>NZ_CP087730.1:0-4037845 GCF_044791685.1 Knoellia locipacati
GAGCCTAGGGGTGTCGCCGGAGCGGCATCGGGTCGGATGTCGCACGTGGTGACGATCACGCGAGCCGACTTCAGCGACCCGGCACTGGGCCTGTTCATGGGCACGGTCGCGCTGGCGTCGCTGTCACCCGGACACGACGAGCTCAAGAGCATGCGCACCGATCCGAGGACCCCAACGGCACCTTCCTGACGATCGCCCTCTGAGACGCCCGCGATCAGCGGACCGTGCGTCCCGCGAACGCGGCGAGACGGTCCTGGACGGGGGCGTCCGGGCTGGCCTCGACCTCGGGTCCGAAGACGCCCTTGCGGTTGTCGGGCGTGAGGTTGTCGCGCATGAAGGCCAGCGCGCGCTCCGCCACCTCGTCGTCGAGATCGGTCGTGCTGCCGGTGGAGTGAGCCAGGTCCCAGCCGTGGACAGCGAACTCCGGGAGCGCTGCGCTGGACACGGAGCCGGCCTCACCCGAGGCGACCTTGTCGAGGAGGGCGTCGGCGGCGGCTCGGAACTCGGCGGCCGGGTCCTCACCCACGTCGGACGTCGCCGACCAGTCGACGTCCTTGCCGGCGGCCATGTCGGCGAACCGCTGCGGGGAGGCGACGACGTGCTTGACGAGGTCGCCGACGGTCCAGTCGCTGCAGGTCGACGGCTGGTCGTACTCGTCGGGGTTCACCTGGTCGAGCAGGGTCGCGGTCTGGTCGAGAGCGCGGGTGAGCAGGTCGCCGGCCTCAGTCTGGGAGCTCATGGGTGGAACCTTCCATGGACGATGGGCTGGTCCTCTCGACGGTAGTGACGGACAACCACAAGGTGGGCTCTCCGGTGCCGCCGATCTGCTGCCGCAATGAGGTGCTCAGCTCGCCAGGCGGTCGGCGACCTGGAGGACCTCGTTGGGCACGGCATACAGGTCGTCGCCGATGCGCACCTGGCTGCGGGTCGCGAACGCGGCCTCGACCTCGCCGACCGCTCCGTGCATGGGGCCGTCGGCGACGATGCGCACGAGGGCGCCCACCGGGAACGCGGAGACGCGGATCGGCTCGACCGCGGCCGCAGCAGGACGTCGTCGGCCGACGGCCACGCCGTGCCTGCGGATGATCTCGTCGAGCTCGTGGCGGTAGGCCTCGCCCATGTCGACCCGCCGACCCTCGTAGGTCCACGTCAGCACCGCGGTGGCATCGAACTCCGGCGAGCAGGCGAGGCAGCTCATGACGCGACCTGGTCGGCGGTGACGCGTGTAGGAGTGACCACGGGGGCACTCGCCCCGCCACGGACCCTCGACCTGCGGGGCATCGGCGTCGACGGTGCGCTGACCGGTGCAGCCGATCTCGACGGCCTTGGCGCGCCAGACCGCGTCATGCCCGTGCGCCGGGCCGACGAGGGCGTGGGCGATCTCGTGCAGGATCGTGTCGCGCACCTCGTCCTCGTCGTGGAGTCGGGTCAGCGGGCCACTCAGCGAGATCGTGCGGGCAGAGAAACGGCAGACGCCAGCACGCGTCTTGGCACGGTCGGTCGTCACCCGCCAGTGCTCGAGCCCGTGCTCGTGCAGCAGGTCACGCCCGAGGGCGAGCGCCGCTGGGATCTCCATGTCTCAATCGTGTCAGCGACCACCGACAGCGCACGGCGCCACTCACGGCTCACTGTCAGGGAACGTGTATAGGGTTTGTCCATCCCTTCGAAGAGGAGCACCATGCCGAGCCCCGATCCGACGTCCGACCGCTGGAGTGCGCGGGCCCGACGTCAGCTGGCCACCGCCCTGCGCTCCCGGGTGGCCGGTGACGACGCAGCCGAGAAGGCGGCCGTCATCTGGGGCGCCGAGGGCGAGCGCTGGTTCACGCCGGAGGATCCGGTCTGGCGGGTGCACGCCGACGCCGCGATGTTCCCGGGCGGCATCCGTGCGCTCCTCCTCCAGTCGCTGCACCCGCTCGCCATGGCCGGTGTCGCCGGGCACTCCGGCTTCAAGGGCGACCCGTGGGGGCGCCTGCAGCGCACGAGCGAGTTCCTCGCGACGACGACGTTCGGGACGATCGAGCACGCCGAGGCGCAGATCGCCCGCGTCCGCTCCATCCACGAGCGCGTGCGCGGCAAGGCCGAGGACGGACGGCCGTATGCCGCGAGCGACCCCCACCTGCTCCGGTGGGTGCACGTCACCGAGGTCGACAGCTTCCTCACGTCCTTCCAGCGGTACGCCGCCGAGCCGCTCACGGAGGCCGAGGCCGACCTCTACGTGGAGCAGACCTCGATCGTCGCGCGACGGCTCGGCGTGGTCGACCCCCCGCTGACGACCGCGGAGCTGGAGGCCGTCATCGACTCCTACCGTCCTGAGCTCGAGTCGACCACGGCGTCGCGCGAGGCGGCACGCTTCCTCCTCCTGCACCCCCCGCTCCCCCTCGCCGCACGACCCGGGTATGCCGCCCTGGCCGCCGGCGCCGTGGCGCTGCTGCCGCGGTGGGCTCGCCGGCCTCTGCGTCTCCCCTGGCTGCCGGTGACCGAGATGGTGCTGGCGCGACCGCTCGGTGACGCCGCCACCGCGACGGTGCGATGGGCCATGACCGACCCGCGCGACGTGCGCACCGTCGCCACGCAGTCACGGATGGGCTGATCAGCACGTCACAGTCACATCGGCCGAACCGAACACCGGCGAGGCGCGGCGGTGTGTCAGGCAGACACGTCCCAGAGAGCATGCTCGTCACGCCACGTGGCGTGGTCGGCTTCGAGGTCGGCTTCGAGGTCGTCGGCGAACGCGACCAGGACCCCATCGGGGATCGCCGAGGCCCAGCCGTCCGGCGGACCGGTGTCGAGGCGTCGCCGGCGATGGCTCGGATCCGATCGAGCGCGGGCCCGTGCCAGCGTCGCCAGCCGCTCGGGAAGCTCGCGGTCGTAGCTCCCGGGGCTCAGGTCCCACGTCACTGACCGGCCGTCCTCGTCGGGTGGATGCACGATCGCGATGAGACGACGGTCATGGACCACGGTGTGGTGGCGCTGGCAGAGCAGGGCTGAGTTGGCGAGGTCCGAAGGCCCGCCGTCGGTCCAGTGAACGAGGTGGTGCGCCTGCGCCCAGGCCGCGGGCGTGGTGCATCCCGGGAACGTGCACTGCCCGTCGCGGTGCCACAGCACCCGGCGCTGCCCTCGCGTGAACAGTCGGGTGGCGCGGCCGAGGTCGACGACCTCTCCGTCGGCGCCGAGGACCACGGGGACGACGTCGGCGTCGCAGGCGAGCTGCCGCACGACCGACGGGGCGAGCATCGTCTGGCGCGCCCGCGAACCCATGACGCAACCGGTCCCCGCGGAGCCGTCCGAACCAGCGAGTCCCGCCACCAGGTCGGCGAGCCCGATCGACACGTGGACCACGGTGGCAGAACCACCGGGTCCTGACGCCCCGGCGTCGTCCGCCGCCGCACCGGCGAGCACGGCAGCCAACGCCTCCACCCGCCTCTGCCCGGCGCACCGCAGATCCACCTCACCGGTGACGGGGTTCGGCGCCGGCTTCGACAGCGGTCCGATCGCCGCCTCGAGTCTCGTCGCCTGCGCGGGTGTCATCGCCATCCTGTACTCGGTCAGGTCACCGTCCGCCACGACCGGGCTCGACAGGAACGCCCCGGCGCGCAACCGTCGCTGCTTGTCGTCGAACTCGCCCTCTCGTCCGTACTTCGCGAGCAGGCGGGGCCGGATCTTGCGCGCCTCGGCCTGACCCCACGCGACGCCGTGGTCGAGGATGGCTCCGGTCACCGTCGGCACGGCCTCGTCGGTGAGCAGGTCCTTCATCCGAGCCATCTCGCGCAACGCCGTGACCGCCAGCCCGACACCGACCTCCCCGGACAGGACGCGCCCCCACACGATCCCCTCGGGGCGGCTCTCGTCGGCGAACGGGCCGGCGTCCGGGCCGCCACGCGCCCACAAGCCACCGGGCGCCGACGCAGCTGCGTCCTGGGCCAGCTGGGCCACCTGACCGGCTCCGCCCTGACGCAGCGACGGTGCGTGCTCGCGCACCCAGGCATGGACCGAGCCCGCCCCTCGCCGGGCCGAGGCGAACTCGCCACGATGTGCCGCCTCGGCGGTGACACGCACCTGCGCGGCGGCCGCCTGCGACTTCACCTCGTCGGCCAGGGTCATGAGCTCTGCGAGGTCACCGGCACTCAGCGAGGACAGCACCTCGCCAAGCCCGGAGAGTCGGTCCCGAGCAGCTGTCAGCACCCCACGCAACGGCGTGGCGGGTGCGTGCTGCTCGCATCGGGTCCCCTCCTCCAACGACTGACCTCCACGCTATCGGCGACCACTGACAGCCAAGCCGGGACAGGACCGACGGCGGTGTGACACGTTGGGAGCCGTGCCGCCACGACAACCGCCGAGGTCGCCGAGAGCCGCTCAGCGCCCCTTGGTCGTCACTCTGACCGCCGCAGCCGCGTCCGTCGGACTGCTCGCTGCCGCCCTTGCCTTCGGCTGGCTCGGACCGGACGTCGGACGCGGCGGCAGCTTCTGCGAGGAAGCCCTCGACGCGGTGGTCAAGCAGCCCGCCAACACGTTCAGCAACCTCGGCTTCGTCGTCGCCGGCCTCGCCATCGCGGCTCACGTCGCCCGACGCGGGGCCGGCACGATGAGCGCGAGTCTCGGGACGGCATACGCGGTCCTGGTCGTCCTGCTGGGTCCGGGAAGTGCAGCGATGCACGCATCGGAGAGCGCGCTGGGAGGTCACCTCGACCTCTACAGCATGTACCTGCTCGCGAGCTTCGTCCTCTCGTATGCCGCCGCTAGGCTCCTCGCGCTCCCGGCTGCCGGCTTCGCAGGGCTCTTCGTCGTCGCCCTCGGGGTGTGCACCGTGGCCGAGTTCGTGTCGGCCGACGTTCCGGTCGTCATGACGGTGGGGAACGCCGTCTTCGGTGTGATGCTGCTCGCGGCACTCGGTCTGGAAGCGTTGTCGCGCAGGCGAACGACCCGCCTCGACCTGCGCTGGGGACTTGCGTCGGTCGCGACCCTCGTCGTCGCGTTCGCGATCTGGAACACCGGTAAGGACGGTGGAGTGCTGTGCGACCCGGGCTCGTGGCTCCAGCCGCACGCCGTGTGGCACGTCCTCGACGCCGTGGCCGCGTGGCTGCTGTTCCGCTACTACGCGAGCGGGGGCGGCGGGTCCGACGGCGACGGCTAGGGTCGGGTCATGCCTGACAGGACTCGGGTCGCGGTTTACCTCGACTTCGACAACATGGTCATCTCCCGCTACGACAACCTGCACGGTGTCGGGTCGTGGCGGCGCGACAACGCCCGCGACCACTCCCCCGGCGAGAGCGGTGGTGACGGCGTGGCTGCAGGGCGGCTCGGGGAGGCGGTCGTGGACCTGGGCGCGATCATCGACTACGCGTCGTCCTTCGGCGTCGTCGCCCTCACCCGCGCGTACGCCGACTGGTCGGTGCCGGCCAACGCGGCCTATAAGGGCCAGCTCATCGACCGGGCCGTCGACCTCGTCCAGCTCTTCGCGACCTCGGGGACCAAGAACGGCGCCGACATCCGACTCTCGATCGACGCCGTCAACGACCTCGTCGACCATGCCGACCTGACCCACGTCGTCATCGTCGGTGGGGACTCGGACTACATCGCGCTCGCGCAGCGCTGTCGGCGGATGGGCCGCTTCGTCGTCGGCATCGGGGTCACGGGGTCGACGAGTCGGGCGCTGGTCGCGGCGTGCGACGAGTTCAGCGACTACGACGACCTGCCGAGCGTCCAGGCGGTCACGCCGAAGGCGGCGGCCGTGGCGCCGGTCTTCAGTGAGCCAGCCGCAACCGGGACGACCAAGAAGAAGGCCGCGACCAAGAAGGCTGTGTCGGCCAAGGCCACCAAGGAACCGGCCTCTCCCCCGCCGAAGAAGGCCCTGACCCCCGCCGAGAAGGCGAACCAGAAGGCCACCGAGCTGCTGGTCCGGGCGATCCGCGTGGGGATGGAGAGGAGTGACGACGGGTGGCAGTTCTACTCATCGATCAAGAGCCAGATGCTGCGGATGGACTCGACCTTCAAGGAGAAGTCGTTGGGCTACTCGTCGTTCCGCGCCTTCATCGAGGACCGCTCCGACGTCGTGGAACTCCAGTCCCGGGACAACGGTGAGGTGGCCGTCCGGCTTCGCTGATCGGCGACCGTGACACCAGCAGCCTGACCCAGCCGGGCTGGCTGGGTCAGGCTGCTGCGGAACGGAACTCGACGGCATACGGCCGGTTTGCTCCGTGACGGAATCGTCAGCGCAGGTCGATGAAGACCGTGGCGGGGGCGAAAAGCGTCGGGTCGTTCACGGTGATCCGGTAGGTGCCGATCGTGAGGGCCGCACCACCGAAGAACTCACTCCTCTTGGTGGAGAGGTTGTAGTGGTAGTGCTCACCGTTCCAGGCCATGAGCTTGCCGTTCGTCGGGACCTCGGTGATCTCCGCCTCGTTGACCGGTCCGGCCGGTGTGGAGTCGATCTTGTCGAGCTGGACCATCGGGCTCAGGGTCTGGACGAGGTTCCCGGAGCAGTCGGTGACCGTGATCTTGAGCGGGATCGTGCTGCCGAGCTTGAAGACACTGCGAGCGCCTCCCGCGTCGATCGGCGCGCCGAAGGCGGAGGCCGTGTTCTTCGTCGTGACGCTCGCAGATCCGGAGTCCGCGGCACCCTCGTCGTCGGTGACCGTCGCCGTGACGGTGTAGGAGCCCGCCGCCGCGTAGGTGTGTGAACCCGTGGCCGTCCCGGCGCCAGCAGTCTCGGACACGGTGGCTCCACCAGAAGCGCCGTCGCCCCAGTCGAGTGTGGCCGTGTGAGTGTCGTTGGTGCCCGCGTCGCTGAAGGACGCGGAGGCTGAGACGGTGCACGCGGCGGTGAACGTGGTGGAGACCGAGGCGACCTCCGGCGCGACGTTGCTCACCGTGAGCGTGGCGTTCGAGGCGACGGGCGCGCTCACGCCGTCGTCACCGGTCAACGTCAACGTGTAGGTGCCGTCATCGGTGCACGTGACGGTGGTGGTCGGGTCGGTGGCGTCGGCGAAGGTGCAGGTCGCACCCGCGTCCGCGGAGTCGGCCACGTAGGACCACTGCGAGGTCACGGTGCCGTCGTCGGTCGCCGTCCCTGCCAAGGTCACCGCGGAACCTTCGGCTCCGGAGTACGGGCCGCCTGCAGTGACGGTGGGCGGTGCGTCGATGGGCTGGTAGCAGTTGATCAGCTGCCAGCTGTGGACGTCGTGGTGAGCGGCCGCTGAACCGGTGCCCGACGTGAAGCCGACGAAGGCGTCAGTGGCGTCCGGGCCGGCACCGCCGAGGATGTCCGGAAGGTTGAGCGTCTTGGTGAGCAGGGCACTGAGAGGCCGAGTGTCGGAGTCAGCAAGTCGGACCTCGAGCTGGTCGGTGACGCCGTTGTAGTCGACCCAGGCCCGATGCAGTGCCCCTGAGTTGTCCAGGGCCACCGGGCTGGTGATCGTGGGGTTGGAGGTGATGTCACCGTTGACGTCGATGCCGACGTGGTTGCCGTCGATGTCGTAGCCCCCGTTGAACCAGTTGTCGAACTCCACCCCGATGCTCTGGTCGATCCCCATGTAGCCGATCCCACCCCCGAGGCCACCGACGCTGTTGGACACGTTCTGCACGGTGAAGACGAGACCGTCCGCCCCGCCGCCCTGCTGAGCGGTGAAGCTGAACGTGAAGAAGGTGCTGAACGAGCCGTCGTTGAGGAAGCTCACCTTGCTGCTCGTGAAGGCTGTGCCGGCCTGGCTGAACTGGCTCGGCGTGACACGGAGGACCTTGCTCCCGGCAACGCCGGCGACGGCGGCGCTCCCGTTCAGCGTCAGTGGTGCCGGCATCGGGTCGTCGAACGTGGTGTAGGTGAGCGTCGAGCAGACCGGGTCGATGGCGTGGGCCGCCTGGACCGGGACGACGAGCGCGGCCGCGGTGAGAGCGGTGGCACCGGCGAGGGCCAGTCCCTTGCGCGATGGTGACGATGTCATGGATGGCGGCACCGAGCTGCGCCGCGACGAAAGGAAGAACATGGTGTGGCCTTGTCTCTTGGATGGGCTGGTTTCACCTCGAGGTGGGCAGTGATGGCTCCCCCGAGCAACTCCTCCACGGTCCACCCGGGGCACCGACGGGCACATCGGGCAAATGCCCTACGAGCACGCTCGATCGCTGTCATAGTCGAAAGGTGCCGTGGTCACGACCGCTGCAGGGGCGGGAGGACGTGGTCATCAGGGGGTTGCGCCTGTTGGCCGATCCCTGCACGCGAGTCCTCACCCTCACGGGACTCCCGGGGGTGGGGACGACCAGCGTCGCCAAGGCGGTGCTGGCCCGCACGCCCGTCACCTCGAGTCCGCGAGGTACCTCGAATCCTGCTGTGCCACAGTCGGTTCGGATCGTCGAGGCACGCCATTGGACGACACCGGGGTTGCTCGGACGCTCGGTGACGGAGGCGCTGGACACCGCGGACCTCGTCCTCATCGACGACGCCGACCACTCCCCCGATGCCGCCGCGGAGCTGTGGCACATTCTCCTCCGGCAGCCTGCTGCACGCCTCGTCGTCACCGCCCGCTCGCCGCTCCACCTTCCCTGCGAGTCGGTGATCCGGGTCCCACCCCTCCCGGACGTCGGTCCTGAGGTCTCCCTCGAGACGTATGCCGCGCAGCCCGCCGTCCGCGTGTTCCTCGACGCTGCCCATCGGACCGGCACCACAGCGGATCTCGACGGCGAGGCTCTTCGGGACATCGCAGCCATCTGTGCAGAGCTCGGCGGAATACCCAAGGCGATCGAGATGGCAGCGGCGCGGTCCGCAGCGCTGTGCCCCTCGGTCCTGTTGGCGCGGCTGCGGAGCTCGTCGCGTGCTGCGGTCATCACGAGCCGGCACCTCGGACACGACCTGGCCGACGACCACGACCTGTTCCACACGATGCGGTGGAGCGCCTCCTTGCTGTCGAACTTCTCGAGGGACCTGCTGGGCGCCCTCTCCGTGTTCCACTCGGCGGTCTCCCTCGACGCGATCGAGGCTGTCACAGCCCGACCGATCGACATCGATGCCCTGTCCGACCTCGTGGAGGCTCACCTCGTCGACCCGGTGCACAGCCAGTCAGGGAGTCACTACCGGCTGTCCCCCCTGGTCAGGGAGCACGCGCTTGAGCTGCTGGCAGACGATCCCGAGCGTGCCGCGGAACTGCGGGCACGGCATACGGAATGGGCTGTGTCCGTGATGGCGGAGGTTCCCGAGATCGAGGAGACGGCGGTCGCTGCCCTCCACCGCCCGCCCAGCCCCTCCGCTGCGTCCGGGGCGTCCTGCCTGCCGGAGCAGCTGACGGAGCGCGAGCGCGAGGTCCTCGGCTCGATGATCTCCGGCGCCACCAACAAGGAGCTCTCCCTGCTGCTCGGCATCAGCGCGAAGACGGTCATGCACCACACGTCGAGCATCTATCGCAAGCTCGGCGTGCGCAGCCGGTCCGAGGCGGTCGCGTGGGCGATGCGGCACGACGAGTGGGAGAGCGCGGGCAGCAGGCGCCTGCTCCACCTCACGACCCGTTGACCTTCGACGCGACCTCCGCCAGGACCTCGGGGTCGCTGGAGAACCGTCCGCCCGAGACCTCCGTCGGCCAGTAGCAGACCAGCTCGTCGAGGCCGCACGCCTCCGCCGCCGCCACCTCGTCCTCGAGCGACGCCCTCGAAGCGAGGGGCCGGTAGCCGGCATACCCGACGAGGACCGAGCGAGAGATGGACCGCGGGTCGTTCGACGCACCGTCACACGCCCGGTCCATGTCGGCACCCTGCCGCCGCACGACCTCCCAGAACTCCTCTCGGGTCGCCCCCACGGCCTGCGCCCCTCCATAGGTGCTCCACCCGTCCGCGGACGTCGCGACGAGCTCGAAGCCGCGGTTCCCGTGGGCGGCCACGACCAGCCTCGGCCGACGAGAGCCGGGCGCGAGAGGCGCCGTCGCGAGCCCGGAGAACGACACGGCGTCGCTAGCGTACCCAGCCTCTCCTGCCCACACCGCATGAAGCCCTCGGACGACGTGAACCAGCCGGGTATGCCGTCCGCGCGCGTCCGTCTCCTCGCCCCGGTCCGCGATCCCGTCCGCCGCCGCGCCGGCGCCGACGCCGAGGGTGAAGCGCCCGCCGCTGACGTCCTGGAGCGTCGACGACTGACGGGCGAGCGTGACCGGGCTGCGGATCAGGGCCGACGCGACCAGGGTGCCGAGGCCGATCCTCGTCGTGACGGTGGCCGCCACGGCGAGCGTTGTCCACGGGTCGGCGAGCCACTCCCCCGTCATCGTGGGGTGCGTGAGGTGGTCGGCGACGTATGCCGTGTCGAGGCCTGCTGCTTCCACATCACCCCAGGTGTTCGCGGCCTCCGACCACGGCTGCGAGGAAATGATGAGCGTACTGATCCGCACCCGTGCTCCTCTCCGTCACCGACAGGCGTAGACCGCGTAGCGACATCGGTGTCGTGCACCGTCACGGTATCGAGCCCGGACCCGTCCGGAGCCTCGTTCGAGAAGCACGCGCCCCGGGTGGCCGCGCCCCGGGACGCGGCCACACGGCATACCGCTCGGCCGGGCTGCCGGTGTCCGTGTCGGTTAGGGGGCAGGAGCGCGAGCTGGCACCGGGGCTGGACCTCACGGCATACCGGCTCGTCCAAGATGGACTGACGAACACGCTGCGGCACGCGCGTTCGCCGCAGCCCGCGGAGGTGTCGATCGCGTTCGGGGAGAGGGCGATCGAGCTGGCAGTGCGCGACGACGGTGTCGATGCCGGCACTCCGAACGGGGTGGAACGGGCTCACCGGGATGTGCGAAAGGGTTGCGGTGTAAGGCGGTTCGCTCGTCGCGCGGCCGCGGCGCGAGGGTGGGTTCGAGCTCGTGGCGCGACTGCCGCTGGAGTCGGCATGACGTCGTCGTCGGCCGGTGCAGCCGCTGAAGCGTCAGCGGAGGGTCGGCCGATCCGGGTGCTCGTCGTCGACGACCAGGCGCTGGTGCGAGCCGGCTTCCGGATGATCCATGAGATCGAGCCGGACCTCGAGGTCGTGGGCGAGACCGCGGACGGTGAGTCTGCCGTGGCGTTGGCTGCGGAGCTGTCGCCCGAAGTCGTGCTCATGGATGTGCGTATGCCGGGTGTCGACGGGATCGAGGCGACGCGGCGTCTCTTGAGTCGCGATGGAGCAGGCCGGTGCAAGCGGGTTCCTGCTCAAGGACGTGCCGCCAGAGCTTCTCGTCGCGGGCATCCGGGCGGTGCATGCCGGGTAATCGTTGCTCGCGCCGACGGTGACGCGGCGGATGATCGAGGCGTTCATCGAGCGGGGTCCCGGGTCGGATGGTGCGCTGGATGCGGCTGCAGCACAACGGCTCTCGTCGCTCACGGCTCGTGAGCGGGAGGTCTTGGCGCTGGTGGCGCGAGGCCTAACGAACGCGGAGATCGCCCGTGAGCTGTTCGTGTCGGAGACGACGGTGAAGACGCACGTCGGGCGGGTGCTCATGAAGCTCGGGCTGCGGGACCGCGTGCAAGCCGCGATCTTCGCCTATGAGTCAGGCGTGCCGATGGGCCGTGGTCGGGAAGTTTGACACGGCCCGGCGGTGGATGACCCCTCGGGCCCGTGGGTCATCTCCGGCAGAGTCCCCGACCATGGCTGCTCAGAATCGACCGGCCAGACGCAGAGCACCGCAGGACGCCTGCTCGCCGCACTCGACAGGTTTCTCATCCTGGGCCTTGTCTCGGTGGGAGCAACGCTCGTCGGATGGATCGCCCAGACGGGCTGGATGAGGTGTCAGGACCAGCCCACGGAGTGCAGCTAATCTGGATCACGGCCGGCGTGCCCCGTGGTTGTCCTTCCTCGCTGAGTGTGCACGGCCGTGTCCACGTGTGAGGAACGCGAGGTTGTCGGCAGCGACATCGGTGCCTGACCAACCGTGGCCCCAACCGACGGTCTTGGCGGTTGGGGCAACAGTCGCTCCTGGAACCGCGGCTCAGAGACCGACGGAGTCGGCTCCGTGCTTGGCCTGGGCGTTGGTGTACCCCTCGAACTCCAACTGCCTGATGAGCGAGGAACGGGAGAACCCGGACATCTCGGTGTAGCCCTTGGCCGACTCTGCAGCCTCTGCGTTCCAGTCGACCGTCAGGGTGCCGATCGCAACCTGGGCATCCTTGGCCGAAAAGCCCTCGAACTCCAGTTGCTTGATGAGGCCCTTCTTGGAGAAGCCCGCGTAGTCCAAGTAGGACTCGGCCTGGCGAACCGCCATTTCCTGCGCAGTGCTCAGTTCGGGCTCCACCGGGGCAACCGGCGCCACGGTCGCTTGCTTCTTCGGTGCCGGAGGTGGGGTCGTCGGTGCGGGCGCAGCCACCGTGGCCGCTGCGGGGGCAGTCGGTGTGGCGGAGGGTGCAGTGCTCGTGGGGCTGGCGGGCGCCGTGGCAGTCGGAGTGCCGTCCACTCCGCTGGCCTCGACGGGGTCCCCCTCGCCGCTTCCGCTGAGAGCGCTGAACATGATCACAAGGGCCACCAGCCCAGCCGGGATGATGAAGCGCTTCTTCCTGAACCACGGTCTGGGCGCGGCGCTCGTCTGCGCCTGGCCAGCCGAGTTGACCGGTTCGGTTGAGGCACCGATGTAGCTCTGCTCTGAGGGCATGCCTTCCGTGGTCGGGGACTGCTTGATGCCCGGGGCGAAGTGCTCGGTCCAGCGCTCTCCATCCCAGTAGCGCTGGCGACCGTCTTCTTGTGGATACCAACCTGCTGGCGCGTTGCTCATGGGCTTCTTCCTGGTCGAATCGAGTGAGGTTCTTGGGCATGGCGAAGGCGTCCATCCCCACGCTGCTTCTCCTGGTTTGGCAGCCACCGTTGCTCGATGGTCTCCCCCCACGCAGGCACGATCGTAGGGACCTAAGTCACCCATTGCCGGCGATTGCTGCTACTGCGCAAATTTCCACCCTCGAGGCTGACGTCAGACCAGGCCGGCACGGTCAGCGATGATGCCGATGCCCACCCGGTTCTGCGCTCCGAGCTTGAGCTGGGCGCTCGACAGGTGCGACTTCACCGTGGCCTCACCCAAGAAGAGTTCTGCCGCGATCTGCGCCGTCGTCATCTCCCGCGCCACGCACCGCACAACATCGCGCTCCCGGTCGGTCAGCGTCGCCACGAGTCCCTCCGCGGCCCGCCTGAGGTCGCGCGCCGGGTCGGACTGCAGGTGCTCCACAAGCTGACGGGCACTTCGCGCGGACAGCGCGCCCTCACCTGACGCGACGTCCTGCACGTGCTTGATGATGTCGCGCGGACTCGCGGTCTTGAGCAGGAACTCGGACGCGCCGGCATGGACCGACCGGAGCATCACGTCGTCGCTGTCCCACGTCGTCAGCATGATCACCTTCGGCGCGGACGGCAGGGCCGTGAGGGCAGCAGTCGTGGTGATGCCGTCCTGACGCGCCATCCGCACATCCATGAGCAGGATGTCGGGGCGGTGCCGATGGATCGCGTCGATGACCTGGTCGCCGTCGTGGACACTCCCGACCACGTCAATGTCCTCGGTCGCCGAGAGCATCATCTCGAGGGCACCGCACACCAGCGGGTCGTCGTCGACGAGCAGGACGCGCGTCATGACGCCGCTCCGGCACCCGGGGTCCACACGGGACCGATCTCAGCCGCCCAGAGCCACGGCAACCTGACTGCGACCCTGAACACCCGCTGCTCGTCGACGAAGCATCGGAAGTCTCCACCCAACGCGGTCACCCGCGCCCGTATGCCGTCCAGCCCACTTCCCGGCCGGAACTCCACCGGAACGTGCGACGGCAGGTGGTTGCCCACGACGATCTCGACACCCACCTCCGGAGCGGCTCGGATCGCCACGCGGACACCGATCCCCGGAGCATGCCGGCGGGCGTTGGTCAGGAGCTCTTGGGTGACGCGGAACGCGCTCCTGCTCGTGGTGTCGTCGAGTCGTGCCAGCGCCTCGAGCTGCACCGTCGAGACGATGTTGACCCCGGTCGAGACCGTCTCGTCGATGAGGGCCGGTACGTCGTCAAGTCGTGGGACGGCCGCTGCAACGTCGGGTGAGTCCGGCTGGCGAAGCATGGCCAGGAGGGACCGAAGGTCGGCCATCGACTGCTGCGCGTTCGCCCGGACCAACGCAGCCGACTCGGCCACGCGCGGGTTGTCCTCCGACGTCACCTCGAGCGCCCCTGCGTGAAGCGACAGGAGCGACAGACGGTGCCCCAGGGCGTCGTGCACCTCCTGCGCGATCCGCTCGCGCTCCGTTTGGCGCGCAACCTCGTCGGTCAGCGAGTCGACGACGACGCGCTGCTCGCGCACGACGTGTTGCGCCTCGGTGAGCGAGCTGCGACTGCGGAGCAGGAACGCCAGCCCGACCGCCGACCCCACGAGGGCCGCCGTGATGAGCACGACCACCCACCAGCGCAGCGGGGTGAACGTGGCACTGGTGTCGTTCGAGCGCAGGAACTGCCAGAACGACCCGTCGATCGTCGTGCCTCGAGAGTCCCGCCACGTGGCGGCGAAGGTCGCAGCGGTGAGCAGCGCACCGATCCCGGCGGTGACCCGGTCCAGTCGGCGCACCATGAGCGACGCGAACGCGATGAGTGCGGCCACCGGATCAATCGGGAGCAGGAGTGTGACGACGCCGGTCCCCACGGCGATCAGCTCGGGGAAGCGTCGGCGCCACGCGAGGCTCACGCCCGCCGCCATTCCGACGAGCCAGACGGCCATCGCCATGTCCGACACGGCGCCGTTCTCGCCAAAGCTGCCGCGCCGGTGGTCCAGGAAGCTCGCCGCCAGAGAGGTGCTCATGAGGCACAGCGGCACGTAGACCGCCCATGTCCGCAGCCGTGGCCGGCGCAGCGGCTCGGGCCACCAGTCGACGCGCGAGCGGCTCGCGGGTGCGGGTGCGGTGGACATGTCGTCAAGGTAGGGCGCGGCACCGACAGAGGCGTCCCCCGAACGGCTGGACACGGCATACAGGATCTCCTCCTTTCGGGTTCGGAAGGCGAGCCGGGCTGTGGGAGACCGGAACCCGGCACACGCGATGAACTCGGCCCATCACGACAACCGGGCCGATCCGCGGCCACGACACAGGAGAACGACATGAGCGAGCACCCCAACTACGCGCCCCAGCAGCCGCAGGGTCAGTGGCAGCCGGCCTACCCGCCGGCACCGCCGGTGAAGCAGCAGAACTGGTTCATGCGGCACAAGATCATCACGGGCATCCTCAGCCTGGTCGTCATCGGGACGATCGCCGGCGCCCTCGGCGGGGGTGGGAACGCGTCCGACCCCGTGACCATCGTCGAGGGCAAGGCGTTCGACATCCGCAAGTTCGCCTATGCCGCCGGCTGGAAGGTGACCAGCAACGACTTCGGCATGGAGCTCGCCAACCTCAAGGTGACGAACAACCGCGGCGAGCGTGACGGGGCCTTCGTGCAGATCAAGTACATGAAGGGCGGCGAGGTCCTCGCCACGATCGACTGCACCTCCGACCAGATCCTCCCCGGTCAGACCGTCACGCTGAGCTGCTTCTCGACGGACAAGAAGCCCACCGGCCACGACCGGATCACGATCAACGACACGTTCTGAGTTCGCCTGACGGACAGGCCTTTTCGGTATGCCGTGTGGTCGGCTCGGGTGGGCGCGTATAGGGGTGCGCCCACCTTGCTCCGCCCCTCATCCGCTGGTCAGGGAACGGAGGCCGCGGGCACCACACCTGCCCGCGAGGCAGCGGTGACTGTCAGTGGTCACCGACACGATGGATCTCAGCACGGTGGGGTGGCACCGGGTCTCAGCTCGATCGACAGTCCAGGAGGACGCCATGACCAATCTCGACTACACACACCTGACGCTCGTCGTCGACCGCTCGGGCAGCATGGCGCAGGACCGCCTCGAGGCTGAGGCCGGCATCAACACGCTGCTCACGGAGCAGTTCGCCCTCGACGGGAAGCTCACGGTCACCCTGACGCAGTTCGACGACCGGTTCGAGACGGTCCAGCGCATGTCCGACGAGGCGTTCACGTACGAGCTGCAGCCGCGCGGCATGACCGCGCTCTTCGACGCGGTGGGCGCCGAGGTGGTGCGAACCGGTGAAGACCTCGCGGGCCTGATGGAGACGGATCGCCCCGGTCGGGTGCTCTTCGTCGTGGTGACCGACGGGCACGAGAACTCCTCACACGAGTACCCGCTGGAGCGGGTGCGTGAGCTTCTCCGCGTGCAGAAGGAGCAGTTCGGCTGGGAGGTCCAGTTCCTCGGTGCCGACGACGCCGCGTGGCAGGGGAACGCCTTGGGCGTCCGGACGACGAAGTTCGCCAACACAGGGCGCGGGAAGACCGCGGTGTTCGAGAGCATGTCAGCGTCGATGCGGGTCTACCGGGACGCACCACAACCCGTCGGCTTCGCTATGCCCGACGAGGTCGGCAACGACTGAGCGCCGGGGGCATGACGTACCGGCCACAAAGGAGGCATGCGATGGGTGAGCATCGTTTCGTTGACAGCGCGTGGGTCGACGACAACATCGCCGCCATCGACTCGGCGACCGGCGAAACCGGGTCTGCTGAGGTGGCCGAGTTGCGAACTCTGCTGTCCGGTTGGGCGGACGCCTTCTGCGACGCTCGTGAGGACGTCGTGTCCCCCGTGCTTCGTCTCCCCCGTCGTGGCCTCCTGCATGACGAAGCGCAGTCGTTCCTGCGGGCCGTGAAGGACGGTTCCGTCCGAGTGACCGACACCGGCCACTTCGCAGTCACCTGTGTCCGCCCCAAGCCGGCCGGTGGGCGGTACTCGCTCCTGAGCAAGAACGGGGACGGGGTGTCGCTCAACCTCGAGTACGTCATCCAGGCCGGGGCGACGGCTGAGCTCTTCCGCGACCACGGGTGGCCTAAGGAGGCACTCGACTTCGAGCGTGGCGAGTTCGACGCCTTCGGCTACGGGCCGGATGGACGCGTCCTCCTCGCCATGGAGGCGAAGTGCCGGGCGCGAGGCAGCGACAGCGTCGAGAAGCTCCTGCGCGAGTGGCTTCGGCTGAGCGAGGCAGGAGCAGCTGGCGCGCCGACAAATGCGAGTCGGAAGTACGCCGAGTTGCTCAGGCTGTGTGAGGGCGGGACCGTCGTCGTGTGGCTGGTGGCGGCCAACCTGCGCTGGACATTCGAGGCGACGACTGATGATGGGCGGCTCCGGCTTCGCCCACTCCTGATCCTTCCGACACAGGGGGACCTGACGTCCAGTCCCGAGGAGTTAGGGCGTGCCGTGCTGTGGGTCAAGCCGCACGATCCAGCTCTGCACGCGGCGGGGACGCAGTGCGCATCTGGCGGATGCTCGTGGTTCTGTGCCGACCAAGCGCAATGGTCGGTGGGGGTTCGTGAGGTCAGTGGCTCAGAAAGCGTGTTCGCCCTGTGCGACCCTCACCGCCGCAGGGTGGAAGCCGTCTACGCCTGACCCGGCGAGCCCGTCGGCCGCATTCGCGTCCCGACCGACGAGGCGGATCCTTGAAACCGCATCAGGAGGGCGAGATGCCCAATCGCTTCGCGACCTCAGTACCTCCCATCTCCCGGATGAGCGCGGGGTCCCCGACCACCACGAGCTTGTGGGTCGCACGAGACAGGCCCACGTAGATGCGCTCACGACTCCGCTCCCCCGCCCGCTTGTCATTGACGCACAGCACCACGACCTTGCGTTCCAGGCCCTTGCATCCCAGGACGTGGCCGTAGAACACGGAGTCCCGGTCCCAAAACGTGTCCCAGTAGCCCTCCTGGCCAAGCAGCTCCTGGAGGTTGACCTGCTCCTCGTGCCGCGCACCCGTCGTCAGCAGGCAGATGTCCTCCGGACGCCAACCCTCATCGAGGAGGACGTCGATCTGGTCGCTTGCGACCTCGGTCGCCTCTTCCGGCGCGCATGACAGGTAGGTGACGTCAGGGCCGTCGCCACCCCGGGCCATCATCCGGGTGGGAGTCAGCGATCCGAACGTGTCCGCGATCTGTCGTGTGTTGCGGAGGTTGTGATCGAGGATGAGCGGCGCCAGGGGGACGGGCGGCCGGCCAAACCTCGCGAAGACCCGCTGGTTCTCGTCCGAATAGACGAAGAGGCCTCCCTCCTCCTCATCGCGCAGCGACCGGACGATGGGGGTCCACCACAGGTCGGCGAAGTCCTGCGCCTCGTCCACGACGATGGCGTCGAACTTCTTCCCAAGCGGGAGCGCGTCGACGAGCTCAGCCATCCGCTGCGGCAGCTGCTCCTCCCAGAAATCTGGCTCGTCGCGAGTCCCGAACTCCTCCATGCCCAGGAAAGAGGCGAACTCCTCGAACCGCCCGACGAAGGCCGGTCGGTTCTTCCGGTTCTCGCCGTCGAAGTACCGCTGGAACCACGACGCCAGTCCGATCGAGTAGCACAGGAGGGCCACGCGCTGTGGCTTGATGCCCTGTCCTCCCCGAGTCAGCGACTTGGCCTGGCTCATCGCCAATAGCGTCTTGCCACTCCCCGCTCCCCCACGCACCTCGACGCGGTTGATGAGTCTCGTGACCTTGAGGATCGTCGCCTGCTCGACGGTCAGCCGGTCTGCGAGGTCTTCCTGCTCCTGCGCTTCGGCCAGGACCGAGCGTTGGGGTAGTCCACGGCCTTTGAGTATCTCGATGATCAGCTCGCAGTCGTCGAGGCTGGGGACTCGGTGACCGTTCTCCTGCAGCTTCGGGACGTCCCCCAGCCGACCCACGAGGTCCTTGAGATCGCCACGGTCCTGAATGCTCCAGCGCGGGCAATCCGGCATCTCGAAGTCGTTGGGGAGGTCCGTGTAGGGCACGACGACGGAATGCCCGAAGCGCACCCGAGCGCGACTCGAATCGCGCCAGCGTGGATCCCGCTCGACGTACTGGCGCAGGGCGTACTTCCCGTCGCGCGCCTGGTCGACAGGGTGAATGACCCGGTCCTCGCCTCGCGACGACTGGCGCCATAGCCCGTGCGAGTCGACGTGGACCGAGCCGCCTTTGACCTCCACGACGACGATGCCGACGCCGGGCATGAGGACGATGAGGTCAAGCTCATGGTCCTTCTTCTCGTCCGTCAACCGGACGTTGGCGAGCACGGTCCAGTCCTCGTCCCCCTTCTCAAGGACGGTGGACCACACCTCTCGTTCCGACTCGGTCGAGAACGAAGGCGATTCCGGTATGCCGCGTGCCGTCACCTCGGCATCGTGGCAGAACCCATCGACGCACGGGCGTCTTCAGGATTTCCCTCCGCACGGGCGTCCATGCCCATCACTGCTGGTATCCACCTGGATAAGCACTTGCCCCGAAGCCTTCTGAGGGCTATATGTCGGATATATAGCCGATAAGGAGCCGCCATGGAGTCCAAGACCGAACGCTTCAGGCGACTGGCCGCCTCCCGCGGTGACCGATTGATTCGAGAGATCGCCCTGCTCGGAAATCTCTCTAATCGCAAGAACTATGACTTCAGCCCAGAAGAAGTCGAGGCTCTGTTTGGGCCAATCGAGAACGAGCTACGTGAATGTCGGGCTAGGTTCGACCCTGACTCAACGTCAACTAGGAGGGTACGTTTCGATGACGAGTCCTGAATTCGGATTCTTCTTCGAGGAAGCCGGCAGGTCTGGCTACGAGGGGCCGAACAACCCGTCCGCTGAGTACTTCACCGGCCGCGAGCCCAGCGAGGCCATTGCCCGCGAACTCATCCAGAACGCGCTGGATGCCCGACTAAACGGCTCCACCGTTCGCGTCAACTTCCATCTGAGCCAGGTCCAGACGTCCGAGATTCCGGGCATCGACGGTCTTCGGACAGCCATGCGAGCCGCACTCACCGACGCGGAGACACTGCAGGGAGTCGGCGGTCTGAAAGACGCTCTGGCCGTCGCGAACGAGGAGTCCGTCTGGGTGCTGGCGATCTCAGACCACGGAACGAAAGGGCTGACCGGCAGCGAGTCCATCGATGACGAAAAGTCTCCGCTGAGCATCCTCACGCGAGGAACGGGTGCCTCGGCCGGAGAGGACGGACGAGGCGGCTCCTTCGGTATCGGGTCAGCAGTTGGACCGATGGCATCAAGAATGTCGACGGTCTTCTATCGGACCCTACGACGCGACGATCGCGACATCGTTGCCACCGGGTACACGCGACTTGCCACGCATCACTCGAATGGCGTTCGGCGGCGCGGCGAGGGCTTCTACACGCGGCTACACGCCCAAGACTTTGAGTACCCTCGAAATCAGATCATGTTCCCTGAGTTTCCCCTGCGGCAAGAGCCGGGAACGGACGTGTTCGTCCTCGCCTATCGGGACGCCGAGTACGACGCAATGCTGCATCGCGTACGCCGGGCGGTCGCGTCCAACTTCTTTGCGGCAGTGTCCGAGCGCAAGCTCGAGGTAAACGGAACGTCGCCCAGCGGTTCTTGGACCTTGGACAGTGACACGCTGTTGTCGACCCTTCAGGAAGACGAGAACCTCCGTAGCGAGACGCTTCCCTTCTATCGTGCGCTCCAAGATGAGAAACCCACCGTCGGTCTCCATCCGGCCCTCGGCGAGTACCGCCTCTATCTGTACGAGGATTCGGATCTGAACAAGGCGATGGGCACGATGACCATGCGTCAACCCCTGATGCGCATCGACACTTTCGTTCACCGGATCCCGCGCGCCTACGCCGCGGTTCTGGTGTGCGATGCGGACAGCGGCAATGAGCTTCTGCGCGGGATCGAGCCCCCGGAGCACACCAAGTGGAACTCACATGGCCCCCGATCGAACGCGGCGATCGTTCGCCATCTGAAGGACTTCACTCGCGATGCCCTGAGGGAGAGGCTCGGCGTCCAGTCTTCCGAAACGGCCCGGGTGAAGGGCCTGGAGAAGTTCTTGCCGCTGGTCAGTCCGACCGCAGGCGAAGGAACTGGGACTGGCAAACCCGCTGATGCCGAGGACTCAACCGATCTCGAGTCGGGCAAACGCGTGGGTATGACCCTCGCAACCTACGAGGTCCCTGCAGACCAGCAAAAGAGCTTCCGCGCTTCCGTACGGCGCCCAGCCATCGCAGATCAGGATGCCGACTCCCCGATCCACAAGGGTAAGGACGCTGGCGGCGCCGGCGAAGATCGTCAAGGCCGCGGTGGCGACATGACGGGGACGGGCGCTCAGGGGGAAGGGACCTCGCGAATTCATGCTGGAAGTGTCAAGTTCCGAAGCTTTCAGCCGCAGGGATCCGAGTACTCCGTCCTCGTACTTCGGACAGGAGTGGACGCCGAAGGCGACCTCCCTCTGGCGACCTTGGGGTCCGACGGTGGTGAAGAGGCAAATGACCTCTCCATCGCGCGTGCCTTCCTGGTCGACGGCCTCGACCGCAAAGAGCTTGAGTCAGATGGACTGACCTTGAAGAACGTTGCGATCTTGGCCGGTACGGCGAATCGCATCGAGGTCTCCTTCAACACTGGGCGCGCCTACAGATTGGCGGTGAAGCATGGCTAGCCGCGGCTCATACCCTCACCCCGTTCTCGACAACTCCGACGACATTAAGGGCGACTTCCGCCTGAGCGCCGTATCGGTCACACCGACTTCTGACTTCGTCGACATAGCCTTCGACACCTTCATCGAGAACGAAGAGATCCGCGATCTGTACATCACGGGCAGCCTGACCCTCAGAGCACGGTGGCGTTGCACTGCAACGTTTAGTTCGGGGGCCCTTGCCTTGACTGCAGATTGGCAACCAACTGGGGCCATCCATTGCACGGCTGCTCTGGACCACGAGGATCTCGACGGGCGGGTGGACGTGACTGTCATGCTCGTCGCCAATCAGCAGCTGAAGCTCCAACTGTCCAGTCAACACGAGGATTACGACGGAGCCGAGTTCGCCCTCGCTCAGGGCGTCTTGGCGGGCCATGCGGGAACGTTCTCGTTCGATGCGCGCAAGAGCTACGACCCAATGCGCCCTCCGCTCGAGTCATGCTTTCGGTTCCAGGAGAAGACGACGAAGAAGCCATACATAGAAATCGACACCAGCGCGGCCGACCACGTGCTTGTGGAGATCCCGCAAGCGCAGTACGCGCAGTTCGTCGACCAGTCCGTCATGCCCGAAGTTCAGATCGCGACCGTGGTTCTTCCCGCGTTGGTCCAAGCGCTTGTTGACTGCGCCGAGGATCGCGATCCAGAGGTCGGTGGCTGGAAGGCCACCCTCCGAGCTCTGAGTGAGGCCAACAGCAGAGCGGGAGATAGTCCACTGGCTCAAGCTCAAGCGATTCTGGGGGATCCCCTCGCTACCGGCTTCAAGCGACTCGCGCTGTTGGTTCAAGATGAGGAGACCGAGTGACGATGTCCATAGCCATGGTCCTGCGCAAGGACGCTACAGACGCGGTCTGGTCTGCCCTTGAAGAGAGCGCCTCAACGGCTGGGTTCCTTGAAACGAGCAGCAGCATTACCGCTGACCCCGCCAATCTGTTGGAGCTTCCGTTCAACACTTCGGCTCTCCCCGAACTGCTTGCGGGACAGGATCGGGCGACGTCCGAGTTCAACAATGCTGTAGCCATATATGAGGCGCTCGGCGCTATGCCCAGGGTGGCAGCGGCAGATGAACGACTCTGGACCTACCTAGCTCTGGGACCGTTCCGGCCCTACATGGAGGGGCGATGGCCCCTTGATGGGCTTCGCTCGTGGAAGAAGCGGACACAGGACCGCTGGCTGATCAAGAGCGCGACCTACGGGACCCTCATCAGGCACGGCATCGCCAGACTCTGGTGGCTCGCAGAACTGACTTACGATCCCACTCTGCAGAGCCCATTGAGCCGGGAGCTGGAGGATCCGTGGGCATACCTCCGGGTCGCTCTGGCCAATGAGGACCGCATAGTGGCCATCTTCGACCGCGACTCCGGACTGAACCCCACCCTTCGGTTGGCACTTCTGGAGTTCTGTCACCGCAACGAGCCCAGCGAGGCCGAGCTCCGCTCGCTGATGAAGGAGGTCACGCTGTTGGCCGGCTATCGCGACCTCTCGGCGGTCGACCCGGCGAGTCTGTTGCCGCTCCTCGAGGAGCTTCGAGCCGGTTAGACCACAGGTCCACTACGCGGCCTCCCTGTGCCGCGGTCGACACTTCGTCACGAAGATCGTGCTCCCATAACCTCAACACACGCCAGCCCTGGTTCTCCAAAAACTGACTCGTGCCGAGGTCTCGTTCCACATTGGCCTGGAGTTTTGCCACCCAC
Source organism: Knoellia locipacati (assembly GCF_044791685.1). Classification (GTDB taxonomy): domain Bacteria; phylum Actinomycetota; class Actinomycetes; order Actinomycetales; family Dermatophilaceae; genus Knoellia; species Knoellia locipacati_A. Next base: position 23,112 of record NZ_CP087730.1, read on the forward strand.
CATTCCGCGTTTGCCTTCGCCGGTACGGAATGGTCCGGGCAACCGTGCCAGAAGCAACCATCGACGAACACCGCAACCTTCTGTCGAGTGAACGCGATGTCGATCGTTCGCCGCGGCAGGCCGGGGACGGGAAAGTTCACGCGATAGCGCAACCCCCGCTTGTGGAGCTCCCGACGCAGGGCCAGCTCCGGCTTCGTGTCGCGAACAGCTTGGGCAGAGAGTCGAGCTCTAACGCTCTCGCTCGAAGCCTGGGGCCGTCCCGTCACGCTGCCTTCTGGTTAGCCAATTTGATGAAGTCCTCGATTGTCATCAGGTACCCACGATCGTCCGGAGCGTAGGCGTCGTGCAAGACCCTAGGCACAACCAACTGAACCCGAGCCTCGCGCATCTCTCGAATCTGGTTGCTGCTGACACCCTTCTGCAGGGTCACCAAGTAGCGCGTCCTGACCCGCGGCGCCTCCGCACTGACCTGCCTCCAGCGGTCTTTGCATGTGGTCTTTGCGGCGATCACCAGGACGTCGTCGAGCTCATCATCCGAGGCTGCGTAGTACTTCGCTGCTGACGGAACCACGAAGTCCGGCTTCGTGCCGTCGAGGGTGGGCTGTGGTTCGAAGAGCAGGCGCCTCGACAGCAACAAGGCCTTGAGGTGCTCCTCCAGCGACTTCCCCGCCCGCGCCTTGCGTCGCTGGGTGATCGACTGTGCCACCCGGAGAAAGGAGTCGACCGCGTCGAACCGTTGTGACACGTCAGCGAGGACGAGTTGATCCTCCAACGCCTTGAACATGTCGTACTCAAGAGTGACGTGCTTCATGAGCACGTCGTCAGCATCGAGACCGTCCGAGGACCCACAAGACTCAGCGATACGCCTGGCGGTCGCTGACATCACGGCGGTGGTGGGGAACTGAGTCCATTCGCGGACCTGCGCGAGGATGCCCAGGTGCTCACACTCGCTCGATGTCTCGGTGGAGCGAACACGACCACCACTGTCGGTGTAGAGCGCCCAGGAAGAGTCATCAAGGTTCAGCCCCAGGGCCGCTGTGACCTCGTCCACGTCCTCGGCGTCATCGAGCACGTGGCCGAGCCAGTCGGTCGATGCTCGGCGGATCAACACCAGGACCGAACCCAGTCGCTCAGGTCGCAGCGGCCAGAACTCGCGAATCTTGTTGAAGCGAGTCAGCCGGTATTCAGCACGAGTGCCGACGCCGTACCACTTGATGACCGAGTCCGTGACAGTGCCATCGGACCACTCAAGACGGATCTCGTGATCGTGGTTGATTCCCTTGTCGGGTGGCTGCGGCGTGAAGTAGCCGTGCACCAGCTTCGAGAGGTGGAACCCTCTTTGGTGGCCGCCGGTGATGCCAACGTCATTGGGTTGGATGACCTTGAGGAAGGCGCCCCCGTACTCCAATGCTTGGGCGATGACTTGGTCAGCCAGCGACGAGGCCATGATCCTTTTGGGTTTCTACGATCTCGCGCCAGTCGAGGCCGGCGTGCGTGGCTTGGTCGAGCACGACCTCGATCTGACGGGCCACCGCTTGCGCAACCTTGGGCACAACTGCGTTGCCGAATTGGCGGTACGCCTGCGTGTCAGAGACAACGATGTCGAGTCGTTCCATCGGGAAGCCCATCAGCCGCCCTGCCTCCAGTGGCGTGAGCCTGCGGGGGTTCTTGCCTCGCTGACGGATGAGGATCTCCGAGCCGTCCTTGTGATACCTCGCGGACAGGGTACGACTCACACCATCCAGATCAGGCAGCCCGAAGCCAAACCCGTTCCCCTTGGCCTTGTGCTTGGCGGCATACATCTGAAGGTAGGTCCACAGGTGATTTGACAGCGTGTACTTCGCGTCCACCCTTGGGTCGAGGATGTCCTTCAGGGCGTGCTGCCCAAGGACAGGAGAAGGGTGGGCGAATGGCACACCCTCAGGGAAGGTCTGCTGGAACACGTCACGGCGAAAACCGACGATGAAAAGGCGCTCTCGGTGCTGCGGCACCCAACCGGCAGCATCGACGATCTCCGCATGAACTTCGTAGCCCAGTTCATCGAGGGTGTCGGAGATGACCTGCCACGTCTTGCCGCGATCATGCGACTTCAGGTTCTTGACGTTCTCGAGGAGGATCACCGGCGGCTGCTTCACGCGGATGATCTCCGCCAGCGCGAAGAAGAGGTTCCCCTGTTTGACGTCCGCGAAACCGTGCGCACGCCCGAGCGAGATCTTCTTGGACACCCCGGCGATGCTGAATGGCTGACACGGGAAGCCCGCCGCCAGGATGTGGTGTTCAGGAATGGACGTTGGATCGATCGCATTGATGTCGCCGGCAGGCCGCTCACCAAACCAGGCTTCGTACGTCTGCTGGGCGAACTTGTCCCACTCCGACGAGAAGACACACTCTCCGCCGATGGACTCGAGGCCAAGACGCAAACCACCGATCCCGGCGAAGAGGTCGATGAACTCGAACTGTGGGCCACCGCGATCGATCAGTTCCACGAAATCTCCTCTGTCACAACACTCTTGCGCCAACGACCCACTCTTGATTCGACCCACGTTCATTCTCGACGCGCTGGGCCCGAGTGAGTCTCACCCGGGCCCAGCGTGTCGCGACTTTGCTTGTTCAGCTGCAGCCGCTGGTGCTTCCGCAACCCTCACAGACGTAGCACGAACCCGCCGGGCGCATCTTCGTGCCGCAAGTCATGCACATCGGCGCGTCGGCCGACACACCCTGGAACTTCTCGAGCAGCTCAGCCGACGAGTGCACGTCGCCCGAGATCTCGCGAGCCGAGGCCGCACCGGCGCCGGACTTCACCTCGCTGGCGTGCTCGACCTCGTCGACCGCCGGGGACTCCCCCGCCGTCTTCGGAGCAGCCTCGGCCGTCTTCTTCGGTGAGCTCGCACCGACACCCTGCGAGAAGGACTCGATCTCGTCCTCGAGCGCCTCGGTGTCCTCGTCGTCGACCGTCGAGGGGGCGTACGAGCCCGTCTCGAGCTGGCGCTGACGCTCCTCGGCGGTGTGGATGCCCATGAACGACCGGGTCTCGAAGTCGAGGTGGTCGAGCGCCAGGCGACGGAAGACGTAGTCGACGAGCGACTGGCCCATCCGGATGTCCTGGTCGTCGGTCATGCCGGCCGGCTCGAAGCGCATGTTCGAGTACTTCTCGACGAACGTCTCGAGCGGCACGCCGTACTGGAGACCGACGGAGACCGCGATCGAGAACGCGTCCATGACACCGGCGAGGGTCGAGCCCTGCTTGCCGAACTTGAGGAAGACCTCACCGAGGCGACCGTCGGCGTACGTGCCGGCGGTGAGGTAGCCCTCGGCGCCACCGATCGCGAACGACGTGGTCTGCGAGGAGCGACGCTTGGGCAGGCGCTCACGCGTCGGCCGGTAGACGACCTTCTCGACGACCTTGGCCTCGCCGGCAGCTGCGGCGTCGGCAGCGACACCGGCAGCCTTGTCCGCCGCAGCGTCCTTGGCGGTCGAGCCGCCGTCGGACAGCGGCTGGCCAACCTTGCAGTTGTCGCGGTACACCGCGAGCGCCTTGAGGCCCATCTTCCAGCCCTGGATGTAGACGTCCTCGATCTGCTCGACCGTGGCGTCCTCGGGCAGGTTGACCGTCTTCGAGATGGCACCGGAGAGGAACGGCTGCGTCGCCGCCATCATCCGCACGTGACCCATCGGGGAGATGGAGCGCGCACCCATGGCGGTGTCGAAGATCTCGTAGTGCTCCGGCTTGAGGCCGGGCGCGTCGATGACGTGACCCTTGTCGGCGATGAACTCGACGATCGCCTCGACCGTCTCCTCCGTGTAGCCGAGCTTGCGCAGGGCACGCGGGATGGTGAGGTTGACGATCTGCATCGAGCCGCCACCGACGAGCTTCTTGAACTTGACGAGCGAGAAGTCCGGCTCGATGCCGGTCGTGTCGCAGTCCATCATGAAGCCGATGGTGCCGGTCGGGGCGAGCACCGACGCCTGGGCGTTGCGGTAGCCGTTCTTCTCGCCGACCTTGACGACGGCGTCCCACGCCTTCGTGGCAGCGCGGTGGATGTCCTTGTCCATCGTGCTCAGCGTGCGGACCGCGTCGTTGGCGGCGGCGTGCTTGCGCATGACCCGCTTGTGGGCGTCCGCGTTGCGGGCGTACCCGGCATACGGACCGACGACACCAGCGAGCTCGGCGGACCGCTTGTACGCGGCACCGGTGAGCAGCGAGGTGATGGACGCGGCGAGCGCACGGCCACCGTCGGAGTCGTAGCCGTGGCCGGTCGCCATGAGCAGCGCACCGAGGTTGGCGTAGCCGATCCCGAGCTGGCGGTAGTTGCGGGTCGTCTCACCGATCGGCTCGGTCGGGAAGTCCGCGAAGCAGATCGAGATGTCCATGGCCGTGATGACGAGCTCGGCGACCTGCTGGAACTTCGCGACGTCGAACGTGTCGTCGTCCTTGAGGAACTTGAGCAGGTTGAGCGAGGCCAGGTTGCACGAGGAGTTGTCGAGCGACATGTACTCGGAGCAGGGGTTGGACGCGGTGATGCGACCCGTCTCCGGGTTGGTGTGCCAGTCGTTGATCGTGTCGTCGTACTGGATGCCCGGGTCGGCGCACTCCCACGCGGCCTTGGCGATCTTGCCCATGAGCTCACGGGCGTCGACGGTCTCGATGACCGAGCCGTCCTTGCGCGAACGCAGCCCGAAGTCGGTGCCGTCCTCGACGGCCTTCATGAACTCGTCGTTGACACGGACCGAGTTGTTGGCGTTCTGGTACTGGACACTCACGATGTCCTTGCCGCCGAGGTCCATGTCGAAGCCGGCGTCACGCAGCGCGCGGATCTTGTCCTCCTCGCGCGCCTTGGTCTCGACGAACTCGACGATGTCGGGGTGGTCGACGTCGAGGACGACCATCTTGGCCGCACGACGGGTGGCGCCACCGGACTTGATCGTCCCCGCGGACGCGTCGGCGCCACGCATGAACGACACCGGGCCCGAGGCCGTGCCACCGGAGGAGAGCAGCTCCTTGGAGGAGCGGATGCGCGAGAGGTTGAGGCCTGCACCCGAGCCGCCCTTGAAGATGAAGCCCTCCTCCTTGTACCAGTTGAGGATGGAGTCCATCGAGTCGTCGACCGAGAGGATGAAGCAGGCCGAGACCTGCTGCGGGCTCTTGGTGCCGACGTTGAACCAGACCGGCGAGTTGAAGCTGAACACCTGGTGCAGCAGGGCGTAGGTCAGCTCGTGCTCGAAGATCTCGGCGTCCTCGGGAGCGGCGAAGTAGCCGTGCTCCTTGCCCGCCTTGACGTAGGTGAGGACGACACGGTCGATGAGCTGCTTGAGCCCCTGCTCGCGCTCGGGGGTGCCGACGGCGCCGCGGAAGTACTTGGTCGTGACGATCGTGGAGGCGTTGACGCTCCAGAAGTCGGGGAACTCGACACCACGCTGCTCGAAGATCGTCTCGCCGGTCTTCCAGTTCTGCTGGACGACGTCGCGCTTCTCCCAGGTCACCTCGTCATAGGGGTGCACGCCAGGCGTGGTGTAGATCCGCTCGACGGCAATGCCTCTGCCCTTGGCGGACTTGCGGGCACCTGCACGTGCACCGGCGGTCTCGGTCATGACTGCTCCCTCTTCTGCCCGGCACCCGCCGGACGTATGTGTGACCTGGTTTCTTTTCTACCCGCGGGCACTGACAGTGGCGCGGTCCTGCTTTACTTCGTTCGTTCGGTATGCCGGTCAGTCCGGCGAGGTGACCGAGGCACCTTCTGGAGCGGACGGCATACCCCGGTCCGGCTCCTCCCCTGTTGCGTCACGTTCGACGCGCAGCAGCGTGATGGCCTGCTCGAAGTCCTCGAGGCTGTCGAAGGCCTGGTAGACGCTGGCGAACCGCAGGTAGGCGACCTCGTCGAGGCTCCGCAGCGGCTCGAGGACGGCGAGGCCGACCTCGTGTGCGTCGACCTCGGCCTGCCCCAGGCCGCGGATCGACTCCTCGACCTGGTGGGCGAGCAGCGCCAGCTGGTCCTCGGTGACCGGTCGGCCCTGGCAGGCCTTGCGGACGCCGACGAGCACCTTGGGCCGGCTGAACGGCTCGGTCGCCCCGGACCGCTTGACGACGGACAGGGCCGCGGTCTCGACGGTCGTGAAGCGCTTGCCGCACTCGGGGCACTGGCGGCGACGGCGGATGCTCGCGCCGTCGTCGGTGGCCCGGGAGTCCATGACGCGGGAGTCGGTGTGGCGGCAGAACGGGCAGTGCATGGACCGGGCTCCTTGTCGCGTGCGCGGGGACGGCTGGTGGGGACAACTCTGGGGACGCGTTGGGGACAACGTGTGGAGAACTGCCCCGCCCCTGTGAACCATATGTGGATGAACTACATCGGTGTAACCACTAGATGTTGTGCCAAGTATGCGCCCGTGTGACGCGCGCCGCAAGCCCTTCCGCACAGTTCTGCGTGTCGCCGTGCAGCCGTGCGGCGCGGGCCCTCCCGGACCGGCGTGTCGCCACACCCGCCACACCCTTCGCAGCCCCTCCGGCGGGCCGGATCGGGTGCTCGGGCTGGACACCGCAGGCGGCAAACGACGGCGTCCTGCCGCCCGCTGAGCACGCAGGCCACGCAAATCTGCACCCCTTGCCGCCTGGTGTGCCCGCCAGCGACCGACACACAGCGCGACCGGAGCGCGACCGGAGCGCGACCGGAGCCCGGGACCGTGGGGGAAGTCGACCGCCACCAATTCGAGGACAGGTGTGACAGTGCCCCCCTATCGTCAGCACGTGGACTACAGCGTCCTCGGCCCGCTGCGGGTCAGCAACGGGCACGGGCTCATCGAGATCCGTGGCGTCAAGGAGCGCACCCTCCTGGCCCACCTCATCTCCGCAGGCGGCCGACTCGTCCCCAGCAGCGAGCTCATCGACTCGCTCTGGCAGGACGACCCGCCCGCGAGCGCGGGCAAGTCGCTCCAGACGTTCGTGCTGCGCCTGCGCAACGCCCTCGAACCCGACCGCCAGGGCGGTCCGCAGATCCTGCTCACCGAGGGCCCCGGCTATCGGCTCGCCGTCGACCCGGGCACCGTCGACGCCGAGCGGTTTTCCCGGCTCGTCACCGTCGGTCGCCGCGCCCTCGAGGACGGCAGGCCGGAGAGCGCGAGCACGACGCTCGGTGAGGCGCTGTCGATGTGGCGCGGGCCGGCATACGCCGGGTTCGACCACGCCCGCTTCGCCCAGGCGGAGGCGCGACGGCTCGAGGAGCTGCGCCTCGCCGCGACCGAGGACCAGCTCGGCGCGGAGGTCGCGCTCGGACGCCTCGCCGCCGCCATCCCCGAGCTCGAGCGTCTCGTCGGCGCGCACCCCCTGCGGGAGCGGCTGTGGGAGATGCTCATGCTCGCGCTCTACCGCGACGGACGTCAGGGTGAGGCGCTGACGACGTACGAGCGGGCCCGCACGAGGCTGTCCGACGAGCTCGGCGTCGACCCCGGTGCCGGCCTGCGCGCCCTCCACAGCCGGGTCCTCGCCCACGATCCCACTCTCCGGCCCACCACATCACGGCTCAGCCTGCCGGTCGAGCTGTCCGCCACCCGCCCCCGCAGCGTGGGCCGCGACGCCGAGCTCGACCGGCTGCGCCAGGCGTGGCAGCGCTCCCTGCGCTCCTCCTCGACCACGGTGCTCGTGCGCGGGCCGGTCGGCGCCGGCGCCTCGGCGATGACCGCCGACCTCGCCACCGAGGTCGCCCGCAGCGGCGCCGAGGTGCGCTACCAGGCGGCCGGCTCCCCCGCCGACGATGCACCGGTCGCACCCGGGCGGCCGGTGCTCCTCGTCGCCGACCACGTCGAGCCGTCACGTGCCGCGACGATGGTGGTCAGGCTCGACGGCCCCCACGCCTCCACCGACGGCGTCGACGAGGTGGTCGACCTCGCGCCACTGGGCGCGGGCGACGTGCGCGAGATCCTCACCGACTACCTCCCCGCCGACGCCGTCGACGACGTCCTCGAACCGGTCCTCACCCGCTCGCACGGCTGGCCGGGCGCCGTGCACGAGGCCGCGACCATCCATGCCCGGGCCCACGCGACGCAACGGGTCGGCGTCGCGGCCCGGCGCACCGACGAGAGCAGCACCTCGCTCGCGAGCGCACGCGCCGACCTCGTCGACAGCGTCGTCGACCTGCGCGAGACCGAGTACCCCGCTGCCGGAGCCGACCCGTCCCAGTGCCCGTGGCAGGGACTTGCCGCATACGACGTCGAGGACGCGCGGTGGTATGCCGGCCGCGAGCGTCTCGTGGCCGAGCTCGTCGCGCGCGTGGCCTCCTCCAGAGCCATCGCCCTGGTGGGCGCGTCCGGGTCGGGCAAGTCGTCGGCCCTGCGGGCCGGGCTCGTCGCCTCCCTCGCCGCCGACGTCCTCCCGGGGAGCGCAGCGTGGTCGGTCGTCGTCATGCGCCCCGGGTCGCACCCCCTGCGCGAGCTGGCCCGGGCCGCGCTCGGCCGTGGGCACAGCGACGTCGGCGACCTCATCTCCCAGCTGCTCACCACCGACGGTGAGGCACGCACCCGCACGGTCCTCGTCGTCGACCAGCTCGAGGAGGTGTGGACGGTGTGCGACGACGAGCAGGAGCGCGCGCAGTTCCTCGACACCCTGGCCGAGCTCGCGACCGACCCCCGTTCGGACGTCACCGTGGTCGTGGCGCTGCGGGCGGACCGCACCGGCGAGCTCGCCGAGCACGCGGCACTGGCGGCCGTCGTCGGCGACGCCACGGTCCTCGTGGGCGCACCGACCGCCGCGGAGGTGCGGCGCACGATCGACCGGCCGGCGGCGGCGGCCGGGCTGCGGCTCGACGAGGGCCTGGCCGACACGATCGTCTCCGACGCCGGCACCGAGCCCGGACTGCTGCCGCTGCTGTCGACGTCGCTCACCCAGCTGTGGGAACAGCGGGACGGGACGAACCTCACCTACGCGGCGTACGTGCGGACGGGCGGACTGAGCGGCGCGATCGCGACGCTCGCCGAGGAGTGCTTCGACGGGCTGACGCCGGAGCAGCAGCAGAGTGCGCGGTCCCTGCTGCTCCGGCTCACCGGACCCGGCGACGGAGCCGGCGTGACGCGTCGGCGCGTATCGCTCACTGAGCTGGATGCCCTGTCCGACAGCGGGATTCGCCCCGCCCTCGACGACCTCGCCGCCGCCCGCCTGCTCACCGTCACCGACGGGCACGTCGAGGTCGCGCACGAGGCGCTCTTCCGTGAGTGGCCACGGCTGCGAGGCTGGCTCGTCGAGGACGCGGCCGGTCGCGCGGTCCAGCGGCGGCTGGCCGTGGCGGCGACCGAGTGGGACGTGGAGGGGCGCGAGCCGGCCGGACTGTGGTCGGGCACGCGGCTGGCCTCCGGGCTCGAAGTCCTCCAGGCACGCCCCGAGGAGCTCACCACCGTCGAGCGCGCCTTCCTCGACGCGAGCCAGGAGTCGACGGAGGCGGCGCGGCGCCAGGCCGAGGAACGCGCCACGTCGACGGCTCGACAGAACCGGCGGCTGCGCTGGCTGCTCGCCGGGATCGCCGCGGTGCTCGTCGCGGCCCTCGTCGCCGGCCTGCTCGCGTGGCGGTCACGCCAGGAGGCCTCGGCGAACGCCGTGAGCGCCGACGCCCGCCGACTCGCCGCGACCGCACTCAACATGGACTACCCGGACACTGCGCTGCTCACGGCGATCGAGGCGACCAAGCTCGAGCAGAGCCCCGAGACCTACGGCGGGCTGCTCACCCTGCTGGCGCGCCAGCCGTCGGTCGTCCACCGCGTCCGCACCACCAACCGGTTCCTGCGCAACGCCGTCAGCCCCGACGGAAACACCGTCTACGTCAGCGAGAACCATGGACGCCTCTGGGCCATCGACGCAACGACCGGCGAGACCCGGTGGCAGGTGAACACGCCCGAGGATGCCCAGATCGGCAACCTCAGCGTCACCCCGGACGGCTCGGGGGTCCTCGGGACCCTCGGACGGGAGCCGACCTCGGTGCTCACCCGCTTCGACGCGCGCGACGGCTCGGTGGTGTGGGAGCTCTCGTCCGCCGACCTGCCGGCCGACCCGGCATCAGACCGGCCTCCGTACCTGCACTGGGGAGGTTTCGACGGCTCCGGCACCTTCCACGTCCAGACCGACACGCGTCTGTATGCCGTCGACCCCGCGACCGGGAAGGTGCGCAGCTCCGTGGCGTGGCCGGCATACAGCCAGGCCGCGATGGAGAACCTCGCCATCTGGCCGGACGGCCGCGCCAGTCGCGGTGCGGGCTTCGAGCCGGACTCGGGCAGCGTCGTCATCGACACCCGTGGGACGCGCCCACCGACGCGAGTCGCCGGCGAGATCCTCGCCGTCTCCCCCAAGGGTGACCGGGCTGCGGTCGTCACGCGGAGCGCGTCCGGCCGGGCCGTCACGCTCATCGACACGGCCACCCTCAAGAACGTGGGGGCCGCGGTTCCGCTCGAGGCCGACGGGCGCACCGGGGGCTGGAACCGCGCCGGCACGCGGCTGGCGATTGGCAGCGAGGCGACGGTCACCGTCTACGACGCCGCGACGATGGACCAGCTCCACCGGCTCGAGGGCCACAAGGGCAGCGTCCTCGGTGTCGTCTTCGGCGGCCCGGACGAGGACCTGCTGTGGACGGCCGGGCGCGACGGCACGGCGGTCGGGTTCGACCTGTCGGGGACCCGGACCATCATCGCGGACGAGTCGATCGAGGCCCGGGTCTACGCAGGCGAGGCACCCGTGTCCGGGGACGTCGGGGTCTCGGTCCACTTCTACGACGACAAGCCCAACACCGCCGAGCTCGTCAACCTCACGTCGGGTGACAAGGTCGCCGACCTGCCCCTGCCCGACGCCGAGGAGTGCAGCTGCCAGGTGACGTCAGTGGCGATGGTGCCCGACGGGCGCACGGCGCTGGTGTCGGCGATGTGGTTCACCGAGGACTTCGGGGTGGTCGAGGACAAGGGGGCGATCCACGTCTGGGACGTCGCGTCGCGCAAGCAGGTCGGCGTCGTGGCCCTGCCCGAGCCGGGGTTCTCCCTCGACGTGTCCTCCGACGGGACGCGCGCCGTGGCCAACGGGGTGCACGGGGTCATGTCCGTCGACCTGAGCGCGAAGCGCGTCACCGGTCACCTCCGCGACGTCGACCCGGAGCCGATGCGGGGCGACCAGGTCCCGCAGATCGCCCTCTCCCCCGACGGCCGGTTGGCCGCCGTCGCCCGGGTCGACGCCCTCGTGGTCGTCGACGTCGCGACCATGCGTGAGGTGCGGCGCCTCGAAGGTCTCAACGCCGAGAAGCAGCTCGTCGGCGCGGTGACGTGGAGCAAGGACGGCGAGACGGTCATCGCGGGCGACTTCGCCGGCTGGATCCGCTTCCTGCGGGCGGACACCCTGGAGCCGGCGGCGCCGAAGCGCCTCATCGCAGCCGGGTTCGTCATCGGCGCCACGGTCAGCCCGGACGGGTCGGTGCTCGCCACCCTGGGCACGGACGGCGACCTCACCCTGTGGGACACCGCAACGTGGCGGCCCTACGGCAAGCCGGTGGTCGACGAGCAGGCGTGGGGCTTCGTGCACTTCCCCGACGCCCAGCACGTGCAGGTGCTCTACGACTCGAGCCGCAGGGTGCGACTGCGGGTTGACCGCGAGGCCTGGGTGGCGGCGGCGTGCTCCGCGGCCAACCGCAACCTCACCGTCGACGAGGCCGCGATCGTCCTACCCGGCCGCCCGGTGCCCACCACCTGCGCCTGACCTGGGGAACGCGGTCCGCGACCGGACCGCGACCGGGTCGCGACCGGCCCGCGCGAGTCTCGGTGCAGCGGGCCGGGACCGGCCGGCATACCGGACAAGGAAGGCACCCCATGCACACTCGACGTACGGCCGTGGCGGCTGCGACCACGGCGGCCCTCACGCTCAGCCTCTCGGTGGTGGCGGCGTCCACCGCGACCAGCGCCTTCGGCTCACCCGCGCCGGCCGGCTGCAGGCTCGTGGAGCTGCTGCCGCCACCCGGCGGTTTCGACGCCGGTGTCATGGACATCGAGGTGGTGGACGGCACGACGGTCTACTACGGCAACTACCAGGTCGTCGAGGACGACATCCAGACCCAGCGCGCCGTCATCTGGAGGGGGATCGACGGGGCGCCGGAGCCGGTCGACACCGGGCTCGGCAAGTTCGCCGACATCGCCTACGAGCTGACGTCCACCGGCCTGGTCAACGGCGCCAGCGAGGACCGCGACATGGGCGGCGTCGTCAACTGGGTCCTCGACATCACGACGATGGAGCTCACCGTGGTCAGCGCGTCGTCGGGCACGACCGACACCACCCTGCTGCTGCGTCGGGTCAACGACTCCGGCGCGCTCGTCGGAAGCGACGTCCGGGGTGTGGGTGACGGCAGCCCTCGCCGCAACGGGTTCAGCGCCGTCGGGCTGGAGTCCGCGACGTCCAGCCCGTTCAGGCTCCCGTCGACGGGGTCCGGGTCGAACGCCGAGGGCATCAACGCCCAGGGTGACCGCGTCGGGATCATCGCCAAGGCCAAGCGTCCCCAGAACCCGCACTGGACCGACTACGACCCGACGCTGTGGCGGGCCGACGGCTCGGTCGTCACGATGGACCGGGTCGGCATCGACGCCGTCCCGTGGGAGGTCAAGGACGACGGCAGCGCCGGTGGCGAGGGCTTCTGGGGCTGGGATACCCGGGCCGGCCACATGGAGGCGGTCTACTGGCCGACGCCGGACGAGGCGGTCGGGCTGGGTGTCGTCGACGGCGGTGCGTACTCCCGGGTCTTCGGACTCGACGAGGGCGGCTGGGCCGTCGGTGGCGTCGAGCGCTGGACCGAGGAGGGCGACCCGTACCACGACCCGTGGCGGGGCAGCGTCTTCCACTCCTTCCTCTACATCCACGGCGAGACGGGGGCCGACCACCTGCGCGTGCTGCCGTCGCTCTGGTCGGTCGAGAACGGTGTCGACGACTGGCACCAGTGGCGTGGGAGCGCGGTCCACGCGGTCAACGCCGAGCTCGACCAGGTGGCGAGCGGGTCGGACACGGGACTGGACGGGCAGGGCGTGCCGACCCAGGGAGCGACGGTCTACCTCAACGCCTCCCAGTGCGGCATCGAGGTGCCGACGACGCACGACCCGTACCACCTCGCCTCGCTGGAGCAGGCGCGGGCGGAGTCGGACCGGGTCGCGCAGGGTGCGGCCCGCGGCCCGAGGCACTGAGTCGCAGCGCCCTCCCCGAGGGCGCTGACCGGTCCGCCCCACCGTCGTCGCAGCGCATGGGCCGCGCGGTGGAGCCGGACCCGAGCGGTGGAGGACAGGGAACCTCCCCGCACGCGCTGTGCACTGCTGCGCTCCGGCGCAGCAGTGCACAGTGGCGTCACGGTCACCTCGCCATCGCGTCGCCCCCAGCCCCCAGACGCAGACGCAGCCCCAGTCCCAGACGCAGGTATGCCGGCCGCTCACGGGAGCGGCCGGCACACCTGCGCGATCGGGTCGGGTCGGGTCGGGTCGGGTCGGCGGGGTCGGGTCAGAGGTTCGGGCCCTCGGCCCGGAGCTTGTCGACCTCGCTCATGGCCTCGCGGAGCTGGCCGAGCCACTCGTCGGCGTGCTGGCCGACGAGCCGGACCGACCATGCGAGCGCGTCGCTGCGCGAGCGGGCGACGCCGGCGTCGACGAGGGTGTCGAGGACCTGGCGCTCGGGCTGGCGCAGCCGGGTCATGACCGGCGCGGCGAGGTGGGTGAACAGCGCCTGCGTCTCGCCGAGACGGACGCCCCAGGAGACCTTGCGCTCGTAGCGGGCCTCGGCCTCGCGGGCGATCCCGATGCGTTGCTCCTTGGTGTCGCTGCGCCAGCGGCTGATCCGGCCCTCCGCCTCGGCTCCCTCGAGGTTCTCGTCCGGCAGCGTGCCGATCACGGTGATCTCGTCGCGGTCGACGCGGACGTCGACCTCGGTGAACCACTCGTCGGGCAGCCGACCGGCGAACCAGTCACGGGCGTCGTCCGCGCTGGGGACGTCGGCCTGCTGCCAGCCTCCCGGCCGGCCCATGCCGCGACCGCCGCCAGGGCCGCGGCCTCGACTCGGTCCACGACCGGGCATGCCACGGCGCTGGGCGCGCTCTGTCGGGCGTGGACCGTCCGCAAACTCTGCGTGGGGGTGGTGGGACCTCATGATGGGTCTCCTTCCTGATCCTGCTGCACTGCTTCTTGCAGTGCTTACACAATTACAAAACTGCAGGAGCAAGGCAATCATTCCCCACGGACGTCGGGGCGGTCGCTCTCCACGACTCAGCCGGACACGACTCCCCCGAACCGGTCGAGGGCGTTCTCCCAGTGCTGGAGGTCGCCGCGCGGGTCTCCGGCGATGCCGTGCCCCTCGTGGTAGAGATCGACCTTGGTGCCGTCTCCGTCTGCGTGCAGCTGCACGTCGAGGAGGCTGAGCGGACCGTCCCGGTGCGGGTGCCAGGTCACCCGCACCTGCTCGAGGGGGTGGAAGCTGCGGACGACGCCGTGCGAGCCGTCTTCCGCGGACCACGGCTCCCCCTTGCGCCCGAGGCGGGCTCCCTCACCCAGGAGAGCTTCGGTCCCCTCGAGGCTGACGAGGTGGCGCCACACCTCCTCGGCTGGCACGGGCAGCGTGGCCGTGGCATGCACGCCCATGGCGGGATCCGTCTCCGACAGGGCGTCCCCGCTGTCGTCGGGAAGTGCGTCGACCTCACTGCTCATGGCTGACCTCCGTCCACGTGGCCTGCCCCCGGCGGGCAGCCCTACGAGGACTAGTCGACCGCCAGACCGCGTCCGTGGCAACAGCCCGGGAGGACGAGTTCTGCCGGGGCCCTGGTTCAGGTACGGCTGCGTTGGCGTCCGGCGCCACCCCCAGCGCCAGCTCGAGTCCCAGCGCCGGCTGAGCCCGATCGAACGCGGCTGTCGGTCGGCCTCGGCAGGATGTCGTCATGACCACCGAGCCCGTGTGGGAGACGCATCCGGTGACCCCGGACCGGTTCGAGGACTTCGCCGACGTCATCAACAGGAACCGGCGACCGACGCACTGCTGGTGCCTGTCGCACCGCCTCACCGCGGCCGAGATCAGCGGGCTCGGGGGCGACGGCGACGACCAGCGGGAGCGCGCGATGCGCGCCCTCTGCGAGCGCGAGCACCCACCGGGCGTCGTCACCTACCTCGACGGCGAGCCGGTCGGGTGGTGCAACATCGGGCCACGCTCGGAGATCACCCGCCTCGACCGCTCGACGCTCATGCTGCCCACCGACGACCTGCCGGTGTGGAGCATCGTCTGCGTCGTCGTCCGCAGTGGCTTCCGCAAGCGCGGGGTGAGCCAGCACCTCATCGAGGGAGCGGTCGCCTACGCCGCAGACCACGGTGCACCCGCTGTCGAGTCGCACCCCGTCGACCCGGACGGCCGGATGGACCTCACCATGGCCTTCGTCGGCACCCGGTCGATGTTCGAGCGGGCCGGTTTCGAGGTCGTCGGTACGACCGACGCGACGGCGAGCAAGATGCCCCGGCTCACGATGCGACGCCCCCTGTCGTCATGAGTCGAGGCACAGATCAGCGGGGGCCCTCGCTGCGTGCCTTGAGCCCGGCCGCCTCGGTGGCGAGGTAGCGGTCGGTGAGCCGCTTGAAGAACAGCCTCCCCATGACCGTTCCCACCGGACCGGACTGCTCGACGGACAGCCGCACGCGCACCCGCGAACCCGACCCGGCGACCGGCTCGATCCGGTGGCGCGCCGTCGTCCGCACGCCGGGTCCGGTGGCAACCCAGGTGAACCCCTCCCCCGGGTTGAACTCGGTGACGACGTACTCGGTGGGCGGCAGCCTGGGCTGCTCCACCCTGACCCTCGAGCCGAGACCCAGGCTGTCGGCGTCGAGCCGCGTCACCGCCGTCACCGTCTCGGTCCACTCCGGCCACCGCTCCACGTCGCTCATGACCGCCCAGACGCGCTCGGGTGACGCGTCGATGTCCACCTCGGTGCTCTGCTCCATGCCGCCATTGTCCCGCTCCGACAGGATGTCGTCATGACCCGCACCGTCACTCGCGACTGGGTGATCCGGCGACGCCTCGCAGTGCAACGACTGTCATCGGCACCACTCCCTCGCCCCGATGACGTCGTCCGCCTCCTCACCTGCGTCCAGAGCCAGGACGCGCCGCTGGCGGCCCACTCGCTCGCAATGCGCTCGCGCACGACGTCGTATGCCGGGGTGCTGGCGGCGCAGTCGGCCGGCGGCTGGGTGCGCACCCACATCCTGCGGCCGACCTGGCATCACGTGGCACCCGAGGACCTCCGCTGGATCCAGACGCTCACCGGGCCGAAGGTCGAGGGCGGGATGCCTGCGCGCCACCGCCAGCTCGGACTGACCGACGAGGTCAAGGAGCGCGGCCTCGCGCTGCTCCACGAGCTCCTCGGCGGGGGCCGCGCCCTGACCCGCAAGGAGATCGGCCCGGAGTTCGCGGCGGCCGGGCTCCCCGGGCCAGGCGAGCCGATGGCGCATCAGCTGCTCACGGCGGAGGTGAGGTCGGTGATCTGCTCCGGTCCCCCGCGGGGCACCGAGCACACCTACGTCCTCGTCGACGAGACCATCCCTCCGGCAGACGCGGACTCGTGGCCGCGCGAGCGAGCCCTCCTCGAGCTGACCCACCGGTTCTTCACCGGCCACGGTCCTGCGTCCGAGCGAGACCTCCAGCGCTGGAGCGGCCTCACCCTGACCGAGATCCGACAGGCCGTCGCCGAGCTCACGACCGATGCCCACTGGCGTGAGTCCCACCCGCTCGAGTCGGTCGAGTGCGCCGGCGAGACCCTGTGGTTCGACCCGTCGGTGACGGCACGCACGACCCGTGAGCACACGGCATACCTGCTGTCGACGTTCGACGAGGCAGCGCTGACCTACCCGAGCACGGGGTTCCCACGACGCAACCACGACGCCGACCGGACCCGGCTCGTCTCCGAGGCCGGCGGCGGCATCGTGGTCGTCGCTGGGCACGACGTCGGGACGTTCAAGCGCAAGGTCGAGGCGAAGCGTGTTGTCGTCACCGTGCGTCCCGACGTCGCGCTCACGAACTCAGAACGCCACGGCGTCGCCGAGGCGGCCGAGTTCGTCGCCGCCTTCCACGAGCTCCCGCTCGAGCTGGCCTTCGCCTGACCGGCCCTGGGACACCAACCGAGCCCCTCACCCTCACGACGAGGGTTGGTGACGGCGGGCGCCGAGAGGCGGGAGCCGACCCGGGGGCGGCCGTCCGAGCGCTGGCACCTGGCACCGATCCAGGACGTCGCCGCAGGTCAGAGGCATGCATGCTGCGCGCCCTCGGGTTCGCTCGTTCTCGCACCTGACTGGGTGGGCGGCTCCTAAACTCCCCGCATGCAGCGGCAAGGGCTGACGGGTCGCGACCGGCCCGCAACCGGACGCGACCGAGTCCGGCCCGGTCGCGACGGAGGTCCGACGAACGCCACCCGGGGTAGGCCGGACCTCCATCCCGCTCCCGCCCTCACAGCGGCCGGCTGGGCCGTCGGCGTCCTCGTCACGGCGATGGTTGCCGGCACGCCGCTGCTCCTCCCGGCCTACCAGAACCCGTCAATGCACCTCGTCCTCGACACGGCCGACATGTGCGTCGCGCTCCTCGCCGCGTACCTGCTCTTCGGTCGCTTCGCCCGGAGCAGGCGGCTCCAGGACCTGCTCCTCGCAGAGGCCCTGCTCCTCCTCGCCCTCGCTGGGCTCGGAATGACGCTGCTCCTCGAGCTGCTCTCCGGGTACGCCCCGGGAACTCTGGACGTCTGGCTCCCGGCGGGCCTGCGCGCCGGCGCGGCGGTCCTCGTCCTCCTCGCCGCCCTGGCGCGCGACCGAGTCCTCGCCGGCTGGACTCGGCGTGTGCAGGTCGTCCCTTGGGCCGTCGTGGCCCTCGCGACCGTCGTCCTCTGGCTTCTGCGCGACCGGCTCGCCCTCGCGGTGACGGAGCAGGAGTCCGCGACCGTCCAGCGGCCCCTGCTCACCGAGCACCCCCTGATCTTCGTCGCCTGGGCGCTCGCAGCCGCCTGTTTCCTCTCGGCCTCGGTGCTCTTCACCCGTCAGGTCGTCCAGAGCCGGGCAGCGCGCACCGACCACCTGCTCATGTGGGCAGGGCCGGCCTTCGCCCTGGCCGGCTTCGCGCGGATCAACTACACCTTCTTCCCCTCGCTCTACACCGGGTGGCTCTACACCGGCGACCTACTGCGCACCGCCTCCTACGTCCTGCTCCTCGTCGGGGCGACCCGCGAGATCAGGCAGTACTGGTCGGCGCAGGCCCGGGTGGCCGTCCTCGAGGACCGACGCCGGCTGGCCCGCGAGCTGCACGACGGCGTGGTGCAGGAGCTGGGCTACATCCGGATCGTCACCCACGGCCTCACCGACATGCCCGAGGACGCGCGCCGTGGGCTTCTGGCCTCGTGCGACCGGGCCCTCGACGAGGCGCGCGCCGCCGTCGACGCCCTGGGCCGCAGCCCGGACGAACCGCTGGGCCAGGTCCTGCACCGGGCGGCCCGGCAGGTGGCGGAGCGGTACGACGCCCGGCTCGAGGTCGACCTCGATCACGGCATCACTGCCGACGCCGAGCACCGCCACGCGCTCGTGCGCATCACCCGGGAGGCCGTGTCCAACTCGATTCGTCACGGACAGGTGGGCTGCGTGCGACTGCGGCTCTGGCGTGGGCCCGACGGTCGGCACCACCTCGTCGTCGCCGACGACGGTCGCGGCTTCGACCCGCGGGCGACGCGGACGGCGGCCACGGGGTTCGGGCTCACGAGCATGACTGACCGGGCGTCGGCGCTGCGGGGGTCGACCGACATCAGGTCCGAGCCGGGGAGGGGCACGACCGTGGAGGTGACGTGGTGACGACCCGGGTCGTGATGGCCGACGACCACGCGCGGCTGCGCGCCCACATCCGCCAGGCGCTCGAGGCGAATGGCTGTGAGGTGCTGGCCGAGGGCGCCTCGGCGGACGACGCCGTCGCCCTGACGACCGAGCACCGGCCGGACGTGGCCCTGCTCGACATCCACATGCCGGGGAGCGGCATCCGCGCCGCCGCGGAGATCTCGCGTCTCCTCCCGGAGGTCGCGGTCGTCATGCTGACCCAGTCGGTGGAGGAGGACGACCTCTTCGACGCGCTGAGGGCCGGAGCGTCGGGGTACCTGCTCAAGGACTCCGACCCGACGACCCTCGGCGACTCGCTGCGCCAGGTGCTCGCCGGCAACGGGGCCCTGTCGCCGAAGCTGGTGGCCCGCGTGCTCGACGAGTTCCGCGCACCGACCAAGCGTCGTTTCGGGCGCACCACCCCTGCGGCCGCCAGGCTCAGCGCCCGGGAGTGGGAGGTCATGCAGCTGCTGGCTCAGGGCTTGGCGACCGAGGACGTCGCCGACCGCTTGTTCCTGTCGCCCACGACGGTGCGGGTCCACGTCTCGACGGTGCTGAAGAAGCTGCGGGTCAAGGACCGCGAGAGCGCCTTCAGGCTCCTGCGCGGGGACTGACGACGCCCGCGCCTGCCCTGGTGGCGCCCGCGGCATCGACGAGCTGGGTCAGCGCCCCGATGAGCGCGTCTGCCTCGTACAGCGTGTACTCGTCGGACCCGATGAGCAGGTAGGGCCCGTCGGCGGTCCGGAAGCCCTCGCCCCGGGTCAGGCACAGGCGGACTGCCGTCCGGCGCACGCTCAGGGTCACGCTGACGTGGAGCGCGTCCTCCTCCCCGACCTGTGTCCCGTGGTCGACGACGCACCACGGAGGGCAGTCGCTGGTCATCGTCCGCGGTTGGTGCAACCGGGTCCACCTCCTTGCGTCGTGCAGGCGGCCCCACGCCGTGGTCGACGTGGGGCCGCCTGCTGTCACTCGCCGACGGTCAGCGAGTGCCGATGTTGACGAGGTGGGTCTGTCCGTCGTCGAGCTTGACCCCGACCCGCCAGTAGCTGCCACCGGCACTGCCCGTCTTCCAGTTGTACTGGTACTGACCGGTGGTGGCGTCGTAGCGGTAGGTCGTGCCGCTGTCGCTGCTCGCGCTGTACACCGACTCGTCGACCGGGGCGATCATCGAACTGCCCTTCACCGGCGTGAGCCAGACCGGGGCGGTGGTCGCCTGGACGACGGTGCCGTCCGCCTTCTTGAGCTGCAGCTTGGCGGGGACCATGCTGCCGGCCTTGAAGACGCTGGTCGACGTGCCGACCTGGTGGGCGGTGTCGTTGATCGGCTGGAGGAACCCATCGAACCGGTACACGACGCGGAAGGTGCCGGTCACGGTCGACGTGTTGCCGACGAGGTCCGTCGCCGTGGCGGTGTAGAAGAAGGTGCCCACACCGCTGGCGTTGCCACCGGTCACCGTGACCACGCATGAGGCGAGTCCGGCGAAGTCGTCCTTGGCCGCGCAGCTCGCCGCCGGGACTTGACCCAAGGTGAAGGTCGCGCCCGCGACGTTGACGTCCGCGGTGGTGAGGGCCGGCTTCTCCTGGTCGATCCGGATCCCACCGACGGAGGCCGTCGCCGTGTTCCCCGCCCGGTCGGTGACCGTGCCCGTCGCACTGTTGGTGCCGTTGGCCGTGAGGACGACCGGGTCGGGGCAGGTGGCCACGCCGGAGAGGGCGTCAGCACAGGTGAAGGTGACCGTGACGGGGCCGGAGTACCAGCCGCTTGCCGTCTTTGTCCCGCTGGTCACGGAACCGGAGATGGTCGGCTGAGACTTGTCGAGCAGGACCGTCACGGAGTCCGTGCCGATGTTGCCCACGACATCCTTGGCGGTGCCGGTGACGACTCGTCCCGACGTCTCGGTGGAGACGGTGACGGGGGCGGTCACCGACGCGACGCCGGAGCCCTTGTCGTCGTCCTTGGCCGAGAAGGTCACGGTGACGTCGGACCGGTTCCACTTGTCGGCATTCGGTGCCGGCGACAGGGTATTGCTCACGGTGGGAGCGATGTTGTCCCACCTCAGCGCCACGGTGTTCGCCGGCTCGACGTTGCCTGCCCTGTCGACGGCCCAGTACTTCACGGTGCCGGCGCCGGTCCCGCTGAGGGGCACGGAGACCGTGGTGTTGGAGCCGGCAGCAACCTGTTCGTCACCCCCGTCGACCCGGTAGCGCAGCTCCTTGACTCCCGACAGGCCTGTCTGGTCGGTCGCGGTGAGGACGACGTCCGCGTTGTCGCCCTTGCACCACTCGTTGACCGCAGTGCAGGTGTTGTTGCTCGTCGTCGTCGGTGCCAGGCCGTCGATGTTGATGTTGCGAACCGTGGCGCCGGTGCCCTCGTTCCCTGCGCGGTCGGTGGCGACACCGCTGGTCACGGACTGATCCGCACCGTTGCCCTTGAGCAGTGCGCTCGTGGGGCAGGTGGCGACCCCACTCAGCGCGTCGGTGCAGGTGAAGTCCACGACGACATCGCCGGAGTACCAACCGGCGGCGTTGGGCGCGGTCTTGGCAGCGCCCTTCACCACCGGAGGCGTGCGGTCGATCCTGACCCCGGTGACCGAGGTCAGCTCGCTCGTGTTCCCGGCCTTGTCCTTGACCGTCACCGGGCCGGCACCGAGGTCGGCGCCCTCTCCGGTGATCGTGCTCGGCTCGGGCTGGGTGGCCGGGTCGAGCCCGGACAGCCCGTCGTCGCCGACCCAGGTGACCGTGACGTCGCCCTTGTGCCAGCCGGCGGCGTTCGCGGCGATGGGCACCCCGGCGAGCGTCGGCTTGACCTGGTCGAGGTTGACCGGACCGAACGTCGTGCGGCTCCTGTTGCCCGCGACGTCGACGGCGTCACCGGTGGCGGTCTGGCCGGCGCCGTCGTTTGTGAGGGTCGTGTCCCCGGCGCAGCCCGCCACGCCGACCTGCAGGCCGGAGCCGGTGTCGGCGCAGGAGAACCTGACATCGACCGGGCTGTTGAACCACCCGAAAGCGTTCGCAGGGCGCCGGCCGCCGTCGGCGTTGAGCGTCGCACCCTCGATGGTCGGCGCCACGGTGTCGACGTTGAGCTCGAAGTCGCGCTCAGCCTCGACGTTGCCGGCGACGTCGGTGCTCCAGTAGGTCACCTGGTGCACGCCGTCGGACAGGTCCTGGGTGAACGGCTGGCCGTAGGTCTGCGCCGGGCCCCCGTCGATCGTGTAGTACGTGGCGTGCGTCCCCGAACCGGACTCCGTGGTGCTGAAGGCGAAGGGGATCCCGCTCGTGACGAACCAGCCGCTGTCGGGCGAGATCGGGTTCACGACGCTGGTGACCGGTGCCGTGCCGTCCACCCGCACGACGACGGGCGCACCAGCGGCCTCGAAGTTGCCGGCGCCGTCCGTGCTCCAGAAGGTCACGGTGTGAGTGCCGTCCTCGGTCAGCTCGAGAGGCTTTTCGTACTGGGTCGCCGGGCCGCCGTCGAGGGTGAAGAAGGTGGCGGCGACGCCGGACAGGTTGTCGCTGCCGGTCAGGGTGACGGTGGCGCCCTGGGCGTACCAGTCGTTGGTCGGGGACCCCGAGACCTCGGCCTCGGTCGTCGGGCGGGAGCGGTCGATCATGATCCCGGTGACGGTCTTGGTCGTCGCATTGCCCGCGACGTCGGAGCAGCTGGCGGTGGCGGAGAGGTTGGCGCCCTCACCGGTCACCGTGGTGGCGGCCGGGGTGCCGGCCGGGCCTGACAGGGCGTCCGTGCAGGTCCAGGTGACGGTGACGTCCTCGGTGTGCCACCCGCTCGGGAACGAGCCCACGAGGGTCGGCGGAGTCTTGTCGACGTCGATGTCCGTGACGCCCGCCTCGGCGGCGTTGCCGGCGGCATCGGTGACCAAGGCGCTCGCGCTCTGGTCCGAGCCCTCACTGAGCACGTCCGCCTTCGGGGGCGTTGCCACACCGGAGAGGTTGTCGGAGACGACGTACTCGACCCGGACGTCTGCCTTGTACCAGCCGGCGGCGTTCTTTTCGCCCACGGCCGTGGCCGTGATGGTCGGTAGGGTCTTGTCGATGCGGACGGTGGCCGCGTCGGGCGTGGCGTTGCCCGCACCATCCGTCGCCTCGCCGGTGACGGTGCGGATCCCCTCTCCGCTCTCGGTCACGGGCTCGGTGCAGCCGACGAGACCGGAGCCCCCCTGGTCGTCGCAGATGAACCTGACCGTGACGTCGCCGTTGGTCCAGGCGCCGTCCGTGTAGCTGCTCGGGGTGAAGGAGTGACTGATCGAAGGCGCGGTCCGGTCGATCCGTACGGTGGCCGTCTTGGGTACCTCGACGTTGCCCGCGTTGTCGGTGCTCCAGTAGGTGATGGTGTGCTCGCCGGTGGTCTCGAGCAGCACGCTCGTGCCGCTCGTCGTCGATCCACCATCGACGGTGTACGAGGTCGAGGCCACCTGCGAGAGGTTGTCGGACCGCGTGAGGGTCAGGGTGACGGCATCGTTCACCCACGCGTTCGAGGCGCCGCTGATGCTCGTCGACGGTGCGGTCCGGTCGATCCTCACGGCGGGCGAGCTGCCCGCCGTCGTCGACAGGCCGGCTCCGTTCGTGACGGTGGCGTTGCTCGTCAGACCGGTGCCCTCGCCACCGATCACCGTGTCGGCCGGGGCGGTGGGCACGCCCGACTCCGGGTCGGAGGCGGTCCAGTCGATCGTGACGTCGCCGCGGTACCAGCCGGCGCCGTTGGGCAGGGTCGTGGGCGCACCGGAGAGCAGTGGTGCGGTGGTGTCCGCGGCGGGGGCGGTGGACGAGGCGGTGGACGAGTTCCCAGCCTGGTCCGTTGCGGTGCCCGTCACGGTGGCGCCGGGCTGGACGATCCGGCTGTTCGTCGTGGAGCCGTCGGCCACGCAGGACGCGATGCCCGACAGACTGTCGCCGCAGGTGAAGGTGACGGTCGTGGTGCCGTCCGCGTTCTTGGTCTGGCCCGCCGTGATGGTCGGGGTCGCCTTGTCGACCCGCACGGTCGTGGAGCCGCCGGCCCCGAGGTTGCCGAGCCGGTCGCCCTGCGCCGGCGCCGTGAGGACCTGGACGCCGTTCGCCGTCACCGAGTCCGTCCTGAACGGCTGCGCCGCGGCGACGCCGACGCCGGTGTCACTGGCGGACCACTTGACGGTGACCTCGCTGTTGTTCCAGCCGGCCGCGTTGGCGGCGGGCGCCATCTCGGCGGCCACGGCGGGACCGGTGTTGTCGCGGACGTAGGACGCCTGGGTGGAGTTCGTCTGGCCGGTGCAGTTGTTGGCGTTGAAGTTCGGGGACGCGGCCACGGTGAAGGCCTGGCTTCCGTCGCCAGCCGGGGCGGTCGTGGTGAACGTCCAGCTCGACTTCGGAGTGGCGGACGTCTGGCGGGGCAGGGAGGCTGCCCCGGCCACCTCGACGCACTTGGTGTCGCTGCTCGTCACGACGGTGAGCGTCAGCGCGGCGCCCTGCTTGGCGTAGAGCGTGCCGCCGACCGCGACCGTTCCCGTCGTGCCGCTGAAGACGGCACTGGTGACGGATGAGGCCTGTGCGGGGGTGAGACCCACCCCGCCGAGGACCACGATGCTCGACGCGGCCACGACGGCGAGGAGCCGGCGGGTCGTCCTCGA
Organism: Knoellia locipacati; assembly: GCF_044791685.1. Taxonomy (GTDB): domain Bacteria; phylum Actinomycetota; class Actinomycetes; order Actinomycetales; family Dermatophilaceae; genus Knoellia; species Knoellia locipacati_A. Next base: position 47,575 of record NZ_CP087730.1, read on the forward strand.
CGGTCCGGCGTCCACGAGACGGCGGTGCCGCGCGTCCGCTGCGGCGTTCTGGCGGAGCTGCATGTGTTTCCCCTACGCGAGTCGTCGCCCACCGGGTGCGGGCACGTCATCGACGGTAGGAGCGGTCCTGACCCGGTGTTGACCATTTCGCGTTCAACAGTCTGAACACGGCAGACCCGCACGCAAGAGGGCCGCGTTCAACTTCCTGAACGCGGACGCGTCGGAGGTCGCGCGGACCTGACGAGCGACCGCTGCAGACGACGACACCCTGCTCCTGTGTCCGACCACTCACTGTCAAGAGTTGGTGCCGAACCCCTCACGCTGGGCGCGCTCGTGCGACTCCTCTGTCTCCTCGAACAACGTCAGGGTCAGCTCCGCTGGCGCCTCGAGCCGGGAGTTGAGCGACATCCACGGTGTCAGCACGGGCTCTGCCACGACGACCGCGCCGGCCGCCGCGGCGTCCCGGGTCGAGGCCGCTGAGTCCTCGACCTCGAACGCGATCCGGATCTTCGGACTCGGTATGCCGTCCGCCTCGACCCGGTCGATCGCCGTCTTGTGTGCCGGGCTGGCGATCTCGAAGGTCGCTCGGCCCGCCTCGAGGATCGCGACGCGTCCTCGCCTCCCTCGGAGAACGCGGCGATCTCCTCCATCCCGAGGACGTCTCGGTAGAGCGCACCGCGTCGTCGTAGTCCTCAGCCTCGACGACGACCCGAAGCTGCTTGACCCTCTGCACGCGCCCACCGCTGGATTCAGTCATGAGAGGTCCAAGCCGCTGCGCTCCAGGCTTATTGCCCGATCACCACCCGGCAAGGGACCGAGCGCCGCTTGGCTGGTGGTCGTGGGGCAAGAAGTTGCCCACGACGACAGGCGCCCGGGCAACGAACCCATCTACCTCCTCCCGGACGCCAGCGGCACAGCAAAGGGCGCCCCACGCGAACAATGGCGGGGCGCCCTCCGTGCTCTGAGTCGGCAAGGGGTCGAAGCTCGCCTGGGGACTCAGGCCCGAGCCGGGGTCGAAGCGGCTCGGAGTCTGTGACCGTCAGCGCAAGGCTCAGCCCTGCGGGATGACGATGGTCTGGCCGGCGCGGACCTGTGCGCTGCCCAGACCGTTGGCCAGCTGGAGCTCGGCGACGGCGGTGGCGATCGAGGAGCCGCTCATGTGCTCGGCCGCGAGCTGCGACAGCGTCTGGCCCTGCTCGACCGTGACCGTGAGTGGCGCGCCCGTGGCCGCCGCTCCCCCGGTGAACCCGACGAACGCCGCCACGAGAGCAAGAAGGAGCACGGTCGTCGTCAGTGCCAGGCGCCCTGCTCGTGTCAGCCGAAGGGCCGGAGCCGAAGCCTCGCACACCGCCTCGCCCGTCGGGACGAGGACGAGCCGCGGACGCTGCGGACGACGCGTCGGGAGCGGGACGGCATACCCGGCCGCGGTGTCGTCGTAGGCGACTGCACTCATGAGGTCCTCCTGGGTCGAAAGGACGTTCGATAGAACGTCTGTACGATTTCTAGCACGGATGTTCGACGACTTCAAGACACGCCTCGAACAGATGTTTGAAACACCTGCTCGAACTCCGTACGCTGAGGTCATGTCAGGAAGCCAATCAGGCCCCACTGACAACGCCCTTCGGAGGAGACGAAGCATGAGCGACAAGCGCGCCACGGACGCCGACGTCCACGAGCTGCCCGACCGCGATCCCGGCGACGGCACCCTCACGGTTCGTCAGCGCAAGGTCCTCGACGTCATCCGCAACTCCGTCGACCGCCGCGGCTACCCGCCGAGCATGCGCGAGATCGGCCAGGCCGTGGGGCTCACCTCCCCCAGCTCTGTGTCGCACCAGCTCAACGCCCTGGAGAAGAAGGGCTACCTCCGCCGCGACCCCAACCGGCCGCGTGCCCTCGAGGTCGTCTCCCCCGACACCCCGAGCGACATCCGCGGCTACCGCGGCGGCGCGACCCCCGACGACCTCGACGCCGATCTCGACCCCACGGGTTCGGGCGACGCCCGCCCCGAGGCGAGCTACGTCCCGGTCCTGGGCCAGATCGCCGCCGGTGTCCCGATCCTCGCGGAAGAGACTGTCGACGAGGTCTTCCCGCTGCCGAAGCAGATCGTCGGCGAGGGCTCGCTCTTCCTGCTCAAGGTCGTCGGTGAGTCGATGATCGACGCCGCCATCTGCGACGGCGACTGGGTCGTCGTGCGCCAGCAGCCGACCGCCGACAACGGCGACATCGTCGCGGCCATGCTCGACAACGAGGCGACGGTCAAGACCTTCAAGCGCAAGGACGGCAAGGTCTGGCTCCTGCCGCACAACCCCGCCTTCGACCCGATCGACGGCGACCACGCGACCATCCTCGGCAAGGTCACGGCGGTCCTCCGGCGGATCTGAGCTCAGCCCGCCCGGTCCGCCCGCTCCCCGACGGCGTGGACGAGGGACGACAGCGTGACGCCGAGCGGCGCATCCATCCGGTGCGTCGTCTCGGCGTCCGCGCGCGTCGGTCCCCTCGTGATGACGACGACCGGTATGCCGTGTGCCGCCGCGCGTCGCACGAACCGGTAGCCGCTCATCACCTTGAGCGAGGAACCCAGCACGACAAGGACCGGCGCCGCATCGGTGAGGGCGAAGCAGAGGTCCACCCGGTCCTTCGGGACCGACCCGCCGAAGAAGACGACGTCCGGCTTGAGTGCGTCGCCGCTGCACACCAGGCATCGCGGCGCGACGAACGTCCGGACCGCCTCGTCGGCGAGCACGATGTCACCATCGGGTCGAATCTGGCTGCTCACCTGCGAGCCGTCGGGCACCGAACCGAGAGCGCGTGAGGCGAAGCCGGGATTCGCGTCGTGCATGAAGGCCTGCACGAGGTCGCGGTCGACGCGTTCACCACAGGTGAGGCAGACGACCTCGGCGAGTGAGCCGTGGAGCTCGACGACGTCGCGCGTGCCGGCCTCCTGGTGCAGTCCGTCGACGTTCTGGGTGATGACGGCGCCGAAGAGCCCGGACCGCTGGAGCTCGGTGACGGCAGCGTGGCCGTCGTTCGGTTCGGCTGCGGAGAAGCGCTGCCAGCCGATGAAGCTGCGCGCCCAGTAGCGCTGCCGCGCCTCGCTCGTCGCCGTGAACTCCTGGTGCGACATCGGCGTCACCCGGCGGTTGCCGTCAGGCCCGCGGTAGTCGGGGATGCCGCTCTCCGTGGACATCCCGGCCCCCGTGAGGACCAGGGCAGGACCGCACTCGTGCAGCAGCGCGGCGACCTCGTGCACCGACACCTCTGGACTCACCCCGTCATCGTAGGTGCTCAGCCGGACCGGCCACAGTCGTCCCGCTGCCGTCAACGAGTTCAGGCGGGCTCGCGTCCCAGCCCTGCGTCGCGGGCGCGGATCATCGCTTGGGTTCGGTCCGCGACCTGCAGCTTGGCGAAGATCCGCGACACGTTGTTGGCGATGGTCTTCGCGGCGTAACCCAGGGAACGCCCGATCTCGGCGTTCGACCGCCCGGCAGCGATGAGGTCGAGGATCTGCCGTTCCCGTCGGGTCAGCTCGGGGAACACGAGGTCCGGGGCGTCCGGTGGGGAGGAGAGGAATGCCAGGACACGCTCCGCCACACCGGGGCCGAACACGACCTCACCAGCGGCCACGCCCCGGACGGCGCGCAGGATGTCCTCCTGCTCGGCACCCTTGACGAGGTAGCCGCGCGCGCCCGCACGGACGGCGGCGAAGACGGCGTCGTCGTCGGCCGACATGGTGAGGACGAGAACCGCCGTCTGCGGGGAGGTGCGAACGATCTCGCGCGTCGCGGCATACCCGTCGAGCTCTGGCATGTCCAGGTCGAGCAGGGCCACGTCCGGCTTGGTGAGGACCACCTGCCGCACGGCTTCCTTGCCGTTCGCGGCGACCCCGACCAACTCGAGGTCGGCGAGCGAGCCGATCAGCGCGCTCAGGCCCGAGCGAACGATGGGATGGTCGTCCGCCACGACGACGCGCACGACCGTCACTGTGACACCGCCGGGAGCGACCCGTCCGCGGCCACTGCGGGGTGCACCGGGAGCGACGCGCGGACCGTTCCGCCGGATGGCCCGGGACCAGCCTCGAGGGCCCCGCCGAGCTCAGTGGCCCTGTCGCGCATGGACTGCATCCCCACACCCTGCGCCCACGGCTCGGTGCTCGATCCGTCGTCGATGACCTCGACCACCACGAGGTCGTCACAGGTGAGAGTGAGGCAGGCGACGCTCGCGCTCGCGTGGCGAACGACGTTGGTGAGCGCCTCGACCGCGATCCGGTATGCCGCAACCTCCACGGCGGCGGGCAGCCGCGGCATCTGCTGGGGCGCCCGGACCCGCACCTCGAGAGGTGCACCGTCGGACCGACGAGTGAGCAGGCACGCGTGCTGTTGCAGCGCAGGGACGAGCCCCAGCTCGTCGAGGGCTGCAGGGCGGAGCGCGTCCACGACCCGTCGCAGCTCGACCAAGGTCGTCCGGGTGTCCCGACGGAGCGACTGGATGAGGACGCGCGCCTCAGCGCGGTCACCATCCAGGAGGTTCCCGGCGGCGTCCGCCGCAAGGGACATCCCCGTGAGCGCGGGTCCGATCCCGTCGTGCAGATCCCGCCGAAGCCGCCGGCGCTCCTCCTCGCGGGCGACGACGATCCGCTCGCGAGAGGTCTGAAGGCTGGCAGTGAGGTCCATGGCACGGACCGCGACCGCGACGGTGACCGCCACCACTCCCAGCGCCTGACGATCTCGACCACCGAGTTCGCGCTCCCCCGCCCTCGGCGAGACGTCGAGTGTGCCGACGTTCTCGCCGGCATACGCCAGCGGCAGCTGCACGACGAGCGCACCCGCCGTACCGGACTCTGCCACCACCACGCCCCGCGCGGAGACGGCGACGAACGGCAGGCGGAGCGCCTCACGGATGGCGCCGACCACGTCGTCGAGAGGCTCCCGCCCGGCGGCCAACTCCGCGCCGACCCGCGACACGACACGGCTCGGCTCTCGGCGATCGCCGTAGATCACTCGATCCACACCCCGCTGCAACCGAGGCAGGGCGGGGGCGAGCGAGAGCGCCACGACCACTGCCGAGATCCCGGCTCGACCCGTGGCCTCCACCGCGAGGTCGGCGAGGAGGCCGGTGACGAGCACGTAGAGCGTGATGGCGAGGAGCGACAGTCCTGCCCAGGCAACGGCTCGCGACAGCACGAGGCGAATGTCGAGCACCTGGTGACGCACGATCGCCACCGTGACGGCGATCGGGATGAGCGGGATACCGAACAGCACCGCCACAGGCGTCCCGGAGACATAGGACCAGGGCACCACGATGACCAGCACGAGGAGTGCTGCGAGAAGCAGCCACAGCAGCTGGCGACGACCCGCGTCGTCTGCCTTCCGATACCGGACGACGAGCGCGGCCACGCCCAGAGCCAGTGCCGCCGTGGTGCGGACCTCCGATGCCGTCCACAACCAGCCGAACCGGTCGTAGCCCGCAATCGTGAGGTACGGGTCGGGCAGCCCGGGGGCTGGAGAGCCGGGTGAAGCGCCCTGCGCGACGACGAAGAAGGGGGCTGTGGCAGCGACGACGGCGATCACCGGACGCCAGCGCCGCGACGCGGGCCGTCCATCGGGGAACACCAACAACGCCAGTGGGAGGAAGAGTGCGATCGACCACGGCCACGCGTAGGCGAACACCGTCTCGACGCCGCGCACCGACCACACCGGCGCTCCCTGGGCGCGCATGACCGCACTGAGCGGCGCCGCGACCGCACTCACGAGGTGACCGAGCCCGTCACCGACGAACAGCCAGCCGATCGCGGACCGTGGCCGGTGCCAGACGATCAACGCACCGCAGAGTCCGAAGCTGAGGCCCATCAGGGTGTTCGTCACGACGAACCCTTCGAGGACATCGGCCCACGACATCCCTGCTGACCACGAGAGCGACGCGGCCAGGACTGCGCCGACGACTGACACGGCGCCCAACGTGGCGGCGGCCGCCCGGCGCCACGACATGACCCTCGCCATCGGCGGTGGGACGGCCGACGACGGGGCCGACCACGCAAGCGACCCGGTCATGGAGCCAGTGTGCTCGCCCCTGCGTTCCCGCAGGTGGGGAACGCGTTCCCGCACCTCGTGAGCGACGGCCGCGGACGAGGGAACGCGCACGAAGACACGCTGACTTCACCGATCCATCCCCGTCACCGGAGGTCCTCATGGCCGCATCAACGTCCACCTCGTCGGCGATCTCCACGCCGCCGCCCCAGTCCTGGACCGGAGGGGGTGCGAGTCCGCGCCCGCGCAGCCGGGCAGCCCGCCTCGGCATTCTGGTGGTGCTCCCCCTGGCGCCGGCGCTCGTCGCCGTGCTGCGCTTCGTCCTTCCGTACTTCAACAGCACCGACACGGCCGATGTCGTTCGCGACGTGGCCGCCCACCAGAATGCCCAGAACGCTGTCGTGTGGCTGGGGTTCCTCGCCTCGCTCACCCTGCCGGTGGCAGCGGTCCTCGCAGCGCGACCGTTCGCCGCCGACGCTCCCCGCCTCACCGCTGCCGCCGAGCTCCTCCTCGTCCCGGCATACCTGTGCCTTCCCTGGTTGGTGGCCGGTGACGCGATCGTGCTTCGCGGGGTGCAGTCGGGTGCCGACACGGCGACCATCGAAACCTTCTTCGCCGGGCTGCACCCGGTCGCCGACCTCGGCCTGGGTCTCTTCATCGCCGGCCACGTCATCGGAACCGTGCTCCTCGGCGTCGCCGCGATCCGGACTCGGGCCATCCCGATGTGGGCAGGGATCGCCCTCGTGGTCTGCCAGCCGGCGCACTTCATCGCCCTCGTCATCGTCGGCAGCCCCACACTCGACCTCATCGGCTGGGGTCTCAACGCGGTGGCGTTCGGCGTCATCGCCGTGGCCATCGTTCGCGACCCGCGGGCCTGACCATCGCGCCCGACCATCGCGCCTAACCATCGGCTCGGCTCGGCTCGGTCCGGCCGGTCCAGTGGCCGGTGCCGGAAGCAGGTCTGCACGCTGCAGATGTCGCAGGGCACGGCGGGCTGCGTACGTCACCCTCCGCCGGCAACCTCAGCGGATCACGGGTCGGGGCGAGCCGCCTCGTGGAGCAGGGCGGCGGCCGACATCCACTGGTGGTCCGTGCGCGTCCGGCCGGCGTTGGCGCCGGCGCCGCACCGACAGGACCAGCACCAGCTGCCGGTGTCACCGCGGAACACGTCCGCCTGGTGGTGGACGCGCACGTGCGCCCGGTTCCGGGTCGCCGTTCGCATGCTCCTCAGGAACTCCGGGGTCGGCATCGGACCCACCTCACTTCATTCGCCTGGACTGCAGTTCTGGTGCACGAGAGCCGAGGTGATCATCGAGCGCCAGTCCGTTGTCGATCGTCCCGCGTGTCCGCCCGCGCCGCACTCGCATTTCCAGCGCCAGCGGCCCAGCGCGTCGCACCCGACGCAGGGATGGTGGCTGCGCCAAGCTGTCCGACGACGGATGTGCGTGCTCATGCCAAGGAGGAGGCCCAGGCCAGCATCGTGATACACCATCACGTCGCGACGCAAGGACTGGAGTTTCAATAACTGGGCGTTATAGGATCTATCCATGATTGATGCCGCAGGTCTCCGGGTCATGCGCGCCATCGCCGATGAAGGCAGCTTCACGGCGGCGGCGCTCTCGTTGGGCTATTCCCAGCCGGCCATCTCGCAGATGGTCCGCCGCCTCGAGACCCGCACCGGCACGACGCTCGTCGAGCGGGTCGGCCGCAGTGTCCGCCTCACCGAGGCCGGCGCCGTCCTCGCGCGCCACGCCGGACCCGTGCTCTCTGCCCTCGACGCCGCCGAGGAGGAGGTCGCCGCCATCGCCGGGCTGCGCTCCGGACGGGTCCGGCTCATGGCCTTCCCCAGCGCGTCCGCGACCCTCGTGCCCAAGGCCCTGGCCAAGGTCAAGGCAGACCACCCCGGCGTGACGATCACCTTCAGCGAGGGCGAGCCGCGCGAGTCCCTCGCGGCGCTGCGGGCCGGTGAGTGCGACCTCGCCGTGGCCTTCGTCTACGAGGGCACCGACCTCGGCCGCGGCGAGGAGGACCTCGACGCCTTCGTGACGACTCCCCTGCTCGACGACGAGGTGCTGCTCGCCGTGCCACACGACCACGAGCTCGCCACCGCCAAGAAGGCCGACATGGCAATGCTCAAGGACGAGACCTGGATCGCCGGCTGCCCTCGCTGCCGTGGCCACCTGCTCCAGCTCGCGAGCACCGCCGGCTACGTGCCCGACATCGCCTACGAGACCGAGGACTACGTCGCCGTCATGGGGCTCATCGCCGAGGGCCTCGGCGTCGCAGTGATCCCCGACCTCATCCTCAAGACCGTGCACCACGAGGACGTCGTCGCACTGCCGATGACCCCCGCATCGCGCCGGCACATCGTCGCGGTGACGACGCCGGATCTCCAGCGGGTCCCTGCGGTCAAGGCCACCCTCGACGCGCTCGTCGAGAGCGCCAAGAGCTCGAGCAGCAAGCCGTCGCGCGCCTCTCGCTGAGGTTCGCCGCACCGAGCCACCCGGGACTCGCTCGTCGAGAGCGCCATGAGGTCGACGAGTCGCAGCACCTCGAGTCATCGTGACGTGACCACCTCGAGCCGGTCTCCGACCTCGACGATGGCCACGTGCCCCCGCTGGTCGGTGCGGTGGACGGCATACCCGTTGCGCCGAAGCATCGTCAGGTGCGCAGCGGTGGGGTGGCCGTAGTCGTTGTCCTCGCCCACCGAGATCACGGCCACCGGAGCGCGCACCGCGGCCATGAGCCCGGCATCGAGGTTCGCACTGCCGTGGTGCGGCGTCTTGACGACATCGAAATTCATTGCAGCAGAGCCCATCTCGGCATCCCGTCGCAGCCGGAGCAGCAGGTCATGCGCCGCCTCGCGCTCCACGTCACCGAGGAGCAACGCATCGACCGCCCCGACGTGCACCGCGAGCACGACGCTGGCGTTGTTGGGGACCGAGCCCGCTGCGATGCGACGCACGGGCGCCCACACCTCCGCCCGCACGTCACCGAACGTGAGCCGGTCACCCGCCGCAAGCGACGACACGGGTATGCCGTGTGGCCTCATCCATGACGTCACCTCACTCACCTGCCACGCGGGCTCGGCGACCGGTGAGGTCAGGACCTGCAGGACCCTCCGACCGTCGAGGACGCCAGGAAGGCCCTCCACGTGGTCGGCGTGGAAGTGGGTGAGCACGACGGCGTCGACCACCTCGACACCGAGGGAGTCGAGGCAGCCGTCCATGGCGGGCGGATCAGGTCCGGCGTCGACGACGAGTGCCCGCCCGGGGCCGGTGCGCACGACCGCAGCGTCCCCCTGTCCCACGTCGCAGAAGGCGATCCGCCACCCGTTGGGCGGCCAGGTCACGACGCGGGTGGGCAGAGTCATGGCCACCGTGACCGCGACGACACCGACGGCCAGGAGTGGCTTGAGGAGCGCCACCCGGGCGAGCCACCGCCCGGTGAGCACGACCAGCACCGTGACCCCGGCGAGCAGGAACGCCCCGAGCCCACCGTCGGGCCACGGCATCGTGCCACCCGGCACGTCGCTCATGACGCGCGCCGTCCTGGCGATGCCAAGCGTCGGCACCGCGCCGAGCCACCCGACCAGCTGAGCCGGACCGTCGGCGACGACCGACACCACGGCCGCGACCACCCCTGCGACGGTGGCGGGTGCGACGAGCGGCGCGGCGACGAGGTTCGCCACGACTCCGATGACGCTCACCGAGCCCTGGAGCAGCACGACCACCGGTGCGCACATCACCTGTGCTGCAACGGGAATCGCAATCGCCGGGCCCATGAAGGCCAGCCGGTTCGGCAGGCGTCGCGCGATCGCATCGCCCCAGGGCCGGGTGAAGAGCAGCAGCCCCAGCGTCGCGAGCGCGGAGAGGGCGAAGCCGAAGGACCTGGCCATCCACGGGTCCAGGACGAGGACGACGACGATCGCGCCCGACAGGACGGGAAGCCCGGCACTGCGCCGCGACCGGCTCACGCCGATGAGGCCGATGAGCCCCATGGCCGCAGCGCGGACGACGCTCGGCTCGGGTCGGGCGAGCACGACGAAGCCGATGATCGCGAGCGCGACGATCCATGGCCTCCACCGTCGCCGGACCCCGAGCACGACGCACAGGCCCAGCACCAAGCCACCGACCACGGCGATGTTGGACCCCGACACAGCGGTGAGGTGAGTCATCCCGGTGGCCTGCATCGCCTCGGTGAGGTCTGGCGGGGTGCGGCTCGTGTCGCCGATGACGAGGCCCGGGAGGAGTCCGCGCGCGTCGGCCGGCGTCGGGTCGACGGCCCGGCGCAGACCCGCCCGCAGGTGCTCGGCGACCTGCGCCACCCGCCCCGCAGGAGCCACGACCTCGTGCGAGGACACCACGAGCACTGCGAGCTCGGGCCGGCCCGCATCGGGAGGCGCCAGTCGCCCGCGAAGCCGCACCCGGTCGTGCCAGCGCACCTTCATGAGTGACGTGTCCCCGCGAAGCGTGACCGGAGCGTGCGCTCGGCTCGAGCGTCCCCGCCCCTCGATCCGGTGTGCCGTGGCACGAGCCATGACGACCGGCTCACGGCCGGCGCGCGCAGCGGGCGTGAAGGGGTCCGAGGTCACCGTGGCCTCGAGGATCACGACGGCTCTGGTCGCCGTGAGGCTGTCGAGGTCGCCGACCGCTCGCAGGGCGTGCTGGCCGTTGCCGGCGAGCTGGAGCAGGAGGCCGACCCCGAGCCCGAGCAGCACGCCGGGACGTCGCCTGAGCAGGTAGGCGCCCGCGGCCAACGCGGCCAGCACCGCGGTGGTGGTCCAGCGAGCGGTGGACGACCACGTCATCGTCGTCGCGAGCAGCGCCCATCCCAACAGGGCGGGGACGAGCATCCGTAGATCGCTGAACCGCACGACGCCGCGCTCCCACGCCCCGACGTCAACCTCTGGCTCAGCAATCCCGCCACCACGCTCGGGCGCAGCGGGTCCCCGGGGCGCCGACGTCCCGGACGTGCTCACAGCGTCACCTTGGGCGTGAGCTGCGCGAGCAACTTCTCGCCGATTCCGCTGACCTCGCCCAGCTCCTCGACGCTGGTGAAGCGCCCGTGCTCGGTGCGCCAGTCGAGGATGCGCTGCGCGAGGACAGGCCCGACTCCCGGCAACGTGTCGAGCGCGGACAGGTCGGCGGAGTTGAGCGCGACCTTGCCGCCGGCAGAGCCGGCTGAACCCGCCACTCCCCCAGCACCTCCGGCCCCTCCAGTCTGACCAGCGACACCGGCTCCCGGGGCCGCCACGGCCTCGCCGGGTCGCGGAACGACGACCTGCTCGCCGTCGACGAGCACCCGCGCGAGGTTGACGGCTGCCAGGTCGGCCCCCGTCTTGGCGCCCCCGGCCGCTGTCACGGCATCTCCCACGCGTGCGCCCACCGACATCCGGTAGACCCCGGGAGTGCGTACCTGACCCACGACGTGGATGACGAGAATCCCCGCCGCGCCGGAGGCTGCGCCGGCACTGCCGACGGCTCCTGCGGCTCCACCTCCCGCATCCGGCGATCCGGTCGTCGACCCAGCCGGCGAGGCGCGCGACATCGTCGACGTGCCTCGGCTCACTCCGCTCGGATCGGCACCGCCCGGTGAGCGGACCCCCACCACGTCACCGCCACCGGACCCCGCCAGCCACAGACGCACGCCGAAGACGAGCACCACCACGACGATGACGGCGAGCACCGCCGCGGCTGCCGAGCGGCTGGGTACCCACCTGGCACCCCGCAGGCTCGACGGCAGCTCGAACACCGGGCCGCGTGGGACCTCGAGCGGTCGGTGCCGTCCACGCTCCGCACCAGCAACTCCCACCGGCGCCGCTCTCGCGGCCGCGCCGACGGACGGATCGCGCGTCGCACCACGCGACGCACCGCGCGTCGCGCCTCCGGATGGATCGGTGGAGACGTCGTTCGGCTCCCGCACCCGCGCGAGCGCGCGCGGTGAGATGGCGTCGGAGTCGCGGGGGGACGGCATACGCCGACGTTAGGAAGCGCGACAGCGCGACCCAAGCCGCAGACCGCTGTCCTGTGGACGACCGGAGACCGGCGGCGCGGCTGTGGACGGCTCAGCCGACGATGCGCCCTGCCCAGATGGCGATGTTGCGGCGGTGCCGGGCGAGGACGAGCAGGGCCATGAGCGCGAGCCACACCCCCACCCCGCGGTCGACGCCCGTGGTCGCGCGCACCGCCAGGACCACGCCGGCGCCGAGCAGGAACGTCGAGGCGACCACCGACGCGTCACCGAGCCTCTTGACGAACGGCAGGACGACGACGAAGACGGCCAGTGCGGCGAGCGCCACCCATGGAGTCACCGCGAGCATCGCCCCGAGGGACGTCGCCACGCCCTTGCCCCCGCGGCCGGCGAGGTAGGGGCTGTAGATGTGCCCGAGCAGGCAGGCCACCCCGGCGACGAGCGCCACCCACGTGCCCATCGCCCGCAGCACGACGAACGTCGGCACGAAGCCCTTGAGGACGTCGAGGACACCCACAGCGACCCCCCACTTCCTGCCGATGACCCGGCCGAGATTGGTGGCGCCGGGGTTGCCCGACCCGACGGCGGAGACCTCGATGCCACGGCGGCGGCCGACGATGGTCGCCGGGTTGATGCCCCCGATCGAGAAGCAGACCGTCGCGACGACCAGCGTCAGGAGGATCTGGCCGGGGACCGCAAGGTTCATGGTGTGGCCCGGTCAGGCTCGCGGACTCACCGCGATGGCGAGGGTGCCCGGGCCGACATGGGCGCCGACCACCGCCCCGAGCTCGACGACGACGAGCTCCTCGAGGCCGTCGACGCGCAAGCGCAGCCGCTCGGCGAGCTTCTCGGCACGCTCGAGGGAGTCGAGGTGGTGCACCGCGACGTCGACGTGCTCCACACGGGACGCGGCCTCGACCGCGAGCTCCTCGAGCCGGGCGATGGCACGTGAGGACGTGCGGACCCGCTCGAGCGGGACGATGCCCCCGTCCCGCAGGCCCAGGATCGGCTTGATCGCCAGGGCAGACCCCAGCAGCGCATTGGCCTTGCCGATCCTGCCGCCCCGCCTCAGGTGCTCGAGGGTGTCGACGTAGAACACGACGGTCGCACCCTCGCACCGGGCACGCACGACGTCCGCGACCTCCTCGGCCGAACCGCCACGCGAGGCGACCTCGGCGCCGGCGAGGACGGCATACCCCATCGCCATGCCCATCGAACGGCTGTCGATGACGGTGACCGGTACCGGCGACTGGTTCGCGGCGAGCTGGGCGGAGCCGATCGTGCTCGACATGTCCGCCGAGATGTGGACCGAGACGATCGAGTCCGCACCCTCGTCCGCGAGTGCGCGGTAGACGTCGAGGAACGCCTGCGGAGAGGGCCGGCTCGTCGACACCGGACGGAACCGGCGCAGCGCCTCGGCCACCTCCCCCGGACCGACGTCGACACCTTCTCGCCGCTCCTGTCCGCCGATGACGACGTGGAGCGGCACGACCCCGATCCCGTGGGCCTCGACGGCCTCAGGAGTCAGGTATGCCGTGGAGTCGGTGACGAGGGCAGTGGGCACGCTCCGAGGCTAGTGCTCAGAGCGTCCCGTCGTGGTCGCCGTGCCGAGAGACGGTCACCAGGGCAGGTCGACGAGGGTCTCCCGCTGGTCGTCGACCGGCACCCAGCCGCGTCCTTCGACCTGCTCGTATGCCGTCCCCGGCCCGTCCGTGGCGAGCCTCGCCACCGCGGTGAGGAGCCGGTCGACGTGCTCGTCGGTCGACGCCAGCCCGGCGCTGACGCGGACGGCGGTCGTGACCTCGGCGTCCTCGTCGGAGAGGAGGGTGTCGACGAGGAGGTGGGCGCAGAACTTGCCGTCGCGCACGCCGATGCCGTACTCGGCCGAGAGCGCTGCGGAGACGAGGGCCGAGGGCACCCCGTCGATGGTGAAGGTGACGACCGGCGCCCGGTCGAGGTCGTCGCCGAAGATGCTGAACGTCTCGACGCCCTCGATGTCGCGCAGGCCTTGGACGAGCCGCTCGGTGAGGCGTCGCTCGTGCGCCTCGATGGCTCCCCGGTGCTCGCGGATGGCGGCACAGGCGGCAGCGACGGCGATCGCGCCGAGGACGTTGGGGGTCCCGCCCTCGTGGCGGGCGGGACCGGTCTTCCACGTCGTCGACAGTGGTCCGACCGCGGCGGTGGCACCGCCACCGGCCAGGTAGGGCGCGGCCGCGTCGAGCCAGTCCGAGCGGCCGACGAGGACGCCGGCGCCGTAGGGCGCATAGATCTTGTGGCCGCTGAAGGCGACGTAGTCGACGCCGAGGGTGTCGAGGTCGACCCGGCGGTGGCCGACGAGCTGTGCAGCGTCGAGCGCGACGCGGGCGCCGCGCTCACGGGCCACGGCCGCGAGGCGCTCGACCGGCCAGTACTCGCCGGTGACGTTGGAAGCGCCGCTGAGCACGACGAGGGTGCGGGAGGAGGTGGAGCGCTTGAGCGCGTCCCTGAGCAGGGCCTCGGCGTCGCGGTGGGTGAGCGGCACCGGGAGGCGGGTCGTCCGCCGCTCGTCCCACGGCAGCAGGGTGGCGTGGTGCTCGGTGGCGAAGACGATGACCTGGGTGCGGCGAGGCAGGGCCCTCGCAAGCAGGTTGAACGAGTCGGTGGTGTTTCGGGTGAAGACGACCTCGTCGCCGTCGCGGGCGCCCACGAAGCGGGCGACCTCCTCGCGTGCCGCCTCGTAGTAGTGGCTCGACACCTGGCTGGCCCACCCCTGGCCACGGTGGACGCTCGAGTAGGTCCGGGTGGCCTTGTCGACGGCGGCCTTGACGCTGACGAGTGCCGGGGTGGAGGCGCCGTGGTCGAAGTTGGCGTACTCGACCAGGCGACCGTCACAGGTCGGCACCTGAGGTGCGGCGACGACCGCGGGGATCGTGACAGCCGGGATCGTGCGCGCGGCACTCGCGGGTGACGCGAGAGACGCGGTCAGGGGCTCGAGGCTGGACGGCTGGCCCGGCGCGTCGGTCGGCGTCGGTGCGGGCACGGAGCGCAGCCAGGGCTGACGGCGTTCCCGGGTGACGGTGTGCGGAATCGAGCTGGCGATGGACATCTGCTGCTCCCTGGAGAGTCGTTGGACCCTCGAGGTGCTCGCGAGTCCGCGCTTGCCGGCTGCGTTGCTGCAGCCGACCAGGTCGTCACCCGGAGCACCCCACCGCGGAGGAGGGTTGCCGACCAGCAAGCCGGGGCTATGCGCTGGTACTCATGACCTTGTCCGCGACCCTAGCGCGGCGCGGGCACCCCTCGGGACCCTCGTTCCAGCATCTGGAACCTTCAGGCACGGCCGGCCGCGGCGGCGAGCAGCGCTGCGCCGGCGAGGGCCGTCGCGATCCGAGCGCCGTTCCACGCCACCCAGGGCTGCGAGAACCTGCTCCAGTCGGCGGCCGTCGCCGACGATGCGTCGACGGTGGCCAACCGGGTGTTGAGCGGGACGTTTCCGACGCCGGTGACGACGAATGACGCGAACACGAGCACAGCACCGCTGAGCCGGAGCCCACGGTCGGCTCCGTCCCCGGCCAGGCTCGCCACGACGACGGCCACGGACCCGACCGCGACCCCGGCGAGCGGCACCATCAACGCACTCCTCGGTGCCCGGAGGTTCATCGTCTGCATGGCACGGACACCCTCGCGTGCGTCGAGGTCGCGCAGGGCCGGCATGACGAACGCCGAGAACGCGAACATCGCCCCGCCGAACACGGCCGCGCACGCCGCGGTCCCGGCGAGCAGCACCGTTGGGCTGGTCACCGCACACCACCGCCTCGGATGGGTGACAGGGCGTCCTCGGCCCAGTCCTCGAAGGCCTTGGGCTCCCGGCCCAGGGCGTCGCGGACACCCGTGGTCGGGATGACCCCCCGGCCGTCCAGGAGCTCCTCGAACAAGCCGGCGAGAAAGGCTGCGGCCGGCGCGTCGAGGCCGCCGTCGACCGCAGCGGCGATGAACTCCTCGGGCGTCACCCGGACGAACTTGAACGGCAGCCCACTCGCCGCGGCGACGATCTCTGCGGCCCCGGTGAGGGTGATCGACGCGGGGCCCGTGAGCTCGTGGACGATGCCCGCGTGTCCCTCCTGGGTCAGCGCCGCGACCGCGACGTCGGCCACGTCGTCGAGGTCGACGAACGGCTCGGGGACGTCGCCCGGCACCGGCATGCCGAAGGTCCCGGTG
Source organism: Knoellia locipacati (assembly GCF_044791685.1). Lineage (GTDB taxonomy): Bacteria > Actinomycetota > Actinomycetes > Actinomycetales > Dermatophilaceae > Knoellia > Knoellia locipacati_A. The sequence continues at coordinate 63,765 of NZ_CP087730.1, forward strand.
GTCAGGGCGTCGGCGAACATCCCCTCCGTGAAGTTCTGCGCGAACCACGAGCATCGGCACACGGTCGCATGGGGGTGTGCCGCCAGCGCAGCCCGCTCCGACGCCAGGGCGCCGTCCTCCCCTCGACCCGAGAGCAGGACGAACCTCTCGACACCGATCTCTGTCGCGAGGGTGGCCAGGTCGTGGATCTGGGCGTCCGCACCCGGGACCGCGAGGTCCGGCTGGTAGGCGACGTAGGCCGCCCGGGCGCCTTGCAGCGCGGCGCGCCACGTCGTGGCGTCGTCCCAGTCGAAGCGCGGAGTCGTGGAGCGCGAGACTGGACGCGTGGGTATGCCGTGTTCCCGCAGTCGGGCGGCGACGCGGGCCCCGGTCTTGCCGAGGCCGCCGACGATGGCGACGGGGGCGCTCGACGTGGCGGGCACTGTGGCCGGCTGCAGGTCACGGGTCAGGTTCGTCGTGGTCATGGGACGAGTCCACCGCGTTATCGATGGACTCTCAATGGTTCAAGCGCTCACATACATACGCCAACGTCTACGCTGGGCGACATGGACGCCTTCAGCGCCGTGCTCGACGGCCCGCGGGCCCGGGGCGCCTTCATCCTGCGACTCGTCCTCGAGCCGCCGTGGGCCATCCGGGTCGAGGACGAGGCTCCGCTCACCGTGGTCACCGTCGTCAAGGGCACCGTCTGGGTGCTCGACGAGTCCGAACGGTTGGAGCTGACGGCCGGCGACACCGCAATCCTTCGCGGTCCCATGCCGTACACGTTCGCCGACGACGCCGGCACGCCACCACAGGTGCGTGTCGATCCCGAGCAGCAGTGCTGGGCCCTTGACGACGGCCGCAGCCTTGCCGACGAGATGAGCCGGGGCGTGAGGACGTGGGGCAACACCGGGCTGGCTGCCCCTGGTGCCACAGTCGCCCTGGTGGGCGCGTACGACCTCACCAGCCAGATCACCCCTCTGCTCGTGGGCCTGCTCCCCCGGGCTGCGGTCATTCGGGGCGCCGACTGGACCTCACCGGTGCGGGACCTCCTCGCGGACGGGATCGGGCGGGACGCCGCTGGACAGGGAGTCGTCCTCGACCGGCTCCTCGACCTCGTGCTCATCGAGGCACTGCGGCACTGGTTCACCACCCGCGCCGACGACGCCCCGCGCTGGTGGGTCGCGGCCGAGGACGAGATGGTCGGCTCCGCCCTCCGCGCCATGCAGAACGACCCGGCGCGTGCGTGGACCGTCGAAGCGCTGGCCCGGCAGGCTGGTGTGTCCCGGGCTGCGTTCGCCCGGCGATTCGCCGAACTCGTCGGCACACCACCGATGACGTTCCTCACCCACTGGCGGCTCTCCACCGCAGCTGACCTGCTTCGGGACACCGATGCCACGATCGCCTCTGTGGCGCGCGACGTCGGCTACGGGAGTCCCTACGCCCTGACCGCGGCGTTCACGAGGCAGTACTCGGCAAGCCCGAAGGCCTACCGCCGAGGAGCGCGACGACCCGCATGACGCGTCCCTGCGGCCGGATCGTCAAGGCGCTGCGGCGAGAATCCGACTCAGCACGCGTCGCGGCTCGATTCCCTCACCGCTCGACGGCCGGTCAGCGGTCGCTGCGCATCCGGACAGCGCCTTCCACAGTGCCCACCCGCGGCCGCGCGCCCACTCGCCGTCGTCGATGTCGAGCTGGTCTCGGAAGACCCGTCGCCCCTGGGTGGTGAGCAGGGTCCAGGCCGCGGCCACGTCGCACGCCGGGTCACCCACTCCACAGGTGCCGAAGTCGATGACGGCCGCCAGATCACCTCCGTCCAGCAACAGGTTCCCCGCAGCCACGTCACCGTGAAACCAGCTCGCAACCCCGTCCCAGCGCGCCTCGAGCGCAGCAGCCCAGACGGCGTGGACCCGGTCGGCGTCGACGGTGTCGCCGAGAGTGGTCACGGCGTCGCGGACGGTCTCGTCGAACGTGCGCAGAGTGCCGCCGCGGAACCAGCTGTGTACGCCGGGCCGTGGCCCACCCGTCGGGTCGACGCGACGCAGTGCTTCGAGGAAGGCGGCCAGATCCCCGGCGAACCGGACGGGGTCCCTCACGAGGTCCGCGCGCATCGGCTGGCCCGGCAGCCAGCCATAGACCGACCACGAGAACGGGTAGCCCGCACCGGGTTCACCCCGACCGAGCGGGTTCGGGACAGCCATCGGCAGCTGGGGCGCGAGCACCGGAAGCCATCGGTGCTCCTTGTCGACTGCCAGGCCATACTCGGCAGCACTGGGCAGGCGCACCGACAGTGTCGATCCCAGCCGAAAGGTCCAGTTGTCCCACCCGCCATGATCCACCGCGCGCACCGGCAGGGACGACCACTGCGGGAACTGTTCCACGATGAGCCGGCGCACCTGCGCGACGGTCACGGCGACGCGCCGCGGTGGGTCGCCCAGCGCAGCCGGAACATCGTCAGCGGCGGATGGCGTGACACGGGGATCGAGCGACACAGCAGCGACCATCGCAGACCGCCCGCGCGAATGCCAACGCTTTCCCGCATGCGGCCATGCCGCACCAAAGTGCCTCGGAAATGAGAAATGGCCCGCCGGTTGGGCGGGCCATTTCTGGAATGTTTGTCCGGCTGCGTCCTACTCTCCCACACCGTCACCAGTGCAGTACCATCGGCGCTGAAGGGCTTAGCTTCCGGGTTCGGAATGGAGCCGGGCGTTTCCCCTTCGCTATGACAGCCGAAACTCTATGGAGATGTCGGTGGTTCTTTCCCCCTGGTCACGTCGCACCGGGTTCGGTGGCGTGTCGGGGGGTTCCCGACCGTATCTCGGGAACTGCACAGTGGACGCGAGCACAACAAAATCTTTTGGTGTGTATCAAGTTATCGGCTTATTAGTACCAGTCAGCTACATGCATTACTGCACTTCCACGTCTGGCCTATCAACCCAGTAGTCTAGCTGGGAGCCTCTCGGACACGAGGTCCATGGAAATCTCATCTTGAAGCGTGCTTCCCGCTTAGATGCTTTCAGCGGTTATCACTTCCGAACGTAGCTAATCAGCGGTGCTCTTGGCAGAACAACTGACACACCAGAGGTTCGTCCATCCCGGTCCTCTCGTACTAGGGACAGCCCTTCTCAAATTTCCTACGCGCACAGCGGATAGGGACCGAACTGTCTCACGACGTTCTAAACCCAGCTCGCGTACCGCTTTAATGGGCGAACAGCCCAACCCTTGGGAGAGACTCCACCCCCAGGATGCGACGAGCCGACATCGAGGTGCCAAACCATGCCGTCGATATGGACTCTTGGGCAAGATCAGCCTGTTATCCCCGGGGTACCTTTTATCCGTTGAGCGACGGCGCTTCCACAAGCCACCGCCGGGTCACTAGTTCCGACTTTCGTCCCTGCTCGACATGTCTGTCTCGCAGTCAAGCTCCCTTGTGCACTTACACTCAAAACCTGATTACCAACCAGGCTGAGGGAACCTTTGAGCGCCTCCGTTACCTTTTAGGAGGCAACCGCCCCAGTTAAACTACCCACCAGGCAATGTCCCTGATCCGGATCACGGACCGAGGTTAGATATCCAGAACGACCAGAGTGGTATTTCAACGTTGACTCCACCGACACTGGCGTGCCGGCTTCACAGTCTCCCACCTATCCTACACAAGCCGTACCGAACACCAATACCAAGCTATAGTAAAGGTCCCGGGGTCTTTCCGTCCTGCTGCGCGTAACGAGCATCTTTACTCGTAGTGCAATTTCGCCGAGTTCATGGTTGAGACAGTGGAGAAGTCGTTACGCCATTCGTGCAGGTCGGAACTTACCCGACAAGGAATTTCGCTACCTTAGGATGGTTATAGTTACCACCGCCGTTTACTGGGGCTTAAATTCTGAGCTTCGACCCCGAAGGATCTAACCCGTCCTCTTAACCTTCCAGCACCGGGCAGGCGTCAGTCCGTATACATCGTCTTGCGACTTAGCACGGACCTGTGTTTTTAGTAAACAGTCGCTTCTCCCTGGTCTCTGCGGCCGTTCGGGCTAGTTCGTGAAGAACTTCACCCTCTGGGCCCCCCTTCTCCCGAAGTTACGGGGGTATTTTGCCGAATTCCTTAACCATGATTCACTCGATCGCCTTGGTATTCTCTACCTAACCACCTGAGTCGGTTTGGGGTACGGGCGGCTCGAACCTCGCTAGAAGATTTTCTTGGCAGCATAGGATCACCCTGCTTCCCGCATTCGCGGTCACTATCAGGTCTCAGGACATGTGTGAGACGGATTTGCCTATCTCACTCCCTACACCCTTGGACGTGGACTACCATCGCCACGCGGAGGCTACCTTCCTGCGTCTCTCCATCGCTTGACTACTACCAGATCGGGTCGCGCGCTCCGCCCGCATCGGTCCGAAGACGTCAGCGGGTTTCAGGCGCTTAGCATCAAAAGGTTCGTCATGGGCGGTTCTTCGCCGGTTCCGGAATATCAACCGGATGTCCATCGACTACGCCTGTCGGCCTCGCCTTAGGTCCCGACTTACCCAGGGCAGATTAGCTTGACCCTGGAACCCTTGGTTATTCGGCGGACGGGTTTCTCGCCCGTCATTCGCTACTCATGCCTGCATTCTCACTCGTGTGGCCTCCACGGCTGGATCACTCCGCCGCTTCCCTGGCCACACGACGCTCCCCTACCCATCAACACGCTTGGACCACCAACCCGCAGGTGTGGTGGCCGGGCAATATGTCAATGCCACAGCTTCGGTGGTGTGCTTGAGCCCCGCTACATTGTCGGCGCGGAATCACTTGACCAGTGAGCTATTACGCACTCTTTAAAGGGTGGCTGCTTCTAAGCCAACCTCCTGGTTGTCAGTGCAACTCCACATCCTTTCCCACTTAGCACACGCTTTGGGACCTTAGCTGGTGGTCTGGGCTGTTTCCCTCTCGACTACGGAGCTTATCCCCCGCAGTCTCACTGCCACGCTCTCACTTACCGGCATTCGGAGTTTGGCTAACGTCAGTAACCTGGTGAGGCCCATCGGCTATCCAGTAGCTCTACCTCCGGTAAGAAACACGTGACGCTGCACCTAAATGCATTTCGGGGAGAACCAGCTATCACGGAGTTTGATTGGCCTTTCACCCCTACCCACAGCTCATCCCCTCAGTTTTCAACCTAAGTGGGTTCGGTCCTCCACGACGTCTTACCGTCGCTTCAACCTGGCCATGGGTAGATCACTCCGCTTCGGGTCTAGACCCAGCGACTCATTCGCCCTATTCGGACTCGCTTTCGCTACGGCTTCCCCACACGGGTTAACCTCGCCACTGAGCACTAACTCGCAGGCTCATTCTTCAAAAGGCACGCTGTCACCCCACAAGGAGGCTCCAACGGATTGTAGGCACACGGTTTCAGGATCTATTTCACTCCCCTCCCGGGGTACTTTTCACCTTTCCCTCACGGTACTTGTCCGCTATCGGTCACCAGGGAATATTTAGGCTTAGCGGGTGGTCCCGCCAGATTCACACGGGATTTCTCGGGCCCCGTGTTACTTGGGATAACTCTCTGAAGTTCACGATGTTTCGTCTACGGGGGTCGCACCCTCTGTGCCGGGCCATTCAATGCCCTTCGACTACACCGCGAATTTTTGACTCCATGCCGGGATGTCAGTCCCGGCCGAGAGGTCCCACGACCCCGTACCTGCAACGCCTGACAGCTATCACACAGATACGGTTTAGCCTCTTCCGCTTTCGCTCGCCACTACTCACGGAATCGCGGTTGCTTTCTCTTCCTGTGGGTACTGAGATGTTTCACTTCCCCACGTTCCCTCTACTCACCCTATGTGTTCAGATGAGAGTGACTGGACTTGCCTCCAGCCGGGTTTCCCCATTCGGAAATCCACGGATCACAGTCTGGTTATCGACTCCCCGTGGCTTATCGCAGATTCCTACGTCCTTCTTCGGTTCCTGGTGCCAAGGCATCCACCGTGCGCCCTTAAAAACTTGATACGCAAAGATAAAGATGCTCGCGTCCACTGTGTAGTTCTCAACATACGGGCGGCCCGCCACCTACGCTGCCATGCCTACCCGCTCCCCCATGAGGGAGCCAGCGGTTCACCAGCGGTGACGGTCCTGACCGGATACCGGCCTGAGTTTCGAGCTTGCGCCCGAGCCCTCAGGACCCAACAACGTGTCAGGCGCCGACCCACCCACCACCACGTTCCAACCACGACAAAAGCCGAGGTGTACTTGCGTGCGATGCACGAGACGACGCCAAATAATCGATGTTCCACCCTTGAGCACCTGCTGCCCCACAGTCGGGGACAGACCAGGCTCTGGACGCTTGCGCGCCAGTGCTCCTTAGAAAGGAGGTGATCCAGCCGCACCTTCCGGTACGGCTACCTTGTTACGACTTAGTCCCAATCGCCAGTCCCACCTTCGACGGCTCCCTCCACAAGGGTTGGGCCACCGGCTTCGGGTGTTACCGACTTTCGTGACTTGACGGGCGGTGTGTACAAGGCCCGGGAACGTATTCACCGCAGCGTTGCTGATCTGCGATTACTAGCGACTCCAACTTCATGGGGTCGAGTTGCAGACCCCAATCCGAACTGAGACCGGTTTTTTGGGATTCGCTCCACCTTGCGGTTTCGCAGCCCTTTGTACCGGCCATTGTAGCATGTGTGAAGCCCAAGACATAAGGGGCATGATGATTTGACCTCATCCCCACCTTCCTCCGAGTTGACCCCGGCAGTCTCCTATGAGTCCCCACCATCACGTGCTGGCAACATAGAACGAGGGTTGCGCTCGTTGCGGGACTTAACCCAACATCTCACGACACGAGCTGACGACAACCATGCACCACCTGTATACCGACCTTGCGGGGCACCCATCTCTGGATGTTTCCGGTATATGTCAAGCCTTGGTAAGGTTCTTCGCGTTGCATCGAATTAATCCACATGCTCCGCCGCTTGTGCGGGCCCCCGTCAATTCCTTTGAGTTTTAGCCTTGCGGCCGTACTCCCCAGGCGGGGAACTTAATGCGTTAGCTGCGGCACGGATCTCGTGGAATGAGACCCACACCTAGTTCCCAACGTTTACGGCATGGACTACCAGGGTATCTAATCCTGTTCGCTCCCCATGCTTTCGCTTCTCAGCGTCAGTAGTGGCCCAGAGACCTGCCTTCGCCATCGGTGTTCCTCCTGATATCTGCGCATTTCACCGCTACACCAGGAATTCCAGTCTCCCCTACCACACTCTAGTCTGCCCGTACCCACTGCAAGTCCGGGGTTGAGCCCCGGATTTTCACAGCAGACGCGACAAACCGCCTACAAGCTCTTTACGCCCAATAATTCCGGACAACGCTCGCACCCTACGTATTACCGCGGCTGCTGGCACGTAGTTAGCCGGTGCTTCTTCTGCAGGTACCGTCACTTGCGCTTCTTCCCTGCTGAAAGAGGTTTACAACCCGAAGGCCGTCATCCCTCACGCGGCGTCGCTGCATCAGGCTTTCGCCCATTGTGCAATATTCCCCACTGCTGCCTCCCGTAGGAGTCTGGGCCGTGTCTCAGTCCCAGTGTGGCCGGTCGCCCTCTCAGGCCGGCTACCCGTCATCGCCTTGGTGAGCCATTACCTCACCAACAAGCTGATAGGCCGCGAGTCCATCCCAGACCGAAAAACTTTCCAGACACTCACCATGCGGTGGCGTCTCGTATCCGGTATTAGACGCCGTTTCCAGCGCTTATTCCAGAGTCAGGGGCAGGTTACTCACGTGTTACTCACCCGTTCGCCACTGCTCACCCAAGAGCAAGCTCTCGAGATCACCGTTCGACTTGCATGTGTTAAGCACGCCGCCAGCGTTCGTCCTGAGCCAGGATCAAACTCTCCGTTGATGACTGCAATCCCCCACCCAAAAGGCGGAGAAAAACATTATCCCAAAAGGATGATTGAAAACCTGGCTGAGCAAGAACAACCAGCAAAAACTGCTGAATGATCATTGTCAACCAAAGGAAAAAAATTCGTTCGCCACGACAACAACACCACCCGAACGGGCAGCGCCACCATCGCCACGAGACGAGGTATTGGCATCGATTTTTGACACGCTGTTGAGTTCTCAAGGAACGGACGCACACCATCAACCAACCCAACAGGGCCAGCATCCAGGGCAACTGCTCAAACCTACCCACGGCCACACTTGGGCGTCAAACCCGGCCTCTTGGACCAGACTCGACCACACTTGGATCTTCGCGGGTGTCCCACTTTAGCAGCCTTTCGACTGCCTCCCAAACCGGCTCTCACCGACGTGGTCCTGCGGGGTCAAACCCAGGGACCGGCCTACTTCGCGCTGGGCCTCAAGCCCTGCACCGTGGTGTCCGTTCCTCCCTCTCGGGCTGACATCGAGAACAGTAGAGGACGTCGCCGCCGAATTCCAAATCGGCGCATTCGTGCAGGTCAGAGGCGTGCCCGGAAACGCCGCCGGCCCCGTCCCGCGGCGTGATCAGCCGGTGGGACGGGGCCGATGAGCCCAAGAAGAACGACGAGTGCGCTCAGAGGGGGACGACGTTGACGAGCTTGGGGGCGCGCACGATGACGGTGCGCACTCCCCCGGCCGTCGCCTCGAGCACCTTGGGCAGCGCGAGCGCCTTCTCGCGGAGCTCGTCCTCACCGATGTCGGAGGCGACCTCGATCCGGTCGCGCACCTTGCCCTTGATCTGGACCACGCAGGTCACGGTGTCCTCGACGAGGAGGGCCGGGTCGGCCACGGGGAAGTCCTCGTGGGTGAGGGACTCGGGGTGCCCGAGCCGTGACCACAGCTCCTCGGCGATGTGGGGTGCGAGCGGCGCGACCATGAGGACGAGCTGCTCCGCTGCCTCGCGGGGCACCGCGTCGAGCTTGGTCAGCGCGTTGTTGAGCTCGATGAGCCGGGCGATGGCGGTGTTGAACCCGAGCTCGTCGTAGTCCCGGCGCACCGCGTCGATCGTCCGGTGCAGCACCCGTGACGTGGTGTCATCGACCGGGGCGTCGACGACGACCACCTCACCGCTCTCCTCGTCGACGACGTTGCGCCAGAGTCGCTGCAGGAACCGTTGGGAGCCGACGATGGCGCGGGTGTCCCACGGCTTGCTCTGGTCCAGCGGGCCCATGCCCATCTCGTAGAGCCGCAGCGTGTCCGCGCCGTACGCGGCATACATCTCGTCGGGAGACACCATGTTCTTGAGCGACTTGCCGATCTTGCCGAACTCGCGTGTGACCGGCTGCCCCTGCCAGGTGAAGCCGACCTCGCCGGAGTCGCCCACGACCTCCTCGACCTCGCTGGCCTCGACCGGCTGACCGCGGTCGTCGCGGTACGCAGGTGCCTGGATGTAGCCCTGCGAGAAGTACGTCCGGAACGGCTCCTCGCTCGAGACGTGCCCGAGGTCGAAGAGCACCTTGTGCCAGAACCTGGCATAAAGCAGGTGCAGCACCGCGTGCTCGACGCCGCCGATGTAGAGGTCCACACCGCCGGGGTCCGCGGCACCGGCCGGCGCACCCTCGACCGGCGTCTCGCGGGGACCGATCCAGTACTCCTCGGTGGCCGCCGACACCAGCTCCTCGCGGTTGTCCGGGTCGAGGTAGCGCAGGTAGTACCAGCAGGAGCCGGCCCAGTTGGGCATCGTGTTGGTCTCCCGGCGGTACTTCTGCACCCCGCGACCGTCACCCAGGTCCAGCTCGACCTCGACCCACTCAGAGACTCGGCCCAGCGGCGGCTCCGGGGAGCTCTCGGCGTCCTCGGGGTCGAACGTGCGGGGGCTGTAGTCGGGCACCTCGGGCAGCTCGACCGGCAGCATCGACTCGGGAACGCCGTGCGCGACCCCGTCGGTGTCGAACAGGATCGGGAAGGGCTCGCCCCAGTAGCGCTGGCGCGAGAACAGCCAGTCGCGCAGCTTGTAGCTGACGGTGGCCTCACCGTGACCACGCTCGACGAGCCAGTCGATCATGGCCGCCTTGGCCTCGGCGACGGGCTTGCCGTTGAGGTCGATCGAGTCGTTGGCGGAGTTGATCGCCGGTCCCTCGCCGGTGAACGCCTCGTCCTCGGGATGACCCTCGCTCGGCTGGACCGTGCGGACCCGGGGCAGGTCGAAGTTGTCCGCGAAGTGCCAGTCGCGCTCGTCCTGGCCGGGCACCGCCATGATGGCGCCGGTGCCGTAGCCCATGAGGACGTAGTCGGCGATGAAGATCGGGATCTCCGCACCCGTGGCCGGGTTCACGGCATACGCGCCGGTGAAGACACCGGTCTTGTCCTTGCCCTCGATCTGGCGCTCGACGTCGCTCTTGCGCGAGGCGGCACGCCGGTATGCCGTCACCGCGGCTTCCGCAGTCGGCTCACCACCGGTCCACGCGGGGTTCGTACCGGGCGCCCACTCCCCCGACGGGACGAGCGAGTCGACCAGCGGGTGCTCGGGGGCGAGCACCATGAAGGTGGCGCCGAAGAGGGTGTCCGGGCGAGTGGTGAAGACCTCGATGGGCTCCGACCCCTCGCCCGCGCCGACCACCGGGAAGGCGACGCGGGCGCCGTGGCTGCGCCCGATCCAGTTGCGCTGCATGGCCTTGACCTTGTCGGGCCACTGCACCCGGTCGAGGTCGTCGGCCAGCCGGTCGGAGTAGTCGGTGATGCGCATCATCCACTGGCGCAGGTTGCGCTTGAAGACCGGGAAGTTGCCCCGCTCGGAGCGGCCGTCGTTGGTGACCTCCTCGTTGGAGAGCACCGTGCCCAGCCCGGGGCACCAGTTGACGGGGGCCTCGGAGGCGTAGGCGAGACGGTGGCTGTCGACGATGTCGGCCTGCTCGACGCTGCTCAGGTCGGCCCAGTCCCGGCCGTCGTCCGCCGGCAGCGGACGGGCGCCGGACGCGTACTCGGCGACGAGCTCGGCGATCGGCCTGGCGCGGCCCAGCCCACCGTCGGGACGCACGGCGTCACGGTCGTACCAGCTGTTGAAGATCTGCAGGAAGATCCACTGCGTCCACTGATAGTAGTCGGGGTCCATCGTGCGGATCGACCGACGGTTGTCCAGGCCCAGCCCGAGACGGCGCAGCTGGCGGGCCATGATGACGATGTTGGCCTCGGTCGTGACGCGCGGGTGCTGACCGGTCTGGACGGCATACTGCTCGGCCGGCAGGCCGAAGGCGTCGTAGCCGAGGCAGTGCAGGACGTTCTTGCCGAGCATGCGGTGGTAGCGCGAGAAGACGTCAGTGGCGATGTAGCCCAGGGGGTGCCCGACGTGCAGGCCCGCTCCGCTGGGGTAGGGGAACATGTCGAGGACGAGCATGTGGCCGCCGTCGAACGAGGCGATCCTGTCCGGGTCGGCGAACGGACCGGACGGGTTGGGCGCGTCGAAGGCGCCGGTGGCCTCCCAGCGTTCCTGCCAGGCCAGCTCGATCTGGTCGGCCAGCTCGGCCGTGTAACGGTGCGCCGTCTCGCTCATCTCATCCTTGCCTCATCGGTGCTGCCCACAAAAAAGCCCCTCGCGCAGGAGGGGTTCGCCACGGTGACGTCCTGGGTCGGAGCGTCAGCGCGGCTGCGGAAGAAGCAGCGGCCTTGCCATGGCTGCAGACTATCGCAGCGCCGCTTCCACCCCGCTCGTTCCCCGAGGGGCGGGCGGGGAGTGCCCCGCCCGGCCGCCTCAGTGGTGGTAGCGGTGGACCACCGCGTGGCCCTTGCCGCGGGCGATGAGCCAGCGGTTGACCGGCACGGTGACGACGAAGGCGACGGCGAGCGCGAAGGCGAGCGCTCCCCAGAAGACCCACGACGTGAGGCCAGCGTCCATCGCGCCGGGCACGACGAGCATGATCGCGTTGTCGACGACCTCCATGACCGTGATGGAGGCGGTGTCCGCGGCGAACGTCACTCCGAGCGCGGTGGCGAGGGGGACGCCGGCCCGCAGGACCGGGGTGAGGGTCAGGGCGTACCCGAAGACGAACGCCAACCCGATGGCGAGGGCGATCGTCGCGAGGTTCGAGAGCCCGAGGGCGGTGCCGATGACGAGGCCGAGGACCTCGCCGATCGCACAGCCGGTGAGGCAGTGAAGCGTCGCGCTCGCTGCCTGGTTCCAGAGCGCCCGGCCGTCCGGGACGCTGACCGGGGGGTGGTTCGCGTGCGTGGTGTGGTTGCTCATGGTCGTTCACCATATACCCCTAGGGGGTATATGGCCAGCCCTTAGGAACCACCAGCTGCCGCCCTGAAGCGCCGGGCCGTCTCCGCGCACGCAGTGCGCAGCTCGTCGGGCGACTCGACCTCGAACATCGCCCCCACCTGGGCCAGGACCATGACGGGCCAGTCCAGCGAGTCCACCCCCATCTCGAGCAGGCAGGTGCCCTCACCGGTCGCCGTGACCTCCCCCCATCGCCCCACGGCCCAGCCCACGCGCTCGGCGGGGGCCGCGACCCGGACGCGGACGGCATACCGGTGTGGGATCCGGCGGAAGCCGGACTGGACGAAGGCGACGGCATCCTCGGCCGGAAGGTCGCGGGGCCGGAAGCGCTGCCCCGTGAGCGCCGGCGCGCTGACCCGGTCCACGCGGAAGGAGCGCCAGTCCTGGCGGTCGCGGTCCCAGCCGACGAGGTACCAGCGCCGCCCGAGCGACACCAACCGGTGCGGCTCGACCCGCCGATGAGTCGGTTCGGCGTCACGCGCCTCATAGCCGAAGGTGACCGACTCGTCGTCGCGGCACGCCTGGGCGAGCGTCGTGAGGACTCCGGCGTCGACGCTCGGACCGCGCGACCACGGACCGGGGGTGTCGGTCTGCGACGCGAGCGCGTCCATGCGGCGCCGCAACCGCGGCGGCATGAGGGCCACGACCTTCGTCAGTGCCTGGACGGAGGTCTCCTCGAGACCTCCCACCGAGCTCGCGGCCGCGGTTCGGAGCCCGGCGGCGATGGCGACCGCCTCGTCGTCCTCGAGCAGGAGTGGGGGCAGCTGGCCGCCGGCGCGCAGCTGGTAGCCCCCGGCCGTGCCGCGGGACGCGTCGACGACGTAGCCGAGGTCGCGGAGGCGCTCGATGTCGCGGCGCAGGGTGCGCCCGCTCACCTCGAGCCGGTCCGCGAGCTCGCCCCCGGGCCAGTAGCGGTGGGTCTGCAGCAGGGAGAGCAGGCTGAGCATCCGGGCACTGGTCGACATATCGTCGACGATAGAGCTCATTGAGGACAGAAACTGACCTGATGGGCTCCTAGCGTCGGAGCCATGGACACCACACCACAGCAGAGCGGTCCGGTCATCCGGACCTCCGGCCTCACCCGCACCTTCACCCGCGGCAAGCACACCGTCGAGGCGGTCCGCGGGCTCGACCTCGAGGTCCACGACGGCGAGCTCGTCGCGTTCCTCGGCCCCAACGGCGCTGGCAAGTCCACGACGCTGCGGATGCTCACCACCCTCATCCCCCCGACGTCGGGAACGGCCCGGGTGGCCGGCTTCGACGTCGTCCGCGACCAGAGGGCGGTGCGTCGCTCGATCGGCTACGTCGGGCAGGGCAACGCCGCGGGCCACCAGCAGCGCGGCCGGGACGAGATCGTCAGCCAGGCCCGCGCCCACGGCCTCTCCCGCAGCGAGGCACACCGTCGCGCGGAGGAGCTGCTCGACGCCTTCGACCTCACCGAGCACGCGGACCGTCCGGTCTCGACGCTGTCCGGCGGCCAACGCCGCCGGCTCGACGTCGCCATCGGCCTCGTGCACCAGCCGCGCCTGATGTTCCTCGACGAGCCCTCGACCGGCCTCGACCCGCAGAACCGGGTCAACCTCCAGGAGCAGGTCCAGCGCCTCAACCGCGACCTCGGCACGACGATCCTCCTCACGACCCACTACCTCGAGGAGGCCGACGCGATCGCCGACCGCGTCGTCATCATCGACCACGGACTCGTCATCGCCGACGACACCGCCGCGCGCCTCAAGTCCGGGCTCGGTGACCTCGTCTCGCTCGCGTTCGCGACCCGCGAGGACGCCGTGCTCGCCGCCGAGCAGGCGGGTCGCCTCGACGGAGCCGCGGTGGCCGTGGACGGCACGCGGGTCACGGTCCGCGTGCCCCACGGCCGCGACCTCGCCCCGGGACTGGTCACCGCACTCGCGGCAGCTGGCTCCCCTGCCTCCTCCATCGAGGTGGTCAGCGCGACCCTCGACGACGTGTTCCTCCACCTCACCGGCCGCAGCCTGCGGGAGAGCACGCAGACCACCGGCGACGCCCTGCCCGAGACCACCGAAGGAGACGCAGCATGAGCACCACCGAGACCACCCGCGCGACCGCCCTCCCGTCCGTCGCCCACGCACCAGCGTCCCGACCCGCACCGAGCTTCCTCGCCGACACGTGGAACGTCATGCTCCGAGAGCTCAAGCCGATGCTGCGCGAGCCCGCATCGGTGCTCTTCGCCATGGTCCAGCCGCTCGTCTTCCTCGCGCTGTTCGCCCCGCTGCTGCCGGACGTCGGCCAGGGGTCGGCCCTGCAGTGGTTCGTCCCGGGCATCATCGCGATGACTGCGCTCATGGGCGCCTCGATGACCGGGTCGAACCTCACCCTCGAGATGAACACCGGGTCGCACGAGCGGCTGCTCGTCTCGCCGTTGCGCCGGTCGGCGCTGCTCGTCGGGCGCGCCCTCAAGGAGGTCGTCCCCGTCCTGGCGCAGGGCCTGCTCATCGTCGCGGTCGTCACGCCCTTCTCGTTCGAGCTGCACCCTCTCGGCATCCTCGTCGGACTGGTCGTGCTCGCCGTCTTCGCGGTGGGGATCGGCTCGCTGTCCTTCGCCCTCGCGCTCGTCTCCAAGGGCCAGGACTGGCTGTTCTGGACGGTCCAGCAGACGCTGATCTTCCCCCTGCTGCTCCTCGCCGGGGTGCTGCTGCCCATCGACGACGGGGCGCCGGGCTGGCTCAAGGTCCTCGGCGACCTCAACCCGCTGACCTACATCGTCGAGGCCGAGCGCGCCCTCTTGGCCGGGACCTGGCCGGCGGGGACCGTCGCCGCCGGAGCGGGTGCTGCCACCGCGGTGGCAGCCTTGGGGCTGGTCGTAGGGCTGCGCACGATGAGCCGGGCCGACTGATCGACCGACCGTGGGGGCCCGCCGCGGACATCGACCGGCGCCCACCGGCCCGCACTAGGCTCAGGCCATGGCGAGCTCGGAGGGCGCCGGTCCCGCGGGCGGGGCCACGGTCCCGTTCCACCTGTGGCCGCCGCTGGCGGTCGGCCTCCCGATGCTGGCGGGCGTCGTCCTCACGTGGACGCTCGGGGACCCGGTCGACCTCGGTGGCTGGCGGGTCCCGGTGGGGTGGCTGCTGCTGGTCGCGTTCACGCTCTGGAACGGCTGGGCGCTGCTGCACTTCCGCCGCCACCGCACGGGGCTGCTGCCCGGGCAGCCGACCCGAGTGATCATGACCTCGGGACCCTTCGCGCTGTCACGCAACCCGCTCTACATCGGGCTGCTCGCCCTCCACCTCGGGCTGGCCCTGCTCGCCCCGTCCGTCTGGGCGCTCGTCCTGTGGCCCGTGTCCGTCGGACTCCTGCTGTGGGGGGCGATCCTGCCCGAGGAGCGGCTCCTCACCCGGGCCTTCGGAGACGAGTACCTCTCGTATGCCGCGCACGTGCGCCGCTGGCTGTAGCCCGGCCGGTCATCCGCGGCTGAAGCCGCCCCCCACGCCGTTGAGGCAGCCCTCGGTCGAGTCGAGCCTCAGAGGCGCTCGCGCAGCCACGCGAAGTCGGCGACGTGCTCGTCGGCGCCGCCCGGCGTCTCGCAGACGACGGGTGCGCCCGCCGACCGGACGACCCCGGCCAGGAGGTCGGCGTCGATCTGGCCCGCGCCGAAGTTGGCGTGGCGGTCGGCGCCGGAGTCGAACGCGTCGCGGCTGTCGTTGCAGTGCACGAGGTCGATCCGTCCGGTGATGGCGAGGACGTCGTCGACGACGGTGTCGAGCGCGTTGCCGCCGGCGTGCGCGTGGCAGGTGTCGAGGCAGAAGCCGACGCGATCGGACTGCGACGCCGGGCCGATGGCCTCCCAGACCCTGGCGATGCGGTCGAGGTAGCGGGCCATGGCGTTGTCGCCGCCGGCGGTGTTCTCGAGCAGCAGGGGCACCTTGAGGTCGGTGGCCTCGACAGCCTTGCGCCAGTTGTCGAAGCCGACCGCAGGATCGTCGCCCTTGCCGACGTGGCCGCCGTGGACGATGAGGCCCTTGGCGCCGATGGACGCCGCGGCGTCGACGTGCTGCTGGAGCAGCTTGCGCGAGGGGATCCGGATGCGGTTGTTGGTCGTCGCCACGTTGATGACGTAGGGCGCGTGGACGTAGAGGTCCACCCCCGCCGCCTCCGCGTCCGTGCGCAGACCGTCGGGCCCACCGGCATACCGGATCTCGGGGCCCTTGTAGCCCTGGGGGTCGCCGAGGAAGAACTGGACCAGCGTCGTCCCGCGGGCCGCGGCCTCGGCGAGGGGGTCGGTCTGGTCGACGTGGGCTCCGATGGTCAGCGACATGCCGACCAGTCTAGGAAGCCCCACCGTCAGCACCGGCGAGCACCGAGGGCCGCACGGCCAGCGGCGCGAACTCGAGCGTCCCGTCGTCGACCCTCTTGGGTGACATGAGGCGCAGGTCGTGGAAGTAGTTCTGGCGGACCGTCCACGGCTTGGTCACGCCCTGCTTGGGGAAGAGGTGACGCGAGCGCTCGACGTAGCCCGAGGACAGCCCGAACGGGGGCGCACCCTCCTCGAGGTCACTCTCGAGGCGAGGAGTGGCCGTGGCCGACCCCGAGGTCCGCAGCTGCTCGAGCACCGCGCACACGAACCGCGACGTGAGGTCGGCGCGCAGCGTCCATGAGTTGTTGGTGTAGCCGAGGCAGACCGCGAGGTTGGGGACCCCGCCGAACATCGCCCCTTTGTAGAGGAACCGCTCGTGCGGCGCGAAGGTCTGACCGTCCACGGTGAACGAGATGCCGCCGGCGACCTCGATCCGCAGGCCGGTCGCAGTGACCACTGCGTCGGCCTCGACCTCGGTGCCGCCGGAGAGGCGAATGCCGGTGCGGGTGAACGTGTCGATGGTGTCCGTCACGACGGACGCCCGCCCGGACCGGATCGCGCGGAAGAGGTCGCCGTCGGGTACGACGCAGAGTCGCTGGTCCCAGGGGCCGTAGCTCGGCGTGAAGTGCTCCCGGACCGCGTCGGACCCGACGAGGCGGGTGTTGAGCCGGGCCAGGCCCGTGCGGACCGCCCCCGGGAAGCGCTGGGCGAGCTCGTAGAAGCCGACGTTCGCCACGAGGTTCTTGGCCCGCACCACCCGGCGCGCGGCACGGTCAGGAAGTACCCGTCGCACCGCGTCGCCGACGGCGTCCCTGCCCGCTCGGGACAGGACGTAGGTCGGGCTGCGCTGGAGCATCGTCACGTGCTCCGCGCCGCGGTCCGCGAGCGCCGGCACCAGGGTCACGGCCGTGGCACCCGAGCCGATGACGACGATGCGCTTGCCCTGCGGCGAGAAGGCCTCGGGCCAGAATTGCGGGTGGATGATCGGGCCGTCGAAGGCCGCCCGCCCGGGGAAGTCGACGACGTGCCCGGTGTCGTAGGAGAAGTAGCCGGTGCAGATGTAGAGGAACGACGCCGAGTGCTCGACCAGTCCGTCGACCGTCTCGGCCTTGACCGACCACCGTGCCGAGCCCGACGACCAGGCGGCCGAGATGACCCGCTGGTCGTGGTGGATGTGGTCGGTGACCCCGAACTCGTCGGCGGTCTCCCGGATGTAGCGACGGATGTTCTCGCCCGACGCCAGAACGTCGGAGCCGGCCCACGGCCGGAACGGGTACGCGAACGTCGACACGTCGGAGTCCGAGCGGATCCCGGGGTAGCGGAAGAGGTCCCAGGTGCCGCCGCTGGCCGCCCGCGACTCGAGGACGGCATACGACCGCTCGGGTGACAGCTGCGACAGGCGGCAGGCGGCCCCCACACCGGACAGCCCCGCACCGATGATGAGGACCTCCACGTCGAGGCGGCGCATCCTGCTCCCTCCGGCGGGCTGGTGGTCAGCCCACATGAAACCACGAGGAGACCCCACCGCCCCGGCTCAGGCGGTGGCGTCCTCCCGGGTGAGCGCCGCGGCCCGACCCGCCTCGAGCCGGGCGATGGGGACCCGGAAGGGGCTGCAGGAGACGTAGTCCAGCCCGGCGTCGTGGAAGAAGTGGATCGACTCCGGGTCGCCGCCGTGCTCGCCGCACACGCCCATGTGCAGGTGAGGCTTCGTCGAGCGGCCGCCGGCGACGGCCGACGAGACCAGCGCCCCGACCCCGTCCGCGTCCAGGGTCTCGAACGGCGAGATCGTCAGCACGCCGTTCTCGAGGTAGTCGGCGAAGAAGGCGCCCTCGACGTCGTCGCGGGAGAAGCCCCACGTCGTCTGGGTGAGGTCGTTGGTGCCGAAGGAGAAGAAGTCGGCCTCCTCGGCGATCCGATGGGCGGTGAGTGCCGCGCGCGGTAGCTCGATCATGCAGCCGATGGGCAGGTCGAGCTCCATCCCCGACGCGCCGCCCACCTCGGCGAGGATGCCCAGCGCCTCCTCGCGGACGAGCTGCAGCTCGCGCACCGAGCCGACGAGCGGAACCATGATCTCGGGCCGCGGGTCCTTGCCGGCCTCGCGCAGCTGGACCGTCGCCTCGGCGATGGCCCGGATCTGCAGGCCGAACAGGCCGGGGATCTTGAGGCCGAGCCGCACGCCTCGCAGGCCCAGCATCGGGTTCTGCTCGTGCATCCGCTGGACGGCGGCGAGGAGCTTGACGTCGCGCGGGTCGGCGCCACCGTCGGCGTTCGCGAGGGCCACCGAGACCGCCAGCTCGGTGAGGTCGGGGAGGAACTCGTGCAGGGGCGGGTCGATGAGCCGGATCGTCGTGGGCAGGCCGTCCATCGCGTCGAGCAGCTCGACGAAGTCCTGTCGCTGGAGCGGGAGCAGCTTCTCGAGAGCCGCCAGGCGCTCGTCGTCACCCTCGGCGAGGACGACGTGCTCGATGTAGGCGCGTCGGTCGCCGAGGAACTGGTGCTCGGTCCGGCACAGGCCGATGCCCTCGGCGCCCCGGGCGCGGGCCCGGCGGGCGTCCTCCGCGGTGTCGGCGTTGGCGCGGACCCGCATGCGGCGGGTGGCGTCCGCGTGCTTCATGACGCGGTCGACCGCCTGGAGCAGCTCGCGCATCGCGTCGTCCTGGCAGGCGTCGAGCCCGGCCTCCAGGCCGTCGGAGACGTAGCGCATGACCGGCGAGTCCACGACGGCGACGTCGCCGAGGAAGACCTCGCCGGTGGTGCCGTCGAGGGCAATGACGTCACCGGGGCGGAGCACGCGTCCGTCGACCCGCACCTCCTTGGCCTCGACGTCGACGTCGAGCTCCTCGGCGCCGACGACGGCGGTGGTGCCCATCCCCCGGGCGACGACCGCGGCGTGCGAGGTCTTGCCACCGCGAGCCGTGAGCACGCCGGACGCGACGATCATGCCCTGCAGGTCGTCCGGGTTGGTCTCCCTGCGGACGAGGATGACGCTCGCACCCGCGTTGGTGCGCTCGAGGGCCTGGGCGTTGTCGAGCACGATCTCGCCGACGGCTGCACCGGGCGAGGCGGCCAGCCCCGTCGTGAGCAGCTCCTTGTCGGCGTCGCCGTCGAACTGCGGGAACAGCAGCTGCGAGAGCTGGGCGCCGGTGGTGCGTGAGATCGCCTCGTCCATCGTGATGAGGTTCTCGTCGACGAGCTGGGTGGCCACCCGGAAGGCAGCGGCAGCGGTGCGCTTGCCCACGCGGGTCTGGAGCATCCACAGCTTGCCGCGCTCGATGGTGAACTCGATGTCGCAGAGGTCGCGGTAGTGGGTCTCGAGGCGTCGCATCGCCTGCATGAGCTCGGCGTAGGACGTCGGGTCGAGCCGTTCGAGGTCGGCGAGCGGCAGCGTGTTGCGGATGCCGGCCACGACGTCCTCGCCCTGCGCGTTGGCGAGGTAGTCGCCGTAGATGCCGGAGTGCCCGGTCGAGGGGTCGCGGGTGAAGGCGACCCCCGTGCCGGAGGTCTCGCCGAGGTTGCCGAAGACCATGGTCATGACGTTGACGGCGGTGCCGAGGTCGTTGGAGATCCGCTCCCGGCGACGGTAGAGCCGCGCCCGCTCGGTGTCCCACGAGCCGAAGACGGCGGCGATGGCCATCTCGAGCTGCTCGCGCGGGTGCTGCGGGAACTCCCGTCCCGTCGAGTCCAGGACGATCTGCTTGAACGTCGTGACGAGCTCGCGCAGGTCATCGGCCGTGAGGTCGACGTCGGTCGCCGCGCCGACGGTGCGCTTCTTCTCGTCGAGGGCGTGGGCGAAGAGGTCACCGTCGATGTCGAGGACGGTCTTGCCGAACATCTGGATGAGCCGGCGGTAGGAGTCCCACGCGAAGCGCTCGTCGCCGGAGAACTCCGCCAGTCCCTTGACGGACGCGTCGTTGAGGCCGACGTTGAGCACCGTCTCCATCATCCCGGGCATCGAGAACTTGGCGCCGGACCGCACGGACACGAGCAGCGGGTCGTGGAAGTCGCCGAGGCGCCGCCCCAGGGTGTCCTCGATCTCGCGAAGCGCCATCGTCACCTCGACCCGGAGTTCGGCCGGGACCTCGCCGTCGCGCATGAACGCCCGGCAGGCCTCGGTCGTGATCGTGAAGCCGGGCGGCACCGGCAACCCGACCCGCGCCATCTCGGCGAGGTTGGCGCCCTTGCCACCGAGCAGGTCCTTCTGCCCCATGTCGCCCTCGCTGAACCGGTACACGTACTTCGGCAT
Organism: Knoellia locipacati; assembly: GCF_044791685.1. Lineage (GTDB taxonomy): Bacteria > Actinomycetota > Actinomycetes > Actinomycetales > Dermatophilaceae > Knoellia > Knoellia locipacati_A. The sequence continues at coordinate 84,469 of NZ_CP087730.1, forward strand.
GGCCGCTCCTGTCCTCGGATCCTGTCCTCAGGCTAGGAACAGACCGGTCGCATCCATGAGGACCAAGGGCCCGCCTTCGCGACGAGGTCCTGCTCCCACCGGGCGGACGCTCGTCGGGTCGCCACATCCGTGCGTGCGAGCATGAGCCCTTCGTCTCCGACCCCCGGGATCCCTGCGTGCTGCTCTTCCTCCTCATCGCCCTGACCGTGGTCGGGCTCCTCACCCTCTGGTTGCACCGGCGGCTCGTCGTCGCGCCGGGGTGGGCGACGCCGTGGCGGTATGCCGGCTCGCTGGCCCTCGTGCTCCTCACGGCTCTCGCCGTCGTCACCGCCGCGGGCGGCCTGCGCTGGGGGACGGCCGAGGACACGCGACCCGTCGCCGCCGTGGCGCTCTCGTGGCTCGTCGTCGCGCTGTACCTGTCCCTCATCCTCGCCAGCACCCAGATCGGCGCTGTCGTCCTCTGGCTCGTCACGCCGCGCGAGGACCGAGCCCCACGCCTGCGCCGGTTCAACCGGGCCACGGCGCCGGTGGCGGTCATCGCGGCACTGGGCGCGACGGCATACGGAGCAGTGGCGGCCGCCGACCCCACGGTCACACGGACGACGCACACCTCCGGTGCGCTGCCCGCAGCCTTCGACGGGACGACCGTCGCGCTCGTGACCGACCTGCACGCCGGAGTGGTCCACGGACCCGACTTCGCCCGCAAGGTCGTCGACCGGGTCAACGCGGCGAAGCCCGACCTCATCGTGCTGTCCGGCGACGTCGTCGACGCGCCGTTCGAGCGGCACCGCGCCGAGATCGCCCCGCTGGCCGACCTCGAGGCACCTCTCGGGGTCGTCGCGGTGACCGGCAACCACGAGATGTACACCGGCTCGACCGCGGAGTGGCTCGCCGAGTGGGACCGGCTGGGCATCACCGTCCTGTCGAACACCTCCCAGGTCGTCACGCGCGGAGCCGACTCGATCCGGGTGGCCGGAGTGCACGACCGGGAGGGCACCGGCGACTTCGCGCCGGACCCCGCGCGGGCCCTCGACGGGACCTCCGACGCGTTCACCCTCTATGTCGCGCACCAGCCGGCCATGGCCGAGGTGTCGAGTGACCGAGGTGTCGACCTGCAGCTGTCCGGCCACACCCACGGAGGGCAGGTGTGGCCCTTCGGGCTGCTCGTGCCGCTCCAGCAGCCGATGGTGGAGGGCTTCGCCGTCGTCGACGGGGTGCCGGTGATCACGAGCCGTGGCGCGGGGACCTGGGGCCCGCCGGTGCGCATCGCGGCAGCACCCGAGATCCCGCTCATCACGCTGAAGAGAGGTTGACATGTCCGAACCGACGGCCCCGCGTGGGCCGCTATACCGCTCCGTCGTGCGACCGAGCACACCTCTCGTCGTCGTGGGCGCGGCCGTGGCCGGCAGCGGTGTCCTCCTCGGGCTGCTCATCGCCTCCCTCGGCGGCTGGTCGATCGCCCTGGGCGCCCTCGTGCTCCTCCTGCTCGGCACTCTCGGCTGGCTCGTCGCCCGAGGGCCGGTCACTGTGACCGTGACGAGGGACGAGGTGCGGGTGGGCTACCCGTTGGCGTCGCGGACCATCCGGATCGGCGACGTCACGGACGTCGGCGCCGGGGACCACGTCGACGGGCTGGGCTACGGCTGGGGGGTCCGCTGGGAGGGCCGCGGCAAGTGGGCCTACCGCGTCGGGGGCCCGATGGCGACCCTCGTGCACCGTCGTGGTCGGCTCGGCCTCTCCGTCGCGGACCCGCACGAGTTCGTCGAGGCCGTCGTCGGTGCCCGCCAGGACATCACGTGAGCGAGGTCGTCCTCGGCGACGACGGTCTCGCCCGACCCGCCTGGGCCTCGGTCGACCCGATGCTGCGCGACTACTACGACACCGAGTGGGGGCTGCCGGTCCGCGACGAGCGCGGGGTGTTCGAGCGGCTCTCGCTCGAGGCCTTCCAGTCGGGGCTGTCCTGGGCCACGATCCTGCGCAAGCGCCCGGCGTTCCGGGAGGCGTTCTCCGGGTTCGCGCCCGAGGTCGTCGCCGGGTTCGGCGAGGCGGACGTCGAACGGCTCATGGCCGACGCCGGCATCGTGCGCAACCGGGCCAAGGTGCTCGCGACGATCCAGAACGCCCGGGCCACGCTCGGGCTGCGCGACGACCCCGACGGTGACCTCGCGGCATACGTGTGGTCGTTCCGACCCGAACGGACGCCACGCCCACGGACCCACGCCGAGGTGCCCACGACCTCGCCCGAGTCGCTCGCACTCTCCAAGGGGCTCAAGCGCAAGGGCTTCACCTTCGTCGGCCCGACGACGATGTACGCCCTCATGGAGGCCATCGGCATCGTCGACACGCATCTCCTCGACTCGCACCGGCGCGGCACCTCGGGCGTCTGGCCGGACTAGGCCACTCCCGGCTCGGGTCCGTGCAAGGCTCCGGACGTGACCGACGACCCGCACAGCGACTTCTCCCGCGAGGACTTCACCCGGCGCGGCGTCACGCACGAGATCCTGCGCTCGGGCAGCGGCCCGGCCGTCATCGTCATCGCTGAGCTCCCGGGCGTCACGCCCCGCGTGCTCGACTTCGCCCGTCGGGTGCGGGACCTCGGCCTCACCGTCGTCCTCCCGGTCCTCTTCGGCAAGGTCGGTCACGACCCCCACCCGGACTCCGCGGGCCGGCTCGGCCTCCCCGCGGCGATGGCGAGGGCCGGTGCCCGGATCTGCGTCGGCCGCGAGTTCACCCTCCTCGCCACCGGCCGGACCTCCCCCGTCGTGCCGTGGTTGCGCGAGCTCGCCGCCGCGGAGCACCAGCGGTGCGGCGGACCCGGCGTCGGTGCGGTCGGCATGTGCTTCACCGGCGGCTTCGCCCTGGCCATGGCCACCGACGAGCGGGTCCTCGCCCCCGTCCTGGCCCAGCCGTCCCTGCCGCTGGGGCTCACGCCGTGGCAGAAGCGGTCGATCGACACCTCGCCCGAGGAGCTCGCCGTCGTCGCCGAGCGCTGCGCCGCCGGGCTCACGGTCCTGGGGCTGCGCTTCGAGGGTGACTGGCTGGCACCGGCGGAGCGCTTCGCCTACCTGGAGCGGGTCCTCGGCAAGGGCTTCGTCGCCATCCCGCTCCCCCGCGCGTCGGCGAACCCTGCTGCGGTGATGTCGCCGCACTCGACCCTCACCGAGCACCTCGTCGACGCTCCCGGCGCGCCCACCCGGGAGGCCCTCGACCAGGTGCTCGAGCTGTTCCGCAGCCGCCTGCTTCCCGGACGGGACTGAGGCCCTCAGCCGTCGGACGGGAACCGGACGTCGCCGAAGGAGCGCCCGAAGATTCTCCCGACGGCGGCCACCTGCAGGGCGAACCAGCACAGGCCGAGTCCAGTCCCCGCGATCACGGTGACCGTCCTGCCCAGCTCCATGAGGGTGGCGACCAGGGCTCCCAGGGTTCCGGCGACCATCGCGTTGATGACGAAGACGAAGAACGCGGTGGATCCGATGACGTGCACGAAGGTGCTCCGGCGATCACCCAGCGTGTAGGTCGCCGCGAGGCCGTCGCGGTCGTCCCTGGTGGAGGCCGTGAGGTAGGGCTGGATCTCGGGCGCCAGCTCGACGTAGGCAGCCCGCAGCCGGTTCATCGCCCGGACCAGCTGTGAGTCCTCCTGGCTCGCGAGGACCACCCGGACTGCGGTCAGGGTGCCGATGACGAGCGACGCCGCTGAGAACCCCACTGCCAGCGGGAGGATCGACCGGTCGAAACCGACGCCCTGCGCGAAGAGAGCGAGGACGACCAGAAAGGCCGACATCACGGTGAGCATGATCGAGATCCGGCTCATGATCTCGCTCCACGTCATCGAGCGGGTGCCGAGCAGGCTCCAGTGCTCGGTGGCGAGCATCGTCGCCAGCTCGGGCCGCGGTCGGGGCTTCTCGATCGGCTCGTCATCGCTCATGGGGGCACCTCCGTCCCCCGAGTGTCCTCCCGAGCGGCCCGGCGGACATGCAGAACGACGAGGCGCGCCCTGGTCGGAGCGTGGCCCGGCGCGGACCGGGTGCGCTGTGCATGTCCGGCGGACGGCATACGGGCAGGAACGACGAAGGACCGGACACAGTGCGTGTCCGGTCCTTGTCGTCGGGTGGAGCATAGGAGATTCGAACTCCTGACCTCTTCCATGCCATGGAAGCGCGCTACCAACTGCGCCAATGCCCCGAGTTGCCCCGGTGGGACGTCCCCCGAAGGCGACTGCGAAAGTTTACGACGCCACTCGCCCGGCCACCAAATCGGCCTCAGGCCACGCCGTCGTCACGCGTCGAAGCCGTTGCCGCCGAATGGTTCCACGTCTGGATCCGCCACCCCGCGCGGCCCTCGACGAGCTCGGCCCAGTGACAGTTGCCCAGGCCTGCGAGCGCGAGCCACGACGTGCGCTGGTCGATGCCGACCAGATCGGCGGCGAGCGCCCGTCCCGCCACTCCGTGTGTCGCGATGACCGCGCACTCCCCCGGCGCGAGCTCCTCGAGCAGCGCGTCGACGCCAGCGCGACACCGCTGCGCGACGTCCGCCACGGACTCGCCGTGGCCGCCGCGCTTGAAGTCGTCGCCCCGCAGCAGCTTGTCCATGTCCTCGGGATAGCTCGCGCGGACCTCGGCGCCGGTGAGTCCCTGCCAGGCTCCGGCGTGGATCTCACGGAACCGCTCGTCGGTCGAGAGGGGTATGCCGTCCACGCGCGCCACGGTCTCGCCCGTCACCGCTGCGCGGGACAGGTCGGAGGCGACGACGCGCACGGGCGCGAACTCGGCCAGCGCCCGGGCGGCGGCCTCGGCCTGGGCAACCCCCCGCTCGGACAGCGGGGAGTCGAGCTGGCCCTGCCAGACCCCGGCGGCGTTGTGCGTGGTCTCGCCGTGCCGGAGCACGATGAGACGACGCGGCGAGTCGCCCCTCATGACGCGTTCGTTGGGACCCGGCTTCACCGGCCGCCCTGCTCGGTGCCGACGGCGCCGAGGTCGATCTCGGGGCAGTCCTTCCAGAGGCGCTCGAGCTCGTAGAACTCGCGCTCCTCGTCGTGCTGGACGTGGACGACGATGTCGCCGAAGTCGATGAGCACCCAGCGGCCGTCGCGCTGCCCCTCGCGGCGCACGGGCTTGGCTCCGAGCTCGCGCAGGGAGTCCTCGACCTCGTCGACGATGGCGCCGACCTGACGCTCGGTCTCGGCCGAGGCGATGACGAAGACGTCGGTGATCGCGAGCTGCTCGCTCACGTCGATGCCGACGATGGTGGTGGCGAGCTTCTCGGCGGCCGCGTGGGCGGCTGCGCGAGCGAGCTCGAGGGAACGGTCAGTGGCTGGCACGGGACTCCTCGTCCGCTTCGGAGGGTGCGCCGGACGGCGCACCCGGCCCACCGGCATACAGGTGGTGTTTGTTGATGTACTGGACGACGCCATCCGGCACGAGGTACCAGACCGGCTCGCCGTCGGCGACGCGGTCACGACAGTCTGTCGAGCTGATCGCCATGGCCGGCACCTCCTGGAGGGTGACGCGGTCCTGCGGCAGGCCCGACTCCGAGAGCTCGTAGCCCGGCCGGGTCACGCCGATGAAGTGGGCGAGCTGCCAGAGCTCGTCGACGTCCTTCCACGACAGGATCTGCGCGAGGGCGTCGGCGCCGGTGATGAAGAACAGCTCGTCGTCCGGGTGCTGCGCCCGCAGGTCGCGCAGCGTGTCGATCGTGTAGGTCGGACCCTCGCGGTCGACGTCGACGCGGCTCACGAGGAAGTGCGGGTTCGAGGCGGTCGCGACCACCGTCATGAGGTAGCGGTGCTCGGCCTCGCTGACGACCTTGTCGGCCTTCTGCCACGGCTGCCCGGTCGGGACGAAGATGACCTCGTCGAGATCGAAGAGCGACTGGACCTCGGAGGCAGCGACGAGGTGTCCGTGATGGATCGGGTCGAACGTCCCGCCCATCACGCCGAGACGGCGCCGCGACGATGCCGTCAGTGCTCGCCCTGTTGGTCGTGCATCGTGCCGCCGTGCGCGTGGGCCAGCTCGGTCGAGTGGTGGTCGTTGCGCTCGTCGAGCGGCGTGTGGCGCTGCGCCGTGCCACGGAAGGCCCACGTCACGAGCAGCAGGAGGGCGAAGGCGGCGAGCGCCAGGACACCGAAGGCCCAGGGCGGCATGGGCAGGTCGTGGGTGGCGGCTTCCTCGGTGAGGACACGGGCGGCGTGCGACGTCATGACGTGCAGCCTACCGCCCCCGTTGTCCACCGGCCCCGTCCACAGGGCTGTGCACGGGAGCGTGGCGAAAGCCCGTAGCCTGTGGACGACACGCGCGGGACCTCCCACTCACCGACAAACTCGCGGATCGTCTTGCGCCACAGCCGGGTTCGGGGCTAGACAAGTCCTCACGAACAACCGCTCGGGCTTCGCGGCCAGAACGGAAGTCGGGTCGAAGGAGAACGGCTGTGCCGCCGAACCCGCACATTGGGGAAGGATGGGGGTCTCACCCCCAGTCGCGAGCGACATCGCGGGGCGCAGCCGCGGCCGACGGCCAGAGTCGAAGTTCGTCCCGGTCCTGCCGGGACGACGCCACTGTCGCGTGGCCCCCTCGGCGGGCTCGCCCCGCCGGGAACGACCGGCTCAGATGACGGGCTAGCCCCACGCTGAAGGCCCCCGACCTCATACGTCGGGGGCCTTCGGTGGTCCCGGTGGCGAGTTCGCGGTGTCCGGGCTCTGCGCGCGAGGCCGCCCCTTACGCTGAACCCCATGCCCGCGCCCTCTCCCTCCGTCACGCTGAGCATCGTCATCCCGATGTTCAACGAGGAGGCCGTTCTGCCCCTGCTCGTCGAACGGCTCCGTCCCCTCGCGGACCGGCTCGAAACGGTCTACGAGGTCGTCGCCGTCGACGACGGGAGCAGCGACGCGACCCCGGTCGTCCTCGAGCGCCTGCGGCGGGAGTGGCCCGAGCTGCGGATCGTGCGGCTGCGCGCCAACGCCGGTCACCAGGCGGCCATCTCGGCCGGGCTCCGGCGGGCGCGCGGCGACTACGTCGTCACCCTCGACGCGGACCTCCAGGACCCGCCGGAGGTCATCTCGGAGATGCTGCGGATCGCCCGGGAGGACCACGTCGACGTCGTCTACGGCGTGCGCGAGGACCGGTCGACCGACACCGCGTTCAAGCGCTGGAGCGCCCGGCTCTTCTACCGGACCATCCGGCGTCTCGGCGCCATCGACGCCCCGGTTGACGCCGGTGACTTCCGGCTCATGTCGCGCGCCACCGTCGACGCGATCAACTCGCTGCCGGAGCACAACCGGGTGCTGCGGTTCGTCGTGCCCGGGCTCGGTTTCCCGTCGGGGTCGGTGGGCTACACCCGCGAGGTGCGCGCGGCCGGCACCTCCAAGTACCCGCTCGCCAAGATGATCCGGCTCTCGCTCGACTCGGTCACGGGGTTCTCGCACGCTCCGCTGCGCTTCGCGACGTGGCTCGGCCTCCTCGGCGGCCTGGCCGCGCTCGGCGTCCTCGTGTATGCCGTCGTCGCGCGGCTCATCGGGCACGCCCTGCCCGGTTGGACCTCGACCGTCGTCATCGTCTCGGCGGTCGGCGCCGTGCAGCTGCTCGCGCTCGGCATCCTCGGCGAGTACGTCGGCCGCATGTATGCCGTGATGCAGGCTCGGCCCACCTACTTCATCGCCCACGACTCGCTGGACGCCGAGCGGTGAACCGCCGGCTGCTCGGCGTCGTGGTGGCCCTGGCCGTCGCCGTGCTCGGCTTCGGCGGCTGGGTCTCGCTCCGCGACGACGAGACGCCCTCGAAGGCCCCCACCGGCACCCCCGGAGGGGCGCTCACGTTCGTCCTGCCGCCGACCTGGCAGACCCTGGCGTGTGGGACCGACGAGGGTGACTGCGTCCGCGTGGCGACGCCGGGCATGATCGAGGCGCACGCCGCGACCGTCTCGTTCCTGCCACCCAACCCCGTCGAGGGCACGCCGGTGGACACGCTCATCAACCCCGACGTCACCGTCCCGGGGAGCACGCGCATCACCGTCGACGGGCTCCCCGCCACCCGGCTGGACCCCGACCGTGCCGGCCAGGACGCCATCCTCGTGGCCGGTCGAGCCCGCACCGAGGTGGGTTACGCGTTCATGGTGCTCTGCCCCGTCGGAGGCGACGCCGAGCGCGCCCGCGGCCTCTGCGAGCAGATCCTCAGCACCCTCAGGGTGACGCGCTAGCGCCGGCTTCGCGGCCCCACGGTCACGCGCTCACCTGATCTGGCCGTCGCCCTCGACGATCCACTTCGTCGTCGTCAGCTCGGGCAGGGCCATGGGTCCGCGGGCGTGGAGCTTCTGGGTGGAGATGCCGATCTCGGCACCGAACCCGAACTCGCCGCCGTCGGTGAAGCGCGTCGAGGCGTTGACCATGACCGCGGCCGCGTCGACCTCCGTGGTGAAGCGGCGGGCGGCGGCTCGGTCCTCGGTGACGATCGCCTCGGTGTGACCGCTGGAGTGGGCCCGCACGTGCTCGAGTGCCGCGTCGAGGTCCGGGACGACGCCGACCGCCATCTCGAGGGCGAGGTACTCGGTGTCCCAGTCCTCGTCCGTCGCCGCGACATGGGGTATGCCGGCCGCCTCCGCGGCGCGACCGGCCGCAGCATCCGTGTGGAGGACGACCCCGGCGCCGGAGAGCTCGGCGAGGACCTTGGGCAGGAACTCCTCGGCGAGTGACGCGTGGACGAGGAGCGTCTCGGCGGCGTTGCACACGCTCGGGCGGTGGGTCTTGGCGTTGACGGTGATCGCCAGCGCCTTGTCGAGGTCTGCCGCGGCATCGACGTAGACGTGGCAGTTGCCCACGCCCGTCTCGATGACCGGAACGGTCGACTCAGTGACGACGGTCTGGATGAGCCCCGCTCCCCCACGCGGGATGATGAGGTCGACCTGGCCGCGGGCGGTGAGCAGGGCGCGCACGGCGTCACGACCGCCCTCGAGCAGGCCGATGGCGTCGGGCGGGAGGCCCTGCGCCTCGAGGGCCGAACGCATCACGGAGACGAGCGTGCGGTTGGTCGACGCGGCTGCGGATCCGCCACGCAGGATGACCGCGTTGCCGGACTTGAGACCCAGCCCGGCCGCGTCCACGGTGACGTTGGGACGGGCCTCGTAGACCATGCCGACGACGCCCATGGGCACCCGCACCTGACGGATCTGGAGACCGTTGGCGAGCGTCGAGCCCCGCACGACCTCGCCGACGGGGTCGGGCAGGGCGGCGATGTCGCGCAGCGCCGTCGCCACCGCCGCCACCCGCTCGGGGGTGAGGGTGAGCCGGTCGACGAGCCCGTCGGCCATGCCTGCCGCCCGGCCTCGCTCGATGTCCTCCGCGTTCGCGGCGACGACGTCGGCCGTGGCGGCATCGAGCGCGTCGGCCATGGCACGCAGCGCCTCGTCCTTGGCGGCGCGACTGAGCAGGACCAGCCGGCGCGACGCCTCGCGCGCCCTGGCTGCGAGGTCCGAGACCCGGGCGATGTCGGCCGGGTCGAGGTCGGTGAGGGTGGTGGCGGCCATGGTGACAAGCGTAGGTCTCGGTGGGCGGACGGCATACGGGCATCTCAGCGCCCTCGGCGGAGGTGGGAGGATGGCGGGCGTGACGACGATCCTCTCCATCCAGTCCTCGGTCGCCTACGGCCACGTCGGCAACAGCGCCGCGGTGTTCCCGCTGCAGCGTCTTGGTGTCGAGGTCTGGCCGGTCCACACGGTGCACTTCAGCAACCACACGGGCTACGGCGCGTGGCGCGGTCCGCTGCTGCCGGCCGACGACGTCCGCGAGGTCATCACCGGTATCGAGGAGCGCGGGGCGATGCCGGCCATCGACGCGGTGCTCTCGGGCTACCAGGGCGGCGAGGAGATCGGCGACGTCATCCTCGACGCCGTCGCGCGCGTCAAGGCCGCCAACCCCGACGCGATCTACGCCTGCGACCCGGTCATGGGCAACGCCAAGTCCGGCTGCTTCGTCCACCCGGCGATCCCGGTGCTCCTGCGAGAGCGGGTCGTGCCGCAGGCCGACCTCATCACGCCCAACCAGTTCGAGCTTGGCTACCTCACCGAGACCGAGCCCGAGAGCCTCGAGGACACCCTGGCCTCGGTCGAGGCCGCTCGCGCGATGGGCCCCTCGACCGTCCTCGTGACCTCGGTGCTCCGGCCCGACCGTCCGGAGGGCACCATCGAGATGCTCGCCGTCCACGGCGACGGCGCGTGGATCGTCCAGACCCCGCAGCTGCCGATGAAGGCCAACGGCTCCGGCGACGTCACCGCAGCGCTCTTCACGGCGCACCTGCTCGAGTCCGGCGACGCCGGGGTCGCGCTCGGGCGCACGGTGTCGAGCGTGTTCGACCTGCTCAAGCGCACCTTCGACTCGGGCGAGCGCGAGCTCCAGCTCGTGCAGTCGCAGCAGGAGATCGCCGAGCCGCGGATGCAGTTCGAGGTCAGCCGGCTCCGCTGAGGCTCAGAGCAGGACGAGGTCGTCGCGGTGGATGACCTCGCGCTCGTAGGCCGCGCCGAGGTCACGCGCCAGGTCGTGGGTCGAGCGGCCGAGCATCGGCGGCAGCTCGCCGGAGCTGTAGTTGACCAGCCCGCGGGCGACGGCGCGGCCGTCGGGCGCGCAGACGTCGACGGGGTCGCCCCCGACGAACGTGCCCCGGACCTCGACGATCCCGGCAGGCAGGAGCGAGGTGCGGCGCTTGGTGAGCGCGGTGACCGCGCCCTCGTCGACCATGAGGCGTCCCCGCGGCGTCGTCGCGTGGGCGATCCACAGCTGGCGTGACGCACGCGAGCGGGACTGCGGCGCGAAGACCGTGCCGACGTCCTCACCGGCGAGCGCGTGCCCCGCGTCCGCGAGCCGCGACAGCACGGTCGGTATGCCGGCCGCCCCCGCGATGCCTGCCGACTCGACCTTGGTGGCCATCCCCCCGCTGCCGACCGACGAGCCCGTGCCGCCGATCTCGACGTCGGCCAGGTCCTCGGGGTGGAGCACCGCCGAGATCCTCGACGAGCCGGGACGCAACGGAGGCCCGTCGTAGAGCGCGTCGACGTCGGTGAGGAGCACGAGGGCATCGGCGCCGACGAGGTGCGAGACCAGGGCGGCGAGCCGGTCGTTGTCCCCGAACCGGATCTCGTGGGTCGCCACCGTGTCGTTCTCGTTGACGACCGGGACGATGCCGAGGTCGAGGAGGCGGGTGAGGGTGCGGCGGGCGTTGGTGTAGTGGGTGCGGCGGGTGACGTCGTCGGCGGTGAGGAGCACCTGACCGACGGTGAGGTGGTGGCGGGCGAAGGCCCGGGCGTAGGCCGCGACGAGAGCGCCCTGACCCACGGACGCCGCGGCCTGCTGGGTGGCGAGGTCACGCGGGCGGGCGGTCAGGCCGAGCGGCCCGAGGCCCGCGGCGATGGCGCCCGACGAGACGAGGACGACCTCTCCCCCACGCGACCGCACGGTAGCGAGGTGGTCGACGAGCGCGACGAGGCGGGCCTCGTCGATGGCGCCGCCGCCGGGTCCGGTGAGCGAGGACGAGCCGACCTTGACCACGACGCGGCGCGCGCCGCCGATCGCAGCACGCAGCACCGCCTCAGTGCCCACCGGTGGCCCTCACTCGTCGTCGTCGTCGCGGACCGTGGACCAGTGACCGGCCTTGCGCTCGGCAGCCAGGGTCTCGCGGGCAGCCGTCTGGGCGTCCTTGCGACCGTGGAACTCCTCGCGCTTCTCGCCGCGGGTCTTGCGGTCGGACTCGCCGAGCCGCAGGTCGGTGCCGCGGGGGCCGGTGAGCAGCTCGGCACCGGCAGCCATGGTGGGCTCCCAGTCGAAGATCACGGCGTTCTCCTCGGGGCCGATGACGACCGTGGACCCGGCCACCGCACCGGCCTTGTAGAGCTGCTCCTCGACACCGAGACGGTTGAGCCGGTCGGCGAGGTAGCCGACGGCCTCGTCGTTGGAGAAGTCGGTCTGGCGGATCCAGCGCGTGGGCCGGTCGCCGAGGACACGGAAGATCTCGCCGTCGGGGGTGTTCTCGCGGCGCACGGTGAAGCCCGCGTCGTCGACGGCCTTGGGCCGGACGATCGCGCGCGGACGCTCGACGATCTGGGCCTCGAGCTCGGCGCGCGCCTCGGCCACGTGCTTGGCGAGCGAGAAGGTCAGCTCCTTGAGACCGATGTGGGCGACGGCACTGACGATGTGGACCTCGAGCCCACGCTCTTCGAGGTCGGGCCTGACCATCTCGGCGAGGTCGCGGGCGTCGGGCACGTCGGCCTTGTTGAGCACGACGATGCGGGTGCGCTCGGACAGCGGCCGGCCACCGAGGCTGTTGTCGGGGACGTAGGCCGCGAGCTCGGCCTCGATGACGTCGAGGTCGGTCATCGGGTCACGGCCCGGCTCGAGGGTCGCGCAGTCGACGACGTGGACGAGGACCGAGCACCGCTCCACGTGGCGGAGGAACTCGAGCCCGAGGCCCTTGCCCTCGCTCGCGCCGGGGATGAGGCCGGGGACGTCGGCGATCGTGTAGCGCTCGCTGCCGGCCGTGACGACGCCGAGGTTGGGCACGAGGGTCGTGAACGGGTAGTCGGCGATCTTGGGCTTGGCCGCGCTGAGCACCGAGACGAGCGAGGACTTGCCGGCGCTCGGGAAGCCGATGAGGGCGACGTCGGCGAGCGACTTGAGCTCGAGGACGATGTCGAGGGCGTCACCGGGCTCGCCGAGCAGGGCGAAGCCGGGGGCCTTGCGCCGGGCCGAGGCGAGCGCCTTGTTGCCGAGCCCGCCGCGACCGCCCTGGGCGACGACGTAGACGGCGTCGTGGCCGACGAGGTCGGCGAGGATGTCGCCCGCAGCGTTCTTGACGACCGTCCCCTCGGGCACGGGCAGGACGAGGTCGGCGCCGTCGCCACCGTTGCGCTCGTCGCCGGCACCGGGCTTGCCGTTGGTCGCACGCCGGTGGGGGGTGTGGTGGTAGTCGAGCAGCGTCGTCGACTGCGGGTCGACCGCGAGGACGACCGAGCCGCCCTTGCCGCCGTTGCCACCGTCGGGACCGCCGAGGGGCTTGAACTTCTCGCGCTTGACCGAGGCCACGCCGTGCCCACCGTCACCGGCCGCGACGTGCAGGACGACGCGGTCCACGAAGTTGACGGCCATGGGTGATTGCCTCTTTCGACGTTGAGGGTGGTGGGTGAAGTCTACGGGCGAGCGACTCCACCGGATGTGTCCGGCAAGTCGGGGGTGGGCCACCCGGAGCTGCGGACGCAAGCGGGGGTGAGCGGACGGCATACGCGACGTCCGGCAGGTCGCCGGTGGGGCACCCAGAGCTGCGGACGCAAGCACTCGCGGGTGGAACGCAAAGCGCCCGTATGCCGTGCTGATGAGCACGAGGCATCGGGCGCCTTGGTGTCGAGCGTCAGGTCACTCCGCAGGAGCGGTCTCCGCGGGGACGATGTTGACGACCTTGCGGCGGCGCTTGGTGCCGAACTCGACGTTGCCCGCGACGAGCGCGAACAGCGTGTCGTCGCCACCGCGGCCGACACCCTCACCGGGGTGGAAGTGCGTGCCGCGCTGACGGACGAGGATCTCGCCCGCGTTGACGAGCTGGCCGCCGAAGCGCTTCACGCCAAGTCGCTGGGAGTTGCTGTCGCGACCGTTACGGGTCGAGGACGCACCCTTCTTGTGTGCCATGTCTGCCTACCTTCGTGAGTCTTGGACGGTCGCTCAGGCGTCGATCGAGGTGATCTTGACCTGGGTCAGCGGCTGGCGGTGGCCCTGACGCTTGCGGTAGCCGGTCTTGTTCTTGTACTTCATGATCGTGATCTTGGGGCCCTTGGCAGCCTTGACGACCTCAGCCTTCACGGACACCTTGGCCAGCTTGTCGACGTCGGAGGTGACGGTCGAGCCGTCGACGACGAGAAGCGGGATCAGGTCGATGCTGTCGCCGGCCTGGCCGACCTTGTCGATCAGGAGGACGTCTCCGACGGAGACCTTCTCCTGCCGACCGCCTGCGCGAACAATCGCGTACACGTTGGACTCACTTTCGGTTTCAGGATGCGCGCCTTGGATGACCGGCTGATAGCTACCCCGTGACACAGGACATCGGCTCGGTGGGCGCACCGACTGACGAGTTTAGCGGTCGGCCTCCGCCTGCTCCAAATCCGCGGTGGCGGAGCCGGAGGCGTCGGTCGTCGGGCTCGCGGCGGCGGCCTCGGGGGCCGGGGACTCCGCGTCGGCGCCACGCGGCGGACCGGCGGGAGCGACGACCCGACCACGCTTGCGACGCGGCCGAACGACGGGCTCGTCGATCGGTGCCGGCTGGGCGACGGCCTGGACGGGCTCGTGGTCGGCCTCGGTGTCCGGGGTCCCGACCTCGGCGATGACCGCGGGGGCGCGCTCGGCACCGCCCCTCTGTCGTGCCGGCTCGCCACGGTCGGCCGGGTCAGCGTCCACTGGGGCGTGGACCGGCTCGGCGTCCGTCACGGCATCGTCCGCTGCGAGCACGTCCGCCCGGGTCCCGGACGACTCCCCCGGCACGGCCACGGGCTCGGGCGCCTCGTGCGCGTCGGTGACCGCCTCGGGTGTCGACGACCCGGTCGTGACGTCCTCGGTCTCGCCGTCGAGCGCGGCCACGTCGTCGTCGGCGTGCTCACCCGACATCGACTTGATCGCGGCGGCGTGCGCCGCGGCGGCGATCTGCGCAGCGGTCGGACCCGACGGGGCGGCAGTCGGCTCGGGTGCGCTCTCGCGGGGACCGGTGTCGCCCTTGCCGCGTCGGCCGCGGCCGCGGCTGGAGGCGCCGGCCTTGTCGCCACCGCCGCTGCCACCACCGTGACCGTTGCCGTGGGAGTGGCCCTGGTCGCCGGCCTGACCGGAACGGTCGACGGGCTCTGCCTGGACGATGACCCCGCGGCCCGCGCAGTGCTCGCACGGCTCGGAGAAGACCTCGATGAGACCCGATCCGACGCGCTTGCGGGTCATCTGGACGAGGCCGAGGGAGGTGACCTCGGCGACCTGGTGCTTGGTGCGGTCGCGGCCGAGGCACTCGAGGAGGCGACGGACGACGAGGTCGCGGTTGGACTCCAGCACCATGTCGATGAAGTCGATGACGATGATGCCGCCGATGTCGCGCAGCCGGAGCTGGCGGACGATCTCCTCGGCGGCCTCGATGTTGTTCTTGGTGACCGTCTCCTCGAGGTTGCCACCGGAGCCGACGAACTTGCCCGTGTTGACGTCGACGACGGTCATCGCCTCGGTGCGGTCGATGACGAGCGATCCGCCCGAGGGCAGCCAGACCTTGCGGTCCATGGCCTTGGCGATCTGCTCGTCGACCCGGTAGTGGGCGAAGAGGTCGTTCTCGGAGGTCCAGTGGGTGAGGCGCTTGGCCAGGTCGGGCGCGACGTCCTCGACGTAGCCGCTCACCTCGGACCATGCCTGGTCGCCGGAGACGACGAGCTCGCTGAAGTCCTCGGTGAAGACGTCACGGATGACCCGGACGGTGAGGTCTGCCTCGCCGTGCAGCAGGACGGGGGCGCCGCCGTTGCTGGCCTTCTTGGACGCCGCGGCCTTGGCCTTCTTCTGGATGTTGTCCCAGGCCTTGGTGAGGCGCTCGACGTCGGCGCGCAGCTCCTCCTCGGAGGCGCCCTCGGCCGCGGTGCGCACGATGACGCCCGCCGAGTCCGGCACGACCTCCTTGAGGATGGCCTTGAGGCGGGCCCGCTCGGTGTCGGGGAGCTTGCGCGAGATCCCCGTCATCGAGCCCTCGGGCACGTAGACGAGGTAGCGGCCGGGCAGCGAGATCTGGCTCGTGAGCCGGGCACCCTTGTGCCCGATCGGGTCCTTGGTCACCTGGACGAGGACGGTGTCGCCCGAACCCATCGCGTTCTCGATGCGCTTGGCCTGGTTCTGCTCCAGCCCCGCGGCGTCCCAGTTGACCTCACCGGCGTAGAGGACGGCGTTGCGTCCCTTGCCGATGTCGACGAAGGCGGCCTCCATCGAGGGCAGGACGTTCTGGACCCGGCCGAGGTAGACGTTGCCGGCCATCGAGGCGTTGGACTCGCGCGAGACGTAGTGCTCGACGAGGACACCGTCCTCGAGGACGCCGATCTGGGTCTTGTCGCCCTTGCCGCGCACGGCCATGACGCGCTCGACCGACTCGCGCCGGGCCAGGAACTCGGCCTCGGTGATGATCGTGCGACGGCGGCCGGCCTCGCGTCCCTCGCGGCGGCGCTGCTTCTTGGCTTCGAGACGGGTCGACCCCTTGACGGCGGTCGGCTCGTCGCGCTCCTTGCGGGGCTCGCGGACCTTGGTGACGGTGCCGGGCGGGTCGTCGCTGTCACCGGAGGCACCGGAGCGGCGGCGACGACGACGGCGTCGGCTCGTGCCGCCCTCGTCGGTGTCGGAGTCGGCGGAGCCGTCCTCGGGACCGGTGTCACCGCTGCCGGAGGCGTCCTCGGACGCGGCCTCCTCCTGGGGCTCGGTCTGCTCGGCCTTGTCGCTGGAGCCGCGGCCCCGGCGTCCACGACCACCGCGGCGACGGCGACGGCCGCCGTCCTGCGGCTCATCGGTCGCCTCGTCCCGCTCGTCCCGCTCCTCGCGCTCCTCGCGCTCGTCGCGCACCTCGGCAGGAGCCGCGGCGCCCTCGGTGCTCACGGACTCGGAGGCCTCGGCGGCACGGGCCGGCTCGGGGGCGGGCTCCGGGGTGGCGGGGCGCTCGGCGGGAGCCTGTGCGGGGGCGGTGGCCCGGCGGCGACGCGGTGCGGCGCTGGCGTCGGGGGCCTGGAAGATCAGGCCGAAGGAGGGCACGACGGCGGGGGCAGCAGCCTCCTCCTCGGTCTCCTCGAGCCCAGTCGCAGCCTCGTCCCCGAGGAGGGCGTCGACGTCCGCCTCGGTGTCGGCCTCGGGCTCGACGGCGGGCGCGGACTCCGGCTCGGCCTCGGGTGCGGGCTCAGCCGCGGCCTTCTTTCTCGAGCGGGTGCTCTTCCTGGCGGGCTTGTCGGGCTTGTCGGCCTTGTCCGCCTGGTCGGTCTTCTCCGCCTGGTCGGTCTTGCCGGCTGCCTTCTTGGCCGGCTTCCTGGCCGCCCTCTTCCTGGGTGCGGGTGCATCGGCGTCGACGCTGTCGGCAGCGACCTCGGTGGTCGACCCGGAGTCCTCGGGCCCGGCCAGCGTCTGGGTCACGACGGGAGCCGCGGCCTTCTTGGTGGCCCGGCGGCGCTTGGGAGCTGCCTTCGCGGCGGCGGGAGCGTCCTGCGTGACCGTGACGTCGAGCGTCTGGTCGCCGCCATCGGTCGGGGTGGTGGGTTCGTCATGGGTAGCCATGTGGGTGGCCCTTCTGGCTCCACGTAGCCGTCAGCCACACCGTCTGGGCCAGAAACCCGGACCTGCCGGCCCCGTGGGGCTCGGAGTAGCGATCGTGTGCGGGTGAGTGCCCGACACGGAAGTCGTGTGCTGTCCCTGGGCAGTTCGCGCGGCGTGTGAACTCCGCTGCGGCACCGATCAGGAACCGACGGCGTCCTTGTCGGCGGCCAGTGGATCAGCCACCCCGGCAGCTGCGGTGAGCAGCGGGCCCTGGGCCAGTCGTGTCACCAGAGGTGGCAACGGCGGCTCGGGCTCGGAGACTGCATGCAGTGCGGTCAGGATGTCATCGGGGCGAACGGACGGTGTGGTGTGCCGAACGACCATCTGCAGTATCGCACACGACGGGTCGCCGCTCTCGGTGACGACCATCGACACGACGGCCGACCGGACGTCGAACGTCTTGGGCCCGGTCTTGAAGGTGCGGGTCACCTCGGCGACGGTCGTCCCGAGGAACCGCTCGACGGCATACGAGAGGGTCTCGAGGGTGACCCCACGCATCTCGAGGCGCCAGACGCTGCCCTCGAGACGCTCGGCAAGGCTCCCCGGACCGGCCTGGACGACCTCGAGCACGTCGAGGTCGGGAGGGAGCGCCTCGTCGAGGGCGACGCGCAGTGCCTCGGGGTCGACGCGCTCGGTCACCGAGATCTCGAAGTACTCGGCCTCGGAGGCGGTCCCCGTCGGCGCGGCGTTGGCGTAGCTGATCTTCGGGTGCGGGTGGAAGCCGGCGGAGAAGGCCATGGGCACGCCGGCGCGCCGCAGCGCCCGCTCGAGCGCGCGGGCGAAGTCCCGGGTCGAGGAGAACCGCAGCCGTCCGCGCTTGGCGTAGCGGATGCGCAGCTTCTGGACCGCGGGCGGCGGAGGGGGACCTTCGGGAGTGCGACGTGCCATGGTCGCGCCAGCGTATGTCAGCCCGGGACCTCCCCCGTATGCCGTCCGCTCCCCTGCCGCGCGTGATCGTCTTTTCCGCGCGGCGCAGGACGAGCCGCCGACGACGCAGGTCCGGGCGGGGCGCGCGGTGCGGGGTTTTGCCTCGCCCGGGTGCTGTTCCGTACGATGCAGCCACGAGGGGAGTACTTCTCGAGCTCGTGTCGGTCAGTTCGGTCACCCAGACGGTGGCTCCGGCACGACACCAGCGGTCCGCCGCAGGTGAAGGAGACCTCGCGACACCACGTCGTGAGGACCGCTCATGCTCTCTCTCGTCCCTGCCGCCGCGTCGGACGCCGTCGGCACCCCCACCCTCTGGCTGCTGACCATCGGCGCCGTCGTCGGGCTGCTCGTCCTCGACTTCCTCGTCACGAGGCGCCCGCACGAGGTCTCGATGCGCGAGGCCGTGGCCTGGTCGGCGTTCTACGTCGCCATCCCCGTCGCCTTCGGCGTCTGGCTGTGGAACGCCCACGGCAGCCAGACGGGCGTCGAGTACTACACCGGCTACCTCGTCGAGAAGTCGCTGTCGGTCGACAACCTCTTCGTCTTCATGCTGCTGCTCACGGCCTTCGCGGTGCCCAGGGCCTACCAGCAGCGCGTGCTGCTCATCGGCGTCGCCGGTGCGATCGTGCTGCGCGGCATCTTCATCGCGCTGGGCGCACAGCTCATCGCGAGCTTCTCGTGGGCCTTCCTGCTCTTCGGCGCGATCCTGCTCGTCACCGCCGTCAAGGTGCTACGGGACGCGCTCTCACACGCCGACCACGAGGTCGACATCGCGTCGCTGCGCTCGGTCCGCCTCATCCGGCGCTTCTGGCCGGTGACCGACGACTACCGCGGCACCCGGCTGTCGGTGACGGAGGCGGGTCGCCGGATGCTCACCCCGATGGCCCTCGTCGTCGTCGCCATCCTCGGCACCGACATCGTCTTCGCCATCGACTCCGTGCCCGCGGTCTACGGCATCACCGAGGACCCGTACCTCGTCTTCGCGACGAACGCCTTCGCCCTCCTCGGCCTGCGCGCGCTCTACTTCGTGCTCCAGGGGGCGCTCGGCTCGCTGAGGCACCTCGGCCACGGGCTCGCCGCCATCCTCGCGTTCATCGGCGTCAAGCTCGTCCTGCACTGGGCGCACGGCGTCTGGTCCTGGGTGCCGGAGGTCCCGACCCTGTTCTCGCTCGGCGTCATCCTCGCGATCCTCGCGACGGCGACGACGACGAGCCTCGTGGCGGCGAGGCGCGAGGAGGAGCGCGAGCGCGCCGGGACGCCCGTCGGCTGAGTGGCGCGGGTATGCCGGCGCACCCGCCCCGCCAGGGGGAGCACTGCCCGCGCTCGGCCCCGAGACGCGCGTATGCCGTGGCACCCGGCGGGTGCCACGGCATACGGAGCGCTGGTGGTCGGGACCCTCAGCGCAGGGTGACGTCGGCCCACACGAGGCGGTGGTCGCTCGTCGGGAACGGGAAGACGCCGGTGAGCCGGAACAGCGGGTCGGCCTGCACCGGCCAGAAGACGCCGGAGTCGGTCACCGTGAAGTGGCGCGAGAGCAGGGTGTAGTCGACGCGGAGGTTGCCCGGGGCGCCGTCGGCGAAGTCCGCGGTGTCGTACTTCGGGTCACCCTCGTGGGTGAGGTTGGCCCCACCCTGGAGACGTGCGGCCTCGGCGGCGCCCTCGGAGCTCGCCTGCGGGTCGACGATGCGGTGGTTGCCGAGCAGCTGGTGGATGGCGCCGTCGTAGGAGTCGCCGTCGAAGGGGTCGGCGTTGTAGTCGCCCAGGATGACGAACGGCTCGCTCGGGTTGAGTCCACCGCTCTCGCCGGCGTCGTCGTAGATGTAGCTGCCCTGGCCCGGCGTGACGTAGTCGGCCCAGAAGCGGATCTCGTCGTGGTTGCGACGTCCGTTGCGGTCCTCGGGTCCGTCGAAGGTCGGCGGGGTCGGGTGCGCGGCGAGGACGTGGACGGTGCGCTTGCCGACGGTGACGGGCACGTCCCAGTGCGACTTGCTCGAGAGCCGGAGGATGTCCTGCTCCTCCGGGGAGTACCAGTCGGTGGGGAGGACGTTGCCGGGCATGTCCTTCCAGAGGAAGTGCTGGAACGTCCGGACGGAGTCGGTCTCGATCGGGTACTTCGAGAGCACGACCATGCCGTACTGGCCCGGGAAGAGCCCGAACCCGAACGCGTCGTCGCCGCCACCAACCCGGCCGTCGTTGTTGAGGTCGAAGCCGCTCGGGACGCCGGTGTTCGACGGCGCGACGAAGGAGTAGGGGTAGGCCACCGGACTCGCGCCGTTCTGCGGGCGCTCGAGGTAGTTGTCGCGGAACAGGTCGACCGCTTGGCCGGCCGCGACGTAGTCGAACTCGTTGAGCAGGATGACGTCCGGGTCGGTGCGCTGGATGACCTCGGCGACGGCCTTGGCCTGCGCGTTGTCGGGCGTCGACAGGTCGCTGACCAGCTGGCCCTCGACGTTGCGGTTGAGCGAGAGGTTGTAGGTCGCGACCCGCAGGTCCTCACGCTTGTCGGGCTGCGCGGAGGCGCTGGAGGCGGCGGCCAGCGGTGAGAGGGAGAGCACGGCGGCTGCGCCGATCATGACGGCTCGGGCGACGTTCATGGGCAGGGTCCTTCGTCGAGGTTTCGGGGGTGCCTTCAACCTAGTCACGGTGGGCGCCGTAGAGCGGTTCCGAAGGTGAAGGACTCGTGAACCCGTATGCCGTCCGCCCGCGTCCTGGCTCACTCGCCCGCGCAGGGCGCCCGGGCCGGTCGGGCTCGGCAGGAGCAGGTCGACGGCGACGAGGTTGACGACCAGCGCCACCACTGGGCATGGGGCGTCGCCGCGGCGACGGCCCCCTCGACGGTGACACCGTCGGCCCAGGCCAGCTCGGCCTCACCGGGCCGCTGCCGGTTCGGAATGGGGGCGTCCCCGAGCGGCCCCTGAACGACCCCTCAGTCGAGGCAGAACTCGTTGTCCTCGGGGTCGGCCATGACGATGAACCCGGACTCCATCGGGGGCGCCGGCTCGACCCGACGCAGCCGCCGGGCGCCGAGGGCCAGAAGCCGCTCGCACTCGGCCTCGAGCGCGTCCATGCGTTGATCACCCTCGAGACCGGGCGCGGCCCTGACGTCGAGATGGACCCTGTTCTTGGCGACCTTGTCCTCGGGCACCTGCTGGAAGAAGACGCGCGGGCCGCTGCCATCGGGGTCCTCGATCGCCGAGCGCGAGTTGTGCTGCGCCTCGGGCACACCGATCCGGGTGAGGAAGTCGTCCCAGGCGGCGAGTGGGTCCGCGCCCTCGGGCAGGTCGACGCCGGGCGGGCCCGGGATGACGTAGTCGAGGGCCGCGGCCCAGAACCTCGACTGGGCGCGAGGGTCGTGGGCGTCGAACGTGACCTGGATCGTGCGGCTCATGACTGCCAGCGTGGCACTTCCCGCCGACAGCCCGCATCCTCACCGACGTTGCGTCCGCCATCGTGGGGGTCAGGGCGCCAGGTTGGCGGACGCAGGAGGTTGCTCCGACGTTGCGTCCGCCATGGTGGGGGTCAGGGCGCCACCCTGGCGGACGCACGGAGTCAGGCGTGCGAGTGCTCGGCCATGCCCGCCCGGCCGGCGCCGAGCACGGTGAGCGGCAGCAGCACCTTGCCCGTGGGGCCGATCTCGATCTCGGTGCCCATCTGAGGACACACACCGCAGTCGAAGCACGGCGTCCAGCGGCAGTCGTCGACCTCGGTCTCGTCGATCGCGTCGAGCCAGTCCTGCCAGAGCCACTCCTTGTCGAGGCCGGAGTCGACGACGTCCCACGGCAGGACCTCGGACTCCTCGCGCTCACGCGTGGTGTACCAGTCGACGTCGATCGGCCACTCGCTGGCCGCAAAGGCCTTCTCGGCCGAGGCCATCCACAGGTCGTAGGAGAAGTGCTCGCTCCAGCCGTCGAACCGTCCGCCGTCGCGCCACACCTGCTCGATGACGGCGCCGACGCGGCGGTCGCCGCGCGAGAGCAGTCCCTCGACGATGCCGGGCTTGCCGTCGTGGTATCGGAAGCCGATCGAGGACCCCAGCCGCCGGTCGGAACGGATGGCGTCTCGCAGCTTCGCGAGGCGGGCGTCGGTCTCGTCGGCGGAGAGCTGGCCGACCCACTGGAACGGCGTGTGCGGCTTGGGCACGAACCCACCGATCGAGACGGTGCAGCGGATGTCCTTGCGACCGCTGACCCGGCGGCCGGTCTCGATGACCCGCTTGGCGAGCTCGGCGATCTGCAGGACGTCCTCGTCGGTCTCGGTGGGGAGCCCGCACATGAAGTAGAGCTTGACGTTGCGCCAGCCCGCGCCGTAGGCCGCCGACACCGTGTTGATGAGGTCGTCCTCGGTCACCATCTTGTTGATGACCTTGCGGATCCGCTCACTGCCACCCTCGGGTGCGAAGGTCAGGCCTGAGCGCCGGCCGTTGCGGGTGAGCTCGTTGGCGAGGTCGATGTTGAACGCGTCGACGCGCGTCGAGGGGAGCGAGAGGCCGGTGTTGGTTCCCTCGTAGCGGTCGGCCAGGCCCTTGGTGATGTCGGCGATCTCGGAGTGGTCCGCGCTCGAGAGCGAGAGCAGCCCGACCTCCTCGAAGCCGGTCGCGGCGAGGCCCTTCTCGACCATCTCGCCGATGCCGGTGATGGAGCGCTCGCGGACCGGGCGGGTGATCATGCCGGCCTGGCAGAAACGGCAGCCGCGGGTGCAGCCACGGAAGATCTCGACGGACATGCGCTCGTGCACCGACTCGGCGAGCGGGACGAGCGGCTGCTTCGGGTACGGCCAGGCGTCGAGGTCCATGACCGTGTGCTTCGAGACGCGCCACGGGACACCGTGCTCGGTCGGGGCGATCCGCTGGATCCGCCCGTCGGGGAGGTAGCTGACCGCGTAGAACGCCGGGACGTAGACGCCGCCCGTGCGCCCGAGGCGCAGCAACAGCTCGTGCCGGCCACCCGGCATACCCTCGCTCTTCCAGGTGCGGATGAGGTCGGTGACCATGAGGACGGCCTCCTCGCCGTCACCGATGATCGCGGCGTCGACGAAGTCGGCGATGGTCTCGGGGTTGAAGGCCGCGTGGCCACCCGCGATGACGAGCGTGTCACCGTCGACGCGGTCGCGGGCGTGCAGCGGGATGCCGGCGAGGTCGAGGGCCGTGAGCAGGTTGGTGTAGCCGAGCTCGGTCGAGAACGACACCCCGAGGACGTCGAAGTCGCCCACTGCCCGGTGCGCGTCGACGGTGAACTGCGGGACACCCGCGGAGCGCATGAGCGCCTCCATGTCGGGCCACACGGCATACGTGCGCTCGGCAAGGGCGTCGGGGCACTCGTTGAGGACCTCGTAGAGGATCATCGAGCCTTGGTTGGGGACACCGACCTCGTAGGCGTCGGGGTACATGAGCGCCCAGCGGATCGTGACGTCACCCCCGGCATTCCAGTCCTTGACGGTGGAGTTGAGCTCGCCACCGACGTACTGGATCGGCTTGCTGACCTGCTCGAGCAGCGGCTCGAGCTCAGCGAAGAGTGAGGCGCCGGCGGTACGGGTGTGCATCCGTCAAGGGTACGTTCGCGGCCCCGCTGCCCCCAAAGTCGCGCGTCGCGGCCCGGGGCGTCGGGCGCACAATGGGGTGATGGACGCCGCGCGACGGGTGGCCGAGGCGATGGCCGCGTGGCCGCGCAAGGCGTTCCTGCCACGACGCGAGCGCCGCCACGCCGGACGCGACGGACCGCTGCCCATCGGCCACGGTCAGACGAACTCTCAGCCACGCACGGTCGCCGCCATGCTCGAGCTGCTCGACGTGCGTCCGGGCGACCGGGTGCTCGACGTCGGCGCGGGCTCGGCGTGGACGACGGCCCTGCTGGCCCACCTCACGGGTCCCGCCGGACGGGTCGTCGGCGTCGAGCGGATCCCGGAGATCGCCGCCGTGGGTGCAGCGAACCTCGAGAGCACCGGTATGCCGTGGGCTTCCCTGTCGCTCGCGACGCCGGGGGTGCTGGGCTCGCCAGGTGACGGGCCGTTCGACCGGATCCTCGTCTCGGCCGACGCGGAGACCCTCCCCCGGGCGCTGGTCGAACAGCTCTTGCCGGGTGGGGTCATGGTCATCCCGGTGCGCGGGTGGATGCACCGCGTGGTGCGCGACCCGGGGTTCGACCGGGACGGGGTGGCCGACGGCGACGCCCACGTGGAGATCCACGGCGCCTACCGGTTCGTCCCACTCGTCGAGGACTGACCCCGGACCTCAACGACTGATTGCCCGTAGCGGCGGCTTCCGGCGCGGGCACGCCGGACGTCGCCGCGCCGCTACGGGCAATCAGTCGGGAAGGGGTCAGGCGCCGGCGTAGTGGGCGTCGAGCTCGTCCTTGTAGCGCTCTGCGACGACCTTGCGCTTGAGCTTGAGGCTCGGCGTCAGCGCGCCGCTGTCGACGGTGAGGTCCTGGTCGAGGATCGTGAACTTCTTGATCTGCTCCCAGCGGTTGAGGCCGGCGTTGAGCTCGTCGACGTAGCCCTGGACCATGTCGTGGGCGGCGTCCGAGGTGACGATCTCGGCGTAGGTGCGGTCGCCCATGCCGTTGGAGGCGGCCCAGCCCTGGATGGCGTCGGGGTCGAGCGTCACGAGTGCCGACACGAAGTTGCGGTCGGCGCCGTGGACGACGAACTGGCTGACGAAGGGGCACATGCCCTTGAACTGCGACTCGATGATCGAGGGTGCGACGTACTTGCCGCCCGACGTCTTGAAGAGGTCCTTCTTGCGGTCGGTGATCTTGAGGAAGCCGCGGTCGTCGAGCTCGCCGATGTCGCCCGTGCGGAACCAGCCGTCGGCGTCGAGCACCTCAGCCGTCGCCTCGGGGTTGTTGTGGTAGCCGTCCATGACGCCGTCGCCGCGCAGCAGCACCTCGCCGTCCTGCTCGATCTTGATCTCGGTGCCGGGCAGGGGCCACCCGACGGTGCCGTAGCGGTAGGCCGAGGTGCGGTTGACCGTCGTCGCGGCGCACGACTCGGTGAGGCCGTAGCCCTCACCGACGAGCATGCCCATGGAGTCGAACCAGCGGCCGACGTCCTGGTTGAGCGCGGCCGAGCCGGAGATGAAGAGGCGGACGCGTCCACCGAACCGCCCACGCACCTTGCTGAGCACGAGCTTGTCGGCCAGGGCGTACTTGGTGGCGAGCAGGCCGCTCGGGTCCTTGCCCTCGGCGCGCAGGTCGCTCACCTCGCGCCCGACGCCCTCGGCCCAGCGGAAGAGCTTGAGCTTCACGCCGCCCTCCTCCTCCATCATCATCTGGACCCGGTTGTAGGCCTTCTCGAAGATGCGGGGGGCGGCGCCCATGAAGGTCGGCTTCACGACCGCGAGGTTGTCGACGATCTTGTCGATGCGGCCGTCGATCGCCGTGGCGAACCCGATCTGCAGCGGCAGGGTGAGGAGCAGCTTGCCGAAGACGTGGGCCAGCGGCAGCCAGAGGTACTGGAGGTCGTCGTCGCGCAGGATGCCGATCGAGTCGACCGCAGCCGCCTCGTAGGTCCACGCCCGGTGGAGCAGGCGCACGCCCTTGGGGCGCCCGGTGGTGCCCGAGGTGTAGATGATCGTCGCGAGCCGGTCGGGGGTGAGGGCGTCGATCCGCTCGTCGATGAGGCCGGGGGTGCGCTCGAGCCCGGACCGGCCGAGGGCGGCCAGCGCGTCGAGGCTGATGACCCAGTCGTCCTCGCCCGAGGCGGCCTCGGCGTCGAAGGTCACGACCTTGGACACCCCGGGGACCGCGCCGGCGATGCGGCGCAGCTTGGCGACCTGCTCGGCGTCCTCGGCGAAGACGACCTTGCTCTGGGAGTCGGCGAGGATGAAGGCGACGTCGTCGTCGATCGTCGTCGGGTAGATCGTCGTGGTGACACCACCGGCGACCATGACGGCGAGGTCGGCCAGGGCCCACTCGTAGCGGGTGGCCGAGGCGAGCGCCACCCGGTCCTCCGGGCCGACGCCCAGGGCGACGAGTCCCGCGGCGATCGCGTCGACGGTCGCCTTGACCTCGGCCCACGTGACGGTGAGCCACTCGTCACCGCTGTCGGAGACCTTGGCGTACTGGAAGGCCGGCGAGTCGGGCGTCTTCTCGACGCGCTGACGGAAGAGGTGGCCGACGCTGGCCGCCCTCTCCTCGATCAGGCGGTGGTCGACGGCCTCGTCGGCCGGGCTGTGGGTCTGCGGGGTCGCTGAAGGCATCGGGTGTCCTCGTCATTGGGGAGCTCGTGGCGCGAATGCTGCCACAGCAGAGGTGCCAACGGGCCCCCTCGGGCCAAAAGTGACCCACCGGTAATGAAGGCGCAGGCTAGACACGGTCGCGGTGCGCCGCGGCATACGCCGCGTTGACGACACCGACGGCGAGCCACGAGGCGAACATCGAGGATCCGCCGTAGGACACGAAGGGCAGCGGAAGCCCCGTGACAGGCATGACGCCGAGGTTCATGCCGACGTTCTGGAAGACCTGGAACGCCAGCCAGGTCCCCACGCCGACACCGACGAACCGGCCGAAGGCGTCGCCCGACCGACCGGCCACGACGAAGATCCGGACGACGATGAAGGCGAGCAGGACGAGCAGGCCGGCAGCGCCGACGAACCCGAGCTCCTCCCCCGCCACCGAAAAGATGAAGTCGTTGAGCTGGTAGGGCACGAACCCGCCCTGCGTCTGCCGTCCCTCCATGAAACCCTGCCCGGTCCACCCGCCGGAGCCGATCGCCAGCCGCACCTGGCGGGTCTGGTAGCCGATGCCCTGAGGGTCGGCGCTGGGGTCGGCGAAGGCGAGCAGCCGGTCGCGCTGGTAGTCGCTGAGCAGCGGGGTCGTCAGTGCGGCGACGACGAGCCCGACCGCGGCCACTCCGATGCCGACGACCCACCGCCTCGGGGCGCCGGCGACGGCGATGACGACGAAGGCCAGCGCGCCCAGGACGACCGCCGAGCCGAGGTCCGGCTGGAGCATGATCAGGGCGACCGGCACGAGGGCGAGCAGCCAGCCGAGCGCGACGTCGCGGTTGCTCGGCGCCACCCGCCGCTCCCACCGGTCGGCGAGGACGAACGCGAGCACGAGGGCCAGCCCCAGCTTGGCGAACTCCGACGGCTGGACCGTGAACCCCGCGACGACCGGGATCCACGAGCGCGAGCCGTTGATCGTCACCCCGAGCGGGGTGAGCACGGCGACGAGGCCGACGAGCGAGATGCCGTAGAGCCACGGCGTGGCC
Source organism: Knoellia locipacati (assembly GCF_044791685.1). GTDB lineage: Bacteria > Actinomycetota > Actinomycetes > Actinomycetales > Dermatophilaceae > Knoellia > Knoellia locipacati_A. Next base: position 111,920 of record NZ_CP087730.1, read on the forward strand.
AGCCGCAGCCCGTGGTGGCCGAGCCGGGCGACGCCGAACGCGAGCGCGATCCCGATCGCGGTGTTGAGGAGGTGGCGGACGAGGTATGCCGTCCCGGCCAGCTCGTGCGTCGCGGACCACACGAGCAGCGCACCCACGAGCGAGGTGCCCGCGGCCCCGACGAGGAGGCCGAGGTCCTGCCGGAGCCAGCGGCTCAGGAGTGGACGATCTGGGTGAGCACCGTGCGGCACTGCTCGACGTCCTTGGCCATCGCGACGAGGAGGTCGTCGATGCTCTCGAAGCGCAGGGTCGGGCGGATGTGCTCGACGAACTCGACCATGACGCGCTCGTCGTAGAGGTCGAGGTCGTCGCGGTCGAGGACGTAGGCCTCGACGGTGCGCCGGTCCTCGGTGTCGAAGGTCGGGTTGGTGCCGATGGAGATCGCCGCGGGCATGGTGCGGTCCGGCTCGCCGGGCTCGAGGCCGAGCCTGGTCAGCCAGCCGGCGTAGACGCCCTCGGCGGGCACGAGCCCCAGCGAGTCCGACGAGAGGTTGGCGGTCGGGTAGCCGAGCTCACGACCACGGTGGTGGCCGTGGACGACGGTGCCGACGACCCGGTGCGGCCGACCGAGCGTGCGGGCCGCCGCGGCGACGTCGCCCTCGCCGAGGTGCTGGCGCACCGAGCTCGAGGACCACCGGTGCCCGTCACCGACGTCCTCGAGGGCGATCACGTCGAAGCCGTGGACCGCACCGAGCTCGCGCAGCGTCTCGACGTCGCCGGAGTTGCGGTAGCCGAACTTCGTGTCGACGCCGACGACGACCGCCTTGGCGCCGAGCCCGTCGACGAAGGTGCTCTTGACGAACTCCTCGGGCGACTGCTGGGCGAACTCCCTGGTGAAGGCGAGGACGAGCAGCCCGTCGATGCCGGTCGTCTCGAGGAGATCGTCGCGCAGCGAACCGGGCGAGATGAGCTCGGGCGCACGCTCGGGGTGGAGCACGGCCAGAGGATGCGGGTCGAAGGTGACGGCGACGGCAGGGAGGCCGAGCTCGTGCCCGGTCTCGACGAGCTGGGTGAGCACCGCCTTGTGGCCGCGGTGGACGCCGTCGAAGTTGCCGAGGGTGACGACGCAGGGTCGCAGGTCGTCGGGCGTCGCCGCGGGGTCGGAGAACCGGTGCACGGTGGACACTCTACGAACTCGCCGGGGCGAAGACGACGTGGCTCCGGGCTGTGGTGGCGCTCTCGTCGAGCATCGCCACCAGCGAGCCGTCCGGGCCGAACGCGGCCACCGGCTCGGTGCGCCCCGGCTCGGCGGATGGCAGCCGCTGCCCGTAGCCGATCGTGCGAGCCTCGTCGGCGGTGAGCTCGCGCGCCGGGAAGCCGGCCCGGGCCGCGTCGGCGAGGGGGATGACGGGCATCGGCTCGCCCTGGAGCGCCTCGAGGTCGGCCAGAGGGTGTGCCGTGTCGAGACCGAAGCCACCGACGCGGGTGCGCCGCAGGGCGGTGAGGTGGCCGGCCGACCCGAGGGCGCCGCCCAGGTCCCGGGCCAGGGCCCGGACGTAGGTGCCCGAGGACACCGTCACGGTGACGTCGAGGTCGATGACGGCGACGTCGCCGACGGTGAGCCTGCGCAGGTCGTGGACGACGAACTGCGACACCGTGACCGGCCGCGCGGGCAGGTCGACTGCCTCCCCCGCGCGGGCCCGGTGGTAGGAGCGCTCACCCTTGACCTTGATGGCGCTCACCGAGCTCGGCACCTGCTCGATCTCACCGGTGAGGGTGGCGACCGCAGCGGCGACCTCGGCGTCGGTGACGGCCGAGACGCCGGGGGCGCTCGTCACCTCACCCTCGGCGTCGTCGGTGAGCGTGCCCTGCCCGAGCCGGATCGTGGCGTCGTAGTCCTTGTCGCAGCCGACGAGGAAGGTCAGGAGCTTCGTGGCCCGCCCGACGCCGAGCACGAGGACTCCCGTGGCCATCGGGTCGAGCGTGCCGGCGTGCCCGACCTTGCGGGTGTTGCAGAGCCGGCGGGCGCGGGCGACGACGTCGTGGCTCGTCCAGTCGGACGGCTTGTCGACGACGAGGAGTCCGTCGACGGTCGCGCTCACGCGCGGTCGGTGTCGTCGTCGTTGTCCGCGTCCACGACCTCGGTGGCGTCGGTGCCCGTGGCGTCGGTGCTCGCGGTGTCGGTGGCCGTGGCGTCTGTGCCCGCGGACTCGCCGTCAGCGTCAGCGTCGTCGTCGTCGTCGCGGCGGTAGGGATCGGCGTCGCCGGCGTAGGTCGCGCCGGTCGCGGCGGCGGCGACCTGGGCGTCGCGCTCACGGGCCTCCTGCAGCAGGACCTCGAGGTGGGCTGCGGTCTCCGGGATGGCGTCGGCGATGAACTCGAGCGACGGGGTGAGCCGGATGCCGAGGTTGCGGCCCACGTGGCTGCGGAGCTTGCCCTTGTTGGCGGTGAGCAGGTAGGCCGTCTTGGCGCGCTGGTCCTCGTCACCGAAGACGGTGTAGAACACCGACGCGTGCTGGAGGTCGTTGGTCACCCGCACGTCGGTGATCGTCACGAAGCCCAGGTCCGGGTCCTTGACGATCGGGTCGAGCCCTGCGGCGATGAGGGTCTTGATGCGGTCGGCGACCTTGCGGGCGCGTGCGGCGTCAGCCACGACAACTCCTTCTCAGATGTTTGGTGGTGCCCGCACACACTATGCGCCCGGCGAGGGTGCGAGCGGCAGGGCTCGGATCGTCGAGATCCGGCCCTGTGTCGAGGCGGGCAGCTCTGGGCCGCACGTCGCCGGATCTCGACGCGAGGCGTGCGCGCGGTGGGGCGGAGGGAGGACGTGACCGGCCGGCATACCGAGTGTCGGTATGCCGGCCGGTCACGTCAGGCGAGGGGCCTCGGGACTCAGGCCCTGGGCTTCGCCCACGCAGAGCGTGGGACCCGTCGCATCACGCCCTGGGCTTCTCGCGCATCTCGTAGGTGGCGATGAGGTCGCCGAGCTGCAGGTCGTTGTAGGACCCGAGGTTGATGCCGCACTCGAAGCCCTCACGGACCTCGGTGACGTCATCCTTGAACCGGCGCAGGCCTGCGATCTCGACGTTCTCGGCCACGACGACGCCGTCGCGGGTGATCCGCGACTTCGTGCCGCGCTTGATCTCGCCGCTGCGGACGATCGATCCGGCGATGTTGCCGAACTTGCTCGACCGGAAGATCTCGCGGATCTCGGCGGTGCCGAGCTCGACCTCCTCGAACTCCGGCTTGAGCATGCCCTTGAGGGACTGCTCGATCTCCTCGATGGCCTGGTAGATCACCGAGTAGTAGCGGATCTCGACGCCCTCGCGCTCGGCGTAGTCAGCGTTCTGGCCCTCGGCCCGGACGTTGAAGCCGATGATGATCGCGTTGGAGGCGACCGCGAGGTTGATGTTGTTCATCGTGATCGCACCGACGCCGCGGTCGATGATGCGCAGGTCCACGTCGTCGCCGACATCGATCTGGAGCAGCGCGTCCTCGAGGGCTTCGACGGAACCGGACACGTCACCCTTGAGGATGAGGTTGAGGGTGTCGACCTTGCCCTGCGCGATGGCCTCGTTGAGGTCCTCGAGCGAGATGCGCTTGCGGGACTTGGCCAGGCTGGCCTGGCGGTCGGCCGACTCGCGACGCTCCGCGATCTGGCGAGCGGTGCGGTCGTCCGGTGCGACGACGAAGGTGTCGCCGGCGCGCGGGACGGACGAGAGACCGAGCACCTGGACCGGACGCGACGGGGTCGCCTCACTGACGTTCTCGCCGTGCTCGTCGAGCATGGCGCGGACGCGGCCGTAGGAGCTGCCGGTGACGATCGCGTCGCCGACGTGGAGCGTTCCGGACTGGATGAGCACCGTCGCGGTCGCACCGCGACCCTTGTCGAGGTTGGCCTCGATCGCGACGCCACGGGCGTCACGGTCCGGGTTGGCCCGCAGGTCGAGGGCGGCGTCGGCGGTGAGGAGCACGGCCTCGAGCAGCGAGTCGATGTTCTCGCCCTGCTTCGCGGACACGTCGACGAACATCGTCTCGCCGCCGTACTCCTCTGCGACGAGGTTGTACTCGGTGAGCTGCTGACGGATCTTGGACGGGTTGGCGCCCTCGACGTCGATCTTGTTGACCGCGACGACGATCGGGACGTCCGCAGCCTGGGCGTGGTTGAGCGCCTCGATGGTCTGCGGCATGACGCCGTCGTCAGCGGCGACGACCAGGATCGCGATGTCGGTCACCTTGGCACCACGGGCACGCATGGCGGTGAACGCCTCGTGACCCGGGGTGTCGATGAAGGTGATCGGACGGTCGACGCCCTCGTGCTCCTTGTGGATCTGGTAGGCACCGATGTGCTGGGTGATGCCACCGGACTCGCCACCCGCGACGTTCTCGTTGCGGATCGCGTCGAGCAGGCGCGTCTTTCCGTGGTCGACGTGACCCATGACGGTGACGACCGGCGGGCGGGCCGCGAGGTCGACCTCGTCCTCGGCGTCGACACCGATCTCGAGGTTGATGTCGAAGGCGTCGAACAGCTCCTTCTCCTCCTCCTCGGGCGAGACCATGCGGATGTCGTAGCCGAGCTCGGCACCGAGCAGGCGGAACGTGTCCTCGTCGAGGCTCTGGGTCGCGGTCGCCATCTCACCGAGGTGGAACATGACCGTGACGAGCGAGCCCGGGTTCGCGTTGATCTTGTCGGCGAAGTCCGTGAGGGACGCACCCTGACGCACCTGGATGACGGTGGAACCGTCACCACGGGGCACGTTCACGCCACCGATCGACGGTGCCTGCATCTCCTCGAACTCGGCGCGCTTCGCGCGCTTGGACTTGCGGGCGCGACCGGGTCGGCCGCCACCGCGACCGAAGGCACCGGCAGTCGAGCCGCGGCCGGCTCCACCGCGGAAGCCGCCGCCGCCGGGACGACCGGCGAAACCGCCACCAGCACCGGGGCCACCGCCGCCGGGACGTCCGGCGCCACCGGCGCCGGGACGGCCACCGCGACCACCGGCACCGCCGGGACGCTCACCCGGGCGCGCGACGGCGCTCGAGCTCGGCATCATGCCGGGGCTGGGACGGGCGCCACCGGGACGCGGGCCGGCAGCACCGGCTCCGGCGCCACCGGGACGGGGCGCGCTGCGCGGACGCGGCATGCCCTGGCTGGCCGCGAACGGGTTGTTGCCGGGACGAGCGGCGCCGCCGCCCTCACGACCGGCCTCGCGGCCACCCTCACGACCTGCGTCGCGACCGCCGTCGCGGCCCTGGCGCATGCCCTGGCTCGGAGCGAACGGGTTGTTGCCGGGACGCGGCGAACCCGCACCGGGGCGCGGGGCGCCGGGACGGGCGCCACCGGACTCAGGGGCGGACGGAGCTGCCTTGGCTGCCGGAGCAGCGGGGGCGGGAGCCGACGGCGTGGCCTTGGCGGCCGGGGCGGCCGGAGCCGGCGCGGCAGGCGCAGGGGCCGACGGGGCGGGTGCTGCGGGAGCAGCCTTGGCCGCCGGAGCGGCAGGGGTCTGCGAGGCCGGGGCGGCCGGTGCTGCGGGGGCAGCCGGGGCCTTGGGGCCGGGGGTTGCCGCGGGGGCGGCGGGAGCCGCTGCGGACTTCTTCGCCGCCGGCTTGGCCGGTGCGGCAGACGGCTTGGCCGCTGCCTCGGCGGGGGCCGCCTTGTCGACGGGGAACTTCTCCTGGTACCGGCGGACGACCGGTGCCTCGACGGTGGAGGACGCCGACTTGACGTACTCACCCATCTCGTTGAGTCGCTCGAGGAGGACCTTGCTGGTCACTCCGACTTCCTTGGCGAGTGCGCTGACGCGAACCTTGGCCACGTTTCTCCTTCTCAGGTCCTGCAACCTGTCGAAGGCGCGGACCGCTAGTTCTGGGGGGAGCTCATTACTGAGTGCTCATCGGGTGCTCATCAGCGTCAAACCCGCTTTCGGTTCCCTGGGGACGGACAATGGTCTGCTCGTGGGTGGCGATCCACTCCGCCACGGCGCTGGTGTCCAGATGCGCACTGACTCGCAGTGCACGCCCGAACGCCCGTCGTCGGACGGCGAGGTCGAAACAGTCTCTGGTGGGGTGCAGCCAGGCGCCACGCCCCGGGAGACATCGTCGAAGGTCGGGAACGAGGTCCCCATCACCTCCGGCGACCACTCGCAGGAGTGCCGACCGGCTATCCGTCTCACGACATCCCACACAGGTGCGCACCGGGCCCGTCAGTGACGGTGTATGCCGGGTGCCCGCCTTGGCGTGCGATGTCCGAGTCCGGAGTCCAGCCCGGTCGGTCCCGTCCATGTTAGCGCCTAGCGGGGGTCGGACGCGTCATCGCCCGCCTCGGGACCCCGCGCGGAGCCCTCTCGGGGCGGCGCCGAGCCCGGGTTGTCGGACCGGATGTCGATCCGCCAGCCGGTGAGCTTGGCGGCGAGTCGGGCGTTCTGGCCCTCGCGGCCGATGGCGAGCGAGAGCTGGTAGTCGGGGACGACGACCCGCGCCGCCCTCAGCGTGCGGTCGACGATCTCGACGGACTGCACGCGCGACGGGCTGAGGGCGGCGGCGATGAAGGTCGCCGGGTCCTCGCTGAAGTCGACGATGTCGATCTTCTCGCCGTGCAGCTCGGCCATGACGGCGCGCACTCGCGCACCCATCGGACCGATGCAGGCGCCCTTGGCGTTGAGGCCGGCCACCTTGGTGTGCACGGCGATCTTGGTGCGGTGCCCCGCCTCGCGGGCCAGGGCGGCGATCTCGACGCTGCCGTCGGCGATCTCGGGGACCTCGAGGGCGAAGAGCTTGCGCACGAGGTTGGGGTGGGTGCGCGACAGGCCGATCTGCGGCCCGCGCATGCCGCGCTTGACGCTCACGACGTAGGTGCGCAGCCGCTGGCCGTGGACGTACTTCTCGCCGGGGACCTGCTCGGCCAGGGGGAGGATGCCCTCGACGGAGCCGAAGTCGACGGTCACGTGGCGCGGGTCGGGGCTCTGCTGGATGACGCCGGCGACGATGTCGCCCTCGCGGCCCTTGAAGTCGCCCATGATCGCGTCGTCCTCGATGTCGCGCAGGCGCTGGACGATGACCTGGCGCGCGGTGGCGGCAGCGACCCGGCCGAAGTCCTTGGGCGTGTCGTCGAACTCCGGGCCGTACTCGCGGCGCATCCGCGGTCGCACGGGCTCGGCCGGCTCGGCCGGCGCCTCTGCCTCGGCGTCGTCCTCGCCGGCGGTGCTTGCGTCCGCCCCTTCGGGGGTCCCAGCACCCACAGTGACGGACGCTGCAGGAGCGCTGTCGGCGGCGACCTCCGCCGGGGCCTCGTCCTCGGGGACCTCGAACTCCTCACGGGCCCAGATCGTCACGTGACCGGTCTTGCGGTCGAGCTCGGCGCGGGCGCTGCGGTAGGAGCCCTCGGTCCGGTGGTAGGCGAGCAGGAGGGCCTGCTCGATGGCGGGAATGAGCACGTCGAGAGAGATGTCGCGCTCGCGCTCGACACCTCTGAGGACGGCGAGGTCGATGTCCATGGTCAGTTCTCCTTGTCCCCCGACGCGTCGGCGTCGTCGTCGTGGTGGCCCTCGGTGGCAGTCTCGGCGGTGTCCTCTTTGCGCGTGAACTCGACCTGCACCTCGGCGCGGTCGATCACGGCATACGCAAGGGTCTCGTCGCGGGCCGGCGTCTTCTTGACAGCTGGGATCGTCACGGTCAGGTCGTCGGCACCGGCGCGGGTGATGCGGCCGGTGACGGGGTCGCCCTCGCGCAGGGTCAGCGTCACGAGGCGGCCCACGTTGCGCTGGAAGTGGCGCGGTGAGGTGAGCGGACGCGAGACGCCGGGCGAGGTGACCTCGAGCGTGTAGGGCTGCTCGCCGAGCACGTCGGAGTCGTCGAGCGCGTCGCTGACGGCCCGGGTCGTGTCGGCGATCTCGTCGAGGGAGAGCGAGGCATGGGTCTCGGTGACGTCACCGGAGGTCTCGAGCGCGCGGTCGACGACGACCCTGACGACCCGACGACGGCCTGCCGGCGTCACCGTGACCTCCTCGAGGACGACTCCTGAGCCCTCCAGCGCACCGGTGAGCAGCTCGTGCACTGCGGTGTCTCGCGTCATCGGTCTCCCTCTCTGTAGTTCTCGGACCGCGTCCTGCACAGCGGCGCCGCCCACTCTAGCCGTGCGCCGTGGTGGCCTTCCACGCGTGCGAGGATGCCGCCATGCGTGAGGTGACACCGTCGGTGGCGAGCCCGAGCCGGCGCCTCGTCACCGCTGGGGCCCTCGGTGCGGTCGTGGTGGCGCTCTCCGGGTGCGGCATCCGCCTCGAGGACGACGCCCCCCGGGTGCCGCTGGTCCCGACGCGCGAGCCGATCGACGCCGAGGACGCCTTGGTGCGGCTCCTCGAGGCGGTGCAGGCGGCCGCCACGGCACCGCTCCTGACCACGGACCCGCTCGCGCCACTCCTGCCACCGCTGCACGCCCGTCAGGCGACCGTGCTCCACGACGCCCTGCGCCAGCGCGGCGTCCCCGAGGACGACCTGTCGACAGCCAGCGCGTCTCCCACGCCGACGTCGACGACCCCGAGCCCGAGCGCCTCAGGCACGGCGTCGCCGTCGGCCAGCGCGTCCGGGTCGACCGCCGTGCCTCCCGTCGTGCGCACCGTCGCCGAGGTCGAGTCGGCGATCCTCGCCGCGGGCGCCGGTCTCGCTGGGGCCGAGGCCGAGCTCAGGCCCACCCTCGTCGCAGTGATGGGTCAGGCCGACGCCGCGGTCCAGCTGGCAGCGCCGAGCCCCACCGCGACGGCGCCACCCACGCAGGCCACGCCCACGGCGTCACCCACTGCGTCGACGTCCGCGTCCCCCGACGAGCCGCCGGCCTGGTCCACACCCTCGGCGCTCGTACCGCTCATCACGGCCACGCGCAGGGCGACGTTCCTCCTCGAGGTCGCCGCCGCGCGGTCGCCCAAGGGAGTACGGGCCGCGTGGCTTCGCGACATCACCGAGCTGCAGGCCCTCACCGCCGACCTCGTCGACGCCGCCGGCGAGGTCGCACCCCCGCCCGACCTGGGCCAGACCCTGCCGAGCCCGGTGACCACGCCCGCCCAGGTCCTCACACTCGCCACCGAGGCCCTGTCGACCCTGCTCGCCACCACCGGCGCGAACCTGCGCCCCCTCACCGATGCCGACCCTGGGGCCGCGTTCGCCTCGGTCCCGGGGTGGCTCGGCACCGTGGCAGCAGTGGCGCACCGGCACGGCATACGGCTCACGCCCTTCCCGGGACTCGCGTGAGCGAAGGGCCGGGGTCCGGCCCCCTCGACCCCCGAGCGCCGACGGACTGGCTCACGTGGATGAGCCGGCTCCCGGCCGAGGGCGGTCCCACCGGTGCCGACTGGGTCGCCTCCGTGGACCGGCTGGCACGGGAGTGCCTCGACGAGTGGGACCTCGACGTGACGGGGACGCCGATGACCGGCTGGACGGCGGTCGTGCACCCTGTGCACCGACGCGATGGAAGCGGCGGCCCGCTCGTGCTCAAGGTGGGCTGGCCGCACGTCGAGTCCGCGCAGGAGCACCTGGCCCTGCGGGCGTGGGAGGGGCGCGGCGCCGTGCGCCTCGTCGCCGCCGACCCGGCGCGGGGTGCGCTCCTCCTGGAGCGGCTCGATGCCGAGCAGGACCTCGACGGGGTCGACATCGACGAGGCCTGCGCGGTGGTCGGCGGTCTCTACCGCGAGCTGCACATCCCGGCGCCACCGACGATCCGGAGCCTCACGGCATACCTCGATCCGTACCTCACCCAGCTGAGGCAGCGCACCGACCTGCCCCGCCGGGTCATCACCCGGGTGACCGGGCTCGCGCGCGAGCTGCTCGCGGAGCCGGGCCCGCGGGTGCTGCTGCACACCGACCTGCACTACCAGAACGTCCTCGCCGCGGAGAGGTCGCCGTGGCTCGCGATCGACCCGAAGCCGCTCGCCGGACCCGCTGCCTACGAGCTGCATCCGTTGCTGCGCAACCGGATCGAGGAGATGGGCACGGGCGCCTCGCTGCGCTGGTCGGTCCGGCGACGGCTCGAGGTGGCCTGTGACGCCGCGGGTCTCGACGACGAGCTCGGGCGGCTGTGGTGCATCGTGCGCTGCGGCGTCGAGATCCTCTGGTCCGCGGTTGACGGGGACGACGTGGAGCTCTCCAAGAACCTCACGCTGCTCAAGGCGCTCGAGGACTGAGCCCTCTTCAGCTGCGCCAGCCGTACTCCACCTCGGGACGCCCGGCTCCGGCGTAGCGCGACCGTCTCGTCGCGACGCCGCTCTCGTGGAGGTGCTCGAGGAACCGGCGAGCGGTGACCCGGCTGACCCCGAGGACCGCCGCGAGCTCGCTGGCGGACAACGCCTCCGGCGACTCCCGGAGGGAGGCCACGACGCGGCCCATGAGCTCCTCGGACATGCCCTTGGGCAGGCTCGCGGTCCGGGCCGGCCGAGCCGCCGCGAAGACCTCGTCGACCTCGGCCTGGCTGCCCACCTCGGCCGTGGCGCGGTGGGTCTCGCGGTAGTCGAGGTAGGCCCGGAGCCGGTCGCGCAGGGTGGCGAACGCGAAGGGCTTGAGGACGTACTGGACGACACCGAGCGAGACCGCCGAACGCATGATGTCGAGGTCCCGGGCCGAGCTGACCGCGATGACGTCGGCCCCGTGACCGGCCGCCCGCATCGCCCGCACGACCTCGAGCCCGTGGAGGTCGGGGAGGTTCATGTCGAGCAGGACCACGTCGACGGGCTGTGCCTGCAACGCCCTGAGAGCCTCCTGGCCGGTGGTCGCCGCGGCCACCACGACGAACCCGGGCACCCGCTCGACGTAGGTCGCGTGGGCCTCGGCGGCGACCGGCTCGTCCTCGACGACGAGGACCCGCAACGGCTCGGTCATCGCCGCTCCCCCGGTGCGGCCAAGGGCAGGCTCACGACGAAGCGTGCACCCGGCGGGCCCGTGACCTCGAGCGACCCGCCGAGCCGGTCGATGGTCTGGGCGACCAGCGCCAGGCCGATCCCGCGACGCCCCGCGCGGCCCTCGCCCTTGGTGCTGAACCCGCGCCGGAAGACCGACTCGACCGCGGCCTCCGGCAGCCCCGGCCCGGTGTCGGCCACCTCGAGGACGAGGAGGTCGCCGCCCTCGTCGACGCGGGCGTCGACGTCGACCCGCCGCTCCGCAGCCCGCCCGCCGGTCGTGGCCGTCATGACCGCGTCGAAGGCGTTGTCGATGAGGTTGCCGACGATGGTGACGACGTCCCGCACGGGCACCGCTCCGGTGGGCCACTGCGCCCCCGGCGCGATGCGCAGCTCGATGCCCTGCTCACTGGCCTGTGCGCTCTTGCCGACGAGCAGGGCCGCGAGCGCCGGCTCGGCGTCGGCGGCGATGACGTCGTCGGCGAGCTGCTGCGTCACGGCGAGCTCGTCGGTGGCGAAGTCGAGGGCCCGGTCGACGTGGCCGAGCTCGATGAGCGAGACGATCGTGTGGATCCGGTTCGCCGACTCGTGCGCCTGGGACCGCAGGGCCTCGGTGACGCCACGCGCCGAGTCCAGCTCGCCGGTGAGGTGCTCGAGGTCGGTGCGGTCACGCAGTGTCGCCACGGTCCCGAGCCGGCGGCCCTCCCACATGGCGGGCGCGGTCCCGAGCACGAGCACCCTCGCCTCGGTGACGTGCAGCTCGTCCTCACGGCGCTCCCCGTCGGAGAGGGCGGCCGTGAGGGCGGGGCTGAGGCCGAGCTCGGCGAGAGGACGACCGCTCGCTCCCTCTGGCAGCCCGAGCAGCCGGACCGCCTCGTCGTTGGCGAGCTGGAGCCGCCCGTCCTGGTCGACGAGCAGCAGTCCCTCGGTCACCGCGTGCAGGACGGCGTCGTAGTACTCGTACATCTCGCGCAGCTGCGCCTCTCCCAGTCCCAGCGTCTGGCGACGGGTGCGCCGGGACACCAGCCCCGTGCCCAGGCCCGAGAGCAGGGCGGCTCCGGCTCCGGCGACGAGCAGACCGGGGAGCTGGTCGCGGACCTCGCGCGAGAGCGCCGTCCGGCGGATCCCCACGGAGACGAGCCCGACCACCTCACCCGCACCGGCATCACCTGCAGCCGCCTCACCTGCAGCCGCCCGGACTGGCACGACGACACGGCGCGACGGACCAAGGGTGCCGGTGTAGTCCTCCACGACCTCGCCTCCGCGCACGGCGTCGCGGATGTGTCCGAGGAACATCTGACCGACCCGGGCCGGGTCCGGGTGCGAGTAGCGGACGCCCTGCGTCGTCATGACGACGACGAAGTCGGTGCCGGTGCTCCGGCGCACGTCCTCGGCGTAGTCCTGGACCGCCGGGCTCGGCGTCGCCGAGACCAGCGCTTCGACCACCGCAGGGGTCGTGGCAACCGTGCGCGCGACCGACATCGCCCGGCTCGTCGCCTCCTGCGTCTGGGCGCGGCGGGCCTGGACGTAGGCCGCCACGAGCCCGACCGCGACGACGAGCAGGGCCACACCGACCTGGAGCACGAACGTCTGCGTCGCGACGCTCCACCGCGCGGGTGACCAGCGAGCGCTCACCGGACCCTCCGGCATACGGCCTCAGGGCAGCCGCGGGGCACCCCACGCACGCGGCCGCGGAACTCAATGAACACAAACGTGACCCTAGTTCCCGAGGACACCAGAATCGGGGTCGCCCAGACCCGGGACCGCCGGGCCGACTACCCAGGAGACCCCCGTGACCGACACCGTCGTCGATCGGCCCGTACGCCGGGACCGCACGCACTGGCTCTACATCGCCGTCATCATCGCGATGGCCCTCGGCATCGCCGTGGGCATCATCGCCCCCGAGTTCGGCGTCAAGCTCAAGTGGCTCGGCACCGCGTTCGTCAACCTCATCAAGATGATGATCAGCCCGATCATCTTCTGCACCATCGTGCTCGGGATCGGCTCGGTGCGGCGCGCCGCGCAGGTCGGCAAGGTCGGCGGCCTCGCCCTCGGCTACTTCCTCACGATGTCGACGGTGGCCCTCGCCGTGGGCCTGCTCGTCGGCAACATCGTCAAGCCCGGCGCGGGCCTCAACCTCACCGACGAGCTCGCCACGAGCGGTCGGGAGGCCGTCGGAGAGGAGCACACCTCGACCGTCGACTTCATCCTCGGCCTCATCCCCGAAACGCTCGTGTCGGCCCTCACCGCGGGCTCGGTGCTCCAGGCGCTCCTCGTCGCGCTGCTCGTCGGCTTCGCGCTGCAGAAGATGGGCCGGGCCGGCGAGCCTGTCCTCAATGGGATCCGGCACCTCGAGCGGCTCGTCTTCCGCCTCATGGCGATGATCATGTATGCCGCACCGATCGGTGCGTTCGGAGCCATGGCTGCCGTCGTGGGCGCGACCGGCTGGGAGGCGCTCAAGTCGCTGGCGCTCATCATGGTCGCCTTCTACGTCACGTGCTTCCTCTTCGTCTTCGTCATCCTCGGCGCGCTGCTCAAGGCCGTCACCGGCGTCAACGTCTTCGCGCTGCTCAAGTACCTCTCGCGCGAGTTCCTGCTCATCCTCTCGACCTCGTCGTCCGAGTCGGCCCTCCCCCGCCTCATCGCCAAGATGGAGCACGCCGGCATCTCGCGCCCCGTCGTCGGCATCACCGTGCCGACGGGCTACTCGTTCAACCTCGACGGCACCGCGATCTACCTGACGATGGCCTCGCTGTTCATCGCCGAGGCGCTCGACAAGCCGTTCTCGCTCGGTGAGCAGATCTCGCTGCTGCTCTTCATGATCATCGCGTCCAAGGGTGCCGCCGGCGTCACCGGCGCCGGCCTGGCGACGCTCGCAGGTGGCCTCCAGTCGCACCGTCCCGACCTCGTCGACGGCGTCGGGTTCATCGTCGGCATCGACCGGATGATGAGCGAGGCCCGCGCGCTGACCAACTTCGCCGGCAACTCGATCGCCACGGTCCTCATCGGCCACTGGGTGGGCGAGCTCGACCGCGCCCAGCTCGACCGGGTGCTGGCCGGCGACGCGCCGTTCGACGAGTCGACCATGCTCGACGAGCACGACGACGAGCACCTCGACCCGCGTGGCGGGCAGCGGGACGAGCAGCGGGACGAGCAGCGGGATGGGCGCCGCGAGCGCGACCTCGTGGGCGACCCGCAGTCGCAGACCGTCGGTCACTGACCCGAGGGCTCACGCAACATCCACCGGGTGTCGGACATCCGGGCTCACGCCCTCGGCGATGGGCCCGGATGTCCGACACCGCGTCACTGACGCTCAGCTCCGTCACCGGACGGGGCCTGCGTCAGGACGGGCCGCCGGTCCGGTTCCGCTCCAACTCGCTCACGAGGTGGCCTCCGACCTCGACGGCGAGCTCTCGCAGTCGCGCGGCCAGGGGTGACAGGGTGCCGCGCGACACGACGCGCACCACGCGGTCCGGCACGGCCGGCTCGAGCCGGTGGAAGGAGAGCGCGGGGTCGTCGAGCTGGCCCCACACCGAGAGCACGGGCATCACCGCCACCCCGAGCCCGGCGCGCACCATCGAGGTGATGCCCTGGTTGTCCACCGTCCGGAAGACGACGTCCGAGGCGACACGGGCGCTCGCGAGGGCCTCCTCGACCACGGCCTGGTCGCAGATCGGCGGCAGGGCCACCATGGCCAGCCCGTCGAGGTCTGCCAGCGCGACGGCGCTCCCGGTGAAGGTTCCCGTCCGGGACAGGAGGACGTGCTCGTCGCGGAAGACCTCGACCTCGTCGGTCCCCTCCGGACCGCGCACGTCGCTGAAGGCGAGGTCCACGACGTCGAGCGGTGGCTGCGCGGTCTCGTCCTCCACCAGCCGGATCTCCGCGCCGGGGTGCTCGACCAGGAGCCGGTCGACCACCCCGGGCAGGAGCACGTTGGTGACCGTCTGGAAGGTGCCGACGTCGACCCGTCCCTCGCCCGCGTGGAACCGGTCGATGGCCTCACGCGCAGCCTCGTCGGCCTCGAGCAGGGTTCGGGCGCGGTCGTGCACCAGCCGGCCGAGCGGCGTGATCCTGGGTCGGCGCGCGCCACCGGGCCGGTCGAACACCGCACCTCCGACGCGACGTTCGAGGGTCGCGATCTGCTGGCTCAGCGTGGACTGGGTGTAGCCGAGCTCGGACGCGGCCGCGCCGAAGGTCCCGGTGCGCTGGACGGCATCGAGGGCGGCGAGGAGTCGCAGGTCGAGCATGTGGCCAGTATCGCTCTGAGCGATCGTCATCATCAAGAACCATCGCTTTTCATGCAGATGTATGCCGCCTAGCGTCGCCGACATGAACCCCGAGACGATGATCCGGCTCGACGAGGTCGAGCTCTGCGTCCAGACCGTCGGCGAGCCCGACCATCCCGCCATCCTGCTCATCCACGGTGCGGCCGCGTCGATGGTCGGCTGGGAGGACGGCCTCTGCGAGCGGCTCGCCTCCCGTGGCCGCTTTGTCATCCGCTACGACCAGCGCGACACGGGCCGGTCGACGGTCTCGACTGGTGGGCGGCCGGCATACGACATGCGTGACCTGGCCGACGACGCGCTCGGCATCCTGGACGTGCTCGGCGTCGAGCGGGCCCACGTGGTGGGCCGCTCGATGTCCGGCGGCACCGCGCTCATCCTCGCCGTCGACCACCCAGACCGCGTTGCGAGCGTCACCTTCATGTCGACGACCACCGGTGGCGACGACCTCCCCGGACCCTCCCCGGCGTTCCTGCGCGCCGTCGAGGCGCCCGCTCCCGACGTCGACGACCGGGCTGCGTGGGTCGAGTGGGTCGTCGAGGTGATCCGGGCCTACAACGGCGAGTCGCCGCTCTTCGACGAGGCGCACGTGCGCCGTCACGTCGAGCTCGACATGGAGCGGTCGGCGGATCCGGGTGCCGGGGCCAACCACTTCACCATCGAGACCCGCGGACCGGTCCGCGGCGGATTTGCGGACGTGGCCGTGCCGGCGCTCGTCGTCCACGGCGAGGTCGACCCGGTGTTCCCGCTGGCTCACGGACGCGCGCTGCGGGACGCGATCCCGGGAGCGAGGCTCGTCGTGCTCGAGGGAGCCGGGCACGAGCTGCCGCCGGCGCGCTGGGACGCGTTCGTGCAGGCGCTGGTCGAGCACACGGGCTCGGGGTCGTGATGCGGGCCGCGGTGTGGCTGCCGCTCTTCGACGAGCTCGCCGACCCCCGCGTCGTGGCCGACCTCGCCGTCGAGGCGGAGGCTGCGGGGTGGGACGGGTTCTTCGTCTGGGACCAGCTCACGTGGCGGGAGCCGGTGGCGTCGGTGGCCGACCCGTGGATCTGCCTGGCCGCTGCGGCCACCGTGACGAGTGGCCTCGCGATCGGCCCGATGGTGACCCCTCTGGCACGACGGCGTCCGACGAAGGTCGCCAGGGAGACCGCGTCGCTCGACCGGCTCAGCGGAGGGCGCCTCGTGCTCGGCGTCGGGCTCGGGAGCGACCGCTTCGCGCAGGAGTACTCCCGGACCGGTGAGCCGCCTGACGACCGGGTCCGTGCCGAGATGCTCGACGAGTCGCTGGAGATCCTGGGTGGCGCCTGGACCGGGGAGTCGGTTGCCCACCATGGACGGCACCACCTCGTCGACGACATGACGTTCCTGCCGAGGCCCGTGCACGGTCGGGTGCCGGTCTGGGTCGCGGCGTTCCCCGGCAACCTCAGACCACTGCGGCGGGCGGCGCGGCACGACGGTGTCTTCCCGGTGAACCTCACCTCGCCCGACCAGCTCGCCGAGGCGGTGGAGCGGGTGCAGGGGCTGCGGGCGGGCGCGACGGGGTCGTTCGACGTCGCGGTCGACGTGCCACCCGGCCAGGACCCGGCGCCGTGGGTCACCGCAGGCGCGACCTGGGTCCTCACCGGCGTCGAGCCGGAGTCGCTCCGGCTCGACGCCGTCCGGGGAGTGGTGCGCGACGGGCCGCACCTCGTGTAGCGCTGCCCACGTCGAGCCCCCCTCTCGTCCCGCGAAGCGCGTGACAGGGTGAAGGCATGCCCAACCGGCTCGCGCACTCGACCTCGCCCTACCTGCTCCAGCACGCCGACAACCCCGTGGACTGGCAGGAGTGGGGTGAGGACGCGTTCGCCGAGGCACGTCGGCGCGACGTCCCGATCCTGCTGTCGGTCGGGTACGCCGCCTGCCACTGGTGCCACGTCATGGCGCACGAGTCGTTCGAGGACGACGGTGTCGCCGCGGTCGTCAACGAGGGCTTCGTGGCCGTCAAGGTGGACCGGGAGGAGCGGCCCGACGTCGACGCGGTCTACATGAACGCCACGACCGCGCTCACCGGGCACGGCGGGTGGCCGATGACCTGCGTCCTCACGCCTGACGGCGACCCCTTCTTCGCGGGGACCTACTTCCCGCGCGAGCAGTTCCTGTCACTGCTCGCCAACGTCACCCGCGTCTGGACCGAGCAGCGCGACGACGTCGTCGCGTCGGGGGCGCACATCGCCGCGCGGCTGCGCGAGATGACGACACCCGGAGCCGCCGCGGCCATCACCACCGAGTCGACGGCGACGGCGGTGATGAGCCTGCGGCAGCACTACGACCTCGCGCGCGGTGGCTTCGGTGGCGCACCCAAGTTCCCGCCGTCGATGGTGCTCGAGTTCCTCCTGCGTCACCACGCCGCGACCGGTGACGCCGACGCCCTCGCGATGGCGCGGGGGACGTGCGAGGCGATGGCGCGAGGAGGCATCTACGACCAGCTCGCGGGCGGCTTCGCCCGGTATGCCGTGGACGCGGACTGGGTGGTCCCCCACTTCGAGAAGATGCTGTACGACAACGCCCAGCTGCTGCGGGTCCACACCCACCTCTGGCGGGCCACACGCGAGCCGCTGTGGCACCGGATCGCCTCTGAGACAGCGGATTTCATCCTCCGAGATCTCGGCACCGCCGAGAGCGGGTTCGCCTCCGCGCTCGACGCCGACACCCTCGTCGACGGTGTGGGCGTCGAGGGCGCGACCTACGCGTGGACGCCGGCACAGCTCGTCGACGTGCTGGGTGAGGACGACGGAGCACGGGCCGCGGCACTGCTCGCCGTCACCCCCGAGGGCACCTTCGAGCACGGCTCGTCGACGCTCCAGCTCCCCGTCGACCCGGACGACGACCAGTGGTGGGCCGACGCCAAGTCCCGCCTGCTCGCCGCCCGGGACGCACGGCCGCAGCCCGCCCGCGACGACAAGGTCGTCACCTCGTGGAACGGGCTGGCGATCGCGGGGCTCGCCGACGCCGGGGTCCTGCTCGAGCGACCCGACCTCGTCGAGGCGGCTGTGCGGTGCGCCGAGTTCGTCGTGACGACCCACCTCGTCGACGGCAGGCTACGCCGCGCCTCACGCGACGGTGCGGTGGGCGGGGCCGCCGGGGTGGCCGACGACCACGGCAACCTCGCCGAGGGCCTGCTCGCGCTCCACCAGGCGACCGGCGACCCACGCTGGCTCGAGGCGGCCGGCGGCATCCTCGCCACCGCCCTCGACCACTTCCGCGACGAGGACGGCTCGGTCCACGACACCGCCGACGACGCCGAGCGGCTCTTCACCCGCCCCCGCACGCAGGCCGACAACGCCGAGCCGTCCGGGGTGTCGTCGCTCGCCGGTGCCTGGCTCACGTATGCCGCCCTGACCGGCTCGTCACGTCACCGCGCCGCCGCCGACGCCGCCCTGGCCAGCGTCGGCGCACTGTCGTCCCGCGACCCCCGCTTCGCCGGCTGGAGCCTCGCGGTCGCCGAGGCGGCGCTGGCCGGCCCGCTCCAGGTGGCGCTCGTCGGCGACGGCGCGGTCGCCGACGAGATGCTGGCGACGGCGAGGACGAGCACCTCCCCCGGCCTCGTGCTCGCGCACGGAGCACCCGACTCCCCCGGCCAGCCGCTGCTCGAGGCGAGGCCGACCGTGGGAGGTGAGCCGACGGCATACGTGTGTCGTGGCTTCGTCTGCGACGCCCCGGTCACGGCGGTCGAGGACCTGCGCCGAGCGCTCGCCGGCTCCTAGAGGTCGACCGTCCCGCTGATCCGGGTCACGGCGTCGCCCGAGACCCAGACCTCGCCGTCGACGGCCTCGACGTGGACGCGTCCGTCGCGACCGATGACCGAGCCCTGTCGCGCGACGTAGCTGTCGGGCAGGGCGCCCATGCCGATGAGCCACTGCGCCAGGCCGGCGTTGGCGCTGCCGGTCACGGGGTCCTCCCCGAAGTCGCTGCCGTCGGCGTAGAACGCGCGCACCTCGATGTCGGTGCCGAGGTCCTCAGCCGACTGATCGTCCCAGCGCCCGAGCACGCACACCTTGAGGTCGGTGAACGCGGCGAGGTCCGGGGTGACGTCGACGACGGCCTGCGCGGTGCCGAGGTCGACGCCGACCCAGCCGGGACCGTTGTCGACCCAGGCCATGTCCTCGACTGCCGCGTGCGAGATACCGAGCCCACGCACGACGCGCGCGCGGAGGTCCGGCTCGACCGGGCCGGACCGGCGAGGCGGAGGAGCAGCGAAACCGAGCCGCGGCGAGCGCCGCACGTCGACCAGCCCTGCCCCGCACTCCTGCACGACCACCTCGCCGCGCGGCTCGCCCCCCGCCTCCAGCCAGGCGTGGGCGCTGCCGATCGTCGGGTGGCCGGCGAAGGGAAGCTCGCCACCGGTCGTCCAGATCCGCACGCGGTAGTCGGCGCGCGGGTCGGTCGGAGCGCACAGGAAGGTCGTCTCGGACAGGTTGGTCCAGCGCGCGAACGCCGCCATCTGGTCGTCGGTCAGGGCATCGGCGTCGTGGACGACGGCGAGCGGGTTGCCGAGCCAGGGCTCGGCCGAGAACACGTCGACCTGTCGGAAGGGCAGCACCCGCACATCCCACCACGAGGGGGCCACAATGGCGTACGTGACGACGCCTCCCCCGCCCTCGGTCGCGCTCGACGGTCTGTCGCCCGAGCGGCGGGAGATGTTCGCGGAGCGCCTGGGGCGGTGGTGGCCGGACCTGCACGACGCGCTGGCAGGCCTCCACGGCGGCGCGGCCACCGACCTCGGAGCCGAACTCGTCGACCTCGCCGCACAGGCGTTCCGCGACCGGCCCGACGCGCAGCACCGGCGCGACCTCCAACGGATGCTCCGTCCGGACTGGCTCCAGGAGCCCTCGATGCTCGGGTACGCCGCCTACACGGAGCGCTTCGCCGGAGACCTGCGAGGCGTGGTCGAGGAGATCCCCTACCTGCGCGACCTCGGCGTCACGTACCTCCACCTCATGCCGCTGCTCCAGCCGCGCGAGGGCGACAACGACGGCGGCTACGCCGTGGCCGACTACCGCGCGGTGCGCCCCGACCTCGGGACGATGGAGGACCTCGAGGTGCTCGCCTCGGCCCTGCACGCCGACGGCGTGAGCCTCGTGCTCGACCTCGTGCTCAATCACGTCGCGCGCGAGCACGACTGGGCCGCACGCGCGAGGTCCGGCGAGACGGCATACCGGGAGTACTTCCACGTCTTCCCCGACCGCACCCTCCCCGACGCGTACGAGCTCACGCTGCCCGAGGTCTTCCCCGACTTCGCCCCCGGGAGCTTCACGTGGGACGACGAGCTCGACGGCTGGGTGTGGACGACGTTCAACGAGTGGCAGTGGGACCTCAACTGGTCCAACCCTGCGGTCCTGCGGGAGTTCGCGTCGATCATCCTCGAGCTCGCCAACCGCGGGGTGGACGTGTTCCGGCTCGACGCCATCGCCTTCATGTGGAAGCGGATGGGCACCGACTGCCAGGGCCAGCCCGAGGTCCACGCCATCACCCAGGCCCTGCGCGCGGTCACCCGGATCGCCTGTCCCGCGGTCGCTTTCAAGGCCGAGGCCATCGTCGCACCGAGCAAGCTGCTCGCCTACCTCGGCCAGGGGCGCTACACCGGCAAGGTCAGCGACCTCGCCTACCACAACAGCCTCATGGTCCAGGTGTGGTCGATGCTGGCCAGCAAGGACGTCCGCCTCGCCGCGCACGCCCTGTCACACCTGCCGACCAAGCCGACGACCTCGACGTGGCTGACCTACCTGCGCTGCCACGACGACATCGGGTGGGCGATCCAGGACGAGGACGCCGTCGCCGTGGGTGTCGACGGCCATGCCCACCGCCGCTTCCTCACGCGCTGGTATGCCGGCCAGTTCCCCGGGTCGAACGCCGACGGCCTGGTCTTCCAGTACAACCCCGCGACCGACGACGGCCGGACGAGCGGGAGCGCCGCCAGCCTGGTCGGGCTCTCCACCGCCGGCACCGATGAGGAGCGCGACCTCGCCGCGCGAGCCCTGCGGCTCGCCCACGCCCTCGTGCTCGGGTGGGGCGGGATCCCGGTGATCTGGAGCGGAGACGAGCTGGGGCAGCCCAACGACCCGCACTGGGCCGACGAGCCCGGGCACGAGGACGACAACCGCTGGGCGCACCGGCCCCGGCTGGACCGGGAGCGGCACGACGCGCGCAACGACCCCACGACGGCGGCGGGACGGGTCTTCGCTGACCTCCAGGGCCTCATCCGGGCGCGCGCGTCGCTCCCCCACCTGCACGGCAGCATCGAGTCCCGCATCGGGCCGGTCGACGACCCGGGGGTGCTCGTCACCGTGCGCGAGCACCCGCTTGGGACCTTCGTGGCCGTGCACAACGTCACTCCGACCTGGCGCCTCTGGCCCGGTCACCGGGCCCACGCCCTCGGCGTGGACAACTCGAGCGACGAGCTCACCGGTCAGCCGCTGACGTGGGGTGACGACGGCAACGTGTGGCTCGAGCCCTACGCCGTCGTGTGGCTCACTGCCGAGGCTCGCTGAGCACCACGCCGTCGAGCAGGACGACGTCGGCGCTCTCGGCGCCTCCGTCGACGACGCGGGCGTTGGACTCGTCGGAGCGCAGCACCCACTCCGTCGCGTCGGCTGCCTCACGGCCGGTCTCGACGTGACGGGCGATGAGCCGCTCCACCCGAGCGTCCGGGTCGAGCGCGCACCACCACACCTCGTCGAGCATCGGCGCCACCGTCGGCCAGTCGCCGTCGTCGAGCAGCAGGTAGTTGCCCTCGGTCACGACCAGGTCGGCGTCGAGGGGGACGACGAGCGAGTCGGGCACCGGCTCACCGACGCCGTGGTCGAAGCTCGGTGCCGTGACGACAGCGCGAGGTTCCGCGCGCACGGACGCCAGCACACCGGCATACGCCATCGCGTCGAACGTGTCGGGAGCGCCCTTGCGGTCGCGTCGCCCGAGCGACTCGAGCGCGGCGTTCGTGAGGTGGAAGCCGTCCATCGGCACGTGCGCGACCCGACCCGACAGGCGCTCGTATGCCGTGACGGCCGTGAGCAGCCGCGTCACCAAGGTCGTCTTGCCGGCTCCGGGTGGCCCGGCGATGCCGAGGACCGCGCGACGGGGTGCGACCCGGTCGACGAGGTCGGCGAGCCGGTCGAGGAGGTCCTCGACCTCGCGGGGGTCACCAGACACCGAGCACCTGCCCACCGATGCGGATCGTGAATGCCGCGACGACCACGACGAAGACGATGCGGACGAAGCCGCTGCCCCGGGACACCGCGGTCCGGGCACCGACGTAGCCGCCGAGGAGGTTCGCCGCAGCCATCACGGCGCCAACCTTCCACATGACGTGGCCTCCGGGGGCGAAGACGGTGAGGGCGCCGAGGTTGGTCGCGAAGTTCGCGATCTTGGCCTTGGCGCTGGCCTCGAGGAAGGCGTAGCCCATGAGGCCGACGAGCGCGAAGACCATGAACGAGCCCGTGCCCGGCCCGAGCGCCCCGTCGTAGACGCCGATGACGAACCCGACGAGCATCGCCGTGACGGTGTGGCGGGTGCCGTCCCACCGCAGCGCCGTGTTCGTCCCGAGCGAGGGCTTGAAGAGCGTGTAGGCACCCACCGCGACGAGCATGACGAGGATGATCGGGTTGAAGGCGGACTTGGGGATGTGCAGCCCGATGAGGGCGCCTCCGATCGCGCCGACGTAGGCCACGGCCGCCATCGGCAGGGCCGTGCGCAGATCCGGACGGACGCGTCGCCAGTAGGTCGTCGCGCTGGCAACCGTGCCGGCGATGGACCCGATCTTGTTCGTGGCCAGGACCTGCGCCGGGCTCGCACCCGGGAAGCCGAGCAGGAGAGCAGGGATCTGGATGAGCCCTCCCCCGCCGACGACCGCGTCGATCCAGCCGGCGACGAACCCGGCGAGGGCCATGAGCGCGAGCGTGGTCAGCCCGACGTCGCCCAGCGCCTCGGTCATGCCTCCGACCACGCGTCGACGATGTCGAGGATGTCGAGCAGCTCGTGGGCGACGGCGTCGGGAGTGACCTCGACGGCGACCTGCTGGTCGACCGGGATGTCCGAGTGCGGGATCCAGATGGCGCGCATGCCGACCTGCTGCGGACCGTGGACGTCCTCGAACGGGCGGTCACCGACGTAGGCCGCCGCCTCGGGGTCGACACCGACGGCCTCGCACGCCGCACGGAAGGCGTCGGCGTGCGGCTTCACGACGTGGATCTCGGAGGAGTAGACGTCGGCGTCGAGGAGGTCGAGGACACCGTCGCGCCTGAACACCTCGCGGTGGTAGTCGCGGGACCAGATCGTGTTGGAGAGGACGCCGATGCGAATTCCCCTCTCTCGCAGCCCTTCCCACACGGGACGGACCTGTGCGTCGGTGTGGGTGTGCGGCTCCCAGAAGCCGCGGTAGGCCGCGAGCGCCAGGTGGTGACGGTCGTGGGCCGGGTCGATGCCGGCGTCGTCGAGGATCGCCTCGAGCGTCGCGCTGGAGTGCTCGGTGCGACCTCGTTGCCACGCCCGGCCCTCGGCCTCGAGGATGCGCATCGCCAGCGAGTCCGCCTCGGCGAGCTCCTCGGCAGGCATGTCGCTCGCGTCGAGGGGGATGCCGTGGACCTCGCGCGCATAGACCCGCCACTGCTGCGGCAGGTCGACGTCGTGCCAGGGCGTGAGGGTCCCGCCCCAGTCGAAGATGACGGCCTCGAGGGGGCGGGACTGCGTCATGCGCCGTCTCCGCGGACCTCGCGCAGCACCTCGTCGACGACGGAGTCGACCGCGACCTCGCGACGCTCGCCGGAGCGGCGGTCCTTGATCTCGACGATGCCGTTCTCGAGCGACTTGCCGACGACGACGATGGTCGGGACGCCGATGAGCTCGGAGTCCTTGAACTTCACGCCGGGGCTGACCTTCTCGCGGTCGTCGTAGAGGACCTCGAGGCCCTGGGCCTCGAAGGCCGCGGTGAGCTCGTCAGCCTTGGCGAAGACGTCACCATCGCGGTCGCGGTTCTTGCCCGTCGCGACGACGTGGACGTCGGCGGGCGTGACGTTGCGCGGCCAGCACAGGCCCGCCTCGTCGAGGTTGCCCTCCGCGACCGCGGCGACGGCGCGCGAGACGCCGATGCCGTAGGAGCCCATCGTCACGGTGACGAGCTTGCCGTTCTCGTCGAGCACCTTGAGGTCGAGCGCCTCGGCGAACTTGCGGCCGAGCTGGAAGATGTGGCCCATCTCGATGCCGCGGGCGGTGTGCAGGACTCCGTTGCCGTCGGGGCTCGGGTCGCCCTCGCGCACCTCGGCGGCCTGGATCGTGCCGTCGGCGGTGAAGTCACGACCGTGGACGAGGTCGAGGACGTGCTTGCCGTGCTCGTCGGCACCGGTGACCCACGCGGACCCCTCGGCGACCGACGGGTCGAGGAGGTAGCGGATCTTCGACTCGCGTTCCTCGCCGAGCACGCCCGGGCCGATGTAGCCCTTGGCCAGCGACGGGGTGGCGGCGAAGTCCTTCTCGTCGAAGGCCTCGACCTCGGCGGGCGACACCTGCGCCTCGAGCCGCTTGGCGTCGACCTCGCGGTCACCGGGCACGCCGATGGCGAGCGGCTCACGGGTGCCGTCGGGGTGGACGAGCATGACGATGACGTTCTTGAGGGTGTCGGCGGCGGTCCACTCCCGACCGTCGTGGCGCGGGTGGTTCGCGTTGAGCGAGGCGACGAGCGTCTCGATCGTCGGGGTGTCGGGGGTGTCCTCGATGTGCGCAGCCGGCACGGCCGAGGCGTCCAGTGCCTCGGCCTGCGCGACCACGACGGCCTCGACGTTCGCGGCATACGTGCCGGCATCGTTGCGGACGAACGTGTCCTCGCCGATCGCACTCACGGCGAGGAACTCCTCGCTCGCCGAGCCGCCCATGGCACCGGACATCGCGGCGACGATGACGTACTCGAAGCCGAGCCGGTCGAAGATCCGGACATAGGCCTCGCGGTGCGCGTCGTAGGACGCCTGCAGCCCCTCGTCGCTCACGTCGAACGAGTACGAGTCCTTCATGATGAACTCGCGCCCGCGCAGGAGCCCGGCGCGCGGCCGCGCCTCGTCGCGGTACTTGTTCTGGATCTGGTAGATGCTGAGCGGCAGGTCCTTGTAGGAGCTGTACAGGTCCTTGACGGCGAGGGTGAACATCTCCTCGTGCGTCGGCCCGAGCAGGTAGTCGACGCCCTTGCGGTCCTTGAGCCGGAAGATGTTGTCGCCGTACTCGGTCCAGCGGTTCGTCGCCTCGTAGGGCTCGCGCGGCAGCAGTGCCGGGAACGTCAGCTCCTGCGCCCCCATCGCGTCCATCTCCTCGCGGACGATCGCCTCGACACGGCGCAGGACCTTGAGCCCGAGCGGCAGCCAGGTGTAGATGCCGGGTGCGGCGCGACGGATGTAGCCGGCGCGCACGAGGAGCCGGTGACCGGGCAGCTCGGCATCGGCCGGGTCCTCGCGCAGGGTTCGCAGGAACAGCGAGGACATGCGCATGGCCACAGTGGCTCTCCAGGGTCTTGGTGGGGGGAACCCGCCAAGGATAACGACGACCTCGTATGCCGTTCACTCCCATTCCGGGTACGCGGCAACGGAGAGCGCGGCGTGGCTCAGGCGAAGGCACCGAACGTGTCGCCGTTGATCACCGTCGTCATGTAGAGGTAGCCCCGGCTGGCCGCGAATCGTGGGTCCTTCTTGACGATCGCCATGAACGCCTGGTGCTCGGCTTTGCTCCGGCCCACGAGGCAGCCCGCGCCGTGTGTGCCGATGCTGTTCGCCGGGGCGTCGTGAGCGTGGTGCTGGTTGATGCCGAAGCCGTCGCCCGTGAAGGTCCGGTCGCCGGTGCGCTTCCCGTCCTTGTTCTTGTCCCGATGCACTGTGACGTTCGCGGCCTGTACCAGCGCTTCGTGCTTGCGGGGCGGCGACTGGTTCGCCCGGTGGAACCCGACCCTCCACGCCTTGTACTGCCCGAACGCGATCCGGGCGGCACCGTTGGCATTGAGCGGGTGGTCCGTGAAGTGTTTCCCCGGCTCGGTGGTGGCCAAGGCGTTGTGCAGCACGACCGGCTTCCCGCTCACGTCGCGCTTGATCACGATGCGCCGGTCGTTGAACTGGTCGGGAGCATCGGGGTTGGGTCGACCGTCGGCGTTCGCGCCCTCGATGTAGACGATGGTGAGAAAGCCCGGAAGCCGTGCCACGAACAGGCGGTTGGCCAGCATGAACTTGACGAGTCGACTACCGAAGTCGGTGCCCAGCTTCCAGGGCAGGAACGTCCGCGGCGTCTGCTGGAGCAGGGCCTTGGCGATCGCCGGAGTGATGGCCACAGGGGCCGGGAGCCCCAGGGTCTTGGCGAACGTGGGGACCACGAGCCTCGTCACCGGACCGACCGAACCATCAGCGGGTGGGTCGAGGCAGCCGAGGGCGACGAGGCGGCTCTGGAACTCCTTGGCAAGGGCGACCGAACCGCCGAAGTCCTGGACGGAGACGCTGGCCGTGCCGGCTGCGATCTGTGCGAGTGTCATGGCTGCCTCCCAGCGCTCGTCGTACCCCGAGCAGCCCGGCAGCCGAAGGCTTCCGGCGCCCCGTCAGTGCTCACGGTCCTCGGATGCCCGGGATGCCACAACACTCATCCGGGCTGGCCCGGATGAGTGTTGTGGGCGTGGCCCGTCGCCTGCGCGGCGCGAACGCCTGGCCGCCGAGGACCATCTGAACCGCGGTCAGGGCCTGGCGAAGACTCCCTCGACGAACTGGCTCAGCTGCCTCTCGTCCAGGTGCTTGGCGAGATCGGCCTCGCTGATCATGCCGACCAGCCTGTGGTCGGCCATGACCGGCAGTCGCTTGATCTGCTCGCGACCCATCGTCTCGACGACCGTGCTCATGTCGGTGTCGGCGTCGACCCAGGTGACCTTGCCCTGGGCGAGCTCGGCGGCGGTGCAGCTGCTCGGGTCCAAGCCCTCTGCGATGCACTTGATGACGATGTCGCGGTCGGTGATGATCCCGTGCAGCTTCTCGTCCTTGCCGCAGATGGGCAGGGAGCCGACTCCCATGTCGCGCATCATCCGGGCCGCTTCGTCGAGCGTCTGGTCCTCTGCGATGCACTGCGTTCCTGCGTGCATGATGTCTCGGGCCGTCGTCATGGTGACCTCCTCGGTGTGGGGGAACTTCCGGGGCGGCGCACGGGGACTGGCCTGGACGACGAAGGCCGGTCGGCACGCCGTCCCCGCCACTCTCCTCCGGCCGTCGGGGTCGCACAACCCCCGCCGGGACCGTTCAGTCGGGCTCGACGAACCTCGCCGTGGGGGCTGCCCGCCGCAGCGCCGGGACCCACATGAGCAAGGCGGCGCAGCCGTTCGCGACGGCCACGACGACGAGGGCGCGAGCCACTCCCCAGTGGGACGCGACCTGACCCGACACGAGGACGCCGAGCGTCGCGCCTCCACCCCAGGAGATCGTCCGGGACGCGGTGCTCACGCGTGAGAGGAGCCGTTCGGGGATGACCTGCATGCGGTAGGTGACCGTCGCCGAGATGACGAGCACCTGCAACGTCGCGTAGACGAGGTAGACCGCGAGCGCCAGGCCGTAGCGGTCCATCCTGCTCAGCACGACGAGGAGCAGCGTCATCGCCGGGAAGAGGAGCTGCCCCAGGCGGATCGCCCCGAGCCGGCGGCTGAGCCGGGGCATGAGGAACGACGCGAAGAACGCGCCGGCGGCCCAGCTGCCGAAGAGCAGCCCGAACCGCCAGCCGCTCGTGCCCACGCCGAGGACGCGGTCGGCCCACGGCACGATGAGACCGAGAAGCGCAGCGGCAGAGCCGGCTCCGAAGACGGCGACCATCGCCAGCGGCCACAGCGTCGGGTGCCGCCGAAGGTAGGTCAGGCCCTCGACGAGGTCGCCCCACAGGACGCCGGGCGTGACACGGACCGCCTGCTCTCGGGTCCCGTTCATCGCGGAGCGGATCGCACGGACGAGCAGGACGCTGCCGAGGAAGGACAGGACGTCCACGACGAGCAGCGTTGCCGGTGACCAGATGACGAGCGCGAGGCCCGCAGCAGCCGGCATGGCGACGTCGAGGACACCTTGAGTGCCCCAGATCCGCGCGTTGGCGTCGGGCAGACGATGACGCCCGACCAGCGTCGGGAGTGCCCCGGCACTGGACCCGTCGAAGAGCACAGCCGCGGACGCAGAGGCGAAGGCGGCGGCATACACGTGCGGGATGGTGAGCACCCCCAGGACGTGGGCCACGACGAGGCTGGCGATGGCGCCGGCGCTCACCAGGTCGGCGGCGATCATGATGCGGCGACGGTCGAAGCGGTCGCCCAGGACGCCGCCGACGAGCCCGAAGAACGCCATCGAGAGGGTGCTCGTGGCCATGAGCGACGACGTGAGCGCCGGCGAGCCCGTCTCCTGGTAGATGAGCACCGGCAGGGCGACCGCCGTGACCGACGAGCCGATCATCGTCACCGCGCGCGAGGACCAGTAGCGCAAGAAGTCGGCGTCGCGCCACAGCGTCGGGGCCGCGGCGCTCGTCACCACCCCACCCTAGGCTGGCGGCCATGGCGAGCGAGCTGACCATCGAGCGCGTGCTGACCCTCGTCGAGCTGGTGCCCCGCGGCCGGGTGGTGAGCTACGGCGACCTCGGCGGCATCGTCGGGATCGGTCCTCGGCAGGTGGGGTCCTTCATGTCGCAACACAGCGACGGACTCCCCTGGTGGCGCGTCACCAACGCCTCCGGTGACCTGCCGAGGGACCTGCTCGACCGGGCCCGGCCGCACTGGGCCGACGAGGGGATCCTCGTGAAGCGCAACGGCCTGGGCTGCCGGATCGCCGACTACCGCGCGGACCTCGAGGCGCTGGCCACGGCATACCGGGTCCGCATCGCCGACACGCTCGAACGCACGGGCACCGCGATCCCGCACACGAGCAACCCCGCGGCCCGCGCGCTCGCGGCGGCCGGCATCACGACGCTCGAGGAACTCAGCGAGTGGCGCCGCTCAGACGTACTCGCCCTGCACGGCACGGGCCCGAAGGCGTTGGGCATGCTCGACCTCGCCCTCGCCGAGGCCGAGCTGGAGTGGAGGGCCTGAGCCCTCGCCTACTGCAGCCCCGCCGTCAGGGGTGGCCGTGCCGTGACGCTCGTCAGGCCGCGGTGCTGGACTCCGCAGCCCGCTTGAGCCGGGCCAGGCCCTTCTCGAAGTCCTTGCCGACGAGCTTCTCGGTCGGCACGACCTTGGCGAACAGGGCCATGAGGCCGGTGTTGTTGCCCCGCATGACCCAGTCGACGTTCGTGCCGTCACCGACCGGGGTGAGCACGAACTCGATCTCGTGATCGGCCTTGAAGGGCTTCGTGAAGTGCAGGTCGACGCCGATGCTCTGGCCGCTGGAGCTCGTGATCTCCATCGAACCCTCGCCGGCCTTGCGGTTGCCCTGCCACTCGTAATGGGCCCCCACACCGGAGTCCGAGCCGGAGTAGGCGCGGCGCAGGTCCGGGTCGACGTCTTCCCACGGAGACCAGGCCTCCCAGCGGTGGAAGTCGTTGATGAGTCCGTGGACGACGGCCGGTGGCGCGTCGATGGAGGTGCTGCGGCTGAACTCGAAGGCGGCCATGGCGCCCAGACTAGGACTCCGCTGGGGGCCGGCGGGAGGGATCAGAGGCGACCGGCGGCGCGCAGGGCGGTCCGGATGAGCGGCCACTGCAGCGGGAGCCGGGCGACGGTGCCCGCCAGGAAGGCCTTGGAGCCGGCGTCATCCCTGCGCTGGGCCCGCTTGGCGTGGTCGGCGGTCATCTGGACGTTGGCGGGGAACACCCCGACGAGCAGGACCGCGCTGGCGAGACCGGCGGCCTTGCGCGTGCGCGGGTGGAGCAGCCCGAGCGCACAGACGATCTCGGCGACACCGCTGACGTAGACGAGCTCGCGCTTGCGTGGCAGCACGTGCGGCACGATCCCCTCGAAGACCTGGGGGCGGACGAGATGGGTCGCGCCCGAGGTGAGGAAGAGGGTCGCGAGTCCCACGGTGGCCTTGTCGAGCGGCGGGTTCGTCTGCGGCATACGGTCATCGTCGCAGAACGCGCCCCTGCTGCACGGGGCAGCAAGGGCGCGTTCGGGCCTTCGGTGGGCTGGTCGCCGAGCGACTCAGGGGGTCGGCGGCGCCGGGGGCGGGGTCACCGGCTCGTCGGTCCGCGGCAGGCTCGCGCCGGGGGCCGGACGGTTGTGGGCGATGCCGAGTCCGGAGCGCACGGCGTTGCCGCCCTTGCCCACGTGGCCGGCGTACTTCGGGCCCACCTTGCCCCTCACGGCCGACTCGACCTTGGCGATGGCGGACGAGACGGAGTCGGGGTTCTTCTGGGCGTAGTCGCGGGCCTGCTTGGCCAGTCCGGCCAGTGCGGCGAGCTTGATGACACCACGAGCCATGGGTCCTCCTCGGGTTGAAAACGGGTCTGCCCGGTGAACTCGCACGGGCCGGGCGGTGTTCCCGGACCCTGCTCGCAGGAGCCTTGACCACCTCCTGAGTCGCTCCTGACCGGGGGTTTGCCCGACCCAACCTAGCGTCGAAGTGCTGGCTCTCCCCACCACGCCACCGATGCAGGAGGAACCTCCATGACCATTCTCGCCACGCGTGGCGCCCGGACGGCAGCCGTCGCGGCCGTCTCCGTCGCCGCCCTCCTCGGGACCGCTCCCTCGGCCTCCGCCGTCACCAAGCTCACCCACTCGCAGGCGACCGCGAAGCTGTCCGCGGCCGGAATCACCTGGTCCTCGACCGGTGGCTGCAGCAACCGCAACGTGTCGACCTGCACGTCGTTCGAGCAGATCAACTCGACGACCATCGACGGCATCATCACCCTCAAGCGCGCCAGCGGCTGTGCCATCAACGCCACGGGCGGCACCGAGGTGGGGCACGCGTCGGGGACCTACAGCCACTGGAACGGCTACAAGATCGACATCGGCCTCTACAGCTGCGTCGGCAGCTACATCACGAGCACGTTCACGTATGCCGGGGTGCGCGGTGACGGTGCACCCATGTATCGCTCAGGCGCGGGCAACATCTACGCCAAGGAGAGCAACCACTGGGACATCCTCTACTACAACTGCGGCGGCTGCTGATCCCCGTCGGCCCCCCGGTCCTCACGAACGGGGCACATGTCACGCGCTTGTGAGGACCGGGAGCCCGAGCCCGCGGGCAACTTGGTCCATGAAGCGCCAGGGGTCGAGCCTGAGGCCCAGCAACGGGATCCGCAGCACCCTGGTCGACCCGAGTGCGACCTCGTTGGCCCGGAGCGCGTCGTCGGTGGGGTTGAGCCCGAGCAGGTGGTGACCGCCGTCGATCTCGACGACGAGGCCCTCCCACTCGACATCGAGGTAGACGCGGCCCGAGGGACCAGTCCGCAGACTCTGCCGTCGGGGCTGCGGCAAGCCGTAGCGACGGCACCATCCGCCGAAGTCGAGCTCGCCCAACGAGTGCGCACCGTCGCACACATCGGGAATCACCTGCCCGAGGAGCTCGCGTCGCGGCGAGCGACGCACGATCAGCCACGCCTCCATGAGTCGCGCCGGTCGCACGAGCCGCTGTTGGACGGGCAGGCACACGAGCAGGGCTGCCTGTCGGTCACTCACCGCCCACTGCGCGGCGTGGATGATCGCCCACTCAGGAGCGACCCGCGGAACTCCCGCAGTGACGCAGCGTTCGAGGACCCGCCGCTGATGAGTGGTCACGCCATGGACCTCACGGACGCTGGCCGACCTCGGGAGGCTCACGTCGATGGTCGATGGTGCGAAGCCCTGCATGCCCTGGGCGACGAGCGCCGCCGGCCCGTCGAGCACGGCACCCGGGCCGGACTCCCACACCGCATGCCACAGGTCGGCTACCGGCTCCTTCGGGACCTCGAGCACCTCGAGGGTGTGCAGCCCCCTGACGCGCCAGCGACCGTTGCCAACCTCGGTGCGCACGTCGTTGCGGTGCACCCCGGCGGCGCGCAGGTCACGTCGACGCACGACTCCCCCGCGCTCCGCCGCCAGTCCTGCGGCAACGCGCCGCCTCTGATTCTTGTCCATCAGTCGATCGTCGATCGGCCTCCGGTCATGAGCCACGTGCAGAGGGGCTGCCTGTGGACGATGGCCACCGGGACCGATGACTGTGGACGACGGCGTCCTCACAAACGGGGCTCATGTCCCCCGTTCGTGAGGACCACGCGGACCAAGCCGGCGTCGTCAGAGGAGGACGGTGGTGAAGTCGCCGACGGGCGCGAACCCGAGCGCACCATAGGTCGCCAGCGCCGGCGCGTTGAAGTCGTTGACGTACAGCGACACCATCGGCGCCTGCCCCGCCATCACCTGCTCCATCACCGACGCCAGCATCGGCACGGCGAGCCCCTGCCCGCGCAGGTGCGGCGCCAGCCACACCCCCTGCAGCTGCGCGCACCCGAGCGCCAGCGACCCGATGTCGGTCTTGAAGATCACCTGGCCGTCCTCGACGACGACGTAGGTGTGACCGCGCGCGATGAGCGACGCCAGCGAGCCGCGATAGCTGCGCGGCGACCCCGAGTACGGCGCGTAGCCGATCTCGGCCGTGAACATGTGGGCGGCGGCCGGCAGCACGATGTCGACCTCGTCGGCCCGCGCCGGACGCACCCTCGGGTCGAGCTCCACCCCGAGCGCCGACGGCGGCGTCGACGTGGACAGCAGCGGCTGGTGGTCACGGATCGCCCGCGGCCGGCCCCAGTCCGGCTCGAGGTCGTCCCAGAGGTCGACGACCTCCTCACGGGGGCCGAGCAGCGAGGCGACCCGGCCGCGCCAGCGACGCATCCGATCGGCATACATCGCCCTCGCCCCGGGAGTGGACTCGACGGGCACGATGTTGGAGCTCGCCCAGCACATCGACGTGAGCCGGCCGTCCTCGCGCACGCCCATCGCCGCCGCGACCGAGCCGCTGGACAACGTCTCGAGGATCCGCGCGGCCACGAACACGTGCGCCGGGACGTTGCGCGAGCAGAGCTCGAGAGCGTCGTCGACGTCGCTGCGGGTGAGTGACCTCACCGGGGTTCGGGTGCGGAGCACGCGATCAGCCTAGGCGGCGAACCTGCACCGCACCTGCCGTCCCGCGCGAATTTCCGTGCGGAGGCGTATGCCGTCCGCCACTGTCCGCGGTCAGCCCACCGTGACGCTCGGGGCGCCCGCGGTCTCCTCGTCGATCGGCTCGCCCATCTCCTCGGCGATCCGCATGGCCTCCTCGATGAGGGTCTCGACGATCATGGCCTCGGGCACGGTCTTGATGACCTCGCCCTTGACGAAGATCTGGCCCTTGCCGTTGCCGGAGGCGACACCGAGGTCGGCCTCGCGGGCCTCACCGGGACCGTTGACGACGCAGCCCATGACGGCGACGCGCAGCGGGACGGTCATGCCCTCGAGCCCGGCGGTGACCTGCTCGGCGAGGGTGTAGACGTCGACCTGAGCGCGACCGCACGACGGGCACGACACGATCTCGAGCTTGCGGGGCTTGAGGTTGAGCGACTGGAGGATCTGGTTGCCGACCTTGACCTCCTCGACGGGAGGAGCGGACAGCGAGACGCGGATGGTGTCGCCGATGCCCTTGGAGAGCAGCGCGCCGAACGCCGTCGCCGACTTGATCGTGCCCTGGAACGCCGGCCCGGCCTCGGTCACACCGAGGTGCAGCGGCCAGTCGCCCCGCTCGGAGAGCATCTCGTAGGCGCGCACCATGACGACCGGGTCGTTGTGCTTGACCGAGATCTTGAAGTCGTGGAAGTCGTGCTCCTCGAAGAGCCCGGCCTCCCACACCGCCGACTCGACGAGCGCCTCGGCGGTGGCCTTGCCGTACTTCTGCAGCAGGCGCGGGTCGAGCGAACCGGCGTTGACGCCGATCCGGATCGAGACGCCGGCGTCCTTGGCGGCCGCGGCGATCTGCTTGACCTGGTCGTCGAACTTGCGGATGTTGCCGGGGTTGACGCGGACCGCGGCGCAGCCGGCGTCGATCGCCGCGAAGACGTACTTGGGCTGGAAGTGGATGTCGGCGATGACCGGGATCTGCGACTTCTTGGCGATGGCCGGCAGCGCCTCGGCGTCGTCCTGGCTCGGGCACGCGACGCGCACGATGTCGCAGCCGGTCGCGGTGAGCTCGGCGATCTGCTGGAGCGTGGCGTTGATGTCGGTCGTCGGCGTCGTCGTCATCGACTGCACGGAGATGGGGGCGTCGCCACCGACCTCGACCTTGCCGACCTTGATCTTGCGCGTCTTGCGACGGGGCGCCAGCACGGGCGGGGGCAGGGACGGCATACCGAGACCAACAGTCATGGCACCCATTATCCGGTATGCCGTCCGCGCACCACGCCGCGCACCCTCACCGGGCGCTCCAGGCGGGCGGACGCGACCTCAGGCACCTCAGGCGCCTCAGCCGCCGAGGTCGATCGGGTTGACGATGTCGGCATAGATGAGCAGCGCCGACATGACGAGCAGGCCCAGCGACACGGCATACGCGACAGGGAGGGCCTTGGCGACGTCGACGTGACCGGGGTCGGGGTTGCCGCGCATCCGCGCCCAGCCCTTCTTCGTCCCCTCCCAGAGGGCCCCGGCGACGTGCCCGCCGTCGAGCGGCAGGAGCGGGATGAGGTTGAAGACGAAGAGCATGAAGTTCAGCGAGGCGATGAGCATGACTAGGAACCACGCCTTGTCTCCCCACGACTCGCCCACGACGTCGTCGAGCTTGCCCGCCGACACGTCACCGGCCACGCGCCCGACGCCGACCACCGAGATGGGGCTCTCGAGGTCGCGCTCCTGACCGGAGAAGGCGGCGTTCCAGACACCGACCATCTTCTGCGGGATGCGGACGATGGCCGTGGCCGTGCGCCAGAGGTTCTCACCGATGATCCCGGGCACGGCGGTGATCGGCTGGGTCTCGTAGTCGAGGAGCGCCGCCGAGCTCACGCCGAGGTAGCCGGTCTCGACGACCTTCTGCTTGCCGTCGGCGCCGAGGATGGGCTGGCCCTGGTCGTCGTAGGCGGGGAGCGTGTTGAGGATCGGGGTGACGGAGAGCGTGCGCTCGGTGCCCGCGCGGAGCACGACGACGTCCGTCGGCTGGTCGACCCGCGGGCGCACGAGGCGACCCACGTCGGCCGAGCTCAGGACGGGCTCGCCGTTGATCGTGCGGATCTCGTCGCCCGGGAGGATGCCGGCCGCGTTGGCGGGGGTCTCGGGAGCACCTGCACAGCTCGGGTCGGTCTGGGCCGCCTCGAAGGTCTTGACGCACTCGGCGACCGCGGCGACCCGGGCGCCCTCCTGCACCGCGAGCATGCCGTGGGCGGTGACGAGGACGGTGAGGAGCACGGTGCCGATGACGAAGTTCATCAACGGCCCGCCGAGCATGATGATGACCTTGCGGTGGACCGGGAGGCGGTAGAAGACGCGGTCCTCGTCGCCGGGGCGCAGCTCCTCGAGCGAGGCCTTGCGGGCCTCGTCGGCGAGCTGGCTGAAGCGCCCGGTCGAGGAGACGCGCACCTTGGTCGGGTCCTCGCCCGGCCGCGGCGGGAACATGCCGATCATCCGGATGTAGCCCCCGAGCGGGATCGCCTTGACGCCGTACTCGGTCTCACCGCGGCGGCGCGACCAGATCGTCGGCCCGAAGCCCACCATGTACTGGGTCACGCGCACGCCGAACCGCTTCGCCGGCACGAGGTGGCCGACCTCGTGCAGCGCGATCGAGGCGGCCACGCCCACGGCGAGGACGAGCACGCCCACGATGTATGCGAGAACGGTCATGAGACGAACCTTCGTGCCTTCCAGCGGTCGGTGACGGTCGGTGACGGTCGGTGAGGGCTCAGATGCCGAGCTCGGTGGCGGCCTGTCCCCGGGCCCACGCGTCGGCGGCGAGCACTCCGTCAACGGTCGACGCGTCGAATTCACTCCCAGTATGCGCGTCCGCGTGCGCCTCGACGACCCGCTCCACGGAGTCGACGATGTCGAGGAACCCGATCCGTCCGTCGTGGAAGGCGTCGACGGCGACCTCGTTGGCCGCGTTGTAGACCGCGGGGTAGGTCCCTCCGGCCTCGCCGACCTGGCGTGCGAGCCGCACCGCGGGGAACGCCTCGTCGTCGAGTGGGGCGAAGTCCCACGACTGTGTGAGCGACCAGTCACACGGCTCGTCGATGTCGTCGAGGCGGTCCGGCCACGAGAGCCCGAGCGCGATCGGGACGAGCATGCGGGGCGGGCCGAGCTGGGCGATGGTCGAGCCGTCGCGGAACTCGACCATCGAGTGGATCTGCTGCTGCGGGTGCACGACGACGTCGATCCGGTCGAACGGGATGTCGAAGAGCAGGTGCGCCTCGATGACCTCGAGTCCCTTGTTGACGAGCGTTGCGGAGTTCGTCGTGATGACCCGCCCCATCGAGAAGTTCGGGTGCGCGAGCGCCTGCTCGGGCGTGACGTCGGCGAGCTCGGCACGCGTGCGGCCGCGGAACGGGCCCCCGCTCGCGGTGACGACGAGGCGCCGGACCTCCTCGGCGCGTCCCCCGCGCAGCGCCTGCGCGATGGCGCTGTGCTCGCTGTCGACGGGGACGATCTGGTCGGGCTTGGCGGCGCGCTTCACGAGGTCGCCGCCGATGATGAGGGACTCCTTGTTGGCCAGCGCCAGGGTCGACCCGGCCGCCAGCGCCGCCAGCGTGGGCCGCAGCCCGATCGAGCCGGTGATGCCGTTGAGGACGACGTCGGCGCCGTTCCCGGCGGCCGTCACCGCCGCCCCGTCCCCGACCACGATCTCGGGTGCGTATGCCGGCCCACGCAGAGCGTGGGACCCGCGCCCCAGCCCCGCGGCATACGCACCGATCGCGGAGCGCACGTCCTCGACGGAGCCGGACGCCAGGGCGACAAGGGGGACGTCGAAGTCGACGGCCTGGCGGGCGACGAGGTCGACGTTGCTTCCGGCACTGATCGCGGTGACGGTGAAGCGGTCACGGTTGCGGCCGATAACGTCGAGGGCCTGGGTGCCGATCGAGCCGGTCGAGCCGATGAGGGAGACGCTGCGCGGGCTCACGCGTCGGCCCCGTTGCCGGCGCCCCGGCCAGCCTCGGCCTCGGCCTCGCGGGAGGCCTCGATGGCGGTCCTGCGAGCGAGCCGGTGCTCGCGGCGGATCTCGGCCTCGCGGAAGCGGCGCCGCTCCTCCGCCGTCTCG
Organism: Knoellia locipacati; assembly: GCF_044791685.1. Lineage (GTDB taxonomy): Bacteria > Actinomycetota > Actinomycetes > Actinomycetales > Dermatophilaceae > Knoellia > Knoellia locipacati_A. The sequence goes on from NZ_CP087730.1 coordinate 149,234, forward strand.
AGGTCGAGCTCCGGGACGTGCTTGGGGCGGCCGTCGGCGTCGACCGCGACGAAGACGAGGTAGGCGCTGGCGACGTGGACCCGGTCGGTGATCGCGTCCCACCGGTCGACCTCGACGCGCACGCCGACCTCCATCGACGAGCGGCCGGCCCAGTTGAGCTGCGCGCTCGAGTGGAGGATGTCGCCCACCCGCACCGGGGTCAGGAAGGTCATCTCGTCCATCGCGGCGGTGACGGCCGGCCCGCCCGCGTAGCGGTTGGCGACGACGCCGGCGATGCTGTCGACCGCCTTCATGAGGACGCCGCCGTGCACGGTCCCCAGGAGGTTGGACTCGGTGGCACGCATGATCTCGGACAGGTCGACTCGGGTCTGGCTCGGTGTCGTCACGGCGACCATCCTGCCAGCGGACGTCAGGTGCTCTCGGGAGCCCGCCAGCCCGGGTCACGGCCGGCGCGGGCCAGGACGCGCTCGAACTCGTTCGCCCCGGGGACATCGACCGCCGGACCGAACATGCCGGGCGTCCCGCCCTTGTCGAAACCCTCGACGTGGCCGGCAAGTGCCTCGACGGTTGCCTCGTCGGGCGCGAACTCCTGGCCGGTCGCACGGGCGAGGTCCCACGCGTGCAGGGTGATCTCGTTGAGCGCCACCAGCCCCATGACCTCGGCGGGCGCGTCGAAGCCACCGGCCCGCGTCATGCCGGTCCAGGCGTCGGGCTGTTGCCAGGCCGCAGCGAGCCGCTCGGACTGCGCCGGGATCTCCTCCCGCCACTGAGGCGGTGCGTCCGGCCAGCCCTGCTGGTCGGGGTTGGTGTCGGTGAGCGGCCCGAGCTCCTTGTCCGCGCTCGCGCGGAAGGCCAGGGTCAGGCCGTGCAGGTGCCCGAGGAGCTGCGAGACGGTGCGTCCGTCGCACGGTGTGGGGTCGTCGAGCCGGGAGTCGTCGACTCCCCCGACGACGTCGCTCAGCCGCTGGGCCGAAGGCCCCAGGTCAGGTGGGTTCGTCGTGGTCGCCATGCCCTCCACCGTCCCACAGCGGGGCGCCGGGTCGGGATGGGAGCCTCAGCGTTCGATGATGGTCACGTGGACGCTCGGGTGGTCCTCGTCGAGCTCGGCCAGCACCGACTCGATCCCGGTCGCGGCACGCGGGTCGGAGCGCCGCAGCTCGGCCGCGCCGTCCCAGACGATCTCCCAGTCACCCTCGCTCTCGCGGGCCAGGGTGTCGAGGCAGTCGGCGAGGGCGTCGAGGTTCATGCCGAACCACTCGGGGAAGTTGAGCGCCTCCGAGAAGGCCTCGAGGGTGGCCGCCTTGGTCGGCGCGCCCTGGACGACCTGCACCAGGCGCCCCTCCTCGACGGCGTCGGCCACGAGCCCGTCGAGGTCGACCTGGTCACCGAGAACGCGCATCACTGACCCTCCTGGATCTGCCGGAAGCTGTCGTAGTGGTCGTCGGTCCAGTACCTGTCGCCGCCCTGGCCGCCGACGATCCGGCGAGCCCCGCGGTCGTCCGATCCCGGTGTCTCGACGGTGTACTCGCGGTAGTAGCCGCGTTTCTGCTGGGGCAGGATGCCCTCGCGGTTCTGGAAGGTCCGGTCGTCCTGGTCGTACGGGTACGGCCCTCCGGCCCGGATGAGCGCGAGCGTCGCCTTCGCCTGGCGCGGCAGCCTCGACTCCGCGACCGTCTCCAGTCCCGAGTCGGGCGTCCTCGCTCCGGAGGGGTATGCCGTCCCGCTCGGCCCCGCGGTCGCCGTCGCCCTCGCTGCGGGGTCCTCGGCCGTGACGCCGTCGCGGTTCGCGACCCACCACAGCCCGACGACGAGGGCGACGACGAGCAGTGGCACGAGCCACGTGAGCGCCGAGCGACGTCCGGTCACGGGTGAGGTCACGTTCGCCATTGTGCCCGTGGCGCCGCATCCGTGCGGGACGTCCCTCCGCGCGCTCCCCTCAGCCCTCGGGCGGGTGCTCCTGGATGAAGCCGTGGATCGGTCGGAGCTGGTCGAGCGGGGCGAAGAAGCCCAGCGTCCCCTGATCGACGACGAGCCGCCTGACACCGTGCTGGGCGAGCTGGTCGCACAGGTCGAGAATGCCGCTGGAGGGCACGGAGAGGACCCGGCTCGCCTGTTCCTCGTCCAAGCCGTTCGCGAGTGCGAACTCCCGGGCGCGGGTGCCGGTGGTGAACGCGAGGAGCGAGGGCACCTCGTCGACCAGGCCCACGAGCGGTCCGACCTCGGGCGGGGTGCCACGCGCGACGAAGAACCACTTCTCGAGTCCGAACATCGCGCGCCACAGGGCGGTCTGCGCACCGAGCGCACCACCGGAGGCACGCGCCGCGTCGGACAGCGCGTCGATCGTCGCCGGGTCGGTCGACTGCGAGGTCTCACTCATGGCGAGCACCCTACGGACGGGGTGGGTGGGGTCAGGGGTTGAGGGAGACGTAGGTGGTCTCGAGGTACTCGTGGATCCCCTCGAACCCTCCCTCTCGGCCGAAGCCGGAGTGCTTCACCCCACCGAACGGCGCCGCGGCGTTCGACACGATGCCGGTGTTGATGCCGACCATCCCGAACTCGAGCGCCTCGCTCACCCGCAGCACCCGGGAGTGGTCACGGGTGTAGGCGTAGGCGACCAGGCCGTACTCGGTCGAGTTGGCCAGGCGCACGGCCTCGGCCTCGTCGGCGAACGTCGTGACCGGCGCGACGGGCCCGAAGATCTCCTCACCGAGGACCCGGGCGTCGGCCGGCACGTCGACGAGCACGGTCGGAGCGTAGAAGTGCCCGCGACCGGCCACCTTGTCGCCGCCGGTGAGCAGCCGCGCGCCACGGTCGACCGCGTCCTGCACGAGCTCGTGCACGCCGTCGCGCGCCTTGGCGGTGATGAGCGGCCCCACCTGCACACCGGACTTGGTCCCCTTGCCGACCGTGAGCCCGCGCATGCGCCGCGCCAGCCGCTGCCCGAAGTCCTCGGCCACCGACTCGTGGACGAGGAACCGGTTCGCCGAGGTGCAGGCCTCGCCGATGTTGCGCATCTTGGCGAGCATCGCCCCGTCGACGGCGGCTTCGAGGTCGGCGTCCTCGAAGACGAGGAACGGCGCGTTGCCGCCGAGCTCCATCGAGACGCGCAGCAGCTGCTCGGCCGACTGCTCGACGAGCCTGCGCCCCACAGCGGTCGACCCGGTGAACGTCAGCTTGCGCAGCCGGGGGTCGCGGATGATCGGCTCCGACACGAAGGCGGTGTCAGAGGTCGTCACGACGTTGAGCACCCCGGCGGGCAGACCCGCCTCCTCGAGAAGCGCGGCGAGGGCCAGCATCGACAGCGGTGTCTCCTGGGCCGGCTTGACCACCATCGTGCAGCCGGCCGCGACGGCCGGCCCGATCTTGCGGGTCCCCATCGCGAGCGGGAAGTTCCACGGCGTGATCATGAACGTCGGGCCGACCGGCTTCTGCATGGTGAGCAGGCGGGAGCCACCGGCCGGGTTCACGGCATACCGGCCGTGGATGCGCACGGCCTCCTCGCTGAACCACCGGAAGAACTCGGCCGCGTAGGCGACCTCACCGCGCGACTCGGCGAGCGGCTTGCCCATCTCGAGGGTCATGAGCATCGCGAACTCGTCGGTGCGGGCGGTGAGAAGCTCGAACGCCCGGCGCAGGATCTCGCCGCGCTCCCGAGGTGCCGTCGCTGTCCAGTCCGCCTGTGCCGCAACGGCTGCATCGAGCGCCAGCCCTCCGTCCGCGACGGTCCCATTGGCGACCTCGACGAGGACACCTCCGGTCGCCGGGTCGTGGACCGGGAACGTCGTCGCGCTGAGCGAGTCGCGCCACTCCCCTGCGACGAGCAGCTGGGTGGGCACGGAGGAGAGGACGGACTTCTGCGTCACGGCAGCCATGCCCCGACTGTATGACGCCGTCGCGTCACGTAGCGTCCACCCCATGAGCCCACTGGAGATACGCCCTGTCGGTGGCGGCCGCGGCTGCCTCACGATGATCGCCGTGTCGATCATCGCCTCGATCATCCTCACCGTGGCCCTCAACCTGCTCCTGCGCTGACCGGCCGCCGCTGGAGCCGCCGGGGCAGGATGGGCACCATGGACGAGATCGAGACGCTGCGCGACCTCGACGCAGCGCTCGCGAGCGGCACCTCGCTGCGCGGCCTGCGGATCCAGGACCTCGACCTCACCGGCCACGAGGGCCAGCTGCTCGCCCGCAGCGACCTGGAGGGCATCGTCGTCCTCGGCGGTCGCCTCTCCCCCGAGCTCGGTGAGCACCTGCGCCTCCACGGAGCGCTGGTCTTCCCGACCGACCCGCACGCCCCCGTCAACGCCTACCGCGCGAGCCTCTACCAGCCGCACGAGCTGTACGCCGGCCTCGACAGCTCCGGCTACGAGAGCACCCCCGATGCCCGCGCCTACCACTGGGCCAAGGACGCCGACCTGCACCACGACGCCTTCGTCACGCTGCTCCGCGCGATCCACGACGACTCGGTGACCGACGCCCTGGGCGAGTTCCTCGGCGGCTCACCGGTCGTCGGCGTTATGGGTGGCCACGCGCTGAAGCGCGACAGCGAGGCGTATGCCGGGGCCGCCCGTCTCGGCCACCGCCTCGCCTCCGCGGGCCTCGTCGTCGCGACCGGCGGTGGCCCGGGAGCGATGGAGGCCGCGAACCTCGGGGCCCTGTGCCCGTCACCGGAGGCCGTGACGGAGGCGCTGGGCCGGCTTGCGCGCATCCCCTCGTTCCACCCGTCGATCCGCGACTGGGCGCAGATCGCCCTCGACACCTACGACGAGATCGTGCGAATCCCGCTGTCCGACAACGGAGTTCGCAGCGTCGGCATCCCGACGTGGTTCTACGGTCACGAGCCTCCCAACGTCTTCTGCAACGGCATCGCCAAGTACTTCAGCAACGCCCTGCGTGAGGACGGCCTCCTGGCACGCTCGACCGCGGGACTCGTCATCCTCCACGGAGCAGCGGGGACGGTGCAGGAGATCTTCCAGTCGATCACCCCGCTCTACTACGCCGAGGAGGACAGGGCGCTGCCGCCCCTGGTGCTCGTGGGAGTCGACCACTGGTCGCGGGACGTGCCCGTCTGGCACGCGATCGAGGCGCTCGGTCGCGACCGCGGTCTGGGGCGCGCGGTCCATCTCGTCGATGACGTCGACGAGGCCGCGGACATCGTGCTCGGCCACGCCTGAGGCCACCCCGGCGTCACAGGCCCCGCATCCGCAGCGCCGCCTGGGTGCGGTCGCGGACCTGGAGCTTGGCGAGCACGTTGGACACGTGGTTCTGCACGGTCTTGAGGCTGAGGTCGAGCTCGCGTGCGATCTCGGTGTTCGACGATCCCTTCGCGACCAGTGCGAGCACCTCCGACTCACGCGGGGTGAGGTCGACGGGCGGTCGGCCACGGTGCGGGTCGGTCCCCCGCCCCATGACCGTGCCGCCCGCGGCGACGGCATGGATCGCGGCGAGCACCTCCTGCTGGCCTGCCTCCTTGAGGAGGTATCCGCTCGCACCCACCCGCAGGGCGGAGGTCACGCTCGCCTGGTCGGCCTGCATCGTGAGGACGAGGACGCGACAGCCCGGCTGCTCGGCGAGGATCTGCCGGGTCGCCTCCAGCCCCGGCAGCCCCGGGAGGTTGAGGTCCATGAGCACGACGTCAGGGTCGGTGGCCCTCGCCACCGAGACAGCCTCCACGCCGTCACCGGCGGCACCCACCACCTCGATGTCGTCGACGGTCCGCAGCAGGCCCACCAAGCCGTCGCGGAACAGTGGGTGGTCGTCGACGACGAGGACGCGGGTCATGCCGTCACCCCAGCGCCGAGCGGCAACCGGAGCGAGACGAGGGTGCCTCGAGCCAGGGAGCTGACCTCGACGCGGCCGCCGATCTCGTCGGCGCGCTCTGACATGCTCCGCAGACCCACCCCCAGTCCTCGGGACCGGTGCGAGGAGGAGCCGTCGGACCCACCGCCGTCGTCGCTGACGTCGAGGGCGAGCACGTCGTCCGACACGGTCGCCGCCACGCGGCAGCTCGTCGCACCCGCGTGCCGGACGACGTTGGTCAGCGCCTCCTGGGCCACCCGGTAGGCGACCACCTCGACTGCGGCGGGCAGCACTGGCCTCGTGCCGGGCAGGTCGAGCGTGAGGTCCAGTCCGGCCGCGCCGACGAGCTCATGGCCGAGCTCGGCGACCGCGACGAAGAGCCCGAGGTCGTCCAGGGCGGCCGGGCGAAGGCCGTCGACGATGCGCCGCACCTCGGCCACCGTCTCGCGCAGCCCGGACTGGAGCAGGTCCAGCCGGTCGTCCACCGCGCGCCCGGACCGCACGAGGTTGCTGATGGTGTCGACCTGGAACCCCAACCCGGCGAGCGAGGGCCCGAGCCCGTCGTGCAGGTCCCGACGCAGCCGCCGCCGTTCGTGCTCCCGGGCCGCGACGAGGCGCTCCTGGGCCGAGCGCAGGTCCTCCACGAGCCCCGCGGCGTGCACCACCCCGCCCACCTGCCGTGCGACGTCGTCCAGGAGCCGGCCCTCGTGCTCGCGCAGGGTCCGCCCGCTCCAGTGGAGGGTGCCGACCTCGGACCCGTATGCCGTGAGCGGCACCACGTGGACCTCGGCTCCGCGCACCCCGCTGGCCGCGAGTGGGCGCCCGGTCGCGTCGAGGATCTCGACGTGGTCGAGCCGCAGCCCGTCGACCAGCTCGTCGGTGAGCGAGCGCAGCAGGGCCGGTCCGTCGGCCGCGTCCGCGAGGCGTCGCCCGGTCTCGGCGAGCACCTCGGCGGGCGCCGACCATCGCCCGTAGGTGAGGCGGTTCGCCGCCCGCTGGAGGGAGTCGCGCACGGGAGCGAACGCGACGGCGACGACCCCCGCTGCGGCCCAGGGCAGCCAGGGGGTGCCGCGGTCCACGAGCATGGCGCCGACCCCGCCGACGACGAGGGCGTAGATGCCGGCCAGTGCGGCCGAGAGCCCGACGTAGGTGACCGACCGGTTCACCACGATCTGCACGTCGTAGAGACGCCGCTGGAGGAGGGCGATTGCGACCGCGACCGGGACGGGCGCCATGACCAGCGCGAACATCCACGGCTCCACCCACGGCGTCGCCACGAGGGGCATGAGCAGCAACGGCAGGGCGAACGCGATCGCGAAGATCATCACCTGCTGCCGTTGCAGGTCGTCACCCCGGCGCCAGCGCCGGACCATGGCGGTGACGGCGACGGCCAGGCAGGCGGACGCCACGACGAGCGCCCCGATGGCCATGAGGTCCGCCACGACCGTCCACGGCCCGTCGAGCCCCACGGGGTTGTCGACACCGGCGAGGCGGTCCTCGAGCGGCACCGGCGCCAGGACCGAGCCCAGCACGAGCAGCGCGACGCACGCGGCAGCCAGGCGGCCGGCATACCGAGGCGGTCTCCCGTCGGGGAAGACGAGCGGGAGGACCACGACGAGCAGGAGCCAGCCCCCGCCGCGGACCGCCGTGCCGGCCACGCCGACGAGTGCCGCCGCCTCGTCGATGACCTCGCTCCGCAGGGGGGTGGCGACGAGCGCCTCCCCCACACCCCAGGCCAACGCGCCGGCGAGCATGAGCCGCCCCACCGTGTGACCCGGCCTGGCCAGCTCGATGACGGCGCCGACGGCGGCATACGTCGCGACGACGAGGACGATCGCCGCGTCGTCGAACCCGTCACGACCGGCGGTGGCGAACAGCGGTGGGACGAGGGCGCACGCGACGGCGAGGGCAGCGACGACCAGCGTCAGGGCCACCCTCACCGTTCGCATGACTCACCTCGCCTCAAGGGTGCCCGACGAGGACGCCGCCCGGCAGCGATCCGGCGGATTCGGTGACGGTGCTCCCGCGGCGGAGCAGCTGCACGGCCACGCCGACGAACCACACGAGCCAGACCATCGTCCCGATGTCCTGCCACTGCACCGCGGTCAGCGGAGGTGAGACGAGGAGGGCTGCGACGGTAACGAGCCCGAAGCCGCCGACCCACTTGGTGTGGGTGCGGTCCGCGAGAGCCGCCAGCGCGACGCCGGCCGTGGCCCCGGCGAGCAGGTAGGCGCTGAGGAAGTGGGCGAACAGCCGGATGTTGTTGATCGCGAAGGCGGTGTCCGTGTCGAGGCCGTGCTGCGCGCCGTACATCGCCGCCGCACCGGCGGGGAAGCCCACCGCGAAGACCTGCGCGACGTAGGCCAGGCCGCAGGCCAGCCCGGTCCAGGAGGCCCAGCGACCCGCCTCACTGCCCGAGCCGAAGCAGCGGGCCAGCATGACGAGCACCGGGACGAGCAGGACGAAGCCGAAGGCCTCGAGCAGTCCGCCGGAGAACGAGCGGGTGAGGTTGCCCTCGACGTAGGCGTCCTCGATGCCCTGGGCGCCGTCGGCGAACAGCGGTCCCTGCTGGATGGCGATCCCGGCGAAGATGAGCGCGACGTGGACGAGTGCGAGGGCTCCGGCGATCCGCCGGAGCCGAACGGGGACGTGTGACATGGGGAGCTCCTCGAATGGGGCGACCGTCGGTCGGTCGCGGTGTCCATCGAGGATCGAGCCGGCGGGTGCCTTCGCGGATCGGGCTCGTTCCCGGGTCGGTCGGGAAGTTCTCCCGGGTGCGCAGCCTCAGCCGCGCGTGAGCAGGACGACCCCGAGGCACATCTCGTCGGTGGTGCCCTCGCCCCAGGCGACGTAGCGCTCCTGCGTGCCCTCGTAGGCGGGGAGGACGTCGCGCATCGCCTGGTCGTGGGTGCACGTCACGGTGAGCGTGTCGCCCTTTGTGATGGGCACCGGCTTCGGGAGCGGGACGGCGTCCTGGTCGTCGAAGTTCCAGACCGGGATGTCGAGCACCCGCTTGGCCCGGGGCGTGCCCTTGTTGACGTCCACGGTGATCGACTTGCCGAGCAGGTGCATGTGGCCGGCCACCGCGCGGATCTGGCCGGGCTCGGTGACGGGACGGGTGCACGACTGGGTCGGCCCGGGCTTGAGCTCGCCGCACAGCAGGTGCAGGAGGTCTGCGGTCGCGACCTGCTCCCCGAAGCGCTGCCGGATGTCGGCGACGGCCGGTGTGCGGGCGCAGAGCTCGCCGGGTGTGCCCTTGCGGCACGGGAGCTCGACGGGCGCGGGGAGCACCATCGTCCGGAGCGGGGTCTTCGTCCCTGCCGATGCCGGAGTGAGCCGCAGCCGGGCGCTGCTCTGGTCGGCGCCGTCGCCGACGAGGAGGTTGTAGTGCATCTGCATGACGAGGCGGGAGCCCTTGGGCAGCGGGATGCCGATGTCCGCGGCCATGACCCGCTCGCCACCCCCGGGGGCCCACGCGGCCACCCACTCGGCGCTGTTGATCTGGGAGGCCGCGCCACCCTTGATGCCGGTGCCGCCGAAGCAGGTCCAGCCGTCGCCCTGCTCCCTGGCGTCCTGCGCCTCCGCGGCCGCCACGTCCTGCGGCTCGACCTTGTAGAGGATGACGTGGTGCACCGCGTCGGGGTTGTCCGGCATGACCTTGACGCCGCTGACGATCATGTCCTGCGCGAACTGCGGGTCCACGAGGAAGCAGCGGTAGTCGTCGGTGCCCTTGCCGTACGGCGGCTTGGGGGTGTACGCGGCGGCCATCGAGATGTCCTGGAACGTCTCGCCGGCGCGCAGTGCCACCTCGGGCGCCTCCGGGGAGGACGTCGCCGTGGCCTTGCCCTGGGAGGCCGCCGGGGACGCCGCATGGCTGCTGGCGTGCGTCTCCTCGCCCCGCAGGTTGTCGGGCAGCGTCCCACCACAGGCGGTGAGGGTCAGGGCGACGACGACGCCGACCACGGCGGTGCGCAGGTGCATCCGTCAAGAGTAGACGGCGGACCTGACGTCACGATCCGGAACCGGAGCGGAGGAGGTGGGCGGACGGCATACCGAACCGAAGGAGCCCGTATGCCGGCCCACGCAGAGCGTGGGACCCGCGCTCACCTGCCGCTCAGGAGGTCGCCGCCGCGAGCTGGCCGCAGGCCCCGTCGATGTCGGAGCCACGGGTGTCGCGCACGGTCGTCGGGATGCCGTGGGCGCGCAGCCGCTCGACGAACTGCTGCTCGACGCCGTGGCGCGAGGCGGTCCACTTCGAGCCGGGCGTCGGGTTGAGCGGGATGGGGTTGACGTGCACCCAGCCCTTGCCACGCGCGACGAGCTTCTCGCCGAGCAGGTCGGCGCGCCAGGCGTGGTCGTTGATGTCCTTGATGAGGGCGTACTCGATGCTCACCCGCCGGCCGGTCGCCTCGTAGTAGCGGTAGGCCGCGTCGAGCGCCTCGTCGACCTTCCACCGGGTGTTGATCGGGACGAGCTCGTCGCGCAGCTCGTCGTCGGGGGCGTGCAACGAGAGCGCGAGGGTGACGGGGATCCCCTCGGCGGTGAGCTTGTCGATGCCGGGGACGAGCCCCACGGTCGACATCGTGATGCCACGCGCCGACATGCCGAGCCCGTCCGGAGAGGGGTCGGTGAGGCGGCGGATCGCACCGATGGCCGCCTTGTAGTTGGCCAGCGCCTCACCCATGCCCATGAAGACGACGTTGCTCACGCGCTGCGGGCCACCCGAAGGCTCTGTCGAGGCGTCGACCGTGTCTTGGTCGGTCTCGTCACCGAGTCCGGCCTCCGCCGGGTGCGTGGCGCCGATGGCGGGCAGGGCGCCGTGACGCAGCTTGCGGTTGGCGTCGACGACCTGCTCGACGATCTCGGCCGCCGACATGTTGCGGGTGAGCCCCGCCTGGCCGGTGGCGCAGAACGGGCAGTTCATGCCGCAGCCCGCCTGGCTCGAGATGCAGATCGTCACCCGACGCGGGTAGCGCATGAGCACCGACTCGACGAGCGCCCCGTCGTGCAGGCGCCACACCGACTTGAGCGTCGCGCCGCGGTCGGCCTCGAGGGTGCGGACCGGGGTGAGCAGCGTCGGCAGGAGGTCGGCGACGAGCTGGTCGCGGACGGCCTTGGGCAGGTCGGTCATCTCCTCGGGCGACTCGACGAGCCGCTCGAAGTAGTGGGTCGAGAGCTGCTTGGCGCGGAAGCCCTTGTGGCCGAGCTCCTCGACGGCGGCCTTGCGCTCGGCCGGGGTGAGGTCGGCGAGGTGGCGCGGCGGCTTGCCGCGACGCGGCGCCTGGAAGGTGAGCTGTCCCGGCACGGGGCGGCCGACGGTGGGTTCTGGGAGGGAGGTCATCGTGACCCAGTCTCCCACTCCCGGTGCTTGGTCAGGGAGCCGCCCAGAGGAGCAGCGCCCAGACGACCGGGATGCAGACGAGGAGCGAGTCGAGACGGTCCATGAGGCCGCCGTGGCCGGGCAGGAGCGTGCCCATGTCCTTGATGCCGAGGTCGCGCTTGATGCTCGACTCGATGAGGTCGCCGATCGTCGCGGCGGCCGCGACGACGACACCGATGACGGCGCCCTGCCACCACACCCCACCGAGCAGGGTGGCGAGACCGACGGCGCCCACGACCGCGCAGGTGAACACCGACCCGCCGAAACCCTCCCACGACTTCTTGGGCGAGAGTGACGGCGCCATCGGGTGCTTGCCGAGGAAGACCCCGAAGGCGTAGCCGCCGATGTCGGAGGCCACGGTCACGAGGACGAAGTAGATGATCCGCAGGTGCCCGTCGTCGGCGGCGAGCAGCAGCGAGGCGAAGCCGCCGAGGAAGCACGGGTAGAGCGCGACGAACAGCGCGCCGCTGATGTCACGCATGGCGCCGTCGAGCCCGTCGGCGACCCGCCACACGAGGATGCCGGTGCAGGTGAGGCCGAAGGTGAGGACGAGCGCCTCGGGGCCGCGGTAGTAGGCCGAGAGCAGCATCGAGACCGCGCCGATGACGACGGGCACGAAGGGCACGTCGACACCGGCCTGCCGCACCGCGCGGCGCATCTCCCACGCGCCGAGCACGATGGCGACGACGAGGACAGGCAGGAAGAGCTCGCGCCGGAACACCAGCGAGGCGATGACGAGGGCGGCCAGCCCGACCCCGACGCCGATCGCTGCCGGGAGGTTGCGGCCGGCCTTCGGGGCCTTGGGTGCCTTGGTGGCACCCCGGGCAGCGGCCTTGGACCGTGCCTCCGGCGCGGCCGCAGGGTCCTCAGTGGTGGAGGAGTCGCTCATCTCGGACGTCCACCCGAGGTCAGACCTCGAGCAGCTCGGTCTCCTTGCTCTTGAGCACCTCGTCGACCGTGTCGACGTACTTCTTCGTCGTGTGCTCGAGGTCCTTCTCGGCGCGCGAGCCCTCGTCCTCGCCGACTTCGCCGTCCTTGACGAGCTTCTCGATGGACTCCTTGGCCTGGCGCCGGATGTTGCGGATCGCGACCTTGGCGTCCTCGCCCTGGCCGCGCGCCATCTTGATGTACTCCTTGCGGCGCTCCTCGGTGAGCTGCGGCAGGACGCACCGGATGATGTTGCCGTCGTTGGACGGGTTCACACCGAGGTCCGCGTCACGCAGGGCCTTCTCGATGTTGGACATGGCGCCCTTGTCGAACGGGGAGATGAGGATCGTGCGCGCCTCGGGCGTCTGGAACGACGCGAGCTGCTGCAGCGGGGTCGGCGCGCCGTAGTAGTCGACGACGACCTTGTTGAACATGCCGGGGTGGGCGCGGCCGGTGCGGATGCCGGAGAGGTTGTCCTTGGCGACCTCGACGGCCTTCTCCATCTTCTCCTCGGCCTCGAGCATGGTGTCGTCGATCATCTGGGCAGGTCTCCTTCGGTATGCCGTGCCGCCCGGTGGGGCGGCAGGGTCCAGTCTGTCAAAGAATGGCGCGAACGCCGTGGCCGCGGGGCCTCACGGCGTGACGAGGGTCCCCATGCGCTCGCCGAGGATGGCGCGGGTGATGTTGCCCTCGCCCTCCATCCCGAAGACCATCATCGGCAGGCCGTTCTCCATGCAGAGGCTGAACGCAGCGGCGTCGACGACCTTGAGCCCCTTGCGAAGGGCGTCCGAGTAGGTCACCGTGTCGAGCTTGCGCGCGTCCGGGTTCGTGCGCGGGTCGGAGTCGTAGACCCCGTCGACGCCGCTCTTTGACATGAGCACCATGTCGCACTGGCACTCCAGTGCTCGCTGTGCGCTCACCGTGTCGGTGGAGAAGTACGGCATACCGGCTCCGGCACCGAAGATCACCGCTCGCCCCTTCTCGAGGTGGCGGATCGCACGTCGCGGGATGTAGGGCTCGGCGACCTGGCCCATGGTGATGGCGGTCTGCACGCGGGTGTCGATGCCCTCCTTCTCGAGGAAGTCCTGGAGGGCGAGGCAGTTCATCACCGTGCCGAGCATGCCGATGTAGTCGGCCCGGGAGCGCTCCATGCCCTTCTGCTGCAGCTCGGCGCCGCGGAAGAAGTTGCCGCCGCCGACGACGATGGCCACCTGCGTGCCCTGGCGGATCGCTGCGGCGATCTGGGCGGCGATGCCGCGCACGACCTCGGGGTCGACCCCGATCTTGCCGCCGCCGAACACCTCGCCACTGAGCTTGAGCAAAACCCGTCGGGGGCGCCCTGCGGTGGTCGTCGGGGCGAGCTGGGTCTGGACGTCAGTGGTCACCGTGCCTCCTCGGCAGTGTCTGCTGGCGGTGCCCCGAATCCTCGCACACCGCGCGTGGGTGCGCGCCCTCCGGGTTGGCACACTGGGAGCCGTGACCCAGACCCCAGCCCAGGCCTCCCCCAGCGCCGGGCCCGTGACCGTCGCCATCACCCGACGCGTCCGTCCGGAGGACGAGCTCCTCATGCGTGCGTGGGCCGACGCCGGCACCCAGATGGCCAGCCATTTCCCCGGATTCCTGGGCTCCGGATGGGTGCGTCCGTCGCGGCAGTCGACCGACTGGCACATGCTCTACCGGTTCGACTCGCGCGAGTCGCTCGCCACGTGGCAGGAGTCCAACGAGCGCAACCGGTGGCTCACCGCCGGCACCAACCTCGTCGAGGACACGAGGATCGAGCACCGGACCGGCATCGAGGGCTGGTTCGACGAGCCCACCGAGCACGCCGTGGCCGATCTCTCGTCGTCGGTCGCGCCCCCTGCTCCCCCACGGTGGAAGCAGATGGTCGTCATCTGGCTCGCCTTCTTCCCCACCTCGCTGGCGCTGGGCTACCTCTTCGCGCCGTTCACCGGCGGCTGGCCGGTGTGGGCCCGCGTGCTGCTGTCCACTGTCGTCGCGACGCCGCTCATGACCTACCTCATCCTCCCGAGGATGACCCGGCTGTTCCACCCGTGGCTCACCCGCGGCCTCGACGACTGAGTGTTCGGCGGCGGTCAGTTCGACTCCGAGGCCTCGCTGAAGGCATCGTCAGTGACCGTCAGCTGCAGGTTGCCGTCCTCAGCCCGCACCACCTCGATGTGCAAGGGGACACGATCTGCAGTGAGGGCATCGGCGCCCGGTTCGGACGTCATCAGCCAGCCCGCCTCGGTCAGGCGCTGGCGATAGGCCGACAGTGCCTCCTCGACGTCCGTCGCCAGGATCCAGAGGACGGCGCGACCACCACCACCCTCGAGCACGGGCCCGGCGTCGGCACCCAGCTCGAGGTCCTCGATCGCGGCCTCCATCCTCGTGGCCGAGTCGGCCACCCCGGGCGCCAGCGGCTCGCTCCGGTTGACGAGGGCCACCCGTGCGGACGCCCGCGTGTCCCGGGCCCTCTCGATGTCCGCCATGCGCGCGAGGTACGGCGCCACGAGGACGCCGAGGACGACGACGGCCACGACGACCTTCACCCACCGGGTCTCGCCGGCGAGCCTGAGGGCCGGCAGGGCGGCCGCACCGACCGCGAGCGCCAGCACCGCCCCCAGCACGAGCATCTTCCCATCAGGTCGGGTGGCCGTCTGGTCGCCGTAGGTGTCCTCGAAGGCGACGACGACGGCCGTGACCAGCGCTGCAACGGCAACAGCGGTGACGACGAACAGGACGGGCCCGAACGCCCGACTCCTGCTTGCGGGGCCCGATTCGCGATCGACGCGCCGGTCCATGGGAGCCATGATCCTCCGGCCCGGACGGCGTCGCAGCCGTTTCGTCCCCACGCGCGACCTCCCGTCCGGATCAGGCCGAGACGCAGGTATGCCGTCCGCTCGGGTGAGCGGACGGCATACCGGATGCTGTGTGCCAGCGGGGTCAGACCAGTGGGTCAGCCACCGACGCGGAAACGCGCGAAGGACGTCGCCGTGGCGCCGGCCTCCTCGAGGACCTTGGCGACGGTCTTCTTCGGCTCCTTGGCGAACGGCTGCTCGAGCAGGACGTTCTCCTTGAAGTAGCCGTTGACGCGACCCTCGACGATCTTCGGGAGCGCAGCCTCGGGCTTGCCCTCCTCCTTGGCCGTGGCCTCGGCGACGCGACGCTCGTTCTCGACCGTCTCGGCGTCGACCTCGTCACGGGTGAGGACGGTCGGGCTGAACGCGGCGATGTGCATCGCGACGTCGCGGGCGACGGACTCGTCGCCACCCTCGGTCGCCACGAGGACGCCGATCTGCGCGGGCAGGTCGGGGCTCGTCTTGTGAAGGTACGCGGCGACGTTCGGGGCCTCGACGCGGGCCACGCGCTTGACCTCGATCTTCTCGCCGATCGTCGCGTTGGACGCGTCGAGCAGCTCCTGGACGGTCTGGCCCTCGGGGAGCGTGCTCGCGAGCAGCTCCTCGGCGTTGGTGGCCTTGACGGCGACGGCCTGGGCGAAGACCTGCTCGGCCAGAGCGATGAACTTCTCACCCTTGGCGACGAAGTCGGTCTCGCAGAGGACCTCGACGAGCGTGCCGACGCCACCCTCGGCCTTGGCGATGACCAGGCCGTTGGAGGTCGTGCGACCCTCGCGCTTGGTCACGCCCTTGAGGCCCTTGACCCGCAGGATCTCGGTGGCCTTGGCCTGGTCGCCGTCGGCCTCGTCGAGGGCCTTCTTGACGTCGAGCATGCCGGCACCCGTGGACTCACGGAGCGCCTTGATGTCAGCGGCGGTGTAGTTCGCCATGTGTGTATGCGCTTCTTTCTGTGTCAAAGACGGACGGAGAAGGGTGGGGCTCAGGCCTTCTCGGCGGGAGCAGCGTCGGCCTCGACCGGAGCGGCCTCGGTCTCGACAGCAGCCTCGGCGGGAACAGCCTCAGCCGGGGCAGCCTCAGCCGGAGCGGCCTCGGCAGCGTCGGCAGCGGCGGTCGCGCCGGCCTCGGGGGCCACGGTCTCGGCGGTCTCGGCAGCAGCCTCGGCGTCGCCACCGAGGAGCTCGCGCTCCCACTCGGCGAGCGGCTCGTTGCCGGCGTCCTCGGTGTCAGCAGCGGCGTTGCCACCCGAACGCGCGATGAGGCCCTCGGCCACGGCGTCGGCGATGACCCGCGTCAGCAGCGTGACGGAGCGGATCGCGTCGTCGTTGCCGGGGATCTTGTAGTCGACCTCGTCGGGGTCGCAGTTGGTGTCGAGGATCGCGATGACGGGGAGCCCGAGCTTGCGCGCCTCGTCGACGGCGAGGTGCTCCTTCTTGGTGTCGACGATCCACACGGCGGACGGGACCTTGGCCATGCCGCGGATGCCACCGAGGGTCTTGTCGAGCTTGTCGCGCTCACGCTTGAGGAGCAGGAGCTCCTTCTTGGTGCGGCCGGAGCCGGCGACGTCCTCGAAGTCGATCTCGTCGAGCTCGACGAGACGGGTCAGACGCTTGGAGATCGTCTGGAAGTTGGTGAGCATGCCACCGAGCCAGCGGTGGTTGACGTAGGGCATGCCGACGCGCGTCGCCTGCTCGGCGATGGGCTCCTGGGCCTGCTTCTTGGTGCCGACGAAGAGGATCGAGCCACCGTGGGCGACGGTCTCGCGCACGAACTCGTACGCGTTGTTGATGTAGGTCACCGACTGCTGCAGGTCGATGATGTAGATCCCGTTGCGCTCGGTCATGATGAAGCGCTTCATCTTCGGGTTCCAGCGACGGGTCTGGTGCCCGAAGTGGACGCCGCTCTCGAGGAGCTGGCGCATGGTGACGACGGCCATGCCGTGTTCTCCTTGTGCTTGGTTCAGTTGCGTCGACGGCGCACGGGTCGTGCACTGCCTGCCTGGCGTCCCGACGCACCCCGCCGTATGCCGTGAGGCTCGGACTGTCGTGGTGCGTCCCGCTTCGTGGTGATCCAGTCAGCGGCGAAGAGACGCGCGAATTGGGTGTCCGTGCGCGAGCACACGAAGACCGTCGCCCATCGTACGCTCCGGCGGCCCCAGCCGAGAAATCCACCGGCACCGACCCCACGGACATGCAGAACCCCGCGTGGGGCCACGTCTCGTGCGGGGACGGGGCGCCGGAAATCCGTTCTGCATGTCCGTCGGCCCGGCGTAGGCTCGCGCCTCGTGTCGCGTCTGGGGGAGGTCATCGCGCCGGCCCGTCTCGGCCGGCCGTTCCGCTGGCTCATGTCGGCGTCGTGGACGAGCAACATCGGCGACGGCATCGCCCTGGCCGCAGGTCCGTTGCTCGTCGCCTCCCAGACCCGCAACCCCACCCTCGTGGCGATGGCCGCGCTGCTCCAGCGCCTGCCGTGGCTGCTGCTCGGCCTGTATGCCGGAGCCGTCGCCGACCGTCTCGACCGCAAGCGCATCATCGTCGTCGCCAACGGCCTGCGCGTGCTCGTCGTGCTCGCCCTGTGCACCTTCATCGCCACGGACCGGGTCTCGATCGGGGTCGTGCTCGCGACGATGTTCGCCTACGGGGTGTGCGAGGTCTTCGCGGACTCCACCGCCGGGACCCTCCTGCCCATGGTCGTGAAGCGTGACGACCTGCGCACCGGCCAGGTGCGGCTCCAGGCCGGCTTCCTCACCGCCAACGA
Source organism: Knoellia locipacati (assembly GCF_044791685.1). Classification (GTDB taxonomy): domain Bacteria; phylum Actinomycetota; class Actinomycetes; order Actinomycetales; family Dermatophilaceae; genus Knoellia; species Knoellia locipacati_A. Next base: position 166,952 of record NZ_CP087730.1, read on the forward strand.
GCTCGTCGGTCCACCCGTGGGCGCCTTCCTCTTCGCCGCCGGCATGGTCTGGCCGTTCGTCACGCAGGCGCTGCTCGTCGTGCTGGCCATCGGCCTGGTGAGCCGGATGGAGCTCCCGCGCGGAGGCGTGCGCGGCGCGGTGGACACCCACATCCGGGCCGACATCCGCGAGGGCCTGCGCTGGGTCCGCCACCACGCGGCGATGCGCACCCTCGCACTGGTCATCCTCACGTTCAACGTCACGTGGGGTGCGGCGTGGTCGGTGCTCGTCCTCTACTCGCTCGACCACCTCGACATGGGGCCGGTCGGGTTCGGCCTGCTCACGACGGCGAGCGCCGTGGGTGGCATCCTCGCGACGCTGAGCTTCGACCGACTGTCGAGCCGCTTCTCGCTCGCGACTCTCATGAAGGCCTGCCTGCTCGCCGAGGTCCTCACCCACCTCGCCCTCGCCCTCGCGACGACCGGCTGGGTGGCCATCGTCATCATGACCGTCTTCGGCGCCTACGCCTTCACATGGGGCACCGTGAGCGTGACGGTCCGGCAGCGAGCCGTGCCCACGGCATACCAGGGTCGGGTCGGGAGCGTCTACGTCACGGGACTCTTCCTCGGCCTCGTCGTCGGGCAGGCGATCGGTGGGCCGATCGCCGGGCGATGGGGCCTCACCGCGCCCTACTGGTTCGCCTTCGCGGGCACCGCCGTCATCCTCGCGCTCGTGTGGCGCCCGCTCGACAGCATCGCGCACGCCGGCGACGACGACCCCGACATCGTCTGACTGCCGACCTGCGTCTCGGCGCATCGACAGGGGAGACTCGGCGCATGGACGACGTCGTCGCAGTGGTGCTCATCGCCGTCGTGGTGCTCCTGGGCCTGTTCCTGCTCGGGGTCGGATTCCTCATGTGGCGGTTCAAGATCCCCCCACGCGGAGTGGTGGCCCTCGCGACGGCCGGCTTCTACCTCGTCGTTCCCGTCGACATCGTCCCCGAAGCGGTGCTCGGGCCCCTGGGCCTGGTCGACGATGCGGGCGTCGTCGGGGCGGCTGTGCTGTTCGCGCTGCGGATCGCGCGAGCCCGCAGGGTGCTGCTCGAGTCCGGAGTCGTCTTCAGCCGGACACCCCGGGCACCGCGAGGGCGACGCACGCCTGATCGCGAACCTCCGCTCACGCGAGACTGAGCACTCCCCTGCCGAGGCGCACCTCGGCGCCGTGTGGCAGCGCCCGGTTGAGGGGGGCGTGCCCGAACTCCCCACCCGCCCACACGGGCACTCCCAGGGACAGCAGCCGGTCGCGCAGGACGGCCTCGACCTCCGCCGGTGGAGACGGCATCGAGAAGTCACCGACGACGACCCCGCGGACACCGTCGAACCAGCCCGACCGGAGCAGCTGGGTGAGGCCCCGGTCGAGGACGAAGCCGGGCTGACCCACGTCCTCAAGGAAGGCGATGGCACCACGGGCGGGGACGAGGTCGCTGGTGCCCACCGAGGCGGCGAGGAGGGCAACGTTGCCACCCACGAGTGGTCCGGTGGCCTCACCCTCCAGCCACGGGGTGAGACCGGTGAGCACCGCATCGCCGCTCGCGACCTCGCCGAACAGCAACGACCGCAGCGCCTCGATGCCGGCCTCCTCCCCGTCAGACAGGCCGGCGACCACGGGGCCGTGGACGCTCTGCAGGCCTGCTTCGAGGGCGACCCGGTGCAGGAGCGGGGTGACGTCCGAGAAGCCCACGAGCCACTTGCCCCCGCCGGTCGCCAGCGCGTCGGGCGGCAGGACCGACAGGAGCCGCTGCACGCCGTAGCCGCCGCGAGCGCACAGCACAGCGGCAACCGACGGGTCGGACCATGCCTCCACGAGGTCGGCGGCACGCGCCTCGTCCGGCGCCGCGAGGTGGGCCACGTCGGGGTGGGTCTCCCAGAGGTGACGGCCCTCCACGACGTCGAGGCCCCAGGCCCGCAGACGCTCGATGCCCTGCTCGACCCGGGGCCGTTGCACCGGGTCGGCCACCGTCGTCGACAGCGCGACGACTGCCACGCGGTCGCCGTGGACGAGGGAGCGAGGTGCACGCAACGACATGTCGGCCATCCTCACAGGGCGCGGTGGTGCCGGGAGATCAGCCCAGGCGCAGCGTGCCGCTCTCGAGAACGGCCGCGGCGCCCATGGGCAGGGACCGGTTGGCGGTGATGTGGCCGAACGAGCCACCCACCCACGTGGGCTTGCCGAGGGAGAGGATGCGGTCGCGCAGGATCTTCTCGGTGTCCGCCGGAGTCGACGCCATCGAGAAGTCGCCCAGGACGAAGCCGGCCGCGTCGTCGAGCCAGCCGGACCGCCGCAGCTTGGTGAAGTTGCGGTCGAGGACGTAGCCCGCGTCGCCGACGTCCTCCAGCACGACGATGGCGCCCTTGGTGGACATGAGGTCACCCGTGGCCACCGAGGTGGCAAGCATCGTCACGTTGCCGCCGACGAGACGGCCCTCGACGCTGCCCTCCCGCCACGGGGTGAGGCCGCCGAGCAGTGACTCGCCCGCCTCCACCTCGCCGAAGAGGATCCGTCGCATCGACTCCAACGTCGCGGGGTCCGCCGTCGCGATCCCCGTGACGCCGGGTCCGTGCAGGGTCTGCAGGCCGGTCTCGACGTTGATGCGGCTGAGCAGCACGGTCGTGTCGGAGTAGCCGGCGAGCCATTTCCCCGTGCCTTCGCGTAACGCCTTGGGGTCCATGACCTCGAGGGTCCGCTGCGCGCCGTAGCCGCCTCGCGCCGTGATGATGGCGTCGACATCGGGGTCCTTCCAGGCTGCGAGGAGGTCCGCCGCCCGGTCCTCGTCCGTGCCGGCGAGCCCGACGGTCGGGTCCGAGTCCCAGAGGTGCTCTCCCTCCACGACGTTGAGACCCCATGCCTTCATCTTCTCGATGCCGCTCAGCACCCGGGTCCGCTGGCTCGCGGGCGTCACGTGACCCGAGGGGGCGACGACCGCGACGGTGTCACCGCTGCGCAGGGGCGTCGGCGCCTTGAGCGTCCGCGGCCCGGCTGCTGCTCGGTCGGCCGGCGCAGCCGTGGCGCCGGCCGTGGCAGTGCCGAGGGCCAGGGGTGCGGCCATCACACCGGCCAGTGCGGAGCGTCGAGTCAGTCGCTGGGTCATGGGTCTCTCCTTGGGAGTGCGTGGCAGCACGAGTTCACGCCGATGTGAACAATGCACACGACCCTGCCACACCGCGGCACTTTGTGACGGCCCAAGCGGCGAGTCAGAGGTGCTTGAGCGCCTCGCGCCGGCTCAGCCCGGAGATCCGGTGGGTGTGGCGGTCGACGAACGCCTGGACCCACACGGGGTCGGTTCGCGCGTACTGCCGCAGCGCCCACCCGATGGCCTTGCGGATGAAGAACTCGTGGTCGTCGAGGTTGGGCTCGATGACCGCCTCGAGCAGGTCGGTGTCGGTCCGGTCCTGGTGCCGGAGCTGGCTGATGATGGCCGACCTCCTCAGCCAGAGGTCGTCCCGCTCGGCCCAGTCGCGCATCCGCAGCCCCTCCCCCTCGGGGTCGACGAGCAGGACCTCACCCACGACGTTGGAGAGCTCGTCGACGAGGTCCCACCACGCCCCGGTGACGACGAGGTGCTCGACCAGCGGCATGAGCTCCGGGTCGCGCCACGAGCGGTAGGCGCGGTGGCGGAGCAGGTCGAGGGCGGCATACCTCTCCTCTCGGAACTCGGCCGCGTCCCAGAGCGAGCGGACCGCGCGCTCGAAGGCCGGGCGGCTGTCGAGCCGCAGCCCCGGGTCGGCGAGGACCGGTCGGACGACCTGCCTGCGTCCCGGTGAGGTCAGCCCGAGGAAGGGCATGGCGCTCTTCATGTAGCGCTGCTGCCCGACGGCGCGCTCCGGGTCGGCGCCGGTGCGCAGCGCAGCACGCAGTGCGTCGACGAGCTCCTCGCCCGAGTCGGTCATGTCGCCGAGCGTAGGGGCGCCCTCTGACGCGTAGCCTGCGATTCATGGATTCGCCTCTCGTGCACCGCATGCAGGGCTTCGGCTCGACGATCTTCGCCGAGATGTCGGCGCTCGCCGTCGAGCACGGCGCCCTCAACCTCGGTCAGGGCTTCCCCGACACCGACGGTCCGCAGGAGGTGCTCGACGCCGCGAAGGCCGCGATCGACGACGGTCGTAACCAGTACCCACCAGGCGCCGGCGTCCCCGAGCTCCTCGACGCGATCGCGGTCCACCAAAAGCGTTTCTACGGTCTTGACCTCGACCCGCGACGCGAGGTGCTCGTTACCGTCGGCGCCACCGAGGCCATCGCCGCGACCATCCTCGCGCTGTGCGAGCGGGGCGACGAGGTCGTCACCTTCGAGCCCTACTACGACTCGTATGCCGCCTCGATCGCACTGGCCGGCGCCGTCCGCCGGACGTCGGTGCTCCGCTTCCCGGACTTCGCGGTCGACGAGGAGTCGCTGCGTGCGGCGTTCTCGCCACGGACCCGGCTCGTGCTGCTCACCACGCCGCACAACCCGACCGGCAAGGTCTTCACGCGCGCCGAGCTCGACCTCATCTGCTCCCTAGCCCGCGAGTTCGACGCCTGGGTCGTCACCGACGAGGTCTACGAGCACCTCGTGTTCGACGGGCTGGAGCACGTCCCGGTCGCGACGCTGCCGGGCATGGCCGAGCGGACGTTGACGATCTCGTCGGCGGGCAAGACCTTCTCGACGACCGGCTGGAAGGTCGGCTGGGTGTCCGGGCCGGCCGAGGCGGTCGCCGCCGTGCGCACGGTCAAGCAGTTCCTCACCTACGTCGGCTCTGGGCCGTTCCAGCCGGCGGTCGCCGTGGGGCTGGGTCTGGGCGACGACGTGTATGCCGGTCTCTCGCGCACGCTCGAGGCCAAGCGCGACCTGCTGGTCGCCGCGCTGCGCGACATCGGGCTCGCGGTGTCCGTCCCGGGTGGGACCTACTTCGTCATCGCCGACGCGGCACCCCTCGGCGCCACCGATGCCCTCGAGTTCTGCCGCGAGCTGCCCGCCAGGGCCGGGGTCGCCGCGGTGCCGGTGTCGGTGTTCCACGACGACGTCGACGCGGGTCGGACGCTGGTGCGGTTCGCGTTCTGCAAGCGCGACGAGGTGCTGCGTGAAGCCGCCACGAGGCTCTCGGCACTGCGCACCTGACCCGCGTCACACGGCCGGGCTCGGCGCGCCGGCGGCGACAACAATCGACCAATTGGTCGAATGTTGCGCGCCACCCTGCCCAGAATCGACCAATTGGTCAGTTCCTGCGCGCCGACGGTGGCGACAATCGACCAATTGGTCAGGTATTGCGCAGGCGCCGGGCCGCGGCCTTCTGCTGCACCCGGCTCAGCCGCACCACGAGCGGAGCGGCCCGGGTGGCGAGGCTCGGCGACAGGTCGAAGAGCCGGGCCTCGACACCGCGCCACCGTGGCAGGGCGAGGACGGGGCGGGGCCGGTCGACCAAGCGCACCACGGCGTCGGCGACGTCGGCCGGCTGGAGCAGCTGACCGGAGAACGACATCGAGGCCTGCGGGTCGTCGAGCTTGTCGTGGAGCATCGGCGTCCACATGCCGTCGGGGCAGACGCAGCTGATGTGGACGCCCCGCTCCCCGGCGGCGCGCAGGTCGGCCAGGGTCGAGGTGCTGAGACCGACGACGGCGTGCTTCGTCGCGGCGTAGACGCCCTCTCCCGGGACGGATACCAGACCGGCCAGGGACGCGATGTTGACGACGTGCCCCCGACCCGCCGGACGCATCACCTCGAGGGCCGCGACGGTGCCGTGCATCGTGCCGAGGGCGTTGACCTCGAACATGAGCCGCCGTTGGGTGTCGTCCTGCTCCCACAGGGGACCGGTGATCAGGACCCCGGCGTTGTTGACCCAGAGCGCCAGCGAGCCGGCGTGCTCGACGGCTGTGCGTGCCGCCTCCCTCGCCGCCTCCTGGTCGCGCACGTCGAGCGAGAGGGCGGTGGCGGTACCTCCCGCCCCAGTGACCTCGGCCGCGACGGAGCGGGCGGAGGCCTCGTCGACATCCGTGACGAGGACGTGGAAGCCGGCGGCCCCCAGCCGCGTGGCGATCTCGCGCCCAAGACCGCTGCCTGCGCCGGTCACGACTGCGCCACCCCGGCGGCTCACGGACGCGACTGCACGACGTCGTCCGCTGCCCCCGAAGCGGAGCGCGCCGGCATACGGGAGGTGGCGGCGCGGGCGGCACCCCGCTTGCGCTCCCGTGTGAGGTCCCACAGGTAGTGGTCGAAGTCGACCTCCATGGTGTGCCGCGCAGACGCGTAGAACTGGCGGCGGTTGCGCTCGTGGTCGGCAGCCATCTGGCGGCGCACCTCCTCGAGGGCCGGTGGGACGTAGCGACCGGAGAGCGTCTCCGCCACCCAGACCCCCTGCGCCTCGGCGAGCGGCATGACCGCGCCGACGGGCTGGAGGAGGCCAATGAAGTACAGGCCCGGCAGGTCGGGGTGCACGGTGCGCTTCCAGAGGGGGAGATCGTTGTCGGGCGCGGCGAGCAGCGACGGGTCGAGGAAGGGGAAGGAGACCTTGTAGCCGGTCGCCCACACGATGAGGTCGGCCGGGACGCTGGACCCGTCGACGAAGGTGACCCGGTCGCCGTCGAGCCGTTCGATCCCCGGCTTCGGTGTCACGGCCCCGGAGCGCAGGGCGTCGCGGATGCCCTCGGACTGCACCGGGTGCGACTGGCCCGGCTTGTGGGCGGGTTGCGGCAGCCCGAGCCGCGCGACGTTGCCGGCGTAGAGGGCGCCGATGCGCAGCCGGAGGGCGGTGCCCCACCAGGGCAGCCAGCCGGGGAGCGCGACCTGGTCGGACGCCTTGCCGAGGATGAACTTGCGCAGCACCCACTGCCCGCGACGCTGGGACAGGACCGCGGACCGGGCGACCTCGCCGGCCTCGACCGCGATGTCGAGCGCGGAGTTGCCCGACCCCACGACGACGACGTCGCGGTCGCGCAGCTGCTCGGCCGAGCGGTAGTCGTGGGCGTGGATCTGCTCGCCGTCGAACGTGCCCGGGTAGGCCGGGTCGGGCCAGCGGGGGTCCCAGTGGTGGCCGTTGGCCACGAGGACCGCGTCGTAGGTCCGTGTCTCCGTGCCGCTCGGCCCCTCGATGCGGACCTCCCAGGTGCCGTCGGTGCCCCGTGACACGTCGAGCACCTTCGTGTCGAACGTGATCCGGTCGCGCAGGGCGAAGTGGTCGACGTAGGACTCGAAGTAGGCCGCGACCTGGTCATGGCGTGCGTATGCCGGGTAGTCGGCGGGCATGGGGAAGTCCGAGTAGGCCATCCGCGGGCAGGACGTGTTGATCTCGAGCGTCTCGTAGCAGGCGGACTGGCCGTTGGGGTTGTCGTAGACCCAGTTGCCTCCGACGACGCTGCCCTGCTCGAAGCAGTCGAACGGCACGCCGACAGCGGCGAGCGCCTTGGCGGCGGCGATCCCCGACGAGCCGGCGCCGATGACGCAGGCGCGTGGGAGCGAGGGGTCGACCGGGACGGGTGAGGTCACCGCGGGCGCCAGGTGACGCTGCTGTACGAGGTAGGCCATGGCGCAGATCATGGCATCGCGTGCCACGGATGCGTCGGGAGGGAGACGACCGTCGCGCTGGTGTCGGTGGCCGTCCACAGGCGGGCCGCGTCGCATCCGTTGTCCACAGCTCGGCGGCGGGCGCTGGCGCGACGACGCGCGGACGGCGGACGCTCGACCCATGTCGACGCGCAGCGCACTTCGCCGGATCCTCGTCACGCTCGGCGCCGTGGGGAGCCTGCTTCCGGGGATGGCCCCGCTCCCGGACTCTCCGGCATCGCCGGACTCGGCATCGCAACGGTTGGTGTCCGTGCCTGGCGACACGGTGGATACGGTCGACATCGCGGCACTGCGTGGCACGTGGGAGTGGCCGCTGGAGCCCAGGGCCCGAGTGACGGCTCCGTTCGTCCGACCACGCTCGACCTACGGCGCCGGGCACCGTGGCCTGGACCTCGCCGCCCGGCCCGGACAGCCCGTCCTCGCAGTCGACGAGGGTGTCGTGACGCACGTCGGGGTGGTCGCGGGGCGGGGCACCGTGAGCGTCCGCCATGCCAGTGGCCTGCGGAGCACCTACGAACCCGTGCGGGGCGAGGTCGCGGTGGGTGCGCACGTCGCCCGGGGCCACGTCATCGGGGTGGTGCAGGGCCGCACCCACTGCGGCGGGGGCTGCCTCCACCTCGGTGCCCTGCACGGCGCGGGTTACGTGGACCCACGGCCGTTCCTCGGTGGCGGCCCGGTCATCCTGCTGCCCCTCGGAGGAGGGCCTTGAGGCCGCTCAGCGCCGGCGACTCGGAGACCTGACCGTCATCAGTCGCGTCCCGCGCGTGGGGTCCGGTGCTGGGGCTCTCGGCCCGGGTGCCGCGCTGCCGATGCGGATCGGGATCCGGCCTCAGGGCCGGGTCGGCCAGGCGTTGGGGCGGCAGCCATCGAGACCCTTGCTCTGCTGGAGCATGAGCGGCGCCACGGCGTCCTCGCCCGGGCAGTCCACGTGCCCGTGGTAGAGCCCGTGCCCGATCTCGTGGTTGACCATGTACTGCCGGTACGCCGCGAGGTCCGTGCCGTAGCCGGACACGCCCGTGGTCCAGCGAAGCGTGTTGAGCACGACCTTGCGCAGGTTGAAGCACGACACCTGCCCGTTGGTCCTGAGCGGCTTGCACAGGCTGTCGGTCAGGGCCGGGCTCGCGAGCACGAGCGTGATGTCGACGTCACCGCTCGCCACGGCCTCGGGACCCACGGCGCGGAACCGCACCCGGTCCTTGGTCTGCCAGCCTCGGACATCGCCGAGGGTGCGAGCAACGATGGCCGCGGCCTCCGCGGAGTCCACCCCGGCGCCCTGCTCGACCTGGAGCCCGACCCTGATGGTGCGGTTCGGGTTGACCGTGGGTGGGGCGATAGTGGGCAGGGCGACCCCCACGAGCTTGCCGGAGCCCGAGCGCGGGACCGTCGCGCGGCCCGGCGTCGGTGCGATCGTCGGACTGGGCGGCATCTCCTCGGCGGCGGCGAGGGGGTCGGATGGGGCCCTCGCACCTGCCGCAGCCGTGAGGTCGGCCGTCTGTCGGCCGGGCGAGCTGGACTCCCCGCTCGGCCAGACGGTCCACAGCACCATCACGAGGACCGACGTGAGCGTCAGGGCAGCCAGCAGGCGGCGGCGAGCGAAGGCCGGTGAGGCCACGTGTCGGGCACGCGGGTCCTGTGCACGGCGCTGCGACCGCAGCGGAACGTCGGTGGACGCGGGTGGGACCATCTCGACCACTCGGTCCGCGCGAACCGCGTGCCTGCGACGCTGGGCCTCGTGCTCGAGTCGACGACGGTCGGCCCGGGTCAGCGGTGCCGGCTCGCGCGCGTCCGCGTGCGACGCGCGTCGCGGTGGCGGCTGCCCCACCGCGTGGGTGTCGCGCCGGATCGGCGCCTCGCTCGCGCGACGGGCGGCAGCCCGCCGCTGCTCCTCGGCGGCGCGACGCAGGTCGGCGCGGCGGACGTCCGCACGGCGTGTCGTCTGTGCGTCGTCCTGGCGGGTGGCCGAGCCCGGCTCGCTCACCCAGTCGGGGAGGTCGATGTCTTCAGGCACGTGGGTGGGCCTGGGCGTAGGAAGCAGTGAGTCGTTCGATGGATACATGCGTGTAGATCTGGGTCGTCGAGAGTGATGCGTGGCCCAGGAGCTCCTGGACCATCCGAAGGTCCGCGCCGCCTTCGAGCAGGTGCGTCGCCGCACTGTGGCGCAGACCGTGCGGCCCGAGGTCGGGCGCGTCCGGTACGTGGGTCAACATGTCGTGGACGAGGGTACGCACCTGTCGCGGGTCGATGCGACGACCCCGTCTCCCGAGGAAGAGACCTGCGCCACTCCCGGCCACGGCGAGCCTGGGGCGGCCCCGCTCGAGCCAGACCCGCACCGCATCGCCGGCCGGCCGGCCGAAGGGCACCCGCCGCTCCTTGTCGCCCTTGCCGATGACGCGCACGACGTCCACCTCGAAGTCGACGTCGTCGACGTCCAGCCCGGTGAGCTCGCCGACTCGGACGCCAGTGGCGTAGAGCAGCTCCAGGATCGCCCGGTTGCGCAGGTGGATCGGGTCGTCGTCGTCCGCCGCCACCGCGGCGACGTCGAGGAGCCCGACCGCGTCGTCCTTGGCGAGCACGGGCGGCAGGGTGCGGGGCCGCTTGGGTGCCACGAGCCGTAGTGAGGGGTCCGCGTCGACGTGCCCTTCACGCGCGGCCCACCCGAAGAACGTGCGGAGCGAGGCGGACCGGCGAGCAATGGTCGACCTCGCCGCTCCCCCGGCAGCGAGCACGCCCAGCCACTCGCGCAGGTCGGAGAGCCGAACATCAGCCAATGGTGTCTCCGGCGCCGGGTCCGTCGAGGCCGCCGGGACCGCCGGGTCCGTCCGGACTGGAGCGTCCGCGGCGTCCGCGGCGTCCGCGGCGTCCGCGGCGTCCGCTGGGCCCGCCGGCACGGTCAGGTGCGGGTCGTGCCTGCCGCCGGCCCGAACCTCCGCACCGTCGAGGTGGGCGAAGAAGTCCCGGAGGTCCCCGAGATAGGCGCGGACGGTGTGCGGCGAGCGCCCGCGCTCAGCACGAAGGTGACGCTCGAAGGCGTCCATCGTGGTCTGGCGGCTGAGACTCACACCCAGCACCGTCTCATCACGGCTCTGTGCGATCAACCACCGCCCCGGCGGGTCCGCCGTCGCCCGGAGCCGGCAACCCACTCGGCACCGGCCGTGACGTGGGACGACGAGCGACAGGGTCTGCGACCCTCACCCGGTGACGCGGCGGGCGCACGTCGGCACCTTGCGCCAGGTCTCGCCGTCGCGGACGACGAGCCCGAGCACGCACAGCCTGCCCAGAACGCTGAGCAGCGACCTCGTGTCGAGCGCGGTCAACGCCTGCATGCGGGCGAGGTCTGCGCCCCCGCGCACCGGCACCGCCGAGAACACCGCGCGTCCCACGTCGTCCAGCTCGGACTCGGCTGTCTCGGGGGCCCGGGCGGGCCCGACGGCGTCGAGGCTCAACCTCCCCATGAGGTCGAGCACCTCGCCGGTGTCGGTCACGAGGGTGGCACCCGTCTGGCGTACGAGCTCGTGGCAGCCTGCGGACTGCACCGACGTCACCGGCCCCGGGACCGCAGCCACGTGCCGGACGAGTCGACGAGCCACGTGCGCGGTGTTGAGCGACCCGGACCGGAGCCCGGCCTCGACGACGACCGTGCCCACGCTCATCGCGGCGATGAGCCGGTTGCGCGCGATGAACCGCTGACGGTACGGCGCCCAGCCGGGAGGCAGCTCGCTCACGACCACGCCGTGGCCGGCGATCTCGCGGAGCAGCCCCTCATGGGCCTGCGGGTAGGCGCGGTCGAGCCCTCGCGCGAGCACGGCAACGGTGGGTCCGCCGCCCGCGAGCGCCCCGCGGTGAGCTGCCGCGTCGATCCCGAAGGCGGCACCCGACACGACCGTGACACCGCGCGAGACGAGGCCTTCACCGAGGTCGGCCGCGACGCTCAGCCCGTAGGCGGTGGCCGCGCGGGAACCCACGACGGCCACGCTGCCCTCGGCGACCGACAGCTCGCACTCACCCTTGGCGTAGAGGCAGATCGGCGGCGTCCTGAGCTGGTCCAGCCCCAGCGGCCACTCGTCGTCGCCCGGGATGACCACCCGCACCCCCAGCCGGTCGAGAACGGCTCGAGCACGGTCGATGTCGAGGGTCTCGATGCGCTGCCCGTAGGGCCCGCCGACATCGGCCCGTGCATCGGCGAGGAGCCGACCCAGCGCGTCGACCGCTCCATGCTGTCGGATCGAGTCGCGGGTCGACACCGTCTCGGGCTCGACGATCCGGCTCCATGCGAGCCGGGCCCACCGCTCCTGCGACAGCACTGCTCCACCGGGAACGTGGCCCCTCACGCCCGACGTCATGCCGCTTCCCTTCCCTGGCTGCGCAGCGTGAGGGCGAGCCCGACGTCCTCGGCGGTCGGGGACGGCCGGCCGGCGAGGTCGGCTGCGGACCACGCCAGGCGCAGCGTCCGGTCGTAGCCACGCAAGGTCAGCTGTCCCAGATCGAGCGCCCGGTCGATGGCCGCGGTGACCCGGCCCGGCAGCCTCAGCGGGCTGCGACGCAGGGCGTGGCCGGGCACCCGTGCGTTCGTCGACCACCCGCGCGGGGACCACCGTTCACGCTGGGCCCCCCGGGCCGCCAGTACACGCTCGAGCACGACGGCACTGGACTCGCCCCGTTCGTCCGCGAAGGCGACCCGCGGCACCGGAGGCACGACGACCTGGATGTCGACACGGTCGACGAGCGGTCCCGAGAGCTTGTTGCGGTAGCTGCGCTGCTCGAGGGCGGTGCAGACGCAGTCGATGCCCTTGCCCCAGGCGCGCCCGCACGGACAGGGGTTGGTCGCCAGCACGAGCTGGAAGCGCGCGGGGTAGCGGACGAGCTGCTTGGCACGCGCGATCGTCACCTCGCCCGACTCGAGGGGTTGGCGCAGCTGCTGCAGCACCGAGCTCTTGAACTCGGCCGCCTCGTCGAGGAAGAGCACTCCGCAGTGGGCTCGCGAGATGGCCCCGGGTAGCACGACGCCCGAGCCGCCGCCGGTGATCGACGTCATGGACGCGCTGTGGTGGGGCGCCACGAACGGCGGCGTGAGGTCGAGCTCGCTGGCCAGGATCGCCTCTCCCGTGAGTGAACGGATGGCGTGCGTCTCGAGCGCCTGCTCCCGCGACAGTGGCGGCAGGATCGTCACGAGCCGCTCCGCGAGCATCGTCTTGCCGACGCCGGGTGGCCCGTTCATGAGCAGGTGGTGCTCCCCCACCGCAGCCAGCTCGAGCGCCAGCCGGGCCTCGGGCTGGCCCATGACGTCGCCGAGGTCGACCTCACGGTGTCGCGCCTGCTCGTCCGGCTCGACCGGGAGCGCGACCGGGAGGGGGTCGACACCGGAGCGGACGGCATACCAGCTCACGAGCGTCGCGAGGGTGGGCGCGGAGTGCACGGTGACCCCGTGGACGAGCTGCGCCTCCGCGACGTTCGAGGGCGGCACGACGACGTGCCTGACTCCCGCTCGCGCAGCCGCGAGGACGGCCGGGAGGATCCCCCGCACTTCCCTGACCGAGCCGTCGAGGCCCAGCTCGCCGAGGTGGACGACACCCCCGATGCGCCGGGGGTCGACCACGCCGGCTGCAGCGAGAACGGCCAGAGCGATGGCCACGTCGAAACCGGTGCCCTGCTTCGGGATCGACGCAGGCGAGAGGTTGACGGTGATGCGCTGCGGCGGCAGCGGCACACCGGTGGTCGCTGCCGCCGAGCGCACCCGGTCGGGAGCCTGACCACACGCCTTGTCGGGGAGGCCGGTCACGCTGAAGTGCGGCAGCTGCGCCGAGATGTGCGCCTCGACGTCGACGATCCGCCCCTCGAGACCGCTCAGCGCGACCCCGAGCGTGCGGCCGAGCTTGGCGCTCACGACCCCACCGCCACGACGTGACGCACGACCGGCGGATGGCCGCGCCGGGCCAGGATGCCCACGACGTCGATCCGTGTCTGCGCCACGGAGCCGGGCCGGGCCCGGAGGTAGGCGGCAGCGAGGCGCCGCAACCGGCTGGCCTTCTCCCAGGTCACCGCCTCGAGCGGGTCACCCGCGCCATTGCCGGCGCGGGTCTTGACCTCGCACACGACGAGGCAGTCACCGTCGAGCGCGACGATGTCGATCTCGCCATCCGCGCACCGCCAGTTGCGCTCGATGACCTCCATCCCGCAGTCACGCAGGTAGCGCGTCGCGAGCTCCTCGCCGTAGCGGCCCAGGGCCATGTGTCCGTCCATGCCGAGGAGCATCCGGGCGCAGCCGGACAACCCGCCACCGGCACGAGCCCGGCCTGTGGACGGCGACCGGCCGCGACGACGCCTGTGGACGGCGCGGCGTGCTCAGCGGGTCAGAAGTCGCCCTTGGGCAGCTGGAGCTCGGACTTCGCGAGCTCCTCGACGTTGACGTCCTTGAAGGTGACGACCCGCACCTGCTTGGCGAAGCGGGCCGGGCGGTAGATGTCCCAGACCCAGGCGTCCTGCATCGTCACGTCGAAGAACACCTCGCCGCCGTCGCTGCGGACCTTGACGTCGACCGAGTTGCACAGGTAGAAGCGGCGCTCGGTCTCGACGACGTGCGAGAAGAGCCCCACCACGTCGCGGTACTCGCGGTAGAGGGCGAGCTCCATCTCGCTCTCGTACTTCTCGAGGTCCTCAGCGCTCATGCGTGTCCAGCTCCGTCTTCGTGGGGTCGGTCGTTCGGTCCGGCGTTCGCCGACACCAGCTCGGGTGAGACCTCGGCATCGTCGAGCGCCGCGAACGCACCACCATCATCGGTCATCGTCCCGGGCAGCCGCCACGAGCGTCGGTGCAGGTCGCAGGGCCCGTGCTCACGGAGCGCGTCGAGGTGCTCGGGTGCCGAGTAGCCCTTGTTGAGCTCCCACGCGTATGCCGGGTGCTCCGGTGCGAGGTCGACCATGATCCGATCCCGCTCGACCTTGGCCAGCACGCTGGCCGAGGCCACGGAGGAGCACTTGAGGTCGGCCTTGATCATCGTCGTGACCGGCGGGCTGTGGACCTCGTCGGCAGCGAACGCGAGCAGTCCCACCTCGTCGGGCGAGGTGAGCCAGTCGTGGTTGCCGTCGAGGATGACGAGGTCGGGCACGACGTCGAGCGCGGCGAGGGCGCGACGGCCGGCGAGCCGCAGCGCGGCGATGATGCCGATCTCGTCGATCTCGGCTGGCGACGCGTGGCCCACCGCGTGGGCGAGCGACCAGCGGCGGATCCTGGGCACCATCGCCTCGCGGGCGTGCGGCTGGAGCAGCTTGGAGTCGCGCACGCCCTGCGGCGCCGAGCGACAGGTCTCGTCGATGACGACGACACCCACCGTGACCGGTCCCGCGAGGGCGCCGCGTCCCACCTCGTCCATCCCCGCGAGGAGCCGGTAGCCGTCACGCTGGAGGGCGCGCTCCACCCGCAGGTTCGGCTTGCGGGAACGGACCGGTGGGGGCATGGCGGGTGCTGCGGTCTCTCTGGTGCGGTGCGGTCAGTTGCTCGTGGACGGTGTGGGCGTCGCGGCGCCCGAAGACCTGGTGCCCGAAGGCGTGGTGCCCGAAGGCGTGGTGCCCGAGGACGTCGTGCCCGACGGTGCGGTGGACGCGGCGGCATCGGGCGCCGGCACCTCGGCGAACGTCGACTCGGGACGACTCAACCACCCGGCCCGGTCGAAGGGCCAGACCTTGGCCACGGCCCTGCCGGTGATGGAGTCGATGGGTACCGAGCCCTCGGCGCCCGTCCCAGCGGGGTCGTGGAACCGCGAGTCCTCGGAGTCGCTGCGGTGGTCGCCCATGACCCAGACCTTGCCCTCGGGCACGGTGATGTCGAACGTGATCGAGCTCGCGACGTCACCCTGCTTGATGTAGGCCTCGGTCAGGGGCACCCCGTTGACCGTGAGGCGGCCCTGGGCGTCGCAGCAGACGATGTGGTCGCCCGGCAGGCCGATGACCCGCTTGATGAGGTGGTTGTCCGAGGTGTCGGGCAGCAGCCCGACGAACGACAGGACGCGCTCGACGCCGTCGCGCAGCGGACCGTGGCTCACCTCGGGGACCGCCGACAGCCAGTCACCCGGGTCTTGGAAGACGATGACGTCGCCGCGCTGGACGTCGACGACGTCGGGCACGAGCTTGTTGACGACCACCCGGTCGTTGAGGATGAGGGTGTCCTCCATCGAGCCGGAGGGGATGTAGAACGCCTGGACCAGCCACGTCTTGACGACGAACGACAGCGCCAGGGCCATGGCGACGACGACCACGAACTCGCGCAGCGCCGCACCGGCGGCACCCGCCGCCGACCGCCCACGACCGGGTCCGTCGCCCGTGCCGGAGCCCGCCTCGGCCCCCGCACCCAGCCGGTCGTCGTCGACGGTCGCCCGGTGCGCGTCAGGGTCGTACTGGCCCGGTTCGAACCGGGCCTCGTGGCTCGTCATCACTGGTATCCGTGCTCTCAGGGCTGGGTCGTGGACGGGGTGTCTGGGGCGCCGAGCCGGTCGAGAGGCCAGATGCGCGTGACGACGGTACCGATGATCGCATCGGCAGCCACCGTCCCGTCCGTGGTCTCGGACCCGGCACCCACGTGGGTGCGCGAGTCCGTCGCCGTGGACGCGTTGTCGCTGAGCAGGAAGAGGCGGTCCGGTGGCACGGTCAGCCGGAACGGTGCCGCGGCGTCGTCGAGGCGCGGACCGACCGGCGTGCCGTCGACCCGGACCCGCCCGTCGGTGCAGCACTCGACCTCGTCGCCGCCCGTCGCGACGACGCGCCCGAGGACGGACTTCTCGCCGAGGTCGATCCCCACCGCACCCGACGCCGCTGCGAGCGCCCGGCCCACGAACCCGTCGTCGGTGTGCGTCGCCCGGTCGGGACCGGGCCACGCGGCAGTGACGTCGGCGACGACCAGGTCACCGGGCGCGGGGTCCGCGACCTTCTGCACGAGCACCCTCTCCCCCTCGGAGACCGTCGGGAACATCGAGTCGCTCGCCACGGCATACGGCTGCATGAGGAAGGCCCGCACGAGCATGACGGCGAGCACCCCGGCTGCCAGGAGCACGGGAACCGGATGGGCACGACGCGACCCGGCCACCGCCGTGGAGGCGGGGACCGGGTCGGAGTCGTGGGTGGCCGGGGCTGTCATCGAGACGATGCTAGCCGCCCGGCCGGTGTGCAGCGTGCCGCGGCTCAGCTGGCCGGGGTCTCGCGCTTCTCCTTGATCTTGGCAGCCTTGCCGCGCAGGTCGCGGAGGTAGTAGAGCTTCGCGCGACGGACGTCACCGCGGGTGACGACCTCGATGTGGTCGATGACCGGGGTGTGGAGCGGGAAGGTGCGCTCGACGCCGACGCCGAAGGAGACCTTGCGGACCGTGAAGGTCTCGCCGAGGCCGCCACCGTGGCGACGGATCACGATGCCCTTGAAGACCTGGACGCGCGAGCGCGTGCCTTCGATGACCTTGACGTGCACGTTGACGGTGTCACCGGCGCGGAACGCGGGGATGTCGTCGCGGAGGGACGCCTTGTCGATCTCGTCGAAACGCTGCATGGCTGGTTCGCTTTCTTGTGCGGTGCCACAGGTCACCCACGGGTGTGTGTTGCTTGGCTCTGATGGTGGTGCGTGCGTCGCGGCCTCATGCGCGGCGACCGAGCTGACTCGGGCGCTCTGCACTCCCCCTGTGGCGGGGGCGTTGTGCGACGGACGCAAGGAGCAAGTTTGCCAGAGCAGCGCCCTACGGCGAAATCCGCGTCAGGAGGCCCGGGTCTGCGGGGTCGACCGGCGCAGCGCGTGCGCGATCTTGACGATGACGGGGTCGACCTTGTCCTCCCCGCCGGCGAAGTCGATGAGGGCGCGGGCCGACTGGACCTGGTCGCGGGTCACCTTGACGACGTGCTTGTCCTTCACGGGGCGCCTCCCTCGCTGTCGGGGTCGTCCTCATTGTCCTCGACGTAGACGACCTCGTCCACCAGCATCCCGACGCGAAAGCGGGTGACGTCGTCGCCGTCCCCGTCGAACCGGGCGCCCGCATCGAGGACGGCGAGCACGAGTGTGTGGCACCGGGGTCCGACCGATCGTCGGCGGCGCCGCCTAGCGTGTGCCTCGTGACCATCGACCCCGGCTGGCCTGTCGCCCTGGCGTGCGTCGCGCTCCTCGCCCTCACCCTGACGATGTATGCCGTGGGTCGGCTCCCGCAGCCGGGCTCCACGCTGCTCGCGTCCGGTCGCGCCGTCGTGCAGCTGGGCGTCGCAGCGCTCGTCATCACGGCGGTCGCCCGCAACCTCGCCCTGTCGGTGCTCCTGCTGTGCGCGATGTTCGCGGTGGCGGTGTTCACGACCACGCGCCGCGTCGAGGCGGTGCCCGCATGGCCGTGGACGACGGTCGCGATGCTTGCCGGGCTGCTGCCCGTCGTCGCGATCATTCTGCTCACCCGCACCGTTCCCCTCGAGGGCATCGCGCTCATCCCGGTCGTCGGCATCGTCCTGGGCAACACGATGAACGGGCACACTCTCGTCGGGCGGCGGGCGTTCGCGGCGCTGCGCGAGGAGACGGGGCAGTACGACGCCGGCCTCTCGCTGGGGCTGACCCGCAGCCAGTCGATCGACGAGATCGTCCACCGCAGGCTGCCCGAGGCGCTCATCCCCGGCCTCGACCAGGTGCGCACGGCCGGGGTCGTGACCCTGCCGGGCGCCTTCATCGGCGTCCTGCTCGGCGGCGGGTCGCCGGCCCAGGCGGCTGCGGCGCAGGTCCTCGTGCTGCTCGGCATCATGGCGGCGCAGACGACGACAGCGGTGGTGGCGGGCCGGCTCATCGCGGCGGCGCGACTCCTGCCGGCGGACCTGCACGCCCGGCTCCGCCCCTAGGTCCCACACCTCGCGGCGTAGGCGCCTCGTTGCGTGGGACCTACCCGTCAGGCGACCGGCGACGCGCCCGGGATCGCCGTCAGGACGGCGTTGGCGTAGCGCCGGTTGCGTCCGTAGTCGAGCCACTGCAGCGGGTATGCCGGCCTCGACCACGCCGTGACCAGCCCGCGGCCGTCGTGGCCGCTCTGGATCCGCACCGTCACCGTCTCGCCCCAGCTCGCCATGGACAGCGAGCGCGTGGACACGACGGTCTGCGGGTCGGTCACGCGTGGTGGGCCGAACTTCTCGGCGGCCAGGGCGGCATACACGGCGTTCCAGACCTGGTCGGGAGGTGCGGACGTCACGACCTGACCGAAGGCTGAGGGTCCCTTGCCGGCGGGGCCCTCGTGCTTGCCCTCCTTGGCGGCCGAGATCGCCATGGGGACGGCTAGGAGCAGGAGGAAGCCGACGAGGACGAGCACCCCCAGCGCCAACCCGGACGCTCCGCCGGTCCCGGCCCAGACCACGAGTCCGAGCAGGAGCCCGAACACGCCGAGGACGCCCACGGCGGCGAGCCTGCCGATCCGGAACTGCCGCACCTGCTTCTCGTGGGCCTGTCGCAGGTCGGGCGGGTTGAGCGGGACAGGCGGCGGCACGGGGGTTGCGGTCACTCGGGCAGGGTAGCCGCGACTCGACGCTTGACGAGGTCGACGGTCCCGGGGAGCTCGCCCTCGCCGGGCCGCACGCGGTAGCCCGCCTTCTTGTACATCCGGAGGTTCTCCGTGCTCTTCGCACCGGTGTTGAGCCAGAAGGTGCGCACGTCCTCGGGAGCCAGCGACTCGGCATACGACAGCAGCGCGCGACCCAGACCTCGGCCCTGGAGGTAGGGCACGACCATGAGGCGGCCGATCTGCCAGGTCGCCTCCTGCGTGGGATGCGGTCGCACCCGCAGGGACGCGAGGAGCTGTCCGTCCCGGCGCCAGACCCGCGTGTCCCACTCCTGTATGCCGGCCCGCACCGTCTCGAGGTCCTCCTCGCCGGCGCTGAACATCCCGTAGCGGGCGAACTCCGGCGCCCAGCAGGCGCGGGTGAGGACCTGGAGGTCGGGGGCGTCGGCCGGTGTCGCCACGCGCTCCTCGAGGTCGGCGAGACCCGTCGCAGCCGCGGTCGGGGGCAGGAGGTCCGGTCGCCGCTCGGCGGTGCGTTGCACCCGCTGCTCGTGACGCCACCTCGCGATCGCCTGGTGGTTGCCGCCGAGCAGGACCTCCGGCACGGCACGACCGTCCCACTCAGCCGGCTTGGTGTAGACGGGGTACTCGAGCAGGCCGTCCTCGTGCGACTCCTCGACCAGCGACTCGGCGTTGCCGATGACACCGGGGAGCAGCCGCGCGACGGCCTCGACCATGGCGAGGACGGCGACCTCTCCACCGTTGAGGACGTAGTCGCCGAGGGAGAGGACGCGCACCGGCATCCGCTCACCGGCCCACTCGTAGACCCGCTCGTCGATGCCTTCGTAGCGACCGCAGGCGAACGCGAGCCAGGGCTCGTCGGCGAGCTCGCGGGCGATCTGCTGGCTGAACGGCTCGCCGCCCGGACCGGGGATGATGAGCGTCGGAACCGGTGCGTCCGTCGAGCCGTCGGTCGAACCGTCGGTCGCGTCGCTGCCCTCCGCCACGACGTGCTCCAGCGCCTCGGCCCACGGGCCCGGCTTCATGACCATGCCCGCGCCGCCGCCGTAGGGCGAGTCGTCCACCGTCCGGTGCCGGTCGTGGGCGAAGTCGCGCAGGTCGTGGACGTGCAGGTCGAGGAGGCCGTCGCGGCGTGCCTTGCCGATGAGCGACAGGTCGAGCGGCGCGAGGTACTCGGGGAAGATCGAGACGACGTCCAGACGCATGCCGGAGCTCCTCAGCTCTCGTCGAGGTCGAACAGGCCCGCCGGGGCGTCGACGACGACGTGCCCGGCCTCGATGTCGACCTCGGTGACGATGGCCTCGACGAAGGGCACGAGGGCCTCGCGCCCGTCGGTCAGCCGCACCTCGAGCAGGTCCTGGACCGAGCCGACGGTCAGACCGGTCACCTCGCCCAGGACGGCGCCCGACGGGTCGTGCACGGCAAGGCCGACGAGGTCGTGCTCGTACCAGCCGTCGTCGTCGTCCTCGGTGTCGTCGACCTCGTCGAGGTCGAGGAGGAGACGGGTGCCGCGCAGGGACTCGGCGCCGGTGCGGTCCGGGATCTCCTCGAACCCGAGCAGCCAGGTCTCGCGGTGCTTGCGGGCGGTGGCCAGCGTCAGCACCCGTGGGACACCCGTGCCAGGGGCGGCCTCGGTTGCGTAGACGGTGCCCGGGACGTAGCGCCGCTCCGGGTCGTCGGTGTGCGTCTGCACGGTCACCTCGCCGCGAAGCCCGTGGGGCCTGCCGATGCGGGCGACGAGCAGGGAGTCGGTGCTGCGGGCCATGGGTCAGATCCTCTCAGGCGGTCGGGCACACGAACGCGCCGCGTCCCACTCGGGGACGCGGCGCGGCGTCGGTGCTCGGTGCTGCGTCTTCTCAGCGCACCCGGTCGGTGTCGACGATGTCGATCCGGACCGGGCGACCGCCGGCGAGGGCGGTCATCACGGTGCGCAGGGCGCTGGCCGTGCGGCCGGAGCGGCCGATGACGCGACCAAGGTCGTCCGGGTGGACCCGGACCTCGATGATCTCGCCGCGACGGAGCTCCTTGCGCTTCACGGCGACGTCGTCCTTGTGGTCGACGATCCCCGTGACGAGGTGCTCCAGCGCCTCCTCGAGCATGGTCAGGCCCCTGCCTCGTCAGCCTTGGCAGCCGGGGTCGCCTCGGTGTCGGCACCCTCGGCGGGCTCCTGCGCGCTGTCGCTGGCGGCGGCGCTCGAGTCGGTGTCCGCGGCGGGGGCGACGTCGTCGGCCTTGGGGGCCTCCTCAGCCTTGGGGGCCTCCTCAGCCTTGGGGGCCTCCTCAGCCTTGGGGGCCTCCTCGGCCTTCTCCTCGGCCTTGGGTGCCTCGGCGGCCTCGTCCTTCTTGGCAGCAGCCTTCTTGCGGGCGGTGGTCGCACCCGAGGTGTCAGAACCCTCGGACTTGCCGGCAGCGGCGAGGGCGGCCTCGTAGAGGTCCTTCTTCTTCGCCTTGGGCTCGGCGACCTTGAGGGTGCCCTCGTCCATGATCTTCAGGAGGGCGGCGACGGCCTCGGTCGGCTGCGCGCCCTGCCCACGCCAGTAGTTGGCGCGGTCCATGTCGATCTCGATGAGCGACGGCTCCTGGTTGGGGTCGTACTTGCCGATCTCCTCGATCGCACGACCATCGCGCTTGGTGCGCGAGTCCATGACGACGACACGGTAGATGGCGGTGCGGATCTTGCCCATCCGCTTGAGACGAATCTTGACGGCCACGTGTGTGGTCTCGCTTCCTGTTGTGGGCACGGCCAGACCGCGGAGGGAGATCACGCGGGGTACCGAACGGCCCGGGGTAGGCATCCGGCCGACATCAGCGCCAGCCAGAAGGTGTACAGCGGTCCATTCTGCCAGACCTGCGGGAGTGGTCCCGACCACGGAAGGTGGGCGCGGATCCCACGCTCTGCGTGGGCCGGCATACCCACGTCCTTCCGGTATGCCGTCATCTCGCCTCCGTGGGCCCGTCGCGCCCCGGCTGCTGGCCCGCCGTCGCCGGGCTGGGCTTCGCGCTCGCGGTGGTGGCCTACGCCGTGGCGAGCACGCGGGTGAGGGCCGCCGGCGTGGGCACGTAGACCGCGAGCCCCTGCTCGATCTCGGCGAGGACGGACTCCCGGTGCTCCTGCGCCAGGCCCGGGTCGAGCGCGGCCCGGACCTGCGAGGCGAGGAAGTTCGTGTCGCTGCAGAGCACCATCGTGAAGTCGTCGAGGGTCTCGAGCCGACCCGGCCCGCCCGCCGCGCGGTAGGCGGCGACGGTCGCCGCGAGCCCCTCCTCATCCACCCGGTCGCCCTCGACGTGCCACTGGACGAGGACCTTCGCGAGCTCGCGATGGATGTCGGTCGGTCCCGCGTCCTCCCAGTCGATCGCCCGCAGCGAGCCGTCGGGTGCGACGAGCACGTTGTCCGGGTGGAGGTCGCGGTGCCCGATGACCACCGGTCCGCGGGAAGGGCCGGCCCTGGCGACGAGACGGGCGTGGTCCACGAGGTCGGGCAGGCGCGCCGCGAACGCCTCGGCCCACGGCTGCCCCGCACTGCGGGCCACGAGGTCGTGCCACACCTCGGCGGGCGGCATCGTGCGGTACCAGCTGCTCGTGGTCTCGGCGCTGGTCGGAGCCGCGCGGTGCAGCGAGGCGAGGAGGGTGCCGAGCGGCACCGACAGGTCGCCCGCTCCCGCGCCGACGGCCCGGCCCTCGAGCCACCGCGTGACCCGGACCTGTCCCCCGCCGAACGCCTGCGGGACGGCAACGGCATACCGGCCCGTGAGGTCGCTGACGTGCACCGGCACCTCCACCCCCGCCGCGGCGAAGTGGGCGAGGTGTGCAGCCTCGCGACGGAGGTCCTCCTCGTCGACCGTCCCGAAGGGCTGCTTGAGCGCGTAGCGGTCCACACCGACCTCGAGCAGCGAGATGCTGCCCTGGGCGCCCCTCGCGGCCGGGCTGAGCACCACCACCCCGTCGCCCAGCGCGAACGTGCCACGGACCCATTCAGCGAAGTCGTCCATGCGGCACGTCCCTCCTCACCAGGGGCTGGGTTCGAAGTCCTTGACGAAGCAGCCGTAGACGTCCTCGCCGGCCTCGCCACGCACGATCGGGTCGTAGACGCGTGCGGCACCGTCGACGAGGTCGAGCGGGGCGTGCCAGCCCTCGGCCGCGATCCGCAGCTTCTCGTGGTGCGGCCGCTCGTCGGTGATCCAGCCGGTGTCGACCGCGGTCATGAGGATGCGGTCGGTCTCGAACATCTCGCCCGAGCTCGTGCGGGTGAGCATGTTGAGGGCGGCCTTGGCCATGTTGGTGTGCGGGTGGCCGGGCCCCTTGTAGCGGCGGGAGAACTGGCCCTCCATCGCCGACACGTTGACGACGTAGGCCCGCCGCGCTCCCCCGGCGACCGCGGCCCTCAGGGACGGCCGCAGCCGTGAGATGAGGATGAAGGGCGCCGTCGAGTTGCAGAGCTGGACCTCGAGGAGCTCGAGCGGGTCGACCTCGTCGACCACCTGGGTCCAGCTGTTGTTGCGCTGGGTGTCGGGCAGGAGGCCGCCGGCATCGACCGCGGTCCCGGCGAGGTGCGCCTCGAGGCTCGCACCGCCCGCCGTGAGCGCCATCTCCGTCATCGACGCGGCGGTCCGCTGCGCCAGCGCACGGGCGGCCTCCTCCTCGGACTCCCCCTCGTGATGGGCGACCTTGGTGTCGCGCAGCGTGCCGAGGAGGTTCGCCGGGTGGGCCTCGCTGATCCGGTCGAACGTCACGAGCTCGGGGTAGCGGACGTGCTGCTCGAGCGGCACCCGCTCACCGTCGACGAGGTGCGAGTAGGAGCCGGGGCTGCGTCGCACCGTCTGGGCCGCGTTGTTGATGAGGATGTCGAGCGGGCCTGCGGCGGCGACCTCGTCGGCGAGAGCGACCACCTGGGTGGGGTCGCGCAGGTCGATGCCGACGACCTTGAGGCGGTCGATCCAGTCGGCCGAGTCCTCCTGCGCGGCGAAGCGGCGGGCGGCGTCGTGCGGGAAGCGGGTCGTGATCGTCAGGTGGGCGCCGTCGCGCAGCAGCATGAGCGCGATGTACATGCCGATCTTGGCCCGGCCACCGGTGAGCAGGGCGCGCTTGCCGGTGAGGTCGGCCCGCTGCTCGCGCTTGACGTGGCTCTTGGCCGCACACGTCGGGCAGAGCCAGTGGTAGAACGCGTCGACCGTCGTGTAGTCGGCCTTGCAGATGTAGCAGCCACGCGGCTTCATGAGCTCGCCGGCGGTCGTGCCGACCGGGGGAACCTCGAGCAGGATGCCCTTGGTCTCGTCGTCGATGCGCATGGGTGAGCCGGTCGCGGTCTGCGCGAGGATCGCCTCGTCGTGGTCGATCTGCGGCTGCTTGGCCTCGCGGCGGCGGGCCTTGCGCACCTGCTTGTACATGCGCCCGGTCGCCCGCTTGATGGTCTGGATGTCCGGGTGGTCGCCGTGGAGCTCGGGCAGCTGGGCGAGGACCCGCAGCGCGGTGGCCAGGTCGTCGGGGTCGACACCGGGACCGACGTCGTCGGGGGTCGCGTCGGCCGGTCCGGACGGGTGCTGCTCATCCACAGGCGCATTGTGTCCCACCGGGAGCCACGCGCCGAATCGACTCCGGGGGCGACCCGACGACCCCGCGTGCGTCAGATCGCGAGCGCGGGTTCGGTCTCCGCGGGGTTGGCCCGCTCGACGGTGTGGGCGAAGACGGTGTCGCCAGCCTCGAGGGCCAGGGCGTCGGCCTCGGCACGGGTCACCTGCGCGGCGAACCGCTCCCCCGAGTCGGCCCTGAGGTCGACCCGCACCTCGAAGCCGAGCCGGACGACCCGCTCGACCCGCGCCTCGAGGACGCCGGGCGACCCGCCGACGCGCTCGTCGAGCTGGAGCGCGCGCTCCCTGCTGCGGTGCAGCGCGATGTCGTGCGGGCGCACGAGCTGCCCTCCGAGCCGGGCCACCGAGCCAAGGAACGACATGACGAAGTCGTTGGCCGGCCGGTCGTAGAGCGAGACGGGGTCGCCCACCTGCTCGATCGCGCCCTTGTTGAGCACGGCGATGCGGTCGGCGACGTCGAGCGCCTCCTCCTGGTCGTGCGTGACGAGCACCGTCGTCACGTGCACCTCGTCGTGGAGGCGACGCAGCCACTGGCGCAGGTCGGCGCGGACCTTGGCGTCGAGGGCACCGAAGGGCTCGTCCAGGAGCAGCACCTCTGGGTCGACGGCCAGGGCACGGGCCAGCGCCATCCGCTGACGCTGCCCGCCGGACAGCTGGGCGGGGTAGCGGCGCTGGAAGCCGTCGAGCCCGACGATCTCGAGCAGGTCGTCGACCTTGCGGGCGATCTCTGCCTTGGGGCGCTTGCGGATCGTCAGGCCGAACGCGACGTTGTCGCGCACGGTCATGTGCTTGAAGGCGGCGTAGTGCTGGAAGACGAACCCGATCCCGCGCTTCTGCGGAGGTATGCCGGTCACGTCCGTCCCGCCGATGACGATCCGTCCGCCGTCGAGGCCTTCCAGGCCGGCGATGGCGCGCAGGAGCGTGGACTTGCCCGAGCCGCTGGGGCCGAGGAGGGCGGTGAGGCTCCCTGCAGGGATGTCGAGGGAGACCTCGTCGAGGGCGACGAAGTCGCCGTAGGTCTTGCGGGCTCCGGTGACGCTGATCATCGTGTGCTCCTCTTGCGGTCGAGCAGGGTCATCCCCAGCAACGTCGCGACGGCGAGGCCCATGAGGAGGGTCGCGGCGGCATACGCGCCGTAGGTGTTGTGGTCGTCGATGTAGCGCGAGTGGACGAGCAGGGTGAGCGTCTGGGAGACGCCCGGGAAGCCGGAGCTCACCATGATCACGGCGCCGAACTCCCCCAGGGCGCGAGCGATGGTGAGGACCACGCCGTACGTGAGGCCCCACCGGATCGCGGGCAGCGTGATCCGCCAGAAGGTCTGCCACGAGCTGGCGCCGAGCGTCGCCGCCGCCTGCTCCTGCTCGGTGCCGATCTCGTGCAGCACGGGCTCGACCTCCCGCACGACGAAGGGCAGCGTGACGAAGAGCGTCGCGAGCACCATGCCGGGCAGGCCGAAGATCACCTGGAAGCCGAGCCCCTCGACGCCACCGAACCAGCCACCGGCCCCCCACAGCAGGATGAGCGCGACTCCGACGACGATCGGCGAGACCGCGAACGGGAGGTCGACGACGGCCTGCAGCACTCCCCTGCCGCGGAAGCGCCCGCGCACGAGGGCCAGCGCCGTGGCCACGCCAAAGACGACGTTGAGCGGCACCACGATCGCGACGATGAGCAGCGACAGGTTGAGCGCCGAGATCGCTGCGGGAGTCCGGACCGACTCGACGAACGCCCCGACTCCGGGCTCGAACGTGCGCCAGAGGATGAGGACGATGGGCACGGCGACGAGCACGAAGAGGTAGGCCAGGGCGACGGTGCGCAGTCCCAGCCGCGCGGCGGTCGAGGTCCTCATGCCGCCTCCTCCTCGCGGCGGAGCGACCGCCCCGCGAACCAGCGGAGCAGGGCGAGCGTGACGAAGGCGATCGCAAGCAGCGCCACGGACACCGCGGCCGCGTTGACCGGCCGGTCGATCTCGATCTGCTGCTGGATGTACTGCGAGGCCACCTGCGTCTCACGCGGGATGTTGCCGCCGATGAGGACGACCGAGCCGTACTCGCCGATGGCGCGGGCGAAGGCCAGACCGGTGCCGCTGATGACGGCGGGCATGAGCGTCGGGAGGACCACCCGCCGGAAGGTCACCCAGCTCGAGGCACCCAGCGAGGCAGATGCCTCCTCGACCTCGCGGTCGGCCTCGATGAGCACCGGCTGCACCGAACGGACGACGAAGGGCAGCGTGACGAACGCCAGCGCGACGACGACCCCGGGCTGGGTCGCGTTGAGGTGCAGGTCGATCGGGCTGTTGGGGCCGTAGAGCGAGAGCAGCACGATGCTGGCCACGATCGTCGGCAGGGCGAACGGCAGGTCGATGAGGGCGTTGACGACCCGCTTGCCCGGGAAGTCGTCGCGCACGAGCACCCAGGCGATGAGCGTCCCCATGACGGCGTTGATCAGCGCGACGACGACCGCGGCGACGAGGGTCACGCGCAGCGAGGCCAGGGCCACGGGAGCGGTCACCGCCTCCCAGAACGCCCCGGGACCCTCCTCGAACGAGGTCACGGTGAGGGCCGCCAGCGGCAGCAGGACCATGACGCTGAGCCAGAGCCCGACGACCCCGACGCCGAGAGGACGACCGAGGCGCCCGGTGCGCGAGCGACCCACCGGCCCGGGGGCTCGGTCGGGGGTGCCCGCCCCGAGCCCCCCGCCGTCCTGCGCACCGGCGACGTCGGAGACCGCCGGGGCGGCCCAGTCACGTCGCTGGTGCGCAAGGAGCTCCGGCTCGTCGCCGGTGACCGCGGTCGTCATGTCAGGACGTGGCCTTGTCGTAGATGACCGCGATCGAGCCGGTGTCCTTCTTGAACAGGGTCCCGTCGACCGTCTTCCATCCACCGAGGTCGTCGATCGTCCAGAGCTTCGTCGGCTCCGGGAAGTCGGCCGCGAACTCCTTGGCGACGCCCTCGTCGACGGGTCGGAACCCGGCCTCCGCCCAGAGCTTCTGGGCCTCGGGGGTGAAGAGGTAGTCGCGGAAGGCCGTGGCCTTCTCGACGTTCTCGCCCTTGCTGAGCACGGCGACGGGGTTCTCGATCTTGAAGGTGGTCGGCGGGGTGACGTGCTCGACCGGGTCACCCTTGCGCTCGGCGAACAGGGCCTCGTTCTCGTAGCTGAGCAGCACGTCGCCGGTGCCCTGGAGGAAGGTCTCCGTCGCCTCACGGCCGGACTTGGGCTGGACCTTGACGTGCTCGCCCACGAGCTTCTCGATGAAGGCGAGCCCCGCGGCCGGGTCCTTGCCGCCCTCGCTCTTGGCGGCATACGGGGCCAGGAGGTTCCACTTCGCGGACCCGGAGCTGAACGGGTTGGGGGTGACCACCTCGACGCCGGGCTCGAGCAGGTCGTCCCAGTCGTTGATCTGCTTGGGGTTGCCCTTGCGCGTCACGATCGTCACGACCGAGCCGAACGGGACGCCCCGGTGCTCCCCGGCGTTCCAGTCGGACGCGACGAGTCCGGCCTCGACGAGCCGGGTGACGTCCGGCTCGACCGAGAAGTTCACGACGTCCGCCGCAGCGCCGGCGGCGACCTTGCGCGACTGGTCACCCGAGGCGCCGTAGGACTGCTGGAAGGTCACGCCCTTCCCCGCGTCGGTGGCGTTGAAGGCCGGGATGACCTTGTCGAAGCCGACCTTGGGCACGGCATACGCGAAGAGGTTGAGGGTGCTGGTCGACGCCTCGGCCCCACCCTCGGGCTCGGCCGCCCCTGCCGTGTCGCTCGCGCCACCACCCGCACAGGCCGACATCACCAGCGCGCCAGCGGTCGCGGCGGCGGCCAGGGCGAGGCGGGGATGACGGCTCATGGAGGACTCCTTCGATCGTCGTCCGACAGAGCTGGCCGTGCGGCCGCACTTCCTGTCGGACACCTCGAAGTTTGGATAAGCCCAAGTTATCCGTCAAACAACGTCACATTATGTCTCGCATCGTGGATGGGTCACCACGTCACGCCGCGCAGCACCACGGCGTCGGGCTCCCCCAGCACCGTGACGTCCTCACGCGGGTCACGCGGCAGGACGAGGAGGTCTGCGTCGGCGCCCTCCTCGAGTCCCGGCCGCCCGAGCCACTCGCGCGCACCCCACGTGGCGGCCGCGAGCACCTCGGTGTTGGTGAACCCGACCTTCGTCAGCTCGACGGCCTCCTGCGCGGCGAGGCCGTGGGCGATCGAGCCTCCCGCGTCGGTCCCGACATAGATGGGTATGCCGGCCTCTCGCGCCGCGCCGACCGTCTCGTAGCGACGTGCGTGCAGGTCGAGCATCCGCCGGTGGTAGTCGGGGAACTTCTCGCGTGCGGGCTCGGCGATGGCGGGGAAGGTCGCGATGTTGACGAGGGTCGGCACGATCGCGATCCCTTGGGCCGCGAAGGAGTCGATCGTGTCGGGCTCGAGGCCGGTGGCGTGCTCGATGCAGTCGGTGCCGGCGGCGGCGAAGTCTCGCAGCGAGTCGGGCCCGAAGCAGTGGGCCGTCGTGCGGGCGCCCTCCTCGTGTGCGGCGGCGATCGCCTCCGCGAGCACGTCGGCCGGCCAGCACGGCAGGAGGTCGCCCGTCTCGCGGTCGATCCAGTCGCCGACGAGCTTGACCCAGCCGTCACCGGCGCGCGCCTCGATCCGCACCCGCTCGACGAGCTGCTCGGGCTCGACCTCCCACGCGTAGTTGCGGATGTAGCGCCTGGTCCGCGCGATGTGGCGCCCGGCTCGGATGACCTTGGGCAGGTCGTCCCGCTCGTCGATCCACCGGGTGTCGGCCGGTGACCCCGCGTCGCGGATGAGGAGCGTGCCGTTGTCGCGGTCGGCCGTGGCCTGCGCCTCCGCCGTGGCGTCGTCGACGGCGCCGTGCCGGTCCAGGCCGACGTGGCAGTGGGCGTCGACCAACCCGGGGACGAACCAGCCGCGCAGGGTCCGGGCGTCGTGGCCGGCGCCGGTCGGGCGCTCGTAGGTCATCCGCCCTCCCACGACCCACGCCTCCGGACGCACGTCCTCGGGTCCGACGAGGACCTCCCCGACCAGGTGCAGCACCGATGCCGTCATGGCACCCGACCCTAACGACCCCCGCGCACTCGCAACGTCAGCGTCAACGGTCGCTAGAGCAGCCGTTCACGCTGACGTTGCGGTTGGGTGGCCGACGGTCAGGCCGGCGGGGCGGCGACGACGCGGCGCAACGCCTCGACCACGACGGCCGGTGCGTCGCTGTGCACCCAGTGCGAGGCGCCCTTGACGGTGAGCTGGCGCACGCGCGGGAAGAGCGCCCGCATCGTCGCCGCATCCTCGTCCTTGATGTAGCGCGACTCGGCGCCGGCGATCCACAGGACCGGCCCGGCATACGGCTCGACCGACCCGGCCTCGAAGGGGAAGTCCGCGATGAGCGACTCGTTCCCCTGTGCCGCGTCGGCAGCGAAGAGCTCGACGTTGGCCTGCCAGCGCCACGTCGTGCCCTCGCGGCGCAGGTTCTGGAGCAGGAACGCCTTGACGCCCGGGTCGGACTCCTCGAAGCGCCTCTCTGCGTCGGCCCGGTCCGACAGCTCGGCCAGCGGCAGCCGCCGCATCTCCTCGATGTAGCCGGTGAACCGGTCGAGGTTGCCGTAGTGCTTGGGAGCGATGTCGACGACGACGAGCCGGGCGACGAGCCCGGGATCGGTGAGCGCCAGCGTCATCGCGACCTTGCCGCCGAGCGAGTGCCCCACGACCACCCAGGGCCCCTCGTCGACGGCGCGCAGCGTGGCGGCGACGGACGCGGCATACGCCTCGTAGGAGAAGGCCTCGGTCCACGGGGAGCGACCGTGGTCCGGGAGGTCCACGAGGGTGCACCGCGCGCCCGAGCCGTCCGGTCCCGCGAGCGCCTTGGCGATCGTCGACCAGTTGCGGCCCTGCCCGAAGAGCCCGTGCAGGAACGCGATGCGCGGTCCGGCAGTCCCGACGGTCAGCGTGTGCAGCGTCTCGGCGCTCACGACCGTGAGGTCACTTGCCGAGGAACTTCTCGAAGCCCTTGGGGAGCTGCGACGGGTCCATCGCGGCCGGGTCGAACCCACCGGGTGCGCCCGCTGCACCGCCGCCGAAGGCGCCACCGGCGGGCTTGGCGGCCCCGCGCTGGGCGTCGGCCCGCGCGTCCGCGGCGCGCTTGGCGGGGTTGCCGGACTTCGACTTCTTGCGCTGGACCTGCTGCTGCTGGCGCGCCTTCTTGCCGCCGCCACCACCCATGCCGGGCATCCCGGGGATCCCGCCGCCGCGGGCGAGCTGCTTCATCATCTTCTGGGCCTCGCCGAAGCGCTCGAGCAGCTGGTTGACCTCGGAGACGGTGACGCCGGAGCCGCCGGCGATGCGGGCGCGACGCGAGCCGTTGATCTGCTTGGGGTGGTTGCGCTCGAACGGCGTCATCGAGCGGACCATCGCCTCGACGCGGTCGAACTCGCGCTCGTCGAGGTTGTCGAGCTGGGCCGACATCTGGCCCATGCCCGGCATCATCTTGAGCATCGACTTGAGCGAGCCCATCTTCTTGATCGCCGACATCTGCTGGAGGAAGTCGTCGAACGTGAAGTCCTCGGCGGCGAGGAACTTGCGCTCCATCTCGGCGGCCTGGGTGCGGTCGAACGCCTTCTCGGCCTGCTCGATGAGGGTGAGCACGTCACCCATGTCGAGGATGCGTGAGGCCATGCGGTCGGGGTGGAAGACCTCGAAGTCCTTCACGCCCTCGCCGGTGGACGCGAACATGATCGGCCGCCCGGTGATGCCGGCGACGGACAGCGCGGCACCACCGCGGGCGTCACCGTCGAGCTTGGACAGGACGACACCGGTGAAGTCGACACCCTCGAGGAACGCCTCGGCGGTCTCGACCGCTGCCTGGCCGATCATCGCGTCGATGACGAACAGGACCTCGTCGGGGTCGATGGCGGCGCGGATGTCGCCGGCCTGCTTCATGAGGTTCTCGTCGACCGCGAGACGTCCGGCGGTGTCGACGATGACGACGTCGTGCTGCTTGCCCACGGCCTCGCGTATGCCGTCCCGAGAGACCGCGACCGGGTCACCGAAGCTGCGCGTCCCCTCACCGGTGGGCCCGACGGCGTCGTGGCCGCCGACGTTGCCCTGCTCGGGGGCGTAGACCGGGACGCCGGCGCGCTCGCCGACGACCTGGAGCTGGGTCACCGCGTTGGGTCGCTGGAGGTCGGCCGCGACGAGCATCGGCGTGTGGCCCTGCTCCTTGAGCCAGTACGCGAGCTTGCCGGCGAGCGTCGTCTTGCCCGCGCCCTGGAGGCCGGCGAGCATGATGACCGTCGGGCCGGTCTTGGCGAAACGGATCGTGCGGGTCGCCCCGCCGAGGACGGCGACGAGCTCCTCGTTGACGATTTTGACGACCTGCTGGGCCGGGTTGAGCGCCTGCGAGACCTCGGCGCCGAGGGCACGCTCACGGACGGCGTGGGTGAACTCCTTGACGACGGGCAGGGCCACGTCGGCGTCGAGGAGCGCCATCCGGATGTCGCGGACGGTCCTGTTGACGTCGGACTCGGACAGTCGCCCCTTGGTGCGGAGGTTCTTGAAGGTCGACGTCAGGCGGTCGGAGAGGCTCGTGAACACGCCCTTAGGTTAATCGCTACGCGCGGTGCCCTCGTCGCGGCCGGGACCGACGGCCCCGGCCGCGACGTCGGTCAGGGCCGCCCGAGCCGGTCCGGCCGGGACAGGGCGCCCTCCGCGAGGCCCTGGGGTCCCTTCCCCGACACGGCGAGGTCCGTGTCCGCGAGGGCCCGGCTCAGGCGGTCCAGCCGGCCGAGGCGACCGAGCTTGGGGTCCTTCGGCGGGTCCTTGGGGGGCTCCTTGTCCTTCGGCGGGTCCTTGGGCGGGTCCTCACCCTTGGGCGGGCCGGCCTTGTCCGCCTCCTTCGGCGGTTCCCCGTCACCCTTGGCGGCCCATCCGCCGAGTCCCGCCTGGCCGATGACGGGCCCGGCCTTGCGCACGGCCCCCTCGAGGCCGTCGGCCCGCGCCACGCGCGGCACGGCCCGAGGCACTATCCGTGGCACGACCTGTGGCACCACCTGTGGCGCGACCTTGGCGACCTCCGGCGTGCCCGCCGGCCCCTGCTGCTCCTGATGTCCCATGACATCCCCTCTCTGTGTGTGGAGCCCACAGCACAGCAAGGAGTGGTCGCGATCCGGTGGCGGTCTGGTCGCGGCCACCCGTCACGGGTCACCGGGAGCGGGCAGCGGGCAGCGGAACCAGGGGTCAGCCGTCGCAGGTGTCGATGATCACCGCGACGACCTGCGCCACCTTGCCCGGGTCGAGGCGGCGACCCGAGAAGTCGGTGACGTAGAAGGTGTCCAGGGTCTGGCCGGCGTACGTCGCGATGTGCGCGGAGCGCACCGAGACGCCGGACTTCGCGAACGCCATGCCGAGCTCGTGCAGCAGCCCGGGCCGGTCCTCGGCCCTCACCTCGAGCACGGTCGCCTCGTCGCTGGCGCCCGGGACGACGAGCGCCCGGGGCTGTCCCGGCGAGCCGATCGTGGACTCCCTGCTCGGCCGGGCGGCGAACTGCCGACGACGGTCGAGGAGCCCGAGCGGGCCTCGGTCGCCGGTCGCGAGGCGGACGAGACCGCGGTGGAGCCTGGGCTGCTCGGGCTCGTTGCCGCTCGGCGACTCGACGTGCCACTCGTTGACGGCGACCCCGTCCACCGTGCGCAGGATCGCGGTTCGGACGACCAGGCCCTCCGCGGCGAGCAGGCCGGCAGTGTCGGCGAAGAGCCCGAGCCGGTCACGGTCGGCGATGTCGATCCGGTAGGACCCGCCGTGGGAGAGCACCTCGACGTGCGGCTCCCCCGCGGCGAGCGCTCGGACGAGCGGCTCGGGGACGACACCCTGCCCGACGTCGGCCAGGGGCGTCGCGACGGCGGGCGTGCTCGGGTCGAGCCGGGCCCGCACCTCGGTGGCCAGCTGGGCGAGCAGGGCTGCCCGCCAGTCGGTCCAGGCCTTGGGCCCGGCTGCGACCGCATCGGCCTCGGTGAGGGCGAGCAGCAGGTCGAAGCGGTCGCGGTCGCCACTGACTGCGGCGACGGCGGCGTCGATGGTGCGGGGGTCGGAGTGGTCACGCCGGGTGGCGAGCTCGATGAGGGTCAGGTGCTCGCGCACGAGCGAGGTCACGACCTCGACGTCCGCCTCGGTGTGCCCCAGGCGACGCATGACGGCCTCGGCGACCGGCGCCCCGGCTGCGGAGTGGTCCCGCGCCCCGGGCACCTTGCCGATGTCGTGGAGCAGGGCCGCGAGGAGCAGCAGGTCGGCGCGGCCGACGCCGCGCACCAGACCCGTGGCGTGCACGACGGTCTCGATGAGGTGCCGGTCGACCGTGTGACGGTGCACCGCGTTGCGCTGCGGCCGCGACCGCACCGCCGCCCACTCGGGCAGCCACCGCTCGATGATGCCCTGCTGGTCCAGCCCTTCCCACACAGTGACGAGGCCGGGTCCGGCGGCGAGCAGGTCGCTGAAGAGCCCACGCGCCAACGGTGTCCACGGGGTCGGCAGGTCGGCGCACTTCGTCGCCAAGTTCTCGAGGGTCGTCGGCGAGATCGGGAGGTTGGCTGCGGCGGCGACGACGGCGGCGCGCAGGGGCAGGTGCGGGTCGGTCTCGCCGACCCGGCCGGCGCCGAGCACGACCTCGCCGTCACTCTCGAACAGTCCGTACCCCAGCGGCGTCATCTGCGGACGGCGCGGGCCGACGCGCAGCACCCGGGCTCGCTGGGACTGACCGGCGCGCCGCACGGTCCCGTCGAGGGCGTAGGCGATGGCCCGCCCGGCGTCCGAGACGTCGGCGAGGAGGTCGTCGGGGTCGCCGTAGCCGAGCAGGGCGGCCACCGCGTCGTGGTCCTCCCGACCCAGCCGGTCACGTCCGCGACCCGTGACGACGTGGACGGCGTCGCGCACGTCGAGCAGGAGCCCGTATGCCGTGTCGACCTCGCCGCGCGGACGGTCCGCGAGCCAGGCCTCGGCGAGGGCGCTGAGCACGGTCATGTCGCGCAGGCCGCCGTGGGCCTCCTTGAGCTCGGGCTCGATCGACTGGGCGAGGTCGCCGTGACGGTGGTGGCGCACGGCCATCGCGTCGGTGAGCTGTGGGAGCCGCTTGCGGGCGTTGGCGCGCCAGTCGTGGCTCACGGTGGCGCGGGCGGCGGCCACGACCTCGGCGTCTCCCGCGACCGGAGCGATGTCGAGGAGCCCCACCGCGGCGGTGAGATCCTCGGCGGCGACGGTGCGGCACTGGTTGACGGTGCGGACGCTGTGGTCCAGGCGCACGCCCGCGTCCCAGATCGGGTACCAGATGCGGTCGGCCAGTCGGGTGACCTCGTCGGTGGAGAGGGTCCGGCCGTAGTGCAGGAGGACGAGGTCGTAGTCCGAGAGGGGCCCGGCGTCACCGCGCCCGACGCTGCCGACGGCGGCCAGGGCCACGCCCTCGACCCGCTGACCGCGGACCGCCTCGGCCCACAGCTCCCCCAGCCACTCGTGGTTGAACTCCGCCAGACGGCGGCGACGTTCGAGGCCCGAGCCGGCCTGCTCGAACGCCCGCGTCCCCGCGAGGTCGAGCCGGCGTGCTGCGACGTCGGTCATGCGATCACTCCCCTAGATCTGCAGGTCTGTCCAACCGGTGCCCCGGCTCCCCCCGGGACCCGCCGCGCCGTCAGCGTCGTGGTCTCACGTCGCTGACGGCGCGGGCAGGTCCGGCGGTGCGGGGCAGGGGCGCTCAGATGGCCTCGGCGCCGCGCTCTCCGGTGCGCACCCGGATGACGTCCTCGACCGGCTGGGTCCAGATCTTCCCGTCGCCGATGCGACCGGTCTGGGCCGACTTGAGGATGACGTCCGCGACGCTGGCGGCGTCCATGTCGTCGACGAGCACCTCGAGGCGGATCTTCGGGACGAAGTCCACGGTGTACTCGGCGCCGCGGTAGACCTCGCTGTGACCGCGCTGGCGGCCGTAGCCCGACGCCTCGCTGATGGTCATGCCCGAGATGCCGTAGGCCTCCAGGGCCTCCTTCACCGCGTCCAGCTGGTGGGGCTTGATGATGGCGGTGATGAGCTTCATGCCTTGACTCCTTCGGAGGTGAGCTCGTCGTGGTGACGGGCGTCAGTCTGGGGACCGGTGGAGCTGACGCCGATGCGTCCGCCGCGGGCCACCAGGTCGTAGCCGGACTCTGCGTGCTCGGCCTGGTCGATGCCGGCCGTCTCGTCGTCGTCGGTGACGCGCCATCCGACGGTCGCCTTGAGCGCCAGGCCGATGACGGCGGTGACGATCGCGGAGAAGACGAGCGACGCGAGGGCGATGACGATCTGGACCACGAGCTGCCGGACACCGTCACCGTAGAACAGTCCGCCCGAGGTGGCGAGCAGTCCGGCACCGACGGTGCCCCAGAGGCCGGCGACGAGGTGGACGCCGACGACGTCGAGCGAGTCGTCGTAGCCGAAGCGGAACTTCAGGCCGACCGCGAGGGCCGCGAGAGCACCGGCGACGAGGCCGAGGACGATCGAGCCGACGGGCGACAGGGCACCGCAGGCCGGGGTGATCGCGACGAGACCGGCGACGACACCGGAGGCGGCGCCGACCGAAGTGGCGTGACCGTCACGCACCTTCTCCACGACGAGCCAGCCGAGGATCGCCGCACAGGTCGCGACGGTGGTGTTGACCCAGACGAGGCTGGCCAGGCCGTCCGCCGCGAGCTCGGAGCCGGCGTTGAAGCCGAACCAGCCGAACCACAGCAGCCCGGCACCGAGCATGACGAGCGGGACGTTGTGCGGGCGCATGGCGGTCTTGCCGAAGCCGAGGCGCTTGCCGACGATGAGGGCCAGGACGAGGCCGGCGATACCGGCGTTGATGTGGACGACCGTGCCTCCGGCGAAGTCGATCGGCAGGACGTTGGCGACACCGTCGGTCGCACCGAAGATCATGGCCGAGATGCCGTCCTCGGAACCGCTGAGGAGGCCCCCGCCCCACACCATGTGGGCGATCGGGAAGTAGGCCAGGGTGACCCAGAGGCCGCTGAACAGCAACCAGGTCGAGAACTTCGCCCGGTCGGCGATGGCGCCGCTGATGAGCGCGACGGTGATGATGGCGAAGGTCAGCTGGAAGCCGACGAAGAGGACCTCGGGGATCCACACGTCGGCGCCGAACACGTCGATGATCGCCGTGCCGTCGGCGTCGACCGTGGCACCGGTCGCGTCACCGACGACACCCTTGAGTCCGAAGTTCTCGAACGGGTTGCCGATGATGCCGCCGATGTTGCTGCCACCGAAGGACATGGAGTAGCCCCACAGCACGTAGACGACACCGACGACGCCCATGGCGCCGAACGACATCATCATCATGTTGAGGACGGACTTGGCGCGGGTCATGCCGCCGTAGAAGAGGGCGAGGCCCGGCGTCATCAGCAGCACCAGGGAGGAGCAGATGAGGACGAAGGCCGTCGCCGATGCGTCGATTGCGGGCTCGGCCGCGAGTGGGAGGAGAGTTGGGCTCATGGGGAGGGAGTCTGCGAGCCCGCCGTTTCGCGTCGTCTCCCGTTGTGTTACGGCCACGTTGCACGTTCCGGCTGCGCGTAAGAAGTGTGTTTCGCACGCCCCCACGGTGTGAGGAGAGCGCTCCGGTGTGAGACTGGGGGGCGTGGCCCGACCTGTGCTCGTCTACGACGGTGACTGCGGCATCTGCACGAAGCTCTCACGCCTCGTGACCACCCGGCTGCGCGCCCGACCCACGGACTTCGCCGTGACGGCATACCAGGACGCCGACCTGGCGACGCTCGGGCTCACCGAGGAGCAGTGCGACGCCGCCCTGCAGTGGGTGGGAGCCGACGGACGGATCTCCTCCGCCGAGGACGCCGTGGCCCGTGCACTCCTCTCCTCCCGTATGCCGTTGCGCCCCCTCGGTGCGCTGCTGAGGGTTCCCGGGATGCACTCGCTTGCCGGCGTGGTCTATCGCTGGGTCGCCCGCAACCGTCACCGTCTGCCCGGTGGCACGCCCGCCTGCTCGATGCCCGCGGCACAGCGCCCGACCTGACGCCGATCGTTCGTGGTTCAGAAGGCGGAGATGCCGCCCGACGAGCGCTGGGGTCGGCTCAGGGCCCGGACGAGGGCGACCTGGCCGTGCCGGGCCAGCGACACGTGCACGAGGAGGTCGAGGACGGCGTCGACGACGAGCGGGTCATGCTCGGGCGTGGGCAGTCCGACGCTCGCGGCGAGGTCGTCGCCGTGCACGACCATCTCCATCATCCGGGTGGTGGCGAAGTCCGGGGTGGCGAGCGACCAGCCCTGCCACGGGATGTGGATGACGTCGGGGTCGCGCTGCAGGGCCAGAGCACCCGGCAGGTCGGCGAGCGCGTGCCGCGCGACGGCGAGCACCCGCTCGTGACCGACCCCGGCGGCCGAGTTGTCCTTGTCGTCCTGGTCGGGGTCGGTCTCGCCGCTGCGGGAGGCCTGCACCCACGGCGCCCGCGTGTAGTGGTCGAGCAGGCCGATGACCGGCGCGTCCGACGGCGCCGCCGTGCTCAGACCCCGCACGACGTGCCCGGTCTGCGCCAGCAGGTGGTGCGCCAGCCCGCCGACCGTCATGCCGGCGCAGGCGCTCTCGTCGCCCCAGGCGTCGCGGACGGGGTCGCTCTCGGCGAGCTGGATGCTCGTGCGCGTGGACGCCACGAGCGCCTCCGTGAGTGCCGCCCGGTCGTGCAGCGCCGGCAGCGCCATCAGTCGATGATCGCGTCGACGAAGCCCTCGGGGTCGAAGGGCGCGAGGTCGTCAGGCCCCTCGCCGAGACCGATGAGCTTGACCGGGACGCCGAGCTTGCGCTGCACCGCGACGACGATGCCGCCCTTGGCGGTGCCGTCGAGCTTGGTGAGGACGATGCCGGTGATGCCGACGACCTCGCTGAAGACCTCGGCCTGGCGCAGGCCGTTCTGACCGGTCGTGGCGTCGAGGACGAGCAGGACCTCGTCGATCGGGCTCTGCTTCTCGATGACCCGCTTGACCTTGCCGAGCTCGTCCATCAGCCCGACCTTGTTGTGGAGGCGGCCGGCGGTGTCGACGATGACGACGTCGGCCTCCATCTCGGCGGCACCCTTGACGGCGTCGAATGCCACCGCCGCCGGGTCCGCACCGTCACGGTCGGAGCGCACCGTCGGCACGCCCACCCGCTCACCCCACGTCTGGAGCTGGTCGGCGGCGGCGGCACGGAAGGTGTCGGCCGCACCGAGGACGACGTCCTTGTCCTGCGCCACGAGGACCCGCGCGAGCTTGCCGACGGTGGTCGTCTTGCCGGTGCCGTTGACCCCGACGACGACGATGACGGCGGGCCGGCCGTCGATCCGGGACGATGCCAAGGACCGGTCCATCGACGGGTCGACGAGGGCGATGAGCTCCTCACGCAGCCAGCCGCGGACCGTGGCCTCGTCGGCGTTGCCGTCGACCTTGACCCTCGTGCGCAGCGACTCGACGAGCTCGGTCGTCGCCTCGACGCCGAGGTCGGCGGTGAGGAGGGTGTCCTCGACGTCCTCCCACGCCTGCTCGTCGAGGTCTCCGCGGGACAGCAGCGCGAGCAGGCCCTTGCCGAGGGCGGTGTTGGAGCGGGCCAGCCGGGCGCGCAGCCGCTGGAGCCGGGTCTGCGGGGCCTCGGGGCGCTCGACCTCCGGGATGGTCGTCGGCGGGAGCGTCTCCTCGACCGTCTCGTCGGCGGGAGCGGGCAGCGTGTCGACCGCGCCACCACTGTCGCGGCGGTCACGGTCGGCCTCGTCGGACGTGCCCGGCGCCGGCGCAGCGGGGGTCGACGGGCGCTCGCGGGGCAGCTCCTTGGTCGCGCCGCCCCGTCCGCGCAGGAGGGTGGCCGCGAGGCCGCCGAGGACGACCAGCAGGCCGACCGCGACGGCGAAGAATTCCCAGAAGGTGTCGATGGCACTCACGTCGCCATCCTCGCACCCGACCTCAGAAGATGCGGACCCGCTCGTCCTCGGGCACCCACATGCCGTCGCCGGGCGCGACCTCGAAGGCCTCGTGGAACTCCGTGAGGTTGCGCACCGCGTTGGCACGCAGGTCCATCGGCGAGTGCGGGTCGATCGCGAGCAGCCGCACCGCCTCGGCCTCGCGGGCCATGCCGCACCACACCTGCGCCCAGCCGAAGAAGAACCGCTGGTCGCCCGTCAGCCCGTCGATGACCGGCGGCTCGGTCCCCTCGGTCGAGATCCGGTATGCCGCGTGCCCGATCGTGAGCCCGCCGAGGTCTCCGATGTTCTCACCGACCGTGAGCGCGCCGTTGACCTTGTGCCCCGGGGCGTCACGCGACTCCAGCTCGCTGAACTGGGCGATGAGCCGCTGGGCGCGGGCGTCGAAGTTGGTCCGGTCGCTGTCGGACCACCAGTTGCGGAGGTTGCCGTCCTTGTCGTACTGGGAGCCCTGGTCGTCGAAGCCGTGCCCGATCTCGTGACCGATGACCCCACCGATGCCGCCGTAGTTGACGGCGTCGTCCGCGTCGACGTCGAAGAACGGCGGCTGGAGGATGGCTGCGGGGAAGACGATCTCGTTGAGCCCAGGGTTGTAGTAGGCGTTGACGGTCTGCGGCGTCATGAACCACTCGTCGCGGTCGACGGGTCCGCCGAGCTTGGCGAGGTTGCGGTCCACCTCGAAGGCCGAGGCGCGGGCGACGTTGCCGACGAGGTCGGAGGCGTCGACCTGGAGCGAGGAGTAGTCGCGCCACCGGTCGGGGTAGCCGATCTTGGGTACGAACGTCTCGAGCTTGGCCAGCGCCTCGCGCCGGGTCTCCAGGCCCATCCACTCCAGACCGAGGAAGTCGCGACGGAACGCCTCGACGAGGTTCTCGACGAGCTCGACCATGCGCTCCTTGGCGCGCGGCGGGAAGTGCTGCTCGACGTAGAGCTGCCCGACGGCCTCACCGAGGGCGTCCTCGACGAGCCCGACGCCGCGCTTCCAGCGGTCGCGGATCTGCGGCACACCAGAGAGGGTGCGCCCGTAGAAGTCGAAGTTCTCGGCGACGACGGCGTCGGCGAGGTAGGCCGCCAGGGCGTGGACGACCCGCCAGCGCAGCCAGTCCTGCCACGTCGCGACGTCGACCTCGGCCAGTGCCGCAGCCATCGACCGCAGGTGGTCGGGCTGGCGGGCGATGACCTGGTCGAAGGCGCCCTCCGGGGCCCGGGCCCCGTCGAGGTAGGCCGCCCAGTCGACGCCCGGAGTGAGCTCTTCGAGGCCCTGCCGGTCGACGAGGGTGTAGGTCTTCACGGCGTCACGGTTGGCGACCTGGTCCCAGTGCGAGGCCGCGATCCGGGTCTCGAGGTCGACGATCCGGTCGGCGGCAGCGGAGGCCGAGTCCCCGGCATACACGCCGGTCAGGGTGAGCATGCGCGTGACGTGACCGGGGTAGGCCGCACGGATGGCCGCGTGCTGCGGGTCGCGGTAGTAGGCCTCGTCGGGCAGGCCGATGCCGGCCTGCTCGAGGTAGACGACGTAGCGGGTCGAGTCACGGTCGTCGGTGTTGACGATGGGATGGACGAGTCCGTCGACGCCGGCCCGCAGGAAGCGGCCGAGCGCCGCCAGGACGTCACCGGGGCCGGAGACCGCGTCGATCTCGGCGAGGAACGGGGCCAGCGGGGCCGCGCCGAGCTCCTCGATCCGGGCCTCG
This sequence comes from Knoellia locipacati, assembly GCF_044791685.1. GTDB lineage: Bacteria > Actinomycetota > Actinomycetes > Actinomycetales > Dermatophilaceae > Knoellia > Knoellia locipacati_A. The sequence goes on from NZ_CP087730.1 coordinate 208,279, forward strand.
TCCATGAACGAGCTGTAGAGGTCGCCGACCTTGCGGGCGACCGTGCCGGGCTCGGGGTTGCCCTCGGCGACACCGGTGATGATGTCGCGGACCTGCTCCTCGGCGTTCTCGCGCAGCCTGTCGAAGGCGCCGTAGCGGCCGCGGTCGGCCGGCATCTCGGTCTGCTTGATCCAGCCGCCGTTGACGTGGCCGAAGAGGTCGTCCTGAGGGCGGACCGTGGGGTCACCCGCGGTCCGGTCGATCCCCGAACGCATCAGGAACGCGTGCCGGCGTCGGCGTGCGTGGGCTCCGTGGCCTCGACGAGCGTCGTGTCGCCGTCGGACGGGGCGGCCTCGTCCGTGTCCTCGTCGTCGTCACCGCGTGAGAGGCGCTGGCGGGCCGACTGCTGGCGCTCCTTGAGCGCGATCACGACCTCGTCACCCTTGGGCGTGAGGATGTCACGCCCGTCGCGCCGTGCCGGGATCGCCACCAGGGCGACGACCGCCAGGGCGAGTCCGACGCAGATGAGCATGCCGATGATGAGGGCGACCATGGCTCAAGGGTGTCCTAGTGGGGCCGCCCTGACAAAACGACACCCCGCCCGTGGACGCGCGGCGCGCGGAGGCCCCACCCACCGCGTAGGCTCGCACGGTGACCGTGACGACCCCGCCAGAGGCTCCCCAGCGCCGTCGTCGCAGGCTTCCCGCGGGCGTCGAGATCCTGCTCGCCATCGTCGTCGTGGCCCTCGTCCAGAGCTTCGTCGTCAAGCCGTTCGGCGTCCCGTCGCAGTCGATGGAGCAGACCCTGCGCATCGGTGACCGGATCATCGTCAACCGCATGGACCACTCGGTGGAGCGCGGCGACATCGTCGTCTTCTCGCACGGCGAGACGTGGCAGGACACCGAGCTCGAGCCGACGGGCAACGTGTTCAAGGACGCGGTGCGCAAGGTCGGCGACCTCACCGGCATCGGGCCGTCGAGCACGGCCTACACGGTCAAGCGGGTCATCGGGATGCCCGGTGACCGGGTGAGGTGCTGCGACTCGGAGGGCAAGGTCCTCGTCGACGGGGACGCCCTCGCCGAGGACTACGTCTTCGAGGACCACACGTTCCGCCCCCCCGAGCTCACCTGTGAGACGACGCCGCGATCCTCGCGCTGCTTCCCCGAGATCCGCGTCCCTTCCGACCGGATGCTCGTGCTCGGCGACCACCGCTCGCAGTCGGCCGACTCGGTCGTCAACTGCCGCGGCGGGACCGACTCCGACGGGTGCGCGCGCTTCGTGCCGGTGAGCCGCGTGGTCGGACCCGTCGTCTTCCGGATCTGGCCCTTCGACACGTTCGGCCTCGTCAACTCCGACTGACGGCCTTCGCCCGTCGCCCGTCGCCCGACGTCAGGCTGTGGCTGCGACGTCGCGGATGCGTTGCGAGACCACCGTGGTGATGCCGTCGCCGCGCATGCTCACGCCGTAGAGCGCGTCGGCGATCTCCATCGTCTTCTTCTGGTGGGTGATGACGATGAGCTGGCTGCTGTCGCGCAGTTCCTCGAAGAGGGTGATGAGCCGGCCCAGGTTGGTGTCGTCGAGGGCCGCCTCGACCTCGTCCATGATGTAGAACGGGCTCGGCCGCGCCTTGAAGATCGCGACGAGGAGCGCGACGGCGACGAGCGAGCGCTCACCACCGGAGAGCAGCGAGAGCCGCTTGACCTTCTTGCCCGGAGGACGGGCCTCGACCTCGATGCCGGTCGTGAGCATGTCGCCGGGGTCGGTGAGGACGAGCTGGCCGGAGCCGCCCGGGAAGAGCCGCTGGAACACGCGCTCGAACTGCTCGGCCGTGTCGTGGTAGGCCTGCGTGAACACCTGCTCGACGCGCTCGTCGACCTCCTTGACGATGTCGAGGAGGTCGCGCTTGGACTTCTTGAGGTCCTCGAGCTGCTCGGTGAGGAACTTGTGCCGCTCCTCGAGCGCCGCGAACTCCTCGAGCGCGAGCGGGTTGACCCGACCCAGGGCGGAGAGACCACGCTCGGCCTTGCGCAGCCGCTTCTCCTGGTCCTCGCGCACGAACGCCGACGGCATCGGCACGTCGCCCTCGTGGTCGGGTCCGGCGATGAACGGGATGGGCTGGTGCGGGCCGTAGTCCTCCATGAGGACGTCGGGGTCCATGCCGAGCTCCTCGACCGCCTTGGCCTGGAGCTGCTCGATCCGGGCGACCTGCCGCGCGCGGGCGACCTCGTCGCGGTGGGCTGAGTCGGTGAGCTCGCGCAGCTCGTCCTGGTGCGTGGCCATCTCGGTGCGCAGCTCGCGGACCGCCGTGTCGCGCCGGGTGCGCTCGCTCTCGGCCTCGTCGCGCAGCCGGGCGGCTCGGACCAGCGCGGTCGCCATCCGGTCGGTCGCGTATGCCGCGGCCTGGCTCACGGCGTCGGCGATGGTCGCCTCGCGGCGGCGGCGCTCCTGGCGCTGGCGGAGCTTCTCGCGGGCCTGGATCTCGTTGCGGGCGGCGCCCTCGAGCGAGTCCGCGCGACCCTTGAGGGAGCGGGCGCGCTCCTCCCTGGTGCGCAGCGTGAGCCGCAGCTCGGTCTCGGCGGTGCGGGCCCGGCTCGCGGCGAGCTCGAGGGCGTCGCGCTCGTCGGTGGAGGGCTCCTCGGACTCGGTCGGCTCGGCGCTGGCCTCGTCGAGCCGGGCCGACAGGGCCTCCAGCTCGACGCGGTCGGTCTCGAGGGCCGCCTCGGCATCGGCGATGGTGCGCTCGGTGCGCTCGACCTCGGCGCGGCTCGAGCGGATCGTGGACTGGAGGCCGCCGAGCTGCTCGGCCACGGCTGCCATGCGGGCGTCGCTGTCGTGCAGCGCCTCGAGGGCGGCCTCGACGCGCTCGGTGACTGCTGCGGCCTTCTCGCGCTCGGCGACGAGGGCGAAGCGAGCCTGCTCCCCGCGGGTGGTGGCGGCTGCAGCTGCGGACTGGGCGTCCTCGAGCGCGGACTGGATCTCGAGCAGGGACTGGCCGCTGCTCGACCCGCCGCGCACCCACCCGGGAGCGAAGACGTCACCGTCGGCGGTCACCGCGGTGATGCCCTCACCGCGGGCGACGAGGGCCAGCGCGTGCTCGGCGCTGGGGACGAGGGCGACGAGGTCGAGGAGCTGCTCGACGGCCGGACGGACGGAGGCGGGGGCGTCGACGACGTCGCGGGCCCACACGGCCGAACCGTCGAGCGCCGGCCAGCCGGAGCGGTCCGACGGCGCAGCGGTGTCACCAACGAGGAGCGTGGCCTGGCCGTGGTCGTCCTCCCGCAGGGCAGAGACAGCGCGGGCGGCGTCCTGCGCCGTGCCGACCGCGAGCGCCTCGGACGCCCAGCCGAGTGCTGCCGCGACGGCACCCTCGTGCCCGCCGCTGACCTGGAGCAGGGACGCGACCGTGCCGACGATGCCGTGGTCGCTCTCGCCCGCCTCGGAGGCAGCGAGCAGGGCGGCCGCGCCGTCCTTGCGTCGCAGGCTCATCCCGAGCGCCTCGACCCGGGCTGCGGCCGAGGATCGGTCGCGCTCGGCCTCACGCTCGACGCCCTCGAGCTCGGTGATCCGTGTCTCGACGGTGGCGAGCTCCTCGGCGGCGGTCTCGTAGGCGCTGTCGAGGCCCTCCTCGCCCTCCTCGTCATTCGCGACCGTGCCCTCGAGCCGGGAGAAGTCGCGCTCGGCCTCGGTGGCCCGCTCGAGCGAGGCCTCGATGATGCCGCGCAGGCGACCGATCTCGGCCTCACCGGCCTCGATCCGGCTGCGACGTGCGCCGACCTGCCCGGCGAGCTTCGCGAGCCCCTCGCGACGGTCGGCAGCGGCGCGAGCGAGACGCGAGAGCCGTTGCTGCTCCGCGGCATACGCGCTCTCGGCCTCCTCACGCGAGGTGACGGCTGCGGCGAGCTGCTCGGCGGCGGTGGCGACCTCGGCGAGGAGCTTGTGCTCGGCCTCGCGCGCCTGGGCGGCCTGGGCGCGCAGCTCCTCGGGGTCGCGCCCGGTCGTGGTCTCGTCGACGTCGTCCTGGCTCAGGAGACGCACGCGCTCACGGGCGACGGAGGCGGTGGACTCGAGCCGGTCGCGCAGGGACTGGAGCCTGACGAAGCGGTCCTGCGAGCGGCCGAGCTCAGGGGCGGCGTCGGCAGCCTGCCGTTCGATCTCGGTGACGCGCGAGCGCAGGGACTCGAGGGCGTTCTCGACGGTCGTGCGCCGCTCGATGAGGGCGGTCTCGTCGGCGACCTCCTGCTCGAGGGTCGACGTGAGCTGGACGAGGTCGTCGGCCACGAGACGCAGGCGGGCGTCGCGAGCGTCGGCCTGGATGACGGCGGCCTTGCGCGCCGCCTCGGCCTGCCGGCCGAGCGGGCCGAGCTGGCGGCGGATCTCACCGGTGAGGTCGTGGACGCGGGTGAGGTTGGCCTCCATCGCGTCGAGCTTGCGCAGGGCGCGCTCCTTGCGCTTGCGGTGCTTGAGGACGCCCGCGGCCTCCTCGATGAACCCGCGGCGCTCCTCGGGGGTGGCACGCAGCACGGCGTCGAGCTGGCCCTGCCCGACGATGACGTGCATCTCACGGCCGATCCCGCTGTCGGACAACAGCTCCTGGATGTCAAGTAATCGGCTGGGCGTGCCGTTGATGGCGTACTCGGAGCCACCGTTGCGGAACATCGTCCGGGTGATCGTCACCTCGGTGTAGTCGATCGGGAGGGCGCCGTCGGTGTTGTCGATCGTCAGGCTGACCTCGGCGCGACCGAGCGGGGGCCGACCGGCGGTGCCGGCGAAGATGACGTCCTCCATCTTGCCGCCGCGCAGGCTCTTGGCGCCCTGCTCCCCCATGACCCACGCGAGGGCGTCGACGACGTTGGACTTGCCGGAGCCGTTGGGGCCGACGATGCACGTGATGCCGGGCTCGAGGCGCATGGTCGTGGCCGAGGCGAAGGACTTGAACCCCTTGAGGGTCAGGCTCTTGACGTACACGCGGTGGCTCTCGGTTCTTCGGGGGGCATGCGGACGGGATCGACGCCGTCACTGTACCGGCGGGTCCGCACGCCGCCGTGGACCTGCGAAGCAGCCTGCGTTGCCTGTGACAGCAGTGACGGGTGGGACTTCGCGCCTGCGCGCACGGCCTCAGCCGTTGGCGATCGACTCGTGGTGGTGGATGACCTCGGCGATGACGAAGTTGATGAACTTCTCCGCGAACTCCGGGTCGAGGCCGCTCTCGTCGGCCAGGGCCCGGAGCCGGGTGATCTGCCGCTCCTCGCGGGCGGGGTCGGCGGGCGGCATGCCCTCGGTCGCCTTGAGCTCACCCACCTGCTGGGTGCACTTGAACCGCTCGGCGAGCAGGTGCACCAGGGCCGCGTCGATGTTGTCGATGCTCGAACGGAGGCGGGCCAGCTCCGGGGGGACGTCGCTCATCGACCCATCGTAGGAACGCGCACCCTCCGCGGTCCCCCGCGTCCCACGACCCGGTATGCCGGCCCATGCAGAGCATGGGACCCGCGCCCGCGGTGTGGTTGCGTCCGGCACCTTGGGGGTCAGGCCGTCATCGTGCCGGACGCAGCGGTATGCCGGCCCACGCAGACCGTGGGACCCGCGCTCACCTCTCCACGAAGCCGGTGACGTGGGGCCGGGGCTCGCTCTCGATGGGTGTCGACACCGAGACGACGTCACCCGGCCGACGGGTGGTCGACGGCTGCTCGGACAGGAGGTCGACGAGGCGTGCGACGGCGCCACGCGGGCCCTGCGCGACGACCTCCACACGCCCGTCGCCGGTGTTGCGGGCCGAACCCGACAGCCCCAGCTCGAGGGCACGGGCGCGGGTCCACCAGCGGAAGCCGACGCCCTGGACGCGACCCCGCACGCTCACGGTCACGCGGACGGGCTGCAACCCGTCGCCGCGGGGGTCGAGGCTGGTCTCCATGGCGCCGATCGTAGGTCGCCCGCGCCCCAGCGCGCCTCCACGCCCCTGTCGGTGCTGCTCCATAGCCTGAGGGGCATGAGCGTGGAGAGCCCTTCGCTCGGGCCCGGGGCCGCGACCTCCGCACCCCGACCCGGCAGGACTGCGTCGCGCCCGGCGCCCCGGCTGCCCGGCCTCGACGGGCTCCGCGCCGCCGCGATCGTCGCCGTCCTCGCCTTCCACCTCGACCCACGCTGGCTGCCCGGAGGGTTCCTCGGGGTCGACGTCTTCTTCGTCATCTCCGGCTTCCTCATCACGACGCTGCTCGTCCGTGAGCACGCCCGCGAGGGTCGGGTCGACCTGCGCGGGTTCTGGGTCCGCCGGGCACGCCGCCTGCTCCCCGCGCTGCTCGTGCTCGTGCCGAGCGTCATCCTCATGGCCCGCCTCGTCGAGGGCGACCTGCTCGTCGGCATCCGTCGCCAGGCCGTCGGCGCACTGACCTTCACGAGCAACTGGCTCGAGATCGGGGCCGGCTCGGACTACTTCCACAGCACCGCGCCGCAGCTGCTCATGAACCTCTGGTCCCTCGCGGTCGAGGAGCAGTTCTACCTCGTGTGGCCGGTCGTCGCCCTGCTGCTGCTCCGCGTCGCACCCTCCTCACGGGCGCGGGCCGGGGTGGCGGTCGCCCTGGCCCTCGGGTCGGCGATCCTCATGGCGACCCGCTACGACCCGGCGCTCGGTGCCACCCGCGTCTACTACGGCACCGACACCCACCTCATGGGACTCATGCTCGGGGCGGGGCTGGCGTTCGCGTGGGCCGCACCGCACCGCGCCTGGACGTCGAGCGCCCACTGGCAGCGGTGGCGCAGGCAGGTCGTCGGTGCTGCGGCCGTGGTGCTCGTGGCCCTCTTCGCGCTGCTCGACGAGTCGACTCCCTTCACCTTCCGCGGCGGCATCCTCGTCGCGTCACTCGCCACGACCGTGCTCGTGCTCGCCGTCGTCGAGCGGCCCTCCCCGCTGCGCTCCGTGCTCGACCTCCCCGTCCTGCGCTGGATCGGTCAGCGCTCCTATGGCCTCTACCTCTGGCACTGGCCCGTCATCCTCATCGTCGAGGCCGACCTCGCCTGGGCGCAGCGCTCCTCCGACGACTACCTGTGGTCGCGCGTGTGGTGCGTCCTCGTCACCGTCGCGGTCGCGGACCTGTCCTACCGCTTCGTCGAGTCGCCGGTGCGGCGGCGCGGCTTCCGCGGCACGGCACGCCATGCGCTCCGCACGATCCGGTATGCCGGCACGCGCACCGCCCGCATCGTGTGGGCGACCGTCGCCGTCCTCGCCGTCGCCCTCACCGCCGTTCTCTTCACGGCACCGACCCGCACGCAGGTCGAGCAGCTCCTCGACGCCAACGCCGCCGCCGCACGGGTCGCCCCGACGGCTGCGGCCTCGGCGAGCCCGTCCGGCGCATCGCCGCGGGGCACGGCGGCGCCGTCACCGGTGCCGTCGTCGACGTCAGCGGCCAAGGCTGCGGCCACCGTCAAGCAGACCTGGACGATGCCGACCGGCGCAGAGATCGACGGCTACGGCGACTCGATGATGGTCGGCAGCGTCCACGCCCTGCGCTACTACTTCCCCGGTATCCGCATGGACGCCCGCTCCAACCGACAGTGGTCCGAGGGCCTCCAGGTCGTCAGCAAGCGCGGCGCCGGCACCCGCCGTGCCGTCGTCCTCGCGCTCGGCACCAACGCCGGGACCGACGTCGACCGGGCGCGGGCCACCCTCGATGCCCTCGGCCCGGACCGCATGGTCGTCCTCGTGACGCTGCACGGCCGGATCAGCCGGATCGCATCGGACAACGCCGCCCTCAGGGACCTCGCCAAGGGCCGCGACAACGTCGCCGTCGCCGACTGGGACGCCGCGCTCGAGGACACGACCGGACAGCTCCAGTCCGACGGCATGCACCCCTCGCTCACCGGGGCCCACCTCTACGCCAGGACGATCCGGCAGGCGTTCGCGGACCTGAGCGAACGGCATACGGGCAAGGCCGTCCAGCTCAAGGAGCTCCCCGTCCCGTGACCCCACCGACAGCCCCCGACCACGGCGACCGCACGACCCGGCCCGGCACCGACGACGTCGACGCCCACCTCGCCGAGGTCACCCCGCCCCGCCGGCGGGAGGACGCGCAGGCCTTGGTGGTCCTCATGCGCGAGGTCACCGGCGCCGAGCCGGTGCTCTGGGGCAGCTCGATGATCGGGTTCGGGCGCCAGCCCTACACGACCGCCGACGGCAAGGAGCGCGAGTGGTTCGCCGTCGGGCTCGCGGCGCGCAAGGCGGCGCTGACCCTCTACGGCCTCACCTCCTACGGCTCGCACGCCGACCTGCTCGAACGCCTCGGGCCGCACACCACCGGCAAGGGCTGCCTCTACCTCAAGCGGCTCGACGAGGTCGACGACGGCGTCCTGCGCGAGCTCATCGCGCTGTCGTGGTCCGAGAACCACGTGGACGCGGCTGGCACCGAGGGCAGCTGAACGACGAGCGGTTCATGAACTGCTCGCGCCGGATCGGCGTCCCGCAGCGGTCGCACGGCTCCCCCTCCTGCCCGTAGGCGTGCAGCGAGCGGTCGAAGTAGCCCGAGGCGCCGTTGACGTTGACGTAGAGCGCGTCGAAGCTCGTCCCGCCCTCCAGCAGCGCGGCCGCCATGACATCGCGGGCGTGGTCGAGGACGCGCGAGATGGTCGGCTTGGTCAGGGTGCTCGACGGACGCTCGCCGTGGACCTGCGCGCGCCACAGGGCCTCGTCGGCATAGATGTTGCCGATCCCGGAGACGACGCCCTGGTGCAGCAGCATCCGCTTGATCGCGCTGTCGCTGGCCTTGATCCGTCGCACGACGGCGGCCTGGTCGTAGGTCGCCTCGAACGGGTCGGGGGCGATGTGCCGGATCTGGTGGGGCACGCCGTCCTCGGCGAGGTCATCGAGGGCGAACCCACCGAACGTCCGCTGGTCGACGAAGCGCAGCTCGGGTCCGCCGTCGGTGAAGGTGAAGCGGGCGTGGAGGTGCTTCTCATCGGGGGCGTCCGCTGCCTCGACGAGCAGCTGCCCGCTCATCCCGAGGTGGGCGATGAGGCCGATCCGGGACTCCGCCCCACGGTCGAGACCCTCGACGAGGACGAGCCAGAGGTACTTCCCCCGACGGCGCGCCTGCGCGACCTCGGCCCCGGCGACTCGCCCGGCGAGGTCGGCCGGTCCGGGCACGTGACGACGCGCGACCCGGGCGCCGGTGAAGGCGGCGGTGGCGATCGTGCGGCCGACGACGTGGTCGGCGAGGCCACGACGGACGACCTCGACCTCGGGCAGCTCGGGCACGGGAGGAGTCAGCCCAGGGTCAGGAGAGGTCGGGCAGCGGCGCGGTCGCGTGGCCGTCGCCGTGCCGGTCGCGCAGGGTCTGCCAGGCGGTGGCGGCGGCCTGCTGCTCGGCGTCCTTCTTGGTGCGGCCGCCGCCGGTGCCGAGCGCGACACCGTCGACGAGGACCTGTGCGGTGAAGGTCTTCGCGTGCTCGGGGCCCTCCTCCTGCACGGAGTACTCGACCGGACCGGCGGAGTGCAGGGCGCAGATCTCCTGCAGGCTGGTCTTCCAGTCGAGCCCGGCGCCGAGGGTGGCCGAGCGGGCCATGAGCGGGTCGAGCAGGTGGTGCACGAGCTCGCCTGCTGCCCGCATGCCCGCGCTCGAGTAGGTCGCGCCGATGACGGCCTCGACGGTGTCGGCGAGGATCGAGTCCTTGTCGCGCCCGCCGGTGGACTCCTCGCCGCGTCCGAGCAGGAGGTAGTCGCCAAGCCCGAGCGTGCGTCCGACCGCCGCGAGGGCACGCATGTTGACCACGGCCGCCCGAAGCTTGGCGAGCTGGCCCTCGGTGAGGTCGGGGTGGGTCGTGTAGAGCGTGTCGGTGACGACGAGGCCGAGCACCGAGTCCCCGAGGAACTCGAGGCGCTCGTTGTGCGGGATGCCACCCGCCTCGTAGGCGTACGACCGGTGCGTCAGGGCACGCCCGAGCAGCGCCTCGTCGATGTCTCCGCCGGTCACCTCAGTGAGGTGGCGGTGGAGCTCATCGACGGGGCGCAGCGGCGTCAGGGCCGCAGGGCGCTGCGAGCCCCTCCCCATGAGGAGTGGGCTCAGCCCTGGTGCTCGGTGCGCTCGGCCACGCCGTACTGGCGGCCGTTGTAGCTGCCACACGACGGGCACGCGATGTGCGGCTGCATCGGGGCCTTGCACTGGGGGCACGTGGTCAGGGTGACCGGCGTGGCCTTCCAGTTGGCACGGCGGTGGCGCGTGTTGGAGCGCGACGTCTTCCGCTTCGGAACAGCCACGTCAGGTCCTCTTCTCTGTCTGCGTCGCGGGCGACTCGGACGCGAGGTCCGTGAGAGCCGCCCACCTGGGGTCGATCACGTCATGTGCGTGGCCCGGGTCCTCCACGAGGCGCATCCCGCATTCGGAACACAACCCCGGGCAGTCCGGACGACACACGGGCTGGAACGGCAGTGCAGGCACCACCGCGTCCCGGAGCACCGGCTCGAGGTCGATGAGACCGTCCTCGATGAGGTACTCCTCGGCTGCGTCCTCGTCGCCCACCTCTTGGTGGTGGGCGTTGCGATCGGCGTAGGCGAACAGCTCCTGGAAGCGGCCAGTCACATCGAGACTGATCGGATCCAGGCACCGCACGCAGGCGCCGGTCGCCGTGCCTTGGACCGAACCGGTGACCAGGACGCCCTCGACGACGGACTCGAGCCGCACGTCCATGTCCAAGGGTTCCCCCTCGGTGACGCGCAGCACCTCCGTGCCGAACTCGGCTGGTGCCCCGACCTCGCGGGCCAGCTCCGCCATCGAGCCGGGTCGCCGGCCGACCTCCTTGGTGTCGAGCACCAGAGGAGACCGAGGATCGAGACGAGTCATTGCCTTATGCCTTGGTCGAGTGGTTCGGTCGGTCGTCACGGCTGACGCAGACCGAAGATCAAAGGTACCGGAGGGGGTGCCGCCTGCCCAAATGCGGTCGGTATGCCGTCCGCCCCGGGCCTCGCGCGAGGGTCCACTCACGCCGTGGTCGCCTTGGCGGTCAGGGCGGCGAGGACCTCGTCGGGGACGAGTCCCTTGACGTCTCCCCCGAACCTGGCGACCTCCTTGACCAGCGAGCTCGACACGTGCTCGAACTCGGGGGCGCCGGGGAGGAAGACGGTCTCCACCCCGGTGAGGTGGCGGTTCATGAGTGCCATCGGGAGCTCGTAGGCGAAGTCGGTCCCGCCCCGCAGGCCCTTGACGATGACATCGGCACCGACGTCACGGCAGACGTCGACGAGCAGGCGGCCGGCGAAGGCCTCGACCCGCACGCGCCGCGCAGCCGCCTCGGGGAGGGCGCGCTCGATGAAGCCGATCCGCTCCTCGATGCTGAAGGTCCCCGACTTGGCCGGGTTGTGCAGGACGGCGACGACGACCTCGTCGTAGAGCGCCGCCGCACGGACGAGGACGTCGACGTGCCCCACGGTGATCGGGTCGTAGGACCCCGGACAGACGGCCCGCCTGATGTCATCGCTCACGCGCGTCACCCTACTGACCGGGGCCTCGCCCTCGGCGGAGGCAGCAGCTCAGTCCTTGGCCTGCTCCTTGGAGGCCTCCTCGACCTCCTTGGCCTCCTCCTTGGCCTCGTCCTTGATCGCGTCGGCCTTCTCCCTGGCCTCGGGCGAGGCGATGACGCCCTCCTTCTCGGCGCGGTGCAGCAGCGCCTGGACCTGCTCGAGGCTGGCGCAGCCCTGCTCGAGAAGCTCGTTGCGCCGGGTTACCCACGCGACACCGAGGTCGGCCCGCACCTGCTCGGAGACCTCCTCGCGGGCCGGGTTCAGGATCGTCTGCTCCTCCTCGTTGGCGTGGTGGTTGAGCACCGTGGCCAGCTCCTCGAGCGCCGTGTCGTACTTGTCGGTGTCGGTCCCCTTGGCCTCGAGGAAGCCGACGAGCGCCTCGTTGATCTCGGCGTGCTCCTCCTCGCCGTGCTCCTGCTCGTGGGCGCTGATCGCCCGCTTCGTGCGCAGGGTCGGGTAGACCTTCTCCTCCTCGGCCTCGCCGTGCGCCACGATGAGCTCGGCGAGGGCGGTGCGGGCCGCGGCACGGTCGGAGTCGTTGCGTCGGCACTCACGGATGAGGTCCTCGAACTGGCGGTGGTCGGCGAGGATGAGGTCGAGGACGTCACCGTTGGTCGGGCGGGGGATCTCGTAGTCGGTCATCCCGGCATTCTGGCTGATCAGAGGTGCTTTCGGGGTGTTAGGAAGCGTGCCGGACGGCATACCAGAGGACGGTCTCGCCGTACTTCTTGACGCGCTCGGGCTCCAGCCCCTCGGGCCACGTCGGTTCGGCCGACCGCTTCGACCGCTCGACGACCACGAGAGCACCGTCGGCGAGCCACCCGGGCGAGGCCAGGGCGGCGAGGTCACCGGCGAGAGCCTCCTCGGGGAGGTCGTACGGCGGGTCGATGAAGACGAGGTCGAGGTCTCTGGGCGCGCCCGCGAGCGCCGAGGAGACCGTCACCGGCAGCACGGTCGCCCGCAGCCCGAGCCGGCCGGCGTTGTCGCGGATGACCGAGGCCGCCGTCCGGTCGGACTCGACGAGGGTCACCTCCGCTGCGCCACGGCTGGCCGACTCGAGACCGAGGGCGCCGGAGCCGGCATACAGGTCCATGACCCGGGCGCCGGCGAGCGCGTCGCGCGCCTCGAGTGCCGAGAAGAGCGCCTCGCGGACGCGGTCGCTCGTCGGACGCGTGCCGCGCCCCGGCGGGGTCCTCAGCTCACGCCCTCCTGCGGTCCCCGCGATGATGCGCGTCACGCGGTCCTCACCCTCTCTCCAGGTATGCCGCCTGCTCGGCGTCCACGCGCGCGTGGACGAGCGCGGCGAGCCGGGGGTGGGCGGTCAGGTCGGGGTCGTCGGCGACGACGCCCTGGGCATCCTCTCGTGCTGCCTCGATGAGGTCCTCGTCCTCGAGGACGTGGAGGAACTGCAGCTGGCTGCGCACGCCGTGCTGGGACGAGCCGAGGATGTCGCCCTCGCGCCGCTGGCGCAGGTCGATCCGGGAGAGCTCGAAGCCGTCGGTCGTCGCGGAGACGGCGTCGAGCCGCTCGTGTGGCGTGTCCCCGGCGCCGGCGTGGACGAGCAGGCAGAGGCCCGGGAGACCACCACGTCCGACGCGGCCGCGGAGCTGGTGCAGCTGGGAGACACCGAAGCGGTCGGCGTCCATGACGACCATGACGCTGGCGTTGGGGACGTCGACGCCGACCTCGATGACCGTCGTCGACACGAGCACGTCGATGTCGCCGGCGGCGAAGTCACGCATGACCGCGTCCTTCTCCTCGGGGGCGAGGCGGCCGTGCAGGATCTCGATGCGCAGGCCCTCGAGCGCGGGGTTGGCCACGAGGTCGGCGTGCACGCGGTGGACCGACGCGAGCGGCCGTGGCGGCGCCGCGTCGGCGCCCTCCTCGTCACTGCCGGCCCCGGTTTCGCCACCGTCGTCGCCCTCGTCCTCGCCGCCGAGGCCGCTCGTCGGGTCCGCGTCGAAGATCTCGGTGTCGTCGTCCGGCTCGTCGTCGTCGCCGATGCGGGGGCAGACGACATAGGCCTGCCGGCCCTGGGCGACCTCCTCGGCGACCCGCACCCACGTGCGCTGCAGCCAGCCGGGCTTCTCCTCGGGGACGACGTGGGTGCTGATCGGTGCCCGCCCCGCCGGCAGCTCGCTCAGGGTGGAGGTCTCCATGTCACCGAAGACGGTCATGGCGACAGTGCGCGGGATCGGCGTCGCGGTCATGACGAGGACGTGGGGCGGCTGGGCAGCCTTGCCGCGCAGGGCGTCGCGCTGCTCGACGCCGAACCGGTGCTGCTCGTCGACGACGACGAGCGCGAGGTCCTGGAAGCTCACGTGCTCCTGGATGAGCGCGTGGGTGCCGATGACGATCCCGGCGTCCCCGCTCGCGATGTCGAGCATGGCCTTGCGGCGAGAGACCGTCGGCATGCTGCCGGTGAGGAGGGTGACGCGTGTGCCGATCTCGCTCCCCCCGAGCATGCCGCCCTCGGCGAGGTCGCCGAGCATGGCGCTGATCGAGCGGTGGTGCTGGGCGGCGAGGACCTCGGTGGGCGCGAGCAGTGCCGCCTGCCCGCCGGAGTCGACGGCGGTGAGCATCGCCCGCAGCGCGACGACGGTCTTGCCCGAGCCGACCTCGCCCTGGAGGAGCCGGTGCATGGGGACGTCGCGGGCCATCTCGGCGGCGAGCGTCTCACCCACCTCCTGCTGGCCTGCGGTGAGCGTGAAGGGGAGCTTCGCGTCGAACGCGTCGAGGAGCCCGCCCGGACGCGGCACCCGGGCCAACGTCGACTCCTCCGCCTGGCGCGCCCGCCGCTGCGCGAGCGCGACCTGGAGGACGAACGCCTCCTCGTAGGACATGCGCCTGCGGGCCGCGTCGACCTCGGTCCTCGACGCGGGTGTGTGGATCCCGCGCAGTGCGGACGTCCGGTCCATGAGGTCGCGGCGGTCGAGGATCGGCTCGGGGATCGCCTCGGGCGTCTCGTCGAGCAGGTCGAGGACCATGCGGACGCACTCGGTGACGGTCCACGTGTGGAGGTTGCCGACGGCGCGGTAGATCGGGATGAGGTCGCGACGCTCACCCCGGTCGAAGTCGCTGAGAAGCGAGTAGCCCGGGTGGGCGAGCTGGAGCCGGTTGTTGAACGACGACACGGTGCCGGCGAAGAGCGCTCGGGTGCCGGGGACGAGCTTGCCCTCGTGGCCGTGGGCGGAGAAGAACGTCACCTCGAGGTCCTTGGTGCCGTCGGTGATGACGGCCTGGAGCATCCGCCCGCGCCGGGCCTTCATCGCGCGCGTGGTCGCCGACTTCACCTCGGCGACGGCCACGATGTAGGAGCCGACGGTCGCGGCGGCGAGGTTGCTCTCGGGCGACTGGTAGCGGCGCGGCCAGTAGCCCAGGAGGTCACCGACGGTGGTGATGCCGCGGGCGGTCCGGAACTTCGTGGCCTCACGCTTGCCGAGGACCTTGGTGAGCGGAGTCGTCTCCGAGTACACCGGGCTACTCCACCCCCAGGAGCAGCGGGTAGACCTGCTGTCCGCCGTCGAGCCGGACGACCTCGACCTCGGCGTGCTCCTTGGCGAGGTGGTCGGCCACGGCCGCGACGAGCGCCTCGTCGGCGTCGACGCCGGTGACGAGGGTGACGAGCTCCCCGCCGCCGGAGAGGAGCCGGTCGAGCACCTCGTTGGCCGTGTCGGCCAGGTCGTCGCCGATGAGGGCGACGTCGCCGCTGACGATGCCGAGGACGTCGCCGACCGAGACCGGCCCGGCCCAGGTGAGGACCTCGCGCGAGGCGATCGAGACCGCGCCGTGGCGGGTCGCGACGGCGGCGCCCGTCATCGCGATGGCGTTCTCGCGCAGCCCCCGGTCGAAGTCGACGACGGCAAGCGCGGCCAGGCCCTGCACAGCCGTGCGGGCGGGGACGATCGCGGTGACGATGCCGTCCTCGTCCGCCGCGCGGCAGGCGACCTCGGCCGCCATGAGGGTGTCCTTGTCGTTGGGCAGGACGACGACCGACGCCGCCCCGGTGGCGCGGATCGCCTCGAGCAGCTGACCGGCCGAGGCTCGGGCGCCGGGTGCACTCGAGACGACGAGCGCGCCCGCGTCCTCGAGGGTGCTGGCCATGCCGGGGCCGGCTGCACAGGCGACCACCGCGAACTTCTGGGGCTCCCGGGCCGCGACCTGCGTCGCAAAGTGCGTGACCTTGATGCGGTGCGGGCGACCGGCGGCCAGGCCGGCCTCGACCGCGGCGCCCACGTCGTCGACGTGGACATGGACGTTCCACAGGTCGGGGCCGCCGACGACGAGCAGCGAGTCGCCCAGTCCGTCGAGCGTGGCCGTGAGCCGGCCGACTCGGTCGGCGTCGCTGTCCTCGAGGAGGAACATGACCTCGAAGGCCGGCCCGTCGATCCCGGCCGGGAGGGCGCCGAGCGGATCGTCACCGTCGGCACGCCGTCTGGTGGGAGCGCCCCGCTCGCCGTCGTGCACGGGCTCTGAGTGCCAGGACGTGCGAGGCAGGAGCAGGTCCTCGGTGGCCTGCTGCAACGACCCGTCCTCGCTCCACGAGCCGGTGAGGGCACGGTGCAGCGCCTCGACCATGAGCAGGCAGCCGGCTCCCCCTGCGTCGACGACCCCGGCCTGGGCGAGGGTCGGCAGCTGCTCGGGTGTGCGCGCCAGTGCCTCCTCGGCCGCCGCCACCCCGGCCGCCGCGACGGCGACGGCGTCGCCGCCCGCCTCCGCGGCCTCTCGCGCCGCCTGCGCCAAGGCGTCGGCGACGCTGAGGATCGTGCCCTCCTGCGGGTGCGCCACGCTGGCGCGGGCCAGCTCGGCGCCGCGGGTGACCGCGCGGGCCAGAGCGGGACCGTCGACCTCGCTCAGCTGCTCCTCGACGATCACGGCGGAGATGCCGGCCACGATCTGGCTGACGATGACGCCGGAGTTGCCGCGCGCGGACATGAGCAGGGCGCGCGAGAGGGTGCGGGCCTCGTCCACGAGCGAGGCCGCGCCGAGGATCCCGCGCTCTGTGTGCTCGCGACGCACGTCGCCCAGGGCGGCGTCCATCGTGAGGTAGAGGTTGGTGCCGGTGTCCCCGTCAGGGACCGGGAAGACGTTGAGGTCGTCGATCTCGGTGCGCCTCGCCGCGAACGCGGCGCGGGTCAGGGCGCCCCAGAGACGGGCTGCGTCGGCATCGAGGACGGCTGGCACGGTGGCAGGCTATCGGGCGGCCCCGACTCGTTTTGGAGCCACACCCGAACTCGGCTACGCTTGGACGGTTCCGCGTGAGCCCCATCCGGGGCGGACACCGGAATCCACTGACCTGAAGCGGCTGGCGATCCAGCCGTTTCGCATGACACCTGACTTCAAGGAGATCCACCGTGGCTGCCAACTGCGATGTCTGCGGCAAGGGACCCGGCTTCGGCCACAGCATCTCGCACTCGCACCGCCGCACCAAGCGTCGCTGGAACCCGAACATCCAGCGCGTGAAGGCTCTCGTCGGCGACAAGGGCGTGACCCCCAAGCGTCTCAACGTCTGCACCTCCTGCCTCAAGGCGGGCAAGGTCAAGCGCTGACCCCCTAGCCGTACCCCGAAACGGGGCGTCGTCCGCTGCGGACGACGCCCCGTTTCGCATGCCCGAGCCTCCCCTTGCGTCCGACACCGTGACCGAATGGCCACCACACTGGCGGACGTTGTCGAGTCCTCCCCTTGCGTCCGGCACGGTGACCGAATGGCCACCACACTGGCGGACGCAACAAGCGCCGGTATGCCGGTCAGCCGGCGAAGTGGTCCCAGCCGGTCACGCTCGGGACCGCTCCCCCGACCGTGAGCCGCGGGCCGTCGGGCCCCGGCGCCACGACCTCGCCGATGACGGTCCACGGCGCGTGCGGGTCCTCGGGCACGCCGCCCGGCGGGAACGTCGCGAGCAGCGAGTGCTCCTCGCCCCCCGAGAGCACCTCGCGCCAGCCGGCCCGGGCGCCGACCGCGAGGTCGACGGGCCCGGCGAGGAACTGCGAGCGCAGGACCTCCTCGTCCAGGGCCAGCTCGACGCCACTCGCGGCGGCGATCCGCGCGCCGTCGCGCACGAGCCCGTCGGAGATGTCGATCATCGACGTGGCTCCGGCGTCGGCGGCAACAGGCCCGGACTCGAACGGCGGACGCGGCGACCGGTGGAACCACATGAGGAGCGAGGCGGCGGCATCGGCCGCGCCGAGGTGACGCCCCCGCGTCCGGTCGGAGATCGGGTCGCGGACGCCACCGGCATACAGGGACAGGCCGGCACCGGACCACCCGAGCGAGCCCGACACCGCGACGACGTCGCCGGGAGACGCGCCGGAGCGCAGCACCGGCGCGCGCCCCTGGAGGTCGCCGAACGCGGTGACCGCCACGATGACCACACCCGACGGTGCGGACGAGAGGTCGCCTCCGACGACGGGGCACCCGGCGTCCTCGGCCGCGTCGGCGATGCCCCGGGTGAGGTCGAGGACCCAGTCCAGCTCGGTCTCGGGGTCGGCGGCGACGGCAACGAGCAGACCCGTCGGCACCGCGCCCATGGCGGCCACGTCGCTGACGTTCTGGGCGACGACCTTGAGCCCGACGTCGTGCCCGCTCGACCAGTCGTCGCGCCAGTCCCGGCCCCTCACCATCGAGTCGGTCGTGACGACCACCGACCCGCTCGTCGCGAGCACCGCCGCGTCGTCACCGGGGGGCACGACGACGCCGGAGCCGGCGTACCGGCTCTCGCCGAACATGGGAATGATCCGCGCGAGGAGATCGGACTCGCTCACCGACCCGATCGTCATGTGCGCGACCACACTCCCACCTCCTGAGCCATCCGAGACGTGCGAACCATCGGCACGGTACCGTGCAGACACCGCCGCCCCGGCGACGGTCGACGAAGACCCCGAGCAAGACATCACACGGAGTGGCGCAGGCCGCTCCCTGACAGTGAGGTGACACCCAGTGGTCCAGGCCTACATCCTGATTCAGACCGAGGTCGGTCGCGCGGCCGCCGTGGCCGAGGCGATCGCTGCGATCCCGGGAGTGGCGCTCGCCGAGGACGTCACCGGCCCGTACGACTGCATCGCGCGCGTCGAGGCCGAGACGGTCGACGAGCTCGGCAAGCTCGTCATCGCCAAGATCCAGGAGGTCGAGGGGATCACCCGCACCCTCACCTGCACGGTGGTGCACGTCTGAGCGTGATCGCTCCAGCACGTACGTCGACGGCGGTGGCGCTCTGCGCCACCGCCGTCGTCGTCCTGTCCGGGTGCTCCTCCGCCGTCGAGATCGCCCCCGCACCCCTCGCGACGGGCGATGTATGCCGTGCCGTCGCCTCGGCCTGGCCCACGAAGGTCGGCGACCAGGAGCGCCGTGAGGTCAGCGACGCGAGTGCCGGTGCGGCATACGGGGATCCGGCGATCATCGCAAGGTGCGGTGTGGCTGCGCTCGGTCCGACCACGAACGACTGCATCGAGGTCGACGGGATGGGCTGGGTGGCGGAGGGCCTGAGTGACGGCACCCGGTTCACGACGTTCGGGCGCGAGCCGGCGATCGAGGTGCTCATCCCCAAGGACTACGCACCCGAGCCGCTGCTCCTGCCGGCCTTCACCGCGGTCGCCGAGAAGCTCCCGAAGAACTCCCTGGCCTGCCGCTGACCGACCCCTTCTCGCGACTTATTGCGACTTCCAGCGGCTCGTCGCTGCGCTCCTCACCGCTGGAAGTCGCAATCAGTCGTGGTTTCAGCGGAGGCCGACGCGGCGCTCCATCGCGAGGGAGATGAGCTCGTCGATGAGCTGCGGGTAGGTCAGACCGGCCGCGGCCCACATGCGGGGGTACATCGAGCTCGGCGTGAAGCCCGGCATCGTGTTGATCTCGTTGATGAGCAGCTCACCGGTCTCGGTGACGAAGAAGTCGCAGCGCGCCAGTCCCTCGCAGCCGGCCGCCTCGAAGGCGGTGAGCGCCATCTCGGCGACCTGCTCGGCGATGTCCGGGGCGACGTCGGCCGGCGACTCGAGCCGGATGTCGTCGTCGGCGAGGTACTTGGCCTCGAAGTCGTAGAACGCGTGGCCCTTGACGACGATGCACTCCCCGAGCGGGCTGGTGCGCGGCGCCTCGGTGCCGTGCCCGTCGAGGACGCCGCACTCGATCTCGCGACCGGCGATGCCCTGCTCGACCACGACCTTGGGGTCGTGCTCGCGCGCTGCCTCGACCGCGGCGCGCAGCCCGTCGACGGAGTCGACCTTGGTGATGCCCATGCTCGAGCCGGCCCGGGCCGGCTTGACGAACACGGGGTAGTCGAGGGCGCCGACCGCGTCGAGCGCGGCCTCCGGGTCGCGGCGCCACTGGCGGTCGGTGATGACGACGTAGGGGCCGACGGGCAGCCCGGCAGCCTGGAAGACGACCTTCATCATGTGCTTGTCCATCATCACGGCGGAGGCCGTGACGCCCGACCCGACGTAGCGGACGTCGGCGAGGTCGAGCAGCCCCTGGATCGTGCCGTCCTCGCCGAACGGGCCGTGCAGCAGCGGGAAGACGACGTCGACGTCGCTCAGCTCGCGGGGAGCGGCTCCGGGCTCCTGGACGATGAGGTGTCGGGCGGACATGCTCGTCGGCACGAGGACGGCCGGACCCTCGGGATCCACCTCGGGCACGTGACCGGGTGCGAGCCGGAGGGGCTCGGGGTCGTTGGGGGCGAGGACCCAGCTGCCGTCCTTGGCGATCCCGATCGGGATGACCTCGTAGCGGTCGGGGTCCATGGCCGACATGACGCTCGCGGCGGTCGCGCACGACACGGCGTGCTCGGACGAGCGCCCACCGAAGACCAGGGCGACCCGCAGGCGGCGGGGCTCGTGGGCAGGGTCCGGGGTCGTCAGCTCGGTGTCCATCGCCAGAGACCCTATCCCGCGAGCGAGGGCACCCGGCATACGCTCGCTCGCGTGGACCACGACGACCTCAGCCCCGCCACCCGCCTCGTCGCACTCGGCCGGGCAGCCCGCGAGCCCGGCGAGCAGGTGGGCGCCCCCCTGACGCTCACGTCGACCTACCACGCCGACGGTCCGGCCAGCTACGGCCGCGTCGCAAACCCGACGTGGTCGGCCTTCGAGGAGGCACTCGGCTCGCTCGAGGGCGGTGACGCGCTCGTGTTCGCCTCGGGCATGGCGGCCGTCGCCGCGGCCCTCTCGCTCGTGCCGCACGGTGGCCGTGTCGTCGTGCCCTCGGCGGCCTACAACGGCACCCTCGTGACCCTCGCGGACCGGTCCGAGGCCGGCGAGGTCGTCGTCACGCAGGTCGACATCACCGACACCGACGCCGTGGTCGCCGCCCTCGACGGGGCCGCGATGCTGTGGCTGGAGTCGCCGACCAACCCCTTGCTCGACGTCGCCGAGATCGAGGTGCTCGCCGCGGCGGCGCGCGAGCGCGGTGTCGTCGCCGTCGTCGACAACACCTTCGCCACTCCCCTGCTCCAGCAGCCGCTGGCCCTCGGCGCCGACCTCGTCGTGCACTCGGTCACCAAGTACCTGTCGGGCCACAGCGACCTCCTCCTCGGCGCCGTGGTGACCGGGACCGACGAGGCGGGTCGCGCCCTGCACGAGCGGGTCCGCCGCCACCGCCAGCTGCACGGCGCGGTCGCCGGGCCGATGGAGACCTGGCTCGCACTGCGCGGGCTGCGCACCCTCTCCGTCCGGCTCGAGCGGGCGAGCGGCAACGCAGCCGTCCTCGCCGAGCGGCTCGGCGGCCACGGCGCCGTGACGCGGGTGCGCTACCCCGGGTTCGGCGCGATGGTCTCGATCGAGGTCGCCGGCGACGCCGACACCGCCGAGCGGGTCTCGGCGGCGACCCGGGTCTGGGTGCACGCGACGAGCCTCGGCGGCGTCGAGAGCCAGGTGGAGCGGCGGCGGCGCCAGCCGGGCGAGCCGGAGGCCGTGCCGGACAACCTCCTGCGACTGTCGGTCGGCATCGAGGACGTCGAGGATCTCTGGCGAGACCTGTCCGCCGCCCTCGACAGCGCGACCGACCGCTGAGCGACCGCGCTCAGCCGCCGCGCTCTGCCGCCGGGCGTCAGCCCGTCTCGGCCTTGCGCGGCCGGGACAGCAGTGCCCCGACGACATCCTGGGCCGACTTGCCCTCGGTGATCATCGCGTTGACCTGCTCGATGATCGGCACGTCGACGCCGTGGTGACGGGCGAGGTCGAGGATCGACGTGCAGGACTTCACGCCCTCGGCGGTCTGCTTCGTCACCGCGACGACCTCGTCGACGGTCATGCCCTGACCGAGCCGCACGCCGAAGCTGTGGTTGCGCGACAGCGGTGACATGCACGTCGCGATGAGGTCGCCGACCCCCGCGAGCCCGGCGAACGTCACGGGTGAGCCGCCGAGCGCCATGCCGAGCCGGGTCGTCTCGGCCAGTCCGCGGGTGATGATCGAGGCCTTGGAGTTGTCGCCCATGCCCAGCCCCTCGGCCATGCCGACGGCGAGCGCGATGACGTTCTTGGTCGCCCCCGCGATCTCGGTCCCGACGACGTCGGTGCTCGTGTAGGGCCGGAAGTATGCCGCGGCGCACGCGTCGGCGACCCGCTGGGCTGCCGCCTCGTCGGACGAGGCGACGGTGCTCGCCGCCGGCTGCTTCACCGCGATCTCGCGGGCCAGGTTGGGACCGGACACGACGACGATGCGGCTCGGGTCGACGCTTCCTGCGTCGGCGATGACCTCGCTCATCCGCTTCGTGGTCCCGAGCTCGACGCCCTTCATGAGCGAGACGACCACGGCGTCCGAGGGCAGGACCGAGCCCCACGAGCCGAGGTTGTCGCGCAGGGTCTGCGAGGGGACGGCGAGGACGACGATGTCGGCGCCCGCAGCGGCCTCCTCGGGGTCGGACGTCGCCGAGATCCGCTCGGGCAGGGGCAGCTCGGGGAGGTACTCGTCGTTGCAGCCCGCGTTGATCGCCGCGACGACCTCGGGCCGACGGCCCCACATGCGCACGTCGGTGCCTGCATCGGCCATCACGGACGCGAAGGCGGTCCCCCAGCTGCCCGTACCGAATACCGCTGCAGTGCTCACGCGTGGTCCTCCACATCGTCGGGATGGTCGTCGGCCCATTGTGCGGGGTGGGCCCGGGACTTCGGGTCGGAACGCTCGCTCGGTGTCACCGCGCGGGGCCGCCCGGTCACCGTGATGCCGTGGTCGCGCGGGTCGTAGCGGCCCTCGGGGGCGGTCTCGCCCCGCAGGACCTCGAGCTGGCGGGTCAGGGCGGCCATGATGCGCTCGGTCGCCTCCGCGAGCACCTCCGCGGTCACCGGCTGCCCCTGGAGGTCGGCAAGGTCCACGGGTTCGCCGGCGCTCACCTGCATCGTGTGGCGCGGGAGCACGCTGGGCCGGTGGGAGTACGGGCCGAGGACCTCCTGCGCACCCCACTGGGCGACGGGGATGACCGGGCAGCCCGTCGCCAGGGCGATCCGGGCCGCACCGGTCCTGCCGCGCATCGGCCACAGGTTGGGCTCCCGGGTGACGGTGCCCTCCGGGTAGATCCCGACGCACTTGCCGTCCTCGACCGCGGCGACCGCCGCGCGGTAGGCGTCGGAGGCCTGGCCCGTCTCGCGGTAGACCGGGATCTGGTCGGCCCCGCGCAGGACGGCCCCGACGAACGGGATCCGGAACACCTCGACCTTGCCGAGGAAGTGCGGCACGATCCCCTCGTCGTTGAGGAAATGGGCAAGGACGAACGGGTCGAGGTGCGAGATGTGGTTGGAGACGGCCACGAACCCACGGTCCCGCGGCAGGCTCTCGGCCCCGGTCCAGCTGCGCCGGGTCAGCGACATGAGGAGGGGTCGAAGGACGGTCACCGCGAACCGGTATGCCGGCGGTGAGTGTCGTGGCCCGGTCCTCATGCAGCCCTTTCGTCCTGTGCACGGGGGGCTGCTCACCCCGGGGTGCGCGGCCTGCGCACATCTTGGTCGGCGTGAGGGGTGATGTCGAGCAGGCGGGCCCGGCGGGAGAGGATCGCTCCATGGAGCCGACCCCTGCGCCCGGATGGCACGTCGTCGTCCCGGTCAAGGGCGGTCCGGGTGCCAAGTCGCGGTTGCGCCACTCCCTCGACGATGCCGGCGTGGTCGCCGCCGTGGCCCATGACACCCTCGCCGCCGCCGCGCGGGTCGTGGGCCCGGGCCGCGTCGTCGTGGTGACCGCGGAACCGGGCGAGACGGCATACGCGCGCGCCGCAGGCCACGTCGTCGTGGACGACCCCGGGAGCGGCCTCGACGACGCCTGTCGCGCGGGGGTCGGGGCGGCCCACGACCTCGGGGCCACTCGGGTCGCGGTGCTGCTCGGGGACCACCCCGCGCTCGCCCCGGGCGAGCTCGAGACGACGCTGGTGGCCGGCGAGGGACATCCGACCTTCTTCGTCGCCGACGCCGAGGGCACCGGCACCGCACTCGTCGGCACCACGACGGGTGGGGAGCTCGCGCTCGCGTTCGGTCCGGGGAGCGCGGCACGGCACGAGGCCCTGGGCCACGTGCCACTCGAGGTCGAGGCACCGGGGCTGCGCCACGACGTCGACGACGAGGACTCGCTGCGCTGGGCGCTGGCCCACCTCACCCTGGGTCCGCGGACGCGCGGGGCCCTCGAGCGATAGCGTCGGGGCGTGCAAGCGAGCATCCACACCTTCGCCGAGGACGGCTCGGGCTCCGCGCTGCTCGACGACGGACGCCTCGTCTCGTGGCCTTCGGAGGTCTTCGCCGGCAGCGCGCTGCGCCACGTGCGCCCCGGCCAGCGGGTCAGCGTCGAGGTCGACGACAGCGAGGGTGGCGATGGCACCACCGTCACCCGGCTCTGGATCGTCGGCATCGGTGAGGGAGAGACGATCCGCTGAGCTGGTCGGCCCGCGACACGGCGCGGTCGCGTACGCGTACTCATGCCGCAGCTCCGCATCGGCTCCTACGGTGGCTCGCATGTCGACTCTGAGACGCGTCGTCCGCCTCGCCGCCATCGTCGTCGCAGGCCTGGTGGCATCGGTCCTGATGCTCTACCTGATCGTCAACGTCGGCGCCGTGGTCGCCGCCCGCGCCAAGCGGTCCAGCCTCGGCGACGAGGTGACCCGGCGGATCGCGGAGGAGCTCCCCGCCTCCCGGCAGCGCGCTGACTCGGTCGCGGGGAGCATCCCGTCCGAGCCCAACCACAGCTGGGTGGCCCAGCGCTGCGAGTTCGAGACCAACGACTCCGGCTGGATCGTGCGGGAGTACCGACAGGTCTGCGCGCTGGAGTCCGCGCACGCCTGGCAGGTCGACAGCCGGGCGGAGGCGGATCGGCTCCTCGGAGACCTGGCCTCGGCGAACGAGCCGCCGTCCACGTACGGGTCCTGCACGCGCTACGCCGTGTCACCCCGGTTCAGGGAGCAGAACCTGTTCGGCGAGAGCCGGCTGGAGCTCATCTGGTCCGAGCCGGAATCCACCGGCGCACGGTGGTGCCTCCCGTCCGCGGACGGCTACCAGGCGCGCCGCAGCGTCGTCGCCGAGGTGCCCGAGCTCGACCCGGCACACGGATGGCTCGTCGTCATGCAGACGGACGAGCTCGTCGACGAGGTCATCGGCTGCGCCCACTGGAGCGTCATCTTCTGCGACAACCCGTTCGGCGACGAGCTGGCCTGGGGCACACCACCGACCTGACGTGAACCCGACACGGCACTGGGGCACCTCGCGACTGCGAGGTGCCCCAGTGGCGTGGGTGCGAGGACCCGGGTCACTTCTTCCGGGCAGGTGCCTTCTTCGCCGGTGCCTTCTTGGCGGGAGCCTTCTTGGTGGCGGTCGCCTTGGTGGCGGTCGCCTTGGTCGCAACCTTCCTGGCGGGCGCCTTCTTCGCGACGGTCTTCGTCGCGGTCTTCTTGGCCGCTGCCGTGGTCGCGGAGGCCTTCTTGGCGGGTGCTGACTTGGTCGCCGCAGCCTTGGTGGCCGTGACCTTCTTGGCCGGTGCTGCCTTGGTCGCCGTCTTCTTGGCTGCTGCCGTGGTGGCGGTCGCCTTCTTGACGGCGGCCTTCTTGGCGGGGGCTGCCTTCGTCGCCGCTGCCCTGGTGGCGGTCGCCTTCTTGGCGGGGGCAGCCTTCTTGGCGGGTGCAGCCGTCTTGGCCACGGCCGAGGCGGTGCCGGCGCTCGCGCGCTGGGCGGCCGGGGACGCCTTGGGCAGCGTCGAGGGCTTCTTGACGTAGGCCTTGAAGGCGGCACCGGCACGGAACCGCGGCGCCTTGGCCTTCGGGATCCGCACGCTGGCACCCGAGTGGGGGTTGCGGCCGGTGCGCGCGGCGCGCTCGACCCGGTCGAAGGTGCCGAAGCCGGTGATGCCGACCTTGCCGCCCTTGGTGATCTCGCGGACGATCGTGTCGAGGACCGCATCGAGGGCCTCGGTCGCTGCCCTGCGGCTGCCGAGTCGCTTCTCGAGCTCCCGGACGAGTTCTCCCTTGTTCACTGTCTCTCCATCGTGTCTGCCGCCGGACGACCCGACGATGTGCGTGCGACCAGGCGATTCCTGACCTGTCAACGACGGTAGGCCCGGCAGCGGGGCGCGTCCATCACCCTTGTGCCGTGTTCCGTTGTCCCACAATGGCTTTGGCGAACCGCGCTGGCCAGACCACTTGAGGCGACGACCAAGGCCCGGCCAGGCCGATGCGTGGGTGGTTGTCGCGAGAACGGCTGTGTCACAACCGGTTTCGCGCCAGAGCACGAACCGGATGAAGCCGCGTGAGCGTGAGCCACGGCATCAGCGTGAGTCACATGCGTCACATCAGTCACACTCTGGGACACGCGGGATGGACGTGAACTGCCCACTCCCACACGGCGTGTCGCACGCCGGAAAGGGTCAGAGCGTGACGGGCTTCCAGCTCGGACGGGTCTTCTCGTATGCCGTGACGTCACCTTCGTGACGCAGCGTCAGCGAGATGTCATCGAGGCCCTCGAGCAGCCGCCAGCGGGCGTAGTCGTCCACCTGGAACGACGCCGTGAGGTCTCCGGCGGTGACGGTGCGCGACTCGAGGTCGACCGTGACGGACGTCCCCGGCTCGTTCTCGAGGAGCTTCCAGAGCAGCTCGACGTCGTCCTGGCTGCACTGCGCGGCGAGCAGTCCCGCCTTGCTGCTGTTGCCGCGGAAGATGTCGGCGAACCGCGAGGAGATGACGACCCGGAAGCCGTAGTTCGTCAGGGCCCAGACGGCGTGCTCGCGCGAGCTGCCGGTACCGAAGTCGGGGCCGGCGACGAGGACCGAGCCCGCGGCATACGCGGGGTCGTTGAGGACGAAGGTCTCGTCATTGCGCCAGGCCGCGAAGAGGCCGTCCTCGAAGCCGGACTTGGTCACCCGCTTGAGGTACTCGGCAGGGATGATCTGGTCGGTGTCGACGTTGCTGCGCCGCAGCGGGACGCCGATGCCGGTGTGGGCGGTGAAGGCCTCCATGTCATGCCTCCTGGGTGGCGTATCCGGCCGCTGCGGCCGAGAGCGGCTCGAGGTCGGAGGGGCTGGACAGTGTGCCTCGCACAGCGGTCGCCGCGGCCACGAGAGGGCTGACGAGGTGGGTGCGACCACCCTTGCCCTGGCGGCCCTCGAAGTTGCGGTTGGACGTCGACGCGCTGCGCTCCCCCGGCGCGAGCTTGTCGGGGTTCATGGCCAGACACATCGAACAGCCGGGCAGGCGCCACTCGGCCCCGGCCTCGGTGAAGACCGCGTCGAGGCCCTCCGCCTCGGCCTGGAGACGGACGCGGGCGGAGCCGGGGACGACGAGCATGCGCACGCCGTCGGCCACCCGGCGGCCCTTGACGACCTCGGCTGCGGCGCGCAGGTCCTCGATGCGACCGTTGGTGCAGGACCCCACGAAGACGGTGTCGACGGCGATGTTGCGCAGGGGGGTGCCTGCCGCGAGACCCATGTACTCGAGCGCGCGCTCTGCTGCATGGCGCTCCGAGTCCTCCATGAGGGACGGGTCGGGGACGGCGTCGCCCAGGGGTGCGCCCTGACCGGGGTTGGTGCCCCACGTGACGAAGGGCGTGAGGGTCGCCGCGTCGAGGACGACCTCGGCGTCGAACTCGGCGTCGTCGTCGGTGTGCAGGTCTCGCCAGCTCTCGACCGCGGCGTCCCAGTCCTCACCGCGAGGCGCGTGGTCGCGCCCCTCGAGGTAGGCGAACGTCGTCTCGTCCGGCGCGATCATGCCGGCCCGGGCTCCGGCCTCGATGGACATGTTGCACACGGTCATCCGGGCTTCCATGGAGAGCGCGCGGATGGCGCTGCCGCGGTACTCGAGGACGTAGCCCTGTCCGCCGCCCGTGCCGATCTTGGCGATGACGGCGAGGACGATGTCCTTGGAGGTCACTCCGGCGGGCAGCTCGCCGTCGACCGTCACGGCCATCGTGCGGAACGGCTTGAGGGGCAGGGTCTGCGTGGCGAGGACGTGCTCGACCTCGGACGTGCCGATGCCGAAGGCCAGCGCTCCGAACGCGCCGTGGGTGGACGTGTGGCTGTCGCCGCAGACGACCGTCATCCCCGGCTGGGTGAGCCCCAGCTGTGGGCCGACGACGTGGACGATGCCCTGCTCCGCGTCCCCCATCGGGTAGAGCTTGATGCCGAACTCGTCGCAGTTGCGCCGCAGTGTCTCGACCTGGGTGAGGCTGATGGGGTCCGAGATCGGCCCGGGCGTCGTCGGGACGTTGTGGTCCTCCGTGGCCAGGGTGAGGTCGGGTCGCCGGACGGGGCGCTCCGCGAGGCGCAGCCCGTCGAACGCCTGGGGGCTCGTGACCTCGTGGAGGAGGTGGAGGTCGATGTAGAGCAGGTCCGGCTCGCCCTCACCACGACGCACGACATGTGCGTCCCACACCTTCTCTGCCAGGGTCTTGCCCACGGCCAACACCTCCACGAAACGGTTCCGGGACGTCGCTCGTCCAGGTCCTGGGCGACGTCGCTCTGACCGAGGTTGGCACGCCGTCCGGAACGTGGAACTTGCGTCTCACGGCTTGGGACGGCAATATCAAGACATGGACAACACCAGTGGGGTCGGCGTTCTCGACAAGGCCGCCATCGTCTTGAGCGCCCTCGAAGCGGGCCCATCCACCCTCGCGCAGCTCGTCACGGCTACCGGCCTGGCCCGCCCGACGGCGCACCGGCTCGCGGTCGCCCTCGAGCACCACCGCCTCGTCGGGCGCGACATGCAGGGACGCTTCGTCCTCGGCCCGCGCCTCGGCGAGCTCGCCGCTGCCGCCGGCGAGGACCGCCTCCTCGCCGCCGCCGGACCGGTGCTCGGCGCCCTGCGCGACCACACCAACGAGAGCGCTCAGCTCTTCCGCCGGCAGGGCGACCACCGCATCTGCGTCTCGGCCGCCGAGCGCCCGGTCGGCCTGCGCGACTCCATCCCCATCGGTGCCAGCCTGACGATGCTCGCCGGCTCAGCCGCCCAGGTGCTCCTCGCCTGGGAGGAGCCCGACCGCCTCCACCGCGGCCTCCAGGGCGCCGCCTTCAACGCGACCACGCTCTCCGGCGTGCGGCGCCGCGGCTGGTCCCAGAGCGTCGGCGAGCGCGAGCCCGGAGTCGCGTCCGTCTCCGCACCGGTGCGCTCCCCCTCCGGTCGCGTCATCGCCGCCGTGTCGATCTCGGGGCCCATCGAGCGGCTGTCCCGCCAGCCGGGCCGCCTGCACGCGTCCACGGTCATCGCCGGGGCCAACAAGCTCACCGAGGTCCTGGCCCGCCACGCCAAGACGGCGGAGGAGCAGCACTCCGCCTGAGGACCTCGCCCCACGGATGCCGTCCCGCCCGCTTGCGTCCGCCGGTTTGACGCCAGGGCCACCACAGTGGCGGACGCACGGCGAGCCCACGGCATACGCCCGCTTGCGTCCGCCGGCTTGACGCCAGGGCCACCACAGTGGCGGACGCACGGCGAGCCCACGGCATACGCCCGCTTGCGTCCGCCGGCTTGACGCCAGGGCCACCACAGTGGCGGACGCAGGGCGAGCCCACGGCATACGAAGGCCATCCTCGGCACACACGAAGAAGTCCCCGTCACCTGGAGGTGACGGGGACTTCTGTGCGAGTAGCCCCGACGGGATTCGAACCCGCGCTACCGCCTTGAGAGGGCGGCGTGCTAGGCCGCTACACAACGGGGCCCTAGCTGGTGCTGACCGGCGAGCCGGACAGCGGGTGGAAGCCTACCGCAGAACGGTAAATCTTCCGAATCGGCCTGTGCCACAAGGACATTGACCAAGCTGGGGTACCAGGACTCGAACCTAGAATGACGGTACCAGAAACCGTAGTGTTGCCAATTACACCATACCCCAAGGGGGTATCACTGGCGCTTCGGTCCGAAGACCTCCGACACCGGTGAACCGAGGAGCGATACTACCGGTCCGCTCCCCCGCGCCCAAATCGCGGGTCGTGCCGTGGGCTCTGCCCTGGCCCGGAGCCTCAGAGCGTGTCGCGCAGGGCCCGCAGACGGGAGAGCGTCGACGTCTTGCCGAGGATCTCCATGGACTCGAAGAGCGGCGGGCTGATGCGGGCCCCGGACACCGCCGTGCGCAGCGGGCCGAAGGCGAATTTGGGCTTGATGCCCAGCCCGTCGACGACCGCCTCGCGCAGCGCAGCCTCGATGGCGGCGGCGTTCCAGCCGCTCTCGGTGCCGAGCACGCCGGTCCCGTGGTCGTCGAGGTCACCCAGTGCGGACAGCGCCGCGTCGAGGACGTCGCCGGCGTCCTCCTTGAGCTGCGCGCGGGCGTCCTCGGCGATCTCGAGCGCGTCGTCGGCGACGAAGAACGGGCGCACGAGAGCCGAGGCCTCGGTGAGGTGCGCGATGCGCGTCTGGATGAGCTCAGCGACGGCCTTGAGGCGACCGAGCTCGCCGAGCGACGGGTTGCCCGAGAGCACCTCGTCGCGCTCGAGGAACGGCAGCAGCCGGGACGTGAAGTTCCCGAGCTCGAGCTCGCGGATGTAGACGCCGTTGAGCCAGTCGAGCTTCTTGAGGTCGAAGATCGGACCGACCGGGTTGACCTTCTTCCAGTCGAAGCCGTCGCTGAACTCGCGGAAGGTGAAGACCTCGCGCTCGGTCCCGTCGTCCTCGGTCACCGGCGGGTACGCGAGCAGCGCGAGGAAGTTGACGAGCGCCTCCGGCAGGTAGCCCTCCTCGCGGAACCAGGTGAGTCGGGCCGCCGGGTTCTTGCGCTTCGAGATCTTGGACTTGTCGGCGTTGCGCAGCAGCGGCATGTGCGCGAACTTCGGCGGCTCGAGCCCCAGCCACTGGTAGAGCAGCACGTGCTTGGGCGTCGAGCTGATCCACTCCTCGCCGCGCACGACGTGGGTGATGCCCATCTCGTGGTCGTCGACGACGACGGCGAGGTGGTAGGTCGGGAAGCCGTCGGCCTTGAGGATCACCTGGTCGTCCGGGCGTGGTGCCGAGACCGTGCCCCGGATGAGGTCCTCGAAGGTCAGCGGCACGTCCTCGGGGATGAACATCCGCACCACCGGCGTCTCGCTGAAGCCGGGCAGCTCGGCACGCTCCTCGCGCGTCCTGCCGTGGCAGAGGCGGTCGTAGCCGGTCGGCTGCTTGGTCTTCTGCTGCATCTCGCGCATCTGCGCGAGGCGCTCACCGGTGCACCAGCAGTGGTAGGCCTTGCCCTCGGCCAGCAGCCGTTCGACGTAGGGCCTGTAGGTGTCGAGCCGCTCGCTCTGCCGGTAGGGAGCAAACGGGCCACCGAGGTCGGGGCCCTCGTCCCACGTGAGCCCCAGCCAGTGCAGCGTGTCGTAGACCTGCTGCTCGCTGTCCTCGCGGAACCGGGCGCGGTCGGTGTCCTCGATGCGGAGGATGAAGCGCCCACCCTGCTGCCGCGCGAACGCGAGGTTGAACAACGACATGTAGGCCGTGCCGACGTGCGGGTCCCCCGTGGGCGACGGGGCGACGCGGAGGCGAGGGCTGTGGGCTGTGGTGGTGGGCTGTTCGCTCATGGTGCCCCGATTCTAGGGACTCGGGGCCGGGGGCCGTCCCTGGCCGGACCGTGGACGGCTCTGTGCGCCCGGGTCTACGTTGACGAGAGACCGGGCGGCCGGCGTCCGGCACGACCCTCGGAGGCACCATGGCCAACCACGTCTACGCGATCTCGGAGCTCGTCGGCAGCTCGCCCGACGGAGTCGAGGCGGCCGTTGGCAACGCGCTCGCCTCGGCCAGCTCGACCGTGCGCAACCTCGACTGGTTCGAGGTGACCGAGATCCGCGGCCACCTCGGCGACGACGGCTCGGTGGCCGACTGGCAGGTCGGGATCAAGCTCGGCTTCCGGGTCGAGAAGTAGGCCCGCCCAAGGTCTCGCGTCGCGCGGCCAGCCACGTGCGCTCGGCGGGGTTGTCCGTCGTCGCGATCGCGGCGGCATACGCCCGGCCCGCGTCGTCGGTGCGCCCCAGCCGGCGCAACAGGTCCGCGCGGGTCGCGTGCCAGGGTCCGTATGCCGTGAGCCCGAGTCCGTCGACGGCCGCCAGCGCGACCTGCGCTCCGTCGAGCTCGGCAATGGCGACGGCCCGGTTGAGCGCCACCACCGGAGTGGGGGCGAGCGCCATGAGCTGGTCGTAGAGCGCGACGACCTGGCCCCAGTCGGTGAGGGTGGCGTCGAGGGCGTCGGTGTGCACGGCCTGGATCGCGGCCTGCAGCTGGTAGGGCCCGGGCCGGTTGCGCCGCAGGCACTCCCGCACGAGGGCGTGCCCCTCGTCGATGAGCCCGGCGTCCCAGAGCGTGCGGTCCTGGTCGTCCAGGGTGACGAGGGCACCGTCCGCCGCGATGCGCGCCGGCCGCCGGGCCAAACTCAGCAGCATGAGGGCGAGCAGGCCGTCGACCTCCGGCGGCGACCCGATGCCGTCGGCGACGCTGCGCAGGGCCCGGGTGAGGCGGATCGCCTCGAGCGCGAGGTCCTCGCGGTCGGCGACGTCGGCGCCCGAGCTGAGGTAGCCCTCGTTGTAGACGAGGTAGAGCACGGCGAGCACCGCGTCGAGACGCTCGGCGAGGTCCTCCTCGCGGGGGATGCGGTACGGGATGCCGGCCCGGGCGATCTTGGACTTGGCGCGGGTGATCCGCTGGGCCATCGTCGTCTCCGGGACGAGGAAGGCGTTCGCGATCTCGGCGACGGTGAGCCCGCCGAGCAGTCGCAGGGTGAGGGCGACGCGCGCCGGCTCGGCCAGCCCCGGGTGGCAGCAGGTGAAGATGAGTCGCAGTCGGTCGTCGGCGACCGGTCCGGTCGGCTCAGCGGGTGTGTCGTCGGTGAGCATGGCGGCCTCGGCGTACTTCTCGTCCCGCACCTTCTCGCGGCGCAGGTGGTCCAGCGCCTTGCGGCTGGCCGTCGTGGTGAGCCACCCGGCGGGGTTGGGTGGGACGCCGTCCCTCGGCCACCGTTCCAGCGCGATGACGACGGCCTCACCGAGGGCGTCCTCGGCGAGCCCGATGTCGCCGAAGCGACGGATGAGTCCCGCGACGACACGGCCGTACTCGATGCGGATGACGTCGGCGACGGCGTCCGCACCGCGAGCGGGGGCGGGGTCGGCTGGGGTCACTCGGACTGGAACGGACGGACCTCGACGGGGCCACCACAGGCGGCGGATCCCTCCTTGGCCCACTGGAGGGCCTCGTCGAGGTCGGCGGCCTCGATGACCCAGAAGCCACCGAGGAACTCCTTGGCCTCCGAGAACGGGCCGTCGGTGACGGTCGGCTTCTCGCCGGTGGCGTCGACGGTCGTCGCGCTCGAGATCGGCTCGAGGCCCCCGGCGAAGACCCACTTGCCGGCCTCCTTGACCTTCTCGTTGAAGGCGCCGACCGAGGCGTACATCTCCTGGATCACGGCGTCCGAGGGCATCTCGTCGTCGACGTTGGCGGGAACCGAGAGCAGGTACTGAGTCATGGTGGTGCGTCTCCTTCGGTGAGCGACCGGTCGCCTTCGGTGGCGCCCTTCGGTGTCGTTCATCCTCTCCACGAACGGGTCACGACCGATACGACACGTCCTGCGAACTTTTGTCGATCTTTTCCCACGGCTCCGTGGTGACACCCTGAGCCGTATGCCGGCCGCTCCCCCGACCCTGCTGCGCACGGACCGCCTCGTACTGCGGCGGTGGCGCGGGTCCGACCTCGAGCCGTTCGCCGCCCTGAACGCCGACCCTGAGGTCATGAGGTACTTCCCGCACCCGTTGAGCCGCACCGAGGGTGACGCGTTGGTCGAGCGGACCGAGGCCACGTTCGGCCGGCTCGGACACGGGCTGTGGGCCGTCGAGCGCCAGGACACCAGCGCCTTCATCGGCTTCGTCGGGCTGGCGCCGATGCACCCGGGCTCGCCCGGCGCCGGGGGCGTCGAGGTCGGCTGGCGGCTCGCATCGTCGGTCTGGGGCCAGGGATTCGCGACCGAGGCGGCCCGCGCGAGCATCTCGGACGGCATACGACGGCTGGGCCTGGACGAGATCTGGTCGTGGACGGCTGTCCTCAACACCCCGTCACAGGCGGTCATGCGGCGGCTGGGGATGCGCGAGCACTCGCGCAGCATGCACCCGGACCTGCCCGCGGGCCATCCCCTCACCGAGCACGTGACCTGCCGCGTGGCCGCAGCCGACGTCTCCTGACCTTCCCTCGTCGACGGGCAGGCGCGACCATGAGGGCATGGGAACGATCTCGCACGAGATCTGGGTCGACACGTCGCCGGAGGACCTTTGGCGGGTCTATGCCGACCCTCGACGGATTCTCGAGTGGCAGACCGGCTCTCCCGTCGTCGAGGTGGTCGTGGGTGACGGGATGAGCACCGGCTCGTCGTACACCTCCCGACGTGGTCGGCTGTCCTCGCACACGGTGGTCCGCGACGCCACGCCTCCGCACCGGCTGGTGACCTGGACCGTCGCCTCTCTCGGTCTCCGGTTCACGCTCCTCTCCGAGCTCACGCCGGAACATGGTGGGACGCGGCTCGCGCTCCGTGTGACGACCCGCTGGCCGCGTGGGCTCGGTGTCGTCGGGAGGGTCGTCGAACGCGCGCTGCTCAGCGGCGGCGAGGCGACCAAGGAGCTGGCCCGCCTCAAGGAGCTCGTGGAACGCGGGCGCTGACGCGGTTCAGTCGGCGCTGACGAAGGGGTTGCTCAGGGTGCCGATCTGGTCGATGTCGACCTCGACGCGCTGGCCGGCGACCACCTGGCCGACACCGGCGGGGGTGCCGGTGAGGATGACGTCACCGGGCAGGAGGGTGAACGCCTGCGAGGCGAAAGCGATGAGCTCAGCGACGCCGTGGACCATGTCGGAAGTCGGGCCGTCCTGCACGACCTCACCCTCGAGGGTCGTCCGGATCCGGCAGGCCGACGGGTCGAGGTCGGTCTCGATCCACGGACCGAGCGGGCAGAACGTGTCCATGCCCTTGGCCCGCGCCCACTGGCCGTCGCTGCGCTGGAGGTCGCGGGCGGTGACGTCGTTGGCGACGGTGTAGCCGAACACCGTCGACAGCGCCTGCTCGACCGGCACGTCCTTGGCGAGGCGGCCGATGACGACGGCGAGCTCACCCTCGTAGCTGACCTCCTGCGTGACGGACGGGATGACCACCGGGTCACCGGGTCCGAGGACGGCGGTGTTGGGAATGAGGAACATCAGCGGCGTCGCGGGTGCCTCACCGCCCATCTCCTTGGCGTGGTCGGCGTAGTTCTTGCCGATGCCGATGACCTTGCTGCGCGGGATCACCGGGGCGAGCAGGCGCACGTCCTCGACGAGGTGGGTCGCGCCCGTCAGCTCGATCCGTTGGTAGAGCGGGTCCCCCGTGATCTCGGCGATCTTCTCGCCTGCCCCGTTGACCAGCCCGTATGCCGGGTCCTCACCTGTCGTGAATCTCGCGATGCGCACGCGCTCACTCTAGAGCGCGTGAGAGGCGAGGTCTCACCCCAGGCGGGCGGCGACCGCCTCGGCGAACCACCCCCGTGCGTCACCTACGCTGGACAGGCCATGACAGTCGAGAACGACACCGACACCACGACGCTGGGCCCCTCCACGTGGATGGAGCGCGAGGTGTCGCACGCTGCACGCGTGGATGCGGCCACCGCGGGGCACCGGTCGAGACGAGCTCGGGGCGAGGCCCACCCGGTCGAGGACTTCCTCTTCTCCTACTACTCCACGACCCCCGCGCAGCTGCGTCGCTGGCACCCCGGGGTCGGCGTCCGCCTCGACGGCGCCGCAACGCTGGAGCGCGCCGGTTGGAAGCACTACCGCGTCGTCGGCGACGGCGTGGAGGTCGACGTGGACGCGTTCCTCGCTGCCCGGGGACGTGCGGTCGAGTTCGTCGGCCGGCTGCTCTCGGCGACGGCGGCCCGACCCGCGCGACTCGGCTGCTTCGGGCTGCACGAGTGGGCCATGGTCTACCGCGCCGGGAAGGGCGACGTGCGCCACCAGCAGGTGCCGCTGCGCCTGGGTCAGGCCGGCACCGATGCGGTCGTCGAGCGCCACCAGATCGCGTGCAGCCACTTCGACGCCTTCCGCTTCTTCACCCCGGACGCGGTGACGCGCAACGCGATCCAGCCCACCCGCGAGTCCCAGGTGACGTTCGAGCAGCCCGGCTGCCTGCACGCCGGGATGGATGTCTACAAGTGGGCCACCAAGCTGGCACCGCTGGTTCCCAGCGACCTGACGATGGACTGCTTCGACCTGGCGCTGGAGATCCGGGAGCTCGACATGCAGGCCTCCCCGTACGACCTCTCCGGCTACGGCCTCGAGCCGGTGAGGATCGAGACGGCAGAGGGGAGGACGGCATACATCGAGCGACAGCGAGCCTTCGCCGAGCGGTCCAACGCCCTGCGCCACCGCCTCCTGGCCGTCCTCGACCTCGTCGACGACGAGTCCCCCTAGAGCGGTCGGCGGTCGTGCGGGGCCTCAGCCACCTCGGCCCACACCTCGACGACCTCGGCGAGCACGCCTGAACGGGCAGTCGCGAAGGTCGCCACGAAGTGGACCTCGTCGCTCTCCCCGGTCGCGTCGGAGACCTTGGCACGGAGAACCGCTCGCTGCCCCGCATCGACGAGGTCCTGACGCTCGAACCGCCACCTGCCCGGATAGTCCCTGTTGACCGCGACGAAGCCGTCCCTGTCGAAGGCCTCGCCGGTCGCGACGTAACGGCAGTGGAAGTCCTCGGCGAGCAGTGCTGCCAGCCCGTCCCAGTCGGCGTGGTCGATGCAGTCGGCGAAGGAAGCCAGCAGGGCACCTGCTGTGGGCGTGTGGTCGTCGTGGCTCATGACCGAACGGTAGTGGGGTGCCGAGACACCCCGGTCACTCCGGCTGGACGCGACCCCGTCCGGACTTCACGTCACCTCGCCGCTTCTTGGCGTCGAGCCGCCGACGCTGAGAGCCTCTGGTGGGCCGGGTGGGACGCCGTGCGGGCGAGGCGGGAGCGAGTGCGTCGCGCAGGATCGCGCCCAGCCGCTCGCGGGCTGCGGACCGGTTGCGCAGCTGGGACCGGTACTCCGACGCGACGACGACGATCCGCCCCTGCACGAGGGTCGACCCCAGCACCTCGAGGACGCGAGCTGCCTGCGTGGCCGTGAGCGACGTCGACGCAGCCGGGTCGAAGACGAGCTCGACCCGGCTGTCCGTCGTGTTGACACCCTGACCGCCCGGGCCGGACGAGCGGCTGAACCGCTCGACCAGCTCCGAGGCGTCGAGGACCAGACCTCCGGGCAGGCCCGGACCGGGGCGCACCACGAGGTTGCCGCCCGGTTCGTTCATGCCTGCCATGGTCGCACCATGGCTCGGTGCCCCGTCCCGCCAGCGTCAGCGCGCCGGGACGCCGGCCCTCAGCAGGCCGTAGGTGACGCTCTCGACGAGGGCGTTCCAGCTCGCCTCGAGGATGTTGGCCGCGACGCCGATCGTCTCCCAGGTCGTCTCGCCGTCGCTCGTCTCGATGAGCACCCGCGTGACCGCGTCGGTGCCGTGGGCCGCATCGAGGATCCGGACCCGGTAGTCGATGAGCTCGAGGTGCTCGATCTCGGGGTATGCCGTGGCGAGCGCGAGCCGCAGCGCGTGGTCGAGCGCGTTGACCGGGCCGTTGCCCTCACCGGTGCGCAGCACCCGCTTGCCGCCCGCCGTGAGCTTGACCGTGGCCTCCGAGAGCGCCGCGCCCGAGGCCTGGCTGTCGGTGATGACGCGCCACGACTCGACCTCGAAGAAGTCCGGTAGCGCCCCCTCGATCTCGCGGCGCAGGAGCAGCTCGAAGCTCGCGTCAGCGGCGTCGAACGTGTAGCCGCGCAGCTCGAGGTCCTTGACCCGCGCGAGGACCTTGACCACGAGGGCGCTGTCCTCGGCGTTCTGCGGGTCGAGCTCGAGCCCGAGCTCGCGGGACTTGAGCTCGATCGAGGCCCGCCCCGCCATGTCGGAGATGAGCATGCGCATGTCGTTGCCGACGTGCTTGGGGTCGAGATGCTGGTAGAGGTCGGGGTCGACCTTGATCGCGCTGGCGTGCAGCCCGGCCTTGTGCGCGAAGGCGCTCGCACCTGTGTAGGGCTGGCGGCTGTAGGCCGGGACGTTGGTGATCTCGCTGATGGCGTGGCTGATCCGGGTCGACTCCTGGAGCCGGTGCGGCTCCATGACCTGCTGGCCGACCTTGAGCTGGAGGTTCGCGACGACGGTGACGAGGTTGGCGTTGCCGGTGCGCTCGCCGTAGCCATTGATGGTGCCCTGCACGTGGGTGGCGCCGGCGTCCACGGCGGCCATCGAGTTGGCGACCGCGCAGCCGGTGTCGTTGTGGCAGTGGATCCCCAGGCGCGCGTCGCCGCTCGAGCCTCCGTCGGGGCCGCCGTCGAGACCGAGGGTGCGGACGACGTCGGTGACGACGTCCCACACCTGACCGGGCAGCATGCCGCCGTTGGTGTCGCACAGGGCCGCCACCTCGCCACCGGACTCGAACACGGCCCGGAGCGCCTCGATCGCGTAGGCGCGGTCCACGGCATACCCGTCGAAGAAGTGCTCCGCGTCGACGAAGACGCGCCTGCCCTCCCCTCGGAGGAAGGTGACGGTGTCGCGGATCATCTCGAGGTTCTCGGCCTTGGTCGTCCGCAGCGCGCGCTCGACGTGGCCGACGTGGGACTTCGCGACGAGGGTGACGACGGGCGCCTGGCTGTCGAGCAGGGCCCGCACGAGGGGGTCGGTGCTCGCGCTGCCGCCGACGCGCCGGGTCGCGCCGAACGCGGCCAGCGTGGCGTTCTTGAGGGTGAGGTCGGTGGCGGCCCGGGCGAAGAACTCGGTGTCCTTCGGGTTCGCCCCGGGCCAGCCACCTTCGATGAACCCGACACCGAGCTCGTCGAGGTGTGACGCGATGGTGAGCTTGTCCTGCACGGAGAGGTTGAGCCCCTCCTGCTGGGCACCATCGCGCAGGGTGGTGTCGTAGACGTGCAGGTCGCTCATTCGTGTCTCGCCTCGATCGATCTCGTGCCATGGATTCCGCAGACGTGCCTCAAGTGTCTCGCTCGACTCAGCGTCGCTGCTCGGCGGCCGGGGGTGTGGCTGCCGGGCCCTCTGCCTGGCGACTCAGGCTCACCGTCGTCGACCAAACAAAAAGACCCCCCGGGTGTGGGAGGTCTGCGCGACGAACGGTGTGTTCGTCGCGCTAGTCGATAATGACAGTGGCGGTGGCCACGGACATGAGAGTCACGTGGAGAGAGTGGCACGGGCGCCCGGCATCCGGGAAGGCCTGTCCACATCGCGGTCGCGGGCGGCCAGGGCGGCCTCGGGGTTGAGGTTCGCGGGGACCCCGCTCCCGGCGATCCTCCACCCGAGGCACCTACCACGCGACGTATGCCCGTCCGCCCACCTGCCGTCGCTACGCTCGATCCATGGGTGAGACGTTGACGCTGACCGCCGTGCTCGAGCCTCGCGGTCCGGCGGGTGCGCTCCCCTTCACCGACGAGCAGGTGGCGGCTCTGGGTGACGGGGTCAGGACCTTCCCGGTGACTGTGACGATCGGCGGCACGACGCTCCAGCTGCGCCTGGCCCGGATGGGCGGGGAGTCGCTCGTCGGCTTCAGCAAGGCCGCGCGGACGGAGGCAGGCGTGGAGGTCGGCGACACGGTGACCTTCACCATCACCGCCGCGACCGGGCCTCGCACCGTCGAGGTGCCCGGCGACCTCGCCGCCGCGCTCGCAGCGGACTCCGCCGTGGCGCAGGCCTTCGACGCGATGGCCTACACGCACCGCAAGGAGTACGTCCGCTGGGTCACCGAGGCCAAGCGCGAGCAGACCCGCGTGGACCGGATCGCCAAGACCGTCGAGATGGTGCGCGGCGGCCTGACGCGCTGACCGGGTCGAGGGACGTCTCAGCCGGTGCGGCGACGGCCCACCCGGTCGCGCGGTGCCGTGCCGTCGAGGCGTGCGCGGTCGGCTGCGGCCCGCCCCACGTGCCATCCCTCGGCGTCGCGCACCAACTGTGTCCTCCGCCGCGTCAGCGAGGGGAACCACTCGCCGACGGTCTGCTCGACGCGCTCGGTGCGCGCAGCCATGAGCGGGACGAGCTCCTGCCCCCTCGAGCTCGCGGCCGGCGCCGCCGACTCCATCTCCTCCCGCGCGACCTGCCGGAGGCGCTCGCCGATCCGGTGTGCGTAGGCCGTGAGGAATGACGACCGGAACGCCCTGGTCCGGCTGCGTCCGTGATGGTCCTCGCGCGAGCCCTCGGCCAGCATCGCCGAGTTCGCCTGGACGAGCAGTGACGTGAAGAGCAGCTCGACGGACTCGAGGTCGGACTCGAAGCCGACCACCGTGCCGAAGCCGAGCTCGCGCGTCCACACCATGCGGCAGCTGTTGGCCGAGGCCACGGCGGTGAGCAGGGAGGCCTTCGGTCGGTCGTAGGGCGTGTCGATCCCGATGCGGCGCCCGTGTGGTCCACCTGCGAGCGACTGCTCGCCGGCTTCGGCGGCGAGCAGAGCGGCATCGATGCTGTGCCGCGCCATGAGCGCCTGCGCACCGGCGGTGAAGGTCTCGGCCTCGGCTGCGAAGGTCGTCGACTCCGCCTTGGCGAGCAGCATCCGCACCCGCTCGAGGATCCTCGAGTCCACGTCGGCCGGCCGGGACGTTCGCGACCCACCCATCGGCTCCTCGACCGCAGCGGGGCGGAAGTCCCCGGGGATGGCGGTGAGGCGCTCGATGGCCGGGACCCACTGGAAGAGGTGCATGACGGTCAGCGCCTGGGAGACCAGCGTCAACCAGTCGAGCCCGCGCACACGGTGCGCGTCGAGCCAGGTCTGCGAGC
Organism: Knoellia locipacati; assembly: GCF_044791685.1. Taxonomy (GTDB): domain Bacteria; phylum Actinomycetota; class Actinomycetes; order Actinomycetales; family Dermatophilaceae; genus Knoellia; species Knoellia locipacati_A. The sequence continues at coordinate 248,950 of NZ_CP087730.1, forward strand.
GCGGCCACCAGACCCGGCCGTCGAGGCCTGACAGCTGGGCGAACCACGACGGGTCCACGGTTGCCGCGGCATGGCGGTCGATCTCGTCGCTCATGGCGTCGACGACGAACGCCTGCTCTTCGGTCGAGAGCCGACGCACGGCCATCCGGTGGACGTCGGAGGGTTGCCACCCGCGCTGCCAGGCACCGGTTGCTGCCTGACGCAGGCCGGTGACGAGGGCGGTGAGGACCGACCGTGCGCCCTCGTCCGTGGCACACCGCTGGGCAAGCACGACGGCGACGTCGTCGAAGGCGCGGGTGCGGCTGAGGTTCAGCGACCGGATCGCGAGGTCGACCAGCTCGGCATCGGTCGTGCTGTCCATCTGCTGCCCCTCTCTCTTGGAAGTGAGTGCCCAGCATCGCACCGGCGACCGACCGACCGTGACGGCTGCGCCGCCACCTGTGGACGGCGTCCGACACGTCAGCCGGCTGTGGACAGGTCCGGGACCCCGAGGGTCAGGAAGGCGAACCCGAAGGCGTTGCGGTAGCCGTGCAGCCAGCGTGAACGGTGCTCGTCCGCCCGGGCGCGGACCTCGGCGTCGTCGTGGCGCATGAGCCACTCCTCGAGGTCGGCGAGGTAGCCCGACTCGAACGCGAACAGCTCGTCCTGGCTCGCGGTCTCGACCCACAGCGGCCGGTAGCCGGCGTCCACGGCCAGGTCGGCGAGCCCGGCGATCGACGGCAGGTTGACCACGTCGTCCCACACCCGGTCGACCTCGACCGGCCCCCGCACCTCCCACGTCCCCTCCCCCAGGACGAGGCACCCACCGGGCCGGACGAGAGGGCGCAGGGCGGTGAGCGCGTCGGCCGCCGACTCCCCGAAGGCCTGCGACGATCCGATGCAGATGACGACGTCGGCGGGCTCGGTGAGCTCGTCACCGGGGCGGTTGGCGAACGTCACGCGGGAGTCGACACCGAGCTCGCGCGCCCGGGCCCGGGCCCGCTCGAGGTGCCGCTCCTCGGTGTCGACACCCAAGCCCGTGGCCTCGGGCGCCCGCGCGCCGACCCGCAGGAGCAGCTCACCCCAGCCGCACCCGACGTCGAGCAGGGTGCCGGGCGAACGGGCGGCCAGGCGGTGGGCGAGCGCGTCCGCCCTCGCCTCCGACAGCGGTGCGATGAAGGTCAGGTGCTCGTAATAGCCGGGGGTCTCGTCCACCCCGCGAGTCAACCAGTGGTCCGCTGGCGGGGCGACCGGGTTTCAGGTGACGGAGCGCCACCAGTAGGTCGGCTCGAACGGGACGGCCGAGACGTCGATCCGCTCGCCGGGCCGTGGGACGACGACCGTCACACCCCGTCGCTCGGCCTCGACGAGCACGCGCTCGATCGGCTCGCTCCACGGGTGGAACGCGAGGTTGAAGGTCCCCCAGTGCACCGGCACCATGACCTCGGCGCCGACGTCGAGCGTCGCCTCGACGCCGTGCTCGGGAGTCATGTGGATCGTCGGCCACCCGTCGTCGTAGGCGCCGACCTGGACGAGCGCGACGTCGAAGGGCCCGTAGCGCTCACCGACCTGCGCGAACCCGATGAAGTAGCCGGTGTCCCCCGAGTAGAAGACCTTGGCCGACTCACCCTCGAGGACCCAGGAGGCCCAGAGCGTGCCGTCCCGCGCGAGCCCTCGGCCGGAGAAGTGCTGGGCGGGGGTCGCGACGAGCCGCACCCCGGCGACCTTGGTGTCCTCGTGCCAGTCGAGCTCGTCGATGCGGTCGGTCGGGATGCCCCACTTCTCGAGGTGCGCCCCGACACCGAGCGGCACGACGAAGCGCGTCTCCGGCCGCAGCTCGGCGAGCTCCTTGACGGAGTCCATGTCGAGGTGGTCGTAGTGGTCGTGCGAGATGACGACGGCGTCGACCGGCGGCAGGTCACGCAGCGCGACGGGCACGGGGTGGAGGCGGCGCGGCCCCACCTGCTGCGAGGGTGAGCAGCGGTCGCTCCACACGGGGTCGAGCAGCACCACGGCACCCTCGACCTGCACGAGCACCGTCGAGTGTCCGAGCCAGCTGACGTGCGTCCCCTCGGGGAGCTCACCGAGGGGCTCGCGCACGAGGGGCACGTCGCCGACCGGGTGTCGCTCCTGGCGGCCGGCGATGAGCTCCTTGACGCTGCCGGCGATGGAGCGCGACGAGGGCTCGAAGCGCAGTTGCTGGTTGTGGAACCTGCCGTTGGACCACTCCGGCGACTCGGCCATCCGGGCGGCACGAGCACCCGTGGCCCGCCCGCCGATCGCCTCGGGAATGGGTCGCCCCGCTCGCACGAGCCAGGCCGCCAGGCCGACACCGCCTGCTGCCACTGCCAGTCCAGGAACTCTCACCGGTCCAGTGTCACCCCATCGACCCGAAGTCTGCGCATGCCTCCACGAACGCGTCGAAGAGTCGACCGTCCTCCCCCGCCTCCGGGTGCCACTGGACTCCGAGCCGGAACGGGTGGTCGGGGTCCTCCATCGCCTCCAGCGTGCCGTCCTCGTGCCACGCACTCGGCACGTGTCCGGGGTGGGTCGCCACGGCCTGGTGGTGGTAGGTCGGGACGTCGATCGGGTCGGTGCCGAGGATCGAGGCGAGCCGGGTGCCCTCGACCACCGAGACGTGGTGCGAGGCGTAGACACCCGGCGACGGGCTGTGCGAGGTGTGGCCCACCCGGTCGGGGACGTGCTGCTCGAGCGTGCCACCGGCGGCGACGGCCATCACCTGCATCCCTCGGCAGATCCCGAGCAGCGGCAGGCGCGTGCGTGCCGTCACCCGGGCCACCGCGATCTCGAAGGTGTCCCGGTCGGGACGCGCCGCCTGCAGGCTCGCGTGCGGGAGGGCGGCATACCGGCTCGGCTCGACGTCGGCACCGCCGGCGATGACCACGCCGTCGAGGCGCGCGAGCACCCCTGAGACGAGCTCCTCGTCGGCGTCGAGGCGCGGCGGCAGCACGACAGCGATCGCACCGGCCCGCTCGAGGTGCTCGACGTAGCCGTGCGGCAGGACCGTGCTCGCCTGGTCGGTCCAGTCGCCGCGCACGACCGGCTCGACATAGGACGTGACGCCGATGACCGGGCGCCCGGACCGCGCTGCCACGGCGCTCAGAGGGGGGTGACGTAGGCGCCGGAGATGCCGCCGTCGACGAGGAAGGTGTTGGCGGTGATGAAGCTCGACTCGTCGGAGGCGAGGAAGAGCACGGCGTTGGCCATCTCCTCCGGCTCGCCGAAGCGGCCCATCGGCACGTGCACGAGCCGGCGCGCGGCGCGCTCCTCGTCCTTGGCGAACAGCTCCCGCAGCAGCGGCGTGTTGACCGGCCCCGGGCACAGCGCGTTGACCCGCACCCCCTGGCGCGCGAACTGCACGCCGAGCTCCCGCGACATCGACAGGACACCGCCCTTGGACGCGCTGTAGGAGATCTGCGACGTCGCCGCACCCATGACCGCGACGAACGACGCCGTGTTGATGATCGAGCCCTTGCCCTGCTCGAGCATGTAGGGGATCGCCGCCTTGCAGCACAGGTAGACCGAGGTGAGGTTGACCTCCTGCACCCTGCGCCACGCATCGAGGTCGGTGTCGAGGATCGAGTCGTCCTCGGGCGGGCTGATGCCGGCGTTGTTGAACGCGATGTCGACGCTGCCGAACCGCTCCTTGGCCGTGGCGAAGAGCGCGTCGACCTGGTCCTTGTCGGTGACGTCGCAGTGGACGAAGGCGCCCCCGACCTCGTCGGCGATGGATGTGCCGTTCGCGTCGTCGAGGTCGCCGATGACGACCGTGGCGCCCTCCTCCGCGAAGCGGCGCACGGTCGCAAGGCCGATCCCGGAGCACCCCCCGGTGACGACGGCGACCTTGCCCTCAAGACGAGTTCCCATGTGTTGCAAGCCTTTCCGTGGTGGTGGACGTCAGCCCTCGGTGCTGATGAAGATGTTCTTGACCTCGGTGAAGGAGTCGAGCGCGTCCGGACCGAGCTCGCGGCCGATGCCGCTCGCCTTGTAGCCACCGAAGGGGGTCGAGTAGCGCACGCTGCTGTGGCTGTTGACCGAGAGGTTGCCGGCCTCGACCGCCCGCGAGACGCGGATCGCCCTCCCGACGTCGCGCGTCCAGATCGATCCCGACAGCCCGTATGCCGTGTCGTTCGCGAGACGGATGGCGTCACCCTCGTCGTCGAAGGGCATGACCCCCACGACGGGTCCGAAGATCTCGTCCTGCCAGACCCGGTCGGAAGTGGCGCCCGGCAGGACGACGGTCGGTGGGTACCAGTAGCCCGCACCCTCGGGGGCGGTGCCGCGGAACGCCACGTCGACAGTCGTCTCGGACTCCTCGACGAAGCCACGGACCGTGTCGCGCTGGCCCGCGCTGACGAGCGGACCCATCTGGGTGCTCTCGTCCCGCGGGTCCCCGACCCGGACATCGCGCATCGCCGACTCGAAGCGCTCCATGAAGCTGTCGAAGACGCTGCGCTGCACGAGGATTCGGGTGCGGGCGCAGCAGTCCTGCCCGGCGTTGTCGAGGAACGACATCGGTGCCGCAGAAGCCGCCGCGTCGAGGTCGGCGTCCGCGAAGACGATGTTGGCGGACTTGCCGCCGAGCTCGAGCGTGACCCGCTTGAGCTGGTCGGCGGCCTTGCGCATGATCCCCTGCCCGACCGCCGTCGAGCCGGTGAAGCAGACCTTGCGGACGTCGGGGTGGGTGACGAACCGCTCCCCCACGACCGAGCCCTTGCCCGGCAGAACGGTGAAGACCCCCTCGGGGATCCCGGCCTCGAGGGCGAGCTCGCCGAGCCGCATCGCGGTGAGCGGGGTGAGCTCGGCCGGCTTGAGGACGATGGTGTTGCCGGCCGCCAGGGCAGGTGCGAAGCCCCAGCCCGCGATGGGCATGGGGAAGTTCCACGGCACGATCACCGAGACGACGCCGAGCGGCTCCTTGATGGTGACGTCGAGCCCCCCGGCGACGGGGATCTGCCGCCCGAACAGCCGCTCGGGTGCTGCCGAGTAGTAGGCGAGGACGTCGCGGACGTTGCCCGCCTCCCACCGTGCGTTGCCGATGGTGTGGCCGGCGTTCTCGACCTCGAGCAGGGCGAGCTCCTCGAGGTGGTCGTCGACGACCTCGCTGAAGCGCCGCAGGAGGCGGCCACGATCGGCGGGCGCGAGGGCTCGCCACGCCGGGCCGACCTCGACCGCCCGCGCCACCGCCTCGTCGGTCTCCTCGACGCCCACGAGCTCGATGCTCCGCACCGTCTCCTCGGTCGCCGGGTTGATGACGTCATGCGTGGTGCTCATGGTGTCGGCCTTCCTTTCGACTTCTTGCGACTTTCGGCGTGTTGCGACTTATTGCGACTTTCGGCGGCTTCCACGGTCAGTGGCTCGACTGCGGTCGGCGCCGAAAGTCGCAATAAGTCGCTGGGTCAGAGTCTTTCGAAGCCTCGGATGCGTTCCCAGTCGGTCACCGCCGCATCGAACGCCTTGAGCTCGACGTCGGCGGCGTTGACGTAGTGGTCGACGACGTCGTCACCGAAGACCTGGCGCGCGACGGCCGAGCCTGCCAGCAGGTCGCGCGCCTCGCGCAGGGTGCTCGGCACCGTGTCGACGTCGGCGAGGTAGGCGTTGCCCTCGAAGGCCGGCTCGAGCTCGAGTCCCTGCTCGATCCCGTACAGCCCTCCGGCCAGCATCGCGGCGACCGCGAGGTAGGGGTTGACGTCTCCGCCCGGCACGCGGTTCTCCATCCGGAGGCCGGCGCCGTGACCCACCACCCGGAGGGCGCACGTGCGGTTGTCCCGCCCCCAGGCGATGGCCGTCGGCGCGAACGAGCCCGGCGCGAACCGTTTGTAGGAGTTGATGTTCGGCGCATAGAAGTAGGTGAACTCGCGCATCGTCGCGAGCACGCCCGCAAGGAACTGGTCATGCAGCTCGCTCTGCCCACCCTCGCGCTCGTCGTCGGCGAAGACCACCTCGCCGTCGAGACCGCGCAGCGACAGGTGGATGTGGCACGAGTTGCCCTCACGCTCGTCGTACTTCGCCATGAAGGTCAGCGACATCCCGTGCTTGGCGGCGAGCTCCTTGGCCGCGGTCTTGTAGATGACGTGGTTGTCGCACGTACGCACCACCTCGTCGTAGAGGAAGCCGATCTCGTGCTGGCCGTAGTTGCACTCCCCCTTGGCCCCCTCGACGGTCACGCCCGCGGCATACAGCTCGTTGCGGATCTCGCGCAGCAACGGCTCGACGACGGTCCCGCCGGTGATCGAGTAGTCGACGTTGTAGCGGTTGGCCCCGGTGAGCCCGACGTAGCGCCGGTCCCAGGCCGACGCGTAGGTGTCCTCGAAGACGATGAACTCGAGCTCGGTGCCGGCGATCGCGGTCCAGCCGAGCTCGGCGGCCCGCTCGACCTGCGCCCGGAGGATCCCTCGTGGTGACTGCCGGACCGGGCCGGAGCCGTCGAGCCAGGCGAGGTCGCACTGGACCGTCACCGAGTGCGGCTGACCGGGCGTGCGGCGCAGCGTGTCGAGGTCGAGGACGAGCTCGAAGTCGCCGTAGCCCTTCTCCCAGGACGACATCGCGTAGCCGTCGACGGTGTTCATGTCGACGTCGACCGCGAGGAGGTAGTTGCAGCCCTCGACCCCGCCCTCGAGGACGTGGTCGAGGAAGTATGCCGCGTGCAGCCGCTTGCCGGTGAGCCTGCCCTGCATGTCGGTGAAGGCGACGACGACGGTGTCGAGCTCGCCGCTGGCCGCGCCCTCGCGCAGGTCGTCGAGGGTGAGCTGTCTCGGTCCCCCGGCGTGGATGGATCCGGTCATGTGTCGCTCTCCTTCGTCATCCGAGAAGTCCCCTGAGCAGGGCCGAGGTCGCGTCGCAGTGCTCCTCCATCCCAGCACGAGCCGCGTCGGCGTCGCCCTCCAGGATGGCCGCGACCACGGCGTCGTGCTGCTCGCACGAGTGCGTGATGTTGCGTGGCAGGACGGGGATGGCCCCGAGCATCTCACCGAGGGCCGCCTGGGCGCGGGTCACCGACTCGATGAGCATGGGCGATCCGGACAGGGTCGCCACTACCAGGTGGAAGCGGCTGTCGGCGATCCGGTGGGCACCGGTGTCGGCGGCCTCCCACACCTCAGCGGCCGACGCGACGAGCCAGGCCCGCTGGTCGCCGGCGAGCTGCTGCCGGGCTGCGAGCCAGGCGGCGCCGGGCTCGACGATCCGCCGGAAGTCCAGGGCATCGGCGAGTGCCGCACCGCGCCTCGCGGACACCGAGGACGTGGTCGAGGACGACCCCGGCTCGGGCGTGACGTAGGTGACGACCGTCCCGCCACCGCGTCCTCGCCGGGTCGTGACGAGACCGGTGTCGCGCAGGGCCGCGATGGCGTCCCGCAGGGTGTTGCGCGAGACGCCGAGACGCTCGGAGAGCTCGCGCTCGGGCGGCAGCTGCTCGCCGTGGACGAAGACCCCGAGGCGGATGGCCGTCGCGAGCTGCTCGACCGTCGTCTCGAAGACGTTCGCCGTCGCCGGACGGAGGACGGCTGCAGGCAGCCGCCCCACGTCCGGCAGGTGCGCGGTCACGGCATACCCAAGCCTTGTGTGCCTGAGCGCGAGCCAGAAGGCGCGCTCAGGCACACAAGGCGGGTCGCGGTGCTCACTGGAAGATCTCGGACGGCGGCTTGGTGTCGTGACCCTTGGGCACATCGACCATGAAGTGCTTCCGGCCGCCGATGAACCAGGAGATGGTCGAGAAGGTGAGCACGAACAGCACGGCCAGCGGCGCGTAGTTGAACGTCGCATCGCCCCAGGTGCCGGGCGCGTAGGCCGGCAGCATGAACAGGACGACGATGATGGCCACCCACACGATCGCGATCCAACCGATCGGCGCGCTCCACCGCCCGAGGTTCCACCGGCCGGCGCGGAACTCCGGGTTGGTGCGTCGCAGGAAGACCGGCACGACGTAGGCGATGTAGAGGCCGATGACGGCGATCGACGTCACGGCGGCGTAGGCGACGATGCTCCACAGCGCCGGCAGCGCCACGACGACCGAGCAGACGACGCAGAGCCAGATCGAGTTCGTCGGGGTGCCGGTGCGGGGGTTCACCTTCGACCAGAGCTGCGAGCCGGGCAGGGCGTTGTCGCGCGAGAAGGCGTAGGACATGCGCGAGTTGGCCGTCACCGACGCCATGCCGCAGAAGAACTGGGCGACGGCGCAGATGAAGAGCATTGTCTTGCCCAGGCCGGCACCAGCCGCGTCGATGAAGATCTGAGCGGGCGGCAGGCCCGTCTCGGTGGCGCGCTGCGCGTCGTAGTCCTGGATCGCCGCGGTCACCGACACGAGCAGGATCCACCCGGCGAGGATCGAGACCCACACCGAGCGCACGATGCCCTTGGGTGCCTCGACCGAGGCGTTCATCGTCTCCTCGGCGACGTGGGCCGAGGCGTCGTAGCCGGTGTAGGTGTACTGCGCCATGAGCAGGCCGACGAGGAACGCATAGGGCAGGAAGCCGAAGATCTCGCCCTCGAAACCGGTCGCGTTCCTGAACTCGGTGAAGGTCCACGACAGCGTCTGGTGCTGGTCGGGGACGAGCCAGAGGATGGCCACGATGATGCCCACGCCGGCGAGGTGCCACCAGGCGCTGACGTTGGAGAGCAGCTTGACGAGGTCGACGCCGAAGGTGTTGAGCAGCCCATGAAGCACGATGATGACGACGAAGGCGACGAACGTCGACGCGAGCGAGACCTCGACGCCGAAGACGAGGTTGAGCAGCGCCATCCACGTCACCGCCGCGCCGTAGTCGATGGCCGCCGTCACGGCCACCTCGCCGAGGAAGTTGAACCATCCGACGTACCACGCCCAGACCCGCTTGTTGCGGCGAGCGAGCTTGCCGGCCCAGTAGTAGAGGCCGCCTGCCGTCGGGTACACCGAGCAGATCTCGGCCATCGCCATGGCGACGCAGAGGACGAAGATGCCGACGAGCGGCCACCCGATCGAGATGGCGACCGGCCCACCGGCGTCCATCGCGAGGTAGTAGGTGGTGATGCAGCCGGCGAGGATCGAGATGATCGAGAACGAGACGGCGAAGTTGCTGAAGCCGCTCATCCCACGGTGGAGCTCCTGCTTGTAGCCGAGCTCGGCCAGCATGGCCTCGTCGTCGTGCTGGTCACTGCGGTGGTCACCCGTGGTCGCGCTGTCCGCCTGAGACGCCATGGCACTCTCCATCAAAGGTCTGTTCCCGGACCCTTTGGTCCGAGGACGTCAGTGACGGAAAGACAACACCCAGACGGCATACCGCGTCAATGGTCTGTTCGCGGACCTTTTGCGGCGACGACCGCGACGCCCCGCACCTTCGGCAGGACTCAGACCAGCCGGGTGAGCCAGCCGCGGGTGTCCTCGGCGCGGCCGTACTGGATGTCGAGCAGCCGCGAGCGGATGGTGCGCGTGACCTCGCCACCCTCGGGCCCGCCGACGGCAGGCGCCGTGCCGCCCTCCCAGCGCAGCTCGCCCACCGGGGTGATGACCGCGGCGGTCCCGCACGCGAAGATCTCGACGATGTCGCCGGACGCGACGCCGTCCTTCCACTCCTGGATCGGCACCTTGCGCTCGACCGGCGTGAGGTCGAGGTCCTTGGCGAACTCGAGGATCGAGCTGCGCGTGATGCCCTCGAGGATCGTGCCGGAGAGCTCGGGCGTGACGAGCTCCCCGTCACGGCGCAAGAAGAAGAGGTTCATCCCGCCGAGCTCCTCGATGAGCTCGTGCGTGGCCGAGTCGAGGAAGACGGCTTGGTCGCAGCCGTTCTCGATGCCCTCGAGCTGGCCGGCGAGCGAGGAGGCGTAGTTGCCACCGCACTTGGCGGCGCCCGTGCCACCCGCGCCGGCGCGGGCGTAGTCCTGCGAGATCCACAGGGTCACGGGCTTGAGGCCACCCGGGAAGTAGGGACCGGCGGGCGAGGCGATGACCGAGTAGGTCACCTCGTTGGCCGGGCGCACCCCGAGGAAGGACTCGGAGGCGTACATGAACGGACGCAGGTAGAGGCTTGCCTCACTGCCGTCGGCCGGCGGGACCCACGCCTCGTCGACGGCGAGCAGCGCCTTGAGCGACCCGATGAAGTCGGCCTCGGAGAGCTCGGGCAGGGCGAGCCGCCGGGCGCTGCGGGCCATCCGGGCGGCGTTGGCCTCGGGACGGAAGGTCCAGACGGAGCCGTCCGCGTGGCGGTAGGCCTTCATGCCCTCGAAGATCTCCTGCGCGTAGTGCAGCACGGCCGCGCTCGGCATGAGCTGGATCGGGCCGTAGGGCGTGACGCGACCGTCGTGCCACCCTTCGCCCTTGGTCCACGTCGCCGAGACCATGTGGTCGGTGAAGTGGACACCGAACCCGGGGTTCGCGTGGATCTCGGCCCGACGCGCGTCGCTGGCCGGGTCCTGACGTCGCTCGACGGTGAACGAGAGGTCGGTCATCAGAGGGGTCCTTCCACGCAATGGAGCTTTCGGCGGCCGTGCCTGAGCCTATGACAGGCGCTGGACGACGGCGTCACCGATGGCGCTCGTCGTCCGTGCGGCGCTGCCCCGCTCGAGGAGGTCCGCGGCCACCGCGGCCTCGACGCGAGCGGCCTCGTCCCCGCGTCCCAGGTGGTCGAGCAGCATCGCGACCGACAGGATCGTCGCCGTCGGGTCGGCCTTGCCCTGCCCGGCGATGTCCGGCGCGGAGCCGTGGATCGGCTCGAACATGCTCGGCGCCTCACCGGTCGGGTTGATGTTGCCGCTCGCGGCCAGGCCGATGCCACCCGCGATGGCGGCGGCGATGTCGGTGATGATGTCGCCGAAGAGGTTGTCGGTGACGATGACGTCGAAGCGGCCCGGGTCGTTCACGAGGAAGATCGTCGCCGCGTCGACGTGCTGGTAGGCGGTCTCGACGTCGGGGAACTCGGCGCCGAGCTCCTCGACCGTGCGCCGCCACAGGTGGCCGGCGTGGGTGAGGACGTTGTGCTTGTGCACGAGCGTGAGATGCCGGCGCGGGCGCGCCTGGGCACGGGCGAACGCCTCGCGCACCACGCGCTCGACTCCGAAGCGGGTGTTGACGCTCACCTCGGTCGCGATCTCGTGCGGGGTGCCGGTGCGCAGCGAGCCGCCGTTGCCGACGTAGGGCCCCTCCGTGCCCTCGCGGACGACGACGAAGTCGATGCCGTCGGGGGCCACGCGCTCGACGGCGAGGGGGCTCTCGACGCCGGGGAAGAGCTTGGCCGGACGCAGGTTGACGAAGTGGTCGAGGGCGAAGCGCAGCGGCAGGAGGATGCCGCGCTCGAGCACGCCGCTCGGGACGCTGGGGTCGCCGATGGCGCCGAGCAGGATGGCGTCGTGGCCGCGGATCTCGTCGAGGGCGCTCTCGGGCAGCGTCTCACCGGTGGCGTTCCAGCGCTTCGCGCCGAGGTCGTATGCCGTCGAGCTCACCTTGGTGCCACTGCCGGCGGTCACCGCCTCGAGGACCTTGAGGCCCTCGGCCACGACCTCGGGGCCGATCCCGTCACCGGCGATGACCGCGAGGTCGATGTCGCCCTGTCGGCTGTCGGCTGCGCTGCTCTGGATCATGTCATCACCCTAGGAACTCACCTCGGGATACGGGACCGCGTGCCCACCATGTGAACCCCTCCACACATGACTTTCCCGCCGGATGTGGCTTCTTCTCAGTTCGCGTGGCGTCGGCGGCCACGCGAGGTGAGAGAAACCCACTCCCGGCGGGAAAGGTGGGGCAGGCGGGGCGTCAGGCGTCCGTGTGGTCCTGGTCGCGCAGGTCCAGCGACTCCTGCAGTGCCTGACGTGCCTGCTTGGCTTCTTCGCTCATGGGTTCTTCAGTCCTTCGACATCTCGGGTGTGGGCGGATCGGTCGGCTCGAGCCCGTGGTGTGGGCGAACCGGTCAGCGGCGTCGCGGGGTCTCCGCGGCGAGGGTGCTGACTACCGGACCCCGCCGCGGCTGACGATGAGACGTACCTGCCGCTGCATGGTCTCGAGGTTATGAGGACGTCCAACTATCCGGTAGGGGCTGCCCACGCACTGAGACGGCGTCTCAGGCCCGGCCCCGGACGCACGGATGCCGTGCCCCACCGGGGTGGGCGCACGGCATCCGTCGAGGTGCGAGACCTCAGTTCTTGGCGAGCTTGCGCTTGAGCTCTGCAGCCGGCTTGAACGCGGCAGCGGTGCTCGCGGCGATCTCGAGCGCCTCACCGGTCTGCGGGTTGCGCCCGGTGCGGGCAGCGCGCTCACGCGTCTCGAAGATGCCGAAGCCGGGCAGCGACACCTTGTCGCCCGCGACGAGCGCCTCGGTGATGGCGTCGAGGACGGCGCCGATGGCGCGGTCCGCGTCGGCACCGCTGAGCTCGGTGCTCTCGGCGACCTTGTTCTTGAGATCCGTACGGTTCACAAACCCTCCTGAGTCTGGTGCTGTTGACCGCCAACCCTAAGCACAGGCATCGGACATCCGCACAACCGACCCGCAAGCACGTATGCCGTGACCTCACCTGGGGAGGTGAGGGCACGGCATACGGGATGTGCGTCAAAGACGCTGTGCCACAGCGGAACTCAGTCGACCAGGTCCACCGTCTGCACGTCTGCGTCGACCTCGGAGGCGATCGCCCTGACGACGTCGGCCGGGATCTTGTTGTCGACGGTCAGGACGACGAGCGCAGTGCCCGCGGCGTCGTCGCGGTCGACCTGCATGCCGCCGATGTTGACGTCGGCCTCGCCGAGGAGGCGACCGATGACGCCGACGACACCGGGGCGGTCCTTGTAGGAGAAGAACGCCATGTGGTCGCTGATCGGGACCTCGAGGTCGAAGCCGTTGATGCCGATGAGCTTCTGGACGAGCTTGGGTCCGGTGAGCGTGCCGGCCACCGAGACCGTCCTGCCGTCGGCGAGGGTGCCGCGCAGCGTCGTGACGTTGCGGAACGCGTCCGAGACCGGGTCGGTGAGCAGGCGAACCTCGCAGCCGCGCTCCTTGGCCAGCAGCGGCGCGTTCACGTAGGTCACCGGGTCCTCGGTGACGTCGGTGAAGACGCCCTTGAGGGCCGCGAGCTCCCAGACCGACACGTCGTGCTCGGTGATCTCACCGCGGACGTCGACGTCGAGCTGGACCGGGACCGAGCCGGCGACACCGGTGAAGATGCGACCGAGCTTCTCGACGAGGTCGATGCCCGGGCGGACCTCCTCGGCGACGGCGCCGCCGGAGACGTTGACGGCGTCGGGGACGAGGTCACCGCTGAGGGCGAGGCGCACCGACTTGGCGACGGCGACGCCGGCCTTCTCCTGGGCCTCCTCCGTGGAGGCACCGAGGTGCGGGGTGACGACGACCGACTCGTGCTCAAAGAGCGGGCTCGCGGTCGTGGGCTCCGTCGCGAAGACGTCGATGCCGGCACCGGCGACGCGCCCCTCGCGCAGCGCCTCGGCGAGGGCGTCCTCGTCGACGATGCCGCCGCGGGCGGCGTTGATGATGCGGACCGTCGGCTTGACCTTGGTGAAGGCGTCCTTGCCGAGGAGCCCCAGGGTCTCGGGCGACTTCGGGAGGTGGACGGTGATGAAGTCGGACTCGGCGAGCAGCTCGTCGAGGGTCACGAGGCGGGCACTGAGCTGGCCGGCACGCTGCGCCGAGACGTAGGGGTCGTAGGCGAGGATCTCCATGCCGAAGCCCTTGAGCCGCTCGGCGACGAGCTGGCCGATGCGGCCGAAGCCGACGACGCCGACCTTCTTGTCGAGCAGCTCGACACCGCCGTACTTGCTGCGCTTCCACGCGCCGCCCTTGAGCGCCTGGTTGGCCGGCGCAATGTTGCGGGCGGTCGAGAGGAGCAGGCCGACGGCGAGCTCGGCAGCGCTCGTGATGTTGGAGGTGGGTGCGTTGACGACCATGACGCCAGCCTGGGTGGCGGCAGGGACGTCGACGTTGTCGAGGCCGACGCCAGCGCGGGCGATGACCTTGAGGTTCTTGGCGGCCGCGATCGCCTCGGAGTCCATCTTCGTGGCGGACCGGATGAGGACGGCATCGACGTCGGCGAGGGCCGGGAGGAGCTGGGAGCGGTCGGATCCGTCGATCTGGCGGATCTCGAAGTCGGGCCCGAGGGCGTCGATGGTTGCCGGGCTGAGCTCCTCGGCGATCAGGACGATCGGCTTGCTCACGTGCGTATCCTTTGGGGTTGCCGGATGGTGGGGTCGGCACGTCGCTGTGCGCAGGGCCGAGTCTAGGGGCGCGTTCAGCATGTGGATGGTGGCGCCCGGTATGTGACACGCCACAGGCTTCCGCTGAGCGCGGCGACATCGGGCACCTGCCCGGCTCTGCCGACTCGGGCTCGCCCGTCATTCAGCCGGTTGGCTGCGCGCCATTCAGCGTCGGAGCTGGTCGGCCGAGCATCCTGCGTGGTACGTCGCCGTGGTGCCGAAGAGCACGTCCCACTCCTCCGGCGTGAGGTTGCGTCCAGCTGTGCGGCAGGCGTGCCCGACCCAGCTCGACACCGAGGTGTCCCACCGCTGGACCGAGCCGTCGCCCGCCGCGAGGAAGAGCGTCCGGCCGTCCTGCTCGAAGATGGCCGACGACGGCACGTCGACCCGCCCCACCCGGATGCTCTCCCGCTTCGCCCCCGTGCGCCCGTCCCACAGGCGCACCCGGCCGTCCTGCCCGCTGCTCACGAGCAGGGCACCGTCGGAGGAGAAGTCCACCCGAAGGATGAATCCCTGGTGCTCGCCCGCCACCGGCTCCTTGACCCAGGCGCCCGTCGCCAGGTCGAGGATGCCCACCTCGCCGCGGAAGCCGCCCAGCGCGAGGAGACGGCCGTCGGGCGAGACCTCGGCATGGCCCACGTCCACACTGAGGAGCCGCGTGCCGGACGTTCGGCCGGTCCTCAGGTCCACGAGGGTGGAGGCGATGCCGTCACGGGTGCCGAGGATGGCCAGCGCCCGGTCGGCACCCGCCGAGATGACCTCGTGCAGGTCGCCGACGAGCCGGGCGCGAGGACCGGTGGGGGCCAACGTGTCGGCGTCCACCTCGTAGACGTACCCGGCGCGCTCGCCGACGATGAGCCGACGCCCGTCCGGCGTGTACGCCAGCGCCTCGATGGCAGCTTGACCCACTTCCTCGTCCAGGACGGTGGAGCGGCTGCTCCAGTCCCACACCCGGATGGAGCGGTCACCCGGCACCGCCAGCTGGTCGTCGGAGGGCGGTCGCCACACCCCCCAGTTCTGGTACTCACCCTCGACGGGCTCGAGCAGCCGGCCAGCCGCGACGTCGAGGAAGGCGATGGTGTCATGGCGGTCACTCGCTCCGGGAGTCGGCGACATGAACGCCACGACGTCTCCGGTCGGCGCGGGCACCACGAGCTCGCCCCCGACCAGACCGGGCCCCAGCCCCGAGTGCACGCGCTGCAGAGCGCTCCGGTCGCCCGTGAGGTCCCACGAGCTCAGCCGGTGGTCGTTGGTGAGCGTGTAGAGCGTGCCGGCGTCGGAGGAGAAGGCGACCTTGTTGACCGCCTCCGACAGGGCCTCCAGTCGCTCGATCCGCTGGGTCCTGATGTCCCACACGGCGACCGAGCTCTCGTCCGAGCCGCCGGCCAGGAGCCGGCCGTCGTGCGAGAAGGCCAGGGAGCGGGTCTCGCCGTCCGAGCCCTCCAGACGACGCTGGACCGTGAGGTCGCTGGTGTCGATCAGGGTCACCTCCGCGCCTCCGAGCGCCAGCAGGCGCCCGTCCGGGCTGATCACCATGGGCTCGACCACGCCAGACTGCGCCGGCAGGACGCGGTCCAACCCTCGCAGCGGCGCAGAGGCGATACGGCGACCGGTGGCCACGTCATGGACGGCGATGGTCGCCACCGGCTCGGGGAGGTGGAGGTAGAGCCTGTTGCCGTCCCGGCTCAGCGCCAGGTCGGTGATCTCCTGCGGCGCGATCGTGGCGAGCAGGGTGGTCCCGCGCCAGGCGAAGACGGCACTGCCGTTCCCGTCGTCCACTCCGGTCACCGCCGCAACGACGACCTCCCCGTCTGCGCTGGCCCGGGGGCCCCACGACTGCCCTCTCGAGGGTGGGCGCAGCTGCTGACGGTCGCCGCTCTCCAGGTCGATGAGCTCCACCTCTCCACCGTCGCTGGCGGTGACCGCCGTCCGCCCGTCTGTGACGAGGTCGACTCTGGAGGCGCTGCCGAACTGCGAGGCCTCGTCGGCAAGTGAGTCCGGGTCGATCGCCGTCAGGGCCGAGTCCCGCCCGAGGACGACGCGTCCGCTGGCCGCCACGTCGATGTCCTTGGCGTCGTCGACGACTCGCGTGGCGAGCAGTGACGGCCAGCGGGTCAGCGCGGCGAGCAGTGCACCACGTGTCTCGGGTGCGTCACGCAGCCGAACGGCCTCCACTCCTGCCAACATCGCCACGGTCGGATCGGCCGACTCGCGAGCGGCGGCGGCCGCCGCCGAGGCCCGTTGGCCGACTGCCGCCTCTGCCGCCCTGCCTCGCTGGAGCACAGCGACCCCGGCGGTCGTCACCGCCACGACGACAAGCGCGACGAGACCGGCCACGAGCGCCCGCGTGGTCCGTCCGTGCCGGCGCCGACTCATCTCGGCCAGTGCCTCCTGCTCCCGCGCCGCCCGGTCCACCTCCTCCGAGGCGCTGAGGAACGCACTCTCGGTCGGCGTGAGGGCGTCCGTCGACCGGGCCTGCCACCCGAGGGCGCGGGTCAGGCGAATCCCGCGGTAGAGCTCGCTCTGGGGGCGGTCGAGTCCGTCCCAGCTGTCCGCAGCGGCGCTGAGGTGGCGCAGGATGTGCTGGCCCTCCACGTCCTCCTCGAGCCACGCGCGCAGCCGCGGCCAGGCCCGTGCGAGGGACTCGTGGGCCACGGCCACGACACCCTCGTCGACCGCGAGGAGACGGGCACGGACGAGCAGGTCCACGAGGCCGCGGCTCCCGTCCTCCGGGAGCCGGCGCACCGGTACCCAGACCCGCACCGGGTCACCGTCCGGTGTCACCGACACGAGTCGGCGCAGGAGGTCGCGCAGCACGTCGCGGTCGTCGACGTCGAGGCTGTCGAACACGCCCTCGGCGGACTGGGCCACCGCACCCTCGATCCCGCCCGAGGCCCGGTAACCCGCGAGCGTGAGCGTGCGCCCCTCCCGCCGCTGCCAGGTCTGTTCGAGGACGTGGGCCATGAGCGGCAGAGCCCCCGGCGCGTCGAGCACCTCGTTGAGCAGCACGTCGACGACGCCGGGTTCCAGGACGAGGGCGGCCTCGGCGGCCGGCCCTTCGATCGCCGCTCGCAAACTCTCCTCCGTGAGTGGGCCGAGGAGGTACAGACCGCGTTCGACGATCCGTGAGAGCTCGGGGTGCCGCGACACGTCCTCGAGGTGGTCGGCTCGAAGGGTCATGATGAGCGGCCCGGCGGCGGCGTGCCGAACGAGATCGGCGACGAGTTCGTTGCGCGCCTCGGGACCACCGGCCGCGAGGACCTCCTCGAGCTGGTCGACGACGACGGCACCCCTCCAACCCGACTCGACCAGCTGACGCATCCCGATGAGCCCGTCGGGTCCGGGCCCGAGGATCTCGACCGGGCGGTGACTGCGTCGCAGTGAGGCGACGACACCGGCGCGGACCAGCGAGGACTTCCCGCTGCCTGACGGACCCGCCACGACGAGGACTCCCTGCTCCATAAGGCGGCTCAGGCACTGTTCGAGCTCGGTCGTCCGGCCGAAGAACACCTCGCCGTCCTCCACCTCGAAGGCCCGAAGGCCTGGGTAGGGACACTCCGGGGCCGGCTCCGGCAGCGCCACGGCCGCCACGAGGGAGGCGTCCTGACGCAGGATGGCATCCTCCAGACGCGCGAGCTCGGCGCTCGGGTCGAGACCGAGCTCGTCGGCGAGCCGTCGCCGGGCCTCTCGCAAGGTGGTGAGCGCGTCCCCCTGGTCTCCTGAGAGGTACTGCGCGAGGGCGAGAAGTGCCCACCGACGCTCGCGCAGCGGCTCCTGCGCGACCCGGGTGCGGGCCTCGGCCACCGACTCGGCGTGGAGGCCGGCCCGGAGGCTGGCGTCGAGCACGGCCTCCTCGGCCTCGCGTCGCACCTCGTCGAGCCGCTCGGCCTCGAACCGACCCGGCTCCCAGTCGGCGATCTCCGCCAGGGCGCGCCCTCGCCACAGACCCAGCGCCTCCCGCAGGACGTGACGTGCACGGTCCGCGTCCCCGGAGGTCAGCAGCTGGTGCCCCCGCTCGACGAGGTGGACGAACCGCACCGAGTCGACGCTGTCCCCGTTCAGGCTCAGTCGGTATCCGTGCGACGTCGTCTCGATCGCGCCGTGCCCGAGTCGCTGGCGGAGCCGCAGGATGCTGCTCGGCACGAGCTTCTTCCACGAGGGCGGCGGCTCCTCCCCCCAGAGCGCCTCGGCCAGGCTCTCGGCGCTCAGGGCCGTCCCCCCTGCCGCGACCAGTGCCTCGAGGACGACCTGGTCACGCGGCGAGAACGCGGCGTGGTCGTCGACGAGAAGCGGTCCGAGCACGCCGATGCCCATGGGCTCAATGTCCGCCCCCCTCACCGCCGTGTCAACGCTCCCGATACCCAGCCGATATCGGCGAGACGGCCCTGATCGACACCCGACGTCGGACCGATATCGACGTCCGCTCCGATGGTCCACAAGCCAGTCCGGCCGGGCCGGCTCAGGACCGATCACCGGTCACCCCACGAAAGGAGCGCGTCATGCGCACCAGCACCAGCTCCAGCACCGGTCGAGTCGCAGCAGCCCTCGCCACCATCGCCCTCGCGGGCCTCGTCACCATCACGCCCGCCCACGCCGAGTCGGGGCTGAACGACGACGGGGTCACCACCCCCGCCGAGCTCCGGGTCTGGGAGAACGAGAACTCGGGTCCCTCCACCCCCGACACCAGTACGCGGCCCGGACCGTCCGTCATCACGATCGACGACAACGCGGTCGAGTACCTCCAGGTCGCACTCGGTGCCGTCGGCGGCATGGCGGTCCTCGGCGCCCTCGTGGCCGGCAGCGCCCGTCGGCACGGCCACGCCCACCCGGCGTGACCGTCGAATCACGGAACTGCGCCCGGACCGCCGGGCCGACCAGCGCCCAGGACGAGACGCTCCCCATCGACAGGTATGGGGAGCGTCTCGTCGTGTGTCCACGACAGGGTCGGGCGAGGCCGTGACGCAGGCAGAGGCTGAGACTGAGGCCGAGGCGGAACAAGCTCGGCCGTCAGGCGCCGGCCGCCCGGCCGAGCCACCTCGTCGCCCCCAGGACGACGCCGACGACTGCCGGCACCACGAGCAGCCACCACCAGGATCCTCCGGTGAGCGCGTCCCACAGCGCCACCCCCACCGACGTGTAGAGCGTGGCCCAGAGCAGCGCGCCGACCGCGGTGGCGGGCACGTAGTGCCTCAACGGCATACGAAGGGCGCCTGCGGCGGCGTTGACGAGGGTCTGGACCCCCACGGTGAGGAAGCTGAGCGCGACCCCGGGTGCGCCCCAGCGGTCGACGAGCTCCTCGGTCCGGACCACGGCCGGACGGTCGAGGTGCCGCCCCACCCTCGTCAGCCCTCCCCCGGCCCTCAGGCCGCGGCCGGCCCAGTAGGTCGCGTTCGACCGCAGCATCGCGATGACCCAGAACCCCGCGAACACGGCCCACAGCGGCCAGCCACGCACGAGGTCGTCCACGGCTCCCATCGTAGGAAGCGCGAGCGGCGGGTCCACATCCGCCCGGCCACCGCGTCGCGAGCACGGCAGCGGGGGCGGCGATACCGACCTGATACCCGCCCCCCGCCTCCGCCGAAATGTCGGCGACGGACTGATACCGGCCCGGCCTTCACTCACTCCAAGCCCTCCGCAGGGGACGGGCCGACCGCACTGCCCCAGAGCCGTACCACGGGGCGCGGTCACCGGACAGGAAGGAGGCCGTCATGGCCCCCAGCAGCACCACCCACAGCAGCACCCCAGGCCACAGGCGCGGGAGCACCACCAGTCGGCGGGCAGCGGGCGTCCTCGCGACGGCCACCCTCGCGAGCCTGGTCACGGTCACGCCGGCGTTCGCCAGGCTCGACCCCGGCGATCGGGTCTCAGCCGGGACCTCGACGTCCAGGCCGGACGGTTCGACCCTCCAGAACCCGATCCCGTCCCCGGGGGCCCAGATGTCCCCGAAGGCACCGGCGCCGGGACCCGCGGCGATCACCATCGACGACGGGGCCGTCGGGTACCTCCAGATCGGGCTCGGCGCCCTCGCGGGCATGGCCGCCGTCGGCGGCCTCGTCGTCGCCAGCACCCGACGTCGTCACGCGCACACTGCCGCCTGACGATCGGAGGGCGCCAACCCACCGGGGGGCAGTCGCGACCGAACCGCGACCACCCACGACCAGAGCGCGACCCAGCCGCGACCGCACCCGGGTGGACTGGTCGACATGCCGCAGCACCCGCTCCAGCACCTCGACCGGTCCATCCCGGTCACACCACGAAAGGACAGCGTCATGCACCTCAACACCACCTCCCGGCGAACCGCAGGAGCCTTGGCCACCACGGCCCTCGCCGCGATCATCACCGTCACGCCGGCCCACGCCCGTCAGGACCCGGGCCCGATGCTCAGGGACGGGGGAACCGGCCTCACGACGAGCGACGGCTCCGTCACCGTCCCCGGACCCGCGGCGCTGACCGTCGACGACGGCGCCGTCGAGTACCTCCAGATCGCCCTCGGCGTGATCGGCGGCATGGTCGTCGTCGGTGCCGTCGCCACCGGAGCCAGCCGTCGTCGTCACGGACACGCTCACCTCGCCTGACCACCACCTCACCGACATCCCCCGACCGGCCCGCCGGTCACCCCCCGAAAGGACAGCGTCATGAACCTTCACACCACCTCCCGCCGCGCGGCCGCGGCAGCGGCCACGACAGCCGTGGCCGGCATCCTCACCATCGTCCCCGCCCACGCCAGGCAGGACCCCGGCCCGAGCGTCGGCGCCAAGGACGCTCGGCCGGACGGCTCGTCCCTGCAGTACTCGGCGCCCGCTCCGGCGAGCCCGTCACTCCCCGCCCCAGCCATGCTCGTCATCGACGACGGTGCGGTCGAGTACCTCCAGATCGGGCTCGGCGCCGTGGCGGGCATGGCCGTCGTCGGTGCCGTCGTGGCCTCGACCCGTCGCCACGCGCACGCCCAGCCGGCGTGAGAGACCGGGTGGGCGGACGGCATACCGCACCGCTCGCACTCCACCGCACGCACGAACGCTCCCCACGGACCGAGACCGCGGGGAGCGTTCGTCTGTGCTGACAGGTCAGCGGAGGGGGATCAGCGGGCGGCCGAACCCTCGACGTAGTCGCTGTCGGTGTCGCTCTTGACCCACGACATGAGCTTGCGCAGCTCGCGCCCCGTGGCCTCGATGGGGTGCTGGGCACCCTTCTCGCGCAGGGCCTTGAACTCCGGTCCGCCGGCGTCCTGGTCGTCGATGAAGCGCTTGGCGAACGCGCCGTTCTTGATGTCGGCGAGGACGGCCTGCATGTTGTCCTTGACCGAGGGGTCGATGACACGCGGACCCGAGACGTAGTCGCCGTACTCGGCCGTGTCGGAGACCGACCAGCGCTGCTTGGCGATGCCGCCCTCGACCATGAGGTCGACGATGAGCTTGAGCTCGTGCAGGCACTCGAAGTAGGCGACCTCGGGCTGGTAGCCCGCTTCCACGAGGGTCTCGAAGCCGTACATGACGAGCTGCGAGGCGCCACCACAGAGGACGGCCTGCTCACCGAAGAGGTCGGTCTCGCACTCCTCGGTGAAGGTCGTCCGGATCCCGCCGGCACGCAGGCCACCGATGGCCTTCGCGTAGGACTTCGCGAGGTCCCAGGCGGTGCCGGACGCGTCCTGCTCGACGGCGACGAGCACCGGCACGCCACGACCGTCGACGTACTCACGGCGCACGAGGTGGCCGGGGCCCTTGGGCGCGACCATGATGACGTCGGAGCCCGGCTCCGGGGTGATGTAGCCGAAGCGGATGTTGAAGCCGTGCCCGAAGAGCAGCGCCGCGCCCTCCTTGAGGTGGGGCTTGATCTCCTCGGCGTAGACGGTGCGCTGCACCTGGTCGGGCGTGAGGATGACGACGAGGTCGGCCTCGGCGGTGGCGTCGGCGACCGACTTCACCGGCAGGCCCTCGGCCTCGGCCTTGGCCTTGCTCTTGGAGCCCTCGGCGAGACCGACGCGGACGTCGACCCCGCTGTCGCGCAGGCTCAGCGCGTGGGCATGCCCCTGGCTGCCGTATCCGATGACGGCGACCTTGCGCCCCTGGATGATCGACAGGTCGGCGTCGTCGTCGTAGAACATCTCGGCCATGGTTTCGAACGTCTCCTCAGGTTGTCGTGCGATGTGGTCTGTGGTGTTGCGGTCTTGCGCTTGCGTCCGGCAAAGCGGTGGGTATGCCGTCGAGCTGCCGGACGTTGCGGCTCCTGTCAGGCTCCGCGCAGCGCGCGGTCGGTGATGGATCGGGGGCCTCGTCCGATGGCGACGATGCCGGACTGGACGAGCTCGCGCACCCCGTAGGGCTCGAGGACCCCGAGCAGCGCGGTGAGCTTCTCGCCGTGCCCGGTCGCCTCGATCGTCACCGACTCGGTGGCGACGTCGACGACCTTGGCGCGGAAGAGCTGGACGAGCTCGAGGACCTGGCTGCGCGTCGCCGCGTCGGCCCGGACCTTGATGAGCATGACCTGTCGCTGGACGGCGGACGAGGCGTCGAGCTCGACGACCTTGAGCACCTCGACGAGCTTGTTGAGCTGCTTGGTCACCTGCTCGAGCGGGAGCTCGTCGACGTCGACGACGACGGTGATGCGCGAGATCTCGACGTGCTCGGTCTCGCCCACGGCGAGGCTGTGGATGTTGAAGCCGCGGCGGGCGAAGAGGCCGGCGATGCGGGCCAGGACTCCCGGCTTGTTCTCGACGAGCACCGACAGGGTGTGCTGCGACATCACTTCTCCTCACCTTCGTCGGTGCGCTTCGTCGGGGTGGCGTCGCCGCCGCTGTGGTCGGCGTCCTCGGCCTGCGGGATGGCCTCGGACTCCTCGCGGTCCCACTGGGGTGCGGTGTCCTTGGCCACCTGAATGGCGTCGTTGCTCACGCCGGCGGGGACCATCGGCCACACCATCGCGTCGCGGTGGACGACGAAGTCGACGACGACCGGGCGGTCGTTGATCTCCATCGCCTTGCGGATCGTCTCGTCGACGTCCTCGGGGCGCTCGCACCGCAGGCCGACACAGCCGTAGGCGTCGGCGAGCTTGACGAAGTCGGGGATGCGGGTGCCGTCGGCGGACGTGTGCAGGTCGGTGTTGGAGTAGCGCTCGTTGTAGAAGAGCGACTGCCACTGGCGCACCATGCCCAGGCTGCTGTTGTTGATGACGGCGACCTTGATCGGGATGTTGTTGATGACGCAGGTGGCGAGCTCCTGGTTGGTCATCTGGAAGCACCCGTCGCCGTCGATCGCCCACACGGTGCGGTCGGGCTCCCCGACCTGGGCACCCATGGCGGCGGGGACGGCATACCCCATCGTCCCGAGGCCACCGGAGTTGAGCCAGGCACGCGGGCGCTCGTACTGCACGAACTGCGCGGCCCACATCTGGTGCTGGCCGACGCCGGCGACGTAGACGGCCTCCGGTCCGGCGATCGCGCTGAGCCGCTCGATGACGTACTGGGGGGCGAGGGTGCCGCCCTCGGGCACGGTGTAGCCGACCGGGAAGTCGCGCTTCCAGCCCTGGGTGCGCTCGCGCCACTCCGTGTAGTCGCCGCCGTGGCCCGCGTCGATCTCGATGTCGACCGACTCGATGAGGTCGACGAGCACGTCCTTGCAGGAGCCGACGATCGGCACGTCGGCCTTGCGGTTCTTGGAGATCTCGGCCGGGTCGATGTCGGCGTGGATGACCTTGGCCTCGGGCGCGAACGTCGACAGCTGGCCGGTGACCCGGTCGTCGAAGCGGGCGCCGAGGGTGATGAGCAGGTCGGCCTTCTGCAGCGCCGTCACGGCGGCGACGGAGCCGTGCATGCCGGGCATGCCGAGGTGCAGCTCGTGGCTGTCGGGCAGGGCGCCCCGGGCCATGAGGGTCGTGACGACGGGGATGCGGGTGAGCTCGACGAACTGGCGCAGCTCCTCGCAGGCGTCGGCACGGATGACGCCGCCGCCGACGTAGAGCACCGGCCGCTGGGCGCCGCCGATGAGCTTGGTCGCCTCTCGGATCTGCTTGGCGTGGGGGCGGGTCACCGGGTGGTAGCCGGGCAGGTCGATCCGCGGCGGCCACGAGAACGTCGTCCTGGCCTGGAGCGCGTCCTTGCTGATGTCGACCAGCACCGGTCCGGGCCGGCCGGTCGATGCGATGTGGAAGGCCTCGGCGATGACGCGCGGGATCTGCGAGGCGTCGGTGACGAGGTAGTTGTGCTTGGTGATCGGCATCGTGATGCCGCGGATGTCGGCCTCCTGGAAGGCATCCGTGCCGATGGCCGCGCTCGCGACCTGACCGGTGATGGCCACGATCGGCACCGAGTCCATGTGCGCGTCGGCGAGTGCGGTGACGAGGTTGGTCGCACCCGGGCCCGACGTCGCCATGCAGACGCCGACCTTGCCGGTGGCCGAGGCGTAGCCCTCGGCGGCGTGGCCTGCACCCTGCTCGTGGCGGACGAGGATGTGGCGCACCTTGACCGAGTCGAGCAGCGGGTCGTACGCGGGGAGGATCGCGCCACCGGGGATGCCGAAGACCGTGTCGACCTCCATGGACTCCAGTGACAGGACGAGGCTCTGCGCTCCCGTCACCTGCAGGGGAGCCTTGGCTCGGGCCTGTTCGGCGAGCCGCGCCGGGGTGGGCGCTGCCTGGGTCTCGCTCACGTCGTCACCATCTTCGGTCGGAGTTGCGTTGAGTTGCGTCATGTCGTGCTGCTTCGTGCTGAGCTGCGGTGTGCTGCAGGGAGATCTCGCGTGCTGGATGCTGCGTGTGGCCACAAAAAAACCCTCCCGTCCCACACGGTGGGGACGATGGAGGGAGGCGCCTGGCCGGACCTGTCAGGAGGGGCCGGGCGCCGGGGGAAGTACGAGGAGGCGGGACACACGACGACTCTCCCGCCCGGCAGCGGTCGTGTCAACGTGTGAGACGACACATCCCACCATCCGGTCATTGCCCGGCCCGTAATGCCGGCGCACGAGGGTCCCGCACCGCGACAGAATGGAGGATCGCAGGGGCCCAGTCCCCGCGATCCTCCATCCTTCATGCGTCCAAGGGCCCGCGTTCTCGTGTCGGACGCGATGGCGCCGCGGTCAGTCGCAGACGGCGCCCCGGCTCGCCGAGCCGACGAGCTTGCGGTACTTGGCGAGGACACCACGCGTGTACTTGGGCTCGGGATGCGTCACGCCCTCGGCGCGGCGCCGGTCGAGCTCCGCGTCGTCGACGAGGAGGTCGAGGGTCCCGCCCGCGACGTCGAGGCGTATGCCGTCCCCGTCCCGGACGAACGCGATCGGCCCCTCGTCGACGGCCTCCGGTGCGACGTGCCCGACGCAGAGCCCCGTCGTGCCGCCGGAGAAGCGACCGTCGGTGAGGAGGAGGACGTCCTTGCCGAGGCCGGCGCCCTTGATCGCGCCGGTGACGGCGAGCATCTCGCGCATGCCTGGCCCGCCCTTGGGGCCCTCGTAGCGGATGACGACGACGTCCTGGGGCTTGAGCTGGCCCTGCTCGACGGCGTCCATTGCGGCGCGCTCGCCGTTGAAGACGCGTGCTGTCCCCTCGAAGACGTCGGTGTCGAACCCGGCCGACTTGACGACCGCGCCCTCGGGGGCGAGCGATCCGCTGAGGATCGTCAGTCCACCGGTGCGGTGGATCGGCTCGCTCATCGCGCGCACGACGTGGCCATCCGGGTCCGGCGGGCGGATGTCGGCGAGGTTCTCGGCGACGGTGCGACCCGTGACCGTGAGGCAGTCGCCGTGGAGCAGACCGGCGTCGAGGAGCGCCTTCATGACGACGGGCACTCCCCCGACACGGTCGATGTCGGTCATGACGAACTGGCCGAACGGCTTGACGTCGGCGAGGTGCGGGACCTTGGCGCCGACCCGCTGGAAGTCGCCGATGGTGAGGTCGACCTCGGCCTCGTGGGCGATGGCGAGCAGGTGCAGGACGGCGTTGGTCGAGCCGCCGAAGGCCATGACGACGGCGATGGCGTTCTCGAACGCCTCCTTGGTCATGATCTGGCGGGCGGTGATGCCACGACGGAGCAGCTCGACGACGGCCTCACCGGACTTGCGGGCGAACCCGTCGCGCCGACGGTCGGTGGCCGGCGGCGCGGCAGAGCCGGGGAGCGACATGCCCATCGCCTCGGCGACCGAGGCCATGGTGTTGGCGGTGTACATGCCACCGCAGGCGCCTTCGCCCGGACAGATGGCGCGCTCGATGGCGTCGACGTCCGCGCGTGACATCTTCCCGGCGGCGCAGGCACCGACGGCCTCGAACGCGTCGATGATCGTCACGGTCTTCTCGGAGCCGTCCGAGAGCTTCGCGATCCCGGGAAGGATGGAGCCGGCATACAGGAAGACCGAGGCGAGGTCGAGGCGGGCGGCGGCCATGAGCATCCCGGGCAGGGACTTGTCGCAGCCGGCCAGGAGGACCGAGCCGTCGAGCCGCTCGGCGTTCATCACCGTCTCGACCGAGTCGGCGATGATCTCGCGCGACACGAGCGAGAAGTGCATGCCCTCGTGGCCCATGGAGATGCCGTCGGACACCGAGATCGTGCCGAACTCCAGGGGGTAGCCGCCACCGGAGTGCACGCCGTCCTTGACCGCCTTGGCCAGCCGGTCGAGCGAGAGGTTGCACGGGGTGATCTCGTTCCACGAGCTCGCGACGCCGATCTGGGGCTTGACCCAGTCGTCGTCCCCCATGCCGACCGCGCGCAGCATCCCTCGTGCTGCGGTCTTCTCGAGGCCGTCGGTGACGTCGCGGCTGCGGGGCTTGATGTCGATCTCGGGCGCGTCGGTCATGGGGCCACTGTAGAACCCGTGTCCACCGACTGGGACGCCGATCTCACCCAGCGACGGAGACGAGATCGGGCTCGGCGTCGCCCGCCCCGCGGGACTCAACCTGCGGTTGGTGGGCGCCACCGACGCGACGGGGCCACCAGAACCGGTCCCCGAGCACGAGCGCGATCGCCGGGACGAGGACCGTGCGGACCACGAGGGTGTCGAGGAGGACGCCGACGCAGATGACGACACCGAGCTGGGCGAGGACGACGAGCGGCAGCACACCGAGCACGGCGAAGACCGCGGCGAGCAGGATGCCCGCACTCGTGATGACGCCACCGGTCGCCGCGAGCGCGCGCAGCATGCCCTCTCGCGGCCCGTGCCCGCGGGCCTCCTCGGCCGTGCGTGTCACGAGGAAGATGTTGTAGTCGACCCCGAGGGCGACGAGGAAGACGAACGCGAGCAGGGGGACGCCGTTGTCGAGGCGGTCGAAGCCGAGCACCTGGGTGAAGAGCACCGACGAGATCCCGAGGCTCGCGAGGTACGTCGCGACGACCGTGGCCACGAGGACGACCGGCGCCACGACCGAGCGCAGCAGTGCCCCGAGGGCGAGGACAACGAGACCGAGGATGATCGGGAAGATGAGCATGCGGTCGCGCGCCGAGGCCTCGGACTCGTCGAGCGCCTCGGCCTCGGTGCCGCCGACGTGCGTCTCCGCGGTCCCGGACACCGCGTCACGGATGGCGCGCACGGTCTGCTCCGCCGCGTCGGAGCCGGGGTCGGCCTCGACGACGGCCTGGATCTCGCTCACGCCACCGGTGCTGGCGATCTCTCGCGTCGACGACACCCCGTCGACGGCGCCGACGGTCGCGGCGAGCTCGGAGACCTCCGCACCACGCGACACGATGACCACGGGGTCGGCCGAGCCTGCCGGGAACGACTCGGCGAGGCGCTCCCCCGCCGCGATGGCCTCGGGCTTCTCGAGGAACTGGTCGGACCCGTCGAGGCCCGTGCGGATCTGCGTCATGCCGCCCGCGGCGATGGCGAGGAGCACGAGTGTCACCGTGGCGAAGCGCTTCGGGTGGCGGGCGACGGCGTCGCCGATGCGGCGCCAGAACGACCGGGAGTCCGCCAGGCTCGCCTGACCGGTGCGCGGCACCTTGGGCCAGAAGATCCAGCGACCGAAGACGACCAGTGCAGCCGGCAGGACGACGAGGACGAAGACCGCCGCCACGACGACGCCCACCGCGCAGGCCAGTCCGAGACCACGCGTCGTGGGGAAGGCGGAGAGCAGCAGGGTCAGCAGGCCGAGGACGACCGTGGTCGCACTCGACAGGACCGCCTCCGCGGTGCGCGTCAGGGCGTGGGCCATGGCCTCCCGGCGGTCCTCGGTGACGCGAAGCTCGTCGCGGTAACGCGAGATGAGCAGGAGGGCGTAGTCGGTGCCCGCTCCGAAGACGAGGACGGAGAGGATGCCGATGGTCGACTCGTCCCACTGGACGTCGAAGGCCGCGAGGGTCCGGGTCGCGAGGGTGGCGGCGAGCTGGTCGGCGACGCCGACGACGGTGAGCGGCACGAGCCAGAGCACGGGGCTGCGGTAGGTGATGATGAGCAGGAGCGCGACGACCGACGCGGTCGCCCCGAGGAGGCGGAAGTTCGCGCCGTCGAAGACCGCGGCCAGGTCGGCCTGGATCGCCGCCGGACCCGTCACCTGGGCCGTGAGGCCGTCGGGCAGGCCGGACCGCACGACGTCGCGCAGCTCGGTGACCACCTCGGAGGTCTCGGTCGCGTCGTTCGCGCTCACCGGGACGACGACGATCGCGGCGGTGCCGTCCTCGGAGACGGTGGGCGGTGCGCCGCTGGCTCCCGGGAGCTCGCGCGCCTTGCCCTGGAGCAGGGCGAGCTGCTCGGCGGTGAGGGCGGAGTCGCTGCTGAACAGCACGACGGCGGCCGACCCCTCGGCCTCGGGCAGCTCCGCCCGCAGCTCCGCCGCCGCCCGGCTGTCCGACCCGGTCGGCAGGGAGGCCGTCGCGGTCGGGCCACGCTCCGCCTGACCGACCACACCGATGACGGCACCTGCCGACAGGAGCGCGAACAGGGCGACCAGACCGGCCACCCACTTCCGGGTGAGGAGTGTGGCGAGCGCGCCCATCGGTCGTCCTTCGCTAGAGTGGGTAGATCAGTGACTCATCAAGTGAGTAAGTAGGTGAGCGATATTACCGACATCCCCGACCCGAGGACAAGCCGGTCCACCCGACCCACCGACGAGCCGGCGTCCGCGGTGCAGTCCGCGGCGGCGGTGCAGTCGGTTGCGCCGGCATACCGGCCCTCTCCCTCTCTCGAGGCGCTCGAGGAGCTCGTGGGCGTCGCCGCCCAGTCCCCCCAGGCCGTCGCGCGTCGCGGCGGGCTCTCCGTCTCCGAGCTGCACTCCCTGCGACACCTCTCCGCAACCCCGATGGGGCCGGTCGAGCTGGCCAAGGTCCTCGGCGTGACCTCCGCCGCATCCTCGGGCGTGGTCGACCGACTCGTGGCTCGCGGTCACGCCGAGCGCCGCGCCCACACCGACGACCGGCGCCGCACGGAGGTCGTCGTCACCGACTCCGGGCGACGCGAGATCTTCGCGCTGCTCGCGCCGATGTTCACCGCCCTGGCCGAGATCGACAACTCGCTCACCGACGACGAACGGGTCGTCGTCGAGCGCTACCTCAGAGGTGCGACCGCGGCCCTGCGCTCGGTGATGTGAGCACTCGGCGCGGACCCGGGTTCAGACCTCGGCGGACTCCCGCTCGGCCCGCGCGACGTGGAAGCGGTCGAGTTGCGCCACACCGGCGGTGAGGTCGCTCCAGTGCCCGGAGAAGCGCAGCACGGCGACGCCCGCCGTCGGGTAGCCCTCGCTCATGAGCTCGTGGGCCTGGTCGCTGCCGGCCCCCTCGGCCAGGATCGAGGCGAGCGCCGGGATGCCCGGGGCGTGGCCGACGACCATGACGACGTTGGCGTCGGCGTCGGCCTCACGCACGACCTCGAGCAGCCGGTCGGCCGACGCGTCGTAGATCCGGTGGTCCTCGCGGATGTCCGCCTCCGAGCAGCCCGCGCTCCAGATGCCCTCGCACGTCTGCATCGCCCGCGTCGCGGTCGAGCACAGCACCTCGTCGACGCCGATGCCGTGCTCGGCGAGCCACCGGCCGGCGGCCTGGGCGTCGCGGTGCCCTCTCTTGGTGAGCTCGCGCTCGTGGTCGGCGTCGTAGCCGCCCTGCTCGGCCTTGGCGTGGCGCACGAGCACGAGCGTCCGGTCCTCGGCAGCGATGGTCATGCTTCGATCTTGCCCCTGCCCGACCCCGATGTCAGGTCTTGACAATCGGGCGGACGAGGTGGTGGGGATCCTCACCCGCAGCGACCCGCGAGAGCTGGTCGCGCAGCAGTGCCGACATCCGCGGCAGCAGCGCCGTGGTGTTGCCGCCGGCGTGCGGGGTGATGAGGACGTTCGGTGCACTCCAGAGGGGGTGTCCGTCCGGCAGCGGCTCCGGGTCGGTGACGTCGAGCGCCAGCGCGAGACGGCCGGCGTGGGCGACGAGGGCGTCGGTGTCGGCGACCGGCCCGCGGGCGACGTTGACGAGCAGTGCGCCGTCGGGCATGGCCGACAGGAACGCGTCGTCGACGAGGTGGTGCGTCGCGTCGGTGAGCGGGACGATGACGATGACGACGTCGTGGTCGGGCAGCAGCCGGGGGAGCTCGTCGATGCCGTGCACCGTGTCGACGAGGTCGTCGCCCGCCCTCGCCCGCGACGCGACCGCCGTGAGCGTCACCTCGAACGTGCTGAGCCGCCGCGCGATCGCCGTGCCGACCGACCCGTAGCCCACGACGAGCACCCGCCGGTCGGCCAGTGAGGTCCGCGTCCCCAGGCCGACCCAACGCGCCTCGTCCCCGGTCCGCACCGCGTCGGGGATGCCGCGCAGCGACGCGATGGCCATGCCGACCGCGAGCTCGGCGGTGGCGGCGTCGTAGACCCCCGCCGCGTTCGCCACGCCGACCGTCTCCGGGACGACCTCGAGCACGCCGTCGTAGCCGGCCGACTGGAGCTGGACGAGCCTCACGTCCCGCAGCTGTGCCACCGCGCCGAGCGCCGAGGCGGCCCCGAGGTAGGGCGCGATGACCACCTCGATCCGCTCGTCGGGGGACTCCTCCCCCGCCGGGTCCCAGACGACCGCCTCCACACCCGGAACGTCACCGACAGCAGCGAGCAGGACAGGGTCCGGGAAGGAGACGACGACCATGTCCTCGACCCTAGGCGAACGCCGTCTGCGGACTTGCTGGGAGTCGTGCTCCCGCCCTCGCCCTGGTTGCCCCGACCGGGAGAGGATCGGGTATGCCGTCCCGTCACCGCACGTTGCCAGCGCTTCTCTGCGTGCTCGCCCTCGGCCTCGCGGGCTGTGGTGGCGGGGATGACCCTCCTGAGCCGGCACCCGCCACGACGTCGGCCGACTCGCCGTCCGCGTCGGCGAGCGCGACGCCCAGCGCGTCATCGGGCAGCCAGACCCCCACCGGGTCCGCCACGGCCGCGTCCATCCCCTCGGGCAGCCCGAGCGACATCGCGACCGGGCTGGACGTGCCGTGGTCGATCGCGTTCCTTCCCGGCGGCGACGCGCTCGTCACCCTGCGCGACGAGGCCGAGGTCGTACGGGTCTCCCCCACCGGCCGTCGCACGACTGTCGGATCCGTTGACGGCGTTGACGTCGGCGGCGAGGGCGGGTTGCTCGGTGTCGCAGTGTCGCCCACCTTCGCCACGGACCGGGTCGTGCACCTCTACCTCACCTCCGACGACGACAACAGGATCCTGCGCACGACCCTCGGGACAGACGGGTTCGGGCCGATGACACCGGTGCTCACCGGCATACCCAAGGCCGGCAACCACAACGGCGGGCGGATCGCGTGGGGACCCGACGGCTTCCTCTACGTCGGCACCGGGGACGCGGCTCGGCCCGACCGGGCGCAGGACCGGCGCAACCTCGGCGGCAAGATCCTGCGGGTCACCGCCGACGGGAAGCCGGCTCCGGGCAACCCCATCGCCGGGAGCCCGGTGTGGAGCCTGGGGCACCGCAACGTCCAGGGTCTCGCGTGGGGCGCCGACGGGACGATGTACGCCAGCGAGTTCGGCCAGAACACCTGGGACGAGCTCAACGTCATCATCCCGGGCGCCAACTACGGGTGGCCCGAAGTGGAGGGCATCGAGGGCGACGCCGGTGACTTCGTGGCACCCATCGCGCAGTGGTCCACCGACGACGCCTCCCCGAGCGGGATCGCCGTCGGGCCCGACGGTGCGGTCTACCTGGCGGCGCTGCGCGGCGCGTCGCTGTGGAAGGTCGCGGTCGACGGGGCGAGGCGGCGCGGTGAGCCGGTACGCCTGCTCGAGGACAGATACGGCCGGATCCGGGACGTCGTCACGGCGCCGGACGGCACCCTCTGGATCCTGAGCAACAACACGTTCCGCGGCGACCCCCGCCCCGGCGACGACCGCGTCGTGCGCGTCCCCGTCGGCTGACAAGCCCCCGGTGGACTCCTTCGCTGAGTACGTTGAACGCAGAGGTGGGCACCGTCGCCCACCGGACCCGAGAGGTGGCACGACCGATGGCTGCAGCTGACGACATCCTCCAGAACCTCCCCCTCGACCAGCTCGCCCAGGAGCTCGGCGCCGACCCGCAGGAGGTGCAGCAGGCGGCCCAGACCGCCTTGCCGGCCCTGCTCGGCGGGCTCCAGGCCAACGCGCAGGACCCGGCCGGCGCCAGCTCGATCGTCGAGGCGCTCGCCCAGCACGACGACGACCTCGTCCGCGGTGGCGTCGACCTCGGCCAGGTCGACCGGGCCGACGGCGAGAAGATCGCCTCGCACATCTTCGGGTCCAACGAGGAGCAGGTCTACTCCGCGCTCGGTGCGTCCGGCGCCGGCGGCGGACTCGTCAAGCGCCTCATCCCGATCCTCGCCCCGATCGTGTTGTCCTACCTCGCCAACCGCGTCCTCAAGGGCGGCGGTGGCGGTCTCGGCGGAGGCGCGACGCAGGCCCCTGCGGACAACACGGCGCAGGGTGGCCCGGGCTCGCTCGACTCGATGCTGCAGGACGTGCTCGGTGGCGCCCTCGGCGGTGGCACGGCCACCCAGCAGGCGCCGGCCCCGACGCAGCAGACCCAGCCGTCGGCCGGCGGCTCGATCCTCGACGTCCTCGGTGGACTCCTCGGCGGCGGTCGCCGCTGACCCGCCCCGACTTATTGCCCTTTTCGTCCCGAGGAGCGCAGCGACGACGGGACGAAAAGGGCAATGAGTCGGAAGGAGGGGTCAGTCAGCTCGTGAGCTTGGAGAGGATGATCTCGCGGGCCTTGCCGGCGTCGGCCTGACCCTTCATCGCCTTCATGACCTGACCGATGAGGGCACCCGCGGCCTGGACCTTCCCGTCCCGGACCTTCTGTGCCACATCGGGATTGGCCGCGATGACCTCGTCCACGGCGGCCTCGAGGGCGCCGTCGTCCTGGACGAGCTCGAGCCCGCGGGCATCGGCGACCGCGGTCGGGGTCCCCTCTCCGTCGAGCACGCCCTCCCACACCTGGCGCGCCATCGAGTCGTTGAGCCGCCCGGAGGTCACGAGACCCTCGAGCTCGACGACGTGCGCGGGTGTGATCGACCGCTGCGCGGCATACGAGGCGACGTCGGTCGAGCCCTCGGCGTTGGCGCGACGGGCGATGTCGCCCGACCACCACTTGCGGGCCCCGGCCGGCGAGGCACCCGCCTCGACGGTCTCGCCGATGAGGTCGACGAGACCGGCGTTGAGGACGTCGCGCATCTCGAGGTCGCTGAAGCCCCAGTCGGACTGGAGCCGCTTGCGGCGCAGCGCCGGCTGCTCGGGCAGGGTGGCGCGCAGCTGCTCGACCGTCTCGCGGGTGGGCGCGACGGGGACGAGGTCGGGCTCCGGGAAGTAGCGGTAGTCGTCGGCGTCGGACTTCACGCGGCCCGACGTGGTCATGCCGGTGTCCTCGTGCCAGTGGCGGGTCTCCTGGAGGATCGAGCCACCGCCCTGGAGCACGGCACCGTGGCGGCACATCTCGTAGCGGACGGCCCGCTCGACCGAGCGCAGCGAGTTGACGTTCTTGGTCTCGGTGCGGGTGCCCAGGGTCGTGGAGCCCTTGGGCATGAGTGAGAGGTTGACGTCGCAGCGCATCGAGCCCTGCTCCATCTTGACGTCGGAGACGTCGAGCGCCTTGAGCAGGTCGCGGAGCGTGGCGACGTAGGCGCGGGCGACCTCGGGCGCGCGCTCCCCCGCACCACGCAGCGGCTTGGTG
Organism: Knoellia locipacati; assembly: GCF_044791685.1. Lineage (GTDB taxonomy): Bacteria > Actinomycetota > Actinomycetes > Actinomycetales > Dermatophilaceae > Knoellia > Knoellia locipacati_A. Next base: position 283,185 of record NZ_CP087730.1, read on the forward strand.
ACGATCTCGATGAGCGGGATGCCTGCGCGGTTGTAGTCGACGAGCGAGTGCGTCGCGCCGTGGATGCGACCCGTGGAGCCGCCGACGTGCAGCGACTTGCCGGTGTCCTCCTCCATGTGCGCGCGCTCGATCTCGACGCGGAAGGTCGAGCCGTCGTCGAGCGGGACGTCGAGGTAGCCCTCGAAGGCGATCGGCTCGTCGTACTGCGAGGTCTGGAAGTTCTTGGGCATGTCCGGGTAGAAGTAGTTCTTCCGGGCGAAGCGGCACCACTGCGCGATCTCGCAGTTGAGCGCGAGACCGATCCGGATCGCCGACTCGACGGCGACCTCGTTGACGACCGGCAGCGCTCCGGGCAGGCCCAGGCACACCGGGCAGACCTGGGTGTTGGGCTCGGCGCCGAACTCGGTCGCGCAGCCGCAGAACATCTTGGTGTTGGTCCCGAGCTCGACGTGGACCTCGAGCCCGAGCACCGGGTCGAAGGCCGCGAGGACGTCGTCGTAGGCGAGGGTCGCGTCGGTGGTCGTGGTGCTCATGTCACGCACCCTTCGTCGTGGAGGTGGACAGGTCGGGCGCCTTCGCGAGCAGGGGTCCGCCCCACGCGGCGAGGAGGCGCTGCTCGAGAGCCGCGCCGACGGCATACAGGCGGTCGTCGGCCGTGGCCGGCGCGAGGATCTGGAAGCCCGCGGGCAGCCCGTCCTCGTCGGCGAGACCACTCGGGAGCGACATGCCGGGGACACCGGCGAGGTTGGCCGGGATCGTCGCGATGTCGTTGAGGTACATGGCCATCGGGTCGTCGAGCTTGTCGCCGAACCGGAACGCCGTCGTCGGCGCCGTCGGCGACACGAGGACGTCGGCCGACTCGAAGGCGCGGGTGAAGTCATCGGCGATGAGCCGCCGCACCTTCTGCGCCGAGCCGTAGTAGGCGTCGTAGTAGCCCGACGACAGTGCGTAGGTGCCGAGGATGATGCGGCGCTTGACCTCGTCGCCGAAGCCCGCGTCACGCGTCGCCGCCATGACCTGCTCGGCGCTCGGGTCGTCGACGCCCTCGGGCAGGACCCGCAGGCCGTAGCGCATGGCGTCGAACTTCGCGAGGTTGCTCGACGCCTCCGACGGAAGGATGAGGTAGTAGGCAGCAAGCGCCGCGGTGAAGCTCGGGCACGAGACCTCGACGACCTCGGCGCCGGCGTCGACGAGGTGCTGGACCGACTCGTCGAAGCGGGCCTGCACGCCGGCTTGGAAGCCCTCGCCTGTGAGCTCGCGGACGATGCCGATCCGCAGGCCCGTGACGTCGGCGCGACGCGCGGCCTCGACGACGGCGGGGACGGGCGCGTCGATCGAGGTCGAGTCCATCGGGTCGTGCCCGCCCATGACCTCGTGCAGCAGCGCCGCGTCGAGGACGGTGCGCGTGCACGGACCCGCCTGGTCGAGCGATGACGCGAGCGCGACGAGGCCGTAGCGCGAGACGCCGCCGTAGGTCGGCTTGGTCCCGACCGTGCCCGTGACGGCGGCCGGCTGGCGGATGGAGCCGCCGGTGTCGGTGCCGATCGCGAGCGGCGCCTGGAACGACGCGACGACCGCGCTCGAGCCACCACCCGAGCCGCCGGGGATGCGGTCGAGGTCCCACGGGTTGCGCGTCGGGCCGTAGGCCGAGTGCTCGGTCGAGGAGCCCATCGCGAACTCGTCCATGTTGGTCTTGCCGAGGATCGGCATGCCGGCCTGCTTGAGGCGCGTCACGACCGTCGCGTCGTAGGGCGGGATCCAGCCCTCGAGGATCTTGGAGCCGCATGTCGTCGGCAGGCCCTTGGTCGCCATGACGTCCTTGACGGCGATCGGAACGCCGGCGAGGTGGTGCAGCTGCTCGCCGCGGCCCCGTCGCTCGTCGATGTCGCGAGCGGCCGCGAGGGCCCCGTCGCGGTCGACGTGGAGGTAGGCGTGGACGTCGCCGTCGACGGCGTCGGTCCGGTCGAGCAGCGCCCGGGTCACCTCGACCGAGCTCGTCCCACCACTGGTGAGGAGGTCGGCGAGCTCGGCGGCGCTGGCGCGGGTCAGGTCGGTGGTCACATCGGTCCTTGGGTGGTCGCTGCGGGAAAGCGTGGTGCGGCAGAGGCGGAGGTATGCCGTGAGCTCACCTCACGGCATACGGTCGCCTCAGTCCTCCCTGACGAAGCCGGCTCCTACGTCGCCGTATTCGTCTGGGGCCGGATCCAGGATGCGGGGGACGGAGAAGCGCTGCTGGTCGGACTCCGGGGCACCCGCGAGGGCCGCCTCGGCGCCGAGGCTGGGCCGGACGACGTCGGGACGGGTGACGTTGACGATCGGCATCGGGTGGCTCATGGGCTCGACGCCCTCGATCGGCGACTGCTGCACGATCGCCACCGACTCGAGGATGACGCCCAGCTCGCCGACCATCTTGTCGAGCTCGGCGTCGGAGAGGTCGATGCGGGCGAGACCGGCCAGGTGTGCCACGTCGTCGCGGGTGAGTTCAGCCATGCGCGCCAGTCTAGGACTCCGCGCAGGGCGCCGCGTCAGGGCTCCGACGGCACGGTCGTGGGGCGACCGACACGGCAGAGCCGCCCACGGGAGATCCCGTGGACGGCTCCGACCGTGGTGCGGTCCGGCTCAGCGGGGGGCCTTGACGGCGAGCACCGGGCACTCGGCGTCGAGCAGCACCTTCTGGGCCTGGCTCCCGAGGAGGAGCTTGCCGACAGGGGTGCGGCGACGGACGCCGATGACGATGAGCTCGGCGTTGGTCTCCTCTGCCAGCTCGACGAGCACCTCCGCGGGGTCCTTCTTGTGGACCGCGTGCGACACCTCGTAGTCGAGGCCCGACGCGTCGAGCTCGTCCTTGAGCGCGGTGAGCTCCGCGTCGTCGACGTAGCGGTTGTCGGCCGAGGCCGCCCCGGTGCTCGCGTTGACGACGAGCAGCCGGCTGCCCCGGCTGCGGGCCTCGACGACGGCCGCGTCGAGGGCGGCCCGCCCTTCCTTGGTGGGTACGAACCCCACGATGACCGGCATGTCAGGCTCCTTGGTTGTTGGCGTGCTGCTGGAGGCGGGGGTCGTCGGGGCCCGTGGTGGGGTCCTCCGGCGGCGTCCGGCGGTCGCGGACCCGCGACCAGACGAACGGGACGAGGACCACGAGCAGGATGAGCAGGTAGACGACCTTCGAGAACGTCGTGTTGACGAGGCCAGAGAGGTGCCCGTCGCTGATCTGCAGGGCGCGGCGCATGAAGACCTCGGCCCGGGGGGCGAGGATGAGGCCGACGATGAGCGGCACGACCGGTAGGCCGTAGCGCCGCATCGCGAACCCGAGCCCGCCGACGAGCAGCAGCAGCCAGAGGTCGAACGGCGAGCCGTTGGCCGCGTAGGCGCCGAGCGAGGCGAACATGAGGATGCCGGCATACAGGTAGGGCCTGGGGATGAGCAGGAGCTTGGCCCAGAGACCGGCCATCGGCAGGTTGAGCGCGAGGAGCATCGCGTTGCCGATGAGCAGGCTCGCGATGAGCGTCCACACCAGTGGCCCCTGCTCGTCGAACAGCCGCGGACCCGGTTGGATGCCGTAGGTCTGGAAGGCGAGGATCATCACGGCCGCGGTCGCGGTCGTCGGGATGCCGAGCGTGAGCAGCGGGACGAGGCTGCCGGCTGCCGAGGCGTTGTTGGTCGCCTCGGGTCCGGCGACGCCCTCGATGGCGCCGTGGCCGAACTCCTCGGGCTTCTTGGACAGCTTGCGCTCGGTGACGTAGGACAGGAACGTCGGGATCTCCGCACCACCTGCCGGGATGGCACCGAACGGGAAGCCGATGGCCGAGCCGCGCAGCCACGGCTTCCACGAGCGCGAGAGGTCCTCGCGCGTCATGAGCCGGCCCTTGATGGGGATGATCCGGGCCGGCGCTCGCCGCAGGTGCGCCGCGATCCACAGCGCCTCGCCCATCGCGAAGACCGCCACGGCCACGACGACGACGTCGATGCCGTCCGAGAGCTGGTCGATGCCGAAGGTGAGTCGCTGCTGGCCCGACGTCTGGTCGATGCCGACGAGCCCGATCCACACGCCCAGCGCGAGGCTGGCGAAGCCGCGGATCTTCGAGGAGCCGAGGACCGTGGTCACCGCGACGAACGCGAAGAGCATGACGGCGAGGTAGTCCGGGTCGCCGAGCTGGATCGCGAACTTCACGACCTGGGGCGCGAGGAGCGCGAGGCACAGCGTGGCGATCGTGCCGGCGACGAACGACCCGATGGCCGCGGTCGACAGGGCCGCGGCACCGCGGCCCGCCTTGGCCATCTTGTTGCCCTCGATGGCTGTCATCACCGAGGCGCTCTCGCCCGGTGTGTTGAGCAGGATCGAGGTCGTCGAGCCGCCGTACATGCCGCCGTAGTACAGGCCGGCGAACATGATGATCGCCTGCTCGACGGGCAGGGTGTAGGTGAGCGGCAGGAGCAGGGCGATGGCCATGGCCGGCCCGATGCCGGGCAGGACGCCGATGGCGGTGCCGAGGAGCACGCCGAGGAAGGCGTAGAGGAGGTTCATCGGCGTGAGGGCTGCCGACATCCCATCGAAGAGGGCGTTGAGGCCGTCCATGTCAGAGGATCCCGTCCAGGAGCCCGGCCGGGAGCTTGACGTCCAGGCCGAGGAAGAAGCCGTACCACGTGACGAGCGAGAGCAGGACCGAGATCACCGCGAGCCTCACGTAGTGGCGGTTGCCGAGGGCGAAGGCGGAGCCGAAGAAGAGCACGGCGCCGGTGATGGGCCAGCCGAGGCGGTCGATGAAAGCCGCGTTGAACGCGAACGCCGCCGCGAGCATCCCGACCGTCCTCCAGTCCGACCCGTGGCTGAGGTCGACGTCCTCACCGCTCTCCTGCTCACCGCGCCCACCGCGCGCGATGTCGACAGCGAGGAGCACGGCGCAGAGGATGAGGAGGCCGCCGACGAACATGGGGACGGTGCGTGCGGTCATGAAGCCGCGCGCGCCCCGCTCGATCAGGCCGAGGGCGTCGACGATCGCGACGATCCCCAGGGCCAGCAGGAGGAGGGACACCCCGTACTCGGAGCGCCCCTCCCCCCGCGACTGCACCTGGTCGCTCATCAGGCGAGACCCAGCTCCTTGAGCACACCGGCGACGCGGTCGCTCTCGGAGGTCAGGAAGGTCGAGAACTCGTCGCCGGGGATGAAGGCGTCGGTCCAGCCCTTGTCCGCGAGCGTCTTCTTCCACTCCTCGGTGCCGTGCAGGGCCGTCACGGCCGCGATGAGCTTGTCCTTGTCGGCGGCGGAGATCTCCGGAGCCGCGACGAGACCGCGCCAGTTGGTGAAGGTGAGGTCGACGCCCTGGTCCTTGAGCGGCTTGGCATCGAGGCCCTCGACCGCCGTCTCGCTCGTCACGGCGAGGACACGCACGTCACCGGACTTGGCCTGCTCGACGACCTCGCTCACGCCGGTGGCGGCGAAGCCGAGCTTCTTGCCGAGCACGGCCGTCATGAGCTCGCCACCGCCGTCGTAGGCGACGTAGTTGACCTTCTTGGCGTCGAGGCCGACGGCCTTGGCGAAGAGCATCGGGGTGAGGTGGTCGGGACCGCCGACGTTGGACGCGCCACCGACGGGCACGGCGCCGGGGTTGGCCTTCCAGGCGTTGATGAGGTCGTCGAGCGTCTTGAAGGGCGAGTCCTTCGCCACGACGATCGCCTCGGACTCCTCGATGAGCTTGGCGATGGGCGTCGTGTCGGTGAGCTTGGCCTCCGACTTGTTGCTGTAGGACGCACCGACGACGCCGAGGCCCATCTGCATGAGCAGGTCGCCCTTGCCCTTCTCGTTGATGAGGCGGGCAAGACCGACGGTGCCACCGGCACCGGCCTGGTTGAACACCTCGACGGAGCCGCTCAGGCCCGCGGACTGGAGGTCTGCGGAGACGGCGCGGGCCGTCTGGTCGTAGCCGGAGCCGGGCGAGTTCGGGACCATGATGCGCAGGCCGGAGAGCTTCTCGGCCGTGGCGCTGCCACCGGAGCCGGAGCCGGAGGCGGTGTCGTCGTCGGTGTTGCTCACGCCGCACGCGGTGAGGGCGAGGGCTGCGGCTGCAGTGAGGGCGGCGCTGCGAACCAGAGTGGTCAGTCGCACGGGGGACTCCTTTGTCGAGGTGGGTGCGTCGCGTCCAACGTTCGCCCCTGCAGGCGGCCCTGTCACTGTTGCGGGCACAGACGTCGTTGAGTTCTTTGTGCTCACGGCCCTGCGTCGTGCTCGCACCGGCGACCGGCACAATCGAGGGGTGGCGCGACGACGGTCAGGACGGGTGCGGGCGGCGCTGCGCCGTCTCTGGCCGCAGACCCTGGCCGGCCGCATGCTCGCGACCCAGCTGCTCATCGTGAGCATCGTCTTCGTCGGAGTGGGTGCCCTCTCCGTCGCCCAGCAGGGGGCGGGCGTCACCGACCGCGAGGTCCGGCGGGCGCGCCAGGTCGCGGAGCAGGTGACCCAGGAACCGGGCGTCCGCCAGGTGCTCGGCCCGCAGGGCGAGGCGTGGATGTCGCAGGCACAGGCGGCGCTGGAGTCCGCCCGCACGCTGTCGGACTCCGAGGGCGTCTACCTCGCCCGCACGTCCGACGGCTCCGTCGTGGCCGCGGCCGCCGAGAACCCGGTGAGCCGGCTGCCCCGGACCGATGCCTTCGAGGGCAGCTCCTGGCTCGGCGGCGAGGGCGACGACGACGACCCCGAGACCATCATGGCGATGGCACCGGTGAACGTCGCCGGGGAGCTCGAGCCGGTCGGTGTCGTCGCCGTGACGCGCACCTCCCCCTCCGTCTGGGACGACCTCGCCACCATCACCCCCAACCTCCTCACCTACCTCGGTCTCGCCGGGCTCATCGGCGTGCTCGGCTCACTGCTGCTCGCCCGTCGCGTCAAGCGGCAGACGCTGGGGCTCGAGCCGCGCGAGATCGCCGGGCTCGTCGAGCAGCGCGAGGCGGTGCTGCACGGCATCAAGGAGGGACTGCTCGCCATCGACCTCGCCGGACGCGTCACCCTGATCAACGACGAGGCGGCCACCCTGCTGTCCATCCCGCAGGCGGGCGCCGTGGGGCACTCCCTGTCCGAGCTCGGCGCCGACCGCCCGCTTCTGGGGCTCTTCCCGACGCGACGGCTGCGCAGCGGCCCGACGGTCACGGTCACCGACGAGCCGGAGGTCACGTCCGTCGACCGGGTCCTCCTCGTCAAGGGCCGGCTCGTCACCGCGAACGTCATGCCGGTGCGGCAGCAGGGACGTCTCGTGGGACACGTCGCCACCCTCCGCGACCGGACCGAGCTGCTCGAGCTCCAGCGCGACCTCGACGTGACCCGCGCGACCACGGACTCGCTGCGGGCCCAGGCCCATGAGTTCAGCAACCGGATGCACGTCGTCGCCGGGCTCATCGCGCTCGAGGAGTACGACGACGTCCGGGACTACATCCGTCACATCACGGCCGACGAGGCCGAGCTCACCGCACGGGTGGGGACCGCGGTCGCCGACCCGGCCGTGGCGGCCATGCTCATGGCCAAGTCCCGGCAGGCCGCAGAGCGGGGCATCACGCTCGACCTCGACGACGACACCCACCTGGCCCGCCTCGACGGTGACCTGTCCACGGACCTCAACACGATCCTCGGCAACCTCGTCGACAACGCCCTCGACGCCGTCCCTGAGCTCAGCGGCCGGGTGCGGGTGGCCCTGGCGGGCCCGGACGACGGCACGGTCCGCCTCACGGTGCGCGACAACGGCCCCGGCGTCCCGACCGGCGACATGGGCACGCTGTTCGTGCGCGGCTTCTCGACCAAGGACAGCGAGCCGGGGTCGTCACGCGGCATCGGCCTGGCCCTCGTGCGTATGGTCTGCACCAAGCGAGGAGGAGAGGTGAGCGTGAGCAACGACGACGGTGCCGTCTTCACGGTCCACCTCCCGACGTCCTGAGCCATGGCGCCCATCGACTCCCTCCCCATCCGCACCGTCGTCGTCGACGACGACTTCATGGTGGCTCGGCTGCACTCGAGCACGGTCGCCCGCCTCGACGGCTTCGAGGTAGTCGGTGTCGCGAGCACGGGCGCCCAGGCCCTCGCGCTGGTCAAGGACAAGCGGCCGGACCTCGTGCTGCTCGACGTCTACCTGCCCGACCTCACCGGGCTCGAGGTGCTGCGCCGGCTGCGCGGCCTGGGTGCCGACTGCGACGTCATCGTCATCAGCGCGGCGCGCGACCTCGACTCGCTCCGCCAGGCGATGCAGTCAGGGGTCTACCAGTACCTCGTCAAGCCGTTCGAGCTCGACGAGCTCCGACGACGGCTCGACGAGTACGCCCGGCACTGCGCGCGGATCCGTGGCCAGGACCCCGGCACCGCGGTCGAGCAGGAGGAGGCAGACCGCCTCTTCCGCACCGGCCCCGCGGGCCGGTCCCGCAGTTCGCTCCCCAAGGGGATCAGCCCCGAGACGGTTGCGCTCGTGAGCGGCGCGCTCGCAGGTGCCGGTGACGACGGCCTGTCGGCGACGGAGTGCGGCGAGGCCGTGGGGATCGCGCGCAGCAGCGCCCGCCGCTACCTCGAGTACCTCGTCGACTCGGGCGCGGCCGCCGTCCGTCACCGCTACGGGTCGGCCGGCCGCCCCGAACGTCGCTATCAGACGGCGGCCCAGTAGGTCCGCTGGTTCATGAACGCGTACATCCCCTCGGCACCGAGCTCACGGCCGTAGCCCGACTGCTTCGTCCCGCCGAACGGGACGCGGACGTCGGAGGCGACGACCGCGTTGACGAAGACGGCGCCGGTCGTGACCCGCGCCGCCAGGGCGACGGCCCGCTCGGTCGACGCGCTCCAGACCGACAGACCGAGCCCGTATGCCGTCGCGTCGGCCAAGCGGGCCGCGTCCGCGTCGTCCCGGGCCACCACGACGGCGGCCACCGGGCCGAACGTCTCCTCGTCGAACACCGGGACCCCGGGCCCGTCGACGATGAGGACGGTCGGCTCGAAGAACCAGCCGTCACCCGTGATCGCCGACCCGCCGGCCACGAGGCGCGCCCCGGCCGTCACCGACTCGTCGACCTGGCGCTGGACCGCCGTGCGGAGGTCGTCGCGCGCCAGCGGCCCGACGTCGACCGACTCGTCCGTCGGGTCGCCCACGCGCAGGGCCGAGACCCCCAGGAGGAAGCGATCCATGAACTCGTCGGCGACCTCGGCGGCGACGATGAACCGCTTGGCACAGACGCACGACTGACCGCCGTTGTGGAAGCGAGCGCGCACGGCGGCGTCGGCCGCCGCCGCCACGTCGGCGTCAGAGAGCACGACGAAGGCGTCGGACCCACCGAGCTCGAGGACGGACGGCTTGACCGCACGGCCGGCCGCAGCCCCGACCGCGGCACCGGCGCGGTTGCTGCCGGTGAGCGTCACCCCCGCGACCCGTGGGTCGGCGACGAGCCGGTCGCTCACCTCCGGGACGTGTGCCTCGGCGACGACGAGCGTCCGCAGGAGGCCGTGCGGCGTCTCCTGTTCCATGCCTGCACCGCGCACGAGCGACTCGATGGCGAGCGCCGACCCGGTGACGTTCGGCGAGTGCTTGAGCAGCACCGTGTTGCCCGCGCCGAGGGCGGGCAGCACGAAGCGCATGACCTGCCACAGCGGGAAGTTCCACGGCATGACGGCGAGGACGGGCCCGATGGGCTCACGGGTCACCCACGCACGCGCGCCGCCTCCCACGTCGACCGGTTGTGGCTCGAGGAGTCGCGCGAGGTTCGCGGCATACCAGCGCGCTGTGGTCGCGGACTTGTCCACCTCACCACGGGCCTCGCGCAGGGGCTTGCCCATCTCGGACGTGATGAGCGCAGCGAGCGACTCGCGCTGTGCGTCGAGGGAGTCGGCGATCCGGACCAGGAGGGACGACCGATCGGCGCGCCGGACCGACGCCCACGTCCGGGCGGCCTCGGTCACCTCGGTGACCGCCGCCTCGATCGCAGCGTCGTCCATCACCGGGTAGGACGCCAAGGCCTCGCCGGTGGCCGGGTTGACGGTCTCGATGACGGCTTCGACGGCGGTCTCGGTGTCGGTCTCGGTCACGGGGTGCTCAGCCCGCCCCGGTCGGCATCGGACAGGTGCTCGAACGTCTCCCCGGTGGCGGTGATCGTCCGGGTCACGTCGCGGCCGCCGTAGACCCAGTAGATGCGCATGACGCCGGTGCCACGGTTGTAGAAGCGGTGTGGCACACCGGCCGGGACCCACGTCGCCTCGCCGGCGACGAGGTCGAACTCCTGCCCGTCGACCTCGGCGACGGCCTCGCCCTCGAGGATGAGCACGGACTCCTCGACGTTGTGGCTGTGCAGCGGCAGGCCGGTCCCCTCCTGGAACTGCGTCTGCCCGGTCGTCACGTGGTTGCTCTCGCAGTTCCACTTCCCGACGTAGGGCACGGTGCGGACGCCGTTGCCGCGGTCGAACGGCTCGACCTCGTCGGGGCGGATGAGGAGGTTGGGGGCGTCGGGTGCGGTGCGGTCGGTCATCGGTCAGGACTCCAGCTTCGTGAGGAGGGCGGTTGGGAACTGGTCGGTGTCGAGGGAGCCGCGCAGGTCGCGCGTCCGGGTGGCGGGGTCGGCGAGGCACCCGTCGACCGCCGCGTCGACGGCGTCGGCGGCCTTGGCGAACCTCTCGGACCCGCTCCTCTCCGCCCACCAGCGCAGCAGCATGGTGGTGGAGAGGATGAGCGAGGTCGGGTTGGCGATCCCCTGACCGGCGATGTCCGGCGCGGAGCCGTGCTGGGCCTGGGCCACGGCGACGCCGTCGCCGACGTTGAGGGAGCCACCGAGACCGAGGCTGCCCGAGAGGGCACAGGCCAGGTCCGAGAGGATGTCGCCGAACATGTTGGTCGTCACGACGACGTCGAACTCCCGCGGGGAGCGCACGAGGTGGGACGTCGCGGCGTCGACGATGAGCTCGCGCAGCTCGACGTCCGGGTGACGGGCGGCCACGGCCCGGACCTCGTCGAGGAACAGCCCGTCCGAGAGCCTGAGCACGTTCGCCTTGTGGACCGCGGTGACCCGCCCTCGTCGACCGGCCGCGAGCCGGAAGGCCTCCTCGGCGACGGCGTTGCAGGCACGCCGGGAGATCTTGCGGACCGAGAGTGCGAGGTCGGGGTCGGGCATGAACTCGCCGCTGCCGGCCACCATGTTGCGGTCGCTGTAGAAGCCCTCGGTGTTCTCCCGGACGATGACGAGGTCGAGCGCGTCGGGCAGCACGGTGAGGTCTGGGATGCTGCGCGCCGGCCTGACGTTCGAGTACAGGCGGTAGGTCGTCCGGATCGCGGCCGAGGGGTTCCACCCGCCCTCGGCGCGCGAGGGGTAGTCGAGGTGCGACACCGGTCCGAGGATGGTGCCGTCGACCTCGCCGACCCGGTCGAGCACGTCCTGCGGCATCGTCTCTCCGACCGCCTCGTGGGCGGCCCAGCCGACGTCGCGGTGCTCGATCTCCAGGTCGAGCCCGAAGGTGTCGTCGGCTGCGCGGAGCACCCGCTCCGTCGCCGCGGCGATCTCGGGTCCGATCCCGTCGCCGGGCAGCAGGAGCAGCTTCATGCCGTCGCCCCGTGCGGCTTGTCGGTCTCACGGTGGGCGATGACGAGCTCGGTGACCGTGTTGACCTGGCTGCCGGGGACGACGGTGCGCGCCACGGCCTCGCGCCACTGCGCGAAGTGCGCTGCGGCGCGATGTGCGTCGAGCGCCGCCTCGTCCCGGTAGATCTCGTAGAAGACGAAGTGGTGGGGGTCGGACTGCGACCGGCAGACGTCGAACCGGAGGCAGCCGGGCTCGTCGCCGAACGTCGCGGCGGCGTTGCGGGTGATGGCCTCGGTGAACTCCACCAGGCGGTCCGGGAGGACATCGAGCCGGACGACGAGCGAGATCATGAGCTCTCCTTGGGTGCGGTGGTCTCGGGCAGGGCGACGCCGGTGGCGTCCGCGAGCGTCGTGAGCTCGGCCCAGGTCTGGTCGGAGACGGGTATGCCGTCCGCCTCGGCGCGCCGCCGGTTGCGGTCCTCGAGCTCGCCCGGCGTGAGCACCCCGGCGGACCAGGAGGCTGGCTCGCTCCCCCGCACCTGTTCGGCGAGGGCGCTCACGCGGGCGTCGTAGTCCTCGCGGTCGCAGAAGGCGGCCACGTCGAGCGTGATGAGCAGGTGGCCCGCTCCGCTGGCGCCCTCGGGGCGGTAGGGCCCGACGACGTCGGCGCCGAACGCGCTCCCGGTGAGCACACCGGCGAGGACGTCGAACATGAACGCCATGACGTAGCCCTTGGCTCCACCCACGGGGAGGATGAGCCCCTCGATCGCCTCGCGCGGGTCCGTCGTCGGCGTCCCGTCGGCCGCGGCGCCCCACCCCTGCGGGATGGCCTCCCCCCGGTCCGCGGCGACGTAGACCTTGCCGCGGGCGACCGCGGTGTTGGCCATGTCCATGACGAGGACGTCGCCGTCGGGACCCGGGGCGGCGATCGACCACGGGTTGGTGCCGAGGAGCTTCGTGCGCCCGCCCCACGGCGCCATCGCCGGCGAGGCGTTGGTCGCGAGCAGCGCCACGAAGCCGCGCTCGGCGGCATACCTCGTGAAGTAGGCGGCCGTCCCGAAGTGACCCGAGCGGCGCACGGCCACAGCGCTGATGCCGTGCACGCGAGCCCGCTCGACACCGAGCTCGACGGCGCGCTGGGTGACGACCTGCCCGAGGCCGTCCTGCCCGTCGAGGACGACGACGCTGCCCGAGTCACGGACCGTCACCGCCTCGGTCTGAGCGCGCATCGCACCGCTGCGGAGTCGGGCGAGGTACCAGGGCAGGCGGATCGCGCCGTGCGACGGGTGCCCCCACAGCTCGGCGACGAGGAGCGAGTCGGCGAGCAGGTCGGCGTCTTTGGACGGCACACCGTGGGCGCGGGCCACGTCGGCCATGAAGGTGGCGAGCTGCTGCGCGTCGACGGTCCGGGCGGTCATGACACGATGGTTGCATATTTGTATACAAGTAGACAAGTAGTGTCCGCGACGGCAGGATGCCCCCATGTCCACGAGCGCGAGCCCACGACGCCGCAGCGGCGCGCAGTTCGTCTACGAGGAGCTGCTCGCGCAGATCCAGGACATGCGGCTCGAGCCGGGGCAGCGCCTCCACGAGACCGAGCTCGCGAGCGCCCTGGGTGTGAGCCGCACTCCCCTGCGCGAGGCTCTCCGGCTGCTGCTCGCCGAGGACCTCCTCGAGCAGCTCCCCACCGGCGGCATGGTCGTGCGTCGCCTCTCTCCGCGCGATGCCGCGGAGCTGTATGCCGTCCGCGCCCGTCTCGAGGGTCTCGTCGCCGCGGCGGCAGCCGAGCGCGCCGAGCCCACGGATGTCGAACGGCTCACCGCTTTCGTGCAGCGCAACGAGGCGCTCGCCGGTCTCCCCGAGGGCGCCATGGAGTCGGGCCACGCCATCCACGTCGAGATCGAGCGGATCGCCGACCACGCCTGGGCGTCAAGGGTGCTCGCGCAGATCGAGGGTCAGCTCGCGCGCTACCGCCGCTTCAGCAACGCGTCGCCCGACCGGCGCGCAGCGGCACTGGCGGAGCACCGCGGCATCGTCGAGGCGATCGCCGCCGCCGACCCCGCCCGGGCCGGCGCGCGGGCCGAGGAGCACGTGCTGGCGGCGCGCCGGGCGACGGTGGCCCAGCTCGAGGTCAGCCTCGATGCGTCCACCGGCGCAGGATCATCGGGATCACGCCTCCGGACCTGAGCAGCTCCACCTCGACGCGGCGACGAGCGCGCGGTCAGCGACCACCGCCGGTCAGGACGTTCCGGCGGACGCCGCGAGCGCAGGGTCGTGACCGTGCCTCGCGAGGGCCTCGGCGACCCACCCGGTCGCGACGAGCTCGTCCACGACCGAGCGCAGCCAGGCGACGGACTCGTCGCCGTGACGACGTGACACCGCGACCGCCTGCGGGATCTGCATGAACGCACCGTCGAGCACGCGCAGGCCGGGGTTCGCCGACACGTAGGCCTCGATCGGCTGTGCGATGCCGGCCGCGACCTCCAGGCCCTGCTCGGCGAAGACGTCGACTCCGTCCGACCCGCGCACCAGCTCGGCCGAGCCGAGCGACCGCGAGAGGTGGAGGTCGTAGGCGGACCCTAGCTTGACCCCGATCCGTATGCCGTCCCGGTCCACGTCGGCGGCCGAGCGCAGAGGAGAACTCTCGCGGACGGCATACGCGCCCTCGATGAGGACGTAGGGCGCGCTGAAGGCGAGCTCCTCGGCACGCACCGGGTCCACGGCGAGGAAGCAGACGTCCGCGGCACCGTCCCGGACCGCGTCGACCGACTTGCGGGCCGCATCCCAGAGGACGAGGTCCACGGGCACGTCCAGTCGCCGACCGAGCTCGTGGGCGATGTCGACCGTGATGCCGGCCGGCGACTCGGACGAGCCGTTCGTCAGCACGGCGTTGCCGAGGTTGATGGAGGCACGGAGCGCCCCGGTCGGCGCAAGGTCCTCGGTGGTCGTCACGCCGCGATGCTCTCACCCGCGGGCGCTCGGGGCACAGGGCTGGTTCGACAGCTGGACGTGCCGACGCCTGGCGAGGGCCGGTGGCGGTGGCGGCCTCACTGAACGCAGACGTGCCGGGGTTGCGGTGGTTCGCGGCCGCATGGCGGCTAGCCTGCACCGCATGACATCAGGGGATGGCCAGAGGGTGGACGACGACCACCGCTACGACGACGAGGTGCGCGCGGCCCAGCACCGCGCCGAGACCAGTACGGCCTGGAGCGCGCAGGTCATGGCGCTGACAGGGACCGGCTCCGCCGACCGGGGCCGGGTGCGGGCGACGGTGAACCTCGACGGCATCGTCACCGGACTGACGGTGGCCGACAGCACGGCGGCCCGGGGCGGCCGCGTCGTCGAGCTCGCCGTCCAGAGCGCCGTGCACGCTGCCCAGGAGGACGTCCTGCGGCAGACGACCGACCTCACCAGCGCGCAGTGGGGTGCGGACTCGCCGACGACGCGGGTCGTCACCGGTGAGATCGCCGCCAACGTGCGCACGCCCGACCCGGACGAGCCAGATCCCGCCGCCGGCAACCCGGGAGGTCAGTGGTGAGCGCCT
Source organism: Knoellia locipacati (assembly GCF_044791685.1). Classification (GTDB taxonomy): domain Bacteria; phylum Actinomycetota; class Actinomycetes; order Actinomycetales; family Dermatophilaceae; genus Knoellia; species Knoellia locipacati_A. Next base: position 298,248 of record NZ_CP087730.1, read on the forward strand.
TCGACGCCTTCGGTGGCGGGCTCACGGGTGACATCCCGGCGCAGGGCGACCTCGACCGCGCGGTGGCCAAGGCGCGGGCGGCCTTCGCCTGGCGGGCCGAGGTCGACAGGCTCAGCGCAGAGGGCCGGTTCGAGGGCGTGACCGCGACGGTGTCCGGCAACGGCGCCCTCACCGGCCTCACCGTGGCGACGAGCGCCTGCGCCGAGGGTGGCGACGCGGTGACCCAGCGCATCCTCTCCGCGATCGCCGCGGCACAGGAGGAGCTGGTCCGGCTCATCGCCCGCACCAGTGCGGAGGCGTTCGGCGAGGACTCGGAGCAGGACCGCCTCGTGCGGAGCTCGCTGGAGACCCGGTTCGCCCGAGGCGAGGTCCTGCCGGACGACGACGGTCGCTGAGACCGCCTGCGCGTCGGGGCGCCGGCGCGGCGGAGCCAGCGCGGCGGTGCCAGCGCGGCGCCTCAGACCCAGGTGCGTCCGAGGGCCCGGACCCAGGCCCACATCGCCGCAACGCTGCCCACGGTGAGACCGACCGAGGTGAGCACCCAGGCGGTCCAGCGCCAGGCGAGCTCGCCGCTCGACCCGCGGGACTCCGACCGGAACACGCTCCACCACCGGTTGGACGCCAGCGGGCCGTAGTCGCCGCGCTCGTTCGGCAGGAAGGGCAGCCACATGTCCCCCGCCGACCGCGCCCGGAGGAACTCGGTGATGACGGGTCGGACGAGCAGCCAGAGGACGAAGAAGAACATCGCGAACAGCGCCACGCTGACGATGACGAGGAACAGGCGAACCCCCCACACGAGGCCGGTCATGTCAGTCTCGCGAATCATGCGAGCGACCCTAACCGGTCACGATGGGGAGTGCTCCCCATCGCCCCGGTGACGACCGGTCACTAGCCTGTGCGGTGCATCGCACTTCACGACGACCGCATGGGGGATCCGAGTTGACCAGCTTCGACGTCCGCACCGAGGACATCAGTGGGCACGGCCGCAGGGTCGGCTCCTTCGCCGACCGGCTCTCGAACGCCAGCTCGGCCGGCCAGACGTCCCTCGATCCCACCGCCTTCGGTCTCATCAACCAGCCGCTCGCGCTGCTGGCGACCGGCATCGCCCTGGTCGGCAAGAACACCGTGTCCAACCTGTCGATGGACATGGAGGAGACGATGATCGGCCTCACCAACACCGTGACCCAGTACACCAGCGACGACGACACCGCGGCCACCTCGATCGGGAACGCGGGTCAGCGATGAGCGACAACCCGCTGGTCGTCCAGCCCTCCGACCGCTCGTGGCACTCCGGCGCCGGGCTCATCGACTCGGGCGCGAGCTACTGCGAGGCCATCGCCGGTGAGAACTGGGTCGACGCGGCCCTGTCGGGCGTGGCCGTCGGCTTCGACGTCTACGCGACGGTCTCTGACCCGCTCGGCAGCCTGTTCGCCGCCGGCATCGGGTGGATCATCGACCACCTCGACCCGATCAAGACCTGGTTCGACGAGCTGACCGGCAACCCCGAGGCGGTGTCGGCTTTCGCGGGCACCTGGCAGAACGTCTCGACCGAGGTGGGCTCCGTCCGCGACGACTTCCGCGAGAACGCGAGCAGCCGGCTCGAGGGCATGACCGGGCCCAACGTCACCGCCTACCGCGACCACGTCGAGAAGCAGGTCCAGAAGCTCGACCTCATGAGCAAGGGAGCCCGGGCCATCTCGCTCGGCTTCGACGGGTGCGCGGTCCTCGTCGGCTTCGTCCACGGCCTCATCCGCGATGCGCTGGCCCAGATCGCCGGCGCCATCTGCAGCTACGTCGCCGAGCTCGTCCTCACCCTCGGTGCCGCGACCCCGCTCGTCATCCACCAGGCGACGACACGGGTGTCCGCCCTCTGCGCGGAGGTCCTGCCCAAGATCACGGGCCTGAAGAACTCGGTGCGCGACCTCGACACGCTCATCAGCTCGCTCAAGGACATCCTCAACGACATCCCCCGCTTCCTCGGCAGCCGCTACAGCGTCCCGAACCACCCCAACCTGCGCTGGCGCAACGTCCTGCACGACGAGCTCCCGCAGTTCCCGGGCACGAGCCTCAACGACTGGATCCGCGAGATCAACCTCAAGCCGCAGTACGCGCACCTCCTGTCCAAGAACCCGGACCTCTGGGCCAAGGTCATCCGGGACGCGTTCGCCAACGGCACGCCGAACAATCTCAACGACGCCGCCAAGGCGATCCACGCCGCGGTCGACCGTCAGCTGGGCTCGGAGGACCACGCCGGTCACCGCTGACGCAGACCTCGGCGACTCTCGCCACCTTGACCCGGGGCCTTCCCTCGCCCAGCGCCGGCGCTGCCCCATCGGCCAGTGGGCGGCCAGGGGCTACTCGGCGGCCGGCGCGGAACCCGTCTCGAGCAGGGTGCCGAATCCGGCCTCGTCGAGGATGGTCAGTCCGAGCTCGCGCGCCTTGTCCTCCTTGGACCCGGCGCCGGGCCCGACGACGACGTAGTCGGTCTTCTTGGAGACCGAGCCCGACGCCTTGCCGCCGCGCGCGAGGATCGCCTCCTTGGCCTCGTCGCGGCTGAAGCCCTCGAGCGACCCGGTGACGACGACGGTCAGCCCGGCGAGCGTCTGCTCGACCGACTCGTCGCGCTCGTCCTCCATCCGGACACCGTCGGCGGCCCACTGGTCGACGATGGCGCAGTGCCACTCGTTGTCCTCGCGGTCGAACCAGTCGCGGACCGACTCGGCGATGACACCGCCGACGCCCTCGACGCCGGAGAGCTCCTCGACGCTCGCCGCCCGGATCGCGGCCATCGAGCCGAAGTGCTGGGCCAGGGCTCGCGCCGCCGTGGGGCCGACGTGGCGGATCGAGAGCCCGACGAGCACGCGCCACAGCGGCTGCTGCCTGGCGGTCTCGAGGTTGGCGACGAGCTTGGCGCCGTTGGCGGACAGGACCCGGCCGTCGACGACGGCGTCCTGGGGGTCGGTCTTCTTGGCGGCGCGGGTGTAGAGCGGGACCCGCGCGATCTCCGCTGCGGTGAGCCCGAAGAGGGTCGACTCGTCGGTCAGCACTCCCGAGTCGAGGAGCGCGACCGCACCCTCGAAGCCGAGCGCCTCGATGTCGAAGGCCCCCCGACCGGCCAGGCTCGTCAGCCGCTCGCGCAGCTGGGCCGGGCAGCTCCGGGTGTTGGGGCAGCGGATGTCCTTGTCGCCCTCCTTCTCGGGGGCGAGGGGCGTGCCGCACGACGGGCACTCGGTCGGCATGACGAACTCGCGCTCGGTGCCGTCGCGCAGGTCGACGACCGGTCCGAGGATCTCGGGGATGACGTCGCCGGCCTTGCGCAGCACGACCGTGTCACCGATGAGCACGCCCTTGCGTTTGACCTCGGTGGCGTTGTGCAGGGTGGCCCGCTCGACCGTCGAGCCGGCGACGAGCACCGGTGACATGACCCCGAACGGCGTCACCCGGCCGGTGCGCCCGATGCCCACCTGGATGTCGAGGAGCGTGGTGTTGACCTCCTCCGGCGGGTACTTGTAGGCGATCGCCCACCGGGGCGCCCGTGAGGTCGCGCCGAGCTGGCGCTGCACGGCGATCTCGTCGACCTTGACGACGACGCCGTCGATCTCGTGCTCGACGTCGTGGCGGTGCTCCCCCGTCGAGACGATGAAGGCGTTGACCTCCTCGATCGTGTCGAGCACCCGGAAGTGGCTCGACACCGGCAGCCCCCAGGAACCGAGCGCGGCATACGCCTCGATCTGCCGGGTGAGGTCGAAGCCCTCGCGCTTGCCGATGCCGTGCACCAGCATGTGCAGCGGACGCGTCGCGGTGACCCGTGGGTCCTTCATCCGCAGCGAGCCGGCGGCGGCGTTGCGCGGGTTGGCGAAGGGCGCCTTGCCGGCCTCGACGAGCGAGGCGTTGAGGTCGGCGAACGCCTCGATCGGGAAGAAGACCTCACCGCGCACCTCGACGAGGTCGGGGACCGGGTGCTCCGTGGTCCCGGCGAGCTCGGTCGGTATGCCGTCGATCGTCCGGACGTTGAGCGTCACGTCCTCGCCCGTGCGGCCGTCTCCCCGGGTCAGGGCGCGGGTCAGCCGGCCCTTCTCGTAGAGCAGGTTGACCGCGAGCCCGTCGATCTTGAGCTCGCAGAGGTAGTGGAAGCCCTTGCCGGCCTCCCGCTCGACGCGTCCCGCCCACTCGAGCATCTCGTCGGGCGCGAAGGCGTTGTCGAGGCTGAGCATCCGCTCGAGGTGGTCGACGGCCTGGAAGTCGGTCGAGAAGACCGCGCCACCCACGGACTGGGTGGGGCTCTCGGGCGTGCGCAGCGAGGGGTACTCGTCCTCGAGCGCGTTGAGCCGCTTCATCAGGGCGTCGTACTCACCGTCGCTGACGGTCGGCGAGTCCTTGACGTGGTAGGCGAACTGGTGCGCCGTCGCCTGCTCGGCGAGGTCGGTCCACTCGTGGCGGACCTCCTCGGGCACCTCCGCGGCCGGCTCCCCCGACGTCGCGGACTCCAGCTCGTCCTCGGCCACCAGCTCGCTCTCGCTCACCCGGTCATCCTGCCGCACACCACCGACAGGGTGCCCACCGCCGAACGACATCCGGCAGACGGCGGGCCCGGGTCAGCGCACCCCGCCGGACCGGCTCGGCCGCGCGCCCGCGCTGTCGTCAGCCGCAGTCAGCGCCGCGCGGGCACGTCGGGCCCCGGGACGTCGAGTGAGGTCCCGGGACAGCCGTGTGAGCCGGGCCCTCGCGTCCGGAGCGAGGGAGAGGAGTCGCTCGATGGCGGTCCGCAGCTCCGCCGAGGTGGCCGAGTTGGGGTCGAGCGCCTCGCCGAGGCCGGCGGACTCGATCCCGGCCGCGCCCGCGAACTGGTCGGTGGACAGGGGCAGGAGCAGCAGGGGCACTCCTGCGGTCATCGCCTCGGTCACGCTGTTGTTGCCACCGTGCGACACGGCCAGGGCGGCCCGACCCAGCACGGTGACCTGCGGGAGCTCGGGACGGACCAGCCAGGACGGCGGGATCGGGCCCAGCTCGTCACGCGGGGTGGAGCCGGTGGCCAGGGCGACGCGCACGTCGAGGCTGCGCAGGGCGTCCGCGACGCGGGCGAGCACGTCCGAACGCACCGAGAGGAAGCTGCCGAGGCTCACGTAGACGACCGGTGCTCCATCGCGTACCAGCCAGGCGGAGACCTCCTCGTCGGGTTCCTCGGTGCGGACCGAGGACCCGAGGAAGGCGTGCCGCGGCAGCAGCGCGGTGCGCTCGGGCGGGTGAAGCTCCTCGGGGTAGTTGAGCAGCAGGACGTCGCCGGTCTCGGCGAAGGCGTCGGGGCTGGCCGCGGCGCCGGGGTCGAGGGTGGCAAGCACGCCGTTCCACTGCTCGGTGAACGCGTCGCGCACACCCTCGCACTGGCGGCGGAGGGCGACGAGAGCATCCGGGTCGGGCTGCAGACAGCTCGGCCACGCGGGCGGGTAGCCGTAGACCTCGTCCCCCACCGTGAGCGCGGACGGGTGCCCGAGGACGACGTCCGCGTGGGGCACGCCCGCGCCCGTGAGCCCCAGCCGCGCGCTGAAGGCAAGGTGGTCGACGATGACGTGGTCGGGTCGGACGCGGTCCACGAGGACCTGGACCTCACGCGCGACCCGCAGCGGTTCCCACAGCAGGTCGTCGCCGCGAGCGGCCGCCTGGAACGCCAGCGTCGGAACGGCACCGAGACGGGTCGCCTCGAAGAACCCGCGCAGGGCCTCGTCCTCCCCGCGGGGCTGGTCCTCGGCGCGGATGACCCCCGGGTTGGACCCGCGGCCCAGACGGAGGTCCTCGCGCTCGAAGCCGAACCTGTGCACGATCGCGTCGGTCGCCGGGCCCGTGGCGACGACGACCCGTTCGCCCGCCTCGGTCCATGCCGTGCCCAGCGTGGCGAGCGGGAGCAGGTGCGAGGCGTAGTCAGGACTGACGACGAGCAGCGTCACGGGTCACCTCCACGTAGACCGTGGCGAGTGACGCGGCCATCGTGGCGATGCTGAACTCGTCGGCCACGACGTCCCGCGCGTGTTCCGCGCGGGCGGCTGCGTCCGGGGCAGCGGCCAGGCCCAGGGCCGACACGACGGCATCCGCGAGGACCTCCGGCGAGGTGGTGTCGACGAGCAGGCCCGTCACCCCGTCCTCGACGTAGGTCGCCGGTCCGCCAGTTCCCGGGGCGACCACCACGAGCCCCGACGCCATCGCCTCGAGGATGGCGATGCCGAACTCCTCCTTGAGGCTGGCGGACACGTACACCCCACCCGCCGCGCTGAGACCGGGCCGGCCCAGACGGACGGCCGCCAGCCAGGTGGCGACCACCCCGTTCGGGCGATGGCCCGCGAGCAGCAGACCACGCTCGGCGGCCTGCGCCCGGGGAACCGACGCGTCGATGCGGGCGAGCTGCTCGGCCTCGTCGCTCGAGGGGTCGTCGAGGTCGCCCCCGACGACGAGCAGGTTGCACCGGTCGGCGCACGCCGGGTCGGCCGCCCACGCCTCGACGAGCGTCGCCATCCCCTTGACCCGGTGCAGCCGCCCGACCGTGATGGCGAGCGGGAGCCCGCGGCGCGCGGGAGGCAGGGTCGACAGCAGCGCGTCGAGCTCGGTCAGCGCACGTCGGGCCGGCAGGGGGACCTCGACGCCCTGAGCGGCCATGGCCACCTCCCGTGCCGCGCGGTCGACCGGGGCGAGGTCGATGCCCTCGGGCACGACCACGGGACGGTCACCGGCATCCGGGTCGAGGTGCAGGAGGTCGCGCAGGTCGCGCTCCAGCTGGGGCCGAGGGAAGGCCACGAGGCCCGCAGCGCCGGCCGCGAGGTCGCGCAGGAGCCGCACCCGGAAGACGAGGTGCTCGACGTGGTCCGCGGCGCCGAAGGTGGAGCGGTCGAGCGTGCCCGCCTCCTCCCGTGCGGAGATGAGCGCGTGCGGGTCCGGCGCCAGGGTGAGCACCGTGGGGATCCCCAGCTCGCGCGCCACGTCGGCCGCGACCCACGAGCCGACGTCGGCCATCCGCAGGTGGAGGACGTCCACCGGGGCTGCAGCCCTGAGGGCGCGGCGCAGTCCCTGCCGCACGGGCACGCGCAGAGACCAGGTCTCCGCGGCGGGACGGACGCGTCCGGGCAGGGGAATGCCGAGGTAGTGGTGGCCGGGGGCCAGTGGGTCCTCGGGTGTCCGACCGTCGTCGTGGCTGCGCGAGAGGGTCAGCACCCGCGCGATCCGGGGGTCGTCCACCAGCGAGTCGCCCAGGTGGACGAGCAGGGTTGCAATGCCCCCCGTGTCGCCCTTCCCGGCGTTCATGAGGCTGCCGTCGATGTCGGCGTGCAGGAACAGCTGGGCCACGGTCAGACCGGGCCGGCCAGCCTCGGTGCCACCCACACGTGGAGCGTCGTCGACGTCGTCGTCGTACCGGATGACACCCCAGGCCTCGAGCGTCGCCTCGGCGAGCATGCCGACGAAACCGCCCTCGGCCATCGCCACCCGCAGCGGGGCGACGGCATCCGGCAGCGGCGAGCACGAGCGCAGCGCCCAGGTCGCGTGCTCCCGGAGGAACGGCACGGACGAGGTCAGCAGGGGCACCAGGAGCTCGGCGGCCACGGCCGCTCCCCCTGCCGCGGCCGCGTGCACGGCCGCGATGGCCGTCACCTGGTCGGTCTCGTCCTCGATGGCGTCGCGCAGGGCGCACAGCGCGGCATCGCCCTCGTCGCGCACGGAGTCCACGAGGGGGTCGATGAGCTCGATCGCCGCGAGGAGGGAGAGTGCGGTTCGCACCGCGTCGAGCATCCTCAGAGTCGGCGCTGCCAGGGTGGAGGTCACGTCTCCATGGTAGGCCGAAACCCTGTACAAACCCTAGACGTCGCCTGATCGCCTGCTGTCAGGCCGGGCTGCGGCCCTTCCTCGCCGGCTCCGCCGAGGCGGCCGTGAACCGGATGAGCAGGTCGGCGGCCACGCCCACCGCGATCGTCGCCGGCTCCTTGCCGGCGAGCTCAGGGAGCCCGATCGGCGTCGTGACCCGGGCGACGTCGCTCTCGGCGAGGCCACCCTCCGTCAGGAGCCGCTGACGGAGCCGCGCCCACTTGGCGCTCGAGCCGATGAGCCCGATGGATCCCAGTCCCTCGGTGCGCAGGGCCGCGTCGAGGATGGCCGCGTCCTCGGCGTGGTCGTGGGTCATGACGAGGACGTGGGTGCCCGGCGGGAGCTCTCCGAGGACGAGCTCGGGCAGGACCGGGACGGGGTGGACGTGCACCCGGGCGTCGGCGTCGGCCAGTGGCGAGAGCAGGTCGCGCGCCAACGCCTCAGGACGGCTGTCGACGAGGTGCAGGTCGAGGTCGTGGCGCGCGAGGATGCGCGCGAGCTCGTGGCCCACATGTCCCATCCCGAAGATCGCCACGACCGGTGCCACAGCCAGCGGCTCGAGCAGCACGCTCACCTCGCCGCCGCAGCACTGCATGCCGTGCTGGAACGGCGCCTTGTCCGACAGTGACGACGTGAAGGTCTCGGGGACGGTCCTACCCTCGCCGAGCATCGACCGGGCCCGCTCCACGGCGGCCGCTTCCAGGTTGCCGCCCCCGATCGTGTCCCACGTCTGCGTCCGGCCCACGACCATCTTGGCCCCCGCCTCGCGCGGCGCGTGACCCCGCACCGACGTCAGCGTGACGAGGACGCCCGGCTCTCCGCTCGTCCGGAGGTGCTCGACGGCTCGCAGCCAGCGCACGGCTCAGGCCTCCGACAGCTGCTGCAGGGCGGACTCGGACTCGGGGTGCCGGGTGGGCGCGGCCGGGTCGGCCTCCGGCGGCGTGGGCCCCGCTCCCGCCTCGACCTCATGGTCGTGTCCGGCCCGGGCCTCCTGCAGGGCCCAGAACACCGCCTCGGGCGTCGCCGGGCTCGCGAGGTCGACACTCGTCCCCTCCGGCCCGAAGGCGGCGCACGCCTGACGCAGCGCCTCCCTCACCGAGAAGGCGAGCATGAGCGGCGGCTCGCCCACGGCCTTGGACCCGTAGACCGCACCCTCCTCGTGGGCGCGGGCGAGCAGGGCGACGTTGAGGACCTCCGGCATGTCGGCGACGCTCGGCAGCTTGTAGGTGCTGGCCGACGCCGTCGCCAGCCGGCCGCGGTGCTCACCCTCGGAGGTGTCCCAGCGCAGGTCCTCGAGGGTGAGCCAGCCCGCGCCCTGGACGAAACCCCCCTCGATCTGGCCGACGTCGACGAGCGGGGAGAGGCTGTCACCGACGTCGTGGACGATGTCGACGCGACGGGTGCGGTGGGCGCCGGTGAAGCCGTCGACCTCCACCTCGGTCGCGGCGACCCCGTGGGCGAAGTACTTGAAGGGGCTGCCCCGCATGACGGTGGAGTCCCAGTGCAGCCCCTCGGTCCGGTAGTAGCCCGCCGCGAAGAGCTGCGTGCGGGCGAAGTAGGCCTCGCGCACGAGCTCGGCCCACGACAGCGTCTCGTCGGTCGCACCACCCGACACGACGCCGTCCACGAACAGCACGTCCGAGGCAGGCACCCCGAGCCGGTCGGCGGCCACCTCGGCCAGCCGGCCCCGGATCTGCTCGCAGGCGTCCTTGACCGCGCCACCGTTGAGGTCGGCCCCCGACGACGCGGCGGTCGCCGAGGTGTTGGGGACCTTGTCGGTGCGGGTAGGAGCGAGGCGTACGACGGCCAACGGGACCCCCAGCGTGGTCGCCGCGACCTGCAGCATCTTGGTGTGCAGGCCCTGCCCCATCTCGGTGCCACCGTGGTTGACGAGCACCGACCCGTCCTTGTAGACGTGCACGAGCGCCCCGGCCTGGTTGAAGGCGGTGAGGTTGAAGGAGATGCCGAACTTCACCGGCGTGACGGCGAGCCCGCGCTTGACGTGCTCGTGGCCCGCGTTGAACTCGGCGATCTCAGCCCGTCGCCGCTCGAGCTCCCCCTCCACGGCCACCTGCTCCCAGGCGCGCTCGACACGCTCCGCCTGGGTGATGACCTGTCCGTAGGGCGTGCTCTGGCCGTCCTCGTAGAAGTTGCGGCGCCGCAGCTCGTGGGGCTCGATGCCGAGCAGCGGTGCGCACCGTCCGAGGATGTCCTCGATGACGAGCATCCCCTGCGGGCCGCCGAAGCCGCGGAAGGCGGTCTGCGAGGTCTTGTGGGTGCGGGCGACCCGCCCGGTGACCCGGATGTCGGGGATCCAGTAGTTGTTGTCGACGTGGCACAGGGCACGGGCGAGCACCGGCTCGGACAGGTCCAGGCTCCAGCCGCCGTCGGAGGTCACGGTCGCCTCGAGCGCCAACAGGTGGCCCTCGTCGTCGAATCCGACCCGCCACTGGGCGTGGAACCCGTGGCGCTTGCCCGACATCGTGAGGTCCTGGGTTCGGTTGAGCCGCAACCGAACCGGTCGCCCGGTGAGGGTGGCCCCGAGAGCCGCGACCGCGGCATACCCGTGCGGTTGCATCTCCTTGCCACCGAAACCGCCGCCCATGCGCAGGCACTGGACGGTGACCTGGTTGCTGCTCAGGCCGAGGACGTGGGCGACGATCTCCTGGGTCTCGGTCGGGTGCTGCGTGCTGCTCTGGACGAAGATGCGGCCGTCGTCCTCGACCGTGGCCAGGGCGGCGTGGGTCTCGAGGTAGAAGTGCTCCTGCCCCGCCATGTCGATCTCGCCGTGGAAGACGTGCGCCGAGCGCTCGAGCGCCGCCTGCGGGTCACCGCGCTGGACCGTCGGCTGGGCACCCTGGAAGCTCTCGGCAGCGATCGCCTCGGCCAGCGTGATCGTCGACGGGAGCGGCTCGTAGTCGACCTCGACCGCGAGCGCGCCGCGACGCGCGGCCTCGAGGCTCTCGCCGAGGACCCAGCAGACGGCGTGACCGTGGAAGCAGACCTCGCTCGGGAAGAGCGGCTCGTCGTGCTTGATGCCGGCGTCGTTGGTGCCGGGCACGTCGTCGGCGGTCAGCACGCGCACGACTCCCGGCACGGCGTATGCCGGCCGCACTCGGAGTCCGGTCACGCGGGCGTGCGCATGGGGCGCCTGGACCGGCCACGCGTGCAGCACGTCCTTCGTGCGCGGGTGCAGGTCGTCGGTGTAGAGCGCCCGGCCCGTGACGTGCAGTGCCGCGGACTCGTGCGGCAGGGCCAGGCCGACGACCGCGTCGACGGGACGCTCGGACAGGCTGCTCACGGCCGGCCCTCCGACGTCGCGGACCACCCGGCATACAGCTTGAGGAGTGCCTGCCCGAGCATCGCGCTGCGGTAGCCGGCGCTGGCCCGGTGGTCAGACAGCGGCGTGCCCTCCGCGGCGAGGGTGCTCGCGGCGGCCTCGACGCCCGATCGGGTCCACGGCGCACCCTCGAGGGCCGCCTCGGTGCCCAGCGCGCGGATCGGAGTCGGTGCCACGCCGCCGAGCCCGATCCGGGCCCGCGTCACGGTCCCGTCCACGACGTCGAGGGCGAAGGCGACGGCCACGCTGGAGATGTCGTCGACGCGGCGCTTGGCGACCTTGTGGAACGTGGCGATCGGGGCCAGGGGCAACGGAACTCGCACCTCGCGAATGAGCTCGTCGGGGCGGCGCACGCTCTCGCGGTAGCCGATGAAGTAGTCGGCCAGCGCCACGACCCGCTCGCCGTCGGCGCCCGCCAGCACGAGCGAGGCGTCGAGCGCCAGCAGGACGGGCGCGACGTCGCCGATCGGCGACGCCGTGCCCAGGTTGCCGCCGAGGGTGGCCCCGTTGCGGATGAGGGGCGAGGCGAACTGCGGGAAGAGCTGGGAGAGCAGTGGCACCCGGCCGCCGAGCCCGCGCTCGACCTCGGTGAGGGTCAGGGCCGCGCCGATCCGCACCTCGTCGTCGGAGACCTCGAGGCCACGCAGCTCGGGCAGCCGGTCGACGGCGACGAGCAGCGCGGGTCGTGAGCCCTTGAGGTTGAGGTCGACGCCGACGTCGGTGGAGCCGGCCAGGAGCACCGCGTCGGGTCGCTCGACGAGCAGCTGGACCGCCTCGGCCAGGTCGGCCGGGCGCACGAGCTCGGCTCCGTCGGCCACGAGGCGGGTGTGCCGTGCCGGCGTCGGGCGCGCGCGACGCCGCGCGGCGAATGGGTCGGACTCCTCGGGCACGCCGAGGGCGAAGGCCGCGTCACGGATGGGCCGGTACCCGGTGCACCGGCACAGGTTGCCCGAGATCGCGTGGAGGTCGAAGCCGTTCGGGCCGCACTCGTGGTCCGCCCCGTCGCTCGGCTCGGTGGCGGTCCGGCCGGCCCGGTAGAACTCCGCCGCCATCGAGCAGACGAACCCCGGTGTGCAGTAGCCGCACTGCGACCCACCGCGGTCGGCGAGCTCCTGCTGGACGGGGTGCAGCCGCTCGGGGGTGCCGAGCCCCTCGACCGTCACGACCTCCTGGCCGTCCAGGGCCCCGACGGGCACGAGGCAGGAGTTCACCGCCACCCACTCGGTCTCCGTCGTCCCCTCGCTGCCCGGTCGGGCGACGAGGATCGCGCAGGCGCCGCACTCCCCCTCGGCGCAGCCCTCCTTGGCGCCGGTGAGCCCGCGGTCGCGCAGCCAGTCCAGGGTCGTCGTGTGCGGTGTGGCGCGCTCGCCCAGCGGCACGGACGTGCCGTTGACGGTGAGGGAGGCCGCCCCGGCCTCCGTGGGCGACATGCTCGTCATGATGCTCGATCCTAGGACGGATCAGTCCTGTCGCGCGGTGGCGAGCAGGACGTCGCGGGTCACCTCGAGCTGCCCGAGGTGCTGGGCCAGCTCCTCGTAGACGTGCAGGAGCACCTCACCCTGGGTCTCGTATGCCGTTCCGTCCCGTCCCTGGGGCGGGTTCACCGGCGGGGCGCCCGGGTCCGTGACCCGCACGTCCTCGTGGAGCCGACCGCGACCCGACTCGAGCAGGGCGAGCGCCTCGTCGACGGTCCCCGTCGCCGTGAACTCCGCGTCCCGGTCGCGCGGGACGACGATCCCGCGGTTGACCGTCCGGCCCCACCGACCCATGACCCCGACGACGTGGGACACCAGCGCGAACGCCGAGTTCGACCCCTCGACGGAGGGGACCGACGCGTTGACGAGAGGGTCGCCCAGCTCCCGCGCGCACGCGGCATACGCGTCGAGTGCCTCGTCGCAGAACCGGAGGTACGTGTCAAGGGTGATCACGCACAGGAGTCTCTCAGGCGGGGTGCTCCCCACACGGCGCCTCGGCAGACCACAATGGCGGCGACCCCCGTCACGGCAAAGGAGCCAAGATCCCATGGGCAGTGCAGAGTCCAACCTCGCCTCGAACCTCGTCCGCACGGCCACCTCGATGCCGGAGCGACCGGCGATCAAGATGAACGGGCAGGACATCAGCTACCAGCAGCTGCACGGCCTGGCCGCGAAGCTCGCCGGAGCGCTGCGCGCCAGCGGGATCGAGCCCGGTGACCGGGTGGCGCTCATCCTCCCCAACGTGCCCGCGTTCCCCGTCGCCTTCTTCGCGACGCTGCTCGCCGGTGGCGTCGTCGTGCCGATGAACCCACTCCTCAAGTCCGGCGAGATCGACTTCTTCTTCACCAACTCCGGCGCCAAGATCGCGTTCGTGTGGCCGGACTTCGTCGACGAGGCCACCAAGGGCGCCGCGAACTCGGGCACGACGATCGTCGAGTGCGGGCCGATGGGCCCCGTCGAGGGCGTCCTCACCAACGGCGAGCCGATCCCCGAGCCCACCGAGCGCGAGGGAGACGACACCGCGATCATCCTCTACACCTCCGGCACGACCGGCCGGCCCAAGGGCGCCGAGCTCACCCACGACAACGTCAACCTCAACGCGATGCGCTGCGCCGAGGTCATCCAGGAGATCTCGCCCGACGACGTCATCATGGGCTGCCTGCCGCTCTTCCACGTCTTCGGTCTCGTCGTCGGCCTCAACGCCGCCGTCCGGGTCGGCGCCTCGCTCGCCCTCATCCCCCGCTTCGACCCGGCCGCCGCGATCAAGGTCATCGGCGACGAGAAGGTCACCGTGATGCAGGGCGTGCCGACGATGTACGCCGCGATCCTCAACCACCCCGACGCCGACTCGCTCGACGCCTCGTCGCTGCGCACCTGCGCCTCGGGTGGCTCGGCCATGCCGCTCGAGGTGATGAAGGCCTTCGAGGAGAAGTTCGGATGCGTCATCCTCGAGGGCTACGGACTGTCCGAGACCTCACCGGTCGCCTCGTTCAACCTGCCCGGCCGTGAGCGCAAGCCCGGCACCATCGGCCTCGCGATCCCCGGGTGCGAGATGAAGGTCGTCGACCTCGACGGCAACGAGGTCGCGCACGGCGAGGTCGGCGAGATCGCCATCCGCGGCGACAACGTCATGAAGGGCTACTGGGACAACCCCGAGGCGACCGCCGAGGCCATCCCCGACGGGTGGTTCCGCACCGGCGACCTGGCCACGCGGGACGACGAGGGCTACTTCACGATCGTCGACCGCAAGAAGGACATGATCCTGCGCGGCGGCATGAACGTGTACCCCCGCGAGGTCGAGGAGGTCATCTACCAGCATCCCGACGTCCTCGAGGTCGCCGTCGTGGCCGTCCCGGACGAGCTGCTGGGCGAGCAGGTCGGCGCCGGGGTCGCGCTGCGCGAGGGCTCCACCGCGACGCCCGAGGACATCATCGAGTTCACCAAGGAGCGGATCGCGGCCTACAAGTACCCGCGGTCGGTCTGGATCCTCGACGAGCTGCCCAAGGGCCCGACCGGCAAGATCCTCCGGCGCGAGGTCAAAGCACCGACCACGGCCTGACGCCGGTCGACGGACCGGTCCCGGAGAGCACGGACCGCATGGATCGCGCCGGGTGTCGGGGATCGGGGCCCACTGCGAGGTGGATGGCCCCGGATCCCCGACACCGGATCCGGGGGTGGCGTCAGGTGCGAGGAACCGCCGACGCCACCTCGGGTGCGGGGGTGGCCACCCGTCGCGCCGGCGCGTTGATCACCGCGGCCGCGGTGAGGACGATGACGAAGCCGACGACCTCCCACACACCGAGCGCCTCACCGAGGACGAGCACGCCGAGGAGCACCGAGACGATCGGGATGAGGTAGGTGATCGTCGAGCCGACCACCGGCCCGGCCCCCCGCACGACGTCGAACTGCAGGATGTATGCCGCACCCGTCCCGACGATGCCGAGCGCGAGGATGCAGAGCAGCGGCAGCCAGACCCAGCCGCCACCGTCGCTGCCCGCCTCGATGGTCGACGTGCCGAGCCGGGCCCGGTCGTAGGCCCAGATCGACGCGACGCCACCGGGCTGGAACGCGCCCCAGGCGAGCGTCACGGGCACCATGAGCAGGCAACCCATGAGCAGCGTCGCCGCCGGCTGGCTCAGCCCACCGAGGTCGGCCCGGGCGAGGAACCGCCGGTTGTAGGTCCAGCCGATGCCGTAGCAGACACCGCCGAGCAGGGCCATGCCGAAGCCGACGAGGTCGGGGCGGGACGAGGTCCACGGCTGCATGATCGTCACGACGCCCACGAAGCCGACGACGACCGCGACGACCTTGGACCGGGTCGCCCGGGCACCCGGCAGGAACGCCATCGTCGCGAGCACCGTGGCGATCGGGGTCGTCGCGTTGCCGATGCCGGCGAGCGCCGAGCTCACCCGCGTCTCGGAGAGCGCGAAGAGCGTGAAGGGGATCGTGCCGAGGAGGAGACCGGTGACGACGAGGTGTCCCCAGACCCAGCGCTCGCGGGGCAGCGAGCCGCCACGCATCCACAGCAGGGCGAGGATCGTCGCGGCTCCGGTCACGAGGCGCAGCGCAGCGATCTGCACCGCCGAGAGCGACTCGAGACCGATCTTCATGAGGAGGAAGCTCGAGCCCCAGATGAGGACGAGTGCGAGGTACTTGGCCTGCCACGGGACCCTGGGCACGGGAGACATCAGTCCTGCTCCTTCTCGGTGAGCTCTCGCGCGGTCGCGACGGCCACCCGTAGAACGTCGACGGCACCTCTCGGTGTGAGTGCGGGCAGCCCGCAGGTGGGGGTCACGGTCACGTCGGCGAGCGTGGACGCGGGCAGCCCGACCCGGGCAAAGCCGTCCGCGACGAGCGACGTGGCGACGCGTACGGCCTCCGCCGCAGACCCGGGCTGGCTCGTCGGCACGACGCCGGCCCAGAGCCGGGTCCCGGACTCGACGGCGGCGGCGATCGACTCCCACCGCTCGGGGGAGGTCTCGGTGAGGTCGAGCGACAGGGCGGTCGCACCGGCCGCCACCAGAAGGTCGACGGGGGCCGTCGGGTGGCACGAGTGCAGGACGACGTCACCGTCGTGGGCCCCACGAACCTCCCGTATGCCGCGCGACACCTCCGCGCGGTCGACCGCGCGCACGCGGCCGTAGCCCGAGGCGGTGGGGAGCTCGCCGCGCAGCACCGCGAGCACCGACGGCTCGTCGAGCTGGACGGTGAGGACGGCTCCCGGCACGAGCCGCCGCACCTCGGCCACGTGCTGGCGGACGCCCTCGGCGAGCGAGGAGACGAGGTCGCGCCGGGCGCCCTCGTCGGTGACGGAACGCTCCCCCCGGTTGAGCTCGATCGACGCGGCGAGGGTCCACGGGCCGACGACCTGGATCTTGAGCGGGCCGGCATACCCGTCGTAGGCCTCGGCCAGCTCGTCGAGGTCCTGGCGCCAGAACGACCTCGCGCGGGACTGGTCCCGACCCGGTCGGTCGGTGAAGCGCCAGCCCGAGGGCTGGAGGTCGACCGCGAGATCGGCGAGGAGTGCCGCCGAGCGCCCGATCATGTCCGCCCCGGGTCCGCGGGCGGGCAGCTCGGGGAGGTGGGGCAGGCCGAGGCCGTCAGCGTCGGTGAGGAGGTCGCGCACGGTGACCACGGCCTCGCGCGCCGACTCCCCCGGCCAGGAGCCGACTCCTGATACGTGTGTCACGCGAGAACTCTCGCACTCGCGAAGTCACGGACCGAGCGGGGGACCTCGGCGGCGGTCGACGTCGGCGCCGGTTCGGGCTCGAGCGCCACGGTGCGCAGCCCGACAACGCCGTGCCAGGCGTCGGTCTCCTCGTCCGGCGCGCTGGCCGTCCCGGTGCGGGTCTTGGTGAGGAACCTGCCGTCGACGATCGGCAGCGTCATGACGAGGGTCTTGGCCATCTCCTGCCGCGTCATCGGCCGCACCTCGGCGCTGCGGCCCGGGAGGATCCGCTCCGAGAGTGCCTCGAGGGCCGCCTGCCGCTCGTCCTCGGCGAGCGGTGTGAGGCCACCGTGCACGACCGCCGACCGGTAGTTGGCGGAGGAGTCGAAGGTCGTGTGGCCGACGACGAGGGCGTCCACCGCGATGACCGCGAGGGCGGCCGGGGCACCGGCCGCGACGTGGCGCAGCGCCCCGGCGCCGGTGGACCCGTGGAGCAGGATCCGGTCACCCTGACGCGCGAAGAGCATGGGGACGACCCAGGGCTCCCCGTCGACGACGGTGCTCAGGGTGCCGGCGAGCACGTCGTCGAGGATCGCGTCGAGCACAGCACGCTCGGTGCTGCCGCGCTCCTTGTGCCGGTGGAGGGTCAGGTTGGCCATGCGTCCATGCTCACAGTGAAGTGGACCTCGATCCAGAACCACTATCGCGTCAAGTGCAGGACCAGTATTCTGGTGCGATGCCCCGCTCACCGCGCTCGGTCGACCTGCCGCTCGTGCTCGACACCGGTGACCGCCCACTGCGCCACCGGATCGCCGACGCCGTCGTCACCGAG
This sequence comes from Knoellia locipacati, assembly GCF_044791685.1. Taxonomy (GTDB): domain Bacteria; phylum Actinomycetota; class Actinomycetes; order Actinomycetales; family Dermatophilaceae; genus Knoellia; species Knoellia locipacati_A. The sequence continues at coordinate 315,905 of NZ_CP087730.1, forward strand.
CTGCGCGAAGGCCGGCTCCGCCCCGGCGACCCCCTCCCCTCGACCCGCGTGCTGGCCACGGAGCTCGCCGTCTCGCGTGGACCGGTGGTCGCGGCCTACGACGAGCTCGCCTCGGCCGGCTTCATCGAGACCCGGCCCGGGTCGGGAGCGGCCGTCGCCGAGGGAGCCGACCGCGCCGCACGCGCGGGGGCCCTCTCCTCGGTCGAGCCGATGGCTCCCTGCCGCCCTGCCCCGGCGGCCCGACCCCAGCAGGCCGTGCGCTACGACCTGCGCCCGGGGCGACCGGACATCGGTTTCCTCGACCAGACGGCGTGGCGACGCGCCTGGCGCCACGCGGCCTCGCTGGTGCCGACGAACGACCTGAGCTCGGGCCCGTCCCACGCACGACTGCGTCAGGTGCTGGCCGACCACATCCGTCGCAGCAGGGGCATCGCCCTCGACCCCGACGACCTGCTCATCACGCCGGGCGTGAGCGCCACCGTCCAGGCGCTTCCCGCCGCGCTCGGGCTCGTCGGCCGCCCGGTCGTCGTGGAGGACCCCGGCTACGTCGAGGCGTGGACGGCGTTCTCGGACAGCGGTGCTCATGTTCGTGCGCTGCCGGTCGACGACGACGGCCTCGACCCGAGCCTGCTCCGTCGGACCGATGCCGCCGTCTACGTCACCCCCTCGCACCAGTACCCGCTCGGCGCACGCATGCCCGTCGTCCGTCGCACGGCCCTGCTCGACTGGGCCCGGAGCGCCGACGCGATCGTCATCGAGGACGACTACGACGGCGAGTTCCGCTACGACGTCTCGCCCCTGCCCGCGCTCCGCTCGCTCGAGGGAGCCGACGACCACGTGCTCTACATGGGCACGGCCTCCAAGATCCTCGTCCCGACCCTGCGCGTCTCCTGGCTCGCGCCCCCGCGCCACCTGCGCGACCGGATCCGGACCGAGCTCGACCGCCGCGGCCTGCTCGTCAACGAGATGACCGGCGAGGCGGTCGCCGAGTTCATCGCCAACGGGTCCCTCGCGGCCCACCACGCCAGGGCGGCGCGGACCTACGCCGGCCGTCGCGCCCGGCTCGTCGCCGCCCTCGCCCGCCACCTCCCGGACCACCGGCTCAGCGGCGTCGACGCCGGGCTGCACCTCGTCCTGCTGCTCGACGACGACGTCGACGACCACGAAGTCGCGATGTCGCTCCTGCGTCACGGCGTCTCGGTCAACCCGCTGTCGGCGTATGCCGTCGAGAGCGACCGGCGCGGCCTCGTCATCGGGTATGCCGGCCTGCCTGAGTCGCGCGCCGACGCCGCGGTGCGCGCCCTCGCGCGCGGCCTCAGCTGACGAGAGCGCTCAGCACCCGGCGGGCGAGGTCACAGGACGTTGTGACCGGGGTGCGGCTCGGACGGGATGGTCCCGAGACGTCCTGCCTGGAAGTCCTCGAAGGCCTGCATGAGCTCGGCCCGGGTGTTCATGACGAAGGGTCCGTAGGCCGCGACGGGTTCGCGGATGGGGCGCCCGCCCATGATGTAGAGGTCGAGGCTGGGGCTGCGGCTCTCCTGGCTGTCGTCGGCGGCGACCTCGATGACGTCGCCGGCCCCGAGGACGGCCAGCTGGCCCATGCGCAGCGGCCGGCGGTCGGCGCCCACGGTGCCCCGGCCGCTCAGGACGTAGACGAGGGCGTTGTAGCCCGGGTCCCAGGGCAGCCGGACGCGGGCGCCGGGAGCGACGGTCGCGTGCACGATGCTGATCGGGGTGTGCGTGATGCCCGGGCCGGAGTGGCCGTCGAGCTCGCCGGCGATGACGCGGAGCAGCGCCCCGCCGTCCGGGCTCGAGAGCAGCGAGACCTCGCCGCCGCCGATGTCCTGGTAGCGCGGCGGCGACATCTTCATCGTGCTCGGGAGGTTGACCCAGAGCTGGAGCCCGTGGAAGAGGCCGCCGCTGACGACGAGCGACTCGGGCGGGGTCTCGATGTGGAGCAGGCCCGAACCGGCGGTCATCCACTGGGTGTCCCCGTCGGTGATCTGACCGCCACCCCCGTTCGAGTCACGGTGCACGAAGGTGCCGTCGATGATGTAGGTCACCGTCTCGAAGCCCCGGTGCGGGTGCCACGGGGTGCCCTTGGGCTCGCCCGGCGCATACTCCACCTCGCCCATCTGGTCCATGTGGATGAACGGGTCCAGCGCCGCCAGGTCCACCCCTGCGAACGCCCGGCGCACCGGGAACCCCTCCCCCTCGAAGCCCTGCGGCGCCGTCGTCACCCCGAGCACCGGCCTGCTGGGCGCGGACGCCGCCGGCTCGCCGACGCGCGGGAGGGTGAGGATGTTGTCGACGGTCACAGCAGGCATGACGGGCTCCTTCGCTCGTGTCCCCGGGTGCGGGGTCTATCCACTCCCGTTCAGCGTCATTGAATTCTCTACTATTCCGCGACGCTCCCCGCGGACGTCCTCGCCGCCCGGCCCCGGTCGTCCGGAACGGTCGGAACGGTCGGTCGACGCGATGGTCGCCGAGCCCACGACCCGGGTCCGGTCGTAGAGGACGACGGACTGGCCTGGGGCCACCCCACGCAGCCGCGAGTCGAGGCGGACGTGGACGACCTCGGGGTCGACGTCGTCGACGCGGGCCCATGCCGCGACCTCCTCGCCGTGGGCGCGCACCTGCGCACCCACGCGGACCTCGTCGACCGGCGCCGGTCCGCACCACCGGGCGTGGTCGGCCGTGAGCAGGTCGACGCCGAGCAGGTCCTGGGTGCCGATGAGCACACGGTTGGAGGAAGCCTCGACGCCGACGACGTAGCGGGGGTCGCCGTCGAGAGCGGACCGGTCGAGCCCGAGGCCGCGTCGCTGCCCGATCGTGAAGCCGTAGGAGCCCCGGTGCGACCCGACGACCTCACCGCTGGCCGCGTCGACGATCTCGCCGGGCTGCTCGCCCAGTCGCGAGGTCAACCAGCCCCGGGTGTCACCGTCGGAGATGAAGCAGATGTCGTAGGAGTCCGGCTTCTTGGCGACCGAGAAGCCGCGCGCGGCGGCCTCCTCGCGGATCCGCGGCTTGGTCGTGTCGCCGAGGGGGAAGAACGCACGGGACAGCTGGTCGGCGTCGAGCACGCCGAGGACGTAGGACTGGTCCTTGTCCGGGTCGACAGCTCGGTGCAGCTCGCGCACCACCGCGCCGTCGTCACCGACCCGCTCGACGACCTGCGCGTAGTGACCGGTCGCGACCGCGTCGAAGCCGAGCGCCACCGCACGGTCGAGGAGAGCGGCAAACTTGATCGACTCGTTGCAGCGCAGGCACGGGTTGGGTGTCCGGCCCGCCTGGTACTCCGCGACGAAGTCGTCCATGACGTCCCGCTGGAAGCGCTCGGCCATGTCCCAGACGTAGAACGGGATGCCGAGCCGGTCGGCGACGCGGCGGGCGTCACCGGCGTCCTCGATCGTGCAGCAGCCCCGGGCCGACTCGCGCAGGGTCGCGGCCGAACGCGACAGCGCGAGGTGGACGCCCACGACCTCGTGGCCGGCGTCGAGCATCCGGGCGGCGGCGACCGCCGAGTCCACCCCACCGCTCATGGCGGCCACGACGCGCATCAGGCCGCTCCGCTCGCGCGGCGGGCGCGCTCGACGACTGCCGGAAGCGCCGCGAGGAAGGCGTCGACGTCGGCCTCGGTCGAGGTGTGGCCGAGCGAGAGCCGGAGCGCTCCACGCGCCTCGACCTCGGGATAGCCCATCGCGAGGAGCACGTGGCTCGGCTGGGGCACGCCGGCCTGGCACGCCGATCCCGTCGAGCACTCGACGCCCGCGGCGTCGAGCAGGTAGAGGAGCGAGTCGCCCTCGCACCCGGGCACGAGCAGGTGGGCGTTGCCGGGCAGCCGCCCGGTCGCGTCACCCCCGGTCCAGCACCCGCTGACCGAGATGCCGAGGTCGAGTCCGAGGGCGCCGGTGACCAGCCGGTCGCGCAGCGTGGTGAGTCGCGCCGCGCTCACCTCGCGCTCGGAGACCGCCTCGGTGAGTGCGACAGCGAACGCCCGTATGCCGGCCGCGTCCAGGGTGCCCGACCGCACCTGTCGCTCCTGGCCACCGCCGTGGACCAGCGGCACGAGCTTGGCGTCGCGCCGGGCCAGGAGGGCGCCGACACCGACCGGACCGCCGACCTTGTGCGCCGACACCGTCAGGAGGTCGGCGCCGCTCGCGGCGAAGTCCACGGGGAGCTGGCCGACGGCCTGGACGGCGTCGGTGTGGAACGGGACGCCGGCCTCGTGCGCCGCGGCTGCGAGGTCGGCCACCGGCTGCACCGTGCCCACCTCGTTGTTGGCCCACATGACGCTGACGAGGGCGACCTCGTCGCGCCCGTGGGACTCGAGGACCTCGCGCACGTCGTCGACGGAGACGTGGCCGCACCGGTCCGGCTCGAGCCAGCTGACCTCGGCGCCCTGGCGCCGCACGAGGTGCTGCACCGGGTCGAGGACGGCGTGGTGCTCGATCCCGCTCGCGACGAGACGCGACGCGCCCACGGACCGCAGGCGGGCGGCATACGTGCCCTTGACCGCCAGGTTGTCCGCCTCGGTGCCCCCGGAGGTGAAGACGACCTCGGAGGGTCGGGCGCCGAGCGCCTCGGCGATCTGCTCGCGCGACTCCTCGACGACCGCGCGCGCAGCGCGGCCGGAGGTGTGCAGCGACGACGGGTTGCCCCCGCGTGCGGCCTGCTCGGCCCACGCCTCACGAGCCGACGCCCGCATGGGGGTCGTCGCGGCATGGTCGAGGTACGCGCTCACACCCAAATCCTACGTTCGCCCACCCAGAACGACCTATTGCCCGTTCCAGCGGCTTCCAGCACCGGTGGACGGTGCCGACAACGCGCTGGAACGGGCAATAAGTCGTGTGTGCGGGTGGGTCAGCTCTTGGCCTTCTTGACGGCCTCGGTGGCCTGCGGCAGGACGGTGAAGAGGTCGCCGACGACACCGAAGTCGACGAGCTCGAAGATCGGGGCCTCCTCGTCCTTGTTGACCGCGATGATCGTCTTGGACGTCTGCATGCCGGCGCGGTGCTGGATCGCGCCCGAGATGCCCGCCGCGACGTAGAGCTGCGGCGAGACCTGCTTGCCGGTCTGGCCGACCTGGTTGCTGTGCGGGTACCAGCCGGCGTCGACCGCGGCGCGCGAGGCGCCCACGGCGGCGCCGAGGCTGTCGGCGAACTGCTCGACCGGGCCGAAGTCGCCGCCGGTGCCGCGACCACCGGAGACGACGATCGCCGCCTCGGTGAGCTCGGGACGGCCGGTGGCGGCCTTGGGCTTGGACTCGACGATCCGGACCGCCTTGGCGGCGTCGGAGAGCGTGAGCTCGATCGTCTCGACCTCACCCGCGGCGGGGGCCGGCTCGATGGCGACCGAGTTCGGCTTGACCGCGATGATGGCCGAGCCCTTGGTCACGGTCGACTTCACCGTGTAGGAGCCGGCGAAGACCGACTGGGTCGTCTCGACGCCCTCGCCACCGGCGGTGACGTCGACGGCGTCGGTGATGAGACCGGACTCGGTGCGGATCGCGAGCCGGGCCGCGATCTCCTTGCCGGCCGCGTTGCTCGGGATGAGCACGGCGAGCGGGGAGGTCTTCTCGACCACCGCCGCGAGGATCTCGGCCTGGGGGGCGACGAGGTACTCGAGGGCGTCGGGGGCGTCGTAGACGTAGACCTTGTGGGCGCCGTACTTGGCCAGCGTGACCTGCGCGGTCTCGGCGTTCGGGCCGATGTAGACGGCGGAGGGCTCGCCGAGGCGGCGGGCGATCGTCAGGAGCTCGGCGGTCGCCTTGCGGATCTTGCCGCCGGCGTGGTCGACGAGGACGAGAACTTCAGCCATGGGTGATTTCTCCTCAGACAAACTTCTGGGCGGACAGGAACTCGGCGAGCTTGGTGCCACCGTCGCCCTCGTCGGTGACGAGCTGGCCCTGCTCACGCGGCGGGCGCTTGGCGAACGAGGTCACCTTGGTCCACGCGGCGTCGAGGCCGACCTGGCCGGCGTCGATGCCGAGGTCCGCGAGGGTCCAGGTCTCGACCGGCTTCTTCTTGGCGGCCATGATCCCCTTGAAGGAGGGGTAGCGCGGCTCGTTGATCTGGTCGGTGACCGAGATGAGCGCGGGGAGGGTCGACTCGATGGTCTCGGACGCGACGTCGCCGTCACGGCGGATCGAGACCTTGTCGCCGTCGATGGTGAGCTCGGAGGCGTAGGTGACCCCGGGGAGGCCGAGACGCTCGGCGACCATCGCCGGCACGACGCCCATGACGCCGTCCGTCGAGGACATGCCCATGAGGACGAGGTCGGGGTTGCTGCCACCCGCGGCCTTCTTGACGGCCTCGGCGAGCACGAGGGAGGTCGCGGCGGAGTCGGAGCCGTGGATGGCCCCGTCGCTCACGTGGACCGCCTTGTCGGCGCCCATCTGCAGAGCCTTCTTGACCGCGTTGACGGCCTGCTCGGGGCCGACCGTGATGACGGTGACCTCACCCTCGCCGGCCTCGGCCAGCTTGAGCGCCTCCTCGACCGCGTACTCGTCGAGCTCCGAGAGCAGGCCCTCGACGCCCTCGCGGTCGGTCGTGTTGTCGGCCTCGTTGAAGGTGCGGTCGGACTGTGCGTCGGGCACGTACTTGACGCAGACGACGATGTTCATGCGTGCCTCGTCCTCTTCTCTGGGATGGGTTCCGGGGGTGGTCAGGTCCACGCACGAGCGTATGCCGGGTGCTCGCCTCCCGGAGAATCCTCCGGGCGTGATGGTGGGCACAACCAAACTGCCTGGTGCTCAGCCGCACAGGGAGTGGTGACTAGGGGACCATCGGAAGGAGACGAAGCCGAGCAGTCGAGCTGAGGAGGGAACGCCGTGATCAAGGTCCTCCTCCTCGACCTCGACGGCGTCCTGCGGATCTGGGACGCCTCGCTGACCGAGGCGGTGGAGCTCAGCCACGGACTGCCGGCGGGGGCCTTGACCACGGTCGCCTACGCCCCGGAGTGCATCGGCCCGGCGCTGACCGGGGCCATCGACGACCGTGCGTGGCGCGACACCGTGGCCCAGGTGCTCGCCGCCGACCACGGTGAGGGCGCCCGCGCCGCGGTCGAGGAGTGGATGCTGCCTGCGGGTGAGGTCGACACCGAGGTCCTGGAGGTGGTCCGGCGCGCCCGCACGAGGCTGCAGGTCATGCTGCTCACCAACGCGACGAGCCGACTCGAGGACGACCTCGTGCGGCTGGGCCTGGCGGACGAGCTCGACGACGTCGTCAGCAGCCACCAGCTCGGTCTGACCAAGCCCGACCCCGACGCGTTCAGCCGTGCCGCGCTGAGGACGCGGTTGATGTTCAGCGAGATCGCCTACGTCGACGCCTCCCGCGAGAACATCGCCACGGCGGAGATCCTCGGGATCACCTCACACCTCTACCGCGACGTCGAGGGCCTCAACGAGTTCGTCGACGAGGTCCTCGAGGCGACGGCCTCCGTGCACTGACCGGTGACGCCCGGCTCAGGCGCCCTCGAAGGTCGCCTTGCCCGGGCCGTTCTCGAGGAACGAGCGCATGCCCGCGTCGCGGTCCTTCGTGGCGAAGACCGACGCGAAGAGCAGCCGCTCGATCTCGAGGCCGCTCTGCAGGTCGACCTCGAGGCCGGAGTCGATGGCCTCCTTGGCCGCGCGGATCGCGTAGGCCGGCCCACCGGCATACCGGCTCATCATCTCCTTGGCGGCGGTGAGGACGGCCTCGGAGCCGCGCTCACCGGGGTCGACGACCGCGTCGACGAGGCCGATCGCGAGCGCCTCGTCGGCGTCGACGAAACGCCCGGTGAAGATGAGGTCCTTGGCCTTGGCCGGACCGATGAGGCGGGCGAGCCGCTGCGTGCCGCCGGCGCCGGGGATGACACCGAGGAGGACCTCGGGCTGCCCGAGCCTGGCGTTGCTGGCCGCGATCCGGAAGTCGCACGCGAGCGTGACCTCGCAGCCACCACCGAGCGCGTAGCCGGTGATCGCGGCGACGGTCGGCTTGGGGATGCGGGCGAGGGCCCGGGTGAAGTCCTGGAACAGGTGCGAGTGGTCGACCATGTCGGTGTAGGACCAGTCAGCCATCTGCTTGATGTCGACACCGGCCGCGAAGACCTTCTCGCCGCCGTAGACGACGACCGCGTAGACGTCCTTGCGCTCGCTCGCCTCGGCCGCGGCGGCGATGAGGCCGTGCTGCACCTCGTCGTCGAGCGCGTTCATCGGCGGCCGGTCGAGGCGGATGACGGCGATGCCGTCCTCGACCTCGAGGCGCACGACCTCGCTCACGTCAGCTGCCCTGGGTCGGCGCCGCGCCGTTGGCGTCGGGACCCGGCGCACCCTGCTCTCCCGGCGTGCCCTGCTCGCCCTGGCCCTGACCGGGCTCGAGACCGAGCGCGCGCTCGTGCCAGAGCTGGACGGCCGAGAGGATGATCGAGGTGCTCACCTGCACGAGGGTCGCGACGTCGGCGCCCTGGACGACGAGGTGCTCGCTGGTGACGACGAGGGTGTTGTTGGCGACACCGGTCTTGACGCAGTTGAGCGAGAGGTTGACCTCGTTGCACGTCGCGGAGACCTTGTCGGCGTCGCTCGCGACCTCGTCGGGGAGGGTCCACTGGCCGAAGACGCGCATGACCGGCAGGTCACCCTCGGTGACCCGCACGAAGATCGTCTGGTCGTTGGCCTGGTAGGCCACGTCACCGTCGGTGTCGATGTTGGGCTGGGCGCCGGCGTCGACGAGCACGTCGAGCACGCGACCGCGCAGCGGGTGCTCGTTCGCGGGCGGCGGGAAGTTGGGGAGGGAGGTGGGATCACTCATGAGTCCACCTTGTCATGGCCCGCGTGCGACGCGCGCGGGTGTGGGTCACAGTGCGCCGGGCCCGGACGGCCTCAATAGGCTGCGCGCATGACGCCGCTGACGTCCGCCGCCGCAGCTCCCTCCCTGCGCGTTGCCCCGGACCTTCCCCCCGCTCCCGGCGTGACCGTCGTCGAGGGCGGGATCGAGGTGAGCGTGTATGCCGGGCACGCGGACTCCGTGGAGCTGTGCCTCTTCGACGAGGGTGACACCGAGGGTGCGAGCGAGCGCCGGGTGGCCCTGGTCGACCACGCCTACGGGTGGTGGTTCGGCTTCGTGCCCGACGTCGGCGTGGGCCAGCGCTACGGCTTCCGGGTCGACGGCGAGTGGGACCCCGAGCGAGGCATGCGGCACAACCCGGCTCAGCTGCTCATGGACCCCTACGCCCGGGCCATCGAGGGTCAGGTCCGCTGGGGACCGTCGGTCTTCGGGCACGTCGTCGACGACGGCACGTGGCGGGGTGACGGCTCGACCCCGTCGGCCGGCGACTCAGCCCCCGACATGCCGCGATGCGTCGTCATCGACTCCGCGTTCGACTGGGGCGACGACGCTCCACCGGCGGTCACCCGCAGCGAGACGGTGATCTACGAGACCCACGTCCGCAACCTGACCATGAACCTCGAGGACGTGCCCGAGGATCTGCGAGGCACCTACGCCGGCATGGCGCACCCGGCGACGATCGAGTACCTCACCGCCCTCGGCGTCACCGCCGTCGAGCTGCTCCCGGTCCACTCCTTCGCCTCCGAGCCCTTTCTCGTCCAGAAGGGCCTGGCCAACCACTGGGGCTACAACACACTCGGCTTCTTCGCGCCCCACGCGCCCTACGCCTCGGCGACCGACCCGCAGGCCGTCGTCGACGAGTTCAAGGGCATGGTCAAGCTGCTCCACGCCGCCGGGCTCGAGGTCATCCTCGACGTCGTCTACAACCACACCGCGGAGGCGGACGGCACCGGCGCCACGCTGTCCTTCCGCGGCCTCGACAACCGCGCCTACTACCGCCTCGACGAGCGCGGCCGCGACATCGACGTCACGGGCACCGGCAACACCCTCGACCTGCGCCACCCGGTCATGGCCCGGCTCGCCCTCGACTCGTTGCGCTACTGGGTGAACGAGTGCCACGTCGACGGCTTCCGCTTCGACCTCGCCGTCGCCCTGGGCCGAGGCCGCACCGACGAGTTCGACCCGGACCACCCCTTCCTCGTCGGGCTGCGCACCGACCCCGTGCTCTCGCGCACCAAGCTCATCGTCGAGCCCTGGGACGTCGGGCTGCACGGGTGGCGCACGGGCCAGTTCCCGCCGCCCTTCTCGGAGTGGAACGACCGCTTCCGTGACTCCGTGCGCGACTTCTGGCTCGGCGACCACCGCCCCTCGATGCCGGGCCAGGTGGCCCACGGCGTGCAGGACCTCGCCACCCGGCTCGCCGGCTCACGCGACCTCTTCGGCACGCGAGACCGCGGGCCGACGGCCTCGGTGAACTTCGTGGCCGCGCACGACGGGTTCACGCTCGCCGACCTCACGGCATACGACGTCAAGCACAACGAGGCCAACGGCGAGGACAACAACGACGGCTCCAACGGCAACCGCTCGTGGAACCACGGCGTGGAGGGGCCGACCGACGACGAGCAGGTGCTCGCCCTACGGCGGCGCTCGATGCGCAACCTGCTGGGCACGCTCATGCTCTCGTCGGGCATCCCGATGGTCAACGCCGGCGACGAGTTCGGCCGCAGCCAGGGCGGCAACAACAACCCCTACAACCAGGACAACGAGACGACCTGGTTCCGGTGGCCGCTCGAGCCGTGGCAGGAGGACCTGCTCGCGACGACCCGCCACCTCACCGCGATCCGCCGCGAGCACCCGGCCCTGCGCCAGCGGACCTGGGCCGAGGGCAAGGAGGTCCACGAGGACGGCTCGATCGACCTCGCCTGGTACGCCGCCGACGGCTCGCCCATGCACGAGTGGTCGGCCCCGCACCAGCGGACCCTCCAGATGCTCGTCAACGGTGCCTGGCTCGGGCACGAGTCGGTGCTCGTCGTGCTGCACGGCGGGCTCGAGGAGCAGCGGGTGTCGCTGCCCCAGGCACCCGGGCTCGCCGGCTACCGACTGCTCTGGGACAGCGAGTGGGAGCGTCCTCAGGACGGCGGTGTCGCGGCCGCCGGTGCCGAGGTCACCTTCGCGCCGTTGAGCATGCGCGCGTATGCCGTGACCGACCCGACCTGAGTCCCTCCGCCTCGGCGGACGGCGACTGTGCCCTCCGCTTCGGCGGAGGGCTGTGGACAACTCCACGGCCTCTTCCGCGTTCCTCCCTAGCCTGCTGGCCATGGAGCCGCCCATCGAGCTGGACCTCACCGTCCTGCGCCCCGCGCGCCGGCAGTCGGGCGTGGACGTGCGCGTCACCGCGCCGGCGGGCACGACGTGGGGGGCCGTCGTGCGGCTGCTCGCCGAGGTGGTGGGCGCCGAACCCTCGAGCGTGAGCTGTCACGGGCTCGCGCTCGAGCCCGACGCCGTCGTCGGGATGCCGCCGCTCGTGCACGGAGCGACGCTCGTGCTCGACGAGCCGCCTCGCCCGGCACCACGCTCGACCGCGCCGATGGACCTCGTGGTCGTCGCGGGCCCGGACCCGGGGAGGCGCCACCCGGTGGCTCCGGGTGGGCTCGTCGTCGGGCGTGCTGCGGGCATCGGGATGAGCCTCGACGACGACCACCTCAGCCGACGGCACGTGTCGATCACGCCTGTCGACAACGGTTTTCGCGTGGTCGACCTGTCGTCGACCAACGGAACGCGGTGCGGCGACACGGTGCTCGGCGGACCCGCTTCCCACGGGACGTCGGCCGACGACGCCGGGGAGGGCGCGGGCGCCGGGGAGGGCGCGGGCGCCGGGGAGGGCGTGGGCGGTGGGGTGGCCGACGGCGGTGTGGTCGTGGCCGGTGGTGAGCTCATCGCCATCGGCTCGTCCCTCCTGACCCTGGTGCGCTCCGTCGAGGCGACGGTGCCCGTGCACGCGCGCGGCGACGGCCGCGTCACGGTCAACCGCGCGCCGCGCACGGCCTCTCCGGTCTTGGCGCCCACGGTCTCCGCCCCCTCTCCCCCGACCCCGCCGCGTCGCGCCAGGGTGCCGTGGCTGGCCGCCGTGCTCCCGCTGCCCTTCGCGGGAGTGCTCGCCGTGGTGTTCGGTCCACAGATGCTCGCCTTCGCCCTGCTCTCCCCACTCACGCTCGTCGGCAACGTCGTCGCCGACCGGGTCGGTGCCCGCCGCGACCACGCCCGAGAAATCGCCGCCCACGAGGTCGAGCTGCGTCGCCGGCGGGACGAGCTCGACGCCGCGCGGGCGCTCGAGCGCGGGCAGCGCTGGCGCGACGCACCGGACCCGGCCACCGTCCTCGCCATCGCATCCGGTCCGGGCACCCGTCTGTGGGAGCGCCGTCATGGGGTGGCCGGCTTCGGGAGGGTGCGGGTGGGCGTCGGTGCCCTGCCGTCGCGCTCCGGCTGGGCCCCACCCGGCGGCGGTCCGGTCGAGCACCCGCCGTTGCGTGACCTCCCGGTCGAGGTCGACCTGGCCGCGGTCGGCGGCCTCGGCATCGCCGGGACCAGCGACGACGTCGAGGCGGTCGTGCGTCACGTGCTCGGCCAGGTCGCGACCCTGCACTCACCGCGTGACGTGCGGCTTGTCGTGAGCGATGGCGGTCCCGGCTCCCCGCTCGGCTGGGCTCGCTGGCTGCCGCACACGACGGCATACGGAGACCTGCGCAGGTGTCTCGAGGTCCTGCGGGAGGTCGTCACGGCGCGTGAGGAGGAGCGTGGCCGCGGCCAGGCTCCGGCCCGGCCGACCGTCCTCGTCGTCACCCCCGACGTCGAGGCACAGGGCGACCTCGCCGGTGAGCTCGTCGACCTGCTGGAGCGCGGTCGCGACGTCGGCGTCTGGTCGCTCGTCGGCGCTCGGAGGGCGAGCGCGCTGCCCTCGTCGTGCCACGCGGTGCTCGGTCTCGGCCATGGGGTCGGCGACGGCGCCTCCCGCCTCGACGTCGAGGGCCAGGAGCCAGTGGTGGCGTTCACTGCCGACCTCGTCGGATGGTGGTGGGGCGAACGCGTCGGCAGGTCGCTCGCGCCCCTCGTCGACGGGTCGTCCGGAGGTGACGCGGTCCCCGACGCGGTCGACCTGTTCGACCTCACCCCGTGGCTCGGGGACGCCACCGGCACCGTGGGCGAGGAGCCCGCCTCCGTCCCCCGGCTCGTCGGCCACTGGAGAGCTGGGGGCGGCAGGCCGGTCGCACGTCTCGGCCGCCTCGCCGGCGATCCCTGGACCATCGACCTCGCAGTCGACGGCCCGCACGTGCTCGTGGGAGGCACCACCGGTTCCGGCAAGTCCGAGCTCCTGCGCACCCTCGTGGCGTCGCTGGCGCTCGAGTGCTCGCCGGAGGACCTGTCGTTCGTGCTCGTGGACTACAAGGGCGGATCCGCGTTCGGCGAGTGCGCCGAGCTGCCGCACACCGTCGGCGTCGTCACCAACCTCGACGAGGGCCTGGCCCAGCGTGCACTGGTGAGCCTCGGGGCCGAGATCACCCGTCGCGAGGGCCTGCTCGCGGGTTGGGGTGCTCGCGACTTCGACGACCACCGCCGGCGCGGTGGCCTGCTGCCACGACTCGTCATCGTCGTCGACGAGTTCCGCATGCTCGCCCAGGAGCTCCCCGAGTTCGTCTCGGGCGTGGTCTCCCTGGCCGCCGTGGGTCGCTCGCTCGGCGTCCACCTCGTCCTGGCGACGCAGCGTCCCGCCGGGGTGGTCACCGCCGACATCCAGGCCAACGTCAACCTGCGGATCGCCCTGCGCATGCGCGACGTCGCCGACTCGACCGACGTCATCGGCGGCCCCGAAGCCGCCCGGATCTCGCCGAGCCGACCCGGGCGGGGGTTCGCGCGAGGTGGTGACGGCGAGCTCGTCGAGTTCCAGGCGGCTCGGGTCGGAGGCGGCTCCCACAGCGCGGCCCTGAGGCTCGAGGTCCTTGACCACACCGGCGCCCCGTCATCCATGACCGGCTCGCTGGCGACCTCGGCGGCGCCCGCGGACTCGACGGGAGCCGTCGAGATCCGTGGCGGGTCGCCGGCGACCACGGGACTGGGCCGGGTCGCCTCCCTCGTCCTCGCCGCAGCGGCCGCCCTGCGCGTCGCCGAGCCCCACCACCCCTGGCTGCCACCGCTGCCCGAGCGGCTCGACCCCACCACCCTCGGCGCCGACGGGGTCGGGCTCGTCGACCTTCCCGCCCTCCAGCGGCAGGACGTTCTCGAGCACCGATCCGGGGAGGGTCACTGGCTGCTCGTCGGCGGGCCGCGTTCGGGACGCACGACGGCGCTGCGCACGGTGCTGGCCTCACACGTCGCTCCGGCCGGGTCGCCGACCCACGCCTACGTCATCGACACCACCGGTGAGCTCGCCGACCTCGAGCAGCTCCCCCAGGTCGGCGCCGTCGTCGACTCCCACGACGTCGCCCGGTGCCGTCGTCTCCTCGACCGGCTGCGCGAGCGGAGCATGGGCGACGACGACCCGACTCCTGCCCTGCTGGTCGTCGACGGGTGGGAGCGTCTCGACGCCGAGGGCGACCTCGCCCTCAGCGGGTTGCGCGACGACCTCCTCGACCTCCTGCGCGCCGGCCATCCCACGCTCCGCGCCGTCGTCACCGGGGACCGGTCCACGCTCTCCAGCCGGCTGTCAGCCCTCGCCGGCGAGACCTTCCTGCTCCCCCTCGCCGACCCCGGCAAGGCCGCGTACGCCGGGCTCTACCGGCGCGACCTCCCGTCCAGCCGCGCGCCCGGCCGAGCCGTGCGCCTGCGCGACCGCACCGAGGTCCAGTTCTCGGTGCGCGACCCACTGGCGGAGGCGGCACCTCTCGCGGGCGCGGCGGTGCCTGGCACATCGGAGGCGCCGGAGCCGATCCGGGTACCCCGACTGCCCGCGCTGGTCGACCACGCGTCCCTCGTGTCCCACGTGTCCGGAGTCGATGCCGCCGGGCCGGGTGGTCGTCGTGCCCCCGAGGGCGGCGGTCGTGGTGACCGCGAGAGCGTGCCGCCGCGGGCCGACGTCCTCCCAGTCGGGCTCTCGGCGGACACCGGCTCGGTCGCCCACCTCGACCTCACCCGGCTCGGCCGACGAATCCTCGTCGCCGGCCACCCGAGGTCGGGGCGCTCCACGACCCTGACCACGATCGGGGCCTCGGCCGTGCTGGCCGGGTGCACGGTGGCCGTCGTCGAGTCCGGCACCGGTTCTGTCAGCGAGGTGGTGCGGGCGGTCGCAGCCGAGGCGGGCCGAGGCAAGGCGTTCCGCGTCGACCCCTGGGACAGCGGGCCCCTGGTCTCGGCAAAGCGCCGGTGCCCCGGCCTCGTCGTGCTCGTCGACGACGCCGACCGGCTCGACGGCACCGCCGTGGAGCCGGTCCTGCTCGAGGTGATCGCCCTGGCCGACCGCGACCGGGCGCTCGTCGTGGCGGCGACCACGGTGGCTGCCGTCACCGCGCAGTTCCGGGGAGTCCTGCCAGCGGTCGCGCGAGCCCAGGCAGGAATCCTGCTCGGTCCCCGCGCGCCGGGCGACGGCGAGGGCTTCGGGATCAGGGCGCCCCGAGGGGTGGCGGCGCTCCCGGGGCGGGCCCTCCTGGTGAGCGGCCGGGAGGCGGAGGAGATCCAGGTCGCTCGGGTCCGTCATGTCGGCGCGGAGCTCGCCGCGGGTCGGCGCCCCGCGGAACACCTGCGTCAGCCCACTCGTTGCGCGTGAAGAAGGCTTCGCCGACGGGTGAGGAAATGCAGATTCTGTGCCGCTGGGCCTGTTCGAAATTGGGTCGGTGGGTCTAGACTGACACTTCGGACGTCTGCGTGTTGACGTCCGGTGGTTTGCAAGGGCGCAACCCGAATGTTGGCCCTGCTCCACCCCCGCATGCGGCCAGCACCACTGATCTCCACGGACAAGGAGCACCACCCATGGATTGGCGCGACCGCGCTGCCTGCCTCGATGAGGATCCCGAGCTGTTCTTCCCGATCGGGAACACCGGCCCGGCGATCATGCAGATCGAGGAGGCGAAGGCAGTCTGCCGCCGCTGCGACGTTGTCGACACCTGCCTCAAGTGGGCCCTGGAGTCGGGACAGGACGCCGGCGTCTGGGGCGGACTCTCCGAGGACGAGCGGCGCGCACTCAAGCGCCGCAACGCCCGCGCCCGCCGCGCAGGCTGACTGCAGCCACGGACTCGACCGGCCCCGCCCGACAAGGCGGGGCCGTTCTCGTTGTCCTGCAGGATCGGCGCGCTGACCGCGCCGGGCGCCGGCAGCGCCAGGGAGCCCGGCTCGAACCCCTCCGCCTGGCGGACCTCAGCGCGTGAGCGGACGCAGCCGCGCGGTGAACTCGACCCGGGTGCCGTGCGGCGACGCCGGCTCCCACCGGATCCGGCCCTGGAGGTCCTGCACCAGCGAGGTGACGATCCGCGTCCCCAGTCCTGCGAGCACCGGCCGGAACCCGGCCGGCAGGCCGGTGCCGTCGTCGGTGATCGTCACGGTCAGTCCGTCGACCCCCGGGTCCACCTCGGACCGCTCGACGTGGACCTCGATGCGTCCGCCACGCGACGCGAGACCGTGCTCCACGGCGTTCTGGACCAGCTCCGAGACGATCATCGCCAGCGACGTCGCATCCTCGGCGCGCATCCGACCGAACGTCCCCGTCAGCGTCGACTCGACCCGGTGCTCGGTGACGGCGACGTCGACGACGGCGCGCAGCCCGCGCAGCGCGATCTCGTCGAAGTTCACCGTCTCGTCGATGCCCTGGCTCAGGGTCTCGTGCACGAGCGCGATCGTCCCGACCCGCCGCACCGCCTCGTCCAGCGCGTTGCGCGCCGTCTCGTCCGGGACTCGCCTGGACTGCAGCCGCAACAAAGCCGCGACCGTCTGCAGGTTGTTCTTGACCCGGTGGTGGATCTCACGGATCGTCGCGTCCTTGGTGATGAGCTCCTGCTCGCGCCGCCGCAGCTCGGACACGTCGCGCAGCAGCAGCATCGCGCTCTGCCGTACGCCGCCTTCGGTGAGCGGGATCGCGCGCAGGCTCACGCTGGCCGACTGCGTCGAGACCTCGGTCCACCACGGCGCCCGGCCGGTGATGACGACGGCGAGCGACTCGTCGACCGTCGAGCCCGAGCCCTGCAGCAGGTCGGCCACCACCGTGGCGAGGACCTCACCGATGACGTCACCGCGGTGACCCAGCCGGTGGATGGCGCTGATCGCGTTGGGGCTCGCATAGAGGACGGTGCCCTCGATGTCGAGGTGCACGACGCCGTCGCCGACGCGAGGGGCACCACGTCGGGCCCCGGTCGGCGCCGCGGTGCTGGGGAACTCCCCCGCCGCGATCATCCGGGTCAGCGACTCGGCGAGCAGTCGGTAGGTCAGCTCGAGACGGCTCGGGGTGCGGCCGGTGATGACGTTGCTGTGGCGGGTGATGACGGCGAGCGACCGACCCTCACGCACGACCGGAATCGCCTGCTCCCGCACGGCCGTCTCACCGTGGCCCTCGGGCTCGCGCCCGTTGACGATCCGACGGTGGCGGTAGGCCTCGGAGAGGATCGGCTCACGCCACCGGCCCGAGGTCCGTCCCACGACGTCGTCGTAGAAGACCATCGGTCCGGTGTTCGGCCGCACGTGGGCGACGGCGCGCCACCCGTCGAGGCCCGTCGGCACCCACAGCACGAGGTCGGCGAAGGACAGGTCGGCGATGAGCTGCCAGTCCCCGACGACCAGGTGGACCCATTCGATCTCGTGGTCCTCGAGGGTCGTCGACGCCCTGAGGGACTCAGCAAGGGTGCTCACGCGGCGAGCCTAGGACGTCTCCTCGTCAGCTCACCTGCCGGACCACGGACCGGAGCGTGCGCAGGGCGACCGAGAGTGCCGCGATGTTGGGCTTCTCCAGCGACCGTATGCCGGCCAGCTGGTTGCCGACCCGCTCGGTCGCGCCGTCGCTGGCCTGGTCCCAGGCCGAGATGCGCTCCTCCGCGCTGACGACTCCGTCGCCGTCGAGGTCGCCGTTGAACTCGAAGGCGTTGCGGGTGAAGGACTCCAGGACCGAGTAGAGGTCGTCGCGGAGCGCACCGCGGGCGAGGGCGTCCCACCGGTCGTCGCGGGGCAGGCCGGCGACTCGGGTGAGCATGCCGTCGATCCCGAACCGCTCGGACATCCGGAAGTAGACCTCCGCGACGTCACCGGCCGTGTGGTCCACGTCCGAGGCGATCTCGACGACGTCGAGCAGCGAGTAGCTGTCGAGCAATGAGGCGGCGCGGGCCGCCAGCTCGCTCGGCACGCCCTCGTCCTCCCAGTGCGACGTCTGTGCCAGGACGCGCTTGCGCTCGCCACCCTGGAGCATCTCCGGGATGCGGGGCACGAGGTCGGCGACGACCGGCGCGAACCGCTCGACCTCGGTGGTGATGTCGAGCCCGTGCGGCCGGGCGGCGAGCAGCCACCGGACCGCCCGGTCGAGGAGCCGTCGGAACTCGAGGTAGAGCTCGGTCTGCACGGAGGTGGGGAGCATGTTGTCGAGGTCCTCGACCGCCTTGACGAAGCCGCGCAGGTCGAACACCTCGCGGCAGACGATGAACGCCCGGGCGACCTGGTCGGGGGTGCCCGTGACCTCCTCCGCCGCGCGGAACGCGAAGGTGATGCCGCCGCGGTTGACCATCGAGTTCACGACCGAGTTCGTGATGATCTCGCGGCGCAGGGGGTGCTCACCCAGCTCCGCGGCATACGGCTCCCGCAGTGGCTTGGGGAAGTAGTGCGCGAGCGTCGCCGCGAAGTACGGGTCGTCCGGCAGGTCGCTCTCGAGGATGTCCTTCTTGAGGGCGAGCTTGGCGTAGGCGACGAGGACCGAGAACTCCGGCGACTTCAGCCCCAGCCCCGCGGAGGCGCGTTTCGCGATCTCGGCGTCGCTGGGGAGGAACTCCAGCGATCGGTCGAGCTCGCCGCGCCCCTCGAGCCAGACCATGAGTCGCTGGTGGACCGGCACCATGGACAGGTCCTGGGCGCGGGCGTTGCCGAGCAGGACGTTCTGCTCGTAGTTGTCGCGCAGCACGTGGGCGGCAACGTCGTCGGTCATGGAGGCGAGCAGGGTGTTGCGCTCCTCCGTCGTGAGGTCGCCGCGACGCACGACGTCGCCGAGGAGGATCTTGATGTTGACCTCGTGGTCGGAGGTGTCGACGCCAGCACTGTTGTCGATGGCGTCGGTGTTGACGCGCACCCCTGCCAGCGAGGCCTCGATCCGGCCCAGCTGGGAGAGCCCGAGGTTGCCACCCTCGCCGACGACCTTGACCCGCAGCTCGTCACCGTTGACGCGGATGGCGTCGTTGGCGCGGTCGCCGATGGAGAGGTGGTCCTCGCTCGTCGCCTTGACGTAGGTGCCGATGCCGCCGTTCCACAGCAGGTCGACGGGGGCGAGCAGGATCGCGTGGATGAGCTCGGTCGGGGTCATCGACGTGACGTCGTCCTCGAGGTCGAGCGCTGCCCGCATCTCCGCGGTGATCGAGATCGACTTCAGCGACCGCGGGAACACTCCCCCGCCGGCCGAGATGAGCGACCGGTCGTAGTCGTCCCAGGACGACCGCGGCAGTTCGAACAGGCGCTTGCGCTCCTGGAACGACTGTGCCGCAACGGGATCCGGGTCGACGAACACGTGTCGGTGGTCGAACGCGGCGACGAGCCGGATGTGCTCGGACAGCAGCATGCCGTTGCCGAAGACGTCGCCGCTCATGTCGCCGACACCGACCGCGGTGAAGTCCTCGCTCTGCGTGTCCACGCCCATCTCGCGGAAGTGCCGCTTGACCGACTCCCACGCGCCGCGGGCGGTGATGCCCATGGCCTTGTGGTCGTAGCCCGCCGAGCCGCCGGAGGCGAACGCGTCGTCGAGCCAGAAGCCGTAGGACTGCGCCACGCCGTTGGCGATGTCGGAGAACGTCGCGGTGCCCTTGTCGGCCGCGACGACGAGGTAGGAGTCGTCGCCGTCGTGACGCACGACGCGCTCCGGCGGCACGATCTCGGTGCCGACGCGGTTGTCGGTGATGTCGAGCAGGCCGGAGATGAACGTCCGGTACGCGGACTGCCCCTCCGCGAGCCACGCCTCGCGCGAGACCGCCGGGTCGGGCAGCTTCTTGGCGTAGAACCCGCCCTTGGACCCGGTGGGCACGATGACGGCGTTCTTGACCATCTGCGCCTTGACGAGCCCGAGGATCTCGGTGCGGAAGTCCTCTCGACGGTCGCTCCAGCGCAGCCCGCCACGCGCGACCGAGCCGAACCTCAGGTGCACGCCCTCGACCTGCGGGCTGTAGACCCAGATCTCGTATGCCGGCCGCGGGGCCGGGAGGTCGGGGATGGCCTTGGGGTTGAGCTTGAGCGAGACGTAGGCCTTCGGCTCACCGTCGGCCGCGGGCTGGAAGAAGTTCGTCCGCAGCGTCGCGCTCATCACGGCGAGGAACGAGCGGATGATGCGGTCCTCGTCCAGGGAGCTGACGTCGTCGAGCGCAGCGGTGATGCGCTCGCTGATCTGCTGCTGGAGCGCGTCCCGCTGCTCGATCTCGTCGGCGCCGAACGCCTCGGGGTCGAAGCGTGCCTCGAAGAAGGCCACGAGGTCGGTCGCGATCGACGGGTTCGCCACGAGGGCGTCCTCGAAGTAGGACTGGCTGAACGTCGCCTGGGTCTGGCGGAGGTACTTGGCCACCGCCCGCAGCACGACGACCTGTCGCCACGTGAGCCGGGCGGCGAGGACGAGCTGGTTGAACCCGTCGGACTCCGCACGGCCGTCCCACACGGCGAGGACGGCACCCTCGAAGAGCTCGCGCAGCTCCTCGTGCGGAATACCCGCCCAGATCTGCTGGTCCTGGACCCTCAGCCCGAAGTCGTAGACATGCAGCTGGACCCCGTCGGACCGGCTCACCTCGTAGGGCTGCTCGTCGACGACCTCGACGCCCATGTCGGTGAAGATCGGCAGGATGTCGGTGAGCGACAACGGATCCACGCGGAAGAGCTTGAACCTGCGGATGCTCTCGGGCGAGTCCCCCGGACGGTAGAGCGCGACACTCGTGCGCCGCTCGTCGCTGAGGCCGTCGAGGTGGTGCAGGTCGGCGACGCCCTGGACGACCGAGAAGGTCTCCTCGTATGCCGTCGGGAAGCCGCGCCCGAACCGGTCGAGCAGGCGGTCGCCCTCGACCTCACCGAGGCGGTCGCGCAGACCGTCGCCGAGGCGGTCGGCCCAGTTGCGGCTGACCTCGACGAGCCGGCGCTCGAGCTCGGAGCGCTCCGCCTCGTCGAGGTGTCGAACGCGTTCGCCCACCGGGACCCGGACGACGAACTGCAGCCTGGACAGGGCGCGCTCGCTCACCCGGGCGGTGAACTCGACGCTCTCGCCGCCGAAGGTCTCCTTGAGGATCGCCGCCATGCGGGTGCGGACGCCGGTGTTGTAGCGGTCGCGCGGGATGTAGACCTGGCAGGAGACGAAGCGGCCGAAGTCGTCCTCGCGCAGGAAGAGCTTGGTGCGGCGGCGCTCCTGGAGCTGGGTGACGGCCATGGCCGTCTCGTAGAGCTCCTCGGGCGTGGCCTGGATGAGCTCGTCGCGCGGGTAGGTCTCGAGGACCTCGAGGAGGTCCTTGCCGGTGTGCGAGTCCGGTGCGAGGCCTGACTGCTCGAGGACCGCCTGGACCTTCTCGGCGACGACGGGGAGGCGCAGCACCGATTCGGTGTAGGCGGTCGACGCGTAGAGGCCGAGGAAGCGCTTCTCCCCGGCGGTGCTCCCGTCCTTGGTGTAGGTGCGGATGCCGACGTAGTCGAGGTATGCCGGGCGGTGCACGGTCGAGCGCGAGTTCGCCTTGGTGAGGACGAGGACGCCGCGTTCGCGAGCCTTGCGGCTGGACTGGGGCGACAGGGGGATGAGCTTCTTGTCGGCGGGCGGGTCCTGCTGGAGCATCCCGAGCCCACTCCCGCCGATCGGGCGGATGACGTCGCCCTCGGCCGTCTCCTCGAGGGCGTACTCGCGGTAGCCGAGGAAGGTGAAGTGGTTGTCGGCCATCCACCGCAGGAACGCGCTCGCCTGGCTGACCTCGGCCGCGGAGACACCGGGGGGCGGCGCCCCCTCGAGCTCGGCCGCGATGACGAGGCAGCGGGTGCGCATCGCCGGCCAGTCGGTGACCGCTTCGCGCACGTCGAGGAGGCAGTTGTCGAGGACCGCCGTGAGCTGTTCGCGGGCCGCCTCGTCGCTCTCACGGTCGACGGTGAGCAGGATCCACGACTCGGAGTGGACGTCCGGCTCGCCCTGGGGCGAGCCGGAGACGTCGTCCTCGCAGGTCTCGACCAGCCGGCCGGACTCGTCACGGCGCACGCGGAACTGGGGGTGGATCACGAGGTGGATGTCGACGTCGCGCTGGACGAGGGCACCCGTCACGGAGTCGACGAGGAAGGGCATGTCGTCGGTGACGACCTGGATCACGGTGCGCGCGCTGGACCACCCGTCGGAGTCCGTCGTCGGGTTGAAGACCCTGACTGCGGCGGTGCCGGGTGTGCGGTTGGCGGCGAGGTCGAGGTGTGACTTCACCGCTCCGGCGAGGGTGCGGGCGGGACGCGAGCTCAGCTCCTCGTCCGGCACGTGCCGGAAGTAGTGGCCGACGATGGCCGCCCCGTCCGGTCGGGGGTCGAGAACGGCGAAAGCCGCGACGATGGCGTCCAGTGTGGTCGATCGGGGGTGGACCGATGACTCAGTCATGGTGCGCTGCAGATCCTTTGAGTTGCGGCGTCGCCGATGGCCCTCGGCGGGACACGGCACTGTGTCCGAGAACGAGACTACTCACCCTCCTGCACCTGTGGATGAGCGGCCGGAGATGGGACGCGTGAGCACTAGAGTGACGTGGTGCGCAGGCCCTCCGAACCCCCGGCACTTGCCGTGGTGAGCGACGCGCTGCAGGGCCTGTCCGACACCGTCGCGGGCGTGGAGGACGACCTCCTCGCGAGCCTCGTCGTCCTGGGGGAGCCCGACGCCCAGCGGAGCGTCGACGGCTGGGTCGACCAGGTGGTCGACCTCCTGCGTGCGGTCGACGAGGTCGCCTCGCAGCACCGCGCGACGCTCGCCCGGGCCCGGGCCCGACAGCCGGCCGGTGCCGTCGGTGATCTCGCCGACCAGCGCGACCCGCAGCTCGCCGACCCGCTCTCGTCGGAGCAGCCGTGAGGGGCCCGGTGCCGGGCGACCCGGCGTCCCTCTCCAGCCTCGGGGCGACGGCCCGGCGCGCGACCCGCGACCTCGAGGCGGCCCGCGTGCGGAGCGAGACGGCATACGGATCGCTCAAGGACGGGTGGGGCACCTCGACCTCGGTGCGCGTGCGCAAGGAGGGTGGACGCGCCCTCGCGACCCTCGCCGAGGGTGCGCGGCACGCCGAGGCGGTCGGTGCCGCACTCCAGTCGTATGCCGTCGAGCTGAGTGAGCTCCAGGCGCGCGCCCGCGCCGCGGTCGACGAGGCGTCGGCCGCCGGGCTGGTCGTCGACGCCGGTCAGGTGCAGCTCGCCTGGGGCGTCACGGGCGAGGCCGACTCGGTGGCGACGCACGAGCGCACCGAGGCTGTGCGGCGGCTGCAGGCCGAGCTGGACGCGATCAGCACCCAGCACCGGCGGCGCCGAGACCGGTTCCTCACCGAGGTTGTCGCGTCGACCGCGAACCTCGAGGCGCTCGCGAGCGCCCTGCGGCTCGCGTGAGCCCCCGGATGGAGTGAGAGGATCGGCAGGTCCGCCCACGTGAGGAGCACCAGGTGAAGTTCACGCACCGCGCCGAGTACCCCGCAGCGCCCGACGTCGTCTTCGCGGTGATGAGCGACCAGCAGTTCCAGGACGCCAAGTGCGACGCGACCACGACCGGCCGGTGGAGCGCCGACGTCACCACGGCAGCCGACCGGACGGTCATCACGACGGAGCGCCACCTGCCGACCCACGGGTTCCCCGACGTCGCGAAGTCCTTCGTCGGCGCCACCCTCACCATCATCGAGGTGCAGACGTGGGGGCCGGCCGACGAGGACGGACGCCGCGTCGCCGACCTCAACCTGCACGTCAAGGGCGCGCCGATGACGCTCCGGGGCTGGATCCGGCTGTCCCCCACCGAGTCCGGAAGCATCCACGAGCTCGAGGCGGAGCTGCGCGCAGGAGTGCCCCTCATCGGCGGGCGGCTCGAGAAGGCGGCGGCCGAGCCGCTGACGACCGCGGCGGACATCGAGACCCGCCTGCTCCACGAGCGCCTCGGCTGACGGCCACGTCCCCACGTCCTGCCCGTTCGTGCAGACCTCGGTCGGCGCGAACGGGCAGGCGGTGACGGCTGGGGTCAGACGCCCATGTGCGGGTAGGTGTGGTTCTTCGGCGGGACGAACGTCTCCTTGATCGAGCGCGGGCTCGTCCAGCGCAGGAGGTTCTGGGCCGAGCCGGCCTTGTCGTTGGTGCCGGACGCGCGGCCTCCGCCGAACGGCTGCTGGCCGACGACGGCGCCGGTGGGCTTGTCGTTGACGTAGAAGTTGCCCGCGGCGAAGCGCAGCCGCGAGGTCGCCTCGGCGACGGCGGCGCGGTCCTGGGCGATGATCGAGCCGGTGAGGGCGTAGGCCGAGGCCGAGTCGATGACGTCCATGATCTTGCCGAACTGGCGGTCCGGGTAGACGTGGACCGAGAGCAGCGGACCGAAGTACTCGGTCGTGAAGATCTCGTCGTGCGGGTCCTCGCCGACCATGATCGTCGGGCGGACGAAGTAGCCCTCGGAGTCGTCATAGGTGCCGCCGGCGACGATGTCGATCCCGCTGGTCGCCTTGGCCCGGTCGATCGCGGCCTTGTGCTTGGCGAACGCGCGGTCGTCGATGACGGCGCCCATGAAGTTCGACAGGTCGGTGACGTTGCCCATCGTCAGGCCCTCGGTGAGCTCGACGAGGTCCTTGCTGATGACCTTCCAGATGCTGCGCGGGATGAACGCCCGTGACGCCGCAGAGCACTTCTGGCCCTGGTACTCGAACGCGCCGCGGATCATCGCGGTCCGGACGACGTCGGGATCGGCGCTGGGGTGGGCGAGGATGAAGTCCTTGCCACCGGTCTCACCCACGATGCGCGGGTAGTGGCGGTAGGTCGTGAGGTTGGACCCGATCTCCTGCCACAGCTGCTGGAACACGCGGGTCGAGCCGGTGAAGTGCAGGCCGGCGAACTCGGGGTGCTTGAGCACGACGTCCGAGACCTCGGTGCCGTGACCGGTCACGAGGTTGATGACGCCGGGGGGCATCCCGGCCTCCTCG
This sequence comes from Knoellia locipacati, assembly GCF_044791685.1. Taxonomy (GTDB): domain Bacteria; phylum Actinomycetota; class Actinomycetes; order Actinomycetales; family Dermatophilaceae; genus Knoellia; species Knoellia locipacati_A. Next base: position 341,019 of record NZ_CP087730.1, read on the forward strand.
AGGATCTCGAGGACGAACTGGGCCGCGAGCGCCTGCGTGTGCGACGCCTTCCAGACGACCGTGTTGCCCATGAGCGCGGGGGCGGTCGGGAGGTTGCCGGCGATCGCGGTGAAGTTGAACGGCGTGATCGCGTAGACGAAACCCTCGAGCGAGCGGTAGTCGGTGCGGTTCCAGATGCCGGGGGCGTTGGCCGGAGGCTGCTCCTCGATGATCTGGCGCGCGAAGTGCACGTTGTAGCGCCAGAAGTCGATGAGCTCGCAGGCCGCGTCGATCTCGGCCTGGTATGCCGTCTTGCTCTGTCCCAGCATCGTCGCGGCGTTGACCTTGGCCCGGTAGGGACCGGCCAGCAGGTCCGCGGCCTTGAGGAGGATCGAGGCACGGTCGTCGAAGGACATGTCGCGCCATGCCGGAGCCGCGGCGTTGGCTGCGTCGACGGCCGCCTGCGCGTCCGCCTTGGTGGCGTCGCGCAGGGTGCCGAGCACGGACCGGTGGGCGTGCGGCTGACGGACGTCGATCTTTGTGCCACGGCCCTCGACCCGCTTGCCGCCGATCGTGTGCGGGAGGTCCCACTTCGTGCTGCCGACCTCGGCGAGCGCGAGCTCGAGCGCTGCCCGCTCGGGGCTGCCGGGTGCGTAGTCGCGCACCGGCTCGTTGATCGGGGCGGGGACGTGGGTCACAGCGTCCATCGGTGTCTTCCTCGATTCCGTGGGGGTCTGGGGGTTGTCCCCATGGTGTCACGCGTGCGAGAGGTGCTCCGAGGTGAGCCGGGTCAGGCGTCGGGCCTCGACCCCGTCGTCGCCTCCGACCCCCGCGCGCCCCACGCGCAACCTTCGACCAATTGGTCAGAAGGTGTCGCGCAACTTTCGACCAATTGGTCAAGAAATGTCGCGTGGCCCAGCCGTCGGGCGGCGCGCCCGCGCGCAACTTTCGACCAATAGGTCAGAAGGTGTCGCGCAGCTTTCGACCCATTGGTCAGAAGGTGTCGGGCAGATCGGAGGTGCGCCGGGTCAGGCGTCGGGCTTCGACCCTGTGACGAGGGCGATGACGTCGTCGAGCTCGGTGACGTCGTACCAGAGGAGGTCGGCGACCTCTCCGCCCGGCTGCTCGTCGATGTGGAACGACGCGATCCGCGGCAGGGCCACGACGCTGTCGAGCTCCACCGCGGTCTCACCGTCGGTCACGGGGCGCACGACCGCCGCGTCGACGTCGGCGGAGGCGACGACGCGCCGCTCTCCCTCTGCGGCACGCTCGGCGGCGTCCGTCGCGGCAGCCGACCACGCGGCATACTCGCGCTCCTCGTCGTCGTTTCCGAGTCCCGGACGGGTGCTGGCCGGCACGGCGGCGTGTCCGAGGACCGGGGCAGGGCCGAGCTCACCGGTGCGGCGCAGGCCGTCCAGGGCGGAGGAGTCGAGCGGGAGGTAGACACGTACCAGGGGCATGGGGGGTCCTTTCAGCGCGCTCGGGCGCGCGGAGCCTCGAGCAGCTCCTGCAGGGCGTCGACGATGGACTGGCCGAGCACGTCGGCGTCGGGCAGGGCATCGCGGTCGGCGTAGAGGCCGTAGTAGACCCCGCCGTCGTAGGACGTCAGGCCGATCGAGAGCGCCCGGGACGGCCCGAGGGGCATGACGGGGTAGGTCGAGGCCATCTGGGCACCCGCGACGTAGAGCGGGTGCTGCGGGCCGGGAACGTTGGTGATCGCGACGTTGAAGAGCCGGCGCGAGACGGCGCCGCCGAGCCGGGCCGCGAGGGTGTGCATCGTCGGCGGGGCGAACCCGCCGAGCCCCGCGAGGGTGTCGGCACCGACCGCTCGGCCGGCCTCCATCTGCTGACGCATCGCGAAGGCGATCTGGTGCAGGCGCATCGAGGCACCCGGCTCGCCGACGGGCAGGTCGACGAAGCACGCGGCGAGGTGCCGACCGGCCGAGAGCTCGCTCTCGTCGTCGTGGACGCTCACCGGGACCATGGCCCGGATCGTCGTCGAGCCGTGCACGCTCTCGCCGCGGGTCATGAGCCACGTGCGGAACGCACCGGTCACGGTCGCGAGGACGACGTCGTTGATGCTCACGTCGTCGGCGAAGGCGCCCTTGGTGAGTCGGGACCGCACCTTCTTGTAGTCCTCGAGGTCGGTGCCGACCATCACGAAGCGACGGGCCCGTCCGACGCGGGCGTTGAGCGGCGACTCGGGCGCGGGGCTGGTCGAGGCGCGGGCCAACGCGGAGACGACCTCGCCCGCGGCACCGAGGACACGCCCCGCGGTCGCCTTGACGTCGGTGATGCCGGACTGCACCGTGTCGACGATCTGGCTCGGGGCGCGCACCGTGTCGGCGAGGGCGCTCACCACGAGCTCGGTCTGGGACGGCTCACGACTCGGGCGCCAGGTGTCGTGGACGCTCTCGGCACTCGGCGTCTGCGAGTCCTCGAGGATGAGGTGGGCGATGTCGACGGCATTGACGCCGTCGACCAGGGCCTGGTGGGTCTTGGTGATGATCGCGAACCGGTCGTCGGCCAGGCCCTCGACGAGGTAGACCTCCCAGAGCGGACGGCTGCGGTCGAGCTGGCGCGGCTGGATGCGGGCGATGAGCTCCTCGAGCTGCTCGTCGTCGCCCGGTCGGGGCAGGGCCGAACGGCGCACGTGGTAGGTCACGTCGAAGCGCTCGTCGTCGATCCACACCGGGTTCGCGAGGCGGCCCGGCACGAAGCGCACCCGTTGCCGGTAGCGCGGGACGTAGGCGATCCGCCGCGAGATGATCCCGACGAGACGGTCGTAGTCGAAGCCACCGTCGGGGGCGTCGAAGACCATGACCGACCCCACGTGCATCGGCGTCGACGAGTTCTCGAGCGTGAGGAAGCTGCTGTCGAGGGTGCTCAGGCGGTCGGACACGAGCCCATGGTGTCAGATGGTCACGCAGCACCGAGTGAGCACGGCACCGGTGTGACGGGTCACCCAGCCGTCGCTCCCGCCAGGTCCGCTCGCAGCCGGGCCCATCGCGCCCGTCGGGCTCACCGGGCCCATCGCGCCCGTCGGGCTCACCGGGCGCGGCGCGAGGGCAGACCGAGCCGGCGACCGCGGGACCGACGCCCGCTCCGCGTCGCACCCGCGGCGAGTTCGGGGCTCACCGCCTCGACGACGCGACCGTTCGCACGCGTCACCGCAGAGTCGGGCGCCTGCTCGACGAGGCTGCGGCCGGCCAGCAGGGCGGCGTCGCACTCCTCGGGCGCCCACGGCACGAAGATCGGGTCCTCGAGGCCGGCGAAGCGCCCGAGCACCTCGGCGATGGCCTGCTCCGGCTTCGACCCGGTCGCCGACGCCCTGACCTTGTTGACGACGACGACCGGCTCCGGTGAGGGCACGACGCCGACGTCCTGGACGGCCCGGACGAGCCGTTGGAGCCCGATCGGGTCGGCTGACCCCACGACGACGAGGCTGTCGGCGCACTCGAGGGCGGTGAGCGTCGTCGCGTTGCGGCGTGGGGCCGCGGTGTCGTAGCTCAGCTCCTCGTCGTCCTCGATCGAGAACCCGCAGTCGACGACGACGTGGCCGACGAGCGCGCGCGACTTCTCGAGGACGTCCTCGACCGCCGCGGCCCGGAGCTCGGGCCACCTCTCCGGCTTCGGTATGCCGGTCAGCACCCGGAGCCCGGACGTCACCTCGGGTGCCACGCGCGACAGGGAGGCACTGTCGAGGGTGCCCTGCTCGGAGGCCCGGGCAGCGGCCGCCACCCCGGGTGCCTCGTCGATGAGGGCGAGCGCCTGCGCGATGCTGGCGCCCCAGGTGTCGAGGTCGACGAGGAGCGTCCGGACACCCCGGCTCGCGAGCACCGACGCCATCGTGACGGCGAGCGTGGTGCGGCCCGGCGAGCCGGTCGGTCCCCACACCGCGGTGATGGGCGCGCGGGTCGGCCCGCCGTCGAGATGCCCGTCCTCGTCGCCCGACCCGGGTCCCGCGTGCGTACCGTTCGACCACGGGTCCGACGCCGTCCCCGCGGGCCCTCCCGGGGAGCCGCCATCGAGCCACCGCGTGAGGTCCTCGTCGCTCACCGTCGAGGGGGGCATCGCAGCCGTCCATCCTCCGGGCCCGGCAGGTCCACCCGGCCTACCGGGTCCGCCGCTCGCTCCCGGCGCGCGTGGACCCGTCGCCGCGCCGCCCTCGGCGAGGTCGACGAGGGTGCGGGCGATCTCGTCGGGCTCGGTGCCCGGCCGCAGGAGGGTGCCCACGCCAAGCTGGCGCAGTCGGGCCTCACCCACGTCGTCCCCTGCCGCGACGAGTCCCGCGACGCGGACCCCGTGGCCGGCGAGGTGACGCAGGGCGTCCCGGTCGAGGCCGCGGAAGTCCGCCGAGACGACGGCGACGTCGGCCACCCCGGAGGCGCCGGTCGACAGCAGCTCGGCGACGTCGGCACAGCGGCGCACGACCGCCACGCCGGACGACGAGTCCACCGCCGTGACGAGCTCCTGCTCGTGGTGGTGGGAGACCCCCGTGATGACGCCGGTGGTCATGAGGCCCGCGCTCCGATCGCGCCGGGAACGGCGACGAGGGTGATCTTGGCGCCGAGGTCGACGTCGCCGACGAGCGACTGCACCTTGTCCTTGGGGACCATGACCTGCACCGGCCTGGTGTCGCCCGAGCCACCCATGACCCCGTCGTCCTTGGACACCGCGACGACGGTGACGCCCTCGAGCGCGAGCTCGGGACCCTCGAACGACTCCGTCCCGACGCTGCCCCGGGCGGGCGCCGAGGGACGGTTGACGTAGACGTCGACGACCGACCCCTTCTCGAGGGTCGACGCCGAGGTGGCGTGGACCTGCAGGGCCACCGGCTGGCTCGTGGCCTGCGCGCGCGGGCCCACCGCGGAGAGCGGGATGAGCTCACCGGCTCGCACCTCCCGCAGGACGACGTGCTCGGCCGGCAGCCCTGCGTCCGCGCCGACGTAGTCGCTGCCGGCGTCACCCAGCTGGACGTCGACGCGCACCACGTCCTCGGCGGTGAGTGGCTGCCCGGCCATGAGACCGGACTTCGCGGCATACATCGGGACGCGGTCGTCCGCACGGCTCACGACGTAGGCACCGATGGCGGTCGAGGCGAGCACGAGGAGCAGGCCGACGAGGAGTCGGCTGTCGCGCCAGGAGGGTGCGCGCAGTCGCTGGGCGGTGGGCGTGGGCAGGTCGCTCATCGGGATGCTCCGTGTCGTGGGAACTCGGCGGTCGGGGCAGGGCCCGACGGATCAGCACGTCCCTCCCCCGTCACAGATTGTGGCCCACCGGGAGACCTGCCGCCCGTCGAGCGCCGGCGCCTGTGGACAACGTCGCCGACGCGCGCGCTCTGTGGACGAGCGCCTCGGTGGCGCCGACCGTGCGTGGCAGACTGGATCGACGCGCACCCGAACGCGCACGCCCGACCGGAACCACCTGAGGAGCAAGCCCGTGGCCAAGCGGTTCATCCCGCTCACCGAGGTGTCCGAGATCCTCGACATCTCCTCGGCGCAGGCCTACGCGCTCGTGCGCTCGGGCGAGCTGCCCGCGATCAAGATCGGCGGCCGGGGCCAGTGGCGCGTCGAGACCACCGTGCTCGAGGACTACATCCAGCGGATGTACTCGCAGACCCGGGACTTCGTCCGCGCCAACGGCGACGACTGACCCGCCGCCGGACCTCGCGCGCGGCTCGGCTCAGCGTGCCTCGACGACGACCACGGCCCCGAAGGGCACGGTCTGGCGGCTCCTGACGTTCTCGGTGCGCCGACTCTCCCCCAGCTCGTGCTCGGCGAGGTCCACGAAGTCGGCACCGACGACATCGATCGTCCCGGTGACGACGTGGCCACTGGTGTCGGTGACCGCCACCGGGGCACGGTCCCGCGAGAGCCCGCGCAGGGCGTAGCCGAGGCCGAACCGCCGAGCCGTCCGGGCCGACGACGCGCGCAGCGGCAGCCCCACCACGCCCGTGACGACAGCTGCCGGGATGACAGCCTCTCGACCGGACGCGAGCCGGACGAGCAGCCAGTCCTCACCGACGTCGACCAGCTCGCCCTGGACCTCGGCCCCGGTGACCAGCCGCAGGCGCAGGGACGCACCCAAGGCTGCCACGAACCGGGCTGCGAGCTCGACGTTCGCCCGCTCGCGCCGCGTCCGGTCCGCCACCTCGGAGTCACGGTCTCGACGCTCCTCGGCATCGAGCTGGGCCTCGAGGTCGTCGAAGAGCTGGTCCCACCGCATGCGGGGAGCCTAGGGCGCTGGGCGCCACTGTTCCTGTTGCGCCACCGAAAGACATGAAATACCGTCAATCTCATGCAAACTGCACCAAACGGCCTCAAACGGCATACGGCGAGCTCTCCTCGCAGATCGCTCACCCGCGTGGCACGCGTGGCCGCCGTCGGTGCGACGGCGACCGTCGTCGTCGTGGGCGCCTCGTGGCTGCTGGCCCTCGCGTGGCTCACGGCTCACGCCCAGGTCGACGCGCCCGGGCCCGCCTCGACCGACGAGCTCCTGGCCCTCACCATCGCGACCCTCGCGGTGGGGATCGCGGGGTGGCTGGGGCTCGGCGTCGTTCTCGAGGTCCTGTCGCACGCACCGGGCCGGCTGGGTCAAACAGCCGGGCGCTGGGCCCACCGGCTCACGCCGGCTCTTGCTCGCCGGGTCGCGGCGTTCGTCCTGGGCGTGGGCGTCGGCGTCGCGGGCGGTCCGTCCCAGGCCGTCGCCGGCTCACGGGCGGCCCACGCGGTCGCGGTCCCCGCCGACGCGCCGTCGGATGTGCGTATGCCGGCCGACCCGGGCTTCGTCCCCGCAGGCTCGTCGGCCGGGCTCGGTGTGCCGGCCGACCCGGGCTTCATGCCGGCCGACCCGGGCTTCGTGCCGGCCGACCCGGGCTCCCTCTGGGCGGACCCGGGCTTCGTGCCGACGGGCTCGGGCTTCGGCTCGGCAGACCCGTCGGCCGGGCTCGGCCTCCCGGCGGACCCCGGCTTCGTGCCGACCGGTGCCGAGGCGGGCGCCCGCACCGACGCGGTGCCGGGGGCCACTTCCGCTCCCACGCCTGCCCCTTCGGGCACCCAGGTGGCGCCTCCTCACCCCGGCTTCACGCCCCGGGCCCCGCGTGTGCGCCCGCAGGCCGACCCGGGGCTGCTCGGTACCCGCGGACGGTCCTTCACCGACCACGAGGTCGTCGTCCACCGTGGGGACTCCCTCTGGTCGATCGCCGCCCGGCACCTCGGCCCGGACGCCGTCGACGCCGAGATCGCCCACGCCTGGCCCCAGTGGTACGCCGCGAACCGCGACCGGATCGGCGACGATCCCGACCTCCTCCTCCCCGGCCAGGTCCTGCGTGTCCCCGACTCCCGCCAGAACGAAGGTGCCCACCGATGAGCCCGTCCGTGACGTCGCACCTCCGACCCGTCACCGTCCACTCCCCGACGAGCCGACGCCCACCGGCCATCCCGCTCGTCGAGGCCATGCAGCGGTCGGCCGACTCCCTGGGGCACCCGGGCTACATCCAGGACGCGCTCGCCGTGGACCTCGCCTCAGCCAGCGACGAGCAGATGTTCGGCCCGCAGAGCACTGCGCGAGCAGACCTTCCCGAGCCCGAAGCGTGGGCCGCCCAGATCGCTCAGGCGATCGTCGAGGTGATGTCCGGACTGCGCCCGGCGGCCCAGGTCGTCCGCTGGACGACACCCCAGGTGTATGCCGTCGTCGCCCGTCGCGGAGCCCTCGCCGCCCGCCGCCGCGCCTCCGGCGCGCGCGCGAGCGCCACCCGGGCGCTGGTCCGCTCGGTCCACGTGTGCGAACCCGCGGACGGGGTCGCCGAGTGCAGCGTCGTCGTCACCGAGGGTGCTCGCGTTCGCGCCATGGCGGTGCGCCTCGCCGGGCAGGACGGCCGCTGGCGCGTCGAGGCGCTGCAGATCGGCTGACCCGCCGCCCTCGCGAGCCCGAACCCGCCGCGCCCCGAGCTGGAACCGCCGCCCTCGCGAGTCCGAACCTGCCGCTCCCCCGAGCTGGACCCGCCGCTCTCCCGAGTCCGCCGCCATCCCACGACGTGAGCGACGCCGTCGACCGACCGGGGGCCGTCAGGACGACGAGATCGGGCAAAGTGCTCGGGATCGCGGGGATCCTCGACACTCCGCCCGATCTCGTCGGACCTCGGCTGCTGAACCCTGCGGCTCAGGCGTCCTTGCCGTGGCACATCTTGAACTTCTTACCCGAGCCGCAGGGGCACGACGCGTTCCTCGGCGTGTTCGCCAGCTGCTCGGCGGTGAGCCCGCCGCGACCGCTGCCGTTGCTGCTCGCCCCGGCCGCGACGTCACGCTCGATGACCTCGCCGGACTCCGACGGCGCGGTGTAGTGCAGCTGCGCGGGCTGGCGCGGGCGCTCCACGCCCACACCGGCGACCTCGACGTGAGGGGCAGCCTCGGCGGCCGCAGCCTCAGGCTCCTGCATCCCGCCCGAACCCGCCAGCCCGCCGAACATGTCGGACACGTGCTGCGGCGCGGTCGCCACCTGCGGGGTGGTCGGCTGGTCCACCTGGACGTCGACGTGGAAGACGAGACCGACGGCCTCCTCCTTCACCGACTCGTTCATGGCCTGCCACAGCTGGAAGCCCTCGCGCTGGTACTCGACCAGCGGGTCGCGCTGGGCCATGGCACGCAGGCCGATGCCCTCCTGGAGGTAGTCCATCTCGTAGAGGTGCTCACGCCACTTGCGGTCGAGGACGGAGAGCATGACGCGCCGCTCCACCTCGCGCATGACCTCGCTGCCGAGCGCCTCCTCGCGAGCGTCGTAGGCGTGGTGCGCGTCGGAGAGGATCTCCTCCTTGAGGGTGTCCGCGTTGAGGCCGGAGCGCCCGCCGGCAGCCTCGACGACCTGCTCCTGCGTGAGCGAGATCGGGTAGAGCGCCTTGATCGCGGTCCACAGCCGGTCGAGGTCCCAGTCCTCGGGGAAGCCCTCGGCGGTCTCGGCGTCGACGTAGCCCGAGACGACGTCGTTGACGAAGAAGCGCATCTGCTCGTGCAGGTCCTCACCCTCGAGGACGCGGCGCCGCTCCTCGTAGATGACGGTGCGCTGACGGTTGAGGACGTCGTCGTACTTGAGGACGTTCTTGCGGATCTCGAAGTTCTGGGCCTCGACCTGGCTCTGGGCGGAAGCGATGGACCGCGACACCATCTTCGACTCGATCGGGGTGTCGTCCTCCATACCGGTGGAGCTCATGACCCGGTCGACCATGCCGGCGTTGAACAGCCGCATGAGGTTGTCCTGGAGGGACAGGTAGAAGCGGGACTCGCCCGGGTCACCCTGACGGCCGGAACGACCTCGCAGCTGGTTGTCGATGCGGCGCGACTCGTGCCGCTCGGTGCCGAGGACGTAGAGACCACCGAGGTCGGTGACCTCCTCGTGCTCGGTCGCGACCTTGCCCTCCGCCGCCTCGAGGGCGGCGTCCCACGCGGCCTCGTACTCGTCCGGCGTCTCGACCGGGTCGAGCCCACGGTCCTTGAGCGCGCCGACGGCCATGAACTCGGGGTTGCCACCGAGCATGATGTCGGTGCCTCGACCGGCCATGTTGGTGGCGACCGTGACGGCGCCCTTGAGGCCGGCGTCGGCGACGATCGCAGCCTCACGCTCGTGGTGCTTGGCGTTGAGGACGGCGTGCTTGATGCCGCGGCGGCGCAGCTGCTCGGAGAGGTACTCGCTCTTCTCGACGCTCACGGTGCCGACGAGGACCGGCTGGCCCTTCTCGTGGCGCGCAACGATGTCGTCGACGACGGCGGTGTACTTGGCCTCCTCGGTCCGGTAGACGAGGTCGGCCTGGTCCCTGCGAACCATGGGGCGGTTCGTGCGGATCGGCACGACACCGAGCTTATAGATCGAGTTGAGCTCGGCGGCCTCGGTCATGGCCGTACCCGTCATGCCCGAGAGCTTGTCGTACATGCGGAAGTAGTTCTGGAGGGTGATCGTCGCGAGGGTCTGGTTCTCGTTCTGGATCGTCACCCCCTCCTTGGCCTCGATGGCCTGGTGCATGCCCTCGTTGTAGCGGCGGCCCTTGAGGATGCGACCGGTGTGCTCGTCGACGATGAGCACCTCGCCGTCCATGACGACGTAGTCCTTGTCGCGGGTGAACAGCTCCTTGGCCTTGATCGCGTTGTTGAGGTAGCCGATGAGCGGGGTGTTGGAGGACTCGTAGAGGTTGTCGATGCCGAGGTAGTCCTCGATCTTCTCGATGCCGGGCTCGAGGACGCCGACGGTCTTCTTCTTCTCGTCGACCTCGTAGTCACCACGGCTCGGGATGCCGCGCATCTGGTCGCCACCCTCGCCGCGCTCGAGGTGCTGCACGGCCTTGGCGAACTCGCCGTACCACTTCGTCGGCTGGTCGGCCGGCCCCGAGATGATGAGCGGCGTGCGGGCCTCGTCGATGAGGATCGAGTCGACCTCGTCGACGATGGCGAAGTTGTGGCCGCGCTGCACGAGCTCGTCGGTCGACCACGCCATGTTGTCGCGCAGGTAGTCGAAGCCGAACTCGTTGTTGGTGCCGTAGGTGATGTCCTTCGCGTACTGCTCGCGACGCTGGTCCGGCGTCATGCTCGCGAGGATGACACCGGTCTCGAGGCCGAGGGCGCGGTGGACGCGACCCATGAGCTCGGCCTGGTACTCGGCGAGGTAGTCGTTGACGGTGACGACGTGGACGCCCTTGCCCTCGATGGCGTTGAGGTAGGACGGCAGCGTGGCGACGAGCGTCTTGCCCTCACCGGTCTTCATCTCGGCGACGTTGCCCATGTGCAGCGCGGCGCCACCCATGAGCTGGACATCGAAGTGCCGCTTGCCGAGGGTGCGCTTGCCCGCCTCGCGGACCGCGGCGAAGGCCTCGGGGAGGATGTCGTCGAGGGTCTCGCCGTCGGCGAGGCGGGACCGGAACTCGTCGGTCATGCCGCGCAGCTCCTCGTCGCTCATGGCGACGAAGTCCTCCTCGATCGCGTTCACCTGGTCGGCGATGTTCTCGAGCTTCTTGACGATCCGGCCTTCACCGGCGCGCAGCAGCTTCTCGACGATCTTCACCACGGGTAGGACTCCTCGTTCAACAATGTCGTTCTCGGCCGTCCCTGTGACACTCCACGAGACCTGCCAAGGGTAGTCGAGCCATGGGCTCGGGCCGCACCTGATGCGGCTCTGCACCACACTCCAACGTGGCGCACGGGTTATTCGGTTCCGGCCCTCGGCGCGTCCGTGGTCAAATCCCGTATGCCGTTCCCCGACTCCGTGCCGATCCTCACCGATGGCGTCGTCCGCCTCCGTCCGCACGGCGAGGCCGACGTCGACCGGATCGTGGATCAGTGCACCGACCCCGAGAGCCTGCGCTGGACCCAGGTCCCGCGTGGCTACTCCGCGCACATGGCCCGGGAGTGGCTCCGGGACATCGCGCAGGGCTGGGACGAGGGCGGCGACCAGCGCTGGGCCATCGAGGAGGTCACAGGGGTCGACGGCGACGGGTTGTTCCTCGGCTCGATCGACCTGCGACCGCGTGATGCAGGCCGCGCCGAGATCGGCTACGGACTGCACCCGCAGGGCCGCGGCCGGGGCCTCATGGCCCGAACGCTCAGGCTCGTCTGCCAGTTCTGGTTCGACGCCGGCGGGAAGCGGGTCGACTGGCACGCCGAGCGCGGCAACTTCGCCTCGTGGGGCGCGGCCCGCGCCGCCGGCTTCGAGTTCGTCGCCACCCTCCCCGAGCACGTGGCCCACGGTGAGGGTCATCTCGTCGACGCCTGGTTCGCCAGCCTGGGGCGTGACGACCCGATGGAGCCCCGGTCCGAGTGGGTCACTCCGCCGGTCCTGGAGGGGGACGGCATACGGCTGCGGGAGTGGCGGGACGGCGACATCGAGAGTATCGAGTCCTCGGACCACCCACCGCACTTCGTCCCGGCCCGCGCGATCCCGACCGCCGAGACCTGGGGCGACTGGCTCATGCGGCGACGCCTCTTCATGGCACGCGGGGCGAGCGTCAACTGGTGCGTCGCCGATTCCGAGTCCGATGTCGCCCTCGGTGAGGTGCTCGTCTTCGTCCACGACGGGGCGCTGGCCGACGGGGACACCGCCGAGCTCGGCTACTTCCTCTACCCCCGCGGCCGCGGCCGGGGCGCCGCCCGCATCGCCGCCCGCCTCGCCGTGGGCCACGCCTTCGCCGCACGTGGGGCCGGGGGCCTCGGCCTGCGACGCCTCGTCGCCGAGACCGCCGCCGACAACGCGGCGAGCAACGCGGTCCTGACCTCCACCGGCTTCAGCCGGTGGGGACACGAGGCGGCAGCCACCGCACCCGACGGCTCGGTCGGCCCGGCCGACCACTGGGAGCTGCTCACACCTTCTCTCGACTGATTGCCCGTTCGGACGGAAGTCACCGGCGAGCGGTCCCAACGGCCAATCAGGCGCTGAGCGGCACGACCTCGACCTCGGGGAGGCCGAGCCACTGCGCCATGAGGTCGAGCTCCTCGTGCAGCTCACGCGTGTCGTCGACTCCCCCGCGACCGGGCTCCCACGTGATCCTGCGGGCGAGCAGCCGGCCACCGATCCGGTCGGCCTTGAGGTCGACCCGCGCCACGAGGTCCTCGCCGAGCAGGAACGGCAGGACGTAGTAGCCGTGGACGCGCTTCTCCTCGGGCACGTAGATCTCGAGGCGGTAGTCGAAGCCGAACAGCGCGCTCGTCCGGTCGCGCTGCCAGATGAGCGAGTCGAACGGCGAGAGCAGCGCCCGCGCGGCGATGCGTCGTGGTCGTCTCGCGGTCGGGTCGAGGTATGCCGGCCGCCTCCACCCGTCGATCGTCACCGGCACCAGCTCGCCCGCCTCGACGAGCGTGGCGATGGCCGGGCCGGCCTGCTCGGGCCTGAGCCGGAAGTAGTCGCGCAGGCACTGCTCGGTGCCGACCCCGTGGGCGCGGGCCGAGATCCTGATGAGCTCGACGAACGCCTCCTCGTCGGTGGGCCGCAGGTCGACGGACTCGGCCACGTCGCGAAGGTGGGGTGGAAGGACGCGGGAGGGGACGGCATACCGGCGCTCGAACTGCGTCGTGCGCCCGGCGGAGCTGACCTCACCCGACCAGAAGAGGTGCTCGAGCGCGGCCTTGACGAGCGACCAGTTCCAGCCCCACTGCTCACGGTCTCGCGGCAGGTCGTGGGCCAGTGCGGTCTCGACCTGACGGCTCGTCATCGGGCCGCGAGAGCGGACCTGGGCGAGGACGGCGGCGACGAGCTCGGGGTGCTCGCGCTGCACGCTCTGCATGCCACCCCAGGACTCCTCGAGCGCCCGGCGCATCCGGAAGGTCAGCAGCGGCCAGGTCGCGGGCGGGACGAGCGAGGCCTCGTGCGCCCAGAACTCGACGAGGCGTCGCGGCGCGCGGTCACGGGCCCGGTCGACGAGGTCGCGGTCGTAGGGACCCAGGCGGGAGAAGAACGGCAGGTAGTGGCTGCGCGAGACGACGTTGACACTGTCGATCTGCACGACGCCGACGGTGTCGATGACCCGCTGGACGTGACGCGAGGTCGACGACCACGGCTCGGGGCGCGGGACACCGAAGCCCTGTGCGGCGAGCGCGATCCGTCGCGCGGCGATCGTGCTGAGTCGCATGCGCCCATCATGGCCGCCGTCACCGACAGCCGCGCGGGTCGCGCCCTCGGAGCGGCTCAGGCTTCGGGCTCGATGAGGTTCCGGCGCATCGCGTAGAGGGCAGCCTCGACCCGCGAGTGCAGCTGGAGCTTCTCGAGGATGTTGCGGACGTGGTTCTTGACCGTGTTCTCGCTGATGAACAGCTGGGTCGCGATCTCCTTGTTGGCCTTGCCCTTGGCCACGAGCGAGAGGACCTCGAGCTCACGGTCGGTGAGGCGCGGACCACCGACCGCGTCCTTGGGCGGCTCGTTGCTCAGCCGGGAGAACTCTGCGATGAGCTGGCTGGCCATGTGGGGCGGGATCATCGACTGGCCTGCGTGGGCCAGCCTGACGGACTGGGCGATCTGCTCCGTCGGGAGGTCCTTGAGCAGGTAGCCGCTGGCCCCCGCCTTGATGGCCGAGAAGAGGTCTGCCTCGTCGTCGGACGCGGTGAGGATGAGGATCTTGGTGCGCGGCGCCTTCTCCTTGATGGCCATGCATGCCTCGATCCCGCTGTTGCCAGGCATCCGGACATCGAGCAGGACGACGTCGGGGTCGTACTCGAAGACCTTCTCGACGGCCTCAACGCCGGAGGCTGCCTCCGCGACGATCTCGAGGTCGGGCTCGAGGCCGATGACAGCCTGCATGCCACGTCGGTAGAGGTCGTGGTCATCAACAATGACTATGCGGATTCGTTCGCTGACCTCCCCATTGGATGAGGCCAGTGAACCCGGCTCATAGGGGGGCGGACTCATGTGGCAATAGTGACACGGTGGGTCCGCCCCCGTCCGAATTTCGCACAACTAGCCCGGTTCAGCCGGGTGAGGTGCTAGGACGCGGCTGCGCGCTCCGCCTGGCTACCTGCGGTCGCCTCGGCATCGCTGGCGACGTGGGTCGCGCTGCCGTTGAGGTCGAGGTGCAGGACGCCATAGGACCAGCCGCGCCGCCGGTAGACGACGCTGGCCTTGTCGGTGTCGAGGTCGTGGAAGAGGTAGAAGTCGTGGCCCACGAGCTCCATCTCGCGCAGGGCCTGGTCGAGCGTCATCGGGGCGGAGGTGTGGACCTTCTCGCGGACCTCGATCGGCGAGTCGCCGTAGGCGCCACCGTCGTCGTCGGTCGACGCGTCACTGTCGGTCTCGGGCTCCGGAGGCACGAACGCGGTCGCCGTGGCCACGGACTCCTGGTGCCGTCCGCGCCGGACCGTGCGGTCGTGCTTGCGGCGGAGGCGTTCGAGGAGCTTCTCGAGGGCGACGTCGAGGGCGGCGTACTTGTCCTCCTGGCACGCCTCGGCTCGCACGACGGGACCCTTGATGTGACACGTGATCTCCACACGGTCGCAGGCCTTGGACTGTCGGCGGTTCGCCTCGTGACTGAGAACCACCTCGATTCGGCGAGTTCGCGGAGCCAGCTGTTGAACCTTCTCGAGCTTCTCTGCGATGTGCTGCCGGAATCGGTCCGAGACGGTCGTGTGACGGCCGGTGACGACGATGTCCACTTGTCCTCCTTGGTTCGGGGGGCGTGCCTGGAATGCCTGTCGAGGGCTAAGGGCGGCGGCACCACCTCCGGGGGAGGATGCGTCTCATGCAATGACGTTAGACCCCTCCCCAGACCCTTTCAAGGGAGGGGCCCCGGCAATGTCGCGCGAGCCTCGATCTGTCTCCTCGTGGCCCCGATCGCCGCCGCCAGGACTCGACTCGCACCTGCCTCGCGCAGGGCCCGAGCCGCCTCGGCGAGGGTCGCACCGGTCGTCACGAGGTCGTCGACGACCACGCAGACATTGCCCCTCACGACGCCCTCCTGTCGCTCACGCACCACCATCGCGCCCGCCAGGTTGGCTGCGCGGGCGGCCGCGTCGAGCGTGGACTGGTCGCGCGTGACCCGCGTCGGTCGGAGCACGTCGGCCACCGTCGCGCGGCCCGCGAGGCCCTCGACCGAGCGCGTCACGAGCGGCATGAGCGGCACGTCCCCGCGTCGCCGACGGGCCCGCGGCGACCCGGGCACCGGGACGACGAGCAGCCCTCTCCCCCGCAGCGCCTCACGCGCCGCGACGTCCGCCCCCACGGCCGCCCGGAGGGCGGGGGCGAGCCAGCCGGCCAGCGTCCGGTCGAGGTCGCGCCGCCCTTCGTCCTTGTATGCCGTGACGACCGCCCGCAGCGCACCGCTCGCCTCCGCGGAGACCCAGCAGGACGGCATACCGGGTGGTGGGGGTGAGGGCATGGCCTGACGAGGTGACGGGTGGAGGCACTCGCCGGCTGCGTCGCGGCACGAGGGGCAGAGCGGACCGCCCGGCCGGTGGCACAGGGCGCAGGTGGCCGGGAGGACGAGGTCGAGCAGCTCGGCGAGCACCCCTGCAGACTGGGGCCCGTGGCGATGCCCGCGCCAGCCCGCTCAGGGGCCTCTGTGGACGACTGCGGTGCCGAGCCGGGGGTGTGGACCGATGTGCGTCAGCGGGTCGGGACGAGGACGTCCGTGCCCGGCCCGAGCGAGAGCCACTGCTGGCCGGCCCGGCTGATCACGGTGCCGTCCGAGTTCGAAACGAGGATGTCGCGCTCCCCGCCCGCCGAGGTGATCGAAATCCCCCGTGGGGTCTCACCGAGCGCCTGCGCCTGACCGTCGATGGAGAGGACGTAGGGCCGCCGCTTCTCGGTGGTGCCCGCACGCTGGGCGAGCGTCGCCACGGACGTGTTCGACAGCCACACCAGACCGGTGGGCCGGAGCAGGTGCCAGCCGAGGCGCAGCGGCGTGGCGAGCCGGACCGGCTGGCCACCGGCTCCGCGCGCCACGCCCGAGACCGCGACCTGGGCGTCGGTGCCGTTCTCGGCCGTGTGCAGGATGGCGACGCGGTCACCGGAGGGCGAGGGCTTGGACTCGACCACACGGCGCTTCGAGAGCCAGTCCGCGGCCACGGCCACCCCGGCCGGCAGCCGTTGCGCGGCGGGGTCACCCGCGACCGAGTGGGCCCATAGGCGCTTGGCCGAGTCCTCGTCGAGACCGATGCCTCCGACCCAGAGGAAGTTGCGCGTGTCGTAGGCGGGGTGGCCCACCTTCGTGCCGAAGAACGGGACCTCGTAGCGGTTCTCGCCGCGGAAGCGCGACAGGCCGGAGCCGTCCTGGTCGACGGCGGCGATGTCGGAGCCGTCGACCGACAGGGCGAGCGAGTGGAAGTCCTCGACGATGTCGACGTTGCCGGACTCCTGTGGGTCCTTGTCGATGAAGCTCGTGCTCGGCAGGAGGTAGAGCGTCTCGCCCCTGCGGATGAGCGGCCGGCCCAGCGGCACCACGGGCGGGGCCGGGAAGCCCACCTGCTCGATGGTCCTCACGGGGAGGTCGACGTCGGGCAGCTCGAGCGTGACGTCGCGCACCCGGATGGTGACGCCCTGCACCATCGGGTCCTGCAGGAGGGTCGAGACGAGCTGGGCCCAGACGTTCTCGCGCTGGGTCTTGTCGGTGGGGACCCGTCCGGTGATGTCGACGCGCGCCACCCCGTCGGTCACCGAGACGGAGTCCGCGGTGAGCCGTGAACCGCGCGGGATGTCGTTGCGCACGGCGTCACCGAGGTATGCCGGCGGGTCGGAGAGCTGGGCTCGCGCGAGTCGCGTGGCGAGGTGGTCGGGTGGGAACCAGCGCCGGTCGGGGACGAGGGCCCGACGGTCTGAGGCGAGGTAGTGGAGGGAGTACGGCTGGAGGAGCCGCCCGAGGTCCGAGGTGGTGATCCAGCGGCCAAAACCCTTGGGGACATTGCTGATTCGCCACTGCCCGTCGATGCGGGCGAACTGGAACTCGAGCCGACGGGTCGCGCCGCCCGCGGCGTTGACATAGCGGCCGTCGGTGCCGATCGAGGCCTCCACCGGGCCGGAGAGGACGGCGACGTCGGGGGTCCGGTTCGTCACGTTCAGCGGCGTGGTGGCCGAGTAGAGCACGACCTCGCCCTCGGGGTTCCAGCCCTTCTCGCCGTCCTGCGTGAGGAAGCTGCGGGCCGTGTCGAAGTTGCCGTCGCTCGCTGCTCCCGCTCGGACGAAGCCGAGCACGATGTCGCGCTGGGTGGCCCCCCTGGCCGGCCCGGGGAAGAACGCACGCACGGGCTGGACGTCGCCACCGCGGACCTCGAGCCCGGGCTGCACCGTGGTGTCACTGCCGATCCCGCTGCAGGCGCTGAGGAGCGCGGCGACCAGGACCAGCACCCCGCTGAGGCGCAGCCGGTGACGCCGTCGCTCGCGCAGGCTCACGTCCGCTCCCCCGGCGAGAGTGCGAGCGGCGAGGAGGTCAGCGAGTGCCCTGACTTCTGCGGCAGCGTGAGGCGGAAGCGCGAGCCGATACCGGGCTCACCCCACGCCTGGAGCCAGCCGTTGTGGAGCCGGGCGTCCTCGAGCGCGATGGAGAGCCCGAGGCCCGTGCCGCCGGTCGTGCGGGCCCGGGCAGGGTCGGCGCGCCAGAACCGGTTGAAGACCATCGACGCCTCCCCCTGGCGCAGGCCCACCCCGTGGTCCTCGACGACCACCGCGACCGCCCCGTCGCCCTCGCGCAGGTGGACGGTGACCGGCTTGCCCTCACCGTGCTCGACCGCGTTGACGACGAGGTTGCGCAGGATGCGCTCCACCCGGCGTCCGTCGACCTCGGCCTCGACCGGACCGGAGTCGACGACGTGGATCGTCGAGCCACGCCGGTCCGCCAGCGGCCGGGCCGCGTCGACGACGTCCTCGACGATGTCGCGAAGGTCGATCGGCTCGAGCTCCAGGGCCGCCGCACCGGCGTCGAACCGGCTGATCTCGAGCAGGTCCGCCAGCAGCAGCTCGAAGCGGTCGAGCTCGCCCTGGAGGAGCTCGGCGGACCGGCTCACGACGGGGTCGAAGTCGGAACGCGAGTCGTAGAGCAGGTCACCGGCCATTCGGATCGTCGTGAGCGGCGTGCGCAGCTCGTGCGAGACGTCGGAGACGAACCGCTGCTGGACCCGGCTCAGCCCTTCGAGCTGGCGGATCTGCGACTGGAGGCTGTCGGCCATCGCGTTGAACGACGTGCCGAGGAGGGCCAGGTCGTCCTCGCCACGGGACGGCATACGTTCGTTGAGCTTGCCCGACGCGAGACGCTCGGACACCTCGGCGGCCCGACGGACGGGAGACACCACCTGCTTGGTGACCACCCACGCGACAGCGCCGACGAGCGCCGTGAGGATGATGCCGGCGATGCCGAACGCCGTGGAGATCAGACTCATCGTCCGGAGCTCCTGCGTCATCGGGTAGATGTAGTAGAGGTCGTAGCGGCCCGCACGCGGCACCTCGACACCGGTGCCCACGAACACGGCCGGCACCTGACGTCCGTTGATGAGGACGTCGCTCACCATCGTGTGCTGCCGGGTCGGGTCCTCGGCCACGGCCTGCCGGATCGGCTGGGTCACGGCGGCGAGGCCGACACCACCTGACTCGAGCGAGTCGAGCACCGTGGGGTTGGAGTTCTTGACCCCGCGGAGCATGACGACGTAGCGGGAGGGCTCGGGACCCACCGGCGTCAGCGTGGACTTCATGATGTCGAGCGCGACGAGGTTGAGCTCCTGGGCCGAGGTCGCCGTCGTGTTGTCCCACTGGGTCTGCGCGGACTGGGTCAGCGTCCGGGCTTCGTACTCGCTCGTGGCGACGCGGTCGTCGCGCAGCCCGCTCGCGATCTCGTTGTAGAGGTAGGACCCGAGCAGCGAGACGACCACGATGCCGAGGACCACGGTGGTCGAGACCACGCGGAACTGCAGCGAGCGGCGCCACGTGCGCATCAGGGCGGCCGCGAGGGCGACGATGCGCCGGGAGACGGCGCGCAGCACGTCCATGACCCGGCCACCGATGTGCCGCACGTGGCCGGACAGCGTGGGTGACGTCGCCGGTGCGGCCGAGGGTGACTCAGCTGACGCAGGTGACGGTGACGACGTGCGTGACGGTGACGTCCCGGCGCCAGGTGCTTTGGCGATCGGCGTCCCCGACATGGTCAGGCCGGCCCGGCCCGGTAGCCCACGCCACGCACGGTGACGACGATCTCGGGCCGCTCCGGGTCCTTCTCGATCTTGGACCGGAGGCGCTGGACGTGCACGTTGACGAGGCGGGTGTCACCGGCGTGGCGGTAGCCCCAGACCTGCTCGAGGAGCACTTCGCGGGTGAAGACCTGCCATGGCTTGCGCGCGAGGGCGACGAGGAGGTCGAACTCGAGCGGCGTGAGGCTGAGCGACTCGCCGTCGCGCTTGACCGAGTGGCCGGCGACGTCGATCGTCAGGTCGCCGATGGTGAGGCGCTCGGGCTCGGCGTCGTTGTCGCGGCGCAGGCGGGCACGCACGCGGGCGATGAGCTCCTGCGGCTTGAACGGCTTGACGACGTAGTCGTCGGCACCGGACTCGAGACCGACGACGACGTCGATGGTGTCGGTGCGTGCGGTGAGCATGACGATGGGGACACCGGACTCGGCGCGGATCCGGCGGCAGACCTCGAGCCCGTCGATGCCCGGGAGCATGACGTCGAGCAGCACGAGGTCCGGCCGAGCCTCGCGGAACGCAGCGAGCGCCCCGTTGCCGTCGGCGACGTGGCTGACCTCCAGCCCCTCGTTGCGCAGCACGATGCCGAGCATCTCCGCGAGAGCGAGATCGTCGTCGACGACGAGCACGCGACCCTTCACGGTCAGTCCTTCCGTTCTGGCGACACGTCGGTAGCACGACGCGTGCCGACGCGGTTCACGCGCCGGTGCCCCATGTTCGCACAGCAAACTGTGCTCCCCCGGCAGCTCCGCGCCCAGCGGGTGCCTCGTGGCGCGTCCTCGTGCCTCCGTGGCGGGGAGTGCTCCCCATTCTCCTCCTCACGGCGTCGCCCTACCTTCGGTCGCGGGGGCGCCGACCGGCGCCGACCGGCGTCGGGCCGGCACAGCCGCCGGGCACGCCCGCAGACCGTATGGAGGGGAACTCTCATGAACCGCACTCTCGTGGGCCGCAGGTCGGCTCTCGCCGCGCCGCTCGCGCTCGCCGCCGCTGGCGCCCTGGCGTTCGGCACCGCCGCAGCCGCACCGACCGCGGCACCGACTGCCGCTGCGCCCACCGTGGCCACGGCCACGACCGCCCTGCCCGTCGTCGACATGGCTCGCGTCCTCGCCGCTGCCCAGGTCGAGCCACGCTGCGGCGACAGGGCCGGCCTGTCCGACAACGCCTCGACCAAGCTCGTCCAGTCGGCGCTGCGGGCGAAGAGCATCAGCACCACCGTCGACGGCTGGTACGGCAACGGCACCACGAGCTCCTACGCCACGTGGCAGCGCCGGCTCGGCTACTCCGGCATCGACGCCAACGGCCTGCCCGGAGTCACCTCGCTCACCAAGCTCGGCACCAACCGCTTCACCGTCGCCCACAAGGTCAGCACCGGCAGCCGTTTCTCGTCCTACGGCGGCAAGCGGGTCAACGACCGCACCCGCCAGATGCTCGCGGCCGCCGACGCCAAGGTGGCGTTCGCGATCCGCCTCAGCCAGGGCAGCTACAACCCCGGAGGCGTCTCCGCGTCGGCGGGCACCCACGACGGTGGCGGCGTCGTCGACATCTCGGTGTCGGGCCTGACGTCGACGCAGCGCTGGCAGCTCGTCAAGGCGCTGCGCACCGTGGGCTTCGCCGCGTGGCTGCGGACCCCGGCGCAGGGCTTCAGCTACCACGTCCACGCCGTCGCGATCGGCGACCCGGACATCTGGCAGAAGGACGGCGGCCACGTCGCCCGCGACCAGGTCTGCGACTACTACATCGGCAGGAACGGGCTCGCCAGCCACGCGGCCGACAACACCCCGACGAGCTACCGCGTCCCGTTCACGTGGTGGGAGCGCTACAAGGGCCTCTGACCGTTTCCGTCGCAGGCGACGGACCAAGGCCGCGTGTGCCGTGAGCGCGCCTCCCGGCATACGCGGCCTTGCGCTCTCCTTCGCTGTGGCGAAGAGCTCGCCCTAGGGTCGTGCGTATGGAGCTCATCCGCAGATTCGATGCCGGCCTGCTCGCACAGGGACTCGAGGACTGGTCGTGGCTGCCCGACCTGAGTGGCAAGGCACCCGTCGCGACGTCGGCCTTCGGAGACGTCTTCCTCGAAGGGGATGACGGGGTGTGGTTCCTCGACACGATGGAGGGCCGGCTCACGCGAGAATGGGACAGCACCGCCGCGCTTCAGGAGCAGCTCAACACCGTCGAGGGCCAGGACCAGTACCTCCTGGCCGGGCTGGTCGAGGCTGCCCACGAGTCGGGTCTGGAGCCGAGTGCTGAGCAGGTGCTGTCGTTCAAGGTCGCGCCCGTCCTCGGTGGTGAGATCGAGGTGGTCAACGTCGAGGTGACGGACCTCGTCGTCGCGCTGTCCATCGCGGGTCAGATCCACCGGCAGGTCAAGGACCTGCCACCCGGCACCCCGATCTCAGGCATCACCGTCGACGACGCGTAGTCCGGATGCGCTGTGCTGCAGCGTTTTTCACCCTTCGGCCGGGTCGGCCAGCAGGGTCGTCGATGAGGAAACGCCGGAATGTGATGTCACCGGTTGCGTCACGGGTCTGAGCACGGGCTTCTCGAGGAGGGTGAAGCTGATCCACACGACGGGCACCAGCGCGACCGTGGCAAGGATGACACGCGATGCGACGGGCAGGTCGGGTATTCCCCAGTAGGCGATCCAGAGGACTGGGAGGTGCCAGAGGTAGAGGCTGTAGCTCGCCTGGCCGATCGCGACCATCGGCCGCGACTCCAAGAGGCGCCGGGCAAGTCCGCCGGTCCCCGGGCGCTGGTCGATGAGGACGATGGCGAGCACCACGGCGATGGGGACATAGGTGACGCGGTAGATCCACACGCCGGACAGTCCGGTGCTCGGCAGGAGAACCGCCGCGACGAAGGCGAGGAAGGCCAGGTCTGCGACTCCTGCGTCCCGACCGCCGGTGCGCCGAGGCTCACGCGCGTGGGCAAGCGCGAGCGCCGCACCGGCGAGCATCACGGCGCTGTTTCCGACCGGGAGGTAGTAGAAGGCTTTGGGAGACAGCGGCATCGACGCCAGGTAGAGCACTGCTGCCAGCGCGAGCGTCATGCGCATCGCCGTCGTGGTCGACAGCTCACGCCGTCGCAGCACGGCGAGCGCCAAGGGCCAGCAGAGGTAGAACACCCACTCCACGGTCAGGCTCCACGTCGGTAGCCACGCCTCGACCGGGAAGGCTCCGAAGACGTGCCAGAACGCCACCAGCTGTGTGAGGACGACGAGGCCCGCTCCGACCGTCGGTTCGCCTTCGCCGGAGAAGACCAGCGACATCAGGACACCCGAGACGAGCATCATCCCGACCATGGCCGGGGCCAGCCGCAGCATCCTCCGGTGGACGAAGTCCCAGTACGCCGATCGTGGCCGCCCGTCCACTCGCCACAGGATGCCGGTGATGAGGTACCCCGACAGAACGAAGAACACCAGCACGCCGATCTGGCCGGCACCCGGCGCCGACGTCAGGCCGGAGTAGAACAGGTAGTGGTTGTGAACGACGCCCAGAGCCGCAGCTGCTCGGAGCCCGTCGAGCATCCGGTTTCGGCCTGTCATGTGGTGCGCGACAGGCGCTGCCTCGCTGCCCAACGCGGCCTAGCGCTTGCTGAAGAGGTCGTAGATGTTGATCGCCGCGGGACCGAGGATGACGACGAAGATGACGGGGAAGATGCAGAGCAGCACGGGGAAGACCACCTTGACGGTGACCTTCTGGGCCTTCTCCTCGGCGAGCTGACGGCGGATGACTCGCATCTCCTTCGTCTGCTCACGCAGGACACCGGCGATGGGCACGCCCAGCCGGTCGGCCTGCACCAGGGCCGAGACGAAGTTCTTCACTTCGGGCGAGGTGTTGCGTTCTGCCATCGCCTGGAAGGCCTCGCCCCGGGTCTTGCCGATCTGGAACTCGGACAGGACGCGGGCGAACTCCCCGCCGATCGGTCCCGTCACGTTGCGAGCGACCTGCCCGATTGCCGCATCGAAGCCCTGGCCCGACTCGACGCAGACGGTCAGCATGTCGAGGGCATCCGCGAAGCCCTTGCGGAGCTGCTCCTGACGACGGACACCCGCGTTGTAGACGAGCAGGTCCGGGAGGAAGAAGATCGCGGCACCGCCTGCCACGGCGTACAGAACACCGGTGAGGTTGAGCCCGCCGAAGAAGAGGCCGAGGAGGGCACCCGCGATGAGCCCGATCCCCTTGGCCCCGAAGATTCGCTCGACCGGCCAACTCGGCGGGTTGCCTGCTCGGTTGAGACTCGCGGCCAGGCGGTCGGCGGTTCCCGCGGGCGAGAGCCGGCGCGCGAACCCCTTGAGTCCCTGCTCGAACGGCACCACGAGCCGGTCCCTGGCCGCCAGCTCGGACTTGGCGACACTGCGACTGTCGGGGCGGTAGTTGATCATCTCGAGGGACCGTGCGACACCCGTGGTGCCGACTCCCATCGTGCCCACGAGCATGACGGCGACACACAGTGCGACCGCGACGAGGACGACTCCGACGATGAGCATCTTTCAGACCTCGATCTGGATGACTTTGCGCATCCACAGCGCGCCGACGACCATGCTGATCCCGCTCGCCACCAGCATGAGGATGCCTGGCACACGCGTCCAGAGCAGCGACGTGTAGCTCGGGTTGCTCCAGGCCATGTAGAGGAAGAGCAGGATGGGAAGGCCGATGAGGATGTAGGCCGACAGACGTCCCTCGGCCGAGAGAGCGTTGACCTGACGTTTGAGGGACTCGCGCTCCCGCAGCGTGTGGGCAGTCGTCCGAAGTGTCTCCGCCAGGTTGCCACCCACCTCACGCTGGATGCGGATGGCCATCGTCGTCCACCGCATGGCTTCGCTGCTCATTCGAACGGACATGTTCTCCAGGGCGTCGGACACATCGGCACCGATACGGGTCTCGGCGAGGGCCCGCGAGAACTCCTTGCCTGCAGGTTCCGCGGCGTCACGTGCGACGGCGTCGAGGGCCTGGGTGAGGCTGAAGCCGCTGGCGAGTGTGGTCGCCACGAGCATGAGGACGTCGGGGAGCATGCCCTCGAACTTCTTGGCCCGACGACCAGCGAGCACCCGCAGGACCATGGCGGGGAGGGCGATGCCCAGGATGATGCCCACAGGAGCCGTGAACCACCATGGCATCGGCAGCAGGAACGGGAACATGAGCCCGCCGACGATCACGGCGACCACCCGCAGGACGAACCACTCGCCTGCCCTCAGCGGCAGGTCGGCGCGCTGGATGAGGAGCATGGTGTGACTCGTGGAGTCGCGTTGGGCCATGACACGTTCGCCGAGGGCTACCGCGGACTGCGCCACTGCCGACGGCGCGGCTTCCTGGTGCCTCGCTGCGACTCGCGTGGCCGCCCCCAGGGTGTACTGCTCGACCTCGGCGACCCGCTCGTGCCGTCGCGACTTGAACGGGTCGACGACGGCGATGATGAGGGTGACCGCCCCGATGAAGATGGCCACCAGCGCCGCGATGAGCGACCGGCTCGGGCCCGAGTCGTTGCGCGTGAGGACGGTGGGGCCGGAGACCACTGCTTCCTCCGGCGACGTGGTCGCACTCGCCGAGACCGTGGGCCTCGCGCCGAGGTCGACGTTCACCTTGACGGAGAAGGGCCGCCCGTCTGCTGTGCCCGTGAGCACGACGGGAACCTTGCCGGTGGTCCCCGGCGGGCGCGGGATGTCGAACTGCACCTGCGACTCGAGCACCTTCGCGGCAGCGAGGAATGCGGCCCTGACTGCGCCCGTGTCGTTGGCCTGGACCACCGTCCCGCCCCCCGCCTTGGCGAAGGCGGCGAGCGCCTCGGGGTCGTTCTCGCCCGTCGTGAACCGGACGACCTCGACACGCACCTGAGACGTCGTGAGCGCCTTGACGGAGGCGGCAAGCCCGGGCGCGCGGTCACCCACGGTGTTCTTGCCGTCACTGAGCAGCACGATGCTGCGATCACCGACCGTTCCCAGCATCTTGACGGCCTGGGTCACCCCACTGAAGAGCGCGGTGTTGCCGTCGGCGCGCAGTGAATTGACAACGCCTTGGACGGCGGCCCGGTTCGTCGTCGGGCCGATCTCGGACCCGGCGGTGTTGCCGAAGGAGACCACGCCGATTCTGACGTCCTTGGGCACTGAGGCCAAGAAGTCCTTGACGGCTGCCCGGACGGTGGCCATTCCGGCGCTGCCCATGGAGCCGCTGGTGTCGATGAGCAGCACCGTCGTGCGTTGGGAGCGCGCCGCCGGCGTCGACGAGGCCAGCACGTCAGCGTCACCCACCGAGGCCTTCATGCCCGGGTCGATGGTCACGTCGCGCACCCCGGAGCGGAGCGTGAGGACGCCGGTGACACTGCCTTCGGTCACCTGCACACCACTGATGGTGCCGGGGATCGGGTCCGCCGCGGAGGCGACCGATGGTGCCCCCAACATCCCTGTCACCGAGATCAGGAGCACCAGCGCCAGCCGCCAGCGCAACTGGAGGATCATCGCATCCGGGGGGCGAAGAGCTGGATGGGCAGCTCGACCCCGAGGTCATGGAGGTCCGACGTGAACTTCGGTCGAATGCCGGTGCTGCGCAGCTCCCCCAGGAACCGACCGTTCTCGTCGCGACCCGCGCTGTAGTCGAAGGTGAACAGGTCCTGGAGCGTGATGATGTCTCCCTCCATGCCCACGACCTCGGTGATCTGCGTGATCCGGCGCGTGCCGTCCTTCAGACGGGCCTGCTGGATGATGAGGTCGACCGCACCGGCCACCTGTTCGCGGATGGCACGGACGGGAAGGTCGACTCCGGCCATGAGCACCATGGTCTCGAGACGCGACAGCGAGTCCCTGGCGCTGTTGGCGTGGACGGTGGTGATCGAGCCGTCGTGACCGGTGTTCATGGCCTGGAGCATGTCGAGGGCCGCACCGTCACGAACCTCACCGACGACGATGCGGTCGGGGCGCATGCGTAGGGAGTTCCGCACGAGGTCGCGGATGGTGACCATGCCCGATCCCTCGATGTTGGCGGGACGGGACTCCAGCCGCAGCACGTGCTCCTGGTGGAGCTGGAGCTCGGCAGCGTCCTCGATGGTGACGATCCGCTCGTCCTCAGGGAGGAAGGAGGAGACCACATTGAGGGTGGTCGTCTTCCCGGAGCCGGTCCCCCCGGAGATGATGATGTTGCGTCGGCCACGGACGCACGCCCAGAGGAAGTCGCGCACGGGCGGCGTGAACGTCCCGAAGGACATGAGGTCCTTGTCGGTGAAGGGGTCGGCGGCGAACTTGCGGATGGTGAGAATCGCACCGTCCAAAGCAATGGGCGCCACCACCGCGTTGACGCGTGAGCCGTCGGGGAGGCGCGCATCGACGAGCGGACTGGCCTCGTCGACGCGACGGCCGATGCGGCCCACGATCCGGTCGATGATGCGGCGGAGGTGGGTCTCGTCGGTGAAGCGAGCCGAGGTCGGATAGAGCTTTCCAGCACGCTCGATGAAGATGCTGTTGGCGCCGTTGACCATGATCTCGGTGACTTCAGGGTCACGCAGCAGCGGCTCCAGTGGCCCGTGCCCGAGGATCTCGTCAGACACCTCTTGCGCAATTCGGGTGCGGTCCGCGAGGGAGAGGGGCTTCTGCTCCGCATCGATGACCTCCTGGAGGGTCTGCCGCACTTGGTTGGCGAGGTCGGCCTCCTTGAGGTGCGGGTCGTAGAGCCGGGGCCCGAGGGAGTCGATGAGCCCTTGGTGGACGCGCTCCTTGACCTCGACGAACGGGTCCACGACTCGGTGCTCCGTGGGAGACATCCCACGGGCAGGGACGATCGGCTCCTGAGAGCGGCGGACGGTGTCGAGACGGTCGGCAAGGCTGCTCATCGACTTCTCCTGCTGAAGAGGCTGCGGCGGTGGGGCTCGTCCACGGGGCCGCCGAAACGGGCGCGGATGTGGATGTCGGCGATCTCTCGAAGCGCGACGCTCACGGGATCCCGTGGAGACTCGAGAACGATCGGGACCCCGCGGTTGACCGAGGCTGGTACGGAGATGCTCGCCGGGACACTCACGGCGATGGGCGCACCGATGGCCTGGACGACGTCCTCTGGACGCAGCCCGACCTTGACGTCCGCGCGGTTGAGCACGATGACCCGCGAGTCGCGCGGGCTACCCAAGGCATCGAGCGTCTCGAGCGCGAGCTTGAGGTTCTTGACGGCCGGGATGTCGAGCGTGGCGATGAGGACGAGCAGGCTGCTGACGTCGCACGCCGCCAGCACGTGCTCGGTGAACGACGGCGGGGTGTCGACGATGACGTAGTCGTAGGACGCCGCCGCCACCCTGAGCAGCTCTGTGACGACCTGGGCGCTGACGCGGTCTGCGAGTGACGGGTCCGTGGGCGCGGCGATGACGTCGAGCCCGCTCGGCTGGTGATGGGTCACCAGCTGGGCCAGACCCTCGGCGTCGAGGTGTCCGTGCATGGCAACCGCGTCGTGCACCGAGCTCGTCGGGAGCAGCTGCATGCTGATGCCGACATCACCGAAGGAGAGGTCCAGGTCGACGAGCACCGTCCGCAAACCGCTCAGGGCGAGGTGGGTCGCGAGGTTCGTCGACAGCGTCGTCTTGCCGACCCCACCCTTGGCCGAGAAGACCGTGACGATCCGTCCCTGGGGTGCGGCTGTTCCGCCGTGGTGCCCTGCGAGCTTGGCCGTGAGGTCTCGGCTCCTCCGCACGGCGTCCGACAGCGCTGGGGCGTCGTCGGACGCGATGACCTCTCTGAAGCCACTGCGCAGGGCCTGTCCCATCGTCGTGACGTCGAGCCGGTGGCGCAGCAGGATGAACCCCACCTCGGGCCGGTCCGCACGCACCGACTCGACCAGCATGGACGCCTCGTCGAGGTTCACCAAGGGGCCGATCACCACGAGGTCCGCGCGCGGGTCGTCATCGAGCGCCCGGTGGACGAGGGGGGCAGAGCTCAGGAGGGCGACCTCGCCCAGCGCGAAGTGGTAGCGGTCACTCGCGCCCGGCTCGTTGTCCCACAGGATCGTCATTTCGGTGTCCCGTGATAGCTGAAGTCGTCGGCCGTCAGGTTCGGCGGGATGGTCGTGTCGGGCCCTTCGAGTGCGAAGTAGATGTGCTTGGCAGGGTTGTTCTGCAGGTTCGGGGTGTGCTGGATGGCATGGATCAGCTTCACCGAGTCGGCCGGTGTCACCTCGACCGTGACGAGATAGGTCTGCACCGGGGTCGCCGCGGTGGGGGCGGCTTCCTCGTCCTTCTCGGCCGCCTGGGTCACCGAGGCGCCGGACAGGCTGGTCGTGCCGATGCCGATCACCTGGACCTTGGACAGGAGCACGCTGGTGCCCTTGACGCCAAGCTCGTTGTACTGCGTGGTGGCCTCGTCCGTCCCGAGCTTCTTGATGTCATAGGTGTCGTAGAGCGTGATCTTGCTTCCGGGGGTGACGAAGGCCCCGACCCGGTTGGGGTCCTCCAAGCTGATCGAGACCGCGACCTTGCCGGGTGCGACGCCGATCGCCTTCTGTCCCAGTCGTTCCGTACCGAAGGCATTCTCGAGGACGACCTGGCCGGGAGGAAGATCAGCGATCGCGACCAGGGAGCTGTTCTCCGCCGTGACGGAGGGGAGGGCACCTGCCGGCCTGGCCTTCCCCGCGACCTGGGTGCGCTTGATGAGCCCGCCCCGCTCCGCGTCCTTGAGCGTCGTGCCTGCAGGCACGACCTCCTCGGACACGTAGACCGACTGAGGCTGCTGGCCCTCGAGCGCGCGCTCGTCGGCTCCCTGCGCATAGAGCAGCACGAGGACCGCACCGACGAGTGCGAGTACGACGGCTGCGGCAAGAGCGAGGACACGACGACCCATGGAGGGAATGCCTTTCGAGGAGGTTTGATCAGCCGGCCGCAACGACGGCGATGAGGCCGAAACCGTTGCCGGGGGTGGGAGGAACGATCGAGACGGTGGGGGTGTTCAACACTCCTTGGACGAACCAGCCCGAGATGCACCGACGGGGGTTGTCACACGGAACGACGCCTGAGACTCTGCTTGGCATGGCCTCGCCTCCCCCGATGCGGTAGCCGCTGAGGTAGAACTTCGCCACGCCGGCCACGTGGTAGTACGTATTCGCGCCGCCGGCATCGCTCGGGTCACAGTCCGCAGGTGGGGAGCCGGACGGGGTTCCAGTGGTGGACTTCACCATGCAGTCAAAGACGGGCAGGTCGATGACCGGTCCGCTGGTCCAGATGTTCGCCAAAGCCGACTGGCAGCTTCCCGTCGTCGAGGAACCCGTGTCGATGTTGGCCCACACGTCCACGCCGTTGGTGGTGCTGAGGGTGGTGCTGCACGAGCCCGTGGTGTCCAGGTAGCCGAAGCCGCCTGCGGTGTCCTTGCCGTTGTAGGAGCAACCGGGCTTCGTTGGGTCGTGGAGGTCAATGATGACCTCGCGCCCGGCAGTGTTGGGTGTCGTGGCAGGAAGGGGGTAGGCGGGCTGCCCGGCGCCGCCGTAGCCCGGCCATGGCGCCACCGGAGGCTGCGCGACATAGGTCGAGCCATTGTTGGTGTACGTCTGCCACTCGCAGGTCGAGATGGTGATCGGCGAGGTGAACTGCGCGCTTGTCGGGGTACCCCACGCGGCGCGAGCGCACGAGAGGACGTTGCTGTCATCAGGACCAGTGTCGTTGGCCCGGGTGAAGGGGTTCGGGATGAGGCCCGGTGACGTCTCGTTGGCGTGGACCCGTACCTCCACATAGGGCAAGCCCGCCGCCAGGCCGGTGGGCAGCGGTGGGCACTCGCGGAGTGCGGTGACACTCGGCGTCGACGTGCACACGGGGAGAGTGCCCGGGATCGAGGAGGTGGACTTGCACTGGCGCTCGATGGTGTGGGTGCGCAGACCGTTGTTGATGGTGTTGGCGTTCACCAGCGCCGGCAGGCTGTCGGCGTCGACGTTGCAGTTGGCCTTGGCGCAGCTCTGAGCGAGCGCGAAGGCCGCGGCATCAGCGGCGTTCTGGGTCTGTCGCCGCTCCAGGATGACCTGCCCGACGTCGACGGACCACGCCAGGAGGCCGGTGACGACGAAGACACCGAAAAGAGTTCCGACGAGAACGCCGACTGCGCCCCGCTCGTCGCGCTGAGCCGAACGTCGGGCTGCGCTGCTGATCATCCGAGACACCTCATCGACGACGTGGCTGTGGGCGTGGGCGCGGCGATGCCGCCTCCCGGGAACAGCCCGCTGATGGCCCCCAGCGCGACCCAGCTGAAGCCCGTGACCGTGACGGTGACCGTCCCTGCCTGGGTCGCGGTGGGCGCCGCGGGGCACGTCGTCACAGGGGTGACGGCGTGGGACCCACCAGAGATGGCGTCGAGGGAGGGCATCGAGGCATCTGCGCGAATGGTCACGTCACCCGCCGGCTGGCGGAGAGCCACCATCCGCGCGCCCTCACGGGCCCCGTTGGTCACCATCGCCTGGACGAGGAACATCCGGCCCATGTCGATGAGCCCGAACAGGACCAGGAGGAGGAGAGGCAGCAGGAGGGCGAACTCGACCATCGCAGCACCACGCTCGCGTCGACGACGCATGAGCCAAACCCCCTTTTCTTGCGGCATGAAAGAGCGAACAGCGCAGGGCTCAGTGCTCTGCGACACCGCAGGGTCGGCGGCCCGTGGGGCCACCGACCCTGCTGCGGAAACCGCTCAGATGGAGGCGGCGACGCTGGCGAACATCGTCGAGATGCCTTGGCCGAGCGTCGTGGCGGCGACGGCCACGACAACGGCGACGAGGGCGACCATGAGGCCGTACTCGACCATCGTCGCGCCCACCTCGGAGGCGAGCCGCTTGCGGACTCGAAGGATGAGCTCAGACATCTTGCGTCCTTCCCCGTGCTTCTGGCAGGTGCGGATCAGGGGAACTTGAGGCCGGCGAACATCGTGCTGATGTTCGTGCCGAGGACGGTGGCAGCGACGGCGACGACGACGGCCACGAGGGCGACCATGAGGCCGTACTCGACCATCGTTGCGCCCTTCTCGGCGACCAGGCGCTGGTGGAACTTGACGAGAGTCTTGGACATTGCATTCCCCTTTTGGGTGTTCGTGGTGACAAGCCGACGACGTCGACCCGGCGTTGATCTTCCTCTCGCGGCGGAGATTCCGGACATGGCCCGAACTAGTCAAAAGTAGTTGGTACATATGACTAGAAGAAATGAACCAGATGACTCCCACGAAACCCGGTTTCAGGCGGTTTTGTGTGGTATTCACCCTGACGCAGGGCTAGTCCTACATCATCTGAGCCGAGATGTCCATAGTCAGACCGTGCCTACTGAGGGTAGCCCCCAGCGTCGACTAGTCATGTGCGCTAGTCCATTTTCACCGTGAGCCTGCACTTGGGCTTTCGTGCGGACATACTCGGCGCCATGCACAGTCTTCGCCAGATCGATCTGGGACGCCTCCTCTTCGTGCCCCTCTGCGTGGGATTCATGATCCTCAACACGAAGAGCCTGCTCGATGGGGGTAGCGGTCGTTCGGCCCTTCAGGTCGTGAGCACGGTCGCTGCGCTGGCGTTCTACACGGTCCTCACCGTGATGTATCTCCGCCGCGGCGCCGCATCGCGCACGGACCGGCGCCTCGGCCGGTGGATCGTGGCCGGGCTTGCGACATTCTCCGGGTTCGTGATCCCGCTCGTCGGCTCCAAGGACGTGGCGGAGGTGGTCGTGGGAACCGGCTCTGTGCTCATCGCGGTGGGAGTGCTGTTGTCCATCTGGGCCCTGCTCCACCTCCGGACGAACATCAGTGTGGTGCCGCAGTCACGCGAGCTCGCCTCCAGTGGCCCCTACCGCTTCTTCCGGCACCCCCTCTATGTCTTCGAGTACATCAGCGCCATCGGCCTGACGCTGGTCAGTGGTGGCGGGTGGGGTTGGGCAGTCGTCGTGGTGCTGGCAGTTCTGCAAATCCTTCGGGCCCGCTGGGAGGAAGAGCTTCTTCACGAGCAGGTCGAGGGGTACACGGCATACGCCTCACGCACCCGCGGCTTCTCGTGAGGGCTCGCTGGGACTGGATCGTTCTCAGCGGCTGGATCCTCGCGCTCGTGGCGCTTCGAGGGGCACGGATGACCGAGCGCGACCCGTACTGGCAGGCTAGGGACGGGATCGAACGATGGTCCGGTACGCCACTGTCCAGGCCCGACTCATGGAGCTGGGCGCATCCGGAGGGACTTTTCCGCCCGACATCCCCGGCCTGGAACAGCGCCCTCGGCGTCGGCCACGACGGGCTCGGGGTCGCTGGGATCGCCCTGGTCGGTGGGATCGGCATGCTGGCCTACTTCGGCACCGCCCTTTTCGTCGCACGTCGGCTAGGTGCGCGCCCCCTGCCCAGCTTGGCGGCGACGATCCTCGCGGCGGTTCTGGCGCTTCCCATGGTCTCGCCCCGAGCGACGATCGTTGTCCAGGCCATGCTCCTCCTGACCATGGCCTTGGGCGATGTCCTGGTCACGGCGCCGGTGCCCCGTACCTGGTG
Source organism: Knoellia locipacati (assembly GCF_044791685.1). Taxonomy (GTDB): domain Bacteria; phylum Actinomycetota; class Actinomycetes; order Actinomycetales; family Dermatophilaceae; genus Knoellia; species Knoellia locipacati_A. The sequence goes on from NZ_CP087730.1 coordinate 374,061, forward strand.
GGCGTTCTCCGGCGCCTTCGCGGTGGCCGCCATGGTGGGTTGGCTCGGTGCGTGGCTCCACGTGTCATGGTCGGTCACGTCGCTCGGCCTGGGCGCTGCCCTCCCACTCCTTGCGCTCCTCGCCGGCGTCGCCCGATGGCGGGTGGGCCTCGCCACGACTGCGGGCGTTGGGCTGGCCATCGGCAGCTGCCTTGGCCCATACCGGCTGTCGGTGTGGCGACTGCTGCTCGACGTCAGCTCGGCGTCGGACGGCCAGATCGTCGAGTGGCTCTCTCCCCTGACTGCGGGGCTGCGCCTTCGATGGCTCCCCGTTGCCGTACTCGTCCTGGCCCTTGGCTCAGCCATTGCGCTGAGGCTCCTTCGCCGGCGCAGTGGCGCTCCGGGATCGCGCGAGCGTGGTCGATGGGCGCTGAAGGTCGCGCTCGTAGCGATCAGCCTCGTCGCTGCACTCGCCGGCGTCGTGGCGATCCGATTCCTCGGGGTCGCGGCACTGACACTCCTGCCTGTCCTTGCCGCTGAGCTCTCGGCTGCCACCACGCGTTGGCGATCTGACCCTCGGAGCAGCGCCGTCCTCCGTACCCGGCTCACGGCGGCCTACTGGCGGCCGATTCTCACCGCCGTGCTCGTCCTCCTGCTCCCGCTCGCCCTGCTCCAAGCACGTGATCCGGGTCGCCCGGCGGAATCCGCGATCGTCACGTCACTTCCTGCGGGATGCAACGTGTTCACCGACCCGGACACCGCTGGAGCCGTACTGCTCCTCCGACCGGACGTCAAGGTGTGGATCGACATGCGCACCGAGGTCTACGGCACTGCGGCCTACAGCGACACCCGGCGTCGGCTCCTCGCACCAGACGGCGTGAGGATTCCCGAGAGAGCCACCTGCGCGCTCATACCGCCGTCCCTCCGAGTGGTTTCCAGCGACGGTTCAGGCAGCCCCTCGTGGGTACGCGTGAGAACGAGTCTCGACCTCAGCCTCTGGGTCCCTGCCTGAGTCGCGTCGCCGACCCGCATCGTGGAGCCTGCCCCACTGCCACGGCCCGGAGGCCGCCAAGTTCAGCCGTTCGGTGACGCCATGATGCCCCGCCCACTTACCCTCTTTCCGGACAAGGGAGATCCATGACCGAGGACACCTTCACGGCCAGCATGCCCACTCAGCTCGACGCCGCGAGCGCAGCAACCGCGCCGCGCCGAGTCGGCGCGCCCGGCATCGTGGTCCTCTTCACCGTCACCGCCTTCGTGGGTGCGTCCCTGCTCTTCGTCGTCCAGCCACTCATCGCGCGCATCCTGCTGCCTGCCTACGGTGGCTCGGCCACGGTGTGGAGCACGAGCAGCCTCTTCTTCCAGGTGCTTCTGCTCGTGGGCTACCTGTACTCCCACGTCACCACGCGGCGCCTCGGCTCTCGGTGGCAGCCCCCGGTCCACCTGCTCGCCCTGCTGGCGCCACTCGTCGTGCTCCCCGTGGCGCTCCCCCTCGAGGCAGTGCCGGGCGCAGAGACCTCGCCGGTCCTGTGGCTCCTCCGCACCCTGACGCTGATGATCGGCCTTCCCTTCGTGGTCATCTCCACCTCGGGCCCACTGCTCCAGCGGTGGTACTCATGGTCCGGAGGCCCGCGAGCCAAGGACCCGTACTTCCTGTTCGCAGCCAGCAACGTCGGCAGCTTCGTCGGTCTGCTGGCCTACCCGTTCGTCATCGAGCCGCTGCTGACCGTCGACCAGCAGCGCGTCGCCTGGTCGGTCGGATTCGTCCTCATCGCCCTGCTGACGGCGACGTGCGGCCTCGTGACCCGGTCTCGAGCATGGGCGGCGACGCACGGGCCGAGCGCAGCCGTCTCGGTTCCTGAGCCCGTTCCCAGCGCGACAGAGGGCGGCAAGGGCGACATCAGCCGCCGACGCGTGCTGAACTGGCTCGTCATCAGTTTCCTCCCGTCGGCGCTGATGCTCGCTGTGACCTCCCACATCAGCACGGACGTCGCCGCGATCCCGCTTCTGTGGGTCGTCCCGCTGGCGCTGTACCTCGCGACCTTCATCGTGGCCTTCGCCCGAACTGGCCGAACGGTGCCGCGCCTCCCCCGCCGGCTGGCCGTCGTGGCGGCCGTGGTCGCCCTGGCTCTCATCCCCCAGGAGGCGGGCGGCATCCCGCTGTGGCTGATCGTTCCTGTGCTCATGGTCATGCTGACCTTGGTGTCCTACGCCGCGCACGCGGAGCTCGCGGCTGACCGGCCGGATGTGGAGCACCTCACCGCGTTCTACCTCGTCGTCGCCGCCGGTGGGGCGCTCGGCGGCCTTCTCAACGGGGTCATCGCGCCCCTTGTCTTCGACCGTGTGTGGGAGTACTGGGTCCTGCTGGCCCTTGTCCCTCTTCTCCTCCTGGGACGTGGGGGCGTGCCCTCACGCATCGGCCGCTATGCCGACCGCAACTGGGCCGCCTTCGGGATCGTCTGCATGAGCGGCGCGATCTTCGTCCTCGTCGTTGCTCTGGCGGGCGCCGCCCTGTCGGGCACATTGGCGGCCCTGGCAACAGTCGTGGTGGTTGCCTGTGGGGCGTGGTGGCTCAGCGTGAGGCGTGGTCTCGCAGCGGTCCCTGTGCTTGTCATCCTCGTCGCGTTCGCAGTTCTCCAAGGGCAGGGCGCGATCGACCAGCGCCGAACGTTCTACGGCAGCTACCGCGTGGTCTCCACGGACGGGCAGCACCAACTGATGCACGGAACAACTCTTCACGGTCTCCAGTGGCAGGACGACCGACGGAATGACCCCACGGCCTACTACTCGCGGTCCGGACCGCTCGGGAGTGTCTTCGCGCAGCCCGTGCTCAACGACGTGGCCGTCGTCGGGCTGGGAGTCGGCACCATCGCCGCCTACGGGCAGCCGGGACAGCGGTTCACCTTCGTCGAGATCGACCCTGCAGTGGTCGACATCGCCCGGGACCCGAGCCTCTTCACCTACCTCGCGGACTGCAAAGCCGAGGTCGACGTGCAGGTCGGCGACGGGCGCTTGGCGCTGGAGGCGATGCCCGATGCGTCGCAGGACCTCATCATCCTCGACGCCTTCAGCTCGGACTCGATCCCCGTTCACCTGCTGACGGTGGACGCGATGCGGTCCTACGCGTCCAAGCTCCGTCCGGACGGGCTCCTCATGGTGCACATCAGCAACCGGGTCTTCGACCTGCGACCGGTGCTGAGAGGCGCTGCCGACGACCTCGAGTGGGACGCGGCCTTCGGCACCAAGGCCGAAGGAGTGAGGTCGGCAGTCGGTGAATGGGTGGCCCTGTCCCCCCGCGACGGGCGGGTCGCCGACCTGCGTCGCAACACGGCGTGGGCTCCCCTTACGGAGGACTCGACCACCTGGACCGACGACTACTCGTCGGTGCTGTCCGTGCTGCGCTGAGCTTCCCGCGGCACGCGCAGCTGCATCGGTGTCGACGCCTTGGCGACCCCGGTCGTGCAGGCGCCTACAGAACGGACGTGACGACTGCCGCGACCGTCGCGGTGACGAGGACGACCCCGAGTCCGAGCAGCCACAGGAGCAGGCCACCCCGCTCGAGCGACCGGTGCTTGGGGCCCGAGTAGTTCTGTGCATCTGCATGACGGGGATCGACTCCGGCGCGGTACTCGTCCGTCCACACCAGGCCGTCCCAGAAACGGAAGGTCCCGTTGCCGACGTAGTACCACCGCGGCTTGTCCGGGTTCACGGAGTCACCCACGATTGCCTGCCCACAGCGCAAGGCTAGGCGTGACGACGGCCCCATATCCGGTGTTCGGCCAATCCCGTGACCGTGAGTTGCAGCAGGCCCATCCGGCCGCCGCCATCACCGGCCAGAGCCCCCACGAGACCCCTCACGACGAGGTGTGTCGGTAGCTCGGCGAGACGTCTGCGCCGTCAGACCTGCAGCACGCTGCGCAACAAGGTCCTCACCGACTCACCGGCGAAGACGAACGATCCAAAAGCCGCACAGTTCGCGACGACCGTGGCCCAGAAGATGGTCCGGAATGGCTGCTTGGTCGTCTTGTGCCGGAAGACATGTCGAGCCGCCAACGCACCCGGCCAGCCACCCAGGAGGGCAATCAGGTGAAGGGTGATCTCGGACGTGCGCCACTCACCTCTCAGAGCCGCCGTCTTGTCGGCGCGGTAAATCAGGAATGCCAACACGCTGAACAAGAGATAGATACCCAATGTCCAACCGGGCACCTCGCCCAGCAGCACCAGAGCCGCCACGAACGCGAGGAACGTCGCAGCGACGGCATGTGCCAGGGGGTCGCCAAGACCGCCACGCCTCCTCGTGCGATCGGCTGACAGGTAGCGCACCGTCGACGCACGCGCACGGTGACGCGAGTCCCTGACCTCCGCGTAGGTCACCTCGCAGCCGAGCGTCGGCCGACGGGAGCGCGGGAAAGCAGTGATGTGGACGAACACTCGCGCACCCCCCGAGGACGGCGTGATGAAGCCGAAGCCTCGCTCATCGTTCCAATCCGCCAGCACGCCACGCTGGCGCCCGCCGGCGCTTCCTTCAGGCACGGCGCCCCCTCCCCTCTCGGCTGTCACCAGCCCCGGCAGCCTAGTTGCCGGCAACTGTGGGGCGTCGAAGAACCCGTCACGACGCGCGACACGGTCCGCTTTCCACATCCCCTGCACCGCGGCCAGCCCATGGCAGATTGGCGCATCGAGGCTTCCATCCGTGAGTCCTCACCAATGGGGAGACAGGCGTGGCGGGAGAAACACGGGTTGCAGTGCTCATCGACTGCGACAACATCAGTGCAAAGCACGCTCAGACGATCCTCGCGGAGACGGCCGCGCATGGGACCTTGAGCATCAAGCGTGCCTACGGGGACTGGGTCGGCAGCCAGCTGTCGGGATGGAAGCCGGAGCTGTTCAAGCTCGCCATCCAGCCGGTCCAGCAGTTCGCGTACGTCACAGGCAAGAACGCAACGGACACGGCTCTGATCATCGACGCGATGGACCTGCTGTACTCCGGCAACGTGGATGCGTTCTGCATCGTCTCCAGCGACAGCGACTTCACCCGTCTTGCCATGAGACTCCGCGAGTCGGGCCGACGCGTCTACGGCATCGGGGCGCAGAAGACACCCGAGTCGTTCACCAATGCCTGTGACCGCTTCACGTTCCTCGAGGTTCTCCTTGAAGAGCCCCAGGCTGAGAACGTCAATACGGTCAACGACATCGCCCCAACCCTGCCGAATCCGCGGCCCATCGTCACGGCGGCCATCAAGGCCACTGCGGCGGACAACGGATGGGCACAGCTGTCGACTGTGGGCTCATTCATCGTCAACAACCACCCCACCTTCGACTCGCGCAACTACGGCTTTGCCAAGCTGGGCGCACTCATGCGCTCCCTGCCATTCGTCGAGGTCGGTGACACCCCGGACGCCAAAGACCTGACTCAGCCAAGAGTGAGGTTGCGGCCCCAGAAGGAGACTCCCGCGAAGAAGGCGCCCGCGAAGAAGGCAATGCCGTCCGCTCGGAAGTGAGCGGACGGCATACCGGAATGCGTTGTGGGAGAACTCAGTAGCGGTAGTGGTCCGACTTGTAGGGACCGGCCACGTCGACGCCGATGTACTCGGCCTGCTCCTTGGTGAGCTCGGTGAGCTCGACGCCGATCGCGGCGAGGTGCAGACGGGCGACCTTCTCGTCGAGGTGCTTGGGCAGCACGTAGACCTGCTTGTCGTAGTCGCTCGTCTTCGTAAACAGCTCGATCTGGGCGATCGTCTGGTTCGTGAACGAGTTCGACATGACGAACGACGGGTGACCCGTGGCGTTGCCGAGGTTGAACAGGCGACCCTCGGACAGCACGATGATGCTGTTGCCACCGGAGAACGTCCACTCGTGGACCTGCGGCTTGATCTCGGTCTTCGTGATCCCCGAGACCTTGGCCAGACCGGCGATGTCGATCTCGTTGTCGAAGTGGCCGATGTTGGCGACGATCGCCTTGTTCTTCATCTGCTGCATGTGCTCGGCAGTGATGATGTTGAAGTTGCCGGTCGTCGTGATGTAGATGTCGGCGGTGTCGAGGACGTCCTCGAGCCGGGCGACCTGGTAGCCCTCCATCGCGGCCTGCAGCGCACAGATCGGGTCGATCTCGGTGACGATGACGCGGGCGCCCTGGCCACGCAGCGCCTCGGCGCAGCCCTTGCCCACGTCGCCGTAGCCGCAGACGACCGCGACCTTGCCGGCGATGAGGACGTCGGTCGCACGGTTGAGGCCGTCGATGACCGAGTGGCGGCAGCCGTACTTGTTGTCGAACTTGGACTTGGTGACCGAGTCGTTGACGTTGATCGCCGGGAAGAGCAGGTCGCCGGTCTTGGCCAGGTCGTAGAGGCGGAGGACACCGGTGGTGGTCTCCTCGGTGACGCCCTTGATCTCCTCGGAGACCTTGGTCCACTTCTGCGGGTCCTGCTCGAGGGTGCGGCGGACGAGCGCCTTGAAGACGCCGACCTCCTCGGAGTCCTTCTCGTCGGTGGGGGGCACCTGACCAGCGGCCTCCCAGGCACGACCGTTGTGGACGAGCATCGTGGCGTCGCCACCGTCGTCGAGGATCATGTTGGCGCCCTCACCGGGCCAGGTGAGGATCTGCTCGGTGCAGTCCCAGTACTCCTCGAGGGTCTCGCCCTTCCAGGCGAAGACGGGGACACCCTGCGGGTTGTCGACGGTGCCCTCGGGTCCGACGACGACGGCCGCGGCGGCCTCGTCCTGCGTGGAGTAGATGTTGCAGGAGGCCCAGCGGACCTCGGCACCGAGAGCCGTGAGCGTCTCGATGAGGACGGCGGTCTGCACCGTCATGTGGAGCGAGCCGGCGATGCGGGCGCCCTTGAGCGGCTGCGAGGAGCCGAACTCCTCGCGCAGGCTCATGAGGCCGGGCATCTCGTGCTCGGCAAGACGGATCTGGTGACGGCCGGCCTCGGCGAGGCCCAGGTCGGCAACCTTGTAGTCAAAGGACATGCGAAATCTCTTCCGTTGAGTGACTGGTTTGCGACCCGGCGCAGCCCATCTGGGCGAACACGTGTGAGAGCGGGTTATCACCCGCGCCGGCGGCCCCCACTCTACCGACTGCACACGGTAGACATGGAATGCCGCGGGGCTGGCCCGTGGGCACGAGCACCGCTGGACGAACGGAGCACACGATGAGCGAGACCATCGACGGCGCGGGAGCGGACGGCATACAGGACGCAGACCAGGACGCGGGTCACGACGCCTCGCAGGGCGCAGCCCAGGCCGCGGGGAACGACGAGGTGAGCGACGAGGTGCGCCTCGACCTCGACGAGGCGAAGCTCGACACGTGGGACGAGGTGCGTGGCGACTACGCCGTCGACCCCGAGTCCGAGATGACCCGCCCAGCCCTCACGGAGGAGGAGGACGACCCCGAGGACGCCCCTCCGCTGCGCGAGGACGACGAGGAGGACGACCTCGCCGAGGACGACGAGGACGGGCGCGCCGACGAGGAGGAGTGACGCGGCGCCAATCCCCCTGCGCCAATCCCCCTGGGGCGTCCCGACGTGGCTACCGTGGATGGGGTTCGCAGCGCACGACGCAGGACCGAGGCGGGCCCATCCACCGGGCTCCCGCCCCCACGAACAGCCGGCCGCACGGCCCGACCAGATCGGGCCGTGCGGTTCGTCGTCTCCGCGGCGGTCTGCCCCATCAGCCCGTCTGTAGTCTGAGCGCGTGCTCGACTCCCCCACCGACCCGAAGGCGACCTGATGGCTGGCGGACTCTTCGCCCTGCTCGACGACATCGCGGTGCTGGCCAAGGCCGCAGCCGCCTCGATCGACGACGTCGCCGCCGCTGCCGGCCGCGCGAGCGTCAAGGCGAGCGGGGTCATCGTCGACGACACGGCGGTGACGCCGCAGTACGTCCACGGCATCGACCCCAAGCGCGAGCTCCCGATCATCAAGAAGATCGCCATCGGCTCGCTGCGCAACAAGCTCCTCTTCATCCTCCCGGCCGCCCTGCTGCTCAGCCAGTTCCTGCCGGCGGCGCTCACACCGCTGCTCATGGTCGGCGGCACCTACCTCTGCTTCGAGGGCGTCGAGAAGATCTGGGAGCGGGTCAGCGGGCATTCCGAGGACGCCGCCGACAAGGCGCACGAGGCGGGCGAGGTCGCCGACGAGGACACCATCACGAGCGGGGCGATCCGCACCGACTTCATCCTGTCGGCCGAGATCATGGTGATCTCGCTCAACGAGGTCAAGGACGAGCCGTTCCTCCTGCGGGCCGCGATCCTCGCCGTCGTCGCCGTCGCGATCACCGCGCTCGTCTACGGCGTCGTCGCGCTCATCGTCAAGATGGACGACGTCGGCCTCCACCTCGCCGGCAAGTCCGGCAGCCAGGCCAGCATCGGCCGCGGCCTCGTCGCCGCCATGCCCAAGCTGCTCACCACCCTGTCGGTCGTCGGCATCGCCGCGATGATCTGGGTCGGTGGCCACATCATCCTCGTCGGGCTCGACGAGCTCAGCGAGTACTGGTCTCCGCTGCACTACCCGTACCAGTGGGTCCACGGCGTCGAGGAGTGGGTGCACGAGGCCACCGGCGCGCTCGGCGGCGTCCTCGGCTGGGTCACCAACACCATCGGCTCGGCCATCCTCGGCCTCATCGTCGGCGCGATCGTCGTCGCGATCATGCACGTCATCCCGCGCAAGGGCGGCCACGGAGAGCACGAGGAGGGTGCCGCGCACCCCGCGAGCGACGCGGACGTCCCCGAGAAGGACGCCCACTGATCCGTATGCCGTCCGCCCGAGGAACGCTTGCCTGGTCACCTGCCGTGGGGTCTCCCGACCTCGTCGCGCCACCCGTTGCCGCCGCGCTCACCGACGCTGCCGTGACAGCGGGCGTCGCGACAGCGGAGGTGGCGACCATCGACCCGACGCACGCGGACACCGAGGCGTTCTGCACGGCATACGACGTCGCGCCGGAGGCGAGCGCCAACTGCGTCGTCGTCGCCGGGAAGCGGGCGGGTGAGACGACCTACGCGGCCGTCATGGTGCTCGCGACCGACCGCGCCGACATCAACGGTGTCGTGCGTCGCCATCTCGGCGTCCGCAAGATCTCGTTCGCCCCGCACGACGACGCGGTGGCGCTGACCGACATGGAGTTCGGCGGTATCACGCCGATCGGGCTGCCCGCCGACTGGCCGGTCCTCGTCGACGCCGCGGTCGTCGCCGCCGGAGAGGTCGTCATCGGCAGCGGGCTGCGCTCGAGCAAGATGCTGCTTCACGGTGCGGCGCTGGCCGAACTGCCCACCGCCGAGGTCCTCGACCTCGCCCAGCACTGAGCCGCCCGGGCGTGACAAGGGAGGGGGCTTCGTGACCGCCTCCATACGGCGAGCTGGTGTCCTGACGTCCGTCGATCGGCGCACCGGTGGGACCACGGTCGGACTGTTGGTCCATGCGACCGTGTTGCATGAGGCAACGCTGTTGCATCGCACAACGGTCCGCTCAGGCACACTCACAGAGACGGCAATGAGCTGCCGGACGATGGCTCAGGACGTGCGGTCGCGCAGCTCGGTGACGTGGCGTGACACGGCCGGGTCGAGCCCGAGCCCGAGCGCGAGGTAGGTCGCGACGTAGTCGGTGAGCGAGAGCACCGAGGCCAGCCGCTCGATCGGGTGACCGGCGAGGGCCTCGACCTCCCACACCTTGACCCCGGCGTCCCGGGCCGAGTCGGCCACGGCGTCGGCGAGGTCGCGCGGTGGCACCGTCGACGGCGGCAGGGGCGACGGGGGTGTCGCGTCCGGGTGGTCGCGCAGGAGCATCAGCCCGAGCTGCGGAGCCGGAGGGCCGTCGAGGAAGGGGTCCGCGAAGATGTCGCCTCCGTTGGCCCGCCCGTGCTCCCCCGACCCGCTGAACGGGCCGTCGAAGCAGGCGACCACCTGCGCGGCCGCATCGGGCAGTGCGCCGTGCGTGGCCGGCATACGGGCGGTGCGGGCGAGCATCGCGGCAGCTCGTCCGGCAGCCACGCCCATGAGCGCCCCGTCACCGAGGACGACGGGCACGGTCTCGGCCAGCCCCACGGCGAGGACCTTGGCGGGGTTGACGAAGGACTCCGACGACGGCCGGCACTCCTCGGCGCGGGTGTCGAGGACGTCGGCCACCCGCTCGAGCACGGACTCGGGGCACCCGACGAGACCCAGCCGGTCGGCGGCGAGCAGCACCGGGGTGAGCATCGACCACAGCGCGGCGCGGGAGGTGGGCACGTCGGTCGCGATGTCGACGTGGACACCACGGCCCTGGGCGCAGACGTCGGCGAGCGGGGAGCCCGGCGCCCCGACGGTGAGCAGGGAGGCTCCGCGGCGGGCCGCCTCGGCCGCGAGGGCGAGAGGCCCGACGGCACGCCCCGACTGGGACACGGCGATGACGAGGTCGAGCGGGCCGATCCACCCCGGAAGCGGCGCCTCGCGACGAGTCGTCAGCGGGACCGGCGAGCCCGGCTCGGCCAGGACGTCGAGGACGTCGCAGACGACGGCGGAGCCACCGAGCGAGGCGACGAGCACCGACCGCGGCCGGTCACCGCCGGCCACCCGGTCGATTCCGGCCTCACGGGCGGCGACGATGGCGCGGCGCACCTGGGCGCCGGACGTGGCGAGTGCACGGAGCGACCCGCGGCTGTCGAGACGCTCGAGCGACTCAGCCGAGTCGAGGAAGTCCTCGTCCAGGTGCGGCATGTCGATGCAGCTCCGCCCGGGCAGGCCGGTCAGACCGGCTTGCGGCCCTCGTCGACGAGCAGCACGGGGACGCCGTCGTCGATGCGGTAGACGAGGCCGCACTCGGTCGACGTGCAGGCGAGCTCGGGGCCGTCGGCGCCGGTCTCGTCACGCAGCTCGGCGCGGCAGTTGGGGCAGCGCAGGATCTCGCGCAGCCAGGGCTCCATCATCGCCATCTCAGTTTCCTCTCACGATGCTCAGGACATCGTCGCGTATCGCGGCCATCGTGTCCGCATCGGCTGCCTCGACGTTGAGCCGCAGCAGGGGTTCGGTGTTGGAGGCGCGCAGGTTGAGCCACCACATCGGGTCACCCTCGCCACCGCCGTGGGTGATCGTGAGGCCGTCGAGCTCGTCGACGGTCGTGTCCTTGTCCAGCGCCCACTCGCGGACCTCCGCGGCCTTGGCTGCCTGGTCGTCGACGGTCGAGTTGATCTCGCCCGAGGCGGCGTATGCCGTGTAGTCGGCCATGAGCGCGCTCAGGGGTGCGTCCTGCTCACCGAGGGCGGCGAGGACGTGCATCGCGGCGAGCATGCCGGTGTCGGCGAACCAGAAGTCGCGGAAGTAGTAGTGCGCGCTGTGCTCACCGCCGAAGACGGCGTCGGCCCTGGCCATCTCGCCCTTGATGAACGAGTGCCCGACGCGGGTCCGCACGGCCCTGGCGCCGAGGGAGGCGATGACCTCGGGGACCTGGGCGGAGGTGATGACGTTGTGCACGATGGCGACGTCCTGCGCCGGGGTGCCGGCGGCGACCTCGCGGGCGACCTCACGGGTGGCGATGAGCGCCGTGATCGCGCTGGGGCTCACCGGCTCGCCGCGCTCGTCGACGACGAAGCACCGGTCGGCGTCGCCGTCGAAGGCGAGCCCGAGGTCGGCGCCGTGCTCGACGACGGCGGCCTGGAGGTCGCGCAGGTTCTCGGGCTCGAGCGGGTTGGCCTCGTGGTTGGGGAACGTGCCGTCGAGCTCGAAGTAGAGCGGTACCACGGTGAGCGGCAGCTCGGGCAGGCCGGCCGCCGTCTCGAGCACGGCGGGGACGGTGTGACCGCCCATGCCGTTGCCGGCGTCGACCACGACCTTGAGCGGCCGGATGCCGGAGAGGTCGACGAGGCCGCGCAGGAAGCCCGAGTAGTCGGCGAGCAGGTCGCTCTCGGTGACCGTGCCCTCCTCCTCGTGTCGCGGCTTCGCGGTGCCGTCGAGGAGCTCCTGCGCGAGGTCGCGGACCTCGCCGAGGCCGGAGTCCTGACCCACCGGGCGCGCACCGGGCCGGCAGAGCTTGATGCCGTTGTATGCCGCGGGGTTGTGGCTCGCGGTGAACATCGCCCCCGCGAGACCGAGGTGGCCGCTGGCGAAGTAGAGACCGTCCGTGCTCGCCAGACCGATGTGGGTGACGTCGACGCCCCGGCTCGTGACCCCGGCGCCGAACGCACGGGAGAGCTCGGGCGAGGTGGCACGCATGTCGTGCCCGATGACGCAGCCGGAGCCGCCCTCACGCCGGACGACGACCTCCGCGAAGGCCGCTCCCAGGGCCCAGGCGACGTCGACGTCGAGCTGCTCGGGGACGAGACCTCGGACGTCGTAGGCCTTGACGAAGTCGGAGAGGTTGCGAGACGGCACGCAGTGACCCTACTAGGGGGTTGGATCCCGCTCCGGTGTCGCCCGCGCCCACTAGCGTGGCCCGAGTGACCTCATCGACGCATGCCGCTGACACCCACGACCTCATCCGCGTGCAGGGCGCCCGGGAGAACAACCTCAAGGACATCAGCGTCGAGCTGCCCAAGCGCCGCCTCACCGTCTTCACGGGCGTCTCCGGCTCGGGCAAGAGCTCACTCGTCTTCGGCACGATCGCCGCCGAGTCGCAGCGGATGATCAACGAGACCTACAGCGCCTTCGTCCAGGGCTTCATGCCGTCGCTGGCCCGGCCCGAGGTCGACCACCTCGACGGCCTGACGACGGCGATCATCGTCGACCAGGAGCGGATGGGCGCCAACCCGCGCTCGACGGTGGGCACGGCGACCGACGCCAACGCGATGCTGCGCATCCTCTACAGCCGCATCGGCGCGCCCTACGTCGGTCCGCCGACGGCATACAGCTTCAACGTGCCGACCCGGAAGGCGAGCGGGGTCATGACGACCGAGAAGGGCGGCCACACCGAGAAGCGGGTCGCCCAGCAGCAGGTCTACCTCGGGGGCATGTGCCCGCGGTGCGAGGGCATGGGTCACGTGAGTGACATCGACCGGACGGCTCTCTACGACGACTCCAAGTCGCTGAGCGAGGGCGCGCTCACCGTGCCCGGGTACTCGATGGATGGGTGGTACGGCCGGCTGTTCGAGGGCATGGGCCTGCCGATGGACAAGCCGATCTCGACGTTCACCGCGAAGCAGCTCGAGACGATGCTCTACGCGCCCCCGACCAAGATCAAGGTCGAGGGGATCAACCTCACCTTCGAGGGCATCATCCCCAGGATCCAGAAGTCCATGCTCTCCAAGGACACTGAGGCGATGCAGCCGCACGTGCGCCGCTTCGTCGAGCGGGCCGTGACGTTCCAGGAGTGCCCGGAGTGTGGGGGGACGCGCCTCACCGCCGAGGTGCTCACGTCCAAGATCGGCGCCAAGTCGATCGCCGACGTCTGCACGATGCAGATCAGCGACCTCGCCGACTGGGTCCGCGCGCTCGAGGAGCCGTCGGTCGCTCCCCTGCTCACGGGGCTGCAGCACCTGCTCGACTCGTTCACCGAGATCGGGCTCGGCTACCTGTCGCTCGACCGGCCCGCCGGCACGCTGTCCGGCGGCGAGGCCCAGCGCACGAAGATGATCCGCCACCTCGGGTCCTCTCTCACCGACGTCACCTACGTCTTCGACGAGCCGACCATCGGGCTGCACCCGCACGACATCGCCCGCATGAACGACCTCCTGCTGCGGCTGCGCGACAAGGGCAACACCGTCCTCGTCGTCGAGCACAAGCCCGAGACGATCTCGATCGCCGACCACGTCGTCGACCTCGGGCCCGGCGCCGGCTCCGGGGGCGGCGAGATCGTCTTCGAGGGCTCGGTCGAGCAGCTGCGCAAGGCAGGGACGCTCACCGGACGCCACCTCGACGACCGGGCCCGGCTCAAGGACGAGGTGCGCCGGGCGACCGGCACCATGGAGGTCCGCGGTGCCTCGACCCACAACCTGCGCGACGTCGACGTCGACATCCCGCTGGGCGTGCTCGTCGCCGTGACCGGTGTGGCGGGGTCCGGCAAGAGCTCGCTCATCCACGGCAGCGTCGACGGGCGCGACGGCGTGGTCGTCGTCGACCAGGCCGCGATCAAGGGGTCACGCCGCAGCAACCCGGCGACCTACACCGGGCTCCTCGAGCCGGTGCGCAAGGCGTTCGCCAAGGCCAACGGCGTCAAGCCCGCGCTCTTCAGCTCCAACTCCGAAGGCGCCTGCCAGACGTGCAACGGCGCCGGGGTGATCTTCACCGAGCTCGGCGTCATGGCGACCGTCGAGTCACCGTGCGAGGAGTGCGAGGGCCGGCGCTTCCAGGCGGCGGTGCTCGAGTACACCCTCGGCGGGCGCAACATCGCCGAGGTGCTGGCGATGTCGATGGACGAGGCGCTGGCGTTCTTCGCCGAGGGCGAGGCCCGGATCCCGGCCGCCCACACGATCCTCGAGCGGCTCGTCGACGTCGGGCTGGGCTACCTCACGCTCGGACAACCGCTCACGACGCTGTCCGGCGGCGAGCGCCAGCGGCTCAAGCTCGCGGTGCAGATGGCCGACAAGGGCGAGGTCTACGTCCTCGACGAGCCGACGACGGGGCTGCACCTCGCCGACGTCGAGAACCTCCTCGGCCTGCTCGACCGTCTCGTCGACGGCGGCAAGTCGGTCATCGTCATCGAGCACCACCAGGCCGTCATGGCCCACGCCGACTGGGTCATCGACCTCGGCCCGGGTGCCGGGCACGACGGCGGCACGGTCGTCTTCGAGGGAGCGCCCAAGGAGCTCGTGGCGCAGAAGGGCACGAAGCTCACCCTGACCGGCAAGCACCTCGCGGCCTATGTCGCCAGCTGAGCCGGCGGGGGGCGGGGCGACCGCTCACCGCGGCTCGGGCGGTCAACCCTCGTTGCTGCCGGGCAGGACCCGGAGGTGGCCGCGGCGCTGCTCGCCGGGCACCGGCATCGCACTGACGACGGCGCTCGCCACGGTCGGGTGCGCCACGGGGCGCTCACGCACGGCGTCGACCACGGCGAGGAGGTCGTCGACCTCGGGCGCGGGGGCGTAGCCGTCGGACTCCAGGCGCAGGAACTCCCACCCCTGCGGCACCGTGAGGCGGGTCGCGTGGTCGGAGCAGAGGTCGTAGGAGTGGGGCTCGGCATAGGTGGCGAGCGGCCCGAGGACGACGGCCCGGTCGGCGTACGCGTAGGTCAGGGTTGCCACCGCAAGCTGGGAGCAAGCGGTCTTGCTGCACTTCCTTGACGCGTTCACCCCATGGACTCTAGGTCACCGCTCCGACAGGGGTGAGGTGGCGCGCCGTAGTCTCGTCCCGTGGCTCCCGTCGACCCCCGATCCCCCGCTTCCGCGCGTCGTCGTGACCGCCGCGGACGCGGCCCCCGAGGCCCTCTGGCGTGGCCGGCCGTGCCGGCGATGCGCTCGCGCCGCGAGACGTTCGACGACGTCGTCATCGACGTGGCGGAGCGAGCCCGTGAGTACCTCGGGAACCGGTATGCCGCAGTGGAGTTCGCGGTCGAGGAGGTCCCGCCGACCGATCCCGCGCCGTGGGAGGAGCAGGCCGCCCCGGTCGGACGGCTCGTCCCCGTGGGCGGTGCCGTGGGGCACCGGATCGTCGTCTATCGCCGCCCGGTGGAGGCCCGCGCGAGGGACGCCGGCGAGGTCTCCGTCATCGTGCGTGAGGTCGTCGCCGAGCAGGTGGCGGCCCTGCTAGGCGTGCCCACCTCCGAGATCGACCTCTGACCGGAAAGAACCGGCGCAGCGCGTCAGGGCGCTGGGTGCGCCCGACTCACCGCTGAGGTCACGGCGCTGTCGGCCAGCGGGACGACGGAGACCAGGCGTGAGCCTGCCCCGCCGCCCATCGTGGCGACCCCGGCGCGGACCTCTCCGCGGCCGGAGACGCGCCGCACCCACACCGCCGTGGCCTCGCCCAGGTCGACGGTCGCCGAGGTGTCCTGCGACAGCGTGACCGCCTTGGTGGTCCACCTGCTCTTGGCTCCCCACGTCACGGACACGGTGGCCGGTCCTCGCACGCTGGAGACGACGAGCGACCGCCCGGCCCGCACCCCCTCGGGGAAGGCGGCACCGAGCAGGCCACTGGCCGCTGGAGCCGACGCGGACCACGCAAAGTCGCCGGCCTTGCCGTCGTAGCGCCAGGCGGAGAACATCGAGGCCACGACAGGGACGTCGGCGGTGATGCGCAGGGCGTAGCGACCCGGCGGGAGCCCCTTGACGGCCAGCTCGCCGGTCGACCGGGCCGGCACCCGCAGCACGCCGCCCGGGAGCGGCGAGACGCCCTCGGGCCCGACGACCTGTGCGCTCACGACGGCCTGCTTGTCACCCGGGACCGCGACCCGCAGCGAGCCGGACGTGCCGGTGACGTAGGCGGGGATGACCTGGGTCGTCGACGGCTCGGCCGTGGGACCCGTCGTCTCGGCGCCGGCGGGCACCGAGCCGTCGAGCCACATGTCGCTCATCACGGCATGGACGGCGCCGCCGTTGACGCGCACGCGCAGGGCCGGCGACTCCTCAGCCCCGCTGATCGCGTCGACGAGCAGGGCGACCCGTCCACGAGCCGGCACCACGGTCGCTCCCGTGGGTGACGGAACCGGTCCGCGGCGCCCCAGGACCTGCAGGTCGACCGTCACCTCGTTGGCGCCGGGGTTGGTGAGGACGAGACGCTCCTGGCGGCCGGGGTCTCCCCCACCAGCGAGCAGCCACAGGTCCGAACCGGGCCTGGCGCACGAGACCGTCGACAGCCCGCGGATCTCGTCGCGGTCGACCGACCACTCCTGCCCGGCTGCCAGACCCGGAGCCATGCGCCCGGTGGCCAGGATCTCGGTGCTCTCACCGGACCTCGCGCTCTCGGTGGTCGTGACCTCACGCGCGTCGACGGGCGACGACTCGGCGTCACCCGAGCGCAGGACGAGCCGGCCCGGTGCACCCAGGTCGAGGGCGCCCAGGACCTCGTCAGGCGCGGTGGCCGCAGCGATCCGAGCCTCGACGTCGATGTCGTCGACGGAGTCGACCCCGCTGAGCTCCGGTCCGGGACACGACACCGAGGCCGAGGTGACCGCCGCCAAGGACGAGCGTTCACCGGCGCGCTGGTCGGTCGACTCCTGGGGCGCGGCGGGCGAAAGGGTCGCCCACGCCACGAGACCGGTAGCGGCCAGAGCGGTGGCCGCCAGCCGGACGGGCCCGACCCACGTCGCGCGGTTCATCGCCGCCTCCTCGAGGCGCGGTTGCCGATGGGGACGGAGAGGAAGGCCACGACGGCGATCGCCAGCCCCTGGAGCAGCCGCCACCACGCGTTCTCGGTCAGCACCTCGACGGTGAGCTCGTGGGTGCCTGCCGGGACGGCGTAGGTCGGGCGCGCGGCACCCGGGGCCGCGGTGAGCTCTCGTCCGTCGATCTCGACGGTGGCGTGGTCGGCCCAAGCCGGAGGCTCCGCCACGACGAGCGCGGACCCGTCACGAGCCGTCACCGTGGTCTCGGTGGCGCCGTGCTCGCCGGTCGTCGCGACGAAGGCGGGGTTGCCGCGCTCGACCAGGGAGAGTCGGGTGGGCGCGACCGCCCGGTCAGCGGATTGACCGAGAGCCGCGATGCGCCAGAGGTTGTAGCCACCGCGGCTGGCCAACCGGGACAGACCCTGGGCGGAGTCGAGGCGACGGGCCACGTCGTCGCCGGCCGACTCCGCGACGGCCACGAACCCGATGGCGTTCTGGGCGAGGCGGGGGCCCGCGTCGACCCTGCTCCCGTCGAGCAGGCGGCTCACCTCGGGGGCCAGCAGCGCGTCGTTGGCGGGGTCGCGCGGCAGGTCGCGCGCGAGGACTCCGCTCTCGCGACCGACGATCCGGTATGCCGCTCCGCTGGGTCCCGGGTCGACGAAGAGCGTGCGGTTGGCCAGGTCGTTGCCGGCCTGCTCGATCGCGACGGCCGGCCGGGGGTCGGACCACGTGCGCAGGACGCTGCCGAAGCCGAACCAGCCCAGCGCCGCCGCGGCCACGACGCTTCCGAGTGCCAGGCCCAGCACCGCACTGCTGCGGGCTCGGCCGCGCAGGGCCTCGATGCCGAGGAGGGCCGAGGCGAGGAGGGCGAGGGTGAGGGGCAGGAGGAAGGTGCCGACCCATGGCGTGACGACGCCCTCGACAACCGTCGCGCCGGACCCGAGGTCGAGTCGGGGTGCGGCGAGGACGCCCGCCAGGGAGACCAGACCGAGCAGGGCCGCGCCGGTCGAGACCGAACGGAGGCGGCGGGGTGCGGCGAGCCCGGCCAGGCCGGCGACCACGACGAGCGCGCCGACCCACCACGGCATACTGCCCGCTCCGCCGGGACTGAGCAGCGCGAGAGTGAGCGGCTCGGTCGAGGTGGCTCCCCAGTGGCTGAGCCCGGGCCCCGTAGCGGCGAGTGCCCAGTCGTCGACGGCGGCGGCGAGCCAGGGGCCGAGGAGGAGCGGGGCCAGCACGGCAGGGACGAGGGCACGCGCCCGCGCACCGTTGTCGCCGACGACGGCCAGTACGAGGCAGGTGAGCACGATGAGGGCGAGCAGCGGCGGCGCGAAGGCGCCCAGGACCGCAGCGCCGAGCGTCGTCGCGAACGCGCCGGTCGCGGTGCCCGTCGGACGGGCGAGCATGACGACTCCGGCGAGGACCGCCGGCAGCAGGACGAGGGCGACGAGGGCGCCCAGTCGTCCCTGCGCGACGGACGCGCCGGCTGCGCCGGTGGTCGCCCACAACAGGGCTGCGGCGCCCCGGACCGGGCGCGACCGCGACGAGGTGATGACGCGCGAGGAGATGTAGGCCGACAGGGCCGCGAGCGGCAGGGCGAGGACGAGCAGGGCGCCGACGACGGCGCCGGCCGAGGAGGTGAGGCCGCCGGCCCCCGGGAGCTGCTCGAGCACCCAGGTCGGGATCGCGAGCACGGCGAGGGACGGGCTGGCGGGCCCGTCGGCGCCGAGGCCGGAGCCGTGCCAGCCGTCGAAGGCGGCGTGCCAGAGCGTGCTCGCCGTGGCACGCGAGGTGACGAGCTCGCCACCGGTCACGCCCGAGCCGAACCGGCTGACAAGGCCACCGCCGATGTCACGACCTGCGGCGACGACGACCGCGAGGGTGGCGAGCACGGCGAGCAGGGCGGGGTGCACGAGCACCCGCCCCAGCCCCGAGGACCCCTCGGGGTCGCGGACGCCCTCGTCGGGGAGCCGCGACGGGGCGATGACGGCCTCGTAGGCCCGGTCGAGCGAGCGCCGCACGATCGTCGACGCGGGGACGAACAGCGTGCCGATGTCGCGGTGGTGCACCTCGCGACCCCCGCGGGTGCGGAGGCGGGCAGCCACGACGCGCACGAGGTCGAGGGCCGCTGCGTCCGAGAACGCCGCGGCGGCGGCACGTGGTCGCTTGAGCAGGAGCAGGCCGATGCCTGCGGCCACCGAGCTGAGCAGGACCCAGAGCGCGAGGAACGGCACCTGCCACCACGGCGCGCGGGCCATGGCGACCCGCCGGGCAGCACGCCGTCGGGTGCCGCTGGTGGCGGTGGCGAGACCCAGGGCCGCCACCGAGCGCACCCGCGCATCGGGAGCGACGACGACCCTGTGGCCGGCGAGCTGGGCCCGCCAGCCGAGGTCGAGGTCCCCGCCGAGGTCGCCGAAGGAACGCTCCCACCCCTTGAGGGAGCGCAGGGCGCCTGCCGTGGCGAGCATGCCGGCGAGCGGCACGGCGATGACGTCGCGGCGCAGGTCGTACTGGCCCTGGTCGGGCTCACCGAGCGGCGGGTCCTCGACGATTCGGCCGGAGCGCGTCGTCGTGATGCCGACCGAGCGCAGCGCGCCGGGCGCGGACGCGTCGACGTGCTTGGGCCCGACGAACCCGACCGACGGGCTGCGCCGGTGGGCGGCGAGGAGCCGCGCCAGTGCACCGGACTCGGGCACGCAGCCGACGGGCAGCAGCCAGAGGAGGTCGTCATCGGCGAGGTCGGAGGAGGTGACCCACCGGGAGACCGCAACGCGATCCGGCATACGGGAGTCGAGGCGGACGTGCTCGACCGAGAAGGTGCGGGAGGTCGCGGCGGCGAGCACGTCGGCGATGGCCTCGTCGGAGGAGGTGTCGAGGACGACGACGTGGTCGAGGCGGGAGGACGACGCGGCGAGCGCGTCGAGGAGGGCGCGAAGTCCCGGTTGCGCTCCGGAGGTGAGGACGACGGCCCGGACCACCTGCCTCGCGGCGGAGGCGGGCGCAGGGGGCAGCACGGTGGCGGTCGTCAGCGTCATGGGGCGGGCGCGGGCCCGGTCAGACCGCGCGCTTCTTGAGCTTGCGACGCTCCCGCTCGGACAGCCCACCCCAGATACCGAAACGCTCGTCGTTGGCCAGTGCGTACTCGAGGCACTCGGACCGGACGTCGCACCCGACGCAGACCTTCTTGGCCTCGCGGGTGGATCCGCCCTTCTCCGGGAAGAACGCCTCCGGGTCCGTCTGTGCGCACAGACTGCGCTCCTGCCAGGAGAGAACCGTCTCCTCCTCGACCATGGCGTCGATCAACGTCAACTCGTGCATCGCTGCCTCCTCGACCCTCTGCGACCAACATGCCCCCGGCCTTCTCCCTGAGAGAGAGAACGTATTCGCTGGGACACAATGGTGAAATTACACGCGTGTCATCCCCATCCGTCAAGCCGAGTTCTGATATCTAGGGCAGGTTTTTCGGCAGGACCGGCGTGTCGGGCGAAATCGCCGGTGGTCCAGACTGGCCCCCATGCGTATCACGGCCCTTGCGGGCGGCGTCGGCGGAGCCCGTTTCCTCAGGGGCCTGAAAGCCCATCTCGACGTCGTGGCACCGGAATCCGAGCTGACGATCATCGCCAACACCGGCGACGACATCAGCCTCTTCGGGCTCCGGGTGTGCCCGGACATCGACACGTTGCTCTACACCCTCGGCGGGGGGATCAACGAGGAGCAGGGATGGGGCCGCGCGGACGAGTCGACGCGGGTCCAGGGTGAGCTCGCGGCCTACGGCGCCGTGCCGCAGTGGTTCACCCTGGGCGACCTCGACCTCGGGACGCACATCGTCCGTTCGCAGTGGCTGGCCCAGGGGCAGACGGCGTCGGAGGTCACCTCGCGGCTCGCGGCTCGCTGGGGGCTCCCCGACCGCGGCATCCATCTGGTGCCGATGACTGACACGCCGGTCGAGACGCACGTCGTCCTCGACTCGGACGAGGGGCAGCGCGCCGTGCACTTCCAGGAGTGGTGGGTGCGCCTGCGGGCCGAGGTGCCGGCGTCGCGGTTCGTCGTCGCCGGGCTGGACCGCGCGACGGCCGCGCCGGGTGTCCTCGAGGCACTGCGCTCGGCCGACGTCATCGTCCTGCCGCCGTCGAACCCGGTCGTCTCCATCGGGATCATCCTCGGGGTGCCGGGTGTGCGCGACGCGCTGCGCGGATCGCAGGCGCCCGTGGTCGGCGTCTCCCCGCTCATCTCGGGACGGCCGGTACGCGGCCACGCCGATGCCTGCCTGTCGGCGATCGGCGTCGAGTGCACCGCTGCCGGTGTCGCCAGCCTCTATGCGGACTTCCTCGACGGGTGGCTCGTCGACCCGGCCGACGCGGGGGTGCGGGTGCGCGGGGTCGAGACCGCGGTCCACCCGGAAGCCCTGCTCATGACCGATGTGGATGCGGCGTCGCGGATGGCCGAGAGTTTGTTGGCGCTCGCCGAGCGGGTGCGCCGGTGAGTGCGCTGTGAGGCCTTGGTGACGCCGCTGTCCGTGGTGCCGGTGCTCGGACTGCCGGAGGTGGTTGCTGGGAACGACGTGGCCGCGTTGCTCGTCTCGGCGTTGGGAGCGGAGGGTCTTCGGCCCGGTGACGTCGTCGTCGTGTCGAGCAAGGTCATCTCGAAAGCGTTGGGGCTCAGGGCTGCTGGCTCCGAGAAGTCCGAGCTGGTGCTTGGTGAGTCCGTGAGGGTCGTGGCCGAACGCAGGTCGGGTGACGGCGTCACTCGCGTCGTCGAGGCCGTGGCCGGACCGGTCATGGCGGCAGCAGGGATCGACGCGTCCAACACGGGCCCGGCCGCGGACCTCCTGCTGTTGCCGCACGACCCCGACGCGTGTGCGCGCGACCTGCGCTCGGCACTCCTGTCCCGAGCCGGTATGCCGTCCGGCTCCCCCTTCGCGGTTGTCCTCAGCGACACCGCCGGTCGGCCGTGGCGGGCCGGCCTCACCGACTTCGCCTTGGGTTCGGCAGGGCTTCGCGTGCTGCTCGACCACCGGGGCGAGGCCGACGTCGACGGGCGGGTGATGTCGGTGACGGCGAGGGCGGTGGCGGACGAGCTCGCCGCGGCTGCTGACCTCGTCAAGGGCAAGGCCGACGGGGTGGCGGCGGCTGTGGTTCGCGGTCTGCCGGAGGCGTGGTTCGTTGGTGGGAGTGACGAGTTCGATTCTGGCGCAGCGGGACTCGTGCGCACGGGGCCCGGCGACTGGTTCGCGATGGGGCACGTGGAGGCAGTGCGCGCGGCACTCGGGGTGAACCCGGGATCGCCGGAGTCGGAGCTGGTGGGGATCCGGGCGGTCGGGGCCGAGCCGTTCGCGGATCGTGTCTCACGTGTCGTCGCGCTCACCCTGTTCCAGGACGAGGAGGCGAGCATCGACGTCGAGGTCAGATCGATTGCGGCTACGCCCACCGGTGGCGATGCGGCAGGTGGGGACGCGGCTCGCGACAGCGGCTCTCCCGTGTCCGCCATCGGCACCGGTGCGACCGGCAACGTCTCCCCCGGCTCCCCCGAGGCCGCCGTTACCCCCGGCTCCCCGGAAGCCGTTGTCACCCTCGGTGCGGCCGACGACTTCGCACTCGGCCAGCTCACCCAGCGCCTCGTCGTCGCGGCCGCGAGTGAAGACCTCCGGGCTGAGGTGCTGGGCACACCCTCAGGTGAGCACACCGTGACGGCACGCTTGTCCCCCGGGCGCTGATCCGTCGGGCGCATCCGCCGCCCCACCCCGGAGCGAGCCTTTGGTCAGCGCTCCGGACGCCTCCTGGGCCGAAATGCGTGGCGGGGGCGGCAGCCGTTTGCGACCCTCGTAGCCATGTGGGCAGCTGACCGGACGCGCACCTGGGTCCTCCTCGAAGGCGCGAGCGACGTCGCTGCGATCCGCGCGTTGAGGGCTGCGCGAGGGGTCATGCCCGAGGACGAGCCCTGCGTCCTCGTCGCCATGGGCGGCGCCACCAACATCCGTCGTCACGTCGCCGCACTCGCCGCCACCGCTGTCGCCGGCCGCCCGCCGCCTTTACGAGTCGTGGGACTGTGCGACGAACGCGAGGCGCCCTACTTCGTCCGCGCCCTCGAAGCCCATCGCCACGCCCTGGGGTTGCCCTTCACTCCCACCCTCGAGACGCTGCCCGACCTCGGCTTCCAGATCTGTCGTCGGGACCTCGAGGACGAGCTCATGCGGGCGCTCGGCGTCGACGGGACGCGCACTGTCCTCGAAGACCTTGGCCTCGGCCCGGCCTTCGAGGCGTTCACCCGTCAGGTGGCGTGGCAGGGGCGTCCGGTCCTGGACCAGCTGCGGCGGTTCGGTACGACGACGTCGGGTCGCAAGGAGCTCCTCGCCGGCGCCTTGGCGGGGGCTGTCGCCATCGATTCGACCCCTCCCCCACTGGCTGCACTCCTCGCGTCCATGCCGGTTCGGCAGGGCGTGTCAGACCCCTCTGTTTGACTGTTGCAGAGCATCGGGCGACGTATGTGAGAGGGGCGAGTTCGCTTGCAGCAGAACGAAATTTATGTCTTCTCATCTTGTCCTCGAACATCTGTTCGACTATGATGGAGGCATGAACCTGACAGCGGTGCGGACAGCGATGGCGGACCTGTATGCCGCCATCGCCGCACCTGCCGAGGATGGACCCGAGAGTGCTGGTTCGCTCGCGGCCGACTCGTTGCTCGAGACCGTCGAACAGGCGCAGCGGGTCATCAACATCGCCGGCGGCATCCAGACCCACGCCCTCGCCCACCTCGCCGCCCACGACGAGGTTCGCAACGATGAGGACGAGACCGGATGGTCCTGGAAACGCCACGGCCTGGGGTTCACCGCCGAGGACACCGCGTCACTCGTCGGTCCTCGGCTGGGCGTGTCCGTCCCGGTCGCGCAAGGGAGGGTCGAGGTTGCCGTGCACCAGGTGTGCGTCACCCCACGGCTCGTCGATGCGGTGGGGAGCGGGGACCTCGACCTGTTCAGGGCCCAGATCATCACCCGCGAGGTCATGCCCTGCTCCGACGAGGTCGCTCGCGAGATCGTCGACCGGCTCCTGGGCCACGCCGCCGGACCGGACCGGTGGAGCGAGACCGCTGGACCGCTCGGGTCGCGCACCCGTCGGCTCGTGGCCCGACTCGCCCCCGAGGTCGCCGCGGCAGCCAAGGAGCGGGCGATCAAGGACCGGGCCCTGACACGCAGGACGGTGTCCGCCGCCGCCGACCTGTGGAACGGATTGGTCCCGGTCGAGCAGTCCCTCGTGATGTGGCAAGCGGTCGACCATCTCGCCCGCGAGCTGCAGCGAACCGACCCCGACCTCACCCTCGACCAGGCGCGCCTCGACGCGATGCAGCAGCTGATTCTCGGCCAAGCTGATGTCACCATCCACCTCCACGCCACCCACGCCGAGGCAGAGTCCGACGACTTCGACGATGTGAAGTCCCGTCACCACGGTCACGTCGACGCAGAGCCCAGTGACGACGAGGCTCAGGCCTCTGCACAGGCCCGTCACGGCGGCCAGGCAGCCACGAAGGCCTGCGAGAACGAGCCCCATGAGCGGATGACGGCTGAGGGTTCCGACTCCCACCACGGGCTGGGAGCCTCGTCGGTCGACCTCGCAGAGCGGGCGTTGCGTGGCGTCGTGGAGCTCGCCGGGCTCGGGCGACCCGGAACCACGGTGGTGGACCTGGACGGGCTTCCGAGCTGCGTGCGCCTGGCAGCCTCGACCCCGCTGGGGTGCCACCGCAGCACCGGGGCCCTCCCCTCCGGCGTTGTTCCCCACGCACTCGCTCCTTGCGATCTGAACGCCTCGCCTCCAGACGCCATCGAGAGCAAATACCGACCTTCACCCGGGCTTCAGCGACTCATTCGCCTGCGTGATGGGCACTGCCGTTTCCCCGGCTGCCAGATTGCGGCCCGATCCTGCGACATCGACCACGTCATCGCCTGGCCCGCCGGACTCACGTCGGCTACCAACCTCATGTGCCTCTGCCGGCGACATCACCGCGTCAAGCAACGCCCCGGCTGGACGGCCCGACTCGACCCCGACGGCGTCGTGCACTGGACCGACCCCGGCGGCCGAGCCGCCGACACCCGCCCGGTCGACCACCTCGACCGGATCCACCAGCTGCAGCCCTCCAACCGTGCGAGCGGTGATTCGCTGACGAGACGTGCGGCGAGTGAGGACGGCGCGCCGAGGCAGGTGGGTGCGACGACGACACCTGCGGGAACGAGCGACGACTCGCTGGCGAGCCTTGTGGCGGCTGGAGCCACCGAGCAGGGGCTGGCCAGGACGGCGGCGAGTGCCAAGAGCCCAGCTGCGCCACGTCGGCCGATGACGCGGGCGACGCTCCGCGACCTTCTGCACAGCTACCCGGCATCACCCGACACGCTCGTCGAGCTCTCACTCGCCCGGTTGCTCGAGCTGACGCCCGCGATCGAGAGCCGGACCAAACCGCTCGCACCCGACTGGGGTTGGGCTCCGGACGATCGCCTTCTGACCAGCACCGTGCGCACTCAGCCACCGCCCCGACCACCGAGCGACGAGGCACCTCCCTTCTGAGGCCGCGTCAACGCGCCCTGAGAGGCGCCGCGAGGCGTGCCCACGTTGCGGTTCGGCAACGAACGGAACCCCAGTCGCCGGGTCGCCGTCCCAGCCGCATGAGACCACTGACCGCAGCGTTGATGGCAGGACTCGTCCTCGTCGCCTCCGGGTGCTCGACCACAGGTGGCAGCGAACCGTCCCAGGACGCGAAGCGCTTCTACGACGGCTACTCCAGGAACCAGCAGGGAGACACGGCGTCCGGACCCTCCGGGGGCTCGGGCACCACCTCGTCACAGCAGGGATCGGCGGGCACTGCGCGGACCGGGCCCCCCGCACCGACCCAGCCCTCGGGCCCTGCAGAGCCCGACCCCCTCGACGGCAACACGTTCTCCGACGCCGGTACCAGTGGGTTCATCGACCCACGCGTTGACCCGCAGTCGACCTTCGCGGCCGACGTGGACACCGGGTCGTACCGCGTGGCCCGTGCCCTCCTCGCGGACGGCCACCTCCCGCCACCCGAGTCGGTGCGGGTCGAGGAGTGGGTGAACTCGTTCGACAGCGGCTTCCCCAGCCCGGGACGTGACGACCTCGAGCTCCGGACCGACCAGTCCCTGTCACCGTCGGAGCCCGACAGGACCCGGCTCGTGCGGATCGGGCTCCAGGGGCGTGACGTCGACCGGGAGGACTGGCAACCGGTCGCCCTGACCATGGTCGTGGACACGTCGGGGTCGATGGACAGCCGTGAGCGCCTCGGCCTCGTGAAGGCGTCCCTGGCGCTGCTCGTCCAGCACCTGCGCCCGAGCGACAGCATGGCGATCGTCACCTACGAAACCAATGCCAAGCCCCTCCTCGAGCCGACACCGGTGCGCGACGCCGAGGTCATCCTCACGGCCATCGACAGCCTGCAGGCTGGTGGCAGCACCAACCTCGAGGCCGGGCTCCTGCTCGGCTACGACCAGGCCCGGGCCGCGCACAAGGCTGGCGCCACCAACGTCGTCCTCCTCGCCTCCGACGGCGTCGCCAACGTGGGCGTGACCGACGGCGGGCAGCTCGCCACGGCCATCCGGGACAACGGACGCCGCGGCATTCACCTCGTGACCGTGGGCTACGGGATGGGCAGCTACAACGACCACCTCATGGAGCAGCTCGCCGACCGGGGCGACGGCTTCTACGCGTACGTCGACACCTTCGAGGAGGCACGCCGACTGTTCGTCGACGACCTCAGGACCACCCTGACGCCGATCGCCCGGGACGCGAAGCTCCAGGTCGACTTCGACCCTCGCACCGTCTCGGCCTATCGCCTCGTCGGCTACGACAACCGCGCCCTGGCCGACGAGGACTTCGACGACCCGGCGGTCGACGCCGGCGAGGTCGGGGCCGGTCACCGCGTCACCGCGCTCTACGAGGTCGTCCCGACACCGGAGGCCGAGGTCGGCGACAGCCTGGGCACGGTCCGGGTGCGGTGGCGCTCGGTCGAGGACGACGATCAGCGCGAGGACTCACAGTCCCTGACGCTCGCTTCCCCCGAGCCGCCCGTGGGGACTCTCGGGGTGGCCGCAGCGGTGGCCGATCTCGCTCGGCTCATCAAGGACCGTGAGGAAGTCAGTGCGGGCTCGCTGCAGGAGCGCGTGGACGCCCTCGTCGAGCAGGAGGCGCGAGGCGCCACCGAGCTCGCGTCGCTCCTGACCGACGTGCTGTCGGCGGGTTGAAGAGGGCGGTGGCTCCTTCAGCGGCGACCCGGTAGGTGCGTGGGCAGCGTGAACCTCGGGCCGCGCCGCGGCCGCATCGCCCCGGCGAGCTCGAGGAGGCGCTGCACCCGGTAGCGGTGCCCCGCATACGGCTCGAGCAACTCCGCGAGCCCGTCGTCGTCGACGGGGGTGCCGGTCAGCGCCCAGCCGATGTTCTTGGCGACGTGGTAGTCCCCGAAGCTCACCGCGTCCGCGTCACCGAGCGCCCGTTGCGCGACCTCGGCGCTCGACCACCGGCCCACGCCGGGCAGGGACTCGATCCGGCGACGGGCCTCGAGAGACGGCATACCCACCGTCTCCTCCAGCCGACCCGCGCGCGTGGCGACCGTGACCGCGGGACGGGAGCGGGCACCGTCGACGCCCGCGCGCAGCCACTCCCACGACGGGATGAGGGCCCACGTGCGCGGCTCCGGCGGCACGTGGAGACGCAGGTCGGCGCCGATGCCCGGAGCGGGAGTTCCGTCGTGGCGCACCAGCATCCGGTATGCCGCGAACGCCTCTTTGCCCGTGACCCGCTGTTCGATGATGGTCGGGATGAGGGCCTGCACGACGAGTCCGGACGCGGGTACGCGCCAGCCGTCGAAGCGCCGCCGCGCCTCGGCCACGACGTCGTGGTGCGCGACGAACCCGGAGTCGTCGTCGTCCTCACCGAGCAGTGCCGGAAGCCGGTCGAGAATCCACTCGGCACCGTCGCCCCAAGCCTGGGCCTCGACTTCCCCGAGCTGCGGGTGGTCGATGAGGCGCAGGGTCACCGGACCGGTGGGTACCCGCCAGGCGAAGACCCACGTGCGCCCACGGTCGGTCCACGACGTCGGGTCTCCCCCGCCGCGGCGGAAGATCCGGACGACGGCACCGAGCTGGAGCGGACCGCTGGGACGGTGGGTCCGGGTGAGCTCGGCCACGGCGGTCATGAGCGGGGCGAAGCCACGTGACGCGGCGCCACGCGTAGCGGCGGTCCTGCCGGAGTGGCCGGTGAGCGGAAGGCCAGCCAGACGTAGGTCGGTACGAGTGGCAGCGTCGCAGCCAGCGCCCGCTCGGGCAGTCTCCCCACCCAGTCGGGGATGATGTCGCCGCCGGAGAAGGCGGCGGGGTCCGCGAGGACCGGCAGGGTGTAGTCCCAGACGTCGAACGCCGCGAACATCCGCCGCAACCCCGCCGGCGTCGAGTAGCGCTCGTAGTAGTGCTCGCCCTTGCCGGTGAGCCGCATGTAGCGGTCGGCGGCGCGCTGCGGCAGCCACGAGAGGAACGGCAGCCGGTGGTGCGGCTCGAGGACCTGCCAGCGGTGCCCGATGCCGAGGTAGAGCACGCCACCGGGCGCGAGCACCCGGTGGATGTCGGCGACGACCGCGTCGGGGTCGACGACGTGCTCGTAGATGTGGTTGAGCACGACGACGTCGACGCTGCCGTCCTCGAAGGGCAGGTCCTCACCGCGGGCCAGCCGGAAGTCGACCCGGTCCCCGAAGCGTGCCTGCGCCTTGGCGAGGCCCGGCTCGTCGATGTCGACGCCGGTCGTGCGCGCACCCGCCAAGGCGAGCTCGTCGGCGATGAACCCCGCCGAGCAGCCGACGTCCACGGCGGTGAGACCGGCAAGCGGACCGCCTTCGCCATCGGCAGAACGGCCGAGGCCGTGGGCAATGACCGAGATGAGTTTGGCGGCCTTCTGCCGGCGCGCCTTCTCGTCGAGCATCTTGTCCATGAGCTCGGAGTAGGCGAGCTGCTCGCCCCGCTCACCCTGCTCACCCCGCGGGCCGGATTCGCCTCGCTCACCCGGCGCGCCGTGCTCCCCGGGCCCCGTGGCGCCACGCTCCTCGCTCATGCCCGCGATCCTAGGAGGTGGTGCGTGCGGGCCCAGCCCCAGCCGAACGCCGCCACGACGACGTCGGCGACCACCGTGAAGAAGCGCGAGACGACGACGACCGCGATCGCCGCCGAGAACGGCATGAGCGCCCCCAGCAGCAGCGCCAGCACGCCGTCGCGCACACCCACACCCGCCGGGACGAACACCGAGAACATGCCGATCGCCGACGCCAGCGCGAAGCCGCAGATGGAGGTGACGACGAGGTCGCGCACCGGCGTCCCCGGCGTCAGGGCGTGGGCGAGCGTGAGGACCGACAGGCCCGCGCTGAGCCAGGCCAGGACGAACCAGACCGACGTCAGCCCGATCGCCGGTGCCGTGAGCGAGTGCTCGAGCGGCTCCCGGCGGAGAAGCCGCAGGAGCCGCGCGATGCCCCAGTTGAGCAGCCTCGGCCAGAGCAGGACGAGCAGGACGAGAGCAGGGGCGAACCACCACAGCGACCCGACCTCACCGGACCGGGCCACGAGCAGCGGCAGCGCCGGGATCCCCACGATCGCGCCCGTGATGACGGAGAGCATGATCGACAGCAGGCCGACGACCCCCATGCGCCGACGGGGCACACCGAGCCGCGAGCCCATGTCGGCCTGGGCGACGACGCTCCAGACCGAGCCGGGGAGGTACTTGCCGAGCTGCCCGACGAAGAACACGCTCGCCGCCGCCGGGGGCGGCAGCCGCGTGCCGAGGTCGGCGAGCAGCACGCGCCACCCCAGCTGCGAGAAGAGCGGAGCAAGAAGCGCCAGCCCGAAGGCGCCGGCGAGCGCTCCCCCCGAGATCTCGCTGAGGTGCGTGGTGACGTCGTTCCAGTTACGCCACACCGCGATTCCCACCGCGACGGTCACGAGCAGCGCGACGACGATGCGGACGACGTCGAGCAGCCGCTTGCGCGTCACGCCGTCACCGACGTCGGAACGTGAGTCGCAGGATCCCGTATGCCGGCGTGACGCCCGAGCGGCGTCCCTCCGGCTGCGACGCGCGCACCTCTCGGGCGGAGGCGGAGGCCTGACGGATGCGGTCGGTGATGTCGCCGTCGACGTCACCGACGAGGACGAGGCCGAGGTCGTCGGCGCGCGCGAGGACGCCGCGGATGTCGGCCGGGCTCACCGCCCACTCCGGGTCGTCCTCGCCGATCGGCAGCGTGATGACGAGCAGTCCACCCGAGCGCAGCGCCCACGACGCCTGGCCGACGGCGTGGTCGATGTCGTCGGCGCCGCAGCCACCGGGGTGGATCCGGGAGATGAGGTCGAGGCTCGCGGTGTCGACGTCGAGCACCTCGACCGAGGTGCGGCGTCCGGTGAGCTCGAGCTCGACCGGCTCGAACCCCAACGCGCGGACCCAGCGCGAGAAGGGGCTCTTGGTGCCGGACTCGTCGACGATGACCGCACCCCGGCGGCCGTCGTCACGGATCCGCAGCAGCGAGGCGACGGCGCCAAGGGCCGCCCACGCCGCGACGGCGTCCGAGCAGCGCGGCAGCCCGAGGTCGCGGGCAAGCGCCTGGGCGTCGAGGGCGTCGGTGTCGAGCGCGAGCACGTCCGAGGCGCGCACCCACTCGGGGAAGTCGGCGGGTCGCAGGGTGAGCCGCTGTCGACGCCGCAGCCGTGCCGCGGTG
This sequence comes from Knoellia locipacati, assembly GCF_044791685.1. Classification (GTDB taxonomy): domain Bacteria; phylum Actinomycetota; class Actinomycetes; order Actinomycetales; family Dermatophilaceae; genus Knoellia; species Knoellia locipacati_A. The sequence goes on from NZ_CP087730.1 coordinate 404,939, forward strand.
ACGAGGTCCTTGGCGCGCTGCAGCGGGGTGTCCTCCGGGACCACCTCGGAGTCGTCCACGTCGTCGGCGAGGGCGTCGGACTCGGCGCTGGCCAGCGCCTCGATGCCCCCGACGTAGTGCGCCCACGGGCCCGACAGGTCCGGTGGGCGGACCCCGGAACGGAGCTCACCGGCATACGAGCGGTCGGAGAGGCGACGCAACGCCTCGACGAGGGCGTCACGGTCACCCGGCGGGACGAGGAGCCCGTCGACGCCGTCGCGCACCTGCCCGCCGAAGGTGCCGACGTGGGTCGCGAGGACGGGGAGGCCGTGGCGGCGGGCGAGGAGGACGTTCTGCGACGCGGTGGCGTGGCGGTAGGTCAGGGTGAGGACGTCGTGGCGCGCCATGAGCGAGGCGATCCGGTCGGCCGGAACGTAGCCGCTGTGGACCTCGACCCGTCCGGCGAGGCGCGGGTCGGCGGCGAGCTCCTTGACGCGGCGGCCGCTCTCGCCCCACATCTCCCCGGCGACGGTGAGGGTGAGGTCGGGGACGTCGAGCATGGCGTCGAGGAGCAGGTCGACGCCCTTGTAGTCGCGCACGATGCCCAGGGCGAGGAGCCGGGTGGGCCCGGTCGAGTCGACGTGCTTCTCCGGCTCGCCACCCGGCAGGTGCGGCGGGAGGTCGAGCTCGCGCACGTGCCCGGCACCGAGCTCGGTCGCGAGCTTGGCCTGCGAGTCCGAGTGCACGACAACGGAGTCCACGCGGCGGAAGAGTGCCTCCATGAGCTGGCGGTCACCCGGTCGCGTCTCGTGCGGCAGCACGTTGTGGGCGACGACGATCGAGCGCGGGCCGCGGCCACTGCTCGAGGTGCGGCCGACGCCGGCGGCGCGGAGCACGGCGAGGTTGGACGGCACGCCCTGCGGGATGACGTGGACGACGATGATCGCGTCCATGTCACGCAGCCGACGGCCCGTGCGCACCCACGTGTCGGGCCGCGCCCACGACAGCGCGCGGATCGTCCGCGGGAACGGCTCGACGTCCGGCGCCCCGCCGGGGACGGCCTGCTCGCCCGGGTAGAGGAACGACGGGTAGAGATGGCTCCACGAGACGAGCGTGACGTCGTGGCCGGCCTCGGCGAGCTCGTGGCACAGCTCGGTCGTGTGCGAGGCGACGCCGCCCTTGTAGGGGTGGGTCGGCCCGACGACCGCGAGCCGCAGCGATGCCGAGTTGTCCCTGTCAGACACCGTCGCGAGACCTCACGACGAGGTCCGAGAGCAGGGCGAGCGAGGCGATCATGATCCCGCTGACGATGAGCAGGACCGTGGACGCCGGGAAGTAGAACGGGTGGCGCACCATGTCGACGACGCCCTTGACGAAGCCGATGACGATCATCCACAGCGCCGGCGGCATGAGCACCTTGAGCGGGTCGAAGTACATGACCATCCGCAGCACCTGGAGGATGTAGCGGTAGGCGTCGTTGACGAAGTGGAACTTCGAGACGCCGGCGCGCTTGGCGTAGGACGTGTCGACGTACTTGATGTCGTGCTGGTTGCTCAGGAACGCGATGGTGATCGTCGTGACGCAGGAGAAGCCGGCCGGCAGCAGCCGCAGGTAGGGCAGGGACACCTCGCGCCGGAACGCGCGCAGCCCGCTGTTGAGGTCCGGGATCTTCGTCTTCGTGAGCCACTCGGCGACCTTGCGGATGAACCACTTCGCCGGGACGCGCGCCCACTTGTGCGTGCCCTCCTCGGTGGTGCGCGCGCCGACGACCTGGTCGTAGCTCGCGTCGTCGCGCAGGATCCGGACGAGCTCGGGGATCCGCTCGTTCTCGTAGGTCATGTCGGCGTCGGTCCACACGACGATCTCGCCGTGCGCCTGCTGGGTGCCGATGCGCCGGGCCGTGCCCGAGCCGCCGTTGCGCCGGAACGGCATGATCCGCAGGTTGGCGAAGTCACGAGCCGCCTGCTCGAGCACCGCGAGCGTGTCGTCGGTCGAGGCGTCGTCGATGCAGAGCAGCTCGTAGGTGAACTCGCTCGCGTTCATCGCCGTGGTGATGCGGTCGATCTCCTGGAGGACGTGGGCGCCCTCGTTGTAGCACGGCAGCACGATCGTGACGTAGGGCCGTTCGGTGCCGTCGGGGAGGAGGGGCGGTCGGGTGTCCGGCTCGACGACATTCTCGTATGCCGTCCCCGCCGGGACCGTGCCCACCCCACCGGGGTCGTCGCTCCCGCCTGCGAGCTCACCCGTGCGCACGGTGATGCGCTCGGTCGGCGCCGACGTCGGCGTGGTGGTCGGCGCTGCCGGCGGTGCCGCCGTCGGTGCCTGCGGAGTGGTCGCGATGACCTCGGTCTCAGGGTGCTCGTTCATCGCTGCCGAGACTACCCGGCGATGACGCGTTCCCCCGCGGTCGGCAGCGCTCGGGGCAGCGTGAGCGAGTAGGCCGCCCCGAGGAGGGCGACGAGGCCGAGCACCGCCCAGATCGTGTAGGTGCCGTGCTCGAGCAGCCAGGTGAACGCCACGGGCGCCACGGCACCGCCCATCCCCCACACGAGCTGGACCAGCCCGAGATACCGGCCCCGCAGGTGGTCCGGCGCCGACTCGGCCGCGGTCGCCGAGAAGACCGGCCCGCCGGCCAGCTCGCCGCCGGTGTAGACCAGCGCCCCCACGAGCATGACGACGACGGCCAGCCACACCGGCAGCAGCCCCGCGAGGACGAAGCTCGCGTACCCGATGAGGAAGAACACCTGGGCGAGCGCCATCATCCGGGCCCGCACCCGGCCCCTCATCCACCGGACCATGAGGCCCTGGCCCAGCCCCACCAGGATCGTGTTGAGGGTGAAGATCGCCCCGACGAGCCAGCCCGGGAGCCCGAGGGTCTCCGCGGCATACACGGGGAGGGCGAAGTTGAGCACCATCATCCCGACGACGAAGGTCAGCTGAGCGAGCACGAGGCGCAGGTAGGCACGGTCCCGCACGACGACACCCCAGCCGCCCGCCGGCTGGTTGTCCGGCGCGACCGAACGGTGGTCGGGGACGTCGAGCAGGAGGACGAAGGCGAGCACGAAGGTCGCTGTGTTGACGACGACCACGGTCTGGAAGGCGCGCTCGGTGTCGATCTGGAGGGCGACTCCGGCGAGGACACCCCCGACGGCGAAGCCGAGGTTGCGCAGCGCCTGGAGGAAGCCGAACCACAGCTCCCGCTCGCCCCGACGGGTGATGGCCGCGACGACGTTGCCGAACGAGCCCCAGAACGCCTGACGGCCGAGGTTGAGCAGGACGGTCGCGAGCGCCACCGGCCAGAACGCCTCGACCCAGAGGTAGGCGAGCATCCCGGCGGCCTGCACGAGGTTGCCGATGAGCATCATCCGGCGGCCACCGAAGCGGTCGACGAGGGTCCCGATGACGAACGCCGCCGGCATGGTGAGGACCGCCGAGACCGACAGCGCCGCGCCGATCTGGACGAGCGTGAGGTCGGTGACCTTGAGGAAGTACAGGATCGTGATGGGCATGAACAGCCCGCTGCCGACGGTGTCGGCGACGATCGCGGACACGAACCGGCGATGCTCGCCCACCCGCGGGAATCCCAGTCGCTCCAGCACGCGGGCATCCTGCCGCATGCGGGCGACAGTGTCCCGGTCGCGTCGGCGCCCCCTCACGGACACGACGCTCCGGTATGCCGTCCGGCCCCCTACCCTGAGCGCGTGAACTCGCTCGCCATCCCCCTCTGGATCGACGCCGTCGCCGTCGGGTTCGGTGGGCTGGCCGGCGCTCTGGCGGCACGTCGTCGGGGGTTCGACATCGTCGGCGTGCTCTTCCTCGCGGTCGTGGGCGGGCTGGGCGGTGCGCTGCTGCGTGACCTGCTGCTCCAGGTGCCGGTGCGCGCGCTGACGTCGCCGTGGCTGCTGCCGTCGGCGTTCGTCGGCGGGGTGCTGGTGGCGCCGCTGCTCAAGGTCGTCGGGCCGCTGCGGTTCCGGCGGGACGTTGCGTTCACGCTGCTCGACGCGATCTCGCTGGCGATGTACTCGATCCTCGGCACCGACCGCGCGATGACGGTGGGGCTGCCACCCATCTCGTGCGTGTTCGTCGGCACGGTCGCTGGGGTAGGTGGGGCGCTCATCCGCGACGTGCTCATCAACGAGACGCCCGAGCACTTCAAGCCCGGGTCGTTCTACGTGCTCGCGGCGATCCCGGGCTGTGTCGCGTACTTCGCGCTGCGCTCGCTCGAGCTGCCGGTCGTCGTGTCCGCGCTGGTGTCGATCGGCGTCGTCATCGCCGTGCGCATGTCGTCGTGGTCCCTCGACTGGCAGACCGGCCGGAGCCGGCGCGCCCGGCGCTGACGCGGATCGACTCTCTACTTCCGCCGGTCGTAGGCGTCACGCATGTCTCGATGTTCGATGAGTTTCTGTGTGATGGCGGCTGCCTGATCGTCGTTGATCGCTCCTCGTCGGCAGCGCTGTCGCCACGCCTCGGGGTTCGAGCCGCTGACAACGTGCACCCCGTCCACCTCTGTCCATCCCCCCGGCAGTTTGGGTGCCGCCGGCCCCCACAACATGAGGACAGGTTGAACGGGCAGACCGACCATTCCGCGTGAACGCAGGATGAGGCTCACTGAGCGCGCGCTCGATCGCGCACCCTGCATCGCGGATTCCCGATAGGAGTCCGTTTCCCAGTGGCGACCTGCCCCGATGAACTTGGTTTCTATGGCCAGGATCGCAGACGGACTCACTGCCACGTGGTCAACGTTGCGACGCTCCAGCGGCACGTCGTCGACGATCGGCCAGTCGAAGCCTCGGCCCTTCAGCAGCTCGCGGGTGAAGGACTCGCCCCACTCCCCGACGGTTGTCGGGTAGGTCTGCAGCAAAGCAACCATGAAGACCATCCAGAAGTAGCTCGTCGCAACAACCCCGGCGACCAAGCCTCTGAGCAGCCCTGGTCCCCACGGCACCAGGAGACTCGCCACCGCGGCACCCAGCATCAACGCTCCCGCTGCAGCAAGAGGGCGACGCGCTTTCGACAACTGAGCACGGACCTCGTCCCATCGACGCTGCTGCTCGAATGTTCTCCGTCCCCGCCCCCACATACGCCCAGTCTGCACATCGGTGGGACGTCGAGGGGCGGAAATCGACGGCGATCAAGGTGGCTCAGACGGCTTCGAGGACGAAGAAGAGGAAGCAGATGAACGCCTCACCCTCGAAGCCGGACGGTCGCAGCTCGGTCGGAGTGTCGGCTGCCAGCGGCGGCTCGCTGATGACAGAGATGCGGAAGCCGGCTCGTGCGAAGGAGTCGCTCATCGCGTGGAGCGGCCGGTGCCAGAAGGTCAGGAACACCTCGCGCCCGTCGAACAGGTAGTCCTCGGTGTACTGCGTGACCCTGAAGTAGTCGGAGTCGGGATAGACGACCGCGTATGCCGTGGGGTGGTTGACCGCGACCAGGAGCCGACCGCCCGGCTTGAGGACGCGTCGGAGCTCGGAGAGAGGGCCACTCCAGTCCTCGAGGTAGTGCAGGACGAGCGAGCAGATGACGTCGTCGAACTCGGCGTCGCCGTAGGGCAACGGGTCCATGAGGTCGTGCACGCAGAGGTCGACGTCGTCGCCCAGCCGCTCACGTGCCAGGTCGACCATCGCCGCGCTCACGTCGAACCCGGCGACCTCGGCACCTGCGTCGCGCATCGACTCGGACAAGGGGCCTGACCCGCACCCGGCGTCGAGCACCCGGCGACCCGTCACGTCGCCGGCGAGGCCGACGACCGCCGGGCGCGCGTAGTGGGCATTGAACAGGCCCTTCTCGTTCTCCGCCGCATAGGCAGCAGCGAAGTCGTCGTAGTCGGTCGACGTCATCAAGTCCCCCGTTTCGTGACACGCATCCGCGACCTTCCTACCTGACCGCTCCGCCCACGCCCACGCAACAGGCCGATCAGGACCGAGACGCCGCGACGCTGTCGAGGTCAACGGCTCCTACGGTGTGTGCCCAGGCTGTGGTGGATGGTCGGCGGATCGGTTCCGGCGCTGGGCCATGGAGACCCTGTACGTTGCGCGACCTCCGCACGCAGCGCGGGAAGCAGGGCGTAGAAGGCGTCCCCCGGGCACGTCGTGTCCCAGAGATCACGATGGGCCCGGATGGTGGTCGAGGTGGCGCCTTCGACCCCTTGGGTCATGGTCGCGTCGAGCTGGTGCACGCTTACGAGCCATGCCATCAGACCCACGAGCGTGCCCCGCGCCTGGGGACTCGGTGGCTCCTCGAACAGCGTCCCGAGCATCGCGATCCCGATGTTGCCGTGGTTGTGCCCGTAGACATGGCCGGCGAGCACGACCGGTCCGCCGTCGAGTACAACGGCGCTGCCGGCCCTGCCCTCGTACACGACACCGCGTTCGTCGACCAGGAGGTGATAGCCGATGTCGCCCCAGCCACGATCGATTGCGTGGAAGGAGTAGACCCCGCGCAGGCGAGCGGCTGGATCCTCCTCGGCGTTGGGCGTCCTCGTGTGGTGAAGGACCAGCCCGCTGACCGGGTCGGTGTCACGCGGCCAGATCTCTTTGCCCGAGGCCGTGAAGCGGAGGGACTCGTCGGCGCCCCAGCCGCGACGGCTGACCACGCGCGGTCGGGGCAGCGAGGGTCCAGGCGCTCGCTGCGGCGGTTCGGCCATGTGGACTCCGTCCGTTGGATGACAACGCTCGGCTCCTGGGTGTGCGCGGGGCTCGGCCATCACCCATCCCGGCCAAGGCGCGCCACGGGCAGCTCTGCCTGCCAGCCGAGCGCCACAGGGTCGTACCGCCGTTCAACGTGTACCTGGTGCCAGAGGCAGAAGCTGACGAGCACCCAGAGCTTGCGCCAGTCGAAGTCCTCCCCGGCGCGGTAGCGGCGCAGCAGGTCCAGAGCCGCGTCGCGGCGAATGTATCGATCCACCTCGGCCTCGCGAAAGAGGTTGTCTGCGAACCCGAACAGCTCGCCCCTCAACCAGTGGCCCATCGGCACGGGGAAGCCGAGCTTGGGCCGCTCGGCCACGGCAGGCGGGACCAGCCCGGCCACGGCGCGGCGAAGTGCGTACTTCGTCGTGTGCCCTGCGATCTTGTCGGCGAGGGACAGCGCTGCGGCCACCTCCGTCACGCCGCGGTCGAGGAATGGAACCCTCAGCTCCAGGCCATGTGCCATCGTCAGCCGGTCAGCCTTGGTGAGGATGTCGCCCGGCAGCCAGGCACGCAGGTCGACGAGCTGCATCCCGGTCACCACGTCGACGCCCGCCGCGCGGGCCTTGTCCTTCACCGGGCCGACGACGTCGTCGACCGACGCTGAGCCGGCCAGGGCCATGCCGTCGATCTCACCGCGGACGAACACGTGCTCCCCGCCGATGTAGTCGGCAGGAACGCGGCGGGCTTGGGACATCACCGCGGCTCGGTAGTTGTGGTAGCCGCCGAACAGCTCATCTGCACCCTCCCCCGACAACACCACACCGACGTGTCGACGCGCCTCTCGGGCGACGAACCAGAGCGGGACAGCCGAGGCGTCGCCGAGCGGGTCGTCGAGGTGCCACACGATCCGGGGCAGGCACTCCACGAACTCGTCGAGGTCTACGTGCAGGCCGTGGTGGGACAGGCCCAGCGCGGCGGCCGTGTCCTGAGCGAGCGCCACCTCGCTGTACCCCTCGCGGTCGAAGCCCACCGTGAAGACATCCAGCCCGGGACGCTGCTCAGCGGCCAGAGCGCAGATCGCCGCGGAGTCGACGCCCCCGGAGAGGAGGGCGCCCACGGGGACGTCGCTACGCAGGTGAAGGCTGACGGACTCACGAAGGGCGTCGAGGATGGGCTCCGCCGTGGAGGGCCTGGTGGCCCGCCCGGGGCGGGCGGGCCGAAAGGCGGTTGCGCATGACCTGCTCAGCCTCGGGGGCTCGCCGTGCCGTGCGCGGAGGGTGTGGCCCGGCGGGACCGATCGGATGTCCGCCGACATGGTCTGCGGAGGTGGGACGAAACCGAAGGAGAGAAGCAGCCGCACAGCGTCCGGGTCGACCGGGTCCCCTGCCACCGCGGGAGCCAGGGCCTTCTTCTCCGAGGCGAGCCTCAGCACGCCGTCCTGCCACGAGTAGTACAGCGGCTTGATACCGAACGGGTCGCGCGCAGCCAGGAGCTCGCCCTCGAGCGAGTCGTAGAGGACCAGGGCGTACATGCCCCGAAGGTCATCGAGGGCATCGACCCCACGACGCGCCAGCAGCTCGAGGACGACCTCGGTGTCGCAGGTGGTGCGCAGGACGACCCCTTGCGCCTCCAACGTCGCGCCCAGCTCCCGGAAGTTGTAGACCTCACCGTTGAAGACGAGCCAGTACCGGCCGTCGGCCGAGCACATGGGCTGGTGGCCGCGCGGACTTGGATCCATGACCGCGAGCCGCCTGAAACCCAGCGCGACACCGGCGCCCGCGTGGAAACCGCTGTCGTCAGGCCCTCGGTGGCCCAGAGCCGCGGTCGCCGAGGCGACCCAGGCCCCGTCAGCCGGATGCTCTCGGTCAGCGCCGAGGCAGGCCGTCAGCCCGCACACAGTTGCCTCGGCCCCCGGGAGTTCACGGCGGCAAACCCAGTGGCCCCGGCCATGTCAGGCCTTCGGTCGCGGCGCGAGAGTCTTGTCCCCGCGGCTGGGTACGTGCCAAGGAACGCCGAGAGTGTGGTCGAACTCCGCAGGTTCGAAACCAAGCCTGCCGGCTGACGGGTAGCTCGTCAGCTCACCGAATGCCACCCGGTCGGCGAGGTCGTACAGGTCGACGCGGACGAAGTCGATCCCCTCGCTCAGTGTGCGTGCCGCCAGCAGCAGCAGGTCCAGATGTGTGGGCAGGGCCAAGTCCTCGTCGTGCGGCGGCAGGAACCCAGACCCTGGCTGGGTGACGGGCAGGAACTCCCATGTCCGCGAGAAGTACGCAAGCCGTTTCTCGCCGAATGGCCCGGCAATCAGCTGGATGGCCGAGCACTCGCCATCCATCATGAAGAACTTGTACTCGTGCGGGAGTTGGCCGTTCGGGCCGAGGAGGAGTTCCTGCGTGATGACTCTTGGGGGGACGCCGGCATAGGCCCACTCCGGAAGGCTCCGACGAGACGTGTGCTCGTAGGAGAGCCGGACCCACCCATCGGCAAGTCTCGCGAGCTCGGTCCGGTCCACGTCATCCGGGTGGATGCACCAAATCCGGTTCCACGAAGCCCGCTGGGCCTTCGTCAGCAGGACCCCGCGCGACGCCGTGTCACTGATGATGGCCACGGCACCCGAGCCATGACTGGCCTTGAGGACGAACTCGCGGGGCAGCGGGTCCCAGTCGATGTCGCGACCACGGCTGTAGATGCCGTAGGTCTCGGGAAGGTATTCCCGGCCCAATCGCTCGGTCACGAAGTCGCGCACTGCGACCTTGTCGGCGAACATCGTCAGAAGGGGGCTGCGGTCGAACGCCATCCTGTTGATGACCTTCTCGGAGAAGGTCTGCGGAGCGTCCAGGGCCAGGCGCGAGAGGTCCTCGTACGCGCGCTTCCTGTCCAAGGGGCGTCTCGCGCGCGTCACCGGCTCACGGAGGGCTCGACGGATCCGCGCTGGGACGACTCGGCGGACCCACGAGCGGATGACACCCTGACCCGCGGCTGTTCGGCCACTGGTGCCTGAAGCGCGAGCCACGTGCGGGTCGCCAGCTCGCGTGAGGTGCCGATCCGGCGTCATGGCGCCAGGAGCGGAGATGCGATACGAGCCAACGAGAACGGAGATGACATACGAGTTGAGTCCCTAGCGCTGGTGTCCGACGACACCGGTGAACGTGTCCCGCTGGATGCAGGTGCGGCCACCGCGTGCTCCTTCGAGTGAGACCGAGCCGGGCCGGACCGGTTCCACGACCATTGTCGAGGAGCCGCACACCGCCCGTCAGCCGTTTGACTGCGGGACACCCAGAACCTCGCCCGGCACGCCGACCCGAGAACAACGTGGACCGAGCTCGGGGCTACCTCCACCGACACGACGTCCACGCACAAGCCGATGAGGGCGCCAGGGCCCTAAAGCGCCTTGTCCCACGCGCGTGCCGTGTTGGCATCGAAGTACCGAGTGATACGGCATCCTGATGCAACGGCGTCGGTAACGTCGGGCTCGCCCCAGCGGGATTCGCCTCTGACCAGGAGCCGGGTGCCGCCGCCGAACGAGGATGGCGCGCGAGAGGACGCGGAAACCGTCGGATGACGCGGAAATATCCGCGTCACAACACGACTTCCGGGTCGGGAACCCGTCAGCCCTCGTGGATCGGTGGCTTGGGGAGCTTGCGGACCTTGGCCCGGCGACGACGACGCTCGGGGATCATCGAGCGCATCTCCTCGAGCTTGCCGAAGCACAGCAGCCGGTCCTGCGCCTCGAGGGCAGTCCGCCGACGCGGGTTCGGGATGACCGACGTGCCCCGGTGCAGCGTGAGGACGGTGATGTCGCGGTCCTCGAGCCCGGACTCGGCGATCGTCTTGCCCACGAGGTCCGCCGACCCGTGGACGACGAGTTCGGCCACGCCATAGCCCGTCGAGACCGTGAGCCGCTGGCGCACGTCGATCTCGGGGAAGGCGACCTGGTTGCCGATGTAGTCGATGATCGCGCCGGCGACGTCGAGCTTGGTCGCGGCCTCGATGCCCTCGAGCCCGGGCGAGGAGTTGACCTCCATGACCTGCGGCCCGTCGGCGCCCTCGAGCATGTCGACGCCAGCCACGCGCAGGCCCATGATCTGGGCCGAGCGCACCGCCGCCGCCTCGAACGCCGGGTCGAGCGTCACGCCCTCGACCGACCCGCCGCGGTGCACGTTGGAGCGGAACTCGTCGCCCTGGGCGGTCCGGCGCATCGCGGCCACGACCCGGTCGCCGACGACGAGCGCGCGGATGTCGCGGCCCTTGCTCTCCTTGACGAAGCTCTGGATGAGGACGTTCTGGCTCGTGCTCTGGAGGGTCTCGATGATCGCCTCGGCGACCTTGTTGTCCGGGGCGAGGATGACGCCGATGCCCTGGGTGCCCTCGAGGAGCTTGATGACCACGGGCGCGCCACCCACGCGTTCGATCGCGGCGGGCACGTCGGCGCGGTTGCGCACGAAGGTCGTGGCCGGCATACCGATCTGGTGGCGGGAGAGGATCTGGGTCGCGCGGAGCTTGTCGCGCGAGTTCGCGATCCCATTGGCGGTGTTGGGGGTGTAGACGTCCATCTGCTCGAACTGGCGCACCACGGCCGTGCCGAAGTAGGTCACCGAGTTGCCGATGCGCGGCAGGATCGCGTCGTAGTCCGACAGGGTCCGTCCGCGGAACTGCAGGTCGGGCTCCGGGCCGGTCAGGTCGATCGCGAAGCGCAGGGTGTTGAGCACCTTGACGTCGTGCCCGCGGTCGAGGGCGGCGGTGCGCAGCCGCTGGGTCGAATAGGCCCGGGGCGCGCGCGAGAGGATCGCTAGCTTCATGTGGGGTACCTGCAAGGATGGTCGGATGTCCGGAGCAACCCATCAAACCATCCGCGTCGGATGGCGTGAGTGGGTGCGTATGCCGTCCGCGAACCTTCCGTGGATCAAGGCCAAGATCGACACCGGCGCCCGGTCCTCGGCCGTCCACGCCTTCGACCTCCACAGGTTCGAGCGCGACGACGAGCCGTGGGTGCGCTTCTCGATCCACCCCTGGCAGTCCAACGACGAGGACGCCGTGGTGCTCGAGCGCCCCGTCGTCGACGAGCGCCACGTCCGCTCGTCATCAGGCCACTCCGAGGAGCGCCTCGTCGTCGAGCTCGAGATCGTCCTGGCCCGGCGCCGGCTCACCACCGAGGTGACGCTGAGCCGGCGCGACGAGATGGGGTTCCGGATGCTCATCGGCCGCGAGACGCTGCGCCACGGCTTCCTCGTCGACCCGGCGGAGTCGTACCTCGGCCCGCGGCCCAAGGTCCACTTCCGGCGTCGCAACCGGGGACGCGCATGAGCCCCGTGGCCCGGCCGTCGTTCGCGATCGGCGGAGTCAAGATCCGTCCCGGCCAGTCCCGGGAGATGGGTCTGCCCATCACCAAGCTCGTCACCGGCGCGGAGGTCAGCCTCCCTCTGCGGGTGCTCCACGGCCGCCACGACGGGCCGGCCGTGTGGATCGACGCCGCCATCCACGGCGACGAGGTCGTCGGCGTCGAGGTCATCCGGCGCGTCCTCTCGACCCTGTCGGCCCGGACCCTGCGCGGGACGCTCATCGCCGTCCCGATCGTCAACGTCCACGGCTTCATGGCCGGCGACCGCTACCTGCCCGACCGTCGTGACCTCAACCGGTCCTTCCCCGGGTCCGCGCGCGGGTCGCTCGCCGGTCGGATCGCGCACCTCATGATGAGCGAGGTCGTCGACAAGTGCGAGGTCGGCATCGACCTGCACACCGGCTCGGACCGGCGCACCAACCTGCCTCAGATCCGGGCCGACCTCGACGACCCCCGCACCCGCTCCCTCGCCGAGGCGTTCGGGGCACCCGTGATGCTGCACGCCAAGCTGCGTGACGGGTCGCTGCGGGCCGCCGCCCGTGACGGCGGTGCCACCGTCCTGCTCTTCGAGGCGGGTGAGGCGATGCGCTTCGACCAGTGGGCGATCGAGGCCGGGGTGACCGGCGTCCTGCGGGTCCTCGCCGCGCTCGACATGGTCGACCCGGTCGCCGGCCCGACTCCCCCGCCCAGCCTCGTCAGCCGACGCAGCGGCTGGCTGCGCGCTCGTCGCAGCGGCATCGTCCACCTCGACGCGGCGATCGGCCAGCGCGTCGAGGTCGGCGCCCGGCTCGGCGGGCTGAGCGACTCCTTCGGCAAGACCCTGCGCCTGGTCAAGGCCGACCGGGCCGGCGTCATCATCGGCCGGACCACGGCACCGCTCGTCAACCGCGGTGACGCCCTGGTCCACATCGCCGAGATCGAGGGTGCCGAGCCCCCGGGCGTCCCCGACCACCCGGACGCCGCGGAGGCGTTCGACGCGCTCGACGAGATCCGGGTGTTGTGACCATGGCTGAGCGCGTCCAGTTCCCCAGCGTCTCCGGTGAATCCCTCGCCGGGCTCGTCGACCTGCCCGAGGGCGAGGTCCGCGGCTGGGGCCTCTTCTCGCACGGGTTCACCCTCGGCAAGGACTGCCCGGCCGCATCACGGATCTGCAAGCAGCTGGCCCGCGAGGGAGTCGGCATGCTCCGCTTCGACAACCTCGGCCTCGGCGACTCCGAGGGCGACTGGGGTAACGGCTCCTTCTCGCACAAGGTCGCCGACACCGTCCAGGCAGCCCGGTTCATGGCCGCGAGCGGGCGTCCGGTCGAGCTGCTCGTCGGCCACTCCTTCGGCGGCGCGGCCGTGCTCGCCGCCGCGGCCGACATCCCCGAGGCCAAGGCGGTGGCCACGGTGGCCGCGCCCTACGACCCGTCCCACGTCGAGCACCAGTACGACGCGGTCGTCGAGCGGGTCATCGCCGAGGGCGAGGCGCCGGTGACGTTCGGCGACAAGGCCCTCGTCCTGCGCCGCGAGTTCGTCGAGGACGTCCGACGTGCGCACCTGCGCGACTGCATCACCACCCTGCGACGCCCGCTCCTCGTCATGCACTCGCCGACCGACAACACCGTGGGCATCGCCAACGCGAGCGAGATCTTCAGGGCCGCGAGGCACCCCCGCAACTTCGTCTCCCTCGAGGGTTCGGACCACCTGCTCACCGCGCCCGGGCAGGCCAAGCGGGCGGCCCGCATCATCAGCGCCTGGGCCGACCAGTACCTCGCCCTCTGACCCGGCCACCCGCTGACCCGGTCAGCCGACGACCCGGTCACGCCCACCTCCGACCGGTGTGGGAGCGTGTGTGACCGTGGACACAGGTGCAGTGCTCGAGCTCATGAAGCAGGTGGCCGCGGAGGTCATCACCCCGCGGTTCCGCTCCCTCGCCGACGGTGAGGTGATCGAGAAGAACCCCGGCGACCTCGTCACCGTCGCCGACCGTGAGGCCGAGGTCCTCATCACCGAGGCGCTCAACGCGGCCTACCCCCACGCGGTCGTCCTCGGCGAGGAGGCCCACGCCGCCGACCCCAGCGTCCTCGCCCGCTACACCGCCGCCGACCACGCCTTCACGGTCGACCCGGTCGACGGCACGAAGAACTTCGTCCACGGCAACCCCGACCACGCCGTGATGATCGCCGAGACCAAGGGCGGCGAGACCGTCCGCGGCTGGATCTGGCAGCCCGAGCACGAGATCGCCTGGGTCGCCGAGCTCGGCGGCGGGGTCGAGCGCAACGGCGAGCGGATGACCCGTCAGCCGGTCGGTCAGGACGACGACCCGCGCGGCGCCACGTCGATCTGGTCGCTGCGCGGCCACGCGCTCCAGGACCTGCCCGCTCTCCAGCCGTCCTGGGTGTGCTGCGGTGTCGACTACCCCAAGCTCATCGAGGGGGCGGTCGACTTCATCCTCTACAGCCGCTCCAACGCCTGGGACCACGCGCCCGGCTCGCTCATGGTCACCGAGGCCGGCGGCCACGTCGGCCACCTCGACGGCGTCACCTACGGACCGCGCTCGACGCAGCCCGGTCTGGTCGTGGCCGCCGACAGGACGACGTATGCCGCCGTCGCCCGCCGCATGCCGCGGGACCTCACCTCGCGCTGACCGGACCGGTCCCCAGCCACACCCGCAACGGCAGGGTGACGAGGTGGTCCGGGCGGCGTTCGAGCAGCCGGTCGTCCTCGAGCACCGTCGTGTCCAGTGCGGGTCGGACCGTGACGCCGAGCGACTCCAGCGCTGCCGGGGAGTCCGCGGCGAGCAGCACGACCCGGCCACCCCGCTCCTCGAGGGCAGTCGCAAGGGTCGTCACAGCGTCCGCGAGGGCTACGGGGTCCTTGCGCAGCGCGCTCGTCGTCGACAGCGCCGCCCGCCCGCACTGACCGCGGACGACCTGGGGCCACTCGTTCGCCGCGCGTGAGTCGACGGCCACGACGACGTCCCGCTCGTCGAGCTGGCGGCAGATCCCCTCGACCGCGGCGAGCTCGCCGAGCTCCACCCGCTCGGACCGGTGCGGCCACGTCGCCATCGCGGTCGGGACGAGGGTCGCCGCGACGAGGGCCACCCCGGCGGCGATCGCGACCGCGACCGGAGCGCGGCGCGAGAGGTGGCGGACGGCATACGCGGCGGCAGCCACGCAGAGCAGGACGACGAACGGCAGGACGATGACGAGACGCCGCTCGGCCCACGGGTGGTCGGGCGTGATGCCGGGGCGCCAGAGCGTGAGCACGGTCGAGCCGGCTCCGACGAGCAGCGGGCCCGTCCACGACGGCAGCGGCT
The DNA here is from genome assembly GCF_044791685.1 of Knoellia locipacati. Lineage (GTDB taxonomy): Bacteria > Actinomycetota > Actinomycetes > Actinomycetales > Dermatophilaceae > Knoellia > Knoellia locipacati_A. Next base: position 420,180 of record NZ_CP087730.1, read on the forward strand.
CCCCCTGCGTCCAGCACACCGTCGCCGTCCGCACGGCCCACGCGAGGGCCGCGAGCGCGATGACGAGGCCCGGCACGCCGACCCACCACGACAGCCAGGTGACGGTCTGCTCGGCGTAGGTCCTTCCGCCGTCCACGGTGAGGCCCTGACGGAGCTGGAGCCCGGCCACCACGCGCGAGCCCGGGTCGTCCGGGGACTGGCGCACCGTCTGCCAGAGCGGGCGGCTCGCAAGGAAGAGGCCGAGGAGCACGACGGCGACCCCGAGCGCGTTGGGCAGTACGCGCGAGATCCGCTGTGGCACACCGCCTCCGCGCCGCTGCCACCAGAGCAGGGCGGCGGCCGCCAGCCCCATGAGCACGCCGAGGCCGACGAGCGGCAGGAGGCTCGCGGCGATGGTGCCGAGGTACTGGTTCGACAGCCACAGCGCGGCGAGGCCGGCGAGGGCGGTCGACACCGCAGCACCGAGAAGGGTGGCGCGCATCCACCGCTGTCCCTGGGCCAGCGCGAGTCCGGCGACCGGGATGAGCAGGATCGACTCGCGCAGGCCGTCGATCCGGACGAACGCCGTCCCACCGATGAGGACGCCGGCCAGCAGGGCTGCCCTGCCGATCTCGCCGCGTGCGCTCCGGCGCGCCGCGACCGAGAGGGCGAGGAGGCCGCCGGCGAGGGTGATCGTCGCCAGCGGCTCGGAGTACGTCGAGCGCGCCGTGTGCAGCACCGGGAAGAGCAGCGCGACCCCTGCCGCAGCCACCGGCGACCAGCGCGGAGCACCGAACCGCGCGGTGAGCAGACCCATCGCGAGGATGCCGATGGCCGAGGCGAGGGCCGGTAGGAGCATCGCGCCGGACGGCCCACCGAGCCACACGCCGAGCGACCAGATGGCACCCGGACCGATGACGAACTGCGGCTGGACAGAAGGCTCCTCGTCGCTGCCGACCTCGTAGAAGGCCGGACTCGAGAGCGTGATCCCCTCGATGCCGAGAACCTCCGGGCCACCCGCCGAGGCCGCGTCGACGGGCACCACGCGACGGTGCGTCTCCGCCATCGAGATCGCCGTCTGGAGATAGCTTGCGGAGTCGCGCCTCGGCAGCACCTGCTCGGAGTGCGTCGCAGCAGTCCAGATGCCGGCGCCGATGCTCACCGCGGCCAGCAGCGCTGCGGTCCAGACGGGCAACGACCGAGCCGGTATGCCGCGTGCCCACCACCCGCACCCGGCCGCTACCACCGCGGCGAGCGGGAGGACGAGCCACGGGAACCAGGCGCCGAGCCCTGCGAGGACGACCGCAAGCAGGGACATGGCGACGACCCAGGTCGCTGCGCCCAGGACGATCGTCTGCAGCCAGTGGCCGGCGCCGCGTTCGAGGGTCGTCGTGGGCAGGTCGTCGTCGGCAACCAGCGGCGATCGGCTCATGATCGCCAACGCTATCTGCCGCGCCCCTCACCCTTGCGTCCGCAACTCCGGTGGCCAGGTGGTCATCGCGCCGGACGCAAGGGGCGCCGCCTACGCTCGACGTCGTGACCCGACCCGCCGACGTGCTCCAGCAGATGCTCCGCTCCGACTCCGCGAAGCCGCGCATCACCACCTACGACGACACCGAGGGACCGACGAGGGGCGAGCGGATCGAGATCTCCGCCCGGGTCCTGTCCAACTGGGTGAGCAAGGCCGCCAACGCGCTCCAGGACGAGTTCGACATCGCGCCCGGCTCGGTGGTCCGCCTCGACCTGCCGCCGCACTGGCGCACGACCTACTGGGCGCTGGCGGCGTGGTCCGTCGGCGCCACCGTCAGCCTCGACGACGGCGACAGCGACCTCGTGGTCACCACGGACCCCGATGCCGCCGCCTCCGTCGGCTCCCCTGCCGTCCTCGTCACCCTCGCCGGCCTCGCCCGCGGTGCCACCGTGCCCGTCCCACCAGGGGTCATGGACGAGGCCAGGGAGCTCAGCACCCACGGCGACCAGTTCGCGGCGTGGGAGGAGCCGGCCGGCGACGACACGGCACTCGTCGCGGGACGCGAGCGGACGGCATACGACGCGGTGGTCGTGCCTCACGAGGCCCACGCCGAACGCCGGCACCTCACCACGACGGACACGGCCGACTTCCTCGCCACCTGCCTCGCCCTGTGGGCGGCCGACGGCTCGGTCGTGCTCAGTCGCGGCGAGGCGCCGGCGGACGTCCTCGCGGAGCGGTCCCGGGCCGAGGGCGCCTCCGGCCCCTGACCGGCGCGGCTCCTCGACCCGGGAACGGGCTCACATCTGCTTCTCGATGGCCTTCCAGGTGAGCGTCGCGACGACACCGGTGGTGGCGATCCTCGCGCGCGTCTGGGCGGCCTTGACCGCGGTTTCGGTGGCGGGCCCGAAGACCCCGTCGGCGCCGATCCGCAGGGCGCGCTGGAGCGCCACGACGTTGGCGCCCTTCGACCCGCGCTTGGCCACCGTGCCCCAGTAGGGCAGGAGCGGGTGCTCGCGCAGCTCGAGCCGGGTCCACGTCGTGCGGTCGACCACGCCGGTCGCCGGGAGGCGCACCGACTTCTGGAAGGCCACGACCGCGGCCGTGGTCCGCGGCCCGAACGCGCCGTCGACGGCGATGCCGCCGAGGCCGGCCTGGAGGACCTTGACGGCCGTGCCCTTGGAGCCGGCACGCAGGACGAGAGCCTTGTATGCCGTGAACTCGGTCGTCAGCGCCGTGGCCGGCGCCGGGGCAGGAGCCGCCGGCGGGGTGATCGTCGTGGGCGTGCCTGTCGATGTCTGGCCCATGAGGGCGGCCCAGGTCGACGCCGCGACCACGCCGGTCGGGGTGAGGCCCTTGGAGCGCTGGTAGGTGATGACCCTGGTCTCGGTGCCGGGGCCGAAGGCGCCGTCGGCGGTGATGGCCAGCGCCTTCTGGAGCGCGACCACGGCCGGGCCGGTGGAGCCGCGCTTGAGGACGAGGGAGGAGAACTGGGCCAGCGGGTGGGCGGTCGGCGAGGTCACGGTGGTGCCGATGAGCGCCTTCCACGTCGACGCGGCCACGATGCCCGTGGGGCTGATGCCCTTGGAGGCCTGGAACGTCTTGACCTTGGTCTCCGTCCCCGGACCGAACGCCCCGTCGGCCGAGATCCCGAGAGCCTTCTGGAGGGCGACGACCGCCGCGCCCGTCGAGCCGCGCTGGAGGACGGTGTTGACGTAGGCCGAGAGCGGGCTCGTCGTCGTCGAGCTGCCGCCGTTGCGTGCCGGGACGAGACCGAGCTGGATCATCCGCGTCCAGGTCGCGTTGTCGAGCTGGCCCGTCACCGGGATGCTGCGGCGGGTCTGCCAGGACTTGAGCGTCGTCTCGGTCGTCGGGCCGAACTGGCCGTCCTTGGTGAGCCCGAGGATGCCCTGCGCCAGCATGACGTCCTTGTGGGTGTCGCCGCGCTTGAGCAGGGGGTAGCCGCTCGCCGTGAGGGGCGGCGTGACGACCGGGACCGGCGTGCCGGCGCTCGTCGTCGGACCGGTGTAGCGCACCTCGGTGAGGGCCTTGCCGGTCCACCACGACGTCTGCTTGTAGGCGCCGTCCCACGTGAACGAGATGTGGATGTGGTCGGTGTGGGGCGAGCTGCCCGTGTAGGCCGCCCAGCCGCGCGCGGGGTCGTAGGCGCGCCACATCTGGCGGTTCCAGATGATGTAGTTGATGCCGAACCGGCGGGCCATGGCGCCCGGCCGTCCCTGCGAGTCGGGCGCCGAGAGCCAGCGGGTGATCGCGTTGCCCAGGGCGAGGCCGTCCGCACTGTAGGCGTTGACCATCCAGTCGAGCGCGCGGCCCTCGCCGTGCTCGGCGGCGCACGTCCGGTTGATGCCGTAGACGTGCTTGCCGTAGTGGCTGTTGAGCAGCTGACCGAACGCCGTCGGGCCCGGCAGGTCACCGGAGAGGCAGCGGTAGCCAGCCTGGTACTTGGGAGCGATGTCCAGCTCGGCCGGCAGCGACTTCGTCGGCGGCGACGGCACCGCGGCGGCGACACCGGCGACGGCACTGCCCCCCGCGACGGAGAAGCCGAGCGGGATCGACAGCAGGGAGACGGAGACGGCACCGAGGGCGCGTACCGGTCCTCGGGTCGACGTGGCAGGCAGGGTGGCGCGCGTCAACGGAAGCTCCTCAGGGGCGAGCAGTAAGAGAGATGAACCGTGCCCGGCGAGACGTCACAGCCGTCACTCCAGACACGTTGGCTCGTCAGTTGTCCCATCCGTCACACTGGTTGCGCAAGTCAAACGGGTGAATTACACGCATGTACTTCGTCCGACCCCCCTCTTTCCCGAAGGATCTCCGGCATACCACTGCTCGTACGGGAGAATCCACGGCGCGTGTCGCGACCCCATGGCTCGACCGGACCACTGGACCCCCACCACATCGGCGCCCTCCACCACGCTGGTTAGAGTTCCCGCATGGACAAGGTCGTCTCCTCTGCATCCGCAGCCCTCGAGGACGTCCGCGACGGTGCCAGCCTGGCCGTCGGCGGGTTCGGGCTCTGCGGCATCCCCAGCGTTCTCATCGCCGAGCTGCACGCCAGGGGGGTGCGTGACCTCGAGGTCTTCTCGAACAACTGCGGCGTGGACGACTGGGGCCTGGGCATCCTCCTCGGCTCCAAGCAGATCCGCCGGATGGTCTCGTCGTACGTCGGCGAGAACAAGGAGTTCGCCCGCCAGTACCTCGAGGGCGAGCTCGAGGTCGAGCTCACCCCGCAGGGCACGCTCGCCGAGCGCCTGCGCGCCGGCGGCGCCGGGATCGCGGCGTTCTTCACGCCGACCGGTGTCGGCAGCCAGGTCGCCGACGGCGGCCTCCCCTGGCGGTATGCCGCGGACGGCACCGTCGCGCTCGCCTCACCTCCCAAGGAGACCCGGACGTTCGCGCTCGGCGGCGAGGAGCGCACGTTCGTCCTCGAGGAGGGCATCGCCGCCGACTTCGGCCTCGTGCGCGCCTGGAAGGGCGACCGCCACGGCAACCTCGTCTTCAACAAGTCCTCGCGCAACTTCAACCCGTTGTGCGCCATGTCCGGGCGCGTGACCATCGCCGAGGTCGAGGAGCTCGTCGAGCCCGGCGACCTCGACCCGGACGAGATCCACCTGCCCGGCATCTACGTCCAGCGCGTCGTGCCCCTCACACCGGAGCAGGCCCAGGACAAGCGCATCGAGAAGCGGACGGTCCGCGCAGCGACCGGCGAGGAGAACTGACATGGCCCTGACCCGTGACGAGATGGCGGCCCGGGCGGCCTCCGAGCTCACCGACGGCTCCTACGTCAACCTCGGCATCGGGCTCCCGACGCTGGTCCCCAACCACGTGCCCGACGACGTCGAGATCGTCCTCCAGTCCGAGAACGGCATCCTCGGCGTCGGCGCCTACCCGGCCGAGGACGCGGTGGACCCCGACCTCATCAACGCCGGCAAGGAGACCGTGACGACCCGTCGTGGCGCGAGCTACTTCGACAGCGCCACGAGCTTCGGCATGATCCGCGGCGGCAAGGTCGACGCGGCCATCCTCGGCGCGATGCAGGTCAGCGCCGGGGGCGACATCGCCAACTGGATGATCCCCGGCAAGATGGTCAAGGGCATGGGTGGGGCCATGGACCTCGTCCACGGCGCCAAGCGCGTCATCGTGCTCATGGAGCACGTCGCCAAGGACGGCAGCCACAAGATCGTCGACGAGTGCGACCTGCCCATCACCGGCCTCGGTGTGGTGCAGCGGATCATCAGCGACCTCGCGGTCATCGACATCACCGAGGACGGCCTCGTCGTCCGCGAGCTCGCCCCGGGTGTCACCGAGGACGAGCTGCGCGAGAAGACCGGCCCCGAGCTGACCTTCGCGCTCGACTCCTGAAGCGGACGCACCGAAACGGGTGCTGGACCGGGCCGTGGCCCTGTCCAGCACCCGTCTCGGTCGAGCACCCGTCTCGGTCGAGCACCCGTCTCGGTCGAGCACCCGTCTCGGTCGAGCCCCGCCCAGTCGGGCGAACTCAGTCCATCACAGCCTGCTGCAGCTGCCCGGCCACGAGCTGGGGCACGCTGCCCTCGCCGCCCATGACCGTGACGCGGTCCAGGCTGGCGCGCTTGTCGAGCTCGGTCGCGACCTCGCCCGGCACACCGGTGCTGCGGACGTAGAAGAGTTGTCGCCCGAGCTGTCCACCGGACAGTGCGTCCGCCAGGGCCGTCTGGGCACCCGACGAGGCGAGGACGTCCGTGCCGTCCACGCCGTTGCGCGTGCCCCACTGCGCGACGGCGACGGACACGGCATACCTCGATGTCCCTCCCAGCCGCGTCGGTGACGGGAGCTGGGCGACGACCTCGTCCGAGACGGAGGCGGGCCCACCCGCGACGACGGTGCGGCGCACGCGCAGGTCCGTGAGGGCCGCGCTCGTGGCACTCGACATCGAGGCCGGGGGCGAGAGCAGGATCGGCCGGTTGAGCGAGGTCGCCGGGCCGGACGTCACGAGGCCGTCGGCCATGGCCTCCGGCTTGCCGCTGGCGAGGAACACGTCCGGCGCGCCCGCGGGCGCGACCGCACGAGCGACGCTGGCCGCGACGGCGTAGCGGTCCTTGCCGCCGAACCGCTCGATCGTCGTGACGCCGAGCTCCCGGAGCTGGTCGAGCACGACCTGTCCCACGGATCCCTCACCACCGACGACGTATGCCGTCTGCACCCCTCGTCGGGCCACCTCGCTGCGCGTGGCCGACGGGAGGCCGGTCGTGTCGGTGAGCAGCAGGACCGCGTCCTTGGCCCGCGCCAGGGGCGCCGACACCAGGGCGTCGCCCATCGCGTTGTCGCGGCCGTTGGCGACGACGATGGTCCGGGCGCTCGAGTCGGCGACCCGGCTCGCAGCGGCGGCCACGTCGAAGCGGTTCGTCCCGCCGATCCGCGGCGGGCAGTAGCCCGGCGGGGCGCCGGCGGCGTCGCCCACGGTGACGGAGGTCTGCCACGGCGTCGCGATGCTCGTCGCACCCGTGCCCGAGGTCGCCGTCAGGGTCAGGGTGTAGCGGCCGGGCGGCGCGGCAGCGGTTCCGATGCGACCGTCCCACGTCGCTGCGAGAGCGGTGGACGACGACGTCCCGGTCCTCGTCGTGAGGACGGTGTCGGCGCACTCCGACCGGACCTCGAGGCGCCAGGAGAGCGTCTTGGACACCAGCGCGGAGATCTTCGTGCCGCCGGTCGAGCCGTAGGTCCAGGACGACCGGTCGCGCGAGGGTGCATAGAACATCGCGCCCTGCGCGGCCTTGATCCGGGGGCGCAGCGACTCGATCCGGTTGTAGAGCGCTTGGCCCGGGCACTCGGTCCCCTTGCCGGAGTCACCGAAGTCGCGGTGCCCGGAGACGTTGCGGAAGACCTTGGTCGGCGATCCGTCCGCGTCGGTGAGCGTCGTCGTCGAGGTCGGGTCGACGTGGGCCAGCCCGAGCTTCCACGCGAAGAGCGAGGTGTAGGCGGTCTCGACCGCAGCCGGCACCGCGGTCGACTCGTAGTTGCCGATCGCGGCCATGGCGAAGGAGTGGGCGTTGTAGCCCAGGGTGTGTGCCCCGACCACGGCGCGGTCCACGCCACCGGCGCGGCCCTCCCACATCCGGCCCCACTTGTCGACGAGGAAGTTGTAGCCGATGTCGTTCCACCCCAACGACTTCACGTGGTACGCGTAGATGCCCCGGATGATGCCCGGCACGTCTCCGCTCGCGTACGCGTTCGAGCCGGCCGTGTGGTGCACGAAGCCCACGTCGATCTGGGCGTAGTTCGGCGAGCCCTTGCGGATCGACTCGTCGGCGCCCCAGTCGGCGCGGGAGCGGATGGTGGGCTGCACGCCCGCTGCGCCGGCCGACGGCAGGGTCGACTGGCTGTCGGCGCCCGACGTGCCGGGGTCGACGAGCTCGACACGGAGGTCGCGCGGCACGCTCCCCGAGGTGGTCGCGACGCCGACCTGCACGTCGTCGACCTCGTCGCCCACCACCAGGGGGGCGCTGCCCAGGCGGACACCGGCAGCCTCCTCGGTCCCCTTGTCCGGGCCGTGGCTGTCGTCGACGTGGAGCTCCTCCCAGGCCGACCACCGCCCGTCTGTGCGGGTGCGCACCTGGACGTCACCGACGTCGCTGCCCGGGGTGGCCGCCTGGTCGTCCCAGGTGACACCGACGATGGCGCTGTCGCCGACCGGGATGGGAGCCGACAGGGCGGCGACGCGAAGCCGGTCGGCGAACGGCACCGAACCGGCGTCGTCCCGAACCCGGGAGTCGAGGCCGGTGAGGCGCACGGAGCGGTTCTCGGGGGCCACGGGCGACGGCTCGGCCGTCGTGGGCAGCATCGGGGCGACCGTCAGGGTCAGCGTGGCCGTGACCACAGCAAGGGCACGGCGGCGAACGGGCGTCGAGAGTGGGACGTGGAGCATGGCGGAAGCCCTCGCGTTGGGGGTAGTGGCCCGATCAGGCTACCCACCATCAGCCACATGTGCCTCTTTTGAACCACGAATCGCACTATTCACACTGACCACCCCGGATGGTCACCATCTTGAGACCCCGTGGGTGCCCACCCGCCGACGGCCCCCTCCGGAGACCGGAGCGAGGCAGTCAGGGGTGTTCGTCGGTGGCGTCGTCGCTGCTGTCCGCGACGGGTCAGCGCGTGGTGGCGAGACCGATGACGCGGTGCGCCACGCCGTCGAAGCGAGCCGGGTCGGTGACGTGGCGGCCGTCGACGATCGCCTTGAGGCCGGGGAGGTCGGCGGACGAGAGGTCGCGGTACTCGGCGTGGTCGGCCTGGACGACGGCGGCGTCGGCCTCGTCGCCGAGGTGGAACGGCTTCCAGCCGAAGCCCTCGATCTCGTCGTCGCTGTACATCGGGTCGTGGACGAGGACGTCGGCGCCCTTGGCCCGCAGCGCCTCGACGAGCGGGAAGACACCGGAGAACGCCGTCTCCTTGACGCCACCGCGGTAGGACGCGCCGAGCACGGCCACCCGGGCGCCGGCGAGGTCGCCGTGGGCGCCCTCGAGCAGCAGGGTCGCATGCGCCGGCATGCCCATGTTGGCCTCACGCGCCGCACGCACGACGGTGGCCTCGGGGTCGTTGAAGAGGTAGAGGCGCGGGTAGACCGGGATGCAGTGGCCGCCGACGGCGATGCCCGGCCGGTGGATGTGGCTGTAGGGCTGGCTGTTGCTGGCGTCGATGACCTGGTGGATGTCGATGCCGTTGCCCTCGGCGAACTTGGCGAACTGGTTGGCCAGGCCGATGTTGACGTCGCGGTAGGTCGTCTCGGCGAGCTTGGCCAGCTCGGAGGCCTCGGCCGACCCGAGGTCCCAGACGCCGTTGCCGCGCTCGAGGTCGGGACGGTCGTCGAAGTCGAGGACGGCCTCGTAGAACTCGGTCGCCTTGGCCGCGCCCTCGGGGCTCAGCCCACCGACGAGCTTGGGGTACTTGCGCAGGTCGGCGAAGACGCGGCCGGTGAGGACTCGCTCGGGCGAGAAGACGAGGTGGAAGTCCGTGCCCTCGGTGAGGCCCGACCCCTCCTCGAGCATGGGCTTCCAGCGGTTGCGGGTGGTGCCGACGGGCAGCGTGGTCTCGTAGGACACGAGGGTCCCGGGGGTGAGGTGCTCGGCGATCGAGGCCGTGGCGGAGTCCATCCAGTCGAAGTCGGGCTGCCAGGTCTCGTCGTTGACGAAGAGCGGCACGACGACGACGACGGCGTCGGCACCCGGGATGGCCTTCGAGTAGTCGGTCGTCGCGACGAGCTTGCCGGCGGGCACGAGCGTCGAGAGGCGCTCGTCGAGCTCGGCCTCACCCGGGAAGGGCTCGCGGCCCTCGTTGATGACGCCGACGAGGGCTTCGTTGACGTCGACGCCGACGACCTCGTGGCCCTTGCTGGCGAACTGAACGGCGAGGGGAAGGCCGATCTTGCCGAGGGCGACGACGGCAATCTTCACGAAGAACTCCTTGGATCGGGGGTCGCGGTGCTGCGCAACGCGGTGCTGGGCATCGCGAGCCATCGTACCGAGCGATCCGAGCACCCGCGTCACGCGCGGACCCACCGCCGCGGCCCCGCCCGGTCCCCACCCCCTAGATTGTCCTGCGTGAAGGTACTCAGCATCGTCGGCGCCCGCCCCCAGTTCGTGAAGCTCGCCCCCATCGCCAAGGCCCTCTCGGAGGCCGGGCACGAGCACGTCATCGTGCACACCGGGCAGCACTACGACGCGAAGATGTCGGACGTCTTCTTCGACGACCTCCAGATCCCGGCGCCCGACGTCCACCTCGGTGTCGGGTCCGGGTCGCACGGCGTGCAGACCGGCTCGATGCTGACCCAGCTCGACGCCGTCCTCCTCGAGCACTCCCCCGACTGGGTCCTCGTCTACGGCGACACCAACTCGACCATCGCCGGCGCCCTGTCCGCGGTGAAGCTGCACTTCCCGCTCGCCCACCTCGAGGCCGGGCTCCGCTCGTTCAACCGGCGCATGCCCGAGGAGCACAACCGGGTCCTCACCGACCACGCCGCCGACCTCTGCCTCGCACCGACCGAGGTGGCCCGCCAGCACCTCGCCGACGAGGGCCTCGGCGAGCGGGCCGTGGTCACGGGCGACGTCATGACCGACGTCTGCCTCGCCACCGCCGAGCGCGTCAAGGACGTCCCGCCGGGACTCCCCGAGGGCGTCGAGCCCGGCGGCTACGTCCTCTCGACGATCCACCGCGCCGAGAACACCGACGACCCCGCCCGCCTCGGTGCCATCGTCAGTGGCCTCGCCGCACTCCCCTACCCCGTCGTGCTCACGGCCCACCCGCGACTCGTCGCGAAGGCCAAGGAGCACGGCATCGACCTCACGCAGGGGTCGCTCCACACGATCGAGCCCCTCGACTACCCGGCGATGGTCGGCGCGATCCAGCACGCCAAGGCGGTCGTCACGGACTCCGGCGGTCTCCAGAAGGAGGCCTTCCTCCTGCGCACGCCGTGCACCACGGTCCGCACCGAGACGGAGTGGACCGAGACCGTCGACCTCGGCTGGAACGTCCTCGCCCTCGACCTCGACGGCCTCACCGCACTGGTCGACCGCCCGGACCCCAAGCCCACCGACGCCGCCCCCTACGGCGACGGCAACGCGGCGCAGGCCACGGTCGCGGCGCTGGCCGAGCACCTCGCCCAGCGCTGACCCCATGGCCGCCCCTCACCTGCTCTATCTCGCGTGGGGCTTCCCGCCCGCGGCCAAGTCGTGCACCTACCGGCTGCTCGCGACGGCCAACCTCTTCAACCGGCACGGCTGGGACGTCACGGTCGTCACCCTGACCGAGGAGGCCTGGCGGCGCGAGCACGGCCTCGACCCGTCGCTCAGCGCGCTCGTCGACCCCGAGATCGAGGTCGTCCGCCTGCCCCTCATGCGCGAGGACCTCGAGACCGACATCCGCAGCTACAGCAAGGAGCGCGCGCAGCGGCCCCTCTCGTGGCTCAAGCGGCACCGCCGCGAGGACGAGGAGAGCTTCCCCGAGCCGGTGTTCGGCCGCTGGCACGACGAGCTCGTCTCCCGCGTCCGCGAGGTCCACGACGCCCACCCGGCCGACCTCGTGCTCACGACCGCCGCGCCGTACACGTTCTTCGCACCCGCGCTCGACCTGCACCGGCGCGACGGGGTGCCCTTCGTCCTCGACTACCGGGACGCGTGGGCCATCGACATCCTCAACGACGTGCCGGCCTTCGAGCCTGACAGCCGCAAGGGCCGCATCGAGGCCGAGCTCATGGAGTCGATGCACGAGGCCTGGTTCGTCAACACCCCGATTCGCGATGCCTACGCCGGGCTCTACCCGACCCGGGCCGACGACCTCCACGTCGTCCGCAACGGCAGCGACCTCGACGACCTGGAGCGGCCGGCGCCGCGCAGCCCGGACCCGGAGACCGGCCTCACCTTCGGCTACCTCGGCACCATCACCTTCGGGGCCGACCTCACCCGCGCCGTCTGCGAGGGCTGGCGGCTCGCGCGGCGCGACGACCCCGTCCTCGCCCGGTCCCGGCTCGAGTTCCGCGGCCACGTCGGCGCCGGGTCCGCGCGCGGGAGCAACGCCCACGCCCGCATCATCGACGAGTTCGCCGACGACGGCGTGAGCCTGGCCGGTCCCGTCCCCAAGGCCGAGACCCCGACTGTGTATGCCGGCTGGGACGCCCTCGTGCTCTGTCTCGTCGGCGGTCGCTACGTCACGTCGGGCAAGGTCTACGACTACGTCGCCACCGGCCTGCCCATCGTGTCCGCCCATGCCGCCGACCACGCCGCCGTCGAGATCCTGCGCGACTACCCGTTGTGGCAGCCCAACGACGACCTCACGCCCGAGGCCCTCGCACGGGCCTTCGTCGCGGGCGCAGGACGCGCGCTGTCCGCGACGCCGGAGGAGCGCGCGGCCGCCGCGGCCTACGCACGCCGCTACGAGCGCACGGCCCAGATCGAGACACCCGTCGCCCGCCTCACCCGGCAGTTCACCGAAGGGTCGCGCCCATGAGCCGCATCGTCGTCGTCGCCACCCGCCCCGCGACCCTGCTGCTCGCACACTCGATCGAGCGGCTCCGGTCGCACGGCCACGAGGTCACGCTCGTCGCGCCCTCGGTCGTCGGGGTCGAGGTCTCCCGGTCCGCGGACCGGCACGTCGTCGTCAGCCGCCCGGCCAGCCGAGGGCCAGCCCCCTCCGGTCTCGTCAAGGGGCGGCCGAGGTGGGTGCTCCACGTCGCCAGGGGCGTGGTCGACAAGGCCGTGTCCGCCGCCGGCAACCGCACACTGGGGCCGGGCACGCTCTGGTGGCACGGCATACGGCGTTCTGCGCAGGCGCGGGCCGCCCTCGCGAGCGCGGACGTCCTCACGGCCGCCGACGCGAACGCGGTCTACGCCGTCTGGTGCGCGGCCCAGGACAACGTGAAGGCCGATGCCGTCAACGGCATCGGCCCCACGATGGATCTCGTCCTCGACGACGTCAGAGCGTGACGGTCTGACCCGTCCGCGCCGACTCGATGCACGCCTCGGCGACGCGCACGGTCTGCAGGCCCTGGGTCATCGTGACGATGTCGGCGTCCTTGCCGAGCACCGCGTCGCGGAACTGCTCGTGCTCGACGCGCAGCGGCTCGGGCTTGGAGATCGCGTAGCGCACGACGTCGCCCTCGGAGACGCCCCGGAAGTTCGCGATGTCGTCCCAGGTCGTCTGCACCTCGCCGTTGGCGTAGAAGGTGAGGTCGGCCGTGAGGGTGTCGGCGACGTAGGCGCCCTTGGTGCCCGTGATGATCGTGACCCGCTCCTTGAGCGGCGACAGCCAGTTGACGAGGTGGTTGGTCACGACGCCGTTGGACAGCTGCCCGGTCACCGCGACGAGGTCCTCGAACTCACGACCACTCTTGTATGCCGTCCGCGCCGCGACCGCGGTGAAGGTCTGCTGCGTGACCCACGCGGTGAGGTCGATGTCGTGCGTGCCGAGGTCCTTGACGACGCCGACGTCGGCGATCCGCGCCGGGAACGGGCCCTGGCGGCGGGTGCTCACCTGGTAGACGTCACCGAGGTCTCCGGCCTCGAGGCGACGACGCGCCTCCTGGAGGGCGGGGTTGTAACGCTCTATGTGGCCCACCGCGCCGACGAGTCCCTTGGCCTCGAACGCCTCGGCGACCTTGGTGGCGGCCGGGGTGTCCTGGGCGAGGGGCTTCTCGATGATCGCGTGGACGCCCGCCTCGGCGAGGGCGAGGCCGACCTGCTCGTGGTAGACCGTCGGGACGGCCACCATGCAGTAGTCGATGCCCTGCTCGATGAGCTGCTCGACGTTCTCGAGGACGGGGCGACCGCCGGCGATGCCGTGGACGTCGCCGCCCGGGTCGGCCACCGCGACGAGGTCGACACCGGGGAGGCTGGCGAGGACGCGGCCGTGGTGACGGCCCATCATGCCCAGGCCGATGAGGCCGGCGCGCAGGTTGGCCATCAGGCACCTGCCTTGGCGAGGGTGTTGACGCCCTCGACGATTCGCTCGAGGTCACCCTGGCTCAGCGACGGGTGCACCGGCAGCGAGAGGCACTCGGCCGCGGCCTTCATCGTCTCGGGCAGGTCGGCGTCGTCGGTGGTGCCGGCGAACGGCTTGAGCTGGTGGTTGGGCACCGGGTAGAACATGCCCGAGCCGATGTTGAACTGCTCCTTGAGCGCGGCGGCGAACGCGTCGCGGCCCTCGGGCACCCGCACGGTGTACTGGTGGTAGACGTGCACGGCGCCCTCGGCGACCGGCGGCGTCTTGACGCCCTCGAGGTTGGCGCTGAGGAAGGCCGCGTTGTCCTGGCGGGACTTCGTCCACGCGCCGACCTTGGTGAGCTGGACGCGGCCGATGGCGGCGTGGATGTCGGTCATGCGGGTGTTGAAGCCGACGACCTCGTTGTGGTACTGCCGCTCCATGCCCTGGTTGCGGTAGAGGCGCATGAGGCGCTCGATCTCGGGGTCGGCGATCGAGACCATGCCGCCCTCACCGCTCGTCATGTTCTTGGTCGGGTAGAGCGAGAACATCGCGAAGGTGCCGAAGGCGCCGACCGGGGTGCCGCCGAGCGAGGCGCCGTGGGCCTGGGCCGCGTCCTCGTAGACCTGGAGACCGTGCTTCTGCGCGATCGCCATGATCTGGTCCATCTTGGCGGGGTGGCCGTAGAGGTGGACCGGCATGATGCCCTTGGTCCGGTCGGTGATCTTGACCTCGATCGCGGCGGGGCTGATGCAGAAGTCGTCGGCGTCGATGTCGGCGAAGACCGGGGTCGCACCGGTGAGGGCCACCGAGTTGCACGTCGCGGCGAAGGTGAACGACGGGACGATGACCTCGTCGCCGGCCTTGACACCGCTCGAGAGCAGGCCGAGGTGCTGGCCGCTCGTCCCGGAGTTCACCGCGACGCAGGGCCGACCGAGCTTGAAGTGCGCGGAGAACTCCTCCTCGAACGCCTTGACCTCGGGGCCCTGGGCGAGCATGCCGCTGCGCAGGACCCGGTCGACGGCTGCGCGCTCCTCGTCACCGATGAGGGGCTTCGCCGGGGGGATGAACTCGTTCACTTCGGGGCCTCCGTCAGGCTCTCGTGGTCTTCGATGTAGGTCTCGCCGGTCTTGGGGCAGACCCAGGTGTGGGGCTCGTCTCCGGCCTCGAGGGGCACGCCAGCGCGGCCGACCCACCTTATCCGCCTCGCGGGGACCCCCGCGACGAGGGCGAAGTCGGGCACGTCCTTGGTGACGACCGACCCGGCAGCGACGAGCGCCCAGCGTCCGATGGTCACCGGCGCGACGCACACCGAGCGGGCACCGATGGAGGCGCCGGTGCGGCAGGTGACGCCGACGGCCTCCCAGTCGTCGCCCCGCTTGAGGGTGCCGTCCGGGTCGATGGCGCGCGGGAAGTAGTCGTTGGTGAAGACGACCGCAGGACCGACGAAGACGCCGTCCTCGAGGACCGCGGGCTCGTAGACGAGGGCGTAGTTCTGGAGCTTGCAGTTGTCACCCATCGTCACGCCGGTGCCGACGTAGGCACCTCGACCGATGATGCAGTTCTCCCCGATGTCGGCGTTCTCGCGCACCTGGGCGAGGTGCCAGACGCTCGATCCGTCACCGATGCGCGCCGCCTCGGACACGTCGGCGCTGGGCTGGATGCTCACTCCCACGAACGGGCTCCTCTTGTCGTCATCGTGCTGTCGTCAGGCTGTCGTCGTCCTCGCGGACGGGGCCGCGCGACAGGGGTCAGCCACGGCTGGCTGCGCCGTAGTCTGCCACCTCCGCCTCCCGCGAGGCCCCGGCCGCGCCCCGTCCCGAGGCGGAGGAAGGGCCGGGCACCGAGTATCGTGAACGGCCCGGGAGCACCTGCCCTCTAGGGGCCGTCCCGTCATCAGACCGCGACCCCGAAACGGCCAGGAGCACACTGCGTGGATCAGCCCTCGACGCCCTCGACGCGGGCAGCGACCCCCGACGCCCTCACCATCCCGCACCGCGACGCACTGCCCGTCAAGGTCGCCAAGGCCCTCAAGCGACGAGCGACGTCCGTCCCCCGGTCACCCGGGGAGGTCCGCGAGCGCACCCTGCGCCTCATGGACAAGCGCGTCCTCGACGTCCCCCGACGTCGCGACACCCTGATCTCCGGCACGATCGCGTTGAGCAGGGTTCCCGGGGCCGGACCGGCCGCGGCGCACACGGCGTCCTGGGTCGCCGACCGCCTCACCCGCCGCAAGGCCCCCACCGCGGCCTACCGCCTGTATGCCGGCGTCGGACCGTCCGTCGCCGGTGCCGCCGGGACGCCGCTGCGCGTGCGCAAGGCTGTCGCGGACCTCAACTCGGGCACGCTCCCGCCCGACGTCGACGAGCTCGTCCGGCTCAGTGTCGGGCACGCCGACGAGGCCTACGCCCGACGCGACCACGACGGCGCCGCGCTGCACCTCCAGGGCGCCTTCGACCTGCTCTTCCACCGCTACTTCCACTTCGAGGGCCTGGCGTCCCCGTATGCCGCCGACCCGGTCGGCCACCTGGCTCCCCTTCGGGGGTCCACGGCGTTCCGGGCGCTGACCACACCGTCCGGGCGCGAGCGGGACCACGCGGTCCCGGAGTCCGGGCGGCCCCACCGTCTCCTCGTCACCACGGTGAGCAACTTCAACTTCGCCCGCGGGATCATCGACGAGTGGTCGCAGCGTGACGACGTCGAGATCCGCACGCTCGACCTGCGGACCGTGCCCAAGGGCCCCTGGGAGGCGACACCCCAGAAGCTCGTCGCCAACCGCCTGAGGCAGGCGGACGGCATACGGTTCGAGGTCCCCGCCGAGGTGCGGGAGGACTTCGACTGGGCCGACACGGTGTTCGCGGAGTGGGGTCACCGCGCGATGGTGTGGACCTCGATGCTCCCCGACCTGCGCGCGCGCACGGTGAGCCGGATCCACAGCTACGAGGCCTTCACCCAGTTCCCGCACATGACGGACTGGAGCGGTATCGACGACCTCGTCTTCGTCGCCGAGCACATCCGCAACCTCACCATGGTGGGCGCCCCGGCCGTGCAGTCCGGACCCACCCTGCACGTCATCCCCAACCGCAACGTCCTCGCCGACTACGACCGGCCCAAGCGCGGGTCGTGGGAGCGCACGATCGCCCTCGTCGGCTGGGCGCAGATGGTCAAGGACCCGCTCTGGGCCCTCGACGTCCTCGAGATCCTCCGTCGCCACGACGAGCGCTGGCAGCTGCGGCTCTTCGGTGCCGAGTTCGCACCGACCGAGCAGCTCACCGCGACCGCTCGCGCGTACCGCGACCAGGTCTCCGAGCGGATCGATGCGCTCGGGCCGGCCGTCCGCAAGATGGGCTACAGCAAGGACGTCGGGCACGCCCTGCGCCGTGTCGGCGTCATCCTGTCCTCGAGCCTTCGCGAGGGCACGCACGAGGCGGTCATCCAGGGTGCCGCGAGCGGCGCCCTCCCCGTGGTGCGCAACTGGCCCTTCGTCGCGCAGTTCGGCGGCCCGCGCACGATGTTCCCCGACTCCTGGGTCGTCGAGACGCCCCAGGATGCGGCTGCCCGGATCATCGAGCACACCGACGGGGTCGACCTGGCCGCGTCGGTCCGGGAGAGCACGCAGTGGGCCCGCTCGACCTACGACTGGTCGGTGGTCGGGCCGAGGCTCGAACGGCTCCTCCTCGGCTCGGCGGGGGGCACGACCTCATGAGCGACCAGCCGCACCTGCTCTACCTCGCATGGGGCTTCCCGCCCGCCGCCAAGTCCTGCGTCTACCGCAAGCTCGCGACGGCGAACGCCTTCATCCGCTCCGGCTGGAAGGTCACGGTCGTCACGCTGACCGAGAGCGCCTGGCGTCGCGAGCAGGGGCTCGACACCTCCCTCTCGTCGCTCGTCGACCCGCGCGTCGAGGTCCACCGGCTCCCCCTCTACCGCGAGGACTTCGAGACCGACATCCGGACCTACTCCGAGCTGCGCGCCCACCAGCCCGGACGCTGGCTCAAGCAGCACCGCCGCGGTGACATCGAGCAGTTCCCCGAGGTCGTCTTCGGACGGTGGCACGACCAGCTCGTCGAGTCGGTCCGCGAGATCCACGACGCGATGGAGACCCCGCCCGACCTGTTGCTCACGTCGGCGTCGCCCTACACCTTCTTCGCCCCGGCGCTCGACCTCTACAAGCGCAACGGCCTGCCCTACGTCATCGACTACCGGGACGCGTGGGCCATCGACATCCTGCGTGACGTGCCGGCGTTCGCCCCGGACTCGCGTGCCGGGGTCTTCGAGCAGGAGCTCGTGGAGCACGCGACCGAGGCCTGGTTCGTCAACCGGCCCATCCGGGACGCCTACGCGGAGCTCTACCCCGAGGCCGCCGACCGGATGCACATCGCCCGCAACGGCAGCGACATCGCCATCGGCACCAACCGGATCACGCACAGGGTCCCGGACACCGAGGCCGGGCTGACCTTCGGCTTCCTCGGCACGGTGACCTTCGACGCGCACCGGATGCGGGCCCTATGCGAGGGCTGGCGGCTCGCCCGCGAGGAGAGCGAGGTCCTGCAGCGGTCCCGGCTCGTCTTCCGAGGCCACCTCGGGTCCGGGTCGGCCCTGGGGATCAACGCCCAGGCCGCCGTCATCAACGAGTACGCCGAGCACGGCGTGAGCTTCGGTGGCCCCGTCGCCAAGGCCGACACGGCGGCGGTCTACGAGAGCTGGGACGCGCTCATCCTCTGCCTCGTCGGTGGCAAGTACGTCACGTCGGGCAAGGTCTTCGACTACATCTCGACCGGGCTGCCGATCATGTCCGCCCACGAGTGGGACCACGCGGCGACCGAGATCCTCGACGGCTACCCCCTGTGGGTCCGCAACGACGGCGTCGACGCCGAGGACCTCGCCGAGGCCTACGTCGACACCGTCGAGCGCGTCCTGTCTGCCAGCGAGGAGGACCGCACCGCCGCCAAGCGGCACGCCGACCAGTTCGAGCGCTACGCGCAGCTCCAGCCGGCCGTCGACCGCCTCACCGAGACCTTCGCCCCCGGGCTGGATGACCGGATGGTCGACGCCGCGACCCTCGCGCCCCTCGAGGAGTCACCGCGAGGCGAGGACTTCCACACCGAGACCCCGGTCGCCCCCCACGCCCGTGGTGAGAACGTGACGATGATCTTCACCGTCCCGGTCCCCGACGTCGTGCGGAGCCAGATCCGGCGCGTGCGCGCCCACGGAGGCCGCATCCACCTCATCGGGCCCGAGAGCGCCGCCGACGAGGGTCTCGCCGAGCTCGCGGACACGCTCACCCTGCTCACCCGGCCCACCAACGCCGTCTCGGTCGGCGGGCCCCTCCGCAAGGGGTCGCCCCAGTGGCTGTCGGTGGTCGCGCGCAACACCGTGCAGAGGCAGTTCGTCAAGCGCCAGGTGTCCAAGCACGGCCTGCCTCACGGCTGGTGGATCGCGACCCGGCGCAACGAGGACGCGATGCGGCTCCTGCGTGACGCCACCGTCCTCACGGCGCTCGACCAGGGCGCGGTCTACCCGATCTGGAACGCCGCCAGGCTCAACGACCACGCGCCGGCGATCAACGGGATCGGACCGACCCTCGACGAGCTCGGCCTCGGCCGAGGCTGACCGGGCGTCTGCGGCGGCGGCTGCGGATCGGGCGGGCCGCAGGCACCGCTCAGAAGTCGAGCCTCAGCTCGTCGCTGGACCAGGCGTGAGTGGGCTGCCGGAGCTCGCTCGCCGGGCTCCCCAGGCTCCGATAGAGCTCGACGAGGTGCTGCTCCTGGGTCTGCCACGAGTACTCGTCACGAAGCTGGTCCATGACCTCCGCCGACGGGCCCTCGCCGCGCTCGATGCCCTCGAGGACTGCGGTGAGGGCGCGGGCGCAGTCGGCCGCGTCGCGCTGGCGGAACACCGCACCGAGCCGGTGCTCCCGGACGAACGCGGCCATCGCGGCGATGTCGCTCGTGACGATCGGCAGCCCGGCGTGGATGAACTCGAAGAGCTTGTTGGGCAAGGCCATGTCGTAGCTCGCCGAGTCGCCATGGATCGGGCTCACGGCGACGTCCGCCGTGCTCAGGTAGGCGGGCACCTCCTGCGAAGGAACGGGCGGGACGAGGTGCAGCCGGTCGGCCACGCCGAGCCCCGCGGCCCGGCGCTCGAGCTCGGGCGCCATGGGGTGCGGGTGGGGCACCGCGACGACGGCGAGGTGCACGTCCGGCACCTGGGGCAGGGCGTCGACGACGGTGTCGAGCCCGCGCGCGGCGCTCACGGCGCCGGAGTACACGGCGAGAGGCGTGCCCGGCTCCACCCCCGCCTCGTCGCGCAGGTTGCGTGAGGCCACGAGGTCGTCCCACGCCAGCGGCGCGTTGTGGACCACCGTGACCGGGTGCGACAGGACGTGCTCGGCATCGAGGCGCCGGGCGATGCCCTCGGCCACGGTGATGACGCGGTCGACAGACGGGATCATCTCGGCCTCGAGGGCGGCCCACCCGTCGACGACGCGCCGGGTTCGCGCACCGGAGACAGCCAGGTCCGCGACGTACTCGTGCGCGTCGTAGACGAGGAACGGGCGGTCGGCCGGGTCCGGCCACGCCTCGAGCACGGCGGCGAGGATGTGGACGTCGTGGATGTGCACGACGTCGGGGGCGTGCTCGCGCAGCGCCGGCCCGAAGGCCCGCGCGTACGCCGTGGTGGCGGCGAGGGCGGTGCGCCAGCGGTCGGCCGGACCGAGGCGCCCGCGGCGACGCCGGACGGCATACGCGGCGTATGCCGGTGTGAGACCTCGTTTCGGGAAGACCGGGAGCCGCACGAAGCGGGCTCCACCGCACCAGGCCTCGGTCCGGGCGGCCCCGGCGGACGCCACCCCGAACGCGGTGACGTCGGCACCGGCTCGGACCAGGGAGACCGCCGACTTGATGACGCGCGAGTCGTTGGCCATGCCGTTGTTGACGACCATGGCCACGCGCAGGGGCCGGCCCTCGCCCGGCGTCACGGGAGCAGCCCGACGATGGCCTCGGCGGCCTCGTCGTAGGAGGTCCGCACGGCCGGCGCGGCCGGGGCGCTGAGCCGCGTGCGCGCCTGCGGGTCCGCGGCCAGCTCGCGCAGCACCCGGGCGGCCTCCTCGGCGTCGGCGACCACGAACCCGTCGACCTCCTCGCACAGGCGCTGCTGGCGCGGAAGCGGGGTCACGACGGGCACGAGCCCGGCGGCGATGTACTCGTAAAGCTTGGAGGGCAGGGCGTCACGGAACGCCGGGGTGTCCTCGAGCAGGGCGAAGCCGACCCAGGCGCCGTGGGCGATCGCCCAGGCCTGTGCCGGCGGCTGGCGCCCGTGCCAGCCGACCCGGGCGGCGAGGTCGGGCTCCGCCTCGAGGAGGGCATCCACTGCGGGCTGGTCGGCAGCGGCCACGGGTCCGATGACGTCGAGCCGCCACTGCGGCGCTCCCCGCAGGGCGTCGAGCATGGTGAAGAGGCCACGGCTGGCGCGGACGTCGCCGACGTAGACCGCCCGCGGCGTCTCGTCCCACGGCTGGGAGGGTCCGATGAGCTCGCGGTCCGCCTCGTTGCGCACGACCATGCGGTGCCTCGCGGATCCCGGGGGCACGTGCTCGTCGGCGACGAGGGTGAGGTCGGAACGGGCGGCGACGGTCTCCGCGGCCCGGGCGACGACACGCGCGCCCCGGCCGAGCAGGCCCTGCGCCCAGGCGCGGTCCTCGAGCATCCGGCGGTAGTCCTCGTGCACGTCGGCCACGACCGGTCGGCGGGTGAGCCGGCCCCAGACCCGAGCCCACAGCAGCGAGTCGGGGTCGAGCGCGAGCAGGACCGAGCCTCGGGCCGCCCGCGCCATCGTCAGTCCGCGGAGCCCGCGTCCGACCATCGAGCCACGCGGCCACGTCCGCACCGAGGCGCCTGACGGGCCGTCGGCGACGGCGCCCAGCCCGAGGACCTCGACCGTCGCGCCGTGGCGCACAAGGGCTCGGGTGAGGCGGTGGAGCCTGGCGTCAGCGACGTCGTGCCCGGACGTCACGATCGTGACGTCCGGTCGCTGGCCGTGGGTCACAGGTCCTCGAGG
This sequence comes from Knoellia locipacati, assembly GCF_044791685.1. Taxonomy (GTDB): domain Bacteria; phylum Actinomycetota; class Actinomycetes; order Actinomycetales; family Dermatophilaceae; genus Knoellia; species Knoellia locipacati_A. The sequence goes on from NZ_CP087730.1 coordinate 442,150, forward strand.
CTGAAGGCGTCCTCACCGACCTTGAGGAACTTCGTGTAGGCGGCGATGACCTCGTCGGGGCTGCCCTCGAGCATGAGGCGTCCCTTGTGCAGCCAGATGGCGTGGTTGCACATCTCCTTGATCGACCCGAGACCGTGCGAGACGAGGAACATCGCGCGCGCCGAGCCCATGAGCTCGTGCATCTTGTCGGCGGCCTTCTTCTTGAAGGCGGCGTCACCGGCCGAGAGAGCCTCGTCGATCATGAGGATGTCGGGGTCCATGTGCACCGACACCGCGAACGCCAGCTTGGAGCGCATGCCCGAGGAGTAGGTGCGGATCGGCAGGTCCATGAAGTCGCCGAGCTCGGAGAAGTCGGCGATCTCCTCGGCCCGGGCCGCCACCTGGGCACGGGTCAGCCCGTTGGCCAGACCGCCGAGGACGACGTTCTCGCGGCCGGACAGGTTGGGGTTGAAGCCGACGCCGAGTGCGAGCAGGGCACTGATCCGACCGTGGACCTCGATCCGGCCGGTCGTCGGCGGGAGGATGCCGCCGATGGTGCGGATGAGGGTCGACTTGCCGGCACCGTTGGCGCCGATGATCCCGAGCGCGGTGCCCTCGTTGACGGTGAACGAGACGTCCTGCAGCGCGTGCACCTCACGCACGGCGCGCTCGCCGCGCCCGAAGCGGACGATGGCCTGCTTGAACGTCGGCGTGCGCTCGAACGTCGTGCGGTAGGTGACCGAGACGTTCTCGACCTTGACGGCGACCCGTTCGGGTGCAGTGCGGGTCGCGGCGTCCGGCGCGGCGGTCGTGGTGTCGGACGGGCCCGCCGTGCCGGCGGGGGCCGCGGCGTCGGCGGGAGCCGCCGTGTCCGTGGTCGTGGTCGTGGTGGGCACCGGGTCAGAGGCGGACAGCGAACTCACGCTCCCTCGAGATGAAGAACAGGAAGCCACCGACGGCCATGAGGACGGACCACACCGCCGCCAGGACCCAGATGTGCGGCGGCGGCACGTCGGAGCGCACGAGGAGGTCGGTGAACCCACCGAGCACCGAGAACAGCGGGTTGAAGGTCATGAACGGCGCGAGCTTGCCCGGCACCTCCTCGATGAACCAGAGCACCGGGCTGAGGTAGAGCCAGATGCGCAGGAAGTAGGGCAGGAAGCTCAGGGTGTCGCGGAAGTAGACCTGGAAGGTCGCGAACATCGCCGCCATGCCCGCGGCGAAGACCGTCATGCACGCGAGGAAATAGGCCGCGAGGATCATCTTCCAGGACCACGGCTGGCCGGTGGCCGCGTGGATGATGAAGTAGACGGCCAGCGGGGGCAGGAAGCGGAAGAACGCGGTCCGCACCGACGACATCGGCATGAGAAGCCGCGGGAACGACATGTTCGCGATGAGGGCCCCACCGCCGACGACCGAACGGGCGCCGGTCGTGACCGCACCCGAGATGTAGTAGAAGGCGAAGATGCCCGCCGTGAGGTGCGCGAAGAACGCGGCGCCGTCGGCGCGACGGGCAAGGATGAAGAGCAGGACGAAGTAGACGCCCGCGAGCAGCAGCGGGTTGATGATGAGCCAGATCTGGCCGAAGAACGTCCGGGTGTTGGCCGATCGCATCTCCGCCCGGGACAGCTCGGCGGCGAACTCCTTGCGGTGCCAGAGCTCCTTGAAGTACGGCACCAGCGGTGGCAGGCCGACCCGGTGCGGCTCGTAGACCTGCACCTCGGAGAGGTAGCCCGACTTGTAGGCGCGCTCGTTGGCCTCGCGGTTGGCTGCGTGGTCGGCGGCTGCGTGCTCGTCGGGGGTCTCCACAGCGGGGCGCCCGTCCTCGGCGTCGCGGTGGCCGGTGGCCTGGTCGGCCTCTGACATCCCGTCACCCATCTCTCGTCGTGATCGCTGCGGCCGTCACGCGGCCCTCGTGGAGGGCGCGGCGCAGCGACTCGTCAGTGTAGAGGACGCGGCCTCAGCCGATCGCGCGGTAGAGGTCCAGCAGCGTGGCCGCGTCGCGCTCCCACGTGAGCTCCCCGCGGGCCACCTCCACGGCCTGCAGGTATGCCGTGTGGTCCCGCACGAGCTCGGTCACCGCCGCGACCAGGCCGTCCGCCGATCCGGGCGGGTAGAGCGTCCCGACGCCGTGCTCACGGACGAGCGCACCGAGCTCGCCGACGTCGGTGGCGACGACGGGGACCCCGACCGACACGGCGTGGAAGAGCTTGTTGGGCATGGCCAGCCGGTGGTTCTCCCAGCGGTCGCTGTGGGTGACGAGCGCGGCGCCCGCCGCCCGGAGCCGCTGCTCGACGACGTCGTGGCCGGCGCTGGGCTCGACCGTGGCCGCGCCGGGGTCGAACCGCTCGATCCACTCGGCGTCGCCGGGGCCCATGATCGTCACGGGCAGGTCGAGCCGGCGGCTGGCCGCGGCGACGACCTCGAGCTCCCGGTCGGCCGCCAGCCGGCCGGCATACACGAGCCCGGCCGGGGGTGAGGAGACGCCGGAGGCGTCGCCCCGCGGGAAGGTGTTGCGGACGACGGTGACCTCGGGCCAGTCCGGATGGTCGCGGCGCAGGGCACCGGCGACGCCGTCACCGACGGTGATGACAGCGGCGGCTCCGGCGACGAGCTCGGACTCGAGCCTGGCCTCACGCCGCAGCGCGAGAGGCGTGGGACGACCCTCGACGGGGCGACCCACCCAGTACTCGTGGGTGTCGTAGACGAACGGCACCGACCACTCCCGCGCCAGGGCGACGCCGGGCTCGAGCGCGGTGTAGTCGTGGACGTGCACGACGTCCGGGGGCCCGGACTCGTGCGCCCACGCCCTCGCCTGCTCCCGCGCCTCCTCCTGCCAGGCCCGGAGCCGGCGCTGCCTGTGCTGCGGCAGGAGCACCCACCTCGCCGCCCGCTCCGGTGCGTTGAGCCGCCGGCCGCGCCCCTCGGCGGCCGGAGCCCGACCGACGGACCCGACGGTGATGCCCTCGCCCGGCTCGAAGCCGTCGGGCACCGCCCGGCCGATGACGTGGATGCTGTGCCCGGCACCGGCCAGGGTGCGGGCCTCGCGCAGGACACGGGCGTCCGTCGCGACGCCGGTCCACACCAGCATGAGGATCCGCATTGCTCAGGCCTCCTCGCGGCCGAGGGAACGGGGGCTCGTGAGGAAGCCGGCGCCCCACGACCAGTGCATCGTCGCGAGCGCGAGCGGTGTGAGCGCGCGCGCTCGTGCCGGTTCGCCGCCGCTGATCGCGACGCCGCCGACGAGGACACCCGCGACGTATGCCGTCGGCACGAGGAGCGCCGGCGCCCACACCAGTCCCAGGAGCGTCGCGGCCGTCGTGCCGGCCACCATCACGGGAGGTGCGAGGTAGCGGGCGTTCGCAGTCTCGGGGTGCTCGCGCATGACGACGCGCCGCCACTGGCCGTACTGGAAGTACTGCCGTGCGAGGGCCTTGACGCTGGAGCGTGGGCGGTAGGTCACCTCCATCTCGGGCGTGAACCACACCGTCCCACCGGTCTGGCGCAGCCTGAGGTTGAGGTGCCAGTCCTGGGTGCGCGTGTAGCGCTCGTCGTAGCCGCCGACGCGCTCGAGGGCGCTGCGCCGGAACGCACCGAGATAGACCGTGTCGACCGGGCCCGCGCCTCCCCCGACGTGGAAGGTCCCTCCCCCGACCCCGATCCGGCTGCGCATGGCGCAGGCGACGGCGCGCTCGAACGCCGAGCGTCCCACCGCCTTCATGAGCCCGCCGACGTTGTCCGCACCGGTCTCGTCGAGGGTCCGCACCGCTGTCGCGACGTAGTCGTCGGGGATCTCGGCGTGCCCGTCGACCCGGACGATGACGTCGTGGCGAGCAGCGCCGATCCCGGCGTTGAGGGCCGCGGGGGTGCGCCCGCTCGGGTTGTTGACCGTCCGAACCCTCGGATCCGAGGCGGCGAGGTCCGCTGCCACCTCGTCCGTCCGGTCCGTCGACGGACCCAGCGCGAGGACGACCTCGAGCTCGCCGGCATACGATTGCCTGAGGACCTGGCCCACGGCGTCACGGAGGTGCCGCTCCTCGTTGAGGACCGGGATCACCACGCTCACCGGGGGTGGCGTGGCGGTGCTGTCGTGGGGGCGGGAGGGCTCGCTCATCGCGACGATCATCCCCCAGAGCACCGCTCCGAATCGCGGGCCGGGGTCGGCGTGCCGTTTTGGCGTCGTGGCTGGAGCGAGCACACTATGGGGCGTGCCCGAACGCCCGACCCGCGGAGACGACGCCAGACCGATCCCCCAGCGAGGTCGGCCCGAGGTGGCGCGTCCCGACATCGACGACGACGCCGTCTACACCGTCGACACCCGCGGGCGACGCCGCACCCCGCCGCCGCGCGCGTCGCGCCCCGCTCGGACGGACCAGCGCCCGGTCCGCGAGCAGCGGCCCGCACGCGAGCGCCGGCCCGAGGCAGCTGCAGGGCGCGACCCCCGGCGCGACGGCGCGGCCGCCCATCCCGACGCACGCCGCCCCTCCGGCCCTCGCGGCGCCCGGCCGCTGACGACCGACGCCCCCGACCGGCCCCGACGCCGTCGCCGGTGGTGGCTGGTCCTGCCCGTCCTGCTCGTGGCGTGGCTGGCGTTCCTCGTCTTCAGCCCGTTCCACGCGTGGAGCACGGTGTCCCGGGTGGAGGACGCGCCCGCCGGCGACCGCCCGGCCGAGACGCCCGGCAACACCTACCTGCTCGTCGGGTCCGACTCGCGCGACGACCTCACTCCCGCCCAGCGCAAGGAGCTCGGGACCGGCTCGGCCGAGGGCCGGCGGACCGACTCGATCATGCTCGTCCACACCCCGTCGGGCGGCGGCAAGTCGGTCATCATCTCGATCCCCCGGGACAGCTTCGTGCCGATCCCGGACCACGGCAGCAACAAGATCAACGCCGCCTACTCCATCGGCGGGCCCCAGCTCCTCGTCCGGACCCTCGAGCAGGTGACCGGTCTGCGGATCGACGGCTACCTCGAGATCGGCTTCGGCGGGTTCGCCTCGGTCGTCAACAGCCTCGGCGGCGTCGACATCTGCGTCCCGTTCGACATGGACGACCCCAAGGCGCACATCAACCTCAAGAAGGGCTGCCAGCTCCTCGACGGCAAGAACGCCCTCGGCTTCGTGCGGGCGCGCTACTCCGACCCTCGCGGAGACATCGGCCGCGCCGACCGGCAGCGCCAGTTCCTCGCGGCGATCATGAAGGGCGCCGCCACCCCGGCGACGGTCCTCAACCCGTTCCGCTACTGGTCGTTCACCCACACGGCTGCCGAGGCGGTCGGCGTCGGTGAGGACACCTCGATGAAGGACGCCGCCAACATCCTGCTCGCCATGCGCGGCGCCGGCAACGACTCGACCCTGAGCCTCACGGTGCCGATCCAGGACACCGCCTACCAGACCAGTGCCGGGCTCGCGGTCAAGTGGGACACCGAGCGCGCCAAGGCCCTGTTCACGATGCTGCGCGAGGACCAGCCCCTCGAGGCTCCCCCGGCCGGGACCGACGGCAAGCCCACCGGAGGCTGAGCAGCGAAAGGGGTGTGCCGTCCGCCCAGGAGGGCGAACGGCATACCGAAGGTCTGGGGCGTCAGCCCTTGAGCAGCTGGCGCGCCATGACGATGCGCTGGATCTGGTTGGTGCCTTCGTAGATCTGGGTGATCTTGGCGTCGCGCATCATCCGCTCGAGCGGGAAGTCGCGGGTGTAGCCGGCGCCGCCGAGGAGCTGGACCGCGTCGGTCGTCACCTTCATCGCGACGTCGGAGGCGTAGCACTTGGCCGCGGCACCGAAGAACGGCAGGTCGGCGTCGCCCCGCTCGGACTTCGCGGCTGCGACGTAGACCATCTGGCGCGCCGCCTCGAGCTCCATCGCCATGTCGGCGAGCATGAACTGGATGCCCTGGAAGTCGGCGATGTGCTTGCCGAACTGCTTGCGCTCCTTGACGTAGGCCGTGGCCTGCTCGAGGGCGCCCTGCGCGATGCCGACCGCCTGCGCGCCGATCGTGACGCGGGTGTGGTCGAGGGTGCGCAGCGCGATCTTGAGGCCCTCACCGGGTGCGCCGACGATGCGGTCACCGGGGATGCGGACGTTGTCGAAGATCAGCTCACGGGTCGGGCTGCCCTTGATCCCGAGCTTGCGCTCCTTCTCGCCGAACGAGAACCCCTCGTCGGACTTCTCCACGACGAAGGCGCTGATGTTGTTGCCGCGGGTGCCGTCCGGGTCGGTGACGGCCAGGACCGTGTAGTACTCCGAGACACCGGCGTTGGTGATCCACGACTTCTGCCCGTTGAGGACCCAGTCGTCGCCGTCCGACTTCGCGCGGCACTTCATCGCCGCCGTGTCGGACCCGGCCTCGCGCTCGGACAGGCCGTAGGAGAAGCCGGCCTCGCCGCGGGCCAGCGGCGGGAGGTACTTCGCCTTGAGGTCCTCGGAGCCGCCGAGCATGACCGGGAGCGAGCCGAGCTTGTTGACGGCCGGGATGAGCGAGGAGCTCGCGCAGACCCGGGCCACCTCCTCGATGACGATGCAGGTGGCGAGCGCGTCGGCGCCGACACCGTCGTACTCCTCGGGCACGTGTGGCGCGAAGAAGTCGGAGGCGACGAGCGCGTCGTGCGCCTCCTGCGGGTAGCGGGACTCCTCGTCCACCGCGGCCGCGAACGGCGCGATCTTGGCCTCGGCCACGTCACGGACGGCCTCGCGGATCGCCTCGTGGTCCTCGCTGGTGCTGAAGAAGGGGAAGTCGGTGTTCTTGGCGTTCGCGCTCACCCGGCGATCCTAACGACGCGTATGCCGTCCACCTGACCGATCCGGTGTGGGACCGGCCACGTCCGGGGGCTGACCCACGGCCAGCCCGCGGTCAGCCCACGGCCAGCCCGCGGTCAGCCGAGGCGCTCGTCGACGAAGGGCGCCAGGAGGGCGGCGTACTCGAAGCTCAGGTGGTCGGTGTCGCGGTAGACGATGACGTCGCCGACCCTGCCGTAGCACGTGGCGTCGTCGCAGAACAAGTCGGTGAGGTCGACGACCTGCGCCCCGACGGCGCGCGCCGCGGCCACCGCGAGGTCGACCGGCACCGCCGTGGCGCGAGGTGTCGTGCAGGAGTCCCCGGGGTCCGGGTTGGCCGCGACGCACTCGGGCACGGACAGTCCCTCCCGCGGGGATGGGACGTCGGCGATGACGGTGACCTTCTTGCCGGCCTTCAGCCACCGGGCGAAGCGGGTGGCGAAGCCCTTCTCCCCCGCCTTGTCGTCGGTCGTACCGCCGTACGGCAGCCAGCCGTACCTCGCGGTGTAGGACGACGCGAGGATCCGGGTGACCGTACGGTCCTCGAGCAGGGCCGCGTCCACGGCCCTGTTGTAGGTCTGGCAGGCGGTGCGGCGGGCGAGGGCCGTCTCGGCTGCCAGGGTGCGGACGGCGTCGCTCGAGGGGCAGGAGCCCTTGCCATGCACGACGACCTTCCAGCCGCGTCGTTTGCCCAGCTCGTCGGCCATCCTCAGGAACGAGATGGCGTGGGAGTCACCGACGAGCGCCACGGTCTCCGTGGGGTCGGTCCGGTCCCCGACGACGCAGTCGCGCAGCTCGGTGCCGGCGATCGACGCCTGGCACTGCTGCAGGAGGCGGTCCTTCAGCTGCGCCTTCATCGCCGCTGGTGAGGCGATGAGTGGCCCGGTGCCCTGGACCGACTCGCACGAGTTGGCCTCGACGAGCGCCCCGGGTCCGACGCAGGGGTCACCCGGCGTGTGCGGAGGCTGGGTGGGTTGCGCGCTTTGCGCGCTGGGCCGGGACGTGCCATCCGAGGTCGAGGTCGCGCCGGGCTCGGCGGACTCGGCGGCGCACCCGCCCGCCAGCGCGACGACGACGGCCACGGCGACGGCGAGGTCACCGACGCGCCGCACCGACCGCCGAGCCCCGCGACCAGCAGCCACGTCCACCTCCCACGTCCTTGGCACCGAAGGGCACATCCTCTCAGCGCAGGGCGGGGATGACCTCCCGCTCGAACAGCTCGACCCCGGACAGGTCGTAGGCCGACTCCATGAAGTTCGTGATCGCGTAGGTCATGCCGAGGTCCTGCATGTCGGCCAGCGCGCTGGCGACCTGGTCGGGGGTGCCGACGGCCGTGCCCTCGCGGTAGGTCTGGAGCTGGCGGGCCACGGCCGCGTCGGGGACCCCGGCTCCGCGCAGGTGGTTCTCGATCCAGCGGAAGCGCTCCTCGACCTCCTTGGCATCGCGGCCGATGACGACGTTGAAGTTGGACGACCGGGTGATCGAGTCGACGTCGCGGCCGACGTCGGCGCAGTGCCCCTTGAGGATCTCGCTCTTGCGGGCGAAGACCTCGCGGTCACCGAGGAAGTTCGTGTAGTCGGCGTACTCGGCCGCGATCCGCAGCGTCTTGCGCTCGCCCCCGCCGGCGATCCAGATCGGTATGCCGTTGCGTTCCGACCCCTCGAACGCGGTGCCCTGCAACGGCCTCGGGAAGCACATGGCGCCGTCGACCTGGTAGTGCTCGCCGTCGAGGGTGGCCGTCCCGGTCGTCCACATCTGCTGGAAGATCTCGACGCCCTCGCGCAGCCGCGCCAGCCGCTCGCCCGCGGACGGGAAGCCGTAGCCGTAGGCCCGCCACTCGTGCTCGTACCACCCGGCGCCGATGCCCATGTCGAGCCGGCCCTCGGAGATGACGTCGACGGTGGCCGCGACCTTGGCGAGGTAGGCGGGGTTGCGATAGCTCATGCACGTGCACATCTGGCCGATCCGCACCCGGCCGGTGACCCCGGCGAACGCCGCCATGAGCGCCCAGGCCTCGTGCACCGCCTCCTGGGTGGGGTGCGGCACGGGGTGGAAGTGGTCGAAGACCCAGATCGACTCCCAGTCGCGGATGCCGTCCGCCCGCCTCGCCAGACCCGCCATCACGCCCCAGTGCTGGTCGGGGTCGATGCCGGCGAGGTCGTGACGCCAGCCCTGCGGGATGAAGATGCCGAATCTCATGTGCCCACCCAACAGGTCCACCACGTCACCCGCAAGCCCGGATCCGAGGCATGATGCGGAGGTGACGTTCCGACACCGCAACGACCCCGACACCATCCGCGAGCTCCTCAACGACCCGGGCACCTGGGTCATCGTGGGGTTGAGCACCAACACGCGTCGACCGGCACACGGCGTGGCGCAGTGGCTCAAGCACGAGCTGCACAAGGCGATCATTCCGGTCCACCCCAAGGCCGAGACGGTGCACTCGGAGCAGGGCTACGCCACCCTCGCGGACATCCCCGACCAGGACATCAAGGTCATCGACTGCTTCGTCAACTCCGGCCACGTCGGTGCCGTGGTCGACCAGGCGATCGAGCACAAGGACCGGCTCCAGATCGACGCCATCTGGATGCAGGAGGGCGTCGTCGACACCGCGGCCGCCGAGCGCGCGCGCAAGGCCGGACTCGAGGTCGTCATGGACACCTGCCCGAAGATCGAGTGGCCGCGGGTTCGGGGCGAGGGCTCCGCCCGCTGAGGACCGAGACTCAGGACTGGCGGCGCTCGCGCAGGGCTGCGCCCTTGGCACGGGCCTCGTCGCGCAGGCTCGCCCGGAACTCGCCCATCGCGGCCCGGATCCGCGCCGCCTCGTCGCCCTCGCCGGCACCGAGGATGCGAGCGGCGAGCAGTCCGGCATTGCGGGCTCCCGCGACCGACACCGTCGCCACCGGCACGCCACCGGGCATCTGCACGATCGAGAGCAGCGAGTCCATCCCGTCGAGGTACTCCAGCGGCACCGGCACCCCGATGACCGGCAGCGAGGTGACCGAGGCGAGCATGCCCGGGAGGTGGGCCGCTCCCCCGGCGCCGGCGATGATGACGCGCAGGCCGCGCTCCTCCGCCTGCTGCCCGTAGGCGAGCATCTCGTCGGGCATGCGGTGGGCGGAGACGACGTCGACCTCGTGGGCGATGCCGAAGTCGTCGAGGACCGTCGCGGCCGCCTCCATCACCGGCCAGTCGCTGTCACTGCCCATGACCACGCCGACCACAGGCGTCGGGGACTTCGTCGCGTCGGTCATTCGGTGATCGCTCCCTCGATGTAGTCGGCGGCGTGCCGGGCCCGCTCGCGCAGGTCGGCGAGGTCGTCGCCGCTGACGTTGACGTGTCCGATCTTGCGTCCCGGCCGGACGCCCTTGCCGTAGAGGTGCGCCTTGATCTCGGGGTCGCGTGCCATGACATGACGGTATGCCGGGTAGAGCTCGGTGTGCTCGCCGCCGAGCACGTTGCCCATCACCGTCCACGCGTGCCGCGGCCTCGGTGACCCCAGCGGCAGGTCGAGCACGGCGCGCAGGTGCTGCTCGAACTGTCCCGTCACGGCACCGTCCATCGACCAGTGGCCGCTGTTGTGCGGGCGCATGGCGAGCTCGTTGACGACGAACGCGCCGCCGGGCAGCTCGAACATCTCGACCGCGAGGACGCCCGTGACCCCGAGCTCGCCGGCGATCCGCAGGCCGGCCTCGGTGGCGCGGGCGGCCAGGTTCTCGTCGAGCTCAGGAGCGGGGGCGATGACCTCTGTGCAGATGCTGTCGGTCTGGACGGTCTCGACGACGGGCCAGGCCGCGGCCTGCCCCGACGGGCTGCGGGCGAGGAGGACGGCCAGCTCACGGGTGAAGGAGACCTTCTCCTCCAGCAGGAGCGGGGAGTCCTCGGACGTCGCCCGCTCGAGCCAGTCGGCCAGCTCCGCGGCGGACCCGACGACCCGCACGCCCTTGCCGTCGTAGCCTCCGCGCGGTGTTTTGGCGACCACCGGCCACCCGACCTCGTCACCGAAGGCGGTGACCTCGTCGGCGGTGAGCGCCGGGGCCCACCTCGGGCAGGGGATGCCGAGGGCGCTGAGGCGCGCACGCATCTCGAGCTTGTCCTGGGCGAAGACGAGCGCCTCTGGCGTCGGGTGCATCACCGCACCGGCGTCGGCGAGCGCGGCGAGCACGTCGGCCGGGACGTGCTCGTGGTCGAACGTCACGACGTCGCACTCGGCCGCGAAGGCGAGGACCGCGTCGACGTCGCTGTGGGCGCCCACCGGCGCCGAGGGGATGACCAGCGCCGCACTGGCGTCGTGGGCCTCGGCGAGGACGCTGAGCGTGACCCCCAGCTCGGCCGCCGGTCCCGCGCACATCCGCGCGAGCTGGCCACCACCGATGATGCCGACGACGGGGAATCCTCCGGGAGCGCGCAGGGGGGCAGTCACCCCGGGAGGATATCGGCGCGAGGTGGGCTCACGGCATACGGGCTTAGGGTTCGGCGGCTACGCTCAGCCGGTGACGTCCACGACTCCCGCGGGGAGCCTCATCGCGCGGCTCCGCGGAGCCATCGACGTGCTCTACCGCGAGGCCATCAAGTTCGGCGTCATCGGCCTGCTCGCCTTCGTCATCGACATGGGCAGCTTCAACCTGCTGCGGCGCACGCTCCTCGAGGACAAGCCGACCGCAGCCGTCATCGTCTCGGCCTCGATCGCGACCGCCTTCGCGTGGGTCGGCAACCGGATGTGGACCTTCCGCCACCGCCGCAACCGGCCGGCCCACCACGAGGCGGCCCTCTTCGCCGGCACCAACGGGGTCGCGCTCGTCCTCCAGGCCGCGGCCATCGCGTTCACGAACTACGTCCTCGACCTCTCCTCGCTCACGGCCGACAACGTCACGAAGATCGTCGCCATCGGCCTGGGCACGCTCTTCCGCTTCTGGGCCTACCGGCGCTTCGTCTTCGCCGGGGAGCCGATCGACGTCGACACCTCGCCCCTCGCCGAGATGCACCACCACGAGCAGCGCGGGCACCACGACGACGGCTGATCCGCGCGCACCTTTCGACCCATTGGTCAAAAGTTGCGGGCCGGGTCAGTCCGCCTCGGAGAGGAAGACCGCGAAGACCGCCGGCTGCGTGCTCACGAGCTCGAGCCGCCCACCGTTGTCCTCGGCGAGGTCGCGCGCGAGCGTGAGCCCGAGGCCGGACCCGGACGAGGACACGGACCGCTCGAAGATGTGCGGCGCGATGGACGTCGACACGCCCTCGCCCTCGTCGCCCAGCTCGATGACGACCGAAGGGCCGGCCCGGCGCGCGGCGATGTCGACGGTGCCACGTCCGTGGGCCAGAGCGTTCTCGACGAGGGTGGACAGGATCTGCGCGAGGGCCACGGGAGTCGCGCGGACGCGCAGGCCGCGCTCGCCGTGGATGCGCATGCTCCGCTTCGCGGAGGCGAACGCCGGCTGCCACTCGCGCTGGAGCGAGGCGAGGATCGCGTCGAGGGAGACGCTCGGACGCGCGGGGTCGCTCACCCGGGTGCGGCCCATGAGGTCGTCGACGACCTTGCTCAGCCGCTCGACCTGGTCGATGGCGACCTGGGCCTCCTCCTGGACCACGCCGAGGTCGTCGGTGGAGGCGATCTCGTCGAGGCGCATGAGCAGGGCGGTGAGCGGGGTGCGGAGCTGGTGCGAGGCGTCGGCGGCGAAGTCGCGCTCGGCCGCGAGGTTGCGGGTCACCTGGTTCGCGCTGCGCGAGAGGACGTCGCTGATCCGGTCGAGCTCGCCGATGCCCGAGTCCAGCGGCATGAAGCGTGACTCGCCCGCCCCGAGCCGCTCGGCACGCGCGGCCAGCTCGGTGAGCGGGTCACCGATGAGGCGTGCCCGTCGCTGGGCGACGAACCAGCCTGCCGCGAGCCCCAGCAGGGCGAGCACGAGGACGATGCCGGTGAGGACCAGCACCCCTTGGAGCCCGGTGGTCTGCTCCACGAACCTCGTCCGCCGCTCGGGGGGTGCGAGCGCGACGGCGACCCCCAAGACGAACAGTGGCACGCCGAAGATGGCCAGGGTGGCCCCGACGGCCGCGAGCGTGGACTTCAGGAGGAGCCGCCGCATGGAGCGTCATTCCCCCGCGGGGTCGAAGCGGAAGCCGACGCCTCGGATGGTCGTGATGTAGCGCGGCTGCATGGCGTCGTCGCCGAGCTTCTTGCGCAGGACCGAGATGTGCATGTCAAGGGTCTTGGTCGAGCCGTACCAGGCGGTCTCCCAGACCTCGCGCATGAGCTGCTCGCGAGAGATGACCTTGCCCTGGTTGCGGGCGAGCACGCGCAGCAGCTCGTACTCCTTGGCGGTCAGCTGGATCTCCTCGCCGTGGAGGAAGACCCGCCGCGACTCGCTGTCGACGCGGACGTCGACGTCGCCGGTGACCGGCGCCTCGGGGATGCCGCGACGCAGCAGCGCACGCGCCCGGGCCAGGAGCTCGGCGAGCCGGAACGGCTTGGTGACGTAGTCGTCGGCGCCGGCGTCGAGCCCGACGACCGTGTCGACCTCGTCGGCGCGCGCCGTGAGCACGAGCACCGGCACGGTGAAGCCTTCACCGCGCAGGCGCCGGCACACCTCGAGACCGTCCATCGTGGGGAGGCCGAGGTCGAGGACGACAAGGTCGGGGTTGTCACGAGCGGCCTCGAGAGCCTCGCGACCGTCGGCCCGTACGTCGACGTCGTAGCCCTCACGTCGCAGGGCCCGGGCGAGGGGCTCGGAGATCGCCGGGTCGTCCTCGGCGAGCAGCACGCGGGTCATGCGGCGATGGTAGTGGTGGGAGGGGCTTTCCCGCGTGGTGGGCGGGTCTCAGGCGTGGTGGGCGGGTCTCAGGCGTGGTGGTCCCACGGACGCGCACGCCGCGCACCCGTCGAGCGGGCCAGCTCGAAGGGCGTCACGGCCCCGATGCCCCGCAGGTGCCGGGGACGCTGCTCGATCATCGCGAAGCCCGACAGGGCGCCGAGCGCACGGGCCACCTCGTCGTCGACGAACACCCTCCCCGGGGGTGTCACGGCGGTGAGGCGGCTGGCGCGGTTGACCGTCGTGCCGAAGACGTCGCCGAGGCGGCTGATGACCTTGCCGAAGGCCATGCCCACCCGCACGTCGGGCAGCAGCGGGTCCTCGGCCATCGAGTCGACGAGGTCGAGCCCAATCGCGGCAGCTGCGTCGGCCTCCACGTGCACGAAGAGGACCTCGTCACCCACCGTCTTGATGACCCGTCCGCCGTGGGTCGTCACGACGTCGCTCGCGAGCTCCTCGAAGCGCTGCACCAGCGTGCCGAGCTGTCGCTCCGTCATCCGGCGCACGAGGGAGGTGAAGGACACGAGGTCGGCGAACCCCACGACGCGCAGCGGCGCGCTCGGGTCGTGGTCGGTGTCGCGGGCGTCCTCGAGCATGCGGGTGATCGCCGAGGTGAGGTGGCGGCGCCAGACGTAGACCATGAGGGGCTCGAGCTGGTCGACGAGGTCGGCGAGCTGGGTCGCGGCGGCCTCGGCGACGCTGCGCTCGGGCACGGCGCGGGCGTCCTTCTCACCGATCTCGGCCTCCTGGTCCGCGGGAGTGAGGTACTCGGCGACGAGCTGGGTCTGCCACACGGCGAGCCGGTCGGACGTGCGCGCGAACGCCCGGGCCATCGACAGCGCGAGGTCCTCGTCGAGGTCGTTGTCGCGCACGAGGTCCGAGACGCGGATGAGGGCGCCGAGGTCGGCCTCGGTGAACATGACCTCCTCGTCGTCGACGATCTGGAAGCCGAGGGCGTGCCAGAGCTTGCGCGCCGACTGCACCGACACCGAGGCCTCACGGCTGATCTCGCGGCGGCCCATGGTCGCGCGGCGGCCGAGGAGGCGCTCCTCGATCTCTGCCTCGAGGTCGCGGGAGGGCTCAGGCACGTGCAACCTCCTGGATCTTCGCGGGACTCACCGGACGTGGACGACGTCGCCAGCGGCCACGGCACGGGTGCCGGACTCCGTCGTCAGGGACAGTCTGCCGTCTGCGTCGACGTCGGTGGCCAGCCCGGTCAGTTCCGACCCCGGCAGGTGCACCCGGACCTCGCGGCCCACGGTGGCGCAGGCGGCGACGTAGGCCGCGCGCACGGCATACGGATCCGCATCGAGGTTGCCCAAAAGCGTTGCGAGAGAACGCAGGTATGCCGTGAGCACGGCTTCTCGGCTCACTCCCGGTGCGCCGGCGAGACGGAGGGACGTGGCCGTGTCGACGGGGAGGTCGGCCCGCTCCTGGTCGATGTTGACGCCGGCGCCGACGACGACGCCGGCGGGGGTGAGCTCGGCGAGGATGCCGGCGACCTTGCGGTCGCCGTCGGCGGGGACGAGCAGGTCGTTGGGCCACTTGAGGGCGACCTCCACCCCGCTCGTCGAGGTGATGGCATCGCGCAGGGCGAGACCGACGACGAGGGGCACCCACCCGAGCGGGGCGCGCGCGGGGCGCGGCACAAGGACGCTCGCCGCGATGCTCGCCCCCGGTGTCGTCGTCCACGCCCGGTCGAGCCGGCCCCTCCCCTGCCGCTGCTCCTCGGCGGTGACGACCCGCCACGGGCGCGGGTCGCGGGCGAGCTCGGCGTTGGTCGACCCGACGCTGTCGTGGACTTCGACGGGAAGCCATGGCGGTCCCGGTGTGATGAGGGACGCATCCATGGGGCGGGAGGCAGCAGGTGGGGTCACGGGGTCAAGGCTAGAGTCGCACCCATGGCGCAGACCGACACCCAGCCCACCGGCGGAACCGACGTTCCCGCCGCGGACACGGGCATCGACATCCACACCACCGCCGGCAAGCTCGCCGACCTCAAGCGGCGCGTCGGCGAGGTCGCCCACGCCGGCTCCGAGCGGGCCGTCGAGAAGCAGCACGCACGCGGCAAGAAGACCGCCCGCGAGCGCCTCGCGATGCTCCTCGATGAGGGCTCGTTCGTCGAGATGGACAAGTACGCCCGGCACCGCTCGGTCGCCTTCGGCCAGGACGCGAACCGGCCCTACGGCGACGGCGTCGTCACCGGCTACGGCACCGTCGACGGCCGGACCGTCGCGGTGTTCGCGCAGGACTTCACCGTCTTCGGCGGGTCGCTCGGTGAGGTCTTCGGCGAGAAGATCACCAAGGTCATGGACTTCGCGATGAAGGTCGGCTGCCCGGTCGTCGGGCTCAACGACTCCGGTGGCGCCCGCATCCAGGAGGGCGTCGTCTCGCTCGGCCTCTACGGCGAGATCTTCCGGCGCAACGTCCACGCGTCCGGGGTCATCCCGCAGATCTCGCTCATCATGGGCCCGTGCGCCGGTGGCGCGGTCTACTCACCGGCCGTCACGGACTTCACGGTCATGGTCGACCAGACCTCCCACATGTTCATCACCGGTCCCGACGTCATCAAGACCGTCACCGGCGAGGACGTCGGCTTCGAGGAGCTCGGCGGCGCCCGCACCCACAACTCCAAGTCCGGTGTCGCGCACTACATGGGCACCGACGAGGAGGACGCGGTCGAGTACGTCAAGGCGCTGCTGTCCTACCTGCCCTCGAACAACATGGAGGAGCCGCCGGCGTTCGGTGACGAGGAGCTCTCGCTCGAGGTCACCGACGAGGACCGCTTCCTCGACACGATCATCCCGGACAGCCCCAACCAGCCCTACGACATGCACCAGGTCATCGAGGCCGTGGTCGACGACGGCGAGTTCCTCGAGGTGTCACCGCTGTTCGCGCCGAACCTCGTCATCGGGTTCGGCCGGATCGAGGGCCGCTCGGTCGGTGTCGTCGCCAACAACCCGATGCAGTTCGCCGGGACCCTCGACATCGACGCCTCCGAGAAGGCCGCCCGCTTCGTGCGGACCTGCGACGCGTTCAACGTCCCGATCCTCACCTTCGTCGACGTGCCGGGCTTCCTCCCGGGCACCGACCAGGAGTGGGACGGCATCATCCGCCGGGGCGCCAAGCTCATCTACGCCTATGCCGAGGCGACGGTCCCGCTCGTCACGGTCATCACCCGCAAGGCCTACGGCGGCGCCTACGACGTCATGGGGTCCAAGCACCTCGGCGCCGACATCAACCTCGCCTGGCCGACGGCGCAGATCGCGGTCATGGGCGCGCAGGGCGCGGTCAACATCCTCTACCGCAAGCAGCTCGCCGCTGCCGCCGAGCAGGGCGACGACGTCGACGCGGCCCGCCAGAAGTTCATCACCGAGTACGAGGACACCCTCGCCAACCCCTACGTCGCCGCCGAGCGCGGCTACATCGACACCGTCATCACGCCGTCGAACACGCGGATGAACGTCACCAAGGCACTGCGGGCGCTGCGCACCAAGCGCGAGACCCTTCCGCCCAAGAAGCACGGAAACATTCCCCTATGACCTCTGACGCACAGGACACGACAGTCAATCCTCCAGCGGCGCAGTCGATCGAGGTCATCGGCGACGCCACTCCTGAGCAGGTCGCCGCGCTCGTCGCCGTCCTGTCGGCCGCCTCGGGGGGAGCCGGCACGGAGGCCGCGCCACGGCATACGTCGCAGTGGTCGGCACCGGCACGGCTCGTCCGACGCACGCCCACCCCCGGCCCCCACGTCTGGCGCCACTCCCTGCGCCCCTGACCGACCCCGGCACCTACCCCGGCCCTGCCCCGACAACTTTCGACCAATAGGTCACGAACTGTCGGGACACCACCCGACCCTGCCCCGACAACTTTCGACCAATAGGTCACGAACTGTCGGGGCTGTGGATATCTCGCCGGCCGTTTTGCGGAGCCGGGACAGACTCGCGTATGCCGTCCGCCGACTTCGACCCGACGCAGCCCTTCTCAGGTGAGGAGGCGTGCGAGGCCGGTCTGAGGCGTGCCCTGCGCGATGGCAGGTTCCGTCGGATCTTCCACGGCATGTACATCGACGCACGCATCCCGGACACGGTCGTCGTGCGATCCCGGGCGGCGCTGCGCCTGGCACCAGAAGGTGGCGTCCTGAGCCATTGGACGGCGGCCCGACTCTGGGGCGGGGTGGTCCCGGAGCACGCCAACACCCATGTCTCCTTCACGCGGGACGTCCGCTTCCGCGTCGAGGGCATCAAGCACCACCGGTTTCGCCATCGACTTCACATCGTCCGACGTCATGGTCTGCAGGTGACCGGCCCCGAGCAGACCTTCGTCCACCTCGCCCGTCACCTCAACCTCCTCGACCTGGTCGCACTGGGCGACAGCCTCGTGCGCAAGGCGGTGACCACGCCGGCAGGACTTCTCGCCTACGCCCAAGGATGGGAGGGGCAGTGCCGCCGCGAGGCCGTCGCCGCGGCCAGGCTCGTTCGTGACCATGTCGACTCCGTGCCCGAGACCAAGCTGCGTCTCCTCCTGGTGCTCGCGGGACTGCCCGAACCTGAGGTCGACATCAGGATCCACGACGCCGACGGCACCGTCGTCTTCCGAATCGACCTCGGATACCGCGCTGCCAAGCTGGCGTTCGAGTACGACGGACGCTGGCATGACGAAGACGAGCAGCCGGCCATGGACGAGAGCCGGCGCCAGTACTTGAGCATCGAGGAGGGGTGGAGGTTCGAGATCTTCGTCGCCAAGGACGTCTTCGAGACGCCCGAGGCGACCATCGAGCGAGCGGCCGCAGCCCTCGAGGCCGTCGGCGTTCGCATCGATCGGCCGCTGAGCGACGCCTGGCGACCACACTTCCGGTGCCCTACAGCGCAGGCTGCCTGACGGCATACCCTGCCTGTCATGGCAGCACGGGTCCTCTCGGTCAACCTCGGTGAAGCGCGCACCGGCATCCTCAAGAGCCGGCGGACCGGCATCGACAAGCGACCCGTCGACACGATCCACGTCACCGATCCCGGCCCCAAGGGAGTCGGGGGCAGCGGTGTCGAGGGCGATGCCGTCGTCAACACCAAGCACCACGGCGGGACCACACAGGCCGTGTATGCCGTGGCGCGCGAGGAGCTCGACTGGTGGGCGATGGACACGGGCAAGGAGCTCGGTCCCGGCGCCTTCGGCGAGAACGTGACGACCACGGGCTTCGACGTCGACGCAGCCGTCATCGGTGAACAGTGGCGCATCGGTGGCTCGGTCGTCCTCTCGGTGACCGCGCCGCGTGTCCCGTGCGCGACCTTCGCCGCGCATATGCAGGTCCCCGGCTGGGTCAAGGCCTTCACGAGGCGCGGTCGGACCGGCGCCTATCTCGCCGTCCTCCAGCCGGGCACGGTCCGCCCGGACGACACCATCGAGGTGACGTGGCGACCGGGGCACGGCATCACGGTGCCGATGGTCTTCCGCGCCTGGATGGGTGACCGCGACCTGGCGCGCGCCATCGTGGACTCCGGTGCGCTGCTGCCTCAGGAGCACGAGGAGCTGGAAGCCAAGCTGGCGAAGTGGGAAGGCGCCGAGTCGCGCACTTCGTGACGATTGGTCGAAAGATGCACCGCGGTGTTGGCTCCGTCCGGGCATTTCGTGACCAATTGGTCGAAAGATGCACCGCGGCGGTGCCACCGCCCGGGCATTTCGTGACCAATTGGTCGATGGTGGGGCGGGGCGGGCGGGGTGGGTAGCGTGCATCGGGTGACCGACACCGCCACCGACATGACGACCTCCGCCCCCACCACCTCGCCCGCGACGACGCCCCGCACGCCGACCGCCGTCGACGCCATCGCCGAGCGCCACTTCGACGCCGTGATGGAGAGCAGCCCGATCGAGGCGACCTACCTCGGCGTCGACGTGCGCCAGGGCGAGCTCGACGACTTCTCCCCCGCCGGCTACCGCGCCCGCGCCGACCTCGCCCGCGCCACGCTCGCCCGCCTCGAGACCGCAGAACCCGTCGACGACATCGACCGCGTCACCATTGCGGCGATGCGCGAGCGTCTCGAGCTGGACGTCGACATCCACGAGGCCGGGCTCGACCGGTGCGACGTCAACGTCATCGCCTCCCCGATGCAGTCGGTGCGCGACGTCTTCGACCTCATGCCGACCGACACCGAGGAGCAGTGGGCGACCGTCGCACGGCGCCTGGGTGCACTCCCCCGCGCCCTCGAGCAGTGGCGGGGCTCGCTGCTCGAGTCCGTCGACGCGGACCCGACGCGTATCTCGGCCCGTCGCCAGGTCGCGGCGTGCATGGTCCAGTGCGACGACCTCGTCGGCGACGCGGGCTTCTTCGCGACCTTCACCGGTGGGGCCCGGACCCGGGACGGGCAGCCCCTGCCCGAGGCACTCGCCGCCGACCTCGACGCCGCCGGGCGCCGTGCCGCCGACGCCTACGCCGACCTCAAGGCCTTCCTCGGCGAGCGGATCCTGCCGCGCGCCCGGGCCGAGGACGCTGTGGGCCGCGAGCACTACCAGCTGGCGAGCCGCCACTTCCTCGGCGCGAGCGTGGATCTCGAGGAGACCTACGCCTGGGGCCAGGCGGAGACCGACCGCCTCGACGCCGAGATGCGCCGCACCGCCGACCGCATCCTGCCCGGCGCGACGGTCAAGGAGGCGATGGCGCATCTCGGCGAGGACCCGGCCTACCGCCTCCAGGGCACCGACGAGCTCCGGCGGTGGATGCAGACCAAGGCCGACGAGGTCATGGACCTGCTCGACGGCACGCACTTCGACATCCCCGGACCGGTCCGCACCATCGAGTGCCGGATCGCGCCGACGCACACCGGCGGCATCTACTACACCGGCCCGAGCGAGGACTTCAGCCGTCCCGGCCGCATGTGGTGGTCGGTGCCCAGGGGCGTCGAGACGTTCGGGACGTGGGCCGAGCTGAGCACCGTCTACCACGAGGGCGTCCCGGGCCACCACCTCCAGGTCGCGCAGACGACCTACCGCGCGGAGCTGCTCAACCGCTGGCGCCGGATGCTCTGCTGGGTGAGCGGCCACGGCGAGGGCTGGGCCCTCTACGCCGAGCGCCTCATGGTCGAGCTCGGCTTCATGGAGGACCCGGGCAACTACCTCGGCTTCCTCGACGCCCAGTCGCTGCGCGCCGCCCGCGTCGTCCTCGACATCGGCATCCACTGCGGCTTCGAGGCACCGGCGGAGGTCGGTGGCGGCGCGTGGACCTACGACAAGGCGTGGCAGTACCTCAGCGCCCACGCCAACAACGACGAGGCCTCGCTGCGCTTCGAGCTCGACCGCTACCTCGGCTGGCCGGGCCAGGCCCCGAGCTACAAGATCGGCGAGCGGATCTGGATGCAGCTGCGCGACGAAACCGCTGCGGCAGAGGGCAACTCGTTCGACCCCAAGGCCTTCCACCGGCGCGCCCTCGACGTCGGGTCGGTCGGTCTCGACGTGCTCGTCGAGGCCCTGCGTCGCTGAGGCCGCTCTCCCACAGGCAAGGACAGAGGTATGCCGTCCGCTCACGTGAGCGGACGGCATACCTCGTCGTGCGAGCTGCGCTGTCAGACAGGCGCGCTCACCAGATCGCCCAGCACCCACTCACCTGGGGGAGCCCGGCGAAGCGCGCCTCGAAGAACGCGTAGCTCTCGCTCGACGACGGTGCCACACCACCGACGTGCAGCGGCACGACGTTGGTCGACAGACGCACGTTGGCACCCTTGGCGCACCAGTCCTTGGCTAGCTGTCGGCCCACCGCGTAGGGGATGACGTCGTCGAGGCCGGAGTGCGAGATCAGGACCGGCACGGTGGGCTTGATCCGGCCGATACGGCTGTCGGCGACGATCGACGCGAACGGCTCCTCGGCGAGGTAGGTCGTGAGCGGCCGCCCGTCCTTGGTCAGGGTGCTCGACTGCTGGAACGCCGCCGAGGCGAGGTCGAAGACGCAGTGGTTCTCGGTCGCCGCCGCGACGGCTTTGCCCTGGTCGTTGAGGATGTCGAGGATGTCGACCCCGTAGCCGGCCGAGAGCCCGAGCAGCGCGAAGTTGAGGAACTCCGCGTAGAGGCTGCCGTCGAGGTTGGCGGCGACCTTGGTGAGGTCGGCGGGTGGAGCGCCGGCAAGCGCTCCCTTGACCCGGAGCTCCGGTGCATAGGTCGGCGCGAGCTCGGCCGCCGCGGCGGTGGCTCCCCCGCCCTGCGAGTAGCCGTAGAGACCGACGGGGGTCGTGGCGGTGAGCGACGTGCCGGGCCGTCGGATCGCGGCCCTCGCGATGTCGAGCACCGCGCGGGCCTGCGCGACGCGGTTGACGTACGTGTGCGTGCCCGGGGTTCCGAGCCCCTGGTAGTCGGTGAGCGCCACGGCGTAGCCGCGCACGAGGTAGCCCTTGAGCAGGTAGTGCTCGTACTCGGTGAGCGTCTCGGTCATCTGCCGCGACGGGGCGCAGCGGTCACCCATGCCCTGCGTACCGACGGCGTAGCTGATGAGCGGGCGCGCGCCGACGCCGATCCATGGCGCCTTCGGCTCGAAGACGGTGCCGGTCACCGCGATCGGACGGTCGAGCCGGTCCTTCGACGCGTACATCACCCGGGTCGCGGTGAGGCTGAGGTCGGACAGGCCGAGGGGGTCGATGAAGAACGTTGCGGGCTCGGTGCGGATCACCGTGCCCGGCGTGGCCGGTATGGCTGCCGGCGGCTCGTAGAACGCCGGTCGGGCCGGCTCCGGGGTGCTCGTGACCGTCGTGGCACCGGCAGTGCCGGGGACGGAGTCGGGGCCGGCCGAGGCCGGGGCGGCGACAGCGGCCAGGAGGCCTAGGGCGGCGATCGGGACGAGAGCCCGACGGAACATGCGTGACGTCATTGTCAGCCTTTGTTCGAGGTGGCGAGCCACTGCTACGCGGTGGGCCGAACCTACCGAGGAGTAACAGGGGTCGCAAGAGATGTCGGCTCGGAGGCCCCCTCGTCCCGCGCCGTGACTGGACGACAATGTGGCGGTGACCCTTGCCCTCACCCTCGTCGCCATCGCCGTGACGGTCATCGTCGTCGCGCGCCTGTGCGCCCCGCTCGGCCTGCCCTCCCCGATCGCGCTCCTGCTCGTCGGTCTCGTCGCGTCGGTTCTGCCGTTCGTGCCCGACGTCTCTCTCGACCCCGACGTCGTCCTCCTCGGCCTGCTCCCACCCCTGCTGTATGCCGCAGCGCGCGGGACCTCCCTCGTCGACATCCGCGCCAACCGGCGAGCGATCCTCGGGCTGTCCGTCGGGCTCGTCCTCTTCACGACGTTCGGGGTGGCGCTCGTCGCGTGGTGGCTGCTGCCGATCCCGTTCGCCGTGGCGGTCGCCCTCGGTGCCATCGTCGCGCCTCCGGACGCGGTCGCGGCCACCGCAGTCGCACGCGGGATCGGGCTGCCCCGCCGTGTCACGACGATCCTCGAGGGCGAGTCGCTGCTCAACGACGCCACGGCCCTGGTGACCCTGCGCACCGCGATCGCGGCTGCCGGCCTGGCCACCTCGCATCACGGCTTCGCGTCGCACGGCGAGGTCACGGTGGGCTCGGTGGCCCGCGACTTCGGGCTCGCCGTCGTCGGCGGCGTCGGGGTGGGCTGGGTCGTCTTCGTCCTCATCGGGCTGCTCCGCAAGCAGCTCACCGAGGCGGCCTCGGACACGGCCCTGTCCTTCGCCGCGCCGTTCCTGTCCTACCTGCCCGCCGAGCTCCTCGGGGCCAGCGGGGTCCTCGCCGTCGTCACGACCGGGCTCCTCCTCGCCCACAAGGCGCCCGTCCTCCAGTCGGCGGCGTCGCGGCTGAGCGAACGGGTCAACTGGGCGAGCATCACCTTCCTCCTCGAGAACGCGGTCTTCCTCCTCATCGGCCTCCAGCTCTCCCGCCTCGTCAGGGATGTGCAGGCGAGCGAGATCTCGCTCGAGCGGGCCACCACCGTGGGACTCGTCGTCCTCGTCGCGGTCCTCGTCCTGCGGCCCGTGTGGCTGTTCCCGTTCACGTGGCTCGTCGGTCGGCTCGGGTCCGCCGAACGTGCTCCCCTTGACGTGCCGAGCACGACGGTCACGTCGTGGGCGGGGATGCGCGGCGTCGTCACGCTGGCCGCCGCCCTCACCCTGCCCGAGTCGACCGACCACCGGCCCGCGCTGGTGCTCATCGCGCTCATCGTCACCATCGGGACGCTCGCCCTCCAGTCGTCCACGCTCCCGATGCTTGCTCGCGCCCTCGACGTGCGCGGACCCGACCCGCGCGAGGACGCCCTGCAGGAGGCCACGGTCCTGCGGGCGACGACCGGCGCGGGGCTGCGGGCCCTCGATGCCTTGCCGGAGCTGGACCCCGGCGTCGCGCAGGACCTCCGCGGCAGTGCCGAGCTGCGCGTCAACCGGATCTGGGAGCGCCTCGGCACCCTCGGGCCGCGCGACGAGGAGACCCCGAGCGAGGCGCGGCGTCGACTGCGTACCGTCATGCTCGAGGCCGAGCGGGTCGAGCTGCTCCGGATCCGCGACGAGGACGACGTCGACCACGAGATCCTGTCCGGGGTGATGAACCAGCTCGACGCCGAGGAGGCCGCCCTCACCTGGACGACGGCGAAGGCCGCCCGGCTGCGCGACGCCGACCTGCGCGCCCCCGACCAGGTGGCCACGGCCTGCGAGCACCTCGAGTCCGAGCCGGACTGTGCCGTCCCGTCGACCTCCGAGGGGTGCGTGGACTGCCTGGCCGAGGGCATGACCTGGGTCCACCTGCGCATCTGCACGCGTTGCGGCAACGTCGGTTGCTGCGACTCGTCACCGGGCCAGCACGCCAGCAAGCACTTCGGGGCTTCTCGTCACCCCGTCATGCGCTCGCTCGAGCCGGGTGAGGCGTGGCGCTGGTGCTTCGTCGACGGGGCCCTCGGCTGAGTCAGCCGGCGCGGCGGGAGCGGTTGCCGAAGATGTCCATGAGGTCCTCGAAGACGGAGTCGTCCGAGGGTGACGGGCTCGACGACGAGGTCGGCCTCGGTGTCGGCCGCGCCGGGCCGGGCCGCGACGGCGACGAGGTCGACTCCGGCGTGGACGTCGCGGTGCGGGTGGCGGACCGCGACGGCGCCGTCGTGCGTGTGGCGGCTGGGTCATCGCTCGGAGCCGAGCTCGGGCTCGTCCTCGCACTGGGCGAGGCCGGGGGCGTCGTGGCCGGGGCCTGCGTCGGCATCGCACCGGACGACGGGCCGAGCGTCGCCGCGGAACCGTCTGGTGCCGTCACGTCAGCGCCTGCCTGCGGGCCGTCGCCGACCGCCTGGGCGGAGCCGCTCCCTCCGTCGACGAGGGCCTCCTTGACCTCTGCCGCCCCTCCCACGGCGACGAGGGCGACACCGAGCACGATGAGCCTTCGAGTCGTCGCGAGACCGTGCGACCGGTCTCGTCGTGTCATCGAGTGCATGCACACTTCCTGTTCGTCGTTCGGACATGACCTCGCGGTCCGGCCCCGCAAACCCGCGACACCTTACGGTGTGGGCGTGCGATCACAGCCTGCTCCCCCGACCCACCTCGTCCTCGCCTCGGCCTCGCCGGCACGCCTGGCGACCCTCCGCGCGGCGGGTATCGAGCCCGACGTCCACGTCAGTGACGTCGACGAGGACGCGGCTCTCGCCGCCGCCGAGGCAGTCCACGGAACCCTGTCGCCGGCGGACGTCGCGCTGCTCCTCGCGAGGGCCAAGGCCGAGGCCGTCGCCCGTGCTCGTCATGACTCCGATGACGCGGGAACCCTTGTCCTGGGCTGCGATTCGGTCCTCGAGCTCGACGGCGAGGTCCACGGGAAGCCGGCCGATGCGACCGAGGCGACCGACCGATGGCGGCGCATGCGTGGCCGCTCCGGCGTCCTGCACACCGGCCACTGGGTGGTCGACGACCGCGATCCCGACGACGGCGGCACGCGAGGCAGCCTCGGCGCGACCGCCTCGACCACCGTGCACTTCGCCCAGCTCGACGACGAGGAGATCGCCGCGTACGTCGCGACCGGTGAGCCGCTGCACGTCGCCGGGGCCTTCACCCTCGACGGGCTCGGGGCGCCGTACGTTCGGGCGATCGAGGGCGATCCCTCCAACGTCGTCGGGGTCTCGCTCCCGCTGCTGCGCGAGCTCTTGGCCGACCTCGACGTCGCCTGGCACGACCTGCGGGGCGACTGACGCGGGTATGCCGTGGCGCACGTCGTGCGCCACGG
The DNA here is from genome assembly GCF_044791685.1 of Knoellia locipacati. GTDB lineage: Bacteria > Actinomycetota > Actinomycetes > Actinomycetales > Dermatophilaceae > Knoellia > Knoellia locipacati_A. The sequence goes on from NZ_CP087730.1 coordinate 467,877, forward strand.
CATACCTGCGTCTGTGCTCAGCGAGCAGCAGCGACAGCCGCCTGGGCGTCGACGATGCCGTAGCCGTAGAGCGGGCTGAACTGGCCACGCAGGCCCACGACGGGCGTGCGCGCGGTGGTCAGGATCGCCTCCTCGGTCTGGTCGACCGTGCGGCCCTGGGCAAGGAGCAGCGCGGCCACACCGGCGACGTGCGGAGTCGCCATCGAGGTGCCGGCGAAGGCGTCGTAGCCGGCCACACCGCAGGAGCTCGTGACCTCGGTGGGGACGGTCGACCACACGTCGTCGTCGCAGGCGCCGAAGGCGAAGCCGCCCGGGGCGGAGACGACCTTGAGGTCGGGCTTGACCGGGAGCTCCGAGAACGCCGAGTGCACCTCGTTCTTGTCGGTGGAGCCCACGCAGATCCCGGTGCTCGAGAAGCCGGGGCTCGTGCAGGCGATGGTGGAGGTGTTGCCGGCGGCGATGACCGAGACTGCGCCCTTGGTGCGGGCGTAGTCGATGGCGTCCTCGATCGCGGTGTCTAGGCCGGTGATCGACAGGACCTGCGTGCCGGGCAGCGAGCCGAGCGAGAGGTTGATGACGTCGGCGCCGTGGTCGGCGGACCACCGGATGCCGGCGGCGATGTCGTCGGTCGTACCGGACCCGTCCTCGAGGACCTTGATCGGCATGATGCTGGCGTCCGGGGCGACGCCCGCGACGCCGGTCGCGTTGTTCGTGATCGCGGCCGCGATGCCGGACACGTGGGTGCCGTGGGAGTCCACGTCCTGGCCGACGCCGTCGGTGCCCTTCCAGTTGCCGTCGCTGCAGACCGTCACCTTGGCGCCACAACCGACGAACGTCGCGCCGGGTACGAGCTTGGCCGCGAGGTCGGGGTGCGCCAGGTCGACGCCGGTGTCGACGACGGCGATGGTCGTGCCGGCGCCTCGGGTGGTCGGCCATGCCTGCTCGGCACGCACCTGGGTGAGGCCCCACTGCTTGGCGCGCAGCGGGTCGTTGGTGGCGGCATGGGCAGGGGTTGCCGTGGCGGCGAGTGCGGTGAGTCCGAGGACACCCGCCAGGGCGGTGGTGCGGCGGAGTGCGCGCATCAGGGGAACCTTTCGCTGGGATCAGCCCCGACACGAGGCCTGACCCGCAAGAGGTTACCCAGAGAAACCATCGCTGTGCGCCGCAGCGTGACCCGAACAACGCCGCCTCGTGTGCCTGAGCGCGACCTCTGGGGCGCGCTCAGGCACACGAGGCCATGTTTCAGACGGGGGGTATGCCGCGTCGCTTGGTCGCGAAGGAGCGGTCCCGGTGCGCGGCGTAGCGGAGCCGGTGGACGAGCTCGTCGCGCAGGACCTCGGGCTCGACGACGTGGTCGATGACGAGGTCGGCGGCGAGGCGCTCGAGGTCGACGTCCTCCTCGTACTCGGCCCGCCGCGCCGCGACGAAGGCGTCGCGTGCCTCCGCGCCCTCGGCCGCCTCGACCTCGGCGATCTTGTTGGCGTAGACGGCGTTGACCGCGGCCTCGGGGCCCATGACCGCGATCCGCGCGGTGGGCAGGGCGATGGTCGCGTCCGGGCCGAACCCGGGTCCACCCATGGCGTAGAGCCCGGCGCCGTAGGCCTTGCGGACGACGACGCAGAACTGCGGCACCGTGGCCGAGGAGACGGCCGAGACCATCTTGGCGCCGTGGCGGATGATGCCGCCGCGCTCGACCTCGGAGCCGATCATGAAGCCGGGGACGTCGGCGAGGTAGATGAGCGGGATCGAGTAGGCGTCGCACAGCCAGATGAAGCGGGCGGCCTTGTCGGCGCTGTCGGTGAAGAGCACGCCGCCCTTGACCATCGAGTTGTTGGCGACGATGCCGACGGTCTCGCCGTCCATCCGGCCGAGACCGATGACGAGCTCGGCGGCGAAGAGGGCCTTGATCTCGAAGAAGCTGTCGTCGTCGACGAGCCCGTCGATGACGTCGTGCACGTCGAACGGCTGGCTCTCGCGCTCGGGGACCGACGCCCTGGTGAGGGGCGCGGTCGGCGCCTCCGCGGCATACGAGGGCAGGGGTGAGCGCCAGTTCTGCGGCATGTAGGAGAAGTAGAGCTTGGCGAGCTCGATCGCCTCGGTGTCGTCGTGGGCGAGGATGTCGCCGACTCCCGAGACGGTGCAGTGCATGCGCGCGCCGCCCATCTCCTCGAGCGAAACCTTCTCTCCCACAACCATCTCGGCCATGCGGGGGCTGCCGAGATACATGCTGGCGTTGCCCTCGACCATGATGAGGAGGTCGGTGAAGCTCGGGATGTAGGCACCACCGGCGGCCGAAGGCCCGAAGAGGCAGCAGATCTGCGGGACCTTGCCCGAGAGCGCCACCTGGTTGTGGAAGATCCGGCCCGCGCCGCGTCGACCCGGGAACATCTCGACCTGGTCGGTGATGCGGGCGCCGGCAGAGTCGACGAACCAGAAGACCGGCAGCTCCTCGCGCAGCGCCATCTCGGTGGCGCGCACGATCTTCTCGACCGTCCGCGCGCCCCAGGATCCGGCCTTGACCGTCGGGTCGTTGGCGATGACGATCACGGGCCGGCCGTCGACCGTGCCACGGCCGGTGACGACGCCGTCGGCGGGCAGGCCCGGCGCGAGCGCGTTGGCGTAGCGGCCGTCCTCGACGAAGCTGCCCTCGTCGACGAGCAGGGCGATCCGGTCGCGGACGTAGAGCTTGCCCTGCGCGGCGAGCTTGGCCGCGGCCTTCTCCGGCGCCGACGCCGACGCGGCGTGGGCCGCCTCGAGGCGGGCCCGGACGTCGGCGACGCGAGGGTCGCTGGACGGGGACGAGGAGTCGCTCACCGGCATACCCTCACTCTCTCAGTCGGGTCCGCGATCAGGAGGTCGGCAGACCGAGGTGACGCGCGATGACCATGCGCTGGACCTCGCTGGTGCCCTCGCCGATCTCGAGGATCTTGGCGTCGCGGTAGAAGCGGGCGACGGGGTACTCCTCCATGAAGCCGTTGCCACCGAAGACCTGCGTGGCGATGCGGGTCGCGCTGACCGCGGCCTCGCTCGTGTAGAGCTTGGCGATCGCGGCGGCCTTCTTGACCTCGGCGACCGAACGACGGCCGGCGTCGTGCTCGTCCTTGAGCCAGGCAGCCTTGTAGGTGAGGACCCGGCTCGTCTCGGCCATGACGGCGAGGTCGGCGAGCTGGAACGAGATGCCCTGGTTGACCGCGATCGGCTTGCCGAAGGCGGTGCGCGACGAGGCGTATGCCGTGCTCTCCTCGAGCATGCGCTCGATGAGTCCCAGCGCGAGGGCGGAGATGGCGATGCGGCCGTCGTCGAGGGTTTTGAGGAACTGCTTGAAGCCGCTCCCCTGCTCGCCGAGGAGGTTGGTCGCCGGGACGCGGCAGCCGGCAAAGCTGAGGCCGTGGGTGTCGGAGATGTGCCAGCCGAGCTTGTGGTAGGGCTCCTCGACGGTGAATCCCGGTGTGCCAGAGGGGATCATGATCGCGCTGATCTCGGGGCGGCCCTTGTCGTCGGTGCCGGTGCGGGCGGTGACGGTGACGACCGAGGTGATGTCGGTACCGGAGTTGGTGATGAAGGCTTTGGCGCCGTCGACGACCCACTCGTCGCCGTCGCGGACCGCCTTGGTGCGGGTGGCTCCGGCGTCGGAGCCGGCGTCGGGCTCGGTGAGGCCGAAGCCGGCGAGCGCGCGTCCGGCAACGAGGTCGGGGAGCCAGCGCTGCTTCTGCTCGTCCGTGCCGTAGGTGAGGATCGGGTTGATGCCGAGGCCGACGCCGGCGCTCAGGGTGATGCCGATGGACTGGTCGACGCGACCGAGCTCCTCGATGGCGACACAGAGGCTCGTGAAGGCGCCACCCTCCTCCGGGTCCAGGCTGCCGCCGAACTCCTCGGGGACGACGAGGCCGAACAGGCCGAGGTCACCCATCTTCGGGACTAGGTCGGTCGGGAAGTGCGAGTCGCGGTCCCACTGGGCCACGTGCGGCTCGACCTCGCGCTGGGCGAAGTCGCGCACGACCTTGCGGAAGTCCTCGTGGTCCTGGCTGAGCTCGAACATCGGTGTCCTCTCACGGGCGCGCGCAGGACTGGGTTGCAGCCCCGCGGCATACCGGCTCTTGTTCTTGACGTTGACGTCAACGTAAAGCAATACTGCGGCTCGTGGCAACCCGAGCCGGTGAGGACGAGACCTGGACGATCCGCGAGATCGCCGAGGAGTTCGAGGTGACCCACCGGACCGTCCGCCACTACGAGGAGCTGGGCCTCATCACGCCCGAGCGCCGCGGCACGACCCGGATCTACCACCGCCGCGACCGGACCCGTCTGGGGCTCATCCTGCGTGGCAAGCGGCTCGGCTTCCCGCTCGAGGAGATCCGCACGATCATCGACCTCTACGACGCCCCTCGAGGTCGGCGCAGCCAGCTCGAGTACGTCCTGGCCCAGATCGACGAGCGACGGGCCGACCTCGAGCAGCGACGCCGCGACCTGGACGACGCCTTGACCGAGCTCGGTCGCTTCGAGGACCGTTGTCGCGAGGACCTGTCCACCATCGCGCGCTGAGCGCGACCCAGCCCACAAGGAGACTCCCCATGGACCGCTCGGACGAACCGTCCGCCTTCGCCTGGATCATGTCGGGGACGGTGGCCGTCGTGGTCGCCGGTGGGCTGGGCAAGTTCCTGCTCGACCGGCGGCATGCTCGTGCCGCCGCCGAGGCGCGGGAGGCTCGGGAGTCCGCCGAGGCGGCCGAGCGGGAGGCGGAGCAGGCCGAGTCGGAGGGCCACCCGAGCTGACACGCGGCGAGGCCGGCACCCAAGTGGGGTGCCGGCCTCGCCGGTTGGGGACCGAGCCGGAGCTCCCAGAGGGGAGGGAGCCCCGACCCGGCCGTGGTGACGGGAGTGGGCCGGAGCCCACCCCGCGTCAGTCGTGGATCGTCATCACGGGTCGGTGATGACGACGGTGCAGGTGTACGTGCCGACGAGCAGGTCGTTGGCCGTGAGCGTCTTCGTCACACCCGCGTCACCCGGGAGCACACCGTCGACTGCAGTGCCTGCGGCACCACCACCGGTCTTGGTGCACGAGATCGAGTCCGCGAACGTGTAGTTCGTCTGCGGGTCGACCGCGACCGAGAGGTTGGTCAATGGTGCGTTGAGGAAGTCACCGATGGTGGCCGAGGTCGTGCCCAGGTTCACCGTGACCGTCCGGAACGTCGGAGCGGCGGGAGTGCCGGCGACCGGGGCGGTCTGCACCCATCCGGTCTTCGCACTCTCGACGACCGAGTAGGTGCCGGGGGCGACTCCCGTGAAGGAGTACGTTCCGTCGGCGGCCGACGTCTGAGCCGTCCCGACCTGCGTGCCCGCGCTACCGGTGTTACCCGTGTAGAGCTTGAACTCGAAGCCGGCGATACCGTTGTCACCAGGGGTGTCCTTGACCCCGTCGGCGTCGGCGTCCTTGTACTTCGTGCCCGAGAGGGTCGCGAGCGGGAACGCCGTCGTGTTCGCCTTGGCGCACGTCAGACCGATGCCGGACGTGTCCGTGAAGCCGGCCATCGTCTCGTCGTCCTCGACCGCGATGGTGCCGGAGGGGGCGGTCGGGCTGGCCTGGTACTCGTACGACCAGTCGATGGTGTCGCCCAGCTTGAGCGTGTTGACGAGGGTGTACGTCCGTGTCGTCGGCGCCGCGGCCGGGGCGGTCATGTTGACCGTGGTCGACGGACCGTTGTCATCCGGGTCGTTGATCGCGTACGTCAGTGCCAGTGCAGCACCGGAGGGGACGCCGGTGACCTCGAACGACTTGTCGATGAAGCAGGCGTTGCCGAAGTCGACGGTCGCGCCGGCCACGGTCTGGGTGAGGTCGTACTTCACGGGGTAGGCACCCACGTCACCGGGACTGGTGGTGAACGGGTCGGAGGCCCAGTACTCGCTGGCATTGACGATGCTGCCGTCGGCGAGCTTGATCTTCCCGGTCTCGTAGACGTCATAGGCGCCGGTTTGCACGTCGCTGAACGAGAGCGATCCGTTCTCGTCGGTGTAGCCGGTGAAGAGCGGCGTGGCCGTGGCTGGGTTCGCTCCATCGGCGAAGACCTTGAACTCCCAACCCTCGAGGAAGGGCTCGTCGGCCTGCTTCGTGCCGTTGGCGTTCTTGTCGAAGTACTTCAGGAGGTTCATCGGGCCACAGGTGGCAGCCTCGATCTCCACGAAGTCGTAGAGCGCAGCGGTCGTCGACGTCGAGGCGCGAGAGTTCGCGATCGAGGTGGCGAAGCACGGCGCCGGCCGGTTGAGACCCTCGTAGATGGCAGTCACGTCGAGGAAGCCCTCGATGAACGTGTTCTTCTGCAGCACGGCGTCGACGGACTTGTCGACCTTCTGCGGGGACCACCATGGCGAGACGATCGTCCCACCGCTGTTGGTGATGATGCAGAACTTGTTGGCGTAGTTGATGTTGTTCGGGTCGCACTCCGCCTGGGTCTGATTGAACGTGGGCGTGTTGGGCAGACCGCCGTCCCACGCATACCCCTGCGCGGTCCCGACGTTGCCGCCGCTGTCGTAGGCGACGACGGCGAGAAGGTCACCGTCGACGTGGTTGCCCGTGAAGGGGACGTTGCCGCCTCCACTGGTCTCGCACGCGACGTTCTCGTCCTGGAGCAACCAGATGCCGACGTTGTTCGTGCCGTTGTCGTCGTCCTTCTCCAGTCCGAAGAAGAAGACGGTGTGGTCGTCGGTGGCACTGTTGCTGTCGTGGTCGACGCGAGCCGCGTAGCCGTAGGCATTGACCCAGTCGCCCTTGTCCGTGGCGTTCTGCGCCTTCTTGCACTGCCAACCTGGGTTGATGTCCAGGGTGTCCTTGGAGCCGGTGGCGAAGTAGGAGAGGTCACCGTTGACGTAGGCGCCTGCGGCCGTCGTCCGGAAGTCCCGCGTGAAGTCGGGGTCGAGGATCGACGAGGGCAGGCCGGTCTTGGTTGTCGGCTCGGCGGTCGTCGAGCCGGCCGTGAAGAGGTCGTCCCAGTCATAGGGCGGATCGGCCGAGGTGTCGTCGAGGATGTTGCCCTCGAGCTCGTGGAACCCGACACCGGCAGCCAGCGCGCCTGGGAGCGTGAGGCCCATACCGAGGGCGAGGGCGGCGATGCCCGTGAGCGCGACGCGACGCCGACTCCGGGACGACGAGCGCGAGCGCCCGCCGGTGGACGTGGAAGACATGGTTCCTCATTCCGCCCCCGAAAGGGCATGGTGAATCGGAAATGAGGAGGTCGTGTGCCGGCTCAGGGCGACCTCGAAGACGCAGTGCGTCAGGGCCCTCGTGCCGCCGGCTCAGCGAACTAGGGGTGGCTCAGCCACATCCCTCAGCATGCACCCGCCCGAGTCCCCGCGTCCACGGATTCGCCGGATGGCGGGAACGTGCCACCCGTGACGGTTCTCGACAGGTCTGCGGCGTCGTGGGGGTCGCCCGCAGGACCCTCCGCCCAGACCCAGGAGGTGTCCCGGCGACCTTCTCGAGTACTGGCCGGACCGGCTGACCCGGGCCGCTCCTCCCGCCGTGGCGGAGCGGCGCTCCGAGCCTGGTGGCGGTTGCGTCCGACGCGCTGACGTCGGTCAGGCGTGGTCGGCGAGAAACGTGTCGATCTCGTCGGCCCTCGGCGCCGTGGCCGGCCCACGTCGGGTGACCTTGATGGCTCCCCCGGCATTGGCCCGGCGGGCCGCCTCGACCCAGTCCATGCCGCCCGCCCGGCACGCGACGAGGACGCCGGTGTGGGTGTCCCCGGCACCGTTGGTGTCGACCGGCTTCTGCGGGTACCCGTCGAGGTCGGTGGTCTCGCCGTCGACGTGCACCGCACATCCCTCCGGTCCGTCCCGGACGACGGCGACGGCTCCCACGGGCAGGTGCCCGACGCACGCGGCGACGGCGCGGACGATGTCGGCCTCACCGGTGAGGGCCTCGCTCTCCTCCGCGTTGCCCGTCCAGACCGTCGTCAGTGCCAGCATCCGGGCGCGGATCTCGTCGTCGAGCTCGGCGAAGATCGCACCCGGGTCGAGCACGACCTCGACCCCCTGGGGCAACCCACCGAGCCACTGCAGCAACGGATCCCGCGTCGTGCCGGTGAGGCTGTAGCCGCTGACGCAGACGAGGTCACCGGCGCCCGGCCGCGAGGTCTGGAGCGACTCAACACTGATGAACCGCTCGGCCGCCTGCGTCGTCACGAAGGTGCGCTCGGCGGTCGGCTCGAGCATGACGACGCAAATCCCGGTGTCGAGGTCCGGGACGAGCGGGCTCGACACGGTGACGCCCTCCGCGGCCAGCGCGGCCCTGACGAGGTCACCGTGCGGACCCGTCCCGGTCGCTCCCGCGTGGACGCAGTCCGCGCCCTGACGCGCGGCCGCGAGCAGGATGTTGACCGCTCCCCCGGCATACTCGGCCGGAGGCGGAGCCATGACGTTGCCGCCGCGACGCGGGAGCGACGGGACGTCGATGACGACGTCCACGAGGGCCTGCGCGGTGTGGATCACCCGTGGAGACATGGACCGCAGCGTATGCCGTGTGCTCCCGGCTGCGAGGATGTCGCCGTGAGCACTTCGGCACCGCAGGTCCCCGCGTCACCGCGCTTCGACTCGATCGACGAGGTGCGCGACCGCCTCGGCGAGACCGGCTACCTCGCCTCGGACGCCATCGCGACGACGACGTTCCTCGCCGACCGGCTCGGCAAGCCACTTCTCGTCGAGGGCCCCGCAGGGGTCGGCAAGACCGAGCTCGCCAAGGCCGTGGCGGCCGCGACAGGCGCCCGCCTCATCCGGCTCCAGTGCTACGAGGGCGTCGACGAGTCCCGCGCGCTCTACGAGTGGAACCACGCCAAGCAGCTCCTCCGCATCACCGCCGAGCGCAACGCCTCCGACGGCTGGGATGCCCTGCGCGACAACATCTTCAGCGACGAGTTCCTGCTCCCGCGCCCGCTCCTCGCAGCCATCCGGAGCGAGGAGCCGGTGGTCCTGCTCGTCGACGAGCTCGACAAGGCCGACGTCGAGATCGAGGGTCTCCTGCTCGAGATCCTCGGCGACTTCCAGGTGACGGTCCCCGAGCTCGGCACGATCCACGCCAAGCACCGCCCGTTTGTCGTCCTCACGTCCAACGCGACCCGCGAGCTGTCCGAGGCACTGCGCCGCCGCTGCCTCTTCCTCCACATCGACTACCCGAGCGCCGAGCTCGAGCAGCGCATCGTGACGCTGCGCGCCCCCGGCCTCGACGAAGCCCTCGTGGCCTCCGTGGTCCGGCTCGTGCAGCGGCTGCGCGAGCTGAGGCTGCGCAAGGCTCCATCGGTGGCCGAGACGGTGGACTGGGCGCGCACCCTCATCGCCCTCGGCGCGACGCAGGACGGCGACCTCAGCGCCGAGCTCGTCCGCGACAACCTCGGCGTCCTGCTCAAGCACCAGGACGACATCGAGCGCGCCGCCGTCGCGCTCGACCTCCCCGCCACCTGACCGGCCCGACCATGTCCACGGCACTCGACTCCCGGCTCGTCGGCTTCGCCCGAGCCCTGCGCGGTCACGGCGTCGTCGTGGGGACGAGCGACGTGGTCGACGCCGGTGCGGCGGCCCAGGTCCTGGGTCTCGACGATCGGGAGCGGCTGCGTGAGGGTCTGGCTGCGGCGCTCCTGCGCCGGGCCGGGCAGAGACAGGTCTTCGACGACCTCTACGACGTGTGGTTCCCAGCGGCACTCGGCGACCGCGAGGGCATCTCCACCGAAGCGCCGCCCGCCACTCTGGAGGACCGCCGGCGCCGGGCGGCCGAGCTCCGCGAGGACTTGGCTCGAGCCTTGGCCGCCGGCGACGAGCGCGCCCTCGACGAGCTCGCCGCTCGCGTCGTGGCCGAGCTCGGAGCCCTCGCCAACGCCGCGACCATCGGGTCCTTCTCGGCCCAGCAGGCCCTCGACACCCTCGCGCCGCAGACCGCCATCGCGGGTGCGCTCGCCCGGATGCAGGATGCTGCCGAGGACGCGCCGGGTGGCTCCGGGGACGGAAGCGGCGGGTCCGGCGGCTCGGGCGCCGGCGCCAGTGGTCCGGCCAGTGGCGGCGGCTTCGCCACCCGGTTCACCCGCGACGAGCTCCGCACCGAGGTCACCGCCTTCCGTCGTCGGGTGGAGACCGAGACGCGACGTCGCAACGCCGAGGCACGCGGTGCCGACCGGATCAGCCGGTATGCCGTCCGCGCACCTGCCGAGCAGACGCCCTTCCTCCTCGCCGGCCCGGCCGAGCTCGACGAGCTGCGGGGGGCGATCCAGCCCCTGTCCCGCAAGCTCGCCACGCGGCTGGCGGCCCGCCGACGTCGCGCGTCACGCGGCTCCATCGACGTGCGGCGCACCCTGCGCCGGTCCCTCTCGACTGGCGGCGTCCCGATCCGGCCGGCCATGCACCACGCGAGCCCGCACCGACCGGACCTCGTCATCCTCTGCGACCTGTCGTCGTCGGTCGCCGGCTTCTCGCGCTTCACGATCCTGCTCGTCCAGGCCCTCGCGACGCAGTTCCGCCGCGTCCGCATCCTAGGCTTCGTCAACCGCGTCGACGACCTCACCGACCAGGTGATCGGCGCCCCACCCGGCAGCGACCTCTCCCACGCCTTCGACGACCTCTCGCGGATGACGCGATGGCACCGCAACAGCGACTACGGCGCGGTCTTCGCCGACGTCGTCGAGCACCACCTCGACGCCATCAGCCACCGCTCGGCCGTCCTCGTCCTCGGCGACGCCCGCTCGAACCACACCGACCCTCAGTTCGACATGCTGCGCGAGATCGCCTCCCGCGCCCGCCACGTGTCCTGGCTCAACCCCGAACCCGCCCGCATGTGGGGCAGCGGCGACTCGGTCGCCCTGCGCTACAGCGAGATCGTCGACATGCACGAGTGCCGCAACGTCGCCCAGCTCCGCGAGTTCGTGAGCCGCCTCCTCCCCGTCTGACACCTCCCCTTTCCTGCCTGATCCACGAACGGGAGCCTTCAGCCCGAAACTGTTTCCGGCTGAAGGCTCCCGTTCCGTGATGGGCCGGAAAAGGTGGGGTCAGCCGTTGAACTCGTCGGGGTTGGGGCCGGTGCGGAACCCGCGGTCGAGCGTCGCGATCTCGGCCATGTCCGACTCGCTCAGCGTCAGCTCGGCGGCCTCGAAGTTCTCCGTGATGCGCGACGGCGTCACCGACTTGGGCAGGACGACGAACCCGCGGGCGATGTGCCACGCGATGACGACCTGGGCCGGGGTGGCACCGAGGCGCTGCGCGATGGCGCCGATCACCGGGTCGTCGAGGACCTGCTTGCCCGAGGCCAGCGGGCTCCACGACTCGGTGACGATGCCGTGGGCGGCGTTGAACTCGGCCACCTCGCGCTGCTGGAGGTAGGGGTGGAGTTCGATCTGGTTGATGGCCGGCCACTCGCCGGTCTCGTCGAAGAGCCGCTGGAGGTGCTCCACGTGGAAGTTGCAGACGCCGACCGCGCGCACCCGACCGGAGTCACGCAGGGACAGGAGCGCCTTCCACGCGTCGACATAGCGGTCCTGCTGCGGGAACGGCCAGTGCAGCAGGAAGAGGTCCAGGGTCTCGAGGCCGAGGCGGTCCATCGAGGCGGTGAACGACTCGACGGTCTCCTGTGCGCCGAACTCCGTGGGCCAGACCTTCGTCGTCACGAAGATCTCATCACGCGGCACGTCGGTGGCCGCGAGCGCACGCCCGACACCGGACTCGTTGTTGTAGAGCTTGGCGGTGTCGATGTGGCGGTAGCCGGTCTCGAGGGCCGCCAGCACCGCGGCGTCGACCTCGTCGTCGGGGACCTGCCACACGCCGAACCCGACCTGCGGGATGGTGACCTTCTGCGTACCGGACGTCAGGGTGATGTCGTTGATGGGCATACCTCCACCGTATGCCGGGTGCCCACCGGCCGCGCATGCCGCACCTTGGGGAAGGCGCCGTGGACCTGGGGCTGGGCGAGCACGACGCTGCCGAGGACCAGCGCCATCCCGAGGAGGTGCACCGCCCCGAACGGCTCACCGAGCAGCACGACGCCGAGCAGGGTCCCGGCGACGGGGTTGAGCAGGCCGATGACGGCGACGGCCCCGGTGCTCATCGACTCCAGGCCCTTGAACCACGCGACGTAGGCGACGCCGGACCCGATGAGGCCGAGGTAGGCCAGGGCCAGCCACCCGGAGAGCGGCAGGGCCGGGGGCGCGCCTTCGAGGAGCAGGGCGAACGGCAGGAGCACGAGCCCTCCGGCGACGAGCTGCCACGTCGTCACGACGAGCACTCCCTCGTCGGCCGCCCACCGCTTGGTGAGGACGAAGCCCGTGCTCGCCGAGGTGACGGCGCCGATGGAGGCGAGGAGGCCGATGAGATCGACGTGCCCGCCGCTGTCGCCCTGGAGGACGAGGAGGAGGACGCCGAGGGCACCGACGAGCGAGGCGCCCACGGTCGCGGGCGTGGAGCGCTCGCGCAGGATGGCCCACGCCAGACCCATGGTGATCATCGGTGCGACCGCCGTCAGCGTGGACCCCAGCCCGCTGGGCAGCCGAATGGCGGCCACGAAGAGGAGGGCGACGAACAGTCCCATGGTCAGCGTGCCGAGGACCACCGAGCGCCACCACCACGAGCCCCGTGGCAGGCGCCGGTGCCACGCGAGCATGAGCAGTCCGACGGGCAGGATCCGCATCACGCCGGCGAAGAGCGGCCGGTCGGCCGGGAGGAAGAGGTGCGTCACGGCATACGTCGATCCCCAGACGACCGGGGCGATCGCGGTGACGGCGACGAGCGCAAGGCCACCGAGCTTGGTCGACGAGATAGTTTCCACGGAAGATACAATACCTTCCGAGGAAGGTATATTCCAGCTCATGCCCGACGCACCCCACCCGGACCGTGCCGCGATGATCGTCGACCAGTGGCGCACCGAGCGCCCCGACCTCGACCCGACGCCCTTCCTCGTCATCGGCCGGCTGCACCGCGTCGCGGCTGCACTCACGACGGAGCTCGTCCACGTCTACAACGAGTTCGGGCTCGGCGAGGGCGAGTTCGACGTCCTCGCCACCCTGCGCCGGCAGGGCGGCGACTTCGCCCTCACGCCGTCCGACCTGTCCGAGCAGACGGTCGTCACGAGCGGGGCGGTGACCAAGCGCGTCGACCGGCTCGTGACCCTCGGGCTCGTCGAACGACGCCCCAGCGGGACCGACGGCCGGTCGCGGCTCGTCGCGCTCACGCCCGGAGGACGGAGGCTCATCGACCGGGCGTTCACCGCACACATGGCCAACGAGGCGCGCCTGCTCGAGGTCCTCTCCCCCGCCGAACGGGAGGGCCTCGAACGCGGCCTCCTCGCCCTCGCGCGGTCCCTCGACGTCTGAGCGCAAGGTGTGACCGACCCCGCGAGACCTTCAAGGGCGTCGGCTGAGCGGACCCACTACGCTCCGGGGCATGGCCATCAGCAAAGTCCTCATCGCCAACCGCGGCGAGATCGCCGTCCGTATCGCCCGCGCCTGCAAGGACTCCGGCATCGGCTCCGTCGCCGTCTACGCCGAGCCCGACCGTGACGCGCTGCACGTCAAGGTGGCCGACGAGGCCTACGCGCTGGGCGGCACGACCCCGGGCGACTCCTACCTGCTGCAGGACAAGCTGATCGCCGTCGCCAAGGAGGCCGGCGCGGACGCCGTGCACCCCGGCTACGGCTTCCTCGCCGAGAACGCCGAGTTCGCCCAGGCCGTCATCGACGCCGGGCTCATCTGGATCGGCCCCGGACCCGAGGCGATCGACGCCCTCGGCGACAAGGCCAAGGCGAAGCACATCGCGGTCAAGGCGGACGCTCCGCTGGCCCCCGGCACCAAGGACCCGGTCAAGGACGCCGACGAGGTGGTCGAGCTCGCCAAGGAGTTCGGGCTGCCCATCGCCATCAAGGCGGTCTACGGCGGCGGCGGTCGCGGCCTCAAGGTCGCCCACACCCTCGAGGAGATCCCCGAGCTCTACGAGTCCGCCGTGCGTGAGGCCGTGACGGCCTTCGGTCGCGGCGAGTGCCTCGTCGAGAAGTTCCTCGACAAGCCCCGTCACGTCGAGACCCAGTGCCTGGCCGACCAGCACGGCAACGTCGTCGTCGTCTCGACCCGCGACTGCTCACTGCAGCGCCGCAACCAGAAGCTCGTCGAGGAGGCGCCCGCGCCGTTCCTCACCGACGAGCAGAACGCCGAGCTCGTGCGGGCCTCAAAGGCGATCCTGCGCGAGGCCGGCTACGTCGGAGCCGGCACCTGCGAGTACCTCGTCGCCCAGGACGGCACGATCAGCTTCCTCGAGGTCAACACCCGACTCCAGGTCGAGCACCCCGTGACCGAGGAGGTCACCGGCATCGACCTCGTCCGCGAGCAGTTCCGCATCGCGAACGGCGAGGAGCTCGGCTTCGACGACCCGACGCCCCGGGCCCACTCCTTCGAGTTCCGCATCAACGGCGAGGACGCCGGGCGCAACTTCATGCCGGCTCCCGGCACGGTGACCCGCATGGTCGTCCCCCACGGCCCGGGTGTGCGCTGGGACGCCGGCATCGTCGAGGGCGACACCGTCGCCGGGGCGTTCGACTCGATGATCGCCAAGCTCATCGTCACGGGTCGCACGCGCGAGCAGGCGCTCGAGCGCTCGCGCCGCGCCCTCGCCGAGCTCGAGGTCGACGGCATGCCGACCGTCCTCCCGTTCCACCGCGCCGTCGTCACCGACCCTGCCTTCGCACCTGAGGGTGGGGCGGCGTTCACCGTGCACACCCGGTGGATCGAGACCGAGTTCGACAACCAGATCGCACCCTTCGCCGGCGACGGGGCATCGGCCGACGGCGAGGAGCAGGGCGAGCGCCAGCGGGTGACCGTCGAGGTCGGCGGGCGCCGGCTCGAGGTCGTCCTGCCCGCCGGTCTGTCGCTGGGCGGTGGTGGGGCCGCGGCGAAGAAGAAGGCGCCCAAGCGCTCCGGCGGCAGCAAGGCCGGGTCGGCCGCCTCCGGCGACTCACTCACCGCCCCCATGCAGGGCACGATCGTCAAGATCAACGTCGAGGACGGTGCCGAGGTGGCCGGGGGCGACCTCATCGTCGTGCTCGAGGCGATGAAGATGGAGCAGCCGATCACCGCGCACAGGGCCGGCAAGGTTAGCGGGCTCTCTGCCGAGGTCGGCGCGACCGTGACCAACGGCCAGGTGCTCTGCGAGATCAAGGACGCCTGACGGCATACACGCGCTCAGGCTCACCCTGGAAGCGGGCGCGCACCCCGCGAGGGGCGTTCGGGCGGGTCGGACCTGAGCATCCCTCACGAGGGTGAAGACACGCGAACGCCCCGTATGCCGGTCATTCGGCATCCGGGGCGTCCGCACGTCGCGTCGTGGGCGAGTCCTCAGCGGGTGGGGGTGGAACCCTCTCCGCCGAAGCCCTTGTCGCCGAGCTCCTCGTCGAGGGACGGGTTCGTCCGACCCGAGCCGTCGTTCTGGCCCAGGTCGATCTGGTTGCCACCGTCAGCCGGCTGCGTCCCGCCGGGAGCCGTGGTCGCCCCCGGGTCGCCCTGCTGGGTGGGACCACCCTCGGGCAGCCCGCCGGCCTCGCCCGGGCTCGGCGATCCCTGCGTGGCGGGCTCGGCCTCCGCCGGCGGGAACGAGGTGTCCGGCGCCTGGTCCGAACCGTCACCCGGAATCGTCGACGGCGGGGCCGTCGTGTCGGTGGTGTCGCTCGGAGCCGTCGGGTCCTGCTGCGGCTGTGGGTCACCGGTGCCCGGGGACGGGTTCGGGACCGGCACCTCGCCGGGCTGCTCGGGCTCGGCCGGTTCGGACGGCGGCACCGGAGTCGTCGGGGTCGTGGGCGTCGAGCCGGGGTCCGCCGGCGGGGCGCTCGGGTCCGACGGCAGCGTGCCACCCTCGTTGCTCGGGAGGCCGAGCTGCTTCTCGACCATGTCGCCGCCCTTGTCGACCATGTCCGAGAACTTGCCACCGGTCTTCTGGTCGATGAAGTCCTCGACTTTGTCGATGGCGCTCCGTGCGTGGCCCGGGTTGTCCTGGGCGTAGTCCTTGGCCTTGTCGAGGGCCTCGTCGCCGGTGATCGGCCGCTTCTCGTCACTCATCGTGGATCTCCCTGCGTCGGGGTTCGGATGATGTCCAAACTAGCCACGCAAGGGAGCGCTGTGGGCCTTGGACCTCGCCGGTCCGAGGGTTCAGCCGAGGGGTCAGCCGAGCGTCGAGTGCAGGCGGCGCGCAGCCTCGGCGATCGAGCCCGAGAGCGACGGGTAGACCGTGAAGGTGCTCGCCACCTGGTCGACGTTGAGCCGGTGGTGGACGGCCAGCGTGACGGGGAAGATCAGCTCCGAGGCGCGCGGTGCGACCACCACACCACCGATGAGGGCGCCGGATCCCTTCTGCGCGAACAGCTTGACGAAGCCGTCGTTGATGCCGGACATCTTGGCGCGCGCGTTGCGTGACAGCGGCAGCGTGACGACGTCGCAGTCGACCGTGCCCTCGTCGACAGCCTTCTGGGAGATGCCGACGGTGGCGATCTCGGGGTCGGTGAAGATGTTGGCGGACACGACGCCGAGGTTGAGGGGGGCGACCGCGTCACCCAGGGCGTGCGACATCGCGATCCGGCCCTGCATCGCCGCCACGGACGCAAGGGGCAGAACGCCCGTGCAGTCGCCCGCGGCATACACGCCTCGCACGGAGGTGCGGGAGACCCGGTCGACGACGATGTGACCCGAGGGAGTCAGGTCGACCCCGATCTCTTCGAGTCCCATCCCGGCGGTCTGCGGGACCGAGCCGACGGCGAGCAGGGCGTGCGACCCCTCGACCTCACGGCCGTCCTCGAGACGGACGACGACGCCGTCACCGCGGCGCTCGACCCCCGCCATGCGGGACCGGCCGAGCACCTCCATGCCGCGTCGCTTGAAGACGTCCTCGATGACCGTCGCCGCGTCCGGGTCCTCGCCGGGCAGGACCCGGTCGCGCGAGGAGACGAGGACGACGTCGGACCCGAGCCCGAGGTAGGCCTGGGCGAGCTCGGCGCCGGTCACGCCGGAGCCGACGACGACGAGCCGCTCGGGCAGGGCGTCGAGCTCGTAGATCTGCTGCCAGGTGAGGATGCGCTCGCCGTCGGGCTTGGCCGAGTCCATGACCCGCGGCGTCGCGCCGGTCGCGATGAGGACGACGTCCGCGTCGAGCGTCTCGGTGCCGCCGTCGTTCAGGGTCGCCTCGACCCTCGTCGCCGAGAGGAGCCGACCGGTGCCGGGGACGATGCGGACACCGACCTCGTCGACCCGTTCGGTGATGTCGCGGCTCTGGGCGGCGGCGAGGTCCTTGACGCGCGAGTTGACCTCGGCGAGCTCGGCCTTGGCGTCACTCACCTCGTCACCCTCGCCGTCCTCGAGGTGGACCCCGAGGTCGGCGGCGGTCTCGAACTCGGACATGTAGTCGGCGGTGGAGATGAGCGTCTTGGACGGGACGCAGTCGGTGAGGACGGCGGCTCCCCCGAGCCCGTCGCGGTCGACGATCGTCACCGCCCCGCCGAGATGAGCTGCCACCAGGGCCGCCTCGTAGCCGCCGGGTCCGCCGCCGAGGATGACCACTCGGGTCGTTCGCGCATTCACGAAGCCCATCCAACCACGCTGCGGATACCCTGCTCGCGTGACCGACAACGCCCCCGTCCCGCACCCGCTCGACCTCGCCGATCCGGCGACCGACCCGTTCGCCGTCGCCGAGGCAGCCGCCTCCGTCATCCGCGACCGCACGGGTGTGGACACCCACGACGTCGCCCTCGTCCTCGGCTCCGGCTGGGGGCAGACCGGAGACCTCATCGGCGAGACCCTGGTCGAGATCGAAAACACCGACGTGCCCGGGTTCGGCAAGGCCGCGGTGGCCGGCCACTCGGGCACGATGCGCTCGGTCGCCATCGGCGACACCGGCCGTCGGGCGCTCGTCTTCGGCACGCGCACCCACTTCTACGAGGGGCGCGGCGTGCGCTCGGTCGTCCACGGCGTGAGGACCGCGGCCGCCCTCGGCTGCCGCACCATCGTCCTCACGAACGGCTGCGGGGGCCTGCGAGAGGAGTGGCCTCCCGGGACCCCGGTCATCATCCGGGACCACATCAACCTCACGGCGCACTCCCCCATCGAGGGCGCCAACTTCGTCGACCTCACCGACGTCTACACCCCGCGGCTGCGTGACCTCGCCCGCGAGGTCGACGCCGGCCTCGAGGAAGGTGTCTACGTCCAGTTCCGTGGCCCCCACTACGAGACACCCGCCGAGGTCCAGATGGCCAAGGTCATGGGCGGCGACCTCGTCGGCATGTCGACCTCCCTCGAGGCGATCGCCGCGCGCCAGAGCGGCATGGACGTCCTCGGCATCTCGCTCGTGACCAACCCTGCGGCCGGCATCTCCAAGACGCCGCTCAACCACGAAGAGGTCCTCGAGGCGGGCAGGGCGGCCGCCGAGAGATGCGGCACGCTCCTCGCCGCCGTCGTCGCCAAGATCTGAGAGGGGCCTGCCATGACGTATGCCGGCCGCCACGAGTCCGCGGACCTCTCACCCTCCGACGCGGTTGACGACCACTCCGACCTCTTCGGGGCTGCCCAGGCCTGGCTCGGGGACGACCCCGACGACGAGACCCGGGCCGAGCTCCAGTCGGTGCTCGATGCCGCCGGCAGTGGTGACGACGCGGCCCTCGCCGACCTGTGCGACCGCTTCGCCGGAATGCTCGAGTTCGGCACGGCCGGACTTCGCGGCGCTCTCGGTGCGGGCCCGAACCGGATGAACCGCGCCGTGGTGATCCGCGCGGCAGCCGGCCTCACGGCATATCTGAAGAAGACCGTCCGCGAGCCGTTCGTCGTCGTCGGGTTCGACGCACGGACGAACTCCGACGTCTTCGCGCGCGACACGGCGGCCGTCGTCGTCGGCGCGGGCGGTCGAGCGGTCGTGCTGCCGCGGCCGCTGCCGACCCCGGTCCTGGCGTACGCGATCCGGCACCTCGGCGCGGACGCCGGTGTCATGGTGACTGCCAGTCACAACCCACCGCAGGACAACGGCTACAAGGTCTACCTCGGTGACGGGTCGCAGATCGTCTCGCCGTCCGATGCCGAGATCGCCACCGAGATCGCCCACGTCGACCGCGTCGCCGACGTGCCGCTGCCCGACGACGGCTGGGACACGCTCGACGACGAGGTGCTCGAGAGCTACCTCTCCACGGTGACCGGTGTCGTCACGGCGGACTCGCCGCGCGACCTCGTCGTCGTGCACACGGCGCTGCACGGCGTCGGCTCCGAGACCGTCGCGCGGGCGTTCGAGGCGGCCGGGTACGCCGCACCGCTGCCCGTCCCCAGCCAGGCGCAGCCCGACCCCGCCTTCCCGACCGTGTCCTTCCCCAATCCCGAGGAGCCCGGCGCGATGGACGCCGCGCTCGACCTCGCCGAGCAGACCGGTCCCGACGTCGTCATCGCCAACGACCCCGACGCCGACCGGTGCGCCGTCGCCGTGCCGGGTCCGGGCGGCTGGCGGATGCTCCGCGGTGACGAGGTGGGCGTGCTGCTCGGTGCGCACCTGCTCGACCGTGGCGTGTCCGACGGCGACGTCTTCGCGAACTCGATCGTGTCGTCGCGGATGCTGGCGACGGTGTGTCGCGCCCGCGGTGTGGCGCACGAGGAGACCCTGACCGGGTTCAAGTGGATCTCGCGCGTGCCCGGGCTGCGCTACGGCTACGAGGAGGCGCTCGGCTACTGCGTCGACCCCGGCCGGGTCCGCGACAAGGACGGTGTGTCCGCGGCGCTGGTCGTCGCCGAGATCGTGGCGACCCTCAAGGCGGCCGGTCGCTCCATCCCCGACCGGCTCGACGAGCTCGCAGTCGAGCACGGCGTGCACGCGACCGACTCGTTCTCGGTGCGCGTCGACGACCTCTCGCTGATCGACGGGATCATGGCGCGGCTGCGCGCCGAGCCGCTGAAGTCCGTTGCGGGAGTTGAGGTCTCGCGCGTCGACGACCTGGCCCTCGGCGACGGCGGTCTGCCGCCTACCGAGGGTCTGCGCTGGTTCCTCGCCGACGAGTCGCGGGTCATCGTGCGACCGTCGGGGACCGAGCCCAAGCTCAAGGTCTACCTCGAGGTGATCGAGGCCGTCGAGGCCGACGACCTCGCCGGGGCACGCTCACGTGCGGCCAAGCGGTTGGCTGCGATCCGCACCGACCTCGAGGCTGCCACGACACCCTGACCGAGGCGGCCGACCGGCATACAGTGGAGATCCCGGACCACGAGGTGCTCCCCATGACCGCCGCCGCCGACCGCGTCGCCCAGTTCCGCTCCCTGCACGAGTCGGGCTGCTTCGTCATGCCGAACCCGTGGGACGTCGGGAGCGCACGGGTGCTGGAGCATCTGGGCTTCGCGGCCCTGGCGACGACGAGTGCCGGGTTCGCCTGGACCCGCGGCCGGGCCGACTCCCACGCGCCACTGGAGGACGTGCTCCACCACCTGCGCGAGGTTGCCGGTGCCGTCTCGGTCCCGGTCAACGCCGACTTCGAGGGCGGGTATGCCGTCGACCCGGACGAGGTGGCGGGCAACGTCGCCGACGCGGTGCGGACGGGGATCGCGGGACTGTCGATCGAGGACTCGTCGGGTGACCCGGAGGAGCCCCTGCTCGACGTCGACCTCTCGGTGGCCCGGATCGCCGCCGCCCGTCGAGCGATCGACGAGTCCGGCACCGGTGTCGTCCTCACCGGTCGGTCGGAGGGGTTCGTCGTCGGACGTCCGGACATCGACGAGACCATCCGCCGTCTCCGTGCCTACTCCGAGGCGGGCGCCGACTGCCTCTACGCGCCGCGGCTCGACCGGGTGGAGCACGTGAGCGCGATCGTGGAGGCCGTGGCGCCCAAGCCGGTCAACCTGCTCGTCAACGCACCGTTCGTCACCGTCGGCGAGGCCGCACGTCTCGGCGTGCGTCGGATCAGCGTCGGCGGCACCCTGGCTCGTGCTGCGTGGGGTGGCTGGCTCGAGACGGCGCGCGAGATCCTCGAGGACGGGACGTTCGCCGGCTTCGCGGTGCTGCCCGACGTCAACGGGCTGATGTCCGGGATCGAGGCGCCCACGACAGGAGGTGAGTGAGCGGTGTCCTTCCACGAGTTGTGGGTCGAGAAGCAGATCCGCGAGGCGCAGGAGCGGGGTGAGTTCGAGAACCTCCCCGGGGCGGGCAAGCCGCTGCGCGGGCTCGACGACCCCGACCCCGACTGGTGGATCAAGAAGATGATGGCGCGCGAAGGGCTCGACCCCTCGGATGCGCTCCCGCCGGTGATGCTGCTGCGACGCGAGCGGGCGTCCTTCCCCGAGTCACTGGCCGACGTCCGCACCGAGGAGGGAGTGCGCGAGATCCTGCGCGACTACAACGCGCGGGTGGTCGAGGACCGGCGTCGTCCCGCGCTCGGCACGGCCTCGCCGGTGTGGGCGCCGACCGTCGACGGCGACGAGATGGTCGAGCAGTGGCGGGCGCTGCGTGCCGAGCTCGCCGCGGCCGCGTCACCGCCGGAGCCTCCCGCACCCGTGGTCGGGCCCGGGCGGCGACCGTGGTGGCGCCTCTGGCGACGCTCCACCTGAGAGCTGTCGACATCCGCGGATGTGTCCAGCCGGACGCGTGCCAGGGCCCGCGTCTCCCTGGACGCATCGACGCTGAGTCTGTCCGCGTGGACGTCACATCCTCCTCATCTCGGGTTGGCGGGGCGTTCGCGGACGGTCCCTACCCTCACCAACCATGACTCGACGCGTGCGGATGGCATTGGCCCTGGGTGGGGCGGCAACACTCGCAGTGCTCTCGACGAGCGCAACGGCCCGGCCGCTCGGGGTGCCCGGCCCCGAGCGTGGTGCGACGGCGGCGGCCGCAGAGCTCCGCGTCGTACAGCACAACACCGACCATGTCCCGGCGGCCTGGGACGTCGTCGTCCAGGAGGTCGAGGAGCAACGGCCCGACCTCGTGACGGTGCAGGAGGTGTGCCGTCCCTGGTTCGAGGAGCTGCGTTCGGAGCATCCGGGCTGGACGTTCGCCTACCACCCTCGCAAGCGACACTTCGGCAACAGCCGCAACCCGGGGTGCGGTGGGGACTTCATCGGCGAGCTGGTCATCCACACGGGGGCGGCGAACCGCCCGACTCTCACGCCGGACTACCCGAACAACAACGCCGACGGCGTCGAGAAGTTCGGGATCGCCTGCGTGGAGTTCCGGCGCACCGGCATCCCCACACTTGGCTGCTCGACCCACCTGTCGGCCTTCCCCACGTCCGGCGGGCGCGGCACCCAGCCGGAGCGCGAGCCCCAGGTCCGGGCCATCGTGGACCTCACTGCGCCCTACCGTGAGCGCGGCTGGGCCGTCGTCGTCGGTGGCGACCTCAACATGACCTCCTCCCCGGACAACCCGAACCAGTCGCCCGTCATGGACCTGGTGCTCGGCCCGGCGGTGGGAGGCATCGGCGACTTCTACGACGGTGCCCAGCACGACTGCGCGTGCCGTCTCACCGACCCCACGACCGACAAGGGCAACCGGATCGACTACGTGCTGTGGTCGAGCGGCCGCACGCCCTTCCCCGGCTCAGCGAGCACCGACACGGTCGACACTCCCGCCGGTCACCACCTCCTGCGCTCCGTGGGCACGCTGGCGCGATAGGACCTCGCCGCGCCGCGGATAGACTCCCGGGGTGAGCACCACCACGAACGTCCCCGCCGCCGATGCCACGGCCCGCGCACGCGACCTCATCGGCGTCTCCCGGCTGACGAACCAGGCCCTGACGACGTGGCTGCACGGCCTGCCGGGCGTCGACCAGGTCGGCTGCGACGCACGGGCCGCGGGTCTGGGCACCCGGTCGATCAAGACGACGAGCAAGCAGTGGGCGATTGACCTCGCCATCTCGATGATCGACCTCACGACCCTCGAGGGCGCCGACACCAGGGGACGCGTCCGCGGTCTCGCCGCCAAGGCGCTGCTGCCCGACCCGAGCGACCTGTCGACGCCGCGTCCGGCAGCCGTCTGCGTCTACGGCGACATGGTGACCACGGCCAAGGAGGCGCTCGGTGCATCCGGCGTCAAGGTCGCGGCCGTCGCCACCGCCTTCCCCAGCGGCCGCGCGAGCATGGCGGTCAAGCTCGCCGACACCAAGGACGCCGTCAAGGCGGGAGCCGACGAGATCGACATGGTCATCGACCGTGGCGCGTTCCTCAGCGGCGACTACCTCACCGTCTTCAACCAGATCGCCGAGGTCAAGAAGGTGTGCGGCGACGCACGCCTCAAGGTCATCATGGAGACCGGCGAGCTCGTCACCTACGACAACGTCCGCCGCGCCAGCTGGCTCTCGATGCTCGCCGGCGGCGACTTCATCAAGACGAGCACCGGCAAGGTCCAGCCCGCGGCCACCCTTCCCGTCACCCTGATCATGCTCGAGGCGGTCCGTGACTGGCGCGAGCTCACCGGCGAGATGGTCGGCGTCAAGCCCGCCGGCGGCATCAAGACGAGCAAGGACGCCATCAAGTTCCTCGTCACCGTAAGCGAGATCGCGGGCGACGACTGGCTCGACAACCAGTGGTTCCGCTTCGGCGCGAGCAGCCTGCTCAACGACCTCCTGCTCCAGCGTCAGCGGATGACGACCGGCGCCTACTCCGGCGCCAGCTACATCGCCGACGACTCCCCCTCCACGGCCTACTGAAGGACCCCTGATGTCACGCTTCGAGTACGCACCGGCCCCCGAGTCGCGGGCCGTCGTCGACCTCCAGAGCAGCTACGGCCTGTTCATCAACGGCGAGTTCGTCGACGGCACAGGCACCGCCTTCAAGTCGATCAGCCCGGCCACCGAGGAGGTCCTCGCCGAGGTCTCCGACGCTGGTGAGGCGGACGTCGACGCGGCCGTCAAGGCGGCGCGGACGGCATACACGCGGGTGTGGTCGCGCATGAGCGGCGCGGACCGCGGCAAGTACCTCTACCGCATCGCCCGCATCCTCCAGGAGCGCGCGCGCGAGTTCGCCGTCCTCGAGAGCCTCGACAACGGCAAGCCGATCAAGGAGAGCCGCGACATCGACATCCCGCTCGCGGCGGCGCACTTCTTCTACAACGCCGGCTGGGCCGACAAGCTCGACTACGCCTCGCTGGGCCCGAACCCGCGCCCCCACGGCGTCGTCGGCCAGATCATCCCGTGGAACTTCCCCATGCTCATGCTCGCGTGGAAGATCGCTCCGGCGCTGGCCACCGGCAACACCGTCGTCCTCAAGCCCGCCGAGACGACTCCACTCACCGCGCTCCTCTTCGCCGAGGTCTGTCAGCAGGCCGACCTGCCCGCGGGTGTCGTCAACATCGTCACCGGCGCCGGCCCGACCGGCCAGGCCATCGTCGACCACCCCGGCATCGACAAGCTCGCGTTCACCGGCTCCACCGGCGTCGGCAAGATGATCGCTCGCGCCATCGCCGGCACGCGCAAGAAGGCGACGCTCGAGCTGGGTGGCAAGGCCGCCAACATCGTCTTCGACGACGCCCCCATCGACCAGGCCGTCGAGGGCATCGTCAACGGCATCTTCTTCAACCAGGGCCACGTCTGCTGCGCCGGCTCCCGCCTCCTCG
This sequence comes from Knoellia locipacati, assembly GCF_044791685.1. Classification (GTDB taxonomy): domain Bacteria; phylum Actinomycetota; class Actinomycetes; order Actinomycetales; family Dermatophilaceae; genus Knoellia; species Knoellia locipacati_A. The sequence goes on from NZ_CP087730.1 coordinate 492,422, forward strand.
TGCAGGAGTCGATCGCCGAGGAGGTCGAGAGCCGCCTCAAGCGTCGCCTCGGCACCCTGCGCGTCGGCGACCCGCTCGACAAGAACACCGACGTCGGCGCCATCAACAGCCGCGCCCAGCTCGACCGGATCGTCGCGCTCACCGACGCCGGCGAGGGCGAGGGCGCCACCCGTTGGGACAACGGCTGCGAACTGCCCAGCAAGGGATTCTGGTTCAGGCCAACGGTGTTCACCGGCGTCACGCAGACCCACCGCATCGCGCAGGAGGAGATCTTCGGGCCCGTCCTGTCGGTGCTCACCTTCCGCACGCCGCAGGAGGCCGTGGCCAAGGCCAACAACACCCCCTACGGCCTGTCCGCGGGCATCTGGACCGAGAAGGGCTCGCGCATCCTCTGGATGGCCGACCAGCTCAAGGCCGGTGTCGTGTGGGCCAACACGTTCAACCAGTTCGACCCGACGAGCCCGTTCGGTGGATACAAGGAGTCGGGATACGGCCGCGAGGGCGGTCGCCACGGACTCGAGCCCTACGTGAAGACCGGAGCCTGAGCCGTGAGCCGCGTTGACGTCAAGAAGACCTACAAGCTCTACATCGGTGGCAAGTTCCCCCGCAGCGAGAGCGGCCGTTCCTACGAGGTGTATGCCGCCCCCACCGGTCGCGGCAAGACCGCGACCCCGCGCTTCCTCGCCAACGCGGCGCAGGGATCGCGCAAGGACGGCCGCGACGCGGTGACCGCAGCGCGGGCCGCGCAGCCCGGCTGGGCCGGTGCCACGGCCTACAACCGCGGTCAGGTCCTCTACCGCGTCGCCGAGGTCATGGAGTCGCGTCGCCCGCAGCTCGTCCAGGAGGTCCGCGACGCCGAGGGCCTCACCCCCGCAGCGGCGGAAGCCGTTGTCTCGCAGGCGATCGACCGCTGGGTCTGGTATGCCGGGTGGTCCGACAAGTACGTCCAGATCCTCGGCGGGCTCAACCCCGTCGCAGGGCCGTACTTCAACATCTCGGCGTCCGAGCCGACCGGTGTCGTGGCGGTGCTCGCCCCGCAGGAGTCGAGCCTGCTCGGGCTCGTGTCGGTCATCGCGCCGGTCATCGTGTCGGGCAACACCGTCGTCGTCGTGACGAGCGCCGAGCGTCCGCTGCCCGCCATCACGCTCGCCGAGTGCCTGGCGACCTCCGACGTGCCCGGCGGTGTCGTCAACATCGTCACCGGCCGTGCCGCCGAGATCGCTCCCTGGCTCGCGAGCCATCGCGACGTCAACGCGATCGACCTCACCGGTGCCGCCGGCGCCGAGGGTGTGGACTGGGCCGCCCTCGAGGAGGCCAGCGCCGACAACCTCAAGCGCGTCCTGCGCCCCGGTGGCGACGGCGCCGAGGCCGTTGAGCCCGACTGGAGCGCCACCCCTGACCTGTCCCGACTCACCGCCTTCCTCGAGACCAAGACGGTCTGGCACCCCAAGGGCCGGTGACCGCGGCCGAGACCGGTCGGGCGCGCGTCGTCGTCCTCGCCGGACCGAGCGGGGCCGGCAAGTCGCGGCTGGCCGAGCGGCTGCACGCGACGCACGGGTGGCCGATCGTGCGGCTCGACGACTTCTACCGGGACCTCGACGACCCCTCGATGCCCCGGAGCGAGGAGCTCGGGATCATCGACTGGGACCACCCTGACTCGTGGAACCTCGACGCCGCGGTGGCCTCACTGTGCGAGCTCGTCGAGACCGGCTCGACGCGCACGCCCGTCTACGACCTCTCGAAGAGCCGGGCCGTCGACACGACGACCGTGACCGCGGGCACCGACCAGCTCGTCCTCGCCGAGGGGATCTTCGCCGCCGAGGTGGTGGCCTCCCTGCGCGTGGCCGGGGTCCTGCACAGCGCCTGGTGCATCCACCACCGGCCGTTCGTGACGTTCGTGCGGCGGCTCGCCCGTGACCTCAAGGAGCGCCGCAAGAGCCCGATGGTGCTCGTCCGTCGCGGACTGGCCCTCATGCGCGCCGAGCCCGAGGTGATCCGTCGCCAGGTGGAGCTCGGCGCCGAAGCTGCCAGGGCCAAGGACGTCGAGGCACGACTGGCCGCGTCGCACGGCTGACGTCGGGTCGGACGGCTGCCGTCGGGGCAGACGGCTGACGTCGGGTCAGACGGCTCCGACGACCAGCGGGACGCAGATGCCCCCGGCGATGATGAACCCCACCGAGAGCGCCAGCAGGAGTCCTTGGCCCATACGTCGTGTCCGTGGCCACACGACGAGCCCCACGGCGCCGCCGAGCAGGGCGACGAGCAGCGCGTAGTAGACGGCACCGCTCGTCCCCGTCGCGCCGTTGAAGCTCTCGGTCGCGATGACGAGGATCCAGAAGACGACGACCCAGCCGATGAAACCCATCACCCCGGCGCCCAGGGCAGCCCCGTCGCTGATCCACTTCCCGCCGGGTTTGCGACCCGGTGGGTGGGTGGGGACCTCGCCCGACGGCGGCGTCGACATGGAGCAAGCGTCCCACCGTGGACCGCCGCTGGGAAGGTGCCGTGCGCTCGCACGCGCGAGCGCACGGCATACGGAGGGGTTGACGTCCGGGGTTAGCGTGGAGAGGTGACTGCACCTGAGCCCCGCACCGTCGGCCAGCTGCGCGCGGCGGGCCACGAGCCCAAGCGGCTGCGCCAGGAGATCCGCGACAACCTCCTCGCCAAGCTCCGGGCCGGGGAGGATCCCTGGCCGGGCCTGCACGGGTTCACGGACTCGGTGATCCCGCAGCTCGAGCGGGCGCTGCTCGCCGGCCACGACGTCGTCCTCCTCGGCGAGCGCGGGCAGGGCAAGACCCGCCTGCTGCGTGCGCTCGTGGGGCTGCTCGACGAGTGGACGCCGGTGATCGAGGGCTCCGAGCTGGGCGAGCACCCCTTCGAGCCGATCACCCCTGGCTCGATCAGGCGCGCTGCCGAGCTCGGCGACGACCTTCCCGTCGCCTGGGTCGGCCGGGAGGAGCGCTACGCCGAGAAGCTGGCGACCCCGGACACGAGCGTCGCCGACCTCATCGGTGACGTCGACCCGATGAAGGTGGCCGAGGGCCGCAGCCTGGGTGACCCCGAGACGATCCACTTCGGGCTCATCCCACGCAGCCACCGCGGGATCGTGGCGATCAACGAGCTCCCCGACCTCGCCGAGCGGATCCAGGTCGCGATGCTCAACGTCATGGAGGAGCGTGACATCCAGATCCGCGGCTACGTCCTGCGTCTGCCGCTCGACGTCCTGGTCGTCGCCAGCGCGAACCCCGAGGACTACACCAACCGCGGACGGATCATCACTCCCCTCAAGGACCGCTTCGGCGCCGAGATCCGCACCCACTACCCCCGCGAGGTCGAGGAGGAGATCGCGGTCATCGCGCAGGAGGCCGAGCTCGTCGCCGACGTGCCCGACCACCTCCTCGAGGTGCTGGCCCGCTTCACCCGCGCGCTGCGCGAGTCCTCGAGCGTGGACCAGCGCTCCGGCGTGAGCGCCAGGTTCGCCATCGCCGGTGCCGAGACGATCGCGGCTGCGGCGCTGCACCGCGCGACGACCCAGGGCGAGGACACCGCCGTCGCGCGGGTCGTCGACCTCGAGACGGCGGTCGACGTCCTCGGCGGCAAGATCGAGTTCGAGACCGGCGAGGAGGGCCGCGAGTCCGACATCCTCACCCACCTCCTGCGCACCGCGATCGCCGAGACGGTGCGCGCACACCTCGGTGGGGTCGACTTCCGCCTCCTCGTCGACGCCATCGAGGACGGGGCGATGGTCACGACCGGGGCCCGGGTGAGCGCCCGCGACTTCCTCGCCGGCCTCCCGGTCCTGGGCGAGTCCGACCTCTACGACCAGGTCACCGACCGACTGGGAGCGACCGACGACGGGTCCCGCGCCGGGGCGATCGAGCTGGCTCTCGAGGGCCTGTTCCTCTCGCGCAGGATCGGCAAGGAGTCCGGTCGCGGGGAGACCGTCTATGGCTGAGCCACGACCATGAGCCGCTACCGCAGGTACGACGGCGGCGACCCGCTCGCACCACCGGTCGACCTCGCCGAGGCGCTCGACGCCATCGGGCGGGACGTCATGGCCGGCTACTCCCCCGAGCGTGCGATGCGCGAGTTCCTGCGGCGCGGTGGCGAGGACCAGGTCGGGCTCGACGACCTGGCCCGTCGGCTGGCGGAACGGCGCCAGGAGATCCTCGAGAAGCATGACCTCGACGGGACGATGCGCGAGGTCCGCACCCTGCTCGACAAGGCGGTCACGGCCGAGCGCGGCCAGCTCGCCCGCGACATCACCATGGACGACGACGACCGTGCCTTCCGAGAGCTCCTGCTCGACGACCTGCCCGCCTCCACCGCGGCGGCGGTCAGCGAGCTCTCGTCGTACGACTGGCAGAGCAGCGATGCGCGCGCGGCCTACGAGCAGATCAAGGACCTCCTCGGACGCGAGCTCCTCGACCAGCGCTTCGTCGGCATGAAGCAGGCGCTCGAGGGTGCCACCGACGAGGACCGCGCGGCCGTCCAGGAGATGCTCTCCGACCTCAACGACCTGCTCGAGAAGCACGCGCAGTCGGACGGTTCCGCGCAGGACAAGGCAGAGGTCGACAAGGCGTTCGCCGAGTTCATGGAGAAGCACGGCGACTTCTTCCCGGAGAGCCCCAAGGACATCGACGAGCTCATGGACTCGCTGGCCCAGCGGGCCGCCGCGGCCCAGCGGATGCTCAACTCGATGACCCCGGAGCAGCGGGCCGAGCTCATGGAGCTGTCCCAGCAGGCCTTCGGGTCGCCGGGGCTCATGGAGCAGCTCGCGCGCATGGACGCCAACCTCCGGGCGCTGCGTCCCGGCGAGGACTGGTCGGGGTCGGAAGGCTTCGAGGGCGGGGAAGGACTCGGCCTGGGTGACGGCACGGGAGCGCTGCAGGACCTGGCTCAGCTCGACGCCCTCTCCGACCAGCTCTCACAGTCCTACGGCGGGGCACGGCTCGACGACCTCGACCTCGACGCCCTCGCCCGTCAGCTCGGCGACCAGGCCGCCGTGGAGGCCCGCACCCTCCGGGAGCTCGAGCACGCCCTGCGGGACAGCGGCTACCTCAAGCGCGGCTCCGACGGTGAGCTGCGACTCTCGCCCCGGGCGATGCGACAGCTCGGCAAGGCCCTGCTCAAGGACGTCGCCGACCGGATGAGTGGCCGGTCGGGAGCCCGCGAGACCCGGACGAACGGGATGGCCGGCGAGCCGTCGGGCGCCACCAAGGCGTGGGAGTTCGGCGACACCCAGTCGTGGGACGTCCCGCGCACGATCACCAACGCCGTCCTCCGTGACGGCGGGACGTCGGTGCGGCTGCAGATCGACGACGTCGAGGTCGTCGAGACCGAGGCCCGCACCCAGGCCGCCGTCGCGCTGCTCGTCGACACGTCCTTCTCGATGGCGATGGACGGGCGGTGGGTGCCGATGAAGCGCACCGCGCTGGCGCTGCACCAGCTCATCCGCTCACGGTTCCGGGGTGACCACCTCCAGCTCATCGGCTTCGGCCGGCACGCGCAGGTCATGGACATCGAGGAGCTCACGGCGCTCGACGCACGCTGGGCGAAGGGCACCAACCTGCACCACGCGCTGCTGCTGGCCAACCGCTTCTTCCGGCAACACCCCAGCGCGCAGCCGGTCCTCCTCGTGGTCACCGACGGTGAGCCCACCGCCCACCTCGAGCGCGACGGCGAGGTCTGGTTCTCCTATCCTCCCGACCCGGTGACCATCGCCCACTCGGTGCGCGAGCTCGACGGCTCGGCCCGGCTCGGCGCCCAGGTGACGTTCTTCCGCCTCGGTGAGGACCCCGGCCTGGCCCGTTTCATCGAGTCGATGGCGCGGCGGGTGAATGGCCGCATGGTCAGCCCGGAGCTCGACGACCTCGGCGCCGCGGTGGTCGGGTCCTACCTCGGGTCGCGCGGGCCGGGGACGTCCTACCGGGACCACTTCGGCGACTGGAACGGTGGCCGCGGCTTCTGGGTCTGAGCCGTGGCGCAACCGCCCCTCAGTTAGGGTTCTGACCAGTCAGCGTCGTGGGGAGGCACGCACATGAGTGACCAGGGTTGGACCGCACCCGGAGGCGCTTCCGGACGTCCCGACCCGGACCCGTATGCCGGCCGCCCCGACACTCCTCCCCCGCCCCAGGCCTACCCCGGCCACCCGAGCTACCCCCCGCCGCAGCCACGGCTCCTCGACTTCCGGCCGGGGATCATCCCGCTGCGCCCGCTGACGATGAACGACCTCTTCGGCGGGGTCTTCCGTGCCGTGCGCGGCAACGTCGCGGCAACCGTCGGCCTCGCGGCGCTCACGTCGCTCGTCTTCCTCGTCCCGTTCACGGCGCTCGGAGCCTGGGTCTCGAGCCAGGAGGACTCGATCTCGCTCGAGGAGTCGGTCTCGAACGAGGGCGCCGGCCTCGTCGGCACGGTCGGCACGACGATCCCCTCGATCGGGTCGTGGTTCTCGACGATCCTGCTGGCCGGGTTCCTCGCCTACGTCATCGGCCAGGCGGTGCTCGGCCGCAAGGTCACCGCGGGTGAGACGTGGCGCGGCACGATCCCCCGCATCTGGGCGCTCGTCGGCGCCACGCTGCTGACGTCCCTCATCATCCTCGTCACCCTCGGCGCCGTCCTCGCCATCCCCATCGTGGTCCTCGTCGGCGGCGGCACCGCCGGTGACGACGGCACGGTCATGGCCGGGGTGGGCCTCCTCATCCTCGCCATCCTGCTGGCCATCCCGGCGCTGCTGTTCCTCTGGACCCGACTCGCCTTCGTCACCCCCTCGGTCATCCTCGAGAATCTGGGTGTCGGCAAGGCGTTCGCCCGGTCGTGGCGCCTCACCTCCGGCACCGGGTTCTGGCGCCTCCTCGGCATCCGCCTGCTCAGCTCGATCGCCATCAGCATCATCGGATCGCTGATCACCGCACCCCTGGCCATCATCGGCGCCGCGCTCGTCTTCACGGGGATCCCGCTCGACCAGGTCTACGTCTGGCAGGCCGTGATCACCGGCGTCACCGGCGTGGTCGCCGGTGCCATCACGACTCCCATCACCGCCGGAATCGACGCCCTCCTCTACGTCGACCAGCGCATCCGCCGCGAGGGCCTCGACGTCCACCTCGTCCAGACCGCGCAGGGCACGGCGGCACCGCCGTGGCCCCGCGCCGCCGCATGATCCTGGACACCCCACCGCTCGACCCCACCCGGAGCGAGGGGCGTCGCCTCCTCGAGGAGGAGCTCTCCAAGCCCCGGTATGCCGTCGAGCCGAGTCTCTGGGACCGCTTCCGTGAGTGGCTGCTCGGCCTCCTCGACACCACCGGGCCCGGGCTGCCGTCGTGGGTGTTCGCCGTCGTGGTGCTCCTCGCACTCGCCCTGCTCGCCCTCGTCGTCGCCGCGCTCCTGCGACCGGAGGCCCGGGCTCGTCGGTCGGCGACCGGTCGAGGCGTCCTCGACGACCGCGGAGCCGACGCGACGGCATACCGCGCTCGTGCGAACGACGCTGCGCGACAGGGCGACTGGGACACCGTCGTGCTCGACGGCTACCGCGCCGTCGTCGCGGCCTCGGTGGAGCGGACCATCCTCGACGAGCTGCCCGGTCGCACCGCCCACGAGGCCTCCCTCGAGCTGGGCCGCGCCTTCCCGTCCGAGGGCGGTGCGCTGCGATCGGCCGCCGACCGGTTCGACGCCGTGCGCTACGGGCACGACCGCGCCGCCGAGGCGGACGCTCGTGCGGTCCTGGCCCTCGACGAGCGCGTCGCCGGCTCCCGCCCCGAGCTGTCCCCCGTCGGAGCGCCACGGTGAGCGCCGTGGCCCGGTGGCGCCGCACGGGCCTGTGGGTGCTCGCCGTGCTCGTCGGCATCGCCTCGCTCGCAGCCATCGCCATCGCCACCACGCCTCCCGGCGAGGCGATGGACCCCGACGACGTCGGTCCGGCCGGCGGGGCTGCCCTCGTCGCCGTCCTCGAGGCCAACGGCGTCGACGTCGAGACCCACACCTCGATCGACGAGGTGCGCGCCGCGCTGGCCGCCCGGGACGACGACACGTCGGTCGTCGTCGCCAACACGAGCAACCTCGGCACCGCGGCTGCCACGACGCTCCGGCAGGAGTCCCTCGGTGTCGACCGCATCGTCGTGCTGTCGCCATCGACCAGCCAGCTGCGCGCCCTGCGCGCCGACGCCACCGCGCTCCCCATCGGCGCCGGCGTCCGTGTCGAGAGCCGTTGCGACATCGGCACGGTCGACGAGGGCGACTCGATCATCGGGATCGACGCGCGCTACGAGCCCGGCAACGGGTCGACGGGTGCCCGGGTCTGCTTCCCGCTCACCGTGCCTGCCGACGACGGCGAGGGCGGTGACGAGGAGGGCGAGCACGGCGCCGGGCTCCTCGACCTGCCGTCGAGCCCGGCCCACCCGCCGATGACCATCGTCGGGACGACCACCGGCTTCACCAACGGTGTCATCACCGAGGAGCACAACGCCGCCATCGCGCTGCGCCTGCTCGGGGCCTCCACCCGGCTCCTCTGGTATCAGCCCGCCGTCACCGACCTGGTCGACTCGGACGGCGAGGCCGAGGACGGTGCGCTCCTGCCGGCGTGGTTCGCCCCGGCGCTCGCCCTCGTGGCGTTCTCGCTCGTCGTGCTGGCCCTCGTGCGTGGACGCCGGCTGGGCCGGCTCGTCCGTGAGCCGCTGCCCGTCGTCGTGCGTGCCGTCGAGACGACGGAGAGCCGAGGCCGCCTCTACCGCCGGGCCCAGGACCGGACCCGGGCGGCCGCCGTCCTCCGGCTCGCCACCCTCGACCGGTTGCGCACCCGACTCGGGCTGCGTCGTAGCGACTCCGTCGAGACGGTCGCCCGCGCGATCTCGGCCGCCACCGGCCGCCCCGTGAGCGAGGTCCTCGACCTCGTCGCGGGCCCACACCCCACCGACGACGCCGCGCTGGTGCGGCTCGCCCAGGACCTGTCCGACCTCGAGGAGAAGGCACACCGCCCATGACCGAGAACCCCACCCAGGCCACGGCACCCGAGGCCCGCGACGCCCTGCTGCGCGTCCGGGCGGAGGTGGCCAAGGCCGTCGTCGGCCAGGACGCCGCCGTCACCGGACTGCTCGTGGCCCTGCTCTGCCGCGGCCACATCCTGCTCGAGGGGGTGCCGGGAGTCGCCAAGACGCTGCTCGTCCGCTCGCTGTCGCAGGCGCTCGACGTCCAGACCAAGCGGGTACAGTTCACCCCTGACCTCATGCCGGGCGACCTCACCGGTTCACTGGTGTTCGACGCCCGCACCAGCGACTTCACGTTCCGCCAGGGGCCGGTCTTCACCAACATCGTGCTCGCCGACGAGATCAACCGGACCCCACCCAAGACGCAGTCCGCGCTCCTCGAGGCCATGGAGGAGCGACAGGTGAGCGTCGACGGCCAGCCCCACCCCCTACCGTCGCCGTTCATGGTGGCCGCCACGCAGAACCCCGTCGAGTACGAAGGCACCTACCCGCTCCCCGAGGCCCAGCTCGACCGCTTCCTCCTCAAGGTGACGCTGCCACTGCCGCCCCGCTCCGACGAGGTGGCGGTGCTGCGGCGTCACGCCGACGGCTTCGACCCGCGCGACCTCGGCGCCGCCGGACTCCACCCGGTGGCCTCGGCCGCCGACCTCGAGGCCGGCTCGCACGCCGTGCGGCAGGTCGAGGTCAGCGACGACGTCGCGGCCTACGTCGTCGACATCGCCCGCGCGACCCGCTCGTCGCCGTCTCTCTCGCTCGGGGTGAGCCCGCGTGGGGCCACGGCCCTCATGTCGACCGCCCGGGCCTGGGCCTGGCTCAACGGCCGCGGCTACGTCACGCCCGACGACGTCAAGGCCCTCGCGCACGCGACCCTCGGCCACCGGCTGTCCCTGCGACCGGAGGCCGAGCTCGAGGGGGTCGACGTCTCGGCGGTCCTCGACAGCGCGCTCGGCTCCGTCCCCGTACCCCGCTGAGCCCCGGCACCCTCATGGCCCTGACCGCGAGAGCCCTCTGGCTCGTCCTCCTCGGCATCGTCCCGGTGGTGCTCCGGCCCGCCGCGTCGACGGTGTGGCTGTGGCTGCTGCTCTGCGTGGTCGTCGTTGCCGTGGACGTGCTGCTGGCTCCGCGACCACGCTCGCTGCACCTCGAGCGCGAGCTGCCGTCGTCGGTCCGGCTCGGCGAGTCGGTGCGGACCTCCCTGCTCGTCACCAACCCGGGCTCCCGCGCCGTCCGCGGACTGCTGCGCGACGCCTGGCCGCCGTCCGCAGGAGCCGAGCTGACACGGCATACGCTCCGCCTTCCCTCCGGGGAGCGCACCCGGCTCACGACGACCCTCACCCCGACACGCCGCGGAGACCGCCACGCCGACCGCGTGACCCTGCGGCTGCGCGGGCCCCTCGGCGTCGCGGCCCGGCAGACCTCCCTCGAGGTGCCCGGCCGCCTGCGGGTGCTGCACGCCTTCCCGTCACGGCGGCACATCCCCAGCCGGCTGGCGGTCCTCCGTCAGCTCGACGGGCGGGCGGCGATGCGCACTCGCGGCCAGGGCACCGAGTTCGACTCGCTGCGCGACTACGTCGACGGCGACGACGTGCGCTCCATCGACTGGCGTGCCACCGCCCGGCGGCGCGACCTCGTCGTGCGCACGTGGCAGCCCGAGCAGCACCGCCGGATCATCATCGTGCTCGACACCTCGCGCACGAGCGCCGGTCGCATCGACGACTCGCCCCGCCTCGACTCCGGCATGGACGCGGCGCTCTTCCTCACCGCGATCGCCGGGCACGCGCGCGACCGCATCCACGTCATCGCCGGCGACCGAGAGGTGCGGGCGCACGTGTCCGGCCACGACCGGGTCGCCGTGCTGCACGACGCGATCTCGGAGCTGGCCCCCGTCGACGCGCGGCTCATCGAGGCCGACTGGCGGCTGCTGGCGGCCGAGGTGGCCCGGGTCGGCACCCAGCGGGCGCTCGTCGTGCTCATCACCCCGCTCGAGTCTTCCGCGCTCGAGGAGGGTCTCCTCCCCGTGCTCCCCGCTCTCGCTGCCCGCCACCGGGTCGTCGTGGCCTCGGTCGCGGACCCCGCCGTCGACCGGATGCGACGTGGTCGCGGCTCGGCGACGGAGGTGTATGCCGCCGCGGCCGCCGAGCGCACCGTCGGGCTGCGCGACCGGACCGCCGGCGCCTTCCGTTCGCTCGGTGTCGAGGTGCTCGACGAGACGCCGGACCGGCTGCCGCTGGCCCTGGTCGACCACTACCTCGCGCTCAAGCGCCAGGGCCTGCTCTGAGGTCGAGGCGTCAGGCGGCGGTCGGCGCCGTCGTGGGCTGGTCGCTCTCGGCCACGTCGCCGGTGACGCCGGCTCGGGCAGCACGGCGCCCGACGACGAAGACGTAGGCGAAGAACAGCGCCTCGGCCACGACCCCGATGAGGATGCGGGCCCACGTCGGCAGGCTCGAGGGCGTGACGAAGCCCTCGATCCCGCCACTGACGAAGAGCACGACGACGAGCCCGAGCGCGACACCCGCGGCGGTGCGCCCCTCGGCGGCGAGCGAGTCGAGCCGGCTGCGCGGCCCGGGCTCGATCCACGACCAGAACAGGCGCAGCCCCACCGCAGCGGCCACGAAGATGGCGGTCAGCTCGAGGAGCCCGTGCGGGAGGATCAGCCCGAAGAAGAGCGACCCGCGGTCGTGGCTCACCATGAGCGCACCGGCGAGCCCGACGCTGACGACGTTCTGCGCGAGTACCCAGAGCACGGGCAGCCCGAGCACGCCGAGGGCGATGCACTGCGCCGCCACCCAGGCGTTGTTGGTCCACACGAGCGTCGCGAACTCGGCGTGCGGGAACTCGGAGTAGTAGTTCTCGAAGTCCGTGCCGACGTAGGCGTCGATCTCGCCACGCGTCATCTGCTGGGTGAAGACCTCGGGGTGCCGCACGGCCCACGCGCCGACGACGAGGGCGAGCAGCACGCTGCCCACCGTCGTTGCGAGCCACCACCAGCGGGTCCGGTAGAGCGCGGCGGGGAAGGTCTCGGTGAAGAAGCGTGCCCCGTCCCGCCACGTCGTGGCGCGGGACCCCGTCGCCGTATGCCGTGCCCGCGCCAGGAGCGCGGACAGGTAGCTCACGAGCGACGGGTCAGGGCTGGACGAGCGCACGAGCGAGAGGTGCGTCGAGACGCGCTGGTAGAGGTCGAGCAGCTCGTCCGACTCGGCGCCGGTGAGCCGGCGACGACCGACGAGGTCCTCGAGGCGACGCCACTGACCCAGGTGGGTGGCGATGAAGGCGTCGAGATCCACGTCGTCACTCTATGTCGCGGGGTGCGGCGTTAGCCTCGGTCCATGAGCATCGACGGGGGCTACCGCACCTACGCCGGCGACGACGTCGTCACCGGCGAGGGCGTGTCCGTCGAGGTCCCCGTCGCGAGCGTGGTGAGCCGGGTCGCCGCGCGCCTCATCGACCTCCTCATCATGTTGGTCCTGGCGGTCGCGGCCTTCTTCGTCGTCGGCATGCTCGTCGGCTCGATGTCCGACGCGGTCGCGCGGACCGCGTCGATCCTCCTGCTCGTCGGGATCACCGTCATCCTGCCGGTGCTGTTCGAGGTGCTGACCAAGGGACGCAGCCCCGGCAAGTACGCCCTCGGCCTCTGCGTCGTGCGTGACGACGGTGGGCCGATCACCTTGCGGCACAGCGTGATCCGACACCTCGTCGGGTTCGTCGAGTTCTACCTGCTCCAGGGCGCACCCGCGGTGGTCGCGGCCGTGATCCACCCTCGCGCCAAACGGCTCGGGGACATGGCCGCCGGCACCTACGCCATGTCGCTGCGACACAAGCTCCAGGTCACCGCGCCACCGGAGGCACCGCCGGCTCTCGAGCACTGGGTCCGGGGCACCGACCTCGGCCCGATGCCGGCGTCGCTGACCATCGGGGTCCGCCAGTTCCTCACCCGCACAGGCGGACTCACCCCGCAGGCGCGGGCCCACCTGGGGCAGGACCTGTCCGCCCAGGTCCTGCGCCACGTGTCGCCCCCGCCACCAGCGGGCGTTCACCCCGAGTGGGTCCTGCGAGCGGTCCTCGCCGAGCGTCGCCGTCGCGACCTCGACCGGCTGCACGCGGAGGCGGCGCGCACGCACCGTCTCCTCCCGCCCGACCCCTTGGGCTGACCGAACGCGCAGGTGAGCTCAGGTCGCGGCCGACAACGCGGCATACCCCGGCTTCACGACGCGCTCGATGATCACGAGACGCTCGTCGAAGGGGATGAACGCCGACTTCATCGCGTTGATCGTGGCCCAGCGGAGGTCGTCGAGGGTCCACCCCGCGTCGTCGACGAGGAGCTGCATCTCGCGCGACATCGACGTGCCGGACATGAGCCGGTTGTCGGTGTTGATCGTGACCCGGAAGCGCAGGTCCTTGAGGAGCGTGATCGGGTGCTCCGCGATGGACTCGGCCGCGCCGGTCTGGAGGTTGGACGTGGGGCACATCTCGAGCGGGATCCGGCGGTCACGCACGTAGGCCGCGAGCCGCCCGAGCGTGTGGGTGTCGCCCTCGCTCGTGATGTCGTCGACGATGCGGACCCCGTGGCCGAGCCGGTCGGCGCCGCACCACTGGATCGCCTCCCAGATGCTGGGGAGCCCGAAGGCCTCGCCGGCGTGGATGGTGAAGTGGGCGTTCTCGCGACGGAGGTACTCGAACGCGGAGAGGTGTCGGCTCGGCGGGAAGCCGGCCTCGGCACCGGCGATGTCGAACCCGCCGACCCCCTCGTCGCGGTAGCGGATCGCCAGCTCGGCGATCTCGTCGCTCTTGGCCGCGTGGCGCATCGCGGTGAGCAGCGACACCATGCGGATCGGGGTGCCGGCGGCGGCCGCCTCGGCCTCACCCTCACGCAGCCCGGCGAGGACAGCCTCGACGACCTCGGGCAGGCTCAGGCCACCCTCGACGTGGAGCTCGGGGGCGAAGCGCGACTCGGCATAGACGACGCCGTCGGCGGCGAGGTCCAGCGCGCACTCGCGGGCGACCCGGCGGAGCTGGTCCGGCGTCTGCATCACGGCGACCGTGTGGCTGAACGTCTCGAGGTAGCGCACGAGCGACCCCGAGTCCGCGCTGTCCCGGAACCAGCGGCCCAGCTCGTCGGCGTCGGTGGCCGGCAGGGCGTCGTAGCCGGACTCGCCGGCGAGGTCGAGGATCGTCTGCGGCCGCAGGCCCCCGTCGAGGTGGTCATGGAGCAGGGCCTTGGGGGCACGCTGGACGAGGTCTGGGTTGACGGGCACGCGCTCACAGTAGCCGTCCCCGTCATGCCCTTGCCAAAATCGAACGAGCGTGCTTTTATCGACCCATGTCCAAGGGAATGCAGACCCGCGACACGGCGCTGCGCGAGGCACTTGCGCAGTCGAGCCACGTCGGGCTCAAGGGCATCACCATCGGCACCCTGGCCGACTCGCTGTCGATGTCGAAGAGCGGGCTCTTCGCGCACTTCCGCTCCAAGGAGCAGCTCCAGGTCGACGTCCTCGACTACGCCGCGGAGCTCTTCACGATGTGCGTCGTGCAGCCGGCGCTCAAGGAGCCGCGCGGGCTCGAGCGGCTCCGCACCCTCGTCGAGCTGTGGCTGGGCTGGGACGGCTACGCCGACTACGCCATGCCCGGAGGCTGCGTGTTCATCTCCGCCGCCATGGAGTACGACGACGAACCCGACGGTCCGGTGCGCGACCGTCTCGTCGCCCAGCAGGAGCAGTGGTTCGACTCCATGGAGCGGGTGATCCGCGGAGCCGTCCGCGAGGGCCAGCTGCGCGAGGACCTCGACGTCCTCCAGTTCGCCCACGAGCTCAACGGCCTCATGCTCGGCCACCACTTCGCCGCGCGGCTTCTCCGCGACCCGGCCGCCCGCGACCGCGCGTACGCAGCACTCGACCGGCTCATCGCCGACGCTGCTCCCGGCCCGACCGCCGGCTGACGCACCACCACCCCCACCCCGCACCGAATCGGAGATCGAGATGGCATCAGAAAAAAGCACGATCGTTCGGACTATCCGAACCGTCTTCGCACACCTCGAAGACCGGTCGCCCGCCCTGGGTGGCCGGCTCGCCGAGTATCTCTGGTTCCGGCTGCCCGCACCGCCGCGCGGCGCACTCCGCCGGGGCCGGACGCCGTCGGGCGGGGAGGCCTTCGAGGTGAGGTGGGAGCACGGGGTCGTGCGGGGGCGCGTCTACGGCGACCGGGGCAGGCCGACGGCCTACCTCGTCCACGGGTGGGGCGGCTGGTGGCAGCAGCTCGGAGCCTTCGTCCAGCCGCTGGTCGACGAGGGGCTGTGCGTCGTCGCCTTCGACGGTCCCAGCCACGGCGACTCCGGCCCGGACCGCAGGGGGCCACGCACGACCACCTTCGTCGAGATGGCCCAGGCACTCGCAGCCGTCGAGCGGGAGTTCGGGCGGGCGACGGTGGTCGTCGCCCACTCGGCGGGCGCGCTTTCCACGATGGCCGCGATGAGCGACCTCGCGACAGGGGGCGCGGACGCCCGGCCGATGCCGCTCCCCGAGGCGCTCGCCTTCATCGCGGCCCCGACGACGATCGCCGGGATGCTCGACACGTTCAGCCGTGCGCTGGGCATCGGCCCTCGCTCGGTCGAGGTCATGAGGACTCGCGCCGAGCGACGGATCGGCCGGCCCATGGACGACTTCGACCTGCTCACCCAGGCGTCCTCGCACCCACGCCTCCCGCGCCTGCTCCTGGTCCACGACACGGACGACGCCGAGGCGTCGGTCTCCGCGGCCGTCGAGGTCTCGAACGCCTGGCACGACTCACGGCTCGTCCTCACCGAAGGCCTCGGCCACCGTCGTCCGCTGTGGGACCCGGCCGTCGTCAAGCAGGTCGTCGAGCTCGGGGCCACCGCCGCCGATGCGGTGCGGGCCGAGTCCGCCGCGGCACGACGGACCGGGTGACCGCCACGGTCCTCACGAACGCGTCGAGGAGGCCCCGCTCCCGAGGACGCCGAGGACGGCGGAGTCAGTCGTCAGGACGCGAGGCGCGAGGCGCGAGGCGCGAGGCGCGAGGCGCGAGGTCAGGAGATCCGGTCGATGACGAGCGGGAGCAGGTCGGGGCGCGAGCCCTCGGGAGCGATGGTGAAGCCGCCCTCGAGCGCCTCCTTGGCCCGCTCGAACCGGTCGGGCGTGTCGGTGTGGAGCGTCATGAGCCTCTCGCCGCCGCGCACGACGGCTCCGGGCTTGGCGTGCAGCTCGATGCCGGCACCAGCCTGCACGCGGTCCTCCTTGCGCGCGCGGCCGGCGCCGAGACGCCAGGCCGCGACGCCGACGGCATACGCGTCGAGCTGGGTGAGGACGCCGTCGGCGGGCGCGAGGATCTCCTCGGTGTGCCTGGCGACGGGCAGCTCGGCGTCCGGGTCACCGCCCTGCGCGGCGATCATCCGGCGCCACGCGTCCATGGCGCGGCCGTCCTTGAGGGCGGCGGCGACGTCGTCGCCGTCACGCCCGGCGGCCTTGAGCATCTCCTGCGCGAGGGCGACGGTGAGCTCGACGACGTCCTCGGGTCCGCCTCCGGCGAGCACCTCGACCGACTCGCGCACCTCGAGCGCGTTGCCGGCGGTCAGGCCGAGCGGGGTCTGCATGTTGGTGAGCAGCGCGACCGTGTTGACGCCGGCGTCGGTGCCGAGCTCGACCATGGTGCGGGCCAGCTCGGTGGCGTCCTCGCGGTTCTTCATGAACGCGCCGGAGCCGACCTTGACGTCGAGCACGAGGGCGCCGGTGCCCTCGGCGATCTTCTTGCTCATGATCGAGCTCGCGATGAGCGGGATCGCCTCGACGGTTCCGGTGACGTCACGCAAGGCGTAGAGCTTCTTGTCGGCCGGGGCGAGGCCGGCCCCGGCCGCGCAGATGACGGCGCCGACGTCGTCGAGCTGGGCTAGCATCGCCTCGTTGGTGAGGTCGGCCCTCCAGCCGAGGATGGACTCGAGCTTGTCGAGCGTGCCGCCGGTGTGGCCGAGTCCGCGTCCGGACAGCTGCGGGACAGCGACGTCGAAGACGGCGACGAGCGGTGCCAGGGGCAGCGTGATCTTGTCGCCCACGCCTCCGGTCGAGTGCTTGTCGGCGGTGGGCCGCGAGAGTGACGAGAAGTCCATGCGCTCGCCACTGGCGATCATCGCCGCGGTCCACGTGGCGATCTCGCGCCGGTTCATCCCGTTGAGGAGGACCGCCATCGAGAGCGCACTCATCTGCTCGTCGGCGACGACCCCTCGCGTGTAGGCGTCGATGACCCAGTGGATCTGCGAGTCGCTCAGCTCGCGCTTGTCGCGCTTGGTCATGATGACGTCGACGGCGTCGTGGCTCTCGCTCATGGCGTCATCATGTCACCCGGCACGACCGGGTCACGGGGCCACGGGAGCTCAGGGACGCTGCGCGAGGTTGTCCGGACCGAACGCCTGAGGGAGGACCTGCGCCATGGTCTGGACGCCCTCGGGAGTCATGAGCCGGCACAGCGCCCCGCCGTTCTCCCAGAGGAGCTGACGGCAGCGTCCGCACGGCATGAGCGGCTCGCCCCGACCGTCGACGCAGTAGACCGCCACGAGCTTCCCGCCACCCGTCGCGTGGAGCTCGGAGACCATGCCGCACTCGGCGCACAGGGCCACCCCGTAGGCGGCGTTCTCGACGTTGCACCCGGCGACGACGCGGCCGTCGTCGGTGATGCCGGCGACGCCGACCCGGTATTTCGAGTACGGCGCGTAGGACCGCTTCGTCATCTCGATGGCCCTCTCGCGCAGGGCATCCCAGTCGATGTCACTCATGTGCACCCGTCTCGATGTCGATGGTGTCCCCACCGGCCTTCACGGTGTGGGCGACGACGACGGAGGCGAGCAGGCGAGCGCCGCAACCGATCGCGTCCTCGTCGACGACGACGTCACCCTGGTGGAGGTCGTAGGTCCGGCCGCCCGGTGTGCGCGTGCCGAGACGGGCCATGGCGCCCGGCGCGTGCGCGAGGTACCAGGAGTAGTCCTCACCGCCGAGCGACTGCACCGTCGGCGCGATCTGCAGGCCGGTGCCGAGGCAGGCGAACCGCAGGGCGTCGATCGCGTCTGCCTGGTTGACCACCGGCGGGACGCCTTTGACGCGCTCGAGCCGCGCCTCGACACCGTAGGGGGCGACGACGCCCTGGACGATCTCGTCGAGCAGCGGCCCGACGGAGAGCCACGCGTTGGCGTCGAGCATGCGCAGGGTTCCGCTGCACTCCCCCGTGCTCGGGATGACGTTGCTCGCGGTGCCGGCCTGCACGACACCCCAGACCAGGGCAGCACCGGCGCGTGGGTCGAGCCGCCGGGACAGGGCGGCGGGGACGTCGGTGACGACCTTGGCCAGGGCGTAGGTGAGGTCCTCGGTGAGCTGCGGCCGGGACGTGTGGCCGCCACGCCCGGTGAGGTGCACCCGGATGTGGTCGCAGGCCGCGGTGATCGGCCCCTCGCGCAGGCCCACCTGGCCGACGTCGAGGGAGGGGTCGCAGTGCACGGCGAAGACGGCGTCGACGCCCTCCATGACGCCCTCGGCGATGGCGTCGTGGGCGCCGCCGGGGATGACCTCCTCGGCCGCCTGGAAGATCGCCCGGACGGCGGTGCCGCGCTCGAGCAGCGTCTGCTCGTGCTCCTTGAGCGCGAGGAGTGCGCCGAGGAGGGCGGTGACGTGGACGTCGTGGCCGCAGGCGTGCGTCACCCCTTCGGTCACCGAGGCGAACGGCAGGCCGGTCAGCTCCTGGACCGGAAGGGCGTCCATGTCGGCGCGCAGCGCGACCCGGTATGCCGGCTGGTCGGCTCCGAGGTCGGCGACCAGCCCGGTGCCCGAGAGCCGGCGGACCCGCACCCCGGCCTGCTCGAGGCGGGCAGCGACCACGGCGGTCGTGCGGGTCTCCTGGCGCGACAGCTCGGGGTGGGCGTGGAGGTCGCGGCGGATCTCCACCAGCTCGGGGAGCACCGAGGCGACGCTGGCGCCGAGCGCGGAAAGGGTGTCAGTCATGGGAGCACCCATGCTACTGGCGCCCCGACCCCTCCTCAGCGCCTCGCCTTGTGCGCCTCCCAGCGCTCGAGGATCCCGCCCATCTCCTCGGTGACGAACTCGAGGAACTCCTTGGACAGCTGGAGCCGCTGCCCGGCGGTGGAGCTCGGGCCGAGGTGCTCGACGCCGTCGGCGAGGGCGGCGATCATCCCGGCGTAGACCTGGTCGGTGCTGGTCAGCGCCCCGTGGAAGGCGTCGTCGAGGACGACGAAGACGTCGCGCCGACCTCCGCGCTCGCGCTCGCGCCGGAGCAGGCCGACCTGGGTGAGGTAGCGGACGGCGCCGGAGACCGCTGCCGGGCTCACCGAGAGCTCCTCGCTCACCTCGGCGGCGGTCATCCGCCCGTCGTCGTCCACGAGGAGAGCGGCGAAGACGCGGGACGGCATCGGCGGGAAGCCCGCCGTCGACAGCGCGGCACCGAGGCGCTCGACCACGGCGTGCGCCTCCTGACGGCTCACCGACGGTGGGCGGGCGGCGCTGGCTGAGCGGGACGGCATACATGGAGTTTAGATCATTCACGAACTTGTGAAGCGAGGAGTACGCTGGAAGTCGTGGACAACGTCATCGAGATCGCTGCTCTCCGCAAGACCTTCGGAGCCACCGTCGCCCTCGACGGCCTCGACCTGGACGTCGCGCAGGGTGAGGTCCACGGCTTCCTCGGACCCAACGGCTCCGGCAAGTCCACGACCGTCCGGGTCCTGCTCGGACTGCTGCGCGCGGACTCGGGGCGGGCCCGGCTCTTCGGGCAGGACGCCTGGGTCCACGCGACCGAGCTGCACCGCCGGATCGCCTACGTGCCCGGTGACGTGGCCCTCTGGCCGAACCTCACCGGTGGCGAGATCATCGACGTCCTCGCTCGCATGCGCGGTGGTCTCGACGAGGCCAGACGACGGGACCTGCTCGACCGCTTCGACCTCGACCCGAGCAAGAGGTCCCGCACCTACTCCAAGGGCAACCGCCAGAAGGTCGCGGTCGTCGCGGCGTTCGCGTCCCGGGCCGAGCTCTTCCTCCTCGACGAGCCGACATCGGGCCTGGACCCCCTCATGGAGGCCGAGTTCCAGCGGTGCGTCCACGAGGTCAAGGCCACCGGCGCGACCGTCCTGCTCAGCAGCCACATCCTCGCCGAGGCCGAGGCCCTGAGCGACCGGCTGAGCATCATCAAGCGGGGCCGCCTCGTCCAGTCCGGCACCCTCGCCGACCTGCGGCACCTCACCCGCACGACGGTGATCGCCGAGACCGCGGCACCCGCCACCGTCCTCGCCGGGATGCCGGGGGTGCACCGGCCGCAGCTCCACGACGGGCGGGTCACGTTCGACGTCGACTCCGACCACCTCGACGGCGCGATCGCGGCCCTGTCGGGTCTCGGACTGCGCTCCCTCACCGCGCACCCGCCAACGCTGGAGGAGCTCTTCCTGAGGCACTACGGCGAAGAGCTCCCCAGCGACACCTCCGCGGCCACCGACGGTGCGGCATGAGCGGTGGGCTGACCGGCGCCCGTCACCTGGCAAGACTCATCCTGCGCAGGGACCGGGTGCGTCTGCCGCTGTGGACGGTCGGGCTCGGGGGGCTCATCGCGGCGAGCGCCCTCGCCGTGCCCGGTGTCTACGACACCCCCGAGAAGGTCGCGGGCTACGCCGCGAGCGTGGGGTCCAGCCCGGTGAGCCTGCTCATGTCCGGTCGCCAGTCGGGCATCGACACGATCGGCGGGATCACGGCGAACGAGATCTCACAAGTGGCCCAGCTCGGCGTCTGCCTCATGGTGACGTTCCTCGTCGTCCGCCACACCCGCGCGGAGGAGGAGTCCGGCCGCGCCGAGCTGCTCCGCTCGACCGTTGTCGGTCGGCACGCGGCCACGGTGGCGGCGCTCGGCTACGGCGTGCTCGCGGCCGTCATCATCGGCCTCGTGACGACCGGGTCGATGCTGTCGGCCGGGCTCGACGCGAACGGCAGCCTCGTCTACGGAGCAGGGCTGACCCTGCTCGGCGTCTGCTACGCCGCCGTCGCCCTCGTCGCGGCGCAGATCTCCACGTCGGCCCGTGGTGCCCTCGCGATCGCCGGGGGGGCGGTCGCCGTCGGCTACCTCGTGCGTGGCCTCGGCGCCATGCGCGACAACGCCGCGGTCTGGCTCTCACCCTTCGGCTGGGCCCAGGCGATGAACTCGTTCGGCGAGGAGCGCTGGTGGCCGGTGGCCCTGCTCGTCGCCGTGACCGCCGCGCTGCTCGCAGTCGCCGCCCTGCTCACGTCGCGTCGCGACTTCGCGGGTGGGCTCCTCCACCCACGCCCGGGACGCCCCCGCGGGTCGGTCGCGCTCGGCACCCCGCTCGGGCTGGCGACCCGGCTCGCACGGGGGAGCCTCATCGGCTGGGCCGTCGGCCTGACTCTCCTGGCCGTCGTCTACGGCGCGGTGGTGCCGACGGTGCCGGAGCTGCTCGAGACCAACCCCGACATCGCGGACTACATCGGTGCCGGGGGCGACGCCGAGGGGGCGATCATCGACGCCTTCGTGCGCTACATCCTGCTCTTCATGGCCGTCACCGCGACCGGCTACGGCGTGAGCGCCGTGCTGGCCCTGCGCCGCGAGGAGGAGTCCAACCGGGTCGAGCACGTGCTGGCCACGCGGGCCTCACGCACCCGGTGGATGGGCGCCGTCGTCACCGTCGCCGTCGTGGGGTCGGCCGTGCTCACGGTCCTCATGGGTGCCGGACTCGCCGCTGGCTACGCCCTGGCCGGTGGCGACGTCGACGGCGCGATCCGGGTCGTCGCCGACCAGGTGACCTACCTGCCCGCCGTGCTCGTCGTCGTGGGTTTCGCGGCTGCGATGGTCGGCCTGGCCCCGCGGCTCTCACTCCTCGCCTGGGCCCTGGCAGCGGTCTCGGGGGTCCAGGTCCTGCTCGGCCAGACGCTGCGGCTCCCCGACGCCGTGCAGGCCGTCTCCCCGTTCTGGCACCTCCCGGGAGTCCCGGGAGCCTCCCTCGACCTGGTCCCCGCGGCCGTCGAGATCGTCATCGCGGCCGCCCTGGTCACCGTCGGACTCTGGGCGCACCGGAGGCGCGACCTCGACCTCACGTGAGGTCGGAGCGACCCTGCTCCCTGAGCTGTTCGACGACCCGCTTGACGTCCTGGGCGCGCTCGAGGGTCGTCACGAGGACGGCATCGCCGGAGTCGATGACGACGACGCCCTCAAGGCCGACGACGGCCACGGGTCGGCCGCCCCGGGGCGAGACCAGTCCGGTCGAGTCGACCGAGTGGACCAACGCCGCGTCGCCGAGGACCCGAGGGCCCTGCCCTTGCGGCGGTTCCGGGAGGAGCCCGGACAGGCTGGCGAAGTCGCCGATGTCGTCCCACGCGAAGTCGCCGGGAACGACGGCCACGACCCCGATGTCGGCGGCCGGCTCGGCGACGGCGTGGTCGATCGCGATCTTCTCGAGCGTCGGCCAGAGGTCGTCCAGCCGTGACGGGTCGGCGGCGATGGCGCGGAGCCCGTCGGCGAGGTCCGGGTGCCACCGGTGCAGCAGGTCGAGCAGCGTGGCGGCCCGCACGACGAACATGCCTGCGTTCCACCGGAACTCGCCCGTCGAGAGATAGGCGGCGGCACGACGTGCGTCGGGCTTCTCGACGAACTGGCGGACCCGACGGGCGGTCGGCGCTCCGGCGATCGCCCTCCCCATCTGGATGTAGCCGAAGCCGGTGGACGGGTGGGTCGGCTCGATCCCGATCGTCACGACCTGACCGTCACGGGCCACCTCGACCGCCTCGGCGACGCAGGCCCGGAACGCC
This sequence comes from Knoellia locipacati, assembly GCF_044791685.1. Taxonomy (GTDB): domain Bacteria; phylum Actinomycetota; class Actinomycetes; order Actinomycetales; family Dermatophilaceae; genus Knoellia; species Knoellia locipacati_A. Next base: position 515,205 of record NZ_CP087730.1, read on the forward strand.
GCGGCGTCGGGGATGACGTGGTCGGCGGCGAACGACCCGATGACCGCCTCGGGGTCGCGCGCCTCGATGACGGCCGCCGCGAGCCCGATCGCGGCCATCGAGTCGCGCGGGGCCGGCTCGGCCAACAGCTCGCCCGCACCGAGGGAGGGCAGCTGTTCGCGGACCGCGCCGATGTGGGCCGCACCGGTGACGACGACCACGCGCTCCCCCGCCAGCGGCTCCACCCGGTCGAGGGTCTCCTGGAGCAGGCTCCTGCCGGACCCGGTGAGGTCGTGCAGGAACTTCGGGTGACCCGCGCGGGACAACGGCCACAGTCGCGTGCCGGCGCCGCCCGCAGGGATGACGGCCCAGAAGCCGGGGATGTCTGACATGGCGTCAGGCTAACGACTCCACACCACCCATCTAGGATCTGACGAGCCGCGACGCCGACCACGGGTGCCGACGACCGGCGACAGACGGATGGATCACGACGGGAGGGAGCGCGCGATGGACCTGCTGCAGCCGGTGCTGTTCACCGACGCCTGGGGCTCCCACGTGTCGATCGCCAGCCTCCAGGGCCGGTCGATCCCGAGCGACGAGCCCGAGTCCGAGCTCTGGATGGGCGCGCACGAGAGCGGCCCCTGCGGGCTGACCCGCGACGGTGTCGCCACCACCCTCGCCGACGTCATCCGGGCCGACCCCGAGGGCGAGATGGGCGCGGAGTGCTGCACGGCATACGAGGGTCGTCTCCCGTTCCTGCTCAAGGTCCTCGCGCCGGGACGGGCGATCTCGATCCAGGCGCACCCGACTGCCCAGCAGGCGAGTGAGATCCGCGTCCGTGACCGCGAGGTGGGTGACGCCGACGCAACCTACGTCGACGACTGGGCCAAGCCCGAGATGCTCGTCGCGATCTCGCCGTTCCGGGTGTTCGTGGGCATGCGCACGCACGAGGAGGTCGCCTCGCTCGCACGGCGGCTGGGGGTTCCCCGGCTGCTCGCCCTCGTCGACGACGCCGAGCGTCAGCCCGACCCGGTCCACGCGCTCCTCGCCTCGATCCTGTCGATCCCGAAGCCGGAGCACGCCGGGTTCGTGCGCGAGCTCGTGGCCGCCTGCGTGCGGCTCTCGGCGAGCTCGGACGAGGTCGGGCACCAGTGCGCGGCCGTCGTCCGCGTCGCCGAGGACCACGCCGACGACATCGGGCTCGCCGTGCTGCTGCTCATGTACCACCACGTGCTCGAGCCGGGCGACTACATCGACGTCCCTGCCGGCGTCCTGCACTCCTACGTCAGTGGTCTCGGCATCGAGGTGCTCGCCAACTCCGACAACGTCGTGCGAGCGGGGCTGACCGCCAAGGAGATCAACGTCCCCGAGCTGCTGCGGATCGTCGACCCCGACGCCGACGGCAACGTCGGTCACGCGGAGCCCGACCCCGACCTGCCGGCGACCGACCGCTTCCCCAGCACCTCGGACCGGTTCGCGCTGCGCCGCCTGCACACCCCTGCCGGTCTGCTCCTCCCCGGTGACGGCACGCCGCGGATCGTCTTCTGCCTCCACGGTGGGGTCACGCTCGACAGCCCCGAGGCGACGCTCGCGCTGGGACCGGTGCAGGCGGCATACCTCTCCGCCCGGGACCACGACGTGACGGCGACCGGCGACGGCGAGGTCTACCTCGTCACGCTGCCGACGATCTGACGTTCACCTGCTGCTCACCTGACACACCACGGACCGCCGCCGGCGCACCATGCGGGCTCGGGACCGTGGTGCCATGCGAGTCGCGATGGTCACCGAGTCGTTCCTCCCGACGCTCAACGGTGTGACGACGAGCGTGTGCCGCGTGGCCCAGTCGCTGCGGGCACTCGGCCACGAGGCGCTCATCCTTGCCCCGGGGCCGGCCCCGGCGACCTTCGAGGGGTTCGCCGTGCGCGGGCTACCCTCGGTCTCCGTGCGCCAGTTCCCCACCGGCGTGCCCACGCCGGCGCTGCGGCGCGCGCTCGAGGAGTTCGCGCCGGACGTCGTCCACGCCGCCTCGCCGTTCGTCCTCGGCGCGAGAGCCCTCCAGCTCGCCGACCGCTCGGGGGTCCCCGCCGTCGCGATCTACCAGACCGACATGCCGAGCTACCTCCAGCAGCACGGCCCCGGGCGACTCGGCGAGGGCGCCGCGAACGCCGCGTGGCGCTGGATCCGGCGGATGCACGCCCACGCCGACCTCACCCTCGCCCCGTCGAGGCCGACCCTCGACGAGCTGCGGCGCCACGGGGTGCCGCGCACCGACCTCTGGGCGCGTGGGGTCGACACGAGCCTGTTCTCCCCACGGTGGCGCACCGACCCCGGTACCGCCGAGCTGCGTCGTGCCCTCGCCCCCGGTGGCGAGGTGCTCCTCGGCTACGTCGGGCGTCTCGCCGCCGAGAAGGAGCTGTGGCGCCTCGCCGAGCTGGCGCAGATCCCGGGAACTCGCCTCGTCATCGTCGGAGACGGTCCCAGCCGGGCGCAGGTCGGCGCGCACCTCACCGAGGCGGTCGCCTCGATGCCCGGTCGCCCCAACCGCTCCCCCGTCTTCCTCGGCCGCCGCTCCGGCGAGGACCTGGCCCGCGCGTATGCCGTGTTCGACGTCTTCGTGCACACCGGCACCCGGGAGACCTTCGGCCAGACGCTGCAGGAGGCAGCCGCCACCGGGCTGCCGGTCGTCGGCCCGGCCAGGGGTGGGCCGCTCGACCTCGTCGACCACGGCCGGACCGGCCTCCTCTTCGACCCCGACTCGCCCGGGTCGCTGCACGACCACGTCGACGCCCTGGTGGGCGACGCGCCGTGGCGGGCGGCTCTGGGGGCCGCTGCCGAGGAGGCGGTGCGCGGCCGGTCGTGGGAGCACCTCACCGAGCAGCTCGTCGGCCACTACGACGCGGCCCGGGGGTCCCGCGCACTGCGCGTCGCGTAGTGTCCTTCGAGGCCCGCCAGAGCCGGTGGGTCGTTCGAGAGGAGGCCCGCATGCGCAGCGCTGCGCTCGTCGCCGGTGGAGCGGTTGCCGCCGCAGCAGCCCTCGTGTGCGGACCTGCACCTGCCGCCGCGGCCCCGTCTCCCACGCCCTCGCCGTCGGCCTCCGCGGCAGCGTCCCCGTCTCCGTCCGCGTCCGCGTCGCCGTCCGTCCCGCCCCTGCCAGCCGTCCGCCAGGTCCTCGACCCCGCGCTGAGCGTCGGCGGGCCGGGCCTCGCCGCCATGGACACCCTCCTGCTCGACGCGCCCGCGGGAGTCCCGGCTCCGCCTGCGGTGCGCGACGTCGCGTGGCTCGTCGCCGACGCCGACACCGGTGAGGTCCTCGCCGCGCGCAACCCCCACGCACACCTGCTCCCCGCGAGCACCCTCAAGGCGCTCACCGCCGTCCACCTGCTGCCGCGCCTCGACCCGGCCGCCGCGCTCACGGCGACCGCTACGGAGTCGAACGCCGAGGGCACCCGCGTGGGCATGGTGGCCGGCCAGACCTACACCGCCAAGCAGCTCTTCGAGGCCCTCGTCATGTCGTCGGGCAACGACGCGGCCTACGGCCTCGCCGCGCTCAACGGCGGGATCGCCACCACCGTCACCGAGCTCAACGCACTCGCCCGCCGGCTCGGGGCCCACGACACCGTCGTCGTCGACCCCAGTGGCCTCGATGCGCCGGGGCAGCGAAGCAGCGCCTACGACCTCGCCCTCATCGGCCGCGCCGCCATCGCGAACGCCGACTACGTCGCGCTCGCCACCCGGAAGACGTCGACCTTCCCGTCCAAGGCGGTCCGCGCCTCCCGCACCCGCCCCACGTATGCCATCGGCAACCACAACCGGCTCCTCTGGAACTACCCGGGCACCATCGGCGTCAAGAACGGGTTCACCAAGGCGGCGCACCGCACCTTCATCGGGGCCGCCCGCCGCGGCGGCAAGACCTACATCGTCACCGAGATGTACGGCACCGGCAGCAGCTGGCGACCTGCGGCGTCGCTGCTCGACTGGGCCTTCGCCCACGGCGACAAGGTCACGCCCGTCGGTCGGCTCGTCGACCCGGGCGAGGTACCGGAGCCGCTCGGCGCTGCGCCGGTCGCGACGCCCGTGGCTGCGGCGGCCCGGGCTGCGGCGGCCGATGACGACACCGGCACGGTTGTGGCCGCACTCGCTTCGCCGAACGGGGCGGTGACGCCGTCACTGCTCCCCGTTGCAGGGGCCGCGGCGCTCGTGGCCCTGCTCCTCGCGACCCGGCTCGGCCGAGGACGCCGACCCGGAGGCCGCGGCTAGCGCCGTCCGGTCATCCCGCGCAGCACGCGCGATGCGAGGCCGAGACCGGCAGCGGCGGACGCTCCCAAGGCGGCGCCGAGCGCGAGGTTGATCCGGTCGTCGGCGCGCTTCGCCCGCGGTGCCACGACCCGGTCCGTATGCCGGCCCACGCGAAGCGTGGGACCCGCCGTCGCCTCCGCGCGCCGGGCTTCGCCGCGCGACTCCGGCGGAACTCCCAGCCACACGGGGTCGGGCACGGACGGGTCGAGCGAGGCCGACACCGGGAGCGCGGGCCCCTCCTCGAGCTTGGTCAGCTGCCCCTCGTTGAGGTCGGCCAGGGCAGCGGCGTCGAGGGAGTTCGCGCTCCAGGCCGCAGCGAGCAGGACGATTCGTGACATGAAGTTGAGCCAGGCGAGCAACCCGACGACGAGCGCGATCGAGGCGAAGAGCGGGTTCTGCGTCGTGCCGGCGATGAGCGTGGTGCCCAGCAGCTTGAGCAGGGTGAGGCCGATCCCGCCGACGATGGCCCCGCCGACGAGGCCGCGCCACGGCACGTCGACTCCCGACAGGAGCCGGAGCATGACGAGGACGACGAGCCCGTCGAGGGCCGCGCCGATGACGAGGGCGATGCCACGCAGCAGCCACTGCTGGCCACCGAGGCCGATCGCCTCCGCGATGAACGCGGTGAGGGCGCTCGCCACGCCGGTCACAGCGGCCGACACGACGATGGCCAGGCCGAGCAGGACGAGCACGCCGAGGTCGCGGAGCTTGGCCGTCACCGCGTTGCCGGGTGCGCCTTCGGCGCCGAACACCGTGCGGATGCCGTCGCGCAGGGCACCCAGCCAGCCGAGGCCGGCATACAGCAGGCCGGCGAGGCCGACGAGACCGGTGACCGTGAGCGCGGTGTCGCCCGGCGCCTCGAGCGGAATGAGTCCCTTGTCGCCGTCCTTGATGAAGCCCGGCAGCGTCTCGTTGAGGTAGTCCCTGATCTGGTCCATCCACTGCGGGTTGTCCTGGAGGAGGACACCGAAGACGGTGAAGGCCAGGGCCATGACCGGGAAGAGCGAGAAGAAGGCGAAGTAGGCGATGCCTCCGGCGAGCAGGTTGCCGCGGGAGTCGCCGTAGCGCTTCCACGCGTGCCACAGCCGGGTTCGCTGCAGGCCGGCCCACAGGGCCTTGAGACGGTCCACGGTCATCCCTCCAGGGTGTACGAGGACAAGGGGCGCCACACGCCGTCGTCGGTCTGGTGGAACAGCTCGAACGACTCGACCTCGAAGCTGCCCCGGAAGTCGTCGAGGCCGTCGAAGGCCACGTCGAGACGGTCCTCGTCGAGGTGGTGGGCGATCGTCACGTGCGGGTGGTAGTTGAACTCGAGGTGGCGCTCGACCGGTCCGCTGCGCACGGCCGTCTCGAGCAGCTCGCACTGCGAGATCCCCGAGGAGACCTGGACGAACACCACCGGCGACAGCGGTCGGAAGGTACCGGTGCCCGACAGCGTCATCCGGAACGGTGCATGGGCCGAGGCGACGACCGCGAGGTGGGTCTGGAACGACTCGAGCGACGGCGCGTCGATCTCCGTGGGCGGCAGGAGGGTGATGTGCGGCGGGATGAACCGGGCCAACGGGTCTCCGAAGCGCTCCCGCGCGTCCTGCAGCGCCGACCCGAAGGGTTCGGGCACGGTGATGGCCACTCCGTGGGTGGGCATGCGGTCGACCCTATCGGGCGGCGGACGGCAGGAGGCCGACGCGCTCCCGGACTCGCTCCATCGTCGCCCTGGCCACGACACGGGCCCGGTCGGCCCCGGCGGCGAGGATCCGGTCGAGCTCGGCGGGGTCGTCGAGCAGCTCGTTCATCCGGGCCTGGAACGGCTCGACGGCCGAGACGACCACGTCGGCGACCTCCTTCTTGAGGTCGCCGTACCCCCGCCCGGAGAACGCCTGCTCGAGATCGGGAACCGGTGTGCCGGACAGGATCGAGTGGATGACGAGGAGGTTGGAGACGCCGGGCTTGGCCTCGACGTCGTAGCGGATCTCGCCGTCGGTGTCGGTCACGGCGGAGCGGATGTTCTTCGCGATCTTGGCCGGGTCCTGCATGAGGTCGATGAGCCCCTTGGGCGACGAGCCCGTCTTGCTCATCTTGGCGGTCGGCTCCTGCAGGTCCTGGATCTTCGCCGCGCCCTTGACGATGTAGGGCTCGGGCACGACGAGGCCCTCACCGAAACGCGTGTTGAACCGCTCGGCGAGGTCCCGCGTGATCTCGAGGTGCTGGCGCTGGTCCTCGCCCACCGGGACGTAGGCCGCGTCGTACATGAGGATGTCGGCCGCCATGAGCATCGGGTACGTGAAGAGGCCGACGTTGGCGTTCTGGCCCTTGGCGGTCTTGTCCTTGAACTGCGTCATGCGGCTCGCCTCGCCGAAGGCCGTGAGGCAGTTCATGACCCAGCCGAGCTCGGCGTGCTCGGTGATGTGGCTCTGGCAGAACACCGCCGAGCGCTCGGGGTCGACTCCCCCGGCGATGAACTGGGCGGCCGTCTTGCGGGTGCGGTCGCGCAGCACCTCGGGATCGGTCGGGACGGTGAGGGCATGGAGGTCGGCGACGAAGTAGTAGGCGTCGAAGTCGTCCTGCAGCTTGACCCAGTTGACCAGTGCCCCGAGGTAGTTGCCGAGGTGGAGGGAGTCACTGGTGGGCTGCATCCCGGAGAGGATCCGGGGCGCCGCCTGAGGGGTGTCGGGTGCGGACATGCGCGTCATTGTGTCAGGTGACCGCACCTAGACTCGCACCCGTGCCGCGCCTCCCGGAGACCTTCGCCGACCTCTACGGCCACGCCCCGGACGGCGTGTGGTCGGCTCCGGGACGGGTCAACCTCATCGGCGAGCACACCGACTACAACGGCGGTCTCGCGCTCCCGATCGCACTCCCCCACCGCACCCGCTGCGCCGCCGGTGCGCGCGACGACGACCTCCTGCGGATCTCCTCGCTCCAGGAGGACTCCTCGGTCGAGGTGCGCATCGACGAGGTGGCAGCCGGCACGCCCGAGGGCTGGCCGGCATACGTCGCGGGTGTCCTGTGGGCCTTGCGGGAGAACGGGTATGCCGTCCGCGGCCTCGACGTGCTCGTCGACGGCCAGGTGCCCCTCGGGGCGGGGCTCTCGAGCTCCGCGGCGCTCGAGTGCTCCGTCGCCGCGGCGGCCTCGGAGCTCTTCGGGCTGGGTCTGCTCGAGTCGACAGAGGGGCGCTCGGCGCTCGCCGCCGCCTGCCAGCGAGCCGAGAACGACATCGCCGGCGCGCCGACCGGAGGCATGGACCAGGCAGCCGCGATGCACTGCACGCCCGCGCACGCGCTCCGGCTCGACTGCCGTGACGGCTCGTCGTCCCAGGTCCCGTTCGACCTCGAGGCGCACGATGCCGTCCTCCTCGTGACCGACACCCGGGCCAGCCATGCGCTTGCCGATGGGCAGTACGGCGCTCGTCGCGACGCCTGCGAGAAGGCCGCCGACCTGCTCGGCGTCGAGACGCTGCGCGAGGTCGTCGACCGCCCGCTCGACGAGACGCTCGACGCGCTCCCCGACGAGGAGCTGCGACGTCGCACCCGCCACGTCGTCACCGAGATCCAGCGGGTCGACGCGGTCGTCGACGCCCTCGGTGAAGGCGACCTCGACGAGGTGGGGCGGCTCTTCGTCGCCTCGCACGAGTCTTTGCGCGACGACTACGAGGTCTCGTGCACCGAGCTCGACCTCGTCGTCGACACGGCCATGGCCCAAGGGGCGTTCGGGGCGCGGATGACCGGCGGCGGGTTCGGCGGGTCGGCGATCTCGCTCGTCCGCGCCGGGGACGTCGAGCGGGTCTCCACGGCCATCGAGGCGGCCTTCGCCGAAGCCCGCCTCACGGCCCCCGTCTCGTTCGCCGTCACCGCGGCTGGCCCCGCCGCCCGCGACTGATTGCGAGTTCCGGTCGCGCGAGGGCAGCGAGCGAGAACGGAACTCGCAATCAGTCGCGCACCAAGGTGAGGTCGTAGTCGACCGTGAGCGGTGCGTGGTCGCTCCAGCGCTCCGCGTATGCCGCCGCGCGGCCGACCTCCGCACGCGTCGCCAGTCTGGCGAGGGGCGCGCTCGCGAACTGGTAGTCGATCCGCCAGCCCGCGTCGTTGTCGAAGGCCTTGCCGCGCCAGGACCACCACGTGTAGGGGCCAGGACCGGGACCGTGGAGGGCGCGGTGGACGTCGACCCAGACCTCGTCGGCGACCCACCGGTCGAGGTGGGCCTGCTCCTCGGGGAGGAACCCCGACTTGCCGACGTTGCCCTTCCAGTTCTTGAGGTCGTCAGCGCCGTGGCAGATGTTGAGGTCACCGGTGAGGACGGCATACCCGTCGTCCTCCGCGAGGGCCGCGAGGCGTGAGCCGACCGCCTCGAGGAAGCGCATCTTCTCGTCCTGCCTCGGGGTGCCCGCCTCGCCGGTGTGGACGTAGGTCGAGATGACCGTGACCGGCCCGTCGGGACCGCGCACGTCGACCTCGACCCACCGTCCCGCGTCGCTGAACTCGACCGGTCCGATGTCGCTGCTGACACGCAGCGGAGCCTGCCTCGTGAGCACGGCGACACCAGCGTGGCCCTTGGTGCGCCCCGGCGCCGAGCTCACGTGCCAGTCGCCGAGGCCGCCGTCCGCGAGGACCTTGCCGAGCTGCTCGTCGCTGGCCCGGACCTCCTGCAGCGTGATGACGTCGGCGTGCTGCACGCGGAGCCAGTCGAGACCACCACGGCGAGCTGCGGCGCGGATTCCGTTGACGTTGGCCGAGATGAGACGCACCGGCCCACGCTAACCGGCCGACTTCCCGACACGCCACGGCGGCCCCCGGGCGGCCAGCAGGTGGAGTCGCGGTGAACCCGCAGGTCAGGAGGCCAGGCGTCGGACGGTGGTTCGCGTCATGGCGGGGTCGCACATAGGGTGAACGCATGCCAGCCGACAGCGACCTCGACGCCCCCAACGGCCGCATCCTGGTCGTGTGCACCGGCAACGTGTGCCGCTCCCCCTACATCGAGCGAGTCCTCGCGCACGAGCTCGTCGGCACCGGGATCGCTGTTGCGAGTGCCGGCACGGGCGCGCTCGTCGGTGCCCCGATCGACCCTGACTCCGTCAGCCGGCTGCGATCGGCGGGAGTCGACGCAGACGGCTTCGCGGCGCGGCAGGTGACCCGCGAGATCGTCGCTGCTGCCGACCTCGTCATCGGCGCCACCCGTGAGCACCTCTCGGCGGTCGTGCCCCTGCACCCACGGGCCCTGCGCTACTCCTTCGCCCTGCACGACCTCGGCGACCTGCTCTCGGCCGTCACCGAGCAGGACATCGATGCGGCTCCCGGGAGGAACCGGGTGGCCAAGGTGGCTGCCGCGGCCATCACGAAGCGCGGGATCGTCGCTCCTCGCCTGCCCGCAGAGTCCGGGATCGTCGACCCCTTCCGGCGAGAGCCCGCGGTCTTCGACCAGATGGTCGACGAGATCGCCGGCTCGCTGCCCGTCATCGTCGGGGCCCTACGCGGCTGACCGCGGGTCGACCCGCCCGCAGCTGACCGCAGGTCACGCCGGCGGCCCACGGCGGGTCAGCTGCCGACGAGGTCGCGGCGAGGACGCGTCGTGTCGTCGGCTCGGCGCCGCCGCCCACCCTTGGCGGTGCGGCTGGGGACGCCCTCCGGCTGGTACTCGTAGCGGTAGTCGTAGTAGCCACCACGGGTCTGCCGGGGGATGCGGTTGAGCACGACGCCCAGCACCGTGCCGTTGACCGTCTCGAAGGTGTCGAGCGCGTGCTCGAACTGGTCCTTGTTCACGACACCGCTGCCGGCGACGATGATCGCGCCGTCAGCCAGGCGCGTGAGGACCGTCGAGTCTGTGACCGGCAGGACGGGCGCTCCGTCGATGAGGACGTAGTCGAAGCGACGGCGGAGCTCGTCGAGCGTGTTGCGCATCGACGTCGAGCCGAGCAGCTCACTCGGGTTCGGGGGCGTCGCGCCGGCGCCGAGAACGGTCAGCGAGTGGGCGCCGAAGGGCTGCAGCACGTCGTCGAGCTCGTAGCGGCCGATGAGGACGTCGGTCAGACCGACCGAGCCCTCGAGACCGAGGTAGGCGAGCAGCCGCGGACGGCGCAGGTCGCCCTCGACGACGCACACGCTGGCGCCGGACTCTGCCATCGCCAGGGCGAGGTTGGCGGTGGTGCTCGACTTGCCCTCGCCGGCGATCGACGAGGTGACGACGATGACCCGCGGGTGGTTCGCGGCGTCGACGAACTGAAGGTTGGTGCGAAGAGCGCGGAACGCCTCGGCACGACCGGCCAGAGGATCCGCCTGGATGATGAGCGGGTGCTTCTCGGCGTCCGCGTCGTAGGGGATGCCGCCGAGGACGACGGCCTCGGTCATCGCCTCGACGTCCTCCTTGGTCCGGAGCTTGGTGTCGAGGAGCTGCTTGAGGACCGCCGCACCGAAGCCGAGCAGGAGTCCGACCACGAGGCCCAGCGCGAGGTTGCGCGACGGTCGTGGGCTGATGGGCGCCGTCGGCACGGTGGGCTCACGCAGGACGGTCACCTTGACGGGGCTGTCCGCGTCAGGGCTGACCCGCTCGAGGTCGGCGACCACGGTGGGGAAGACCTCGGCGATGGCCTGCGCGATGTCGCGGGCCTGGGTGGGGTTCGCGTCCGTCACCGTGACGTCCAGGAGGACCGTGTCCGGAGGCGTCGTCGCCGAGATCTTGCCGCCGAGAGCACCGACCGCGTCGTCGAGACCGGCCTTGGCAGCCACCGGGTCGAGCAGCTTCGGGGCCTTGAGCAGCTGGCTGTAGGACTTGACGCGTTGCTGCGTGAAGGTGCCGCCCTGCGCGAGCTGGCTGCTGTTCGCAGAGTCGGCCGTGGAGACGAAGAACTGCGTGCTCGCGGTGTACTGAGGCGTCGCCAAGAGGGTCAGGGCGGCCGCCGCCGCCACAACGGCGAGCGTGACACCAGCGAAGATGCGCCAGCGACGCCTCAGGATCTGGACGTAGGCCATGAGGTCCAAAGCAGGCGTTCCTTAGGTCGGTGCGACCGGGGCGTTCCGGCCGCGTCAACCCTACCGGCCCTCGATGGACTAGTCTTGACGAGTGCTGAGGGGAGCCCGATCGACCTATCGTTCCGTCGGCGCGCCTACACCTCCCCCACCCACGCGAAAGCGACCCTGATCTCGTGCTGTCCGTCCTCAAACGCCGAGAGGTCGCCGTCCAAGCGGGGTGGGCCCTCGTGGATGCGCTCATCGTCTTCGGTGCGGCGCTTGCCGCGGCGTGGCTGAGGTTCGACCTCGAGGCGGAGTCGGCGCTGGACCCCACGATCCTCACCTTCGGCGCAGTCGCGGCCGTCGCGCAGCTCATCGTCAGCCTGGTGCTCGACGTGCTCTGGCTGGACCACCGCCGTGGCTCCTTCGAGGAGACGGCGCAGGTCGCCCGAGGAGTCCTCATCGTCGGTGTGCTGCTCGTGGCACTCCGCGTGCTCACCGACTGGTTCCCCGTACCGCGCAGCCTGCCGCTCGTGGTTCCTGTCTTCGCACTGGTGGGCATGTTCGCACTGCGCTTCATCGTCCGCTCCTACCGTTGGGGGCGGCCGAGCCTGGGCGAGCGGGACATCCCGGTCGTCGTGTACGGCGCCGGCGAGGGTGGCCGCCAGCTCCTGCGTGCGCTGACGCGTGACACGTCGACCAGCGGGCGCTTCGTCCCCATGGCCGTGCTCGACGACGACCCGCGCAAGCGCCGGATGCCGGTGGAGGGCCTGCGGGTCAGCGGCGACATCACCAAGCTCACCGACGTCGTCGAGAGCACGGGCGCCCGCACCCTGGTCGTCGCCATGCCGTCAATCCCAGCGGACCGGCTCCGTGAGATCCGCGACCTCGCCCGCCAGCACCAGATGCAGCTCCTCGTCCTCCCTCCCGTGGGTCGTCTCCTCGGGCCCGCCAGCGGCTCGGACCTGCGCCAGCTCAACCTCGAGGACCTGCTGGGGCGCCAGCGGATCACGATGGACGCGACGACGATCTCCGCGTCCATCACCGGCAAGCGAGTCCTCGTCACGGGCGCCGGTGGGTCGATCGGCTCCGAGCTCGCCCGCCAGATCGCGAAGTTCGGCCCGGCCAAGCTCGTCCTGCTCGACCGCGACGAGTCCGCGCTGCACGGCACCCAGATGAGCCTCACCGGCCGAGCGCTGCTCGATGACGGCACCCTCGCCCTGTGCGACATCCGCGACCCCGAGGCCCTCCGACGCGTCTTCGAGCGCGAGCGCCCCGAGGTCGTCTTCCACGCGGCGGCCCTCAAGCACCTCACCCTGCTCGAGCAGTTCCCGCTCGAGGCGTGGCAGACCAACGTGCTGGGCACCGCCAACGTCCTCGCCGCCGCCGATGCGGCCGACGTCGAGACGTTCGTCAACATCTCCACGGACAAGGCTGCCAACCCCACGTGCGTCCTCGGCTACAGCAAGCGGCTCGCCGAGCGGCTGACCGCCGACTACGCCGAGCACCACCGCGGCACCTACGTCAGCGTCCGGTTCGGCAACGTCCTGGGGTCACGCGGCTCGGTCATCACCGCGTTCACGGCCCAGATAGAGCAAGGTGGGCCCGTGACGATCACGCACCCGGACGTCGAACGGTTCTTCATGCTCATCCCCGAAGCGAGCCAGCTCGTCCTTCAGGCTGCGGCAATCGGCGCCAACGGTGACGTCATGGTGCTCGACATGGGCCAGCCCGTGAAGATCCTCGACGTCGCGCACACCTTGATCGACCTGGCCGGGAAGCCCGACGTCGACATCGTCTTCACCGGGCTGCGACCCGGCGAGAAGATGTCCGAGGAGCTCTTCACCCCGGGCGAGCAGGTCACCTCGGCCGGGCACTCCCTCATCAACAAGGTCGAGGTGCCGGCGATGAGCGTCGAGCAGGTCGCCGACGCCGACGTCGCCGACCCCGAGCTCGCCCGTCGATGGATGCTGACGCACTCGGTCCAGGAGGTGCTGCAGCCATGAACCAGCGCATCCACCTCTCACGTGCCCACGTCACCGACGTCGAGGAGAAGTACGTCCTCGAGGCCCTGCGCTCCGGCTGGGTGGCACCGCTCGGCCCGATGGTCGACCGGTTCGAGCACGAGCTCGCCCAGCGCTGTGGCGTCGTCGGCGCGCTGGCGCTGTCGTCCGGCACTGCGGCACTCCACCTGGCGCTGCTCGAGCTGGGCGCCGGTCCCGACACGGTCGTCGTCCTGCCCTCGATGACCTTCGCTGCGTCGGCCAACGCCGTCGCCTACACCGGCGCCGAGCCGGTCTTCGTCGACTCGGGCGCCGACGCCAACGTCGACATCGACCTGCTCGTCGACACCGTCGAGACGCTGCTGGCCCAGGGCCTCACGGTGGCCGCCGTCATGACGGTCGACCTGTTCGGCCGGTGCTGCGACTACACCGCTCTCGGGGACCGTCTGGAGCAGCTCGGGGTCCCGCTCGTCGAGGATGCGGCAGAGGCACTGGGTGCCCGCCACGGCGACCGGCCCGCGGGCTCGTTCGGTCGGGCGGCGGCACTGTCGTTCAACGGCAACAAGATCATGACCACCTCCGGCGGCGGGATGCTGCTCAGCGACGACGTGGAGCTGCTCGACCGCGCCCGCTACCTCTCGACCCAGGCCCGGCAGCCCGCGGCGTGGTATGAGCACACCGAGGTCGGCTACAACTACCGGATGTCCAACATCCTCGCGGCACTGGGCATCGGCCAGCTCGAGCGTCTCGACGCGATGATCGCCCGCCGGCGCGAGATCCGACGCCGCTACACCGCCGGGTTCGCCGACCTCGAGGGCCTCGGCTTCCTGGGTCGCGGGCCCGATGGCGACGACTCTGCCGAGGTCGACGACAACCACTGGCTCACCTGCATCACGCTCGACCCGAGCCGTCTCCACGTGGACCCCACCGCGCTCATGGCCGGTCTCGACGCAGCGGGTATCGAGGCCCGACACCTCTGGAAGCCGATGCACCTCCAACCCGTCCACGCCGACCGACGCGCCGCGCTCACCGGGGTCAGCGAGCGCCTTTTCTCGACCGGGGTGACCCTTCCCTCCGGTTCGGAGCTCGACGACGAGCAGATCGACAGAGTGATCGCGGAGACCCGACGGATCCTGCTCGCGTCATGACCCGGATCGACCGCAAACGTGTCTTCGACCTCGTCGTGACCGCGCCCGTCCTCGTGCTCTCGCTGCCCGTGCAGGTGGTGGTCGCCGCCGCGGTGCGCCGCAAGCTGGGGTCGCCTGTCCTCTTCCGGCAGGAACGGCCCGGTCTCGACGGCCGCATCTTCGTCATGCGCAAGTTCCGCACCATGCTCGAGCCTGACCCCGCCAATGGCCTGGTGTCCGACGCCGACCGGCTCACCCCGTTCGGCGCGTTCCTCCGGTCGACCAGTCTCGACGAGCTGCCCACGCTCTGGAACATCGTGCGCGGCGACATGTCGCTGGTCGGCCCCCGACCGCTGCTCGTGCGCTACCTCGACCGCTACTCCCCCGAACAGGCCCGCCGGCACGAGGTGCGTCCCGGGCTGACCGGACTGGCCCAGGTGTCCGGACGCAATGCCGTGAGCTGGGAGCAGAGGCTGGCCCTGGACGTCGAGTACGTCGACACGCACACGATGCGCGGTGACCTGGCGATCATCGGCCGCACCGTGGCCGCCGTCCTGCGCCGCGACGGCATCGCCGCAGAGGGAGACGTCACGATGCCCGAGTTCAAGGGCACCGAGGAGATCAAGGACGGACACGCATGAGCGCGACACGACTGGTCATCGTCGGTGCCGGCGGCTTCGCCCGTGAGACGGCCGAGATCGCGGCACGGGTGAACCCCGGCCTCGCCCTCGCCTTCGTCGACGACGCGCCGACCGAGGACGCTCTGCGTCTCATGGCCGGACACGGCGCCGCCCATCTCGGAGAGGTGCGCGCGTGGAGTCCCGAGGCCGGCGACACCTGCGTCATCGCCATCGGCGACCCGACGGCCCGGGCAGAGATCGCCCACGTGCTCGGCGAGCGCGGAGTCGCGTTCGCGGTGCTCGTCCACCCTGACTCGACGGTCGCCGCGTCGGCGGTCCTCGAACCCGGCGTGATCGTCGCGCCGGGCGCGCGGGTCAGTGCCGACGTGGTCCTGGGTGCCCACGTCCACATCGACCAGAACGCGACCATCGGCCACGACACCCGGGTCGGCGGGCACGCCCGGCTCAACCCGGCGGCGTGCATCTCGGGCGGTGTGACGATCGGTGAGGGTGCCTACGTCGGTGCAGGCGCGGTGGTCCTCCAAGGGCTCACGGTTGGGCGCGGCAGCACCGTCGGCGCGGGCGCGGTCGTCGTGCGCGACGTCCCCGCGGACGTCGTCGTCAAGGGGGTGCCGGCCCGATGAGGATCGGATTCATCACCCAGTGGTTCCCTCCGGAGCCGGGCACCCACGTCGCTGCCGGGATCGCGACCGGTCTGGCTGAGCGGGGTCACGAGGTGGACGTCGTCACCGGCTTCCCCAACTACCCCACGGGCCGTCTCATGGACGGGTGGAAGCAGCAGGCCTACCTCCGCGAGGACTACGCGCCGGGCGTCACCGTGCACCGCAGCCCGCTCTACGCCAGCCATGACAAGAGCGCCGTGCACCGCATGGGCAACTACCTGAGCTTCGCCGCCTCCGCGACCATGACGGCCAGCCTGCGGGTTCCCCGGCCGGACGTCTGGCTCGTCTACTCCTCCCCCGCGACCGCGGCGATCCCGGCACTCCTGGCACGTCGTGGTCGCCGGGCACCAATCTGCCTGCACCTGCAGGACCTGTGGCCCGACAGCGTCACCGGGAGCGACTTCGTGCACGGTCCCGCGCTCAAGGTCATGGAGCGCGCTCTCCACGTCTTCACGAACGCGTCCTACCGCCTCGCCAGCCGCATCGGCGTCATCTCCCCGAGCATGGAGGACATCCTCGTCGAGCGAGGAGTCCCTGCCGACAAGATCCGCTGGGTGCCCAACTGGAGCACCGACACCGAGGTCGAGGACACGAGCGAGCGGCGTGCGCTGGGCCTCCCCGACGGACCTCTCTTCCTGTATGCCGGCAACCTCGGCAAGCTGCAAGGTCTGCTTCCGCTCGTCAGGGCCTTCGGCGACGTACCCGAGGCGCAGCTGGTCCTCATGGGTGACGGCGTCGAGAAGGACGAGCTGAGCGATGCGGCCGACAGCGCCCCTGCGGGCAATGTCCACGTGCGCGACAGCGTCCCCTCGGATGTCGTCCCGAAGCATCTCGGCGCCGCCGACGTGCTCGTCGTGTCGTTGCAGGACTCCCCGCTTCTGCGCGCCACGATGCCGAGCAAGGTGCAGTCGTCGATGGCCGCAGGCAAGCCGATCCTGGTCCACGGAGCCGGCGACGTCGCCGATGTCGTCACCACCGCAGGAGCCGGCGTTGCCGTGCCGCCCGGTGACCACGGCGAGGTGGCACGCGGCATACGGTCGCTCGCAACCTCTCCGGAGACCTGGGAGCGCACCGGTGCCGCCGCCCGGCGCCACTACGAGAACATCTTCGCTCCTGACGTGGGCATCTCACGACTGGAGAGCATGGTCCTCGAGGCCGCGACGAAAGGACAGCAATGAGCTTGATGGCCGGGGCC
This sequence comes from Knoellia locipacati, assembly GCF_044791685.1. GTDB lineage: Bacteria > Actinomycetota > Actinomycetes > Actinomycetales > Dermatophilaceae > Knoellia > Knoellia locipacati_A. The sequence goes on from NZ_CP087730.1 coordinate 532,047, forward strand.
TTCGTGACGATCACGGGAGGGACCGGGTCCTTCGGCTCGACCATGGTTCACTCCCTCCTCGAGCGGGGGGTCGACAGGATCAACATCCTCAGCCGTGACGAGGCGAAGCAGGACGAGATGCGCCAGCGGCTCGGCGACTCACGGGTGAAGTTCTTCGTCGGCGACGTGCGGGACTACTCCAGCGTGGAGAGCTCGGTCGTCGGAGCGGACTTCGTGTTCCACGCAGCGGCTCTCAAGCAGGTCCCGTCGTGCGAGTTCTTCCCCGACCAGGCGGTCAAGACCAACGTCACGGGCAGTCGCAACGTCATCGAGGCCTCGCACCGCGCCGGCGTGAAGTCCGTGGTGTGCCTCAGCACCGACAAGGCCGTCTACCCCGTCAACGCCATGGGCATGTCCAAGGCGCTCATGGAGAAAACCGCTCAAGCCTTCGCGCGCAACCACCCTGCCTCCCCTACCACCGTCTCGATCACGCGCTACGGCAACGTCATGTACTCACGGGGGTCGGTCATCCCTCTCTTCGTGCGCCAGCTGCGCGAGGGCAAGCCACTCACGGTCACCGAGCCGACGATGACGCGCTACCTCATGTCTCTGCAGGAGTCGGTGGACCTCGTCGAGCACGCGTTCCTCAATGCCGAGAGCGGTGACCTGTTCGTCAAGAAGGCACCCGCCTCCACCGTCGAGACCTTGGCGCGGGCCGTCTCCATCGTGCTCGGGCACGGCGACCCCGAGGTCCGACGCATCGGCATGCGGCACGGCGAGAAGATGTTCGAGACCTTGCTGACCCGAGAGGAGCTGCTCAAGTCGGAGGACCAGGGCGACTACTTCCGGGTCCCGCTGGACGCGCGCTCTCTCGAGTACGAGCTCTTCGTCGAGGAGGGCGAGACGAGCGTTTCCGAGGTCACCGACTACGACTCCAACAACGCCGAGCGGATGTCCGTCGAGCAGACCTGCGATCTGCTCCGGACCCTTCCGGAGATCCGGGAGCTCATCGGCGGGTCGCCGGCGTGAAGGTCGTCGTCACCGGCTCTGGCGGTTTCCTCGGCTGGCACACCCGGCTGCGCCTTCGGGCCCTCACCGACCACGAGGTCCTGCCCGTCGACCGCGACTCGTGGGCCGGCCTGACCGAGGCGGTCTCCGACGCTGACGCCGTGATGCACATCGCCGGCGTCAACCGGGCCGACGACGAGACCGTGCGACAGGGCAACGAGGACCTCGCCCGTGGCCTCGCCGAGGCAGTCGCTGCCACCTCCCATCCCACACGTGTCGTCTACGCCAACTCGATACACGACGGCAACGGCACGGCATACGGGCTCGGCAAGGGCCGGGCCCGCGAGATCCTCGCGGAGGCCGCGGAGGCGACCGGGGGCTCCCTGGTCGACGTGCGGCTGCCCAACCTCTTCGGCGAGCACGGCCGGCCGGCATACAACTCGTTCGTCGCGAACTTCGTCCATGCCGTCCGTGACGGTTCGGCGCCCACAGTGAACGACAGCGAGGTCGGACTCCTGCACGCCCAGGGGGCCGCCGCCGCGCTCATCGACGGCCTCACGGGAGACGCCCGTCGCATCGACCCGCCGAGCACCCCGGCCACCGTGCAGGGCGTCCTCGATCTGCTCCGTGAGTTCAAGGCCTCCTACGACACCGGCGAGATCCCCGACCTGTCGACGGCGTTCCGGGTGGACCTGTTCAACACCTACCGCGCGGCGCTCTTTCCCGAGCACTACCCGATCGCGCTCAAACCGCACACCGATCCGCGCGGCACCTTCGTCGAGACTATCCGGGTCCGCGGCGGCGAGGGCCAGGCCTCGTTCTCGACCACGGTCCCCGGCGTCACGCGCGGCGAGCACTTCCACCTCCGCAAGGTCGAGAGGTTCGCCGTCATCGCCGGCGAGGCGCGGATCTCGCTGCGCAAGATGTTCACCGACGAGGTGGTCGACTTCGCCGTCTCCGGTGCGCAGCCGTGCGCCATCGACATGCCCGTCGGCTGGGTTCACAACATCACCAACACCGGCAGTGACACGCTGGTCACCCAGTTCTGGTCGCACGAGCTGCACCGACCGGAGGACCCCGACACCTACCCCGAGCCCGTCCGTCCGCAGGGAGCATCCGCATGAAGGTCATGACGATCGTCGGGACCCGACCCGAGCTCATCCGCCTCTCGCGGGTCATCCACCGGCTCGACGAGACCGTCGACCACGTGCTCGTGCACACCGGCCAGAACTACGACTACGCCCTCAACGAGGTCTTCTTCAGCGACCTCGGCATCCGCAAACCGGACCACATGCTCGGGGTCGACACGTCGAGCCTGGGCGCGGTGCTGGGCGGCACGCTCATCGCGGCCGAGAACGTCATGCTCGAGGAGCGCCCCGACGCCGTCCTCGTCCTCGGGGACACGAACTCCTGCATCGCCGCGGTCATGGCCAAGCGCCTGCGCATCCCGACCTACCACATGGAGGCGGGCAACCGCTGCTTCGACGAGAACGTCCCCGAGGAGACCAACCGTCGCCTCGTCGACCACGTCGCCGACTTCAACCTCGTCTACACCGAGCACGGCCGGCGCAACCTGCTCGCCGAGGGCCTCCACCCACGCCGCATCATCAAGACCGGGTCGCCGATGCGCGAGGTCCTCGATGCCTACCGCGACGAGATCCTCGCCTCGGACGTGCTCGACCGGTTCGAGCTCACCGAGGGTGGCTACTTCCTCGTGAGCGCGCACCGCGAGGAGAACGTCGACTCCCCCGAGCGCCTCCGCGAGCTCATCGACTGCCTCACCGCCGTGCACGCCGCGTTCGGGCTGCCCGTGTTCGTGTCGACCCACCCGCGCACGCGCAAGCGGCTCGAGGCACTGCCGGACTGGACCGAGCCCGAGGGGATCACCTTCAGCGACCCGCTCGGCTTCCACGACTACAACAAGCTCCAGCTCTCGGCTGCCTGCTGCCTCTCGGACTCCGGGACCATCGCCGAGGAGTCCACGCTGCTCGGCTTCCCGGCCGTGACGCTGCGGGACTCGATCGAGCGGCCTGAGGCGTTGGACACCGGTGGCATCATCATGACCGGACTCCATGCGGGCGACGTCGTCGCAGGGGTGCGGGCTGCCATGGCCGCGCCTCGAGGGCGCGACGGCGTGGGCCACCTCACGCCCGAGGACTACCTCATCGACAACACGAGCGAGCGCACGGTCAACTTCATCCTCTCGACCGCCCACAGACACCACACGTGGGCAGGGATACGGCGATGAGCCTCGACCGGACCGGACGCCTCTACCAGACCCTTCGCCGGGCGCGCGGTCGCACCGTTGCCCTCTCCAAGGGGCTGGGCGACGTCCACCCGACCGCGTCGGTCCACCGAAGTGCTCGGGTGAGCAAGGACCTGCACGCCGACGAGTACGCGTACGTCGGGCCCGAGTGCTACCTGGCTCCGATGGTGCACCTCGGCGCCTACACCCTCCTCGCCCCACGCGTCGCCGTCGTGGGTGGGGACCACCGCACCGACGTGCCATGCACTCCGATGCAGTTCACCCAGCGCCCCGAACAGCTCCCCACGGTCATCGGCCGCGACGTGTGGATCGGGTACGGCGCCATCATCAGCCGCGGAGTCACCATCGGCGAAGGCGCCGTGGTGGGAGCCGGATCGGTCGTCACGAAGGACGTCCCGGCATACGAGGTCTGGGCTGGCGTGCCGGCACGCCGGATCCGCGACAGGTTCACTGAAACGGAAAGAGCCGCACACGAGAAGGCCCTCTCGCGCGGAGTCATCCGCCCCACGTTCGCTCCTCCTCAGGGACAGGAGCAGGGCTGATGCATGTCTGCATCTTCACGACGGCCCACCCGTGGGACGACGTCCGGGTCAAGAGCAAGTTCGTCGACTCGTTCCTGGATGCCGGCGACCGCGTCACCTGGATCGGACCTGATCGCGCCTTCTTCGAGTCCGCGGCGTCACGGGACCCACGCGTCGAGCACAGGCTGCTCGCGTCCCCTCCCGGCTGGAAGGGCCGGGTCCTCGCCATGCGCTCGTTGCGTTCGGCGCTTGCCGAGCTGGAGGACGTGGACTGGGTCTACACACCGGACCCCGACGCCGCTGCCCTCGCGCTCACCGTTCCGGGGACGCGAGTGCTCTTCGACATCCACGAGGAGTACCACAAGGGCCATCTCGCACAGTCTGTTCCGAGAGCGGTCAGAGGTGCGAGCGAGCGTGCGATCCGTGCAGCGATAGCCGGGGTCGCCCGGCGCTGCGACCTCGTGACGTCAGTGAACCAAGCGATCCTCGACGCCTACGCGGTGGGCAACGACAAGGGTTTCGTCACCTTCAACACCCCGCCGAGCTGGTTCACCCGTGTCGACGTGACGTCCGACGTCGGGGATGGCGCCGTGACGTTCTTCCACGGCAAGGCCTTGGCGGGCAACGGGACCGGCGTCGTCGTCGACGGTCTCGCAGAGGTCCGCCGCCGCGGGGTGGACGCTCGAGTGGTCATGTTCCCGTCGAACGGTGCCGTCGACGCCCCGCCCTACGACCCGTCGTTCGCTGCACGAAGCCGCGAGCCCGACGTCGATGGCGCCCTCGTTCTCGTGCCCGGGCTGGCCCACCGCGCGATGCCCGCGGTCATGGGCGCCGTCGACGCCGGACTCATCGCCTACGACCGAGTCCTCGGCGCGGGGAGCCTGCCCAACAGGTTCTTCGAGTACCTCGCGCTGGGGATCCCGGTCATCGTCCCCGAGTACGCGCCGCTCATGCGCGACATCGTCCTCGAGGAGGGTGTGGGCAGGACCGCCGACTTCGAGGACCCGGACAGTGTCGCCGACGCGATGCAGCTCATGGCGGCGGATCCCGCTGCCAGGTCCGCCATGGGGGAACGCGCCCGAAGCGCCTTCACGGCGCGGTATGCCTGGGCGCCCATCTTCGGCCGGCTGCGGCAGCGAATGGTGCGCGCGTGAGCTCGGCGGGCACGCACCTCGCGACGACTCGCTCACTGCGGCGGCGTGCCGGCGCGGCCGCCGTCATGGTGGTCTACGCGTGGCTGCTGCACGACGCCTACCAGAACCTCATCGCCCCGGTGTTCTCCTACCTCGGGCAGACCTATCGTGAACCCGATCCCAAGGCGACGGTCATCTCGATCGTGCTCACCGTGGTTCTCGCCGTCGCCCTGCCGGCCACCCTCACCAGCGTCCCGGACTTCATCCTCTGGACGTTCTACCTCATCGCCGTGGCGCCCTCGATCCTCATCGCACAGTACGCCGACATCCTGACTCCGAGCCGCGCGCTGTGGATGTCGTGGTGGATCACCGGGATCTTCCTCCTCATGATCTGGCTGTCCGGTCGAGCGATGCCGGTCTTCACGCTGCGGGTTGACGTTCCCCCCATGCTGCTCAGCCTCGTCGCCGCGGGCTTCACCATCCTGTTCACCGGGTTGCTCGTCGTCCAGGCCGGCGCCTCCTTCGAGGTCGTCGCCCTCGATGCCGTGCAGGACGTCCGTGAGAGCTACAAGGCCGCGTTGGTGAGCATCCCCTTCCTCGGGTATGCCGTCCAGCTCCAGACTGCCGCGCTCAACCCGATCTTCATGGCTCTCGGCGTCGTGCGCCGCCGCTACGTCGTCCTCGCCGCCGGAGTCCTCGGACAGGTGCTCATCTACTCGGTCACGGGCTACAAGCTGACCGTCCTCTCGCCGGTCTTCGTCATCGCCCTGGCGTGGTACCTCGACCGGACCCGGGGTCGTCTGACCAGCGTCGCCCTGACCTCGGCCATCGCCGGCTCCATGGTCGTGTCGCTGCTTCTCGACCACCTGGCCGGCGGCCGCTTCTTCGTGACGATCTTCATCAACCGGCTCATGGCCGGTCCCGGAGTCCTCACCTCCGCCTTCTTCCAGGTCTTCGAGGGCCGGCCGAAGTACCAGTGGGCACACAGCTTCCTCGGCCCCTTCCTCGAGTCCCCCTACGAGCTCACCCCGGGCTATCTGGTGGGTCGCCTCTTCCAGGGCGTCGACTCCCAGGCGAACGTCAACCTGTTCGGGGACGGCTACGCGAACCTGGGCCTGCTCGGAGTGGGAATCGAGGCCGCGTTCCTCCTGGTCGTCCTCACGTTCCTCAACGCGTCCGCACGAGGGATCCCTCTGTCGATCACGGCTCCGGCCTGCCTGGTCGCGGCCCTCGGACTGGCCAACAACAGTGCTTTCACCAGCGTGCTCACCGGTGGCTTCGGCGGGCTGATCCTCGCGTTCATGCTGTGGCCACGCTCCGAGCCGGAGGAGGTGCGTGCGTCAACGACCGCTGCGGTCAAGAAGCACCACCCCCGACGCCGGCTCGAGCCTCGCCACGCTCAGCACCCGACCCGCTGAGTCGGTCATGGGTTCGTGGAGGACCACCTCGGCGGACGACGTCGAGGACGGGTTCACGATGACGAGCCCGCCCGAGTAGCGCCGTTGGTGGGTGCCGCCTCGGGTCGTGCGCGGACCGGTGGGGTGCCCGATGGGAACGTCGTACTCGGGAAGGTCGACGAAGCCCGGGGCGAGACGGTGCACGTAGGTGAAGCTGTGGCGCCCCTTGACCAACAGGTAGTTGGACAACGCCCAGCTCACGACGCTCTCGCGCGCAGCACCTGTCACGACTGCTCCACCACCGTTGGCGTACGCCACCGCGACGTAGGCCTTGCCCATCGAGCTCAGCGCCTCGGCCTGCCTCACCTGCGTGAGCCAGGCGTCATCGGTGACTCGTTCCTGCCGCTGCCCCATGAACCCGATCTCGTCGAGGACACCGTCGAAGTACGGCGCATAGTTCTGGACCGGCAGGCCGGCGATGAGCGCCGAGGTGTTCGCCATGAGGGTGCGGTCGGGGTACGCCGTGCGGAGCTCGCGGCTGAGCCTGGCGAGGAACGCGCGCAGATCGGCGACGAGCTTCGGGTTGGAGGTGTTCGTGGCCGGGTAGCCCAGGGAGCGCCACGCGAGCGACCTCTTCCCGCCGGCATCCACCCACTGGTAGGTGCCACAGACCCCCTGGAAGTTCGTGAACAGCACGTTGTCGAGCGAGATCCCGTCATAGCCCTTAGCGAGCTGGGCCTTGGCGTGCTCGATGAGGTACGTCTGCACCTCGGGGTTGGACCAGTCGAGGGGCACTCGGTTCCACTGCCGGCCCGTCCCGTAGCCGTACCAGGCCGGTGTGGTGGTGGCTCGTCCGTTCTCGCAGCGGTAGGCGACCCAGTCCGGGCGGTTCTGCTGGAACCACCGCAGCGAGTGCCCCGGCTCGTCGGTGCCGGCAACGTCGTTCCACGTTGCCGCGAGGTAGTGGCCCAGATGAGCCTCGTCCAGTGTCCTCGATGGCACGGGGTGGGGTTGCGGTGCGGACCAGACGTAGCCCACCTTGCGGCCGGTCCGCGGCTGCTCGACACTCGGGTCGAGCACGGTCGACCCGAGTGTGAGCCCGAGGTGGATCCCGTCCCAGGTGTCGACGAACCTCCCCGTGCCGGCGCGAGACACCTCCGAGGGCGAGGCGCGCGGCGCCTCCGAGGGCGAGGCGCGTGGGGGCTTGGGCGCCGGGTCGTCGAGTCGGACCATGACGAGGACCGCAGTGACCACCACCAGGAGCCCGCACACCATGAGACCCACCCAGCTGCGGTCACGTCCACGGGAAGCGGCAGGTCCGGGCATCACGTCGACTCGCTCGTGACATCCCGTGCACGCGGGCCCGAGCGCACCGCCCAGAACGACAGCAGCCAGGAGAGGACGTAGGTCAGGCACATGGTCCCGCCGAGCACACCCACCGTGGCGACATCCTCCAGACCCAGTCGGTGGCTGACGAGCACGGCACCGCCGCACGCGACGAGTCGAAGAACGTCCCACATCGCCTGCAAGGCGGGGTAACCCATGACGATGACCGTCTGGGACAACGGCGACGCCACCATCTGCACGCCCATGGCTGCCGCCAGGGCGACTCCGTAGGTGCCGCTTCGCTCCCACTGTTCCCCGAGCACCAGGGGGAAGGCGATGGGGGACGCCAATCCGACGACCAGCACCATCGCGAGCGCCGCCAGCCCGAGGCGCATCGAGGTGCGCAGGAACAGTCGTTCGAGGTCGCGTCCGCCTTCTCTTCTGGCAGCGGAGAACTCGCCGAGGTAGACCTGCGCGAGCGCCAGGCCGAGCAGTGCCACAGGGAGCGTCAGCACCCGTTGCGTCATCCCGAGCCAGCCCGACACGGTCTGGCCGAAGATCGCCGCTACGAGGAGCAACGGGGCCGTGAGACCAAGGACATTGACGACACCGGCAGGCGCCATGAGAAGCGGATAGGTGCGATGGCTCCCCAGCGTCGCCGCTCGCTCGGCCCTGGTCGGCGCCGAGACCGCTCGAAGCTGTCCACGCAGGCTGTGCCGCAGGGAGAGCACTCCGACGAGCTGGCCGCCAGCGAGCCCGGCGGCAAGGCCGTGAGGGCCGGCATCGAGTAGCCCCGCCGTCACCTGGAGCGATACGACCGCCACCGCCATGAGGACGTTCCGGCGACCGATCGCCCCGTAGGCGCGGTGCCGCACCGCGTACTGGTTCAGCACAGCGAATGCACCCATGAGACCCGCGACGACGGGAACCCAGGGCAGCAGGGACCACCACCCGTCATCGGTCCACGCCCCTGCGCCCGTGACCACGAGGCCGGCGATGACGGTCCCCACGAGACCGAACCACGCACTGGCACGCAGGCCCAGCGACACCAGGGCTCGCGCTTGCCCCTCGTCCGGCAGGGGGATCGCCAGCTCGAGACGCAGGGACGCCAGCGCCGCCGCAGGCAGGACCGCCGCGTTGACCACCGCGAACGGCCCGAACTCCTCGGGTGAGAACAGTCGGCTGATGACCGGCATACCGGCCAGTCCCACCAGCTGGGCCGCCCCGCTGGCTCCGGCGATGGCGAGGAACCCCTTGCGGGCGGACGACAGTGGGCGCATACGCGGAACCGGTCAGTCCCGTCCGAAGAGGTCGCGGGTGTAGACCTTGTCCGCCACGTCGTCGAGCGCGTCGCTCACCCGGTTGGCCACGATGACGTCGGCACGCGCCTTGAACTCCTCGAGGTCCCGCACGACCTCCGAGTTGTAGAACCGCTCCTCCTCGAGCGCCGGCTCGTAGAGCACGACCTCGATCCCCTTGGCCTTGATCCGCTTCATGATCCCCTGGATGCTCGACACCCTGAAGTTGTCGGACCCGGCCTTCATGATGAGGCGGTACATCCCGACGACGCGCGGCTTGCGGCGCAGGATGTCGGTCGCGATGAAGTCCTTGCGGGTGGTGTTCGAGTCGACGATCGCGCGGATGAGGTTCTGCGGCACCTGGTCGTAGTTCGCGAGCAGCTGGCGCGTGTCCTTGGGCAGGCAGTAGCCGCCGTAGCCGAAGGACGGGTTGTTGTAGTGCGAGCCGATCCGCGGGTCGAGCCCGACCCCGTCGATGATCGCGCGGGTGTCGAGACCGTGGGACACGGCATACGTGTCGAGCTCGTTGAAGTAGGCGACCCGCATCGCGAGGAACGTGTTGGCGAAGAGCTTGATGGCCTCGGCCTCGGTCGGCTCGGTGTGCAGGACGGGCACGTCCTCGTCGAGCGCGCCCTCGACGAGGAGCTCGCCGAACCGGTGTGCCGCCTCGCTCGAGCCACCGATGACGACCCTGCTCGGGTGCAGGTTGTCGTGGAGCGCGCGCCCCTCGCGCAGGAACTCGGGCGAGAAGACGACGTCCAGACCGGTGTATGCCGTCCGCATCCGTTCGGTGAACCCCACCGGCACCGTGGACTTGACGACGACGGTCGCCTCCGGCGCCAGCTCGACCACCGACGCGATGACGGACTCCACGGACGACGTGTCGAAGAAGTCGCGGTCCGGGTCGTAGTCGGTCGGGGTGGCGACGATGACGTAGTCGGACCCGGGCAGCGCCTCCTCGGCCGAGGTCGTGGCCGTCAGCGACAGCTCGCGGTGCGCGAGGTACTCCTCGAGCTCGGGGTCGACGAGCGGCGACTCGCGCCGGTTGACCTCCTCGACTCGAGCAGCGTTGAGGTCGACGGCCACCACGTCGTGGTGCTGGGAGAGCACGACAGCGTTGGAGAGGCCGACGTAGCCCAGGCCCACCACGGAGATCTTCACGGCCGCCAACCTACCGGGCCACGACGTCACCGACACGGCCCGGTGGCCCCGCCGCATCGCCCTTCCCGACCCCCCTTTGGGCAACAATGGGCGCCATGCTGATCCCTGAGATGTCCAAGCGCCTGCTTGCGGAGTTCGTCGGCACGTTCTGGCTGGTCTTCGGTGGCTGCGGCTCGGCGATCTTCGCCGCCGGCTTCCTGTCGACGCCCACGCTCGGCTCCGGCGCCCCGGTGCACCTCGGGATCGGTTTCGTCGGCGTCGCCCTCGCCTTCGGCCTCTCGGTCGTGACGATGGCGTATGCCGTGGGGCACGTCTCCGGCGCGCACTTCAACCCGGCCGTGACGATCGGCGTGACCATCGCCAAGCGCTTCGCGTGGAAGGACGTGCCCGGCTACGTCGTCGCGCAGGTGCTCGGCGGTCTCGCCGCCGGTGGTGCCCTGTGGGCCATCGCCCGAGGCCGCGACCTCTTCGACGCCACCGGCAACATGGCGGCCAACGGTTTCGCCGAGCACTCCCCCGGCGGCTACTCGATGTTCGCCGTCCTCTGCGCCGAGGTCCTGCTGACGATGTTCTTCGTCTACGTCATCCTCGGTGTGACCCGTGAGAGCGCCCCGACCGGCTTCGCCCCGCTCGCGATCGGCTTCTGCCTCACGCTCATCCACCTCATCTCCATCCCGATCTCCAACACCTCGGTCAACCCGGCCCGGTCGACGGCGGTCGCCTTCTTCAACGGCAACGGCGCCCCCGCGCAGCTCTGGCTGTTCTGGGTCGCGCCGATCATCGGCGCCGCCATCGCCGGAGCGACCTTCCACCTCATCACCGGTGTCGACCGCCGCGACCGCGACATCACCGGCCAGGTCCGGGCCGAGGACGTCGTCGTGGCCGACGGCGTCGACCCGGACGCCCCCCGCACCACGGTCTGAGATCGACTTATTGCCCGTTCGCGCGCAGTCAGCGGTCCGGTTCCGGTCCGCGGTGCCGCGCGAACGGGCAATAAGTCGCTGGTGAGCGGACGGCATACAGGCTTGAATCCGTCGTTCGGTAGATTCGCCGCATGGCGAAGATCATCTACACCCTCACCGACGAGGCCCCCCTCCTCGCGACCTACTCCTTCCTCCCGGTGATCGAGGCCTTCGCCTCCACCGCTGGCGTCGACGTCGAGACGCGCGACATCTCGGTCGCAGCGCGCATCCTGGCCGCCTTCGCGGACCAGCTCCCCGACGACCAGAAGACCGCGGACGCGCTCGCCGAGCTCGGTGAGCTGGCGACGACGCCCGAGGCCAACATCATCAAGCTGCCCAACATCAGCGCCTCCGTCCCGCAGCTCAAGGCCGCGATCAAGGAGCTGCAGGCCCAGGGCTTCGACCTCCCGGCATACAGCGACGAGCCCTCCACGGACGCCGAGCGCGACGCCAACGCCCGCTACGACAAGGTCAAGGGCAGCGCCGTCAACCCGGTGCTGCGCGAGGGCAACTCCGACCGCCGCGCCCCCGCCGCGGTCAAGAACTACGCCAAGGCGCACCCGCACTCGATGGGCGCCTGGAGCAGCGACAGCAGGACCAACGTCGCGACGATGGGTCACGACGACTTCGCGAGCAACGAGAAGTCGGTCGTCCTCGACCGTACCGACACCCTCACCATCCAGCTCGTCACCGGGTTTGGCACGACCGTCCTCAAGGACGGCCTCAGGGTCCTCGAGGGCGAGGTCGTCGACGCGACCGTCATGCGCGCCGCCGCCCTCGACGCGTTCCTCCGCGAGCAGATCGCCCAGGCCAAGGCCGACGGCGTCCTCTTCAGCGTCCACCTCAAGGCGACGATGATGAAGGTCTCGGACCCGATCATCTTCGGCCACGTCGTGCGCGCGTTCCTGCCCGAGGTCTTCGAGAAGCACGGTGCCGCCCTCGACGCCGCCGGGCTGTCCCCCAACAACGGGCTCGGCGCGATCCTCGACGGGCTGTCCGCGCTGCCCGACGGTGACGAGATCAAGGCCGACATCGAGGCCGGGCTCGCCGCCGGTCCCCAGCTCGCGATGGTCAACTCCGACAAGGGCATCACCAACCTGCACGTCCCGAGCGACGTCATCATCGACGCCTCGATGCCCGCGATGATCCGCACGTCCGGTCACATGTGGGGCCCCGACGGCGAGGAGGCCGACACCCTGGCCGTCGTCCCGGACAGCTCCTACGCCGGGATCTACCAGGTCGTCATCGACGACTGCCGCGCCCACGGCGCCTTCGACCCGACGACCATGGGATCGGTCCCCAACGTCGGGCTCATGGCGCAGAAGGCCGAGGAGTACGGCTCGCACGACAAGACGTTCGAGATCGCCGAGGCCGGCCGGGTGCAGGTCGTGAACTCTGCCGGTGACGTCCTCCTCGAGCACGAGGTCGCCGCCGGGGACATCTGGCGCGCCTGCCAGACCAAGGACGCCCCGATCCGCGACTGGGTCAAGCTCGCCGTGACCCGCGCCCGCGCCTCGCAGACCCCGGCGATCTTCTGGCTCGACGAGAACCGCGCGCACGACGCCAACCTCATCGCGAAGGTCAAGGCGTACCTCGCGGACGAGGACACCGACGGCCTCGACCTCCAGATCCTGTCGCCCGTCGAGGCCACGAAGTTCTCCATCGATCGGATCCGTCGCGGCGAGGACACCATCTCGGTGACCGGCAACGTCCTGCGTGACTACAACACCGACCTCTTCCCCATCCTCGAGCTCGGGACGTCGGCCAAGATGCTCTCCGTCGTGCCGCTCATGAACGGCGGCGGCCTCTTCGAGACCGGCGCCGGCGGCTCCGCGCCCAAGCACGTGCAGCAGCTCGTGCAGGAGAACTACCTGCGCTGGGACAGCCTCGGTGAGTTCATGGCGCTCGCCGAGTCGTTCCGCCACCTTGCGGACTCGACCGACAACGCCAAGGCACGCGTCCTCGCCGAGACCCTCGACCGCGCCACGGAGACCCTGCTCCAGGAGAACAAGGGCCCGGCTCGCAAGGTCGGCCAGATCGACAACCGCGGCAGCCACTTCTACCTCGCGCTCTACTGGGCGCAGGAGCTCGCGAAGCAGACCGAGGACGCCGACCTCGCGGCAGCGTTCGCCGGCGTCGCCGAGAGGCTCACGTCGGACGAGCAGAAGATCAACGACGAGCTGCTCGCCGTCCAGGGCTCCCCGGTGGACATCGGCGGCTACTACCGCCCGGACGAGGCCAAGGTCAGCGCCGTGATGCGCCCCTCCGCCACGTTCAACGACGCACTGGCTGCCCTGCTCTGACAGGCAGGACCCGGGTGGCACGGCCACCGCGCACCGCCGTCCTCCGTCACTCGACGAGGGCGGCGGTGCCGTGGGCCGCCCCGGGCGCCGCAGCCACCGCAGCACTGGGTGTCCTCGTGTGGACGCTCCCGCGCGGGCTGGACCTCACCGACGAGGGCTACTACCTCACCGAGATCGCGCACCCGGGCGACACCTCGTCCACCGCCCTCCTCTTCGGATGGGCGTGGCACCCCCTGTATGCCGTGACCGGCGGTTCCGTCATTGGGCTGCGGTTCGTGGGGTTCGCCCTCGTCGCGGCCCTGGCGGTGGCCCTGAGCCTGGCCGTCGTGACCCTGGCCCCATCCCGAGAGCGCCCGAGCCGGCTCACCGTGGCCTGCCTGTGCCTGGTGAGCACGGCCCTGGCCTTCCTCCCCTTGTCGTCCCTGCCGGCCACACCGTCCTACAACACCCTCGCCTGGCTTGCGATGGCCGCAGCGGCCCTCGGCTGCGCACTGGCGTGGAGCCGACGGCGCCCCGCGGTCGGCGGAGCCCTCGTGGGCCTGGCCGGTGCCGCCGCGGCCACCTCGAAGCCGACCACGGCGCTGGTCCTCGGTGTCGCCGTCGTCCTCATCACCCCTTGGCGTCGGACAGGGGTGCGAGCGGTCGCCGCGGCGGCCGTCGCACTCCTCATCTGCTTCGTGGCACTGGTCGCCGTCGCCCCTGGCCACCTCGAAGGGCTCGTCGGCATCGTGCAGCGAGGTGTGGACGCCACCGTCGGTCACGCCGACCTCGTGCGACACGACCCGTTCCGCCGGTCCATGCAGGTGTGGGTCGGCCTGGCGCTCGCGGGGCTCGGCGGAGCAGCGGCGGGATGGCTGGGAAGGCGTCATCCCCTCGTCGGAGCACTCTTGGGCGCGGCCTGCGTCGCCGTGGCATCGGTGAGCCTGGTGCGTTGGCAGGACGTCGGCATGACCTCGAGCATCGACCTCCTGCTGCCCACGGCAGCACTCACCGGCTTCGGGCTGCTCGGCGTCGCGGCCGTCGCCCTGACCGTGTGGGGGCGGCGCGCCACTCAGCGAGTGGATCCGGTGCGCGTCCGCCTCGCCCTCCTGCTGGCCGCCCTTCCCGTCGCCTACGCGTTCGGGACCAACAACAACCTCTGGCACTGGGCCGGCCAGACCGTGGTGTTCTGGTTCCTCGCCATCGTCCTGCTCGTCGGCGCCACGAGTGTGCTCGCGGCAGCGGCGGGAGGGCTCGCGGCATACACCGCGCTCGTCGCGGCCGTGGTCACCCCGCTGGACCCCTACCGCGGCGGACCCCTGACCCAGACCGTCCCCGCCCAGGCCTCCCGGGAGGGCGCGGCCGTGAGGCTCCCGCCCGAGCAGGCTCGGGCCACTGCCGAGATGCTCGCCGTCGGCGAGAGTCTCGGGGTGACGCGGGCAACGACGGTCCTCGACCTGACCGGCGCCTCCCCCGGCATCGTGTGGGCCTGGGGCGCCCGCCCGCTGGCCTCGGCATGGGTCATCGGTGGTTATCCGGAGAGCCTCGACGCAGCGAAGGTGAGCATCGAGCCCGTGCGGTGCGACCTCGACGAGGCACTGGTCCTCTGGGCACCCGATCAGCCGCGAGCGATCCCGGACGAGGTGCTGTCGACCTGGGGTGTGGACCTCGAGGACGACTACCGGGCCGTCGCGACGTTCCCGAGGATCACGTCGGCGCCGAGCGCTGCCGACCCGACGGGGACGGCGACCTCGACGGTGACGGTCCTCCAGCCCGTCACCGTGGCACCGACCGGATGCCCGGGGTCCTGAGGACAGGTCAGGAGAGCGGCAGCTTCATGCCCACGTGGCTGGCGACGAACCCGAGCCGCTCGTAGAAGCGATGGGCGTCGGCCCGGCTCGCGTCGGTCGTGAGCTGCACGAGCACGGCGCCCCGCCGCCGGGACTCGTCGATCGCCCACTCCACGAGCCGCTCCCCGAGCCGCTGACCACGGTGGGTCGAGGCGACGCGCACGGACTCGACCTGCGCCCGGGTGGCTCCCCGGCGCGACAGCCCGGCGATCAGGGTCAGCTGGAGCGTGCCCACGACCACCCCGCCGTCCTCGAGCACGACGAGGTGCTGCGCCGGGTCGGCGTCGATGACGTCAAAGGCCTCGAGGTATGCCGTGCGGTCGTCGAGGTCCTCGCGCGCGGCTCCCAAGGGGTCGTCGGCGAGGAGGGCCACGATGGCCGGGACGTCCTCACGCGTCGCTCGGCGGACCTGCACCGAGGCGGCGCCGGTCACGGGTACCCGTCGGGGTTGGTGCTCTGCCACCGCCACGTGTCGACGCACATGTCGTCGATGGTGCGGGTCGCCTTCCACCCGAGCTCGGTCTCGGCCTTGGTGGGGTCGGCGTAGGACTGCGCGATGTCGCCCGGACGCCGGTCGACGATCTCGTGGGGCAGGTCGTGCCCGACCGCCCGCTCGAAGGCGTGCAGCATCTCGAGCACGGAGGTACCGCGCCCGGTGCCGAGGTTCCAGGTGCTCACCGGCTCGTCGGCGCTGGCGAGCTTCTCGAGAGCCGCGATGTGGCCCGCGGCGAGGTCCTCGACGTGGATGTAGTCGCGGACACCGGTGCCGTCGGGCGTGGGGTAGTCGCCGCCGTAGATCGACAGCTTCTCGCGGCGGCCCACGGCGACCTGCGCCAGGAAAGGCATGAGGTTGTTGGGGATGTCGCTCGGGTCCTCGCCGACGAGGCCGCTGGAGTGTGCGCCCACCGGGTTGAAGTAGCGCAGGAGGGCGATCCTCCACGTCGGGTCGGCGGCGCCGACGTCGCGCAGCACCTGCTCAACCATGACCTTGGTCCAGCCGTAGGGGTTGGTCGCCGACGTCGGGGCGTCCTC
The DNA here is from genome assembly GCF_044791685.1 of Knoellia locipacati. GTDB lineage: Bacteria > Actinomycetota > Actinomycetes > Actinomycetales > Dermatophilaceae > Knoellia > Knoellia locipacati_A. Next base: position 548,262 of record NZ_CP087730.1, read on the forward strand.
CTTCATGGGCACCTCGGCGTCAGCGCCGTAGACCGTGGCCGAGCTCGAGAAGACGAGCCTGCGCACCCCGTGACGCCGCATCGCGCGCACGAGCGAGAACGTCGACTCGAGGTTGTTCTCGTAGTACTCGAGGGGCTTCTCGACGCTCTCACCCACCGCCTTGAAACCCGCGAAGTGGATGACGGCGTCGAAGTGCTCGTGGGCGAAGAGGTGCTCGGTCTTGTCGCGGTCGGTGAGGTCGAAGGACCGCACGTCGATCGGCTCGCCGGTGAGGATGTTGAGCCGGGCGATGACCGACGGCTTGGCGTTCGCGAAGGAGTCGACGACGGTGACCGCGTGACCGGCCGCGACGAGCTGGACGACGGTGTGCGAGCCGATGTAGCCGGCGCCTCCGGAGACGAGAACGTGCATGCTCCCACCCTAGGGCTGAGCACTGTGACGGCACCGTGCGGGCGCTGATAGCGTCACGAACGACCACTCTCGTCCCCGTGTGAAGAGGTACCCATCGTGAGCCCGACCCCCGTCAAGGTGGCCGTCACCGGCGCTGCCGGTCAGATCGGCTACAGCCTGCTGTTCCGCATCGCGTCCGGCGCCCTGCTCGGCCCCGACACCCCCGTCGAGCTGCGACTGCTCGAGATCACCCCGGCCCTCAAGAGCCTCGAGGGTGTCGTCATGGAGCTCGACGACTGCGCGTTCCCGACGCTCGCCAAGGTCGAGATCGGCGACGACGCCGAGAAGGTCTTCGACGGCGTCAACCACGCCCTGCTCGTCGGCGCCCGTCCGCGGGGCCCGGGCATGGAGCGCGGTGACCTCCTCGAGGCCAACGGCGGCATCTTCGCCCCACAGGGCAAGGCCCTCAACAAGGTCGCCGCCGACGACGTGCACATCACCGTCACCGGCAACCCGGCCAACACCAACGCCCTCATCGCGATGAGCAACGCCCCCGACATCCCCACCTCGCAGTTCTCGGCGCTGACCCGCCTCGACCACAACCGCGCGATCAGCCAGCTCGCCGCCAAGCTCGGCGTGCCGGTCACCGAGATCAGGAAGATGACGATCTGGGGCAACCACTCCGCCACCCAGTACCCCGACCTCTTCCACGCCGAGGTCGGCGGCCGCAACGCGGCCGAGGCCGTGGGTGACCAGCAGTGGCTCGCCGACACCTTCATCCCGACCGTCGCCAAGCGCGGCGCCGCGATCATCGAGGCCCGTGGCGCCTCCTCGGCGGCCTCCGCCGCGAGCGCGACCATCGACCACGCGCGCACCTGGGTCGAGGGCACCGCCGAGGGCGACTGGGTCTCGATGGCGGTCCGCTCCGACGGCTCCTACGGTGTCGAGGAGGGGCTCATCAGCTCCTTCCCCGTCACGGTCAAGGACGGCCAGTGGAGCATCGTCCAGGGTCTCGAGATCGACGAGTTCTCCCGCGGCAAGATCGACGCCTCGGTCGCCGAGCTCGCCGAGGAGCGCGACGCGGTCAAGGGTCTGGGCCTCATCTGAGCCGACGCACCACCTGAGCGCGAGAGCGCCAGCCGAGCACGCGGCATACCTTCACTGCCAAGGTATGCCGCGTGCTCGCGTTCCGCGCCCGCTGCACCCCTCTCGCCCATCCGGCGACCCGCGTCGGGTAGACAGGGAACATGCCTCCCACCAGCACAGATGCCTTCTCCTTCGACGGGGACTGGAGCGGCCAGCTCGTCGCCACAGCCGTCCACACGGGGCACGACCTGCGCGACGAGACCGCCGGCCTCATGGTGCTCGACGAGGCCACCCGCCGGCGCGAGGAGGACCCCTTCACCGACCTCATCGGTGCCGACTGCCCGGCCCGGGTCGTCGTGCACCGCTCGCGCTTCGAGGTCGACCTCAACCGGGCCCGCGACGCCGCTGTCTACCGCAGTCCCGAGGACTGCTGGGGTCTTGAGGTCTGGCGCGGGTCCCGGCTGCCGGACGACGTGTCCGAACGGTCGCTCGCCATCCACGACGCCTTCTACGCCGAGCTCGGCGAGCGCCTCGACCGGGTCGCCGCGCGAGGGCCGTTCGTCCTCTACGACGTGCACTCCTACAACCACCGCCGCGACGGTGCCGACGCCTCCGAGGCGCCGGGCGAGGAGAACCCCGAGGTCAACATGGGGACGGGCTCGCTCGACCGCGACCGCTGGGGCGACGTCGTCGACACCTTCGTCACCACGCTCGCGGGCACCGGCACGGCCGGCGGCGAGATCGACGTCCGTGAGAACGTCCGGTTCAAGGGCGCCAACGTCGCCGCCTGGGTGCACGAGCGCTACCCGGACCACGGGGTCGCCCTCGCCCTCGAGTTCAAGAAGACCTACATGGACGAGTGGACCGGCGAGCCGGACCGCGACCGGATCGCGACCCTCGCCCGGGCCCTTGGCCAGACCGTCGATCCGGTGCTGCGCACCCTCGCCGAGTACGGCCGGCCGCGATGAGCGACGTCGCGCTGTCGGTCGCCGACCTCGCGATCGACCACGCCCTGGCCCAGACCGCCGCGAGCATGCAGTTCCTGCTCGACGTCACGCCGACCAACGCCGACGAGTTCCGGCAGCAGTTCGCGCAAGGCAGGGTGGGCGAGCCCGAGTTCACCTACCGGCGCCTCGAGGTCTCACCGGAGGTCCTCGCCAAGGCCCTCGACAACATCGACGTGTCCACCGTCGAGGACGCGACCCTCGGGCACCTCCTGCGCGCCAAGCACCGCGAGCTGGCCCTCCAGATCGAGATGCTCAAGGCGCGCGACACCGACGACTTCAGCGCCCTGAGCATCCAGCTCTATGGCGCGGCCTCCCCCGAGCTGCAGGCCCAGGCCGAGAACATCCTCGCGCGGGTGCACCGCACCGAGAGCGCCGGCGACAGCCTCGCCGCGCCCGAGTTCCTCGAGCTCGCGCAGGCCGAGATCGAGCACTACCGCAAGATCGACCCCGAGATCGACATCCACGCCGAGGTGCGTGACGACGTCAACGGCGTCATGGTCAGCGGCAACACGCTGCTCATCGACACCGACGCCGTCGTCCAGGCCGCGCGCGCCAACGCGCTCATCCAGCACGAGGTCGGCACCCACCTGGTCACCCAGGTCAACGGGGCCGCCCAGCCGGTGCGGGTCCTCGGCTCGGGCCTGGCCGGCTACGACGAGACCCAGGAGGGCCTGGCCGTCCTCGCCGAGATCGGGTGCGGCGAGCTCACGCCCTTCCGGTTGCGCCAGCTGGCCGCCCGCGTCATCACCGTGCACCGCATGCACGGCGGCGCCGACTTCGTGGAGTCGTGGCGGGCCCTCGTCGACGACGGCTTCCCCGAGAACAGCGCTTTCACGACGACGATGCGCGCCTACCGCTCCGGCGGTCTGAGCAAGGACGCCATCTACCTGCGCGGTCTCGTCGAGCTGCTCGGCCACCTCCGTGGCGGCGGTGACCTCGACCTGCTGTGGCTCGGCAAGTTCTCGCTCGAGGACCTGCCGCTCATCCGCGACCTCGACGAGCGAGGCGTGCTCAACCCTCCCCGGCTCACCCCTCGTTATCTCGAGGACCCCCACGCGCGACACCGGCTCACCGCCGCGGCCGACCAGGCCGACGACGTCGCGCACCTCATCCAAGGAGCAGCATGAAGATCGGATTCGTCGTCAACGACGTCCTCAGCGAGTCGCCCGTCTACACCACGACGAGGCTCGCCATGGCCGCGACCCAGATGGGTCACGAGGCCTTTTTCATGGGCATCGGTGACTTCGCCTACGAGCCGGACGGGTCGCTGACGGCGCGGGCTCGTGGTGGCAACGGCAAGAGCTACCGGTCGCTCGAGCGCTTCCTCGACGACGTGCAGAAGCCCGACGTGGAGGAGCGCCTTCCGCTCGGCGAGTTCGATGTCGTCATGCTGCGCAACGACCCGGCGGAGGACGCGGAGGACCGTCCCTGGGCCAACACCGCCGCCGTGGCGTTCGGTGAGCTGTTCGCCGGTTCGGGGGTGCTCGTCGTCAACGACCCCACGAACCTCGCCCAGGCGCTGTCGAAGGCCTACTTCCAGCACTTCCCGGAGGCGGTCCGCCCCCAGACGCTGATCTCCCGCGACGAGGACCGGATCGCCGCTTTCATCTCCGACCTCGGCGGTCGCGCGGTGCTCAAGCCCCTCCAGGGATCGGGTGGCAGCGGGGTCTTCCTCGTCAACAGCGAGGAGTCGCCCAACCTCAGCCAGATCATCGAGGCGATCGCCCGCGACGGCTATGTCGTCGCACAGGAGTACCTCCCGGCGGCCTCGGAGGGCGACGTGCGGATGTTCGTCATGAACGGACGGCCGCTCGAGATCGACGGTCGGATCGCCGCCTTCCGCCGCAAGAGCAGTGGCGACGACCTCCGCAGCAACATGTCGGCGGGCGGCAAGGCGACCAAGGTCGCCGTCACCGACGAGATGCTCGAGCTCGTGGAGGCGGTGCGCCCCAAGCTCGTCGCCGACGGCATGTTCCTCGTGGGGCTCGACATCGTGGGCGACAAGCTCATGGAGGTCAACGTCTTCAGCCCCGGCGGGCTCGGCTCCTGCCAGCAGCTCTACGGCCACGACTACGCACCGGCGATCATCGAGGACCTCGAGCGCAAGGTCGCGATCAAGCGCCACTACCCGAACGAGCTCACCAACCTCCGTCTCGCCACCCTCTGAGGTCGCCCCGACCGGCCCTGGCTCTCGGGCTGCTCGGCTGACCCTCCTTCCCGTATGCCGTCCGCCCACCTCCGCGTCGAGGTGGGCGGACGGCATACGGGCTTCTGGGCCTGAAGGTATGGATTGCACAAAACTTTCTGGAGAACCATTGATCTCACGGCGCGGAGTCGGCAGGGTGCACCGTGGGGCCGCGATCGTGTGGCCCACGACCAGGAGGAATACGTGAACTCGACCTTCATGCGCAAGGCCGCAGCAATCGCCGCCACCGCGACGTGCGCCGTTGCCGCAACCGCCATGACGTCCGCTCCCGCCGGGGCAGCCCCGATCGACGAGACCTCGTTCGTCGTCGCCCAGGGCGGCACCGGCACCGACAAGGCCGTCGCCGCCGTCGAGGCCGCGGGCGGCACCGTCGTTCAGGAGTGGCCGCAGATCGGCGTCGTCATCGCCAGCGCGACCGACGACACCTTCGACGACCAGGCGCGACAGATGCCCGGCATCGTCGCCGCGGGCCCGTCCCGCGCCATGCAGGCCTACGAGCCCGCCTCGGCGATCGTTCCCGACGGCACCGTCCAGGGCCTCGGCGCCGGCACGTCCGGTGGCAACGACAACGAGGAGCCGCTGTTCGCCAACCAGTGGCACATGCGCCAGATCGGCGCTGACAAGGCCCACCTCGTCACCGACGGCAACCGCGACATCACCGTCGGCGTGCTCGACTCCGGCATCGAGGCCGACCACCCCGACCTCGCCGCCAACGTGGACGCCTCCCAGTCGGTCGACTGCACCGACCGCGGTGTCCCCAACACGGACCCCAAGGCGTGGCAGCCCACCACGTCCGACCACGGCACCCACGTCGCCGGGACCATCGGCGCGGCCCGCAACAAGCAGGGCGTCATCGGTGTGGCTCCCAACGTCAAGCTCGCCTCGGTCAAGGTCGTCGAGGACCTCGGCTACATCTACCCGGAGTACGCCATCTGTGGCTTCATCTGGGCGGCCGACAAGGGCATGGAGGTCACCAACAACTCCTACTACATCGACCCCTACGCGCTCTGGTGCAAGGCCAACCTCGACGAGAAGGCCGCGATCCTCGCCGTCGAGCGCGCGCTGAAGTACAGCGAGAAGAAGGACGTCGTCAACGTCGCCGCCGCCGGCAACTCGGCCTGGGACCTCTCCAAGCCGATCACCGACACGGGCAGCCCCAACAACACGCCCGAGCCGACGCCGCGCGACACCGACCAGCGCTGCTACGACATGCCCACCGAGGTCGGCAACACCGTGACCGTCTCCTCGGTCGGCCCGACGGCAGTCAAGTCGTACTACTCCAACTGGGGACGCAACGTCATCGACGTCGCCGCTCCCGGTGGTGACGCACGCGTGAGCGCCGACACCCCGTCGAAGAACGGTCGTGTCCTCTCGACCATCGTCGGTGGCGGCTACGGCTACAAGCAGGGCACCTCGATGGCCTCCCCGCACGCCGCCGGTGTCGTCGCACTCATCCGCGGCACCGACACGGGCATGAGCGCCAAGCAGGCGATGACGACCCTCGAGCGCGAGGCCGACACCCAGGCCTGCCCGGAGTTCTACGACGCCAACCGTGACGGCGTCAACGACGCCACGTGCGAGGGCGGCGCCAACGGCTTCGGCTACTACGGCTCCGGTCTCGTCGACGCCCTGGACGCCGTCACCCCGTGACGCCCGTCCGGAGCAGCTGACCACGGCTGAACCACCCTGATCCACCCGCTGGACCGCGAGGCCCGTGTCCCCTCCCTGAGGGACACGGGCCTCGTGCGCGTTTCCTGCGACCTAGCGGAGACCGGCCTGCTTCTCGGCGATCTCGACCACGTTGGTGAGGAGCATGGCGCGCGTCATCGGACCGACTCCGCCGGGGTTGGGGCTGACCCACCCTGCGACCTCGGCGACATCCGCGGCGACGTCACCGGCGATGACGGACTTCCCGTCCTCGACGACGCGGCTCACGCCGACGTCGAGCACGGCTGCGCCGGGCTTGACCATCGACGCCGTGATGAGGCCGGGCACACCGGCCGCTGCGACGACGATGTCAGCACGGCGCACCTCGGCGGCGAGGTCGACCGTGCCGGTGTGGCACTGGACGACCGTGGCGTTCTCGGAGCGCCGGGTGAGGATGAGCGAGAGCGGGCGGCCGACGGTGATGCCGCGGCCGACGACCACGACGCGGGCGCCGGCGATCGGGACGTCGTAGCGCCGCAGCAGCTCCACGACGCCGACCGGCGTACACGGCAGCGGCGCCTCCTGCCCGAGAACGAGCCATCCGAGGTTGGTCGGGTGCAGGCCGTCGACGTCCTTGGCGGGGTCGACCTCGGCGAGGATGCGGTTCTCGTCGAGCCCGGTGGGCTGCTGGACGAGGAAGCCGGTGCAGGCGGGGTCGGCGTTGAGCTCGCGGACGACAGCCAGTACGTCGTCGAGGGAGGAGGACGCAGGAAGGTCGCGGCGGATGCTCGACAGGCCGATGTCGGCGCAGTCCTTGTGCTTGGCACCGACGTACCAGGTGCTCCCCGGGTCGTCGCCCACGAGGACGGTGCCGAGCCCGGGGGTGATGCCGCGCTCGGCGAGGACGGCCACGCGTCCGCGCAGCTCCTCCTTGATCGTCGCGAGGATCGCCTTGCCGTCGAGAGTCTGAGCCGTCACGACAGCAATCCTTTCAGACGCGCATTCCGCTGCCAGATCGGCCCGCGCAGGCTGGCCCTGCGCCAGCCTCGTGTGCCGGCCGCTCAGCCCCCCGTAGAACCCGTGAACTCGAAGCGGATCGACTCCTCGTCACGCAGCACGATCAGGGGGGAGGCGGTGGGTGCCCAGTCCCCGGGGACGAGGAAGAACTTCTCTCCCGTGCGTTGGAGCAGGTGGAGGCCCGAATACCGGAACCGGTAGTCCGACTCCACGCCGGGCAGCGTCTGGGCTGAGACCCCCGGCGCCTCGATCCGCAGGTCCCGCTGCGAGTAGACCACCACCAGCGGGTAGTCGTTGGCCGATGCCACGACTCGTTCGGCCTTGCCTCGGCCCACGACTTCGGCGAAGTTGGCCACCTCCCAGAAGAGGGCTGCGGTCACGAGCACACCGACGAGGACACCCCGAAGGCTTCCCACCCACCCCGGACGCCGAAGCGTGGCCACTCCCGAGGCGCCGTCGGCGAGGTCCCGCAGCCGCAGACCGTACTCCGTCAGCAGGAACCCGGTGGCGAGCGACAGCGGGAGCGCAAGCTCCCCCCATCGCGGAATGAGCCACATCATGATCAGGCCGAAACCCGAGACGACCCACCACGCCGACCACGCCAACACCTGACCGAATCGGCGCACTGCACCCCGGCGCTGGGGATCCTGAATCAGGTCGAGCAGCAAGCCGTGGACCACGACCCATACCAACAACACACCAGCGCCGACGATGAGCGGGACGAAGAGCGCCGAGAGGCTGCGCAGCACGTAGTCGCGGGTCGACATCGCGAAGATGCTCTCGTCGACGCCCATGGCCCGCGCCTGCTCCGCGGACAGCGCCCACCCGAAGTAGAAGAGCAGTGCCGTGGCGATGGTGAGCGGCGGACCGACAACTCCGAGAGCACGAAGTGCACCACCGATCGGAAGGCTGTCGGAACCTGCGTCGGGCTGGGGGGTCGGGGTGCCGCGGGGTTTCGGCATGTCGGTCACCGATGGGTGTAGGTGCCGAAGTCGAGGGTCTCCCCGTTGTCCAACGTCAGGACGACGGAGTTCGGCCCCGTGAGCTCCTCGGGTGCAGAGACGGTCGCCGACCCCTCGGTGTCCTTGATCAGGTTGGCTGAGGTCGTGCCGAACAGCACCTCGCCGCTGTAGTGCATCCATGGGGCACCGGTCCAGCTCAGCGTGACCGGGGTACCGGCTGGCCCCTCCCTCGGGGTGAGCTCGAGCGAGCGGGGCCGGCACGCGAAACCCTGTGCCGGCGCCCCCAACGTGATCGCCGGCACCGCGCCCGGGTTCGGCGCGCTCCCCATCAGCTTCTTCATGGTCTCGCGGACCCGGACGGCGTGACAGCCCGTTGCCTTGAAGCTGCGCCCTCCACCGAACCACGACTCCGATGCCGATCGCCACGAGGCCGAGTCCGACTGTCGCAGGGCGACACACGCGTACGCCGCCGCCTGCCAGAATGCGGCCTCGGAACCCGTCATCCCCTGGTTGAGTGGTTCCTCGACACCGCGGACGCAATCGGACTGGAGGACCGCGTAGACGCGCAGTGGTGCAACCGGGGTGTCCGGCGAGGCAGGCCCGAACGGCAGCCAGGCCACCGTCCGCGGCCCGGGCGTCGGTGTGGTCGAAGGCGATCGCCGAGGACGCTTGGTTGGACCGGTCGTGGGGCTCCTGGTGGCACTGGTCGTCGGGCTTGGACGTGTCGGCGAGGGCACCGGCGAGCTGGTGCTGGGCGTGGCCGACCCTGAGGCGGTCGGCGACTGCCCGCTGGTCCCTCGGCCGGTGGCGGTGACGGGCGCATCGACGTCGGTCGGGTCACCGCAGCTGGAGATGACGAGCACGAAGGATGCGATGAGGGCCGTGGTTCGCAGGGCGCCGCGCGCGCACCACCCCTGCCTCGTTCTCCGGCAGGCCTCCACTCTCGTCATCATCTCGGCCACGGCGGCCTCCAACTCCTGAGGAGTAGCGCCCCGATGCTGCTGCGCGTTCTCTCAGGATGCACCCATTCCCGGACTCACGTCCCAGGTACCGCGGTTCAGGCTGTCGGGACGACGCCGGCGAGCGCGGCGAGAGCAGCGGGGAAGCACTCGGCCGGCGGGTTCACCAACCCGGCGCCCACCTGTCCCGTGCCGGCAACACGACCGGCCATGCCGGTGTTGATCTGCGGCAGGATCCCTGTCCGCACGACCGACACGACGTCGACGCCGGTCGGCGTTCCCCGGAAGTCGAGGATCGGCACCTGGAACATCGGGTGCTCACCGAGCGTGATCTCGTACATCGTCTGAGTCGCACGCAGCGCGAACGGCACGTCGCCACCGACGAACTTGACGATCGCCGGCGCCGCTGCCATCGCGAACCCTCCGATGCCGGCGGTCTCGGTGATCGCCGAGTCGCCGATGTCCGGGTTGGCGTCGTCCGGCCCGTAGTCGCCGAGGAAGAGGCCCTGAGGAGTGTTCGCCGGACCGGTGAACCACTGGTCGCCGGTGCCCGACACCCGGATCCCGAAGTCGGTCCCGTTGCGTGCCATGGTCGTCACGAGCGACGAACCCGGGATGCCGTGAGCCGCCATCGTCGCGAGCTTGCAGGCCGGCATACCGAGGTTGAGGAAGAAGTGCTCGTTGGCACCCGAGAAGCGCACGGCCTCGGCGATGTCGTTCGACGAGGCGTCGGCCGTGATCATCCCCGGAAGCAGCTCGCGCAGCAGCATGAGCGAGCCGGCGCGGTTGCGGTTGTGGCCCTCGTCGCCCATCTGGAGCATCTGGGCGAGGATCGACTTGATGTCGAACGGCCCGGTGGCACGCACCGACTGCTGCAGGATGGGGCCGAGCACGTTGGTCATCCAGTGCAGCCGGTCGACCACCTCCGGCCCGTACGCGCCGTAGCGCAGGACCTTGCCGAGACCCTCGTTGAGCGAGCACCAGGACCAGGCGTCGTGGACCTCGTCGCGCAGGCCGTACATCCACATCGACGGCGAGACGACACCGGCCATCGGGCCGACAGCGTCACGGTGGTGGCAGGGCTCGAACGTGAACTTCCCTGCAGCGAGAGCCTTCTCGGCCTCCTGCGCCGTGTCCGCGAGCCCCTCGAAGAGCACGGCGCCGATGAACGCACCGCGCAGCGGCCCCGACGCGCGCTCCCAGTCGATCGGCGGTCCCGCGTGCAGGAACGTGCCGCGCTCGAGACCGAGGGCATCCTTGGCCTGCTTGACGTCGCAGAGCTCCGCCGTCGAGGCGACCAGACGCGCGTATGCCGTCGCGTTGGCTTCCGCGCGCCGTGCGTCCGCCATGACCCGGGCGAGGTCGGCCTCGGTCCCCGGCATCGGCGGCTGCCAGTCGGCCTCGACGACAGTGACGGCCTGCCCACGCAGGGCATCGGCGAAGAGGCCGACACCTGCCGTGGCGACGCTGGGCGACTCGACGGAGAGCAGGCCTCGCAGGGGCGCAGCAGTGCCGGCCGAGGTGGGGGTCGAGGTCATCGCGTGCTCCCGAGGAAGGACAGGGCGTGCCGGGTGGCATCGCGGTTGGACAGGAAGACCGAGGCGCCGGCGGCGACGAGAGTCTCGGCGGTACGGGTGAGGCCCTGCGGGTCTGACTCGGTGCCGGTCACGGAGACGACGACGGGCAGCGCCCGGGCAGTTCCTGACCTCTTGGTCGATTGTTGCTCGGCTCCGGCGGTGGCCTTGGCTGAGCGGATCGCGTCGGCCAGCTCACCCGCGGGGTCCTGGTGAGCGCCGTAGCCGAGGACGAGGTCGAGCAGCAGCACGCCGCACGACGGGTCCGCGGCCTCGGCGGCGATGCGCTCCATGCGCAGGCTGGGGTCGATCATCGGGTGCGCCCGGCCCTGGGTCAGGCCGTCGTCGCCGAAGTCGATGACGAGGTGCCCGTCGTGGCGCAGGTCGGACCCGAGCGCGAGGTCGTCGCGCAGGGGGATGTTGGAGCGGATGTCTCCGACCACCTCGGCCGCGAGGAGCATCGCGTCGTCGGCCAGTGTGCCGCCGCAGAAGAGACCACGCAGGCTCCCGCCGACCGAGCCCGGCTCCGGGTCGCCGTCGGCCACCCACGCCGGCCACTCCGGCACCGCACGTCCCTCGGCCTCGAGCACCGACTCCAGCGCGGTGGTGAGGTCGGGACGGCCTGCACCGAGCGTGGCCCAGCGGACCGGGAGACCCAGCCCCGCGGCATACGACTCGAGGTCGGAGAGGACCTCCTCGTCCGGGGGCTTCGAGACGACGACGATCGAGGTGGTGGCCTCGTCGGCGGCGAGGGCCGCGAGCGCCTGGCGCGTGGAGCGACCGCCGACAGCCGTCTTGAGGTCGCGACCGCCGACGCCGAGGCAGTGCGAGATTCCCACCCCGGCGGCGTCGAGGAGGCACATGATCTGCTGCGCGCCGGTGCCCGACGCGGCAACCAAGCCGATCGGCCCGGCGGTCACGACGTTGGCGAAGCCGAGCGCCACTCCCCCGACGACGGCGGTGCCGCAGTCCGGGCCCATGACGAGGACGTCGGCTGATGCGGCGGCGTCCTTGAGCATGACCTCGTCCTCGACGGACACGTTGTCCGAGAACAGCATCACCGAGGCTCCGGCACCGATGGCGTCGAGCGCCTCGGTCGCGGCGTAGCGGCCCGGCACCGAGATGAGCGCGATCTCGGCGGCCCCTGCGCGGATGGCGGCGGCGGTGGTGCGGGGCGGCGGCGCGTCGCCGAAGCCGCCGCTCGGCGTCGCTGACTTCGCGGAGAGCGCGGCCTCGGCAGCCGCGATACCTGCCGCGACGCCCTCCTCGTCGGCCGCGCGCACCGCGACGACGAGGTCGTTGGCTCCGGCGCCCTCGGGCACGTCGAAGCCCATGCCGCTCAGCACCTCGACGTTGAGCTCCGTGGCCATCGCGACCTGGGCGGCCTCGACACCATGGACGTCGGCGACGGTGCGTGAGATCTGGAGCAGGGTCACGGAGTCGTGGTAGGCGCCTCGGCGCAGGTCGACGTGGGTGATGCTCACGACGGGATTCCTTCCGGCAGAGGGCTGTTGGTGACGTTCAGAACGAGGTCGAGACCCTCGAGCAGGGCTTCGCCGGAGGTGTGCCCGATCGCGAGGACTCGCTCCCGGGTGCCGGTGAGGTCTGGCGCCCCGGAGACCGCGGCGGCGACGTGGTCCACGACGCACGAGACGGCATACCCGTCCCTGGCCGCGACGAGGAGGGAGGCCGAGAGGCTGGTGGTGCGCGCGAGCGGAAGCGCGTCCGGGAGCGCGATCCCGAGGGCGCGGGCTGCGAGCAGCGCGCCGCACAGGACGTCGTCCGCGCGCGGGGTGAGCCCCTCGCCCCGGCCGACCTCGTCGAGCAACGGTGCCCAGTTGACGTGGTCCGGTCGCGCGGAACCGGTCGTGACGGGCCGCGGTCGCCAGGACCTGACGACGCGTATGCCGTGGTTCGGCAGCGCGACGACGTAGCCGCCGACGGTCACGACGTCCCCCGCCACGACCCCCCAGTCCCGCGGGCCCGGGGTCGGGAGGCGGATGGCCGTGGGCAGGATCAGGGCGTCGCTGGTGACGACCGGAAGGACCGCCGAGTGCTCGGGCAGTCCGAGGTAGAGCGCCGTGGGAAAGGCCGCGAGGACGACGGCCTCACGGCGGGCACCCGTGACGAGGCCCAGCGTGAGCGGTGAGGCCGCAGCGGGGATTCGGGGATGCACGCTCCGACGCTAGCCAGCGGGGCTACTCTGGTCGGATGGTAAAAGTTGCCAACGATCCTGCTGTTCAGGCTCAGCAGTTGCCATCGGATGGCCCGGGCACGGTCGAGGACGCCACGACGGTGGAGTCCCTGCGACGCGTCGTCGACCACCAGGCCGAGCTGCTGCGGCGCGAGGACGAGGTCAACCGCATCCTCGTCGACACGGTGCTGCGGGGCGGGACCCTGGTCGACCTGTGCGAGGCGCTCGTCGAGCTCTTCACCGGGGTCGCCCTGGTCACCACCACCGATGGTCGGGTCACGACGACGGCGGGCTCCGAGGACGATGTCGCCCAGGTGCTCGAGCTCGACTGCTTCGACCGCACCGGCCGGCTCATCGTCGAGGACGAGCCCGTGGGTGTGCGCGAGCCCGGCGACGCGAAGTCCGAGCGGACCCTGGTCCGGATCGTGGCCGGCACGTCCGACCACGGCCTGCTGGCCGTGTTCACCCCCGGACGGGTCCTCACGACGACCGACGTCCACGGACTCGAGCGCGCCGCGACCGTGGCCGCGCTCGCCATCACCAAGCAGCAGGCCGTCTCGGCGGTCGAGGGCAAGTACCGCGCGGAGTTCCTGCGCGACACCCTCGTCGGCCGGGTTGGCGCGCCCGCCGAGGCCGTGGCCCACGCCGCCTCGCTCGGCTGGGACCTCGACCGGCGCATGGTCGTCGTCGTGGCCGAGACCGACGAGGACGACTCGCACACGTCGCGGGCGAGCGAGGAGGTCCGCTCGCTGCAGGACCGGTTCGTGCGTGCCTGGGTGCAGGCGGTCCGGACCCGCGAGCCCAAGGCCCCCGTGGCCGGGTTCTCCCAAGAAGTCGTCGCCCTGCTCCCCGCACCGTGCGGCGGCGAGGGCGAGCAGGACGTGATGATGCGTTCGGTCGGTGAGGTCATCAAGGTCGTGCGCGGCGACGGCGGTGGCGGGCGCCGCTCGTTCTCGACGGGAGTGTCGCGACCGGTGGAGTCGGTGGCCGACATTCCCCGGGCCTACGCCGAGGCTCTGCGTGCTGTGGCGGTCGGGCGGCAGATGCAGGGCGAGTCGGCCGTCATGCACTTCGACGCGCTGGGGATCTACCGCCTGCTGTCGCTCATCCCCGACTCCGCCGACCTGCGAGCCTTCGTCGACGAGGCACTCGGCGACCTTGCGACCGACGACCAGACCTCCTACGCGGACCTGCGCCAGACGCTCCAGGTGCTGCTCGACACCAACCTCAACGTCGCCGAGACCGCGCGGATCCTCTTCTTCCACTACAACACGCTGCGCTACCGGATCGCGAAGCTCGAGCAGATGCTCGGTCCGTTCACCACGGACCCGCAGCTGCGGCTCACCCTGGCGCTGGCCCTGCGGATCCGGCAGATGCGCGGCGTCTGACTCCCGGCGAGTCGCTCCCACCCGGCTGGGTCTGCGTCGAGATCGGGCAGAACGCTCGAAAACCGGCGCATTCACGACGTTGTGCCCGATCTCGACTACGCGCGCCGCAGCGGCGTCGGCGCAGCGCCTCGTCAGTCGGTCATGCCGAGGCCGCGACGGCCGATCTCGTTGAGCTGCTCGGGCTGGAAGCGGCCCTCCCACTCGCGCTCGTAGTGCTCTTCGGGGAAGTCGCTCGGGCTGGAACCGGTGAGGAACGCCTCGCGGACGGAGCCGGCATACGCCTCGTTGCGGGGGCACCACGGGGCTGCCGGGATGTACATGACGTTGCCCCAGCCGACCTGGTCCTCGACCTCGGCCACGGAGTGGATGAGGTCGCAGTGCCACCACACCGTGTCGCCGGCCTGCACGTCCGGGATGCCGGAGACCGCCTCCATGAGGAGCGGGTGCCACTTCCACGAGATGGGGAAGGTCTGGTTGTGCGCGATCCCGCAGAGCTCGTCGTCGGCGACGTCGTCGAGCAGCGGGCGCAGCATGAGGTAGGCCATCGCCTCGGGGATCGGGACGGTGTGCAGCACGCCCTGGTCGTGGCCCATGTCGGACAGCGCCGTCCAGCCCTGGAAGGTGCGGAAGGCCGAGCACATCGTCGACGCCGGGTAGTTCACGGCGTCGGTGCGGTGCGCGGCGTCCCACGGGTCATAGCTCTCGACGTTGCCTGAGAAGAGGTGGCGAAAGACCTGCTGGTAGCCCTCGGTCATGTAGAGGTCGATGCTGCCGGTGTCGAGGTGCGTTCCCAAGCCCGCCGAGTCGGTGCCCGGCGGGCGGCGACGGATGCGGTCGGGGTAGAGCGAGTCGCGGTCGGGGTCGAACCACTGCCTGCCCTCGGACTCGTAGGTCCACTGGCTGTTGAGGAAGCCCTGCACCGCCGCCATGCGCGGGCTCTGGCGCGCCTCCATCTGCGGCTGCGACCAGTAGATCGGGTAGATCTCGGGGGTGCTCTCGACGCTCGCGAAGAAGTCGTCGGCGGGCCCGGTGTACTTCTCGAAGAACTCGTTGCGCTCGACGTAGTCGACGATGTCGCGGTCCCACTGGAGCGCCTGCTCGTGGGGGAAGGTCCCCCGGACGACGGCGCACCCGCGCTCCTTGACCTTGGCGACGAGCTCGGCCGGAACCGTGCCAGCCTCGATGTCGGCGAAGTCGATGACTGGCCAGACCTGCACGCCCGCCTCGCGCTCGGCCTTGATCGCCTCGACGCGCCGGGCGACGCGGGCCTCGAGCTCGGCGAAGAGCTCCTCGACGGTGCGGCCGCTCGCGGCGATGCGCGCCCGCAGGGCCCGCTTGATCTCCACGGTCGCCCCGGTGACGTCCTCGGGCTTGGTCTCCCAGTGCGGCAACGGCTGGGCCTCGACGTTCGCGGTCATCCTCGACCACTCCTTCGCTCGACAGAGTTTGGTTAGGAGTCCTGACTGAACCCGCTTCGGCAGAGCGTAGCGGCTTCCTCTGCTACTTTGCAAGGAGTCCTAACGAAAGGCTGGCCCGTGCCCGTCGACCTCCCGTCCCTCGACCTGCTCCGTTCCCTGAGCGACCGGCACGTCCTCGCCGCCGTCGCGAGCGCGGGCCAACTCACCCGCTCCGGCGCGGCCACGGCCACCGGCCTGTCCAAGCCGACCGTCTCGCAGAGCGTCAGCCGCCTCCTCGACGCCGGCGTCGTCATCGAGGGTGAGCGCACGTCCGGCGGTCGCGGACGGGCCGGCACCTACCTCACCGTCAACGACGCTGCCGGCTGCGCCCTCGCCGTCCAGGCCGGCCCCGAGGGAGTCGTCGGCGAGGTCGTGGCCCTGGACGGCCGGGTCCTGGCCAGCCGCAGCCGCGCCCTGTCGACGCCGGTCACCCCCGGCTCGCTCGGCCGGGCCCTCACCGCCGTATGCCGTGCCCTCGCCACCGACTCCCCCGGCCCCATCCGCGTGGCCACCGTGTCCGTCGCCGACCCGGTCGACCGGCGCACGGGGCGAGTCGTCGAGCTGCCCGAGAGCCCGTTCCTCGTCGGCGAGCTCGACCCCGTCACCCTCCTCGCACCCGTCCTCCCTGTCCCCCCGGTCGTCGACAACGACGTGAGCTGGGCCCTGCTCGCCGAGCACACCCAGGGCGTCGCGGCCGCCGTTGACGACGTCCTCTACCTCTACCTCGACGAGGGCATGGGTGCGGCGATGTGGACCGGCGGGCGACCCCTGCACGGCGCACGCGGCCTCGCCGGCGAGATCGCCTACTCCCGCACCTCGGTGGCCAGCCGCGGCTCACGGACCCCGCGGAGCGGCACCCTCATGGAGTGCGTCGCGTCGCTGGGCTACCTCCGCGAGGGCAGCAAGGCCGTCGACGTCGAGTCGCTCGTCGAGGATCTCGACCGCGGGACCGGCCAGGCCCGCCGCCTCGCGAGCGCCGTCGGTGAGATCGCCCGGGCCCACGCCTACCTGCTCGACCCGGCACTCGTCGTGCTCAGCGGACGGTGGGGACGGCATACGGAGATCGTCGAGGCGGTGACCACGGCGCTCGCCGACGCGGGAGGGGTCTCCGCCACCGTGGCGCGCGCCGAGGTCACCGACGACGCCCCCCTGACCGGCGCCCGGATCCACGCCCTCGGCGAGTTGCTCGCGACATGGTCCGCGGAGCCTGGCGCCGTGCCACGATGACGCCTGTGACAGCCGTGTGACACGGGCCACCCCGAGTTGCCAACGGTCCGCGGGCTCCCCTGTCAGAGATTGACGAATGTCCCGGAGGACCGCACAACTAGCGTCCTCGTATCCACGACGACGTGACTCCCTGCGCGGCGTCCGCTGACGAAAGTAGGCACAGATGGCTCTTGGTCTTGGTTGGAAGGTCAAGGAGGGCACCCTCGGGCCCGACGAGGTCGTCGCTCCCGACGAGCGTCTCGACTGGGGCCGCACCGTCGGCCTCGGCGCACAGCACGTGGTCGCGATGTTCGGCGCCACGTTCGTCTTCCCCCTGATCATGGGTCTCAACCCGCAGCTGGCGATCATGATGAGCGGCATCGCGACCGTCGCGTTCCTGCTCATCGTCCAGGGTCGGGTGCCGAGCTACCTCGGCACGTCCGCCGCGTTCGTCGGTGGTGTCGCGGCGATCCGCGCCCAGGGCGGCGACTCGGCGGAGGTCACCGGCGCGATCTTCGTGGCCGGCCTCGTGCTCGCCCTCGTCGGCCTCGCGATCCACTTCCTCGGCTCGAGCATCCTGCACAGGGTGCTCCCCCCGGTCGTCACCGGCGCCGTCGTCATGCTCATCGGCTTCAACCTCGCACCGGTCGTGGCCAACATCTACTGGCCCCAGGACCAGTGGGTCGCGCTGCTGACGATGCTCTTCACGATCGTCTGCGCCGTCGCGTTCAAGGGCTTCATCAGCCGTATCGCGATCTTCCTCGCGCTGATCTTCGGCACCCTGCTCTCGTGGATCCTCGACAAGACGGCCGGCCCGATCACCTCCGTGCTCGGCGGCGCGACCGAGGCCACCGAGCACCTGCGCTGGAACACCGCCGGCATCGGTGACGCGGCCTGGCTCGGCTTCCCCAGCAAGACGATCTTCAACGCCGACGGCACCGAGGTCGCCGGCTGGCACACCCCGAGCTTCTCGACCGCCGCGATCCTCCTCGTCATCCCGGCCGTCATCGCCCTCATCGCCGAGAACACCGGTCACGTCAAGGCCGTCGCCGAGATGACCGGGGCCGACCTCGACAAGGACATGGGCCGCGCAATCGGCGCCGACGGTGTCGGAACGATGCTCGCCTCTGCGGTCGGCGGTTCGCCCACCACGACGTACGCCGAGAACATCGGCGTCATGGCCGCGACCCGCGTCTACTCGACCGCCGCCTACTACGTGGCCGCCGCGGTCGCGATCCTCTTCGGCCTCTCGCCCAAGTTCGGCGCCCTCGTCGCGTCCGTGCCCGGTGGCGTGCTCGGCGGCATCACCGTCGTCCTCTACGGGATGATCGGCCTGCTCGGCGCCAAGATCTGGAAGGAGAACGGCGTCGACTTCGCGAACCCGATCAACCTCGTCCCCGTCGCGGCCGGCATCGTCATCGGCGTCGGCGACGTCAAGATGAAGTTCAGCGACGACTTCACCCTGAGCGGCATCGCCCTCGGCACCATCGTCGCGATCGGCGCCTTCCACCTCGCCCGCACGATCGCCCCCGCCGACCTGCGCCACCGCGCCGACGGGGTCGGAGCCGACGGCGGCACCGCGATCGCCACGGGCGACCGCGTCTACGGTGACGAGGACGGCATCGACGACCTCTACCAGAACAAGCACTGACCGAGCCTGAGGAGCTGACCCCCCGACGTGAAGCCTGCCCCGTTCGTCCACCACTCCCCGCGCACGCTCGTCGAGGCCGTCGCGGTCCTCGGTGAGGTGGGGTACGACGGCAAGGTCCTCGCCGGGGGGCAGAGCCTCATCCCGGTCCTCAACATGCGGCTGGCCCAGCCCGCGCACCTGGTCGACATCAACCGGGTCGCGGGGCTGGACACCGTGACGGTGACCGAGACCCACGTCCGGGTCGGGGCCACCGTGCGTCACGCTCGGCTCGAGAAGGACGAGGACGCGTATGCCGTCCTCCCCCTCCTGCGCCAGGCGCTCCGCAACGTGGCCCACCCGGCCATCCGCAACCGTGGCACCACCGTCGGCTCCATCGCGCACGCCGATGCGGCCGGTGAGATGCCCTCGATCGCGGTCCTCACCGACGCCGTCATCGAGGCGGTGGGCCCTCGCGGACGGCGTGAGATCGCCGCCCGCGAGTTCTTCGAGGGCCCCCTCCAGACCGTGCTCGAGGCCGACGAGATCCTCGAGGCCGTCCGGTTCGGGCGGTTCACCCCCGGCACCCGCACGGCGTTCCTCGAGTCCGCCCGTCGCCACGGCGACTACGCCCTCGCCGGGCTCGGCGTGGCCGTCGACCTGGACGGCGACGGACCCGACGCGGTCGTGCGAGGTGCGCGAGCGGCATACGTCTCCGTCACGGACATCCCTGTCGTCATCGACCTCACCGACGCCGTTGCGGGACAGCCGGTCTCGTCGGCGACGTGGGACGGGGTGGAGGACATCGTCAGCGCCGGCATCGCACCGGAGGCCGACATCCACGCGAGCAGTGACTACCGGCGCGCGCTCGCCGTCGAGCTCACCCGGCGGGCCCTGACGGCCGCGATCACGACCACGACGACCGAGGGGGACGCATGACGGACATCGACCAGACCACGCCGACCACGGTGGACGTGACCCTGCGCGTCAACGGCATCGAGCACACCCGCACGGTCGAGCCCCGCCGGCTGCTCTCGGACTTCCTGCGGCACGACCTGCGGCTCACCGGAACCCACGTCGGCTGCGAGCACGGCGTGTGCGGCGCCTGCACCGTCCTCGTCGACGGCGACCCGATGCGGTCCTGCCTCATGTTCGCCGTCTCCGCCCAGGAGCACGAGATCACGACGGTCGAGGGCCTCGGCACGCAGGCTGCCATGGGTCCGGTGCAGCAGGCCTTCGTCGAGTGCCACGGACTCCAGTGCGGCTTCTGCACACCGGGATTCGTCACGACGATCACCGCCTTCATCGAGGAGAACCCCGACCCCACGCTCGACGAGGCCCGCGAGGCGATCTCGGGCAACCTCTGCCGCTGCACCGGCTACCAGAACATCTGCAAGGCCGTCGTGCGCGCCGCCGAGATCAAGCGGGAGCGCGACACCACCGACGGCACCACCGATGCCCCAGAGGCGGGTGATCGCGCGTGACCACACGTCAGTTCGGCGCGCCCGTCCTCCGCAAGGAGGACCCGCGCCTCGTCACCGGCAACGGCCGCTACCTCGACGACCTCGGCCACGACGCCTGGGAGGTGGCCTTCGTCCGCAGCCCGCACGCCCACGCGCGCATCGTCGACATCGACGTCGACGGCGCCCTGGACGTCGACGGGGTCATCGCGGTCTACACCCACGAGGACCTCGACGGGCCGGCCGGCGACCGCCTCCCCCTGCTCATCCCCCACCCGAGCATCGTCGCCGGGCGCACCGGCCACGCCCTGGCCAAGGACGACGTCAACCACGTCGGCGAGGCCATCGTCATGGTCGTCGCCCGCGACCGCTACCTCGCCGAGGATGCGGCGCAGCGGATCGTCGTCACCTACGACTTCCTGACGCCCGTCGTCGGCATCGCCACCTCGCGCGACGCCGCCGACCTCGTCCACGACGACGCCCCGGGCAACGTCGCGGCCCACCTCCTCCAGGAGGTCGGCAACGTCGAGGTCGCCATGGCCACGGCGCCGCACACCCTCACCCTCGACCTCGAGATCGAGCGGAGCGCCTGCATGCCCATGGAGGGCAAGGGCGTCCACGCGCACTGGGACAGCGACGAGCAACGGATGCGCATCCACTCCTCGACCCAGACGACCACCGGTGTGCGCGCCGCGGTCGCGGCGAAGCTCCAGCTCCCCCTGGCCCAGGTCGAGTGCATCGCACCCGACGTCGGCGGCGGCTTCGGCGTCAAGATTATGCACCCGTGGCCGGAGGAGGTGCTCATCCCCTGGGCGGCCCGCAAGCTCGACCACGACGTCAAGTGGACCGAGGACCGGCGCGAGCACTTCACCTCCAGCGCCCACGAGCGCGGCCAGCTCCAGCAGGTCACGGTCGGCTTCGACGACGACGGCCGCCTCCTCGCCCTCGACGTGAAGTTCTGGCACGACAACGGGGCCTACCTCCCCTACGGCGTCATCGTCCCGATCATCACGGCGACCCAGCTGCTCGGCCCCTACAAGCCGCAGAACTACCGCGTCGAGTTCTGGTCGCTCTACACCAACACCGTTCTCGTGACGCCCTATCGGGGCGCCGGCCGGCCGCAGGGCTGCTTCGCGATGGAGCGGACCATGGACGCCATCGCCGCCGAGCTCGGCATCGACCGCACCGAGGTCCGCTCGCGCAACTTCATCCAGCCCGAGGAGATGCCCTACGACCAGGGCCTGCTCTTCCAGGACGGGCGCCCGCTCAAGTACGACTCCGGCGACTTCCCCGCCTCCCTCGCCAAGCTCAAGGCGCTCGTGGGCTGGGACGACTTCACGGCATACCGGCAGGAGGCGGAGGCCCAGGGTCGCAAGGTGGGCCTCGGCATCGGCTGCTACGTCGAGGGCACCGGGGTCGGTCCGTACGAGGGCGGACACGTCCACGTCGAGACGAGCGGGCGGGTCAACGTCGCCACCGGCCTCACCACCCAGGGCCAGGGCCACCAGACGATCCTGGCCCAGATCGTCGCCGACGAGCTCGGCGTCTCGATCGAGGACGTGTTCGTGACCACCGGTGACACGCGCCGTATGCCGTATGCCGTGGGCACGTTCGCCTCGCGCGGCGCCGTCATGAGCGGCAACGCCGTGGCGCTGGCAGCCCGGGCCGTGCGGGCCAAGGCCCTGCGGATCGCGGCCGACGCGCTCGAGGTGAGCGAGGCCGACCTCCAGATCGAGGACGGCACGATCAGCGTCAAGGGCGCGCCGCACGCCTCGATCGCGCTCTCCACGGTCGCCGTGATGTCGAACCCGCTGCGCTACGCGTTCGACGAGTCGGCCAAGGCCGCGACGCAGTTCGCCGGCGCCTTCGACCCCGACAAGCCCCCGGTCGCCGACGACGACGAGCCCGGCCTCGAGGGCAAGGACTTCTACTCCCCCACCCAGGCGACGTTCGCCAACGGCATGCACGCCGCCATCGTCGAGACCGACCCGGTCACCGCGGAGATCAGGATCCTGCGCTACTGCGTCATCCACGACTGCGGCACCGTGGTCAACCCGATGATCGTCGAGGGCCAGGTCCACGGCGGGGTCGCGCAGGGAGTGGGCGGCGCGCTCTACGAGCGGATGGCCTACGACGAGACGGGGCAGCTGCTCAACGCCTCGTTCATGGACTTCCTCATCCCCTACGCCTCCGAGGTCCCGCACATCGAGACCGACCACCTCGAGACGCCCTCCCCGCTCAACCCGTTGGGCATCAAGGGTGCCGGCGAGGCCGGCACGATCCCCGTCTCCGCCGTCATCGCCTCGGCCATCGAGGACGCCGAGGGCTTCCCGATCCGGTCGATGCCGATCAGCCCGACCGAGCTGTGGGACCTGCGGCGCGAGCACGCTGCTGCCGCGGCCGCAACGGCCGCCTCCGGCACCACACCGACCCCGACGACGACCCCGACCCAGGAGTCCGCATGAAGATCTCCGGAACGGCCACCATGGCCGCCTCCCCCGAGCAGGTGTGGACCGCCGTCCATGACCCCGTCGTGCTCGCGCGCTGCATCCCCGGGTGCCAGTCGCTGCGCGAGCTCGCGCCCGGCCGCTACGCGATGACCGTCATGGCCGGGGTCGCGGCGATCAAGGGCTCGTACGACGGCGAGGTCGCCATCACCGACGTCACCGAGCCGACGGCGTTCACGATGAAGGCCGACGGCGCCGGCGCCCCCGGAACCATCGCGACGACGGTCGACGTGTCCCTCGCCCCCGGCGACGACGGCGGGACGGCCATCTCCTACGAGGCGGACGCCATCGTCGGCGGCCCCATCGGCGGAGTCGGCCAGCGCATGCTCGCCGGCGTCGCGCGCAAGATGGCCGGGCAGATGTTCACCGCGCTCGACCGCGACATCGCCGGCGAGCGCCCCGCAGCCCCCGCACCCGCCGCAGTGGGCGCCGGGGCCGTCGCCGGCACTGCCCCCGGTGCCGGCGTGCCCGCGGAGGTGGGCGGACGGCATACGGGTGTGTATGCCGGCTCCGCGGCTCCCAGCGGGAGCGGACCCGGTTTTGTCCCCGGCGCCCTCTTCGGAGCGGGCGTCGCCCTTGCCGGCGTCATCGTCGGCTGGCTGGTCGGAGGTCGATGATGCGCCCACTCACTGCTGCTGCGATCCAGGTGGCGCCCGTACGCGGGTCGCTCACCCCCCAGGTCGTCGAGGCCAACATCGAGCGCTGCCTCGACTTCGTGCGTCGCTGCGTCGCCGAGACCGGTGCCGAGCTCGTCGTGCTGCCCGAGTCCGCGACGACCGGCTTCACGCCCGACTGCTCCGTGGAGCAGCTCTGGGACCTCGTGAGCGAGCTGCCCGGTGCCATGTCACAGCCGTTCCAGGACCTCGCCAAGGAGCTCGGGATCGTCCTGTGCGTCGGCACCTACGAGCGCGGGCCGGAGCGCGGGATCGTCTACAACGCCTCGATCCTCGTGAACAGCGACGGCGCACTCCTCGGGGTCTACCGCAAGACGCACCCGTTCTGCACCGAGGCCGTCTCGGGTGGCGGCTGGGTGACCCCGGGCGACACGGTGACGGTGTGCGACACCGCAATCGGGCGGATCGGCATGATCATCTGCTTCGACGGTGACTACCCCGAGCTGTCCCGGATCCAGGCCGTCCAGGGTGCCGAGATCATCTGCCGCCCGTCGGCGCTGCTCCGGTCCGCGGACATCTGGGAGCTGACGTCGAGGGCGCGTGCCTACGACAACCATGTGTTCGTCATCGGCGCCAACGCGACCGGCATCGACCCTGCCGGCGTCATCTACTTCGGCAACAGCCACATCGTCACCCCCAACGCGACGATCGTCGCCAAGGCGGCCTCGCACGAAGGCTGGGTGTCGGCGCGGCTCGACCCGAGGACGGCGCTCTCGTCGCTCACGCCCGGCTCCAACATCCAGCAGGGCTTCGACCACCTCCGCGACCGCAACCTCGACCTCATCCGGGGCCACCGCGAGGAGCTCGAGTCACCGGCGAAGACGGCGTTCCCGCACGGCGGACCGCGCCCGGACCACGTGCCCGAGGGCGACTGAGCGGACCCCTGCTCCACGGGCGACGACCTGGCGTCCGCCGTTCGCCAGGTCGTCCCGCCTGTGTGCACGGCCGCGCCCGTGTGCACTGCTGCGCCCGGGTGCAGCAGTGCACAGGGCCGGACTCGTAGGGCCGTTCGACTGTGCACTGCTGCACCTCAGCGGAGCAGTGCACAGGGCCGGACTCGTAGGGCGGTTCGACTGTGCACTGCTGCGCCACAGCGCAGCAGTGCACAGTGCTGTCCGGACACCACGCGGGGCCGGCTCGTCCAGCGCGGACCGAAGGCAGTTGGCGGGTTCTGAGGCGACTTCCGCGATCCGTTGGCAGAGATTGACAAGGCGACCACCCGGCATACCCGGCTTGAATCTCTGACATGGCTCAGCGACGCATCAGGATCGGGATCGACACCGGCGGCACGTTCACGGACGTGGTGGCCTTCGACGAGGACTCGGGGGACCTCGTCACGACGAAGACCCCCAGCACCCCCAGCAACCCGGCGGACGGGTTCATCAACGGCATCGACAAGGTGCTGGGGCTCATGGACGCGAGCGGCGACGACATCACCGCCGTCTGCCACGGCACCACCGTCGCGACCAACAAGCTCCTCGAGGGCAAGGTCGAGCAGCTCGGCTTCATCACGACCGAGGGCTACGAGTTCATGCTCGAGATCGCCCGCCAGGCCGTGCCGGACGGCTACGGCAACTCCTACTTCTGGGTCAAGCCGGCGCGCATCGTCCCCGCCGACGCGGTCCGCACCGTGGGTGGCCGCTTCGACTTCGAGGGCAACGAGATCCGCCCGTTCGACGAGGAGGGTGCCGTCGCCGCGGCCCGCTGGTTCAAGGACCACGGCATCACGACGATCGGCGTCTGCTTCCTGCACTCGTATGCCGCGGACGACCACGAGCTGCGGATGCGCGAGATCCTGCGCGAGGAGCACCCCGAGGCGATCGTGTCGATCTCCAGCGAGGTGCTGCGCGAGTACCGCGAGTACGAGCGCTCGATGACGACGCTCGTCGACGCCGCGGTCAAGCCGAACGTCAGCCGCTACGTCACCAACATCCACGAGCGGCTCGACGGGTTCACCGGCAGCGCCGAGGCCGGCACCGCGGCGAAGCGCGAGATCCCCTTCTACATCATGAAGTCCAACGGCGGCGTCCTCTCCGCCGACGAGGTCGTGCACCAGCCGATCACGACCGTGCTGTCCGGCCCGGCTGCCGGTGCCCTCGGCGCCGCTCTCATCGCGCAGAAGGCCGGCTTCGACAAGATCCTCACCTGCGACGGTGGCGGCACCTCGACCGACGTGTCCGTCGTCCTCGACGGTGAGCCGACCCTGACGACCGAGGGGACGGTCGGCGCCTACCCGAGCAAGATCCCGATGATCGACGTCGTCACCGTCGGCGCCGGCGGCGGCTCGATCGCGTGGGTCTCCCCCGAGGGCGCGCTCAAGGTGGGCCCGCACTCGGCCGGGGCCGACCCGGGCCCGCTCTGCTACGGCAAGGGCGGCACCGAGCCGACCATCACCGACGCCCACGTCACCCTCGGCCGGATCCCCCCGCACCTGCTCGGAGGCGAGATCCCCCTCGACGTCGAGGCGGCCCGCACCGGCATCACGGCGCTGGCCGAGCGCCTCGGGCTCGACTTCGAGCGCTGCGCCACGGGCATCCTCGAGATCTCCGCCTGGAACCAGGCCAACGCGCTGCGCCAGGTCTCGGTCAAGCGTGGCCTCGACGTCCGTGACTTCATGCTCACGACCTTCGGCGGCTCCGGCTCGCTGCTCGCCTGCCGCCTCGTCGACATCCTCGACCTCGCCGGCGTCGTCGTCCCCCCGAACCCCGGCAACGTCAGCGCCTTCGGCCTGCTCACCGTCGACGTCAAGAACGACTACGTCCAGACGCAGGTGGCCAAGCAGACGGCGCTCGACCACGCGGCGATCGAGAAGACCTTCGCCTCCCTCACCTCGCGTGCGGCGGCTGCCCTCGAGAAGGAGGGCTTCTCAGCGGCCGAGCACCAGTTCACGCGGACCGTCGACCTGCGCTACTTCGGCCAGGCCTACGAGGTGCGGGTCACCGCTCCCACGGACGCGCCCGTCGACGACGCGTATGCCGCGAAGGTCGCCGAAGGCTTCCACGACGAGCACCGCCAGCTCTACGGCTACGACTTCCGGGGCGACCCGAGCCAGCAGGTCGAGTGGGTCAACCTCCGCGTCACCGGTGTCGGCCCGATCACGCGCCCCGAGCTGCGCGAGCTCCCCGCCCGCACGGAATCGACCAAGAGGTCAGAAAGTGCCGACGGTCCCGGCACAGAATCGACCAATTGGTCAGAAAGTGCGCGCCGCTCCATCCGTCCGGTCTGCTTCGACGCCGAGGACGGCTACGTCGACACCGGAGTGTGGTGGCGGCCCGACCTCGGAGCCGGCGACACGATCACCGGCCCGGCGATCATCGAGGAGTTCGGCTCCACGGTCCCGGTCCACCCCGGCTTCGTCGTCCGGGTCGACGCCTTCGGCAACCTCGTCATCACCAAGGAGGACAAGTGAGCACCACGCCCGCGACGCCGCAGACGGCACCGGTGAACCCGGCCGGCCTGCCCACGGCATACGAGCACGGCAAGCGGCTCACCGAGCCCGGCAGCACCGTCGACCCGATCCTCGTCGAGATCGTCCAGGGCACCCTGGCGAGCGTCGAGATGGAGGTCGAGACCGCGATCGCCCGCACCTCGCGCTCCCCCATGATCCGTGACGCCCACGACTTCCGCGCCGGCATCCACGACCGCCAGCTGCGCAAGCTCACCGGCCGCTCCTACTCGGCGCTCGTCCACCCGATCGCGCGGGACTTCCCGCTCGACGAGATGAACGAGGGCGACGTCTTCTTCCACAACGACGTCTACGAGTCCGAGGGCGGCATCGGCCACCTGCCCGACCTCTGCGTCACCGTGCCCGTCTTCCACGAGGGCGAGGTCGTGGCCTTCGTCCAGGCCTTCGGCCACCACGACGACATCGGCGGCGCCTGCCCCGGGTCGATGCCCAGCGGCGCCCAGTCGGTCTTCGAGGAGGGCCTCTCGGTCCCGCCCATCAAGCTCTGGGACGCCGGCGTCCCCAACAAAGCCGCCCTGCGGATCATGACCCGCAACTCGCGCATGCCCGACAGCCTCGCGGCCGACCTCGACGCCGAGTGCTCCGCGTGCCTCATGGGTGCGCGACGCCTGACCGACCTCTTCGCGCGCTACGGCCGAGACAGCGTCGAGACGGCGTTCGACGCGATCCTCGACAGCACCACCGAGACCTACCGCCGCGAGATCCTCAGCAAGATCCCCGCCGGCACCTACGTCTGGGAGGACTACGCCGAGCACGACGGCGTCGACGAGCCGCAGCTGCACACGCAGCGGATCACGCTCACCAAGGTCGACGACGCACCGGCCGACCCGGAGACCAACTTCACCGGCGGCGCCCGCCTCATCGTCGACTTCACCGGCACGGCGCCCCAGGCCAAGGGCCCGATCAACCACTGCGGCGACTACGTCGGCGGCAACTTCCTCAAGAAGTGGCTGGCCCCGATCCTGCGCAACCTCGCCGACACCCCCGAGCGGATGGCCGAGCTCGACGTCAACGAGGGCATCGTGCCGCTCATCGAGATGCGCTTCCCCGAGAAGGGCACCCTGCTCACGCCGATCTACCCGGCGCCGACCAACGCCCGCACGTTCGTCATCCTGCGCCTGCTCGGCGTCCTGTCGGGCGTCGTGGCCAAGGCCGTCGACGGTCAGATGCCCGCGGACCAGGAGACGATCCGCTACACCGGCGTCTACGGCAAGGACCGGGACGGCAACGACTACCTCATGCGTGAGGTCCTCGGCGGCGGCTCCGGCGGTCGCTACTACGCCGACGGCGAGGACACCATCCACGTCGTCCCCGACTCCCGCAACCTGCCGACCGAGTTCACCGAGTCGCGCTTCCCGTTCATCGTCGAGCGCCTCGGCCTGGCCGTGGACTCCGGCGGCGCGGGCCGCTACCGCGGTGGGCTGGGCTACGAGAAGCACATCCGGATGCTCCAGGACGCGAACTTCATGTCGATCGCGGACCGCTCGATCCTCGCCTGCTGGGGCGTCAAGGGCGGCAAGGCCGGTATGCCGTTCCACGTCACCATCGACGTGGGCGGGCCGGACGAGCGCGTCGTCGACGCGCTGGCCGACGCCGAGCCGGTCAAGGCCGGCCAGGTCATCCGCATCCGCACCACCGGTGGCGGTGGCTGGGGCGACCCGCTCGAGCGTCCCCTCGACGAGATCGAGCGCGACCTGCGCTGGGGCAAGGTGTCCCTCGACGGTGCGCGGAGGGCATACGGCGTCGTGGCCTCTGGTGGCAAGGACGACGTGAGCATCGACGTCGAGGCGAGCGAGTCCCTGCGCACGCAGATGCGTGAGGAGCGTTCGGACGAGCCGTTCTTCGACCGCGGCCCCGGCTACGCACAGCTGGCGACCGACGGGGCACGGGCGAGCGAGTACGACTGGATGTGACCGGTCGGTGACCGAGGTCCTCGTCATCGGCGCGGCCGGCAAGACCGGCCGCGCCGTGACGCGCGCCCTCCTCGCACGAGGGGTCGGCGTGCGGGCCGCGGTCCGCGCCGGGTCAAGCAGTGCTGCGTATGCCGGTGACCCGGTTCACGCAGTGCCTGTGGACCTCGTGAGTGGGACCGGTCTCCTGAGGGCCGTCGCGGGGGTCTCCGCGGTCTACCACCTGGCACCCAACGTCCATCCCGACGAGGTCGAGATCGCCGAGCGCGTGGCGGATGCCGCTGTGGCAGAGGGGGTTTCGCGCTTCGTCTTCCACTCGGTGCTGCACCCGGACGACGCGTCGATGCCGCACCACCTGCGCAAGGCCGAGGCGGAGAAGTCGATCCGTGCGCGGATCGCGGGGGCCACGGTGCTGCGCCCAGCGGCCTACCACCAGAACCTCGTCGACGCCGCGCAGGCCGGACGGATCGCCGTCCCCTACTCCCCCGATGCACGGTTCACGAACGTCGACCTGGACGACGTGGCCGAGGTCGCGGCGAGGGTGCTCACCGAGGACGGGCACGACGGCGCGACGTACGACCTCGCAGGGCCCGAGCGGCTGACCGTCGCGCAGATGGCTGCGGAGGCCAGCACGGTGCTGGGGCGTCCCGTGGCCGTCGAGCGGATCCGGCTCGAGGACTGGGTCGCCGGCCCCGGCGCCGAGCTCGACGCCCGGGCTCGTGACGAGCTGCTCGCGATGTTCGCGTCCTACGACCGGGACGGACTGGTGGGCGACTCGACTGCCCTCCGGTCGTTGCTGGGCCGTGATCCGAAGCGCTGGCGCGAGATCATCTGAGACTGTCAGCATGGGTGCATGAGCGACGAGCAGAAGTGGCTCGACCGTGCCATCGACCTCGCCGTCGCCAACGTCGCCCGGGGTGGGGGGCCGTTCGGTGCCGTGGTGGTGCGAGACGGCGCCGTCATCGGCGAGGGCACCAACATGGTCACGACCGACCTCGACCCGACGGCTCACGCCGAGGTCGTCGCGCTGCGGGCAGCCTGCCGCGACGTGGGTGACTTCCACCTGCCCGGTGCCACCGTCTACGCGTCGTGCGAACCGTGTCCGCTCTGCCTCTCGGCCTCGCTGTGGGCTCGGGTCGCCGCCGTCGTCCATGCCGCCGACCGGCACGCGGCAGCGGCGGCGGGCTTCGACGACGCAGTCTTCCACGGGCTGCTCGACCCCACCCCCGACCCGGAGGCCTGGCCGATGCGGCGCACGCACCAGCCGTCGCCGCGCTCCGAGGAGCCCTTCGACGCGTGGCGGGCGGCGCCGGACCGCACCGAGTACTGACGCCATGGACGTCGCGACCTTCTACGCCCTGTTCTCGGCGACGTGCTTCACGCTCGTGGGCCTCTGGTGGGCCGTGGTCCAGAAGCACGAGGTCTGGCTGCGCTCGCCCGAGGGCCGGCGGGATGCCGGTGGCATCTACCTCGCGTTCCTCCTCCCCGGGCTCATGGGCCTGTTCGCGCAGGTCGGCGGGACGGAGAACCCGCTCATCTGGCGGGTGAGCTTCGTCGTCGTCGCCCTCATCGGCTGCTGGTCGACCCTGCGGCTGCTGCAGCGGTCCCGGGCCGACGGGGACGCGGGCCTGTTCGCCCAGCACCGCTGGATCGCAGCGCTGATCTACGCCCTCATCGCGATCCTCGGCGTCGCGCCCGAGATCGTCGACCCGCTCGGGGTGACCCCGCTGCAGGCCGAGGCGACCCTGCTCATCCTGCTCATCGCGCTGGCCCACTGGCTCGTCTGGGAGTTCATGACCCACGCCGAGCCCGATCCGGAGTCCTGACCCGGGCGCCGTGTGCCTGAGCGCGAGCCCCCACTCGCGCTGAGGCACACGCGGCGGCAGGAATGCGCTATCTTGTGTCGCATGGTACCCGGTGACGACGCCATCCTGACGCACCTGCGTCGGGGTGCGCTCGAGTACTGCGTGCTCGCGATGCTCCAGGGCCAGGAGCTCTACGGGCTCGACATCGCGCGGCGACTCACCGTCGACGGCATCCTCATGTCCGGCGAGGGCACGCTCTACCCGCTGCTCGCGAGGCTGCGCAAGGCCGGCCTCGTCGACACGACGTGGCAGGAGTCGGTCGAGGGACCGCCCCGCCGCTACTACTCCCTCACCGACGACGGCCGCGCCGCGGTGGCCGCCTTCACCCGCACCTGGAAGCCGTTCCGGGACGCGGTCGACTCCGCCATCCAAGGGGGCACGTCATGACACCAGCAGTCACGCATCCGCTCGTCAGCGCCTGGCTGCGCGACCTCGAGCTGCTCCTCCACGGCATCGACCCGGGCGAACGCGCAGAGGTCCTCGCGGGCGTGCACGAGCACCTTGACGCGACCCTGCCGCCCGAGGCGTCCGACGACGACGTGCGCCGCACCCTCGCCGAGCTCGGCTCACCGCAGTCCGTCGCCGACGAGGCGTATGCCGGCCGCCCACCACACGTGCTGACGCAGGCGTCCCATCCCTCGGCCTGGCCGGCTGTGGTCGCTTCCGTGATCAACGGTGC
This sequence comes from Knoellia locipacati, assembly GCF_044791685.1. Classification (GTDB taxonomy): domain Bacteria; phylum Actinomycetota; class Actinomycetes; order Actinomycetales; family Dermatophilaceae; genus Knoellia; species Knoellia locipacati_A. Next base: position 579,543 of record NZ_CP087730.1, read on the forward strand.
CGGCCTCGCGGTCGCCGGTGCCATCACGCTGCTGGGAGCCGCCATGACGGGCTCGCTGGCGCCGCACCCATCGGAAGTCTTGGCGCTCGTCAGCTTCTTCGCCATCCCTTGGCTCGTCGGGCTCATCCTCACGTCGATGGCACAGGTGTGGGGCACGGCCGACAAGGTCCGTTCGAGCCTGCTCTACCCGGGGACGCTGCTGGCGCTCGGTGCCTCGACCTGGCTCATCGGACTGGCGGGCGCCGTCCCCCTGACCGTGCTCACGACAGTGGTCGTCCTCGCGGTCGCGGTCCGGACCCTCGCGCGGCTGGTCCGAAGCGCGCTGCGCTGAGCCGGGCGCGACGGCATACGGACGGCTTTTTGGCAGAAGGTGACACCGCACCGGACACGTCTTGCCACGGATGCACCGATCACGACGACGTCGCGGCTCCCTAGGCTCGACGCACGCCCGACCACCCGAGGAGCCGAACCGTGACCGGACCGCTGCAGGACATCACCGTCGTCGACCTGTCCCGCGCCCTCGCCGGCCCGCACGCCGCGATGATGCTCGGCGACATGGGCGCGCGCGTCATCAAGGTCGAGTCGCCGACCGGTGACGACACCCGTGGCTGGGGACCGCCCTTCGTGGGTCCGGACGAGGAGCCGATCTCCACGTACTACCTCGCCGCCAACCGCAACAAGGAGTCGATCACCCTCGACCTCAAGTCCGACGACGGCCGTGACGTCCTCACGCGGCTCGTGCAGCGTGGCGACGTCCTCATCGAGAACTTCCGCCCGGGCGTGCTCGACCGCCTCGGCTTCACCGTCGAGCGGCTGCACGAGCTCAACCCGCGGCTCGTCATCCTCTCCATCAGTGGCTTCGGGCACGACGGACCGCAGGGTGGGCGCGCCGGCTACGACCAGATCGCGCAGGGCGAGGCCGGGCTCATGTCGGTGACCGGCCCCGACCCCGACAACCCGCAGCGTGTCGGCGTCCCGATCGGCGACCTGCTCGCCGGCATGTACGGCGCCTATGGCGTCGTCAGCGCCCTCCACGAGCGCAGCACGACCGGCACCGGTCGCGTCGTGCGCACGTCCCTGCTCGCTGCCGTGGTGGGCTCGCACGCCATGCACGGCACGAACTACACGGTCGCCGGCCATGTCGGCCACGCCCAGGGCAACCACCACCCGAGCATCTCCCCCTACGGCCTCTTCCACTGCGCCGACGGCGACGTGCAGGTGGCCTGCGGCGCCGAGTCGCTCTGGGTCAGGCTCGCCGAGGGCTTCGGCATCGACCCCGCGACGCCGGGGATGGCGACGAACCGCGAGCGCATCGCCCACCGCGACCAGGTGGCCGCCACCCTCAACGAGGCGTTCGCGTCGTGGCGCCTCGACGACCTCCTTCCCCGTCTCGCCGAGCTCGGCGTCCCGTCCGGCGAGGTGCGCACGATCGACCGGGTCTACGACTGGGACCAGACGCGTTCCCAAGGGCTCGTCATCGACGTCGACCACCCCGTGCTCGGCTCCATCGAGATCCCCGGACCGCCGATCCGCTTCGACGACAACGCCTTTGCGGGTGGTCGTGAGGAGCACCTCGCACCTCCGACGCTCGGCCAGCACAACGAGAGCGTTCGGTCCTGGCTCGCCGAGGAGGGCCCGGCGTGAGCGACAAGCCCAGCGCCGAGCCTGGCGCCAAGCCTGCCCGGCCCACGTCGAGCGAGCTCATCGCCGCCGTCCTCGACGACAGCACCTGGCAGAGCTGGGACGAGGCACCTCTCGTCGTGGCCGACGAGGGAAGCCCGTATGCCGTCGAGCTCGCCACCGCTGCCGAGAAGGCCGGCACCGACGAGTCGATCGTCACCGGTGAGGGCCGCATCGGCGGGCACCGGGTCGCGGTGATCGCCGGTGAGTTCAGGTTCCTCGCAGGCTCGATCGGCGTGGCCGCGGCCGAGCGCATCGTCCTCGCCTTCGAGCGGGCCACCCGCGAACGGCTGCCCCTCTTCGCGGCACCGGCGTCGGGTGGCACGCGCATGCAGGAGGGCACCCCGGCGTTCGTGACGATGGTGAAGATCTCTGCGGCGGTGGCGGCCTACAAGCGTGAGCACCTGCCCTACATCACCTACCTTCGCCACCCCACGACCGGAGGCGTCTTCGCGTCCTGGGGATCGCTGGGACACGTCACCGTCGGGGAGCCCGGCGCGACCATCGGCTTCCTCGGCGCCCGGGTCTACGAGGCGCTCTACGGCCAGCCGTTCCCCGACGACGTGCAGACGGCCGAGAACCTCTTCGCCCACGGTCTGCTCGACGCGGTGCTCCCCGTCGAGCTGCTCACCGCGACGGCGGCCCGCTTCCTCGACCTCGTCCTCGCGCCGCACGACTCGTCGCCCGCACCGGACGTCCCCAAGGAGCCCCTGCCCGACATCCCTGCCTGGGACTCGATCACCCACTCCCGCAACCCTGCCCGGCCGGGCGTGCGTGCGCTGCTCAAGCTCGGCGCCACCGACGTGCTGCCCCTCTTCGGCACGGGCGCCGGCGAGTGGGACCGCTCGCTGTTCCTCGCGCTGGCCCGGTTCGAGGGCACTCCCTGCGTCGTCCTCGGCCAGGACCGTCGCGGCGAGCAGACCGAGGCCCCGCTCGGACCGTCGGGCCTGCGCGTCGCCCGGCGCGGCATGAAGCTGGCGACCGAGCTCGACCTGCCGCTCGTGAGCATCATCGACACCGCCGGGGCGGCCCTGTCCAAAGAGGCCGAGGAGGGCGGCATGGCCGGCGAGATCGCCCGCTGCCTCTCCGAGCTCGTCGTGCTCGAGGTGCCCACGGTCTGCGTGCTGCTCGGGCAGGGCACGGGCGGTGGAGCACTGGCCCTCATGCCCGCTGACCGGGTCATCAGTGCCCAGCACTCCTGGTTGTCACCGCTGCCGCCCGAAGGTGCGTCGGCGATCCTCTACCGGACCCCGGACCGTGCGCCCGAGCTGGCCGAACGCCAACGGGTGCGTTCGCTGGACCTGCTCGAGGACGGCATCATCGACCGCATCGTGGCCGAGCACCCGGACGCCTCCCAGGAGCCGGAGGCCTTCTGCCGCCGCATGGGTCAAGCCATCCGGCACGAGCTCAGCGACCTGTCCGACCACGACCCGGCGCAACGACTCGCTGCCCGGCACTCGCGATACCGGCTGCTGGGGCGCTCACCCCGCTGACCGCCGACGTCCAGCCGCAGGTCGCTGGGCGGGCCGCGACATCGCGCTTCGCCCGCCCTGCGGCACCCGCGCCTCGACATCTGCACCGTGACACCTGCCAAACGGGGACGCCTCACCTGTCAGGTCATGCCAACGCCCGTACCCGGCCCCCTCCCTAGGCTCGCCGCAACGGCATACCGACGGGGTATGCCGTCTTCGTCCAGGAGGTGGGTCGGTGCGAGTACTCGTGGCGCTGGGCGGCAACGCCATGACGTCCCCCGACGGCACCGCACACCCGGGTGACCAGGTGCGCGCCATCAGCGAGGCGATGGAGCACGTCGCCGAGCTCGTCGCCGCCGGCCACGACGTCGTGCTCACCCACGGCAACGGGCCCCAGGTGGGCAACCTGCTCGTCAAGAACGAGGTCGCGGCCCACGTCGTCCCCCCGGTGCCGCTCGACTGGTGCGGCGCCCAGACGCAGGGGACGATCGGGTTCACCATCCTCGACGCGCTCGAGCCCGCGCTCGCGCGTCGCGGGGTCGCCCGGCCGGTCGCGGCCCTCGTGACCCGCACGCTCGTCGATGTCGACGACCCGCACTTCCAGGCGCCGACCAAGCCGATCGGGCGCTACCTGCCCGCGGACCAGGCGCAGCAGATGATCGAGCACGGACAGCAGTGGGAGGACCGCGGCGACAAGGGCTGGCGCCGGGTCGTGGCCTCCCCCGAGCCGCGCGAGATCCTCGACCTCGGAGCCATCCGCGCCCTCGTGGAGTCGGGCCACGTCGTCGTCGCCGCCGGTGGTGGTGGCATACCCGTGGTGCGCGAGACCGACGGCAGCCTCCGAGGCGTCGAGGCGGTCATCGACAAAGACCTCACCGCCGCCCTGCTCGCGTCGGCCCTCGGCTGCGACATCCTCATCATCGCCACGGACGTCGACCACGCGATGGTCGACTACGGCACCCCGCAAGAGCGCCCGCTCGGCTTCACCTCGCTCGCCCAGATGCAGTCGTATGCCGCGGACGGCCAGTTCGCGTCGGGCTCGATGGGCCCCAAGGTCGACGCCGCGCTGCGCTTCGCCGAGAGTGGTGGACGCAGCATCATCACGTCGCTCGAGCACATCACCGATGCCGTCGAGAGTGATTTCGGCACGGTCATCGACAGCAGCCCCGAAGACTGATCCACGAGTTCCATCATCCCGATCCCCTGTCCCACAGCGGTTTCCGCAACAAGAAAGGTCACGTCGTGCCTGAAGCCATCGAGGTCCGCAAGGTTCCGATCCACAGCGTCTCCGACGCCTCCGAGCTCGCGAAGCTCATCGACAACGGTGTGATGGAGGCGAGCCGCGTCATCGCCATCATCGGCAAGACCGAGGGCAACGGCGGCGTCAACGACTACACCCGGATCATCGCCGACCGCGCGTTCCGCGAGGTGCTCGTCGACAAGGGCGCCCCCGCCGACCAGGTCAAGCAGGTGCCGATCGTGTGGTCCGGCGGCACCGACGGCATCATCAGCCCGCACGCGACGATCTTCGCCACGGTGCCCGAGGACGAGGCCGAGAAGTCCGACGACCTCCGCCTCACCGTCGGCTTCGCCATGAGCGAGCCGATCAAGCCCGAGGAGATCGGCTACGTCGGCATGATCTCCAAGGTCGCCGAGGCCGTGAAGGTCGCCATGGAGCGCGCCGGCATCACCGACCCCAAGGACGTCCACTACGTCCAGACCAAGACGCCACTACTGACGATCCACACCATCCGCGACGCGAAGTCGCGCGGCGAGAAGGTCTGGACCGAGCACACCCACGAGTCGATGGACCTCTCCAACGGCACGACCGGCCTCGGCATCGCCGTCGCCCTCGGCGAGATCGAGATGCCGACCGACGAGGACGTCATGCACAACCGCTCACTCTTCTCGTCGGTGGCCTCGTGCTCCTCCGGCGTCGAGCTCGACCAGGCCCAGGTCGTCGTCGTCGGCAACGCCCGCGGCATCGGTGGGCGCTACCGCATCGGCCACTCGGTCATGCGTGACGCCCTCGACGCCGACGGCATCTGGGAGGCGATCAAGGACGCCGGGCTCGAGCTGCCCGAGCGAGCCCACAGCAGCGACATCAAGGGCCGCCTCGTCAACGTCTTCCTCAAATGCGAGGTGAGCCAGGACGGTCAGGTGCGCGGTCGCCGCAACGCCATGCTCGACGACTCCGACGTGCACTGGCACCGCCAGATCAAGTCCTGCGTCGGTGGCGTCACCGCGTCCGTGACCGGCGACCCGGCGGTCTTCGTGTCGGTGTCGGCAGCCCACCAGGGACCCGACGGTGGCGGTCCGGTCGCGGCGATCGTCGACCTCGGTGAGGGCGAGCCCACCGGCTACGCCGCGCCGGCAGCCCCCACCAGCTGACCTCGACCCGAACTCATTGCCCCAGGACCACCGCGTCGGGCCCGATTCCGGGCCCGGACGGTGGTCCTGGGGCAATCAGTCGAGGTGAGTTCGCGGCATCACCCGTGTCGAGTGTCGCGTCGACTCCTGCGCTCGAAGTCGCGGTCGCGCACGATCTCGACGGCCAGCGTCGTGACTGCCACACCGATGAGCACGACGAGCAGACCGAGGACTGCGTTGACGATGAGGCTCCAGGACATGGCCTCGTCCCCTCTCCCCCACCAGCGCCAGTGCCGGTGCCGGTGGCAAGATCACTGTCCCGCGTTCCCCGGCTCGTGAACATGACCCGGTCGGCTGGGTGCGGCATGACGAGCCCAGGGCAGGGACGGGCCACCCCGAGCCGACGTCAGTGCGCGAAGTGGCGGGTCCCGGTGAAGTACAGCGTCACGCCCGCAGCCCGCGCCGCCTCGACGACCTCGGCGTCGCGCATCGAACCGCCCGGCGCGACGACCGCGCGGACACCGGCGTCGAGGAGCACCTGCAACCCGTCGGCGAACGGGAAGAACGCATCCGAGGCAGCCACCGCGCCCTGCGCCCGCTGCTCGTCCCCGGAGTTCGCCCGGGACACGGCGAGGTGGCACGAGTCGACCCGGTTGACCTGACCCATGCCGATGCCGACCGAGGCGCCACCAGCGGCGAGCAGGATCGCGTTCGACTTCACCGCGCGCACGGACCGCCACGCGAACTGGAGGTCGGCCAAGGTCGCCTCGTCGGCCGCTTCACCGGAGACGAGCCGCCAGTGGGCGGCGTCGTCGCCGCCGGTGACGGCGCCCGTCTCGTCGGTGACGACGGCGTCCACCGCGTCGCGGTGCTGCATGAGCAGCCCACCGCTGATCGGGCGGATCTCCGCTCCACGCCGCCCGGGCGCTGCCGCCTCGAGGAGACGGATGTTCTTCTTCGCGGTGAGGACCTCGAGCGCGTCGGCGTCGAACGACGGTGCGACGACGACCTCGGTGAAGATGTCGGCCACGGTCCGAGCCATCTCGACGGTGACCGGGCGGTTGGTCGCGATGATCCCGCCGAACGCCGAGACCGGGTCGCACGCATGCGCCTTGCGGTGCGCGTCCGCGACGTCGCTGCCCACGGCGATCCCGCAGGGGTTGGCGTGCTTGATGATCGCGACCGTGGGCTGGTCACCGTGGTCATACGCAGCCCGCACCGCGGCGTCCGCGTCGACGTAGTTGTTGTAGGACATCTCCTTGCCGTGGAGCTGGTGCGCCTGCGCCAGCCCGGGCTCCGGCACGAAGCCGCTCGCGTAGAGCGCCGCGCTCTGGTGCGGGTTCTCGCCGTAGCGCAGCACCGCGGACCGGCTCCACGTCGCGCCCGCCCAGGCCGGGAAGCCGGTGCCGTCGCTCGAGTCGGTGTAGGCGTTGCCCATCCACGACGCCACGTGCACGTCGTAGGTCGCCGTGTGGACGAACGCCTTCGCGGCGAGCGCCTTGCGCTCCTCGAACGTGAACCCGCCGCCGCGCACGGCCTCCAGGACGGAGTCGTATGCCGTCGGGTCGACGACCACGGCCACGCTCGGGTGGTTCTTGGCGGCGGCGCGCACCATCGACGGGCCGCCGATGTCGATCTGCTCGACGACCTCGTCGGGCGCCGCCCCCGAGGCAACGGTTTCGGCGAACGGGTAGAGGTTGACGACGACGAGCTCGAACGGCTCGACCTCGAGCTCGGCGAGCTGCTCGACGTGGTCGGGCTTGCGGGTGTCGGCGAGGATGCCGGCGTGCACGCGCGGGTGCAGGGTCTTGACGCGTCCCTCGAGGCACTCGGGGAAGCCGGTGAGGTCGGCGACCTCCGTCACCGGGATGCCGAGGCCCTCGATGAGCCCGGCCGAACCGCCGGTTGACACGATCGCGACGCCCGCCTCGTGCAGGCCCAGCGCCAGCTGCTCGAGCCCGGTCTTGTCGTAGACGGAGACGAGCGCCCGACGGACGGGGCGGCGGTCCTGCGTGGGACCGGGAGTGCTGACGGTGACGGCCATGGTGAGGCTCCAATCGCAAACTGGGGTGCAGGGCAGGAGGTCAATCAGCGGGTGCACCCAGGCGGGCGATGCGATCCCATGTGACTCCCCGGTGGTGGTCCACCTGCGCCAGTCGTCCCCTCGATCCTAACGGCCCGGCGGAGTGCTCCCGTCGCGGCCCAGCCGCCCGACGAGGTCGACGAGCAGCTCGCGCTCCTGCACCTTGATGCGCTCGTGCAGGGTCTCCTCGGTGTCGTCCTCGCGCACCTCGACGGCCCGTTGGGCCAGGATCGGGCCGGTGTCCACGCCGGCGTCGACGAGGTGCGCCGTCGTCCCCGTGACCCGGACTCCGTGGGCAAGCGCGTCGCGCACGGCGTGCGCCCCGGGGAAGCTCGGGAGCAGGGCCGGGTGCGTGTTGAGGATGGTCCGGTCGCGCAGCGTCTCCGGTCCGAGGATCTTCATGAAGCCGGCAGTGACGACGAAGTCCGGTGAGCGAGAGGCGATCTCGGCAGCCAGCGCCTCGTCCCAAGCACCCCGGTCCGGGAAGTCGCGCACCCGGCACACGAACGTCTCGATGCCGGCGCGCTCCGCGCGACGCAGCCCCTCGATGTCCTCCCGGTCCGCTCCCACCGCCACGATCCGGACGCCGTATGCCGGGTCGAGACTCGCGTCGATGAGCGCCTGGAGGAGCGTGCCCGACCCGGACACGAGGACGACGACGTCAGCGGGTGGAGTCACGTCGGGCAGCCTAGCGAGTGGCGGGAGCCGCACTCAGCGGCGCAGGCGCCAAGCGTCCCAGGCGACGACGGCGAGCGCGCCGACGAGGAGCTCCACGGCGACGACGAGCGTGGTCCAGAGCGCGGGAGTGCCCATGTCACCCAAGCGGTACGCGCCCAGCGACCCGCCACCGAGAGCATCGAACGCCCCGATCGTCGCCGCTACGAGGAGACAGGCCACGGACGCCACCGAGGCCTTGGTGCGCAGTGAGGACAGGCGGGCCACGGCTGCCAGCGAGCGGCGGCCCACGTAGGCGCCGACGAGCACGGGGACGAGCACGAGGAGCCGGACGAACCACGGGTAGGCACCGGGCTCGGGCATCGCGCCGAAGACGGGGACGAGAGGCATGAGCCCGGTGGAGGAGCCGGCGAGGGACGTGTGCGCCCCGTCGACGACGGAGAACCCCGGCCCTGCGAGGAGCCCCACGACCCACAGCGCCAGGTTGGGCAGCGCGGCGAGCTGGGCACCGATGAGCAGCAGACCACCGAGGAAGCCGGCGCCGACCTCGGCCTGGAGGCTCGTCACGGCGCCCCAGCGCAGCCCGACCGCCGTGAGCACGACGGCGGTCGCGAGTCCGAGAAGCAGCACGAGGCCGCGCCGTGCCGGTCCGGATGCACGCCGCACCGTGTCGGGGACGACGACGGCGTCGAACCTCGGCCCGAGCACGTCCGCCTCACGAGCGAGCCGGCGGATCGCCAGCGCGAGGGCCAGGGCGGGCACGACGAGGAGCGGCACCGCGAGGCTCGGCCACCGCAGCGGCAACGAACCCGCGAGGGTGAGGGCCGACGCGATCCCGACGGCGACGGCATACCCGAGCCACCAGCGACCACCGACGACCAGGACGGAGCGCGGCAGGAGGTCGGCGGCGAACTCGTCGTCGACGTCGGAGCCCTCCAAGGCCCGGCCCGCCCCGCGGGAGGCCAGCCAGACCGCGAGCCCGCCGAGCACGAGCGGGACGAACGCGACCTTCGTCGCGCCGGACCCGAGGTGCGCGCCCTGGACGAGGAGCCACAGGGAGGACCCGGCGCCGATCGGCTCGGCCATCGACCCACCCGACCGGGGCTCGAGCATCCAGCCCAGCGCGGTGGGGACGACCACGACCAGGAGCGAGAGGAGTCCGGTGGCCAGGCCGACGAGCACGTCCCGGACCGGTTCGGGCAGCCACGAAGGGGCCTGCGACGCAGCGCCGCCCGCTTCGTCCGCGTCGGCGGAGGGGCGCACACCACGAAGCATCTCCAGGACCGTCATCGCGCCCAGTGTCCCCCGAACCGCCATCCGCTCCGCGGCGCACACGCCGAGGAGCGGGATGCTCGGCGAGCCAGCGGTAGTGGAGGGGGCAGACCGACGCGAGCGGGCGGCATACCGAAGACTTCTCGGTATGCCGCCCGCTCGCGGTGCGTGGACGCCTCAGGAACGGGGCTGCAGGCCCATGCCCTTGAGGATCTCGTGCATGAGCTCGGCGGTCTCGGAAGGCGTCTTGCCGACCTTGACGCCGGCGGCCTCGAGGGCCTCCTTCTTGGCCTGGGCGGTGCCCGACGAGCCGGAGACGATGGCGCCGGCGTGGCCCATGGTCTTGCCCTCGGGAGCGGTGAAGCCGGCGACGTAGCCGACGACGGGCTTCGTGACGTGCTCCTTGATGTAGTCCGCGGCGCGCTCCTCGGCGTCGCCGCCGATCTCGCCGATCATGACGATGGCCTTGGTCTCGGGGTCGGCCTCGAACGCCTCGAGGGCGTCGATGTGCGTCGTGCCGACGATGGGATCACCGCCGATGCCGATGGCCGTCGAGAAGCCGTAGTCACGCAGCTCGTACATCATCTGGTAGGTCAGCGTGCCCGACTTGGAGACGAGCCCGACCGGACCCTTGCCGGCGATGGTGTGCGGCGTGATGCCGGCGAGCGACTCCTCCGGCGTGATGATGCCGGGGCAGTTGGGGCCGATGATCCGGGTCTTCTTGCCGATCGAGTAGTTGAAGAACTCGGCGGTGTCCTTGACCGGGATGCCCTCGGTGATGACGACGAGGAGCGGGATCTCGGCGTCGATCGCCTCGATGGCGGCGTCCTTGGCGAAGGGCGGCGGGACGAAGGCGACGGACACGTTGGCGCCGGTGGCCTCCATGGCCTCCTTGACCGAGCCGTAGACGGGGAGCTCCTTGCCGCCGATCTCGGCGGTGGTGCCGGCCTTGCGGGCGTTGACCCCACCCACGATGTTGGCGCCGGCGTCGAGCATGAGGGCGGTGTGCTTGGAGCCCATGCCGCCGGTCATGCCCTGGACGATGATCTTGCTGTCAGCGTTGAGGTAGATAGACATGTGTGTGCGCTTCCTTGAAGTTCGTCAGCCGGGCGGTCAGTTGGCGGCCAGCTCGGCGGCCTTGGCCGCGCCGCCGTCCATCGTGTCGGCGAGGGTGACGAGCGGGTGGTTCAGCTCGTCGAGGATCGCCCGGCCTGCTTCGACGTTGTTGCCGTCGAGACGGACGACGAGGGGCTTGGTCTCGGCGTCGCCGAGGATCTCGAGCGCACCCTTGATGCCGTTGGCGACCTCGTCGCACGCGGTGATGCCACCGAAGACGTTGACGAAGACCGCGCGGACCTGCTCGTCGCCGAGGATGACGTCGAGGCCGTCGGCCATGACCTGCGCGTTGGCGCCGCCACCGATGTCGAGGAAGTTGGCGGGCTTCACGCCGTGCTTCTCACCGGCGTAGGCGACGACGTCGAGCGTGCTCATGACGAGCCCGGCGCCGTTGCCGATGATGCCGACCTGGCCGTCGAGCTTGACGTAGTTGAGGCCCTTGGCCTTGGCCTTGGCCTCGAGCGGGTCGGCGGCCGCCTTGTCCTCGAGGGCCTCGTGCTCGGGCTGGCGGAACTCGGCGTTCTCGTCGATCGTCACCTTGCCGTCGAGAGCGACGATGTCGCCGTCGGTGGTCTTGACGAGCGGGTTGACCTCGACCAGCGTCGCGTCCTCGTCGCGGTAGACGAGCCAGAGCTTCTCGAGGACGGGCACGATCTTGGCGCCGGTCTCGGCGTCGAAGCCTGCCTCGTCGACGATCTCCTGGGCCTTGGCGGTGTCGATGCCGACATTGGGGTCGACCGCGATGCGCGCGAGGGCTTCGGGGCGCTCGACGGCGAGCTGCTCGATGTCCATGCCGCCCTCCTTGCTGCACATCGCAAGGTAGGTGCGGTTGGTCCGGTCGAGCAGGACGGAGAAGTAGTACTCCTCCGCGATCTGCGCGCCCTGGGCGATCATCACCTGGTGGACGGTGTGGCCCTTGATGTCCATGCCGAGGATCTCGCCGGCGCGCTGCTCGGCCTCCTCAGCCGACTTGGCCACCTTGACGCCGCCGGCCTTGCCGCGCCCGCCCGTCTTGACCTGCGCCTTGACGACGGTGACGCCGCCACTCCTGGCTCCGATCGTCTCGGCGGCCGCACGGGCCTCCTCGGGGGTGGTGGCGACTGCGCCTGCCAGCACGGGTACACCGTGCTTCTCGAACACATCGCGTGCCTGGTACTCGAAAAGGTCCACGGATTCGTTCCCGTCCTCACGTGTCATTGGGTGACCACTGGTTCGTTCGGGCCGAGCCTAGCGCCGCAGCGAAGGGGCCATCGTCCGCGGGTCTCGATCCGGACACGTCGGCAGACGTGATTCTCACGACAAGGCTCCGGCCACCGATGCGCGTATACGGTTGAACGATCATGGATGCCTCGATGTGGATGCACCCCGCTGAGCAGCAGCCGACAGCGATGGGCCGTGCCCGGCGTGCGCTCGACACCGCGGCCGCCGCCGCCCGCGGGCTGGGCCCGCTGCTCACTCCCCGGGCCATGGTGGGGATGGCGATCGAGGGCGCGTGGATGACGACGCACCTCGCGACCTACCCCCTCGGGATCTTCCAGGAGCGGGTCGAGGGTGGACGTGGCTACCGCATCGAGCACCTCGCTCCGGTGCAGCGCGGCCTGCTCATCTCCAACGTCGAGGCGGCCGGCACGCCGATCCTGCTCGTGCACGGTCTCATCGACAACCGCTCGATCTTCACGCTGCTGCGTCGCGGACTGACGCGTCGCGGGTTCGGCTCGATCTACTCGATGAACTACTCGCCGTTCACCGCCGACGTCCGCACCGCTGCGGCCCAGCTCGGCGAGGAGATCGAGGCGATCGTCCAGGAGACCGGCTACGAGAAGATCCACATCGTCGGCCACAGCCTCGGCGGTCTCATCGCCCGCTACTACGTGACCCGGCTGGGGGGCGACGAGCGCGTGCACACCCTCGTGACGCTCGGGACGCCGCACCAGGGCACGTATGCCGCGTACGCCGCCCCGACCCGGCTCATCGGGCAGATGCGCCCGGGCAGCGGCCTCATCCGCGAGCTCGACGAGCCCGCACCCGGCTGCTCGACGCGCTTCATCTGCTACTGGTCCGACAGCGACCTCGTCATCGTCCCGCAGGGCAGCGGCGCCCTGCGCCACCACGACCTCTCCGTGCGCAACATCCGCCTCCACGGGGTCGGGCACATCTCGCTCGCCATCGTCGGCGACGTCGTGCACGGCATCTCGACGGCACTGGCCGAGCTCGACCCGGAGGGCGCCACGCTGACGCCCGGCGTGACCCCGCTCGCCCCTCGCGGGCGGGGCGAGGATGCGGGCTCCTGGCGCTCCCGGCGCGAGGCGCGCGGACGGCATACGGCATCGTCGTCGACGTGACGCGCGTCACACCGTGACGCGAACACCGAGGTGAGAGCAGGTAAACGTCCGCCATCCTCATGGGGCGATCCGCTTTCTTCCACAGACGGGTTTGGATAACGGTGAGGTCACGGTACGGTGGTACCTCCCGTGTCCCCTGCACGTGAGGTACCCCTGCCTTGAGTCACCCCTACGAGGGGCGCCACCGTGGCCGGCATCGCAAACCTGCGACAAGTCGAGTCCCCCGCGCCCTGCACCCGGGCTTCGTGTTGCCCAGCGCCGCTGCCGCGGCCCTGGTCGTCACGGCGACCGGTGCATCCGTTGCCGAGTCCGCTCCGCTGACCCTGGACCTGACCGCTGCCCAGGCGCAGACGGCACGCGACCAGGCCGCCACCGAGGTCGCCGAGCAGGCCGACCTCTCGTCGCGCCGCCAGCAGATCGCGATCCAGACCGCCGCACTCCAGGGCCGCGCGACCGAGCAGAAGCGCGTCGCCCGCAACAATGCGCGCGTCGCCGCTGCGGCCAAGGCGAAGGCCGCCGCTCTGGCCGCCGCGCAGGCCAAGGCCGAGCGCGAGGGCAAGCGCTGGGTCAGCCCCATCGCCGGTGCACAGTTCACGTCGGGCTACGGCATGCGTTGGGGACGCATGCACTGGGGCAACGACTTCGGCACCTCGATCGGCACGCCGCTTCGCGCCATGTCCAAGGGCACCGTCGTCTTCGTCGGGCGTCACGGCAACATGGGCAACCTCGTGCGCATCAAGTACTGGGAGGGCACGGAGTCCTGGTACGCCCACATGGACAGCTTCTCGGCGCACGTCGGCGAGACGGTCATGCCCGGTGACATCGTCGGTCGCACCGGCAACACCGGCCGCTCCACCGGCCCGCACCTGCACCTCGAGATCCACCCGGAGGGCTCCGGCCCGGTCAACCCGGCTCCGTGGCTCGCGGAGAAGGGCCTGCAGTGAGCTGAGGCTCGCGAACGGCAACGCCGAAGGGCGGCACCCATGGTGGGTGCCGCCCTTCGGCGTTGTCTCGGGCCCGTCCGGGCCAGCGTGATCGGCGTCGTCCGTCGGCCCCTGCCGTCAGAGCTTCTCGAGCGGCGCGAAGCGCAGGAGGAAGCGCTTGACCCCGGTGTCGCCGCCGAAGTCGACCTCGGCCTGGGTCTTGTCGCCCTCGCCCATCGTGCGCACGACCGTGCCGAGGCCGAAGGCGTCGTGGGTGACCTTGTCCCCCGCCGAGAGCGGGATGATCGGGCGGTTGCCCGGTGAGCGCACGCCGGGTCGCGCCGCGAGCGAGGCGACGGCGGGGCGCTGGCCGCGGTGGCCGATCGCCGCGGCGCCGCTCAGCTCGCGCTCCCAGCTGAGGAGCTCGGTGGGGATCTCGTCGAGGAACCGGCTCGGCGGGTTGTACTGGGGCGCACCCCACGCCGACCGCACGGCTGCCCGCGACAGGTGGAGCCGCTCGCGCGCACGCGTGATGCCGACGTAGGCGAGGCGCCGCTCCTCCTCGAGCTCCTTGGGGTCACCGAGGGAGCGCAGGTGCGGGAACGTGCCGTCCTCCATACCGGTGAGGAAGACCACCGGGAACTCGAGGCCCTTGGCGGTGTGGAGGGTCATGAGGGTGACGACGCCCTGCTCCTCGGCCTCGGCCGAGTCGGGGATCTCGTCGGCGTCGGCGACGAGTGAGACGCGCTCGAGGAAGTCCTCGAGGCTGTTGACCTCGCCGGTCTCGGCCCGTGCCTCGTCGAACTCGCGGGCCACGGCGACGAGCTCGGCGAGGTTCTCGATGCGGGTCTCGTCCTGCGGGTCGTGGCTGGCGCGGAGCTCGGCGAGGTAGCCGGACTTCTCGACGATGGCCTCGAGCAGGTCGGCCACGCCGGCCTCGTCGTCGTCGCGGACCTTGCCGAGGTCCTCGAGCAGGGCGGTGAACGCCTTGATCGCGCTGACGGAACGGGTGGCGATGCCCGGCGCGTCCTCGGGGCGGCCGAGGGCGGCGACGAACGGGATGCGCTCGCGCTCGGCGAGGGCCGCCACGACGGCCTCGGCACGGTCACCGATGCCACGCTTGGGCACGTTGAGGATGCGTCGGAGGTTGACGGTGTCGGCGGGGTTGGACAGCACGCGCAGATAGGCCAGCGCGTCCTTGACCTCGCGCCGCTCGTAGAACCGGGTGCCGCCCACGACCTTGTAGGGCAGGCCGACCCGGACGAAGACCTCCTCGAGGGCACGCGACTGCGCGTTGGTGCGGTAGAACACCGCGACGTCGCCGGGCTTGGTGCCGTGCTCATCGCCGAGCTTGTCGATGCTGCGCGCGACGAAGGACGCCTCGTCGTGCTCGTTGTCGCCGACGTAGCCGACGATCGGCGCACCCGAGCCGGAGTCGGTCCAGAGGTTCTTCTTGCGGCGCGACTCGTTGCGCGCGATGACCGCGTTGGCCGCCGTGAGGATCGTCTGGGTCGAGCGGTAGTTGCGCTCGAGCAGGATCGTCCGTGCGTCGGGGTAGTCCTCCTCGAACTCGACGATGTTGCGGATCGTCGCACCCCGGAACGCATAGATCGACTGGTCCGCGTCACCGACGACGACGAGCTCGCTCGGCTCGACCGCGTGCTCGGCGCGGGCCCCACCGTGACCGACGAGCTCACGGATCAGCTGGTACTGCGCGTGGTTGGTGTCCTGGTACTCGTCGACCATGACGTGGCGGAACCGGCGCCGGTAGTGCTCCGCGACGTCCGGGAAGGCCTGGAACATGTGGACCGTGAGCATGATGATGTCGTCGAAGTCGAGCGCGTTCGCCTGCCGCAGACGACGTTGGTATGCCGTGTAGGCCTCCGCGAGAAGCCGTTCGGTGTGGGTGCCACCGGGGTTCTCGGCGCTGGGCTCCGAGCCCACGCGGGCGGCATACGTCTCCTCGTCGATGAGCTCGTTCTTGAGGTTGGAGACCTGGTGGCTGAACGTGCGGGGGTTGTAGCGCTTGGGGTCGAGGTCCATGTCGCGGATGACCATCGACATGAGGCGCTGGCTGTCGGCGGCGTCGTAGATCGAGAAGGTCGACTTCATCCCGACCTTGTCGGCCTCACGGCGAAGGATCCGCACGCACGCGCTGTGGAACGTCATGACCCACATCGCCTTGGCCCGGGGCCCGACGAGGTCGGCGACCCGCTCGCGCATCTCGGCCGCGGCCTTGTTGGTGAACGTGATGGCAAGCACCTGGCCGGGCTGGATGCCACGGGCCGCGAGCAGGTAGGCGATGCGGTGGGTCAGCACGCGGGTCTTGCCCGAGCCGGCGCCGGCGATGATGAGCAGGGGGCTGCCGGCGTGCAGGACGGCCTCGCGCTGCTCCTCGTTGAGCCCTTCGAGGAGGGCGTCGGGATCCTGGGTGCGGGCTCCCCACGCAGGGACGGTGGAGGCGTCAGCGGCCCCCGGACCGCCCTCACCGTCGACGACCGCCCACGACGGGACGCCAGCCTCGTTGACCAGCGCGGCGTGCGCACTGTCGTGGGTGGCGGGGTCGGTCGAGGGGGTCGTGCCGGGGTGCTTGGCGGAGTCGGGCTGGCCGAAGTCCATGCCGTCGAAAAGGGTGCTCATCTCGCGTCCAACCCTACGTCGTGCCGCCCACATCGCCCGCCTCGTCCACCGGTCCGGGGCGCGCGGGCGAGCGGACAGCAACGCGTTCTGCCGAGGGCCGCCGTCGGTGCCCGGTGGCAGGGTGTGGACATGACCACACAGATCGTCCTGGTTCCCGGATTCTGGCTCGGCGCGTGGGCGTGGGACGAGGTGGCGCCTCGGCTGCGTGACGAGGGTTTCGACGTCGTGGCCCTGACCCTTCCCGGACTCTCGGAGGGGTCGCCGGACGCCACGGCGACGGTCGACGACCAGGCCGACGCCATCGTCGAGGCCTTCGACACCCACGCGGAGCGCCGCGTCCTCGTGGTGCACAGCGGGGCGGCAGTGCCGGGGACCGTCGTGCTCGACCGGGATCCTGGGCTCGTGGACCACGTCGTCTACGTCGACACCGCCCCCGTCTCGGACGGCCACGCGATGAACACCGAGCTCGACGGCGACAGCCTCCCGCTCTCGGCCGTCTACGACTCCGAGCTCGAGGAGGGGTCGATGCGCGACCTGACCGAGGAGCAGCTGCAGACCTTCCGCGACCGCGCCGTCCCGCAGCCGGGCGCGACGGTCCGCGAACCCGTCAACCTCCGCAACGACGCTCGCCTCGATGTGCCCGGCACCGTCATCTGCACGGCGTTCTCCGCCTCGGACTACCGGGCCTACGCCGAGCAGGGCGTCCCGTTCCTGCGCGGGATCACGGAGTTCCGCAGCTTGGAGCTTGTCGACCTGCCGACGGGTCACTGGCCCATGTGGTCCAAGCCGGCGGAGCTCGCTGCGGCGATCGCGACCGCTGCGGGAGCTCCGACGAAGGCGGTATCGCAAGACCCTCGCTGAGCCTCGAGTTTCGCTGTGTCACAGCGATATTGACCCTGTGGATTGCTTCTTTTCGAACGTGAGTTCGAGTAGAATTCGAGGTATGGAAGCCACGGCGCAGCGACTGCCACCCTTGAGGGCCGGTATGCCGTGCTGCGGGAGTGTGCTGCGGACCTCACCTCCGACGAGCTGCTCGACGTCATCGAGGAGGCGCAGCGGGAGAAGGACGCCGCCTCAGCGCGGCAAGCAGTGGCGTTGGCGCACCTGTCGGCGCGTGAGCCGCACCTGCAGGAGGACGGCACAACGGTGGAGGTGCACCACGGGCTGGGGCACCAGCGGCTGGACGCACCGGAGCTGGCCGCGCCCCGGCTGGGGGTGTCGGTGCACGTCGCCACCAGGAGGGTGACGGCGGCGATCGACCAGATGACCCGGACCCCGGCGGTGGTCGACGCGATGGCTGTGGGTGTGCTCGATGAGCAGCGGGCGGCGGTGGTGACCGAGGAGACCGAGTTCCTCTCCCCCGAGTCCGCGGGCAAGGTCGTGGCCCTGGTCGCGGACCGGTGGCGCGGGTTGACGACCGGCCCGTTGCGGCGGCTGCTGGCGCGCACCGCGGCGCAGGTCGACCCGGAGGCGGTCGCGGCGCACGCCGAGGACGAGCGGGAGCGGCGCGGGCTGACCCGCCGGCTGGGGGTGCACGGCACCGACCACTGGCGCGGCGACTTCCGGGTCGAGCAGTCCCGGGTTGCGTGGGCCGCGGTCACCGAACGCGCCCGCGAGCTCGTGCGCGGCGGGCACGCCGACACGCTGGAGAAGGCTCGCGCGGACGCGATGATGGAGCTCATCCTCGAGCACTGCGACGTGCGCGTCGTCGTCCACACCACCCGCGCCGCCGACACCACCACTGATGCCCAGAAGGACGCTGCTCCCGCCGCTGACGCGACGGGCGAGGATGACCACACGGCCGCCGGCCACGCCGCCTCCCCGCAGTCGGCTCATGCAGAGTCACCCGCCACCTCCGCGGGCACAGCCGGACCTGAGCGGGCCTGCCGGAATGAGCATCGTGAGAGTGGGCTGGTCGAGGTTGGTGGGCTCGGGGCGCCCGGGACGACGTTCGTGCCCCGCGCGTGGCTCGACGGCGCCGACACCAGCTCCACGAACGCAGAGCGGGAGCTGACCTGCGACCCCGACACCGGGGCGATCCTCGCCGGGGACGTCCCCGAAGCCCTCGCGTCCGGACGGACCCGCCGCTCCCGGCCCCGACCTCGCGCCGAGGACCCGACGCCGACGTACCGCGTCCCCGCAGAGATGGCCCGCCTCGTCCGCCTCCGCGACGGGTCCTGCCGCTTCCCCGGCTGCGCCACCCCCGCCCGCCAGTGCGACCTCGACCACGTCCGACCCTGGCCGACCGGACCCACAGCACCCACCAACCTCATCGCCCTCTGCCGGCGCCACCACCGCATCAAGCAACGCCCCGGCTGGACCCTGCGACTGCACCCCGACGCCCGCGTCACCTGGCACGACCCCACCGGGCGCGCCCACACCACCTGGCCCGTCGACCACCTCCACCTCGCCACCCCGGCCTGCCCTGACAACGACGAGCTCCCACCAACGACCCCCGGCACCAGCCGCGCCGCCGAGTCGGCGCCGTCGGCGGCCCACGACCTCGAGCTGCCCACCACGTTCGAGGACGAGCTCCACGACCTCCTCGAGCAGCACGCCGTCCCACCCCGGCGCACCCGCCCCACCGTCTGGAACGCCCGCGGCCAGCTCCTCTCCGGACCACCACCCCGCACCGACCACCACACCGGCCGCACCCGCCACCGCGACACCGGACGCCACACCCTCGTCGTCCTCGACCTCCCGCACCGACCCCCACCACCACCGTCGCCGGCGTCCGAGACCATCCCCTTCTGAGCCGGTGCCTCATGAGCGGCCTCCATCTGACCGGACGTGCGGAACGCGCCGCCGGAACCAGGACGGATGTCGGGGCGGACGGCATACGGTGTCGTGCATGGCCTCTCGCAAGGGTGAGTTCGGCGAACCGGTGTACCTCGACGTCGCCGGCCACGAGATCAAGCTGTCCAGCCCGGAGCGGGTGTACTTCTCCGAACGTGGCGAGACCAAGCTCGACCTCGCCAACTACTACATCTCGGTCGGCGACGGGATCGTCAACGCGCTGCGCGAGCGACCGACGATGCTGCACCGCTTCCCCGACGGCGTCGACGGCAACAAGGTCCACCAGAAGCGCGTGCCCCGCGGCGCTCCCCCGTGGCTCGAGACCGTGCGACTGCACTTCCCGAGGTACGGGCTGCACGCCGACGAGCTCTGCCCGACCGACCTCGCCCACGTCATCTGGGCGGTGCAGATGAGCACGGTCGAGTTCCACCCGTGGAACAGCCGCCGTGCCGACACCGAGAAGCCGGACGAGTGGCGGATCGACCTCGACCCGATGCCGGACGCGCCGTTCGACCGGGTCCGGCGCGTCGCCCACGTCGCCCACGAGGTGCTCGACGAGCTTGGCGCCACGGGCTGGCCCAAGACCAGCGGCGGCCACGGCCTCCACGTCTATGTGCGCATCCGCCCGGACCACGGGTTCAAGGAGGTGCGCCGAGCCGCCCTCGCCTTCGCCCGCGAGGTGGAGCGGCGCGCTCCTGACGACGTGACGACGACGTGGTGGCGCAAGGACCGCGACCCCACAGCCGTGTTCGTCGACTACAACCAGAACGCGCGCGACCACACGATCGCGAGCGCGTACTCGGTGCGCGGCAACCCGACCGGCACCGTGTCGACCCCGATCCGGTGGGACGAGATCGACGACGTCGAGCCGCAGGAGTGCACCATCGCCACCGTGCCGAAGCGGTTCGCGGAGATCGGCGACCTCCACGCCGCGATCGACGATGCCGTCTTCGACATCACCGCGCTGCTCGAGTGGGCGGACCGCGACGAACGCGAGGGAGCCGACGTCCCACCCGAGCCCGAGGACGACGACTCGAAGCCATGACCCCGGATGCCACACCCCCGGGCGCCACGACCCCGCGCATCACGACGAGCCCGGACGACGGCGTGACCCGCGTCGGCCCGGACCCGCACCCCATCACGCACGACCTCTTCCTCTCCCCCGTGCCACCCGGCACGGGGTGGCCCGCCGACCCGGCCACCGCCTCGACCCCCGTCGCCCGCACCGCCGGCGACGTCGCGACCCTGGCGGCCGCAGCCAACACCCTCGCCGACGTGGACGCGCGCGTCTCGGTCTGCCGCGCCTGCCCGCGCCTCGTCGACTGGCGCGAAACCGTTGCGAGACAGGATCGTCGGGCCTCGTTCGCCGACCAGCCCTACTGGGGCAGACCCGGCCCGTCGTTCGGCGACCCGTCCGCCGACACCCTCATCGTCGGCCTGGCTCCCGCGGCGAACGGCACCAACCGCACTGGCCGGATGTTCACCGGGGACGCCTCCGGCGACTTCCTCTATGCCGCCCTGCACCGCACCGGCTATGCCAACCAGGCCACCTCGGTCGCGGCGGGAGACGGGCTCGCGCTGCACGGCATACGGATCGTCGCGGCAGTGCGCTGCGCTCCCCCGGCGAACGCTCCCACGCCGACCGAGCGCGCGACGTGCGCGACCTGGCTCGGCCGTGACCTCGAGCTCCTCGGCGACCGGTTGCGCGTCATCATGACCCTCGGCGACATCGGCTGGCGGGGCGTCCTGGCCGCCACCACCGCCCTCGGCTGGGACGTCCCGAGGCCCCGCCCGCGCTTCGGCCACGCCGCCGAAACCACCCTCCACACACCGACCGGACACCCGGTGCGCCTCGTCGGCTGCTACCACGTGAGCCCGCACAACACCTACACCGGCCGCCTGACCCCGGCCATGCTCGACCGTGTCCTCACCGGCCTGCGCGACTGAGGCACCGACGCCGCAGATGCGGCGCTAGGATCGCGTCTATGCCGCAAATGCGCCTGTCCGAAGCCGCGATGTTCCTCGGCGTCAGTGACGACACCGTCCGACGCTGGGTCGACAGCGGAGCCCTCGACGCCCACTCCGACGACGCCGGCCGCAAGGTCGTCGACGGCCACGCCGTCGCGCTCCTCGCCCGCGAGCAGGCGCGCACCGTCGCCGACCCCTCGACGGTCGGACGCTCGGCCCGCAACAGGTTCGTCGGCCTCGTCACCCACATCACCATGGACACCGTCATGGCGCAGGTCGAGCTGCAGTGCGGACCCTTCCGCGTCGTGTCACTGATGTCGACCGAGGCCGTCCGCGAGCTCGGCCTCGAACCCGGCTCCGTCGCGGTCGCCGTGGTGAAGTCGACGTCCGTGATCGTCGAGACCCCATGACGACGAGGTATGCCGTCCGCTCGGCCGCCCCTGTCGCCGCCCTCCTCCTCGTGGCCGGCTGCGCCACCACCCAGGGCTCCCCGGAGGGGTCCGACGCCGACCCACAGCCGACGCATGAACGGACGCTCACGGTGTTCGCCGCGGCCTCGCTCCAGCCGTCGTTCGAGGAGATCGGCGAGGTCTTCGAGGACTCCCACCCTGGCGTGACCGTGCGTTTCAGCTTCGGCGGGTCGTCGGGCCTCGTCGCCCAGCTCTCCGAAGGCGCCCCGGCCGACGTCCTCGCCACGGCCAACGAGCCGACGATGGCCAAGGCCGTCGCCGACAGCCTCGTCGAGGGCGACCCGAAGCCCTTCGTCTCCAACACGCTCCAGATCGTCGTCCCGGCCGACAACCCGGCCCGCGTCGCGTCCCTCGCGGACCTCACCAGGCCCGGCACCAAGGTCGTCCTGTGCGCACCCGCGGTTCCCTGCGGAGCCGCGAGCGCCGCCGTCGAGGAGGCAGCCGGCATCGACCTCACACCGGTGAGCGAGGAGCAGTCGGTCACCGACGTCCTCGGCAAGGTCCGCTCGGGAGAGGCCGATGCGGGGCTCGTCTACGTCACGGACGTCATCGGCGCGGGCGCCGACGTCACCGGCATCGACCTCCCCGAGGCGGCCGCGGCCCTCAACCGCTACCCGATCGCCACCCTCCGCGAGGCAGCCGATGCCCCCCTCGCCGACGAGTTCGTCGGCGTCGTGACGAGCAGCGCGGGGCTCGAGATCCTCGCCGACGCAGGCTTCCAGCCGCCGTGATCCCCGCCCTCGTCCCGCGGTGGCTGCTCGTCCCGGCCGCCCTGGGCACCCTGTTCGTGGCGCTGCCGATCGTCGCGATGGCGCTGACCGTCGACTGGGGCAGCTTCGGGTCGCTCATCACCTCGGACGCCTCCACCGACGCCCTCCTGCTCAGCCTGCGCACCGGCGCCACGAGCACGGTGCTGTGCGTGCTCCTCGGCATCCCCCTGGCCGTCGTCCTCGCCCGGACCACCGGCACGGGCGCCACACTTCTCCGCTCCCTCGTGCTCGTCCCCCTCGTCATCCCGCCGGTCGTCGGCGGCATCGCGCTGCTCCAGGCGTTCGGCCGCCGCGGCCTGCTCGGCTCCACCCTCGACGTCCTCGGCGTGCAGGTCGCGTTCTCGACCACGGCTGTGGTCCTCGCGCAGACCTTCGTGGCCATGCCGTTCCTCGTCCTCAGCCTCGAAGGTGCGCTCCGCACCGCCGGCACGCGCTACGAGGACGTCGCCGCCACGCTCGGCGCCGGCCCGACGGCGGTGTTCCGACGGGTCACCCTTCCCCTGGCCCTGCCCGGCCTCGTCTCCGGCACGATCCTCGCGTTCGCCCGGTGCCTCGGTGAGTTCGGCGCGACCATCACCTTCGCGGGCAGCCTCCAGGGCACGACGCGCACGCTCCCCCTCGAGATCTACCTCCAACGCGAGGGCGACCCGCGCGCCGCCGTCGCGCTCTCCCTCGTCCTCGTCGCCGTCGCCGTCCTCGTCATCGGCCTCACCCGCGCCCGACGGGACACGCTCACCGGTGGCCTGTCGTGAGCGCAGGACCCGACACGACGCGCGGAGCCCAGCCACTGCACGTCGCCATCACCGTGGGCGACCGCGACGTCGCCGTCGACCTCACCCTCGCCGCCGGCGAGACCGTGGCCCTCCTCGGCCCCAACGGCGCCGGCAAGTCCACGGTGCTCGCCGCCACCGCCGGCCTGCTGCGCCCGGACGACGGCACCATCAGGCTCGGCGAGCGCCTCCTCTTCGACCACTCGACCCGGACCTGGGTGGCGCCCCACCGACGCGGCATCGCCCTCCTCGCCCAGGACGCCCGCCTCTTCCCCCACCTCACCGCGCTCGACAACGTCGCCTTCGGCCCCCGTGCGGCGGGTGCAACCAGAACAGCAGCCACCGAGCGCGCGGCGCACTGGCTCGAGGAGGTGGGCATGACGGCATACGGGCATCGTCGTCCGCGCGAGCTCTCCGGCGGCCAGGCGCAGAAGGTCGCCATCGCCCGAGCCCTCGCCACCGAGCCGGCGGTGCTGCTCGTCGACGAGCCGCTCGCCGCGCTCGACGTCGAGGCCGCCCCGGACGTGCGCGACCTGCTCCGGCGCGTGACCCACGACCGGACCACCCTCGTCGTGACGCACGACGTCCTCGACGCCGCCCTCCTCGCCGACCGCGTCGCCGTGATGCACGCCGGACGGGTCGTCGAGGAGGGTGAGACAAGCCGCGTCCTCAGCCGGCCGACGAGCGACTTCGGCGCGCGATTCGCCGGGCTCAACCTCGTGCGCGGGGTCGCGAGCAACGGCGACCTCCGTATGCCGGACGGTCGCCTCCTGCACGGCATCGCCGAGTCGCCGCTCGTGGAGGGCGCCCCGGCCGCGGCCGTCGTCTCCCCCTCGGCCGTGAGCGTCCACCTCGAGGCGCCCCACGGCAGCCCGCGCAACAGCCTGCGCGCGACAGTGACCGACCTCGAGCCGCACGGTCAGCTCGTCCGGGTCCGCACCGACCTCCTCAGCGCCGACATCACCCCACCCGCGGTCGCCGAGCTCGGACTGCGTCGGGGCGCGGCGGTCGTCCTCGCTGTCAAGGCCACCGAGGTCCACCTGCACCCGGCCTGAGCCACGTCGCTAGCCTGAGGCGATGACCTCTGGTTCCTCGCTGCCCGAGTCCGCCCCCGCTCTCGTCGTGACCCGCAACGGCGGTGGCAAGGTCCTCCAGGTGCGCGACCAGCCCCTGCCCGCACCCGGTCTCGACCAGGTGCTCGTCCGGGTCGCCGCTGCCGGCGTCAACTTCATCGACGTCTACCAGCGCGAGGGCGTCTACCCGATCCCGACGCCGTTCGTCTCCGGCAGCGAGGGTGCCGGCGAGGTCGTCCAGGTCGGCGACGGTGTGAGCGACTTCGTCGTCGGTGACCGGGTCGCGTGGGGCCAGGGCCTCGGCTCGTCGCAGGCCTACGCCCCCGTCGACACCAAGAACCTCGTGCACGTCCCGCCGGGCGTCGACCTCGAGACCGCGGCGGCCTCGATGCTCCAGGGCTTGACTGCGCACTACCTCTCGACGAGCACGTATGCCGTCCAGCAGGGCACCGTGGCCCTCGTCCACGCCGCGGCCGGCGGCGTCGGCCAGCTGCTCACCCAGATGGTCAAGATGCGCGGCGGCCGGGTCATCGCCACCGCCGGGTCCGCCGAGAAGCTCGAGACCGCTCGCGAGCGCGGGGCCGACGACCTCATCAACTACAGCGAGGTCGACGACATCGCTGCGGCTGTCCGTGAGCTCACGGACGGCGTCGGTGTCGACGTGGTCTACGACGGCGTCGGCAAGGACACCTTCGAGGCCTCGCTCGCCTCACTGCGCCCACGCGGGCTCATGGTCCTCTACGGCGGCGCGAGCGGCCAGGTCCCGCCGTTCGACCTCCAGCGCCTCAACAAGATGGGCTCGCTGTTCGTCACCCGCCCCAGCCTCGGGGCCTACATCGCCACCCCGGACGAGCTGCGGGCCCGCTCGACCGAGCTCTTCGAGTGGATCGAGTCAGGCGACGTGCAGGTGACGATCGGTGGGCGCTACCCGCTCGAGGACGCGCGGACGGCATACGCCGATCTCGAGGGACGACGCACCCAGGGCAAGCTCGTCCTCATCCCCTGACCACGACACTTCGTGACCAATTGGTCGAAAAGTGTCGCGACACTTCGTGACCTATTGGTCGAAAAGTGTCAGGTGGTGCGGCGCCAAGCCCTCAGTTCCAGAGGACGGCGACGAGGGTGTTGACGACGGCGAGCGCGCCGGCGGCGTGGACGAGGTTCGGGTTCCCCTGACCGCGGCGCTCACGTCCCGCAGCGATCTCGGCACACGCGGCGACGGCGAGGGCGACGAGCAGCTTGACGCCGACCTTGGTGTGGTTGACGTCGCCGTCACCCGCCTCGTTGAGGCCGACGAGGACCAAGCCCGTGACGATCTGCGCCCGGGCACCCCAGACGAGCGCCGGAGTGGGCACGCCGCGCCGGACGACGACGCTGCCGATGATCGCGAGCAGGCCGAGCAGGTGCAGCACGACGAACACGGTCTTGAGGAGATCCATGCCGGGAGGCTATCCACCCGCCCGGGTCAGACGAGACGCCGCCCCATCGCCCAGGCCGTGAGCTCGTGCCGGGACGAGAGCTGGAGCTTGCGCAGCACCGAGGACACGTGGGTCTCGACCGTCTTCACCGAGATGAAGAGCTCCTTGGCGACCTCCTTGTACTGGTAGCCGCGGGCGATGAGCCGCATGACCTCGCGCTCACGCGCCGACAGCCGGTCGAGCTCCTCGTCGACCTCCGCGATCTCGCCCGCCGCCGCGCCGAACGCGTCGAGGACGAAGCCCGCCAACCGGGGAGAGAACACCGCGTCGCCGTCGGCCACCCGCCGGACGGCGGTGCCGAGGTCGCGCGCCGTGATCGTCTTGGTGACGTAGCCGCGAGCGCCGGCGCGGATGACCGCGATGACGTCCTCGGCCGCGTCCGAGACCGACAGGGCGAGGAACCGCACCGGCGCCCCCGCCTCGGACTCGACGCCGTAGCAGCCGTTGATGACGTCGGCGCCACCCTTGCCGGTGCCGCCGGGCAGGTGGACGTCGAGCAGGACGACGTCGGGCCGCGTCTCGCGGATGACCTTGACCGCCGCCTCGACGTCGGGCGCCTCACCGACGATCTCGATGGCAGCGCCGGCCTCCTCGGCCAGCTCGCTGCGGACGCCGGTGCGGAACATGCGGTGGTCGTCGACGAGGACGATCCGGACCGGACCCCTGGGCTGGTTCTGCTGCGTGGACATCTACTCGTCTCCTTCGAGAGGCGGCAGCGTGAGCTCCACCTCGGTGCCGTCCTCACGGCGACGGACCCGGGCGGTGCCGCCGTGCCGTTCCATCCTGCCGAGGATCGAGGCCCGCACGCCCAGGCGGTCCTCCGGGATGTCGTCCAGCTCGAACCCCTCGCCCCGGTCGCGCACGAACGCCTCCACCCCGGTCGGCCCGATCTCGACGTATGCCGTCACCGGCGGCTTCCCGTGCCGCGTCGCGTTGAGCATCGCCTCGCGCATGGCGCGCGCCAGGGCGGTGCCGTGCTCCTCGAGCGGCCGGTCGCCGGTGACGACGAGGTCGATGACGACGCCACTGTGGTCCTCGACGTCATGCGCGGCGGCCGTGACGGTCGAGGCGAGCGTCTCGTCGGAACCGGCCGGGCCGGCATACAGCCACGAGCGCAGCTCGCGCTCCTGGGCGCGGGCGAGCTGGGTCACCGAGGCGGGGTCGTGCGAGCGACGCTGGATGAGCGCCAGGGTCTGGAGGACCGAGTCGTGGAGGTGGGCGGCGATGTCGGCGCGCTCGTTGGCGCGGGCGGCGACCTCCTGCTCCTCACGGTAGTCGCGCCACAGCCGGACGACCCACGGCGCGGCGATCAGGACCGCCCCGACCAGCACGGCCAGCGTGGCCAGCAGCGCGTCGCCCATCGCGGCGAGGGACCCGCCGCGGATCGTCAGGACGAGGATGCCGATCACTGCGACGAGGGTGCCGAGCCCGAGGCGCAGCCAGAGCATGCCGCGGTCCTGGTGCTGGGTGCCGAGCCACTTGGTGCGCTCGGCGTCGTCGAGGTGGGACCACGCGACGGTGACGCCGCCGGCGATGAGGAGCAGCGGGAGGAGCACGCCCGCGCGGACGTCCACCCCGGCCAGCTGCAGCCCCACGACGGCGCCGACGAGGACGAGCAGTCCGCCCGCGGCGACGAACAACCCCCACCGCGACTCGCCGAGACCCGAGACCGCCCGGAGCGCACCGGGGTCGCGTCGCGTGCCGCCGGTGTCGCTCGACGGGGTGACCGCCCAGAGGAAGAGGTAGATCGGGATGCCCGGGCCGAGCACCGCCAGGACGACGAAGCACACGTGCACCCACCGGAGGCTGACGTCGAGGTGGTCGGCGATCCCGGCGCACACACCCCCGATCCAGCGCCCCGAGAGGGGTCGCGTCAGCGGCGGTCGTCCTGGGGCTGGGACCTCCGCGGGCTGCGCGACGCGCTCGTACGGTGTGGGCACACCCCCATCCTGACGCACGATGGGCGTGGTCGTGGCCGTCGCAGGGGTGTCGTGGGGGTCCCTTCAGGGGGTCGTCAGGGTCGACCCTCATGGCAGGAGCCCGCCCGGTCGGCCACTGTTGGTGACATGACGCAGACACCGCACCAGGCGCAGACCGGCGCCGGCCCCCAGGACCGCCCACAGGGCAACAAGTTCTGGGACGACATCCTCTCCACCGGGCTCCGCCGCGACCGCTCCCGTCAGTGGTTCGCCGGCGTCTGCTCCGGCATCGCCCGCCGCGTGGACGTGGACCCGGTCCTCATCCGTGCCGCCTTCATCGCGCTCACCCTCTTCGGTGGGTTCGGCATCGTCGCCTACCTCGTGGCCTGGCTGCTCATGCCGGACGAGAGCGGCCGCATCATGGCCCGGGACGCCCTCAACCGGGACGGCGGTGGCGACGCCAGCGGCGCGATCATCCTCTCGGTCATCGCCGTGCTCGTCATCGCCGCCATCGTCTTCGGCGACAACGGCTTCCTCATCGGCTGGGGTGTCATCCCGATCGCGATCGTGGGGTGGCTGTTCTGGAGGCACGAGCAGGGCAGGCAGTCCGGGTCGAACTGGACGTCGGCCGCAGCTCCCACAGCTCCGCCGCCCCCCGCCGGGGTCGCTCCGTCCGCCGGCCCGTACGCCGCCGGCCCCCAGACCCCGAACCCGTACGTCACCAGCCCGTATGCCGCGAGCTCACCGGCCGCTGCCGCCGCACCGACCGCTGAAGCCGCCGCTGGTGGAGCACCGGCGCGGGTAACCGGAGCCATGGCACCGCCCGACGCTCCCGGCTGGCAGCCACCTCCGGCGCCTCCCGTGCCCCCGCGTGCCCACCTCCCCCTCGCCCCGCCGCCCCCGCCGCGTCCGCGTCGGCGCACCGCCGGCTTCGCCGGGTTCGCCCTCGTCCTCGGCCTCGCCGCCGTCGGCTACGGCGCCGGCCTCATGCTCGACGGCCCGGTGGGCTTCCCCGGATCCGAGGAGCTCCTCGGTGGCGTCCTCGCCCTCGGAGCGGCCTCACTCGCCACCCTGGTCATCGGGCTCACCGGACGTCGCAGCCTGCTGTCGGCCGCGCTCGTCACCGTGCTCGGACTCGGCGTCGGCGGTGCCGGCATCGTCGAGTCCTCGTGGGAGGGCGACCGCGGCATCCGCATCTGGACGCCGGCGGCCGCGACGACGACCCAGCACTTCGACCACAGTGTCGGTCGCACGACGGTCGACCTGCGTCCGCTCTTCGCGTCGCTCGCAGCGCCCACCCCCAGCGCCGGACCCGGCCCCACTCCTCCGCCCGGCCTCCCCGTCGCCCCGCAGGACCTCGACATCGAGCAGGGCGCCGGCGAGATGACGATCATCGTCCCGGCGGGGGTCGACGCCCGGATCCGCGCCAGTGTCGAGTTCGGCGAGGTGCGCGTCGTCGGCAACCTGCCCGAGGGCATCTCGGACCGGGACGACGGCGGCAACGACGGGCCCGGCGAGACGCTGAGCCTCGACCTCGGCACCGGCAACCCCACCGTCATCGTCCGCGCCGACATCACCGTCGGCCAGATCACCATCCAGGAGGGCTGAGCGATGAGCCAGCACGACGACACCACCCGCATCGAGACGCTCCTCGACGAGTCGGACGACACCACCCGCCGACCGAGCGAGACCACGGACGAGAGCTCTGCCGAGCGCGGCGTCGACCACCCGGACGACCGCCCCGACGAGACCCCCGGTGACCGGGCTGCCGAGGGCCCGGCCGAACGGCCCGCCCCCGCGACGCGCTGGGCCCCGGCCGCGTCCTCGCCCTACCAGGCACAGGCCTACCAGGGCCAGGCCTACCAGGGCCAGACCGCGGTGCCCGAGTTCAAGTCAGGCCCCGCGCCGACGACCTCCGTCGTCGGCCTCCTCGGCCTGCTCACCGTCATCGCGGTGCTCGTGGCGCAGGCCACCGACCTCGACGTCGCCTGGAATGTCGTCGGACCCGTCGCCGTCGTCGGCGCCGGAGTCCTGCTCGTCGTCCTCGGACTGGCGGGTCTGCGTGGTCAGCGGTTCAGGGGCCGATGACTCACGCGAGCTCGCCGGCAACGGCGAGTGCGTCGGGGACCGAGCTCGCGAGCGGCAGGCTCGCGAGCTCGGTCTCCGGCACCCAGCGAGCGTCCGAGGTCGAGCCGCCCACATCGAGCACGACGGGGTCGGTCGGCTCGGCGCAGGCCGCGGTGTGGAAGAGCCGCACGGCGTGGAAGTTCTCCACCCGTCCGCTCGGCGCCCGCCCCACCCAGTGGCGTGTCATCACCGTGAGCAGCCTGACGTCCGCCACCCGTTGACCGGTCTCCTCGTGGACCTCGCGCACGACGGCGTCGAGCGGCTCCTCACCGTGGTCCAGGCCGCCTCCGGGCAGGTTCCACAAGCCGGCGGCGTTGGTGCGCTCGGAGAGCTGGGTCATGAGGACTCCGCGAACGCTGCGGACGACGGCATACGCCGCAATGCGCTGGTAGGGAACGGCGGCGGCGACCTCGGCCTCGGACAGGCCGTGGTCCTGCTCGACCCCGGCGGCCGGCGCCCCGGGTGGCGTCTCGCCGCGTCGCCGGACGCGCGCTGCCACGGCATACGTGATCGCGAGGTCGTGCGGTGAGCTGCGGACGGCCGAGACCGGCTGCCCCAGCCAGCCACGCGCGGCGAGCTCCGTGGCCGGGTCGTGCCCGTGCCCGAGCTCGAACTGCTCGACCACGCGCCCTTCGAGCACCGCGACGACCGAGATCACGGCGCGCTCCCGTGCAGCCGTCGTGCGCGGGCGTACTCGTCGAGCGTCGCCTCGACCACGCTCTCCCACGACTGCTCCGGCGGGGTGGCGAGGTTGTGCGCCCGGAGGCGCGCCAGCTCCTCGGGGCGCGCGGCGAGCTCTGCGAGTCCCGTCGCGAGGTCGTCGTCGGAGGACCGGAGTATGCCGTCACGCCCGTCCACGACGAAGTCGTCCAGCCCGGTGCCCCTGCGAGCCAGCACTGCCAGGCCAGCCGTGCGGGCCTCGAGCGCCGCGATGCCGAAGGCTTCGAGCCGGGCCGTCGTGAGGTAGGCGTCGCTGCGCCAGTGCAGGTCGCGCAGCTCGTCCCGGGTCACCCGCCCCGGCGTGTGGACCCAGTCCATGCCGTTCCGGTCGAGTCGAGCCCTGACCAACCGGCGCTGGGGTCCGTCGCCGACGAGGTGGGCCTCGAGACGGACCTCGGGAGCGACCTCGTCGAGTCGTTCACGGGCGGTGCGCAGGACGTCGACGAGGGCCCCGGGACGCTTGCGGAGCACGAAGCGCAGGGCGCTGACGACCCGGACCGCGCCGTCGTCGGCGCGCTCGGTACCGAGCTCCACCGGGGGTCGCCAGTGCTCGACGTCGATGCCGTTCCCCAGCACGTGCACGTCGGCCCCGGGCGCGATGCGGCCCACGCGCGCGGCAGCCATCGACGACACCGCCGAGAGGGCGACGCCGGCGCCCTGCCAGCGCCGGGCGTGACCGAGCAGCCGGAACACCGGTGCGCTCCTGTCGATGACGCAGTGCCAGGTCACCGCCGAGGGAACCCCCGCGTCGAGCGCGACGCCCACCATGTCGGTCGCGAAGGGGCTGACCACCCCCATGTGGGCGTGGGCCACGTCGAAGCGACCGGAGCCGAGCAGGGCACGCACCTCGTCCTTGACGAACGGGTTGACGGGAGGGGCGCCCGGGACCGGCAACGGCAGGCGGTGCACGGTGACGCTGCCCGCGGCAAGCGCCTCGGCAGTGCCGGCTGCAGTGCCGGCTGCAGTGCCGGCTGCAGTGCCGGAGCCACGTGGGCCGGAGCCCGGCGCGGTCTCGGGCGACATCGTGTGCTCACGCGTCTGGCCCGCCGTGGCCGTGACGACCTCGACCTCGTGCCCCGCGGCGGCGAGCCGGTGCGCGAGGTCGTGCACCTGGACCTCGATCCCGCCGAGGCGCGGCAGGTAGCAGTCCGACAACAGGGCGACCCTCACGGGCGACCAGCCTGCCATGCGTCAGGATGGACGCGATGACGCGCACGCTCGTGGCCTTCCACGCCCACCCCGACGACGAGGCACTCCTGACCTCCGGCACCATGGCCAAGGCCGCTGCCGCGGGGCACCGTGTCGTGCTCGTCGTCGCCACCGACGGTGCGCTCGGTCTCGCCTCGGACGACTTCCGCCGGGGCGGCGAGGACGGTGGAGGCGACCTCGCCGGCGTGCGGTTGGCGGAGACGCAACGCTCCGCCGAGGCCCTCGGCGTCGACCACGTCGAGTGGTTGGGCTACGCCGACTCCGGGCACGACGGACCCGTCCCCGAGGACCCTCCCGGCCGCGTGCGCTTCTGCCGCGCCCCGGTCGAGCAGGCCGCGGAGCGCCTGGCCGCGATCCTCACCACCGAGCGCGCCGACGTGCTGCTCAGCTACGACGCCCGGGGCGGCTACGGCCACCGCGACCACGTGCGGGTGCACGAGGTGGGTGCGCGCGCCGCCGAGATCGCACGCTCCCGCTCGACCACCCAGTCGCCCCGGGTGCTCGAGGCGACCGTGCCCCGCGACACCATCGCCCGGGCCGTGCGGCTCGTCAGCAAGGTCTACCGCTTCCCCGCCGAGTTCGACCCGACGACGTTCGAGCGCAGCTTCACCGCGCGCGCCGACATCACGCACCGGGTCGACGTCCGCCGCCACATCGCCGCCAAGCGCGCCTCGATGCGCGCCCACGCCTCCCAGGCCTCCAACGACGGCTCGCAGGGCGGCGACCGCACCCTCGCCGCGTTCCTGCGCATCCCCCGCCCGCTCTACGACCTCGTCTTCGGGCGCGAGTGGTTCCGCGACCCGGACGCGAAGGCTGCGGACGGCATACGCACCGACATCTTCGAAGGACTCCCGTGAGCACGCGTGCCAAGCAGGTCCTGCGGGCCGTGGCCGGGCTCGCGCTCGCCGTGGCTCTGCTCGGGTGGGGCTTCCCGCGGTTCGCCAAGACGACGTGGGGCGAGGTCTTCGAGCAGGTGCAGACGGTCTCGTGGTGGCAGGCCAGCGGGTTCCTCGGTCTCGTCCTCGTCGGGCTCGGCTGCTACACCCTCACCTTCACCGGGTCACTGCCCGGACTGAGCAGCTGGCGCGCCTTCATCGTCAACATCTGCGGGTCGTCGGTGAGCAACCTCCTGCCCGGGGGCGGGGCGGTCGGGCTCGCGGCGACCTACACGATCCTGCGCTCCTGGGGCTTCAAGAACCGTGACGTCTCGACATCCGCGATCGTCACCGGCGTCTGGAACACGCTGGCCCGGATCGCCCTGCCCATCGTCGCCATCGTCATGCTGTGGGTGGGCAACGACGGGCTGCCGAGGTCGCTCACGAGCGCCGCGCTGGCAGCCACGATCTCCGGGTTGGCGCTGTTCGGCGCCTTCGTCGCGATCCTCGCCAGTGAGCGGGCGGCCCAGTCCATCGGGCGCACCCTCGACCGGGCGCTCGCGCCGCTCTTCCGCCGCCGCAAGCGCACGATGAGCATCGACGCGCTCGTCCACGACATGCGCCACCGCATCAACGACGTCGTGCGCACCGGCTGGCTGAAGATGACCTTGGGGATGGTCGGATTCTTCGGCTTCTACTACCTGTTGTTCGTCCTCATCATGAACTCAGTCGGGGTGTTCATGCCCCTCGGCATCCTCTTCGCGGCGTTCGCGATCGGGCGCTTGATCACCGCGGTTGGGATTACCCCCGGCGGAGTCGGCCTCACCGAGTCGGCAACGGTGGTGGCGCTGGTCGGGTGGGGGGCCGACACGGCCGGGGCCGCGGCCGGGGTCTTCCTGTTCTCGATCTTCACCCACCTCATGGAGGTGCCACTGGGCGCGTTGGGCTGGTTCGCCTGGTCGCTCAGCCCGCGCGTCAAGGGCGCCACCGGAGACGACGAGACCGACGAAGCCGTCGCCAGCGTGCGCTGACCTCCCTCAGTCCTGGATGAAGACGAGCGCCATCGGGGTCTGCTCGCTGCCCTGACCCAGCGGGTTGTCGGCGAACATCTCCTCGAACCGCGCCTTGTCGCCCGGCACGTCGCTGCCGAGGACGTTGCGGCCGATGTCGTTGGCGTCCATGACGATCGTCCCGCCGAACTGATCCTTGTATGCCGTGGGCACCCGGTCGCGGATCCCCGCGGTGAGGCGCGCGGCCACCCGGTCGGGGTCCTTGGGGGCGAGCTTGGCGGACACGTTGGAGGGGTAGGCGCTGTACTCGGTCGGGCCGTCGATGGCGGCGATGTCGTTGCCGACGAGCTCGTAGAACAGTCCCTTGCGACCGATCGCCTTGCCCACGGCACCGCCGGCAGCGGCATACAGGACGCGGGGAAGCCCGGCCTCCTCGATCGCGAGCTGCATCGTGAACGGCGACCCCAGGCCGATGCCTGCCGGGGTGCGAGTGACGTACTTGGAGAGCACCCGGGCCGGCTTGCCGACCTTGATGTCCCAGATGAAGTAGGACCGGCCCTGGGTGATGGCGATGATCTTCTCGGAGATGAAGAGGTACCAGCGGCCCTGCGTCGCGGCCTGGTGCTCCGGACCACCCGCTGCCAGCGTCGAGAAGAACTCCTCCACGCGCGGCAGCACCTTGGCGTCGAGGTCGTCGTCGGCCGCGAAGAGCTCGGTGCGCAGGGGGTAGCGACGGACGGTCTCGCCGCGTGCCGTCGTGAGGTCGAGCGACTTGCCCGAGTTGGGCTCGAGGTCCGACTTCGGCGCGGCCTGCGCGGTGGCCTTGTCGACCTGCGGCGCCTCGTCGAAGTACTCCTGGAGCCACAGCTCGAGGTTGATGAGGCGCCAGAACATCATCGTGTCGGCGTTGTTGGTGCCCTTGATCCAGCCCTCGAACGCGTGCAGCACCTCGGTCTGCTCGAAGTAGGGGCGGTTCGCGAACGACTCGCTGAGGAAGATCGAGTAGAAGTGGTTCTTGAGCCGCATGAACCACTCGGACTGCGGCGTCGTGAACCCGATCTTGTTGCGGCGACGGTTGATCGACTCCGGGAGCAGGCCGCGCGTCGCGTCGCGCAGGATGCGCTTGTTCCAGCCGTCCTTGATGATCGCCTCGTCGGTGAGGCTGAAGATGAACTTCACGACCTCCTTGTCGAGGAACGGCACGCGCCCCTCGACCGAGAAGCGCATCGTGTTCTTGTCCTCGTAGCGCAGCAGGCTCGGGAGGCTGTTGTGGAAGAGGTCCTCGATGAGCCGCTTCTTGAGGTTGCCCTGCTCGACGGGGAAGCGCTCGTCGGTCCACTGCGAGGTGAACTCGCGCTTGAGCAGGGACGTCACCGGCACGTCCTTGCGGCCCTTGAGCTTGGCCTTGACCCGGAAGCGCCCGAGGCGGAAGAGCACGTCGAGGCTCTTGCTCAGCTCGGCGGCCGCGGCCCTGGCGCCCTGGGCCCGCAGCTGGCGGAGGTAGACGGCGTAGTAGGGGATGTAGCCGGCCATCATCTCGTCGGCACCCTGGCCGTCGAGGAGGACGGTCACGTGCTTGGTCGCCTCGCGCATCACCTGGAACTGCGCGTAGGGCCCGCTGGAGATGAGCGGCTCCTCCTGCGTACGGATGAAGTCACGAAGGTCGGCCTTGAAGTCCTCGGGCTTCGGCAGGATCTTGTGACCGTCGACGTGCCCCTCGCAGATGTCGAGGACCTCGTCGACGTACTTCTCCTCGTCGTTGATCGAGTTCGGGAAGACGGCGCTGAAGGTGTTCTGCTGCACCCCCACCGACTGGGTGCGCTCGTCGCCCTCGTTGATGAGCTGGTTGATGATGACGGCGACGGCCGAGCTGTCGAGGCCGCCGGAGAGCGACGTGCCGACCGGCACCTCGGACTGGAGCCGAAGGCGCACGGCCTCGATGAAGCGCTCCTTGTACTCGGCCGCGGCCTCGTCGTCGTAGGGACGCTGCTCCTCGGCGAGCTCCGCGAGCTCCTCACGCAGGCGCGTGAACATCGTGCGTCGTATGCCGTCCGCGTCCGCCTCGAGCATCTCGCCCGGCTGGAGCCGCTCGATGCCGTCGAAGAACGTCTCGGTGCCGTCCTCGTGGGCGCGGAACCTCAGGTAGCGGTAGATCGAGCGCTCGTTGGGCTTCTTCTCGTACAGACCGCTGGCGAGGATCGGGCGGATCTCGCTCGAGAAGAGCAGGGCGTCGCCCTGCTCGCCGGCCACACGGCATACGTAGACCGGCTTGATCCCGAAGTGGTCGCGGGCGAGGGTGAGCCGCTGCTCCTCGCGGTCCCAGATCGCGAGCCCGAACATGCCGTTGAAGCGGTCGAAGGCCTCGCCACCCCACTGCGCGAACGCCTGGAGGACGACCTCGGTGTCGCTGTCGGTCTCGAACGTGCGACCCAGTCCCTCGAGCTCGGCACGCAGGTCGAGGTAGTTGTAGACCTCGCCGTTGTAGGCGATCGAGTAGCGCCCGTCGGCCGTGGCCATCGGCTGCTGGCCGTGGGCCACGTCGATGATCGAGAGCCGTCGGTGCGCGAGGCCGCAGGGGCCCTCGACGTAGATGCCCTCACCGTCGGGTCCGCGGTGCTCCTGGACGTCGTTCATGGTGTTCAGGAGCGCTTCGTTGGCGCTCAGGCCGTAGTAGCCGGCGATGCCGCACATGCGTTGGGGACCTCAGTTCTGATCAGGGGTTCCGGTCAAGCCTGCCACGAGTCGGGCCGGGGAGGTCACTCCCACTCGATGGTGCCCGGGGGCTTGCTCGTGACGTCGAGGACGACCCGGTTGACCTCGCGCACCTCGTTGGTGATGCGGGTCGAGATCTTGGCGAGCACGTCGTAGGGGACGCGGGTCCAGTCGGCGGTCATGGCGTCCTCGGACGAGACCGGCCGGAGCACGACGGGGTGGCCGTAGGTGCGGCCGTCGCCCTGGACGCCGACCGACCGGACGTCGGCCAGCAGGACGACCGGGCACTGCCAGATCTCGCGGTCGAGGCCGGCGGCGGACAGCTCGTGGCGGGCGATCTGGTCGGCGGCGCGCAGGATCTCGAGGCGCTCGGCCGTCACCTCGCCGACGATACGGATGCCGAGGCCCGGGCCCGGGAAGGGCTGGCGCCAGACGATGCCCTCGGGCACGCCGAGCTCGAGGCCGACCTGGCGGACCTCGTCCTTGAAGAGCAGGCGCAGCGGCTCGATGAGCGTGAACTGGAGGTCGTCGGGGAGCCCGCCGACGTTGTGGTGGGACTTGATGTTGGCCGTGCCCGTGCCGCCCCCGGACTCGACGACGTCGGGGTAGAGGGTGCCCTGGACGAGGAACTCGACCGGGTGGCCGTCGCGCTCGGCCGAGCCGACGACGTCGCGAGCGGCCTGCTCGAAGACGCGGATGAACTCGCGACCGATGATCTTGCGCTTCTCCTCGGGGTCCGAGACGCCCGCGAGCGCGGAGAGGAACTGGTCCCTGGCGTCGACGACGACGAGGTCGACGCCGGTCGCCGCGACGAACTCCTTCTCGACCTGCTCGGCCTCGCCGGAGCGCAGCAGTCCGTGGTCGACGAAGACGCAGGTCAGCTGGTCACCGACGGCGCGCTGGACGAGCGCGGCGGCCACCGACGAGTCGACCCCACCGGAGAGCGCGCAGAGCACGTGCTTGTCGCCGACGGTCTCCTTGACCTGCTCGACGAGGGACTCGACGACGTTGTGCGCCGTCCACTCCCCCGACAGGCCTGCGCCTCGGAGCAGGAAGTTCTCGAGCACCCGCTGGCCGAACGTCGAGTGCATGACCTCGGGGTGCCACTGCACGCCGTAGAGCTTGCGCTCGTCGTCCTCGAACGCCGCGACGGGCGCGCCGGACGTCGCCGCCGTGACCCGCATCCCGTCCGGGGCGGCCGTGGCGGCGTCGCCGTGGCTCATCCAGACCGACTGGTCGGAGGGCTGGCCGTTGAAGAGCGTCGAGTCGGTGTCGGAGATCTGGGCCGGCGTCGAGCCGAACTCACCCAGGCCGGTGCGCTCGACGGTGCCGCCGAGGGCCTGGACCATCGCCTGGAAGCCGTAGCACATGCCGAACACCGGCACCCCGGCCTCGAGCAGGCCCGGATCGAGCCGTGGGGCGCCCTCCTCGTAGACCGAGCTCGGCCCGCCGGACAGGATGATCGCCGCCGGCTCCTTGGCGAGCATCTCGCTCGCCGGCATCGTCGAGGGGACCACCTCGCTGAAGACGTTGGCCTCGCGCACGCGACGCGCGATGAGCTGGGCGTACTGGGCGCCGAAGTCGACGACGAGCACCGGACGGTCGGACAGGTGGGGGGTCTCGCTCACACGGACAGGCTACCGGCGGCTCTCGTCACTGCTTCCCGCCGTGTCGGCCGTTGCCGCTCGACGGCGTCCTGCCCCAGATTGACGCAGGACACGCATGACGAGGTCTGGGCGGAAGAGAGCCTGGGGTGGATCGAGCAGCCCCGCGACCCTGAGGAACGCGACCGTGAGGCGAGCGTCTGACTGCGCAGCGGCGTGCAGCCGCGGAAGGTAGGCGTTGCCGACCCGGATCTTCACGGTGCGAGACCCTGTGACGCCGGGGTATGCGAGGTCACCGCCTGCGGCCATGTCCCACGGGACATCGACGACACGCGCGATCTCGTCCATGACTCCGCTCGTCCGCAGCACCTCCTTGCGAAGGCCCGGGCGCGCAGGTGCGAGCGCGATGAGTGAGCGATGCATGGCTTGCGCCTCGAGGGCGGCGACCGTCATGCCCTGCCCGTAGATGGGGTTGAAGCTGCACAAGGCGTCCCCGGTCACCAATAGTCCGTCAGGGAGCGAGCGCATGCGCTCGTAGCGTCGGCGGACACTGGCGGGGAAGCGCAGCGACACCGGCAGGTCCGTCGGCTCAGCGCCCTGCAGGGCATCAAAGATGTCCGGATGTTCCAAGGACCTCGCGAAGTCCATGAAGCCGGGGAGGTCCGCCGGCGGGTGGTCCCCGAGAACCCCCATGAGCGTCACGATGCAGCGGCCACCCTCCAGTGTCGTGAGGCCGCCACCTCGGGGACGCGCCGGGGTGGGTGCCTGGATGACTGCAAGGTCACGGCCCAGCGCCCCGGGCGCGAGCCTGAAGATGGCGCTCGCGTAGCCCACGCCGATGGGGATCGTCTCCTCCGCCGGGCTCCCGCGGCCCAGCGCCTCGAGCCATATGGGGGTCCGGGACCCGCGGCCCGTCGCATCCACCACCAGGTCGGCCTCGAGGAGCTCTTCGCTGCTCCCGTCTGCCCTGCGGATCACCCGGGCGCCCGTGACGCGGTCACCCTCAGGGGTGGTCACGAGCCCGACGATGTCCCGCCCGTCCCGCCACGCCACGTCGGGCAGCGCCTGAACACGCCGCCGCACGTAGGCCTCGAGCCCTGGCCGGCTAGCACTGAGCACTCGGATGTCGCTGGGGGACGGTTTGAGACGACAACCGCTGAGGTAGAGCCGCACCTGGCCGGCCTGGTCGATGAGCGGCACCCCCTCCTCGACGAGATCGTCCGTCAACCCTGGGAAGAACTCCTCCAACACCTCCTGCCCGCGCGCCATGAGGCCGTGGATGTGGCGTCCTTGAGGCACCCCACGGCGCGGCGAACCGGTCACCCCCAGCTCATCGCGCTCCACGACGACGACCTCGGCGAACAGGTCCGCCAGCGCCCGCGTGGCCACCAGTCCGGCAATGCTGGCGCCGAGCACCACGGCTCGATCACCCACCAGAGAGTCGTTCATGACAACCGCCTCCTCACGTCGCGAGAAGGCTGCATCCGAATGCTGCTCACTCACCAGTCCACGCGGTGCTCAGTTCTGCTCGTCGGGCCCAGCCGCCCCCAGAAAAGCACCCGGGCCATAGAGCTCCCGTTCCCACAACCAGTCGACGATGCGCCGAACTCCTCGGGTCAGGTGACGTCGGTACGTGCTGAAGGGGAGACCCAGCAACGTCGCCGCAGCCTCCTGCGTGACCGCAGGTCGCAGGTAGGTCCGGTCGACCGCACGCAGCAGCGCGTCGTCACGTGGGTCGTTCGCGAGTGCGTCAACGGCGTCACGAAGGAGTGTCTCGAGCGCAGCCCCTGATGACCCCGGGCCAGCGGAGCCTTGGTCGTGCACCAGGCGGGTCCTCGTGAGTGGGTTGCGGTCGAGCAGTGCCGGGCGCCGCATGTCGCGCAGAGCCTGCTTCACAGCCTGGGCGAACTCGGGTTGCGACAGCACCAGGAACTCGGACTTCGTGGGGGGCGCGGGTGAGACGTCCCGCGCCAGTGAGCGTTCGGTCACCAGCTGCAACCAGTCGTCCACGGGAACTCGGCGGAAGTCGTGGGCGAACAACCCGTAGGTTCGATCGCCCACCCGGAAGTCGGCGCCCTCCGCCCGCGGAAGGTCCGCGACGGCGAAGTAGTCGTTCCACCGGTCTGGCTCGGCCAGGGTGAGGAAGTCCCACGCAAGGTCCTTGGTGCGCATGTAGTGCTCCATCGTCAGGAGCGGGGCAGCGTTGAGGGTCGCGGACGGGTTCTGGTAGGCGTGCTTGTCGATGATGAACCTGGTCTGGGTCACCACCTCCCCGGGCCTCGTCGGTGACTGGTGCTGGGCGTGGTCCCAGGCTGCAGTCGCACCGGGGTCGCTTGTGATGTCGTCCGGAGAGGCGCGGGTGAGGTCGAGCAGGACGAGCATGCCGAGGACTGATCCGTTGTGGTGTCGCAGGACCCAGAAACCCTCCCGCTGACGCTCCCACCAGCGCGCCGCGATCTCGCGAGAACGAAGTCCCTCTGCGTCGAGGACGAGTTCGAGCACGACGTCCCGGTCCGATGCCTTGGCAGGCTCAGGGTGCAGCCCGCCCCACGAGGTCCAGTCCACGGGGGCCAGCACACCGGGCAGGTTCCGGAAGACGAACTTGAGGTCGAACACGGCCTGCCGCCGCTCCCACCCGACCGCCGATCGCAGGTGCTCTCGCGTATGGGTCCAGACGCCCCTGAAGACCGTTCGGTACTCCTCGGGGTCTCGCCAGCGGAGCTCGGCATCGATCACGTCACGCGCGAGGTCATGGGGGAAGAGTCCCTCTTGGCCTGCCGTGACGAACGACAGACCCCGGAGCCAGTCGAAGAGCTCGCGAGCGTCCTCCAGACCCAACGCGTCGCGAAGGAGCGGCTCGGTCGTGGTCCTGGCCAGGCCGCACACCTGCAGAGCGCGGCGATGGAGGTCGGTGGGGACGTCCTCGACGAAGCGTCCGAGCAGCGCACTGACGAGATCAGGTGGAAGGGGTCCCGGTGGTACCGCGCCCTCCCGCAGGACGACGTCAGCGAGGAGTGACAGGGCGAGCGGGTGCCCGTGCGTCGCGCTGACCACCTCGTCGTGCAGGGCCGAGGCCACGCCCACGGCCCGGAGGTATTCGCGACTCTCGGCCGGGCTGAGGTTGCGGAGCGACACCACGCGCAGCAGCTCCGACCACGACGACTCCGAGCGCCACCTCGGTTCGGGCGGTGTCCGTCCCGCGATGACGGTCAACGCGCTGGCCGGCAGTCGAGGGAGGAGGGCTGTCTGGACCCACCCGTCGAGTGGAGCCAACCGCTCATAGTCGTCGATCAGGAGCACCAGTCGACCGGAAGGGCACGTGATCGCTCCGAATGCCACTGGCACCTCGAGCGAGTCAGCCAGTTTCGAGAGGACGGCCTCCGGCGTGGGGGCCAGGACTGCGCCATCCAGGCGGACGACCGTTGCTCCGTCGTGTGAGACGCCCTCAGCGATCAGGTCGAGAAGGCTCGACTTCCCGATGCCGCCCGGTCCGTGCAGGAACAGCACGGCGAACGGCGGCTCGTCCGCATCGAGCGCGGCGCGCACGAGATCCAGCTCTGCCGCCCGCCCCACGAACTGTCGCAGCTCGACGAGACGTTCACCGAGCGATCGGTGCCGGGCTCCGGGGCCGCCCATGTCTCAAGACGGTACTCGGGCCACCCGGCGGTGGTCACCGGGCGAGGCGCCCGTCCACCTCGGCGGCGACCTTGCGCTCGACCCAGAACGAGAGGAACGGCACGCACCCGGCGAGCATGACCCCGACCATCTTGGGCAGCGACCACCCCACCTTGAAGCCGAGGTTGGCCGTCGCCACGAGGTAGACCATGTAGATGAAGCCGTGCGGCTGCGGCCACCAGTGCAGCGGGTTCTGCTCACCCTTCATCGACGTGCCGTACTCGAGCACGATCTCGACGAGCAGCACGAGCAGTCCGATGCCGACGATGAACGCCATGACCTTGAAGAAGGTCAGCGCCTTGCGCGCCGCCGTCTCGTCCCGGATCACGGTCTGCTTGCTGGCCTGGCTCACGTCACTCACAGGCACCATTGTCGCCGCTCGCCCCGACCTCCTCCGCGGCGGCCCTTTCCGAAGCGGCGTCCTCCCTGCCCTCGTCCCGCACGATCCGCCACCACATGTAGAGCGCGAACAGCGCGAAGGCCCACCACTGCAGGGCGTATGCCGCGTTGCGCCACTTGAAGCCCGTCTCACCCGACGGCGTGGGCACCCGCTGCATCGAGCCCAGCGACCCCGGGGCCGCCGCCGGCGTCTCCTCCTGCTGGAAGACGAACGCGTTGTAGAGGTCGCCGGACCAGCGCCCGACGAGGACCGAGGTGTCCACCGAGCCGAGCTGGCCCTCGGGAGGTGCGGCACCGGCATACGGGGACTCGGGTGGAGCCAGCCCACCCGTGACGGTGACGGTTCCAGTCGGGACGGGCGGCAGCTCCGCGGGCGAGGTGACGAAGCCGCGCAGGACGGGCAGTGTCGCGCCGGTCGCGGTGACCCGCAGCGGCGCGACGACCCAGTAGCCCGAGCGCCCGTCGAGTCGACGGTTCGCGACGACGACCTGGTCGGGCCCGAACTCGCCGGTGGCCGACACCGGACGGATGCTCAGCTCGCCGGGGAAGTCCGAGTGCGGACGCAGGACCCTCTCGACGGCCACGGGCTGCTGCGAGCGCGCCTTCTCGAGGGACTCGCGCAACGCCTCGTCCTCGGCGACGCCGAGCTGCCAGCGACCGAGCTGGACGAACGCGACGACGACGAGGACGGCGACCGCGAGCAACGCGAGGTTGCGGGGCCTGAGCGCGGTCCGGAGCACGCGTCGAGCCTAAACGCGTGACCTGAGCGGAAACTCGGTGGCTCGGTACCGGTCCCGGCTCCTACCGTGGAGACGACATGCCGACGCAACCCTGGCCCTACGCCCTCGAGGACGGTGCCACTCCCCCGACCGACGCCGACCGCCTCCTGCTCTGGCTGGTCCGGCGGCAGTGGCGCACCATCGTCGGCGGTGCCGCGTTCGGCATCCCGTGGATGCTCTCGATCGCGCTCGTGCCGGCGGCCATCGGCAAGGCCATCGACGACGGCCTCGTCGCCCGCGACGGTCGCGCGCTCGTGCTCTGGTCCGGCGTCATCCTCGGCATGGGGCTGCTCAGCGCCGCCACGACGAACCTGCGGCACTGGTTCGCCGTGCGCAACTGGCTCTTCGCGGCGTTCCGGTCGGCGATCGTCACCGAGCGCGCCGTCCGCCGCGCCGGCCCTGCACTGACGCGCTCGACATCCGCCGGCGAGGTCCTGACCGCCTTCGCCAACGACTTCTGGAAGGTCGGCATGGTCTTCGACGTGTCGGCCCGCTTCGCCGGCGCGATCGCCAGCTTCGTGGTCGTCTCGGTCATCCTCCTCAAGGGCTCGGTGCTGCTCGGGCTCGTCATGCTCGTCGGCGGTCCCCTGCTCCTCGCCTCGCTCGCCTTCGTCATGCGCCCGCTCCAGAAGCGCCAGGAGGCGCAGCGCTCGGAGTCCGGTGAGCTCACGGCCCTCGGCGCCGACACCGTCTCGGGGCTGCGCGTCCTGCGTGGCGTCGGTGGTGAGGAAACCTTCCTGACCCGGTATGCCGGCCAGTCCGGTCGCGTCCGCTCCGCCGGCGTGCGCCTGGCCGGTGTGCAGGCGCTGCTCGACGCCTCGCAGGTGCTGCTGCCCGGGGTGTTCGTCGTCGTCGTCACCGGGCTGGGCGCCCACCTCGCGGTGGCCGGTGACATCTCGCCGGGCCAGCTCGTCGCGTTCTACGGCTACACGGCGTTCCTCACCATGCCGCTGCGGACCGCGACCGAGTTCGTCAACAAGCTCATCACGTCGCGGGTCATGGCCAGCCGCCTCGTGGCGATCCTCGCGGCCGAGCCCGACCACCCCGCCACCCCGACAAAACTTGACCAATTGGTCAGTTCTGGCGGACCGGACGCAACAAGACTTGACCAATTGGTCAGTTCTGGCGGCCCGGACGCAACAAGACTTGACCAATTGGTCAGTTCTGGCAGCACTGCAGCCGAGCTGTTCGACCCGACGTCCGGCGTGCGCATCGTGCCGGGGCGGCTGACCGCCATCGTGTCCGCCGACCCCGACGTGTCGGCTTCCATCGCCGCGCGGCTCGGTCGCACTGTCCCGGGCCGGCACGGCGTCACGTGGGGTGCCACCGTGATCGACGACCTCCCGATCGAGGTGGTTCGCCACACCATCGTCGTGTCGCAGTCCGACCCGCACCTCTTCAGCGGGCCGCTGCGCCGCGAGCTCGGCGCCGTCGTCGGCGAGCCGGGCGCGCACCCCGACGACGACGCCCTTCTCGCCGCGCTCCACACCGCCGACGCGATGGACGCGATCGAGTCGATCGACGGTGGCCTCGACGGCGAGCTCGAGGAGCGCGGTCGGTCGCTCTCGGGTGGGCAGCGCCAGCGCATCGCCCTCGCCCGCGCCCTCCTGCGCGATCCCGCGGTGCTCGTGCTGGTCGAGCCGACGAGCGCCGTCGACGCCCACACCGAGTCGCGCATCGCCGAGCGAATTCCCAAGCACCGCAGCGGTTCCACCACCGTGGTCGTCACGGCAAGCCCTCTCGTCCTCGACCGCGCCGACCGCGTCCTCCTCGTCGAGGACGGCACCGTGACCATCGAGGGAACGCACCGCGACCTCGTCCGAAACCACCCGGCATACCGGCGCATCGTCCTGCGCGGAGAGGACGACTGAGCGATGACCCCGATCCTCCACCAGATCGGCGAGACCGACCACGCCAAGCGCTCGCTGCCCATCGCGAGCCGCCAGACCGTGGTCGCCCACACCCGGGTCCTCCTGCGCGACCACCGTCGACCGCTGCTCTGGGTCCTCGCGCTGCACGGCCTCGCCGCTCTCG
Organism: Knoellia locipacati; assembly: GCF_044791685.1. Classification (GTDB taxonomy): domain Bacteria; phylum Actinomycetota; class Actinomycetes; order Actinomycetales; family Dermatophilaceae; genus Knoellia; species Knoellia locipacati_A. Next base: position 624,504 of record NZ_CP087730.1, read on the forward strand.
TCGGCCTCGTCGGGCCGTGGGTCGTCGGCCAGATCGTCGAGGAGGTGACCGAGGCCGGGCCGGGAGGCGCCAGCCTGCGGCGGATCGACGTGCTCATCGCAGTGCTCGTGGTCGCGATCCTCGCCCAGACCGTCCTCACCTGGCTCGCCCGGCGTGCAGCGTTCATCCTCTCCGAGCACGTCTTCGCCAGGCTGCGCGAGGACTTCGTCCGCGATGCCGTGCGGCTCCCGCTCTCGACGCTGGAGCGCGCGGGCACGGGTGACCTCGTCGCCCGCACGACCAACGACATCGACGCGATGACCCACGTCATCCGCTTCGGCATCCCGGCGGTCGTCGTGTCGGTCATGACGGTCACCGCCACCGTCGTCGCGGCCGTGATCACCTCGCCACTGGCGGCCCTCGCCCTCCTCACCCCCCTGCTCGTCCACGTGCCCTCGAGCCGCTGGTACCTCAAGCGGGCCGGACGGGTCTACCTCTGGGAGCACGCGAGCTACGCCCGGCTCAACTCGGTCGGGGCCGAGACGATCGACGGCCTGCGCACCATGGACAACCTCAGCCTCTCCGCCCAGCGGGGAGCGCGCTTCGACGAGGCACTGGACGAGGCCGGTCGCGCCGAACGGGTCGGGGTCGGCCTGCGGCTGCGCTGGTTCCCGTGGCTCGAGATCGGCTTCTTCCTCCCGGTCGCCGTCTCGGTGCTCTGGGGCGGCTGGCTCGCCTGGAACGGCCACATCTCGATCGGTGCGGCCACCGCCGTGACCCTCTACATCCAGCAGATGCTCGACCCGCTCGGTGACCTCATCAGCTGGCTCGACGAGATCCAGTTCGCCGCAACCTCGCTCGCACGGGTGCTCGGCGTCGGCGAGGTGCCGCCGGACCGCGTCGCCACCGGTGAGCAGCCGCGTGGCGCGACCATCGAGGTCGAGGACGTCCGCTACTCCTACCGCGAGGGGCGTGACGTCCTGCACGGCGTCTCACTCACGCTGCGGCCCGGAGAGCGCCTCGCGATCGTGGGCCCCTCCGGCGCCGGCAAGTCGACCCTCGGCCGCCTCATGGCCGGCATCGACGGACCGCGCACGGGCCGGGTGACCGTCGGCGGCGTGCCCCTCGTCGACCTCACCCTGCCCACCCTGCGCGGCGAGGTCGCGCTCGTGACCCAGGAGCACCACGTCTTCGTGGGCACCGTCGGCGAGAACCTGCGCCTCCCGCGCCCCTCGGCGTCCGACGACGAGGTGTATGCCGCCCTCGCGGCCGTCGACGCCGACACCTGGGTCCGTGCCCTGCCCGACCGCCTCGAGACGAGGGTCGGGTCGGGCGGGCATGCCCTCACCGAGGCGCAGGCGCAGCAGCTCGCGCTCGCCCGGCTCGTGCTCGCCGACCCGCACACGCTGGTCCTCGACGAAGCCACCTCGCTGCTCGACCCCCGCGCGGCGCGCCACCTCGAGCGCTCGCTCGCCGCGGTGACCCGTGGACGCACGGTCGTCGCGATCGCGCACCGGTTGCACACGGCATACGACGCCGACCGCGTCTGCGTCGTCGAGGAGGGACGGATCAGCGAGCTGGGCACGCACGACGAGCTCATCGAGCGCGGCGGCGCCTACGCGGCGCTGTGGCGCGCCTGGCGGGACGAAGAGGGGTCGGGGCCCGGCTAACCGCTGACCGGGCATCGGTCCGCCGGCATGGTGCGTGATCGGGCCGATAGCCGATAGGTGTTCGTGCACACCTATCGGCTATCGGCCCGCAGCACCAACGTCATGACCCAGCCGCTGCACGGCGGGCTGCTTCGCCGGGACCGGGTCGAGGCGGCGATAGGCCTCCCCCTGCCCCGGCCGACCGTCGAGCTCGCCCTTGTTGGGCCACAGCGACATCGCCCGCTCCGCCTGCGCCGTGATCGTCAGCGACGGGTTGACGCCGAGGTTGGCCGACACCGCGGAGCCGTCGACCACCGAGATGCCGGGGTGGCCCCACAGCCGGTGGTAGGGGTCGATGACGCCGCTCGTCCCGCTCTCGCCGATGGCCACGCCGCCGAGGAAGTGGGCGGTGAGCGGCACGTCGAAGACCTCGCCCCAGGTGCCGCCGGCGACGGTGTAGTCGCCGGTCACCTCCTGGAGCCGGCGCGCCACGGCGTGCATCGCGTCGTGGCCCTCCTTGATGAAGGTCGGGTTCGGCTCGCCGTGGCCCTGCTGCGAGGTGAGCCGGCGCCCTCCCAGGAGACCACGACGGCCGGACACCCGCAGCGAGTTGTCGCGGGTCTGCATGACGAGCCCGATGATGGTGCGCTCGCTCCACCGGGTCGTCATCGGGAACTGCTTGAGCAGGGCCTGCGGCTGCCGGGCGAGCTCGAGGAGGAACTGGACCGGCCGCGGCCACCTCGTGTCGCCGGGGACCATGAGCGTCGTGAGCAGACCCATCGCGTTGGAGCCGGGCCCGTAGCGCACGTTCTCGACGTGGGTGTCGTCGGTGGGGTGGAACGACGCCGTGATCGCGATGCCCTCGGCGAGCCCCGCCTCCGGGTGCGGGTGCTGGGTCATCGCGCCGAGGAGCGCCTCGCTGTTGGTGCGGGTGAGGTGGCCGAGCCGGTCCGAGATCCGGGGCAGCTCCCCCTCGTCACGCATCGCGTGCAATAGCGTCTGGGTGCCCCACGTGCCGGCCGCGACGACGACGTGCCGGGCGGTGATAACGCGCGGGTCCCTGCCGTGGACCGGACCCGTGCGCTCGTGCAGCACGCGGTAGGTGCCTTCACCCTCGCCGTATGCCGGCCCACGCAGAGCCTGGGACCCGCCGTCACCACCGCTGCCCGGCACGACCCCCAGCCGGGTCACCGTGCGCATCGGCTCGATGACGACTCCGAGGGCCTCGGCGAGGTGGAGGTAGTTCTTGCGCAGGGTGTTCTTGGCCCCGTGGCGGCAGCCGACCATGCAGTTGCCGCACTGGGTGCAGCCGGTCCGGCGAGGGCCCGCACCGCCGAAGTAGGGGTCCTCGACCTCGACCCCCGGCTTGCCGAAGAACACCGCGACGGGCGCCTTGCGGAAGCTCTCGGGGACCCCCATGTCCTGGGCGGCGTCGCGGAAGATCTGCTCGACGGGACCCTCGCACGGGTTCTCGACGACGCCGAGCATCGCCGACGCCGTCTCGTAGTGCGGCGCCAGCTCGGCGGCCCAGTCGGTGATGTGAGCCCACTGCTGGTCGCGGAAGAACGCCTCCGGCGGCACGTAGAGGGTGTTGGCGTAGTTGAGCGAGCCGCCGCCGACGCCGGCACCGGCGAGGATCATGACGTCGGGCAGGCGGTGGATCCGCTGGATGCCGAAGCACCCCAGCTGAGGTGCCCACAGGTAGTTGCGCACGTCCCACGACGTCTTCGCGAAGTCCTCGTCCTCGAAGCGGCGGCCCGCCTCGAGCATGTGGACGGAGTAGCCCTTCTCGGCCAGGCGCAGGGCGGCCACCGACCCGCCGAAGCCGGTCCCGATGACGACGACGTCGACGTCGACGTCGACGTCGACGTCCTGATGGTCGATGGCCCGTGCGGCGGCGGAGTCGGTGCCGGTCACCTCAGCGGTCACCTGAGCCCCATCGCCTTGAAGGCGCGCAGGGCGAGCGTGAGCCCCTGGGTGTAGCGCTCCTGCGAGACACCGGGCAGGCCGGCCATGGGGCCTGCCAGGTGCTGGGCCGTGACGTTCTGGGCCTCGGTGTACTTGAGGATGCCCTCGCGCCCGTGCCGGCGACCGATGCCGGAGGCCTTCATGCCGCCCATCGGCGCACCGGTGCTGGCCCACGCCGGGATGTAGGCGTCGTTGATGTTGACCGTCCCGGTTCGGATACGCGAGGCGATCCGGCGCGCCCGGCGCACGTCACGGCTCCACACCGAGGCGTTGAGGCCGTACTCGGTGTCGTTGGCGAGGGTGATCGCCTCCTCGTCGGAGTCGACCTCGTAGACGGACACGAGGGGGCCGAAGGTCTCGCCGTCGCGGCACTCCATCTCGGGAGTGACACCGGAGAGCACGGTCGGCTCGTAGACGAACGGTCCGATGTCGGGGCGGGCACGACCACCGGCGAGGACGATTGCCCCCTTGGCCCGCGCGTCCTCGACGTGTCGGGTGACCGTGTCGACCTGGTCCTGGCTGACGAGTGAGCCCATGTCGAGGCCGTACTCGAGCGCGGTGCCGAGACGCATGGCCTCGACCGCCTCGACGAACGAGGTGACGAACTCGCCGTAGACGTCGCGGTGGACGATGAGGCGCTCGGCACTGATGCAGACCTGTCCGGCGCCGCTGAAGCAGGCCCGCAGGGCGCCGGCGACCGCCTTGGGGACGTCGGCGTCCGCCGCGACGTACATCGAGTTCTTGCCGCCGAGCTCGAGGCTGAACCCCACGAGCCGCTGGGCCGCGGCGACGCCGACGCTCCGACCGGTGGGCGTCGAGCCGGTGTAGCAGACGTAGTCCGCCTGGTCCACGACGGCCTGTCCGGTCGAGGAGCCCGGACCGAGCACCACCTGGAGCACTCCCTCGGGCAGGCCCGCCTGGACGAGCAGGTCGTGCGCCGCCAGGGCCGTGAGCGAGGTCCGCTGGTCGGGGCGCAGCACGACGGCGTTGCCGGCCATGAGGGCCGGGAGCGCGTCGGTGATGGCGAGGATGAGCGGGAAGTTCCACGGAGAGACGATGCCGACGACACCCTTGGGCAGGTGGCTCACCACGGTCTGGGTGATGACGGGGAAGACCCCCATCGGGTGCTCGTCGCGCAGGTACGACGACGCCCGGCGCGCGTAGTGCCGCGCGGTGTTGGCCGTGTCGGCGATCTCGGCGAACGCGTCGTGGCGGGTCTTGCCGCTCTCGAGCTGGATGAGGTCGAGCAGCTCGACCTGTCGCTCGAGGACGAGGTCGTGGAACCGGAGCAGGATCCCGGCGCGCTGCGACAGCGTGGTGCGCTCCCAGGCGCGCTGGGCGGTGCGCGCCGTGGCGACGGCGACCGTGACGTCCTGCGGCGTCGAGACCGGAAGGGACGCGAGCGGGGCGCCGGTCATCGGCGTGTGGCTGACGTGCTGCTCGGCTCCCGGCCCGGCGACGACGCGAGCGGCGAGCCTGCGGGCTCGGCTCGGGTCCACGGCATACGTGGCGGTGGGGTCGAGCTCCGGGTCTGCGATGACGTCGGCCATTACCCGAGGGTAACCAACGCGACGCGCTCAGGACAGATCGCGTCGGGGTGACCTGCGACCCACCGCCGCGATCACGGGGCGGGTCCGCTCAGCCGCCCTCGTAGGGCGCGACGACGACCTCGACCCGCTGGAAGTCCTTGAGCTCGGTGTAGCCAGTCGTCGCCATGGCGCGGCGCAGGGCACCGACGAGGTTGGTCGTGCCGTCGGCGACCTTGCTCGGGCCGAACAGCACCTCCTCGAGCGAGGCGACGGCGCCGACCTCGACCCGCTCGCCGCGGGGCAGCTCGGGGTGGTGCGCCTCGGGCCCCCAGTGGAACCCGCGACCGGGAGCCTCGGTGGCCCGGGCCAGGGCGGCACCGAGCATCACCGCGTCGGCGCCGCACGCGACGGCCTTGACGATGTCGCCGCTCGTCCCGACGCCACCGTCGGCGATGACGTGGACGTAGCGCCCACCGCTCTCGTCGAGGTAGTCACGGCGCGCGGCCGCGACGTCGGCGATGGCCGAGGCCATCGGCGCGTGGATCCCGAGCGTGCGCCGGGTCGTGTGGGCAGCACCGCCGCCGAAGCCGACGAGCACACCCGCGGCGCCCGTGCGCATGAGGTGCAGGGCAGCCGAGTAGGACGCGGCGCCACCGACGATGACCGGGACGTCGAGCTCGTAGATGAAGCGCTTGAGGTTGAGCGGCTCCGCGCGGCTGGACACGTGCTCGGCGGAGACCGTGGTCCCGCGGATGACGAAGAGGTCGACGCCCGCGTCGACGACGGTCTTCCAGAGCTGCTGGGTGCGCTGCGGCGTGAGGGCGCCAGCCACCGTGACGCCGGCGTCGCGGATCGCACGCAGCCGCTCGACGATGAGCTCCGGGACGATCTCCGCCGTGTAGATCTCCTGCATCCGCGCGGTCGCGAGGGCGGGCTCGAGGGTCGCGATCTCCGCCAGCAGGGGGGCCGGGTCCTCGTAGCGGGTCCACAGGCCCTCGAGGTCGAGCACCGGCAGGCCACCGTGCTTGCCGAAGGCCACCGCGGTCTCGGGCGACATCACCGAGTCCATCGGCGCCCCGATCACCGGGAGGTCGAAGTGGTAGGCGTCGATCTGCCACCCCACGGACACTTCCTCGGGGTCGCGCGTGCGGCGCGACGGCACCACGGCGATGTCGTCGAAGGAGTACGCGCGCCTGGCCCGCTTGCCACGTCCGATATCGATCTCGTTCACGCGTGCAGCCTAACGGGACCCTCACGACGTGAAGCACATCACGTTCCTGTTGTGATTTCCGTCAGTAACCAGAAAACTGGTCGGTGCCCAGCGTCGGGCGCCCCTGCGGTGGCGCACCCCTACCCGGCGCCCCATCGAAGGGACACACCCCCATGGCACAACCCCCTGCCCTCGCCACCGGGATCCTCGCGATCTGCCTCACCACGGCTGCCGCGACCGGCGTCGCCGCGTCCGCGCCCGCGAGCACCCCCCTCCCGTCGACGCTCACCGACGCCGTCGATGCGCTCACCACCACCCTGGACACCCGCGCGGTGACCGAGCCCGTCGTCCCGGCCGCGGCGACGGCCAAGGCCGCCTCGGCCCTGCTCTCATCCTCCGGCAAGGGCGCCCGCGCCAGCTGGGACCCGCGCTTCGGCACGCTGCGATCGCTGCGCGGGCCCGCTCCCCTCACCGGAGCCCGTGAAGGCTCCGCCGTCGAGGTCGCCCGGGGCTGGCTGCGCGAGCACGCTGCCGCGCTCGGGCTGAGCACCGCCCAGGTCGACTCGCTCGCGCTCGTCCGCGACCACACCCTGCCGGGCACCGGCACCCACACGGTCAACCTCGTCCAGACGACCTCCGGGGTCGCAGCGGTCCGTGGCGGCCGGCTCAACGTCGCCGTCACCAAGGACGGCGAGATCCTCTCGTATGCCGGTGACCCGACTCCCGGGACCACGCTCACTTCGGCATGGGTCCTCGGCGAGGGCGGCGCGCTCCTGGCCGCGGCCAAGCAGCTCGCCCCCGGGACGGCATACACGCCGAAGGCCGACGGCGCGAAGGCTGGTTACACGACGTTCGCCAAGGGTCCGTTCGGCGGCCCGTCGTACGCCAAGAAGGGCACGTTCGGTACGCGCAACGGTCCGGTGGCGGCCTACAAGGTGTACTTCATCAAGAGCCCGAGCGAGGCCTGGGAGGTCGTCGTCGACGGCACGACCGGCAAGGTCCTCTACCGGGCGAGCGTCGTCCAGTTCGAGGGCGACCCGGAGGGCACGGTCTACGACAACTACCCGGGAGCGGCCAAGGGCGGCACCCCCCGGGTGCACTCCTTCGGGGCGAAGCCCGAGTCGCCCAAGGGCTGGGTCGACCCGACCGGCGTCGCCGGCACCGGTGTCACGACCCTCGGCAACAACGCCGACGCCTACGCCAACTGGTCGAACTTCATCGGGCCGGTGGACAACGCGCCCCGCCCGGTCGCGCCCGACGGCCGCTTCAACTACACCTTCACCGACGCGTGGCAGACCTCCAAGGGCGCGACCGTCCCGCCGTCCTACGCCGAGGACCTCGACCCGGCCGCGACGAACCTCTTCCACCACCACAACCGGATCCACGACGACTACTACCGCCTGGGCTTCACCGAGTCCGGCGGCAACTTCCAGGTCGACAACGGCGACAAGGGCGGCCTGGGTGGGGACGCGATCCGCGGCCTCGTCCAGGCCGGCGCGGCCTCGGGCGGCGCGCCCACGTACACCGGGCGCGACAACGCCTACATGCTCACGCTCGACGACGGCATCCCGCCGTGGAGCGGCATGTTCCTGTGGGAGCCCATCGACGACGCGTTCGAGGGCCCGCACCGCGACGGCTCGTTCGACATGAGCGTCATCCAGCACGAGTACAGCCACGGCCTCTCGAACCGCTACGTCGCCGGCGGCGGTGCGCTCGGCTCGCACCAGGCCGGCTCGATGGGTGAGGGCTGGGGAGACTGGTACGCCCTCAACCACGCCCAGGTCACCGGCCTCGAGCCCACACGTGCGGTCGTCGGCGCCTACGCCACCGGCAACGAGAAGCGCGGCATCCGCAACTACGACTTCAACGTCAACCCCAACACCTTCGGCGACATGGGGTACGACCTCACCGGGCCGGAGGTCCACGCCGACGGCGAGATCTGGACCGCCGTGCTCTGGGACCTGCACAGGTCCCTCGTCAAGAAGCACGGGCTGGCCCAGGGTGGTGAGATCGCCGCCCGCCTCGTCACCGACGGCATGCCGCTCACGGCGCCGGACCCGTCCTTCCTCGACGCCCGCGACGCCATCCTCACCGCGGACCTGGACCGCAACCACGGCGAGAACACCGACCTCATCTGGTCGGCCTTCGCCAAGCGGGGTGCGGGCCTGAGCGCCGTGTCGGCGGGCGGTGACGACACCGATCCCCAGCCCGCCTTCGACCACCCGGCGTCGGCGAGCAACGGCACCGTCGCGCTCACGGTCGTCAACGCCACGAACGGCAAGCCCGTCCCGAACGCCAAGGTCATCCTCGGCGTCTTCGAGGCCCGGGTCAGCCCCCTCGCCCGCACCGGCTCGACCGGTGGAGCGAGCGTCAAGGCCGTCGCGGGGAGCTACCCGTTGACGATCCAGGCGCCAGGCTTCGGGGTCCAGACGATCGAGGGCTTCTCGGTCACGGCCGGGCGCAACACCGCCAAGGTCGTCAAGCTCGCCCCGAACCTCGCCTCGACCGCTGCCGGCGCGACGATCGTCGACGTCTCCAGCCAGGACGACGGCGCACCGGCGAAGTTCGCGCTGGACGACACCGCTGCCTCGGTGTGGGCCACCAAGGAGGGGACGGCGGCATACAACGCCGGACCGGACGAGCGGCTCACCGTCAGGCTCGCGGCACCGGCGACGGTGAGCAGCGTGCGGGTCAGCGCCTTCAAGGCGACCAACGCCTCGCGCTTCGCGGCGCTCAAGGGGTTCACCGTCCAGACGTCGACCGACGGCGTCACGTGGACGACCGCGCGCACCGGGTCGTTCGGCTACCAGGCGCCGCGACCCACCGCGGCGGACCTCAACTACGTCACCTTCCCGCTCACCAAGCCGGTCAAGGCGAGCCACGTCCGGTTCTTCGTCGACTCGGTGCAGGGCGACACGACCAAGCAGGCGCAGGTCGCAGAGGTCCAGGTGTTCGGCAGCGGTGCGGTCGTCGAGAACGGCAGCGTGACTCCCGACCCGACCTACACCGACTCGGGCACCATCACGGCACCCAACCCTGCCGCCGGTGACCCGACCGGTCTCGCCAACGTCTACGGCGTCACCGGCACCGAGCTCACCACGACGTGCACCTTCCCGCCGGCCAGCCAGGGCGCCGACGCCTGGGTGACGAAGTTCTCCGCCGGCTTCTCCGACGGGTTGCACTCCGTGTCGGTCAAGGGCACGAGCGCGGCGGACGACACGCTCGGGCACGACCTCGACCTGTACTTCGTCGACAGCGCCTGCCAGCCCACCGGCTCGGCCGCGTCGTCGGCAGCGGACGAGTCGGCGGTCATCCCGCCGGGCACGGTCTACCTCATCACCCAGCTCTACACCGGGGCCGACGTCGACGTCGCCGTCACGGCGGTCGACAACCGCTGACCCCCGGCGCGCCTGCGCACACCGCCGCGACCCCCGTCCCTCCTGGGCGGGGGTCGTGGCGAGCCCGGCGGGCGATCGTCCGAGCAGATCGGGCACGCAACAAGAAAGTGGCGTCGAGGGTTCGGCGGAGAGCACAATGCTCCGTGCGGGCGTTCCCGCGTGCCGGCAATGGAGCCGACCTCCCCACCCATTGCTTGAGGAGACACCACTCTTGTCCAGTCCTGCCCACACCGAGTACCCCGACAAGATCGATGGTGCCGTCCTGAAGATCGCGGGTGTCGTCGTCCTCGGCGCCATCATGTCGATCCTCGACATCACCGTGGTCAACGTCGCGCTGCCGGAGCTGCAGACGACGTTCACCGGCGCCGACGACCCGCTTCCGTACTCCACGGTCGCCTGGACCGTCACGGCCTACACGCTGGCCCTGGCCACCGTCATCCCGCTGACCGGCTGGGCCGCCGACCGCTTCGGCACCAAGCGCCTCTACATGCTCGCCCTCGGCCTCTTCACCATCGGCTCCGTCCTCTGCGCCGCGGCGACGAGCATCAACATGCTCATCCTGTTCCGCGTCATCCAGGGTCTCGGTGGAGGCCTGCTCATGCCACTCGGGATGACGATCATGACCAAGGCCGCGGGCCCGGCCCGCATGGGCCGCCTCATGGCGATCCTCGGCATCCCGATGCTGCTCGGCCCCATCGGTGGCCCCATCCTCGGCGGCTGGCTCATCGACACCGTGTCGTGGCACTGGATCTTCCTCATCAACCTGCCGCTCGGCCTCGGCGCGCTCGCCTACGCAGGGTGGGCCCTGCCCAAGGACGCCCCCGAGCCCAGCGAGTCCTTCGACTTCGTCGGCATGCTCCTCATGAGCCCGGGTCTCGCCGCGTTCCTCTACGGCATCTCGTCGATCCCCGAGGAGGGCTCCATCTCCTCCGCCAAGGTCCTCGGCTTCACCGGCCTCGGCCTCGCCCTCATCGCTGCGTTCGTCGTCTACAGCTTCAAGCCCGAGCACCCGCTGCTCGACCTGCGCCTCTTCGCGAACCGCAACCTCACGTGGTCGGTCATCACGATGTTCATCTTCGCGGGCGCCTTCTTCGGCGGGCTGCTGCTCGTGCCGACCTACCTCCAGACGGTCCGCGGCGAGGGCGCGCTCGACGCCGGCCTGCTCGTCGCCCCACAGGGCATCGGCGCCATGCTCACCATGCCCATCGCCGGAGCGCTCGCCGACAAGTACCCGGTCGGGCGCATCGTGCCGGTCGGCCTGGCGACGATCACCGCCGGCATGTTCGCCCTCACCCGCGTCGACGGCGACACGTCCTACTGGGGCTACCTCATCCCCGTGCTCTTCGTCATGGGGCTCGGCATGGGCGCGACGATGATGCCGCTCATGACCGCGGCGCTGCGGACCCTCACGGCGCACCAGGTGGCTCGCGGCTCGACCCTGCTCAACATCACCCAGCAGGTCGCGAGCTCGATCGGCGTCGCGGTCATCTCGGTCGTGCTCACCAACGGCCTCAAGAACGACGCGCTCGTCTCGCAGGCCACGGCGTTCGGCGAGGCGTCCAAGGCCAACCCGAACGACCCGTCGCTGCTCCAGCAGTTCCCGCTCGTCGGCGAGATCCTCGCCCGCTTCGGCAACGACGTGGCGGCCGGCCAGGCGGCGCTGCAGAGCGCGGTTCAGAACGCCATGGGCGAGGTCTTCGGCAGCACCTTCCTCGTCGCCGCGATCATGGTCGCGTTCACGCTCGTGTCGGCGGCGTTCCTCCCGCGCAAGCACGAGGAGAGCCACCTGCTCGACGAGGAGGACGCGGCCGAGGTCGCCCCTCCGGCGATCCTGCACTGACCCGACCGCACCACCCCCGACTTATTGCCAGTTGTGGCCCATCTCGGGTCGGCTCGCCGCCGGCTCGGGCGCCACAACTGGCAATAAGTCGTTCTGGGGTCGGCATGCTGGGGACATGGAGCCACCCCGCCGCGGACCCCTCAACGCCATCACGGACGTCCCCGGCATCCGGGTCGGCCACGTCACCCGCGACGAGCCGGGCTGGCTCACCGGCGTCACGGTCGTCGTGCCGCCCGAGGGCACGGTCGGCGGCGTCGACGTCCGTGGCGGTGCGCCCGGCACCCGCGAGACCGACGTGCTCGACCCCACGTGTCTCGTCGACCGGGTCGACGCGGTGGTCCTCGCCGGTGGGAGCGCCTTCGGCCTGGCGAGCGCGGACGGGGTCCTGCGGGAGGCGTATGCCGCCGGGCTCGGCTGGCCGGTCGGCGACCCGGGCGAGGTGGTCCCGCTCGTGCCCGCCGCCGTGGTCTTCGACCTCGGTCGCGGCGGTGACTTCGGGAACGTGCCGTCGGCGCAGGACGGCGCCCGCGCCTGGCACGAGGCGCGCGAGGGCGGGGTCGAGCAGGGGGCGGTGGGCGCCGGCACCGGGGCGCGCTCCGGTGGGCTGCGGGGCGGGGTCGGCACGGCGAGCGCCGTCGTCGACGGGGTCACCGTCGGGGCCCTGATGGTCGTCAACGCGATGGGCTCACCGTGCGCTCCTGACGGCAGCCTGTATGCCGTCCGCTCCGGTCTCGCGGACGAGTTCGACAACGTGCCTGCGTCCGATCCTGCTGCGGCACAGGGCTACTGGGCTGAGCAGGCGAGGGCCTTCGACGCCCTGCGGGCCGGGACGGCCACGGTCATCGGCGTCGTGGCGACCGACGCCCTCCTCACCAAGGTGCAGTGCCGCAAGCTTGCCGAGGTGAGCCACGACGGACTGGCGCGGGCCGTCTCGCCGGTGCACACGGCATACGACGGGGATGCGATCTTCACACTCGCGACCGGTGACGGCGAGGCCCCCGACGAGCTCGACCTCGTCCGCATCCAGGCCGTGGCGGCGGACTGCGTCGCCAGGGCGGTCGGGCACGCCATGCTGGCGGCGACGTCGGTCGACCGCACCGCCGACGGCGGGATCGCGCTCGACTCGTGGCGCGACCGCCTGACGTGAGGGGCGAAGGGTCAGCCGAAGGGGCGGATCATGAACTCCGTGTCGACGTCGCGACCGCCGGTGGGGTCCGGCGGGGGCGTCGTCTCGAGCGAGGTCACCATCTGGTCCGGCGTGATCCGCGGCAGGTCCACGTGCACGCGCTTCTCGAGGTCGCGGTGCTGCTCGGTGTCGGGCATGAAGGCTCCTGCCGGTCGTCGGTCACCCCAGTGTGACGTCACGCAGGTCAGCGTGAGGAGTAGTTCGGCGCCTCGACGATGCCCGTGATGTCGTGCGGGTGGCTCTCCTTGAGACCCGCCGTCGTGATCCGCACGAAGCGGCCCTTGGCCTTGAGGTCCGGCACGGTGCGGGCTCCGACGTAGAACATCGACTGGTGCAGGCCGCCGACGAGCTGGTGGGTGACGGCGCCGACGGGTCCGCGGTAGGCGACCTGGCCCTCGATGCCCTCGGGGACGATCTTGTCGTCGCTCGTGACGTCGGCCTGGAAGTAGCGGTCCTTGGAGTAGGACTTCTTGCCGCGCGAGCTCATGGCGGCGAGCGAGCCCATGCCGCGGTAGGCCTTGAACTGCTTGCCGTTGATGAACACGAGCTCACCGGGCGACTCCTCGCAGCCGGCGAAGAGCGAGCCGATCATCACCGAGTCGGCGCCGGCGACGAGCGCCTTGGCGATGTCGCCGGAGTACTGGAGGCCACCGTCGCCGATGAGCGGGACGCCGGCCGGGCCGCAGGCCAGCGCGGCGTTGTGGATGGCCGTGACCTGGGGGACGCCGACGCCGGCGACGACGCGGGTCGTGCAGATGGAGCCCGGGCCGACGCCGACCTTGACGCCGTCGACACCGGCGTCAATGAGCGCCTGCGCGCCGCTGCGGGTGGCGATGTTGCCGCCGATGACCTGGACGTGGCGGGTGGCCGGGTCCTTCTTGACCCGCTCGATCATCTCGAGGAGCAGGCGGGCGTGGCCGTGGGCGGTGTCGACGACGAGGACGTCGACCCCGGCGTCGATGAGGGTGGTGGCGCGCTGCCAGGCCTCGCCGAAGTAGCCGACGGCCGCACCGACGAGGAGCCGACCCGAGCCGTCCTTGCTCGCGTGCGGGAACTGCTCGGACTTGACGAAGTCCTTGACGGTGATGAGTCCGGTGAGTCGACCCTGGTCGTCGACGAGGGGCAGGCGCTCGCGCTTGTGCTGGCGGAGCAGGCTGGTGGCCTCGTCGCTGCTGATGTCCTCGGAGCCGGTGATGAGCGGCATGTGCGTCATGACGTCACGGACGAGCGTCGTCCCCCACTCGGCGACGGGGGTGAAGCGCAGGTCGCGGTTGGTGACGATCCCGAGGAGGTGCATCCCCGGGTCGACGACCGGCAGGCCGGACACGCGGTAGCGGCCGCACTCCTCGTCGAGCTCCTCGAGGGTGGCGTCCGGACCGATCGTCACCGGGTTGGAGATCCGTCCGGTCTGGGTGCGCTTGACGAGGTCGACCTGGTAGGCCTGGTCCTCGATCGACAGGTTGCGGTGCAGGATCCCGAGCCCGCCCTGGCGCGCCATGGCGATCGCCATGCGCGCCTCGGTCACGGTGTCCATCGCCGCGGAGACCAGCGGCACCCGCAGGCTGATCTCACGGGTCAGGCGCGAGGTCGTGTCGACCTCGCTGGGGATGACGTCGGTCTCGCCCGGCTGGAGCAGCACGTCGTCGTAGGTGAGACCCAGCTCGGCGAAGGGTGCCGGGAGGCCCGATGCTCCCAGCTCGGCAGCGGCGCTCGCGGCGGGGACGTGGGGTGCGGGGATCGCAGGCGGCGGAGCGGCGGACTCGGCCTCGAGGTGGGTGGGGCGGTCGACACCAAGGCTCATCCAGCAAGTCTAGGGCAGCGGAACGGAGCCGCCGAAACGGCGGCCACGGGCTGACCCTCCACCGGCGCCGCGAGTGCTGAGCACCTCGGCTGACCTGCGGAGTCACGTCCGAGGAGTGGACTTTGCCAAATTCTTACTTGTCTCAGACCCTCGCCTTGCCAAGCGGTTCCTAGCCTGACACTGCCCACGAGGGGTGCTGCGACGAAGGCCTGCCGACGACTCGGCCGGCCACGGACAGGAGGGGACATGACTGACATCGCACGACTGCCCAAGCCGACACTCGATGTCTGGGAGTGGCAGTTCGAGGGTCACTGCCGTCAGGTGAGCCCCGAGGTCTTCTTCCACCCCGAGGGCGAGCGCGGCAACCAGCGACGCAGTCGCGACGACCGGGCCAAGGCCGTGTGCGACTCCTGCCCGGTGCTCCGCCGCTGCCGAGAGCACGCCCTCGCCTCGCGCGAGCCCTACGGGGTCTGGGGCGGCATGACCGAGGACGAGAGGATCCGCATCCTCAACCAACGTGAGCTCGCGAGCTGACCGCCGTCGCCACGAGTGAACGAACCGCCGGGTGGCTGGGAGTGACCAGGGACATTCCCAGCCATCCGGCACAGGGTGCCGGGTGGCTGGGACGGATCAGGGTGTGAACTCCCAGCCACCTGTGCACGCCGGGACGCCTTCTCCGGACGGCGTCAGCCGAGCATGAACCTCACGCCGGCGTCGGCATGGATCTGCGTGGTGTCGTACTGCGGCAGGACGCCGTCGCCCGGCCCCAGCAGGAGCCCGAGCTCGGTGCAGCCCAGGATCACCGCGTCAGCGCCGCGCTGCGCGAGCCGGTCGACGACACCGAGGTAGGCGTCACGCGACTCCGGCCGGACGACGTCGCGGACGAGCTCGTCGTAGATCACGCGGTGGACCGTGCCACGGTCCTCCTCCTCCGGGACGAGGACGTCGATCCCCCTCGCGGCGAGCCGGCCGGTGTAGAAGTCCTGCTCCATCGTGAAGGCGGTGGCGAGCAGCCCGACCCGGGTCACTCCATCGGCGACGATCGCGTCCGCCGTCGCGTCGGCGATGTGCAGCAGCGGCAGCCCGCACGCCTCCTCCAGCTCGTCGGCCACCTTGTGCATCGTGTTGGTGGCCAGCAGCAGCGCCTCGGCGCCGCCGCGCTCGAGCCCCCGGCCCGCCTCGGCGAGGACCGCCAGGGTCGCGTCCCAGTCCCCCTCGTGCTGGGCCTGGGCGATCGGTGCGAAGTCGACACTGTGCAGCAGCAGCCGCGCCGAGTGCAGCCCGCCGAGCTGCTCGGCCACGCCGCGGTTGAGCAGCCGGTAGTAGCTCTCCGTGCTCGTCCAGCTCATCCCGCCGAGGACTCCCAGCATGCGCATGCAGGGCACCCTAGGCCACGATGGGCGAGACCTATCCTTGACGACGTGACCCCCATCGAGATCCCCATCGCCGGCGAGAGCATCCGCCTGGGCCAGCTCCTCAAGTTCGCCTCGGTCGTCGAGGACGGGGCCGACGCCCGCGCCGTCATCGAGGCCGGCGAGGTCGAGGTCAACGGCGAGGTCGACACCCGGCGTGGTCGTCAGGTGCGGCCCGGCGACACGGTCACCTACAGCGGTGAGACCTTCGCCGTCATCCAGGAGCCCTAGGGGCGCGGTCGCGTCGACCGGGTCGGCGAGACGAAGGGCACGAGGACGTCGTCGACGATCTCGATGACGAGGTCGTCGTCGATGGGGTCGCCACTGACGAGCAGGCGGTGCCACAGCACGCTCTGGCCCAGCTCTCGCGCGAGGTGAACGGGGACGTCCGCGCGCACGTCCCCCCGCTCGACGCCGCGGGCGAGCATGGCCGCCATCTCCTCCTTGCGGTAGCCGATGACGTCTGTGCGCAGGGTCTCGGCGAGCTCCTCGTCCTGCACCGACGCCGCGACGACACCGCGCAGGATCGCGGCCTGCGGCCCCGTGAACAGGGCCGCCCAGCCGCGCAGCACGGCGAGCATGTCACCGCGATAGCTGCCGGTGTCCTCGTGTGGGATCGCGGACCTCGCGACACCGAGGAGGGTGTCGCGCAACAGAGCACGGCTGCCCGGCCAGCGCCGGTAGAGCACCGCCTTGCTCGTCTGCGCGGTCGTCGCCACCGCCTCCATGGTCACCGCCGCCGGGCCACCCCGGGCGAGCAGCTCGAGCGTCGCGGCCCGGATCGCGTCGTCGAGCTCGGCACCGCGCCTGCGCGTCGTCACGTTCACCGTCACCTCTCATCAAGAAACGCTTGCGTTTCTTAAACTGTGGGCCTATCGTCGGAGCCATACAAGAAACGCCACCGTACCCTATGGAGTCGTCATGTCGCTTCCCGTCCTCTTCCCGCTCCGCAGCACCGGAACCGCAACCGTCCGCCATACCGAGGCTCGGCACGGACGCCGGCGGATCACCATCGACCACCGGCCCCTCACCGGCGTGACGCCGGCGATGCTGCTCGACTGGTTCACCCACCTCGACGGGACGATCTCCTACGGCGGCGAGACGGTCCCGCGCTACCTCGCCTGGCACCCGATCGACCACATCCGGTGGGAGCTCGACCGGCCCGCCCCCGGAGGTGGGGCGGGCGAGGGCGCCCGCTTCCGCATCGTCGAGGTCTTCGGCGCCCACCCCGAATACGCCATCGACGTCGTGGACCGCGTCGAGAAGCTCGACGAGAGCGGCATCCGGCTGGTGACGCGCGTCGCCGGGGTCATCGCCGTGCAGCTCGAACACACCTGGTCCCCCGGTGTCGACGGCACGCACTACGTCACCGTGATGGACCTGGGCGCGCGCAGCGCCCTCATGTCGCCGGTGAACGCGCACCTGCGTCGACGGTTCCCCGACGACATGGCGCGCGCCTGGGTGCGGCACAACATCGAGGAGGTGGGGCAGCTGGAGCACCTCCTCCCCCAGCTGGCGGCTGAGAGCGCAGCGCCCCTCGTGAGCCGGGCGGCTAGGCCTGAGGCGGCATGCACCGGATGAGCGTCACGTCGCCGCTCACGGTGACGTCACCGGCGGCGTGCGGCACGAGCAGGACGTCGCCGGCGCGGACCTCACGGGTGCCGTGCCCGGACGTGAGCGTGCCGGCCCCGCTGACCACGACCACAGCCGCGTATGCCGCGTCGACCGTGACGTCGCCCGTCACCGGCCGCACGACCTCGGCACGGAAGTAGGCGCTGGCCTCGTCCGGGAGTGCCGGACCGGAACCCTCGACGTCGCTCCACCTCCGTCGGAGGGAGGCGATTCGGGCCGAGTCGACCGGGCCGTGGTCGACGCTCCGGAGCGCCAGCGGCCGGTCGAGGCCGAGGAAGGCGTGCTCGAGATCGAGCCCGAAGCGCTGGTGCTCCAGCATCACCGAGAAGTCGGTGGGCTCCTGCAGCTCGAGGATGAGGACGCCCTCGCCGATGGCGTGGGGCTGGCCGGCAGGGACGAGGACGGCATCGCCCGCGGTGACCTCGATGGGGTTGAGGGCGGCGAGGAGCCGCTCGTCCTGGGCGTCGACGAGCCCCGCCAGCTCGTCGGGTGACAGCTCGTCCCGGAAGCCGACCCAGACAGTGGCGCCCGGCTCGGCCACGAGGACGATCCAGGCCTCGGTCTTGCCGTGGTCACAGTCGAGGTGGGCCGTTGCGAACTCCCGGCTCGGGTGCGAGTGGACCGGCAGCCGCTCACCGCTGTCGAGCAGCTTGGTGAGCAGGTTGGGGTCGCCACCGAAGCGGGCCGCGTGACCCTCACCGAACCAGCCGAGCGGATCCGCGTCGAACGCCTCGGGCAGCTCGGTGCCGCCCTCGAGCGTCGTCACTCCCCCGCCGCCCTCGGCGAAGAGCCGCGCCGTGGAACCCACCCAGTCCTCGGGTCGGTGGCCGTCGAACCCGTCGGGCACCTCGAGCCCTCGGAAGGCGAGGATCCGCTCACCCCCGCGGTAGAACCGCCGTGGCGTGTTGAGCGCCAGCGCAGCGGTTGCGGCGGTCGCCGCGGTGGTCGAGGTGTCGGTCATGGGAGAGCCTTCCGTGCTCGGATGGATGCGGGCAGCCGGCCGGACTCGCGGACGATGAGCCGGGTGGGCATGACCACGGTCTGGGCCGGCGACTCGTCGCCGAGCAGCCGCGCGAAGAGCTGGAGCACGGCCTTCTGCCCGATCGAGGTGGGGTCCTGGTGGACGACGGTGACCGACGGCTCGATGAGGTCGGCGAGCTCGAAGTCGTCGTAGCCGACGAGACCCATCTCGACGCCGACCTGCCGCATCGCGTGCAGGGCGGCGAGGGTGACGCGGTTGTTGCCGGTGATCACCGCGGTGATCGGGGTGCGCTCGCGCGACCATGCGTCGAACCGGGTCGCGAGCGTCTCGACGGTGTGCGGGCCCATCGCGATGCGGGTGTCGCCCGGGAGGCCGAGCGCCTCGTGGATCGAGACGAAGGCCTCGCGGCGCTGGCGTGCCGTCCAGAACTCGGCGTCGTCGCCGAGGAAGGCGATGCGCCGGTGGCCGTTGGCGACGAGGTGCTCGACCGCGCTGCGCACCCCTCCGGGGTTGTCGCTGATGACGGTGTCGCAGGGTTCGCCACGCACGGGCCGGTCGACGTAGACGATGGGCGTACCGCTCGCCGACACGGTGGGGTCGGTGGCCGGGCGCTCGCCCGCGGGGACGACGACGAGGCCGTCGACCCGCCGGTTGATGAGCCCCTCGAGGACGACGCGCTCCCGGGTCGGTGAGCCCTCTGCGGACGCCGTGATGAGCTGGTGCTGGCGGATGCGCGCCTCACGCTCGACGGCCGCCCCGATCTGCGAGTAGAAGGGGTTGGCGAGGTCCTCGACGACGAGCGCGATCGTCTGGGTGCGTCCCTGGCGCAGGATGCGGGCGCCGTCGTGGCGCATGAAGCCGATGCGGTCGATGACGCCGCGCACGCGCAGCTCGGTGTCGCGCCGCACACCCGGCTCCCGGTTGACGACGCGCGAGACCGTCTTGACGGAGACGTGCGCCTCCGCGGCCACGTCCGCCATGGTCGGTCGTGCCGATGTCCGCTTGCCTGACAACGCTGTCACAGGTCGAATCTCACCAAACTCCGTGGCTGGAGGCAACGTGGAGCACGGCGCGCTCCCTCGTGGCTCGCATCCTTGTCCGATCTCCTGTCCTCACCGGACAAGGATGGGATCTCGCCTTGCGGGGCACACGGCATACGGACAGGGTCGGGTGGACGTCGGTCAAGGGTGACCGACCTTGCGTGGGCGACGAGCCCGGAGGAAACATGCGCCTGACGAACGCCATCCCACGAGGGCTGACAGCCGGAGCCCTTGCCCTCGCACTCGGCGGTGCCACAGCCGCCGGTGCCCAGGCCTCACCACCGGCAGCCGCGCCGGCTGAGGCGGCCGCTGCCGCGGAGGGGTCCGCCTGGTCGACCTCCTTCGAGGCGGGCCAGCCGCAGCCGCTCGTGTCGACCGTCGAGGTCGACGGCTCGGGGCCGCGCCAGCAGAACGTCACCGGCGGCGTCGCCGCCGACGGCAGCCTGATGGGCTCGGTCACCGCCATCACCGCGAGCGCCGAGAACGCCCCGGGTGAGGTCGCCGCGAACCTCACCGACGCCAACCCGGACACCAAGTGGCTCGCCTTCGCCACGACCGGCTGGGTCCGCTACCAGCTCTCGTCCGCGGAACGCGCGCTGACGTGGTCACTGACCTCCGGGAACGACGCCCCCGAGCGCGACCCGAAGGACGTCACCCTGCGTGGCTCGACGGACGGCACGACGTGGACCGACCTCGACCGCCGCACCGGTCTCGCCTTCGCCTCCCGCGGGCAGAAGCAGACCTTCACCGTGACGACACCCGGTGACTACACGTACTACCGGCTCGACGTCACGGCCAACAACGGCGGTCCCATCGTCCAGCTCGCCGACTGGGGCCTCTACGGCGAGGTCGACTCGAGCGAGCCGCAGATCGCCCCGATGGTCTCGACCGTGGGGTCGGGCCCGGCCTCGGGCTTCAACGTCAAGTCGCGCGTCGGGTGGACCGGGGTCAAGGCCCTGCGCTACGGCGGCTCCCACACCGCAGCGGGTCGCGGCTTCGCCTGGAACCGGCTCTTCGACGTCGACGTCCCCGTGGGCGACCGCTCACGGCTCAGCTACAAGATCTTCCCGGACATGGTCACCGGTGACCTGAGCTACCCGTCGACCTACACCGCGGTCGACCTGCGCTTCACCGACGGCACCCTCCTCTCCGGGCTCGGCGCCACCGACAGCCACCACACCGCGGCCTCACCGAACGGCCAGGGCGTCGGCAAGATCCTCTACGCCTCCCAGTGGAACTCCGTCAAGATCGAGCTCGGACCCAAGGCGGCTGGCAAGACCATCGACGCGGTCCTGCTCGGCTACGACAACACCGCGGGCCCGACGAAGGAGACGACCTTCGGCGGATGGCTCGACGACGTCTCCGTCGACCCGGCTCCCGCCACCCTCGACCGCTCCAGCCCGACGTATGCCGTCGACGTGCGTCGCGGGACCAACTCCAGCGGGGCCTTCTCCCGCGGCAACAACCTGCCGATCAGCGCCGTCCCCAACGGCTTCACGTTCTTCACCCCCGTGACGAACGCGAACTCGCAGTCGTGGCAGTACTACTACCAGCAGGGCAACAACGCCCAGAACCGCCCGACGCTCCAGGGACTCGGGATCTCGCACGAGCCCTCCCCGTGGATGGGTGACCGCAACCAGATGTCCGTCATGCCCTCGATCAACCAGGGCATCCCGACCGGAAGCGCCTCGGGCCGCCAGCTCGCGTTCGACCACGACGACGAGGTCGCCCGCCCCGACCACTACCGGGTCCACCTCGACGGCGGGATCACCGCCGAGACGGCGCCCGCCGACCACGGCGGCGTATACCGGTTCACCTTCCCCGAGGGTGTCCCGACCGGCAGCCTCGTCGTCGACACGGTCGACAACAACGGCACCTTCACCGTCGACCCCGCCACCGGCACCATGACGGGCTGGGTCGACAACGGCAGCGGCCTCTCCGTCGGGCGCAGCCGGATGTTCGTCCACGGCACCTTCGACCGCGGCGCGACCGCGACCGGCGTGGCACCGAACGGGCACACCGGCACCCGCTACGCGAAGTTCGACACGAGCACCGACCGCGACGTGGAGCTGCGACTGGCCACCTCGTTCATCTCCCTCGACCAGGCCCGGGCCAACCACGGCCTCGAGCTCGTCGGACGCTCGTTCAACGACGTCCAGGGTGCCGCCAAGGCCATGTGGGACAAGCGGCTCAACGTCGTCGAGGTGGAGGGTGCCAACGAGTCCGAGGTGCGCACCCTGTACTCGAACCTCTACCGCCTCAACCTCTACCCGAACAGCCAGTTCGAGAACACCGGCACCGCGTCGGCGCCTCGCTACCAGTACGCCAGCCCGGTGTCGGCCAAGACCGGCAGCGCCACGGCCACCACGACCAACGCCGCCATCAAGGACGGCAAGATCTACGTCAACAACGGCTTCTGGGACACCTACCGCACCGTGTGGCCGGCCTACTCGCTGCTCTACCCCGAGATCGCGGCGGAGATCGCCGACGGCTTCGTCCAGCAGTACCGTGACGGCGGCTGGGTCGCGCGCTGGTCCTCCCCGGGCTACGCCGACCTCATGACCGGCACGAGCTCGGACGTCTCCTTCGCCGATGCGTTCGTCAAGGGTGTCGCGCTGCCGGACAAGGTCGGCACGTACGACGCAGCCCTCAGGAACGCCACCGTGCTGCCCCCGTCGTCGGGTGTCGGCCGCAAGGGACTGGCCACCTCGCAGTTCCTCGGCTTCACGCCGGACAGCACCCACGAGAGCGTGTCGTGGGGTCTCGAGGGCCTCGTCAACGACTTCGGCATCGGCAACCAGGCCGCGAAGCTCGCCACCGACCCGAGCGTTCCCGCCGCACGTCAGGCCGCGCTCAAGGAGGAGTCCGAGTACTTCCTCAAGCGGTCGACGTCGTACACGAACCACTTCGACCCCAAGACCGGGTTCCTCCGGGTGCGCCAGGCCAACGGTGAGTTCGCGCCGAACTTCGACCCTGAGGTCTGGGGTGGCGGCTACACCGAGACCAACGGGTGGAACTTCGCCTTCCACGCGCCGCACGACGGCAACGGGCTCGCCAACCTCCTCGGCGGTCGCCAGGCGATGGCCGACAAGCTCGACGAGTTCTTCACGACTCCCGAGACGGGCACCAAGCCCGGCAGCTACGGCGGGATCATCCACGAGATCATCGAGGCACGCGACGTCCGCATGGGCATGTTCGGGATGAGCAACCAGGTCTCGCACCACATCCCCTACATGTACAACTGGACCGGCCAGCAGTCGAAGACGGCCGAGAAGGTGCGCGAGATCCTGCGCCGTCTCTACGTCGGTGGCGAGATCGGCCAGGGCTACCCCGGCGACGAGGACAACGGCGAGCAGTCGGCATGGAACACCCTCTCCTCGCTCGGCATCTACCCGCTCCAGGTGGGTTCGGCGCAGTGGGCCGTCGGCTCACCGAAGTTCACCAAGATGACGGTCCACCGCACGCAGGGCGACCTCGTCGTCAACGCGCCGGCGAACTCCGAGAAGAACATCTACGTGCAGAAGCTCACCATCAACGGTGAGGGCCACAAGGGTGTCTCCATCCCGCACAGCAAGCTCGCGGGCGCGACGACGATCGACTTCGCCATGGGGTCCTCGCCGTCGGACTACGGCACCCAGCCCAACGCCGCTCCCCCGTCGCTGACCAAGCAGGACGCCATGCCGGCTCCCCTGCGTGACGCCACGGGCCCGAGCCGCGGCACAGCCACCGCACCCGGCGCGACGAACGCCGCCGCGCTGTTCGACAACACGTCGACCACCGCGACGACGTTCAGCACCGCCACCCCGACGGTCACCTACGCCCTCTCGGGCATCGGCCAGCGCGCCTCCTTCTACACGCTCACCAACGGAGCCGCCGCCGGCGAGCCCACCGCGTGGCGGGTCGAGGGCCAGCGCAACGGCAACTGGGAGACCATCGACACCCGCAGCGGCCAGGCCTTCACCTGGCGGACGCAGACGCGCCCGTTCAAGATCGCCGCACCGGGCACCTACACGGCATACCGGATCGTCGTGACGGCAAGCACCGGGACGCCCACGCTGTCCGAGGTCGAGTTCCTCACCGACGGCTCGTTCGCCGCGAACAGCGGGATCAAGGTCTCCGCCTCGAGCACCCTCGACGCGGTCGAGGGCCAGCCGGTCAGCGGCGTCGTCGGGACCTTCTCGGGCGGCAACGGCACCTCGGCGGGCGACTACACCGCCACCATCGCGTGGGGTGATGGCACCAGCTCGACGGGCACCATCACGGCGGGCGAGCTCGGGTCCTACACGGTCCGGGGCGAGCACACCTACGCCGAGCCGGGCTACTACGCGACCGTGGTGACCGTCAAGGACGCCAAGGACGCCAAGGGCGAGGCCAGCGGTACGGGCGGTGCGACCATCCACCAGGCGGTCGTCCCCTCCTACGCCTCGGGCTTCAACCTCGTGTGCATTGGCAACCCCGGCCAGGAGGTCCCCTGTGACGGCGGCGAGGCGGGCGTGTCCCGTCCGGCCCTCGTCGAGGCCGGGGCCTCCCCCGGGAAGCTCCTCACCGTCCCCGGGACCGACCTGCGGTACTCGATGCCGGCCATCCCGGCCGGTGAGAACGACAACGCCACCGGTGCCGGCCAGACCCTGCCGGTGACCCTGGCCCCGGGCGCCACCCAGCTGAGCCTCATCGGCACGGCGACCCAGAAGGACCAGGACACCACCGGGACGGTGACGTTCACGGACGGGACGAGCACGGCATACAAGATCCAGTACGGCGACTGGTGCGGCTCGGCGAAGTTCGGCAACACGATCGCGGTCGAGATGACCTCTCGGCTCAACGGGACGAGCACGGACGGCTGCCACCTCAAGCTGTTCGCGACCGCACCGCTGACGATCCCCGCGGGCAAGACCGTGGCATCGGTGACCCTGCCGACGCAGACGGGCGACCCCCAGTCGGCCGGCCGGATCCACGTGTTCTCGGTCGCCGACAACGGCACCCCGCTCGCGGTCATCCCCGCGACGGGCGTGAGCGCCAAGGCCGGCACGGCCTCGACAGTGACGCTCGGGACGGTCTCCGGCGGCGTGCCCGCCGAGGGCGGCTACACGGCCCGCGTGTCCTGGGGTGACGGCAGCGCCACCTCCGACGCGACGGTGACCGTCGCGGCCGACGGCACGGCAACGCTCAGCGGCTCGCACACGTGGGCGAGCGCCGGCACCTACTCGGTGCGGGTCCTCGTCGGCGACAGCCGCAACGACACCCTCGCCACGGTGACCGTCACGGTCACCTGACCCCGACTGATTGCCAGTTCCAGCGCGGTCCGGATCGGCGGACCAGCCGCCAGCGGCGCTGGAACTGGCAATCAGTGGCGAAACAGAGTCAGAAACGCGTATGCCGCGTGCTTCCCCGGAGGGAGGCACGCGGCATACGCGTTGGTGGAGCAGGCCTCAGTGGCTGTGGCCGTGACCGCCGTGGGCGTGGCCCTGGGCGTTGCCCTCCTCGTCGAGCTTCTTCTCGACGACGAGCGTGTCCGTGGTGAGGACCATCGACGCGATCGACGCGGCGTTGCGCAGGGCGGAGCGGGTCACCTTCACCGGGTCGATGACGCCAGCCTTGATGAGGTCCTCGTACTCGCCCGTGGCGGCGTTGAGGCCCATGCCCGGCTCGAGCTCGGAGACCTTGGCGACGGCGACGTAGCCCTGGAGACCGGCGTTCTCGGCGATCCAGCGCAGCGGCTCGGCCGCGGCCTTCTGCACGATGGCGGCGCCGACCTTCTCGTCGCCCTCGAGGCCGAGGGCGTCGATGACCTTGACGGCCTGGATGAGGGCCGAGCCGCCACCGGCGACGATGCCCTCCTCGATGGCCGCGCGGGTCGCCGAGATGGCGTCCTCGATGCGGTGCTTCTTCTCCTTGAGCTCGACCTCGGTGTGGGCACCGACCTTGATGACGCAGACGCCACCGGCGAGCTTGGCGAGGCGCTCCTGGAGCTTCTCGCGGTCCCAGTCGGAGTCGGTGCGCTCGATCTCGGCCTTGATCTGGTTGACCCGGCCGTCGACCTCGGCGGAGTCGCCCGAGCCGTCGATGATCGTCGTGTTGTCCTTGGTGACGACGACGCGGCGGGCCTGGCCCAGGACCGTGAGGTCGGCCTGGTCGAGCTTGAGCCCGACCTCCTCGGCGATGACCTGGCCGCCGGTGAGGACGGCCATGTCCTGGAGCATCGCCTTGCGGCGGTCGCCGAAGCCGGGAGCCTTGACCGCGACGACGTTGAACGTGCCGCGGATCTTGTTGACGACGAGAGTCGAGAGGGCCTCACCGTCGATGTCCTCGGCAATGATGAGCAGCGGCTTGCCGGACTGCACGACCTTCTCGAGCACCGGGAGGACGTCGGCGATCGCCGAGATCTTGCCCTGGTTGATGAGGACGTAGGCGTCCTCGAGGACGGCCTCCATGCGCTCGGGGTCGGAGACGAAGTAGGGCGAGATGTAGCCCTTGTCGAACTGCATGCCCTCGGTGAACTCGAGCTCGGTGGCGGCGGTCGAGGACTCCTCGACGGTGATGACGCCGTCCTTGCCGACCTTGTCGAAGGCCTCGGCGATCGTCGCGCCGATCTCCTTGTCCTGGGCGGACAGGGAGGCGACGGAGGCGATCTCGTCCTTGCCGTCGACATCGCGGGCGGTCTCGAGCAGCTTGTCGGACACGGCCTCGACGGCCTTGTCCATGCCGCGCTTGAGACCCGCGGGGGCCGCACCGGCGGTGACGTTGCGCAGGCCCTCGCGGACCATGGCCTGGGCGAGCACGGTCGCGGTCGTCGTGCCGTCACCGGCGACGTCGTTGGTCTTGGTCGCGACCTCCTTGGCGAGCTGGGCGCCGAGGTTCTCGTAGGCGTCCTCGAGCTCGATCTCACGGGCGATGGTCACGCCGTCGTTGGTGATCGTGGGGGCGCCCCACTTCTTGTCGATGACGACGTTGCGGCCCTTGGGGCCGAGCGTCACCTTGACGGCGTTGGCGAGGGCGTCGACGCCACGCTCGAGCGCCTTGCGGGCGGAGTCGTTGAACTCCAGTTCCTTGGCCATGAATGTCCTTCAGTAGTCAGAGGGCAGCGACCGGGTCGCTGTGGTCCTGGGGTGCTGATGCACGTATGCCGTGGGCTCACCGTGGGAGGCGGGCCCACGGCATACGCGGTGGTTCAGATGAGCCGAGGGCTCAGTCAGCCGACGACTGCGAGGACGTCGCGGGCGCTCAGGATGAGGTACTCCTGGCCGCCGTGCTTGACCTCGGTGCCGCCGTACTTGCTGTAGATGACGCGGTCGCCGACGTTGACGTCGAGCGGGACGCGGTTGCCGTTGTCGTCGATGCGACCGGGGCCGACCGCGAGGACCTCGCCCTCCTGGGGCTTCTCCTTCGCGGTGTCCGGGATGACGAGACCGGACGCCGTGGTCTGCTCGGCCTCGAGCGACTTGATGACGATGCGGTCCTCGAGCGGCTTGATGGAAACCGACACTGTGTGACCTCCCCTTTGGGATGAGTCGAAGGTGGACAAATGGAGTTTGCGCGCTGCAGGGCAGCAGTGCGGGGGTCCGAATCGCCGTCGCGGGGGTCGAGCCGGTCCGCCTGCGCTGGCACTCACCGGGGGCGAGTGCCAATACCCCAAATCTAGGTCTCCGCTGGCACTCGGTCAACCTGAGTGCCAAACCGCGGTGCCGTGTTCGCCGAGGGCGCACCGGCCCGTCAAATGTGGTTGCAGCCGGCAGGGGTCGACCGGGATGCTCACGCGCATGACCGACGTCGACCACTCCGCCCTCTTCGCCGCCTACGACACCCAGCTGCGACGCGAGGGCGAGGTCTACCCCGCCTCGAGCGTGACGCCGCTCGGACCCCTGCTGCTCGCGACGTTCGGCACGACCCGGGGCTTCATCACCTACGCCACCCTCGACACCGAGGACGGACCGGCCACCACCGACTCGGTCCGAGAGCTGGTGACGGGCGCACTCGAGCACTTCCGGAGCCGGCCGGAGATCCGCCAGGTCGAGTGGAAGTCGCGGGGCCACGACCACGCGCCCGGGCTGCACGAGGCGCTGGTCGCGGCCGGCTTCGTGCCCGAGGAGGCCGAGTCCGTCATGGTCGGCGACGCCCGGCTCCTCGCGATCGACGTCGAGGTGCCCGAGGGCGTGACCGTGCGACAGGTCCGGGACGAGGCGGACGTGCGCGCGATGATGGAGGTCGCGGGCGAGATCTTCGGCGACGACGCCGAGACCACGCAGGCGATGACCGACGAGCTGCTCACCCGGCTGCGCGAGGGTGACCCTGTCGAGCTCTGGGTGGCCGCGGTCGACGGACAGATCGTCAGCACCGGCCGGCTCGAGCCCGTCGACGGCACGGAGTTCGCGGGGGTCTGGGGCGGGGCGACCCGGCCCGAGTTCCGGGGCCGCGGGATCTACCGTGCCCTCACCGCGGCCCGGGCCCGGTCGGCGATCGCCCATGGGAAGCGGTGGATCAACAGCGACTCGACCGAGTTCTCGCGCCCGATCCTCGAGCGGTCCGGGCTGGTCAGGGTCACGACGACCACGCCCTACGTGTGGAAGCGCACGGCTGCGGACACAGATTGATCTCGATTGTGTGACATCCGGCTGGGGTGGAGACACGAACGGCATGCTTGCGCCGTGAAAAAGTTCCCCATCGCCGCTGCCGTCGCGGCCTCCGTGGTCGTCGCTCCGCTCCTGTCCGTGGCGCCCGCTGCCTCGGCGACGCCGGCCGGGGCTCCCGCCGTGACGGCTGTGGACACGAGCACGGTGCGAGCCTCCACCGACGCCGCGCCGGCCGCCGACTCGTTGGCGACGCAGACCTCGCCCACCACTCTCGCTGCCACCTCGGCCCAGGCCGCGGCGGCCACCGGACCGGTGGTCGGGCTGCGCGGCCGTGGGTTCGGGCACGGGCGCGGGATGTCGCAGTGGGGCGCCCGAGGTGCGGCGAGCCAGGGGAGGACCGCCGCGCAGATCCTCGACTTCTACTACCCGGGGACCGTGGCGGCGAGCATCGGCAACCCCGAGGTCCGCGTCCGGCTCACCGCGATGGGCAGTGGCCCGACCGAGGTCGGGGCCGAGACCGGTCTGACGCTGACGGACGGGACGTGCACCGACCCCCTGGTCAAGCCGAACACCTCGAGGTGGCGCGCCACCGAGAAGCTGGGTGGCGGCTTTGCCCTGACGGCCTACGTCAGCGATCCCTCGACCGGGTTCTCGAGCTGGGTGCCGGTGACCTCGCCCTGCGCCTCGTTCGGGACCGCGCGCCACGTCACCTTCGTCGGTGACGGGTCCATCGCCAACTCCGTCCTCACCCTGCACACACCGTCCGGCGCCAGGGAGTACCGCGGCGGCCTGCGCGCCGCGCCGCTGACGCTGCGGGGCAGCGGGGGCACCGTGTACACACGCGGGACGGTCAACGTCCTCGCGATGGACAGCTACCTGCGCTCCGTCGTCCCCGCCGAGATGCCGGCCTCGTGGGGCCTCGAGGCGGTCAAGGCCCAGGCCGTCGCCGCCCGTTCCTACACCGGCGCGCGGCTCGGCAGCGCCGACGGCTTCGACATCTGCGACACCACCGCGTGCCAGGTCTATCCCGGCCTGACCAGCTCCAACCCGGAGCACCCGAACTCCGACGCCGCCGTCGCGGCCACGTCGGGGCAGGTCCGCAAGTACGGCTCGGCCATCGCGGTGACGGAGTTCAGCTCGACCAACGGCGGACAGGTCGTCGGGTCGAACCTGGCCTACCAGGTCGCCAAGGCCGACACCTATGACGGCGTCTACCCCGAGGCCCCAGACACCTGGGCCTACCTGACCCTGCCGGTCAGTGCGATCGAGAAGGCGTGGCCCACGATCGGCACGTTCCGCTCGATGACCCTGTCGCGCGACGGGAAGGGCGCGTGGTTCGGCGGCCGGGCCACGGCGCTGACGCTGTCCGGGACGAACGGCACCCAGGTGGTCGGCGGCGAGTCGTTCCGGTCGGCCATGAACCTGCGCTCCACCTACTTCATCTCGGTGGGTTCCTCGGTCGGCACCGACTTCGCCGGGAACGGGTTCTCCGACGTCATCGCTCGCGACCAGTCCGGCTCGGTGTGGAACTACCCGTCGAACGGGCGGGGAGGCTGGCTGCCTCGCACCCTCGTCGCCAGCGGTGTTCCGGCGGCACCGGAGATCCTCGCACCCGGTGACTTCTCGGGCGACGGTCGACCCGACCTGCTCACCCGCTCCACCGACGGGACCATGACCATCCGCCGCGGCGACGGTGCGGGCAAGGTCCTCTCCACCGCCAAGGTGGGGGCCGGATGGCACATCTTCAACGCCGTGGTGGCTCCCGGCGACCTCGACGGCGACGGAGCCGTCGACATCCTGGCTCGGGACGCCTCCGGCACGCTCTGGCAGTACCCCACCAACGGACGTGGCACATGGAAGTCGCGGGTGAGCAAGGGCACCGGCTGGGGCGGTCTGCGCGAGCTCGAGGCCGTGGGCGACTTCGACGGCGACGGCGGCGTCGACCTCGTGGGCTTCAACAGCCTCGGCACGCTGTACCTCCTGCGCTTCTCGCCGACGGGCACGTACCTCGGCCCGCGGGCGATCGGCTCGAGCTTCGGCGGGTTCTCCGCCTTCACCGGCATGGGCGACGTCGATGGCGACGGCCCGGTCGACCTCGTCGTCCGGGACAGCACGGGACGCCTCTGGGCCTACCGGGGCACCGGGACCGGCCAGCTCGGGACGAGGATCCTCATCGGCTCGGGGTGGACGACGCTGACGTTCGGCAGCTGAGGCCCGGTCGCCGCGACCCGGCGTGGCCCTCGCCTGCGTGACCGAACCGGGCGGCTGACCTGCGTCAACCGGGTTCGGGAGCCCGTTCGGGAGCGGGTCGAGGAACGGACACCGACCACGAGGTGAGAAGGTTGGCCAGTGGACGTGAGCGTGGTGCGGGCCCTGGCGGCTCCGGAGGGGCAGGAGCTGCTGAGGTCCCTTCCTCCCTACAACGACTCCTCCGTCCTCACCCTCCAGGACCGCCTGCGCAGCGCCGGGCACGCCCCCGAGCTCGCGGCCGCCGCCCTCACCCAGCAGCGGCTCCGCGCCCGCGCGACGGCCAAGTTCGGTGAGTTCGCGGCCGACATGCTCTTCACCCCGGACGGGCTCGAGCAGGCGACCCGTCTCGAGGTCGCCGTCGCGCATGCCCACCGGTTCAGCCGGGCGAGCCTGGCGACCGTGCACGACCTCGGCTGCGGCATCGGCGCCGACGCGGTCACCCTCTCGTCGCTCGGCGTGACGGTCCGTGGCGTCGACTCCGACCCCGTGACCGCCGCCGTGGCCGACGCCAACCTCCGGCCGTGGCCGGACTCGCGGGCCCGGCTCGGCCGGGCCGAGGACGTCCGCTTCGGGGTCGACCCGGGCCGCAACCGGGTCGGTGCCTGGCTGGACCCCGCCCGCCGGACGAGGGGCGTCGCGGACATCACCGGCCGCACCCGCCGGACCTTCCGCCTCGATGACATCTCGCCCTCCTGGGCGTTCGTCCAGCAGGTCGCCGCGACAGTGCCGGCCACCGGGGTCAAGCTCAGCCCCGGGTTCGACCACGCGGCGATCCCCGCCGGCACCGAGGCCCAGTGGACGTCGTGGGCCGGTGACGTCGTCGAGTGCGCCATCTGGTGGGGCCCCCTGGTGATGCGCCGGGGACGCACCGCTCGGGTCATGGGCCCGGACACCGCGCCCGTCGTGGTCGACGAGTCCATGGCCGAGGACGTCGCCCGGCTGGCCGACTCACTCGCCGACGTCGGGCCATGGCTGCACGACGTGGACAAGGCCGTGATCCGCGCCGGACTCGTCGGCGCCGCGACCCGCGCGACCGGCGGGGTCGAGTCCGACGAGGGCACCGGCTACGTCCTCGCCTCGCGCGACGTGTCCCTCCCCTACACGCGCCGGTATGCCGTCCACGAGGCGATGCCGTTCACCGTCAAGGCCCTGCGTGGCTGGCTGCGCGAGCACGGCGTCACCGGGCTCACCATCAAAAAGCGCGGTGTGCGGCTCGACGACGAGCAGCTGCGCCGCGAGCTCAAGATCGGCACCAAGGCCGGCAGCGGCGAGCAGGCGACCGTCGTGCTGACCCGGGTCGCGGGCTCGCCGACGGCGCTCGTCGTCTCCCCCGCCTGAGGACTCAGAGGGCAGGGTCGCGCTGGGCTCCCGCGTGCCGGACGGCGACAGCCCCGGCAGCCAGCGCCCGGTCGAGGGCCTCCGCACGGTCGGCACCGGCCGCCAGCGCGGCAGCCAGCGCCCCGCAGAACGCGTCTCCGGCGCCCGTGGTGTCGACGACGTCGGCGGGGTCGACCTCGTGCGCCGGGACGGTCTCACCGTCCCACGACGCACCGTTGGCGCCGAAGGTCACGAGCAGCGACCCCGGGACCGCCCCCGACTCCGCGAGCGCGACCATCTCGTGCTCGTTGGCGACCACGGGGTCGGCGAGCGCGACGACGTCGTGCGGGAGGGCGGCATACGGGGCGGTGTTGACGACGACCCGGGCACCGCGGTGAGCCGCGCGTCTGGCCGCCGCACAGACCACGGGCAGCGGGACCTCGAGCTGGAGCAGCAGGACGTCGCCGGGGCCCAGGGCGTCGACCGCGTCGACCTCGGTGTCGCCGAGGCGGGCGTTGGCGCCGGGGATGACGACGATGGTGTTCTCGCCGCGGTCGTCGACGGCGATGAGGGCATGGCCGCTCGCCTCGCCCTCGACGACCCGCAGCCGGGAGACGTCGACCCCTGCGTCGCGCAGCCGGGTCACGTAGGCCGCTCCGCCCGCGTCGCCGCCCACGCAGCCGACCATGACCACGTCCGCGCCGGCGGCCGCCGCGGCGATGGCCTGGTTGGCGCCCTTGCCCCCGGCGAGCTGCTCGAGGCCCTCGCCGAGCAGGGTCTCGCCCGGGCGCGGGTGACGCTCGACGCGGGTGACGAGGTCGACGTTGAGCGACCCCAGGACCATGACCCGGCCCATCAGTGCGCCCCCCGCACGGTGTCGAGCCAGAGCCGGGCGATGCGCGGGCCGTCGATCTCGAGGGCGACGTCGACCTGAGCCGGCGCGAGGCCGTGCGGGTCGTGCTCCATGTCGCCGGACCAGTCCCGGGTGTCGACGATCGTCCGGCCACGGGTCCACGTGCCCGAGAGCTCGACCCGCACCGGGAGGCGCTCGGTGCGCACCGCCTCGGGGTCGACGAGCATGGCGACGGCCCCGGCGTCACCGATCGTGGCGCTGTCGGTGTCGAACCGGTGGCTCATGAAGCGCATGAGCCCGGCAGCGAGTGCTGCAGGACCACGCTCGTCGAGCGCCGCCAGCTCGTCGCACTGGGCGAGGGTGACCCTAGGCTCGTAGAAGACGTCGAGGCCGTACATCGCCACCTCGACGCCGTGGTCGGCACACGCGTCGAGCACGACCGCCGTCGCCTCCGGGTCGTGGAAGACGTTGAACTCCGCCGCCGCGGTGGCGTTGCTCACCCTCGCCCCACCGCCCATGAAGACGATCCGTCCCAAGCTGGCGAACGACTCCGGGTACATGCGGGCCAGCAGGGCCACGTTGGTCATGGGTGCGAGCGGCACGAGGGTCACGGGCTCGCCGCCGGCATCCCCCGCGTCGATGGTCTGGCGCAGGAGGTCGACTGCGTGGCGCGGGTCAGCGGTGGTCGTCGGTGCTGTCCAGCCGAGGTCGGCCATGCCGTCGTCACCGTGGACGTGGCGGGCGTCGACCGGGCGCTCGAGGAGCGGGTGCGCAGCTCCCGCGGCGACCGGGACGTTCGCGTGGTCGCACACCTCAAGGACCGTCAGGGTGTTGCGGACGACCTCGGGCAGGGGCGCGTTGCCGCCGACGCAGGTCACCGCGCGCAGGTCCAGCCCGGGGTGCAGGGCGGCGAGCAGCAGGGCGCAGGCGTCGTCGACTCCGGTGTCGACGTCGAGGATGACGGGGAGGGGCATGGACCGAGCGTATGCCGTGGGTCGGCTAGCGTCGGGGCGTGACTTCCCGCTCCACTGCCCCGCGCCTTCCCCGCCTGCCTGCCGTCGCCAGCCTGGCCCTCGTCGGCCTCCTGGCGGCTGGCTGCGGCGGCGGCTCGACCCCTGACGACGCCGCCTCGAGCACCCCCTCGCAGCCCTCGGGCTCGTCGGGCTCGTCGGACTCCACCTCACCGTCGTCGAGCCCGTCACCCTCCACGTCCGAGGGTGGACCGGTCGACGTGAGCGCCTGCGTGCGCCAGAAGGCCGAGTCGCTCACCGAGGAGCAGGCGATCGGCCAGCTCCTCATGGTCGCCTTCGACACCGCGGCGCCGCGCACGGCCCTCGACGACCTCATCGCCGACCAGCACGTCGGCAACGTCATCTACCTCGGCGGCTGGGACGGCGCCGCGCGGGTCAAGGAGACGAGCACCCATCTGCAGGAGCAGGCCACGGAGGCCGCGACGGCCGGCATACCGCTGCTCCTGGCCGCCGACCAAGAGGGTGGCGAGGTGCGCCAGCTGCGCGGCGAGGGGTTCACCAAGGTCCCGTCCGCGAAGGTGCAGGCGCAGATGTCCGCCAGCGAGCTGACCGCCGCGGCCAAGGGCTGGGCCGGGGAGCTCAAGGCGGTCGGGATCAACGTCAACCTTGCTCCCGTGACCGACACCGTGCCCGAGGAGATCGGACGGGACAACGAGCCGATCGGCAAGTACGCACGTCAGTACGGCTCCGACCCCGCGACCGTGACCAAGGCGTCGGCCGCGTTCCTCAAGGGCATGATCGAGGGCGGTGTCATGGGGACGGTCAAGCACTTCCCGGGGCTCGGCCGGGTCGAGAACAACACCGACTTCAACACCACCGGCATCACCGACACGGTGGCGACGCCGAAGGACCCGTTCCTCGCGCCGTTCACTGCCGGGGTCAAGGCCGGTGCCGGGCTCGTCATGGTGTCGTCGGCCCGCTACCCCGGGCTCGACGCCACGAAGACGCAGGCCATGTTCAGCAAGCCCATCCTCACCGACCTGCTCCGCGGCCAGCTCGGCTACGAGGGCGTCGTCATCACCGACGACATCAACGCCAAGGCGGTGCGATCGATCCCGTCGGCTGAGCGCGCGACGAGCTACATCGAGGCCGGTGGCGACATCCTGCTCACCGGCGACCCCGAGTCGGTGCCGGGCATGGTCGAAGCGCTGGCGTCGAAGGCGCGCGCGGACGAGGAGTTCGCGACGCTGCTCGAGACCTCGGTGCTGCGGGTCGTGGCCCTCAAGGAACGGATGGGTCTCGTCCGCTGCGGTTGACGAGAGGTGACGTGGCGCCGGCACCGGTCGCTGGCGGTGTTCGCCTTCAGAAGCCGTACGACATCGTCCGCTCATACGATGAGCGGGCGTAGCCCAAGACCAGGGTCCGAGGTGTGAATCGCGAAGTGCGGGACTCTGTGGGAGGTCCCTGCAGAATCGACTGACGTGTCTCGCACCTCACTGGGCGTCTCGCTGATCGCTCGGGCGCGCGACAATGGGGGTAGCTCTCAGGCGAACCAACGCGAGATAGAAGGAACAGTCATGAGCGCGTCACGATCGTTCGCGCCCCACACTCGGACCGGCTGGGTTGCAGTCGCCCTGGGCCTCGGGGTCATCGCCGTCCTGCTACCCCTGTATCTCGTCTCGAGCGCCGTCACGGACGGCGGTTCGCAGGCGGGACCTGTGTGGCTCCCCATTGTGTTTCTCGGGATCGTCCTGGCCCTTGCGGTACCTGCAGTCATCCTCGGCTTGCGCTCGCGCCGCACCGACTCCTCCGGGGTTCGGCTTCATCGCACTGGTGATCGCCGGTGTGATTGGTGCATGGGCGGCGTTCGCCGGAGTGGTAGGCCTCTTCGTCTGAACATTGCGTCCCGGCGCAGGGGTCTCACGGTCGGGTCCGCGTAGGTGCTCTCAGCCAAACGTCCCCTCGTGCCGCGGACTGCGCGATCGGTCGTGACGATGAGGGCTAGATCGATGAGACAGCCCTGGGCTCGCGCTCGTGCAGGTGATCGGGTGTCGTCAGGCTCAAAGCCTGGCAGTCAGTGGAGTGGGTTTCGCCGGTGCACTCGGTGCCACTTCTGAGATGCCGCCGTGTGCACATCGACAGAGACCCACGAAGTTCACCGCCCGAGCGATGATCGCGAAGGGCGTTGATCCACAGCCAAAAGGTCAGGGGCAACGCAGGTGGAAAGACTCGACCTGCGTTGTCAACTCCCCATCGTCCACCACGCCATCGCCGTCAGCGTCCCTCCACGAGGTATGGAGGACCGCGTTCACCCCGAGGGTGCCGACGGCCGTCCCATGGACGTCGTAGATGGTCTCGAAGTCCTGGGTGACACGGTTGAACACCGATCCACGCGGGTTCGCCACGAAAAGGAAGATGTCGCGGTCGATGCCTGCTTCGACATGGCTGCCGTCGGGGAACTCGATCCGGTAGCTGAACTCGTCCACTCCACGGACGATGAAGTTGCCGCTGGCAGTCTCGACCGACTGCCCGGTGCTGATCTCTTGAGTGGTGACGGTCCCAATCATCTCCTCAGGCAGGCAGAACGCCGAGGCCGTGAAAGTCTGGACGTCGTGGACGATCACGAACGGTGTGACTGACGCCGGGGAAGCACCCGCGCCGCTCGCCGGCACCAGCGCGAGCACGCCAACTGCGGCGCCCAGGGCGAGCTTGTGCCACGTCCGGAGCACATATTGGTGTCGCATGGTTTTGCTCCTCCCAAGTGGGACGACGCTGTCGACCGTCTCCAGTGTGCGCGCACCGCCGATACAGGACAAGGGCGTCAGCGCGAGGCCAGCGGGCTCCGGTCCTCATCCCGCTCAGCCGCGGATGGTGCCGCCAGTCGCCGGCGCACAGTCAGCGCCCGAAGGCGCAACTCACCTCGCACGAGCGCCATGCACGTCGCGTGAACGAGCCACTGAACGTCGAAGTGCTCCCGCTCGAACGGGGGCAGGTGGATAGCCGTTATCGAGATGCCGATGATCCCTTCTCGATCGAAGCGCCCACCCCGTCCGAGGTCCAAGCCGAGGTGCGGCGCTGCATCACCGAGGTCTCAGGGCAGGACGTAGTCTTCATGCTCCTCGACGACCACGGCACACCGTGGTCCGTAGGCCGCGCCGAGGAGCAGCTCGCACGGCTGGCGCCCAGCGCGGGCTAGCCGACGGCCGGCTCATGGGGGCAGGGCGACTGCGACGTTTCGCCGGCATCCGCACATGCCGCAAAGGGGATCGCAGGGGTTGCCCGACGGCATGGGGCCATTGGCGCCCGGTCCAGCCAAGGGCACCATGGCCAGATGACCTCCGAAGAGGTGGTGTTTTCAGTGGTCGGCTGGCCGCCTGCCAAGAGTGAAGCCAAGTCCATGCTTGCAGCCGGTCACACACACTCGGATCGGGTGATGAAGCTCCTGTCCGCCGCAGAGGCAGCGATCCGCGGGCACGCATCCCCCTCTTCGGGACTGACGCCGTCGGCCTCGAGCTCCTCGTTCTCTCACCGACCGAGCCGCTGTCCGACGCCACTAACTTCTTGGGTGGAGTGGGTGACGTGTGAAAGAGAAAAGAACGTCGAGGGGTGCTGGAGCCATCTCGGTGCCTTGGCCGCCGTCTCGCTCTACGCGAACGATCGGCAGATCCATGAAGTGAGCTATCGATGGCAAAAGGGACCTGAGACCGGGTATCGCCTGCGCGTGTGGAGGCTGTGACCCCGAGGACAGGACGTTGTCGCAACGCCAGCGACGCACGCTCATGTCGCAGGTGGAGTGGATCGTGATTCCGGTGCCGGAGTGGGGCAAAGAGGGCTCGCAGTCGATCTTTGATGAGCCGCGTTCTAGTCCGGCTGAACGTTCGAATTGCCTTGACCGCCTACATGCCTGCGCGCACATTCCATGACCGCATTGAGGTCGGCGCCGTAGGTGCCGCGTCCAGTCGCGACATACGAAGTCAACTTCGTGCCCGCTCGATCAGCGAGCCGCTCCGCGCCACTCTGGTTGCCGCGGGCAGCATGGGTGATCGCCACGCAGACCTGCGCCAACCCCTGCCAAAGGTCCCGTTCGTCGACCGGCCCAGCCTTCCAGCGGGCTTCCAGAACCTCATGGGCGGCGAACGGACGACCGGCCTCCACGAGTTCTCGTGCTCTTCGCAACGTCTCCTCAGGCGGCAGCGGCTCCTCCGAGACCGGCTCAGCTCCCTCGGTGCCGTACGGCAGAGGCCGGCCCAGCTCATCCCGCGGCCTGGCTTGGCGAGCACGCCCGAGTGCATCGCGGTCGCGCTCAGATCCACTCACCAGAACAGCGTCTCAGGAAACGCACTGATCTGCCGCGGACTGCGCGATCGGTCGTGCCGAGTTGAGTGCGATGGGGCGCACTCCGACGGCCGCCCGGGTCGCATAGCCCCTTGTGGCTATTGCCCCCGGCCGTCGGACTGCGAGATAAAGAGGCCTGCGGCGTCACCCGAAACCGTCCAAGGTCGGCGGGTGGTCCACGTGAAATGAGGACTGCCATGAGACGTCTACTAGTTGTTCTTCCGCTCGCCGTACTGCTGTCCGCAGCCGGTACGGCGTCCGCGGTCGCCATGACAAACGGAGGCGGCACCTCGGGAGATGCACCCGGCCAAGTGCGCGCGGAGACCCAGTGCGTGACCGTCTACAGCGTGCTCCAAGAGGACCTGCGCGCCCAGGGCGGCCCTAAATCGGGGATTTCGGAAGGGCCCATTGGTACGTACCCGGAGGGATCGGGCCCGACGAACTGTGATCACTTCTGGCAGCTCCAGGGGGCGATCGGCAACTGAGCGAGCCGACTCTGCTTGGCTTCAAACATCTCGCCGAAGCGCCACGGCCGAGATGCCCTGCCCTGACTGAGCGGAAGGCGAGAGGCCCGACGCATGGGAATCGGCTACCTCGGAATCGTCGGTGCGTCCATGCAGCGTCTTGGCCGCTTCGCGATCGATTTCTTCTGACCACCGGACATCCGGTCATGCCGCAGATAGTGCTGTGACAAGGCTTGCCGGGCCAGACGGCGCTCGGCGCTGCCCAGTGCCTGGTAGCGGGCGACGGTTCCTTCGAGCTGCGCGACGCTGAGGGTGCGGTGCTGGTCGAGCACAACTTCGCCGACCGGCCGGTGTGCGAGTACGACGAACTGGCAATCACCGACACCCTTGAGCTCGTCTGGGGCGAATAGCGAGGACGACGTCGCACGCACCGCCTGCCACGGACGGCGGGCCCCGGGAGCCCTGGCGACGTCCGTCCATGCCGCTGTCGGCGCGGCGCCGGGCGCCGTGGATGTCGCTGTCGGGCGCTTGCCACGACAGTGAGAGCACCGTCGGACCCGGGCGCCTGTCGCAGTCCCGTCGGGGACACTGGGGGAACACCGACCGTAGCTTCGACAAGGAGTCAGCCGTGACCGAGGGAACCGTCCGCTGGTTCGATGCCGACCGGGGGTTCGGCTTCATCGCCCTCGGGCAGGAGGCAGAGGACCTGTACGTGCACGCCTCCGAGATCGTCAGCGACGACGCGACGAAGGTGCTCCGCGAGGGGCAGGTGGTCGAGTTCGAGATCGGCGAGGGCGACCGCGGCCCGCAGGCACGCCGCGTCCGGGTCACGGCCGACCAGGCCGCCGACACACCGCTGGGCGTGCTCGGCACCGTCTCCTGGTACGAGCCCCCCAAGGGGTATGGCTTCATCACGCCCGACGGCGGTGGAACCGAGATCTTCGTGCACAGTTCGGCCATCGTCGGGGGCGGCGTGGTCTCGGAGGGGCAGCGGGTGGCGTTCCTCGTCGTCGACGGGGAGAAGGGACCGCAGGCTGACCATCTGCTGCCCTTGGGAGCCCAGGCCGCCCAGCAGCCCGTGGCATCCGACGGGGCAGACGGCACCGTGTCCTGGTACGACGGGGACAAGGGCTTCGGGTTCATCACCCCCGATTCGGGCGGCCCGGATGTCTTCGTCCACGTCCGGGAGCTCGCCGACGGGCTCCCCGAGGTGGGAGAAGGAGACCGGGTGACGTACGACATCGTCGTGAGCGAGAAGGGCCCGCAGGCTCGCGACGTGCGCCTCACTCGCAGCTCGACACCTCGGGGCGCAACCACGACGTCGACGACCCGCGCGCGGTCGGGACACCGGGAGGCATCCGCCGTCCCGGCGCGCGGCGGCGAGGGAGTGGTCGCGCGCTACGACGCGGAGCGCGGGTTCGGGTTCATCACCCCCGACGCGGGAGGCGCGGACCTGTTCGTGCACGTGTCGGTCCTTCGAGGCGCCGAGGCGCTGCACCAAGGCGATCGGGTCCGGTACCAGGTGCGACAGAGCGATCGAGGACCACAGGCCGACCGCGTCGAACGGATGTGAGCGGGACGCGGTCCGGGCGGAGCTGGCTCAGGCGTGGCCCGATCCCGCCGCACGTTCATGCCGCGCACCGCGCGTACCACGTCCCCAGCCGCGTTCTCATCACGGTGGCATGGTCGCTGTGACCGCTGTGCGTCGCTTCCGGAAGATGCTCCGGCTCACCGGTCAAACCGGACCTACTCATCGCCTTTCACACGTCTGGTGTCGTGCGCCCACATCGCGATCTCGACGCGGTTGCGAGCGCCGAGCTTGGACATCAACGATGCGACGTGGGTCTTGACCGTGCTCAGGCCGACGAAGAGCTCGGCGGCGATCTCGGCGTTGGTCCGGCCGCGTGCCACCAGCGCGAGCACCTCCTCCTCGCGCTCGGTGATCGGGTCGACGGGCTGCACCGGCACTCCCGGCTTCTGGTCGGCGAAGGTCGCCAGCAGCCGCCGGGTGATGTTGGGGGCGACCAGCGCGTCCCCGCTGGCCGCTGCGTGGATCGCCTGCACGAGCAGCTCCGGTCCGGCGTCCTTCAGCAGGAAGCCACGGGCACCGGCACGCAAGGCACCGAGGACGTACTCGTCGAGGTCGAAGGTGGTGATAACGACGACCGCCATCGGGTCCCTCGCGTCAGGCCCGGCCAGGCGGCGCGTCACCTCGACGCCGTCAAGCCCGGGCATCCGGATGTCGACGACGAGGACGTCGGGACGCAGGCGCGTCGCCAGCTCGAGCGCGGCGAGACCGTCTGCGGCCTCACCGACCACCT
Organism: Knoellia locipacati; assembly: GCF_044791685.1. GTDB lineage: Bacteria > Actinomycetota > Actinomycetes > Actinomycetales > Dermatophilaceae > Knoellia > Knoellia locipacati_A. The sequence continues at coordinate 665,208 of NZ_CP087730.1, forward strand.
CGATGTCGGGTTGCGCGCCGAGGATCATCACCAAACCCGTCCGGACCAGGTCCTGGTCGTCGGCGACGACGACACGGATGCTCATGCCCGCGCCTCCACCGGCAGCACGGCCTCGACCACCCAGCCACCCTGCGAAACCGGCCCGGCGGAGAACGTCCCGCCGAGGAGCTGGGCGCGTTCGGCCATGCCCAGCAGGCCGAACCCGGGTTCAGGGGCCGGCCATGGCTCGGTCTGCCCGTTGTCGATGACCCGCAGCCTCACGGCGTCGCCCTCGCGGCACACCTCGATCCCGACGCGCGTCGCGCTCCGTGCGTGCCGGACGGCGTTGGTCAGCGACTCCTGCGCGAGCCGGTAGAGCGCGGCGTCCACGGGTCGTGCCAGCCGGTACAACGAACCCTCCAGCGAGACCTCGACGGTGGGTGTCGCGTCGGCCCGGGCCAGAGCGGGTAGGTCCGCCACTCCCGGCTGCGGTGCGTAGTCGACGGCCTCCTCCTCACGCAGGACCCGCACCATGGACCTCATCTCCGCCAGCGTTCGGGACGCCTCCGACTCGATCGCGGCCAGCACCTCGGCGGCCTTCTCGGGCTGTATGCCGGCGACCACGCCTCCGGCCTGCGCCTGCACCGCGATGGCCGAGACGTGGTGTGCCACCGTGTCGTGCAGCTCTCGCGCCAGCGCCACCCGCTCCTGGTTGCGGATCTCGGAGAGCTGGCGACGCACGAGGTCCGCCCGGTAGCGGAACACCGCCGCGAGAGCGACGACCAGCAGCAGGAGGACGGTCCCGCCGAAGACGTCGGCCCGGCCCGCGGAGGAGGCATACATCCCCAGCACCACGATGACCGTCACGAACGCCACTCCCAGGACGATCTCCCGGCCCGAGCCCCACCGGACCACGGAGAAGAGCAGGAGCAGGACGGCCATCATCGACCAGAGGCCGAGCTCCCCAGTCCGCGCGGTCAGCTGGATGACCGACAGCACGAGGACGACGCCCCACCCGCCCAGGACGGCCATCAGGGGGTGACTCCGCCGCCAGAGCAGGGCAGGCACGAGCGCCAGGGCGAGCACCGTCACCAGTGGTCGGAAGGCCAAGCCCGGCCGAGCGATGCCCTCGGCCAGGGCTGCGACCGCGAACACGCCCACCAGCAGCCGGTCGAGCCGGTCGACGGCTGGGGCGTCGGCAGGCCGCGGCTCCTGCCAGATGGAGCGCTCTGGCCAGAGGGAGCGGCGGACGGTGACCACGGCCCCAGCCTAGGGACCGGTGCGCTTCGGCGGACCCGCCGAAAGAACGAGGAGGAAACCATGCCTTCGGCCAGGGAAACCTCGGCTTCCGGGCGGAGGCGCCCGCCGCCGGGCCCGGCCATCGTGGACGTACCGATCCCCACCACGACACCAGGAGCCCACGATGAGTGCACGTCAACCCACCACCACCACCGAACTCGACGACCAGCGGATGCCGGTCAAGGCCAGGCTCGCCGCAGCGTGGACGAGCTTCATGTTCCTCTACGCCTACGTGGACATCCTCGGGTTCTACACGCCCGGCACCATCACGGACATCCTCGACAACAGGGTTTTCGAGTTCGACCTCTCCCAGACCTTCTCGGCGTCGGCCCTGACCCTCGTGTCGATCCCGATCTTCATGGTCGTGCTCTCGATGACCCTGCCCGCTCGGGCGAACCGCTTCACGAACCTCGTCGTCGCCGCCGTCTACCTCCCCGCCACGGTGTTCAACCTGGCAGGCGGGTACTACCTGTGGTTCTACGGCCTCGGCGTCGCCCTCGAGCTGGTCCTTCTCGCCCTCATCGTGCGGTACGCCTTGACCTGGCCCCGCACCACGCCGTCGGCGAGCACGGCGAGCACGGCGAGCACGGCGACCAGCCCGGACCGGGAGACGGTACGCGCCCAGCGGTGAACACCGAAGGCGTCGCTCAGGCGGAGATCTGGGTGACCGGCATCGACGAGTCGGCCGACAGGTCGAGCCGCGACGCCTCCCGGCCCTTGAGCACCATCTGGGCACCGAGCGCGGCGACCATGGCGCCGTTGTCGGTGCACAGCCCGGGGCGCGGCACCCGCAGCTCGATGCCGGCGTCGTCGCAGCGCGACTGGGCCATCGCCCGCAGCCGCGAGTTCGCAGCGACGCCACCACCGATCTGGAGGTGCTGCGCTCCCTGCTCCCGGCAGGCGAGCACCGCCTTGCGGGTCAGCACGTCGACGACCGCCTCCTGGAAGGACGCGGCAACGTCGTTGACGGGCACGGCCTCCCCCGCCGCCTCCTTGGCCTGGACCCACCGCGAGACCGCGGTCTTGAGCCCCGAGAACGAGAAGTCGAAGCGGTGGCGCTCCATGTCGCGCCCGGTCGTCAGTCCGCGCGGGAAGTCGATCGTCACCTGGCCCTCGCGCGCCGCCCGGTCGATGTAGGGACCGCCGGGGAACGGCAGCCCGAGAACTCGCGCCACCTTGTCGAAGGCCTCGCCGGCGGCGTCGTCGATCGTCGACCCGAGGCTGCGGATGTCACTCGTGACATCGGGGACGAGCAGCAGCGACGAGTGCCCACCTGAGACGAGCAGTGCCATTGTCGGTTCGGGCAACGGTCCGTGCTCGACGATGTCGACGGCGACGTGCGAGGCGAGGTGGTTGACGCCGTAGAGCGGGATCCCGAGCGAGAGCGCGAGAGCCTTGGCCGAGGCGACACCGACCATGAGCGAGCCCGCCAGCCCCGGCCCGGACGTCACTGAGATGGCGTCGAGGTCGCGAAGCTCGACCCCCGCCTCACGGCACGCCCGCTCGATGGTCGGCACCATCTCCTCGAGGTGCGCGCGGCTGGCGACCTCGGGCACGACGCCACCGAAGCGGGCGTGGTCGTCGACGCTGCTGGCCACCGCGTCGACGAGCAGCGTCTCGCCGCGCACGATGCCGACGCCGGTCTCGTCGCACGAGGTCTCGATGCCGAGGACGAGCGGCTGCTCGGTGCTCATGCCTGGGTTCCCCTCTCACTCAACATCTTGCGCATCACGAGCGCGTCGACGTTGCCGGGCTGGTAGTAGCCGCGACGCACCGTGAGCACGTCGTAGCCACGTCGGTCGTAGAGCGTGCGTGCCGGCTCGTTGTCGGCGCGGACCTCGAGCATGAGCGCCTCGGCGCCATCGGCTGCTGCACGGGTCTCGAGCTCGGTGAGCAGGTCGCCGCCGACTCCAGTGCCCCGGTGCGCGGGCGCGACGGCGATCGTCATGAGGTCGGCGACCTGTCCGCCGTGGTCGATGCCTCCGTATGCCGCGAGCTCACCGTCGCGCTCCACGGCGAGGTAGGCGCGGCGCGGGCGACCGGCCAGCTCACCCCACCACGACGCCTCGGACCAGGCGTCGTCGGGGAAGGCCTCGGTCTCGAGCCGGACGAGGTCCGGGATGTCGGTCCACGCCAGCTCGCGGGTGGCCGTCATCGCGCCGCCCGCTCAGCGGTGGTGAGGGCGTCCGGGCGTCGCAGGTAGAGCGGCTCGACGGGCATCGGGACTCCGGCCATCGACCGCTCCACCGCGATCCGGGCGAGCACCGACGCGTCGACGTCGAGCACCGGCAGCGCCGCGCCGAACAGCTCGGGATAGAGCACGGGTCCACGACCGGCCGTCGGCAGCGCGCGGACCTCGTCGGGCAGGTCCGCCGGACGGTCCACCGCCGGGGAGGTGAGGGCCTCGACGGAACCGGGGCGGACGGCATACCGGGCCCAGTAGACCTCCTTGCGCCGGGCGTCGGTGGCGACGAGCAGCTCGCCGTCGCCGACGCTCGGGGCCGCCTGCCGGGCGAGGACGTCGAGGCTCCCGACCCCGTGGACTGGGACGCCCAACGCGTGGCCCATCGTCAGGCCGGTGACGATGCCGACGCGGAGCCCGGTGAAGGGGCCCGGTCCGTTGCCGACCGCCACCGCCGTGAGGTCCCCCGGGTTGAGCGAGGCCGCGGACAGGCACGACGCGATGAGCGGGCTGACCCACTCGGTGTGGGCGCGGGGGTCGAGGTGCGACTCCTGGGCGAGGACGTCCGAGTCGTCGTGGATCGCGACGGTGATCGCGGAGGTCGAGGTGTCGATGGCGAGGATCAGCACGGCACACCATCCTTCCAGCGGTCGCCGTGGCCGGTGACGGCGACGGTGCGGCGCTCGGTCTCGGGGTCGGCCTCGAGCACGACCTCGAGCCGGTCGTCGGAGAGGTCCTCGGCCAGGCCGTGACCCCACTCGACGATCGTGACGCTGGCCTCGAGGTCGGCGTCGAGGTCGAGGTCGTCGAGCTCGGCGAAGCCGCCGAGGCGGTAGGCGTCGACGTGGACGAGCGCCGGGCCGCCCACGAGCGAGGGGTGGACCCGGGCGATGACGAACGTCGGGGAGGTGATCGGGCCGCGGACCCCGAGCCCCTCGGCGAGGCCCTGGGTGAGCGTGGTCTTGCCCGCCCCGAGGCCGCCGGTGAGGATGACGAGGTCACCCGCGCGCAGCTCGCGTGCCAGGTCCCTGCCGAAGGAGCGGGTGTCGTCGGCCGTCTCGAGCACCCGCGGGGTCACGACGACGCCCTGCTGCGGACTCGCTGGCCGGCGCCGTCCTGACCGGCCCGGACCTTCCTGATGCGGCGTCCCTTGGCGATGTCGATGATCGTGCGGCGGACCCGGGGCTTGGCGGACACCGAGACCGCCTCGGCGGCATCGACCTCGGCGCGGTGCAGCAGCGCGAGGACCTGGCCGGTGATGATCTCGGGGTGCTCGAGCATGATGAGGTGCCCGGCGTCCTGGACGACGACGTGCTCCGACCCGGGCAGCCGGTCGACGATCCGCTCGCTGTGCGCCGGCGGGGTGAGCAGGTCGCCCTCGCCGTTGACGACGAGGACCTCCTTGTCGACGAGCGTGGTCAGGGTGTCGAGCTCGTCGTGGCCCTGGATCGCCGGGATGAACGCCGCCATGACCTCGAACCGGGTCGAGAGGATGAGGTCGGCGGTGAAGCGGATGAGCCCCTCGCTCACCGGCGAGTCGTAGGAGAAGCGGTCGACGATCGAGCCCTCGACGTTGCGGCCGAAGCGGCGCACGGGAGCGAGCCACCGCTGGTGGGGTGCCAGCCGCGAGAGGAGGCGCGGCCCCACCTGTCCGATGGCGCGCCCGACGAGCGGGCCCATGCCGAGGTCGGTCAGGCCCTCACCGCCGGCCGCGGTCGAGATGAAGGCGACCGCGAGCACCCGGTCGCGCACGAGCTCGGGGTGGTGGCGGGCGAGGGCCATCGTCGTCATGCCGCCCATCGAGTGGCCGACGAGCGCGATCGGCCCCTCGGGGCAGGTCGCGTCGATGACGGCGTGCAGGTCGTGGGCGAGCTGCTCGATGGAGAGGTGCGCGAGGTCGGAGATCTCGGACTCGCCGTGGCTGCGCTGGTCCCAGAGCACGACCCGGTAGCCGGCCTGGACGAAGGCGCGACGCTGGAGCACCCAGCTGCGCAGGCTGAGGCAGAAGCCGTGTGACAGGACGATCGTCGGCAGCTCGGGATCGAGGTCCGTGGGGGTGTCGATCTCGACGTGGAGGTTGAGACCGTCGGTCGCGATGACCTTGAGCTCCTCGTCGGCGACGTGGGCGAACCCGTCGGCCGGGTCGAGGGAGTTGAGCCGGCGGCGCTCGGCGGCGGCTCGGTCCGCCGCCACTCCTGCGGCAGCCGCACCGGCCGCCGCGGCGGCAGCCGCTCCGAGCCCGAGGGCCTTGCCCACCCCGGCCATCACGCACCTCCTCCGACGAGCACCCGGGGCAACCGGCTGCTCATCCTCGTGACGATCTCGTAGTTGATCGTGCCGATCGCGGCCGCCCAGTCCTGGGCGGTCGGCTCGCCGTCGGCACCACGGCCGAGGATGACGACCTCGTCACCGGCACCGCCGGCATACGAGGGTCCGAGGTCGAGGACGAACTGGTCCATGCAGACCCGCCCGGCGACCGTGAACCGCCGGCCGTCGACCTGCACCGGCCCGAGCGACCCGGCGTGGCGCGGGATCCCGTCGGCGTAGCCGAGCGGCACGAGCCCGAGCACGGTGTCCTCGGTGGTCGTGTAGGTGTGGCCGTAGCTCACGCCCTGCCCCGCGGGTGCCGGCTTGACGAGCGCGAGCCGCGCGGTGACCCGCATGGCCTCACGCAGGCCGAAGTCCTCGGGTGCGCCGAGGTCGGGGACCGGCGACAGGCCGTAGACGGCGAGGCCGGGCCGGACCACGTCGAAGTGCACGTCAGGGTTGGTGAGCGTGGCCGCCGAGTTGGCGAGGTGGCGGACCTGCGGTCGTATGCCGGCCCGCTCCAGCTCCGCTGCCGCCTCGACGAACCGTTCGCGCTGGGCGAGGACCGTCGGGTGCTGGGGTGCGTCGGCGAGGGCGAAGTGGGACCAGACACCGACGACCTCGACGGCGCCCTCGGCCACCACCGGTCCGAGCGCGACGATGAGGTCGGTCCAGCCTTGGCCGAGCGCGCCGTTGCGCGCCAGCCCGGTGTCGACCTTGACGTGGATACGGGCCGTGCGGCCCCGCTCGCGGGCAGCGGAGGCGACGGCGTCGAGGGCCCACGGTGCCGAGACCGAGATGTCGAGGTCGGCGTCGATGGCCGCGCCGAAGTCCGCGCCGGGGGCGTAGAGCCAGGTCAGCGCCCTCGTCGTGACGCCCGCGGCGCGCAGCTCGAGCGCCTCGGCGAGCTGCGCGACGGCGAGCCAGGTCGCACCGCCCGCGACGGCAGCGCGCGCGCTGCGGGCGAGCCCGTGGCCGTAGGCGTCGGCCTTGACCACGGCCATGACCTCGGCTCCCGGGGAACGGCGGGCGAGCTCACGCACGTTGTCGCGGATGGCGTCGAGGTCGACCGTCACCCAGGCCGATGCGCCCTCGGGCGGCACGGTGGAGTCGGGGGCATCTGGCGTGGTCATGAGACCGACCAGTCTAGGCGGGCGGCCCTCAGCGTCGGGTGAGGAGGTGCGCCACGGCGCCCGGTATGCCGTGCGCCACCGTGAGTGCCCGTAGCGGGCCTCCGCCGCTGGCCCGGTCCGCGGCGACGCCGTGGACGAGGGCGCCGAGGGCTCCGGCGTCGGCGGGCTCGAGGCCTGCGGCCAGCAGGGTGCCGATGAGCCCGGCGAGGACGTCACCGCTGCCGGCCGTGCCGAGCCAGGCCGGGGCGTCGGCCTGCGACCGCACCGGGCCGGCGGCGTCCGGAGGCACGATCAGCGTCGTCGAGCCCTTGAGGAGGACGGTCATCCCCGTGCGGTCCGCGAGGGCACGGGCGTGGCGCAGCGGCTCGGCCTCGACCGCGGCCCGCTCGACCTCGGGGCGGGACCGTGCACGGGGGCCCGAGCCCAGGCGGCTGAGCATCGTCGCGAGCTCGCCCGCGTGGGGGGTGAGCAGGGTCGGTCGGCCCCGACGGGCGTCGATGACCGCGTCGTCGACGAGGCCCAGACCACCGGCGTCGACGAGCACCGGCTCCTCGCCCGCGAGCGCCCGGCGTGCCACCGCGAGCTGGCTCGCCGACTCACGACGGGTCGAGGTGGGGTCGAGCCCCGGCCCCACGACCCAGGCCTGGACCCGGCCCTCGCCGTGGACCGCCTCGGGCACCGCGGCCCGCACCAGTCCGTCGGGGGTCGGTGTCCCGACGTAGCGGACCATCCCCGCCCCGGCCTCCACCGCGGCGGTCACCGTGAGGACGGCTGCCCCGGTGTACTGCTCTCCCCCGGCGACGACGCCGAGGACGCCACGGGAGTACTTGTCGTCGTCGGGCCCGGGCACCGGCCACAGGTCGGCGACGTCGTCGAACGTCAGCCGGACGACCGACGGGTCGGACTCGAACGCCAGCCCGATGTCGACGACGGTGAGCGAGCCGCACGCCTGCTCGGTCGGCGGCAGGAGGTGGACCGGCTTGGCCACCGAGAAGGTCACGGTCTCGTCGGCGAGGACGCCGTCGGGGTCGAAGCCCGACCCGTCGGCGGCCTGACCGGAGGGGAGGTCGACCGCGATGACATGGGCGTCGTCGGAGATGGCCCGGACCCAGGCAGCCGCCTCGGCCGGCAGGCCCGGTCGCCCGCCGAGCCCGAGGATGCCGTCGACGACGACGTCGGCCTCCGCCACGTCCTCGAGTGCCTCGGCGCCGGTGACGAGCACGACGCCGGCGGCGCGGGCCGCCTCGAGGGCGCCCTCGTGGACGCGCTCGGGGTCCAGGGCCGCCGCACAGCTCAGGCCGGCCTCGGCGAGGTGCGCCACGGCATACAGGGCGTCTGCGCCGTTGTTGCCCGAGCCCACGAGCGCCATGACGGTCTCGGCGCCCAGCTGGGCGACGCGGGCCGCGACGACCTCGGCGAGACCCTCGACGGCTCGCGCCATGAGCTCACCCGAGGCGAGCTCCTCCTCGAGCGCCGCCTCAGCGGCATACACGTCCTCCGGGCTCCATGCCTCGATCACGACGACTCCTCGGGCTGGGTGGGGTTCAGGACTCCGCGATGACGACGGCCGAGGCGATCCCGGCGTCGTGCGACAGCGACACGTGCACGTGGTTGACGCCGAGCTCCTCGGCGCGGGCCAGGACGGTCCCCGTCATGACGATGTGCGGCCGGCCGTCCTCGCCGCGCTCGACGGTCGCATCGGTCCACGCCAAGCCGACCGGCGCGCCGAGCGCCTTGGCGAGGGCCTCCTTGGCGGCGAACCGCGCAGCGAGGGACCGCATCGGGAGCACGCGCTCGGACTCGGTGAACAGCCGGAGGCGCAGCCCGGGGGTGCGCTCGAGCGTCTCCGCGAACCGCGGGATGTCGACGACGTCGATCCCGGTGCCGACGATCATCGGTGCTCGCTGCCCGTCACCGTCACGGGGTCACTCGACCGTGACGGACTTGGCGAGGTTCCTCGGCTGGTCGACGTCGAGGCCCTTGGCGGTCGAGAGGTGCAGGGCGAACATCTGCAACGGCACCACGGTGAGGAGCGGCTGCAGCAGCGGCGACGTCTGGGGCACGCGGATGACCTCGTCGGCGAAGGGCACGACGTCCTCGTCGCCCTGCTGCGCGATGACGATGGTCCGGGCGCCGCGGGCGCGGATCTCCTGGATGTTGGAGACGACCTTCTTGTGCAGGTCGTGGGGGGTGTCGGGCCCGGGGACGACGATGAAGACCGGCTGGCCGGCGTCGATGAGCGCGATCGGGCCGTGCTTGAGTTCGCCGGCGGCGAAGCCCTCGGCGTGGATGTAGGCGAGCTCCTTGAGCTTGAGCGCGCCCTCCATGGCGACGGGGAAGCCCACGTTGCGGCCGAGGAAGAGCACCGAGCGGGTGTCGGCCATGAAGCGGGCGATCTCCTTGACCCGGTCCATGGTGCCGAGGAGCTCCTCGATCTTGTCGGGGACCTCGTGCAGCTCCTTCATCACGGCCTGGGCGTCGTCGGCGAAGGCGCCGCCGCGCAGCTGGGCGAGGTAGAGGCCAAGGACGTAGCAGGCGGTGATCTGGGCCAGGAACGCCTTGGTCGACGCGACCGCGATCTCGGGGCCGGCGTGCGTGTAGAGGACGGCGTCGGACTCGCGCGGGATCGTCGAGCCGTGCGTGTTGCAGACCGAGATCGTCAGCGCGCCGAGCTCGCGGGCGTGCTTGACGGCCATGAGGGTGTCCATGGTCTCGCCGGACTGGCTGATGCTCACGACGAGCGAGCGCTCGTTGACGATCGGGTCGCTGTAGCGGAACTCGTGGGCGAGCGCGACCTCGACCGGGATCCGGGTCCAGTGCTCGATGGCGTACTTGGCCACCATGCCGGCGTAGGCGGCGGTCCCGCACGCGACGACGGTGATGCGGTCGACGTTGCTCAGCTGCTCCTCGCTGATCCGCAGCTCGTCGAGGACGAGGCGGCCGTCCTCGTCGGTGCGACCGAGGAGGGTGTCGCCGACGGCGTGCGGCTGGTCGTAGATCTCCTTCTCCATGAACGTCGCGTAGCCGCCCTTCTCGGCGGCGGCGGCGTCCCACGTGACCTCGTAGGCCTTGCCCTCGGCGGGGGCACCGTCGAAGGTGATGACCTCGTGCCCGTCCGGGGTGATCGTGACGATCTGGTCCTGGCCCAGCTCGAGGGCGTGGCGGGTGTAACCGATGAACGCGGCGACGTCGGAGCCGAGGAAGTTCTCGCCCTCGCCGAGGCCGACGACGAGCGGGCTGTTGCGACGGGCGCCGACGACGACTCCGGGCTGGTCGGCGTGCACGGCGAGGAGGGTGAACGCGCCCTCGAGGCGGCCCACGACCTGTTGCATCGCGGTGGTGAGGTCACCCGTCTCGTCGAACGCGCGGCCGACGAGCTTGGCGGCGACCTCGGTGTCGGTCTCGCTCTCGAAGGTGACGCCCTCGGCGAGCAGCTCCTTCTTGAGCGAGTGGAAGTTCTCGATGATGCCGTTGTGGATGAGGGCGAGCTTGTCCTCGTCGCCACCACGGTGCGGGTGGGCGTTGCCGTCGGTGGGCCCACCGTGGGTCGCCCAGCGGGTGTGGCCGATGGCGGTGCGGGACGTGGCCAGCGGGTGGGCCTCGAGGGCGCCGCGCAGGTTCTCGAGCTTGCCGGCGCGCTTCTCTGACGAGACGCCGTCCTCGGTGACGACGGCGATGCCGGCCGAGTCGTAACCGCGGTACTCGAGGCGGGCCAGGCCCTCCATGACGACGTTCTCGGCGCGCTCGTCCATGGACCTGCCGACATATCCCACGATTCCACACATGGCGGCAAGCGTAATGGCTCGCTCCCCCACCCCCGAACCGCCGCGTGGGCGACAATGGCCCGCGTGTCCGCCACACCCGCAGTGCCCGTGTCCGGGTCCGAGCCGACGGCTGCGTCAGGGCCGACGGCTGCGTCAGGGCCGACGGCTCCCTCAGGGCCGACCCCGCCGACGACGCCGCTTCCGTCGCCCTACCTCGACTTCACCCGCGAGGACTGGGCCGCCCGTCGTGACAACCACCCGCTCAGCCTGACGCCCTCCGACATCGCCCGCGTGCGCGGCCTCGGCGACCGCGTGGACCTGCAGGAGGTCGAGCAGGTCTACCTCCCCCTCTCCCGGCTCCTCGCCTTCTACGTCAACGCCACCGCGGGCCTGCACCGCGTCACGACCGACTTCCTCGGCGAGCGCCCGGCCAAGGTGCCCTTCGTCATCGGGATCGCCGGCTCGGTCGCCGTCGGCAAGTCGACGACGGCGCGCGTCCTGCGCGAGCTGCTCCGCCGCTGGCCGCAGACCCCTCGGGTGGACCTCATCACCACCGACGGGTTCCTCCGCCCCAATGCCGAGCTCGAGGCGCGAGGGCTGTTGCAGCGCAAGGGTTTTCCCGAGTCCTACGACCGCCGCGCGCTGTTGCGCTTCGTCGCGGACGTGAAGTCCGGTATGCCGCGTGTCGCGGCTCCGGTGTACTCGCACCTCACCTACGACATCGTCCCCGGGGCCCAGATCGTCGTCGACCAGCCCGACGTCCTCATCGTCGAGGGCCTCAATGTCCTCCAGCCGGCGACGGTGCGCTCGGACCAGCGGACCCGGCAGGTCCTCTCGGACTACTTCGACTTCTCGGTCTACGTCGACGCCCCCGTCGAGCAGCTGCGCAACTGGTACGTGGAGCGCTTCCTCAGGCTGCGCGAGACCGCGTTCGCCGACCCCGAGTCGTACTTCCACCGCTATGCCGGGCTCACCGACTCGGAGGCGCGCGAGACCGCGTCAGGCATCTGGGAGCGGATCAACGAGCCCAACCTGCTGCGCAACGTCGAGCCGACGCGCGACCGCGCCACGCTCGTGCTGTCCAAGGGTGAGGACCACGCGGTCACCCACATCAGGCTCCGCCGGCTCTGACCGACCCTGCGAGGGGGTCAAACCCGCCCGGCGAGCCTGCTCAGTACCAGTGCGGGTAGCGGCCGTTCCAGAAGTCCCAGGCGTTGCACGGGGAGCCGTAGGACTGGTCGATGTACCAGAGGCCCCAGGTGATCTGGGTGATCGGGTTGGTGCGGTAGTCCGCGCCGAACTTCGCCATCTTGCTCGCGGGCAGGCTCTGCGGGATGCCGTAGGCGCCGGAGGAGGAGTTCTCGGCGGTGTAGTCCCAGGAGCTCTCGCCCTCCCAGAGGAGGTTGAGGCAGTTCCACTGGCTGTCGCCCCAGCCGTGGTCGGCCATGAGGGCCCGCGCGGCGGACCGGGGGTCCTGCTGCGCGTTCGCGATCGCGGAGGCACGGGCCTTCTCGCGGGCGGCCTTCTGCGCGGCGGCTGCACGCGCCTTGGCGAGCGCCTCGGCCTTGGCCTTGGCCGCCTTGGCTGCGGCGTCCTCCTTGGCCTTGGCCGCGGCCTGCGCCTGGGCGTTGAGGGCGGCGCGCTGGGTGTTGACACCGGCGCGGTCGCGGGAGATGCGGGCGCTGTCGGTCGCGCTCTCGCGGGCGGACAGGGTCGCCTGGTTCCTCGCGGCAGAGCTGAGGGTGAAGGGCTCGGAATCGGCCACGGCGTCGTTGGCGCTCACGCCCACGGCGCCGGTGCCCACGAGCGCGAGGGCCATGCCGGCGGTGACGGCGGGACGACGGGCGACGCCCAGCGCCACCGTCAGGGGTGCTTCGGATGGACGCGCGTGGCGCCCGCGGTGACGACCGCGGTACCTGCTGCTCACTCGAAGGTTTCCTCTCCACGACACAGAACAGCCCGGCTGACGAGGCAGTCGGGCTGCGTTACCAAATCGAGACCAACGTACGCGATGACCCCTCCCAGGACCAAAACGGGACGCCTCATTGTGCTCAGCGCCACCCGGCCCGGTCACACCGGGGTCGAGTGACCCACGTCACCTCCGCGCGTGGTTCCGTGCACGAACGCGCGGTATGCCGTCCGCCGACGGGAGCGCGGGTCCCACGCTCTGCGTGGGCCGGCATACCGGGTCGTGCGTGGCCCTCCGAGGGGCTCTCAGCCGAGGCCGTCCTCCGACTCGAGCAGGTCGGTGACGAGCGCCGCGATCGGGCTGCGCTCGCTGCGGGTGAGGGTGACGTGGGCGAAGAGCGGGTGGCCCTTGAGCTTCTCGATCACCGCGGCGACGCCGTCGTGACGGCCGACCCGGAGGTTGTCGCGCTGGGCGACGTCGTGGGTCATGACGACCTTGGAGTTCTGGCCGATCCGCGACAGGACCGTGAGGAGGACGTTGCGCTCGAGGGACTGCGCCTCGTCGACGATGACGAACGCGTCGTGCAGCGAGCGACCGCGAATGTGGGTGAGCGGCAGGACCTCGAGCATCCCCCGGTCGAGGACCTCCTCGACGACCTCGCGCGAGACGAGCGCGGAGAGGGTGTCGAAGACCGCCTGCCCCCACGGGTTCATCTTCTCCGACTCCGACCCGGGCAGGTAGCCGAGCTCCTGGCCGCCCACGGCGTAGAGCGGGCGGAAGACGACGACCTTGCGCTGCTGGCGGCGTTCCATGACCGCCTCGAGCCCGGCGCACAGGGCGAGGGCGGACTTGCCGGTGCCGGCGCGGCCACCGAGGCTGACGATGCCGATGTCGGGGTCGAGCAGGATGTCGAGCGCGATCCGCTGCTCGGCGCTGCGGCCGTGCAGGCCGAAGGCGTCACGGTCGCCCTTGACGAGCCGCACCTGCTTGTCGGCGCCGACCCGGCCGAGGCCGCTGCCTCGCGGTGAAAGGAGCTTGAGGCCGGTGTGGCACGGCAGCTCGGCGGCGCCGAGGTGCTCGAGACGGCCGTACTCGTAGAGGTGGTCCATCTCCTCGACCGTGACCTCGACCTCGTCCATGCCGGTCCAGCCCGAGTCGACGGCCAGCTCGGCGCGGTACTCCTCGGCCTCCATCCCGCAGGCCGAGGCCTTGACCCGCATCGGCAGGTCCTTGCTGACGATCGTCACCGCGCGACCCTCGTTGGCGAGGTTCTTGGCGACCGCGAGGATCCGGGTGTCGTTGTCACCCAGGCGGAAGCCGGCGGGGAGCGATGCCGGGTCCGTGTGGTTGAGCTCGACGCGCAGGGTGCCGCCGGCGTCGCCGACGGGGACAGGCGCGTCGAGGCGACCGGCCTGGATCCGCAGGTCGTCGAGCAGCCGCAGGGCCGTGCGGGCGAAGAAGCCCAGCTCCGGGTGGTGGCGCTTGGCCTCGAGCTCGGTGACGACGACGACCGGCAGGACGACCTCGTGCTCCTTGAACCGCATGATCGCCCGCGGGTCGGAGAGGAGGACCGAGGTGTCGAGCACATAGGTCCGCAGGGCCGGTTCGGCCACGGACTCGACCGCCGTGGTGCTCGTGGCGGACGCGCGCTTGCGCCGGGGGCTCCCGGCGGTCGTCGTCGGGGAGGAAGCGGTCGAAGGCGAGGTCGTGGCCACGGCAGGGCTCCTAGGCGCGCACGGTTCAGTCGTGCGCCGGCTCGAAGGTGTGGAACCCGGTCGACCCACTGCCGTGAGCAGGGAGCCGGGACCGGTCCCTCCTCCGGAGCGTGGTGTGCTCCATGCGATGGGCCTCCCGAACGCACCGGGGTGGTGCGTCAGACGCGACGCTACGACTGCCCCACGCTCACGTGTCACGCATCCTCGCGGCGTGTCGAACCGTTCGTCTGGGCTTCACCGGGCGTCTGCGCGACGGAGGTGGCAGGTGGGACGTCTGGGGCCGGTGGGACTGATGAGGTACTGGCTCAGGAGCCAAAGCGGCGGTGCCGCTCACCGAACGCCCGCAGTGCCCGGAGGAAGTCCACCTTGCGGAAGTCGGGCCAGTAGGCCTCGCAGAAGTAGAACTCCGAGTGGGCGCTCTGCCAGAGCAGGAACCCACCGAGCCGCTGCTCCCCCGAGGTGCGGATGACGAGGTCCGGGTCGGGCTGGCCCTTGGTGTAGAGGTGCTCGGCGATGTGCTCGACGTCGAGGATCTCGGCGAGCTCCTCGATCGTCGTCCCGAGGTCGGCGTGCTCGAGCAGCAGCGACCGGACGGCGTCGGCGATCTCGCGCCGGCCGCCGTAGCCGACCGCGACGTTGACGAGCATCCCGTCGACGTCCGCCGTGCGGGCGGCTGCGGCCTCGAGCCGCTCCCGCGTCGCCGTCGGCAGCAGGGTCAGCGCACCGACGACGTGCAGGCGCCACCGCCGGGTGTCGGCGAGCGCGTCGACGGCCCGCTCGATGATCCCCAGCAGCGGTCGCAGCTCGGACTCGGACCGGTTGAGGTTGTCGGTCGAGAGCAGCCAGAGGGTGACGACCTCGACGCCGACCTCCTCGCACCAGCCGAGCAGGTTGGCGATGTTGTCGGCCCCCGCCTGGTGGCCCTCGCTCGTCCCGGCGCCGCGCGCCTTGGCCCATCGGCGGTTGCCGTCGAGCATCACGCCAACGTGCCGGGGGACGCTCTCGGGGCCCAGGTGCTTCGCCAGTCGGCGCTCGTATGCCGTGTACAGGACATCGGTGAGCGCCATGCCGTCACCGTACCGTCGGGACCCGAGGAGACAGAGCGCACGTCACTCCGGGTCCGGAACCTACGGAAACGTAGGTATCGTTGAGTGGATCATGAGCACTCCACGCGAGCCCCGCACGTTCGACGCCCTCGAAGAGCGCGTCGATGCCGTGCTCGACGCCGTCAAGCCCAAGCTGCGCGGTTGGCTGCACCTCGCGATGGCGCCGATCGCCTTCATAGGCGGTCTCGTCCTCGTCGTCCTCGGCGAGACCGTGCAGGCGCGGGCTGCGGCAGCGATCTTCACGGTCACCGCCGTGTTCCTCTTCTCGATGTCGGCGGTCTACCACCGGGGCACCTGGTCACCACGCTGGGGCACGGCCCTCAAGCGGATCGACCACTCCAACATCTTCCTCATCATCGCCGGCAGCTACACGCCGTTCGCGCTGCTGCTCCCCCTCAACCAGAGTCGGACCCTGCTCGCCATCGTGTGGACCGGGGCCCTGCTCGGAGTCATCTTCCGGCTCGTGTGGATCAACGCCCCACGCTGGCTCTACGTCCCGGTCTACGTCGCCCTCGGCTCGGTGGCCGTCTTCTTCCTGGGACCGCTGCTGCGGCACGCGGGCACGGCGGTCGTGAGTCTGGTGCTGGCCGGGGGCGTGCTCTACACGCTGGGCGCCGTCGTCTACGGGATCAAGCGCCCGAACCCGTCACCGCGCTGGTTCGGCTTCCACGAGATCTTCCACGCCCTAACGATCCTCGCGTTCGTCACGCACTACATCGCCGCGTCCATCGCGCTCTACGACCGCGTCTGACCCGGCACCGGTCGTGGCCTCGGCACCGTCCGGCGACCCGACCGCGTCGCGCTCCTCGGCGGCCCTCGCCTTGTAGGACATGCGTCGCAGCCGCGCGTTCATGTTGCGCATGAGCAGCCACAGCGCGACGACCAGGAACAGGAAGGCCACGAAGGCCCAGACGCCCGGGGCCGCGGCCTGGCTCGGCGTGAGGTCACCGGCCGGGCTGGGGCTCGGCGTCGGCGAGAGCGGTGCGGCGAGGAGTCGGTCGAGGATCATGCGGTGCGTTCCTTGCGTCCGTCGTGGGCGATCGTGAGGGAGCCGGACGTCGCGAGCGCGTCGGCGGCGGGAACGTCGGTGGGCAGGCCGGCGAAGAGGTCATCCTCGCCCTCGGCGATCGGGACGTAGGACAGCCCCACCTCGTAGTCCTCCCACGGCCAGACGCGGGCCTGCTCCTCGCGCGAGACCTTGAAGAAGGTGCCGTCGGGGTCGATCTGGGTCGCGTGCGCGAGGAGGGCGGCGTCGCGCCGCTCGAACCACGCGTCGCAGCGGACGCGGGTGGTGATCTCACGCTCTCGTGCGGGGTCCCAGTTCTCGAGCCACGCGGCATACGGGCTCTCCTCGCCGAGCGCGGTGAGGGCCTCGTGGAAGGCGACGACGCGGCCGCGGCTGAACGTCTGGTTGTAGTAGATCTTCAGCGGCTGCCACGGCTCTCCTGCTCCGGGGTATGCCGCCGGGTCACCTGCCGCCTCGAACGCCGCCATCGACACCACGTGGCACATGATGTGGTCGGGGTGGGGGTAGCCGCCGTTCTCGTCGTAGGTCGTCATGACGTGCGGGCGGAAGCGGCGGATCTCGCGCACGAGGGCCTCGGTCGTCACCTCGAGCGGCTCGAGGGCGAAGCAGCCGTCCGGCAGCGGCGGCAGCGGGTCGCCCTCGGGCAGGCCGGAGTCGACGAAGCCGAGCCACGTGTGGTCGACACCGAGGATCTCCTGGGCGCGGCGCATCTCGTCGCGGCGGACCTGGGCGAGGTCGCGCAGGATGTGCGGGTCGTCGGCGAGCTTGGGGTTGAGGACGTCACCACGCTCGCCGCCGGTGCACGAGACGACGAGGACGTCATGGCCCTCGTCGACGTACTTCGCCATGACCGCGGCGCCCTTGCTCGACTCGTCGTCGGGGTGCGCGTGGACGCACATGAGACGGAGACGGTCAGACACGTGAGGGCCCTTCGGGGTCGGGTGGTCGCACAGGCGACAATGGACTGGCACCATCTTCGCACTCCGGCACGACGCCTCGTGCGAGCCCCGTCGAGAGGACCAGGACCCCGCCATGCCGTTGCCCCGACCCGCTCCCGGCACGGGCCGCTGGTGGGTCGTCGGCGCCGTCGGCGTCACCGCGATGGTCGCGCTGATCGTGTGGTTCGGGCTGTCGCAGGCCAACGCGCTGAGCGCGGACGTCACGAGGTACGACGTGGTGTCGGACTCCGAGCTCGAGCTGGGCTACGACGTCCATCGCCCGGACGGGGCTGCGGTGCGCTGCACCATCGAGGCGCAGGACGTGCGCCACGGACGGGTCGGCACCGTGACCGACGACGTCCCGGCCGGGGCGCGGTCGGTGCACCGCGAGGTGACGGTGCGCACGAGCGCCCGTGCGGTCACCGGCGTCGTCGCCTCCTGCGTCCGGCTCCCCTGACCCCTGCCGCTTTCTCGGGCCACCCGATCAAGGGGCGCTCGACCCGAGATCGCAGCCCGGGTCGAGGGGGACCAACCCGGGTCGAGCGCGGGCCCGCGCACCCGTCCTGCACGACGGCGGATGGGCAAGGACGTGCGTTTGCGGGGCGCCGTTGTTATCCTTGTTCTTTGCACCACCGGGTCTGGGGCAAGGCGAACCAAGCAGAGGTTCGTGCCCCGGGCCCTTTCACGTAGGACCACCACCCCCCTGACGCAGGCGGCTCACGCCGTCGGGTCACGGGCACCCGAGGAGTGAACTTCAGTGAGCGAGACCGTCGTCAAGACGAGCTACCTGACCCAGGAGGCGCACGACCGCCTCAAGGCCGAGCTCGAGCAGCTCTCCGGCCCGGGTCGCGCCGACATCGTCGCCAAGATCGAGGCGGCGCGCGAGGAGGGTGACCTCAAGGAGAACGGCGGCTACCACGCAGCGCGCGAGGAGCAGGGCAAGAACGAGGCCCGCATCCGCCAGCTCACCCAGCTCCTCGAGAACGCCATCATCGGTGAGACCCCGCCCGACGACGGCGTCGTCGAGCCCGGCATGGTCGTCAAGGCCGAGATCTTCGGCGACGAGGAGACCTTCCTCCTCGGCTCGCGCGAGATCGCGGACGGCACCCTGCAGGTCTACAGCGAGCAGTCCCCGATCGGCTCTGCCGTCAATGGTCACAAGGCCGGCGACACGGTGAGCTACGAGGCGCCCAACGGCAAGCAGGTCGAGGTCAAGATCCTCGACGCCAAGCCCTACACCGGCTGACCGAACGCCCAGTACCACTGAGCAACCCGAGAGGGCGCCCACTCACCAGAGTGGGCGCCCTCTCGTCGTCCTGTCAGCTTCGCTTTGCGTCCGCCACTGTGGTGGGTATGCCGTCACCTCGCCGGACGCTGCACCCGCACCCTCCCTTTGCGTCCGCCACTGTGGTGGGTATGCCGTCACCTCGCCGGACGCTGTGGCGCGCCTCGCCCACTGCGGTCAGTCCTGCCCGAGCTCGTGCACGATCGTGTAGCCCTTGCCGCGCATGGCGTTGAGCACGCGCTCGCAGTGCTCGGGGCCGCGGGTCTCGAGCCGCAGGGCGATCTCGACCTCGTCCACACTGATCTGCGGGCCGGTGCGGATGTGCTCGATCTCGAGGATGTTGGCGTCGAGGCCGGCACAGTCGGCGAGGATCGCGGCGAGTGAGCCGGGGGTGTCGGGCACCCGCACGGCGAACTGAAGGTAGCGGCCGGCCGCGACCATGCCGTGCCGGATGATCCGCATCATGAGCAGTGGGTCGATGTTGCCGCCGGACAGGACGCACACGACCGGTCCCTCGATCTCGGTGCCGGCGTTCTCGAGCAGCCAGCCCGCGGCCGAGGCGCCGGCCGGCTCGACGACGAGCTTGGCCCGCTCGAGCAGGAAGAGCAGCGCGCGCGAGATGCCCTCCTCGCTCACGGTCTCGACGGAGTCGACGAGGTCCCTCACGATCGGGAAGGTCACGTCACCGGGCAGGCCCACCGCGATGCCGTCGGCCATGGTCGACATGGCCGTCGCTGCCACCGGGTGCCCGGCGGCCAGCGAGCCGGGGTAGGCCGCAGCCTGCTCGGCCTGGACGCCGACGATGCGGACGTCCGGCTTGAGCTCGCGCATGACGAGGGCGATGCCCGCGAGGAGACCGCCACCGCCCAGGCCGACGACGACCGTCCTGACGTCGGGACACTGCTCGAGGATCTCGAGGCCGCAGGTGCCCTGACCGCGGACGATGTCGTCGTGGTCGAACGGGTGGATGAGCACCGCCCCGGTCTCCTCCGCCCACGCCCGGGCATGCACGAGGCTCTCGTCGAGGGTGGCCCCGACCTGCTCGATGGTCGCGCCGTAGGCCTTCGTGGCCTGGACCTTGGGCATGGGGGCGCGGACCGGCATGTAGACCTTGACCTCGATGCCGAGCATCTGGCCTGCCAGCGCCACCCCCTGGGCGTGGTTGCCCGCGCTGGCGGCCACGACGCCACGGGCCTTCTCGGCATCGGTGAGCTTCGACATTCGGGTGTAGGCGCCGCGGATCTTGAACGACCCGGCCCGCTGGAGGTTCTCGCACTTGAGGAACACCTCGGCGCCGACCCGCTCCGAGAGGCCGCGGTTGAACTCCATGGGTGTCGGAGCGATGACGGTCGAGAGAACGTCGGCGGCGGCACGGATCTCGGCCACCGTCACCGACGACGATGTGGGTGTCATGGCGCGAGGGTATCGCCGCGCCGGGTCAGTCCGTCGTGCGGCTGTTGAACGCCCGAAGGGCCAGCGGGGCGATGACCGCGGTGATGGCGAGGGACCAGATGATCGTCGCCAGCTCGGGGTTGTGGAGGGGCCATGGGGCGTCCGCGCGCACCGGGATGCCGGCGATGCCCCAGTTGTCGCGCAGGGCCTGGCTCAGCGCGCTGATCGGGTTCCACTCGGCGACCGTGCGCAGCCAGGACGGCATGACGTCGGTGCGTGCGAAGGCGTTGGACAGGAACGTGATCGGGAAGATCGTCGTGAACATCAGCCCGTTGACCGCCTCGACGGAGCGCATGGCCGAGCCGACGAGGATGCCGATCCAGATCATCGCGAAGCCGAAGAGGAGGAGCAGGGCGTAGGCCAGCAGCCCTCGTCCGATGCCCTCGTTGATGCGCCAGCCGATGAACAGGCCGGTCACGGACATCACCGCGACGCCGATGCTCGAGTGGATGAGCGCGGCGATCGAGCGCGAGATGAGGATCGACGAGCGCTGGATCGGAAGCGACCTCAGGCGGTCGACCATGCCCTTGCCGATGTCGGTGTTGAGGCCGATGGCGACGATGAACGAGCTGAACGCGATCGTCTGCGCCATGATCCCCGGCAGGAGCCACGGCTTGTAGTCGACGCCCGGGATCTCGATGGAGCCGCCGAAGACGAACGCGAAGAGCAGCACGAACATAATCGGCTGGATCGTCACGTCGGTGAGCATCTCGGGCTGGCGCTTGATGTGCGTGAGGTTGCGCCGCACGAGCGTGAGGATCTGGCGCAGGCGACTGGCGCCCTCGGGCTTCGGGGCCGCGCGGTCGATGGCGATGGCATCCGTGGCGGTGCTCATGCCGACACCTCTTCCTGGTTGCTGGTGTCCTCGGCCTTGTGCCCGGTCAGGGCGAGGAAGACGTCGTCGAGGCTGGGTCGCTGCATGCCGAGGTCGTCGACCTCGATGCCGGCGTCGTCGAGGTTGGAGGCGACCTGGCTCAGGGACGAGACGTTGCCGCCCGGAGCGGTCAGCTTGCGTGCGTCGACGTCGACGTGGACCTCACCCTCGACCGACGCGCGGACGAGCTCAGCCGCCTGGTGGACCTTGTCGTGGCGCGACACCGTGACGACGAGGCTGGCCGCGCCGGACTGGTTCTTGAGCTCGAGGGGCGTGCCCTGGGCGATGATCCGGCCGTGGTCGATGACGATGATGTCGTCGGCGAGCTGGTCGGCCTCGTCGAGGTACTGGGTCGTGAGGAGCAGGGTCGTGCCGTCGCGCACGAGGTCGCGCAGGACGTCCCAGAGCTCGACCCGGCTGCGCGGGTCGAGACCGGTCGTGGGCTCGTCGAGGAAGAGCACCGACGGGTGGGCGATGAGGCTCACCGCGAGGTCGATGCGCCGACGCATGCCGCCGGAGTAGTCCTTGACGACCTTGTCACCGGCCTCGGTGAGCGAGAACTGCTCGAGCAGCTCGTCGGTGCGCTTGCGGACGAAGCGTCGGTCGAGCCCGTAGAGGTCGCCGATGAGGCGGAGGTTCTCACGGCCGGTGAGCAGGTCGTCGACCGTCGCGCTCTGGGCAGTGAGGCCCATGCTCGCCCGGACCGCCTCGGGCTCCTTGACCACGTCGTGCCCGGCGACGCTGGCCGAGCCACTCGTCGGGATCGCGAGGGTCGTCATCATCCGCACCGTCGTCGTCTTGCCTGCGCCGTTGGGGCCGAGGAGCCCGAACACGGACCCCCTCGGCACCTCGAAGCTGACGTCGTCGACGGCGGTGAAGTCACCGAACTTCTTGACGAGGTTCTGGGCCTCGATGACGATCTCGCGCATCACGGCTCCCCGACGAGGCAGAACGGGTGGCCGGCGGGGTCGAGGTAGACCTTGAACCCGCCGTTCTCGCTCGGCTGGTGCTCGTGGGCCCTCGCGCCCGCCGCGAGCACGGCAGGCTCGGCCTCGGAGATCACCGGCACGGCGAGATCGAGGTGGAACTGCTGCGGGTGGGCACCACCGGGCCAGGTGGGCTCGACCCAGTCCTCGATCCGCTGGAAGGCCAGCGTCGTGCGCCCGTCGGGTCGCTTCGCACTCACTCCCCCGCCCGGTTTCTCGAGGGTGGCCCACTCACGGTCGGAGTCGTCCTCGAGGGACCAGCCGAGGACCTCGCCGTAGAAACGGGCGAGCTCGAGGGCGTCGGGACAGTCGAGCACGACGAGGTCGAGAAGGGGTCGAGAAGCAGGGCGAGCGGCGTCTTCACTCATCCTGCGAGGGTAGTTCGACCCTCTGACACTGCCCAGCCCTTTTCTCCGCTCCCGGCCTCAGCCCACCGTGAGCGCCAGCGCCCGGGCGGCCTCCGGGTGCGCGTCGGCGAGCAACCCGCAGGCGAACAGCACGTATGCCGTGTCGACACCTCGAGCTGCCGCGGCCGGCACCGTCCAGCCCCCCGCGTGGTCGGCCGTGACCGCGGTGAGCACCCCGTCCGCGAGCACCGAGGGCCCGTGGCGGAACACCCCGCCCGAGCCGAGGACCAGACCGACGTCGGCGAGGGGTCGCGGCCGGTCACCGACGACGCGGGGCCGACCGTGACGTCGCGCCGCCACCAGGGCCGCCACCCGGGCCAGCTCGCCCTCGTGCGCCCACTCCTCCGGGCTCGAAGCCCGGTGACCGGTCGCGGAGGCGACGTGGCCGGCATACGCGATCGCCTCGGGCGACAGCGGGAGGTGCTCGCGCTGCGCGGCCTCGACGATGCCGAGGGCGTTCCAGCGCATGCCGAGGTCTGCCTCGACGGTGCGCTCGTGCCACATCGAGCCGGCGACGTCGCGCTCGATCTCGGCGTCCTCGCCCTGCGGTCTGAGCACCGAGTAGACGTCGGTCGTCGCCCCGCCGATGTCCATGACGACGACGTCCTCGCCGCGTACGTCGGCGAGCAGCTCGACGCCACGCAGGACCGCATCGGGGGTGGCGGCCCGCACGAGCTCGGTGAAGCCGCGCCCGCGGGACAGCCCCTTGCCGCCGATGACGTGCTCGAGGAAGGCGGCGCGGATCGCCGACCGGGCCGCGTCCGGAGCGATGACCCCGATCCGCGGCAGGACGTTGGTCGTGACGACGTGACGGCGACCCGTGCGGGCCAGCTCGGCGGCGACCTCGTCGGCGACCTCCGCGTTGCCGGCGACCACGACAGGTGCGCTCACGCGGGCGCTGGCCAACCGAGCGGCATTGTGCCGCAACACATCTGCGTTGCCGCCGTCCGTGCCGCCCACGAGCAGGACGAGGTCGGGCACAGACGCCCTCAGCTCACGCACGCCCTCACCCGACAGCGACCCGGCGGAGACATGGACGACCCGGCCGCCGGCCGACAGCGCGACGCGGTGCCCGGCCTCGGCCGTCACCTCGCGCTCGTACCCGACGACCGCGATCCGCAGTCCTCCACCCGCCGAGGAGCACACCAACGTCTCCGCGACGGGCCCGTGGGAGGCGAGCTCACGGCCTACGGCATCGACACCGTCCATGACGTCCGTCCCGACGGTGGTCGGCGACGACGCGGCGCCCACGAGCGCTCCGGACGACACGTCGACGAGGACCGCCTTGGTGAACGTCGACCCGACGTCGACGCAGAGGACGAGCGACACGTCAGGTGAGCCGGTCGAGCGCCTGCTTCAGGTCGGCGATGAGGTCCTCGACGTCCTCGATGCCGACGGAGAGGCGGATGAGGTCGGACGGGACCTCGAGCTCGGTGCCCGCGACCGACGCGTGGGTCATGCGACCGGGGTGCTCGATGAGCGACTCGACTCCTCCGAGCGACTCGCCCAGGGTCCAGATCTCCGTCTCGGCGCACACCTTGACGGCGACGTCCTCGCCGCCCTTGACGCGGAACGCGACCATGCCGCCGAAGCGCTTCATCTGACGCTTGGCGACCTCGTGGCCGGGGTGGTCGGGCAGACCCGGGTAGTGCACAGCGGTGACGCCGTCGTGGCCCTGGAGGAAGTCGACGATCGCCTCGGCGTTGTCACTGTGGCGCTCCATCCGGATCGCGAGCGTCTTGAGGCCGCGCTGGACGACCCACGAGTCGAACGGTCCGGCGACGGCACCCATCGAGTTCTGGTGGAAGGCGACCCGGTCGCTGGCGCTCTCGTCGTCGAACCACGGCACGGTCACCCCGTGGCCCACGACGACCGCACCACCGACGACGTCGGAGTGGCCGCCGCAGTACTTGGTCGTCGAGTGCAGGACGATGTCGGCACCGAGGGCGAGCGGCTGCTGGAGGTAGGGCGAGGCGAAGGTGTTGTCGACGATGAGCAGCGCACCCGCCTCGTGGGCGATCTCGGCGAGGGCCTCGATGTCGGCGATGCCGAGCATCGGGTTGGTCGGGGTCTCGACCCACACGACGCGGGTCTTCCCCGGCTGGATCGCGGCGCGCACGGCGTCGTTGTCGGCGATCG
Organism: Knoellia locipacati; assembly: GCF_044791685.1. Classification (GTDB taxonomy): domain Bacteria; phylum Actinomycetota; class Actinomycetes; order Actinomycetales; family Dermatophilaceae; genus Knoellia; species Knoellia locipacati_A. Next base: position 689,710 of record NZ_CP087730.1, read on the forward strand.
CGGCGATGGAGTGGTCGACGCCCCAGTGCCTGAGCACCGTGTTGAAGAGCCGGTAGGTGCCGCCGTAGGCGTCGGAGGGGACGACGACGTGGTCGCCGGGGCTGAGCAGCGCGCGCAGGACGGTGTCCTCGGCCGCGAGCCCGGACGCGAAGGCGAACCCGCGCTCGCCACCCTCGAGAGCGGCGAACCCGGTCTCCAGGGCGGCGCGGGTCGGGTTGGCGCTGCGGCTGTACTCGTAGCCGCCCCGGAACCCGCCGATCCCGTCCTGCTTGTAGGTCGAGGTCTGGTAGATCGGGGTGACGACGGCGCCCGTCGTGGGGTCGGGGTCCTGCCCGGCGTGGAGGGCGCGGGTGGAGAAGCCGAGGGTCTCGTCAGTCATGGGCAACAGGGTATGCCGGGTGCTCCCGGCGCCCTCAGCCGCGCCTCCGCCGCCGCTCGAGGTGGGGGGTCCGCGGGCCCGCCGCGCCACACCGGCGACCGTCGGCGGTCCTCAGGCGAGGCGCCTCTGCCACTCCCGCTGGAGCGCCGTCGTCCGGTAGCCCAAGGCCTCGTTGACCCGGATCATCGGACCGTTCTCCTCGGCGTTCCACGTCCGGACGGTCCGGGTCTGCGGGAACTCGGCGCGCAGCGCCCTCATGTTCGCCGCCTTGACCGCCGCACCGAGCCCGTGTCCACGGTGCTCTCGCAGCACGAGCGTGTCCTGCTGGTAGGCGAGGACCGGGTCGGCGGTCGGGATCTGCAGCTGGGTGAAGGCGACGAGCCGGCCCGACTCGACGTGGCGCGCGACCGACTCGATGGCGCGACGGTTGCTCCGCCGGGTCGAGAGACGCTGTTCGCGCAGTCGTTCGGCGTCCCAGGCCTCCTCGCGGAGGTCGAGGTCCCCGACCGGCGAGTCGGTGCTCATCCGCTGCTGGAGGACGGCGCGGTCGTCCAGCCAGGCGCCGAGCGTGTCGTCGCACGAGGTCTCAATGACGTAGCCCGGCGTCTCGTCGGCGGTGGGGTGGATGACACGGCCGGGGTCGCCTTCACTAGTCGCCTCGGCGGCGTCGACGCCCAGGTCGAGGTCGTTGCGCTGCATCGTCTGGCCGAGCGCGAACCCGTGGCGACGCAGGAACGCGTCGCCCCCGTCCGTGCCACCGGCCGGGACCGTGGTCTCGGCGTGAAGCGTGTCGCGGTCCTGTCGCCGGGCCTCGCGCTCGAGGTGGTCGAGCAGGGCCGTGCCTCCGCCCTCACGCCGACGATCGGGGTGGACGGCGACGTCGACGAAAGCGAGCTGCGGGTTGTCCCGGAGCGAGAGGACGAGCTCTCCCGCCGCCACGAGCTCACCGTTTCCGTCCAGTGCCCCGAAGTAGCGGTGGGACCAGCTCGTGTACTGCTCGTGCGCCCGGCGCGAGTCCATCGACCACACGTCGTGGTCGTCGCCCATCGCCGCGACGGCACTGTCGATGAAGACCTGATGCCACGTCCTCGCCAGCCCGGCCGCCGACGGGTCGGGATCGAGCATGGTGACGGGAACGATGCGCCAGGACATGCGCCCCACTGTCCTCGGGTGGCGCCCGGCGCCGCCAGCGAATAACCCACGCCTCGTGTCGCCTCGTGGGTATGAGGCCACGCCAGAGCGTGGGCTCGGAAACACGAGGCGAGGAACAATGGGCGAGGTCAGACGTTGAATCCCACAGACCCCCTTGTCCCCACTTTCCGGGAGTGACCCATGTTCGGTTCGCGCGCCAAGACCACGATGCCCACCGCCGCTGAGGCGCTGCCCGGCCGCGAGTCGCGGCCCTTCACGGTCCCGACGACGCACGAGGTGCTGGGCACGCCGCTCGAGGGCCCGTGGCCCGACGGCACCGAGGTCCTCTACGTCGCGATGGGCTGCTTCTGGGGTGCCGAGCGCATCTTCTGGCAGCTGCCCGGCGTCGTGACGACGGCGGCCGGCTACATGGGCGGGTTCACGCCGAACCCGACCTACGAGGAGACCTGCACCGGCCGCACCGGCCACGCCGAGGCCGTGCTCGTCGCCTACGACCCGACGCAGACCTCGCCCGAGCTGCTCCTCAAGGCCTTCTGGGAGAACCACGACCCCACCCAGGGCAACCGTCAGGGCAACGACATCGGCACGGCATACCGGTCCGCGATCTTCTGGACCAGCCCGGAGCAGGAGGCCGCCGCGAAGGGGACCCGAGAGGCGTTCCAGGGCGAGCTGACCCGCGTCGGCGCCGGCGACATCACGACCCAGCTCGCGTCGGCGGAGGACGCCGGGACGTTCTGGTACGCCGAGGACTACCACCAGCAGTACCTCCACAAGAACCCGAACGGCTACTGCAACCACGGTCCGAACGGGCTCACCTGCCCCATCGGCGTCGCCAACCTCCCGGCGCAGACGGACATCGCTCCCCCGGCCTGACCGCGCGCAACCGGAGCAATCCGGTATGCCGTGACGCACCTCCGTGGCACAGTGCCGTCCGTGGCCGCTGACTTCACGACCAAGCCGACGCTCGAGGGTGAGCTCGTAACGCTGCGCCCGATCCGCGGCGAGGACGCGGACCTCATCGACGCGATCATCCGCAGCGACGACGAGATCGCGCGGCTCACGGGATCTGTCAGCTCCAGCACCGAGGACCCGCCGGGGATGCCGCTCGAGAAGCTGCGCGAGATCTACGTCGGCTGGGCCGAGGCCGACGACCGGCTCGTGCTCGGCGTCGTCGACAAGACGAGCGGTGACCTCGTCGGCGAGGTCGTCCTGGCCGGCTGGGACGAGGCCAACCGCTCGTGCTGGTTCCGCACGCTCATCGGATCCGCCGGCCGCGGGCGTGGACTGGGGACCGAGGCGACGCGGCTCGTCGTCGACCACGGGTTCCGCGCGCTCGGGTTACACCGGATCACGCTCGAGGTCTACGACTTCAACCCGCGGGCTCGTCACGTCTACGAGAAGGTCGGCTTCGTCCACGAGGGCACCGGGCGCGAGGCACTGCTCTTCGACGGCGAGTGGGTCGACGTCCACTTCATGGCCGTGCTTGAGTCCGACTGGGCCGCCGGCGACTGACCGCAGCCCGACCTTGGGCTGACCGTCGCCGGACGCGGGAAGGTCCCACGGATCGCGGCGTAGGGACCGCGATCTGTGGGACCTTGCTGGCGCTTGGTGCCGCCGGGCTCAGAAGGCTCTGGCGATGGTGAGGGCCAGACCGAGGATGGCGGCGGTGGCGAGGGCGGCGAAGCCCGCGATGCGCAGCTTGGCCCCGACCTTCCAGTGATCGGTGGGCCCCGGCGCCTCGAAGCCCGGGTGGTGGCCGACATCCGAGCTGCCGGCAGGTCCGCCGAAGCCGCCCTTGATGCCGGGCGTCGGGCGGGCACCGCGCATCTGCAGGAACCCGGCTGCCAGCAGGGCGATGCCGAGCACGGCGAGGACGACGACGAGCCACCACCATCCGGTCATGGAGGACAGCGTGCCACGGTGCCCGACTGCGTCGGCCCGTCGTCACTGCCCCAAATCCGGGAGTCGAACCGAGCACCCACGTTGCGAGACGTGCGTTGCCTCATCAAGAGACGCCGGCGTCCGCACACCCACCCCTGTCGGGGAGTGCCTGTGCGCCAGCACCTGACGCACGCCGCACCTTCGACGTACCCGTTCGCGACGTGCCTTTGCATCACCACAAGCCGCAAAGACACGCCACTCGGTCAGCCGTCGTCGACACGTTGGAGTGTCTTTGCACCAGCAGGTGGGGCAACGGGCTTGTGCGTCGGGCGCACGGGGCAGAGGCAGTGTGCGTCAGAAGGTGGCGCACAGGCACGTCTCTGACGGACCTCTCCGTGACCCGGCGCACCACAGCGCGAGGGTCGGGTCAGAGTCGGGCGGCCAGCTCGGTCCCCTGGCGGATGGCTCGTTTGGCGTCGAGCTCGGCGGCGACGTCGGCGCCGCCGATGACATGGACAGGTATGCCGCTGTCGCCCAGCTCGTCCGCCAGCGTCCGGACGGACTCCTGGCCAGCGCAGAGCACGACGGTGTCGACGGGGATGACGCGCGTGGTCCGCGGGCCGTCGTCCTTGCCGTCGGGAGCGAAGGACACGTGCAGCCCGTCGTCGTCGATGAGGTCGTAGGACACCCCGGTCACCTGCTCGACGGCCTTGGCCTTGAGGGCCGCCCGGTGCACCCAGCCGGTCGTCTTGCCGAGTCCCTTGCCGATGCCGGATGCCTTGCGCTGCAGCAGGACGACGTCGTGCTTCGGGGTCTCGACGACCGGCTTGGCCAGACCTCCGCGAGACACAGCCGGGTCACCGACGCCCCACTCGGCGCGCCACAGCGCGAGGTCGAGCGTCGCCGACGGCTGCGCCGTGAGGAACTCGCTCACGTCCACTCCGATACCACCGGCGCCGATGACGGCCACCCGCGCGCCGGGCTCGCGCTCGCCGCGGACGAGCTCGGCATAGGTCATCACGCAGGGGTGGTCCACGCCCGGGATCGACGGCACCCGCGGAACCACGCCCGTCGCGACGACGACCTCGTCGAAGCCACCTTCGCGCAGCTCCGCTGCGGTGACGACCCGCCCCAGGTGCAGGCGCACCCCCGTGACCTCGATGCGGCGCCGGAAGTATCGGATCGACTCGGAGAACTCCTCCTTGCCGGGGATGCGCTGCGCGATGGCGAACTGCCCGCCGATGTCGTCGCGGGCCTCGAACAGGTCGACGGAGTGCCCGCGCTCGGCCAGCGCCGTCGCGCACGCCAGACCCGCGGGGCCGGCACCGACGACCGCCACCTTCTTGGCCGCGCGCGTCGGACCGAGCACGAGCTCGGTCTCGTACACGGCGCGCGGGTTGAGCAGGCAGGTCGCGCGCTGCTTCTTGAACGTGTGGTCGAGGCAGGCCTGGTTGCAGGCGATGCAGGTGTTGATCTCGTCGACTCTCGACTCGGCGGCCTTGCGCACCCAGTCGGGGTCGGCGAGGAAGGGTCGGGCCAGCGACACGAGGTCGGCGTCGCCGGCACCGAGGATGCCCTCGGCCACCTCGGGCATGTTGATCCGGTTCGTCGCGATGACCGGCAGCGACGTCTCGGACTTGAGCCGGCCGGCATACGAGGCGAAGGCCGCGCGGGGCACGGAGGTGACGATCGTCGGGACCCGCGCCTCGTGCCAGCCGATGCCGAGGTTGAGCACTGAGGCACCGGCCGCCTCGACCTCGCGGGCGAGCGCAGCGACCTCGTCCCACGTCTGGCCGTCGGGGACGAGGTCGACCGCCGAGATGCGGTAGATGACGAGGAAGTCCTTCCCGACCTCCTCGCGGATCCGCCGGACGACCTCCACCGCGAAGCGCCGCCGCTTCTCGGGCGTGCCACCCCAGGCGTCGGTGCGGTGGTTGGTGCGCGGCGCGAGGAACTGGTTGATGAGGTAGCCCTCGGAGCCCATGACCTCGACCCCGTCGTAGCCGGCCTCACGGGCGAGCCGCGCCGACCGCACGAACGCGTCGATCGTCCGCTCGACCCCACGGGCCGAGAGTGGACGAGGCCGGAACTTCGAGATCGGGCTCTTGACCGCCGACGGCGCGACGCACCAGGGCGTGTAGGCGTAGCGGCCGGCGTGCAGGAGCTGGAGGGCGATCCGTCCGCCCTCCGCGTGGACCGCCTCGGTGAGCAGGTGGTGCTGGCGGGCCTCGCGCCGGGTGGTGAGCTTCGAGGCCAACGGCAGGAGCGTTCCCTCGATGTTCGGTGCGAAGCCCCCGGTGATGATCAGCCCGGCGCCGCCGCGCGCCCGCTCCGCGAAGAACGCCGCGAGCTTGGGGAAGTCGCGCGCCCGGTCCTCCAGGCCCGTGTGCATCGACCCCATGACGACCCGGTTGGGCAGGGTGAGGTGGCCGAGGTCGAGGGGAGCGAGCAGGTGCGGGAAGTCAGTCACTACTCGAGAGTAGGGAACCTGCCGCACCCGGCCCAACTCCTCGGCCTGTGTCGTTCCTCTCGATGGGTATGCCGTCCGCCGACCCGAGCGGGCGCCCCCTGCCCCGCGCTGGCACAGCCGTGCGAGCCCAACTGTGCGGGCTCAGTCCCGCGGGTCAACGGTCCGCTCGACGAGCCAGGCGATGAGCTCGGCCGACTCCGCGGGCGTGCCGGAGGGACGGATGACGTGGCTGACGACGAGCCTCACGATCGTGTCGACCATGCCGCCGAGCCGGTGACCCTCGATGCCGTGGTCGTAGTCACCCAGCCGGAGCTCGATGACCACGGCCGCGGCGGCGGACAGCGAGGCCGAGTCGGTCGTGAGCAGCGGCAGCAGGCCGGTGTCGGCCCCCTCCGACGCGGACACGGCAGCACGCAGGAGCGGGTTGTCGGCCGCGCGCTCGAGCACCCGGCGGACCGCGTCGCGCGCCGCCGTCGGGAGGTCGTCCGGGTGGGCGTCGAAGCCCGCGTTGACCGCCTCGAGGAAGTGTCCGAGCTCCCACAGGACGAGTGACTCGGCGAGCTCGGCCTTGCCGCCGACCTCGTTGTAGACCGTCTGCCGGCTCACGCCGACACGCTCGGCGATCCGGCCCATCGTCACCGAGGACCAGCCGCCCTCGACGGTGAGCTCGGCGGCCGCCTCGACGATGCGTTCCCGCATGGCAGTGGTCACCGTCGCCGGGACGGTCTGCTCCGCCGGCGCCGCCTGCCCGTTCGCGGACGTCACAGCAGTCGCAGCCGCCTCGCTCCGCGTCGGCCGCGTCGTCCGCGTCGTCGTCCGGGTGCTCACCTCGCCCATCATGCCGCCCGCGGGTCCACCACCACGAAGTCCACCTTGTCGCGGACGCCGCAGTCGGGGCAGCACCAGTCGTCGGGGATCTGCGCCCACGCCGTACCTGCAGCGAACCCCTCGCGCTCCTCGCCGGCGACGACGTCGTAGGTGTAGCCACACCCGGGACAGCTCGCGGCGAGCACCTCGTCCGACGCCGCCCCGGCGCCGAGACCTTCCGCACCAACGGACCCTGCCGCCCCGCCCGCGCTCGCCCCCGCGACCCCGGCGCCGGGGACCGGGTACGCCGCGAGCACCTCGTCTCGCTTGCCCGGCTGGATGTTGGCCCGACCCATGTCACCGCCGTAGTGCGCGAGCACCCTCGGGTCCATGACCCGCCGCCAGACGGGCGGGAAGAGCGCGAGGACGATCATCCCGGCATACCCGGTCGGGAGCACCGGGGACTCCTCGTAGTCGCGCAGGGTCTGGTAGCGCCGGGTCGGGTTCGCGTGGTGGTCGCTGTGCCGCTGCAGGTGGTAGAGGAGGACGTTGGTTGCGATGTTGTTGGAGTTCCACGAGTGCGACGGGTCGACCCGCTCGTAGCGCTGCCGGTCGCCGTGGCCGACCTTCTGGCGCAGCATCCCGTAGTGCTCCATGTAGTTGACGACCTCGAGCAGCGAGAAGCCGACGACCGCCTGGACGACGAGGAACGGCAGGATCCCGACGCCGAGCCAGAGCAGGAGCGCGCCCCAGAGCACCGCCGACATGAGCCACGCGTTGAGGACGTCGTTGGAGAGCCGGAACGGGTGCTGCCTACGTCGCCCGATGCGTCGTGCCTCGAGCCGCCACGCGTTCTTGAGCGAACCCCAGACCGTGCGCGGCCAGAACGCGTAGAAGCTCTCACCCACCCGGCTCGACGCCGGGTCCTCGGGGGTGGCGACGCGCACGTGGTGGCCGCGGTTGTGCTCGATGTAGAAGTGCCCGTAGAAGCTCTGCGCGAGCGCGACCTTGCTCAGCCACCGCTCGTTCTGCTCGCGCTTGTGGCCGAGCTCGTGGGCGGTGTTGATCCCGATGCCGCCGATGCAGCCGATCGAGACCGCGAGGCCGACCTTCTGCCCGAGGCTGAGCTCCCACGGGCTCGACCCCGACACGACCCACATCGCGCCGACGAACCCGGCGTACTGGATCGGCAGGTAGAGGTAGGTGATCCAGCGGTACCAGCGGTCCTGCTCGAGTGCCTCGATGAGGTCGTCCGGGGGGTTCGAGCGGTCGAGGCCGGCGACGAGGTCGATGGCCGGGACGATGCCCAGGACGACGATCGGCCCGAGCCAGAACCACACCGACCAGCCGGTCGCCAGCCACCCGCCCATGCCCACGAAGGCCAGCGAGGGCACGACGAGCCCGATGAGCCAGAGGTGGCGTTTCGGGTCACGCCACTGCTGCGTCGAGCCGCTCGGGACGGTTGCGTTCATCGCCATGGGTCCTGGCCTCCTTGCCGGGGTCACTTGACAAACCACTATGACTTGTCAAGTACCAAGTTGGCAAGGAGTAACCAGACCTTTCGTGCACCCGAGGAACGACGAAGGCGGGGTATGCCGGGAGCACGGGCTCCCGGCATACCCCGCCTCTCGACGTGGCTGGGCGGTGAAGGTCAGTCGACGAGGTGACCCAGGAGGTCGGCCCGGGTGAGGACGCCGACCGGCTTGCCGTCGTCGATGACGAGCACGGCGTCGGCGGTCTCGAGCTCGTGGCGCGCGGTCGCGACCGGCTCGCCGGCGCCGACCAGGGGCAGGCCCTTGCCCATGTGCTTCTCGACCGAGTCATGCAGCGTCGCCTTGCCGACGAAGAGCAGTTCGAGCAGCTCGCGCTCGCTCACCGAGCCAGCGACCTCACCGGTCATGACGGGCGGCTCGGCCTTGACGACCGGCATCTGCGAGACGCCGTACTCGCGCAGGATCTCGATGGCGTCGCGGATCGTCTCGTTGGGGTGGGTGTGGACCAGGGCCGGCAGGTCGCCGGTCTTGGCGCGCAGCACCTTGCCGACGGTCGCATCGGCGTCGGAGTCCATGAAGCCGTAGGAGCTCATCCAGTCGTCGCTGAAGATCTTGGACATGTAGCCGCGGCCCGAGTCGGGCAGGAGGACAACGACGACGGCCTCGGCCGGCAGGTCCTTGGCGACCTCGAGCGCGGCGACGACGGCCATGCCGCAGGAGCCGCCCACGAGGAGGCCCTCCTCGCGGGCGAGGCGGCGGGTCATCGCGAAGGAGTCCGCGTCGGAGACGGCGACGATGCGGTCGACGACCTCGGGGTCGTAGGCGCTCGGCCAGAAGTCCTCGCCGACGCCCTCGACGAGGTAGGGGCGACCCGTGCCGCCGGAGTAGACCGAGCCCTCGGGGTCGGCACCGATGATCTGGACGCGACCACCCTCTCGGGTCTCGCTCTGCTCGCGCAGGTAGCGGCCGGTGCCGGTGATCGTGCCGCCGGTGCCGACGCCGGCCACGAAGTGGGTCAGCTCGCCGTCGGTGTCGCGCCAGATCTCGGGACCGGTGGTCTCGTAGTGCGAGGCGGGGCCGTTGGGGTTGGAGTACTGGTCCGGCTTCCACGCGCCCCCGGTCTCGCGCACGAGGCGGTCCGAGGTGGAGTAGTAGGAGTCCGGGTGGTCCGGCGAGACGGCGGTGGGGCACACGACGACCTCGGCGCCGTAGGCCTTGAGGACGTTGCGCTTGTCCTCGCTCACCTTGTCGGGGCACACGAAGATGCACTTGTAGCCCTTGCGCTGGGCGACGAGGGCGAGGCCGACACCGGTGTTGCCGCTCGTCGGCTCGACGATGGTGCCGCCCGGCTTGAGGGCACCCGACTCCTCGGCCGCCTCCACCATCTTGAGGGCGATGCGGTCCTTCACGGAGCCGCCGGGGTTCATGTACTCGACCTTGGCCAGGACGGTCGCGGCGATCCCGTCGGTGACGGAGTTCAGCTTCACGAGCGGGGTGTTGCCCACGAGGTCGACGATGTGCTCGGCATACTTCATGGCCCCATCCTCCCACCTCCGCTGCGGCGCCCCGAACGGTGACGACCCGGCCTCGGTATGCCGGGTCCGCACCCGGCCGTCGCTGCCGTCGGTTAGCGTGGCCTGACGGTTCGAGGAGGGTGAGCAGACGTCATGGGACGCGCACGGCGAGCACGAAAGATCGCAGCCACGGCGGCATACGGCGGTGGCGGCCTGGCCGCGGCGAGCGCCGCGCTGGGCGCGGTCGGCTACGCCGTCATCAAGGGCGAGGCCAAGCTCGCGCGCCGCATCGTCGGCACGCCGTTCGACTCCTCCCCCGACGACGACGGGACCTACGGCGCCGGGCCGGGCGAGCCGATCGAGATCCTCGTCCTCGGCGACTCCAGCGCCGCAGGCATGGGTGCGCGCCACCCGCACGAGACCGTGGGCGGCATCGTCGCCAGCGGCGTGAGCGCCCTCATGGGCCGCCGCGTCCACCTGACGAACTGCGCGGTCGTAGGCGCCGAGTCGAGCGACCTCGAGCGCCAGCTCGCCCAGGGCCTCGAGTCGGTGACACCCGATGTCGTCGTCATCATGGTCGGGGCCAACGACGTCACCCACCGGGTCGACCGGGCCACCGCGGTGCGCCACCTCGAGGTCACGGTGCGGCGGATCCGGGCGCTCGGCGGCGAGGTCGTCGTGGGCACCTGCCCCGACCTCGGCACCATCGAGCCGCTGGCTCAGCCCCTGCGACTGCTCGCCCGGCGGTGGAGCCGCGACCTGGCCGCTGCCCAGACCATCGCCGTGGTCGAGGCCGGCGGGCGCACCGTCTCGCTCGGCGACCTCCTCGGGCAGGAGTTCGCGGCCTCGCCCCGGGAGATGTTCAGCGAGGACCGCTTCCACCCGTCCCCGGCCGGCTACGCGAGGGCTGCGGCCGCGCTGCTGCCGTCGGTCTGCGCAGCCCTGGGCGTCTGGGGCCACGACACCGCCGACCGGGCCCCCGAGGCCCGTCGCGGCGAGGGCGTCGGCCCGGTGGCGGTGGCGGCAGGACAGGCCGTCAAGGATGCCGGCACCGAGGTCGCCCCGACCGAGGTCGGGGGGCAGGCGCGAGGTCCCCGAGGGCGCTGGGCCGTGCTCCTGAGGCGTCGCCACGACGCGGTGCCGACGGCCCGCAACCCCGAGCCGGACCCCGACACCGACGCGGAACCGTCAGGGGATACGGCGGCGAAGGTCGGCGAGGCGGTCGGTGAGCTCGGGGACTCCCGCTGAGGCGGCGTCCCACACGAGCACGCGCAGCTGGTCGATGAGCACGGCCGGTCCGAGGTCGGGCACCGGCTGACCTGCGGTGACGTCGGCGAGGTCCTGGACGACCTCGCGCACGGCCCCGGATGCGGCGAGCGCGCGGTCCGCGGGCAACTCACGCCACCGACGGACCACGCGCTCGAGCTCCCGAGACACCTCATCGGGCAAGCGGTGCATGGTCACTCACGCATGCGGGCGAACAGGCGCAGGAACTCGATGTAGAGCCACACGACGGTGACGATGAGGCCGTGCGCGAGGAGCCAGCTGTACTTCTGCGGGGCGCCTGTCGCGATGGCCCGGTCGATCATGTCGAAGTCGAGCGCGAGGGAGACGGAGGCGAGACCCACCGCGAAGAGCGAGATGAGAATGCCGGTCGTGCCCCCGATTCCGAAGATGTCGCCGGTGAACATCGGGAGGACGAGGTAGTTGACCAGCGCGAAGATCGCGTAGCCGATGACCATCATCGTGACGATGCGACGGAACTTGTCGGTGACCTTGATGAGTCCGGTCTTGTAGGCGAGGAACATCCCCGTGAACACCGCGACGGTCGCCAGGGCGGCAGTCGGGACGACACCGTCCCACCGGTTCTCGAAGAACTGAGAGATCGCGCCGACGAAGACACCTTCGACGACGGCGTACCCGACGATGAGCGGCACGCTCAGGGTCTTCTTGAAGGCAATGACGAGGCCGAGGATGAGCATCGGGACCCAGGCCATGACGAAGAGGAAGCCGAGCGTCTCGCTCTGGGCCGCGCCGTACCAGCCGACGGCGCCGAAGGTGAGCACGAGGGCGAAGAGGCCCAGGGTCTTCATGATGACGTCGTCCATCGTCACGCGACCGGTGTCGACCGGTCCGGCGGACGGCTGGTTGTACATGTCCTGGAGCTGCTGCTGCGAGCCCCACGTGTCGGTGGCGCCCTGCTGGGCGTACGAGGCGTTGCCGGGGTCGGCGCTGCCGCGGCCCCCGAAGCCGGCGTAGCCGGACTGGGCGTCCTTCTCGAGTCGGTTGAAGGCCGGGTTGCTGGCCATCGTGTCCTCCGTAGGTCTGGCGCTGCGGCGATCCGCGGCGTCGTACACCTATTCAATCGTGCCGGGGGCCGCTGGTGTTCCCGCGGCACGGTCACCTGTGGACAACGATGCGACCGTCCGCGGAGCCTGTGAGTGCCCCCGACGGGACTCGAACCCGCACCGGGAGCGATTTTAAGTCGCCTGCCTCTGCCAGTTGGGCCACGGGGGCGGACTCACCCTATGCGTTTGCGCAGGCCACTCGCCCGCTCACGCGAACCGCCGGAAGCCTTCGGATACGGCGGGTAGGCTCGCAGAGTCTCCTGGCAGCACCCAGATCGGATCCCCTCATCGCATGACCTCCACGGACAGCACGACACCCGCCACTGCTTCGGCTCGCCGCCGTGGGCCCGCCAAGGGCACGCCGCGCGCACCTCGGATGACCCGCGACGAGCGCGAGCGCCAGCTGCTCGACGTGGCCGAGGCCGTCTTCGCCGACCACGGCTACCAGGACACGACGATGGAGCTCATCGCCGCCGAGGCCGGCATCACCAAGCCGGTCATCTACGACCACTTCGGCTCCAAGGAGAACCTCCTTGTCGCGGTCGTCGCCCGGGCCCGTGAGGACCTGCTCACCTCGACCAAGACCGCGCTCGACGCCATCCCGCCGCACTCCCCTGTCGAGGACTACTTCCGCGCGGGTGTGCGCTCGTTCATGGAGTTCTTCGAGCGTCGCCGGGGCAGCTTCCGGGTCTACATGCAGGAGTCGGCCGTCGCGGTCGTCGCCGGCCAGGACATCGAGATGGTGCGCCAGGCCCAGGCGCGGGACATCGCCGAGCGGTTCGGGGACATCCCGCAGATCGCCGAGTACCCCCTGCCCTACCGCGAGGCCATGGCGGAGATCATGATCGCCACCAACGAGCGGGTGGCGGGCTGGCGCCTGCGCAACCCCGAGATCACCCTGGACATGGCCGTCGAGATCGTCATGGCGGTCCTCTGGAACGGCTTCCGCTCCTACACCGCCGAGTCGGTGCCCGAGGTGGACGTCAGCCCACGCAGCTGAGCGCGATCCCGTCGAGGATGTCGTGCTCGGAGGTGACGACCTGCGCCTCGGGCGACCGCTCGAGCACCCGCCCGAGCACCTCGTGCCAGATGAGCGCTCCGGCGCCGATGACGTCGGCGCGGCCGGGGTGCATGAAGCCGAGCGCGGCGCGCTCCGCCGTCGTCAGGTGGAGCAGGCTCTGCGATGCCTCACGGTGCGCTGCCGGCGTCAGGGTCGCGAGGTGGATCCGGGCGGGGTCGTATGCCGTGAGCCCCAGGACGTGCGCCGTGACCGTCGTGATGCTGCCGGCCAACCCGACGACGGTGGCGATGCCGTCGAGGTCGACGACCTCCTGGGCACGGTCGAGGGCAGTGTCGATGTCCACCGTCGCCGCCGCGACCTCGGCGTCGGTCGGCGGGTCGCTCGTGAGGTGGCGTTCGCTGATCCGGACGCAGCCGACGTCGACCGAGCGGGCACCGTCGACGTGTGTCGTGCCGCGCACGAGCTCGGTCGAGCCGCCACCGAGGTCGACCACGAGGAAGGGGCCGGGCACACCCGTCGCGACGAGGTCGCCGGTCGCCCCGGTGAACGAGAGGTTGGCCTCGACGTCGCCGCTCACGACCTCCGGTGAGACATCGAATCCCGTTGCGGCAAAGGCACTTTCGACCCCTGCGACGAACTCTGCCGCGTTGCGGGCGTCACGTGAGGCCGAGGTGGCGACGAAGCGCACACGTTCGACGGAGTGCTCGCGGCACTGGACGGCATACTCGCGGGTCTGGGCGAGCGTGCGCTCCATGGCGACGGGATCGATGACCCCGGTGCGGTCGACGCCGTAGCCGAGCCGGACGACCTCGGTGCGACGCACCACGTCCTCAAGGACACCCAGCTCGTCGACGTCGGCGATGAGCAGGCGGATCGAGTTGGTGCCGCAGTCGACCGCGCCGACGCGGGTGGTGCTCACGAGCCCTCGACCAGCTCGGTGCAGGGGTGGCTGGCCCACCAGTCGGGCAGCATCTCGAGGGCCTCGTCGCCGAGCGGGTTGACGCCCTCGCCGACGGACAGCGAGTGGGCGACGAGGACGTGGAGGCACTTGACGCGGTCGGGCATGCCACCGGCGCTGATGCCGTCGATCTCCTCGACCTGGCCCAGCTCGGCCCGGCGCGCGAGGTAGTCGTCGTGCGCCGCGGCGTAGCGCTGCGCGAGCTCGGCGTCCTCACCGAGGCGCTCGGTCATCTCGCGCATGACACCCTGCGACTCGAGCGTGCTGATCGCGCCGGTGAGCCGGGGGCAGGTGGCGTAGAAGGACGTCGGAAACGGCGTGCCGTCGGGCAGGCGCGGCAGGGTGCGCAGGACGTCGGGCTCCCCGCACGGGCACCGGTGCGACACCTCGACGACGCCACGCGGGATGCGACCGAGCTGGCGCTCGACGGCGTCGAGGTCCTCCTGGGCGACCGACGTCGGGTCGGGGGCGGCGTTCACCGGCGGTTGGCGGGCACGTCGGCCGCCTGCATCGAGGACCAGATGGTGTCGTACCAGGGCCCGGTGGACTTCGGACTGTGCGCGATCGACCCGGTGGTGTCACGCACCTCGGGGTCGATGACGGTGTAGCTCTTCTCGCCGACCTTGACGAACTTGAGGCGGGTGCGGGCCTGCTGCTCGACGTAGGCGGGGTCCTCCCACCGCGCCTGCTCGGTCTGGAGCTCCTCGACCGTGACCTTCTGCTGGGCGACCTTGTCGCGCATGGCGCTGATGTCGGACTTCTGCTGGACGTAGGCCCGCAGCGTGGGGGCCACGAGGACGACGAGGAAGAGCAGCACGACGCCGAAGGCGACGCGGCGCACCGTGCGGCGGTTGCCGCGGGCCGCGGTGAGCCGGCCGCGCCAGCTCGCCGCGGCGATCGCGGCGGCCCTGCCCGAGCCGGGCTGGGCCGCCCCGGCGGCGCGGGTGGCGCGGGCACGCGAGGTGGGTCGCGAGGACGCCGGACGTCGAGGTGACGATCCGGGTCCGCGGCTGCTCCCGCGTGCCATGCGCTCCCGCCTCAGCCCTGGCGCGCCGCGAAGCGCGGGAAGGCAGCGGCGCCGGCGTACTCGGCGGCGTCGTCGAGCTCCTCCTCGATGCGCAGCAGCTGGTTGTACTTGGCGACGCGCTCGGACCGCGCCGGGGCGCCGGTCTTGATCTGGCCGCAGTTGGTGGCGACCGCGAGGTCGGCGATCGTCGTGTCCTCGGTCTCGCCCGAACGGTGGCTCATCATGCAGCGGAAGCCCGCGCGCTGGGCCATCTCGACGGCGTCAAGGGTCTCGGTGAGCGTGCCGATCTGGTTGACCTTGACGAGCAGCGCGTTGGCGGTGCCGGTCTCGATGCCGCGGGCGAGGCGCTCGGGGTTGGTGACGAAGAGGTCGTCACCGACGAGCTGGACCGTGGTGCCGAGGCGGTCGGTCATGGCCTTCCAGCCGTCCCAGTCGTCCTCGTTGAGCGGGTCCTCGATGGAGACCAGCGGGTAGGCGTCGACGAGCTCGGCGTAGTAGTCGACCATCTCGGCCGCCGACTTCTTGCCGCCCTCGAACGCATAGGAGCCACCGTCGGCCTCGTCGTAGAACTCGCTGGCCGCGACGTCGAGCGCGAGCGCGATCTGCTCGCCCGCCGTGTAGCCGGCCTTCTCGATCGCCTCGAGGATGAGGTCGAGCGCGGCGCGGTTGCTCTCGAGGTTGGGCGCGAAGCCGCCCTCGTCGCCGAGGCCGGTCGCCAGGCCCTTCTCCTTGAGGACGGCCTTGAGCGCGTGGTAGACCTCGGCGCCCCAGCGCAGGGCCTCGCGGAAGGTCTCGGCGCCGATCGGCGCGATCATGAACTCCTGGATGTCGACGTTGGAGTCGGCGTGGGAGCCACCGTTGAGGATGTTGAGCATCGGCACGGGCAGCACGCGCGCGTTGGGCCCGCCGAGGTAGCGGAACAGCGGGAGCCCGGCGGACTCGGCGGCGGCCTTGGCGACGGCCAGGCTCACGCCGAGGATCGCGTTGGCGCCGACCTTCTCCTTGTTCTTGGAGCCGTCGATGGCGATCATCTCGGCGTCGATGAGGCGCTGGTCGTGGGCCTCGAAGCCGAGGAGCTTGGGGCCCAGCTCGTCGATGACCGCGTCGACGGCCTTCTCGACACCCTTGCCGAGGTAGCGGTTCTTGTCGCCGTCGCGGCGCTCGGAGGCCTCGAAGGCGCCGGTCGAGGCGCCACTGGGCACGGCCGCACGAGCGATGGTGCCGTCGTCGAGGGCGACCTCGACCTCGACGGTGGGGTTGCCTCGTGAGTCGAGGATCTCGCGTGCGCCGACGGCGTCGATGCTGGCCACTGGTTCTCCTGAGGTGGGGGCGAAAGGGGTGCTTCTGGTCTCGGCTCCGAGCCTAGCCCGTGGGCGGCGCGCCCAGACCGACCGACCCGCTCCCCGGACGGGAGCACTGGGGGTGCGGGCCCGCGAGCCCTGGGTGGGCGCCCGGGTGGGCGGGCGGCATACGGTCCGCAGTGCCCAGAGCGGGCTGATCCCGGCGGGCGATGGACACCCCGTGCCCTCCTACGCAGAGTAGTAGGAGGCTCCACTCCAGCGGAGCCTCGAGGTGAGGACGTGGCCCGATGCCCCAGATCGCCAGACGCACGGTCCTCGCAGGTGGCGCGGGCGGCGCCGCTGGCCTCTTCCTCGGCGGCCTCCCCGCGGCCCTCGCAGCACCGCTGTCCGGGCCGCCCCTGCTGGACCCGTCGAGCATCCCGAAGTACGTGAGCCCGCTGCTCGTCCCTCCCGCCATGCCGGTCACGTCCTCCGGTGCCGTGGACCGCTACGTCCTCGGACTGCGGCAGATCCGCCAGCAGGTGCTGCCGCGGGGTATGCCGGCCACGACCGTCTGGGCGTACGGGTCCGAGAGCGCGAGCGGCACCCACAACGCCCCGTCGCTCACGATCGAGGCCACCGCAGGCCGGCCGGTCGAGGTCACCTGGGTCAACCGCCTCGTCAGCGGCACGTCCGGTCGTCCCCTGCCACACCTGCTCCCCGTCGACCCGACCCTGCACTGGGCCAACCCCGGTGGCGGCGAGGACGGGCGCGACGGCCACCCGACCTTCACCGCGACTCCCGGCCCCTACCTCGGTCCGGTGCCGATGGTCGTCCACCTCCACGGCGGCCACTCCGACGAGGAGAGCGACGGCTACCCCGAGGCGTGGTTCCTCCCCGACACCCGCGGCATCCCGGACGGGTACGCCCACGTCGGCACGCACTACGACCGCATGGCGACGGCCTGGGCGGAGCGGCACGGCGGCGAGTGGGCGCCCGGGACCCAGCGCGCGCACTACGGCAACGACCAGGCCGCGGGCACGCTGTGGTTCCACGACCACACCCTCGGGATCACGCGGCTCAACGTGTATGCCGGGCCTGCCGGGTTCTTCCTCCTGCGCGGCGGTGAGCACGACCTCGAGCCGGGCGTGCTCCCCCACCGCAGTGCGGACGGCTCCACGGCATACGAGATCCCGCTGGCGATCCAGGACCGCTCCTTCCGCCGTGACGGCAGCCTGTTCTACCCGGACACGCGGGAGTTCTTCGACGGGTTCGCCGGTCCGTACGTGCCGCACTCCGACATCGCGCCGATCTGGAACCCGGAGTTCTTCGGCAGCGTGATGATGGTCAACGGCCGGACCTGGCCGGCGCACCGCGTCGAGCGCCGCCGCTACCGGCTCCGGCTGCTCAACGGGTGCAACTCTCGCTTCCTCGTTCTCGCGCTGGTGACCGACCCGATGGCGCGTCCGACCTCACCCGCGGTGCCGTTCTGGCAGGTGGGCGGCGACGGTGGCTTCCTGCCCCGGCCGGTCGCGATGGAGCGCCTGCTGCTCGGGCCGGCCGAACGGGCGGACGTCGTCGTCGACTTCACCGACCTGCCCAGCGGGACCCGGGTCCACCTCGTCAACGAGGCCCCCGACGAGCCCTTCGGTGGCGGCCAGCCGGAGGAGGACTTCGAGTGGGCCGACCCCAGCACGACCGGCCAGGTCATGGCCTTCACCGTCGTCGACCGCGTGGGGCCGGAGACGAGCACGCCACCCGAGCAGCTGGCGCTCCCCGCACCACCGCCCGCGCCCGCCGCAGTGCGCACTCGACGGCTCGCCCTGCTCGAGGCGGACTCGGAGGTGCTCGCCGACGTGGGGCCGCGGGCCGCCTTCCTCGGGACGATGGACGGTGCGGTCGCGGTGCCGCTGGCGTGGGACGACGAGGTGACCGAGACGCCCTCGCTCGGAGACACCGAGGTGTGGGAGCTCCACAACGACACTGCGGACGCCCACCCGATCCACGTCCACCTCGTGCAGTTCTCGGTGGTCGACCGCCAGGCAGCCGGCGAGTCCGCACGCGCACCGGAGCCGAACGAGTCGGGACCCAAGGACACGGTCATCGCCTACCCCGGCGAGGTCACCCGGATCCGCGCCCGTTTCGACAAGCCCGGCCTCTTCGTGTGGCACTGCCACATCCTCGAGCACGAGGACCACGAGATGATGCGGCCCTTCCGGGTGGAGTGACCTCAGGCGTCGGGGCTCGGGCTCGCGAGCGCGGCGTAGGCCGTGGCGAGGGCCGCGCCGAGCCGGGCGTTGTGGCGCACGAGGGCGATGTTGGTGTCGAGGCTGCGGCCGTCGGAGAGCTCGACGATGCGGCCGAGGAGGAACGGCGTGATGTCCTTGCCGATGATCCCGCGCTCGTCGCACTCGGCCACGGCGCGGTCGATGAGCTCCGAGATCTCGTCGGGGGTCATCTCGTCCTCGTCGGGCACGGGGTTGGCCACGGCGATGCCGCCGCGCAACCCGAGGTCCCACTTGACGCGCATCATCTCGGCGAGCTCCTCGACGGTGTCGCTGCGCATCGGCGAGGTGAAGCCGGACGAGCGCGAGTAGAACGACGGGAAATCCTCCGAGCCCACGGTCACGACCGGAACGCCGAGCGTCTCGAGGACCTCGAGGGTGCGGCCGATGTCGAGGATCGACTTCACGCCGGCGGAGACGACGGCGACGTCGGTCTGGCTCAGCTCGGTGAGGTCGGCCGAGACGTCCATCGAGTCCTCGGCACCGCGGTGCACCCCGCCGAGGCCACCGGTGACGAAGACGCGTATGCCGGCCAGCGCGGCCAGGCGCATCGTGCTCGCGACCGTCGTGGCCCCGTGCCGCTTGGTCGCCATGACGTGCGGGAGGTCGCGCAGGCTGACCTTGGCGACGTTCTCGTGGGTGGCGAGCAGCTCGAGCTCGTCGGCGGAGAGCCCGATGCGCGCGACCCCGTCGAGGACGGCGATGGTGGCCGGCGTGGCTCCGCCGTCACGGACGATCTGCTCGACCTCGCGTGCCATCTCGACGTTGCGCGGGTAGGGCATGCCGTGGCTGATGATCGTCGACTCGAGCGCGACGACGGGGCGGCCGGCGGAGAGTGCCTCGGCGACCTCCGGTGCGAGGGCGAGGGCGGGGTGCGGGGTGGCGCTGCTCATGGGGTTCCTTGCGAGGTGAGGCGCCCGGTGACGAGCGCGTGGGTGAGGTCGGGGCGGACGGTGTGGACGGACTCGGTCGTCAGGGCTGCCGTGGCCTGACCGAAGGCGGCGGCGGCGACGGCGTCGTCGTCGCGCAGGAGGGCGTGGACGAAGCCGGCGGTCATCGAGTCGCCGGCGCCGGTGACGTCGACGACGTCGGTGCTGATGGTCGTGTCGGTCGTGACGGCGGGGCGGGCGGTGCCGCCTGCACCACCGGCGCCAGCACCACCCGGCTCGGCGGCCGAGGAGAGCAGGCTTCCCCGGGCGCCGCGCCGCACCCACACGTGACGGACGCCCAGGGCGTGGAGCTCGGCAGCCGCCCTGCTGATCGCGGGGACCGTGTCGGCCACCTCGCGGTCGACGAGGGCGGCGAGCTCGGCGATGTTGGGCGTGACGGCGAGGACGGGTCGGGTCGGGACGAAGAGCGGACGCAGGCGCCGCGCCTTGACCACGGACACCGGCTCGACGACGACGGGGACGCCGGCGGTCGTCGCCACGTCGGCGAGCCACGAGGCGACGACGAGCGGGATGTTGCCGTCGACCACGAGCAGGTCACAGTGCTGGACCAGTGCCCGCGCCGGTTCGACGTCCGCGACGGTGAGGGCATCGGTCGCACTCATGTCCGACACGGCCACGGCCAGGTCGCCCTCGTGGTCGAGGACGGCCAGGTAGGTCCCGGTGGGGCGCGGCCCCACGACGACGTGGTCGAGGCTCACGCCGGCGCTGCGGGTGTGGGTGAGGAGCTCCTCGCCGAACGAGTCGGTGCCGACGGCCGCGACGAGCTGGGTCGAGGTGCCGAGGCGGGCGAGGTTCTCGGCGATGTTGCGGCCCACTCCCCCGGGGTTGGTGGCCACCTCGCCGGGGTTGCTCGTCGCGCGGTCGAGCCGGGCTGTCGAGCGGGCCTTGACGTCCATGACGGCTCCGCCCACCACGACGACCCCTGCTTCGGCGCGCACGACGTAGCCGCGACCGAGGATCGCGCCCTTGCGGGTGAGGTTCGACAGGGCCACCGAGACGGCAGCCCTGGTCGTGCCCAGACGATCGGCGAGACCCGCTGCGTCGAGCAGCGGGTCGGCGCGCAGCTGGCTCAGGATGGCGCGCTCCTGCGGCGTGAGTTTCACATTGAGAATGTAAGCACTACTTGTATTTGTAAGTCAACGCCCACGTCCGGGTCCGAGTAGACGTCGTGGACACCGTGCATCGTGGCGATCTCCTCGAAGTCATGGCCCGGTTCGAAGGTGACCGAACCCGAGTCGTGCAGGACGACTCCGTCGCGCGGTTCCGTGGCCAGGTAGATCGCCCCTCTCCCGGTGAGGGTCCGGGAGGAGAGGTCCCCCGGCACGGCATACACGTAGTGGCGGTTCCCGTCCGACGCTTCATGGTGGGCGTCCTCTCAACTGCCGTAAGGGCGCCCGGAACCGTGGATGGTTCGCCGGTACCGAGCAGACCTGCGACCGGTATCAGGGGGGAGTGACGGCCGCGACCCGTCACGGTCGTCGCTGCCGTCACGGTCGTCACCACGCTCGGGAGGGCCCGGTCCCCCTGCGGACCGGGCCCTCCTCGCGCTGGTGCTGGGTAGCGCGCTGTCGTCACGCGGGGTGGACGGCGTGCCGGTGGCTGCGGCGGGAGGCGACGGCGAGTCCGGCACCCGCGAGTGCGATGCCGGCCAGGACGCCCGCACCGAGCTGGAACATCTCCAGCGCGTCGTCGTCGAGGGTGACGGCGGTCGTGGGGCCGGTGGTGGTCCCACCCTCGTAGCAGTCGATCTGGCAGGTCCACTCCTGCTGGGCGCCGTTGCCGGGGTCCGGCCGGGCACTGGCGGGGCCGGCGACCGAGAAGGCGAGGATCCCGGTGGCACCGGCAACGGTGAGACCCCGGCGGAAGCTGGTGGTGTGCGACATGGCGTGGTCCTTTCGTGACCGGTGGTGGATGTCGGACAGGTCGTCCGGATGCAGTTGTCGCACGGGCCGGTACCAGGTGGTCATCGGGGCGGTATCAGCCCGGTATCAGGGCTATTGACCGACCCGAGGGCCGGCTCCACAGTCGACCCATGCGCATCGCGCTGCTCGGCTCGCTCCAGGTCGACGAAGGACAGACGGCCCTCAGTCCTCGCGACCGGGTGATCCTGCTCGCCCTCGCCTCCCGGCCGGGTGCCGAGCTGAGCACCGAGACGCTGGCCGAGACGCTGTGGGGCGACGAGCTCCCGGACAGCTGGCAGAAGGTCGTGCAGGGGTGCGTCTCCCGGCTGCGCAAGGCTCTCGGACCGGGAGCCGTCGAGACCACCGCCCACGGCTACCGCCTCACGCTCCACCGGGAGGAGATGGACCACGCGCAGTTCGAGCACCTGCTCGCCCGGGCCCGTCAGCTGCTCGCCGACGACGAGCCGGAGCGGGCGCTCTTCGTCACCGAACAGGCTCGGCAACTGTGGCGTGGCGAGCCGTTCACCGACCTCGCCGACTGGGGACCCGGACGCGTGGAGTCCGAACGGCTCGTCGAGCTGTGGCGTGACGCCGAGGACCTGCACGCGGAGGCAGCACTGCGGGCAGGGCGCCACCGCGACGTCCTCGCCGACGTCAGTCGCCTTGTGGCCGAGCAGCCGACCCGTGAACGTCGCTGGGGGCTGCTCGCCCTCGCGCAGTACCAGGACGGGCGGCAGGGCGATGCCCTCCAGACCCTGCACCACGCGAAGCAGACCCTGGTCAACGAGCTCGGGCTCGACCCCGGGCCCGAGCTGGCCGAGCTGGAACGAGCCATCCTCAGGCAGGACCCGAACCTCACGGCCGCCTCCGCGGCCCTGGAGCCGAAGCACACCGACTGCCCGTACCTCGGGCTCCTCGCCTACGACATCTCCGACGCCGCGACCTTCTTCGGACGCGAGTCGGACGTGTCGGCGTGCCTGCGCCGCTTGGGCGAGTCGGGCGTCGTGGCCATCCTCGGGCCGTCGGGATGCGGGAAGTCGTCGCTGGCCCGGGCAGGTGTCGGCGCGGCGCTCGAGCGCGACGGACGACGGGTCCTCGTGATGACACCCGGCACCCACCCGGCCAGGACGCTCGCCCAGCTCGACGTGCGGCCCCGGGACGTGCTCGTCGTCGACCAGTGCGAGGAGGCGCTGTCCCTGGCACCGGACTCGCCGGAGAGAACGGGCTTCGTCGACGCCGTGGTCGCTTTCGCCGAAGCAGGACAGGGCCAGCTCGTCCTGTCGATGCGTGCCGACCGGCTCGGCGAGCTGTCCGGCCATCCCGAGCTCGCCCGGATCGTGGAGTCCGGCCTCTACCTTCTCGGACCCATGTCGGAGGAGGACCTCAGGCGCGCCATCGAGGGGCCGGCGCACCAGGCGGGCCTCCGCCTCGAGCCCGGCCTCACAGACGTACTCCTGCGCGAGGTCTCGGGTGAGCCCGCTGCACTGCCGCTGCTCTCCCACGTGCTCCGCCAGACGTGGCGCCACCGGGAGGGCGCCACGCTCACCGTGGAGGGATACGCGCAGACCGGCGGCGTGAGGGAGGCGGTGTCGCAGTCCGCGGAGGGCCTCTTCCGCAAGCTGGACGCCTCGGGCCAGGCCATCGTCCGCGAGCTGATGCTCCGGCTCGTCTCGCCCGACGAGGGCGGCGACCCCGTGCGGACCCGCGTCTCGCGTCGGGCGGTGACGGGGGACGCCGCTCACGCGGACCTGGTCGAGCAGCTCGTCTCGGCTCGCCTCCTCGCCAGCGACGGAGACACCATCGAGATCGCGCACGAGTCGCTCGCCATCGCCTGGCCACGGTTGCAGTCCTGGCTCGACGAGGACGTCGACGGGCTCCGGATCATGCGCCACATCTCCGTCACGGCAGAGAGCTGGGACGAGCTGGGCCGCCCCGACAGCGAGCTCTACCGGGGCACCCGCCAGGCCAGGGCAGCCGAGTGGCAGGCACGGGCCGCACCTGCACTCACCGCGGAGGAGCGGGCCTTCCTCGCCGCCTCGGCCGACCTCGCCGAGCGCGAGCAACAAGCCACCGAGGAGCAGGTCCACCGGGAACGCCGCCTCAACCAGCGGCTGCGGCTCGGACTGGCTGCGACGGCGGCGTTGCTCGCCGTCGCCATCATCCTCGGCACCGTCGCCAAGGCCAACGGCGACCGCGCCGACCGACAGTCACTCACGGCAGACGCCCGCCGCCTCGGCGCCGAGGCCCTGCGCATCGAAGACCTCGACCAGTCGCTGCTCCTCGCTGCTGCCGGCGTCGCCCTCGACGACTCGACCGAGACCCGCAACTACCTGCTCGACACCCTTGGCCGGGGCCCGGCACTCACCGGCACAGCGCGCACGCCCGGCGACATCTTCAGCATGGACGTCAACCCCGTAACGGGCCAGGTCATCAGCAGCGCCTTCGGCTCGACCACTCTCTTCCATGACGGTGCGACGCTGCGGCTCCAAAAGCAAGAGGCTGGGACCCCCCGCGCGGTCGGCGTCACCGCGAGCCCGGATGGCCGGCGCTATGCCATGACGCCATGGCCCGGACTCGTTCAGGAACGGAAGGAACCCGCGGTCATCCTCCTCGACGCCGAAGGCGCTCGGGCTACCCAACAGCTCGGGGGAATCCCCGACGGCTACTTCGGATACCAGGACATTGGGTTCAGCCCGAACGGTCGCTGGCTCGCTGTGAGCCTTCGACCGTTCGAACGTGATGCCGACTGGCGCACGCTTGTCTGGGACCTCGACGCACCGAGTCGGCCTGTCGCCGTCGTACCCGTCCACGCCTGGAACCCGGCTGTCAGTGCTGACGGGAAGGCGCTCTACGCCATCACCGATGGTGAGCTACAGGTGTCACCCCTGCCGACCGGCCCAGTCCGCCGGGTCACCGCCCCCGATCTGGAGGTCCGCACGCTCGAGGGTGGTCTTGCCCTCAGTCCCGACGGATCGACCCTGGCAGTCGGCGCCGGCATCGAGTCGGTCCTCGTCGACCGGGCCACGCTCACTCCGAAGCACTACCTGTCCGGCCAGGGGTGGACTGACGGTCTGGACTTCTCGCCCGACGGTACGAAGGTCGCCGCCAGCGGGGACCGGCTCCTCGTCTGGGACATCAGCGACGCCGAACCCCGAGAGATCCTTCTCCAGGATTCGCCGACCAGCGCGGTTGCCTTCGGCCCGGACGGCAGGACAGTCTTCACGGCGCACCTGGCCCTGGTCGAGGCGTGGGATCTCACGGGTCGACGGCGGTTCCTCGTCCAACACCCTGCACGTGACATCGGCTGGACGAACCCCGCGGTGCGATGGTCGCCCGACCGCTCGAAACTCGGCTTTGCGAGTGTCGGGCCGAACTTCCGGACACTGGACGTTGCGACGGGTGCGTTGACCCCGGTCGTGGCGGCGGACATGGAGCAGCGCAACTTCCTCGACTTCGCGTGGAGTCCCGACAGCTCGACCGTCACCATCTCGAGCGGCGCTCCGGTCGTGAAGCTCTGGGAGGCAGTCACCGGAGAGGTACTCGCCGAGCATCGGATCGGACCGCCTGGCTCCGCCGAGGGTGCGGTGTGGGGGTGGTTCAGCTCCGACGGGACAGTGCTGCTCGTCGGCACGACGACCGGCCGACTTCACGTCCTCGATGCCAAGACCCTGCGGCCCACACGTGACCCCATCCACGTTTACGAGCCGTCCTCGGACAGGACAACTCGCGATGTCGGCGGCTTCTTCACAGGCGGCGACGGGCACACGGTCTACCTCACGGACCGCATCGTCGACTACGGCAGCGGCACCGTGCGTCCCTACCCGGACCACCTCGGGGTGCAGCTTCAGGAAGTCTTCCCATCACCCGACGGCACCACGCTGTTCGTCGACACCGTCGAGTCCGGCACGGGCGTGCTCGATGTCGAGTCGATGTCGTGGATCTCCCGGCCGAACCCGTCCCAGCCCAGGCTGGTCGGGGGTCAGGGTGCGTTCAGCCGAGACGGCACGCTCTTCGCCAGCATCAGTGACGACGGCGCACTCAGTTTTTGGGACGGCAGGACGGGCCGACTACAGGCCTCTGTGCCATTGGACGCACGCGGGTCGCCCTCGTTCTCCGCGGACAGTTCCACACTCAGTGTCGCCAGCCCGGACGGTTCAATGGTGGAGTGGAATCTCGACCCAGACTCCTGGATCACGACCGCCTGCCGGCTTGCGGGTCGTGAGCTCACCGAGGCGGAGTGGCGCACCTACCTGCCGGACCGTCCGTTCACCCGGACCTGCACGGGCTGACCCGGGCACAGGACCTGCCCGTCGCTGTCACCAGAGGTCGGCCGTGCGGAACTGCCCTTCCGACCCCTCGAAGACCACAACGATGCGCAGGTTCTCGACCCCGTCGCCACCGTCGCAGATCGTCGTGACGTCCGTGGCCACCCGGGCGGTGTCGGGACAGGTGACGTCCTCGTAGTAGAAGTCGCCGCCGTCCTCGAGCGCGTCGGCGAGCACCACCCCGCTCACACCTCCATCCGGCTCGACCACGACCCGGCCGGAGGGCGGCCCCATGAACCCGTCCTCCTCCATGAACCCGCCACCCATGGCGAGCCCGAAGAAGAGCATGGGGATGACCGTCACCGCGATGACCGTGAGACACGCACCCGCGAGGGCGCCGAGGAAGCCCGCCAGCACCGGGCTGAAGCCCTGCCGCTGGGGCGCGGCGGCCGGCACACCCAGGTATGCCGCTGGGCCGGCATACGGGTTCGGCGCACCCTGCCCGGGAGGGCCGGCATACGGGTTCGGCGCACCCTGCCCGGGAGGGCCGGCATACGGGTTCGGCGCGCCCTGGCCGGGAGGGCCGGCATACGGGTTCGGCGCACCCTGGCCGGGTGGGCCCTGGTGCGGGCCGGGGCCGGCGGGCGGTGGGTAGTGCTGCGACAACGGAGCTCCTCGGAACACGGGGTGGCTCAGGCTCCCACACCGGGCCACGTCGTTGCGGACGAACCACGCCGTCGTGACCGGACGGTGCCCTGTGCCGCCCTACCGGTCTACGGTGCGGACCGCTCGTGGCGAGGGTTCAGATCGTCAACCCGTGACCGAACGCGAACAACGGGTCGTCGTACCCGGGAACGTCCTCGGCATGGGACCGGACCTGGTCCATC
Source organism: Knoellia locipacati (assembly GCF_044791685.1). Classification (GTDB taxonomy): domain Bacteria; phylum Actinomycetota; class Actinomycetes; order Actinomycetales; family Dermatophilaceae; genus Knoellia; species Knoellia locipacati_A. The sequence continues at coordinate 716,328 of NZ_CP087730.1, forward strand.
GAGCGGGGAAGGTCGAAGGGAAGCCGGCCGCGGGGAGCGATGCGACCGGTGAGCGCGTCGAGCAGGGCCTCGTCGCTCGTGCCGTAGCTGCCGACGACGGCAGCGGCCAGGGGCATGAGTGGTGTGAGGACGGCAGGGCGGTCCAGGGTGACGTCGACGACGAGCGGGCAGGCCGCGGCGACCCGGGCCAGCCGCGCGACGAGGCCGGGCGGGAAGTCGAGGGGCCCCTGGTGGAACCACGCCTCGAGGAAGAGGTCGGAGCGCGGCTCGAACGGGGCGCCCAGCCGGACGATGGCGAGATCGGCCTCCTCCGGGCTGTCGACCGGTGTGCCGTGACGGCCCACGACCTCCGGGGCGACGTTCTCGGCATAGATCCGCAGGCCGGTGGCGAGAGGCAGGGCCGGGGCAGGGTGCCCCCCGTTGCTCAGGACGGTGACCGATCCCGCCTGAGCCGCGTAGCCGGCCTCGCGGAAGTCGGCGCGACCGACGGTGCCGGCCGCTGCGTCCTCGTCGACATAGGGGTCGTCGAACAGGCCCAGCCGGAACTTGACGAGCAGCAGGCGGCGCGCCGACTCGTCGATGCGCTCCTCGCTGACTCGACCCCGGGCCACGAGGTCGAGGAGGACCTCGACGCACTCCTCGCCGCCGAACTGGTCGGCACCGGCCTCGAGGATGAGCTCCATCCGGCCGGGCGGGTCGAGGTGCTCCACCCCCCAGGCGCGCGCGGGCAGGACCTGGTCCCCGACGTGGTTGTCGTTGACGAGCTCCCAGTCGGTGACGACGACGCCGTCGTACCCGAGCTGGTCACGCAGCATGCCGGTGACCACCTGCTTGTTGTAGCCGAAGCCGACCTCCTCGATGGCCTCGCCGTCGACCACGAGGCCGATAGGCATCCCGTAGTACGGCATGATCGCGGCCGTTCCGGCGGCGATCACGGCCGGGAAGGGCGCGAGGTGGTCGGCGAAGCGCCCGCCCGGGTAGACCTGCTCGCGACCGTAGGGGAAGTGGGCGTCCTCGCCGTCCTTCTGCGGCCCGCCCCCGGGGAAGTGCTTCGAGGTGCAGGCGACGCTCCCCGGTCCGAGCGAGTCCTGCTGGAACCCGGCGAGGTAGGCGACGGAGAGCTCGGTGACGAGAGCCGGGTCCTGGCCGAAGGTGCCGGCCTGGCGAGCCCAGCGCGGCTCGGTCGCCAGGTCCAGCGTGGGGTGCAGGGCCGCCCGGATCCCGACGGCGACGTACTCCTGACGGGCGATGTCGGCGAACTCGCGCACCGCCGGGGCGTCGCGCAGCGCCGCGAGCCCGAGGGGCTCGGGCCACTGCGAGAACGCCGCCGCGGTGAACGAGACGCCCGCGTTCTCGATGAACGCGTGCCGTGGGTCCGTGGAGACGGTCACGGGTATGCCGTGTGGCGTCCGCGCGGCCATCTCCTGGAGGGCGTTGTGCCACCGCGCTGCCATCCGTGGGTCCTCGAGGACGTGCACGTTGAAGTGGGTGAGGTGCTTGTCGAGGACGACCGTGCTCGTGGCCGACTTGCTGATCCGGCCCGAGGCCTCGACCAAGGTGCCGTCGGCCCCCGCCTCGATGACGGTCTGGAACATCAGCCCGACCTTCTCCTCGAGGGACAGACGGGAGAGGAGGTCGTCCGCGCGGGTTCCCGGATCGAGCCGGGGGTCCTCGTAGACGTCCATCACGCCGTTGCCGTTGAGGTCGCGGTACTCCACGCCCTCCGTGCTCGTCGCCCTCAGCTCGTCCACTGCCATCTCCTCGTCCGTCCGTCCCGTCGTCACCTCAGACCACCCCGCCCCGGGTCACCCGTCGACACCGGCGCCGAACTCCTCGATGCCGATCACCGGCCGCAGGGCGGCCTCGACGTCCGGGGTGCTGAAGGCCCGGCGGAGCACGTCCTTGGCGAGCACGTTGCCGAGGGCGCCCATGACCATCGCCTGGTCGAGCGAGAGGTAGCGGCGCGCGATCGTGCCGTCGATCGCCACCGCGTCGAAGAAGCCGCCCTCGCCGTAGGCCTCGAGCTGCTGCTCGATCCGCAGGAGGTTCGCCGTGGCCTGGCCCCGCTCGTACATCATCGCGAGGAAGGAGGCATGCGGCGTCACGACACCGGTCTTGAAGTCCGGGTTGGGGTTGGTGGCCTTGCGGCACTCCCCGAAGCCGACGTCGTAGTTGGTGTTCTCCTGATCCGAGAAGTACCCCTCGGGGTTCATCCCGAGGGCGTCGACGCCGTACTCGCGGTACCCGCCGGCCGGGTTGCTCGAGGGCGAGAAGCCCCAGTAGCCGTACTCGGCCTCCTCGAGGCCGTGCTCCCGCTCGGCCCGCACGTGGAGTGGGTGGTTGACGCCCCAGCTGCGCGGCGCCCACGTCTCCTCGGGGACGAACACCGCGGGCATGAGCTCCTCGAACATGCTGCCGCCCCAGCCGGGCACGATGCGCATGCCGCGGTAGGTGTAGGCGCCCTCGTAGACCGGGATCCCGAGGTAGGTGCGGGTCACGCCGACCGGCTGCATCTCGTGCCAGGACCAGTCGCAGGTCGCCGGGAAGGTGCGCCACGGGGCGAAGTAGTGCCTGGCCGGGACCTGCCCGGTGAGGATGCCGAGGTAGCTCGTGATCCGCGTCTCGGAGACGATCGTGTCGTAGTGGTGGGTCGTCAGCCAGACGTCGCCGCCACCGATGTGCGTGCCGCGGTAGACACCCCCCGGGCGGTCGTGGTCGAAGACGTAGAAGCCACCGTGCATGAGCCCGCCGGTGCGCACGACCGGGTGCCCGTCCTTGCCGTCACCGGGGTTGTAGAAGGCGTCCCACCGCATGCGGTCGAAGATCTCACCGGCCAGCGGGCCCGCCACGGCATCCGAGTTCTTCACGACGAGCAGGGCTGCGCCGAGCCACCCGCTGTCGACGCTCGAGACGAACGGGTGGACAGTCGTCCCGTTGGTGGGCCAGATGAGCACCGGCTCACCGGTGGCCTCGTCGTACCAGTTGTAGTACATCCCGCTCGGCTCGTGGTGCTCCATACCCTTCAGGGTGGTGAGCGTGCGCACGAGCCGGGCCCGCGCGTCGGCCGCGGTGATGATGCCGAGCTCGCGGGCGACGACGGTGGACCAGAGGTAGCCGCCGATGTTCGTCGGCGACGTGTAGCCGGACCGGTCACCAGCGGCGAGCGACTCAGGGATGTTGTCGGCGGGCAGGCCCGTCGCGGGGACGGTCATCGCGTCGAGGCTGTGCCACGTGTCCGAGGCCCACCGGTGCAGGCGTGAGTTCGGCATCCGGCTCGCTGCCGCGGCGGGCGACGTGGGCCCCGGACGCGCGGAGCGGGCCTGGGCCGGCGGGGCGAGGCCGAAGGCCGCCAGAGCAGCGGCGCCTCCGACGACGACGGCGCGACGGTTGGGCGTGCGGTCGATGGGGCTGGTCGGGTCGGTCATGGGAACTCCATTCCTGGTCACCGCGTCGTTGCGGCTCGTTCGGGCGTGCTGGAGGTGGATCGGTTCCGGGCCCGCGGGCTGGACCCGGTGACAGTGAGGTGGTGGTGCCTGGGATCACTTGATGCCGGTGGTGGCGATCCCCTCGATGACGCGCCGCTGGAACGCGAGGAACACGAGCAGCATCGGGGTGACGACGACCGTGGCCCCGGCGAGCAGGAGGCCGTAGTTGGTCGCGTTCTGTCCCTTCGAGTACAGGGCCAGCGCCACCGGCAGGGTGTAGGTGTCCTCGGTCTGGGCCACGACGAGCGGCCACAGGAAGTTGTTCCAGCTGCCGAGGAAGGTGAGGATGCCGAGGGTCGCCAGGGCGGGTCCGCACAGGGGCAGGATGATCCGGGCGAAGATGCGCAGCTCACCCGCACCGTCGACCCGTCCCGCGTCGAGGAGGTCCCGTGGGAGGCCGAGGATGAACTGCCGCATCAGGAAGACCCCGAAGGGGGCCGCGAGGAACGGCAGCATCAGGCCCGGGAGCGTGTCGACGAGCCCGGCGTTGGCCACGAGGACGAACAGCGGCACGAAGGTGACGACCCCGGGGATGAGCAGCGTGGCCATGACCACGCCGAACAGGGCCCTCTTCCCGGGGAAGTCGAGCATCGCCAGCGCGTAGCCGAGCATCGAGCAGAAGAGCAGGTTGCCCAGGGTGACGACCACGGCGACGACCGTGGAGTTGAAGAAGTAGGTCCCGAAGTCGAGGCGCGAGAAGAGCTCCGAGTAGTTGTCCAGGGTGGCATTCTCCGGCAGCCAGGTGGGGGGGCTCCTGCGGAGCTCCGACGTCGTCTTGAAGCTGCCGACGACCATCCAGAGGAAGGGCGCGGACACGACGACGACGGCCACGCTGAGGACCGCGTAGAGCCACTTCTTGCCCGAGGTCGAGTGGTTCACGGCGTCACTCCTTCTCGCGCAGGGCGCGGAACTGCAGGGCCGTGACGACCGCCACGACGATGAAGATCAGGTAGCTCAGCGACGCGGCATACCCGTAGTTCCCGAAGCCGAACTGCCGGTAGGTGTAGAGCGACATCGACACGGTGCTGTCGAGGGGGCCACCGTTCGTCATGACGAACGGCTCCTCGAAGAACTGCAGGTAGCCGATCATCGTCGTCACCGACACGAAGAGGATCGTCGGGCGGAGCATCGGGAGCGTGATGTGCCGGAAGCGTTGCCAGGCGTTGGCACCGTCGATCGAGGCCGCCTCGTGCAGGGCCCACGGTACGGCCTGGAGCCCGGCGAGGAAGATGATCATCCCCGTGCCGAAGTTGCGCCACGAGGCCATCATGATCAGGGCCGGCATGGACCAGTTCGGGTCACCCAGCCAGTTGGGCCCGGTGATCCCGACCCAGCCGAGCACGGTGTTGATGAGCCCGAACTCCCGGTTGAGCAGGAACTGCCAGACGACGGCCACGGCGACGATGGAGGTCACGACCGGGGTGTAGAACCCGAGACGGAACGCCGACCGGAACCGCGTGATCCCGCGGTCCAGGGCCACCGCCGCGGCCAGCGCCAGCGTGAGGGTCAGGGGAACACCGACGAGGACGAAGTAGGCCGTGTTGCGCACGGCCCGCAAGAAGTTCTCGTCGGACAGGGCCCGCGTGTAGTTGTCCAGCCCGATGATGTCGACCGAGAACGGTGACTTCAGGTCCTTGGCACGGGTGTCGGTGATGCTCATGAAGAGCGACTGGAGCACCGGCCAGACCGTGAAGACGAGGAACAGCAGGCAGAACGGCAGCGCGAGCATCCATGCCGCCCTCCCCTCCTGGAGGCGCCGTCGTGGACGACGCCTCCCGGGGGGAGCCTCTTCACGACGCGCGGTGTCGGCGCCGTCGGCGAGGGCGGTCATGTCAGTTGCCGGTGCCGATCGACTCGGCCTGCGACTGCACGGTCTTGAGTGCGGCCGCGGGGTCGGCTGCGGTCTTGGTGACCTTCTCCATCTCGGTGTCGAAGGAGGTCACGACCTGCTCCCAGGTCGGGAACGACGGCGGGGCCTGGGCGGTCTCGAGCTGCTTGCCGAAGACGGCGAGCTTCTTGTCGGCCGACATGGCCGGGTCCTCCCAGGCGCTCTTGACCGACGGGAGGTCGGTCGAGATGCCGTACCACTTGACCTGCGTCTCGGGCTCGGCGAGCCACTGGACGAACTTCCAGGAGGTGTCGCGCTCCTTGGTGTTCTTGAAGACGACGAGGTTGGAGCCACCCACGAAGGAGCTGGACTCCTTGTCAGCGGGGATCTGCATGACGTCGTACTTCTCCTTGAAGCCCGCGCCGCCGGCCTTCTCGACCGCGGACATCATCCACGGGCCTGAGATGAACATCGGGACCTTGCCGCTGACGAAGTCCGGCTCCGTCGTCGGGGTGGCGGGAGCCGCCTTGTCGGCGAGCCCCTCGTCGAAGAAGGACTTGTAGTACTCCGCCGCCTTGAGCACCTCGGGGCTGTCGAAGTTGTATGCCTTGCCGTCGTCCTTGGTGAGGTCTGCACCCGCCGACCAGGCGAAGGGCATGACCGACTGCCAGGAGCCGACACCGCCGGCCTGCAGGCCGATGCCGTACTTCGCTCCGGCCTTCTCCTTCATGGCCTTGGCCATGTCCTTGAGGCCCTGCCAGTCGGTCGGCGGGGTCGTGATGCCGGCCTTCTGGGCGAGGTCCGTGCGGTAGTAGACGAGGCGGGTCTCGACGTACCAGGGGATGCCGTAGGAGGTGCCGGCCACCTCGGTGGTCTTCTGGGCACCCTCGAAGAAGACCGACTTGTCGATCTCGCCGGGGGTGGGGTCGAGGGCGTCCATTCCGGCGAACTCGCCCATCCACGTCGTCCCGACCATGGCGACGTCGGGCGTCTTGTTGGCGGTGATCGCAGTGGTGAACTTGTCGTGCGCCGCGTCCCACGGGATCGCGGTGACGTTGACCTTGGAGCCGGGGTTGGCGGTCTCGAACTCCTTGGCGAGCTCGGGGAGCTTCTCGCCCTCGGCACCCATCGCCCACACGGTGATGGTGCCTGTCGCGGCTCCGGTGTTGACGGCCTTGCCCGTCTGGGCTCCGGTGCTCTCGGCGGCGTCGCGTCCGCACGCGGACAGGGTCAGGGCCAGGGCGGCCGCGCCTGCCACGGTGATGGTGGACTTGCGTCTCATGGGACTCTCACTTTCTGGGGTGGGGCTGGGGTGGGGGCTGGGGTCGGGGTGGGGACTGCGGTCGGGTGGGGCCGGGGTGGGCTGGGACTGCGGGTCAGGGGTCGGTCGCGAGCTCTGGGCAGCCACACGACCCGCGGATGACGACCTCCGTCGGGAGGACGTGCTGCTCCGCGTCCTTCGCTGTCCCGCTCACCAGGTGGAAGAGGCGTTCGGCGGCCAGGGCCCCGACCGCGCGCACCGGCTGGCGGACGGTGGTGAGGCCCGGGCGCACGTACCTCGCGGTCATCACGTCGTCCCACCCGACGACGGCGATGTCGACCGGAACCTCGATGCCGGCCCTCATGAGTCGCGCCATGATGGCGAGGGCGAGCTCGTCGTTGCCGCACACGAGCGCGTCCGCCTCGAGGTCACCGTCGATGATCCGCTCGGCGACCCGCCGGCCGTCGCTCTCTCGGAACGGGGCGAGGACGGGCTCCCGTGCCTGGAGGCCACGGTCGAGGTGGGCGGCGACGAAGCCCTCGTGGCGCTCCCGGACGTCGTGGGCGGCGCCCGGGTCGCCGACGAACAGGAGCCGGCGGAGCCCGTGCGCGAACAGGTGCTCGGTGAGGAGTTGCGCACCGTGGTGGTTCTCCGTGGAGATGACGTCGACGTCGGGTCGGGCGTCGCCGGCGATGAGGACGACCTTCTTGGCGCTCCTCGTGACACGCTCGACGTCGGTGCCGAGGAAGGCGATGCCGTCGACGCGCGTCGCCAGGCTGTGGACGGCATCGCCGTGGTCCTCGTTGCCGGCGATGACGAGCATGACGCCCTGGCGCAGCTCGGCCGCCCTGGTCTCGAAACCAGCGAGCAGCTCGGCGTAGTAGGGGCCGCCCAGCTCGGGCAGGACGAGCCCCAGGGTGTGGTGGCGGCGCTCGGCGAGGCTGCGGGCGGCGCCGGAGGGGAGGTAGTCGAGCTCACGCACGGCGTCCAGGACCCTCTGGCGCGTGCTCTCGGCGACGAGGGTGGAGCCCTGGAGGACGCGCGACACGGTCGCGATGGACACCCGTGCGTGGTCGGCCACCGCGTAGATGGTCACTGCCGGGCTCTCTGGACTCATGTCGTTCCTCCTTTGCCTTCACCGTTGAAAGCGCTTACACACTCCTTTGAGAGTGCCGACCCACTCACCGGTACCGGGCAGTAGCCGGGTCACGGTTCGATAACGGACCCGATGCTCCTCACCTGGCGGGCCTCAGCGGGCGGGCCGACCACGCGGCCCGCGCTCTCCTCGCAGAGGGACTCAGCCCGTCTCGAAGCCCTCACGGGGGGGGGGGCGCAGGCGGGTATGCCGGTCGACCGGCATACGGGCCGAGCCGACCCTGGCGCCGGGGCGGGCCAAGGGCCGCGACGACCAGACGTCTCAGCGGCGCGACGCGCCTTCCTTCTCCTCGGCCTTGATGCGCGCCCAGGCCTCCTCGACCTCTTCGGGGGTCGAGGCGTCACCGTCGGCGAAGACGTGGGGGTGGCGACGGACGAGCTTGGCGACCAGACCACCGGCGACGTCGTCGATGTCGAAGCGGTCGGACTCGTCGGCCGCATCCTCGGCCACGCGGGAGTGGAAGAGCACCTGGAGCAGCACGTCTCCGAGCTCCTCGGCGAGGTGCTGCCGGTCACCCGACTCGATGGCGTCGACGGCCTCGCCTGCCTCTTCGGTGAGGTACTTGGCGAGCGACTCGTGCGTCTGCTTGGCGTCCCACGGACAGCCTCCCGGCGAGCGCAACCGGTCCATGACGACGACGGCGTCGAGGAGCCGTGAGCCGGGGACGTCCCAGGAGCCGACGACCATCTCGACCTCGGGCGGGGCTTCGAACCGCGAGACCTCGGAGGCGATCGCGTCGGTGAGACCGGGGTCGGCGTCGGAGGAGCCGAGCCAGACGACGTCCTCCTCGACGGCCCGGTCGACGAGCAGTCGTGCGAGCTCAGGCGGCGACAGCTCCTCCCCCACGGCGTCGACCGTGAGGCCCGACTCGACGACCGCGTCGACGAGGGGCTCGGAGACCTCCCGGCACAGGCGAGCGGTGGCCGACTCGACGGCATACCAGGCACTGCGGGACATCAGGCCCGGCGCGACGCGCGGGCTCGTGACGAGGAGGCTCAGCCGCCCCACGACGTCACTGCGCCGGGGAGGGTGCGGCCGCGGGCGCGGCGGGGACGAGCCAGTTGGGCGACGTCGCCACGATCGAGGCCTGCGACGGGTCGAACCTGCCGTAGCGCGGGTTGATCTCCATGTCGAGCTCGGCGAACTTCTGGGTGAGCGCCCGTCGGCCCGCGTCGTCGACCCCCTGGAGGCTGGCCTCGGCCTGGAGGATCTCGACCGTCGAGTCGGCGGGACCCTCGGGCAGCGCCGCGAGCTGCGGGAGGGCGCGGGCCGCCGACTCGCTCTGGGCCTGCCCGGCGGCCGCAGCCGCCTCGTTGACGTAGGGCGCGCGGATGAGGAGCGTGAGGATCTGGGGCGCGGTGAGCGGCTGCTGGGGGTTGAACGCCTCGTTGATCTGGGCGGTCGCCTCGCGCACCTGCTCCTCGGTGATGACGCGTCCGTCGACGACCGCCGCGGTCTCGGCCGACGTCGTGCCGGAGCACGCGGAGAGGGCGAGGGCGCCCGCGAGGGCAATGGCGGTGGTGCGAGCCTTCACGGCCTTCACTTCGGTGTCCCTTCCGTCAACGGGTGGCCCGGGATCCGGTGGTGGATCCGGTGGCCACCGTGGCTGCTACCCCGACATTGTCCATGACGACGCTGCGGATCACCGCACCCGCCCACTCGAGGACGTCGCGGTTGCGCAGCGGCTGCCCGCCGATGCGGGCCGTCATGGGCTTGGGCACGAGGATCGTGCCCAGTGCGGGCTTGATGATCGAGCCCGGGTAGAGGCGCTGGAGACGCAGCTCCTGGCTCTCGCGCAGCTCGACCGGGCCGAACCGCACGGTGTTGCCCTGGACCGAGATGTCGCGGATGCCGGCCGCCCTGGCCACGGTGCGCAGCCGGGCCACCTCGATGAGGTTGTGGACCGGCTCCGGCGGCTTGCCGTAGCGGTCGACGAGCTCGGCCAGGATCTCGTCGAGCGCGGCCTCGTCGGCGACGGTCGCGAGCTTCTTGTAGGCCTCGAGCCGCAGCCGCTCCCCCGGCACGTAGTCGTGCGGCAGGTGGGCGTCGACGGGCAGCTCGATCTTGATCTCGCCGATCTCCTCGTCGGTGTCGCCGCGGAAGTTCGCGACGGCCTCGCCGACGAGCCGGACGTAGAGGTCGAAGCCGACGCCGGCGATGTGGCCCGACTGCTCGCCGCCGAGGAGGTTGCCGGCACCGCGGATCTCGAGGTCCTTCATCGCGACCTGCATCCCGGCCCCGAGGTCGGTGTGGCTGGCGATGGTCTGCAGCCGGTCGTGCGCGGTCTCGGTGAGCGGCACCTCGGGTGGGTAGAGGAAGTACGAGTAGGCACGTTCGCGACCACGACCGACGCGACCACGCAGCTGGTGCAGCTGGCTGAGGCCGAGGCGGTCGGCACGCTCGACGATGAGCGTGTTGGCGTTGGAGATGTCGAGGCCCGTTTCGACGATCGTCGTGCAGACGAGAACGTCGAAGTGCTTCTCCCAGAAGTCGAGCACGACCTGCTCGAGCTTGTGCTCGCCCATCTTGCCGTGGGCGACGGCGATGCGCGCCTCGGGGACGAGCTCGCGGATCCGGGCCGCGGCCCGCTCGATCGTCGACACCTTGTTGTGGATGTAGAAGACCTGGCCCTCGCGGAGCAGCTCGCGCCGGATGGCCGCGGTGATCTGCTTCTCCTCGTAGGCGCCGACGTAGGTGAGGACCGGGTGCCGCTCCTCGGGAGGCGTTGCGAGAGTGGACATCTCGCGTATGCCGGTCACGGCCATCTCGAGTGTGCGCGGGATCGGGGTCGCAGACATCGCCAGCACGTCGACGGCGGTCCGGAGCGACTTGAGCTGCTCCTTGTGCTCGACGCCGAAGCGCTGCTCCTCGTCGACCACGACGAGCCCGAGGTCCTTGAAGCGGATGGAGTCGGACAGGAGCCGGTGGGTGCCGATGACGATGTCGACCGTGCCGTCCGCCAGACCCGCGATGACGGCGTCCGACTCCTTCTTGGACACGAAGCGGCTGAGCGCCTTGACCGTCACGGGGTAGGGCGCGTAGCGCTCCGTGAAGGTCTGGAGGTGCTGCTGGACGAGCAGCGTCGTCGGCACGAGCACGGCGACCTGCTTGCCGTCCTGGATCGCCTTGAAGGCGGCGCGCACCGCGATCTCGGTCTTGCCGTAGCCGACGTCGCCGGCGAGCAGCCGGTCCATGGGGACCTCGCGCTCCATGTCGGCCTTGACCTCGTCGATCGAGCTGAGCTGGTCGGGCGTCTCGACGTAGGCGAAGGCGTCCTCGAGCTCGCGCTGCCACGGGGTGTCGCGCGAGAACGCGTGCCCCTTGGTCGCCATGCGTGCCGAGTAGAGCTGGATGAGCTCGGCCGCGATCTGCTTGACGTAGCGGCGGGCCTTGGACTTGGTCTGCTTCCAGTCCGAGCCGCCCATGCGGTTGAGCGTCGGCTGCTCTCCGCCGACGTAGCGGGTCACCTGGTCGAGCTGGTCGGTCGGCACGAAGAGGCGGTCGCCGGGCTGGCCCCGCTTGGACGCGGCGTACTCGATGACGAGGTACTCGCGGGTCGCACCCTGCACGGTGCGCTGCATCATCTCGACGAACCTGCCGACGCCGTGCTGCTCGTGCACGACGAAGTCGCCCGGCTTGAGCTGCAGGGGGTCGACCTGGTTGCGGCGACGGGACGGCATACGCCGCATGTCCTTGGTCGACGGACCGGACGACGGAGTGCCGGTGAGGTCGGCCTCGGTGAGGACGACGAGCCGGCTGCCGGGGTGGACGAAGCCACGCCCGAGCTGGGCGGTCGTGACGTGGACGACCCCGGGGTCGAAGTCGCCGAGCGCGTCGGGGCCGGCGTCGAGCCGGGCCGGCACCTCGGCCTCACCGAGGACCTCGACGATGCGCTTGGCCGAGCCCTGCCCGTCGGTGGCGACGAGGATCCGCCAGCCCGCGTCGGTCCAGGTGCGCAGGTCCGCTGCCGCCGACTCGATGTCACCGCGGTAGGCCGCAGCGTCCTCGGTGCCGGTCTCGGCCACGTCTCCGTCGGTCGTGTCGGCGGTCTCGGTGTCGAGGGCGAAGGGCGTGAGGTCCCACCACGGGTGCTCGGTCTCGCGGGCGTGGTCGCGCAGGTCGCCGACCGACCAGAAGGAGGCGGACCCGAGGATCTTCTCGAGGTCGATGGGCACGGCGTTGCCCGCGGCGGCGTTGGCCCAGCCGGCCTCGAGGAACTCCTGGCTCGTGGCGACGAGGTCGTGGGCGCGGGTCCGGACGCGCTCGGGGTCGCACGTGACGACCGGCGAGCCGGCGGGGAAGCTGTCGAGCATCGACTCCATGCCGTCGACGAGGGCGGGCGCGAGCGACTCCATGCCCTCGACCGCGATGCCCGCGGCGAGCTTGTGGAGCAGGTCGGCGGCACCGGGCAGCTGGTCTGCCAGCGTGGCCGCCCGGTCGCGCACGGCGTCGGTGAGCAGGACCTCGCGGCACGGCGGGGCCCAGAGCCCGTGCTCGGCGACCTCGAGGGAGCGCTGGTCGGCCACCTTGAACCAGCGGATCTCCTCGACGGTGTCGCCCCAGAACTCGACGCGGAGGGGGTGCTCCTCGGTCGGCGGGAAGACGTCGAGGATGCCTCCTCGGACGGCGAACTCACCGCGACGCTCGACGAGGTCGGTCCGGCTGTAGGCCGCGTTGACGAGGCCCTCGACGACGTCGTCCATCTCGTGGTCCTCGCCGGCCCGGAGCGCGACCGGCGACAGGTCACCCAGTCCGGTCGAGATCGGCTGGAGCACGGCGCGGATGGGAGCAACGACCACCGAGAGCGGGCCGTGGGCAGCGTCGTCCTCGGCCACCGTGGCGGGGTGGGCCAGCCGGCGCAGCACCGCGAGGCGGCGGCCGACGGTGTCGGAGCGTGGGCTCAGCCGCTCGTGCGGCAGGGTCTCCCAGGACGGGAAGTCGGCGACGACGTCGGGGTCGAGGACGCAGCCGAGGGCGGCCGTGAGGTCCTCGGCCTCGCGGCTCGTGGCGGTGACGACGAGCAGCGGGAGCCGGTCGGGCGCACCCGCCTGCAGTCGCTGCACCGCGGCGGCGATGAGGGCTGGTCGCGCACCGGCGCTCACGGAGACGTCGAGCGTCGTCGTGCCGGGGGTGGTGGCGGTGTCGAGGAGGGCGGAGATCTGGGGTGCCGCGCCGAAGTGGTCGACGACAGCGTTCAAGGAAGGCAAGGGCAGCGTGGGCATCGCCCTCGAGTTTAGTGCCGCCGTCCGACACCCCGCGCCACGAGCGGGGGTCCGGCGGGACACCTGTGGTGCTCTCCGGGTCGATGACCTATAGGTGTTCGTGCATACCTATAGGTCATCGACGCCGGGCCTATAGGTCATCGACGCCGGAACGACATCGTGCCCCTGCTGGGTCAGGTCCCGGCGGCCGGCGCGTGGAAGCGCTGCTGGGTGTCGAGCAGGCCGTGGGTGACGAGCATCTCGACGGCGTCAGCCGCGTCGCCGAGCAGGAACGGCAGCTCCTTGCGCTCGGTCGGCGAGAAGTCCCTGAGCACGAAGTCGGCCGCGTCCTGGCGCCCGGGAGGCCGGCCGATGCCGACGCGCACCCGCAGGTAGTCCCGCGTGCCGAGCGACTTCGAGATCGACCGCAGCCCGTTGTGCCCGCCCTCCCCGCCGCCGAGCTTGAGCCGGACGTCACCGGCGGGGATGTCGAGCTCGTCGTGGATGACGACGAGCCGGTCGGGCTCGACCGAGAAGAACCCCATGAGCGCCTTCACCGGCCCACCCGACTCGTTCATGTAGCTGTGGGGGACGGCGATCACCGCGGCCGGGCCGGGCACCCCTCCGGGGCCGGTGCCGATGCGCACCTGCGCCGCCGCAGCTCGTGCCTTGTGCGCGCGCAGGGGGCTCCGCGTCCGCGAAGCCAGCTCGTCGACGACCATCGCTCCGACGTTGTGCCGGTTGCCGGCATACGTCGGTCCGGGGTTCCCCAGTCCGATGACCATCCACGTCTCACTCACAACCGACGAGTATGCCGTCCGCTCCCCGTGCGCCCCAACTTCCCTCACGCTCGTGCGAGCGTCCGGCAGCTAGACGACACAGCCCCCGACCTGCCGGACGCAGGGTGCCGCAGGGGACGCGAACGGGCCCGGTCCGCAGTGGACCGGGCCCGTGTCGGGACTGCGCGTGGCGCGTGGGGACTCAGGCGTCCTCGGACTTCGCCTCGTCGCCCTCGGTGGCCTCGCCCTCGGCAGCCTCGCCCTCGCCCTCGGCAGCGGCCTCGGCCTCCGCGTCGGACTCCTCGTGCTCGATGCCGGCCTCGGCCTCGGCCTCGGCGAGCTCGGCCTCGAGGGCCTCGGCGGAGATCTGCTGGGTGACGTTGACGACGAGCGCCTCGGCGTCGGTGACGAGCGTGGCGCCCGCGGGCAGCTCGACGGCGCCGGCGAGGATCTGCGTGCCGGCCTCGAGGCCCTCGACGGAGACGGTGACCGCCTCGGGGATGTTGGTGGCCTCGGCCTCGAGCTGGAGGGTCGCGTGGTCGACAGTGACGACGGTCTCGGGAGCGGCCTCGCCCTCGAGGTGGACGGGCACGTCGACGGTGACCTTCTCGCCCTTGCGGACGACGACGAGGTCGATGTGCTCGATGACCGGCTTGATCGGGTCGCGCTGGACGTCCTTGGCGAGAGCCATCTGCTCGTCGCCGTCGAGAACGATCGTGAGGAGCGCGTTGGGGTTCTTGAGCGCCATCATGGCGTCGTGGCCCACGAGGGTGATGTGCACGGGGTCCGCGCCGTGGCCGTACATGACCGCGGGGATCTTGTGCTCACGGCGGATCTGGCGGGCAGCGCCCTTGCCGAACTTGGTGCGGGCCTCGGCCTGCAGCTTGATGGTGTCGTTGGACACGGGAACTCCTGGTGACTGGGGGCGAATCGGTCAGGGATGACGCCGGTGGGGGACTCGACGTCTGCGGTGGCCTCGACGCGGGACACGGCACGGACGGGCGCGCTGGTCCGCGGATCATCCGGTCGGTCGGACCTGAGATCAACGGCCACCGCGTCGATCACGGACACGCATGGCCCGAACATCTCTGGCCGGTGCTGTGTCCCTCGCCGAGGCAACCCCGAGAGTCTAGGCGACTCCCGCCGAGCGGGGAAATCGGCGATCAGCCCGGGTGCGGTGCCGAGTGGGTGAGCACGGACTCGCCGGTCGGGACGCCGAGCTCGTCGCCCTCCGCCACCTCCGGCTCCTGGTCGGAGACCTCACCGAGCCGGACCGCGACGACCCCACCGAGGATGAGGACGCCACCGGCCAGCTGGACCAGTCCGGGCAGCTCACCGAGCAGGACCCAGGCGATGAGGACCGCGAAGAGCACCTCGGACAGGCCGACGAAGCTCGCGATGGTCGCACCGACGAGGCGGGTGCCGATGACGCCGACCCCGTAGGCGATCGCCGCGGCGACGACGGCGAGCTCGGCCACCGGCACCCACCAGGCGACCGTGGCCCCGGCGATCTGCACGCTCTCGCGGGCCGTGGCGTAGTCGATGAGCCCGGTGGCGCTGGCGACGACGAGCAGCACGGCACCGACGCCAAGACCGAACCCGGCGAGGGCGAGCGGGGGCAGCGACTCCTCGTGCTCGTGCCCGGACGTGACGTAGAAGGTCGCCAGCCCCACGGCGGCGAGCAGCCCCCAGATGACACCGGCCCACGAGATCTCGACCCCGGAGAAGACGTCGAGCACGAGGACCAGCCCGGCGATCGACAGGGCCACCCCGGCGAGGGTGAGCCGCGAGGGTCGGCGGCCGTGCGCCGCCCACATCCAGCCGACGACGAACACGACACCGAGGTACTCCAGGAGCAGGGCCACCGCGACCGACAGCGACTCGACCGCGTTGAAGTAGGCGAACTGACACCCGGCGACGGCCACCGCACCGAAGGCGAGGACCTGCCCGGCGTTGCGCCGCAGGAGGTGCCACCGGCCGCGGATCGCCCACAAGGCCACCGGCACGAGGAGGAGCGCGGCGAACCCGACCCGCCACGTCACGACCCCTCCGGGAGTCCAGCCCACCTGCAGCAGAGACTTGGCGAACGCGCCCGAGGACCCGAACGTCGCCGACGCAAGGAGGACGAGCAGGAACCCGATGAACATCGCGCGGGGAGTACGCGTCTGGATGCCGGCGTTCACGGTCTCACCTCTGTCAGGAGTAAAATGGGCCCTTGCCCCTTACGAACCACCACGGTAGGGCCGCGAGATGTCAGGAGTCAAGATGGTTTTTGCCCATGACACGGAGCTGTCGCTGCAGTACGCGGCGGCGGTGATCAACACCGCGCCCGGATTCGGCGACGACACCGAGGAGGAGCTCCCGACCGTCGCCGCGCTCGTGGCGCACCTCGACGCGTGGGACTGGAGCGGCGAGCGACCGCGCACGCGCGCGGAGCTCGAGCAGGTGCATGCCCTGCGACCGCGTCTGCGCGAGCTGTGGACCCGCGACGTCGAGGGGCTCGTCGAGGGCGTCAACGAGCTGCTCGCCGAGCACCACGCGCTCCCCCGCGTCGTGCGGCACGACGACCTGGACTGGCACATCCACGCGACCGAGGACGATGCACCCATCGCCACCCGGATGGCGGTCGAGGCGGCGATGGCGATGATCGACCTCATCCGCGCCGGGGAGACCGAACGCCTGCGCATCTGCGCCGCCGACGACTGCGGCGACGTCGTCATCGACCTCAGCAAGAACCGAAGCCGGCGCTACTGCGACGGGACGTGCGCCAACAAGGCCCACGTCGCGGCATACAGGGCTCGTCAGCAGGCCTGACGCCCATCTCCCGACTGATGGCCCGTTCGGCCGCTTCGTCGCTGCGCTCCTCGTCGGCCGAACGGGCCATCAGTCGGGGTTCAGGCGCGACCGCCGAAGAGGCTCGTCACCGAGCCGTCCTCGAAGACCTCCTTGATCGCGGCGCTGATGAGCGGCGCGATCGACAGGACGGTGAGCCCGTCGAACTCGCACTCCGGCGCGATCGGGAGGGTGTTGGTGACGATGACCTCGCGGGCGGCGCAGTCGCGCAGCCGCTCGGTCGCGGGCGCCGAGAGGATGGCGTGCGTCGCCGCGATGATGACGTCCTTGGCTCCGTCGGCCATGAGGGCATCGGCGGCCTTGGTGATCGTGCCGCCGGTGTCGATCATGTCGTCGACGAGCACGCAGACCCGGCCCTTGACGTCACCGACGACGCGGTTGGCGACGGCCTGGTTGGGCTGGTTGATGTCGCGGGTCTTGTGGATGAAGGCCAGCGGGACGCCGCCGAGACGCTTGGACCACTGCTCGGCGACCTTGATCCGGCCGGCGTCGGGCGAGACGACGGCGAGGTCCTCGTGGCCGTACTTGGCCGAGACGTAGTCCGAGAGCACCGGCTGCGCCATGAGGTGGTCGACCGGCCCGTCGAAGAAGCCCTGCACTTGGTCGGTGTGGAGGTCGACCGCGATGAGGCGGTCGGCGCCGGCGGTGTGGAAGAGGTCGGCCATGAGGCGGGCCGAGATCGGCTCGCGCCCACGGTGCTTCTTGTCCTGGCGGGCGTAGCCGTAGAACGGCATGACGACGGTGATCCGCTTGGCGCTGGCCCGCTTGAGGGCGTCGATCATGATGAGGTGCTCCATGATCGCCTCGTTGAGCGGGGCGCTGTGGCTCTGGATGACGAACGCGTCCGAGCCGCGCACGGACTCCTCGTAGCGGACGTAGATCTCGCCGTTGGCGAAGTTGTAGGCGCTCGTCGGGACGAGCTCGGTGCCGATGAGCGCGGCGACCTCCTGGGCGAGCCCGGGGTGGGCGCGCCCGCTGAAGATCATGAGCTGCTTCTTGGGCTTCTTGCGGATGTTGGCCGACTTGGGACGGTCTTCCTTCATGCTCAGGCCTCGCCCTCGTCGTCGGTGGGGTTGCCGGGCAGGTCCGTATGCCGGGTGCCCGCCTCCGCGGCCGCGCGGGCGGCCGCCTCGGTCGCGGTGCCGGCGCGGGCGCGGGACACCCAGCCGTCGACGTTCTTCTGGCGTCCACGGGCCACGGCGATCTGGCCGGGCTCGACGTCACCGGTGAGGGCGCTGCCCGCGGCGACGTAGGCGCCGTCGGCGACGTCGACCGGGGCGATGAGGACCGAGTCGGACCCGACGAAGGAGTGCCTGCCGATCGTCGTGTGGTGCTTGGCGACCCCGTCGTAGTTGGCGAAGATCGTGCCGGCGCCGATGTTGGCGCCCTCGCCGATCGTCGCGTCGCCGCAGTAGGTGAGGTGCGGGACCTTGGCGCCGTCGCCGATCCGCGCGTTCTTGGTCTCGACGAAGCCGCCGATCTTGCCCTTCACGCCGAGGACGGTGCCCGGGCGGAGGTAGGAGTAGGGCCCGACGGTGGCGCCGGCACCGATCTGCGCGAGGTTGGCCTCGGTGCGCTTGACCTCGGCGCCGTCCCCGACCTCGGTGTCGGTGAGGGTGGTGTCTGGCCCGATCCGGGCGTCCGCACCGATCGACGTGGCGCCGAGCAGCTGCGTGCCGGGCAGGATCATCGCGTCGCGGCCGATGCTCACGTCGCTGTCGATCCACGTCGTCGCCGGGTCGACGATGGTCACGCCCTCGCGCATCCACCGCTCGTTGTTACGCCGGTTGAGCTCCTTGCCGAGCGCGGCCAGCTGGACGCGGTCGTTGACCCCCTCGGTCTGCCAGAGGTCGTCGATGACGTGGGCGCTCACCGTCTTGCCCCCTTCGCGGGCGATGCGCAGCACGTCGGTGAGGTACTTCTCGCCCTGCGCGTTGTCCGTGCCGACCTGGCCGAGGGCCTCGCGCAGGACCGCGACGTCGAAGGCGTAGATGCCCGAGTTGATCTCGGTGATCGCCCGCTGCTCCTCCGTGGCGTCCTTCTGCTCGACGATGCCGGCGACGCTGCCGTCGGCGTCGCGCACGATCCGGCCGTAGCCCTGCGGGTTGTCGAGGTGGGCCGTGATGACGGTCGCGGCGCTGCCCGACTCGTCGTGACGGGCGACGAGGTCGACGAGCGTCTCGCCGGTGAGGAGGGGCACGTCGCCGTAGGTCACGAGGACCGTGCCGGTGAGGTCGGCGGGCAGGGCGTCGAGCGCACACTCCGTCGCGCGGCCGGTGCCCTTGACCTCGTCCTGGTCGGCGATGGTCGCAGCGGCGTCCACCTCGGCGATGTGGGCCGCGACGAGGTCGCGCTCGTGCCGGACGACGACGGCGAGGTGCTGGGGACCCGTGACGCGGGCGGCCGCGATGGCGTGCCCGACGAGGCTGCGGCCCCCGATCCGGTGCAGCACCTTGGGGGTGGCTGACTTCATCCGGGTTCCCTCGCCTGCGGCGAGGATGATGACTGCGGCGGGCCGGGCTGTGGTCACGAGCGGTGCTCCCGAGGTTCGTGGCGGCGTACCGCGCCACTGTACCGACGAGTCAGGGGTATGCCGTCCACGCCCGCTCCCACGCAGCTCCCGTCCGCTGTCGGACCTCGGTGCCATCGTGGAGGGATGGCGACGATCTACTACACCGGCTGCTCCCTCGACGGTTTCATCGCGACCCCGGACCACTCCCTCGACTGGCTCATGTCGCGCGACATCGACGGTGGGGCCGACATGGGCTTCGACACCTTCGCCCCCCGGGTCGGGGCCTGCGCCATGGGCGCGAGCACGTGGCAGTGGCTGCTCGACCACGACCCGGAGGGCTGGACACCGAAGCCGACCTGGGTCTTCACCCACCGCGACTTCGCGGAGTCCGACCAGGTGCGCTTCACGTCGGCAGACGTCGCGCAGGTGCATGCCGAGCTGGTCCGTGAGGCGGGTGACAAGGACGTGTGGCTGGTCGGGGGCGGCGACCTCGTCGGGCAGTTCCATGACGCCGGGTTGCTCGACGAGGTCTGGGTCCAGTACGCCCCGGTCACACTGGGAGCGGGCGCCCCGGTCCTGCCGCGGCACGTCGAGCTGAGTCTCGACGAGGTGACGCGGAACCGCGACTTCATGTGCGGCCGCTACACGGTGGTCCGCTGAGCTCAGCCGGCGATCCCGAAGAGGCTGCAGGTGAGGGCGAAGGTCGACGGGTCCTCGGGGTTCTCCGAGACCTTCGGTCCGGCCTCGAACAGCCGCTCCTCCGAGACCCACGTCTCGACGTAGCGTCCGGCCTCGAGCATGACCGGGCCGATGCCGGGCATCGTCACGACGCGGTACTTCCCCCGGCTCGTGAACGTGTCGGCGACGAGGTCGATCGTGACCACCCGCGTCCCGGTGAACTCGACGACCTCGCCACTGTCCTCGTGGGTGAAGTAGCCGTCGTAGTTGACGTTCCGGCTCTCGACGAGCGCCGTGCCCTCGGCGTCGGCCTCACGGATGTGACGGTTCACGGTGATGTCGAAGTAGAGCGTGACCTCCGACCCGTCGGCACAGGTCGCCACCACCTCCTTGTCGAAGGTCAGGCTGTAGCGGGTGTTCTCCTGCGCGGCGGCGACACCCGCTCCGGTCAGGAGCAGGACCGACGTGGCGGCAATGGTTCGAAGGGTGCGGCGGATCTGCATGGCTGTTCTCCCTCGTCGTGGCCTCGCTCGTCGGAGGCCGGTGCATCGAGGGTCGGCCCGGGAGGTCGCGGTCGGGTCGCGATCTGGTCGCGCTCGGGGATCGGGGGTTCGCGGGCCCTTCAGGTCGCGAGCGCGGGCGTCCGCCGCACGAGCAGGCTGAGCGCCCCTGCGGCACCGAAGAGCGTGCCGGCGAGGGCCACGACACCGGGCCACCCGGCATACGACCACGCATGTGCCCCGGCCGTCCCGAAGACGGACGACCCGACGTAGTAGGCGAAGAGGTAGAGCGAGGCGGCCTGGCCGGCGGCGACTCCCCCGGCGTGCGCACGCACGGGAACCCAGCCGCTGGCGACACCGTGCACGACGAAGAAGCCCGCGGTCATGACGGCCGCTCCGGCGACGACGGCCCGGAGGTCGCCCGACAGGGTGGCGGCCAGCCCGGCGAGCGCGAGGACCGCGCCGATCGGCGCCACGGCGCGACGTCCGAAGCGGTCGGCGAGCCGGCCCGCGACCGCCGACCCGAGCGACCCGCACGCGTAGACGAGGAAGACGAGGCTCGCTGCACCCAGGCTCAGCCCGAAGGCCGCGCTCGTGAGCCGGAAGCCGAGGGCGTTGAAGACGGCGACGAACGCGCCGCAGCCGAGCATCCCGATCGCGTACAGCGCGAGGAGAACGGGGTCCGACAGGGCGCGGCGGGTCATCGCGAGGGCGGGGCGGACCCCCGAGTCGCGCGGGGTGAAGTGGCGCGAAGGGGGCAGCGCGAACCACACGACGACGGCGCAGACGAGCGCGAGTCCCGCCACGGCGGCCAGCGCCCACCGCCAACCCCATGCGTCCGCGACGGGTCCCGTCGCGAGGCGACCGGTCATGCCGCCGATCGCGTTGCCGCCGATGTAGAGACCGGCTGCGCGCGCCTGTGCTCCCCGGTGCAGCTCCTCCCGCAGGTATGCCGTGGCCACGGCGGGCAGCCCCGCGATCGTCACGCCGAGGGCGAGCCTCAGGCCGAGGAAGGTCGGCCAGGTCGGCGCCACGGCCGAGGCCGCTGCCACGAGGACGGATGCGCCGAGGCTCGCATGGATGAGCCGGGTGCGGCCGATGCGGTCGGAGAGCGGGCCCGCGAGGAGCAGGGTGAGGGCGAGCGCACCCGTGGTGAGCGACAGGGACAGCGTGCTGTCGGCGGCCGAGACCTCGAGGTCGGAGGCGAGTGCGGGGAAGAGAGCCTGGGTGCCGTAGATGAGCGCGAAGGTCGCGACACCGGCCGCGAAGAGGGAGAGCACGACGCGGCGGTAGCCCGATGTGCCAGGGCTGTGACCCGGCTCGGCCGGCGCGGGGGTCCGCGTCGGTCGGGCCAGTGGAGTCGTCGTGGTCACCCTTCGATGATGGGTCGGCACGACCCATACGTCCAATGTCGTCCATGGCCGTTACCCATACGTCAGGCGCATGATGTCTCCATGGACCTGCGCGACCTCGACTGGCTGATGGCCCTCGCCGAGCACGGCCACGTGACGGAGACCGCGGCAGCGCTGGGGGTCAGCCAGCCCACGCTCTCCCGTGCCCTGGCGCGGGTCGAGTCGCAGCTCGGCGCACGGCTCTTCGAACGGCTGCCGACCGGCGTGGTCCTCACGCCTGACGGTGAGCTCGTCCTCGACGCCGCCCGGGACCTGGGCGCACGCCACCGCCAGTTGCGCGCCGACCTCGCAGGCCGCCTCGACCCCGAGAGCGGCACGGTGCGCCTGGCCTTCCTCGACTCGATGTCGACCTCCCTCGTGCCCCGCGTGCTGCGCGAGTTCCATACCTTCGCCCCGGCCGTGCGCGTCCTGCTCACCCAGGAGCCGCACCACGACATCACCCGTGACCTCGACTCCGGCGCCGTCGAGCTGGCGATCACCTCGTGGCTACCCCGGGGGCCCTTCGGGTGGACGCCGCTCCAGGAGGAGCGGCTCGTCCTCGTCGTGCCGCCGAACCACCGCTGGCGAGATCGGCGCCGGGTCTCGCTCGGCGCACTCGCCGACGAGGAGCTCGTGACGACGCCACAGGGCTTCGGCTACCGCGTGCTCGTCGACGACCTGCTGGGCGAGGCGGGCGTCGCCCCGACCGTGTCGTTCGAGAGCGCGGACCTGGCGACGATCGAGGGCCTCGTCTCCGCCGGGCTCGGCGTCGCGGTCCTGCCGGAACAGTTCGCGGGCCAGACCGGGACGATCGGGATCCCCCTCGCCACGGCCGCCGCGCGGCGCACGATCGGGCTGACCTGGCGGACCGACCGGGACCTCGCGCCACCGGCTGCGCGCTTCCTCGCGTTCGTCGCCGACACCGTCGCCCTGGACGTCTGAGCAGGTCAGCGGGCTGGGCGAGCCAGCCGTGCCGCGGAGCGGGCGATGCGGGTACAGATCACCCCGAGGGAGGCCCTAGCCTAGGGGCAGCACTACTGGTCGGCGGTCGATGACGAGCGCCGATTGCACGTCGAGGAGCTCCCATGATCGCCGCACGTCCACGTGTCAGGGTCCACGTCGTCGCCATCGACGACGAGCACCGGATGCTCCTCGACCGCCGTCCCGGGACCCAGACCTGGGCCCTTCCGTGGGGGTACCTCGGCGTGGGCGAGGACCCGTCCCGCATGGCCCGCTCTCTCGTGCACGACACCGGAGCAGCCCCGACGATGCCCCGGGTCCAGTCCGTCGAAAGCGCCATCGAGCACGGTGACCACTTCCTCGACGTGACCCTGCACTGCAGCGCCGAGCGGATCTGGAAACCCACCACGGGAGGTCGCTCGTCGAACGCCCTGTGGTGGAGCCTCGACGAGATCTCCTCGCTCGAGCTCTCCCCGCGGGCCAGGAGCGCACTCGTCAACGCGTGGGCCGTGCTCTGGCCCCAGGTCTGAGCCGGCTGACCGTCAGCCGCCACACGCCCCCCGAATGAGGAAACGCGCGCCTACGGCTGCCGGGGTGCTCCGCCGCGCTGCTGCAGTGCTGACTGCACCCTCTCCACGGTCATGAGCGGAGTGTGGCAGTCGGCACGGCCGCAGAGGGCGAGCTCCCCGGGTAGGAGTCGAACCTACGTCGCTAGTCCTGATTCAAAGTCAGGCGGGCCCTGCCGGCAGACCAACCGGGGAACGATGCGCGAGAGGCGAGCCCACGGCATACGACGCACAGGGTAGTTGACCCGTGGGAGACCTCAGCCACCTCACTCCTGCGGTGGCAGGGCCTGCAGGGCAGAATGGCGCGAGTGAGTCGAGACCAGGCAGCGCCGAAGGTACGCACTCCGCGGGGGCGGATGACGGGGGCCCAGCGACGCGAGCAGCTCATCGGCATCGGCCGGCAGCTCTTCGCCAACCGCGGCTACGAGGCGACGACGGTCGAGGAGATCGCCAGCGTCGCGGGGGTTTCGAAGCCGGTCGTCTATGAGCACTTCGGGGGCAAGGAGGGCCTGTATGCCGTTGTCGTCGACCGTGAGATCCAGTCCCTTCTCGGGGCGATCGCCGGCGCGCTGACCTCCGAGGGCGGCTCGCGGGCGCTGCTCGAGCGGGCCGCGACGGCACTGCTCGACTACATCGAGACCTCGACCGACGGCTTCCGGATCCTCGTACGCGACTCGCCGCCGGGGCAGCAGACCGGCAACTTCGCCTCGCTCATGTCCGACGTCGCGTCACAGGTCGAGCACCTCCTGGCGGCGCAGTTCACCCACCGGGGACTCGACCCGAAGCAGGCCCCGATGTACGCGCAGATGCTCGTCGGCATGGTCGCGCTCACCGGCCAGTGGTGGCTCGAGAACCCCAAGGCCAAGAAGCGCGACGTCGCCGCGGCCCTGGTCAACCTCGCCTGGAACGGCCTCACGGGGCTGGAGTCCAAACCGACCATCACGCAGACCTGACGCCTGCGACTGACTGCCCCCGCCGCGAGGGCCGAGCGCATCGAGGTCCCTCGCGGTGGGGCACTCAGTCGGGCGCCGACTCAGACGGTGAAGTCGAGCTTCGGCGCGAGCACCTGCTGGAACTCGATGCGGTTGCCGACGGGGTCGTCGGTGTGGAAGCGCTGGACGCCCGGGACTTCGTGGTTCCAGCGCACCTCTCCCCCGGCACCGGCGATCGCGGCCGCGAGGCCCGCCACGTCGTCGACGCCGAAGCACGGGTGTGCCTTGCGGGCAGCGACGAAGGCCTCCTCGACGCCGCAGTGCAGCTCCTGCTCACCCGCGGCGAACCACACTCCGCCACGGGCGGCGAGGATCGGCGGCTTCGGGATCTCGGGCAGACCGCAGACGACGCCGTAGAAGTGGCGCAGCAGGTCCTCGGTGCCCGCCGGGCAGGCGAGCTGGACGTGGTGCAGGCCGACGACCGCCATCAGTCGTTCTTCCGGGCGACCGCGAAGACGCGGCGGAACGGGAAGAGGACACCGACCTCGCTGCGCGGATAGGCCTCGCGCAACGCGGCGGCATACGGCTCGAGGAACGCATCGCGCTCCTCGCCCTCGGGGAGGATGTCGAGGACCGGCCTCAAACCGGTGCTGCTCACCCAGTCCAGGACCGGGTCCTCGGTCTCCCCCGAAGGGTCGAGGACGTGGGCGTAGGTCGTCTCCCAGGCGTCGACGGTGGTGCCGAGCCGGCTGAGGAAGGTGAGGTAGGTCTTGGGCTCGCCGACGGCGGGCAGGTCGAGCGCGGCGAGCAGCTCGTTGGCGCGGGGGTGGTTCGCGGCGGTCTCGCGCATGAGGGCGTGGCTCGGCGCGTCGAAGTTGTTGGGGACCTGCAGCGCGAGCCACCCGCCGGGCGCGAGCGCCTCGACCCAGGTCGGCAGCAGGTCGAGGTGGCGCGGGACCCACTGGAGCGTCGAGTTCGTGATGATGACGTCCGGCGTCTCGCCCAGGGACGCGGGGTCCCAGTCCTTGAGGTCGGCCTGGACCCACTCGACGCGGCTGCCGGTGTCGAGGGTGCGCGCGGCCTCGAGCATCGACTCGGCGGCGTCGACGCCGACGATGCGGGCGTTCGGCCACAGCTCGCCGAGGGTGAGCGTCGCCGGGCCGTTGCCACAGCCGAGGTCGACGACGAGCGCCGGTTCGTCGCAACGGATCTGGGCGACGAGGTCGGCGAACGGCCGGCTGCGCTGCTCGCCGAATCGGGCGTATGCCGCAGGGTCCCAGCTCGGCTGTGTGCGCATCGTTGCTCCTCCTGCTGTTGCGAGCGACCGGGTGTGGCCCTCGTCCCCAACTCTGGACCCGGCGTTATCTTGATGTCAAGATACTTGACGGGAGTACAGTCGCCCTCATGTCCGAGGATGACGTTGACCGTATCGTCTCGGCGTGGCGTCGTGAGCGTCCCGAGCTCGATGTCACGCCCCTGGAGATCCTCAGCCGCGTCTCACGCCTGGCGCGACGCCTCGACCTCGCTCGGGGCGCGGCCTTCAGCGAGCACGGGCTCGACGGCTGGGAGTTCGACGTGCTGTCGGCGTTGCGGCGCGCTGGTGCTCCCTACGAGCTCTCCCCCGGGCAGCTCGTCGCCGAGACGCTCGTGACGAGCGGCACGATGACCAACCGCGTCGACCGGCTCCTCGCCCGCGGGTTCGTCGAGCGCCACCCCGACCCGCGGGACCGCCGAGGCGTCATCGTCCGCCTCACACCCGATGGCATGCAGACCGTCGACGCGGCACTGGACGACCTGCTGGCCCACGAGCGCGACCTCCTCGCCGACCTGCCGAGGGCCCAGCGAGACGCCCTCGCCGCCCAGCTGCGGGTGCTGCTCACCCCGTTCGAGCGCCCCTAGCCACCCACCCGACCGACAACAATCGACCAATAGGTCACGAATTGCTGGCGCAGTTCGTGACCTATTGGTCAATTGTTGTCCCGGGGTGAGGGGGCCTTCAGGGTTCGAGGATGTCGGCGGCCACGAGCCACTCGAGCTCGAGGACCTCGCGCTCGTCGACGACCTCGCGCAGCTCCTGGTTGAGCTCGAGCATCTTGGCGTGGTCACTCACGTGCTCGGTCATCGCCGCATGGATCCGCTCCTCGCGCTGCGCCAGCCGCGTCAGCTGCTTCTCGACGCGCGCCATGACCTTGCGCGCGTCACGCTGCTCGGCCGGGCTGGCCGTCGACACCGGCGCAGCCGCACCCGCACCCGAGTCGGCCGACGGGGCCGGGACCGGAGCGGCGGGTGCGGAGACGGCATACGACGGGGTGACGGTGGCACGCAGGCGGAGGTACTCCTCGACGCCGCCGGGCAGCTGTCGGACCCGCCCGTCGCCGAGCAGCGCCACCTGCTCGTCGGCGACGCGCTCGAGCAGGTAGCGGTCGTGCGAGACGACCAGCAGCGTGCCGGCCCAGCCGTCGAGGACGTCCTCGAGCGCGGTGAGGGTCTCGATGTCGAGGTCGTTGGTCGGCTCGTCGAGGAGGAGGACGTTGGGCTCGTCCATGAGGATGCGCAGCACCTGGAGCCGGCGGCGCTCGCCTCCGGAGAGGTCCCGGACGCGGGTCTGCTGGCGGGTCCCCGGGAAGCCGAGCCGCTTGGCCAAGGACGACGCGCTGACCTCCTTGCCGGCGAGCAACGTGACCTTGCGGACCTCCTCGACGGCCTCGATGACCCGTGCGTCGGCGAGCCGGTCGAGCTCGCGCACCTCTTGGGTGAGGTGGCCGATGCGGACGGTCACGCCTTCCTTGCGCTTGCCCGCGGAGAGCGGGACCTCGCCCGCGAGCGCCCGCAGCAGGGTGGACTTGCCGGAGCCGTTGACCCCGACGATCCCGATGCGGGCTCCCGGCGCGAGGTGCCAGGTGATGTGGTCGAGGAGCACCCGGTCGCCCGCCGACACCGACGCGTCGAGAAGGTCGATGACGTCCTTGCCGAGGCGGCTCGTCGCGAACGCCATGAGCTCGACGTCGTTGCGCAGCGGCGGCACGTCCTCGATGAGGGCGTTGGCGGCATCGATGCGGAACTTCGGCTTGGTCGTGCGCGCCGGCGCACCGCGACGCAGCCAGGCCAGCTCCTTGCGGAGCAGGTTGTTGCGGCGCTCCGCCGTGACGCGCGCCATCCGCTCGCGCTCGGCCTTCGCGAGGACGTATGCCGCATAGCCGCCGTCGAACCCGCCCACCTGGCCGTCGACGACCTCCCACGTGCGGGTGGCGACGGCGTCGAGGAACCAGCGGTCGTGGGTGATGGCGACGAGGGCGTTGTCAGGGCGCGACCGGTGCTGCACGAGGTGCTCGGCGAGCCAGGCCACGCCCTCGACGTCGAGGTGGTTGGTCGGCTCGTCGAGGAGGAGGACGTCGGGGTCGTCGACGAGGAGCTTGGCGAGGCCGAGCCGTCGCCGCTCACCACCGGACTTGCCCTCGACGACGGAGTCGAGACCACCCACGGCCGGGGCGTCGATGCCGCCCAGCAGTCCGGTGAGGACGTCACGGATGCGCGAGTCGCCGGCCCACACGTGCTCGGCCCGGCCGCCGAGGACCACCTCGCGGATCGTCGCCGAGGGGTCGAGCGAGTCGTCCTGGGTGAGGACGCCGACGGTGGCGCCGCCGAGTCGCGCCACGCGCCCGCTGTCGACGTCGAGCTCCCCGGCGAGGACGCGGAGCAGGGTGGTCTTGCCACCACCGTTGCGGCCCACGATGCCGATGCGGTCGCCGCCGGAGACACCGAGGGAGACCCCGTCGAGCACCTGGGCGGTGCCGAGCGCGAGGGCAGCGCGCTCGACCGAGATGAGGACGGCCACTAGTCGACCCGGGCAGGGATGACGTGGGCGCCGTGCACCGGGCCCACGGCCTTGCGGACCTCGCGTGCCGCACCGGTGGCGGTGAGCGCGACGGTGAGGTCGATCGCGGCCTCGACGTCCTCGACGAGGAAGGCCACCGTCGGGCCGGACCCGGAGACCACGCCACCGAGCGCGCCGAACTCCATGCCGCTCGAGAGCAGCTCGCCCAGCTCGGGGCGCAGCGAGATCGCGGCGTCCTGGAGGTCGTTGGTCAGCTGCGGCGCGAGGATGTGCGGGTCGCCGGTGCGCAGGGCGCTCATGAGCTCGGAGTTGGGGACCGGCTGGGGCACGGAGGCCTTCGCCTCGGCGCGCAGCCGGTCGCACTCCGCGTAGACCTCGGGGGTCGACAGCCCGATGTCGCTGATCGCGAAGACCCAGTGGTAGCTGCCGCGAGCGAGCACCGGGGCGAGCCGCTCGCCACGCCCGCTCCCCATCGCCGTCCCCCCGCGGATGAGGAAGGGGACGTCGGAGCCGAGCTCCGCGGCATACTCCTCCAGCTCCTCGGTCGACAGGCCGAGCCCCCAGAGCCGGTCGCACGCGACGAGGGTCGCGGCGGCGTCGGCCGACCCCCCGGCCATGCCGCCGGCCACGGGGATCGACTTGGCGATCGTCACGTGCACCGGGGTGTCGATGGCGGTCTCGTCGGCCAGCAGCCGGGCGGCGCGCAGCGCGAGGTTGGAGGAGTCGGTGGGCACGACGTCGGCGTACTGACCGCCGACGCTGCAGCCCCAGTCGTCGTCGAGGGCGACCGTGACGTCGTCGTGGAGGTTGACGGCCTGGTAGACCGTCGACAGCGTGTGGAAGCCGTCGTCGCGCCGCGGTCCGACAAGGAGCTCGAGGTTGACCTTCGCGGGGACGCGCACCGTCACGGGCGCAGGGTCCGTGTGGGCCGAGGTCATGCGGCCACCCTAGTCATGGCCCGGGCGTCCCCCGACATCCACGCTCTGCGCGAACACGCTGGCGGTGGGCCCGCAGCGCGGGTTCCACTGACGACATGCGACTTCTCGTGCTCGGTGGGACGGCGATGCTCGGGCGCGCGGTGGCGGCACACGCGGTGGCCGGCGGCCACGACGTGACCTGTCTCGCTCGCGGCGTCTCAGGCGAGGTGCCCGAGGGCGTGACCTGGGTGCAGGGCGACCGCGACACCGACGACGGCCTGGCCGCGGTGACCGACGGTGGCGCGCGCTGGGACGCGGTCATCGACGTCTCGCGGCAACCCGGTCAGGTCCGGCGTGCCGTCACGGCGCTCGAGCCGGTCGCCGAGCGCTTCGTCTTCGTCTCGACGGGCAACGTGTATGCCGTCCACTCCGGTCTCGGGACCGACGAGAGCGTGCCGCTGCTGCCACCGCTGCAGGGGGACGTCATGGAGGACATGACGACCTACGGCGAGGCCAAGGTCGCGTGCGAGGCCGCGGTGCTCGAGGGGTTCGGGCCCGACCGCAGCCTCGTCGCGCGTGCCGGCCTCATCGGCGGGCCGGGCGATGCCTCGGGTCGCTCGGGCTGGTGGCCGTGGCGGTTCGCCCACCCGGTCGGCGCCCACGGCGCGGTGCTCACCCCGGACGACCCCACGTTGCCGATGGCGATCGTCGACGTGCGTGACCTCGCCGCCTGGCTCGTACGCTGCGCCGCGACGGGGACGTCCGGGGTGTTCGACGCCGTCGGCGAACCCGACACCCTCGGCGGCCTCATCGCCACCGCACGCGAGGTGGCCGGTCACAACGGTCCGGTCGTCAGTGCGCCGGCGGAGTGGCTCGGCGAGCACGGCGTGAAGGAGTGGATGGGTGAGGACAGCATGCCCCTGTGGATCTCCGACCCCGAGTGGCGCGGGTTCGGCGCCCACACCGGAGCCGCGGCCCGGGCCGCCGGGCTGTCCTGCCGACCGGTGGCGGAGACGCTCCGGGACGCCGCGGCATACGAGGAGGTCCGGGACCGGACCGACCCGCGACGGTGCGGGCTCACGGACGAGACGGAGCGGCGGCTACTCGCGCTGCTCGGCCACTGAGGCGGGAGACCCGGCTGCCGCGGCGTGGGAGCTCGCGATGGCCGCGAACTGGTGCACGTCGAGCTGCTCACCACGGGTGCGTGGGTCGATCCCGGCGGCGACGAGCGCGGCCTCCGCGGCCTGGGCCGAGCCGGCCCACGAGGCGAGGGCCGCTCGCAGGGTCTTGCGGCGCTGAGCGAAAGCGGCGTCGACGCACGCGAAGACCTGCTCGCGGGTCGCCGACGTCTCCGGCGGCTCCCGGCGGGTGAGTGAGACGAGGCCGGAGTCGACGTTGGGCATGGGCCAGAAGACGGAGCGACTGACGTTGCCGGCGAGTGCGACGTCGGCGTACCACGCCGCCTTGACGCTCGGCACCCCGTAGATCTTCGAGCCGGGCGTGGCCGCGAGCCGCTCGGCCACCTCGAGCTGGACCATGACGAGGATGCGCTCGATCGACGGGAAGCGCTCGAGGAAGCTGAGCACGACCGGGACCGACACGTTGTAGGGCAGGTTGGCGACGAGGGCGGTGGGCGCCTCACCGGGCAGGGACTCCACGCGGAGAGCGTCGGCGTGCACGACGGTGAGCCGGTCCGCCACAGCCGGCGCCACGGACTCGACGGTGCCGGGAAGCGCCTCGGCGAGCACCGGGTCGACCTCGACGACGGTGACGTGGCGGGCGACCGGGAGGAGAGCCAGGGTCAGCGAGCCGAGCCCGGGACCCACCTCGACGACGACGTCGTCGGCGCCGATCCCGGCCACGCGGACGATGCGCTGGACCGTGTTGGCGTCGATGACGAAGTTCTGGCCCCAGGTCTTCGTGGGACGGATGCCGAAGCGCGCGGCCAACTCGCGGATCTGGGAGGCGCCGAGGAGCCCTGACGTCGACATGGGCGCAACCCTACGGCCGGGACACGGCTGAGGCCGGACCCCCTCACACGGGGTCCGGCCTCAGTCGGTGTGCCTGACGGGTCAGGCGGCGTGCGCGCAGCCCCACGGCTGGAGGCCGCGGTCGGCGTACACGCGGTTCGCGACGGTGATCTGCTCAGCGCGCGAAGCGAGGTCGGCGCGGGAGGCGAAGTCGCCACCGCCGGCACCGAGCCACGTCTGGATGTCGAACTGGAGGCCGCCGTAGTAGCCGTTGCCGGTGTTGATCGACCAGTTGCCACCGGACTCGCACTCGGCGATGCGGTCCCACATCGCGGCGTTCGAGAGGTTGATGCCGGCACCGGAGGTGTTGCCCGCGCTGGGCGCCGGAGCGCTGGGCGCCGGGGCGGGCTTGGCCTTGGTGCCCACGGCGACGACCTCGGCGACCGCGGCCTTGAGGACCTTGGTGCTGAGGACGCTGCTGGTGGTGACCCGGCCGTCGACGAGGGTGCGGCGCACGGTCACGGACTTGAGGCCGTCACGGCCCTCGGTGATGACCTTGCGGGTGCCCTCGAGGAGGGTGGAGTCCTTCTTGGTCGTCGTCGCGTGGGAGACGGCCTGGGTGCTCGTCAGCGTCTGCTGGTTGACCCGCTGCACGGTGACACCGAGGCCGTTCTTGAGCGGCGTGGTGGCGGCCGGGAGGATCCGGTCGTCCTTGTCGACGGTCACCTTGAGCTCGCGCAGCGCGTCGGCGACGGTGGCGGCGGTCGAGACGTGCTCGACCCGCTTCTTGTCGACCATGACGATGACGGTCTTGGGGGTGGTCAGCGCGAGCGAGAGGCCCTGGCGGCCGATCGGCTGCGAGCGCGACGTCGAGAGCTTGGCGTTGCTGCCGGCGCGGATGTTGAGGTCGCGGAGCGCGGCGTCGACGGTGGTGGCCGTCGTCCAGTACTCCTTGGCGACTCCGTCGATGTTGACGGTCAGCTTGCGGCCGTAGCGCACGGAGATGGTGTCGCCATCCTCGATCGGGGTGCCGACGGAGGGGACGACCTCGTCGTGCTCGCCGAGCGTGATGCCCTTCTTGGAGAGCGCGTCGCCCACGGTCGAGCCGAAGACGTGGAGGGACGAGGACTTGCCGTCGACCGAGAGGCCAACTGCCTTGTCGAGGTGGGCAACGCCGAACGAGCCGGCAGCCACCGTGAGTGCCGCAGCACCCTGGGCAGCAAGACGCAGGGGACGAGAAATCAAGAGTGCTCCGATGATCGAACTCTCCGGACACCGAGGGCGGGCGACGGTCCTCAGGGGTGGACCGCGGGGCCCCACAGGGGAGGGGTCCCGACAACAGGAGAGCGAGGTGCGCGCGGTAGGGGTACCGGCGTCCTCGCCCCTGTCTTCACCCGGAGCCCAGCTCCGGCCAACACAACAACCATCCCGAGAATCACCGCGAAGGTCAAATTTCGGTAACGGTGACGTGGCCCACGGGTGTCGCTGATGTGGCTCCTGTGACGGATGGGTTCAGGCCCAGGAGCCGTAGACCCGCTCCGAGTTCTCGGACAGGGCCTGACACAGGGTCGGCACCGCGACACCCAGCGTCGCGGCCATCGCGCGCACCGTGAGGGGTACGAGGTGGGGGGCGTTGACGGCACCTCGATGGGGGTGCGGGGTGAGGTAGGGCGCATCGGTCTCGACGAGCAGCCGGTCGAGGGGGGTCACGGACAGGGCGTCCCGGAGTCCGTGCGCGTTCTTGAAGGTCACGGTGCCGGCGAAGGAGAGGTAGTAGCCGCGCTCGGCACACTCCTGAGCCATCGGCAGGTCACCCGAAAAGCAGTGCAGCACAGTGGATTTCGGCGCGCCCTCCTCCTCGAGGATGCGCAGGACGTCGGCATGGGCGTCGCGGTCGTGGATCTGCAGCGCCTTGCCGAGGCGCTTGGCCAGGTCGATGTGCCAGCGGAAGCTGTCCTGCTGCACACCCTGCCCCTCGGGCCCGGTCCGGAAGTAGTCGAGCCCGGTCTCCCCCACGACCCGGATCCGCGGATGCCGCGCCAGCTCCTCGATCTCGGCGTATGCCGCGTCGAGACCTCCGCTCGCGACCAGCCCGGGGACCTCGTTCGGGTGCAGGGCCACACCGCCGAGCATCTCGGGGAATGTGTCGACCATCACGACGGTCTCTCGCGCGGCCGGGAGGTCGCAGCCGATCTGGACGAGCCGGTCGACCCCGACGGCCTTGGCCTTGGCGACGAGGTCCGCGACGTCGACCTCCACGCCTTCGCGCTCGATGTCGAGGTGGGTGTGGTTGTCGACGACCGCGATCGGCAGGGGGTCGGGCAGGTCGGGGACCGCCGAGCGGCTGGACGCGGTCACGACTGCCGGAGCCGCTCGAGCTCCTCCTCGACGACCGACTCGTCGAGCTTGACGAAGACACCCGTGGGCTTGGCGATGGGCGCACCGACGGTCACGGGCCGTGACTCCCATCGGGGCGTCGTCGAGTACTCCCCCGTGATGATCGGGTACGTCCGGTCCGCGTCGCCCTCGTCCAGGCCGTTGACCTCCTCGAGGACCGGCATCGGGGTGAACTCCCCCTCGCCGCCGATGAACGCGTGCACCCGGTTCGAGGCGTGCGGGAGGAACGGCGCGAGGATCGTGTTGAGGTCGCTCACGCACTGGATGAGGGTGTGCAGCACGGTGGCGAGGCGCTCGCGCTGGTCGCCGCCCTTGAGCTTGAACGGCTCGGTGTCGGTGACGTACTTGTTGACGTCGCCCACGGCCCGCATTGCCTCGCCCACAGCGGCCTTGATCCGCTGCTTGGCGAGGAGGCCGCCGACGGTGTCGAAGGCCTTGAGCGTCGCCGCCCGCACCGCCTCGTCGACCGGCTCGAGGGCGCCCGGCTGCGGGATCTCGCCGAAGTTCTTGGCGATCATCGCGCCGGTGCGGTTGACGAGGTTGCCCCAGCCGGCGACGAGCTCGGAGTTGTTGCGCTGGACGAACTCGGCCCAGGTGAAGTTGCTGTCCTGGTTCTCGGGACCGGCGGCGCAGATGAAGTAGCGGATCGGGTCGGGGCCGTAGCGGTCGAGGACGTCACGGATGTAGATGACGTGTCCGCGGCTCGAGCTGAACTGCTTGCCCTCCATCGTGAGGTACTCGCTGCTCACGACCTCGGTCGGCAGGTTGAGCTCACCGAAGGCCCCCGGCTCGCCGCCCTTGGCGCCGTGACCGGCATACGCGAGGAGCTCGGCCGGCCAGATCTGGGAGTGGAAGGTGATGTTGTCCTTGCCCATGAAGTAGTAGGACAGCGCCTCGGGCTCGTTCCACCACTCCCGCCACCGCTCGGCGTCACCGATGCGCCGGGCCCACTCGACCGACGCCGAGAGGTAGCCGATGACCGCGTCGAACCACACGTAGAGGCGCTTGGCCTGCTGGTCCTCCCAGCCCGCGAGCGGCACGGGGATGCCCCAGTCGATGTCGCGGGTCATGGCGCGCGGGCGGATGTCGTCGAGGATGTTGAGGCTGAACTTGATGACGTTCGGACGCCAGGTCCCGCTCGCCTCGCGTCCCTCGAGCCACTCGCGCAGGGCGTCGGCGAGCGCGGGCAGGTCGAGGAAGAAGTGCTGGGTCTCGATGAACTCCGGCGTCTCGCCGTTGATCCTGGACTTCGGGTCGATGAGGTCGGTCGGCTCGAGCTGGTTGCCGCAGTTGTCGCACTGGTCGCCGCGCGCCTCGGCGTAGCCGCAGATCGGGCAGGTGCCCTCGATGTAGCGATCGGGCAGCGTGCGACCCGTGCTCGGGCTGATCGCTCCGCGCGTCGTCTGCTCGATCATGTAGCCGTTGGCGTGGACCTGCCGGAAGAGCTCCTGGGCCACCGAGTAGTGGTTGGCGGTGGTCGTCCGGGTGTAGAGGTCGTAGGAGCAGCCGAGGTCGGCGAGCTCGCGGGCGATGATCGCGTGGTTCTTGTCGACGAGCTCCTGCGGCGTGACGCCCTCCTGGTCGGCGAGGACGAGGATCGGGGTGCCGTGCTCATCGCTGCCGCTCACCATGAGCACGTCGTGGCCGGCCATCCGCATGTAGCGGCTGAAGACGTCGGAGGGCACACCGAACCCGGCCACGTGGCCGAGGTGGCGCGGACCGTTGGCGTACGGCCAGGCGACAGCAGACAAGATTTTGCTCACCGGTGAATCCTAGGCGGCGCGCGCACCCGGGTTCGGCGCGATCCGGCGCTCGACCGCTTCCGAGACGGCGTCAGCCTCGGATTCGCGTGAGGATGGTGTCGATTCCACGGATGCTCGCGCGTCATCGAGAGTGAGGCGGGCACCGGGTCCGCCACCACCCAGGGAGCTGTCATGGCCGAGTACCTCATCTACTTCAACCAGCAGTGGGTCGGGGAGCACCCGCAGGAGTGGTTCCTCTCGCGCGTGGAGCCGTCGATGGCCGTCATCCAGGAGATGAAGGACGCGGGGGTGTACGTCTTCGCCGGCGGGCTCGAGGAGAACGGCCCCGTCCACTCCGCCGACGCCACCAGCGGCACGACCACCGTCACCGAGGGGCCCTTCGCCGAGACCACGGAGGTGCTCGGCGGCTTCACGGTCATCGACGTGCCCGACGAGGAGGCCGCGAAGTACTGGGCGGGGCGGCAGGCGGAGGGCTGTGGCTGGCCCCAGGAGCTGCGCCGCTTCGGGGCCAAGCCCGAGCTCTGACCCGCGCCTGATCGCTGGTGGGCGACGCGTTTCCAGTAGACATGTCCTGAGACGGCGCACGACCTGCGCCGCCGGACCAGGAGGTCGACACGTGATCGCCGCACTCACCGGGATGGGGCTCTCCGCGGCTGCGGGGCTCAACGCCTACATCCCGTTCATGATCGTCGCGCTCATCGCGCGGTTCACCGACGTCATCACGCTCCCCGAGAGCTTCGCGTGGATCGAGTCGCCCTGGGCGATCGGCGTCGGCGCGGTCCTCCTGCTCACCGAGCTCGTCCTCGACAAGATCCCTGCGGTCGACACCGTCAACGACGCCATCCAGACCTTCATCCGCCCGAGCATGGGCGGGTTGATCTTCGCCGCGACGACGGCGGCCGAGGACCTCGACCGGTCGACGTGGATGGGCGAGAACCCGTGGGTCGGCGTCGTCCTCGGCATCGCCGTGTCCGGGCTCGTCCACTCGGGCAAGATGGCGGCCCGCCCGGCGATCAACGCCGGCACGCTCGGCGCCGGTGCGCCCGTGGTCTCCACCGCTGAGGACGGCGCCTCGCTGGGCCTGTCGCTCGTCGCGATCTTCATCCCGATCCTCGTGATCTTTGCGCTCATCGCCCTCGGGTGGCTGCTCATCTGGCTCTGGCTCAAGGTCCGCAGGTGGCGCCGGAGGCGAGAACCGCGCGTCGGGCCGGACACGGCATACCCCCGCGTCTGACCGGCTCCCAGCGCACGTCCACGTTCGCTGCATAGGCTGCGCGGCATGGAGGCACCGGTCGAGCAGCGCGCCCTGACCCGTCGTGACCTGCTCGCCGAGACGTGGCTCGTCCTCGGCGTCTCCCTCGGGGCGTCGGCGATCTGGAGCGCGCTCTCTCTCGTCCGCAAGCTCACCGCCGGGCGCCCGCTCGGGTCGCAGACCACGGCGATGAACTCGTCGGTCACGCCGGACCGTCCGTGGCTCGACCTCACCTACCAGCTCGTCGGCATCGCCCTTGCTCTGGTGCCGGTCGTGCTGGCTCTGCACCTGCTGTCGCGCGGCGACGTGCGAGCGAGGTTCGCGATCGGCTGGGACTGGACGCAGCCGGCGCGAGACCTCGTGCATGGGCTCGGTCTCGCGGCCCTCGTTGGCATCCCCGGACTCGGCCTGTATGCCGTCGCCCGCGCCCTCGACCTCAACACCACCATCGCCGCGGCGAACCTCACCGACGTCTGGTGGGCCGTGCCGGTGCTCGTGCTCGCGGCGGCGCAGAACGCCGTGCTCGAGGAGGTCGTCATGGTGGGCTACCTCTTCACCCGCTGGTCGCAGGCCGGGTGGTCGACGTCGCGAATCCTGGTGTCGTCAGCGCTGATTCGCGGCGCGTACCACCTGTACCAGGGGTTCGGCGGGTTTGTCGGCAACGCGGTCATGGGGCTGCTGTTCGGGTGGCTCTACACGCGGACCAAGCGGGTCGGCCCGCTCGTCGTCGCCCACACGGTGCTCGACGTCGTCGCCTTCGTGGGCTACGCCCTGCTCAAGGACCGCATCGGATGGCTCTGACCCGGAGCGCCTGACTGTCGGGGTGACCTCGCGGTGTCGGGTGCAGCTGCGCGCCCGAGAACGCGAGATGGGCCCGACAACGGGAGCACCCGGCATACCGAGGCTTCTCGGTGTGCCGGGTGCGTCCGGAGTGGGTCAGTGGCCGTGCCTGAGGGCCGTGCGCAGGTCCTTGTTGAGCTGGCTGATGACGTCCTGCGGGATGCCCTTGGGGCAGGCCTGGGAGCAGGCGCCGATGTTGGTGCAGCCGCCGAAGCCCTCGTGGTCGTGCTGGTTGACCATCGACACGACGCGGGCGTCGCGCTCGGGCTGGCCCTGGGGCAGCTCACCGAGGTGGGTGATCTTGGCACCGAGGAAGAGCATGCCGCTCGCGTTGGGGCAGGCGGCGACGCAGGCACCGCAGCCGATGCACTCGGCCGCCATGAACGCGCGGTCGGCGTTGTCCTTGGGGACGGGCGCCGCGTGCGCGTCGGGGGCCGAGCCGGTGTTGGCCGAGATGTAGCCGCCGGACTGGATGATCCGGTCGAAGGCGCCACGGTCGACGACGAGGTCGCGCACGACGGGGAAGGACTCGGCCCGCCACGGCTCGACCGTGATGGTCTGGCCGGACTTGAACGAGCGCATGTGCAGCTGGCACGTGGTCGTGCGCTCGGGGCCGTGCGCGTGGCCGGAGATCATGAGACCGCACATGCCGCAGATGCCCTCGCGACAGTCGCTGTCGAACGCGATCGGCTCCTCGCCCTTGGCGTTGAGCTCCTCGTTGAGGACGTCGAGCATCTCGAGGAACGACATGTCGGGGCTGATGTCGCTCACCCGGTAGGTGACGAACCGCCCGGCGTCGTCGGGTCCGGCCTGACGCCAGATCTTGAGGGTCAGGTTCATATGGCTCACTTGTAGCTCCGCTGCTTCAGCTCGATGAACTCGTACACGAGGTCTTCCTTGTGGAGGACGGGTGCGCCCATGCCGGCGCCCACACCCTCCTGCTCGCCGTCGGGCGAGGTGAACTCCCAGGCGGCGACGTAGGCGAACTCGTCGTCCTGACGCAGCGCCTCGCCGTCCTCGGTCTGCGACTCGGCCCGGAAGTGGCCGCCGCAGGACTCACGGCGGTGCAGGGCGTCGATGCACATGAGCTCACCGAGCTCGAGGAAGTCGGCGACACGGCCGGCCTTCTCGAGCGACTGGTTGAGCGTGTCCGCGGCGCCGAGCACGCGGACGTTGCGCCAGAACTCGTCGCGCAGGCCACGGATGAGGTCGATGGCCTTGAGCAGGCCCTCCTCGCTCCGCTCCATGCCGCAGTACTCCCACATGATGTTGCCGAGCTCGCGGTGGAAGCTGTCGACGCTGCGCTCACCGTTGATCGCGAGGAACCGCTCGGTCCGCTCGGTGACGGCCTGGCGGGCCTCGACGACTGCCGGGCTGCCCTCGTCGAGGTCCGACTTGGGGACCTTGGCGAGGTAGTCGCGGATCGTGTTGGGGAGGACGAAGTAGCCGTCGGCCAGACCCTGCATGAGGGCCGAGGCGCCGAGTCGGTTCGCGCCGTGGTCGGAGAAGTTCGCCTCACCCGTGACGAACAGGCCCTTGATCGAGGACTGGAGGTCGTAGTCGACCCAGAGCCCGCCCATGACGTAGTGGACGGCCGGGTAGATCCGCATCGGGACGGCATACGGGTCCTCGCCCGTGATCCGGGCGTACATGTCGAAGAGGTTGCCGTACTTGGCCTCCACCGCGTCGCGGCCGAGGCGCTCGATCGCGTCGGCGAAGTCGAGGTAGACGCCACGGCGGAAGTCGCCGACGACCGGGCCGACGCCGCGACCCTCGTCGCAGACGTTCTTGGCCTGGCGGGAGGCGATGTCGCGGGGCACGAGGTTGCCGAAGGAGGGGTAGATCCGCTCGAGGTAGTAGTCGCGGTCCTTCTCGGCGATCTCGCGCGGGTCCTTGTCGCAGTCCTCGCGGTTCTTGGGCACCCAGATGCGGCCGTCGTTGCGCAGCGACTCGGACATGAGCGTGAGCTTGGACTGGTGCTCACCCGAGACCGGGATGCAGGTCGGGTGGATCTGCGTGTAGCAGGGGTTGGCCATGTAGGCGCCCTTGCGGTGCGCACGCCACGACGCGGTGACGTTGGAGCCCATCGCGTTGGTGGAGAGGAAGAAGACGTTGCCGTAGCCGCCGGAGGCGAGCACGACGGCGTCCGCGAGGTGGGTCTCGATCTCGCCGGTGACGAGGTCGCGCACGATGATGCCGCGGGCGCGACGCTCGGCACCCTCGCCGTCGACGATGACCTCGAGCATCTCGTGGCGGGTGTACTGCTCGACCGTCTTGGCGGCGACCTGGCGCTCGAGGGCCTGGTAGGCGCCGATGAGCAGCTGCTGCCCCGTCTGGCCACGAGCGTAGAAGGTGCGCGACACCTGGACGCCACCGAAGGAGCGGTTGTCGAGCAGCCCGCCGTACTCGCGGGCGAAGGGGACACCCTGCGCGACGCACTGGTCGATGATGTTGGCGCTCACCTCGGCGAGCCGGTAGACGTTGGTCTCGCGCGAGCGGTAGTCGCCGCCCTTGACGGTGTCGTAGAAGAGGCGCTGGACGGAGTCGCCGTCCTCCTTGTAGTTCTTCGCGGCGTTGATGCCACCCTGCGCGGCGATCGAGTGCGCGCGGCGCGGGGAGTCCTGGAAGCAGAACGACTTCACGTGGTAGCCGGCCTCACCAAGGGTCGCGGCGGCGGCGCCGCCCGCGAGCCCGGTCCCGACGATGATGACCGACATCTTGCGCCGGTTCGCCGGGTTGACCAGGGCCGCCTCGAACTTGCGGCGGGTCCACTTCTGCTCGATGGGTCCGTCGGGCGCCTTGTGGTCGGCGATCGGCGAGCCCTCGACGTACATGCCGTTGAAGGGGCGCGTGGCGTAGGAGCCGGTGGCCTGCTTCGAACCGGTGGTCTTGTCAGTCATTTGTCAGCGACACCTTCAGTCGATCAGGCCGAATGCGATGGACAGCGGCGGGATGAGGAACCCGACGACGATGAGCGCGGCGGTGACGATCCCGATCGTCCTCGCCCGGGCGTGCGCCTGCGGAGACCCGGTCCAACCGAGGGTCTGCTGCGCGCTGTAGACGCCGTGTATGAGGTGCATGAAGAGGGCGACCATCGCCGCGACGTAGATGAGCACCATCCACCAGACCTCGAAGCTCGCCACGACGAGCTTGTAGGGGTTGGCGGTGATGTCGACGCCCTGCTTGTCGCCGTTCGGCGACACCTTGACGATCGTGAAGTGGATGAGGTGCCACACGATGAAGAGGAGGAGGAACGTCCCGCCCCAGCGCATCCACGCCGACGTGGCCGCGGTCCTGACCGCGGCGTACTTCGTGCGGCGCGCGGAGCCGGCGCGGCTCCAGAGGGTGTAGGCGGCATACGCGTGGCCGACGATCGAGACGAGCAGGACGACGCGCACGATCCAGAGCAGCCCGCCGTACGGGAGCATCGGCTCACCGAACGTGCGCAGGTGCTCTGCGTAGGAGTTGAACGCCTCCTCTCCCTGCAGCGCCTTGAGGTTGCCGTACATGTGGAGCAGGAGATATCCGACGAAGACCAGGCCGGTCACTGCCATGAGCAGCTTGAGCGCGATCGTCGTGCTCCGCGCCGTGGTCCCGCGCGGGGAGAGCGTCGTCGTGGGCATGGACGAAAGGTACCCCGACCTGCGAGCGGTCTCTCGCTCAGGCCGACCTAACTCACGTGTGAGATATGCACGTTACCGACGCGTATGCCGGCCCACGCAGAGCGTGGGACCCGCGCTCCCCTTCCGCTCCTGGTTCGCGTCCCCGGGTGGGCTCACCCGTCGAGCCGGGACAGCTCCTCGTCGGTGAGCTCGAGGTCGGCAGCGGCTGCGGAGTCGGTGATCGACTGGGGCCGCTTCGCTCCCGGGATGGGAATGACGACCGGCGACTGGGCGAGCTCCCAGCCGAGCGCGACCTGCTGAGCGCTGACCCCATGAGCCTGCGCCACCTCGGCGAAGGCGGGGTACTTGTCGGCCAGCCCCTTGGCGTCGCCCAGGCCACCGAGCGGGCTCCACGGGAGGAACGCCAGGCCCAGCTCCTCGCAGACGTCGATCTCGGGACGGCTGCTGCGGAAGGCCGGGCTGAACTGGTTCTGGACGCTCGCGAGCGCCTCGCCGAGCACGAGGTGCGCGGCGCGGATCTGGTCGGGGTTCGCGTTCGAGAGGCCGACCATGGCGACCTTGCCGGTGTCGGCGATCTCCTTGAGGGTGCCGATGACCTCGTCGTAGGGAACCTTCGGGTCCGGGCGGTGGTGCTGCCAGAGTGCGAGCTGCTCGACGCCCAGGCGCTCGAGGCTCGCGTCGACGGCGCGGTGCAGGTGCTCGGCGGAGCTGTCGAGGTCCCAGCCACCGCCGTCGGTGCGGACGTGACCGCCCTTGGTGGCGAGCAGGACGCGGTCGCGCACCCCGAGCTCGTCGAGGATCGAGGCGATGAGCCGCTCGTTCTCACCCTGCGCGTCGATGCCCTTCTCGTCGCCGCTGCCGTAGGCGTCGGCCGTGTCGAAGAGCGTCACGCCGGCGTCGAGCGCGGCGGTCACCGTGTCGAGCAGCTGCTGGCGCGGCTGGGAGCCGGTCTGGTCGAAGGTCATGAGCCCGAGGCCGATCGCGCCGACCTGGGTGTTGCCGAGGGTGCGTGTCTGCATGACGTCCAACCTAGCTGCCGGGACCTCGGTGCTATGGCGCAGGTCACAACCCTGCTGACATGCTGTCGCTTCGAGGCAGTGCTGCCTCTCCGGCGAAAGGCGTCCCCATGCTCGCTGTCCCGACCCCCGCTCCCCGACGCACGACGCGCCGCCGCGCCACGCTCGGCGCCGCCCTCGTCGGCGCCCTGTGCGCGGCACTGCTGGGAGTGCCTGCGGCCGCGTCGGCACCGGCGGCATCGCCGACAGCCTTGGCATCGACGGCAGTCGCGGCGCCGGCAGCACCGAAGGCCCCACCGGCGGCTGCGGTCGACCTCGGGCCACGGGTCGTCGTCTTCGACCCCTCGATGCCGGTCGCCGAGATCCAGGCACGTGCGGACGCCATCCACGCCCAGCAGGTCGACGCCGAGATGGGCACCGCGCGCTGGAGCCTGCTCTTCCGCCCCGGCACCTACGGCACCGACACCCAGCCACTGCAGATCAAGGTCGGCTACTCGACCGAGGTCGCCGGGCTCGGCGCCTCACCCTCCGACACCGTGATCAACGGCAAGGTCGAGGTCTACAACCGGTGCCTGACCGACGCACCCACCCAGCCCTACTGCGTCGCCCTCAACAACTTCTGGCGGTCGATGTCCAACCTCACGATCCAGGTCAACGGTGCGGGCCAGGACGGGTGCCGGGCCTCCGCGAACTTCTGGGCCGTCTCGCAGGCCTCGTCGCTGCGCCGGGTCGACGTGCGCGGCGGGAACCTGTCGCTCATGGACTACTGCACCGACGGTCCGCAGTTCGCCAGCGGCGGCTACCTCGCCAACTCCCGCGCCGCCTTCATCATCAACGGGTCGCAGCAGCAGTGGATCACCCGCAACTCCGAGGTCGGCGGCTGGTCCAACGGTGTGTGGAACCAGGTCTTCGCCGGCACCATCGGCGCACCCTCGGAGGCCGGCTTCCCGAGCCCGCCCTACACGACCCTGGAGAACACCCCGGTGAGCCGTGAGAAGCCTTTCCTCTTCGTGGACGGAGCCGGGGCGTGGCAGGTGCAGGTCGCCGACGCGCGCACGAACTCGCTGGGGACCGACTGGGTCGGCGGCTCCGCGGCGGGGCGCACCCTGCCGCTCTCGGCGTTCCACGTCGCGAGCCCGTCGGACTCGGCGACCCAGCTCGCCAGCCAGCTCTCGCGCGGCAAGCACCTGCTGCTCACCCCGGGCGTCTACGACGTCGACCGGAGCCTCGTCATCCGTCGTGACGACACCGTAGTGCTGGGCATGGGGCAGGCGACGCTCACCGCGGTCGGCGGCGCCGTCCCGGTCGTCGTCGACAAGCGCGCCCACGGCGTCGTCGTCGCGGGTGTCACCATCGACGCCGGCACCACCCTGTCGCCGGTGCTCATGCAGGTCGGCGACTCCGGACCGGCAGCTGCCTCCGGGACGGGGGCGCGGGTCCCACGCTCTGCGTGGGCCGGCATACCCAGCACGACCCTCAACGACGTGTACTTCCGCGTCGGCGGGCCGCACGTCGGCAAGGCCGACGTCTCGCTCCAGGTCGACGCCGACGACGTCCTCATCGACCACGCCTGGGTGTGGCGGGCCGACCACGGGGTCGAGGGCTTCACCGCAGGAGTCAGTGGCGACACCGACCGGTGGCTGACCAACACCGGGCGGGTGGGCCTCGTCGTCAACGGCGACCGGGTCAGGGCCACGGGCCTCTTCGTCGAGCACTACCAGCAGCACAACACCATCTGGAACGGTGAGGACGGCGAGGTCGTGCTCTACCAGAACGAGCTGCCCTACGACCCGCCCTCGCAGGCCGACTGGAACCGGCCGGACGGCACCCGCGGCTGGACGGGCTACAAGGTCGCGGACGACGTCACGAGGCACCACCTCTACGGCGGCGGGGTCTACGTCTACAACCGCAACGACCCGTCGATCGTCACCGAGCGCGGCTTCGAGGTGCCCGAGCGCGACGGTGTGCGGCTGCACCACATCCTCACCGTCAACCTCGACGCGGGCGCGATCGAGCACGTCGTCAACGACACCGGCGACCGGGTCGACAGCACGCACCCCGGCATCCCGAGCTACGTCGTGGACTACCCGGCCCCCTGAGGATGTCGGGGCTGCGTGACAGCCTGAGGTGATGGTGCTGATCCGTGACGTCCTCGAGGCGGACCGCCGGGCCACGCTCGAGCGGCTCGCGGCGCTGAGTGGCGACTTCGACCGGATCGTCGACGCCTCCCGCGACAGCAACGCCGACGACGAGCACGACCCGGAGGGCGCGACGATCGCCTACGAGCGCTCACAGCTCGACGCCCTCGTCCAGCAGGCGCGGGTGCACCTCACCGAGGTCGAGGCAGCCCTGGCGCGGGTCGAGGACGGCACCCACGGGACGTGCGAGCGGTGTGGTGGCGAGATCGCGGC
The DNA here is from genome assembly GCF_044791685.1 of Knoellia locipacati. Taxonomy (GTDB): domain Bacteria; phylum Actinomycetota; class Actinomycetes; order Actinomycetales; family Dermatophilaceae; genus Knoellia; species Knoellia locipacati_A. Next base: position 760,454 of record NZ_CP087730.1, read on the forward strand.
CGCGCGCCTCGAGGCGCGCCCGACGGCGAGGACTTGCGTCACCTGCCCGTCGCGCTGACCGCGTGCCCCGAGCGGCGGTCGGCGTCGCAGTCGAGCACGCCGACCAGGCGTCGAGATCGGGGAGACTGCACCCGATCGCGGCCGAAAGGTGCCGGCCGCCCGATCTCGACGCGCGCACACCACCCCGACGCGGCGCTCGGCGGCGCTCGAGGCGCTCGAGGCGCTCAGCGGGTCCCGGTCAGCGCTGGGCGGCCAGCGCCGCGTCGTACAACGCCTTCTTGGACAGACCCGTCGCCGAGGCGACGTCGGCGCACACGTCCTTGAGCCGCTCCCCCGCGGCGACCCGGTCGAGGATGCCCGTGAGCTGGCTGTCCACGTCACCGACGGTCACGTCGGCCCCCGCGACGACGACGGTGATCTCGCCCTTGACGCCGTCGTCGGCCCACGCGACGAGCTCCACGAGCGACCCCCGCCGCACCTCCTCGTAGGTCTTGGTCAGCTCGCGGCACACCGCCGCCCGGCGCTCCCCACCGAACACCGCCTCCATGTCGGCCAGCGACTTCGCGATCCGGTGCGGCGCCTCGAAGAACACCATCGTCCGGTGCTCCTGCGCGAGAGCCCGCAGCGCCCGCACCCGCTCGCCGCCCTTGCGCGGCAGGAACCCCTCGAAGCAGAACCGGTCGACCGGCAGCCCGGACACCGCCAGCGCCATGAGCACCGCCGACGGGCCCGGCACGCACGTCACCCGCACGTCGATCCCGACGGCCGCCGACACGAGGCGGTACCCCGGGTCGGAGACGGACGGCATACCGGCATCTGTGACGACGAGGACGCGAGCGCCCTCACGAAGTCGCTCAACGAGGTCAGCGGTCCGGGCCGCCTCGTTGTGCTCGTGGTAGCTGACGACCGAACCGCGCGGGTTGACGTCGAGCGCCTGGCAGAGGCGGCGCAGGCGGCGGGTGTCCTCGGCCGCGATGACGTCGGCGCCCGCGAGCTCGTCGCCCAGCCGTGGCGCGGCGTCGCGGGCGTCCCCGATCGGCGTCGCCGCGAGGACGAGCACTCCCTCACCCGGCACCAACGCAGTCATGGCGCGATCCTCCCACGCGTCCTCACAGTTGCGGCTGCCTACGATGTGCCGGTGACCCGGACCGACGAGCTGCGCGCCCGCCTGCTCGGGACCAGACCCACCGACACGCTCTGGGGCTGGGTGGGGCCGCTGGCCATCGCGGCGATCGGCGGGTTCCTCCGCTTCTGGCAGCTCGGTCGCCCCGACTCGCTCGTCTTTGACGAGACCTACTACGTCAAGCAGGGCTGGTCGCTCATCCAGCACGGCGTCGAGCTGCGCGTCGAGGGCAAGAACGAGGACGCCGACAAGCTCTGGAACGCCGGCAACGTCGACGTGTTCTCCGACCAGGGCGACATGGTCGTGCACCCACCCGTCGGCAAGTGGCTCATCGGCGCCGGGGAGTGGCTGTTCGGGCCGGGGAGCGCCTTCGGGTGGCGCTTCGCCGTCGCCCTCCTCGGCACCCTGTCGATCCTCATCGTCGGACGGGTCGCCCGGCGGATGTTCGGCTCGACCGTCCTCGGCTGCATCGCCGCGCTGCTCCTCGCCGTCGAGGGCACGCACTTCGCGCTGTCCCGCACCGGCATCCTCGACATGGTCGTGTCGTTCTTCGCGCTGGCCGGCTTCGCGGCGCTCGTCGTCGACCGCGACCAGAGCCGCGCCAAGCTGGCACGTGTCGTGGGGAGGCGCACACCCGGCATACCCCTCAAGAGAGGGCCGTGGCTGGGAGTCCGGCCCTGGCGCTGGGTCGCGGGGCTCTCGCTCGGGCTCTGCGTCTCCACGAAGTGGTCCGGGCTGTTCTTCCTGGCCGTGTTCGGCCTCATGACGGTGTTCTGGGACATGGGCGCGCGACGTGCGGTCGGCGTGCCCTCGTGGTGGCGCGAGGGCGTGCTCAAGGACGGCCCGTATGCCGCGGTGCAGCTCGTCGTGACCTCGGCCGTCGTCTACGTGGTGTCGTGGTCGGGATGGTTCGCGTCGTCGAAGGGCTACCACCGGCAGTGGGACACGTTCCACCCCGGCGAGGGGATCCAGTGGCTGCCGGCGGTGCTGCGCAACTGGGTGAAGTACCACCAGGACATGTGGCAGTTCAACACCACGCTGACAACGCCGCACTCGTACTCGTCGAACCCGTGGGGCTGGATGATCCAGGCCCGGCCGACGTCGTTCTTCTACGTCGGCACCAAGGACGGCGAGGGCGCGTGCACCGTCGAGTCGTGCTCGCAGGCGGTCCACACGATCGGCACCGTGTCGGTGTGGTGGGCGGGCATCGTGGCGCTGCTCGTCTGCGCGTTCTTCTGGGTCGTGCGCCGTGACTGGCGGGCAGGAGCGGTGCTGGCCGGGGTGGTCGCCGGGTACGGACCGTGGTTCCTCTACCAGGAGCGCACGATCTACGCGTTCTACACGGTCGCGTTCGTGCCGTGGGTGGTGCTCGGCGTGACGTTCTGCCTCGGGATGATCCTCGGTGGGCGGGCGGCGTCGAGGGAGCGACGGCGGATCGGGGCGCTGGTCGTGGGGACCTACCTCCTCGTGACGATCGCGCTGTTCGCGTGGTTCTACCCCATCTACTCGGGGCAGGTCGTGCCGTACGCGGACTGGCTGCGGCTCATGTGGTTCCGATCCTGGATCTGAGCCCGGTTCCGGGTCGCTCCACGGACGTGTCGGTGGGCGTCCCTATCGTGGGATCCATGTTCCTCCTCCGCGACGACGCGCGCCTGGTCCTCAGCCCGAGCGACCTGCGCCTCGCCTCCCAGTGCGAGTTCGGGCTCGTGCGCGAGCTCGACGTCGCGCTGGGTCGCCTCGCTCGGAGCGACGAGGCCGACGACCTCATGCTGGAGCGGCTCAAGGAGCTGGGCGACGCCCACGAGCGGCAGGAGCTGCTCCGCCTCTCCGCGGCGTACCCGGGTCGGGTGCGGCAGTTCCCGCGACCGGCCTACGACCTCGCCTCCCTCACGGCGGCGCACGAGACGACCATCGCGACCCTGCGCGGCGACGACACCGACGTCGTGTTCCAGGCGACGTTCTTCGACGGCGGCCTCGTCGGCCACGCCGACTTCCTCGAGCGCACCGCCGACGGCTGGCTCGTCTGCGACACCAAGCTCGCGCGTCACGCGTCCGTCCCGGCGCTGCTCCAGATCGCTGCGTATGCCGCCCAGCTGCGTGCCGCTGACATTCCGACTTCTCCCGTGGCCCGGCTCGTGCTGGGCAGCGGGCTGACGACCGACCACCTGCTCGACGACATCCTCCCGGTCTACGCCGCACGACGGGCTCGTCTCGAGGACGTGCTGGCCGTGCACCGGGCCGAGACCGGGCCGGCTGTCTGGGGCGACCAGCGCTGGCTCGCGTGCGGCCGCTGCGAGGTGTGCGAGGCCGAGGCCGAGGCGGCGCGCGACGTGCTGCTCGTCGCGGGGGTCCGTCTGCCGCAGCGTCGTCGCCTGCTCGAGGCGGGCGTCACGACGATCGACGAGCTCGCGGTGCGCACCGAGCCCGTGCCCGACGTGCGTGAGTCGACGCTAGCTCGGTTGCGCGAGCAGGCGCGCCTCCAGCTCGTCCAGGAGTCCGACCCCGAGGGCCGGGTCGTCGCCGAGGTCGTCTCCGGTGCGGCGCTGCTGGCGATGCCCGCCCTCAGCGACGGCGACATCTTCTTCGACTTCGAGGGCGACCCGCTGTGGTCCGAGCGCGGCTCCCACGACTGGGGCCTCGAGTACCTCTTCGGCATGGTCGAGGTCGACGGTGTCGATGTGGCCGCCGGCGAGAAGCCGCGCTTCCGCACCTTCTGGGCGCACGACCGCGCGCAGGAGAAGCAGGCACTCATCGACTTCGTCGCCTACCTGCACGAGCGGCGCCGGCAGTGGCCGGACCTGCACGTCTACCACTACGCGCCCTACGAGAAGAGCGCCCTGCTCCGCCTCGCCGCCCGCCACGGGGTGTGTGAGGACGACATCGACCAGTTCCTACGCGACGGGGTCTTCGTCGACCTGTATGCCGTGGTGCGCTCGGCCGTCCGCGTCTCTCAGCGCTCCTACTCGATCAAGAAGCTCGAGCCCCTCTACATGGGGCAGCGCACCGCGGGGGTCGCCAAGGGCGACGACTCGATCGTGGCCTACCACCGGTTCGCGCTGGCTCGCGAGATGGACGACGTCGAGACCGCCCGGCGCGAGATCCAGGACATCGCCGACTACAACGAGGAGGACTGCGTCTCGACCCTGCTCCTGCGCAACTGGCTCCTCGCACGGCAGGCCGAGTCGACCGCCGCGGCTGGCAGCGCCAGCGGTGCGACCGTCGCGCCACTGGCGGGTGACGGGTCGCTGCCCAACGCCGACGCGCAGGTGCCCAACGACGCGCGGCTCGCCCTGCTCGATCTCGAGCGGGTCCTCCGGTCGACCATCGACGAGGTCAAGCCGCAGGACCGGACGCCGGAGCAGCAGACCGTCGCGATGGTCGCGGCGACGCTGCTCTTCCACGCCCGCGAGGACAAGCCGTTCTGGTGGAAGCACTTCGACCGGCTGCGCCTCCCCGTCGGCGAGTGGATGTCCGACCCCGGCGTCTTCGTCATCGAGGACAGCGAGGTCGTCGAGGAATGGCGCCGCGACACCCCCCGCCAACGGCCTCGCCGCACGGTCGTCGTCAAGGGCGAGCCCATGGGTGGCGTGCTCCTCGGCCCGGGGTCCGAGGTCTCCGCTGTCTACGCGTGCCCGCCTCCGCTCGGCGTCGAGGTCCTGCCCGGCCACCTCAACGCCAAGTCGTCGGCGTCCGTCCGAGTCCTCGAGGCCGACGACGTCGTCGCGCCCAACGGGCACATCCACCAGGTCCTCACCCTCGAGGAGCTCATGCCCAAGGACGGCGACGAGCACGACTGCGTCCCGGTTGCGCTGGTGCCCGCCGGGATCGTGCGCACGACCAACATCGACGCCGCTCTCGAGCGGCTGGCCCGTCGGGTGCAGGCGTCCCTGCCCGAGCTGCCCGCGAGCGCCGGGGTCGACGTCCTGCTGCGACGCCCTCCACGACTGCGCTCGGGCGGCACGCTGCCAGAGGTCGGCGCGGGCGACGACCGCTACGTCCGCGCCATCCAAGCGGCGCTGCTCGACCTCGACCGCTCGGCTCTCTCGGTGCAGGGGCCGCCCGGGACGGGCAAGACCTACGTCGCTTCACAGGTCATCGCCCACCTCGTGCGCGACCACGGCTGGCGCGTCGGGGTGTGCGCACAGTCGCATGCAGCGATCGAGAACGTCCTCGCGGCCGTCGTCGCGGCGGGGGTGGCCCCGGACCAGGTCGCCAAGATGACCAAGGAACGGGTCGACCCGCCGTGGACCGACCTGGCCTCTGCCGACGACCTCGCCCGGTTCGCCGCGGAGCAGGAGGGCGGCTACGTCATCGGCGGCACGGCCTGGGACCTCACCAACCCCAAGCGGGTCCAGCCCGGCCAGCTCGACCTCCTCGTCATCGACGAGGCGGGCCAGTACTCCCTCGCCAAGACCCTGGCGGTGGCCGAGGCCGCCGACCGGCTCCTCCTCCTCGGCGACCCGCAGCAGCTGCCCCAGGTCTCGCAGGGCACGCACCCCGAGCCGGTCGACGCCTCGGCACTGGGCTGGGTGATCCGGGCCGAGCGCGACGACGAGCGTGTGCTCCCCGCCTCGCACGGCTACTTCCTCGAGACGACGTGGCGCATGCACCCCGCCCTCACCGAGCCGGTGTCGCGCCTCGCCTACGAGGGGCGGCTGGTGTCGCACGAGGACCGCACGGCCAAGAGGTCCCTGGAGGGCATCGAGCCCGGCCTGCACGTCCGGATGGTCGAGCACCGCGACCGCGCCCAGTGGTCACCCGAAGAGGCCGAGGTCGTCGTCGACCTCGTCCGTAACCACCTCGGGCGCTCGTGGCAGGTCTCCCCCGAGGACGCTCCCCGCCCGCTCGGGCAGAAGGACATCCTCGTCATCACGCCCTACAACGCCCAGGTCGGCACCCTGCGCGCTGCCCTCGACGCCGCCGGGTTCGACGACGTCGCGGCCGGCACCGTCGACAAGTTCCAGGGTCGCGAGGCCCCGGTGGCGATCGTCTCGATGGCCGCATCTGCCCACGCGGACGTCCCCCGGGGCATCGGGTTCCTCCTCGACCGGCACCGCCTCAACGTCGCGGTCTCGCGAGCCCAGCACGCGGCATACCTCGTCCGTTCGACCGTGCTCACGGACTTCGCGCCCCGCACCCCGGGCGACCTCATCGCGCTGGGGGCGTTCCTGGGGCTGTGCGAGCGGGCGGTGAGCACGACGTCCGGTGCAGTGACGGCCAGCCACCGCTGACCCGATCCGCGACCCGGGCCGTGGTTCCGACAGGTGACCACGGCCCCTGACGCCTTCACCCACGGTCCATGACGCGGGGACCGCGCACATTTGCGCTCGGGTGCGGTGGGGCTCGTGCTCGATCCGAGCTCCGGCTCGATCCTCGAGCCAGCGGTCTCGCGTCATGTGACCGAGGCATCGGAGTCTTCATCACCGTGACGGGATGCAGTGCAACCGCATGCTGCGACCGACACGACGGAACCCCAACGCACGAGGCCCCATCGGGCCCCACGAAGGAGCACGTCATGCTGAAGTCCAAGATCATCGGTACCGGTACCGCCGTCCTACTGGCGGGTGCTCTGGGCATGGTGCCGGGCGCCGCCTCGGCCAGCGCCGCACCTGTCTCCACCGCCAAGGCCGTCGCCGCCGCGCAGCCGGCCGCCACCACGCTGCCTGTCACCGGAACGCTGCCGGACGGCACCGCGTTCACGGGCGCCTTGAGCAACCTCACCACCTCGGTGGTCGACGGGGTCGTGCAGCTCACCGGCACCATCACGGGGACGGGACTGCCGACGGGCGGCACCGAGTTCACGGCGCCGATCCAGGACCTCGCCGCCACGGCGGGGTGCAAGATCCTCACGCTGGACCTCGGTCCGCTGAACCTGGATGTTCTCGGGCTGGTCGTCGACCTGGCACCGGTCTCGCTCGACATCACCGCCGTCCCCGGCCCGGGCAACCTGCTCGGCAACCTGCTCTGCGCCGTCGCGGGTCTGTTCGACGGCCCGGGCAACGCTCTCGGTGGCATCACCGCGCTGCTCAACCGGATCCTCAGCGGTCTCGGCCTGGCTCTCTGAGCCACCGACCCTGAGCCAGTGGCGCCCTGCCCATCACCCCAGGGCGCCATTGGCGCACCTCCCCATCGACAGTTCCGCGCAACGCTTGGAGGCACCCGATGACGGTGATCGCCTTCCGACCCCGACCCGGTCACGGAGAGACCTCCGTCCCGGACCCGCACGCCACCGCATTCAGCGGCGTGTTCCGCTCGCCACGCGGACGGACCGGGACGATGGCTGGGGAGCTGCGCATGCATCGGCTCGTCATCACCCCTCGCGGGGCCTTCGTCACGGGGGTGTTCACCGGGACCCTGCGTGACTTTGACGGCACCGTGGTGGGCGCGGACAGCCGACGACGCACCGTCCGCGCAGACCTCCGCCGCGGTGACGACGGCCTCCACGCCGTGATCCGGTCGATGCAGCTCGACCTCATGGGACTCTCCGTCGACATCGACGCCTTCGAGGTCGCCCCCACGGTCCCGTTCCACACGTCACCCCTGCGTCTTGACCGCGCGCGACGCGCGGTGGCGACCGGGCCCAGCCCGCTGCGCCCTCGATGAAGGCCGCAGCGCTGCTCACGCCGTTCCTCGTGCTCGGACTGCTCCACGTCCTGCAGCGACTCGAGGTCTGGACCGGGAGCTCGGGCGACACACGCCCCCCACGGAGGAAGGAACCGAGAATGACCCAGCAGCACGAGGGGCAGACCGAGCCGACCGGGGAGTCACCCCTGCTTCGCGACCCTCCGCCCCCGCCGGGCTACGTCGAACCCCTGGCGGGCAGCAGCGCCGAGGATGCCCTCCCCGCCCCGGCGGACGACGGTGCGCCTGACGACACGGCGACGGACAGCTCCGCGAACGGTCTCCAACCGCTACACCGGGCTGCGCGCTGACCCCACCGTCCCGACATCGCAGCGTAAGGTCACAGGCGTGACTCAGGCGCAGGCTCACGACGAGCCGGAGCGGGTCGACGAGGCTGCGCGCGTCGCTGACCTCATCCCCATGCTCCGGCGCATCGTGGGCGCTCGCATCGGTGCGCATCCCGCGGCGGAGGACATCGTCCAGGAGACGCTCGTGCGGGTTCTGGACGCCGAGGAGCGCATCGAACCGGGGATGCTCGAGCCCTATGCCATCACGACGGTGCGCAATGTCATCGCCACCATGTGGCGGCAGGACGACCGCGACGCTCGCAACCAGCACCGCCTTCACGACCCCAGCGAGCCCGAGGACGCGGAGCACCGGGTGGTGGCGACCGAGGAGCAGTCCGCCATCAGCGAGGCCCTCGGTCGTCTGAGCGACCGGGAACGCCAGATCCTGCTGGCGCACGAGGTGAGTGGCCAGCCCACGCAGACCTTGGCCGACGAGACCGGCAGCACGGCGGGGGCCGTGGCCGCCCAGCTCAAGCGAACTCGGGCGCGCTTGCGCGTCGAGTACGTTCTGGCCCTCGAAGGCGTCGAGCCTCCGACAGACCGGTGCCGGCCCGTGCTGCTCGCCCTGAGCAGCGCCGACCGTCGCCGGCAGCGTGAGCTGGACGCCCCCCGGCACCTCCTCGACTGCCAGGTCTGCGCTCGGCTGAGCGAGCCGCTGCTGAGCAGGGGGCCGCTGCGTCAGGACGAGATCCACGTGGCGATCAGCGCCGATCCCGACATCGTGGCTGCGCGCCAGGCAGCGCGCGAGCTCGCGGTGCGCGCTGGGTTCGTGGGTACCGACCTCACGATGCTGGCCACCGCGGTGTCGGAGGTGGCACGCAACATCGTGCGGTTCGCCTCGAGCGGCGAGGTGAGCATCGAGCTGCTCGACGGGCCACGGTCCGGCATACGCGTCGTGGCCCGGGACAGCGGGCCCGGCATACGGGACGTCGACCGTGCGCTCGAGGACGGGTTCAGCACCTACAACGGCCTGGGCCTGGGACTGCCCGGCTCGCGACGCCTGATGGACGAGTTCAGCATCGAATCCCAGCCCGGCACGGGCACGACGGTGACGATGACCAAGTGGATCGAGAAGAAGGACTGAGCATGGACGCCGACAACACCGAGGGCCTTCCTCCGCACGCAGACCAGTCGCCGACCGGTGACGACATGCTGCTCCCCCAGCTCGTGGCACACCTGCGCGAGCACCGGGCGACGCTACGCGACGACTGGGCCTCCCGGATCCACGACGCCCATCTGCTGGAGGCGATGACGCCGCAGGAGATGGTGGCCGAGACCACCTCCGTCTACGACAACTACGTCGAGGTCCTCGAGACCGGCAGCGTGGAGGCTCTGCAGCACTACGCCCGCGACCTGTCCGAGCGCATCATCCCTCGCGGGGTGGAGACCCACGAGGTCGTGGGAATCGTGCTCCTGCTGCGTGACGTCCTGGCCCGGTCACTCTTCGAGAAGTACCAGGGCGACGTCGGCCTCCTCAACCGCGTCCTCGACGCGTACGAGCCGGCCGCCAACCGCATCGCCAACACGGTTGCGGTGAGCTTCGTCGACGAGCGCGAACGCGTGATCCGTCAGCAGCAGGACGCCATCCGGGAGCTGTCGACGCCGGTCCTCCCGGTCCGCGAGCGGCTGCTCATCCTCCCGATCATCGGCGTCCTCGACAGCGACCGTGCCAAACAGCTCACCGAGCAGCTGCTGGGCGGGATTCGCACCCACCGCGCCAAGGTCGTGGTCATCGACATCACCGGCGCACCTGAGGTCGACGAGGCGGTGGCCAACCACCTGGTGCAGACCGTCGACGCGTCGCGGCTCATGGGCGCCAGTGTCATCATCACCGGCCTCTCCCCGACCATCGCGCAGACCCTGGTCACGATCGGCGTGGACCTCAGCAAGATGAACACGATCGGAGACCTCCAGGGTGGTCTCGAAGAGGCAGAGCGGCTCCTCGGCTACACCGTCACTCGCAAGGAGGTGACGGACGGATCGTGAACTCCGGACCGGCTCTCGTCTCCATCCTGCGGCAGGGTGACACCCTCGTCGCGTCGGTCCACACTGCCCTGGACGACTCCGAGATGGTCCGGTTCCAGAATGACCTCGTCCGCCAGATCGGTGAGTACCGAGCCCGCGGCGTCATCATCGACGTCGCGGCCCTCGACGTCATCGACAGCTTTGCCTCACGAACTCTCCAGTCGATCGCAGACATCTCCCGTCTGCGGGGGGCGGTCACGGTGATCGTCGGGATCCAGCCCGACGTCGCCTTCGCGATGGTCCGCCTCGGCATGGGGATGGGCGAGGTCGCGACCGCCCTGGACCTGGAGGAGGGCATGGCCTACCTCGCGCAGGTACGCGACGCTCGCGACCGTCGATGAGCGACCTCGAGGGACTGACGCGGGACTACCGAGTGGCCTTCCAGCGGTACCTTCCCCGAGGGAGCGAGGCCGCCCTGACGTCGGGCTACGAGATCGGCCGACGGGCCGTCGAGGAAGGCGTCAGCCTCCTCGATCTTGTCGGCGTCCACCACGTCGTCCTCGCCGAGGTCCTCGATGACCGCCCTACCGACGACACCGGGATGGTCGTGCGGTCCGCGTCGGACTTCCTCCTGGAGGTGCTGTCCACCTTCGACATGGCTCATCGAGGCCTCGCTCGCGGTCACGAGGACGTCGGCCTCGCGGAGTGACGACCGCGTCCGTGCGCGTGCCACGGCAGCCCGCAGCTCACGTCGGGGTGGTCGGGGTCTCGCGGGGCGGCTCGCCGACCGGCGGGTCGACGGGTCGTTCGAAGTCGACGTCGATCTGCTGGTACTGCTTGAACCTCCCGATGCGCGCCTGCTGGGCGTAGGCCCGCCGGTCCCCGTCGGTGAGGTCGACGTTGTCGGTGAACGGCGTGAGCAGCGCCCGCGGGTGCAGGCGGTTGGCCCGCACCACGTCGGCCTCGGCGAAGAAGACCGCGCCGAACGCCGCGAGGTGGAAGAACGCGAAGAGGCCGATGACGAGGCCGAAGACACCGTTGGTCGCTGAGGTCGAGCTCACCGCACGCTCGACGAAGCCGACGCCGTAGTACTGGAGTGCCTGCCAGGTGACGGCCGCACCGAGCGCACCGACGGCCACATGGCGCAGCTTGAGGTCGAGGGCGACGGCCCGGCGCATGCCGAGGGCGAACGCGAACGCCGTGCCGAGGAAGGTCGCGACGGTCACAGCGACCCGGGTGGTCAGGGGGTAGGTGCTGATCGCCCTGGCGCTCACGATGGTGAGCGCGGTCGTGAGGATGACGAAGGCGAGGATCGTCAGCAGGAGCAGGAAGCTGCGGCCCCGGGCGTGGAACGGGTTGGGTCGTGCGTTGCGGGGCACGCCCCAGACGGTGTTCATCGCGTACTGGAAGGCCTGCCCGACACCGAGGCCGCCATAGAGGGCGACGATCCCGCTGACGAGAAGCCCGGTCCCGCTGCCACGAAGGGTCTGCGGCTGGCCGAGCTGCTCACCGATGACCGGGATCTCTGACATCGCCGAGTCGATGACGCGCTGCTGGAGGTCCGGGTAGTTCGAGAGGACGACGCTGAGAGCCGTCGTGAAGATGAGCAGCAGCGGGAAGAACGAGAGGAATGCGTAGTAGGCGATGAGGCCGACGAGGTAGCCGGCCTGGTCGTCGAAGAACTTGTAGACGACCGCGAGGGGGTAGCCCACCACGCGGTGCTTGCGCTGGAACCGGTCCAGGCCGTCGACGACACCCACGCCCGCATCCCACCACACCATCCGGTGCGGTCGAGCCATCTTCAGGCCCCCGGCGATCGGAGCCGGCCGCCCGGGTGGCCCGTTGGTGTGCCTTGGGTGCCATGGACCTCGCCGCACTGCGGCTGGAGACTGAGCGAGGTGAAGGCGAAGCAGCTCGCATGTCGGTTGCGCGGTCACCGCTGGAGGCGCTGCCGCGCCAATCCCTCCCCCGCCCCCCCTGGCGGCGAACCTCACGGGGAGGGTTCAGCGCTTGGTGGGTATCGCCTGCAACCGGAACAGGCCGGCTGCCGAAGCCCCGGCCAGCATGACGAGGACGGCGCCGACGCGCAGCAGCGACTGCCGCCCGGACACGTCTGCGGCATAGACGGTGAGGATCGCACCGAGGACGCCGTACCCGAAGCCCATCCACAGGGCGACGACCATGACCCGCGTCATCGCGCGCTGGGCCTCGGTCGGTCGACCGCGGTGGGGCTGTCCAGTGGTCATGTCATCCACCGTGTCACGGCACCGTGACTCGTGGTTCGCAAGAGCCGGGCCATCTGTCGACCGGCCCACCCGGCCCAGCCCATTCCGTGGATGCACTAGTCGATCGGCGTCGGCGCACACCGCCGGTTGGTGCCCGTCCTCACGCTTCCGGACGCGAAAGGTCAGCGTGACTCGACGTTCCGCCTGGCCGGAGGCTCACCTGTCAGCGTGTCGGGGCGCCGAATCCAGTCTCACGAACCACCTTGGCAGGCACGCCGGCCACGATGGTGTGGGCTGGCACGTCCTTGGTGACGACCGCGCCCGCGCCGACGATCGCTCCGTCGCCGATCGTGACGCCGGGGACGACGGTCACCGACGCGCCGACCCAGACCTTGCGGCCGATGACGATCGGTGCGGGCACCATGTCGGCGCGCCTTTCAGGATCCGGGCTGTGGTTGAGCGTGGTCAGGGTGCTGCCGTGGCCGATGAGACTCCCGTCGCCGATGGTGATTCCACCGGTGTCCTGGAAGCGGCAGCCGATGTTGATGAAGACGCCCTTGCCGATGGTCAGGTTCTTCCCGAACTCGCTGTAGAAGGGTGGAAAGACCATGACCGACTCATCGACCTCCTTGCCGGTGAGCTGAGTCAGCAGAGCCCGGATCTCTGCCGGGGTGCGGTATCCGCCGTTGAGCTCGGCCACGATCAGCAGTGCGGCCTGGGCTGCGCGCTGCATGAAAAGGTGCTGGCGCGACCCGCCTACGATCAGTGCGCCACCGTTCACGTGCTCCAGGAACTCCGTGAGCTCCCGAGTGGGGGCAAGGTCAGTCATCATGTGCCTCGACCTTCGCAGTGACTGGACCGTCGACTCGTGCGAGGCGCTGCGCCGCGTCACCGTCGAGCTGGCCGAGGATGACGATGCCGGGGAAGAAGGACTGGTCGCCGTAGTAGAGGACGAGGTCGTTGCCGGGTGCGTAGTAGCCGACGTCGCCCACGTCGGGGTCCGCCCCGTCAGGTTGCCCTTCCAGGGAGAGCGGTGACGGCAGCCGGCCTGTCTTCTCGACCTGACCGTGGTCGACCATGTCGATGCTCACCGGAAGCTGCGCGACGAGGTCCCGGACCGCCGCGCTGTCCGAGAGGGTCGCGGTGAGGCGTTGCCCTCCGATGGTGATCTGGACCTTCATCCTGTCCTCCTGGGGTGTGTTCTTGCTCGAGGTGGGGCTCGGTGACGACGTCTGGCTGCTGCGGACGGTCGTGGCGGGCAGGTCGGTGTCGTTGGTGGGTCTGGGTCCACCACACCCGGCACCGAGCGTGGTCAATGTCGCGGACAGCGCCACGATCAGCGCCGGGTGAGAGGAGGAGGGCGAGGTCATCGTTCGCATGAAGTCTCCGCATGCGGCCGTCCGTACCTGACCACCTGACGCATCGCCATGGGCTCCTGTTCCTCGTGGGCTTCTCGAGCTGCCGTGCCACCGACACGGGCCACGACATCGAGTCAACTCGCTCGCCCGTCGTCATGGAAGTCACTGTCGATGGGTGTACTGAGAGGGCATGTCTCAGGAGAGGAGCCGGGACCGGGCTCGGCCTAGGCTCGATCTCGTGGACAACCGCCGAGAGCTGCGCCAAGAGGTGAGTGAGTTCCTCACCACCCGTCGTGCTCGCCTCACCCCGGACCAAGTGGGCCTGCCGGCCACCGGCAGCCGCCGTGTGCCCGGACTACGCCGCAGCGAGGTCTCCTCATTGGCCGGCCTGGTGTCGAGTACTACGCGCGCTTGGAGCGCGGGCAGATCGCCGGTGCGTCTGCCGGAGTGCTCGACGCCCTGGCCCGGGCCCTGCAGCTCGACGAGACGGAGAGAGCGCACCTGCTCGACCTCGCTCGCGCGGCCGACGGCATACCGACCTCGGGCCGACCGCGGCGCCGAACCGCCAGCAGGGCGGCGAACCGGTTGAGCCTGCGGTGGACCCTGGAGGCAATCACCGATGGAGTCGCGTTCGTCCGCGATCCCCGCCAGAACCTGCTCGCCACGAACGGCTTGGGCCGTGCGTTCTACTCGCCCGTCATCGGCGCCGGTGGCCGAATGCCGAACCTGGCGAGGTTCCAGTTCCTCGACCCCGCCTCGCGCGACTTCTACCCCGACTGGGAGCTGTTCGCCCAGATGTGCGTCGGAATCATGCGGACCGAGGCGGGGCGCGACCCGCACGACCGCGGACTGCAGGATCTCGTCGGGGAGCTGTCCACCCAGAGCGAGACGTTCCGGCGCCTCTGGGCAGACCACGACGTCCGCACCCACGGTGCAGGCTCGAAGCGGTTCCACCACCCCGTCGTCGGCGAGCTGACCCTCGCCTACGAGGAGCTGGCCATCACCGCCGAGCCGGGCCTGGTGCTGATGGTCTACACCGCCGAACCGGGCTCGCCCTCGGCCGAGCGCCTTCGTCTGCTGGCGTCGTGGGAAGCACCCACTGAACGACCCGCCACGTCCCGCGGACTCGTCGATCGAACCTGAGGCAGCTGGCGAACATGACTGCCTTGCCTCGGAGTACACGGGGGGTCGACGAACAGGTTCGGTCCGAACGAGAAACCCCGTCCGACCAGCACCGAAGTGCTGGTCGGACGGGGTCTTCGTCGGGTGGAGCTGAGGGGATTCGAACCCCTGGCCTTCTCATTGCGAACGAGACGCGCTACCAACTGCGCCACAGCCCCAAAGCGGGGATCACGATAACACCGGGGACGGCCCCGGACGAAACCGGTGCGGGCCCGGCATACGCTCACACCCATGCGACTTCGTATGCCGTCCAGCAGGGCCGGTCAGGCCGACCCCGCGGACCTCCCCCGACTCGGGGCTCCCCCACCCGCGACCAGCCCGACGACCGAGCCGGTCGACCCCGATCCGGCCCACCAGCCCGCGGCCTGGCAGGTCCCGATCGGGGTGCGCACCGCGAGCGAGTGGGCCTGGCGGCTCATCGTCGTCGGCGCGGCCCTCTACGGCGCGTTCTGGCTGTTCGCCTACCTGTCCGAGGTCACCGTCCCGCTCGTCGTCGCGCTCCTGCTCGCCGCCCTGCTCCACCCCCTCGTGCACGTGCTCTCCCGGGCGCTCCCCCGCGGAGCAGCCGCCGGGCTCACCGTCGTCGGCACGCTCGCCTTCATCATCGGGATGCTCAGCTTCGTCGGCTCGCAGTTCACCTCGCAGTTCAGCGACATCAGCGACCAGGTGGCGCAGGGCGTCAACGAGGTGCGCAGCTGGTTCCGCGACACGTTCGGCATCACCGACACGCAGGTCGACGGCTACATCGACCGTCTGCGTGAGGAGCTCAGCTCGGACAACGGCAACATCGGTGAGACCGCCGCGCAGGCCGGGCTCACCGTGACCCACCTCGTCGCCGGCTTCTTCATCGCGATGTTCGCGCTCTTCTTCTTCCTCTACGACGGTGAGCGGATCTGGGCGTGGATCGTCCGCCTCTTCCCGCGCACCTCGCGCGACCGCGTGCACACGTCCGGGCTCATCGCGTGGGGTCAGCTGTCGGCCTTCACCCGGGCCACGATCCTCGTCGCCGCCGTCGACGCGCTCGGCATCGGCATCGTGGCCGCGGTGCTCGGTGTGCCCTTCGCCTCCGGCGTCGCGGTGCTCGTCTTCTTCGGCGCATTCGTGCCTGTCATCGGCGCCCTGATCTCGGGCGCGGTCCCGGTGCTCCTCGCCCTCGTCGCGTTGGGCCCGGTCAAGGCGCTCATCATGCTCGGCGGGGTCATCGCGGTGCAGCAGCTCGAGTCGCACGTGCTGCAGCCCTTCCTCCTGGGTCGCGCGGTGCGCGTGCACCCCCTCGCGGTCATCCTCGGCATCGCTGCCGGAGTCGTCGTCGCCGGCATCATCGGCGCCCTCATCGCGGTCCCGCTCGTCGCCGTGCTCAACGCCGTCGGGCACCACCTGCTCGACGACCACGACGTGCCGGACTCGCTCGAGGACGAGGTCGAGGAGGCCGAAGCCGAGAAGTAGCCCCGCCACCGGCACCCCCACGCACGAGAGCGCCGGTCCCGAGTCGGGACCGGCGCTCTCGTGCGTGGGGGTGGCGGTCAGAGACCGCTGATCCGCCGCTGCGGGAGCTCGTCGTATGCCGTCCGCTCGCCCTCGTCGTCCGCCTCCACCTGCGTGGCCGGCGCGGGACGATCGGGCGCCTTGGCCTTCATCGTGTAGGTCGGGCGGGGCACCGGACGGGGGTCCCACGTGAGCGGGATGTCGTCCTCGTCGACCTCGGGCAGGGCGACCTCTAGCACGGCGGCCGGCTGCTCGACAACCGGCTCGGCAGCGGGCTGGACCTCGGCGGGCGCGGGAGTGCTCGTCGGTGCGGCGACGTCGAACGGGGCCGAGGCCACCCGGGTCGTCTCGGCGACCTCGTGCTGCTCGACCGCGGTGGCGGCACCGGACTCGTCGCTGGCTGCCTCACCTGCGACCTCGTGCTCACGCGCCGGCGAGGCCGAGCGCGTCGGCGAGGACGAGCGCGTCGGCGAGGCAGGTGCGAGCTCGGAGCGCGAGGACGTGGGACGCACCCGCTGGCGTGCAGCGGAGCCGGCCTCGTGCCGGGCCCGGATCTCGGAGCGGACTCCGGCGCGCAGCCACGCGAAGCCTGCCGCCGCCATGACCAGCGGCACGAAGGGTGCCCACAGGACGAGGACCCCGAAGGCTGCCAGGGCACCGAAGACGAGGGTCCCGAGGAGGCCGACGAGCAGGACGATGCCCCGGGTGGCGCGGCTCGGGCGCATCGTGGCGACCTCGGGTTCGACGTCGTGGACGGGCAGGCTCCGGCGCGCCGGCATGGCCGACGTGGTCGGCGCACCTGATGTCGTGGCCGCAACCGGGGGCGCGACAGCCGGCGTCTCCGCCCGCTGGCTCTGGACGGCATACGCCTCGGCGCGCTTGACGGTGACCTGGGGGCGCATCGCGCGGGCGGGGCTCACGGCATACGTGCGCGGAGCCTGGCTCCCGGAGTCGAGCGAGGGCAGCGGAGCGCGACGCTGGAGGACCCGCATCGTCTCGGAGAAGGCGTCCACGGACTGGATCGTGGCGAGGTGCTCGCGGCGACGGACCCAGTACTGGACGAAATAGGCAGCCCAGATCCCGATGATGACCAGGAAGATGAGGCTGCTCGGCTGCACGAAGACGACGTTATGCGTGCGGGAGGTCAGGCAGTCGGACCCTCAACGGTGTGTCGCCCAAGTGACTGCTGTGACGAGTGGGTCAGACGGTCCATGACCGACTGGTTGTCCAGATCCTCCGTCGTCAGAGCGAACGACCGGTGGTCGCGCCAGTCCCCGTCGATGTGCAGCATCCGCGGCCTCAGGCCCTCGTCGCGGAACCCGAGCTTGCGGACGACGGCCAGGCTGGCGACGTTCTCGGGCCGGATGTTGACCTCGACCCGGTGCAGGCCGAGCGCGGCGAAGGCGTGGTCGGCGGCGAGCGCCAGCGCCGTGGGGACGATCCCGCGCCCTGCCAGGGACTGCGCGACCCAGTAGCCGACCGTGCACGAGCGGAAGGACCCGAGCACGATGTTGCTGACGTTGACCTGCCCGACCAGCGCGCCCTCGACCTCGACGACGAACGGCAGCATCCGTCCGGCCAGCGCCTCCTCCTGGTAGAAGTCGACGACGTCGTCGAAGGTGCGCGACCCGGAGACCGGCACCGGCGACGTCGCGTCCCAGGGCCCGAGCCAGTGACGGTTGCGGGCGCGGACCGAGACGTACTCCTCGGCGTCCTCGGGGCGCAGCGGTCGCAGCAGGATCGGGAGCCCGCCCGGGGTGGTGCCGGTGAGCACGACCGTCCAGCTCTCACGCCGCCTGCCCCACAGCATCAGTGGTCGCCCCCGGCGAGCTGGCTCAGCGCGTGGGCCAGCACCGGCTCGAGGACCTCGAGGGCGTCACGCACCCCGCCGCTCGAGCCGGGGAGGTTGACGACGAGGGTCGACCCGGCGACTCCGGCGAGGCCGCGCGACAGCATCGCGGTCGGCACCCCCGCCGCCACGCCCGCACCCCGGATCGCCTCGGCGATGCCCGGGACCTCGCGGTCGAGCAGGGCCGCGGTCGCCTCGGGCGTGCGGTCCGTCGGGCTGATCCCGGTGCCCCCGGTGGTGAGCAGCAGGTGTGGCCGCAGTGCCAGCGCCGCAGAGAGCGCGGTCGCGACCTCGGCGTCCGGGACGACGGTCGCGTCGTCGACCTCGGCGCCCCAGGTCCGCAGGCTCTCGACGATGAGCGCGCCTCCCTTGTCGGGGTAGACCCCCTGCGCGGCGCGGGTGGACGCAGTGACGACGACGGCCCGGCGCCCGCTCAGCGGCCCGCTCACGGCTCGACCCAGTCGCCCGACCGGCCGCCGGACTTGGCCGTGACCCGGACGTCGGTGATGCGGGCGTGCTTGTCGACGGCCTTGACCATGTCGATGAGGGCGAGGGCGGCCACGCTCACGGCGGTGAGCGCCTCCATCTCGATGCCGGTGCGGTCGGCGGTGCGGACGGTGGCGGAGATGTCGACGCCGTCGTCGGTGACGTCGAGGTCCACCGAGGCCGCGTGCACGGCGACGGGGTGCGCGAGCGGGATGAGCTCCGGGGTGCGCTTGACCGCCTGTATGCCGGCCAGCCGAGCCACCGCGAGCGCGTCACCCTTGGGGACGGTTCCGTCCCGGAGGGCGGCGACGGCGTCGGCCGAGAGCAGCACCCGCCCTCGTGCGCTGGCCTCGCGGGCGGTGACGGCCTTGGCGGACACGTCGACCATGTGTGCCGACCCGTCGGCCCGGACATGCGTCAGACCGCGACCGGCCCCGCCTGCCGCATTATCGGGTGACCCGATAATGGGCCGCTCGACCCGAGGTGGCGGCTCGGGTGAAGCGGGACCTTGTCGGGTCGAGCTCGGGTCGGGGAGGGCCACATCGTCAATCCTGCCCCACGAGCGGCAGCAGGTGGACGGGGTCCCCCGGCCGGATCTCCGTCGTCCGGGCGTCCACCACGGCGAGGTGCGTCGCCTCGGCCAAGGCACCGAGCATGTGCGAGCCCTGGCCGCCGGAGGGACGGACGCCGTCGCCGTCGAGGACGACCCGGGTGAACTCGACCTTGCCGGACACCGACGACCAGCCCTGCGCGGCAACGCCCCTGATCAGTGCGACCTCGGGGTCGAGGCCGGCCAGGGCGCGCAGGACGGGAAGCACGAAGACGTGGAACGACACGAACGAGCTCACCGGGTTGCCCGGCAGGGTGATGATCGGCGTGCGCCGCGGACCGACGACCCCTGCACCCTGCGGCATCCCCGGGCGCATCGCCACCTTGACGAAGTCGACGGTGCCCGTCCCCGAGAGCACCTCCTTGACGGTGTCGTACGCACCCATCGACACCCCACCCGTGGTGAGGAGGAGGTCCGGCTCGCCCGGCACGTCGGCGAGCAGGGACGCCCAGGCGTCGGCGTCGTCGTCCAGGTGGCCCACCCCCACGAGGTCGCCACCCGATGCCCTGACGAGCGCCGCGAGCATCGACCCGTTGGAGTCGACGATCTGTCCGTGGGCGAGCGGGTGCCCGACGGTGACGAGCTCGTCACCGGTGGAGAGGACGTGGACGCGCGGTCGCGCCACGACCTCCACCGCCGCGACGTTGCTGGCCGCCACCAGCGCCAGCCGTCCGGGGGTCACCCGGACTCCGGCCCGCAGCACCACGTCTCCGGCACGCACGTCCTCACCGCGTCGACGCAGGTGCCGGCCCGCCTCGGCCGCGAGTGTCAGGGCCACCCGCTCCACGCCGCCGTCGCCCTCCTCGACGGGCACGATCGCGTCGGCACCCACGGGCATCGGCGCGCCCGTCATGATCCGCATCGTCGCCCCCGGCCTGAGCGTGTGCTCACGCGTGTCACCCGCGGCGATGTCGCCGTCGACGTCGAGCAGGACGGGAGCGGCGGCACTGGCGCCGGCGACGTCGGCCGAGCGGACGGCATACCCGTCCATCGCGCTGTTGTCGAAGCCCGGGAGGTCCACGGCCGCGACCACGTCGGCAGCCAGGACGCGCCCGAGTGACTCGGACAGGGCGACGGTGACCGGCGGCAGCGCCGAGACGAGAGCGACGAGCGCCGCACGGTGCTCCTCGACGGTCCTCACGCGTCGCCCTCGAGGCGGGTGCCGTCCGCGATGGTGCGCGGCGAGTCGGCGTGCACGGTGACGTCCCCGACGCAGACGACGTCTCGGCCGAAGGTCACGTCGCCGTCGACGGAGAGCGAGTGCGCCTCGCGGATCGAGGGCACGCCGTGCGGGAAGCGCGCGTCGAAGTCCTGGACGAACCTGAACTCGCCGGACAGGTCGACGTAGGGCTCCTCGTGGTCGATGAGCGAGACGACCTGGCTGTCCCCGTCGAGCTCGTAGAGGTCGGAGCGCACAAGGAGCAGCTCGTTGGTCGTCTTGACGGGCCGGAAGCGGTCACGCGGCACGAACAGCGCCTGGGATCCCTCGAAGACCTCGACGGCCGTGCCCATCGAGGACTCGATCTGGATGACCGGCGTGGAGTCCTTGCGGGTCGGGTCGACGGTCTTGCGGTTGACGATGATCGGCAGCTCGAGCACGCCCGCCCGCTGCGCCAGCTGGTCGGCGAGGACGTCGAGGTCGACCCAGAGGTTGTTGACGTGGAAGAACTCGTGGCGCTCGTTGTCCTGGAAGTACTCCTCCTCGCCCGGTGCGACCTGGGCCGAGTCACGCAGCACGAGCCGGCCGTCACTGCGGCGTCGCGCGAGGTGACCGCCCTTGCGGTCGTTGCGGGTGCGCTCGCACACCTCGGCCACGTAGGGGATGCCATCACGGGCCATCCACGCGGGGATCCGCGGGTCGAAGGTCGCGCCGAGGTTGTCGCCGTTGGAGAGGAAGAGGTAGCGGACACCCCTGTCTCGCAACGTGTCGAGCAGTCCGCTCGACTGTAGCGCGATGTAGACGTCGCCGTGCCCGGGCGGGCACCACTCGAGCTCGGGGTCGTCGGGCCACGAGACCGGCGTGAGGTCGTCGGCGCGGAGCTTGGGCTCGGCGCTCTGGAGGAACGACAGCGGCAGCCCGTCGACGTCGAGACCGGGGTACGCGGCGAGCATCTCGAGCGTCTCGGCCTGGGTGCGGAAGGAGTCCATGAAGACGACGGGCAGCTCGACGTCGTAGCGCTCGCGAAGGGCGAGGACCTGGCGGGCGATGATGTCGAGGAAGGTCAGGCCGTCGCGGACGGGCAGGGCGGTCTTGGGACCGGAGATGCCCATCGACGTGCCGAGCCCGCCGTTGAGCTTGAGCACCGCCGACCTCGCCAGCGCCTCCGGCAGCTCGACCTCGTCGACCTCGAGCTCGGCCAGCGACCGCACCTGCCCCAGCGGCTCGATGGAGTCCTCGTGGATGTAGCCGGTGGCCTCGGCCTCGAGCAGGCCGTAGAAGCGGGTGAACGCCCCGATGGCGCGCGCATCGACGCCCCGGTCGCGCATCAGGTCGGTGGCCTGTCGAAGCCCGTCGTCACCCATGCCGGCAACCCTAGGCGAGCGAGCCGCGCCTCTGCTGTGCGATCCGGCGGCGACACTGGTGCGATGGCGCAGACACCGACGGCCCACGACAAGGCCACCCTCCGGCCGGCGCTGCTGGCCGCCCGGCGCGAGATCGTCGCCGTGCGCGACCGCGCCGTGGACGACCTGGCGCTCGCCGGCCACGTCCTCGCCCTCGTGCGCGAGCTCGGCCTGCCCGAGGGTGCCACCGTCGCTGCCTACGAGGCGATGCGCACCGAGCCGCCCACGGCGGCGACGATCGAGGCGCTGGCGGCACACGGCATACGGGTTCTCGTGCCGATCACCTTGGCGGACAACGACCTCGACTGGTGCGAGGCGGAGGACGAGCGGCGTATGCCGGTCGGTCCCGACGCGATCTCGGCCGCCGCCCTCGTCCTCACTCCCGGCCTCGCGGCCGACCACAGCGGCACGCGGCTGGGGCGTGGCGGCGGGAGCTACGACCGCGCACTGCACCGACGAGGGGCCGGCTCCCGAGTGCTCGTCGTGCTGCACCCGGGAGAGGTCAGCGAGCAGCCGCTCCCCCGCGACGAGCACGACCGCCCCGTCGACGGCGTGCTCACCGCCGACGGCCCCACGTGGTTCTGAGGCCGACGGTCAGCTGTCCGGCAGCAGCGCGAGCTCCTCGTCGGTCGCCTCGCGCACGGCCTCCTCGGTGAAGGCCCACGGCTTCTGACGACCCTCGACCCAGTCCTCGGTCTGGTCGTCGTAGTGCCCGTTGAATGCGTGACCGCTCACACCGGTCTGGTTGATCCACGTCGAGCGGTCGAGGTCGTCGAGGTCGACGACCATCCGCATCGACGGCGCCCAGGTCGTCTCGTAGCCGAGGTTGGCCCGCCAGCCGTTGGCGTTGACGATCGAGGAGCCGCCGGGCATCTCGAAGCCGCCGCGGTTGAAGATGCTGCGGACCACGCCCGGGACGGTCTCGCCGCCGAGCACCTGGTGGGTCAGGTCGAGGGTGTGGAGCGCACCCCACCGCCAGTCGTCGGGGTCCTTGCCGAGCGACCTCGTCAGCTCGAGCCGCGCCTCGACCTGGGCCTGGCGCAGGATCTCGTCACGGCTCTCGGTCACCCCGGCGGTCTGGCGGTTGTCCCACCACGCGCTCCTGGGGTTCTCGAGCAGCCGCGTCACCGCGGCCATGTGCCGGCTGTTGCCGTCGGCCTGGAGGTCCTCGGGCACCTCGTCGTCGAAGAGCAGCCGGAGCAGGTTGGCCCACACCGCGTTGTAGTAGGCCGCGGCCGCACCGGCACGTGAGTCGTCGGCGGGCGTGGTGAAGTCCCAGTCGCGCAGCAGGTCCTGCGCCTCGCGGGTGAAGGCCACCTCGGCGTCAGAGTCACCCGGTCCGGCGAGCGGCACGGCCAGCAGTGCCTTGACGAGCACCGGGGCGAACTGGTTGCGCGAGTCCATCTGGATCCCGGCCATCGTCGCGGCCGTCACCGTGGCGCCACCCTTGGTGGCGTCGGTGAGACGGTCGCGGATCCGCTGCGCCCGGTAGCCGTAGTCCCACTCGGTGGTGAGGAACGGCGTCCGGCTCATCGTCACGGGCTGGTTGGCGGTGACGATGAAGCCCTCGTCGGGGTCGAGCACGGTCGGCATCGAGTCGAACGGCACGAAGCCCTGCCAGTCGTAGGCCTCGTCCCAGCCGGGCGCCGGCCAGAACCCGGGCGGCGCGCCCTTGAATGCCGAGGCGCGCACCGGCACCTGGCCCGGCGCCTGGTAGCCGATGTGGCCGTCGACGTCGGCATAGATGAGGTTCTGCGCCGGCACGGCGAACGACTTCGCGGCCTGCCGGAACTCGGTGAAGTCCTGCGCGACGTTGAGCGCGAAGATCGCGTCGGCGGTCTTGCTCGGCTGGAGCCCGGTCCACGCCATCGAGACCGCGAAGTCCTGCTGGCCCGTCGGTGTCTGCCCCTCGGTGGCCGGCACCGGTGAGTGCTCGCCGGCGTCGTCGAGGGCGGGCAGGACGTCGGACATGATCGGGCCGTGGCGGGTCGACCTCACCGTGATCGTCTCGTCCGGCTTCCCGGCCACCTTGATGACCTCGCGACGTGTCTCGACCGGCTCCCAGGTCTGCCCGCGCAGCACCCGGTTGCCGTCGACCCTCTCGAGGTAGAAGTCGCTGACGTCCGGGTCGAGGTTGGTGAAGCCCCACGCGATCTTGTCGTTGTGGCCGATGACGACGCCCGGGACGCCCGAGAACGAGAACCCGGCGACGTCGAGCGGGCACTGCTCGGTCTTCTCGCGGCAGTGCAGGCCGACCTGGTACCAGATGCCGGGGACTCCGGGAGAGAGGTGCGGGTCGTTGGCGAGCATCGGCTTGCCCGTCGCCGACTTCTGCGGCCCGACGACCCACGAGTTCGACCCGATGTCCTCACCGCGGCCCATGAGGGCCGGGATGGCATCGAGCGCGCGGCCCACCGCGGCATACGCCTGCTGGGCCGAGGTGCTGCCGAGGGCGTCGGCGACCTCGCGCGCGGACGCGCCCACGGCGCTGGAGCCGAGGGCTGCGGGGACGCTCGACGAGACCTGGCCGGCCGGTCGGCGCGGCGCCCACTGCTCCGCGGTGAGAATCGGGGTGTTGGCGACGTCGTAGGCCGGGTAGAGCTCGGAGATCTGCGCGCCGGTGATCCGTGTCGAGAGACGGGCGCGGGCCAGCTCGTTGGAGTAGTCGCCGCGCAGGTCCCACGCCATCGCCTTGAGCCAGGCGAGCGAGTCGGCCGGCGTCCACTCCTCGATCCGGTAGTCGGAGACCCGGGTGCCGAGGACGACGTACTCGAGCGAGGCCTGCGACGGCGAGCGCCCCCGGAGGTAGGCGTTGACGCCGTCGGCGTAGGCCTGGAGCGTCGTCCGCGTCTGCGGGTCGAGGGTGGGCAGTTCGGCCTCGGCGACGCGTCGCCAGCCCATCGTCCGGATCGCCCGGTCGGTCTCGAGACCGGCGTCGCCGACGAGCTCGGAGAGGCGGCCGGCGGTCACGTGGCGCCGAAGATCCATCTCGAAGAAGCGGTCCTGTGCGTGGACGTAGCCCTGCGCCTTGGCGATGTCCGTGACGCTGTCGCCGTAGATCTGGGGGATGCCGCGGTCGTCACGCAGCACGTCGACCCGGGCCGCGAGTCCCTGCACCTTGATCTCGCCCTCGGTCTGGGGGAACGATCGCCGGACCAGTGACACGCCGACGACCGACAGGACGAGGGCGGCCACGACGAGGACACCGACCAGGGCCAGGGCAGCACGGCGCGCAACGCGGAGGGGACTCACCCTGCGAGACTAGGACAGACATCCGCAGCACTTGCAAGGACGGGCCGTGATCACGACTTCGGGTATGCCGGGTGCCGGCCTGACGTCCCGGGTCACCGCTGCCGGAGTGGTCGCGGCCGAACCGGACAACCTGCACTCGCTCTCGATCGCGCTGCTCATCGGCGCCGCGGTGCTCATCGTCGCGATCGCCGCGGTCAAGCTGTCGACCCGCTCGGGCCTGCCCTCGCTGCTCATCTACCTCGGCATCGGACTGGCCCTCGGCAACCGCGGCCTCGGCATCGACTTCTCCGACGAGGAGCTCACCCAGGTCCTCGGCTACGCCGCCCTCGTCCTCATCCTCACCGAGGGCGGGGTGACGACGAAGTGGGAGACGATCAAGGGCTCGCTGGCTCCCGCGGCCACCCTCGCCACCGTCGGCGCCTTCGTCTCCATCGTCGTCGTCGCCGCTGCCGCCCACTACGTCCTCGAGATGCCGTGGAACACCGCGCTGCTCATCGGGGCCATCCTCGCCTCGACCGACGCCGCGGCCGTCTTCGCCGTGCTGCGCAAGGTGCCGCTCCCCCGCCACGTGAGCGGCATGCTCGAGGCGGAGTCCGGCTTCAACGACGCCCCCGTCGTCATCCTCGTCACGGCGCTCGCCACGGGGTCGGCGGCCGGCACGGGGGTCGAGTCGTGGTGGTCCCTCGCCACGCTCATCAGCCTCGAGCTCGTCGTCGGGTCGGCCGTCGGCCTCGGGGTGGGGTGGCTCGGCGGCCGCCTGATGGCCCGCGTCGCGGGCGGCTCCTCGGCGCTGTTCGCGATCGGCGTCGTGTCGGTGTCGGTCCTCGCCTACGCCGCCGCCGACGTCGTGCACGCCTCGGGGTTCATCGCGTGCTACCTCGCCTCGCTCGTCCTCGGCAACATGGGCCTGCCGCACCGTGCCCCCGTGGCCGGCTTCGTCACGGCGCTCGGCTGGCTCGCCCAGATCGGCCTCTTCGTCATGCTCGGCCTGCTCGCGGACCCCGCCCATTTCCCGGACCAGATCGTCCCCGCGCTCGTGCTCGGCCTCGTCCTGCTGCTCCTCGCGCGGCCCCTGTCGGTCATCGCGTCGTGCACCCCCTTCGGGATCGGGTGGCGCACCCAGGGCTTCCTCTCGTGGGCCGGTCTGCGCGGCGCCGTCCCGGTCGTGCTCGCCACGGTGCCGATGACCGTGGGGACGGGCGGCGTCGAGTGGATCTTCGACCTCGTCTTCGTCCTCGTCATCATGTTCACGATCGTCCAGGCGCCGACGCTGCCGTGGGTCGCCCACAGGCTCGGGCTCGACCGCTCCCACCACACCTACGACCTGGCCCTCGAGGCGACACCGTTCGACGACATCGGCGCGCACCTCCTCGAGGTGACGGTCGGGCCGAGGTCCCGCCTCGCTGGCGTCCAGGTCTACGAGCTGCGCCTGCCCCCGGGGGCCAACGTCGCCCTCGTCGTGCGCGAGGGTGCGTCGTTCGTCCCGAAGGAGACGACGCCGCTGCGGCGCGGCGACCAGATGCTCGTCATCACCCCCGCCGCGGTGCGGGCCGTCGTCGAGAAGCGCCTGCGCGACGTGAGCCGGCAGGGCCGCCTCGCCGGGTGGTCGACCCCGGACTGACCCGCTCCGGACCCTCGCGTCCGCCAACTCGACGGCATGGCCACCGAAACGGCGGATGCAACGCCCCGTGGGCGGACGGCATACCCCTGCGTCCGGCAACTTGCCGGCATGGCCACCGAAACGGCGGACGCAACGCCCCGTGGGCGGACGGCATACCGGAGCATCCCCGGGCGTTCCGTATCCTTGAGACCGCTCACCCGCATTGCCCAGGAGGATTCCCGTGCCCACGTACGCCTACGCGTGCCGCGACTGCGACCACCGCTTCGAGGCGGTCCAGTCCTTCAGCGACGACTCGCTCACGGTCTGCCCCGAGTGCGAGGGGTCCCTCCGCAAGGTCTTCAACTCGGTGGGTGTGGTCTTCAAGGGCGGCGGGTTCTACCGCAACGACTCGCGTGCCACGTCGAGCAGCACCTCACCGGCGACCCCGTCCTCGGACTCGTCGTCGAGCACGAGCGGGTCGGCGAAGAAGGACTCGTCGACGAGCACGTCCTCGACCCCGGCGGCCTCCTCCGCAGCCTCCGCCTGAGCCGACCCGTCCCTCTGGGTCCCCCCGCCCGTCGGCGTCAGGCGCGCGGGCCCTTGCGGTGCGGCTTCCGCTCGGGGCGGCCACCGCGCTCGCTCGACTCGCTCAGCTTGATGAGCTGACCCGAGATCCGGGTGGCGCGCAGCTTCTCCCACGTGCCCTCGGGCAGGGTCGCGGGCAGCTCCACCAGCGAGTACTCGGTGCGGATGTCGATGTGGCCGAAGTCCTGGCGGCCCAGTCCACCCTCGTTGGCCAGCGCCCCGACGATCTGGCGGGGCTCGACCTTGTGGCGCCGGCCCACGTCGATCCGGTAGGTCGACATCGGTCCGCCGGAGCCGCGGTGCGGACCCCGCTCCTGGCCACGGTCGTGGCGACCGCCACGGTCGTCGCCGTCCCGGCGCGGTCCCCGGTCGTCACGGCCGCCGTCGCGCTCGCGTCGCGGCGGACGGACGGGGTCGGGTCCGAGCAGCATCGGCTCGTCGCCCTGCGCGACGACGGCGAGGGCGGCCGCGACGTCGGCCTCGGGCACGTCGTGCTCGCGGACGTAGTGGGCGATGACGTCGCGGAAGGCGTCGAGGTCGCTCGAGGCGAGGGCCGCGGTGATCCGGTCGTCGAACCGGTTGAGCCTGGTGGCGTTGATGTCCTCGACCGAGGGCAGCTGCATCTCGGTCAGGGTCGTCCGGGTGGCCTTCTCGATGGCCTTGAGGAGGTAGCGCTCTCGGGGCGTGACGAACGAGATCGCGTCACCCGTGCGGCCGGCTCGACCGGTGCGCCCGATGCGGTGGACGTAGGACTCGGTGTCGGTCGGGATGTCGTAGTTGACGACGTGGCTGATCCGCTCGACGTCGAGCCCTCGGGCGGCGACGTCGGTCGCGACGAGGATGTCGAGCTTCGCGGCCTTGAGCTGGGCCACGGTCCGCTCGCGCTGTGCCTGGGCGACGTCTCCGTTGATGGCGGCTGCTGAGAAGCCACGGGCGCGCAGCTTCTCGGCGAGCATCTCGGTCTCGTTCTTGGTGCGGACGAAGACGATCATCCCCTCGAAGTTCTCGACCTCAAGGATGCGCGTCAGGGCGTCGATCTTCTGCGGGTAGGACACGAAGAGGTAGCGCTGGGTGATGTTGGGCGCCGTCGTCGCCTTGCGCTCGACGGTGATCTCAAGGGCGTCGGTGAGGTACTTCTTCGAGATCCGGCGGATCTGGCTGGGCATCGTCGCCGAGAACAGCGCGACGTGCTTCTCCTCCGGGGTGTCCTTGAGGATCGTCTCGACGTCCTCGGCGAAGCCCATCTTGAGCATCT
Source organism: Knoellia locipacati (assembly GCF_044791685.1). GTDB lineage: Bacteria > Actinomycetota > Actinomycetes > Actinomycetales > Dermatophilaceae > Knoellia > Knoellia locipacati_A. Next base: position 788,959 of record NZ_CP087730.1, read on the forward strand.
CGTCGGCCTCGTCGAGGACGAGGAAGCGCAGCTCCGAGAGGTCGAGCGTGCCCTTCTCGAGGTGGTCCATGATGCGTCCGGGCGTGCCGACGACGATGTGGACGCCACGGCGCAGTGCGCTGAGCTGGACGCCGTAGCCCTGTCCGCCGTAGACGGGCAGCACGTGCACCCCGGGCATCCGTGATGCGTACTTCTCGAACGCCTCGCAGACCTGGAGCGCCAGCTCACGGGTCGGAGCCAGCACGAGGGCCTGAGGCGTCTTCTGCTTGAGGTCGAGCCGGCTGAGGATCGGCAGGGCGAAGGCCGCGGTCTTGCCGGTGCCGGTCTGCGCCAGGCCGACCACGTGCCGCCCCTCGAGCAGCGCCGGGATGGTCGCTGCCTGGATCGGCGAGGGCGTCTCGTAGCCGACGTCCTTGAGTGCCCTGACCACACGCTCGTCCAGACCGAGGCCGGAGAAGGTGGGCTGCTCGGGCTCTGCGGGGGTCGCGTCGTCGTCACTCACAACCTGACCGTAGTGCCGCGAGGCCCGCGACGGCGAGTCGCTGACTCGTCCACAGGCGGTCCGAGGCGGCGGCACCGTCCACAGTCCGGCCTCCGGCGATCGCGGTCGAGCCCGCGCCTGCCTAGCGTCGAGCCCATGCCCCGCTTCCACCTTGCCGCGCTGCGCCGACCCGAGATCCTCGGCCCGTCCCGACGTGCCCGGTGGCGACGCTGGGCGCTGCGCCGGGCCCTGGCCGCGGCGTGCGCGACCGCCGCGACACTGCTGCTCGTCGGCGTGGTGCGACCCCCGCCGCCTCCCACGACCCGGGTGGTCGTCGCCGCCGAAGCGCTGCCGGGCGGCGGTGTCCTCGGGGAGAAGGACCTGCGTGTGGTGCAGGTCGGGCGCGACTCAGGGTTGGTGGCGACCGTCGCGGACCTCCGCTCCCTGGTCGGGCGACGCCTGGCGTCACGCGTCGAGCCCGGTGAGGTCATCACCACCACACGCCTGGTCCCGCGGTCGCCCCTTGACGGCGCTCCGCCGGGCACGGTGGCCGCCCACCTCCTCGTCGCCGACGCGCACGCACTCGATCTCGTCTCGGCCGGCCGAAGGGTCACGCTCTACCCGGACACGGGTGGCGCCGCCCTCGCCCAGGACGTCCTCGTCCTCGGTGTCGACACGCCCGGCAAGGCCTCCTTCACCGGATCGTTGCCCGGGGGCGACGACGGTGCGCGCGGGCTGGTCACGGCCCTCGAGCCCGCGGAGCTCGAGCGCATCTTCGCAGGTCAGCGTCCAGACGGCGGTCCACCCAGGGTGCTGGCCGTCGTCACCGGCTGAGCGGGGCGTGTCCCGGTGGGCAGGTGGCCCGTCGCTGAGCCGCGCGGGTCCTCCGGGCAACTTGTACGGTGGCACCGCTTCGGCGGAAGGCACGTCGGGCAGCGTGACTCCGACAGAAAGGCGCTGATTCCATGAACGGTTTCAAGGACTTCGTCCTCAAGGGCAACGTCGTCGACCTGGCGGTGGCGGTCGTCATCGCGACCGCTTTCGGCAAGGTCGTCGAGGCCATGGTGAAGATCATCATGGAGATCGTCGGCAAGATCGGCGGGACCCCCGACTTCTCCAACTGGACGCCGGGTGGCCTTTCGATCGGCGCATTCCTCACCGTGCTCATCTCGTTCCTCATCCTCGCCGCGGTGATCTACTTCTTCGTCGTCAAGCCCTACACGGGCGCCAAGGCGCGCTTCTTCCCGGACGAGCCGGACGCCGAGACGGTCGACCCCAACACCGAGCTCCTCAAGGAGATCCGCGACAGCCTGCGCGCCCGTCCCGGTCTCTGACCGAGCGCGACGCTTCGGGGTTCCAGACCCGTACCGCCACGGGGCGGGAGCCAGCACCGCTGGTTCCCGCCCCGAGTCACGTCTCAGGACCAGTGGGGCGGGCGGTTCTCGCGCAGCCACCGGGCTGCGGCGTCATCGTCACCGGGCTCGCCCCAGCCCTCATCGGTGTCGTCCTTGGTCTGCTCCATCTTCGGTGCCGTATGCCGTCCGCTCACCTCGGGCTTTCGTGCCTCCGACTCCGGGGTCGCCCTCTCACGCACCTCGGCCTCCCCAGCCTCGGCGTCCGCCGCGTCGGCTTGGCCGGCGTCGGCCCCGTGTGCGGAACGCTCAGCTGACGGCTGCGCCTCCGGCTCGACACCCGACTCGGGTGCCGGGCGACTGGAGGTGAGACCCTCCTCCGAGCCCACCCGCTTCGGGGCGCTCGAGGCGCGACGGCGGCGTCGGGTCACGGCGCGCCGCGCTCGGCCAGGGCGTGGATCCGCGCCACGTCGCGCGCCGGGTCGCGGAAGGCGTCACGTGTCCACACGCGCACGTGCTTCCAGCCCAACCGACCGAGGTGCTCGGCACGCAGCCGGTCACGGTCGCGGGCACTGGACATCGCGGCGTACTCCGGCCCATCGGACTCGACGGCGACGACCATCCGGCCGCGGTGCCGCGGGTCCTCCACGGCGAGGTCGATCGGGTCCGCCGACGAGCCGTAGCGCTCGTGGACGACAAGGCCGCTCGCCCGCAGCCGTCGGGCGAACTCCGCCATGACGACCGACTGGACCGGCGCGGTGGGTGCGACGTCGGCAGGTCCGCCGGTGGTCTCGGCGGCTGTCGAGGCGGCGGCGTGGGCGAGGAAGTCGCGCAGCATCTGGGCGCCGCGGGCCTTGAGTCGCGAGGGCTCCAGCTCGTCGGCACCGATCGAGGACACCACGGTCATCCGACGCTTGGCCCGGGTGATCGCGACGTTGAGGCGGCGCTCGCCGCCCTCGGTGTTGAGCGGGCCGAAGCGGTGCAGGACGCGGCCGTGCGGCGTCTTGCCGTAGCCGACCGACAGGATGATGGCGTCGCGCTCGTCGCCCTGGACGCGTTCGAGGTTCTTGATGAAGAAGCGCTCGTGCACGTCCTCGGTGAAGAAGGCCGCGGCCTGGGGGTCGAGGCCCTGCAGCGCCCGGCGCACGGCGTCCTCGAGTCGCTGGGTGTGGGCCAGTCCGAGGGCGATGACGCCCAGGCTTTCGCCGGGTCGGGTCCGGGCGTGCTCGAGGACCAGGTCGACGACCTTCTCGACCTCGGCCTGCGTCGTCTCGACGCTGGCGGCTCCCTCCTCGACGACACCGACGCCATCGACGAGCTCGTGGCGCAGCACCGGTGCAGAGCCGGTGCCAGGGAAGGTCACGAGGGATCCGTCGTAGACGTGCTCGTTGGCGAAGGCGATGAGGCGCTCGTCCTGGGAGCGGTAGTGCCAGGACAGGTGCCGGCTCGGCAGCGTGGCCGCGAGGACGTCGAGGATCGACTCCACCCCCTCGGTGAGCGAGTCGTCGGGCGAGGCGTCACCGCCCTCGGTGACGGTCGTGAAGAACGACGTGGGCGGGAGCTGCCTGGCGTCGCCGGCGAGCACGACCTGGCGCGCGCGAGAGATGGCGGAGACCGCCTCCGCGGGCGGGATCTGTGAGGCCTCGTCGAAGACGACGACGTCGAACGAGACCCCCGGGGGCAGCACGGACGCGACGACGAGAGGGCTCATGACCCAGCACGGCCGCGCGGCCGTGAGCAGCTCACCGGCGACCGGGAGCAGGTCACGCAAGGGGCGGTGGCGGCGGGACTTCGCGCCCTCGGCACGCACGATGCTCTCGAGCTCGGGCGAGTCGCCGAGCACGCGGTCGACGTTGGCCCGCACGGCGGCGCGCACCCGGGAGGCGTTCTGCCGCAGCACCTCTCGGTCCGCGCCGGCGAACTCCGCCACGGTGCGGCGCAGGTCCTCGCCGTCGTGGGCGCCGACCCGCGCGTCGCGCAGGGCGATGTCGTCGAGCACCGAGCTCCACCACACGAAGTCGGCTTCGGCCGCCACGTGGTCGGCGGGCACGCGACGCCCGGCCAGGTCCTCGAGCAGGGGCCCGAGCCCGGCGGCGCGCATGGACTCGACCGGCCCGATGATCGACGGGACCACGGCCAGCCGGTCGGGTGCGTCGGCCAGGGCCTGCAGCCTGGTGGCGAGCTCGTCACGGGGGACGTCGAGCAGCGAGTCGGAGTCCTCGGCTCGGGGCACGCGCTCGTCGAGCCAGGCCAGGTCGGCCGCGAGGACGGCATACGCCTCCATGGCACGGTCGAGGTCGGCCGGCATCTCGGGGCGCCCACCGGCACCGGCCATCTCCTTCCACGCGCTCCGCTGCTCGCTCGCTTCGCGGAGCGCGGCGTGGAGGTCGGCGGGCGGGCGACCCGGGCGGACGTAGCGACGCACCTGGCGTCGCAGCCCCCGTCGCTCCCACCAGCCGAGGTCCGCACCGACCGACGAGCGGTACTCGGGCGTGCCGGTCGCGGCGACGAACTCACCCAGCGGCACGTCGAAGATCTCGGGCCGGAACGTCTCCAGGGTGTCGCGGACCTGGGCGACGGTGTCGAGGATGCGACCCCAGTCGCGCACGGTGCGCGAGGTCGGGAGCCGCAGCCCGGTGAACACGTCGGTCAGCGTACGGCCCACCTCGGCGATGGCCGGGCCGGACCAGCGCTCGACGAGCTCGCGGGCGCGCACGGCGTCTTCGGGCGTGCGCACCGTCGCGCCGTACCAGGGGTCGGAGCCGTGGTCGGTGCACCAGGCGCCGAGCGAGGCCACCCGGGTGAGCTCACGGGTGAGCACCTCGTAGCGGTCGCGCGGCAGGGACTGCAGCGCCTCACCCCGGATGCGGACCCGCGAGTGCGGCGGGCGCTCCGACGAGCCCAGTGCACTGATCGCCTCCTGCACGTCGTGCACCGACACACCCCACGGGTGACGGGGCTCGTGCATCGCGCTGCGGTGCTCGAGCAGGGTGGCGGCGGTGGTGCGCAGCCGGTCGACGTCACGGCTCGGCGGGTCCGCCGGGCGGGGCGAGCGGCCGGGCAGGGCGGACACGAGCTCGTGCGCGATGCGGCGCCGGCCCCGTGCGCCGTCGTGCAGGTCGAGCACGAGGTCGCCGAGTCCGACCCGGTCGAGCCGTCCGACGACGGCATCGATGGCTGCGCGCTTCTCCGCGACGAAGAGGACGCGCTTGCCGTCGGCAGCGAGGGCGGCGACGAGGTTGGCGATGGTCTGGGACTTGCCGGTGCCGGGTGGACCGTGGATGACGAGGTGGGCACCCGAGCGGGCGGCCTCGATGGCCTCCTGCTGCGAGGAGTCGGCGTCGAGGACGAGGAGCCCGCTCGCCGGGTCGGGCACGACGTCCAGCGCGCGGCTGGGCAGCTCGTGCCGGACCGAACGCAGCGCCGTCGGGTCACCGGCGATGGCGGCGATGACGTCGTGGTCGGCGAGGGCGTCGCCGTGCGCGGCGAGGTCGGCGACCATCGGCAGCTTCGCGTAGGAGAACGTGCCGAGGACGATGCGGGGCGCCACCTCGAACTCCGGCACCGACGCGCACTCCTGCGTGAGCGCGGCGTAGGCCGGGTAGGGGTCGAAGCCGTTCGAGGTGTGCGCCAGGCCCTCGAGCCTGTCGGAGTCGATCGTCAGGCCCTGCTCGGACGCGAGGTAGTGCTCGAGCACGGGGTTGAGCTCGATCTCGTCGCCGAGGTCGAGCTCGTAGTCGTCGTGCTGGGGCGTCGTCGGGCGCAGCGTGCAGCTGCGCAGCAGCACCGGCGCGGCCGGTTGGCGGGCCGCGGCCGCGCCCCCTCGTCCCAGGCTCCACGTGGCCATCCCCACGGCGACGAAACCGGTGTCGATGCCGCGCTCCTCACGCAGCTCGCGGGTCTTGGCCGCGATCGTGCGGGCGCGCCGCCGGGCCTCGTCGAAGGCGGCCGGCTCCCGGACCAGGTCGCTCAGCCGCGTCGGCCTCCCCGCCAGGAGCATCGCGACGCCGCCGGGATGCGCCGTCGTGAGGTCGAGCGTGCCCGACGGGAGGTCGCGGTACCAGAGCAGCGTGTTGCGCCCACCGAGGTCGACGAGGTGCCGCGTCCAGCCCGCGACGGCGTGGCGGACCCGCTCGGTCCGCGAGTCGATCTCTGACTGCGGTCCGGATTCGCTCACCTCCGCAGGCTAACAACGACAGTCCCGTATGCCGGGTGCCGCCACTCGTCGCGACGCTCTCGGTCCGTGGTCGCCTGTCGGGGCGAGAGGCGATCGGGGAGGATGGCGCCCATGTCCCAGGATGCAGCGCAGCAGCCCATGTCCACCGACCTCGTGCAGGTGCTCCGCGACGACTCGGGTGTCGTCGAGCTGGTGCTCAACCGCCCGGAGGCGATGAACGCCGTCTCGACCGCGATGGCCCGGGCCCTCACCGACGCAGCCCGCTCCGTCGCCGCCGACGACACGACCCGGGCCGTGGTCGTGTCGTCCTCACACCCCAAGGCGTTCTGTGTCGGCGCGGACCTCAAGGAGCGCAACACCCTCACCGACGACGAGCTGCGCGCGCAGCGGCCGGGGAACAGGACGGCATACCGGAGCGTCCTGGACCTGCCGGTCCCCGTGATCGCGGCCGTGGCCGGCTACGCGCTCGGCGGCGGCTGCGAGATCGCCCTGTCGTGCGACCTCATCGTGGCCTCGCCGGAGGCGACGTTCGCGCTGCCCGAGGTGTCGGTTGGCGTCATCCCCGGTGGTGGGGGCACGCAGCTGCTCACCCGCCGGATCGGCTGGTCCCGGGCCGCCGACCTCATCTTCACCGCTCGCCGGGTCGGCGGCGAGGCCGCCCTCGCGCTCGGCATCGTCGACCGCGTCGTCGACGACCCGCGAGCCGCCGCGCTCGAGCTCGCCGGGCGGATCGCGGCGCACTCCCCCGTCGGTGTGCGCAACGCCAAGGCCGCGATGCGTGGCGGCATGGACGTGTCCCTGGCCGAGGGACTCGACATCGAGGACGCGCGGTGGCACGACACGGCGTTCAGCGCGGACCGGGCCGAGGGCGTCGCAGCCTTCGCCGAGAAGCGCAGCCCGAACTGGCCGGGGCTCAGCGGGCGCTGACCGGCCGGCGCTCGCGCAGCACGAGGGCGGCGACGCCGATCGTGACGGCGATGACGAGTGCCCCGAGGGCTAGAGCTTGGAAGCTCGCGCGGTCGACGACCACACCCGCGAGCGCACCCCCGGTGCCGGCCGCCAGACCCATGACGAGGTCGCTCGCCCCCTGGGCGCCGGGTCGCTCCGCGCTGGGCACCGCGGCGGTGAGCAGCGTGGATCCCGACACGAGCGTGCACGACCAGCCGAGCCCGAGGAGGAAGAGCCCGGCGAGCAGACGGTTGGAGTGGCCCATCGGCGCCGACGACGCCAGGAGCGTGGCGACGACGAGGATGCCCGAACCGACCATCGCGACGGCGCGCCCGCCGAGCCGGTCGACCGCCATGCCGGTGAGCGGCGAGAACGCGAACATCCCGAGGATGTGCATGCTGATGACGAATCCGATGATCGTCAGGTCCGCCTGGCCGTGACGCATGTGCAGCGGCGTCATGACCATGACGCTCACCATCGTCACGTGGCCGAGTGCGAGGGTGACGAGGCCGAGCAGTGCCTGTGGGCGGGCCGCGACGACCCGCAGCCCGCGCCCGACCGAGCCGTGGGTCGGCCCGACGGCGTCCGGGTCCAGGTGGACGGCCCGACGGCGTGCCTCGACGAGCGGGTCGGGCCGCAGCCTCCAGAACAGGACCGCGACGGCCAGGACCAGCCCCACGAGCGAGAACACGAACGGTCCGGTCAGCCGCGGGATGCCGAGCACGCGCGACACGGTCTCGCTCGGGCCCACGAGGTTGGGACCGAGGACGCTGCCGATCGTCGTCGCCCACACGACGAGGCTGAGGTCACGCCCACGGTGGGCCGGGTTCGCGAGGTCGGCCGCGGCATACCGGGCCTGGTTGTTCGAGGCGGTCGAGCCGCCGAAGAGCAGGCTGGCGACGAGCAGCAGCGCGAAGCTGCCGACGATCCCGGATGCGATGAGCCCGAGCGCCCCGACGAACGACAGCACGTAGCCCAGGGCCAGGCCCGGACGACGCCCGCGTGCGGCGCTGAGCCGGGCCATGGGGACGGCGATGAGCGCCGAGCCGATGACCTGGAACGTCGAGCCGAGCCCGGCGTAGGTCGGCGACCCCGACACCTCCTCGGCGAGGAGTGCGCCGACGGCGACCCCGCTCGCGAGCGAGATGCCGCCGAGGACCTGCGACATCGACAGCGTGGCGACGGTGCGCCGCTGCACGGGGTCGTCGTGCGTGCCAGCCGCTGGCTCCCGGGTCGACGTCACCCGCCGAGTATGCCGTCCCGCTCAGGACGCGGTCGCGCTCACCCGGCCCGCCAGCCGGGCGGCCCGGGCCGCCACCTCCTCGTACACCGCGTCGAAGGCGGCCGCGCCGCCGTGCGGGACGGGGTCGGGGACGGACCAGTGCGCCCAGTCCCGGCCGTCGAGGTCCTCGTGCGCGCGGTCGCACACGGTGACGACCAGGTCGTGGGCACCGTCGTCCGGGCCCAGGGCCACGGGCGCGACGTCGGGGAGCCGGAGGCCGTGGCGCTGCGCGGCTGCGATGGCGCCGTCGTGGATCCGGTCGCCGGGGTGCGTGCCGGCGGAGGAGGCGGGGACGGGGCTCACGCGCCTCCACGCGGCGGCCGCGAGGTGCGAGCGCGCGGTGTTCGCGGTGCAGACGAAGACGACCCGGGAGGCCCGCACCGCCCCGTCGTTGCCCGCGGTCTCCCGGAGCAGCCACTCGTCGTGGGCGTTGAGCGAGAGGTAGGAGCGGCGGGCGTCGCCCTCGGAGCGACGTCGCGTCACGAGGTCGGCCGACTCCAGGGCCCTCAGGTGGTGCGCGAGCAGGTTGGACGCGATGCCGAGGCTCGCCCCGAGCTCGCCCGCCGACCGGTCGCTCACGGCGAGCAGGTCGACGATCCGCAGGCGGGTGACGTCCGCAAGCGCCGCGTGGACCGAGGCCCGGCGCTGCAGCATTGCCGTTTGCTCAGTGTTCATTGACTCAAGTTTGACTGAGCGAGTGGTGCTGCGTCAACATGGTCCGGTGACCCGCTCCGACGTGCCGCCCCTCCCCCGTCGACTCCTCGCCGAGCTCCTCGGCACGGCCCTGCTCGTCGCAGTGGTCGTCGGGTCCGGGATCGCGGCGGAGCAGCTGTCGCCCGGCGACGTCGGACTGCAGCTCCTCGAGAACAGCACCGCCACGGTGCTCGGCCTGACCGTGCTCATCTTGCTCTTCGGACCCGTGTCCGGGGCGCACTTCAACCCGGTCGTCTCGCTCGCGGACTGGTTCATCGGGCGACGTGCCGGCACGGGCCTCCCGCTCGCCGAGGTCGGCGCGTATGCCGTCGCGCAGGTCGTCGGAGCCGTGCTGGGCGCGGTCCTGGCCAACGCGATGTTCGGCGTCTCCATGGCCCTGTCGGCCAAGGACCGGGCGACCGGACCGCACCTGCTCGCCGAGGTCGTCGCCACCAGCGTGCTCGTCGCGCTCATCTTCGGTCTCGCGCGCACCGGGCGCGGTGCCGTCGCCGCGCCGGCCGTCGGCGCCTGGATCGGGGCCGCCTACTGGTTCACGAGCTCGACCTCGTTCGCCAACCCGGCCGTCACGGTCGGGCGCGTCTTCTCCGACACGTTCGCCGGCATCGCCCCGGGTTCGGTGCCGGGGTTCGTCGGGGCCCAGGTCGTCGGCCTCGCCGTCGGCATCGGGATCACCCTCGCGCTCTACCCCGACGCGGCGGCCAACGCGGATGACGTCGTCGTCCCGCACCCCTCGACCGACCTCACCCGGGCCACGCACGCCGTGGACGCACCCACCTCGAACCGTCAGGAGACGCTCCCATGACCAGCCCCGCCAAGCCCTCGGTGCTCTACGTCTGCATCCACAACGCGGGCCGCTCCCAGATGGCGGCCGCCTTCACGCACCACCTCTCCGGTGGCGCGGTCGAGGTGCGCTCGGCCGGCTCCGCGCCGGCCGACCAGGTCAACCCGTCCGCCGTCGAGGCGATGGCCGAGGAGGGCATCGACATCACGGCCGAGACCCCGAAGATCCTCACCGTGGACGCCGTGCAGTCCAGCGACGTCGTCATCACGATGGGGTGTGGCGACACCTGCCCGATCTTCCCCGGCAAGCGCTACGAGGACTGGGAGCTCGAGGACCCGGCGGGCAAGGGCGTCGACTCCGTGCGCCCGATCCGCGACGACATCAAGCGGCGGGTGCTCAGCCTCCTCGACGAGCTCGGCGTGACGCCGGTCGCCTCCTGAGGCCGCGCGGCATACGCGGAGGCTGAGCCGCGGGCAGACGAGAAGGCGCCGTCAGAAAGAGGGCTGGAGCAGCGCCGACATCGCCGAGAGGACCTCGGGCGACACGCGGTAGTGCACCCACGTGCCTTCCTTCCGGCTCGTGAGCAGCCCTGCGGTCCGCAGCTTCTTGAGGTGGTGGCTCACCGTCGGCTGCGAGACCCCGACGTCGGGCAGGTCGCACACGCAGAGCTCCCCTTCGGGTGACGAGGCGATGACCGAGAAGATCCGCAGCCGGACCGGGTCGCCGAGCGCCTTGAACATCGCTGCCGCCGTCCTGGCCGACTCGGCGTCGAGCGCCGTCCGGCTCAGGGGCGGGCAACAGGCGACCGCCCGGGCCGGTTCGGTCCCAATCTCGATGGCCACCGATGTCGTCATGCACATATCTTGACATCTGTCGATATACGGGAGCAAGATGCCCATAAATCGACATTCATCGAATCAAGGAGCTGCGTGATGACCTCCATCGCCACCACCCACCCCGTCGTCGTCATCGGTGCTGGCCCGGCCGGCCTTGCCGCCGCAGCCAACCTCCTGGAGCGAGGACTCGAGGTCGTCGTCCTCGAGCGCGGCGACCGGGCCGGCGCTGCCGTCCGTGAGTGGGGACACGTCCGTCTCTTCTCGCGCTGGGCCGAGCTGGTCGACCCGTCCGCGCGGCGTCTCCTCGAGCGCGCCGGATGCATGGCGCCCGACCCGGACGCCTACCCGGTCGGCGCCGAGTGGGCGCGGGACTACCTCCAGCCCCTGGCCGACACTCTCGGCGACCGCGTCCGCTACGGGGTCACGGTGACCGGGGTGGCCCGCCGCGGGCGCGACCGGGTCGTCGACTCGGGCCGCGAGGACCAGCCGCTGACCGTGCACCTGACGACGCCGAGTGGCGCCGCACGCCTCACGGCCCGCGCGGTGATCGATGCCTCCGGCACCTTCACGCAGCCGAACCCCCTCGGTGGTGACGGCTACCCCGCCGACGGTGAGCACCTGGCCTCGGACCGGATCGCCTACCGGGTTCCCGACGCGGCCCACCCGGCCGACCTCGCCCGCTACGGCGGTCGCACCACCGCTGTCGTCGGAGCCGGGCACTCGGCCCTCACCGCCCTCGTCGCGCTGGCCTCCATGGCCGAGGACCTCCCCGGCACCCAGGCGGTCTGGGTCCTGCGGCGCGGCGCGGTGGGAGACGCCTTCGGAGGTGGCGACGCCGACGGGCTGCCCGCCCGCGGCGCCCTGGGCCAGCGCGCCCGCCAGGCCGTCGAGGCCGGACGCGTCCGCGTCGTCACCGGGTTCCGTACCGCCTCCGTCGAGCGGCACGGCGAGACGCTGACGCTCCGGAGCGAGGACGGCGACGCGATCGAGGGGCTCGACGGGGTCGTCGGCCTCACCGGCTTCCGTCCCGACCACTCGATCATGACCGAGCTGCGGCTCGACCTCGACCAGCGGCTCGAGGCCCCGGTCCGGCTCGCCCCGCTCATCGACCCCAACGTGCACTCCTGCGGCAGCGTCCACCCGCACGGCGTCGCAGAGCTGGCGCACGAGAGCGAGCCCGGCGTCTACCTCGTCGGCATGAAGTCCTACGGGCGGGCGCCGACGTTCCTCGCCATGACGGGCTACGAGCAAGTGCGGTCCGTCGTCGCCTCGATCGCCGGCGACCACGACTCCGCGGCTCGCGTCGAGCTCACCCTGCCCGAGACGGGAGTCTGCGGCGGCGCCGGCCTCTTCGACACCAACGAGTCGGCCGAGGCCGCGGCCGGAGGATGCTGTGCTCCGGTAGGCACCCAGCTCGTCCAGCTCGGTGCGGGTGTCGGTGTTGGCGCTGTCGGCGCCGGTGCCGGTGCCCGCGGAGGCTCCTGCTGATCAGGCTCTCCACGCGCGGCACCGGTCACCCTCGCCGGCGCACTGGCACCCTGGGCAGGAGCGGCTACCGGACGACACGGCATACGAGTTCTGGAGGCGGCCCGCGTTCAACTAGGCTGGCTCGCGGCCTTCGGGCCTCCCCGCCCTCGTAGCTCAGGGGAAGAGCACTTCTCTCCTAAAGAAGGTGTCGGCAGTTCGAATCTGCCCGAGGGCACCCTGTCTGACCTGCGGAAACACGACGGCGCGGTTGTCTGACCCGCCGCCGAAGGCCCGAAATGGGCACCAAATGGGCACATCTCAGATCTCCCGCGCCTCTCGGCCGGCCGCGTAGAGGCCGTCGAGTGCGGCCGCGATGGTGTCGAGCTCGTCGTCGTAGAGGTGTGCGTAGATGCGCGCCGTCGTGGTGATCGACTCGTGACCCATCGCCTTCTGGATGAAGCGCAGGTCGGCGCCCGCCATCCGCGCGAGGCTCCCGAAGGTGCGCCGCAGGTCATGGGGAGTGGCTGCCATGCCGAGCTGCTCGAGGGGCCTGTTGAAGCCCGCTCGGCGACGCCAGTTGCGCACGCGCAGGTACTCCCCCTCGGGCGGGGCGAAGACGAGTGCATCCCTCGGCCGGCCGGCAAGCCTCGCCGTCAGTGCTGGAAGGAGAAGCTGCGGGATCGGAACGTAGCGATGCCCGGCTCGGCGCTTGGGCTGGTCGACGTCGATCCGGCCATCGACCTCGGTGGCGCGTTGCACGACGTGGACCCGTCTGCGCGTGAGGTTGACCTTGCGGGTCAGGACGGCGGTCGTAAACGTCCGGAACTGCCGATGAGGGTGAATGAGGCACCCGGTGTGTCGAAGGCTGTCAGGCTTGGTCCATGAGCAGTCCTGGGCGACCCGCGGACGATGACAGGATAAGACGGATGGCGGCTAAGGCGCGACGTCGCGCAGCGACCGCGGACAAGAGAGAACTGGTCCAAGCCGTCTCGGAGGCTATGTTTCGCGCCGACCCCGTTGGCATCAACTTCGAGACCAACACAGATGAATACGACCCCGAAGCCGAGACCCTAGTGATCGCCTTGCCCGAGGCGAAGGGTCCCGAAGACGTCATGGTCCTGACACACCAGTGCTTCGTCGAGTGGTTCGACGATGAGACGGCCGGACCACCCAGCCGCTACACGGCTGTCGCTGAAGAGATCTGGGACCTCTGGCAACGCTATACGCAACACGGGCGCTAACTGACGGGAACTCGCTGACATGCCGGAGGCAGTGCGCATCAGCGTCCGAAGCGAGTGCGTTTCCCAACCGGGGTCAGGGGCCATGGATTGCGGTCATGCAACGTGCCGCGGCTGAGCGGGACGGGCGGTGCACAATGAGTCATGGCGAAGAAGGGGATGCACGGTTGGGCCAGACTCCCCAACGGCGAGGTGGCTGCGTACTTCAACGCGACCAACCTCGACACGGACTGCGGCGAGGTCGACATCCTGCTGCGTGCAAGCACTCGTTCGGAGGCTGTACAAATCGCGAAGGGTCTTGGGCTCCATGGGGTCGACCTCAAAAGCAATCCCAGTCCGCCACGTAAGGACGACCTCGCGGCCCTGTTAGCGTCCGACCAGCCTCTGCTCTGGAGGGAATTCGCTGAAGGCAGCGAGTGGCAGCGCCAGCCAACTCTGCCCCGGGTCAAGTAGACGCGCTGACGTCCGCTTCTGCCGCGCGTGGTGCGATTCCTTGACCGTCGCATGTCCCGAGCGGACCCTGCGGAATGGTTACTTCCCAGATTCTGATTCCAGTCGTCCTGCCTCCTGTCTCGGACAGTCTTCGTCGCGCCGTCGCGGCCTACCTTGCCCGGTTCAAGGGGCAGTCTCGGGTGCACAGTGAGTCCGACCTTCGCTCCTTTGTCACGTGGTGCGACGAACGCGGTTTGGAGCCCTTGGGCGTGCAGCGGCCGCACATCGAGCTCTACGTGCGTTGGATGCAGGAAGTGCGCCGGTACAAGCCGTCCGCGATCAGCCGCAGGGTGGCTGTGGTGGCCGGCTTCTACCGGACCTGCGTTATTGACGAGGTGCTGGCGCACTCCCCTGCGGAGTACGTCCGCCGCCCGAACGTTCCGCCCGAGTCACCCACCCTGGGTCTGACGCATCTGCAGTTCGAGGCGATGCTTGCCACCGCCCGCACCTCGTCGAACCTCAACGACTTCGCCTTGGTAGCGATGCTGGGTCTGCTCGGGCTGCGGATCTTCGAGGCTTGCGGCGCGAACATCGAAGATCTCGGCGACGAGCACGGCCACCGGGTACTCAAGGTTCGCGGCAAGGGCGGCAAGGTGGTGCTGACCCCGCTGCCGCCGGCGGTGTCCCGCGCCATCGAACGAGCCGTCGCCGAGCGAGCGTCCGGGCCCATCCTGCGCACAGCACGTGGCACCCGGATGGACCGGCATTGCGCCACTCGCCGCCTGCACCGCTTGGCACAAGCTGGCGGTGTGCACGCCGCGCGAATGCACCCGCACATGCTGCGGCACACCTTCGTCACCACAATGCTCGACGCCGGAGTCGACCTGCGCGACGTCCAGATCGCGGCCCGCCATGCCGATCCCCGCACGACCATGCGATACGACCGGGCCCGCAAGAACTTGGATCGCCACCCCAACTACATCCTGGCTGCGTACATGGCCTCCGGAACATGAACACTTGGCTGACCGACGACATCCAACTCTTCGGCAGAGTCCGTGTCGCCTCCTATTCCAGGAGGGGTACCTCAAGGTCGTAAGCCAACACCACGGCACGCGCCAGCTGAGCCTCTTGATCCGCGTGCAGGTAGCCAATGGTGCGTCCAAGCGCAGATGCAGGGACGGTGAGGACGTTGTCCAGGGACACAGCACATCGCCGCTCCAACCCGTTGTCAGGCCCGACCAGGACTTCGCTGGACAGGCCTTTTACGGTGCTGGTGATCGGGGCGACCGTCACCTTGTTCATCGCGCCCCGAGCAACCTCTCGAGTCAGCACGAGGGCTGGCCGCGTCTTGTCGAGGCGAACCAGAACGATCTCTCGCACCCGATCAGTCCTCCACAGTTGCGTGCGCGCCGGTCCATTCGACCAAGTCGTCCAGCTCGTCCGCCGCGCCCTCGGAGCGAAGGATGTGTGCGTCCTGCTCTGCCGCGAGACGTCGCATCTCACGCTCAAGGGCGGAGGCAACGAGCGCCGCCCTGCTGGGCGCCTTGCCGGTAGAGACGCTGCGGTCCAGGAACGCGACCATCTCATCGGGCAACCGGACTGCGATCTGCGTGCTCATGGCCCAATGCTACCGCGCGTGCATCCCAGATCGGGATGCAAGCACATTGCGCCCGGTGAGAATTCTCTGTACTCCGTCAAGGGCGGGCCTTCCGCCCGCCGCCGCGCCGGGCGTGCGGCCTGGCGGCCGGTCCCGGCACGCCGCGACGCAAGGCGACCACACGGCATACGAGGAAAAGCACCGGACCCCACGATCCGGTGCTATCCCCCTCAAGCGGTCAGCTCACCACCGCCGCCGACCCGACGCTCCACTTTCCGGCCCGACTCCGGGCGGATCTGCTCCGCTGTCGGCTCGGTGGCTCCGCTCTGCCGGAGGCCATTCCGTGGGCACATTTTGGGCGCCATTTCCGTGCAGAACTCCTCCACGGCCGTATCGAGCCCACACGGTTTCCCGCACAAACCCGGTTCTTGGCCACCCTCTCGGAGGCCCCGAGGAATCACCTGAAGAAGGTGTCGCAGGTTCGAATCCTGCCGAGGGCACTTTGTCTGTGTATGACTTCGCCTGATGTTTGACGTTTGGGCTTCAGCTGATGCCTGACAGTGTTCCGGGTGATGGTTGACAGCTGCTTCGGCTGATCCTTGACACTCCCTCGGCGAGGGAGATGAACGTGGCTGAAACTGCATGACAGGGCCGTCCTGGCGCGACCGTGGACATGCTTTCCAGCCGGCGCAACAATGAGCCATGGACCAGTCCACGAGCATCAGGTGCACCATCGGGTGGCACCGCTGGCACGTCGCGGCCGAGGAGGGCATGCGGGTGCGGATCTGCACAGACTGCGGCCGTCGCCGGCACCACGGGCCACAGATCAGCACGAAGGACAGTCCGGCCACCAACTGGGGCCTGAACTACACCGGTGGAGGTGGCTTCGGTGGCGAGGGGGGCTGATACCCGGCTCCAGCAGTCGCGTGCATTCCAGTCAGCACCTGGTCCGGGCCACGCGTACCGGGACCGAACTCTCTCAGGTCGCGGCAACGACGAGGACTGGAACGGCCGCCCCCTGACGCCCGGAGGGGTCATCGTCTGCCTGTCGTCTGCAGTCACGGGATGTGACAGGCATTGACGTCTCTCAATATTGACGCAGGTCGATATTGTTGGGAGGCTGGTGGTGCCCGAAAGGTGCTCGACTCGAGGAGGCAACCCAGCAGCATGCAGGCCACACTCCAGGACGAACCCGCCGCCACGTCGGTAGCGCGGAGTCACCGTGTCTGAGCACCCGTTCCTCGACAACCCGCCGCGGTTCCTCTTCTTCACCGGCAAGGGCGGGGTCGGCAAGACCTCGCTCGCCTGTGCCACGGCCGTGCGCTTCACGGAGGAGGGTCACCGCGTGCTGCTGGTGAGCACCGACCCGGCGTCCAACGTCGGGCAGGTCTTCGGCCTCACCATCGGCAACACGATCACCCCGGTGCCCGACGTGCCGGGCCTGTCCGCGCTCGAGATCGACCCGCAACAGGCGGCGGACGCCCATCGAGCCCGGATCATCGACCCGGTCCGTGACGTGCTGCCCGCGGCCGAGATCGAGGCGATGACCGAGCAGCTCTCCGGTGCGTGCACGACGGAGATCGCCTCCTTCAACGAGTTCGCCTCGCTGCTCGCCGACCCGGAGGCGACCGCGGGCTACGACCATGTCCTGTTCGACACCGCCCCCACCGGTCACACGATCCGACTGCTGCAGCTGCCCGGCGAGTGGACGACGTACCTGTCCGACGGCAAGGGCGACGTGTCCTGCCTGGGTCCGGTCGCGGGTCTGGACCGGCTGCGCCAGGACTACCGTGGCGCACTCGAAGCCCTCACCGACCCCGCGCGCACCCGGCTCGTCCTCGTCAGCCGGCCCCAACGCTCTGCGCTGGGCGAGGCGGCCCGCACCCACGCCGAGCTGCTCGAGCTCGGGATGAGCGACGCCCACCTCGTCGTCAACGGCGTCATGCCGCACGACGTCGACGGTGATCCGCTCGTCGCGGCCATCGCCTCCCGCGAGAGCGCTGCGCTCGACCACCTCCCCCCGAACCTGCGCGCGCTGCCCCGCACCACCATCGCCTTGCTCCCGTTCAACACCGTGGGAATCGCGGCGCTGAGGACCCTCCTCGATTCCGCTTCACCGCGACTCCCGGACCGCACTGGAGCCGAGGCCGTCGACGCCGACGTGCTCGACGGGTTCGGTGACCTGCGCACCCTCGTCGACGGCATCGAGGCGGACGGGCCATCGCTCGTCATGTGCATGGGCAAGGGAGGGGTGGGCAAGACGACCGTCGCTGCTGCCATCGCGCTCGAGCTCGCGCACCGTGGACACGACGTGATGCTCTCCACCACGGACCCGGCGGCCCACCTCACGGAGATGCTGCAGGAGGACGTGGCGCACCTGACCGTGTCGCGCATCGACCCGCAGCACGCGATCACCGAGTACCGGGAACGGGTCATGGCAGGCAGGGGAAGCGCTCTCGACGACGCCGGGAGGGCCGTGCTCGCGGAGGACCTCAAGTCGCCCTGCACCGACGAGGTCGCCGTCTTCCAGCAGTTCTCCCACCTGGTGTTCCAGTCCCGCCGCACGTTCGTCGTCCTCGACACAGCGCCCACGGGACACACCCTGCTCCTGTTGGACGCCACCGGTTCCTACCACCGGGAGATCACCCGGCAGATGAGCGAGGGCACCCGCTACACCACCCCGCTCATGCGCCTGCAGGACCCGCACCAGACCAAGGTCGTGCTCGTCACGCTCCCCGAGACCACCCCGGTCCAGGAGGCCGAAGGGCTCCGCGACGACCTGGCCCGCGCCGGCATCACGCCCTACGCCTGGGTCGTCAACAACAGCCTTGCGGCCACGTCTCCCGTCTCGCCGTTCCTGCAGGCCCGCAGCCGCGCCGAGCTCCCCTCCCTGGTCCGCGTCAGGGCGCTGTGCGACCGGGTCGCCCTCCTGCCGATGCTCGCCCGCGAGCCCGTCGGCACGGCAGCGCTGGCCGCGCTCACCCGACCGGCCGCCGACAGAGGTCGGCTCGCGCCTGCCCGTTGAGCCGAGCGACTACGCCCCTTCGCGCAACCCCTTGTCGATGAGCGTGAGGTAGTCCTCGATGCTTGCCGGCCCGCCGAGACCCAGACGGTGGTCCACCACGAGGTAGGGCGTCGCGGCGATCCCGAGCTCTCGAGCAGCCGCCTCGTCCGACGCCAGGTCGGCCGCATGGTCCGAGGACGCCAGCACCGCCGCGACCCGGCGCTCGTCGAGACCGGCCTCCGCCGCGAGCCGCTGGAGCACCTTGGTGTCGCCGACGTCGAGCGCCTCGGTGAACACCGCGGCATACAGCCGTTCGAGCATCGCGCCCTGGAGCGCGGGTCCGCCGAGAGCGAGCGCGAGCGCGACGAGCCGGTGCGCGTCCGTCGGGTCCGGGTCGGGTGGAGAGGTCACCTCGATGTCGATGCCGTCGGGGCGCGCAGCGACCGAGACCTCCTCGAGTGCCTCAGGTGAGATGGGAGCACCGGGCAGGGCGTGGTGGCGCAGGACGACGTCGTGGGGATGCGCAGAGGCAGCCACCGCTGCTTCGACACGACGCTTGGCGACGTGGGACCACGGGTCCCTCACGTCGCCCCAGAGATCAAGGACGAGCTCGGCCATCCCCACACTCAAGCACATCGACAGCGAACGCCCTCGACCCGTGGCGGGTCGAGGGCGTTCACTCAGGGCGTGTGCGCCGGCTGGTGCTTGTCAGTAGCGGCGGAACTCGGTCGGCGTGCCGAACATGTTGCGCTCGCTGCTGTACTTCCCGGGGCGGGGCGAGTCGATCATCATGTCGCCACCGGTGTAGATGCCGACGTGCCAGGCAGGGCTGCCGTAGAAGACGAGGTCACCGGGCTGCGGGTCGCTCACGCGGGTGCCCTCGCGCTGCTGCTGGGAGGCGGTGCGGGGGATGGAGATGCCCGCCTTGCGGTAGACGTACTGGGTCAGGCCCGAGCAGTCGAAGCCGGACGGGTCGTCGCCACCGTAGACGTAGGCGATGCCGAGGAGCGTGCGCGCGATGTTGACGATCTGGCTCGAGGACTGCTTGACCGACGTGGTCGAGATCTTGGTCCGGGTCGTGCTGCGGCTCGCCTGGTCGCTCGACCGCTCGGCTGCGGCCACGAGGTCGCCCTCGCGGGTGTCCTCCTTGACGACCGGCTTGGGCTTGGGCTTCGGCTTGGGCTTCGCGACGGCCGTGACACCGGCGACGCCCACGAGGTCGGCCTTGGCCGGGGTGGCGACGGCCGGGGCCGTGATCGCCGGCGCGGCCGGAGCGGCGACCGGGGCAGCCACGGGAGCTGCGGGGGCAGACGTCCTGGCGTCCTTCTTGGCCGACTCGGGCGCGGCCGAGGCGGGGAGCGCGAAGGCTGCGACGAGGCTACCGGAGGCTGCGAGGACCGCGGATGCCTTGGCGCCGGTCACGCCTGCGCGCGACGCGATCTCGGACAGTTCGGAGACAGGGTTGTGTCGCCCGGGCGCGCGGTGACGCCCATGAGTGGAGTGAGCCACGGTAAACCTCTCGATGCCTGCGGGGTGAGCTGTCGGGTTCGGGCGGGAGGTTCTGCCCGGCCAGTCGGAACTGGCTTAACCCCAAGGGACGACCCGGAGGTCGACCCAGAATTGGGTCCCCCGCTCCTGCCAAGCGGTTTGCGTTGCAGTCGGTGACGGTGGCAGGACTCAGCAGTCCGTCACGACAGCCCACCCCAGGGGAGGACGAGCCGACGCCACCGTACCGGACCCCTCGGGCAAAGTCACGTTTGGGTCACGGCGACGTAGGAGGGGGCTGGGGACGGCGGCGCACCACGCGCTCACCACGCGCTCACCACGCGCCCGGCCCCAGACCAGACCCACCCGAACAAACGGTGAGGGCGGGTGGGGCCGACTAGGCCCCACCCGCCCTCACGTGACAGCAGAGGTCACTCCACGGAGATGTGCACGTGGTCGTAGTGGTTGGCCGTCACGGAGCCACGGTCCTCCATCGAGCGCCAGCCCGACGAACCGGCGAGCCAGATGCGCTGCTTCCAGATGACGTAGGTGATGTTGTAGGCGCTCATGTTGTCGATCGCCCACTGCGCGACGGCGTCGCCGCGCGAGCCGGTGACCATGACGTCGACGGCCTTGCCTGCGCCGTGGTCCCCGGCGCCGGCGCGGTAGCCACCGATGTCGGTGATCCCGAAGTTGGAGCGGACCGCCGAGCAGACCTTGGACGCGTTGCCGCCCAGGCCCTTGCCCTCACACCAGCCGTAGAAGGCCATGGAGACGCCGCTGCCGACGACGGACGACGAGGAGGAGGAGGAGGACTCCGAGGACTCGGACGACTTCTCGGCGGCCTTGGGCTCGGCCTTCTCGGGTGCCTTGGTCGGGGTCGGCTTGGGCGCGGGCTTGGCCACGGCGGTCACACCGGCGGGGCCGGCAGACACCGCGGCGGCCTGCGCGGCCGCAGGAGCGGTGAGGGCGACGCCTGCGCCGGACACGGAGGTCCGGGCGCTGCTGCGCGAGGTCGTGCCGTCGACGGCCTGGACGCGGTCGCGCGCCACGAGGGCGCTGGTCTGGTTGCCGAGCTCGAGCTGGCCGGGGGCGGCCTGCACGGGGATCGCCACGGCTGCGGCCACGCTCGAGGCGAGGCCGAGGCCGACGAGGCCCTTGACGAGGGTCGGACGGGACAGGGAGGAGAACGCGGCGGTCAGGTCGGGCAGGCGACGAGTCGTCTGCGCGCGGCGTCGACCGGCGCGGGTGTCAGGGGAAAGCACGAAAGAGAACCTCTCGGTGGATCAGGGGTGGACCCACCGTAGCGGCGACGGCACCCGAAGTCACATTCCGGTAACGGCCATTCCTCGAGAGGCTTCGCAGCTGCCGGTCGGCTCTCCTCATGCAGCCGTGCGTGGCCGAGCACGAACCGGCAGACCGCCGAGGGCGACGATCCGGCTCAGGTGTGACCTACGGCACGTGCGACGAAGACGTGCGTGGCGATGTCGTCCGGGAGCGAGACGCCGCTCGCCTCGTCGGCTCCGTGCAGGGCGGCGATGACGCGGTTGCCCTCACGTCGCACGACCGCGAGCTGCCCGGGCAGCAGCCCGGCCGCGGTGATGAGCCCGAGGGCCTCGTGGTCGACCTGGGCGGGCTCACCGATCCGGCGCACGGTCACCGTGACCGGCTCGGACACGGCGACCTCGGCCAGGGTCGACAGCCCGGTGCGGAAGTCCTCCGCGAGCGCCTCGCCGAACTCCTCGAGCCCCGGGATCGGGTTGCCGTAGGGCGACTCGGCGTGGTCGGCGAGGAGCGCGAGGATCTTGCGCTCGACCCGGTCCGACATGACGTGTTCCCAGCGGCAGGCCTCGTCGTGGACGTACTCCCACTCGAGGCCGATGACGTCGACGAGGAGCCGCTCGGCGATGCGGTGCTTGCGCATGACCCGGGTGGCGAGACGGCGACCTTCGTCGGACAGCTCGATGTGACGGTCGCCGGCGACGGCCAGCAGCCCGTCACGCTCCATCCGCGCCACCGTCTGCGAGACGGTCGGTCCGGAGTGGCCGAGGCGCTCGGCGATGCGGGCCCGCAGAGGGGTGATGCCTTCCTCCTCGAGCTCGAAGACGGTGCGGAGATACATCTCCGTGGTGTCGATGAGGTCGGTCACGGGCCCAGTCTCTCATTCACCTCACCGCGGACGGGACGCCTGCACGACGAGGGTCGTATGCCGGGAGCCACCGCGCGAGCCACGGCGCACCTCCCAGCACGAGCAGGCCCAGGACCACACAGGCGGGCCCGAGCCCGGCCAGGGCGGTCACCCCGCTCACGAGCAGGGGCGCGCCGTTCTGGCCGAGGAGCGACAGGAAGCGCCACACGGAGAGGAACTTGGCCCGTCCCGCCACCGGGGCGGCATCCGCGCCGAGGGTCTGGACGATGCCCGACCCGATCCCGTTGCCGACTCCCATGACGGTCGAGACCACGGCCACCGCGGCGAACCCGTGGGTGAGCGGGAGCAGCACCATGCCCACGCCGAGGACGAGGAGGAAGGGGACGGCGACCCACACCCGGCCGAACCGGTCCATCACCGAGCCGGCCGGGTAGAAGAGGAGGACCTCGGCGCCGCCGGCGATGCCGAAGATCAGCGCGGTCTGGCTGTCGGTGATGCCGACCGACTCCGCCCACAGCGGGACGATGACGAAACGCCCCTGGCGCGCCGCACCGATGACGAGGACCCCCAGCCCGATCGTCAGGAGCACCCGCCGGTGGCTGCGGACGACATCCCTGAGCCCGACCCTGTCCGGCGCAGCCCCCGCGGCACGCACCGCTCCCTCCGGACGCGCCACGCCGCCGGAGGCCACCTCCCCCGCGAGGGACACGCCCTCCTCGGGATCGCGCAACCCGAACCAGGCCCAGACCGCGGCGAGCAGGCCCGCGACGACGGCGACGGCATACGCGGCCTGTGTCCCCCACACCGCGATGATCGGAGCGGACAGGAACGGGCCGACGAAGAGGCCGACCCGCTGGACCCCGCCCATCGTCGACATCGCGCGGGCCCGGCTGCGCACCGGGGCACGTGCGGTGAGCCAGGACTGGCGGGCGAGGAGGAAGACCGAACCCGTCGTGCCCATGAGCCCGATCGCGATGCCGAGCGTCCAGAGGTTCGGTGCCACGACCGCGAGCAGCGCCCCGAGGGCGTCGACGACGGCCGCACCGGCCAGGGCGCGCCGCTCGCCGATCCTGGCCACGAGGGAACCCGCCGGCAGGGAGGACGCGAAGGCGGCCATCCCCTCGATGAGGACGAACGCGGCGGCGACGGCGACGCTGGCGCCCAGGTCGCGAGCGCTGAGCGCCACGACCGGCAGTGCCGCACCGACGCCGACCGACCACACCGCGGTCGGCCCGAACGCCGGCAGCGCGATGCTGCGCAGCGAGAACTCGTCGGCGGCGGGCACGTTCGCCACCCTGACACGTAGGTTGTGACGGTGCACGTGGTGATCCCGGGTCGGTACAACGGCCCCCCGACGTCGGGCAACGGTGGCTGGGTGAGCGGGCTCGTCGCGAGCCACACCCCCGTCACGGCCGACGCCCCCGCCGTGTCGGTTCGCCTGCGCCTGCCGCCTCCCCTGGACCGGGAGCTCACCCTCGACGTCGGCGAGACCACGGTCCTGCACGACGGCGACGACGTCGTCGCGAGCGCCGCCGCCGCTCCCACCCCGGACGGCCCGCTCCCGGAGATGGTCTCGGTCGAGCAGGCCAGGGCGGCCGAGGACCATGCCCTCTCTGCGGCCGAGCACCCCTTCCCCACCTGCTACGGGTGCGGTCCGTCCCACCCGACCGGCCTGCGGATGCGGTCCGGACCGCTCGCCGACGGCAGCGGGACGTATGCCGCGACCTGGACGCCACGGGACGACTCGCCTCCCGAGGTGTGGGCCGCGCTGGACTGCCCCGGGGGCAAGGCGGCCGGGTTCCCGACCACACTCATGGTCCTCGGGACGATGACCGCGCAGATCTTCACGCCTCCCGCGATCGGTGAGGAGCACGTCGTGCTCTCATGGTCCCGCGGCGACGACGGACGCAAGCGGCACGCCGCCTCGGCCCTGTTCACCGCCGACGGGCGGCTTCTCGCCCGGGCCGACCAGACGTGGATCGCCCTCGACCCGCCCACCACCTGAGACAGTCCTGACCACCCACGGATAGCCACCGACTGACCCACCCGCCCCGGTGATCGGCGTGCACAATGTTGCTGCCCGACACCGGAAGAACCCGAGACGAGGGAACTTGTGACACCGCAGTCCGAGACCGCCACCACCTCAGCAGCCACCGCGCAGGTCGCCCCCGACCCCGACTTCCGTCCGGGCCTCGAGGGCGTCGTCGCCTTCGAGTCCTCGATCGCCGAGCCGGACAAGGAGGGTGGCGCGCTGCGGTACCGCGGCGTCGACATCAAGGACCTCGTCGGCCGCGTGAGCTTCGGCCAGGTGTGGGGCCTGCTCGTCGACAACGAGTTCGACCCCGGCCTGCCGCCGGCCGAGCCGTTCCCGTTGCCGGTGCACACCGGTGACATCCGGGTCGACGTCCAGTCGGCGCTCGCGCAGCTCGCGCCGGTGTGGGGCTTCAAGCCGCTGCTCGACATCGACGAGTCCGAGGCACGCGACAACCTGGCCCGGGCCTCGGTCATGGCGCTGTCGTTCATCGCCCAGTCCGCCCACGGCCAGGACACCCCGATGGTCCCCCAGTCGCGGGTCGACGAGGGCCACACGATCGTCGAGCGCTTCATGATCCGGTGGCGCGGCGAGCCCGACCCCAAGCACGTCGAGGCCATCGACGCCTACTTCATCTCGGCCGCCGAGCACGGGATGAACGCCTCCACCTTCACAGCCCGCGTCATCGCCTCGACCGGCGCCGACGTCGCGGCCTGCATGTCCGGTGCCATCGGCGCCCTGTCCGGTCCCCTCCACGGCGGCGCACCCTCGCGTGCCCAGCACATGATCGAGGGCGTCGAGCGGACCGGGGACGCGACGGCCTACGTCGCCGACGTCCTCGACCGCGGCGAGCGGCTCATGGGCTTCGGGCACCGCGTCTACCGCGCCTACGACCCCCGCGCCGCCGTCCTCCGCGACACCTGCAAGCGGCTCGGCGCACCGCGCTACGAAGTAGCCGCCGAGCTCGAGAAGGCCGCGATCGCCGCCCTCGCCGAGCGCCACCCGGAGCGGCGCATGGAGACCAACGTCGACTACTGGGCGGCCGTGCTGCTCGACTTCGCCGAGGTCCCCGGCAACATGATGACGCCGCTGTTCGTGGCCGCCCGCACCGCCGGCTGGGCTGCGCACATCCTCGAGCAGAAGCAGACCGGCCGGCTCATCCGGCCGAGCTCGCGCTACATCGGTGAGCCCAGCCGCGGCATCGAGTCGGTGGCCGGCTTCCGCCAGGGCTGAGCGGCCCGCGCGCAGGCGATGGCACGGCATACGGACTCTTTCTCCGTATGCCGTGCCGCTCTCGTCGGTGCCTCGGATCCGGAGGTTCGCGCGGCGTCCGGTCGGTGGGCACACGTCCGGTGGGTGAACTCACCCGCGAGGGCCCGACGCCCGTGCGGGAGGATGGCCCGGTGACTGACGCAGCGATCACCATCCCCTCAGACCTCCTCCCCGCCGACGGCCGCTTCGGCTCCGGCCCCTCCAAGGTCCGCCCCGAGCAGGTGGAGTTCCTCGCCTCCCTCGGCACCACCGTCCTCGGCACGTCCCACCGCCAGGCCCCGGTCAAGAACCTCGTGAAGTCGGTCCGCTCCGGCCTCGCCGACCTCTTCTCGCTCCCCGAGGGCTACGAGGTCGTGCTCGGCAACGGTGGGGCGACGGCCTTCTGGGACATCGCCGCCTTCGGGCTCGTGCGCGACCGTGCCCAGCACCTCGCCTTCGGTGAGTTCTCGAGCAAGTTCGGTGCCGTGACCTCGAACGCGCCCTTCCTCGGCGAGTCCTCGATCATCAAGAGCGAGCCCGGCACCCGGCCCACCGCGGTCGCCGAGGACGGCATCGACGTCTACGCGTGGGCGCACAACGAGACGAGCACGGGCGTCATGACCGACGTTCGTCGTGTCGACGGTGCCGCCGACGACGCCCTCGTCCTCATCGACGCCACCTCCGGCGCCGGCGGCCTGCCCGTCGACGTCGCCGAGACCGACGTCTACTACTTCGGCCCGCAGAAGTGCTTCGCCGCCGACGGTGGCCTGTGGCTCGCCCTGTTCTCGCCCGCCGCGCTCGCCCGCGTCGACGAGATCGCGGCGACCGGCCGCTGGGTCCCGGACTTCTTCAGCCTCCCCACGGCCATCGACAACAGCCGCAAGGACCAGACCTACAACACGCCCGCAGTGGGCACGCTTGCCCTGCTCGACTCGCAGCTGCGCTGGCTCAACGAGCAGGGCGGGCTCGACTGGGCGACGGCCCGGACCAAGGACTCGTCCGACCGGCTGTACACGTGGGCCGAGTCGGTCGACTACGCCACGCCCTACGTCGCCGACCCCGCGGCCCGCAGCCAGGTCGTCGCCACGATCGACTTCGACGACGCCGTCGACGCCTCGGTCATCGCCAAGACGCTGCGCGCGCACGGTGTCGTCGACGTCGAGCCCTACCGCAAGCTGGGCCGCAACCAGCTGCGCGTCGCGACCTTCCCGGCGGTCGAACCCGAGGACGTCAGCAAGCTCATCGCGTCGGTCGAGCACGTCGTCGCCGCCCTCTGAGACCGCTCCCTCTCGGCGTGCGTCGTTAACCGAGCACGACCGAGTCTGACGTCAGTGAGCCGACCACCCATGGTGGTCGGCTCACCCATTCCTCCGTCGCTCGGTGGCGGGGGCTGGGGCTGGGGGTGCAGCTGGGGCTGGGTGCAGCTAGGGCTGGTGGTGCCAGTGAGTCCTGCCCGACCTCCTGTGACGGCCGGGATGCAGCCTGGTGTGGGGTCGCTCACGGCTAAGTGTCACGATCCGGTTTTCTCCGGGTAACCTTGCCCGTGGACTTCACGACGACGTGAGCACAAGGAGGCTGGCAATGGGCATCGGTACACACCGGGCAGCTCTCTCCGCACTGCGGACCACTACAGGCAAGCGCGTCGCCGGTGCCGTGGCAGCCATCGCCGTGACCACGACCGGCGTCGCCGCCGTCGCGGCCACCGAGCCGCAGGACCGGGACCGGACCCGCCTCGTCGTCCCGCCCGTGGCCGTCGAGCAGGCAGGTGGCGTCCGGTCCCTCCCGGCCCTGCCCGCCCTCCCCCCTCTGGACATGCCCGAGGCCAACGCGTCCATCCCGCCGGAGTCGCTGCCGCTCGAGCCCCAGACCTGGGGCATGACCAGCGTCGCCAGTGGGATCCCAGCCCAGGCCCTCGCGGCCTACCAGGCCGCGCAGCGCCTGCTCGCCGAGGCCGACCCCGACTGCAAGGTCGACTGGGCTCTGCTGGCCGGCATCGGCAAGGTCGAGAGCGACCACGGCCGCTGGGGCCGCAACCTGCTCGACGCCGCCGGCACGGCCGTGCCCGGCATCTACGGCATCCCGCTCACCGGTGACGGTGTCGCCCGCATCACCGACACCGACGGTGGACGCTACGACCGCGACGTCGTCTACGACCGCGCCGTCGGGCCCATGCAGTTCATCCCCGGCACTTGGAAGTCGGTCGGGGCCGACGGCAACAACGACGGTCGCCGCGACCCGCAGAACATCGCCGACGCGGCGACAGCCGCGGGCGTCTACCTCTGCTCCGGCTCCGGTGACCTCACCCAGCCCTCGGACCTCACACGAGCCGTGCTCCGCTACAACTACTCGACGGACTACGTCTTCAAGGTGACGAGCATCGCTGCGTCCTACCGCGCCGGACACTCCGTCGTCCCCGCGACGGCCCTGCCGCCCGGGTATGCCGGGCGCTCGCCCTACCTTCCCCCGGCCGGCACCCAGCCAGGCCCGAGGGCGAGCGCCTCCCCCGGCGCGTCCACCGCTCCGTCGTCCTCCCCCGGCGCCAAGCCGGCACCGGCGCCGCGCTCGTCGTCGCCGGCACAGCCTGCCCCGAAGCCGACGGCCGTGGCTCCGGCACCCCAGCCCCCGGCGGCGCCGGCACCGCTGCCCAAGGCGCCCGCTCCGCTTCCGAAGGTCACGGCGACGCCGCTGCCGTCGACGACGGTGGCTGTCGATCCCGACCCCTTCTCGGTCGGTGACACGGTTCTGATCAAGGTCGGCCCGTACTCCGGGGTGACGACGAAGATCACCAAGGTCGACACGGTCAAGAACACCGTGACCGTCTCGGTCAAGTCGGGGCTGCTCACGGTTCCCGTCGTGCTGCCCTACGGATCGGTCGCCCTCGTCCCCTGACGCGTCACCCGCCTGGCCTCCCGCCTCGGGACGTCAGGAACCGACCCGGCACCAGCAGGAGGGGTGTCGGGTCGGTCAGGTGAGGACGGCAAACGCCTCAGGTGAGGACGGCATACACGATCGCGACGACGACGAGGACCGCGAGGACCCCGAGCGTCATCCGACGGCGGAAGGCCGGCGTCATCGCGCCGCCTCGGGCGCGGGCTCGGTCACGGTGTCACGCACCGGGACGGCCTCGATGGTGATGCGCGGGGAGCGCTGCGACTCGTAGCTCACCCGGACATTCTGCTGGCGGGCGATCCACCACATGACCGCGACCAGCGTGAAGGCCATGGCGATGGGCCCGATGGCGATGGTCCAACGCGCCCCCCAGACCTCGCCGATCCAGCCGATGATCGGGGCGCCGATGGGCGTGCCACCCATGAAGATCGCCATGTAGAGGGCCATGACGCGGCCGCGCACGAGCGGGTCGGTGCGCAGCTGCACCATGGCGTTGGCCGTGGTGAGGGCGGTGAGCGCGGCCAGCCCGGTGGGCACGAGCGCGAGCGCGAAGAGCTCGTAGGTCGGCGCCAGCGCTGCTGCCGCCGTCGAGAGCGTGAACCCCGCGAGCGAGAGCAGCAGGACCCGCAGCCGCGGCTCGCCGCGCCGGGCGCTGAGCAGCGCGGCTGTGAGCGAGCCGATCGCCATGATTGAGCCGAGGACGCCGTACTCGGTCGGGCCCTTGTGGAACTCCTGCGTCGCCATCAGCGCGGTCGTCACCTGGAAGTTCATCCCGAACGTGCCGAGGACGAAGACGAGGAGCATGACGACCTGGATGTCCGGGCGGTTGCGCACGTAGTGGATGCCCTCGCGGATCGCACCCTTGCCGCGGGTGAGCGGCGCCGGGATGAGCTCGCCCGTCCGCAGCAGCGCGAGGGCGACGAGGACGAAGACGAAGGTCGCCACGTTGACCAGCAGGGTCCAGCCGGTGCCGTAGCCCGCGATCATGAGGCCGGCGACACCGGGACCGATGAGGCGGCCGGCGTTGAACGACGCGCTGTTGAGCGCGACGGCGTTGGCGAGCTTCTCGCGCGGAACCATCTCGGACACGAAGGACTGGCGGGCGGGGTTGTCGATGGCGGTGATGACGCCCTGGAGCAGAGCGATGGCGTAGACCTGCCCGAGCGTCGCCGCGTCGAGCAGGACGAGCCCGGCGAGCAGGAGGCTCGTGACGAGCAGCAGGGCCTGGGTGACGAGCAGGATCCGACGCCGGGGGAACCGGTCGGCGATCGCGCCGGCCCACGGGGCGAGCACGAGGAAGGGCAGGAACTGCAGGCCCGTGACGATGCCGAGCGCCTGGCTCGAGTGGTCGGTGAGCTCGGTGAGCACGAGCCAGTCCTGCGCCACGCGGCCCATCCAGGTCCCGACGTTGGACACGAAGGACCCGGCGTAGAAGATCCGGTAGTTGCGCTCGGTGAACGAGGTGAAGGTGGGGCTCACTCGTTGGCCACCTTGGTGAGGATCTCGGACGCCCGCAGCAGGATCGCCTGCTCCTCGGGGTCCAGGTGGCTGACGCGGACCGACATCCAGGCGTCGCGCTTGCGGCGGGTCTCCTTGAGGACCTTGCGGGCGTCGGCGGTGAGCGCGACGATGACCTGCCGCTTGTCCGTGGGGTCCGGGGTGCGCTCGACATAGCCGAGCTCGACCAGGCCGGCGACCGTCCGGGTCATGCTCGGGGCGCTCACGCGCTCGATCTCGGCGAGCTCGCCGGGGGTGCGCGGCGAGTCCTCGAGCCGGCACATCACCGAGAAGTGGTGCGGGGCGATGAGGTCGGTGCTCTCGTAGCGGACCCGCCGCGAGATCCTCATGCAGGCCAACCGGAGCTCTCCTGCGAGGGCGGACACAGCGGCAGGCCGCAGCGCGGCATACGAACGCGTGGTGTCTCCAGTCATGGTACTTAGCCTAACTCATTACGTCTGCTAAGTATTTCCCCGCGTCCGCGGCGTGGTCGGGGGCGGACGCTGTATGCCGTACGCCCACGTCCCTCGCTATGGTTCCGCCATGCCGACTGCCACCTCAGCCGAACCACGTACCCGGTCCTCAGCGATCGACCAGTTCTTCAAGATCACCGAGCGCGGCTCGTCGATGGGCCGGGAGGTGCGGGGCGGGGTCGTCACGTTCTTCACGATGGCCTACATCGTCGTGCTCAACCCGCTCATCCTCGGGTTCGCCCCGGACGCCAACGGCGACTTCCTCGGAGGGGGCGCTGGCGACGGGTCCAACCTCCCGGCGATCGCCGCAGGCACCGCCCTCGTCGCCGGGCTCCTCACGATCCTCATGGGCGTCGTCGCGAACTTCCCGCTCGCCCTGGCCACGGGGCTCGGGCTCAACGCCTTCGTCGCGTTCGCCGTCGCGTCGCAGATGACGTGGGCCGACGCGATGGGCCTCGTCGTCCTCGAGGGCCTCCTCATCCTCGTGCTCGTGCTCACCGGCTTCCGGCAGGCGGTCTTCCACGCCGTGCCCAAGCAGCTCAAGGTCGCGATCTCGGTGGGCATCGGCCTCTTCATCGCCCTCATCGGCTTCGTCGACGCCGGGTTCGTGCGCCGCACGGCCAACGGTCCCGTGCCGGTGCAGCTCGGCGTCGACGGGTTCCTCGGCGGCTGGCCGACGCTCGTCTTCGTCGCCGGGCTCGTCCTCATCATCGTGCTCTGGGTGCGCAAGGTCCGCGGCGCCATCCTCATCGCCATCATCGCCACCACCGTCCTCGCAATCCTCATCGAGGCCATTGCCAAGATCGGCCCGATGGTCGCCGGAGACAAGGTCAACCCGACCGGCTGGGGCCTCATCGTCCCGGAGCTGCCGGACCAGGTCATCGACACGCCGGACTTCGCGACGGTCGGCCAGTTCTCGCTGCTCGGCTCGTTCCAGTCCGTCGGCATCGTCGCCGCCGCCCTGCTCATCTTCACGCTCATGCTCGCCGACTTCTTCGACACGATGGGCACGATGACGGCGATCGGCCACGAGGCCGACCTTCTCGACGACGAGGGCCTGCCGCCCCACACCGACCGCATCCTCGTGGTGGACTCGCTCGCCGCCGCCGCCGGTGGCGCCGCGGGCGTCTCGTCCAACACGAGCTACATCGAGTCGGCCTCGGGCGTCGGTGAGGGCGCACGCACCGGCCTCGCCTCGGTCGTCACCGGGCTGCTCTTCCTCGCCTCGATGGTCTTCGCACCGCTCATCAAGGTCGTCCCCTCCGAGGCGGCCGTCCCGGCGCTCGTCCTCGTGGGCTTCCTCATGATGCAGCAGGTCAAGGAGATCGACTGGGACGACGTCGAGATCGCCATCCCGGCCTTCCTGACGATCGTGCTCATGCCGTTCACGTACTCGATCACCGCGGGCATCGGCGCCGGGTTCGTCGCCTACGTCCTCATCAAGCTCGTGCGCGGCAAGGCTGCGGCGATCCACCCGCTCATGTGGCTCGTCGCCGGGCTCTTCGTCCTCTACTTCGCGATCGACCCGATCAAGGACGTCTTCGGCGTCTGACGCCCCTCGCCCGACTTATTGCGCTTTCCAGCGGAGGAGCGCAGCGACGAGCGCTGGAAAGCGCAATAAGTCGGGGTGTCAGCCGGCGTCGTGGGCGTTGCCGCGGCCACGACGGACGTAGGCCAGGCCGATCGAGCCGAGCACGAACCCGGCCACGCAGCCCCACGGCCACCACGAGCGCTCACCCTCGTGCAGGGCCGGCACGAGCAGCATGACGACGAGCGCGACGGCCCAGAGGACCAGGCCGATGGCGATGATCCGCTGTGTCGGGACCTGCATGGCCCGGATCACCTCGACCTCGCTCTCGGTGACGCCCTCGGGCAGGTCAGAGGCCGGTATGCCGTCCACCCGCGACTCGTTCCCGCCGCCGGACTCGCTCATGGCCGGGTGTCAGACCGTCTCGAGGCGGAAGTCGTCGAGCACCGGGGGTGCGACGACCTCGGGCTCGGGGGCATCGATGTCGACCTCGGAGTGGGCGCCGCAACCGTGGTCAAGGCTCACGACGCGACCGTCGGAGGGAGACCAGGCGTTGGCGCACACGCCGAAAAAAGACCGCAGGGCACCCGCCATCGGGATGAAGAACCCGCAGGACGAGCAGGGGGCCGGCGCCTTCTGGGCGGCCGGGGCCTGGGGGCCGTGGTCGCCGTCGTACCAGCGCTGCGCCGCCGCCTCGCGGCCCTCGGCGGAGAGCACGCGCGGACGGCCGAGCCCCAGCTCGTGGAGCGCCACCTGATCCACGTCCTCGTCACCCGTGGCCTCGAAGCCCGCCTCGAGCAGCGGGTCGTCGTCGACCCTGGGCGTGACGTCGCCGGGACCGATGTCCCCGGGAGCCAGGCGGTCGGCATACGGGACCCACTCGGGCGACAACAGCGCGCCGTCACCGGGGACGAGGTTGGTCTCGGAGACCGTGACGACCTTGGACCGCGGCACGCGGGCGACGGTGATGGCCCAACGCCAGCCGGGGTACGCACCTGCGGTGCAGGCGAAGTAGTGCGTGCCGACGCGGTCCTCGACCATCTCCATGCCGAGGTGGTCACCGACGGTGCCGGTCTCCGCGATCGACTCGGCCGCCTCGCGGGCGAGGTCGACCGCACCCCTGAGGGTGGGATCGGGCTTGACGGCGGCCATCAGACGTCGAGGTCGTCAGCGACGGCCCGGAGCACCTGGGCGACCTTGCCGCCGTGCCCCTTGTCCGGGTAGTGGCCGCGGCGCAGCGAGCTCTGCACCGAGTCGAGCAGGGTGATGAGGTCCTCGACGATGACCACCATCTCCTCGGCGGGCTTGCGGTCGCGGACCTTGCGGTTGGCCGTGACACTCGCAGTGGGCTCGAGGAGGCGCAGCGAGAGCGCCTGCGCGCCGCGGCGGCCCTCGACGATGCCGAACTCGACACGGGCACCGTTCTTGAGGGACGTCACGCCCTCGGGGAGGGCGCTCGCGGGCACGAAGACGTCGCCGCCCTCGGTGGGGTCGTCGGTCGACACGAACCCGAAGCCCTTGTCGGAGTCGTAGAACTTCACCTTGCCAGTCGGCACGGGGCACCTCTGTCACTGCTGTGGGTGGTCCGGAGTGCGGGCGTCGCACCTCCGGGCTAACCCGCACAGGCTATCCCGGACGCAGTCTGCGATGCGCACGCCTTTCCCGCACGGACCGCCCTCCACGCCCGACCACCGACTTATTGCCCGTTCGGGCGCCACGTCGCTGGCGCTCGGCCGGCCGTACGGGCAATAAGTCGGTTGGGCGCTGTCGTGCCTCCCTGCGAGAGTTGTCCGGTGAGCACGACGACCGAGCGACCCAAGGTGAGCCTGCGACAGTTCTGGGCCGACCTGCCGACCCCGGGCCGGTGGCTGCTCTCGACCGTCGCGATCCAGACCCTCGGGCGCGGGCTCACCCTGCCGTTCACGGTCATCTACATCAACGAGGTCCGCGGCATCGGCCTCGGCACCGCCGGCACCCTGCTCGCCCTCATCGCCGTCGTCGCGCTGCTCGTCACCGGCCCCGGTGGGTCGCTCACCGACCGCCTCGGCGCCCGGCGCATGCTCATCGCGGGCACGAGCGCCCAGCTGGTCGGCTGCACCGTGCTGGCCTTCGCCACGACGGTGCCGATGTTCGTCGTCGGGTTCGTCCTGCTCGGCTTCAACTTCGGGGTGTCGTGGCCGGCCTTCAACGCCCTCATCGCCTCTGTGGTCTCGGGTCCCCTGCGCCAGCAGTACTTCGGGGTCAACTTCGCCCTCGTCAACCTCGGCATCGGGCTCGGCGGGGTCGTCGGTGGCCTGTTCGTCGACGTGCGCGAGCCGATGACGTTCACGCTGATCTTCCTCGCCGACGCCGTGAGCATGCTCGTGCCGCTCGGGCTGCTCCTCGGCCCGCTGCGCCGGGTGCACGGGCGCGCCGAGCGCCCGGCCGACACCCCGACCGTGGGCTACCTCGACCTGCTGCGCCGCCCGCCGGTGCTCTGGCTGACGTTCATCACCTTCCTCTGCACCTTCATCGGCTACGGCCAGATCGAGTCCGGCTTCCCGGCGTTCTCGCGACAGGTCGGCGAGGTGTCGACCCAGGTCATCGGCTTCGCCTTCGCCATCAACACGCTCGCCATCGTGGCGCTCCAGTTCACCGTCCTCAAGGCCGTCACAGGGCGGCGCCGGACGCGGGGCCTGCTCGTCATGGTGGTGCTGTGGGTGGTGTCGTGGCTCGTGCTGTCCGCGGCCGGACTGGGTCCGGCCATCGTCGCGGCCGTCGCGGTGGTCGCGTTCATGGGCGTCTTCGGGCTCGGTGAGATCTTCATGCAGATCGCGATCCCCGCGATCACCAACGACATGGCCGACGACCACATCCGGGGACGCGCCAACGCGGTCAACGCCGGGGCCTTCCAGGGCGGGGCGATCCTCGGACCGATCGTCTCGGGCTTCCTGCTCGAGCACGACCTTCCGGCCGTGTTCATCGCAGCGATGGTCGGCGGGCTGGTCGTCATGGCCGCCGCGATCCTCGCCCTCGAACGCCGGCTGACCCCGGCCGAGAACGGCGCCACCTCCGCCTGACCCCGTTTCTCCTCGGTCGGGAGTGGGTTTCGTCTACCCTGACCTTCTTCGGCGGCACGGGACCGCCGCCTCGAAAGGACCACTGGGGTGTCTGTCCGCATGCGCTCTTTCGCGCTCACCGGCGCCGCGATCACGTCGCTCGCCCTCGCCCTGCCCACGGCATCTGCCATGGCCGAGCCCAAGCGGCCCGGCAGCGCACCATCACCTGACCACGCGCGCGCGAAGTCCGCGAGCGACCGGCTGGCGCGCACGGCGACCGTCGTGCCACGCCCCGACGGGGAGACGAGCCGGCTGCCCCACGGCGCGCTCGGGGCGACCCCCCGGCTCAGTGCGCAGCAGCAGGCCGACGCCAGGGCGGCCCTGGCCGTCGGCGCCGGCTCGGGCCATGTCTCGGCCTCGACCGACACGGGCACGTGGCACTTCGGCTACGACGACGGGTTCTGGAACCCGAGCTTCGTCGAGGGTGAGCTCAACTCGACGTGGAGCCCCGGCGGTGACCGCTACGTCTGGGGTTCGGCCGCCGGTGGCACGTGGGTCGACCACCTGACCGACCCGCGGACCGGCGAGACGCTCGAGTACACCTCCGACCTGCTGCAGCCGGCTCCACACGGCGCGATCTCCTGGTCCTCGATCGGCGACTCGTGGCTCTCGTACGTCCAGCCCTTCAAGGAGGCACCCGGCGCGTACTCGACCCGGTCCACCACCCCGCGGTTCGCGACCCACCACCTCGTCGAGCCGGAGTACGGCCCGGCGGTGACCCACCCGCTCGGGGGTGAGGCCTACGCCAAGGTCGTCCTGTCGAAGACGTCGAGCGACATCGTGTCGTGGCCGCACTCGGACAGCGAGCCGGTCGAGGACCCGGTGCCGACCCGCCTGGGCTACGACGCCTACCGGCCCGGCAACCCGGCCCTGGCGCAAGCGGCCCCGGAGGCGCTGGGCGGAGCCGGCCCCACGGACTTCCTGTCGCCGACCAACCTCGCGTTCCTCGGCGTCGACCCTTCGGACCCGACCCTGGGTCACCTCTACGTCGACCACAACGAGAACCCGCAGATCACCCCCGAGCCCGTCGCCGACTTCACGGCGCACCCCGAGTGCGACCTCCCGGCACCGGCCTTCTCGCCCGACCGCCGCACGATCTGGTTCGTCACCGCCGAGGGCGAGATCGATGCGCCGTGCGACCGGACCGCGCTCAGGTCGCTCACCGCAGGCTCGAACGGACGCTTCTACGCGTCCGACGCCACCGAGACCCTGCGCTGGTGGAGTGACTTCGGTGAGCCCTACCGGACGCTGTCCGTGCGCCAGGACACCATCCCCGTCGTCGACGCCTACCGCTTCTCCGGCAGGAACCGCTACGAGGTCGGTGTCGAGACGAGCTGGAACTTCTACGACGACGGGTCCGCCGACGCGGTCGTCGTCGCCGGCGGCCTCGCCTACGCCGACGCCCTCGCGGGCGGCCCCCTGGCCACGAGCCTGGGCGGGCCGGTCTACCTCACCTACCCGAACGCGCTCCACTCCGGCGTCGCGGCCGAGATCGACCGCGTCCTCGCCCCCGGTGGCACCGTCTACATCACCGGCGGCACGGCGTCGGTCTCGAACGCCGTGCAGGCGGCCCTCACCAAGCCGGGGCGCGAGGTCAAGCGCCTCGCGGGGTCCAACCGCTACGCCGTGGCCGTCGCCATCGCCAAGGAGATGGACGCCCTCCGTGGCGGGATGCCCGGCTCGGCGTTCGTCGCGGGAGGCACCGCGTTCGCGGACGCCCTCGTCGCCGGCCCCGCTGCCGCCCACGAGGGTGGCCCCATCCTCCTGAGCAACGGCGACCTGCTCCCGGCCGCGACGCTGTCGTACCTCGACTCGATCGACGACCACGCGGACTTCCGGGTCTACGGGGTCGGAGGCGCAGGCAGCCGGGCCGTCGCCTCGCGTCCCAACGACGTCCCGGTGACGGGCCGGTCGCGCTTCGATGTCGCACGAGCGGTCGCCGACCACTTCTTCACCGGCGAGCACTTCTCCGGTCTCGCCGACGGACGCAACTGGCCCGACGCGGTCTCCGGCGGCGCGGCGATGGCCTCGATGGGCATGCCGATCATGCTCACCAACGGTGACGTCCTGCCGGTGCAGACCGCGGGTCGGATCAGCCAGTCCGCGGCTGCCGTCGACGCCGTCCTCGGCTTCGGTGGACCGGCCTCGATCCCGGACGGCGCCCTCCTCGACGCGGCCGACCTCGCGGGGACCCAGACTCCGCTCTGGGGCCCGGACTCGCTCCCGTGACGCCGGTGACGTGGGGGGTCAGCGCGGGCTGATCCCCCACGTGCCCGTCCAGGCCTCGCCCGGCCCGAGCTCGCGCAGCGAGGTCCCGGACCGGAAGGCGTCGGGCGGGCACGTCATGGGCTCGACCGCGATCCCGTGCTCCCCGCTCTGGTCGGCCTCGGCCTTGCCCGAGAACACCTGCGCCCACGGCAGGGCGTCGGCGTCCGCCCACACGTCGACGACGCCACGGCCGGGCGTGGCCACCGTGACCGTCCAGCGTCCGTCCACGACCTCGAGATCCGTGTATGCCGTGTCGAGGCGCCGCGCCCCGATCACCCTGGGTGCCCGGAAGTCGAAGGGGGAGCCCTCGACCGGGTGAGTGCCCTTGGGGATGAGCCGCTCGTCCACCTCGACCCACGTGGCACCGGGGATGGTCACCTCGACGTCCTCGACTCGGGCGTCACCGATGGCGACGTAGGGGTGGGCGCCGAAGCCGAAGGGCGCCGTCCCCTCGCCCACGTTCTCGACGCGGACGGTGACGGTGAGGCCGTCCGGGGCCACGGCATACGTCGTCGTGGACTCGAGGTGCCAGTCCCAGCCGGGTTGGGGAAAGAGTCTGTGTGCCACGGTGATCGAGGAGTCGGTGCGCTCGACGAGGCGCCACGGAGCCCAGCGGACGAGGCCGTGGCTCGCGTTGCCGTGCTCGACCTCTGTGAGGGGCAGCTGGTGGTCGACGCCTCCGAAGCCGTAGCGGCCGTCGCGGATCCGGTTCGGCCACGGGATGAGCTGCTGGCCGCGGCCGCTCGTGCAGGGGGCGTCTGCGGGGTAGCCCGCGAGGACGTCGACGCCGTCGCGGGTCCAGCTGCGCAGCCCGCCGCCGACCTCGACGACGACGAGCTCGTCGGTCCCGGTGGACAGCTGCCACTGCTCGCCGGTCGGTGACGGTGTCGGTGTGCTCATGGAAGGCGAATCTACGCGGGCCGCAGCGGGACTACGGTGGTGCAGTGCCGCCTGCTTCCCCCGCCCCGAGCCGCTCCCTGGCCGACGACATCCGGGGACGCTCCGCCGAGGAGCTCACCGCCCTGCTCGCGGCCCGGCCCGACCTCGCCCGGCCCGCGCCGAGCGACCTCACCGCTCTGGCGTCCCGCAGCTCCACGCGCGCCAGCACCCTGCGGGCGGTCGACGGCCTCGACACGGCACACCTGCAGACCCTCGAGGCCGCCGCGGTCGCCGGCGACACCGTCACTCCTGACGAGCTCGCCCGCCTGCTGGGTGGCATCGACCCATCGACCGCCGAGGACCTGCTGGACGACCTCTGGCGACTCGCCCTCGTGTGGCGGGCGCCGGAGGGCACGGTCGTGACGCGAACCGCCAAGGACGTGCTCGGCGACGGCGTCGCCGGTCTCGGACCGAGCGGGGACGACCTCCCCGGGGGTGACGCCGTCGACGAGCCCGCGATCCGGTCGGCGGTGGCCGACGCGCCTGCTCGGGCGCGGGCGGTCCTCGACCGGCTCACGTGGGGTCCGGCGGTGGGGATCGTCGCCGCCGAGGACGCGCCGGGTCGCCCCGGGCCGGCCGACGACGGCCCGCGATGGCTCCTCAAGCAGGGTCTGGTGCGCGCCGTGGCGGCCGACCAGATCGCACTCCCACGCGAGGTCGCGATGGTCCTGCGCGATGGCCGGGTGCACCGCGAGACCCAGCTCGCACCACCTGCCGTGACCGGGTCCGAGCGCAAGGTCGAGGCGGTCGACGCCGCAGCCGGTGCGGCCGCGTCCGAGGTGCTCGCGCTCCTCGACGAGCTGCTCGACACGTGGTCGCAGTCCCCGCCGCGGGTCCTGCGCACCGGTGGCCTGGCCGTGCGTGACCTCAAGGCCGCGACCGCCCGGCTCGACACGGCACCGGAGCACACGGCATACCTCGTGGAGCTCGCCCTCATCGCCGACCTCGTCGCGGACGACGGAGAGGTCGACCCGCACTGGGTGCCGACCGCCGAGTACGACGTGTGGCAGACCGAACCCGGTGGCGAGCGCTGGGCCCGCCTCGCGCAGTCGTGGCTGTCGACGACGAGGGCGCCGCATCGGGTCGGCTCGCGCACTGACGCCTCGTCGGTGGTCAACGCGCTCGGCGCGGAGGTCCAGTGGCCACCGATCCGGTCGCTGCGACGTGGAGTCCTCGACCTGCTCGCGAGCGCGCCGTCCGGTGTCGCCCCCACGGCCGGAACGCTCGCCGCCGCAGTGCGGTGGCGACGTCCCCGCCGGGTGCCCCGCACCCTCGAGCGCGTCGTCGAGGCCGTCCTCGCCGAGGCCGCCTGGCTCGGTGTCACCGGGCACGGGGCCCTCAGCGTGGCCGGGCGTTCACTGCTCGCGAGCGACGGTGACATCGCGGGCGTCGCGGAGTCGATCCACCCGCACCTGCCGGCGCCGGTCGAGGCCGTCCTGCTCCAGGCCGACCTCACCGCCATCGCCCCGGGGCCGGTCACGGGTTCGCTCGCGGCGTTCCTGCGGCTCGTCGCCGACGTCGAGTCCCGTGGCGGCGCGACGGTCCACCGGTTCAGCGAGGACTCGATCCGCCGCTGCCTCGACACCGGATGGACCGGCGACGACATCCTCGCGGGACTGCGCGACG
Source organism: Knoellia locipacati (assembly GCF_044791685.1). Lineage (GTDB taxonomy): Bacteria > Actinomycetota > Actinomycetes > Actinomycetales > Dermatophilaceae > Knoellia > Knoellia locipacati_A. The sequence goes on from NZ_CP087730.1 coordinate 828,503, forward strand.
CGAGCAGCACCCCTGTGCCACAACCACTCGAGTACCTCGTGCGCGACGTCGCCCGACGCCACGGCACCGTCCGCGTGCGGGGCGTGAGCTCGGTCATCCGCAGCGAGGACGAGGCCGGGCTCGACGTCATGCTCGCCCACCGGCAGCTCTCCGCACTCCAGCTGCGCAAGATCGCACCGACGGTGCTCACCTCACCGGTCCGCCCCGACGTCGTCCTCGAGGTGCTCCGCGAGGAGGGCTTCTCCCCCGTCGCCGAGTCGGCCGCAGGGACCGTCACGGTGCCCACCAGGCCGGCGAGGCGCGTCGTCCGGCGCAGCTCGGTCGACCCGGCGCTCGTCCAGGCCATGGACGACGCGCAGGTCACCTCCCTCGTCGCCGGACTGCGTGCGTCCGAGTCCGAGGCCCGCGCCCGCGCCGCTGCGGCACCCGGCGGTCGCACCGGCCCGCCCATCCCCGCCAACGACCCGACGACCTCTGTGGCGGTGCTGCGCGAGGCCATCGCCGACGGCCGGGCCGTGTGGCTCGGCTACTCGGACGGCGTCGGGCGCACCCAGCGCATGCTCTTCTACCCCGAGCGACTCGACGGCGGCCGCGTCACCGGCGTCAGCGAGGGCGTCACTCGCACGCTGTCGGTCCACCGGATCACCGGCGTCGTCGCCGACTGACCCTCGCGACGTTGTGTCCGGCCCCCGCTGGGGGCCGCTCCACGACATCGATTCGCCGCAGTCCCATCCGCGCTGCGCGCGCTGCGCGCGCTGAGCGCGCTCCGCGCTCCCGCCAGACCCAGCCAGCGGCGAATCGACGTCATGGCTCGGCCCTGGGGACCGGTGTGAGCCGGGTGTCAGCCGGCGGCGGGGATGAGGGCGCGGACGACGGCAGAGGGCGAGGGACGCCCGAGCTGCTGCGCCATCCAGGCGCTCGTCGCCAGCAGGCTCTCGAGGTCGACGCCGGTGCGGATGCCGGCGCCCTCCATGGCCCAGACGAGGTCCTCGGTGGCGAGGTTGCCGGTGGCACTCTCGGCGTAGGGGCAGCCGCCGAGTCCGCCGGCGGAGGAGTCGACGACCGTGATGCCGTGGCGGAGGGCGACGAGGGTGTTGCTCAGGGCCTGGCCGTAGGTGTCGTGGAAGTGCACCGCCGTCTGGTCGACGCCGATACCCCTGTCCTGCAACGCATCGAGGAGGCGGGAGACGTGGCCGGAGGTGGCGACGCCGATGGTGTCGCCGAGTGAGAGCTGGTCGCAGCCGAGGTCCATGAGGCGCGCGCACACGTCGACGACCTGCGGGACCGGCACGGGGCCCTCCCACGGGTCGCCGAAGCACATCGACACGTAGCCGCGCACCCAGAGGCCGGCCTCCCGCGAGCGCTCGACGACGGGCCGGAACATCTCGATGGACTCGTCCACGGTGCGGTTGAGGTTCTTGCGAGCGAACGTCTCGGTGGCGCTGCCGAAGATCGCCACGGCACCGACACCGGCCTCGAGCGCACGGTCGAGACCGCGCTCGTTGGGGACGAGCACGGGACGGCGTGGGCCGAGCCCCTCGTCGCCGAGCAGGTCGAGCACCTCCCCCGCGTCGGCGAGCTGGGGCACCCACTGGGGGTTGACGAACGACGTGGTCTCGATGGTCCCGAGCCCCGCGGCAGCGAGACGCCGGACGAACTCGGCCTTGACGTCGGCCGGGACGACCGCCTTCTCGTTCTGGAGGCCGTCGCGGGCACCGACCTCGTAGATGGTGATCTCCGCCGGGAGCGTCGGGTCCGCCTCGACCTGCGGGGTGCGCATGCTCATGCCTCATACTGACACGCAGCACGGGCGAGTCCGTCGGACCACGGCACGCACCGGCACCCCGGCGGGATACCTTGTCGCCATGAGCGAGAACGACAAGGACCCGCAGCAGGGGGAGTTCACGGATCCGACGGCCAGCCCGGACTGGACGGCCCCGTCGTCCTCGCAGGAGCCGCCCGCACCCGAGCCCGACGCGCCTCAGCCGTCGGCGCCCACGGAGCACATCCCCCAGGGCGGAGACACGCAGGCAGCACCGCAGGCGCCACCCGTCCCGCCCGTCCCACCGGCACCGAGCTATGACGCGCCCTACGTCCAGCCGCGCGGCGAGAGCAACCCCTACGCCGGCTCGAGTGCGCAGCCGACGAACCCGTATGCCGCGACGCCGCCACCGCCTCCGGCCGACCCGTACGGCGTGCCGCAGCAGCCGGCATACGACCCGTATGCCGCGAGCGGCCAGGCGCAGCCCGGCGGCTACCCGGCCTACCAGGGCCCCGGGCAGTGGCAGGCGCCGCCGGCCGCCTACGGCGCCCCGCCGCCCCAAAACACGAGCGCGCTCGTCCTCACGATCATCTCGGGCATCATCACGGTGAGCTGCTGCATCCCCGGCATCGTCCCGCTCATCCTCGGCATCATCGCGCTGACCAAGAACTCCACGGACCCCGAGGGTTCTCGTCGGCTCACGAAGTGGGGCTGGATCGCGTTCGCGATCTCGATGGCGCTCGTCGTCATCGGCGTCATCATCTTCATCGCGGTCGGCGCCGCCGGTGGGTTCGACAGCGGCAGCACCTACGACTCCGACTACTCGTACTGAGGTCGCGTGACTGACGGCGCACTCATCGTCCAGAGCGACAAGACGCTCCTCCTCGAGGTCGACCACCCCCGATCCGCGGAGGCGCGGCGGGCGATCGCACCGTTCGCGGAGCTGGAGCGAGCACCCGAGCACATCCACACCTACCGGATCACCCCGCTGGGACTGTGGAACGCCCGGGCGGCCGGGCACGACGCCGAGCAGGTCGTCGACGCCCTCGTCACGCACAGCCGCTACCCCGTGCCGCACGCGCTGCTCATCGACGTCGCCGACACGATGGCCCGCTACGGCCGGCTCACGCTGACCAAGGACGCCGAGTCACGTCTCGTCCTGCGCACCACCGACCGGGCGGTGCTCACCGAGGTGTTGCGGCACAAGCGGATCAAGCCGCTCATCGGTGAGCGCCTCGACGACGACACGGTGGTGGTCCACCCCAGCGAGCGCGGCCACCTCAAGCAGGAGCTGCTCAAGGTCGGGTGGCCGGCCGAGGACGAGGCGGGCTACGTCGACGGTGAGGCGTACCGGATCGACCTCGACCAGAGCGACGGCTGGAGCATGCGTCCCTACCAGGAGCAGGCGGTCGACGGCTTCTGGGACGGCGGCTCAGGCGTCGTCGTCCTCCCCTGCGGCGCGGGCAAGACTCTCGTCGGCGCCGGCGCCATGGCCAAGGCGTCGGCGACGACGCTCATCCTGGTCACCAACACCGTCTCGGCTCGGCAGTGGAAGGACGAGCTGATCCGCCGGACGAGCCTGACCGAGGACGAGATCGGCGAGTACTCCGGCGCCCGCAAGGAGATCCGCCCCGTCACCATCGCGACCTACCAGGTGCTCACGACGCGTCGCAAGGGCGTCTACACGCACCTCGACCTGCTCGACGCCAAGGACTGGGGGCTCGTGGTCTACGACGAGGTGCACCTCCTCCCGGCGCCGATCTTCCGGATGACCGCCGACCTCCAGGCCCGTCGCCGCCTCGGACTCACCGCCACCCTCGTGCGCGAGGACGGTCTCGAGTCCGACGTCTTCTCGCTCATCGGCCCCAAGCGCTTCGACGCGCCGTGGAAGGACATCGAGGCGCAGGGCTACATCGCTCCCGCGGACTGCGTCGAGGTCCGGGTCACGCTCCCGGACGGACAACGCATGGCGTATGCCGTCGCGGAGCCGGAGGACCGCTACCGCCTCGCCTCCTGCTCGGACTCGAAGCTGCCGGTGGTCGAGAAGCTCGTCGCCCGGCACCGCGGCGAGCCGACCCTCGTCATCGGCCAGTACCTCGACCAGCTCGACGAGCTCGCCGGCCGCCTCGACGCCGACGTCATCACCGGCGAGACCTCGGTGACGGAGCGACAGCGCCTGTATGCCGCGTTCCGCGAGGGCGAGATCAGCCTGCTCGTCGTCTCGAAGGTCGCGAACTTCTCCATCGACCTGCCCGAGGCCAGCGTCGCCATCCAGGTCTCCGGCACCTTCGGCTCCCGCCAGGAGGAGGCCCAGCGTCTCGGCCGCGTACTCCGCCCCAAGGGCGACGGCCGCACCGCGCACTTCTACACCGTCGTCGCCCGCGACACCGTCGACGCCGACTTCGCCGCCCACCGCCAGCGCTTCCTCGCCGAGCAGGGCTACGCCTACCGCATCATCGACGCCACCGACCTCGACTAGGCACGAGCGCCTCGGGAGCCAGCGGCGCACACCGTGGTGACAAGCTCAGCGACGGGTGCGCCGGTGAGCAGCCTCGGCGCCGGTCGCGCGAGCGGCGCCGACGTGAGAGCCTCGGCCACCCGGAGCGCACGACGTCCTGTTCGCCGCTGGCTGGGCCTGGCGGGAGCGGGGAGTGCGCGCAGCGCGCGAGCCGCGGATGGGACTGCGGCGAACAGGACGTCGAGCGCGACGACAACGCGAACGGGGCGGACGGCATACGCAATCGCGGAGCGTGTGTGAGAGTGGCGCCATGACGCAACCGCCGCAGGGCACCCCGATCGAACCCACCGCCCAGCCGACCCGCTTCCGGGTCCGCCAGAGGGTGACGATGATGGTCAACCGCTACGAGGTCCACGGCGTGGGGCCCGACGGGACCGAGGTCGGCCTGTGGGCGTTCGCCGAGCAGAAGCGCATGGCGTTCAAGGAGCAGGTGACGTTCTTCGCCGACGCGGGCAAGAGCCAGCCGGTCTTCGGGTTCAAGGCGAGGACCCGGATGGACCTCGGCGCGACCTACGACGTCACCGACGCGGCGGGTCAGCCGATCGGCGAGTTCCGCAAGGACTTCGGCAAGTCGCTGCTGCGCTCGACCTGGCACCTCACCATCCCGGGTGGTCGGGTCGCACTGGGCCAGGAGCGCAACCACACCGTCGCGATCGTCCGGCGCGTCTGGGACTTCATCCCGGTCGTCGGCGACATCCCGGTCCCGTTCCTCTTCCACTTCGACTTCACGCTGCCCGACGGGCAGGTCGTCATGAGCAGCACGAAGAAGCCGGCGCTGCGTGACGTCTACGAGGTCGAGCTGCCGCCCGTCGACGGCCACCCGATCGACTGGCGGATCGGCGCCGCCATGGCGGTCGCCCTCGACGCGCTCCAGTCCCGCTGACACCGGGACGCAAGCACGCCCCACACCACGACCACCACCATGCCACAGTCGTGGCATGGTGGTGGCATGGCACGGATTCGAGTGAGCACGACGGTCGATGACGAGCTGCTGCGGGCAGCACGCAGGACGATGCCGGAGGCCCGGGACAGCTCCCTGCTGGAGGCGGCGCTGGAGTCGCTCATCCGCGCCCACCGCAGCACCGAGATCGATGGCGCCTACGCGGACGCCTACTCCAGATTGCCCCTCGACCAGCCCGACGAGTGGGGCGACCTCGCCGGGTGGCGCGCGGCGGTGAGCACGTCGTGAGCGCGCCCGGTCGAGGCGACGTGTGGTGGTGCGAGACTCCCAGCTTTCCCCGCAGACCCGTCGTCGTGCTGTCACGGTCGGCGGCGATCGCAGGGCTGGGGCGCGCCCTCGTCGCTCCCTGCACGACGACGGTTCGCGGCCTCCCGAGCGAGGTCACGCTCGAGCCGGGCACTGACCCGGTCCCACGGGAGTGTGTGGCCAACCTGGACTCCGTCGAGTCCGTGTCCGTCTCCATGCTCGTCGACCGGCTCGGCCGCCTGAGCGACCACCGCCTGCACGAGATGTGCCGGGCGCTCGGCATCGCCGTCGACTGCGCCTGAGCAACCCAGAACGCCCCGCAAAGGCGATGGGCGTTGGCGGCGCGCGCCATCCACGACGTCGAGCCCAGGACCGCCCCTCGCGCGACCGAGGACCCGGTGGGCCGAACACACGGCATACGTCCAGACAACTCCCAGACTCCGGCGCGACACTGGACCCGTGAGCGCCAACCCAGCAACCCCCGAGGCCACGCTGCTCGTCGTCGAGGACGAGCCCAACATCCGTGAGCTCCTCGCGACCTCCCTGCGGTTCGCGGGGTTCGAGGTCGTCACCGCCGCCACCGGCGGCGAGGCCGTGAGGCTCGCCGACGAACGCCATCCCGACCTCTGCGTGCTCGACGTCATGCTGCCCGACATGGACGGCTTCGACGTGACCCGCCGGCTGCGCGAGTCGGGTCGTCACGTGCCGATCGTCTTCGTCACCGCCCGCGACTCCGTCGACGACAAGATCAAGGGCCTCACCGTCGGCGGCGACGACTACGTCACCAAGCCGTTCAGCCTGGAGGAGGTCGTCGCCCGCATCCGCGCCGTGCTGCGCCGCACCCGGGGCGACGTCGACGACAGCGCTTCGCTGCGCTTCGAGGACCTCGAGCTCGACGAGGACAGCCACGAGGTCCGCCGCGCCGGCCGCGTCATCGAGACGAGCCCCACCGAGTTCAAGCTGCTGCGCTACCTCATGCTCAACCCCAACCGCGTGCTCTCCAAGGCGCAGATCCTCGACCACGTGTGGGAGTACGACTTCCGCGGCGAGAGCGGCATCGTCGAGTCCTACATCTCCTACCTGCGCCGCAAGATCGACACCGAAGGTCTGCCGCCGCTCATCCACACCAAGCGCGGTGTGGGATACGTGCTGCGCCTGCCGCCCCAGACCTGATGACGACCAACGCCGGGTCGCAGGCGGTCGTCAAGCGGCTCGAGGCGATGCCGCTCCGGGTCCGTCTCGTCGCCATCGTCCTCGTCGTTCTCGCCGCGGCGCTGCTGGTCTCCAACCTCGCCACGGCCTACCTCATGCGTCGTGACCTCCTCGGGAGGGTCGACACCGAGCTCAAGGGCGTCGTCGAACCCGTTGCGACACAGGCGTTGACGGAGCTCTCCAAGGGCGGCACGGGGACCACTCCCACGAACTACGCCTTCGTCCTCTTCCCTGTCGACGGCCGGACCATGAGCGTCAACCCCACGAGCGAGCGCCTCCACCCCGACGTCCCGCGGCTCGCCCTCGACGACCGGCGCGTCGTCAGCGGCAAGCCCTTCACGGTGAGGTCCGTCGACGGCGAGATGGACTGGCGCTTCATCGCCGGCAGGGTGAACAAGGGCGAGGCGACGTTCGCCCTCGGGGTGCCGTTGCGGTCGGTCAAGCAGACGGTGACGCGACTCCTCGTGACCACCGGTGTGCTCAGCGCGTTCGTCCTCGCCGGGTCGGCCCTGCTCGGCTGGTATGCCGTGCGCCGCGCCTTCCGTCCGCTCACCCAGATCGAGGACACCGCCGCCGCCATCGCCGGGGGCGACCTCACCCGGCGCATCCCCGTGCGCGCGGCCGACGACGAGGTGACGTCGCTGTCGCGCAGCCTCAACGCCATGCTCGCCCAGATCGAGGCGTCGTTCGCCGTGCGCGAGGCGTCCGAGGACCGCATGCGCCAGTTCGTCGCCGACGCGAGCCACGAGCTCCGGACACCGCTGGCGACGGTCCGTGGCTACGCCGAGCTGCACCGGCAGGGCGCCATCTCGAACCCCGACGACACCCGGGCCGCCATGGAGCGCATCGAGTCCGAGTCGGGTCGGATGAGCGGGCTCGTCGAGGACCTGCTCACCCTCGCCAGGCTCGACGAGGAGCCCACGACCGCCATGGGCGAGGTGGACCTCACCGTCCTCGCCGCCGACGCGACGGCCGACGCCCGGGCCCGCGAGCCCGAGCGACGCGTCACCCTCGTCGGCCTCCACGGCCCGGTCGACGCCACCGTCGTCTGGGGCTCGGAGTCGCGGCTGCGGCAGGTCGTCACCAACCTCGTCGCCAACGCCCTCAGGCACACGCCCGCGGGTACGCCGGTGGAGCTCTCGGTCGGCGTCGACGACGCCGACGGAGTGTTGGAGGTCCGCGACCACGGCGCTGGAATCCCCTCTGGCGCAGCGCATCGCGTCTTCGAGCGCTTCTACCGTGCCGACCCTTCCCGCGGACGCACCGCCGGAGGTGGCAACGGTCTCGGGCTCGCGATCGTCGCCGCCATCGTCGCTGCTCACCGGGGGCGCGTCGGGGTCCAGGAGACCCCCGGTGGGGGCGCGACGTTCGTCGTGCGGATTCCCACAGGCGCCTCACAGGCACGGCCCAGCACCTCTTGATGTCGAGGCACTTGAGTGTGGAGTGCCAGCCCGACGAAGGAGTACCCATGAGCGACCCGCAGCCCGGACCGACCGGACAGCCCACCGGCACGAACCCCGAGGCTCCGAAGGCTCCCCAGGCCTCCGCCCCCACCCGCGACGACCGTCACGACGGCGACACCGGTCGCGGCCACGACTACGGCTACGCCACCAGCAGTACCGCCACCCAGACGCTCCCCCAGCAGTCCACGGGTGAGCACGCCGCGTCACAGCAGGCCCAGCCCGCGTCGACCACCTGGTACGGCGCCCACGAACCCGCCGGTCCGGTGTTCCCCCCGCCCCCGTCCCCCTCGGCGGCCCCGCAAGGATCCCGTCCGGAGCCGCGTCCGCGGCGCCGGGTCGGCGAGCTCTTCACGGTGGCTGCGCTGACCGCCGCACTCGCGTCGGGCGGCACCTATGCCGTGACCCAGCTGGGGTCGCAGGACGCGCAGACCCCCTCCGCTGCGTCGTCCTCCTCCAGCCTGGGTCGCGGCGCCCAGACGGCACCGGTCTCGCAGAGCGACCCCCAGTCGCCGAACTGGACCGCCACGGCCGCCGCCGTCTCGCCCAGCGTCGTCGCGATCCGCACCGTCAGCGGCGAGGGGTCCGGCGTCATCATCGACGACTCCGGGCACGTGCTCACCAACAACCACGTCGTCGCCGGCGCCCAGGAGCTCACGGTGACGCTGTCCGACGGGCGCACGTTCAAGGGCAAGATCCAGGGCACCGACCCCTCCACCGACCTCGCGGTCGTCACCATCCAGGGCATCCCCGACGACCTCGAGCCGATCTCCCTCGGCGACTCCGACGCGCTCAAGGTCGGCGACCCGGTCATGGCCGTCGGCAACCCGCTCGGTTTGGCCGGCACCGTGACCACCGGCATCGTCAGCGCGCTCAACCGCCCGGTGACCACGGAGGCGGCCGAGGAGCAGCCCCAGCAGCAGAACCCCTTCGGACAGCCTCAGCAGCAGCAGTCGAGCAGCGAGCCCGTGGTGACCAACGCCATCCAGACCTCCGCGGCCATCAACCCGGGCAACAGCGGTGGCGCCCTCGTCAACGCCAGCGGCCAGCTCGTCGGCATCAACTCCTCCATCGCCTCGCTCGGTTCGTCCAGCGGGTCGAGCGGCAACATCGGCATCGGCTTCGCGATCCCGGTCAAGGAGGCGGCCTCCATCGCCGAGCAGCTCATCGCCGACGGCACCGCCGAGCACGCCTACCTTGGCGTCGGGCCCACCGACGGGACCGCCTCGGACGGCGGCGCGACCCGCGCGGGAGCCCAGATCCGCACCGTCTCGCCCGGCACCCCGGCGGCGAAGGCCGGCATCGAGGTCGGCGACGTCATCACCGAGGTCAACGGTGAGCGCGTGGACTCCGCGGAGTCGCTCGTCGCCCACATCCGCGAGTACGCGGTGGGCGACTCCGTGAAGCTCACGGTGCTGCGCGACGGCAAGAGCCAGGAGCTCTCGGCGACGCTCATCGCCTCCCCGAGCAGCTGACACCCAGCAGGCAGACCACCCACCTGAGTGTCCCGGTGAGTACCCCGACTCATGGAGTCGGGGTACTCCTCGTTCCACGCTGTGTCCATGAGCACTCAGCTGCAGGACGTGCGGCGCCTCGAGAACGAGTTCGCCGACGCGATGAACCGCATGTATGCCGTGGGCAACGGGCTCGCCCGGATGCGCGCGGCTCTCGAGGTCGAGACCTCCACGTCGCCCGACTCCTGGGCCGCCCACGCTCCTGCAGTGCCCACCGCCCCGGGGCCGGCGACGACGCCGAGCGTCCCGGCCACGCCCCTCCCGGAGCCCGCAACCGCACCCGCCCGCCGGCCTGTCGACCTCCGGCGTCCGGAGCCCCTGCCCTCCTGGTGGCAGCGCGAGGGCGCCGTCACGCGCGTCCTGGCCCTCGCCGGCGCCGTCGTCACCCTCATCGGGGTTGCTCTGCTGCTCGCCCTCGCCATGCAACAGGGCTGGTTCGTCCCCGAGCTGCGGGTCGCCCTGGGTGTCCTCCTCGCCGTGGGACTCGTCGTCGCAGCCCACGTCGTCCGCGCCCGTGAGACGAGGGCGGGTCGCTCCAGCGCCGCTCCGGTCGCCATCGCGGCCACCGGGTATGCCGCGGGCTACCTCGACGTCGTCGCCGTCACGACCGTCTACGGCTGGGTTCCCCGCGTGGGCGGCCTGGCCATCGCCGCCGTGGTGGCGGTGAGCGGGCTGCTCCTCGCACGCCGTTGGGACCGCCAGCTCCTGGCCCTCATCACCGTGCTCGGTGCCACCCTGCTCGCGCCCGTGGTCGCCGAGAACGTCGGCGACGAGGTGTCGCTGTTCGTCGTCGTGCTGTCCGCGGCCGCGCTGCTGGCCCGCGGCGACCGCGGCTGGCCGATGCTCGCGCTGGCGCGGACCGTCCCGGCGGCAGGTCTGGTGCTGCTCGGCGTCGCAGCGGAGAACGCCGACGACGGCAGCCCGTCACGCGTCGCCATCCTCGCCGCGGTCGCGCTCTCGGTGCTCGCCCTCGTCGGCGCCGTGTCGGCGGCACGTCACCGCCGCGACGACCTCGTCGGCAGCGCCACGGTCGCGGTGGCGTCGGTCGCGCTGCTCGTCGCCTTCGGCGTCCACGGACAGACCCTGCGCACGACCGGCTTCGCGATCATCGCGGTGGCGTTCGCCGTCGCCCTGGCGGTCACGTCGCGCTCCCCCATCGGCCCCGTGCCCACTCCGCTGGCCACGACGATCGGCGCCGTGTCCGGTCTCTCCGCACTCCTCGCGGTGACCAGCGGCGCCCCGGAGCGCTGGGTCGTCACCGGCATCATCCTCACGGCCCTCGGCTACGCAGCCGCCGCCGTGACCACCCGCTCCCGCGTCACCCTGTGGGTCGCCGCCGGGACCACGGTCGTGGCCTCCGTCGCCTACCTCACCCACCCCACGGCATACATCGAGCTGTGGAGCGCACGCGACCACGACGCGACGACGGCGCTGCTCGACAGCGTCCTCGCCGGAGGCGTCGCGGCGCTGGGCGCCTGGGGCGTCGACGTCGTCCGAGGCATCCCGGCGCACGTCCGTCGGCTGGCCCGGGTGGCTGCGCTCATCGCCGGACTCGCCACCTCGGCCGTCGCGGTCATCTCGCTGGGCCTGCTGTTCGGCGACGCGGTCGGTGCCACGTCGGCGGGCTTCCTCGCCGGGCACGCCCTCGCGACGGTCCTGTGGATGGTGACGTCGGCCTGGCTGCTCCTGCACGGCCTCAAGGCCGAGTCACGCCGGGCCCTCTCCGTACGGCTGGGGCTGGGCCTCGCGGCGGTGAGCGTGGCCAAGCTGTTCCTCTTCGACCTCGCGACCCTCGACGGGGTGTGGCGCGTGGCGGCCTTCATCGTGACCGGGCTGCTGCTCCTCGCCAGCGGGACGGCATACGCCAGGGCTCTGGAGCGGACGCGAGCACCGGAGGCGACCGCCTGAGAGACTGCCCGCATGATGCGGGACGAGATGTGGGAGGAGGCTGCGCGAGTCGTCAGGGGTGACGTGCGCAGCCTCCTCTCCGTCCGCGCGGACCTCGAGCGCCGGTGGTCCGAGCCGCACCGTGGCTACCACGACCTCCGTCACCTCGACGAGGTCGTGGTCGCGCTGGTGGAGCTGCGGGGGTCGACCCTTGACACGGACGCCGAGTGGGCCGGCGTGGTGTTCGCCGCGTGGTTCCACGATGCCGTCTACGACGTGGCGGAGCCGGGCGAGAACGAGGGGCGCAGCTCCGAGCTCGCCCGAAATGCGCTGTCGGAGAGCGGGATCCGGGACGACGTCGTCAGGCTCACGTGTGCCCTGGTGGAGGCGTCGGCCACCCACCACGTGGCCGAGTCACGGGGGCCGCAGGCGGCCTTCCACGACGCCGACCTGTGGATCCTCGGCGCTCCGCCCGAGCGCTTCGACGACTACTGCGCGGACGTCCGGCGTGAGTACGCCGCGGTGCCGGACGACGCCTACGCCGAGGGCCGCGGGGCGATCCTGCGCCCGTTCCTCGCCCGCGAGAGCATCTACCGGTCCGAGCACGCGCGGCACCACTGGGAGCCCGCGGCCCGCGAGAACCTGCACCGCGAGCTGGCTCGGCTCACGCGCTGACCGGTCACGGACGCGCCGCCCGCTTCGCGCGCTGCAGCACGCGATCGACGACGAGCCCGAGTCCACCGGCCAGGGCGATCCCGCCGACGGCGCCGAGCAGCGGGTTCTGCTCGACCCAGTGTCCGGCGAGCGCGCCGATGCCGACGGAGTACGCCGCCCAGCTGGTCGCCGCCAGGGCCGTGAGCAGGACGAAGCGCCGGTGCGAGAAGGTGCCGGCTCCCGCGGTGACGTTGACCGCCACACGGCCGACCGGGATGTAGCGCGCGACGACGATGGCCAGCCCGCCCCGTCGGTCGAGCTCGCTCTCGGCCCGCAGGAAGGACTCCCGCACCTTGGGCCTGCTGCTGGACCGCAGGCCGGCCAGGCCCGACCGTCGGGCGACACCGAAGGTGAGGTTGTCACCGATGAACGCACCGGCAGCCGCGACGACGCCGAGGGCGAACAGGTGGGGTGAGCCGGAGGCGGCCCCGAACGCGGCGAGCGTGATGACGACCGACTCGCTGGGGACCGGTGGCAGCAGAGCGTCGAACGTGGCGAGCAGGAAGATCACGGGCAGCACCCACACCGCTGCGGCGTTCTGCTCGATGAGGGTGCTGACGGCCTCGAACACGCGAATCTCCCCTCGGCACAGGGAGTTCGGACTCGGCGTCGGTCGCCGGGCACCCCGTGGACCTCCATCGTGCGAGAGGGCGCGACATCGCGACATCGGGTCCTCCACCCGCTCGCCCCTGAATTCGGTGCCTGTCCCTCAGGGGTGGCCGTGGCCCACGGCCCCCTGGGCGTCGGGGTCGACGAGCGGCCACCAGTGGCGCTCCCCGAGCTCGTCGCGCTGCATCGCGGGCGGGCACCACGTCCCGACGACGCCGTTGGCCGACGGCAGGGTGAAGAGACTGAAGCACGCGAACGGCACCGGCCACGGGTAGCCCGGATCAGGCTCGCGCACGACGTTGCGCACGTAACCGAGCAGCCGGGCCCCGTCGCGCCTGACACCGAGGTCATCCGCGAGGGCCCTCAGCGAACCCTCGGCGGTCTGGCCGGCTTCCACGGCCCGGGTCGGCAGGTCCGCTCCCCAGCCGTCCGGCCGGGTCATGACGAGCAGGCCGCGCTCGTCGCGGACCACCGCTCGCACCACCACCGTGTTCGGAGGCGCACCGTCCTGGCGCGACGCGATGACGTCGGCACGACCACCTGGCGGCAGCCACGGAGCGTCCGGGGTGCTCCTCACGACCCGCTCGTGCTTGCGCTTGGAGATGCGAAGACCGCTGTGCTGCAGGCGTCTCAGCAGCTCGCGACCGTCGATCGGGACGGCACCGGCAGCGACCACGGCGGCGTAGCGCTCCTCGGGGACGTCGTAGTGGTCACCCTCGAAACCACGAGCCGGTATGCCGGCGCGCTCCGCGAAGTCGTGCAGCTCGCGGTAGGAGGTGTCGCTCACGAGGTGCGACCACAGGCGCCCGTGGGCCGGCCACGCGGGAGGGTCGATGAGCAGCACCCCGTGATCGTATGCCGCACGCTCACCGAGAGCCTGTGGACAACTCCGCGGCGGTTTGCCGCGTCGTCCCTACGGTCGGAGGACGAGGTCGCACCACCGGGGTGCGGCTCGGACAGAGGGGACCCGACATGTCCACGCAGTTCCAGGTCGACACCGAGCGGATCCAGGCCGCCTCCGGCGACATCGCCCGCATCTCCGGCGAGATCGAGGGCCAGGTGGCCCAGATGCTCGCCCGCCTCACCGCACTCCAGGACGCGTGGAAGGGCGGGGCCGCCACCCAGTTCCACGGCGTCGTCACCCAGTGGCAGGGGACGCAGCGCCAGGTGCAGTCCTCACTCGACTCGATCGGTCAGGTCCTCGCCGCCGCTGGAGCGCAGTATGCCGAGACCGAGGCGCAGAACATGCGCATGTTCTCGTGAGCGCCGACCACTGAGACCCCGACGGCGGGCACGACACCCCTGAGGTCGCGCCCGCCGCCGGTCCGGTCATCCCTGGGTCACTCGGTGGTGATTGCCCTGAGGATGTCCAGCCTGGAGGCCCGCCAGCCCGGCCACCAGGCCGCGAGGATCCCGACGAGGCCGGCGATCCCGACGAAGAGCGCGAGCTGGGGCCACGGCACCGACAACACGTCGATCCCGTCGTCGGCGAGCGAGCGCTGCAGTGCCACACCGAAGACCACGCCCAGACCGACACCGAGCGCTGCACCGAGCAGGGCGATGACGATCGACTCGAGCCGGAGCATCCGCTTGAGCTGGCGCCGACTGAGGCCGACGGCGCGCAGCAGGCCGATCTCGCGGGTCCGCTCGATCACCGACAGGGCGAGGGTGTTGATGATGCCGAGGATGGCGATGACCACGGCGAGGCCGAGCAGTGCGTAGATGAGGTAGAGCATCTGGTTGATCTGGCTGCGCTGCTCGTCGGCGAACTCACCCTGGTCCTTGACCGTGACGACGGGCAGGTCCGCCAGCGCCGTGTCCAGCGCCCGCCCGACCTGCGCCGGCACGGTGCCCTCCTCGCGGGTCACGAAGACGAAGGAGTCGGTCTTCGGCCCGCCCAGAGACTCCAGTGCCGGGAGGCTCAGGAGGAAGTCCGAGTCCAGCAGCGCCGACTCCCCGTGGACGGCCGCGACCCGGAAGGGCTTGGTCGTCCCGGCACGGGTGAGATCGACCGTGGAGCCGACCGCCAGGTTGTCGGCCGTGGCGCGCTCCTGCGAGATCGACACGGTCGTCGGGGTGAGGTCGGCGAGGCGGCCGGTGACCATGGGGGTCGGGCCGAGGACGCCGACGTGGCCCGGGTCGATGCCGATGACGCCCCGGCGCTCACCCTTGACCATGAGCCCGTCCCAGCGGAACGCCGCGACCTCGTCGACGCCGTCGACGCCGGCGAGCTCCTTGGTCACCTCGGCGGAGAAGGGCGTGCCGACGGCGCTCGAGACGACGTAGTCGGCCACGAACTCCGCCTCGACCGCCTTGTCGATGCTCGCCTTGGCGCTGGCACCGAAGACGGCCATCATCGACACGAGCGTGACGCCGATCATGAGCGCAGACGCTGTGGCGGCGGTACGACGTGGGTTGCGCTGGGCGTTCTGCTGGGCCATGAGCCCGACCGTCCCGAACACCCTGCGATAGATCCAGCCGATGCCGGCGATGACCGGGCGACCCACCAGTGGGCTGATGAGGGCGACGCCGAGGACGACACCGAGGATCCCGGCGCCCACCCAGTAGGTCGGGTTCGGCACCTCGGCGAAGAGTCCCGTGCCCAGGAGCGCCGCGCCGGCCGTGGTGAGGATCCCGCCGACGATGATGCGACCACGCATGCCGCTCTCGGCGAGGACCGCGTCGTCACGCATGGCCGCGACCGGTGGCACCTTGCCCGCCTTGCGGGCCGGCAGGTAGGCGGCGATGAGGGTCACGAGGAGCCCCACGGCGAGGGAGACGACGACCGTCCGCGGCGCGAGGATCAGCGACTGGCCACTGAGGTCCAGCCCGAACTGCCCGAACAGGGTCCGGATGAGCATCGCGATGACGATCCCGAGCCCGAGGCCGATGGCCGACCCGATGAGCCCGATCACGGTGGCCTCGAAGAGGACCGAGCGGGCCACCTGACGACGGGTGGCCCCGAGGGCACGGAAGAGCGCGAGCTCCCGGGAGCGCTGGGCCACGAGGATGCTGAAGGTGTTGATGATGAGGAACGAGCCGACGACGAGGGCCACCCCCGCGAAGACGAGCAGGAACGTCGTGATGAAGCCGAGCGCCTCCTGGATGTCGCTCGCCGCGGCCTTGGCGGCAGAGTCGCCGGTCACGGCCTCGACTCCCGCAGGCAGCTTCGCGGCCACGGCGTCGCGGAGCTCCTCCTGGGACGTTCCGTCCGCCGCTGTCACCCAGATGTCGTTGTAGGCGTCCTTGCCCTCCATGAAGAGCGTGCGGGCCTCCGCCGTGTCGAAGATCGACAGGCTGGCGCCGGCCGTGCCACCGGCCATCGTCACGATGCCGACGAGCCTGGCCTCGATGCGGGGCTGGGCGCCGGAGCTGACGATGTTGACCTTCTCGCCGATGAGGTAGCCGGCCTTGTCCGCGGTCTTCTCGTCGAGGACGACCTCACCGGTCCCCTCGGGCCAGCGCCCGGCGTGGAGCGAGAGTGGCTGCAGTCCCTTGGCCGCCGGTCCGTCGGTGTAGTTGGCCCCGATGCCGGGGGGCCCGAACCCGCCGATGAGCTTGCCGTTCTTACCGACGACGAACGTGCCGAAGTTCGTGATGTTGCCGTCGGCCCGCGCCGCGCCGGGGGTGTCCGCCAGCTCGGTGACGAGTGACCCCGGCAGGGTCTGGGACGTCGGCTGCTGCTCGAGGTCGACCTCACCGGAGACGGGGCGGACGACGACGTCGCCGACCGTGCTGTTCATGATCGAGTCGAAGCTGCGACCGAGGGTGTCGGTGAAGACGAAGGAGCCGGCGACGAACGCCACTCCGAGGATGATCGCGAAGGCGCTCATGAACAGCCGCAGCTTGCGGGCCATGAGGCTCTTCCAGCTGGCACGCAGCACGGCTCAGCCCTGCACCTTGGAGTCGAGGCTCTTCATCGTCTCGAGGATCCGCTCGGGGGTGGGCTCGCGCAGCTCGGTGACGATCCGGCCGTCGGCGAGGAAGACGACGCGGTCGGTCCAGCTCGCCGCGCCGGGGTCGTGGGTCACCATGACGATCGTCTGGCCGAAGTCGTCGACCGAGCGCCGCAGGAAGCCGAGGACCTCGGCGCCCGAGGTCGAGTCGAGGTTGCCGGTCGGCTCGTCGGCGAAGATGATCTCGGGCCGGCTCACCAGGGCCCGGGCACACGCGACGCGCTGCTGCTGGCCTCCGGAGAGCTCACCGGGGCGGTGGCCAAGGCGGTCGCCGAGCCCGACCGTGGCGATGACGTGGTCATACCACTCGCGGTCGGGCTTGCGACCGGCGATCGACAGCGGCAGCAGGATGTTCTCGGCCGCGTTGAGCGTCGGGATGAGGTTGAAGGACTGGAAGACGAAGCCGATGTGGTCGCGGCGGACCTTGGTGAGGTCCTTCTCCTTGAGGGTCGTGAGCTCGGTGTCACCGAGGCGCACCGAGCCTCTCGTCACCGAGTCGAGCCCCGCAGCGCAGTGCATGAGCGTGGACTTGCCCGAGCCGGACGGGCCCATGATCGCGGTGAACTCGCCCGCGGTGATGTCGAGGCTCACGCCCTTGAGGGCGGTGACGGCGGTGTCGCCGGAGCCGTAGGTCTTGACGAGGTCGGTGACGCGTGCGGCCACCTTCGGCGGTGCCGCCGTGTCGCGGCGCTCTGGAGCGAGGTCTGTGGTCATGCCGACAACGCTAGGGGTGGGGACGGCATACGGGGAGGGGGTTTCCCCCCGAGGGAACCCTGAGCCGACCCCGACCACGACCCCGGACCGGACCCGACGCGGCACGGACGAAGGGCGGCCCCCCTCTCGGGAGACCGCCCTTCGACGTGGCGTGTGCCGGTGTTCCTGATCAGGAGATCAGAAGCCCATGCCGCCCATGTCGTCGCCGCCACCGGGCATCGCCGGGGCAGCCTTCTCGGGCTTGTCGGCGATGACGGCCTCGGTGGTGAGGAACAGCGCGGCGATCGACGCGGCGTTCTGCAGCGCGGAGCGCGTCACCTTGGCCGGGTCGATGATGCCGGCCTTGATGAGGTCGACGTACTCGCCGGACGCGGCGTTGAGGCCCCATCCGGACTCGAGGTTGCTGACCTTCTCGGTCACGACGCCGCCCTCGAGGCCGGCGTTGATGGCGATCTGCTTGAGCGGGGCCTCGATCGCGACACGCACGATGTTGGCGCCGGTCGCCTCGTCACCCTCGAGCTCGAGCTTGGCGAACGCAGCCTTGCCGGCCTGGAGCAGGGCCACGCCACCACCGGCGACGATCCCCTCCTCGACGGCAGCCTTGGCGTTGCGCACGGCGTCCTCGATGCGGTGCTTGCGCTCCTTGAGCTCGACCTCCGTGGCCGCGCCCGCCTTGATGACGGCGACGCCGCCGGCGAGCTTGGCGAGGCGCTCCTGGAGCTTCTCGCGGTCGTAGTCGGAGTCCGACTTCTCGATCTCGGCGCGGATCTGGTTGACGCGACCCTGGATCTGGTCGGCGTCGCCCGAGCCCTCGACGATGGTCGTCTCGTCCTTGGTGACGACGACCTTGCGGGCCTTGCCGAGCAGGTCGAGCTCGGCGGTGTCGAGCTTGAGCCCGACCTCCTCGCTGATGACCTGGCCACCGGTGAGGATGGCGATGTCGGCGAGCATGGCCTTGCGGCGGTCACCGAAGCCGGGAGCCTTGACGGCGACCGACTTGAAGGTGCCACGGATCTTGTTGACGACGAGCGTCGACAGGGCCTCGCCCTCGACGTCCTCGGCGATGATGAGCAGCGGCTTGCCGGACTGCATGACCTTCTCGAGGAGGGGCAGCAGGTCCTTGATCGAGCCGATCTTGGAGTTGACGACGAGCACGTAGGGCTCGTCGAGGACGGTCTCCATGCGCTCGGCGTCGGTGACGAAGTAGTGGCTGATGTAGCCCTTGTCGAAGCGCATGCCCTCGGTGAGCTCGAGCTCGAGCCCGAAGGTGTTGCTCTCCTCGACGGTGATGACGCCTTCCTTGCCGACCTTGTCCATGGCCTCGGCGATCATCTCGCCGATCTGGGGGTCAGCAGCGGAGATCGAGGCCGTGGCAGCGATCTGCTCCTTGGTCTCGACGTCCTTGGCGTTGTTGAGCAGCTCGTCGGAGACGGCCGCGACGGCCTTCTCGATGCCGCGCTTGAGCGCCATCGGGTTGGCGCCGGCGGCCACGTTGCGCAGGCCCTCCTTGACGAGCGCCTGGGCGAGGACGGTCGCCGTCGTCGTGCCGTCACCGGCGACGTCGTCGGTCTTCTTGGCGACCTCCTTGACCAGCTCGGCGCCGATCTTCTCGTAGGGGTCGTCGAGCTCGATCTCCTTGGCGATGGACACACCGTCGTTGGTGATCGTGGGGGCTCCCCACTTCTTCTCCAGCACGACGTTGCGGCCCTTGGGGCCCAGGGTGACCTTGACGGCGTCGGCGAGGATGTTCATTCCTCGCTCGAGACCGCGGCGAGCCTCTTCATCAAAAGCGATGATCTTGGCCATTCGGGTGGTTCCTCCCACACGACGAAGGGGCTGACCAGAGGGGTGCCCGCGACGGACGAGCCTGCGCGCGCGCCTCATGTCTGCGCTCGTGCCGACCCTCACCGGACTGGTCAGGTTCTGTCACTCTCATGTCGAGAGTGCTAACCCATTATTGGCACTCTCGATCAGAGAGTGCAAACGCCCCCGTATGCCGGGGGCCGCCCACGCCGGCTTCGTCTCCTAGCCAGCCTCGCAGGGGTCGACGCCCGGCGTGCCGGGACGCTCGATGCCGCGCTCGTCGAGGATCGACTCGAGCAGCGTGGGCTTGGCCGGCATGATGCCGTCGGCGCAGGTGTCGATCATGGCGTCGTAGGTCGCGGCGTCGTCCGGCGCCGATCCCGAGAACCAGACGTGGACGGCATACCCATCGGCGTGTGCGCGCTGCACGAAGGCGCGCGTGGCGACCGGGATCCCGGCGAAGGTCACGGGGATCTGGAAGGCGACCGTCCCCGCAGGTGGCTTCACGCCGGCCAGGAAGTAGCCGAGCATCGCGTTGCGAGCGGCCGACATCGGCACCTGCGGAGCGCGCGCGTGGAAGTCGGCGAGCGCCGCGTCGTTGAACGAGCCGACGATGAGGTCGGTGCGACCGCTCTTGGTGAGCAGGTCGGCGAGCAGCGTGCCGGTGCGGATGAAGGACGCGGTGTCGGCGTCGCTCGTCCCCTTGATCTCGATGTTGATCGGCGTCGTCGGGAAGGCCTTGAGCACCTCGCGCAGCGTGGGGACGGTGAAGTCCTTGGGCTTGTGTCCCTCGACCTTCAGCGACCCGTGCCGCGCTCCGCGCAGGGGGTATGCCGTGTCGTCGAGTCCGTGGACCGCGCTGCGCCCGGGGACGAACCAGTACGCGGCGTCGAGCTCCTTGACCTCGTCGAGCGTCATGTCGACGACCCTGCCGGTGCCGTCGGTCGTCTCGTCGACCGTCGCGTCGTGGATGACGACGACCTGCCCGTCGGCCGTCGACTGGACGTCGAGCTCGAGCATGTCGGATCCGAGAGCGACCGCGCGCTGGAACGCGTACATCGTGTTCATCGGGGCCTCGTGCTCACCACCGGAGTGCGCCATGTTGAGGACCCGTTGCTCGAGCCAGGGGTTGGCGGGTTCGGCACCGCTGGTGGTGGGTGCGACGCCGACGCCTGCGGTGAGGGCGGCGGCTGACAGGAGGAACGGCATGAAGCGACGACGTTGGCGCATGCTCGTGAGGTTAGCCGCCGGGCCCACCTCGAGGGGCACTTCGCTGACACGTCACTCACAGGTGTCAGAGGGTCGGCGCGTGCCCCTCGAACGTCGCGCGCATCGAGCCGTCGGCCTCGGAGGACACCGGGTCGTCGAGGTCGGCGACGAAGACGGCGACGAGGGTGCGGGCCGGGTTCGACGCCGCCTCGGCCAGCGCCTCACGCCAGGCGGCGAGGTTGGGGTGGTCGAGGGTCGTGCAGGCCTCGGCCGGTTCGAGCGACTCGACGGCGGCGGCGAGCTGGGCGGTCGTGAGGTCGAGGGTGGCGGTGGACCCGTCGTGCCCGAGGATCGTGGCGAGCACCACTGCCGGCAGGCCGTGCCGGCCGCCGGGGGTGTTGACGTGGGCGAAGCCCCACTCGACCGAGCTGGAGGCGGGACTCAGCCCCACGGCATACGCGACTGGCTGCTGCCATCCGGGGATGGCAGCAGCCAGGGCGTCCTTGATGTCGTTCAGGCCTTCGGGCGTGCTCCATTCGGGGCTCATCCGCCCATCCTGCCCCAATGTCACCGGGCAGCCCGGCCCCGGCCGGTCAGGGAGTGGTGCCGCGATCCATGACCCGGAAGGTCCCGAAGTAGCCCGAGGAGACGTCGTCGGCGTCGTCGTCGAAGCCCATCGCGCCGATGCGGCCGGACACCGTGCCCTCCCGCGACGTCTCGGTGCGCTTGGTGTAGTAGCGCGTGCCGTTCGGGTCGGTGAAGGTGTCCTGCACGGTCGAGCTCGCCGTGCCGCCGACGCCCGTCCACGTGATGTCGACCGGCGGGCTGGCCGGGGTGCCCTCGCCGCCGTGGTTCTCGACCGTCAGGGTTCCCGTGAGGCGGGCGGTGGACAGCTTGCGATCCACGGCCAGCGACAGGCCGTCACCGAACATGAAGCGCTCGGCGTCGAGGGTGCAGTTCGTCTCGGCGGGCGGCTCCTCACCGTGGCCACCGCCCCCGGCCGGCGGCATCTCGCCCTCGGGGCAGGTCCAGTCGAGGACCTGACCGAAGGCCATGACGTTCTTGTCACCCTCCGCGCGCAGGAAGCCGACGTGGACGTTGCCCGGGACGCCACCGGGCAGGGTGCCCATCTCGACCCAGTCGGTCTGGGCGAAGGATCCGGTCGACCGCTGCTGCCAGCGGGTGCCGGCCTCTGCGGGTGCCGCGACCGCGACGAGGGGCACGACGGCGCAGACGGCCGCCGCCAGTCCTGAGGTGATGCGCTTCATTGCTGCTTCCCTTCGAGAGCCCACCGGGATGCGGTGGGAGGTGCTCCGGCCGGCCCGTTGGCGGCGGAGGGTGTGTTGGGGGTGGAGGAGGACGTGAGTCGGGAGACAGCCGCGCCTCATCGACGGGTGTGAAGTCGCGCCAGGACGAGGTCGCCGACGGCGTCGCCCTGGACCTTGCCGTTCTCGATCGCCATGACGTAGTGGATGCCGCCGTAGAGCCGTGACCGGGCCGCCTCGTTCGCCGCGTCGTGGAACGACGTGAAGCTGCGGGCCGGCAGGTTGCGGTCCCGGTGGCTGTCGTCGACGTAGGCGAAGCTGCCGAGCAGGTCGGTGAGGACCGTCGACGCGGCGCGCGAGGCGACGGAGTGGCCGGAGGTGTACTCCGGGAACTGCGGGCTGTTGACGAAGGTGACCCAGGTGGGGTCGATGTGACGACGCACGTAGGTGCTGGGTCGAAGGAGGTTGAAGCGGTACTTCCACGTCCAGCAGTCGAGGAACGCGTCGTGCAGGGTGATGCCGAGCCGGGCATAGGCCTCGAGCGCCTGCCCCAGGGACAGCCGACGCTGCACCGCCACCTGGCTCACGACGAGCATCCAGTGGCCGGAGGGCAACCCGGACAGCAGCGGGTTGTCGGTCCAGAACCGCGCGAGGGCGCGCTGGTCGTCGGTGAGGTTGGAGCCGGCGTGCCCGCTCGTCGTGTAGACCGTCATCGCCTCGTTCCAGAACGCCGAGCCGTGCTCGGTCGAGAACGGCACGTGGTCCACCGGACGCACCTCGTCCGCCGACCGGAGCACCATCGGCCGGATCTCGGACCAGTAGGGCTCGACGGCGGGTCGGAAGTTCGGGTGGGTCGGCTCCCAGTTCGCCTCCCCGGGGACGGGCGCGTAGCTCCGCCCCTGGATTCCCGCCCAGCCATCGGAGGCGATCCACGCGACGAGGGCGTTGCCGACGGCACGTCCGTGCTTCGCCGAGCCCGAGATGATCCCCGGGGCGACACCGGCAGCGGCCCGCGCCGCCACCTGCCGGTCACGCAGAGCGGTGAGGGTGTCGCGGTTGGCCGGCGTCGCAGAGGCGTGCACGGCCTGGGCCACGGTGTGCGCCGAGTGCGCGAGAGCGACGACCCCGTCAATCTCGCCGGGACCGTGGGGCAGCGGGGCGAGACCGGTCAGCTGGCCACCCACGCTGCGGTGCAGCGGCATGGCGCCGACGCACGCCTCGTACATCGCGAGCGCCACGTAGTTGTAGCAGCGAGCGGCCTGCGTCGGTGACGGACCTTCGCGCCAGGTGACGTCGAAGCAGGTCTGGATCCACTCGGCCGCCCAGTGCGGCGAGTGCCTGTACATGGCCGCTCGAGGCGTCCCGGCGGCAGCCGAGCCGGCGCCGAGGCTCTGGGCGATCCCCGCCGACAGGACGCCCGCACCCCCGATCAGGGCGCGTCGCGAGAGCGTGCCGTGGTGCTGCTGTGCGGACGACTGCGACACGTGGTCCCCCTGACCGAAGGGCACCGTTGCCCGAGCGACATCAGAGCGCATCCGCGACCTCGGGGGGAGGCATATCGCCGAAAATGGCGAGAAGTCGTCACGGCGCGAGGCCGTGGCGACGCGGGACTCAGCCCTGCGGCTGCAGCCCGAGGCGACGGGCCGAACGGGCGCGCTGGCGGGTCGCCCGCTGGCGGCGGAGGCGCTTGACGAGCATCGGGTCGTGCTCGAGGGCGACCGGGCTGTCGATGAGCGCGTTGAGCACCTGGTAGTAGCGCGTCGGGCTCATGTCGAAGAGCTCCTTGATCGCCGACTCCTTGGAGCCGGCGTACTTCCACCACTGGCGCTCGAAGTCGATGATCCGGCGGTCACGATCGGAGAGCCCCTCGACCTCGGGCGCTGCGGAGTGCTCTTCGTGGACGGCGTTCACGGATTCGACCCTTCTGGTGCGACGGCTGCGACTGTCACCCTATCGGGCGAATGACACGGCTGTCATTAGGGTCGGCGTGTCCGCTGGACACCTCTCCCGGAGGTCTGCTCACGCGCCTCACGAGTCACGGGCGTCTCGCCGAGGAGGTATGCCGTGAGCTCCTCGACCGTGTCGACGATCGTCTCCGGGCGGGTTGCCTCCAAGGCGTGGCGCTCGCCGGCGCCCCACGTCACGGCGACGCCGGGCATGCCGGCCGCCCGGGCCGCGAGGATGTCGACGGTCGCGTCGCCGACGTAGACCGCGGAGGTCGGGTCCACGCCGACCGCCTTCGACGCCGCCAGCAGCGGCTCCGGGTGCGGCTTGTGCCTCGTGGTGTCCTCGAGGGCACCCACGACGTCGATGAGGTGGTCGATGCCCACGCCGTCGAGCGCCAGCCGTGCGGTGTCGCGTCGCTTGCTCGTGACGACGTGGAGGTCGGCACCGGCGGAGGTGAGGGCCTCGAGCATCTCCGGCACCCCGGCATACCTCTCGATGAGGCGTGCGGTGTTGGCGAGGTTCCACTCGCGGTAGGTCCGGTCGAGGTCGTGACCGCGCTCGGGGTCCTCCTCGAGCAGGGCCGCCAGCAGGGGACGACCGATCCAGGCGCGGGCCCGCACCTCGTCGATCTCCTCGCCGCGCACCTCGCGGAACGCGTGCTGGTAGCTCGCGACGATGAGCGGGATGGTGTTGGCCAGGGTCCCGTCGAGGTCGAAGAAGATCGTCTGCCAGTGCGGTCGGGTCACGCGCGCCATCATCTCCCGCGCGCAGTCTCGTCGGGCTCGAGGGTGTCAGGCGGCGTCGGCGACGAGGGCCTCGTCGAGCTGGCCCACCGCCTGCGTCAGGCCCTCCGCCATGCCCATGTCGATGACCTTCTGGAGGTCCTCGGCCGAGCCGTAGACCGTGGTGGACGACACCCGGGTGCCGCCGTCGTGCTCGGTGAACTCGACGACGGTGTCGCCGAGCGGCATCCCCTCGGAGGCGTTGCCCTCGGCGTCGGCGAAGCCGTCGACGTAGGCCAACCGGCTCGTGGGCTCGACCGCGCGGACGTCCCAGTAGCCGCCGAACCTCTCACCCTCGGGCGAGGTCATGTAGTAGTTCACCCGGCCGCCCGGGCGCAGGTCGTGCTTGGTGACCGTGAGCGGGTACATCGGCGGGCCGAACCAGCGCTCGAGCTGACGAGCGTCGGTCCAGAAGTGCCAGATCCGGTCGACGGGGGCGGCGAAGTCGCACGTGACGACGATCGAGCGCTCGTCGCTGTTGGTCGTGATGTCGGTGACGGGCATGGAGCTACTCCTTCTCCTGGGTGGGATCTTCCTGGGTGGTGGCGGTGTCGATCTCGGCGAGCAGGTCGTCGATCCGGCTGATCCGGCCGCGCCACACGGCCTCGAGCTCGGTGAGCATCGACGCGACGGAGCGCAGTGCCTCGACCTCGCCGCTGGCGAGGGCCTCGCGGCCGGCGCGGCGCTTGCTGACGAGCCCGGCCCGCTCGAGCACCGCGACGTGCTTCTGCACGGCGGCGAAGCTCATGTCGTAGCCGCGAGCCAGCGTCGACACCGAGTGCTCACCGGCCAGGACGCGACGCAGGATGTCGCGCCGCGTCCTGTCGGCGAGAGCGTGGAAGAGGGCGTCTGCCCGGTCCTCCTGCTCCTCGGTGGTGGTCATGCGAACAATGTACAACCATCCGGTTGTACATTGTCAAGCCCTATCTTGGGGCACATGCCCACCCGCCCCCTCGCCGAGCTCGTCCACCCGTCGTGGGCCCGCGCGCTCGCCCCGGTCGAGCCCGCGATCACCGCGATGGGCGAGTTCCTGCGGGCCGAGGTCGCGGCCGACCGCGGCTACCTGCCCGGCGGCGCCCACGTCCTGCGGGCGTTCGAGCAGCCCCTGGACGACGTGCGGGTGCTCGTCGTCGGTCAGGACCCCTACCCCACGCCGGGGCACGCGATCGGGCTGAGCTTCGCCGTCGCGCCGGACGTGCGGCCCCTCCCCCGCAGCCTCGTCAACATCTACACCGAGCTGCAAAGCGACCTCGGGCTCCCGGCCCCGACCACCGGGGACCTCACGCCGTGGGCCGAGCACGGCGTCCTCCTCCTCAACCGCGTGCTCACCGTGCGCCCCGGCACCCCGGCGAGCCACCGCGGCAAGGGCTGGGAAGAGGTCACCGACTGCGCCATCGACGCGCTCGTCGCCCGCGGCGGACCGCTCGTCGCCCTCCTCTGGGGCAGGGATGCGCGCTCGCTGCGGAGCCGGCTCGACGGCATACCGTGTGTCGAGAGCCCACACCCCTCACCCCTGTCGGCCCACTCGGGGTTCTTCGGGTCGCGACCGTTCAGCAGGGTCAACGCCCTCCTCGAGCAGCAGGGTGCCGCACCGATCGACTGGAGGCTGCCATGAACCTTCCCCCCTCGACACCAGGCCGCGTCTGGAGCACCTACGTCGCGATCGGCGACTCGTTCACCGAGGGGCTCTCCGACCCGGACCCCGAGAACGGCGATGCCTGGATCGGCTGGGCCGACCGCCTCGCCGAGTCGCTGAGCGACCTCGCGCAGGTCGAGCACGTACCGTTCCGCTACGCCAACCTCGCCGTCCGGGGTCGGCTGCTCGCCGATGTCGTCGGGCCGCAACTCGACCGCGCGCTGGAGATGTCCCCCGACCTCGTGTCGCTGGTCGGGGGCGGCAACGACCTGCTACGGCCGAACATCGACACCAACCGGATCATGGAGACACTCGAGAAGGCCGTGATCCGGTTGCGGCAGAGCGGTTCCGACGTCCTACTTGCGACCCCGGTCGATCCGCAGGAGGCCGGACTGCTCAAGCCGCTGCGTGGTCGCCATGCCGTGCACGCCGCCAACATCTTCACCCTCGCCCAGCGACACGGCTGCTACGTCCTCAACCTCTGGGGCATGCCGGCGCTGCGCGACTGGCGACTGTGGGCCGACGACAGGATCCACCTCACCACCGAGGGACACCGGAGGGTCGCGCTGGCCGCGCTCACGGCACTCGGCCACGCGACCGACGAGGAGGACTGGCGCACACCGCTTCCGGCCGGCGACGCATCGACGAAGAGGCAGGAGCTGCGCGCGCACGCGGCGTGGGCACGCCAGCACCTGGCACCGTGGGTGCAGCGGCGGATGAAGGGCCAGTCGAGCGGCGACCACGTCGACCCCAAGCGCCCCGAGCTCTCACCGATGCGCCCGTTCGTCGACGGTCCCTGAGGCCCGTCCGGTCCCTCTGTGGCTGGCGTTACAGTCGCGGGTATGCCGGTCAACCGCCTCATGCCCTCCGAGGAGGGCCAGGACCTCATCGACCTCACCCGCGAGATCTGCGACAAGGAGCTGCGCCCGCGCGTCGACGACGCCGAGCGCGCCGCCGCCGAGGGTGAGTCGTTCCCGACCGAGGTGTTCCGCACGCTCGGGCACGCCGGGCTGCTGTCCCTCCCCCACCCCGAGGAGCACGGGGGCGGCGGCCAGCCCTACGAGGTCTACCTCCAGGTCGTCGAGGAGATCGCGTCGGCGTGGATGAGCGTGGCCGTCGGGGTGTCGGTGCACTCGCTCACCGCCTA
The DNA here is from genome assembly GCF_044791685.1 of Knoellia locipacati. Classification (GTDB taxonomy): domain Bacteria; phylum Actinomycetota; class Actinomycetes; order Actinomycetales; family Dermatophilaceae; genus Knoellia; species Knoellia locipacati_A. The sequence goes on from NZ_CP087730.1 coordinate 855,845, forward strand.
CCCCGTGACGACCTTCGGCACGTCCGAGCAGCAGGCGGCGCTCCTGCCCGGCATGCTCTCGGGCGACCAGCTCGGCGCCTACTGCCTCTCCGAGCCGCTGGCCGGCTCCGACGTCGGCTCGATGACGACGCGCGCCAGACGGTCCGACTCCGGTGACGGGACGGCATACGCGATCAAGGGCCGCAAGGCCTGGATCAGCCATGCCGGGCACGCCGACTACTACACGACGTTCGCTCGGACCTCCGACGACGGCGGTCGCGGCATCTCGTGCTTCGTTGTCCCGGCCGGGTCGGACGCCATGACGTTCGGGGCGCCGGAGAAGAAGATGGGCCTGCACTGCGACACGGTGCGCGAGGTGATCTTCGACGGCGTGCCGGTCGAGGAGGCCAACCGGATCGGTGACGAGGGGCAGGGCATGGCCATCGCCCTGTCGGCGCTCGATGCGGGACGACTCGGAATCGCCTCTGCGGCAACGGGACTCGCACAGTCGGCTCTCGACGTCGCCGCCGGCTACGCGAAGGAGCGGCAGCAGTTCGGGCGCGCGATCGCCTCGAACCAGGGCCTCGCGTTCATGATCGCCGACATGGAGGCTGCCGTCTCCGGCGCGCGGGCGGCCTACCTGTATGCCGCACGCCTCAAGGACGCGGGACGCCCCTTCTCGAAGGAGGCAGCCGTCGCCAAGCTGCTCGCCACCGACGCCGCGATGAAGGTGACGACGGACGCGATCCAGGTGCTCGGTGGGGCCGGCTACACCGCCGACTTCCCTGTCGAGCGGATGTTCCGCGAGGCCAAGGTGACCCAGATCTTCGAGGGGACCAACCAGATCCAGCGGCTCGTCATCAGCCGGCACGTCCTGCGCTGACTCGCGCGGATCGGGCGGCGGCCGGTCGGGCTGTCGAAGGAGGACAAAACGCCGGCGCCAGTCGGGCCTCGTCGGCGTGTCCTGCTACCTCGACCGCGGCACCGCGACGCATACCCCCGGGAACGTCAGACCGGGCCGTCTCATACACGGCCCGGTCACCTCTTTATAGGTGGGCGAACCGGCCCGGCCGGTGACCGACACGCGTCGTGAGGGCAAACGCGCGCAGATCAGTCGGGGTCGCGCGAGATGCCGGGCAGGAGGGTGTGGCCCGCACGCAGCGCGTCCAGGGCGCCGGGGTGGTCGTCGATGAACTCGAGCCCCTTGTAGCGGTAGCGCCAGATCTGGAACGCGCCGAGGGCCCACAGGAGGAACTGCACCGACATGGCGACCTTGAAGTCGGTGAGCGTGTAGCTGGTCGGCCCCTCCGGCGCGCGCTGGTCGAGGATGATGCCGACGAGCGCCATCGTCACGAGCGAGGCGAAGAAGCCTCCGATGTTGATGACGCCCGACGCGCGCCCGAGCCGGTCCGAGGGGTGGAAGCTGCGGGCGAGGTCGAAGCCGACCATCGACCCCGGACCGCCACAGCCGGTGACGCAGACGAGCAGGACGAGCAGCGTCAGCGGCGCCCGACCCGGCCAGAGCAGGACGAGGGCCCACGTGGTCGCGATGGCGGTGACGATCGTCAGCACGATCTGCGAGCGCCGATAGGGCAGGCGGCCGGTGAGATGGCCGACCACCGGACCGGCGACCATCGACGCCAGGGTGAGCGTGATGAGCAGGGTGCCCGCCGTCGTCGGGCTGAGCCCCTGGCCCTGCACGAGGAACGGGTAGCCCCACAGCATCGTGAAGACCGTGGCGCCGAACTGTCCGGTGAAGTGGATCCACATGCCGAGGCGGGTGCCCGGGTTGCCCCACACCTCGCCGAGCGTGCGGGCGAGGGCGCGCACCTTGATCTTCTCGACCGCCATGCCCGTGTAGGGCGAGTCCTTGACGACGAGGAACAGGGCGACCGAGAGCAGGGCGCCGGCGCCGGCGGAGATCCCGAACGACCGCTCCCACCCGTAGTTCGAGAGCGCGGCAGCCAAGGGCGTTGCGGCGGCGACGGCGCCGAGCTGGCCCACCATGCCGCTGAGCTGGGTGATGACCGGGGCCTGCTTGACCCGGAACCACAGCGCGACGAGGCGCAGCATGCTCGTGAAGATCATCGCGTCGCCCATGCCGAGGAGCACCCGCGCGGCGAGCCCCACCCCGAAGCTGCCCGCGAACGCGAACCACAGCTGCCCGACCGAGATGAGCGCGAGCCCGACGAGCAGCAGGCGCCGCGAGCCGAAGCGGTCCAGGAGGACTCCCACGGGAATCTGCATGCCGGCATACACGACGAGCTGGACCACCGTGAACGTCGCGAGCTGCGAGGCGGTGATGTCGAAGCGCTCGGCCGCGACGATGCCCGCGACCCCGAGCGAGGTGCGGTGGAAGACGGCGACGACGTAGACCGACAGCGCGACGGCCCAGATGACCCACGCGCGACGACGGCCGATGTCGTGGATCTGCCGTCGGAGGGGTCGCGTCACCGCTCGATCCTAATGACGGACGGGGTATGCCGGCCGCCCCCGTCCGCGAGCGACCCGGTTCAGCGACAGGCGCTGGCGTCGCAGCGGAGCGGCAGGCGGGTAAAGTTCAGGTGCCGTCGGGGGCGCACTGCTCGCCGACGCGCGCTGGCGTGGCGCAATCGGTAGCGCACCTGTCTTGTAAACAGGTGGTTGAGAGTTCGAGTCTCTTCGCCAGCTCTCACCCGTGACATGCGCCCTGACCTGCGCAGATGCGGTGAATCGCCCAGGAGCGCGGTCGCCCGCGCGTCGTGTCGCAACCGCATTTGCTAACACGTTTGCTAACACGCCGACTCATCCTCGCCCTCGGGATCGGCTTCCTCGGGCGGTTCGAGCAGGGCGGCGAACGTGCCCGCGACCTCAGCAGCATGTTCCTTGATCACGTGCGCGTAGACCCGCAACGTGATTGCCGGGTCAGCGTGACCGAGGCGCGCGGCAACTACGTGGACAGGCACCCCGGCTCTCAAGAGCAGAGTCGCGTGGACGTGCCGCAGATCGTGGAAGCGACTCCGGGGCAGGGTGACACTGTCGGCCTTGTCGTCGTGCCCTTCATTGAACGCCGCCACTGCAAGGCTGAGGCGTTGACTCGGTGCAGATGGGCAGATCGGCTTCCCGAAGCCGTTGACGAAAAGGTGGCCCTCCCCCACCCACGACGCACCCGCCATTGTTTGAGCCTGCATCTGGCGGTTGCGGTGTCTCTGAAGGGCTGCGACCGTGCCCGGGTCGATGCTCACGGTGCGTTCGCGCCCACTCTTGGTCGTTCCCTCCACTCGCTGCTTCCCGACCATGCCCGCGGAGGCCCGTATTCGAATGGAGGGCGCGTTCCAATCGACGTCGGCCCAGCGCAGTGCCAGGAGTTCACCGCGCCGGGCTCCGGTGTAGGCGGCAAGACGGTAGAGGGCGAACCACTGGTGGTCGGCCATGTGCTCGAGGAACGTTCGCAGTTGCTCGGCGTCCCACACATCCCCGATCTGGCGCGTGACCCGGCGAGGTCGCTTGGCGCGTTCGGCTGGGTTGCTGGGGATGAGGCCGCCGATGAGGACCGCGTCACCGAGGGCCTTGCGCAGCGTCGCGTGTACGTAATCCACCGTACGTCGGGAGAGTGGGCGGCCATTCTTCCCACCACCTTCAAGAAGCTGCAGATAGAGACGCGTCAACGTGGCCGGTTGGACAGCCTGCAGCCGCATGCGCCCAATACGGGGGACGACATAGCGGTCCAAGATCTCGCGATAGCCCGAAAGAGTCCTGGGCCTGACCTCCAGCGCGTGGCCGTCGAGCCAGTCGGACAGGTACGACGAGACGGTGACGGTGGAGCGATTGACGAATTCGCCACGACGGGCGGCCACTCGTGCTTCATCCCGCGCCGCCTTGGCCGCTGCTTCGGTCTGAAAGCCGCTGACCCACTTGGGTTTGCTCAACCCGGTGTCAGGGTTCGTCACGCGGATGACGTAGGACCATGACTTTCCGCGCTTCACCACTCCGTCGCGGACCTGTGCCATCAGGCGGCGTCCGTCATCAGGTCGGCTACGAATGCCTCCACGTCCTCGCCACGGACACGGCGCGAGCCGTCGATCCGCACCGAGCGAAGAGCCCCGGACTGGATCAGGACATAGACCTTCGACCGGCTCAGACTCAGGTACTCGGCAACCTCGGTCACTCGGTACAAAAGTTTGTCGTTCATCGTGAATCTCCCTCTCTCTCAGTGGTTTTGATGGTGCTTCTGTTCGGCCTTCCATTGGGCGTATTCGCGGGCGCGGGCGGCGGCGGCGTCTGCGAGGGCGGCGTCTCCGGTGTTCTCCCAGCCGGTGCCGACGTAGGACCAGCTGCCGATGACGAGGGTGGTTTCCTCTTCGTCGTCGTCCATGAGTCGGCGTTCGAGGTCGGCGGTGTCGACGGGCTGCCCGGTGCGGGCGGCTTCGGCGGTGATCGCTTGCCAGCGTCGACGAGCACGGCGGAGCCTGCCGAGGGTGACGGAGTAGCGGCGGGACTTGGTCGAGAAGTGGCCCCGGAACCCGAGCATGTGTGCCCACTTCCCGATCAGGGCGTAGGGGTCTTCGTAGGCGAAGTCCCCGGCTTCACGGTGTGCAGCTGCACGACGTTCGGCATCCATCGACAGTCCTCGGCAGATCTCCCGGATACGGACGTAGTGGGCGTTGCTGCGGCCCTCTCCGGTGGTGTCGGACACGGCTTTGGTGGCGTACTTCGCCAAATAGCCGGCCACCCGCTCGACATGCTCTGAGGCCAACGCGGACGTGTCGTCATCGGGACGGTGAGCGGCTCGGACCACCCGCACGTCGAGTTGCCGCCCGAAGCGCAATAGCCGCGGTTGTGACCCCGACTGAGCGGGAGGGGCGTCGTAGTGGGCTCCGGCAGCGGCGTCCTCGATCAACGACGCCAGCAGAGTCACCGGAAGGAACTGCGGGGAAGCGCTGAACCCGTCCTTGGTTGTGGGTCCGTCGAGGCGCACGAGGCCGTGAAAGTGCATCGCCCCACGTGTCTGTGGTTCGGCCACTTTGGCGTACTGGATCGTGGCGTGATCCTTGAGACGCGATTCTTTGACGCCGAGCGCGCGGGCGATGCGGCGGCGCAGGTCGATGGTGAACCGTCGCCACAACTCCGGTGCCCACCACTGCCAGACGACGTGCCCCTCGTAGTCGTAGCACTCGTGGCAGATCGGCTGTCCTGCAAGGGGATCGCCTTCGCCGTGGGTGGTCATGCACCCGGCGGGGCGTCCGTGCTGACAGACCTGGGCTTTGTCCCGGGGGCGACACCGGGTGACGGGCCGCCCCGGCTTGGCGGTGCGGTGCACGTGCCCGAACGAGGGTGCGGTCAGGGTCACGAACAGCATCGGGTTGTCGGCCACCGAGGCGGGCACGGTCTTGCCACCGACAGCACCGGCGCGCAGGAGCTCAAACGTGTCCCGGGCGTACGTGCGGGAGCAGGACGGGCACGCGGACGCGCGACGGTTCCCGCACGGCACAAACGTGACGCCGAGCGGTGCCGAGGTCGAGGAGTACGACGACAGCACCTCACCCGTCATGGCGTCGACGGTCTGCGAGGATCCGGCCAACTGGATCGGCTTGGTGCAGTAGTGCACCGAGGCAGCGGAATCGGTGAACGCGGTCATGGTTCGGTCACGGAAGCGGCGCACCAGGGCGGCGGCACCAGCATCGGTGAGGTTGGGAAGGTCCAGCGGGGCGTTCTCCCCGAACCCGGGGAAGGACCCCGAGCCCAGGGACAGCGTGCCGTTGGCCGAAGCCTTCATGCAGCGTCACCACCGGGAAGCCACACCGGCACAGCCGGGCCGACGTAGGCGGGATCACGGTTGGTACCAGCCCACCATCCCGCGCACACATCGGATTGATCGGCAAACTCCGCGCACTGGTTGCGGACAGGACAACTCCCACACAGAGACCGCATCACCTCAAATTCCCAAGGGTCGATGTCCTCGGGGTCTGCTGTCCAAGGCAGATCTGTTCGGGTGGTACAGGCTCCAAGGGCCTGCCACGGGCCGTGTCCATGGGCTCTGGTCACGGACACCGGTGAGGCCTGCTCCCACCCAGCGCCGACCTTGGACCACCGGGAACGCGATGACCACAATTTCACCCTCATGCGACCTCACTCCCGTCAACGGAAGCTGTCGATGCGGGTCGGGTCCGAGGCGCGCGCGGTGGGCGAGGCTTACGCGGTGCCCGAGGTCGAGCAGGGGTGACCTCCGCAGGCTCCGAAGGGTGCTCACTCCTTGCCGGGTGAGGCGGCGCCGATTCCGTCCGGGCTTCCCGGCGGGTGTAGTCACCCAGCGAGGGGGCCAGCGAGGGTTCCGGGGCGAGGTTGGGAACCTCGAGCTGGTGCGGGCTCGGGTAGGACGCGTTCACGCCGTGGATCAGGTCGTCGGTGGCGTAGTGCGCCCGAACCTTGGCGGCGTGCCCGTCTTCGGTGATGGCGTACCCGGTGCCCGGGTGGGTGTCGCGTATGCGGTGACACGGGGCGACCTTGGCCGTGCCCTCGCCAAGGATCATCTCCGTCTCGAAGACGTCCACGAGGCGCAAACCGATCTTCTGCGGGAACAAGCTGCGCATCGGGACGGTGTCCTTGCGCGGGTCCTGCACCCACCCCCACACCGTGAACCCGGGTGCGCGGCCTTGGGTCAGGAGCAGGCGCAGTGCCGTGTCTGCGCGGCGCGACAGGTCCCGATCGGTGATGTAGCGGGTGATCGCGGCCAACTCGTCGATGACCACGATGACGTGCGGGTCGGTCGAGGACGGGTTGTGAGAGCGGATGTTCCCGGCCATGACAGCCGCCCGGATCGCCATGGCCTCGGCTTCGCGTTCCAGCACCACCACCGCTTCCTCAGGGGTGGTGGCCAGGGACGAGAACAGGGCGCGGGCGTGGAGCAGTTCCATCCCTGCTTTGAGGTCGATCCCGACCAGGCGCACCGTCCCGGCTCGAACCGCAGGTGCCAGGGCGGCGATGAGGGACCACATGACCGACGCTTTGCCGGACCCGGTCGCCCCGGCCACGAGCGTGTGCACCCGGGCATCCACGGTCCACGGCTGACCGCTCATCACCCGGCCCAGTTCGACACCCGAGGCGGGGTGTGTTCCGGTGGCACCGTCGCGCGGTGTCGGGGTGTTCGTGACCCGGTCGAGGACATCCCGCAGGGCGAGAGTCACGACGGCGCGGGTGGGGCCGTCATCAGCGACCCGCACCGAGTGCCCACCCAGGAGGGACGCCAGCGCGGGGGCGGCGCGTTCGACGGTGTCGATGGTCTGCCCGGCGGCATACCGCATCCGCAGCACCGAGACACCGTCACGGGTGCGGGTGCCGCGCAGCAGGCGCGGGATCGTGCGACTGTCCGCCTCTCCGGGACGGGTGACCGACAACCCGACCGACGCCGCCGTGGTCGGCCAGTGCCGACGCTGGTTCAGCGACACGCGCCGGTCGGCCACGCGATGCCAGGACTGCGAACCCCACGACGGCCAGCCCAGCAGGCCAACCAACGCCAACCCGACTCCGGAGCCGGTGACGAACCGACCCAGCAGGACCAGCACGACGACGGCCAGCAGGGCCACTGTCACCAGGTGTGGGAGGCAGCGAGCCACCCACCACACCTCACGTGCCGTGTCCGTGAACCAGCGCAGCACGCGACCTCCCGGGGTCATCACTGCTCACCCCGGACGTGATCCTCAGCCGAGGTCCGCACCGCGATGACAGCGTTGACCGCGTCGATCAGGCAATCGCGCCCGACCAACAGCGCGTCAGCTGCGGCAGGGACACCGTCACCCAGTCGGTTGATCTGACCCACAAGCAGGTCGTGGCACTCATGGAGCCGGGACAGCGAGGCCGTCAGCGAGTCCACGATCCCGTCATCACTGTCGACGCCCAGAGCAACAGCGACCCGATCCAGATTCACGGCCGTCATCAGGCCGCACCCTTCACGGGAGCAGCCGACGCACCGGGAGCGACCATGCCCTCAGCGCGGAACGACCACACGATCCGGGAGCGACCCGTCGCGGACTCCTCGATGTACGGCAACGCCGTGAGACCGGTGAACTCCACCGGGGTCCACGGAAACTGGGTCTTGTTCTCCGGGGGCACCGGCTGGTGCTTCGCGGCGATCTTGATCGACAGGGCCGTGTCCTTCTTGCCTGCTTCCTCGTCAGCGTCCAGAACCATCACCTGCCACAGCGGCAAGCCCGTGCCCTCCCCGCGCGCGTTGAGGTCGACCGCCTGCACCCGGTTGTCCTTGCTCGACTTGTCGAAGTCGATGACCTGCTCAACCGACCCCTTGATGAACGCGCCCTGAGGGAACACGTCCCCGTGCTTGACGCCAAACCGCTTCTGCATCGCCATGACTTGCCTCCATCGTTTACCCATCTAAACCAGTAGCTCAGAGTTGAACCTCGGACTAATTTAGGGGGCTAAACAGCAAGGTAGGGCACTCTGGGAGAGTAGTCAAGAGGTCTAAACTCGGCGGCGTGTCAGATTCAGAGGAGTTCGCGAGTGTGCGGGCGGAGCCGGACGCTCTCCGGCGTGGCCGACGCGCAACGGAACTGCTCACCCTGTACCAGCAGCGCTCGACGGAACTGGCCCGTTTGCGTCGCGCCGCCATAGAGCAGGCCCGCGACGAGACGGGGATGAGCTACACCGAGATTGCTGCCGCCCTGGGCATCACCAAGGGCCGTGTCACCCAGATCCGAGGGTCTGCTCCGACCCAGGAACGAGCCTTCTTCGGCGTGGGGCCGGTCACCATCGGCGTTCCATACCGCTACCAGACCACAGATCGGGAACGACCCCTCATCGCGGCGGAGGACGCTCAGGCCGGGGAGTCGGCGACGCAGCTGCTCCACGCTCTCGGGTTCGCAACGACCTCGATGCAGATCGAGCCCGATATGCGCGAACTGCCCGAAGGGGATGCACTGGTCATCTGTGGACCGAAGTCCGCTCCTATCGCCGCAACCTTGCTGGACCGCGACCCCGTCCTTGCCGTCGTGAACCACGGTGGCCGATGGTGGATCGAGGACCGAGAAACCGGCATCCGGCACGGATCGCCCAGCGACGAGCCAGAGCCCCTTGACGCAGACATTGCCTACGTCGCACGCCACGTCATCGATGGGCGAGTCATCGTCCACGTTGCAGGCCTTCACGCCATCGGCTCCCTAGGCGCTCTCCACTACCTGACCGCCAACGTCGCCGAGCTTTTCACCACTGCCGACACGTCGCTGTCGCTCATCGTCCGTGCCAACTACACCGGCTTGGAGATCGACGCGACGGAGCTACTGGCAGGCCCGAAGACCTGGTGACCCACACGATGCAGACGGTTACGGCCCAACTCCCGGACCATCGACACAGCGACGACCGCGTGTTCCTCACCGACAACGCCGTCATCGTGATGGACGGGGCGTCCGCCTTCCTCCCGGTGGCGGTGCCCGTGACCGCCTACGTCGACACCCTCGGTTCGCACCTGCTGCAAGGTCTACGCGCCGACCCAGAAGGAGAACTGCCGGATCTTCTTCGTGCCGCCATCGCACACACAGCCAAAGCCTTGGATCTAAAGCCCCGCCACTCCCCCAGCAGCACCGTCGCCATGGCCCGGGTCTCCCCCGAGGCCGTCGACCTTCTCGTCCTTGGTGACTCCCAAGTGGCAACACCCGAGCGCATCATGCGAGACGACCGCTTAGCTCAGATTGCCCCCGATCAACGCAAGGCCTACCGCACCCGCCTAGCAGCAGGACGCGGGTACGACGACACACACCGAGCACTCTTGCGCGATCTCCAAGCGGAGCAGGTCCGACACCGCAATGTGGACGGCGGCTACTGGATCGCCGAAGCAGACCCGGACGCTGCTGACCACGCACTCACATCTCGACTCATGCGATTCGAAACCCCTTGGCTCGTGCTCGCAACAGACGGTGCCTACAAGCCCATGGAACACCTCGGGCTCGACGACTGGACCGCTCTAGCCGTCGGCTCGCCAGAGCAACTGTCGGCCGTCCTGGCCACCTGCGAGGACTGGGAGGAGCGACAAGATCCCACCGGCATTGGGCTCGTGAGGGCAAAGCGACACGATGATAAAGCGCTGGCAACAATGCGTCCCGGCTGATCAAAATTTGGCGGTTGGTGGACCGCCGCGCGGTGTTGTGGCGCGCGAGCGAGGTCACCCCGGTCCGGTCGGCCAGAAGCTGCACCATGCCTGGGGGCCTCACGCCGTTCCCGTCCCCGGACAACTTGGCTACTTGCCCGCCCCCGACTGGCCTGTTCCCGCGTTCCCACCGGGGGGCCTGGCCTGACCTGAATTCGGCTTGATCGTTGGCGGCTTCCACCCACGATTGCCAAACTGGCCGCGCTTCTCCTCGACGGGCGGTTCCGCGGGACCAGGCGACGGCCGGCCCGAACGCTCACTTGGCACGACTGACCCCTGCAGACCCATGCGGTGGCTGCCGCACGGCACCAGACCGTGGAGCCTTCTTTGCGGCAGTCTTGGTCAGCTTGAACTGTCCCGACGTCGCACTGCGACTGACACTCTTACCCGAGTAGCCCCCACCGGCTGGGGGCAACCAACGACTCATGTGGAACCCTCCACTCCGTAGACAGGGGCGACGATCTGCAGCAACTGTATCTCCGAACACTGAACCAGAACCCCGAGTGAGTTTTCGACCTCGTCCCCAATCTCGCCTGTGTCCGACACAGCGTGGGCCTTCTCCAGAAACAACTGCTGGTCCTCTGGATAGGAGGTCGCGTATGACGCACCTCCGTAGTACCCCGCGATCCACGTTCCGTCCTTCGTCAGGATCCGAATGAAGCACTCGCTGGAGTTCTGAAACGCCTTATCCCACCCCGTAGGGGTGGGGTCGTACTTGGTCACCTGTGGCAGGCGACCACCCAGCCTCTGCACCCAGGGCCACTGGGGAACGCGCGCCACGGCCCCCAGCGCCGGAACCACGATCCCCAAGCCGAGCGCCATCGCCGCGCCGACCCGCACGTTCCGGAACGCGAACCCTTCACCGCGAGCAGCCTGAACGAGCAGGTCACCGAAAACCACTAGGTACACCAGCCCGAACACCGCCGAGGAAACGATCGCTCGCACCAAACGGGTAGAGAGGTCGACGTCGAGAGGGAGACGACCGCGCACGGAGATTCGGACCGCCTGATAGACGAACCCCGGAACAACGAACAACAAGAGGAGCAGCAGTTCACTGACTGTCTTGGGCCACATTGTCCGTCCTTCGCTGCAATCCGCTCTGGAGTTCGCACGCTACGTCATCACGACGACAGCACCCTGTGCCGCGCCGGACAACTCCGGGACACGACCCGCGTGTCAGGCGGCTTGTCGCACCCAGGTGGCATCCTCGGATCAAACCCGCCCCGCCCCCTTGCGGAGCTTGAGTCCCACGCACCTAGGAGGAACCAGTGCCCCCGAGGATGACACTAGAACCCGTCGGCGAAGGCGAGGAGTACCCGATCGTCGGACTCACGTCACCAGCAGGCTTCGAGCGCACTCAAAGCGGGTACGCCTGTCGTACGTGCGGCGCGATGACCCCATTGATGGCCAAGTTCGTTGAACTGCACCGTGGCTGGCACGAGGCCCAAGAGCGAGACTGACCGAGACCATGTCTTGACGCTCCTGATGCTTGACAGTCCTGTGTCAGCTGAGCCTTGACACCGGCTAGACACAGGAGCGCCAAAGCACGGATCTGCCGAATGTCGGGCGTTGCGATTCTGCCGATGAGCCGACCTCTCGCTTTGGGGCTGGCATGCTCGGCTCATGACCTCGGAGAGCGACCGCGACCTGCTTGAGCAGGTCGTCAGCGAAGTTGTCGGAGGGGCCGCGCAGGTCGAGTGGGTGGAACCGGCGGATCGTTGGTCGGCTCATGCGCGGCTTCGGGGCGCGGATGGGCACGTCAGCCACGTGCTCACCTCGCCGGAGTGGCAAGAAGCTAGGTTCGACGAGCCTCGGTGCTGCGTCGTCATCCTCACGAGCACCGATGAGGACGAAACGCGTGAGGCTCTGGAGAAACTCGCTCGGGCAGCAGTGGAGTACTCATCCGGCCGCGGTCACGTGGAGCGCAGGAAGGGACTACTTGGCACCCGGCCAGTCCTTGTCCTCCGCACGACTGAGGGCGAGTGGCGGATCGGAAAGCGGTCTGGCTCCATCCCGTACTGACCGCTCGAAAGGCCGATCATGCCGCTGTCCGATCGTGTCGGTGTGCCTGCACGGATCTCGTCACCACGGAAGGATGAGGGCATGTCCATGCTGGCAGGCGAAGACGCCGACGAGGTGCGAAACTGGCTCGGCCGCAATGAGTTCGAACACGTCTCGTCGGTGGGTGGCGACACGGCAGGTTTCGGCGATCGTCAGGACATCTGGGAGCGGGACGGCACCCTTATCCGCGTCACTCGGGATCGCGGCCAATGGTGGTATGACATGTCACGCGCGGGGACCGGCTCCTGGCTCGATGTGGATACGGTCGCAGGGGCTATGGGCTACAAACTGACAGCGCCCGTCGAGCGCGTGGCGTACGTCGCTGCTTCGATTGACGATCGTGTATTCGGCGCTCTGCTTGCTGCCGAGCGGCACTCGCCGTAACGCACGATCATGCCGCAAGCAGGATCGATCTCGCATACCTTTGAGCCCGTGTACAGGGACTTCTGGCGACTTCACGTCGCTGCGGCGGGGGGTGTCGTCTGTGCCCTGGGTCTGGCAACTCAAAGCTCCGGGTGGGCAGCAGTCGGTTGGCTGGCGGCCGCCCTGGGCTGCGTTGCGATCCTGACGACTCCCTTGATCGCCGGATCAATCCTTCGCCGACGCAGTCCATCACCGGGTCGGCACGCTGGGCCGAATCCGCCGAAGTGACGTCCCTCGGCATCTACATCCGGAACTGACGCGATTTGGGCCTAACCTTCCCGGCTCTGTCGTCGATCGCCACGGCTAGGGGTAGGGGACGTCGGGTCCTTGCTTGGGTCGTGCACCTCGGACCTCTCCTGTCGCCAGATTGCTATCTGAATCGCGACTGCAGTCGCCAGCAGTCCGGAGCCGAGCCATGCGAGCCGGGAACCTCGCCCCTCGGCCCACCAACTTAGATAGAGGGGGAAAGCGAAGGGCGCAACGACGTCCCAGAAGTTGCGCGGCCGCCAAGGAGGAACGAACTTCTCGTTGAGTGGCTGAGAGACACTCCGCAGGCCGTAGACCGCCAGGGCGAGCAGCCCGCATCCCATGAGCCAGTCGAACCAGTTCGAACTGGCGTCGAAGAGTAGGAGATATCCGGCAGCAGCAGCCGCGCTCACCGTCACAAGGATCGATGTCCGCTGTAGCCGTGCGGCTACTCGATTTCGTCGGCTTCGCATGCCCCCTCCCCTTCCTCGAGCTCGTCAAGCCACGCGTGGAAATCGGGCTCGGAATGCAGATACTCGTCGGGGCTGACCCTCAGGTCCGCCCCCGACAGCTTCTTGAGGGCATCCCAGACCAGTTGGTCCTTGACATCCGGTGACGCGTCACGCACCCATGCTGCCGCCCAATCGGCAGCTTCCTCGGGAGTGATGCGGCGGGACAGCAAGTCGAGCAAGCGTTGCCTGAGTGCATCGCGCGTGGGCTCGGGTCTGGAGTTCACCATGCACCTCCGAACTGACCGAACTCGTCGAACGAGTAGTGGACCTTTGCCCCACCGGTTTCTGGCCTGACGATGCGAACGTTCCCGGCACCGTCAAGGGTTTCGTGCCAAGTCCGAGTGAAGTCCTTTGTCGGATCCCATTCGCGCACGAGACGGCGGCCGACCATTTCGCCTGGCTTCGCCGCCTGGATCGCTTCTCCGTAGTAGCGAATCCGACCGCTCTCAAGTTCCTTGACACCACCAGCCCCGTACTTCTCAACCTGACTCATGTGTCGTGTGAGTTGGGCGCCACTCAACGCAGATTCGGCGCCACTTGCGCCCTTTGCGGCAACTTGGCTCCGGTGAAGCGATGAGTACGCCCCGTCAATCGCCGGAACATCGCCGGCCGTCGTAGTTCGACCTGCGCTCGCCTTGACCGGGCTGGTGACCAGGACGAGGAGCCCTCGCTGGTCGTAGGTGGTGTGCCCGGGGGCGGGTGCAGCGTCAGCATGCACGGAGGTTCCGGGCGAACCACTGTGGCCGGTGTCGGCATCAGGTCCAGAGACGGCACCGGCGGGCGGGCCGCGCTCGTCACAGTTGACCGTCGGCAGAACCGTGGGGTCGACCGTGGCGTACGCGTAGATGGGTCGTGGCTCGACTGTCTCAGCGACTGCGGGCCCAGATAGAGGCGGGCCACTGAAGAACACCCCGACGAGGGCCACGATCAGGGTCCGGGCAAGCGCGATCACAGTGGGTCGCCACCCCCAGGCTCGCTTCCTTCGACGTTGTTCACGAGATCGGGTGGTAGCTCGGCAGCCATCCTCATGTCAAGGGCAAGTTGCTGGATCTCAGCAAAGTGACTCGCCGAGATGGTCTTAGCCTCCTCACTGATGATCCACGCCAACGAACGGAGCGCCTCACCAAACTCAGCGTGGTCCAGGAACTCATCGACCTCGCTCAGCTCGGAGGGTGTCAGCACATCCATCAGTGCAATAAGGAGCCCGCGCAGCCTCCCGGAGAGGCTGTCGTAGTCGGGGCGCGCGCTCACCACGGGTTCCTCGGCAGGTTTGTGGGATGCCCAGTGATGATTTGTCCACCGCGGAGAACAACCTTCATGTCCACGCCTCCGCGGGTGCCCGTGGCGATCGTGCTTCCACCGCGTCCGGGCCTGAAGATGGAATTCGGATCCGTGGCGACATCGGAGATCTCGTGCATAACTCGATTGCCAGACCAATCCTTCGGGAACGGCGTCTTACCCGGAAGCCCCGGCCACAGATGGCCACCACCTGTCGCGTCCCCGTCGAGAATGTGGGTACGCCGGGATGCGGAAGCGAGGTCTACGAACTCGTCCGCTGACTTTGCGGCCTTTGTCGTCGGCTTGGCGGCTTTCGCGATCTTAGATGCCCATTGCAACGCAGCAAGCAGATTCTTGGCGCCAACTCCGGGTATTGGCAGAAAACCAATGCCGGTCCAGAGGACTTGACATCCCGTCGATTGCGGCTGACCAACAGCGCACTCGCCGGAGAGATCAGCGCCGAAGTCGGCCCACACTGGCGAAGCGACCACACCGGGTCCGGATAGAGCATGACCTGCTGCAATGAGTGTGTCAGGGTGGGGATGAACAGAGGTGGGTGGGGCAGGTTTACCGCCACCCCCATCACCACACTGCGAGATGCAGGGCGGCGGTGTCGCGGCTGGGGGCCGAGGCTGCGTGTTGGGTGTGTGCGCCGGCCCCGGCGTGTGGACGGGTCCTCCGGTCGAGGGTTGCCATGCGTCACCGCTTTGGCAACTGTCTGCGCAATTGCGCAGGCCACTGGGGTCGCTGTAGGTGAGGGGGTTGTTGGCGCCGTAGGTGTAGGGGTTGGGGGTTTGGGTGGTGGCTTGGTCGTTGAGGGGGTCGGGGCTGAGGAAGCGTTGGGTGGTGGTGTCGTAGTAGCGGGCGCCGAGGTGGGTGAGGTTGGTGGTGGGGTCGGTGGTTTTCCCGAGCCAGCCGCGGTCGGTGACGGGGGCGGTGGTGCCGGTGCGGGGTTGGCCGTAGGGGTCGGTGTAGGTGCGGTTGGGTGTGGTGGTGCCGTTGGGGATTTGGAGGTCGACGGAGCCTTGCCGGTCGTTGGTTTGCCAGGTGAGGGTGTTGCTGGTGGGGGTGGCGACGCGGACGGCGACGGTGGTGCCGTTGATCGTGTAGTAGCGGCGGACGGCGGTGATGGCCCCGTTGTTGACGTCGATTTCTTGGCCGGGTAAGTAGAGGGTGGCGGTGCCGTCGGGGGTGGTGCGGGACAGGCGGGTGCCGTCGGGGGCGTGGCTGGTGCGGGTGGTGTTGGTGCCGGTAGTGGTGGAGGTGAGGTGGCCGAACAGGTCCCAGTCGTGGGTGGTGGTGGACCCGGCTTTGGTGGTGGTGTTGGTGTGCCCGTCCGGGTCGTACGTCAGGTTGGCGGTTCCGGCGGTGGTGGCGGCGTGGGGGTGGGCGGGGTCGGTGTACGCGTAGGTGCTGGTGGTGGCCCCGCGCCGGACGCTGGTGGTGTTCCCGTCGGGGGTGTACGTCCACGAGGTGTTGTATCCCGCGGGTCCGGCAGCGGTGGTGGTGTCGGTGTCGGTGCAGGGCGTGGCGGTGGTGGTCCAGGCGTGGGTGAGGCGGTTGAGGGGGTCGTAGCTGTGGCAGGTGGTGACGGGGGTGGGGGTGGTGGTGTCGGTGAGCGTGCGGAGTTGGCTGGCGTCGGCCCAGGTGTAGGTGTCGTGTTGGGCCGTGGTGGCGCCGATGGTGGTGCTCACCGCGCCTAGGCGTTGGGTGGGGCCGTCCCAGGTGTAGGACCGGGTGATGGGTGAGGGGGCGGCGGCCAGGGTGCGGGAGGCGAGGGCGCCGTGCCCGTGGTAGGTGGTGGCGCTGACGTAGGCGGTGGTCCCTATGAGGGTTGAGGGCAGCCCGAGGGGGGTGTAGCCGGTGGTGACAGTTTCGGCGGGCAGGGCCCCGGCGGCGGGGTAGGTGAGGGTCGCGGGCCGGTCAGCGGCGTCGTAGCCGACACCGACGGTGAACGTGGTGGGGGTGGTTTTCCCGCCGAGCGCGGGGAAGGTGTAGGTGGTGCCGGTCGGCAGGCCATGGGTGGTGTACCCGGTCACGGCCTGGGTGTAGCTGCCGGTTGCGGGGTCGGTGATGGTGGTGCTCGCGGGACGGCCGATGCCGCCGGTGACGGTGGTGGAGTCGTAGGTCTGGGTCTGGAGGGTGACAGGGGTCGCGGCGGGGGTGGTTTTCCCGGTGACCTGGGTGACCCGGTTGAGGTCGTCGTAGGTGGTGGTGGTGGACGCGCCGGAGGCGCGGGTGGCGGTGACCGGGTTGTTGTTGTTGTCGTAGGTGGTGGTGGTGACGCCGGTGTCGGGGTCGTCGGTGCGGGTGCGGGCGCCGAGGAGGTTGTACGTGTAGGTGGCTTGGTGGCCGGCGGCGTCGGTGAACGTGATAGGCCGGTCGGCTGCGTCGTAGTCGGTGCCAATGGTTGCGGTGGTGGCCCCGGAGCCTTCGGTGTGGGCGGTGACCCGGCCGAGGATGTCGACGGTGGTCGTGGACGGGACTCCTCCGTCGGCTGGTGGGGTGGTGACGGTATGGGAGCCGTGATAGGCGGTGGCCGTCTGCCACTGCAGCACGTCACGCCCGTAGAACCGGGCGATGGTGGGGCGGCTGATCGAGTCGTAGACGGTGCGGGTCTCGTTGAACGCCGTCATGGGGAAGGTGAGCATCGCGGTCCCGGCGGTGCCGAACGCGGCGACCGGTTGGGACTGAGTTTCGACCCGGCCGGCTTCGTCGTAGCGCAGGTTGACCAGCTGGGTCACGTCCTGGCCCTCGTAGGGGCTGGTCGGTGCGACCGTCTGGGTTTGGCGGGGCTGCCCGAGGGCGTCGAGGAACGTCGTGGACGACACGTACGTGCCACCGGGTTGACGGCGGCTGCTGGTGATCTTCGCCGGGCTGGCCTTGGCCGGGTCGAGGGTGTACGTGAACGTGTGCGACGCGGTCGCGGCGGTGTCACCGGGGAGCAGGCCCTTGACAACACGACCGAGGAGGTCGGTGATGGTGGAGGTGGTGTTGCCGTTGGCGTCGAGGACCATGGCCGGCGTGAGCCGGCGGGCGTCCAAGGTCGTGGTCAGAGTCTGGTTCAGGGGGTTGCTGACCGTCACCGTTTGTGGGGTGGCGGTCACCGCGGAGTAGGTGGTGCTCGTGGTGTTGCTGTTGCCGTCGGTGCTGGTCAGGACCCGCCCGTAGATGTCGTAGGTGGCGGTGGTGCTGACGGTGCTGGTGATGGTGGTGCCGGCGGTGTCGGTGTCCTTGCCGGTGAGGGTCTTGGTCGGGTTGCCGGCACCGATGGGCCTGCCGGTCAGGACGACCTCGTTGTCGTAGTACGTCTGCTGCCGGGACAGGAACGCCCCGGTGCTGCAGCCCGAGCCGGTGCGGGTGTCGACCTGGGCGACGTAGTCGAGCTTGTTCCTCGCGGTCGCGGCGGCGTCCCCGGCGTACGTGTAGGTGGCACATCGGGGGTCGCCGGCGCCGGTGCTGGACTCGGTGCGGGTCTGCCCCAGGCTGGTGTACATGTACGAGGTGGTCAGGGTGCGGGACCCGACCACGCCACCGTCGACGGTGCGTTGACGCTGCACGACCGCGCTCGGTTTGATCATGTACGAGTCGTGGACCGGGTCGACGCTGCCGCTGGGGTTGGCCTTGACCGGGGTGCGCGCGGTGGTGTACCCGGTCAGGGTGCCGGAGTCCTCGGAGCTGTCCGCACCGGACGCGGTGAGGTTGAGCCGGCGGGTTTCGCGTTCCAGCCCGGACAGGTAGCCCCAATCCGTGACCTCGGTCCCGGCCGAGTCGGTGATGCTTTCGGTGCGGGTGCCGTTGATGAGCTTGTCGCCGTGCATCCCCCGGTAGAACAGGTGGTTGGTCCGAGCAATCCGCACCGTGCTGCCCCGGTACGCCGAGTCAGTACGGGTCGCGACCGTGACCAGCTCGTACCCGCGCCAGCCCGCCCAGGACTGGGTCGAGGCCGGGGCCGTCGGTGAGTCATCGTGGTGCCAGCCGGGGGTCCCCCCGTAGAAGTAGTCCGTGACCTGGTCCGCCGACCCGGTCGCGGTGTCGTCCGCCCCGACTGGGAACCGGTTGTCGCGCACGACCTTCGTCGTCACGTACTTGTGGAACGCCCCGAACCCGGCGGGCCCGAACTCGGGGACCCAGTACCTCGGGAAGCACGCCAACGTGTTGGTGTCCCACACGCTCGGGATGTTCGCTGCGGTGCATGTCTGCCCGGCGGGCTGCCCGTACGTGACCTCGACCTCCCCACCGAGCTCGTCACCGATGTACACCACCCGGTACTTGTTCAGCGGCGCCACCCCCGCCGAGGTGTCGTAGTCCACCCGGTTCGGCCGGGCTTGGCCGGTCAATGTCACATCTGGCAGCGCCAGCGCGCTCGAGCCGTTCACCCCCGAACGGCGGATTTTCGCCAGCCACAACGACGGCGACGACCCGTCACCGGGGTCGGGGTAGGAGTACGCGTACTCGACCTTGTCCACCGGGGCGAACGAGCCGCCGGTGCGGGTGTACGACGTCACCGACCGCATCAGGTAGTGCGAGAAGAACGACGGCGACTCCTGCGTGCACCCCGACGTGCACAGCAGGTCCATCGGCACATCCGGGTACGACGACGCGTTGGCCGCCGCGAAGCTCGGACACGACGGGGTCGCCCCGACAATCGCCCCGGTCGCCCGCTGGGAGCAGCGCGGCTCGAACGTGAACACTGTGCGTGACCGTGCCGCCTCCGCCCCAGCTGAGGCGAACCGGGAAGAGTAGTCCACCCGGGTCAGGAACCCGCCCCGGTCATACACAACATCGGAGGCGCCCCGCAGCCGGTAGTGGTTGACCTCGTTCGCGTACACGTACGCGGTCTGCGCGTTGTGCCGGTCCAGGACCGAGTCCAGGTTCCACCGCCACGCCTGCTGGCACCACGACGCCGCCAGCGTCGACTGGTGACACGGCTCCCCCGCGTCGTCACCGAACACCGGGACCGTCCACACCGAGTTCGTCGCCTCCGCGGCCTGACCCGCGTACTGCACGAACCCCCGACCGAACACGTTCAACGTGCCATCGGTCTCGTACACCCGCCAGTACTCGCCGTTGTTGTCGCCATAGACGTTCGAACCCGACGCCGCCAGCTCCAACCGCAAACCACGATCCTGACGGGTCCGGAACACCCGCGACCCCGCCGGTGCACCCACCGCGGCCGTGTCCTCCACCAGCTCCGAGGACTGCCCATCCATGACCAAGCGGTAATGCTCCTTGTCCCAGCACAGGTCACCCATCGAGGAATGACCATCCTGAGAACAAGCCCGGTACACCCGCTCGATGTACGCCTGCGACAACCCCCACCCGATGCCCTGCTGCGACGCCTGCGAGTTATCGCCCGCCGTCATCCCATCCACCGACGACGAGTCGTACTGCAATGACATCGACGGCACCCCACCGGTCAACGCCGGCGCCATCGGAATCGGGTTCGACCACGAGAACGAACCCGACTGCAACCCCACCGACCACGACCCCGCCACCGTCAACGGCGTCGCCGTGAACGTCCCCTCCGACCCCGACGGCCCAGCCGACACCACATACACCGACCCCTCACCCACCTGCCCCGACGGCTCCACCGCCGAAGACTCCGACGCTGAGGGGGACGACTCAGGCGACGAGGACGCGGAAGGCGACGCCGACGGGGACGCGGATGCGGACGTGCCCGGTTGGGGTGACGGCGTGCTCGATGACGTCGGTGACGGCTTCGTCGTACTCGTCGAGGACGGCTCCGGTTCGCCCGCGGCCGACCCACCCGGCGACATTCCGCCCGCGTTGGGGTCCGGCGATGAGTCCAGTCCGGTGCCCACCTCCGCCTGCAGGGCGAGTGACGTTGGCGCGTCCACCGTCAGATCCGCCGATACCGTCCCCGCCAGCGGGTCCACCACTGCCTCAACCGGCTCGGGGACCCACGCACACTCCGCCGACGACACCGCAGCACCGGCCAAAGCCAAGTCCAGCGCGCACCTCGGCACCCGCACCAGACGCAACCGCGACGCGAAACCGCCACCGAATGCCTGCGCGAACCCCGACACATCCAACCGGACCCCCACCCGGCCCCGAACGGCTGCGTCACCGTCAGCGCGGGTCAACGTGAACGCAACCCCGTGACCGCCCAGCCGCGTCGCCACATCCGCGCCCACAGCGTCCACCGCAACCTTTGCCGGCACCTCCACCGGCAGGGCAGGCTGCGGGACCGGAACCCCAGGAACCGTCCCTGCAGGATCCGCCACCGGTGTCGACACCCGAGCCGGGGCATCCAACACGCTCCGCCGTGTCAGCGACACCACCGAACCTGTCAGCACCACCTCGCCATCAGTAGAAGGCAGCGCGACCGTGCCCTTGGCCGGGCCAGGCCACACCGGTGCCACCACCTTCGCTGCCGGCATCGACCGCACCGGGGCGGGCACAGCCCCGACGGGCTTGGCCCCGATGGGCGCCTCCGGTGCCGGGGCCGTCGCCGGGGAAGCTTGCGCCGCGGGCGCCGGAACCGGCGCGAACAACGACACCGTCAATGCCGCCGCCACAGCCATCGCGACAGACGTGGCCCCACGTCGCTTCCTCGTCACCAGCGCCCGAACCCCACGACCACCGGCCACGTCAGCCTCCCAAGTCCCCGGCGCCCTCAGGACGGGCGCCCCGAGGACACCTAAGCGCACGAAGGTCCCTCCCGGCTAGTGCCTCAAGGAGCTTACTATTCGAGCCGGATGGCCCGCAGGAACAAGGCGCGCAGCCAAACCACGCGTCCACCGGATCGAGCAATGGAGAAGGCCTCATCGCGGGGGTCCACGAATTCCGTTGGGCAACAGCGGGGCTGGTAACCGTCTTCGCCAGGCTTGAACCGAACGACAGAACTTCGGGAGAGCTATCGATGCTGGAAATGCGGTCCGCTGGTCACGGCCGCACCGACCACCGACATCACATGCAGTGCCAATCCCGGCCTCCCTACTCGACGACGCCCACGGACACATCACCGAACACAGCGGCCGACCACGGCCGACGTCAAGCATCAACTGACGCAGGACTGTCAAGCATCACCCGAGACAGGACACCGTCCCGGACAGGCAGCGGTGAGAACTTTCTCTACTGACTCAAGGCGCGCCTTCGGCGCGAGCCCCGGCCCGTGGCCGGGTCCACGGCAGGGACCCCCGCGCTCCGGCCTCCCGCTTCGCTCCGGCCTACGCGCACCCCCACCGCTCCCCCGGCCACCACCGGACATGACAAAGGGGACGGCCCGGATTCAGTCCGAGACGTCCCCTCACCGCCAAGCCGCCGACCCTGCGCTACACCGTCCGGACTGCACGAGCACGCATCAAGCGGCAGCTTCTCCAGAACACCTGGGCATGTCCTCCCGGACAACAGCGCCAAGACCCACGGGGCACGACCGCTTGACCCGCACTCCCTCCGTCCGTCTCTGCTCCGCTACAGGTTCGGTGGCTCTCCCTGCCCAGGCCAGATTTGCTAACGCTTTTGCTAACGCCCATCCACACAAACCGGGACGACGCAGGATCAAGTGCCCTCGCGGGGAGCCAGTCCCCGGGGCCGACAGACGCCCATGGACACCACCTCTGAGACTTGTAAACAGGTGGTTAGGGGTTCAAGTCCCCTCGCCAGCTCTCGACGTTTTTCCGCAGGTCGGGTGTGATCTTTGGCCGGCTGGGCGCTCCAAGCCTTGCGTTTGCAGGGCCGTTATATAAGGGCGGAGGGAAAGAACCGAACCTCCCCGATATCCAGGAACCCATATGGCAGGCTCTGGGGCCATGGCTTCTATCGGGGTGAAGGTGTGGCATGGCTGAGGGAAACGAAGCGAGCGAGCGTAAGACGTTCCCGCAGTTGTCGCCAGGTGTTTGGTGGGCCCTACGCGACCGCTTCAAGCGGAGCATCCCCGGCAGCGTTGACGCGAATTACATCCACACCGTGCTGGGGGTGAGCGAGAAGAGCGCCGCCAACTACTTGGGGCAACTGAAGATGATCGGCCTCGTCGACGGGCAGGGAAAGGCAACGGAGCTTGCGGCGGCTTGGCGGTTAGACGACAAGTATGCGGAGGCGTGCCAAACAATCCTCGATATCTGCTACCCCCAAGGGCTTCTCGACGCCGTACCTGATCCCGCCACAGATCGAGCCAGCGCCCAGCGCTGGTTCATGAGTAAGGGTGTAGGCGAAGCAACGGCTCGCTTCCAAGCGCAGTTCTTAGCTCTCGTCGCCGATGCAGATCCCTCCGGTGGAGATTCACGTGGAGTTAAGGCAAACGGAGACAAGAAAACACCACGCAAGACGGCTGCAAAGAAGACTGCGGCTAGGGCACCCGCGGCGGCGGAGACGAACGCGGACAACCAAACACAATCTCCCATGGCGGATAAGCGCACCGGTGCGGACGACAGCGCGAGGGATAACCGGTCCAAGAACCGACCGGATCTGCATATCGACGTGCAAGTGCACATCGCTGCGGACGCGAGTGTCGAGCAGATCGATGCTGTGTTCGCCAGCATGGCCCGACACATCTATGACCGCTGACAGCCGAACGGTCCGCAACGTCGCACGTGTTGCTGCGGGAATACAGGCAGCAGCGCGAGCGATAGGGACCCCCTCCGCTGCAGCCACCCCGACGGGGGCGACGCCAGTCGACACCGTGACGATCCCATCGCCTGTCGGCTCAGACTCCAAGACTGTATTTGTGTCCTGGGCCCATGCCGATGAGGGCTGGTCGCAAGGTCAAGCGGACGAGTGGGCCTCGCAGGTAGCTGCGCTCGTCGGCAACCTTCGAAACTCAGGCATCGAGGCGGATGTAGACCTCTACCACATGCACGACGCCGACATCGACTGGACGAGGTTCGGGCCCAATGCCATTGAGGCCTCGGATCACGTGTTGGTGGTGATGTCGGAGGGTTGGGCGCAAAGGTGGTCCGGCAAGAACCACCCCAAGGTAGGCGCGGGGGCGGCTGCCGAGGCCGATACGTTGCACGGTCTCTTCAATCGCGACCAAACGGAATGGCAGCGAAGGATCAAGATCGTGCTACTTCCGGGGGTCAGCGGTGCACTCATCCCGGCGCAGCTCGAGCGGGTCAACCGGTTCTACGTTGAGCCCGATAACCCGGACTCGTTTGAGGATTTGGTGCGCACCCTCACCGGTCAGCCCTTGCACGCCAAGCCGCCTCTCGGCACGGTTCCTGTCCTGCCATCGGCAGCGCTCCGGAAGGAGCAGAGGCCAGTACTGGATCGCGGGCTCGACGAGATGGACGTCCGCAAGCAACTCGTCGCTGAGGTGGATCGGCTTTCAAAGCAGATAGAGCGCCAGCCCCACTCGAAGCGCGCTGAGACGTGGCGCGAACAGCGAAGCCTGATTCAAGGGACGCTGGAAGCTATGTCCGGTTGGAGCAGCGACTAGACGCGCGCCATCAAGTCGAATGGGTGGGGCGCGTCGTCCTCGGACGGAATCCATTCGGCATAGACGTCGTAAGTGATCCGGTAAGACCCGTGCCCCATTGATTCGGAGAGCCGGTGGATGTCGCCCCCCTTCGCGAGGTAGGTGCTAGCGAGCTGGCGCGGTCTGGTCGCACCCCCGGGTATCACCCCCGTCGAGAGGTAGGAGTGGGTCTCGGGCTGGATCGACGCGTTCCGCACCGGGGACAACTTCGAGCGCTTCCTCGAGCAGCAGGGTCGACAGGTCGTGGAGACCCTGGCCTCTCTCGACCTCGACGAGTCCGGACCGACTACGTCCCCGGACCCGTGAACAAGAGCGGCTAGGGACGAGGGGAGCCACCGGTCGACGACGGGTCCGGGGTCTGGGTCGACTCGAGACGGGTGCCCTCGGGGTCCTCAGTGCGCTCCTCTGACTCCGCGAGGATGGCCGCTGCCTGCGCGTCCGGGTCGTCGCTGCCGACGGCCTGTTCCTCGGGGAGCAGCTCGGCCCGGCTGCCCACGTTGTCCTCGTCTGGTTCACGGCTCATCTCTCGACCGTACCCACTCCCCGAGCCAACACGCCGGTCGCGGGCCTGCACGACCTCTCCGGACCCAGAGGAGCAGCGCGGCGGTGATGCGGGCCAGCACCACGAGGGAACGCATGACGCGCTCGGGGAGCCCATCGGCCGAGGTGCGAGCCGGCATACCCTCCGACGACGGATCCGGCGGCCAGGACGCCGACGGCACGCCAGTCCACCGGGGCGATCGCGACGAAGACGACCGACGCCACGACGTTGGCCACCATCACCGCGAAGGTCTTCTGCGCATTGAGGATCCAGAACTCGAGCGTGGTGCCGAGGCCCAGCACCGCGAGCATCATGACGCCGGAACCGGCCCCGAAGTACCCGCCGTAGACACCGGTCACCCGTCGCCCAGATCCGCGTCCCGAGTGGGAGGTGTGCGACGTGATCCCACGCTGGGCGTCGCCGCTGCGAGGCGCAGCCATGCTTTGAGCCGCGGCTGGATCCCGACGAGCAGGCAGGTGGCGAGGATGAGCCGAGGGCGCCTCGGCGATCGTCCACCGCGACACCGACCACGCCGCCGAGATGGCCGAGGCGCGGGGCGTGCGCTCGAGCGACCTGCGGCGCGCCGGCCTCGTCGACAGGGTGGTGCCGGAACGGCCGGACGCGTCAGCCGAGCCCGAAGCCTTCTGCATCCGGCTGGGTGCCGTGCTGCAGCACGAGCTCGCGACCCTGCTGGCCACGCCGGACGACGAGCGGCATGCAGCGCGGCTCGCACGTTTCGCGGCTCTCGGACAGGTGAGCGAGCCGGCGCACTAGGCGGAGCGGCCTCCGCCGTTCAGGAGCCGGGGTCGGCGTCCGCGTCGGGCCGGCGCTGGTCGCGAGCGGTGTCGATGTAGTGAGTGACGGCCTCGCTGAGCCGGGTGAGCTCGGGGATGCAGCTGCGCAGCTCGTCGGCGACGTCGGGTGGGGTCTGGGGCCACATCGCCAGGTCCTCCAGCTCGAGCCGCAGCGCTGCGATGGGGGTCCGCAGCTCGTGCGAGGCGCTGACCGCCAGGTCGCGCTCACGCTGGAGGAGCTCGTCGAGCCTGCGGGCACCCCGGCGCAACGAGTCCCCGATCGCCTCGGCCTCCGGGACGTTGTAGTGCGGGACCTCGACGTCGAACCTCCCCTTGCCGATGTCGTCGGCGATCGACGCGAGCTCCGCGAACGGGCGCGACAGGCGCCGGGCCAGGACCCAGCCCACGACGGCGGCGGCGAGCAGTACTCCCGCTCCCAGGAGGACCAGCGGGAGCACGGCGTCGGACACGCGCTCCTCGATGAGCTCGCCGGAGCGCGACAGGGTCAGCCGCCCGCCCCCCGTCAGCTCACGGGTGACGGAGATGTCCTGGGCGGCCTGTCGTGCGAGCGGCGTCCCGGCACGCGCCAAGGACCCGTCGGGCGCGACGTACTCGATGCTCTCGCCCTCGATGAGGAGCGGCTCGAGGTCGTCCGTGGTCACGCGGGTCGGTTCCGCGGCAGCCAGCCGCTCGGTCAGCAACACCGCGATGAGGTCCGCGGACCGCTCGACCTTGCGGACCTCGCTGTCGTGGACGAGGTCGGCCACGAGGTACGCGCGCGGGATGCCGTAGAGCCCGACGACCGCCACGCTCAGCCCGACGAGGATCGCGACGAGGCGCTCACGCATCCGGGGAGTCCTCGAGACGGAAGCCCACTCCGCGCACCGTGGTGATCCGCGCGGGCGCCCCGACCTCCTCGAGCTTCTGGCGGAGACGACCGATCGTTGCGTCCAGGGTCTTCGTCGAACCGAACCAGTTCTCGTCCCAGACGTCGTTGATGAGCTGCTCCCGGCTGATGACGGAACCTCGCTTCGAGTCGAGCAGCGCCAGGACGTCGAACTCCTTCGAGGTCACGGGGAGCTCGGTGTCGCCGACCCAGAGGCGGCGGGCGTCGACGTCGACCCGGACGCCGCTCGTCGGCGCCGCGGCCGGCGCGGGAGCAGGTGCTGAGTCCGACTGGACGTCGATGCCGTTGCGGCGGAAGAGCGCCCGCACCCGGGCCAGTAGCACGGACAGTCCGAAAGGCTTGGCGAGGTAGTCGTCGGCGCCGACGTCGAGTCCGACGACGAGGTCCAGCTCGCCGTCACGGGCGGTGAGGATGATGATGCCGCCCCGGTAGCCGTCGTCACGGACCTGCCGACAGACGTCGAGGCCGTCGATGTCCGGCAGCCCGAGGTCCAGCAGAACCAGGTCCACACCGCCCGCACGGACACGCTCGATGCCCGGCGACCCCGCGACGACCCGCTCGACGGAGTAGCCCTCCCGCTCGAGCGTGCGCACGAGCGGGGCAGCGATCTTGTCGTCGTCCTCGACGACCAGCACGTGAGCCATGGTCACCGAGCATAGGGGCGGGTCGGAGGCGTCGCCGCGGGGCTCCTGCGGGCGGGGAGCCGGAGGAGCACCAGCACCGTGACGCCGGCGACCGCCACCAGCACCCCCCTGACCGAGAGCCCACCGCCGAACGTGCCGGGCGGACCCAGGGCCATCCCGATGACCGCGAGCAGGGTGCTGGCGCCGGCGACCACGGCCGCCGTGAGGCGGGCCTCGAACCGGTCTCCGCGAAGGAGGCCGGCGACGGCGAGGACGGCAGCCACCGCACCCATCACGGCCATGACCGTGGTGGTGGTGGTCTCGGCCGTTCGGGCGACGTCGAGGAGGAGGGCCCCGAGGGCGGCAGTCCCGGCCGCGGTGGCGACGGGACCTCGAGCAGACGGTGAGGACATCAGAAGTCCCGGTCGAGCGTGCCCGACTCCGTGACCGGTGAGACCGAGCACACCCTGCCGTTGAGGTCGCTGACGGCTGCCGAGGGCGACCAGATCATGGCGGCCGTCAGGCTGGTCGTGCGCAGCGACGCCGCACTGCCGGAGGCGATGGTGCCGAGCCGAAGGGTCACGGTGGTGCGCACGATTCCGTTGACCGTCACCGTTCCTGCGGTCATCGTCGCGTTGAAGGAGACCGTCCGGTTGGTCTTGACGTACTCCTCCCTGAGGTTGACCGAGCCGAGGTTGACCGTCCCCCCGGTGCGCTGCACGTCGAGAGTGTCGCCCTTGTTGCCGAGGCCGAGGATGTTGCCGTCGCGCAGTCGCACGGTCACGGCCTGGGCCGCGCCCGTCCACCCGCTGGTGATGGTGGCGAGGTTGACCTGGTCGGAGTAGGTCAGGGTGACGCTGTCGTTCGCCTCGAACCGCCCGGTGGCCGCGCCCCCGTTGACCGCCTGCACGTCGGTGCCGCGCAGTGGGGTGTTGTCGACCCTCGGCCCGGTGAGGACCGTCGAGGTCGTGGTGCCCCCGGCCCCGTCCACCAGGATCGCGCGGAAGTCGTAGAACCCGTCGACGACCTTGGTCGTGTCCCAGGCGCACGAGTAGTGCGTCGCGGTGTCGGTGCAGACGTCGGTCCACGTGGACGTACCCGTGGCGGCGTACTGGATGCGGACCGAGGTGACACCTGACGTCGACGTGGCGCTCGCGAGGAGCGTCGTCGTGCCGGAGAGGAACGCACCCGGGTCCTCCATGGAGACTGAGGAGACCGTGTTGTCCACGAGCCTGTTCGCGACCGTGGTCGAGGTGGTGGCGTTGCCGGCGAGGTCGGTGGCCACGGCCCGGAATCCGTAGCTGCCGTCGGCGATCGTCGTCGTGTCGTAGCGGCAGGAGTACGGCGCGACGGTGATGGTGCAGAGCACCTTCCACGTCGACGTGCCCGTGACGGCGTACTGGATGACGACCTGGGCGACGCCGGAGTTCGCGTCCGAGGCGGTGGCCGCGAACGTCCGCGTGCCGCGCAAGGGGGTACCGGGGTCGGTCATCGTGACCACGGGGGCGAGGTTGTCGACGGACACGTCCGGGATCACGACGGAGGTCAGGGTCGAGCCACCGGACGTCGCGACGGCCCGCAGGTCGTACTCCGTGTTGGTGTACGCGGCCGCGGTCGTCACCCAGGAGCAGGTGTAGGGCGTCGAGAGGTTGGAGCAGATGGACTTCCAACTGGTGGTGCCGGCCGGCGTGTACTCGATCCGCACGGTGTAGGTGAGGCCGCCCGCGTTGTAGACGGTCGCGGAGAGCGGGACCGTGCCCCGGACGAGGTCTCCCGGCTCGGCGAGCACGACGAGAGTGGTGTTGGCGACCGTCACTCGGACGGCGTCGGAGGTCGTGGCGTAGCCGGCGCGGTCGGTGGCGCGCGCACGGACCTCGTAGCTCCCGTCGGTCAACGGCTTGGTGTTCCAGGAGCACGACCAGGGCGCGGTGGTGCTGGTGCAGGCGGTGACCCACGAGCTGCCACCAGATGGCAGGTACTCGAAGACGACGTCCTGGACCCCGGTCTCGCCGTCGGACGCCGTGGCGGTCAGCGTCACGGTGTCCTTGGCAGGCGAGCTGATGCCGCCCATCGTGACGACGGGCGGCGTCCAGTCCACGGCTGCGGTGATGCTGGCCTGGCTCGTGCTGGAGGACGTGAAGGAGGCTGACGAGAAACCCGGAGCGGTGAGACCGAGCACGGCCGCGAGCGCGAGCACGAGGAGCGCGGCGGCACGGCGGTCGAACACGGCTGCTCCTTCGGCACGAGGGCGGGTGGTCGGGCAGCGCACGCACGGTGCGTGCCCAGGGAAGACGCTACGGAGAGGCGCTCGACGGGGACTCCACAGGACGGCCCCCCAGGTTCCCCGGTTTGCTACGGCGTCGCAGCCGTGGGCCGTGGAGCGGCCCGGGCCGTCAGGGGGTCGTGGCGACCGCGCGACCCCTCCGACGCGCGGTCACGGACGACCCGACGTTCCTGACCAGCTCGACGAGGGCCAGGAGGGCGACGAGGGCGGACGGGACACCGATGACGAGCATCCGCGTCTCGCGGTCCGCGAGGGCGATGAAGACGTAGCCCGCTCGCGGAACCGAGAACTGGACGACGGGCTGCTCGGCAGCCACGAGGGAGAAGGTCCACGGGTCCACGGCGGCGTTGGCGTCGCCCTTGGTCCGCAACCGGGACGCCCCCTGCGCGTCCTCCCCCAGCTCCACGATCCGGTGGGTGACGAGGTTGCTGACCCCGCT
Source organism: Knoellia locipacati (assembly GCF_044791685.1). Classification (GTDB taxonomy): domain Bacteria; phylum Actinomycetota; class Actinomycetes; order Actinomycetales; family Dermatophilaceae; genus Knoellia; species Knoellia locipacati_A. The sequence goes on from NZ_CP087730.1 coordinate 885,503, forward strand.
GTCGGCGGGCGGCAGGTAGGTGATGACGTCCCCGACCTCGAGGTCGCCGACCGGGACCGGCTTCTCGAACGCGATCGACCCCTTGGCGATGGAGCCGGTCATCGAGCCACCGGTGATGACGTAGCGCTCGTAGCCGAGGAGGGACGGAACCAGGTATGCCGTGCACGCGAGGGTGAGCGCGATGAGGCAGACGTTCGTCAGGATGCGCACGAGGCGCGAGGCTGCTGACACGAGAGGCTGCATGCTGAGCTCCTGACGGTCGAGGCACGGATTCGGTGACGCGGGTGCGGCGTCGCCGGTTTCGCTGCGGTTGCGCCAGCGGGTGCGACCGCGACAGGGGCGCCATGGCTGGCGCCCCCGTCCGGATCACTGGGTGAAGGTCTCGCCGGCGAGCTGGACCGAGTTCCAGGTGTAGGTCGCCGAACCGGTCTTGCCCTGGTCGTCGTTCGGGGTGTCCTGGGCGAGGGTGACCGTGAAGGTGTAGTCGGTCGCAGCACCGGCCGCGATCTGGCCCAGGTCGGTCTTCGCCCCGTCGACGAGGCCACCGAACGTGCCGTCGTAGACGGTGGCGCCGGTGGTGGTGTTCTTGATGGCGAGCTTGAGGTTGCTCCCGGTGAAGGTGTTGGCGGACTCGACCTCGGTGAGGGAGAACGCGGCCGGCAGGGAGCCGGTGTTCGTGATCTTGAGCGCGCCGGTGACGGTGTCGCCCGGCTTGAGGTTGGTGAGGCCGAAGATCTGGGCCCCGTTCTTGGAGTTGGTGTGCAGCAGCGAACCGGAGGTGACCGTGCTGATGGTGTTGCTCGTCTCCGAGCTGAAGGTGGCGCCGGATCCGACAGCCAGCGCGCCGGCGGCGAGCAGGACGGTGAGGGGGACGAGGACCTTCTTGGCGGCGATGCTCATGGGTTCTGCTCCTGGCTGGTGTGTGATCCGGCTGACCGGTTTGCGATGAAAGCAACGCTAGGGAGCGTCGTTCCACGGCTTCTCCACACGAGTTACCCGTGAGTTCTCCAGTTCCACCCCGAGGCGGAACACCTCGACACCGAAGGTCACGCCTCGGCGAGCACCTCGGCGGGGTCGTCCCGGACCACCGGGAGCTCGAACCACACCGTCGCCCCGCCGGCCTCGTTGGCCTGAGCGCCGACCTGGCCGCCGTGGGCCTCGACGATCCGGCGGACCGTCGCCAACCCGACGCCGTGCCCGTCCTCGCCGTCGCGTGACCCGCGGCTGGGGAGCCGCAGGTAGGGAAGGAAGATCGAGTGGGTGTGCTCGGCCGGGATCCCGATGCCGTCGTCGCTCACGACCACCCGCCAGAAGTCCCCGCGGCGCTCGGCGCCGACCTCGACCCGGGGAGGCGTCCCGGACCGGGCGAACTTCAGGGCGTTGCCGAGGAGGTTGAGGGCGACGGCATACAGCATCTCCGGGTCGCCCGAGACGTGCGGGAGCTCCGCGACCGCGACCTCGGCCGAGGTGGCGGAGACCACCGGGCGGAGGTCGAGGACCGCCTGGTCGAAGACCGGCCCGAGCCGCACCGAGGTGATCCTCGTCCGGCCGCCCTCCCTCGCGTGGTTGAGCACACTGGTGATCAGCCTGCTCATCCGTGATCCGGCGTCGCGGATCTCGCGCACCATCTCGGCAAGCTCCGGGTCGTCGGCGACGGCGGGCTCCATCGACAGCATCTCGGCATTGGCGCTGATCACCATCAGCGGGCTGCGCAGGTCGTGGCTCACCTGACCGGCGAAGTGGCCGAGGGCGTCGTTGGAGCGCCGCAGCTCGTCGCGGGTGCGGGTCAGCTCGTCCAGCGACTGCTCGACCTCGCGGCTGCGCAGACGCAGCTCGAGCACGTCCATGACCCTCTCGGCAAGGACGGTGAGCGCGCGGCGCTGCTCGGGCGTCGTCTCCCTGGGCCGATCGTCGAAGACGCAGAGCCGCCCGAGCGGGATGCCACGCGGTGTGACGAGCGGCGCCGACGCGTAGTAGCGCACCGAGCCGATCACCCCGGTGACGAAGGGGTTGTCGGCAAAGCGGGCGTCGAGGCTCGCGTCCGGGACGACGACGGACCCGGGCTCGTCGACGACGGCCGCGCACATCGAGTCCTCGCGGGCACAGATCGAGGGCTCGAAGCCGGCCGTCGCGATCTGGTGCTGCTCGTCGCTGGTGATGAGGTTGATGGCCGCGGTCGGCACGTCGAAGAAGTCGGCGGCGAGGTCGACGAGGGCCTGGAGGTCCCGTCCCGCGGGCTCCTCGAGGACGCCGTACCGCTCGATCTCGCGATCGCTCGCGGACCTCACGCGTGTCTGCCCCACACCCCACCTCCTGTTGGTCGTCATGTTCCCAGACCGTCAGCGCGACCGCGCGGCGACCCCATCGCCGGCCCCACCGCCCGCTGCGCAACGAGCCCAGGGTGCGTCCGGGAGACCGTTCCCCGCACCCGGCCCACACCGCTAGCCTGAGCCCATGGCAGGCACCGACTTCGACAAGGCCGTCAAGGACGTGGGCAACCTCGCCGACGACCCCGGCAACGACACCAAGCTGCGCCTCTACGCCCTCTACAAGCAGGCCACCGTCGGTGACGTCGAGGGCAAGCGTCCCGGGTTCACGAACCCGGTGGGCCGGGCGAAGTACGACGCGTGGGCGGCGTTGTCCGGCACCCCGGGCGACCAGGCGGAGGCCGACTACGTCGCCGAGGTCTCCCGGCTCACCGGCGGCTGACTCGCGGCTTCATCGCCGGGCAAGCCTTCGGCCCAGCGTGTGGCTGATCGCCACGAGCGGTCAGTCGAACAGCCGGTTGAGGTAGCCCTGGAGCGCCGCCGTCGTCTTCGGACCCCAGGACCCGTCCTGCTCGGCACCCACCTTGGCCTGCAGCGCCTTGGTCGTCCTGGGCCCGATGCTGCCGTCGGGGTAGGACCCGACCTTGGCCTGCAGCTTCTTGACGTCGGTCCGTGACCACGAGCCGTCGACGGTGCCGCCGACCCACTGCTCGACACCCTTGCGGGTCCTCGGCCCCTTCTGTCCGTCGACGGTCAGGGGGAAGAGCGAGCGGGTGCTGTCCCGCGAGACCGTGACCGCGAGCCCGTTGGCGACGGTGAGTCCGGCACGGGTGCTGCAGGTCGGCCAGGCGCCCGGCCCCTGGACCTTGAGGACGGCCTGGGCGACGAGGATCTGCTGCGCCTTCGTGGCGAGGTTCGCCGACGTGGCGTACTGCTGTCCCCCGAAGGCCTTCCACGTGGCGGACGAGAACTGCAGCCCGCCGTAGTAGCCGTTCCCGGTGTTGATCGACCAGTTGCCCCCGCTCTCGCACTGGGCGACGCGGTCCCACACCGTCTCGGAGGCTCCGGCGGAAGTCGCCAGTCCGACGACTGCTGCGGACGCCGTCACGGCGAGCAGGGTGCCGCCGACCACGGCGCGCCGCAGGGGCCGACGTCGAGCGGGGTGGGTGGGCTGGGCAGGAAACTCTGGGGCGAAGAGCATTGACCGAGGTCCTTCGTGTCAGGGGACGACAAAGGACGCTACGTCACATCAGTCACACAATTCAATCGTGTCACAGAACTACACAACTGTAACTTCATTCCCACGCGACACGCAAGCGTCGACACGCGGCCGGCGCCAAGGAGCCGGACAACGCACGAGGCGGACCCGGTGTCCGGGTCCGCCTCGTGTGGGTGGCGCGTGTCAGCGAGCGTTGAGGTAGCGCTGCAGCGCCTTGGTCGTGAGCGGCCCCCACGACCCGTCGGTGCGGGTGCCCACGAGACGCTGGAGCTTGCGGACGTCGTCGCGGCTGTAGGAGCCGTTGACCGACCCCCCGATCTTCTTCTCGACGAGGCGCTTGTCGGCCCGGCTCAGGGAGCCATTCACCGACCCACCGACCCAGCGCTCGATCGCGCGGCGCGTGGCCGGGCCCTGCTTGCCGTCGACGACGAGCTTGCCGGGGCGGGTCGTGCTGCGCGACGCGGTGCCCGACGTCGTGGTGGTGCCTGCCGAGGCTGCTGCCCCGTTGGCGCGCGTGAGACCGGCACGCCTGCTGCACACCGGCCACGCGCCGGGGCCCTGGGTCTTGAGGACCTTCTGGGCGATCTCGATCTGCTGGGACTTGGTCGCGCGGTTCGCCGTGGACGCGTAGCGCTGCCCGCCGAAGCCCTTCCAGGTCTGGTAGGAGAACTGCAGCCCTCCGTAGTAGCCGTTGCCCGTGTTGATCGACCAGTTGCCGCCGCTCTCGCAGGCGGCGACACGGTCCCAGACGGTCGTGGCCGCGCTGGCGGGCTGGGACATCGCGGCGCCGCCACCGACGGCGGCGAAGGAGGTCACGGCGACGCCCGCGAGGCGGCGACGGACAGGCGCGGGCTTCGGGGCAGCATGCTTCGGGCTGTAGGGCATCGGCAGGGGTCCTTGCGGTGAGGGAGAGCCCGTCAGGTTCCGGGCAAGCCAGAACCGTACCGACCCGTGAGCGAGGTCACAAGTTGATCACGAACCTTCACAAAATTGTGAAGTACGTGTCAGACGCGGACGCGTCGCCGGGCTCGCGCCACCCGGCTGTCCCAGGGAGACGCGAAGATCTCGCCCAGCGTCGTGCCCGTCGCGATCGCGAGGAGCACGCCTGCCGCCCCCAGCAGGGTGCCCACACCCGCCTGGAACGACAGTGCCCCGACGTTCGTGGCACTCTCCCCGACGAGCTCGTACAGACCCCGGAAGATCGTCAGTCCCGGGAGCAGGCCGAAGCTGGCCGGCACGACGACGACCATCGCCGGAGCACCCAGCCGCAGGGCCACGAGCCGCCCGACGAGCCCGATGGCCACCGCAGCCAGCCCCGTCGCCGTGACCGACCCGAGCTCGCCCACCCGGGTGAGGAACGCGAACACCCCGGTCCCCGCGAGTGAGAGCAGCGCCGTGGGGAGGAGCAGGCGACGCCGGCTCTGCATCGTGACCGCACCGCACGAACCGACGATGAGCGAGCCGAAGACCGCCGCCCACCACTCCGCCTGCGACGTCCGCAGGTCGAGTACCGACGGCGACACGAACGAGAAGTCCATGGCCTCGGTGAGCCGGATCGTCGCACCGAGCGCGACGGCGATGCCGATGATGAGACCCGTGAGGGACACGAAGACCGCGAGGAGCCGACCTGCCCCGGTCACGGCATACCCGGAGATGACGTCCTCGACGGCGGACGCCATGGTGCGCCCGGGGAGGAGGGCGACGATCCCGCCCGCGACAATGAACGCGAAGTCCTTCCCCCCCAAGGGAATCCAACCCATCGCGCCGGCGGAGTACGCGACCCAGGCGAGGACGGTGGCGACGAAGGCGGCCACGGCGTTCGAGTAGAAGTCGGGCAGTCGCATCGGCCCCATGAGCCCCTCCACGGCCGAGACGCCGAGCACGACGAGCACCGTGAGCAAGCCGGTGAACAGCGACGCCCCGATCATCACGGCGACGGCTGCGGCGAGCAGGGCGGTCGCGAGCGTCACCGCCCAGTCCGGCCAGATCCGTGGCGTCCGCTTGAGGTCGCGCAGCTGCTCGGCCGCCTCGGTCATCTCGATGTGGCCGTTGACGAAGGCGTCGACGAGCTCGTGCACGGCCACGAGCCGGGCGTAGTCGTGCCGGGTGGAGCGGACGACCCGCAGCGACGTGACCGAGTGGACCGCGTCGATCCGGGCATGGACGAGCAGCGACTGCAGGGTGATGTCGATCTCGACGTCGTTGAGCCCCGCGGCCGCGCACACCGCGGCGACCGAGCCCTCCACCTGTGGTGCGCCCGCGCCGGACCGGAGCATGAGCTCGCCGACACGCACGGCGAGGTCGAGCGCCTCCCGGACGCGAGCCTCCTCGGCGCCCTCGATGGCGACGCGGGCGTTGCGGTAGGGAGTGCGGCGCAGCAGGTCGACCAGCGGCATGGGCTCGGTCGGCGGACCGCCCTGCAGCCGCCACTGCCGGCGCCGACGGATCTCCTCGTTCACGGCAGATTCAGCTGCTCGGCCCACGCCGTGCCGGTCGGCCACCACGAGGGCTGGCCCTCGACGACCCCGGCCGCCGCGACCGCGACGGCGGCGACGAGGAGCAGCAGCACGAGGACCCGACTCGCACTCGGTCCGGGGCTCACGCCGCGCGCGATGCTGCGCGTGCCGCGCCGCAGGCTGGCACCGCCGGGACCCCACCACGCCATGAGGCCGGCGAGGAGGCCGCCGACAGCCATGGGCACGAGGGCGTTGGGCTCCGGGGAGCCGCTCCCCCGCACCGCGACGACCGCGAGCGCGGCGCAGAACACACCCGACACGGCGATGAGCGCGGGCATGATCGCGCCGAAGAGCGACGCGAGCAGTCCGAGGACGAGGTGCCACGGGCTGACGAGTACGGCCACTGGCACGTCGCTGCGGCGGGCCCCGCGGTCGTGTCGCCGCATGATGAGCGAGGTGACGCTGCGGTCGGCCGTCCGGGCGAGGACCAGCCACCCGAGCAGCGAGAACGCTGCGACGACCGGCACCGTCGCAGCCGTCGCCACGAGCACGGCCAGCAGGGCACCGACCGTCCCGCTGCGGCTGGCACGACCGATGCGCGGGTCGAACCGCTGCTCCCCCGCCCACTGCTGGGGTCCGCCGTCCTGCGGTGGGTATGCCGGGTGGTCGCCGTGCTGCCCCGGCGCGGGGGCGAGCTGGTCAGGGCGCGCACCGAAGATCGCGTCGGCGGGATCCTGGCGAGACGGGGCGACCTGCCGGATCGGGGTGACCGGCGCCATGACCGCCGGCGCGATCGGTGGGCGCGGCTGGATCTCGCTGCGGGACAACGGCATCACCGAGGTCGGCGGCATAGCGAAAGACTGCGTCGCAGAGGTCGGTGGGACCGGCGGTCGCACGGAGATGACGTCCGTGACGAGCCCACCGTGCGCGTAGCGCTCGAGGGCCGCGACGACCTCACGCTGGTGCGGGCGGTCCTGCGGGTCCGGCGCCAGGGCGGCATACAGGAGGGGTGAGATCCGGTCGTCGACGCCGCTCAGGTCCGGGTCCCCCGTGGTGACGCGGGTGAGCACGACGTCCATCGGGCCGCGCCCGAAGGGCGGGCGCCCGGAGGCGGCGTACGCGAGCGTGGCCGCCCAGCCCCACCAGTCGGTCGCCGGTGACACGGGCTGGCCCTCGACGACCTCGGGCGAGAGGTATCCGGGCGTGCCCATGACGAGGCCGGTCATCGTCAGGCGGATGTCGTCGGTGACGTGGGCGATACCGAAGTCGATGACGACCGGGTCGCCGTCGACCATGAGGACGTTGCCGGGCTTGAGGTCGCGGTGGATGACGTCGCTGTCGTGGATGACGTCCAGGGCCTCCGCCAGTCCACGGCCGAGCCGGTGCAGGTCGTCCCCGCCCATCGGCCCACTCGTGGAGACGACCTCGTCGAGAGGCGGGCCGGGGACGTAGCGAGTGACGATGAAGGGCCGGTCACCGTCGATGTCGGCGTCGATGACCGGAGCGACGCGAGGGCTGCGGATCCGGCTCAGCGTGTCGACCTCGCGGGAGAGGCGGGCGCGGGCGGCCGGGTCGTGGGCCACGTGCGGACGCAGGACCTTGATCGCGACGGCCTTGCCGTGACGGTCGAGGGCGAGGTGGACGACACCCATGCCGCCCTCGCCGAGGCGCTGGACGAGACGATAGGAACCCAGCAGGGAGTGCTCGGGCAGCTCGTCACGTCCCCCCGGCTCGTCGAGGATCTCGGCGGTCATGACAGACACGGTATGCCGTGTTCCTGAGCGAAGCCTGTCCGAACCGCCGTACCGAGGTGTGACGGATGTGGCGGATGTGGCTAGTCGAGGACGTCCGGAAGGAGTGCCCGGCGGCTACTGCTGGATGTAGGCGCTCAGCTGGTCGCGCTCGGCCTGGAGGTCGGTGATCCGGTGCTTGACGACGTCACCGATGCTGACGATCGCGGCGAGCTTGCCGTCGACGAGAACGGGGACGTGGCGGAAGCGGTTCTCGGTCATCGTGTGCTCGAGCTCGACGAGCTCGTCGTCCGGTGAGCAGGTCTGCACCTCGACGGTCATGATCGCGGACACCGGCTCGTCGAGCACGGTGGCGCCGCGCTTCTGGAGGTGGCGGACGACGTCTCGTTCGCTGACGATGCCGGCGATCGTCTCACCGTCGTCGCTCACCACGACCGCGCCGATGCGATGCTCGGCGAGCAGGTCGAGGAGGGCGGTGACACTGGCGTCGGAGCGCACCGTGACGACAGTGGCTCCCTTGCGCTTCACGACGTCGTGGATCCTCATGTGCCGACGGTAGTGCTCCGAGCGGGACCGCGCCAGAGTTCCGCCTCGTTGCGACCCCGGCCACATCCGACCGGTGGCCACCGCGTGACAGCGCGCACGGCATACGGCATGCTGAACGCACCGCTGACACCGATGTCGGCGGGATTTCCCTTTACGACGGATCGTCCGGCACGTTCCTGCCGGTGAAGGAAGGCAATGACGCCATGGCAACTGTGAAGTTCGACGAAGCAACCCGGATCTACCCGGGCAACGACAAGCCCTCTGTCGACCGGCTCAACATCGACGTCCAGGACGGCGAGTTCCTCGTCCTCGTCGGCCCCTCGGGCAGCGGCAAGTCGACCGCACTCCGCATGCTGGCCGGCCTCGAAGAGGTCAACGGCGGCAAGATCTGGATCGGTGACCGCGACGTCACCAACCTGTCCCCCAAGGACCGCGACGTCGCCATGGTCTTCCAGAACTACGCGCTCTACCCGCACATGTCGGTCGCCGACAACATGGGCTTCGCGCTCAAGATCGCCGGCGTCGAGAAGGGCGAGATCCGCAAGCGCGTCGAGGAGGCAGCCAAGATCCTCGACCTCGAGCCCTACCTCGAGCGCAAGCCGAAGGCCCTCTCCGGTGGGCAGCGCCAGCGCGTGGCCATGGGTCGCGCGATCGTGCGCTCCCCCCAGGTCTTCCTCATGGACGAGCCGCTCTCCAACCTCGACGCCAAGCTCCGCGTGCAGACGCGCACCCAGATCGCCTCGCTCCAGCGGCGCCTCGGTGTCACCACCGTCTACGTGACCCACGACCAGGTCGAGGCCATGACCATGGGTGACCGCATCGCGGTGCTCAAGGACGGCATCCTCCAGCAGGTCGCGACGCCGCGCGAGATGTACGACTCCCCCGCCAACGTCTTCGTGGCCGGCTTCATCGGCTCTCCGGCGATGAACCTCATCAGCGTCCCCGTCACCGACGGTGGCGTGAAGTTCGGCTCGCACACCCTGCAGGTCCCGCGCGACTCCCTCGAGGGTGTCGGCCAGCAGGCCATCGTCGGTGTCCGACCGGAGGACGTCGAGGTCACGTCCGAGGGCCAGGGTCTCGAGATCACGATCGACGTCGTCGAGGAGCTCGGCGCCGACGCCTACGTCTACGGCACGCCCACCGACGGTTCCATCCACCTCGAGGGCGGCGACGACTCCATCGCGAAGCCGTTCATCGCCCGCGTCGACGGCCGCCGCGTCCCGATGAAGGGCGAGACCATCTGGGTCCAGCCCAACTCGAGCCACATGCACGTGTTCAACGCCGAGTCCGGTGTCCGCCTGAGTCACTGACGACACCGCACGCCCAACGTCGGGGGTGCCAGGAGCTCGGTATGCCGTGCACCTGGCACCCCTGACGCGTTCCGTCCCCGTGCTTCCCCGTCGGAGGTAGTCGATGGCCCTGCAGATCACGACCGCTCGACCCGATCCCGCACTGCTCGACCTGCCGTGGTCGACGCCCCTGGAGGAGTGGCCCGAGCACCACCTCGCGGCGCTCCCCCGCGGCATCTCGCGCCACGTCGTCCGGTTCGTCAGGCTGTCCGGTCGTGTCCTCGCGGTCAAGGAGATCAAGGAGGACATCGCCCGCCGCGAGTACGCCATGCTGCGCAACCTGCGCCGCCTCGACCAGCCCTCCGTGGAACCCTTCGGCATCGTCAGCGGCCGCGTCGCCGACGACGGGACACCGCTGGACGCGTGCCTGCTCACGCGGCACCTCAAGTTCTCGCTCCCCTACCGCGCGCTGTTCTCGCAGGGCCTGCGCCCGGGCACCGAGACCAGGCTCATCGACGCCCTGGCGGTGCTGCTCGTCCGTCTGCACCTCACCGGGTTCTGGTGGGGTGACGTGTCGCTGTCCAACACGCTCTTCCGCCGCGACGCCGGCAGCTTCGCCGCCTGGCTCGTCGACGCCGAGACCGGCGAGCTCTTCCCGAGCCTCAGTGACGGCCAGCGTGCCCACGACCTCGACATCGCCCGGGTCAACATCGCCGGCGAGCTCATGGACCTCCAGGCCGGCGAGCTGCTCGACCCCACGATCGACCCGGTCGAGATCTCCAACCGCATCGTCACCCGCTACGAGGAGCTGTGGGCCGAGCTCACCGCCACCGAGGAGTTCGACACCGGCGAGCGGTGGCGGGTCGAGGAGCGGATCCGCCGGCTCAACCTGCTCGGGTTCGACGTCGACGAGCTCGCGATGACGACCGACATCGACGGCACCCGGATCAGCATCCAGCCCAAGGTCGTCGACGCCGGGCACCACTCCCGGCGGCTGCTGCGCCTCACCGGCCTCGACGTCGGTGAGGGACAGGCCCGGCGCCTGCTCAACGACCTCGACGGCTACCGCGCAGCGACCGACCGGCAGAACGACGACGAGGAGCTCGTCGCCCACGACTGGCTCACCCGGATCTACGAGCCGATCACGCGTCGCGTGCCGCGCGAGCTGTCCGGCAAGCTCGAGCCCGCCGAGCTCTTCCACGAGGTGCTCGAGCACCGCTGGTACATGGCCGAGCGCGAGCAGCAGGACGTCCCCATCGAGCGGGCCATCGAGGACTACGTCGCCTCGATCCTCCCGACGAAGCCCGACGAGAAGGCGGTCGTCGGTGTCGACACCATCGAGATGCCGGTGATCGCCGACTGAGGTGCGGCCGGCCGTCGCGTCACTAGGATCGGGCTGTCCGCACGAGATCCCACAGGGGGAACCACCGCATGTCCCAGCCGTTCGACCCGAACCAGCCGTCGCAGGACCAGCCGCCCCAGGACCCGGCCCAGCCGCCGGCACCCGAGCGGTACCGTCCGGAGCCGCCGACGTGGGTTTCCGAGCCGGGTGGTTCCGGACAGCAGCCGTATGCCGGTCAGCCGCCTGCCGCTGGAGCCCCGGGTCCCTCGTCCTACCAGCCGGCGCCGGGCATGAACCCCTACGGAGGCGGGGGCCAGGCGTGGCCCGGGTCCAAGGCCTACGTCGAGCAACACTTCGGCCCCGTCGCCGGCTTCGGCAGCCGGGCGGGCGCACTCATCATCGACACGCTCCTCACCCTCATCGGCCTCATCCCGTTCATCATCGGGACCGTGCTGCTCGTCGTGTCGGCACCCGAGACCGACGAGCTGGGCTACTCGGTCGACGGCACTGCCAACGGTGGCCTGGCCGCGACCGGCGGCATCCTCATGTTCATCGGTGTCCTCGCCATGATCGGCATCCAGGTCTGGAACCGCATCTTCAAGATGGGGCGCACCGGCCAGAGCGTCGGCAAGAAGATGCTCGGCCTCAAGCTCGTCAACGAGCAGAGCGGCCAGCCCATCGGGGCGATGCAGTCGTTCCTGCGCGAGCTGCTCGGTGGCCTCATCAACCAGATCTTCTACCTGAGCTACCTCTGGATGCTGTGGGACGACAACAAGCAGACGCTCGCCGACAAGGTGGTCCACTCGACGGTCATCGAGGTCCCCAAGTCCTGACGCATGTGCGCCGACTGATTGCGCTTTCCAGCGGAGGAGCGCAGCGACGAGCGCTGGAAAGCGCAATCAGTCGGTGCGGGGTTGCGGATGAGCGGGTCAGGCGGGTGAGAGCCAGGTCCAGCCCGGCACGTTGCGCAGCACCCAGAACGCCATGATGAGCCAGAAGAGCCCGTAGAGCAGCCACGCCGGTGCCGCTGTCCAACGCTGCTCGCCGCGCCACTGGCGGCGGGTCCACCGGGCGAAGCCGAGGGCCATGAGGACGAAGGCGCCGACGGTGAGGGGGTTGCGCTGCAGCGCCTCGAGCACGCTGCCCTCACTCAGGGCGTGCGTGGCGCGCAGCGTCCCGCATCCGGGGCAGAAGGTGCCGGTGAGGGCCAGCCACGGGCAGGTCGGGTAGTTGCCGGGCTGGTTGGGGTCGATCATGTGCGCGACGAGGACGAACCCCGTCGCACCGGCGGCGGAGACCGCCGGCCACAGCAGGCGACGCCCCCGCCCGACCGACGGGTCGGTGAGCGGAGGCGTCGGGGACTGCGTCAGGGACGTCGGGATCACATACCCGTCGTCGTCGTGTCGGAGCTCATGACGCCCGTCATGATGAGCACGATGTAGAAGATCGTCGCGATGACGCCGAGGACGAGCGCGATCGTCGCGAACTTCTTGGCCTTGGCGGCCGACTCGATCGCACCGGCCTGGTCGCCGGCGTTCCACTTGCCGTTGACCTGCGCCGCGAAGACGACGGCGGGGATGCCGAGCGGCCAGCAGCAGAGCAGGCCGAGGATCGCCATGACGAGGTTGTTGCTGGGCGGCGGGCCGGCCGGGGCCCCACCGTAGCCACCCGCGGGCGGCGGAGCACCGTAGGAGCCGCCGTCGTAGCCTCCGCCACCGGGCGGGGGCGGAGGCGTCGAGCCGCCGCCGCCGGGCGGCGGGGGCGGCGGGGTGCTTCCGTAGTCAGACATGCTTTGGTCCCTCTCACTGAGACGACGTGTAGGGGTGTGATCCCCCTTGGGTCGGGTTCCCGACTGCCCGACATCGTGGCACAGGTCACCACGCCGACGGGCGAGACGCACGGATCATTGCGCGACTGGTGGAGCCGGCATACGGGGCTCTGATCAGCGACGACGTCGCCGGGCGACCTCGTAGAGCGTCACGCCGGTCGCGATGCCGGCATTGAGTGACTCGACCGCGGACGACATCGGCACCGAGACGATCTGGTCGCAGGTCTCCCGCACGAGCCGGGAGAGGCCCTTGCCCTCCGAGCCGACCACGACGACGAGGGGCTCGTCGGCCAGCTCGAGGTCGGGCAGCTCGACGTCGCCGTCCATGTCGAGCCCGACGACGAAGAAGCCGGCCTTGCGGTAGTCCTCGAGCGCGCGGGTCAGGTTGGTCGCCTGGGCCACGGGGATGCGGGCCGCCGCCCCGGCGGAGGTCTTCCAGGCCGAGGCGGTCATGCCGACCGACCGGCGTGCGGGCACGACGACGCCGTGCCCACCGAAGGCCGCGACCGAGCGCACGATGGCGCCGAGGTTGCGGGGGTCGGTGATCCCGTCGAGGGCGACGACGAGGGGGATGCCCGGCGTCTCGGGGTCGATGAGGTCGCTCGGGTGGGCGTACTGGTAGGGCGGCACCTGGAGGGCCAGCCCCTGGTGCACCGCACCGTCGGTGATCCGGTCGAGCTCGCCGCGGGGAGTCTCGAGGATAGGGATGCTGCGCTCGGTCGCGATCTTGAGCGCCTCGCGCACGCGGTCGTCGCTGTCGATGCGTCCCGCGACGTACATGGTCGTCACGGGGACATCGGTGCGCAGGGCCTCGAGCACCGAGTTGCGCCCGGCGACGACCTCGCTCGAAGCCTTGGCCTTGCGCCCACCCGTGGGACGGCCACCGCCCGAGCGCCGCTCGCCGGCCTTCGCCTCCTTGTGGGCCTTGTGGTAGGGCCGCTCCTCGGCACGAGGCGTCGGCCCCCTGCCCTCGAGGCCCTTGCGTCGCTGTCCTCCAGAACCGACGGTGGGCGCCTTCTTGCCACCCTTGCGGATGGCTCCACGTCGCTGGCTGTTGCCGGCCACGGCTACTCCCCTCGTCCACGGGTCAACGACCAGCGGGCGCCGGTCGGGGTGTCCTCGATCGTGATGCCGGCCGCCGTGAGCTCGTCACGGATCGCGTCCGACGTCGCCCAGTCGCGCGCGGCGCGGGCGGCAGAGCGTGCCGCGAGCCGCTCGCCCACGAGCACGTCGAGCGCTGCGAGGGCGTCGCTCGAGGAGCTGTCGGCGCTCGACCACGACGGGTCCAGCGGGTTGACGCCGAGGATGTCGGTCATCGCCACGACGAGACCGGCGACCTCACGGGCCTCGTCGTTCTCGCCCTCGTCGAGCGCGGTGTTGCCGCGAGTGACGGCCTCGTGCACCGCCGCGAGCGCACCCGAGACGCCGAGGTCGTCGTCCATCGCCTCGACGAAGTCGTCGGGCAGCTTCTCCTCGCCCGTCGGTAGGGCGGAGCCGGCTCCCAGGGTGCGTCGCAGGAAGCCCTCGATGCGGTCGACGGCGGCCTCGGCCTCGGCGAGCGACCCCTCGTGGAACTCGATCATCGACCGGTAGTGGGCGGCGGTGAGGTAGTAGCGGACCGCGAGCGGTCGGGCCTTCTTGGTGACCTCGTGGATGAGCAGGCTGTTGCCGAGCGACTTGCTCATCTTCTCGCCGCCGGTCGTCACCCAGGCGTTGTGCATCCAGAGCGAGGTGAACGGCAGGCCCGCCGCGCGCGACTGTGCCTGCTCGTTCTCGTGGTGCGGGAAGCGCAGGTCCACGCCACCGCCGTGGATGTCGAACGCGTCGCCGAGGTACTTGCGCGCCATCGCCGAGCACTCGAGGTGCCAGCCCGGCCGTCCACGCCCCCACGGGGTCGGCCAGCTCACCGAGGCCGGCTCGTCGGCCTTGCTGCCCTTCCAGAGGGCGAAGTCGCGCGGGTCCCGCTTGCCGCGCGGGTCCGCGTCCTCGGCCGCGGCCATGTCGTCGATCTTCTGGTTGGTCACTTCCCCGTATGCCGGCCACGACCGGACGTCGAAGTAGACGTCACCCGATCCGTCCTGCGCCGGATAGGCGTGCCCGCGCTCGACCAGGAGCTGCATGAGCTCGACCATCTCGGTGATGTGGCCCATGGCGCGGGGCTCGTAGGTGGGCGGCAGCACACCCAGGAGCCGCAGCGCCTCGGACGTGGCGACCTCGTTGCGGTAGGACAGGGCGAACCAGTCCTCGCCGGACTCCGCCGACCGGCGCAGGATCTTGTCGTCGAGGTCGGTGACGTTGCGCACCAGCGTGACGTCGTAGCCATGGCCGCGCACGAGCCACCGACGGAGCACGTCGAAGGCCACCGCGAAGCGCACGTGGCCGATGTGGGGCGGGGCCTGGGTCGTGAGCCCACAGATGTAGATCCCGACCCGGCCTGGCTGCAGCGGGACGAAGTCGCGCAGGGCGCGCGACTGGGAGTCGAACAGTCTGAGAGTCACCCGCACAAGGGTACCGGCGGCAGGTACGGCTCCCGACCACTCGGCTCGAGCCCCGTCAGTGGCCCCGGGCGACCCACTCGGCCAGGTGCGGGGCCTCGTCGCCGATGGTCGTGTGCTCGCCGTGACCGGTGAGGACGACCGTCCCCGGGGGCAGGGTCAGCAGCCGCGTCCGGATCGACTCGATGATCTGGTCGAAGCTGCTGAAGGAGCGACCCGTCGCGCCGGGACCGCCGTTGAAGAGCGTGTCGCCCGTGAAGACGGCGTGCAGGGCGGGGACGTGGAAGGAGCAGCCTCCCGGCGAGTGGCCCGGGGTATGGAGGACCCGGACCGTGACGTCGCCGATGTGGAACTCCTGCCCGTCGGTGAGGGTGGCGTCGGGTGCGCCGTCCTGGGTCAGCGCCCACACGACGCGGCCCAGGGGGTGGAGGTGCACGGGAGCACCGGTCCGCGCCCTGAGCTCGTTCGCGACGTTGACGTGGTCGTTGTGCCCGTGCGTGAGGAGGATGGCGCGGACCTTGCGGCCGGCGACGGCTGCGAGGATCGCGTCGGCGTCGTGGGCCGCGTCGACGATGACGCACTCGCGCTCGTCTCCGATGACCCAGACGTTGTTGTCGACCTCCCACGAGCCGCCGTCGAGCTCGAAGGTGCCGGAGGTCACGACCCGGTCGACCCGGACTCCTCCGTGCGAGGGGGCGATGCAGTCGATGCCGGCGGAACGGGGAGCGACCATCAGAGCACCACCACCGAACGCAGGACCTCGCCACGCTCCATCTTGTCGAACGCCGACTCGACCTCGTCCAGTGCGATCCGCTCGGAGACGAAACCGTCGAGGTCGAAACGACCCTGGCGGTAGAGGTCGACGAGCATCGGGAAGTCACGGCTCGGGAGGCAGTCGCCGTACCAGCTCGACTTGAGCGCCCCGCCGCGCCCGAAGATCTCGATCATCGGCAGCGTGACCTCCTTGTCCGGCGTCGGAACGCCGACAAGGACGACCGTGCCCGCGAGGTCGCGCGCGTAGAAGGCCTGCTCATAGGTCTCGGGCCGGCCGACCGCCTCGACGACGACGTCGGCGCCGAAGCCGCCGGTGAGCTCGCGGATCCGCTCCACGACGTCCTCGGTCCTGCCGTTGACGGTGTGGGTCGCACCGAACGACGTGGCGGTCTCGAGCTTGGCGTCGTCGACGTCGACGGCGATGATGGTCGTCGCACCCACGGTGCGGGCTCCGGCGATCGCGGCGTTGCCGACCCCACCGCAGCCGATGACGGCGACCGAGTCACCGCGCTGAACTCCGCCGGTGTTGACGGCCGCACCGAACCCGGCCATGACCCCGCAGCCCAGCAGTCCGACGGCCGCGGCGTCGGCGTCCGGGTCGACCTTGGTGCACTGTCCGGCGGCGACGAGCGTCTTCTCGATGAAGGCACCGATGCCCAGCGCGGGACTCAGCTCCGTCCCGTCGGTGAGCGTCATCCTCTGCGTCGCGTTGTGGGTGTTGAAGCAGTACCAGGGCTTGCCCTTGAGGCAGGCGCGGCACTGGCCGCACACCGCCCGCCAGTTGAGGATGACGAAGTCTCCCGGGGTGACCTCGGTGACGCCCTCCCCGACGGACTCGACGACACCGGCCGCCTCGTGCCCCAGCAGGAACGGGAACTCGTCGTTGATCCCGCCCTCGCGGTAGTGCAGGTCGGTGTGGCAGACCCCGCACGACTGGATCTGGACCACGGCCTCGCCGGGCCCCGGGTCGGGCACGACGACGTCCACCACCTCGACGTCGGCACCCTTGGACAGGGCGACGACTCCCCTCACCGTCTGCGGCACAGAACCCTCCGTGGTGTCGACCTCGACAAGCCCTCCGACCCACGTCACGCGGGCCTCGGGTCCGACGTTACTCCGTGTTCAGTCCACCTGCGCAAGGGGCATGACCAGCGCAGATGCAATCGCGGCCACACCGTCGCCGCGTCCGGTGAGGCCCAGACCATCGGTCGTGGTGCCGCTGACGGAGACCGGAGCCCCGCACGCCGCGGCGAGAGCCTGCTGGGCCTCGGCCCGGCGGGAGCCGATCCTGGGCCGGTTGCCGATGACCTGGACGGCGATGTTGCCGATCTCGAACCCGGCCTCGCGCACCAGCCGAGCGGCCTCGGCGAGCAGGGTGAGGCCGGACGCGCCGGCGAGCTCCGGGCGGGCCGTGCCGAAGTGCTCACCGAGATCACCGATGCCGGCGGCCGAGAACAGCGCGTCGCAGGCCGCGTGGGCGGCGACGTCGGCGTCGGAGTGTCCGTCCAGGCCGCGCTCGCCGGGCCAGTGCAGGCCGGCGAGCCAGAGCTCGCGACCCGAGCCCTCGGGAGCCAGGGCGTGCACGTCGACCCCGATCCCCGTCCGCGGCAGCTCGGCCCGCCTCACGACCCGTCCTTCCAGTCGATGGGGCCACGGTGGAGGAGGTGCGGCGCCGCCTGGGCGACCGGCTTGACGACGAGGGTGTCGATGTTGACGTGCTGCGGGAGGGCGACGGCGAACGCCACGCAGGCAGCCACGTCGTCGGCGACGAGCGGACGGTCGACCCCGTCGTAGACCTTGTCGGCCGCCGTCTGGTCGCCGTGGAGGCGGGTCAGCGAGAACTCCTCGGTGCGGACCATGCCCGGGCGGATGTCGACGACCCGGACGTGCTCACCGTTGAGCTCGAGCCGCAGCGTCTCGGAGACGACCGACTCGCCGTGCTTGGCCGCGGTGTAGCCACCACCGCCGGCATAGACGCGCTCCCCGGCGATCGAGCTGATGTTGACGACCGTCGCCCGGGGCGACCGGCGCAGCAGCGGCAGGGCCGCCTGGGTGACCCGCACGGTGCCGAGGACGTTGGTGGCGTACATGGCCTCCCACTCGGTGAGGTCGCCGTCCTCGACCGGGCTGAGGCCGATGGCGCCACCGGCGTTGTTGACGAGCACGTCGAGGCGGTCGAGCCCGCCCACCCCCGAGGTCACGCTGTGAGGATCCGTGACGTCCATCGGGAGGGCCGTGGCGGCGTCGCCGAGCTCGGCCACCACCGCGTCGAGGCGCTCGCGTCGGCGGCCGGCGACGACGACGGCATACCCGTCGTCGACGAGGCGGCGGGCGACGGCGGCACCGATGCCGGTGCCACCTCCGGTGACGAGGGCGACGGGTCTCTGGCTCACGGGCCGAGGATACGGTCGGCGCGCTCGAGGTCCCCCGCGGTGGTGACCTTGAAGGCGAGATCGTCACCGTCGATGACGAGGACGCGCCCACCGAGCCGTTCGACGAGGGCGGCGTCGTCGGTGGCCTCCGCCCCCGAGGCGTGGGCACTGGCGAGCACCGACCGCCGGAAGGCCTGGGGCGTCTGCACGGCCCGCAGGCTGGACCGCTCGGGCGTGGCGACCACGACCCCGTCCGCATCGACCTGCTTGACCGTGTCGGCGACCGCCAGCCCCGGCACGACGGCGTCCGCGCCGGCCCGCACGGCCGCGACCAGGCGGTCGAACAGCTCGGGGGGTGCGAGGCACCGGGCGGCGTCGTGCACGAGCACGATGTCGACGTCGTCGTCCAGTGCGTCCAGCCCTGCCGAGACCGACTGGGTCCGCTCGGCGCCGCCGGCGACGACCGTGACGTCCTGCGCGCGTGGGTGCTCGGACACGAGCGCGCCCGCCTCCCTGAGGTGGGAGGCGGGCGCGACGACGACGACCTGTGCGGTGTCGGCGGCCTGGAAGGCTCGCGAGACGGCGTGCTCGAGCAGCGTCAGACCCGCGACGCGGACGAAGGCCTTGGGCTGGTCAGCCCGCAGCCTCGTGCCCTGGCCCGCGGCGACGAGGACGACGCCGACGGAACCGGAGTGGCCGCTCAGGACGCGAGGACCTCGTCGAGGATGGACTCGGCCTTGTCCTCGTCGGTCTTCTCGGCGAGCGCGAGCTCGGACACGAGGATCTGGCGCGCCTTGGAGAGCATGCGCTTCTCGCCAGCGGACAGGCCACGGTCCTTGTCGCGGCGCCAGAGGTCGCGCACGACCTCGGCGACCTTGATGACGTCGCCGGAGGCGAGCTTCTCGAGGTTGGCCTTGAAGCGGCGCGACCAGTTGGTCGGCTCCTCGGCGAACGGCGCGCGGAGCACCTCGAACACCTTCTCGAGGCCGGCCTTGTCGACGACGTCACGGACGCCGACGAGGTCACAGTTCTCTGCGGGGACCTCGATGACGAGATCTCCCTGAGCCACCTTGAGCTTGAGGTAGAGCTTCTCCTCGCCACGGACGGTGCGCTTCTTGATCTCTTCGATGCGCGCAGCCCCGTGGTGGGGGTACACGACCGTTTCGCCGACCTTGAAAACCATATGCTGTTTGCCCCTTTCGCGACCCCCAGTTTAACACGCCGGGACCGACAGGCGGAATCGGAGCGGACGGCATACCTGCAGGTCAGAGGGCTGAAATGGGCTGGGCGGCAGCGAAGTTGGGTCTTGACACATCGCCGTTCACATGCCTGTGGACTCTCCGCGGGACCGTGCGCGGGAGCCGACCGGAGCCACCTGCACATCCCGGCCGCGTGTGCTCGCTACGCTGTGTCCCGTGACGACGACTGCCCAGACGACTCCCCGCCGCCGCCTCCGTGCCGTCCTCGGTGCTGCCGTGCTCGGCACGACGCTCCTCGGTGGGTGCGCCGTGTTCTCGCCCGTGCAGACCGACTACGCCTACCAGGCCTCCGACGGCGTCAACGCGACGTTCGGCGACCTCGACGTGCGCGGGCTCGCCGTCATCGCCGACGCCAAGGACGCCCCGGGTGCGCTCATCGGACAGCTCGTCAACACGAGCGACGAGGACATCGACGTCTCGGTCGCGAGCGAGGGCAGCGAGCCGACCCAGGTGACCGTGCCCCGCCACGGCACGCTGTCGTTCGGTGAGGAGGGCGAGGCGGTCAGCCTCTCCTCCGTCAGTGCCGCCCCCGGCGAGGTGCTCGAGGTGCAGGTCGCGACCTCCGCGACCGGCCAGAACGTCCTGACCGTGCCGGTGCTCCCGGCCCTGGGCTACTACGAGGGAGTCACGCCGGCCCCCGCGTCGAGCGCCAGTCCCTCCGCCAGCGCGTCGACCAGCTGACGCCACCCCTTCGTATGCAGTGAGCCCACCGAGCGCGCCGGGGGGCTCACTGCTGGGTCCTGCTGCCCGGGCCCGGGCTCAGGCCTCGAACTTGTAGCCCAGCCCACGCACCGTGACGATGTGCTTGGGACTGGCGGGGTCGGGCTCGACCTTGGCCCGCAGCCGCTTGACGTGCACGTCGAGGGTCTTGGTGTCCCCGACGTAGTCGCTCCCCCACACGCGGTCGATGAGCTGCATCCGGGTGAG
Source organism: Knoellia locipacati (assembly GCF_044791685.1). Classification (GTDB taxonomy): domain Bacteria; phylum Actinomycetota; class Actinomycetes; order Actinomycetales; family Dermatophilaceae; genus Knoellia; species Knoellia locipacati_A. The sequence continues at coordinate 906,028 of NZ_CP087730.1, forward strand.
CACCCGGCCCGTGTTGCGCAGCAGCATCTCGAGCAGCTCGAACTCCTTGAGCGGCAGCTGAGTCGTCGCGCCGCCCACGGTGACGACGTGGCGCTCGACGTCCATGCGGACCGGACCCGCCTCGAGCGTGGTCGGGAGCAGCTCCTCGGGCTCGCTGAGCCGGCGCAGCACCGCCTTGATCCGGGCGAGCAGCTCGCGGGAGGAGTAGGGCTTGGTGACGTAGTCGTCGGCGCCGAGCTCGAGGCCGACGACCTTGTCGATCTCGCTGTCCTTGGCCGTGAGCATGATGATCGGGACGGCCGACTTCTGGCGCAGCGAGCGGCAGACGTCGACGCCCGACAGCCCCGGGAGCATGAGGTCGAGGAGCACGAGGTCGGCGCCGGCGCTGTCGAACTCGACGAGGGCGTCGTTGCCGTTCTCGGCGACGCTCACCTCGTAGCCCTCCTTGCGCAGCAGGTAGGACAGGGGGTCCGAGAAGGACACTTCGTCCTCGACGACGAGGATGCGGGTCATCGGTGCTGTTCTCCTTGTGCTGTGCCGACCGAGTGTCGGTCCGAGTCTGCCGTGGTCCGGACCGCCGCCGAGGGAAGTCTCATGGTGAAGGTCGAGCCGTGCCCCTCCTCGCTCCAGACGGACACGTCCCCACCGTGGGTGGCGCTGACGTGCTTGACGATGGCCAGGCCGAGCCCGGTGCCACCGGTGGCGCGCGACCGCGCGGCGTCGACCCGGTAGAAGCGCTCGAAGATCCGGCTCTGCTCCGACGCGGGGATGCCCTGTCCCTGGTCGGAGACGGTGATCTCGACGGTGTCCCCGACCCGGCGCGCCGCGACCGCGACTCGCGTCCCGGCCTCGGAGTAGTTGACCGCGTTGGACACGAGGTTGGCGACGGCCGTCGCGAGCAGCTCGGCGTCGCCGAAGACGCTGGCCCGCTCGTCGGCCACGGTCTCGAGGCTGATGTCTCGCGCCTCTGCGGCCACGCGAACCCGGTCGACGGCCTCCGCCACCACGTCGGGGATGTGGACGAGCTCGGGCTCGTGGAGGGTGTCGGCGACCTGGAGACGGGAGAGGTCGACGATCTCCTTGACGAGGCGCGTCAGCCGCGTGGACTCGACCTGGATGCGGGCGGCGAAGCGCGAGACGGCCTCGGGGTCGTCGCGCGCGTCGAGCACGGCCTCGGCGAGCAGGGCGATGCCGCCCACGGGCGTCTTGAGCTCGTGCGAGACGTTGGCGACGAAGTCACGCCGGACCTCCTCGACGCGGCGGGCGTGGGTGTGGTCCTCGGCGAGGATGAGCACGTGGACCGCGCCGAGGGGCGCCACGCGGGCCTTCATGAGGGCGTTGGTCGTCGTGCCGAAGCCACGAGAGAGCTCGAGGTCGACCTCGCGGATCTCGCCGTCGCGCCGGACCTGTCGCGCGAGCTGGCGCAGCTCGGCGTGGACGAGCTCGCCGTGCCGCACGAGGCCGTAGCTCACCGCCGACGGGGAGCTGTTGACCACGGCGTCCGACGAGTCGAGGACGATCGCGATGGAGCGCAGGACCGCCAGCACGTCGGTGACGCCGGGGGGCAGGGCCGGCGGTGGCGTCGGGGGGATGGTGGTGAACCGGCGCTCGCTGAAGCGGCTGGCGGCGACGGCGACGGCTCCGATGACGAGCCCGAGGCCGCCACCCACGATCCCCGCGAGCGTCGCATCCACCTCATCAGCGTAGACGCGAGGTGACACGCACCGTTCCACTCGGCAGCCCGCCGTGGGGCGACCACCCACAATGTTCACCTGCGATGTGGCGGGAGTTCACCACCTCGTGTCACGCTGCCGACGTCGGCCGCGCTCACGTCTGGGAGCCGCCGAGCCGAAGGGCGTGCGATTCGCCGCTGTTGAACCGAAGCCGGAAGGGAACTGATGCGCAAGGCATTTCACGAGGAGCTGGACCGGGTGACCGAGGGGCTGGTCGAGATGACCCGGCTCGCGAGCTCGGCGATGTCCCGGGCGACGACGGCTCTCCTCGACGCCGACGTCCAGCTGGCCGAGTCGGTCATCGGCGCGGACGTCGAGATCGACGCCCTGCGCGAGGAGCTCGACCTGCTGTCGTTCGACCTCCTGGCGCTCCAGCAGCCCGTCGCGACCGACCTGCGCATGGTGGTCACCTCGATGCGTATGAGCTCCGACATCGAGCGGATGGGCGACCTCGCCCGCCACGTGGCCAAGGTCGCCCGGCTGCGCTACCCGAACTCGGCGGTGCCGGCCGAGCTCCGCTCGATCATCCTCGAGATGGGCCAGGTGGCCGAGCGCATCGTCACCAAGGCCGGCTCGGTCATCGCCGCCCGCGACGTCGAGGCCGCTCGGCAGATCGAGCGCGACGACGACGCCATGGACGACCTGCACCGGCGGCTCTTCGAGCGGCTCTCCGCCGACACGTGGAACCACCCGGCGGAGACCACCGTCGACATCACCCTCGTGGGTCGCTACTACGAGCGCTTCGGTGACCACGCCGTCTCGGTCGCCCGTCGCGTGATCTTCCTCGTCACCGGCGAGCAGAGCGCCGAGAGCGAGTCGAGCCACGAGGACGCCGAGGACCACGAGGCCTTCCCGGAGACCACGACCTCCTGACCGCAGGCCGGCATACGCGGAGAGGATCCGGTATGCCGGACCTCACGGAACGTGGGACCCGCGCGCGCCTCAGCGGCCCTGGTTCGCGACCGCGGCAGCGGCCGTCGCCGCGGCCTCGGGGTCGAGGTACTCGCCGGGCCCGGTGGGCATGAAGTCGTCGCCGAGCTCGTAGACGAGCGGCTGTCCGGTGGGGATGTTGAGCTCGGCGATCGCCTCGTCCGAGATGCCGTCGAGGTGCTTGACCAGTCCGCGCAGGCTGTTGCCGTGGGCGACGACGAGCACCGTCTCACCGGCGGCGAGGTCGTCACGCAGCGGCCCCTCCCAGTAGGGCATGAAGCGCTCGATGACGTCCTTGAGGCACTCGGTGCGAGGCACCTCGATGCCGGCGTAGCGCGGGTCGCTCGACTGGTCGAACTCGGAGCCGACCTCGATCGCCGGCGGTGGGGTGTCGAACGAGCGGCGCCACAGCATGAACTGCTCGTCGCCGTACTTCTCGCGGGTGGCCGCCTTGTCGAGGCCCTGCAGCGCGCCGTAGTGGCGCTCGTTGAGCCGCCAGTCGCGGCGCACCGGGATCCAGTGGCGGTCGGCGACGTCGAGCGTGAGGTTGGCGGTCGTGATCGCCCGGCGCAGGACGGAGGTGTGCACGACGGTCGGCAGGACCCCGCGCTCCTTGAGGAGCCGGCCGCCGTTGAGGGCCTCCTCACGTCCCTGGTCGTTGAGGTCGACGTCGACCCAGCCGGTGAAGAGGTTCTTGGCGTTCCACTCGGAGTGGCCGTGACGCAGCAGGATCAAGGTGTGTGCCATGGCTCCAGCCTAGTGACGCGAGGAGCGGCTGGGAGGCGGGCACCCGGCATACGGGCGCGGGCTGTCAGGAGCGGTCGAGGAGGTGACGGAACGCCTCGAGGTTGCGCAGGGACTCCCCGCGCGAGACCCGCCAGTCCCACTCCTTCTGCATCGAGGTGAGGAACCCGATGACGAGCAGCTCGTTGAACGGGGAGTCCGCCGCCTCGAGGACGACACCGAGGACCTGGTCGAGGCGGTCAGCGTCGACGCCGGCGAGGGGGACGCGGCCCGTGACGTAGACGTCGCCGCTGCCGTCAATGGCGTAGGCCAGCCCGGGCAGGCGCAGGTTGCGGCGCAGGAGGCTGCGGTAGAAGGCCTCGTGGTTCTCGTCCGGGTTGCGGATGACGAACGCCGAGATCGACAGGTCCGACTCACCGGCGACGAGGGACACGACGGTCTTGAGCTTCTTCTCGCCGGGCAGGGTGACGACGAACTCGCCGTCGCGCGCACCCTGCTCCCACTCGATCCCGGTCTCGGTGAGGTAGTCCTCGATCGTCGAGGTCACGTCGGTCACGGGATCACCGCGGTCGGTATGCCGGCAAGGGTGTCGGAGTCGTTGATCGAGGCGCGCAGCGGTGCCGCCAGCGCGGCGTCGTAGACCGCTGCCAGCCGCTCGGCGGTCGACTCCCACGAGAACTGCGCGGCGTGCTCGACCGCCCGCCGCGACAGCTCGGCCGACCTCGTGGGGTCGTCGATGACGCCCTCGATGGCGTTCGCCCACTCGTGCGGGTCGTGGCCGTCGACGAGGACGCCCGCGTCGCCGACCGCGGTGGGGAGACCGCCCACGCGGGTGGCGACGACGACGGCGCCGCACGCCTGGGCCTCGACGGCCACGAGGCCGAAGGACTCGTTGTGCGACGGGACGGCGACGACGTCGGCTGCCCGCATCCACGTCGCGAGCGTCTCGCGGTCGGTGGGGGGCACGAAACGCACGAGGTCGGCGATCCCCTCCTCCTCGGCGAGGCGCTCGAGCGCCATGGGCGAACGGACCGCGGCCCCGCTCGCGCCCCCGAGGACGCCGACGACGAGGCGGCCGCGTAGGGAGGGGTTGCGCCGGACGAGGTTGCCGGCGGCCCGGATGAGGACGTCCGGCGCCTTGAGCGGCTGGATCCGCCCGACGAAGAGCAGGAGCACGGCGTCCTCGGCGACGTCGACGCTCGCGCGCGCCGTGGCGCGGTCACCGGGACGGAAGACGTCGAGGTCGACGCCCGGCGAGACGACATCGACGCGCTCGGGGTCGGCGCCGTAGAGGTCGAGCAGCTCGCGTGCCTCGTCCGTCGTGTTGGCGACGAGCCGGTCGGCGGCGTCGACGACCTGGGCCTCGCCGATCTCGCGGCCCCGTGGCTCCTCGGTGTCGCCCTCGGCGCGGTGGAGGTTCTTGACCCGGGCCATCGTGTGCATCGTGTGGACGAGCGGGACGTCCCAGCGGTCGGCCGCCAGCCACCCCACCTGTCCGGAGAGCCAGTAGTGCGAGTGGACGAGGTCGTAGTGCCCCTCGGGCGCGTGCGCGGCGACCCGCATCATGCCCGCCGCGAACGCGCAGAGCTGGCCGGGCAGGTCCTCCTTGTCGAGCCCTTCGTAGGGCCCGGCGGCGATGTGGCGGACGATGACCCCCGGCTCGACCTCGACGATCGGGGCGTCCGACGCGGTCGTCCGGCGGGTGAAGATGTCGACGGCGACGCCGTGCCTGGCCAAGCGCTTGGCGGCCTCGAGGACGTAGACGTTCATCCCGCCCGCGTCCCCGGTCCCCGGCTGCGCGAGCGGCGAGGTGTGCACCGACACCATCGCGACCCGGAAGCGTGGCCGGACCTGCTCGCTCGTCATCACGTCAGTCTGTCACGCACGGATCAGCTCGGACGCGGCACGCCACTGAGGGTGAGGGTGGCCCGGTTCGACCACGCGTGGACGTCGAGGCGCCCGTCCGGGCGGAGGTCGACACCGCGAGAGCGCACCGCCGGCCCGATGCCGACGACGGCACGGCGGGCCGACGTCAGGGCCCGCTGCTCGCCCGCCATCGGGACCACCCACCACCCCTTGAGGCGCAGGTTGCGGTCCGGCAGGGCGGGCGGCAGGCCCGTCGTCGCGGGCATCGTGTCGAGGTGGACGACGACGGCGTCCGCCCCCTGGACGTGGGCGGTGACGTGCACTCCGGCGGTCGTGAGCAGGAAGGTGAGGCGCAACGGCATGGTGCGCGGCTCGCCGTCGACCTCGCCGTGGACCACACCGAGGTAGGCGGCCCTCCCCGGCTCGATCCGGACCTCGTCGATCCGCACGTGGTCCAGGGTCGCCTCGACGTCCTCGACGGGGTGGTCGTCGCGCTCCCCGAGCTCCCCGATGACGGCGCTCACCGGCGACCCCCTCGTGATGGTGTCGACGAGGGTCCCGCTCGAGGCCGCCACGCGGAACCCCGACTGGTAGGCCGCGACGGTGTAGCCACGGCCGAGGGTCGCGATGCCACGCGCCGACTCGTCGACCGTGAGCAGCCCCGGCGCGACCTCGGCGATCCCGATGTCGGTGCGCAGGACGACCGGCAGCCAGCCGGCGAGCCCGAGGGCAGCCGCCGCGGACACGGAGACGACGAGCGCCACCATGCTGCGACTGACGTCGCCGCTCCAGCGTCGCGTTCCCCATCTGCCCACGTCAGCAGCCTAGGTGTGCGTCCTGTGGGCGTGGGCGCCTGCTCGTACGCTGGCCCCGTGGCGAGGACGAGACCGGTCGGGGTGATCACCCGCGGGACGACCAACCCCAACCGGCTCCGGCGGTGCGACCGGTGGCTCGCCGGCCCGGCAGCGTGGCGGCTGCGGCGGTCCGTCGACCCCCCGGTCGTCGTCGACCTCGGCTACGGCGCCTCGCCCGTCACCGCGGTCGAGCTGCACGACCGGCTGCGCCGGGTGCGGCAGGACACCGAGGTCGTCGGGATCGAGATCGACCCGGACCGGGTGGCTGCCGGGCAGCTGCTGGCCCGGCCGGGGCTGTCCTTCCGCCGTGGCGGTTTCGAGGTGCCGCTCGACGGTCACTCGGCGACGGTGGTGCGCGCGTTCAACGTGCTGCGCCAGTACCCCGAGGAGGAGGTCGCCGGCGCGTGGGCGACGGTGTGCGACCGCCTTACCCCGGACGGGCTGCTCGTCGACGGGACCTGCGACGAGCTCGGCCGGCTCTCGACCTGGGTGGCGGTCGAGACGTCCGGGCCCGTGAGTCTCACCCTGTCGTGGCACCTGCGCGGGCTCGACACGCCCTCGGTCATCGCGGAGCGGCTGCCGAAAGCACTGATCCACCGCAACGTCCCGGGTGAGGCCGTGCACGACTACCTCGCCGAGCTCGACCGGCACTGGGCACGCAGCGCGAGCCACGCGGCATACGGGGTCCGTCAGCGGTTCCTCGCGACGGCGCAGGCGATGCGTGAGAGCGGCTGGCCGCTGCTCGACGGGCCGTCGCGGTGGCGCCTCGGCGAGCTCACCGTCGCGTGGGACGCCGTGGCGCCGGGGTCAGGCGCGCGAGGTCACCACGGGCCGTAGGGGCCCTGGTGCGAGCCGGTGCCGCGGCCCTGGACTGTCTCGACGGCGGGACGGACGTCGGCGAGGTAGACGCCGGCCGCGACCACCCCGATGATGGCGAGCAGGCCGAGGCCACCCATCGAGATGAAGCCCAGGAGCATGGCCACGCCCGTGACGGCGAGCCAGAAGTTCTTGGTGCGCTTGCCGGCGGCGACGAAGGCGTCCGGGCGCGTCTTGAGCGCGTGGACGAACGCGAACACCTCGAGCGCCAGGGCCGCGATGGTGAGCGCGAGGGTGACGTAGTACTGCGCCTGGCCGAGTCCGAACATGCCTGCAGCCTACGGCGCGGAGCTGTCCACCACGATCGTCACCGGGCCGTCGGCGACCAGCTCGATGTCCATGTGAGCACCGAAACGACCGGTGGCGACGGTGATCCCGCGCTCGCGCAGGGCCGAGACCACCTGTGCGACAACCGGTTGGGCGACGTCACCGGGCGCTGCGGCGTTCCACGACGGTCGACGCCCCTTGCGGGTGTCGGCGAGCAGGGTGAACTGGCTGACGACGAGGACGGGCGCCCCGGCGTCGGTCACCGACTGCTCGCCGTCGAGGACGCGGAGGTCGGCGATCTTGCGGGCGATGAGCTCGACCTCGGTGGGCCCGTCGTCGTGGCCGACACCGACGAGGACGAAGAGGCCCGGCTCGGTGATCTCACCGACGGTCTCACCCTCGACCACGACGGCCGCACGGTGGACGCGCTGGAGGACTGCGCGCACTCAGATCCCCACTGCGACAACGGATCCGACAGGCTTGCCGTGCCCGAGGATGGGTGCGTCCTCGAGGGCCTCGATCGCGCCCGACTCGATGCCCAGTCGGCGCATGACCGCGGCCAGGATGACCGTCCGCGCCCGCTGCCCGCCGTCGGCGACCTTGAGGGCGATGCCGCGGCCGTCGGCCAGCCCGACGGCATACACGGCTTCGGCACCGTCCTTGGCGATCGCGCCGGGAGTGCCCTGGACGAGGGTCGTGACGTCGCGACGGCTGCCGCCGAGGTACTCGGGGTTGCTGCGGATGGCGTCGGCCACGCGGGCCTCGTCGGTGCCGGGCGCGGCGGAGGCGATGCGACCGAAGGCCCGTGCGAGTCCCCCGAGCGAGATCGCCATGACCGGGGCGCCGCAGCCGTCGACCGCCGTGGCCGCGACGGGTTCGCCCGCGAGCTCGGCGAGCGTCGCCTCGCAGGCGCGCTGCAGCGGGTGGTCGGCCTCGAGGTATGCCGTGTGGTCCCAGCCGGCGGCAACGCAGGTCGCGAGCATGCCGGCGTGCTTGCCCGAGCAGTTCTGCGCGAGCGACTCCTTGGCGTTGCCGGCACGGATCCAGTCGAGCTTGGCCTCGTCGTCGATCGGGAAGTCCGGGGTGTTCTGGAGGTCGCGCACCGTGAGCCCGGCGCCGTCGAGGATCTCGCGCACGGCGTCGAGGTGGAACGGTTCGCCGGAGTGGCTCGCGCTGACGAGGGCGAGGTGGCGGGGCGCCACGTCGAGCCCGTTGCGGACCATGGCCAGGGCCTGGATCGGCTTGTTGGAGGACCGGGGGAAGACCGGGTCGTCCGCGTCTCCCAGGGCGAGCACGACGGACCCGTCGGCCGCGGTGACGGCCACGCTCGCGCGGTGGGCTGACTCGACGAAGCCGCCCCGGATCGCGTGGGCGAGGACCGGGGCGGCGTCGAGGACGGCAGGGGTGGACAGGTTCTGGGCGCTCACACCACCCAGACTATGTCCGCTCCTGATGGGGTCAGTCGCCGACCTTCTCGGCAGCCTTCTCGGCGGCCTTGGTCGAGGTGGCGGCGGTCTTGCGGGCGCTCGTCGACACGGCCTTGGTGGAGCTCGTCGTGCGCTTGGCGGCCTTGGTCGCCGTGGTGCTCGTGCGCTTGGCGGCGGAGCGGGTGCGCTTCGCGGAGGCCTTGATGTCGGTCGCGGCGACCTCGGCGTCCTCGCGGACGGTGTCGACGACGATCTCGGCGACGTGGGCGGCCTCGTGGCGACCGGTGGTGAAGGTGGCCAGCGCCGAGGTGCGGACGTCGAGGACGGCCTTGCGGGCGGTGGTGACGGCACCCTTGCCGAGCGAGAGGGTGACCTCGGCCTGCTCGACGAGGTCCTTGGTCGCCTTCTGGTTCTTGATGCGGTTCACGAGCTTCTCGCCGCGGGTGGCGAGGTCCTCGTAGCCCTTGGTGACCTGGTCGAGGGTGGCGACACCCTGGTCCAGGGCCTTGGTCGGGAGGGCCTTGACGTCCTCGATGACGACGCCGGCGCGCTTCTGGACCGACGCCGGGGCGAGCTCGGCGGCGACCGTGGTGCGGGCCTTGTCGGCGCGCAGGCGGGCGTCACGGGCGCGCTCGACGGCGAGGTCGGTGGCACCGACGACGGCGAACAGCGGGGTGGCGGGGGTGTTCTTGGTGGTCGTGGTCGTGGTCTTGGTGGCCATGTTCACTCCTTGGGTGAGGTGGACTTCTTCTTGGGGCGTGCGGTGGTTCGGGGGCGCGTGGGTGCGGGGTCGGAGCCGACGAAGGACTCGTAGACGTCGACCAGAGTCGCCTTCTGACGGGCGGTGAGGGCCGGGTCGGCTGCGATGGCGTCCCGCACGGTCGGGGTGGTGGTCTCGGCGCCGTGGTGCTCGTCGAGGATTCCGGCCTTGACGTAGAGCGTCTCGGCCGACACCTCCAGGCCCTTGGCCAGCTGCTGGAGGATCTCGGCGCTCGGGCGCTTGAGTCCCCGCTCGATCTGCGACAGGTAGGGGTTGGAGATGCCTGCGAGCTCGGACAGCTCACGCAGCGACAGACGGTTCGACAGACGCTGCTCGCGCAGGTAGTCGCCCAGTCCGGCGAGGTCGCTCAGCGGGTTCCGGCTCATGTCTCCATTGTGCTTGCTCCAGTTAGCAAAATGCAAACCCGGGCAAGCGTGATGGTGAACACACCGCGTCCACCCTGTGAGCGGCGTATGCCGTGTGCTTCTGTGGGGCATAATCTGCAGTTATGTCTGTGCGCGAGGTCCTGACCTTCCCCAACCCGGTCAACGAGAAGGCTGCCCGGTCGGTCGCCGGTGGCGTCGTCGTCCTCGCCGCCCTCACCCTCATCACCCAGTGGTGGTGGCTCGCCGTTCTCCTCGCCGCCGGGTTCGCCCTGCGCGTCGCTGCCGGCCCCCGCTTCAGCCCGCTCGGGCGGCTCGCCGTCCACGTCATCGCCCCCCGGTTCGGGGAGCCTCGCCTCGTGCCGGGCCCGCCGAAGCGTTTCGCCCAGGCCGTCGGCCTCGTGACGAGTGCGGCTGCTGCCGTCGCGGCGCTCGCGTTCGGTGCGACGACGGTGGCGTCGGTGCTCCTCGGCGTCCTCGTCGTGTTCGCGACGCTCGAGTCGGCGGTCGGGTTCTGCGCCGGGTGCTGGGCGTTCGGGCACCTCATGCGCCTCGGCGTCATCCCCGAGGAGACCTGCGCCGCCTGCAACGACATCACGCTGCGCCAGCGCGAGAACGTCGCCCAGCCCGCCTGACCACCCTCACCTCCAGCGTCCGCCACCCTGACGCCACCACCCCCACACCGGCGGACGCAAGCGGTGGTGGACGGATGGCATACCCCTGCGTCCGCCAACCTGACGCCATCACCCCCACAGCGGCGGACGCAAGCACTCGGTCAGCGGCGGGGCTTGATGCCGAGCAGCTCGCGTGCGTCCGTGGTCGACATCGGCGGGCGCTGCATCGTCGTGGCGAGCTCCGCGGCGCGGGCCACGAGCTCGGCGTTGTGCTGGACCTGCTGCCCGCGCGCGAACACGACGTTGTCCTCCATCCCCACGCGCAGGTGACCACCGGCCGACAGTGCGCCGGCGAGCACCGGCAGGTGGGTGCGGCCGATCCCCGTCGCCGACCACGACGTCACTTCGTCGGGGAGCATCGCCACCCCAGCCATGAGCGCCGCAGCCGTGCCCGGCATCGCCCCGGGCACCCCGAGCACGAAGTCGACGTGGACCTTGCCCCCGAACGGCAGCCCGTGCGTGTCGATGAGCCGGCGGAGCGCGTGCACGTGGCCGAGCTCGAACAGCTCGAACTCCGGCACGACCTCACGCTCCTGCGCCTGGACGTAGAGGTCGGACATGAAGCCCCACGGGTTGAGGAACACGTCGTCGCCGAAGTTCGTCGTGCCGCACGTCAACGAGCACGAGTCCGGCTCGGCGTCGAGGACGGTGAGCCGCTGCTCGAGCGGGTCGTGGACCGACCCGCCTGTCGAGAGCTGCACGACGAGGTCGGTCTCGGAGCGGATCGCGTCGACCGCGGCGCGGAGGTGCCCGCCGTCCAACGTCGGACGGTGCTCGTCGTCGCGGATGTGGAGGTGGATGAGCGCCGCGCCGGCCGCCTCGCAGGTCCGCGCCGTCTCGACGAGCTCCTCGAGCGTCGTGGGCAGCTGCGGGAGGTCCGCCTTGGCGTGCTCGGCGCCGGTGGGCGCCACGGTGATGAGGGTCGCGGACGATGCGGGAGCCATGCGGATCAGTGTGTCAGGCGGCCCGCGCCCGTACCGCGCCGGATCGGGAGATACTGCGGCGGATCAGGGGGTGACGATGACGGTCTGTGCGCCCGCGACGGTTCCGGCGACAAGATCGGCGTCAACAGGGGTGTTGCGCTTGACGACCGCGAGCGCGATCGGACCCTCCTCGTGGTGGCGCGCCACCGTGGTGAGACGCCCGACGACGCGACCGTCGAGCACGAGCTCGGCACCGGCCTCGGGCAGCACGTGACCTGAGCCGTCGAGGTGGAGGAAGACGATCCGGCGCGGCGGACGGCCGAGGTTGTGGACGCGGGCGATCGTCTCCTGCCCGCGGTAGCAGCCCTTGTGGAGGTGCACGGCCGTGCGCAGCCAGTCGAGCTCGTGTGCGATCGTCCGGTGGTCGGTCTCGAACCCGAGCCGCGGACGCCAGGCCGCGACACGGAGCGCTTCGGCGGCCCACGTCCCGGCGAGCGGCCGGTCGCCGACCGTCGACTCGAGATCCGCGCGCGGGACGACGAGCTCGCGCCAGCGTCGCGCCTCACCCGGGTGCCCCGTCTCCGGTCCGTATGCCGCGGTGTCGCCGACGAGGTTCGGCCACGGGTCGACCCACGCGACCGGCTCACCCTCGACACTCGCGGCCGAGAGCGGCTCGCCGAGGACGGCATACGAGGCAGTGACGTCCGCGACCTCGACCCTCAGCATGAAGCGCATCGAGTCGAGCCAGGTCACGAGCGCCGGCGCGGTGCCGGGCTCGACGGTGATCCACGTCGTCTCGCCGTCGTCGACGACGTGGAGCACGTGCTCGATGTGGCCCTTGGGCGAGAGGACCAGCGACTCGGCCGAGACGCGGGGGGCGAGCCCGGTGAGCTGCTGGGAGGTGATCGAGTGCAGCCACGACAGCCGGTCCGGGCCGGTGATGGTGACGACGCCCCGGTGGGACAGGTCGACGACGGCCAGACCCTCCTCGAGCAGGCGCTGCTCGCGCCCGGGGTCGCCGTAATGGGCGGCGACGCCGGCGTCGAGCCCCTCGCCGGCGACGGCACCGGGGCGGTCGAGCAGCGGCGAGGTGGCGAGGGTGGTGGTGTCGGTCATGACTGCTTCCTGCAGGTGCGGCAGAGGCCGTGGATGGCGGCGTGGGTGACGTCCGCCTCGAATCCGAGAGAACTGTCGAGCCTGGCGACGAATTCCTCGGCCAGGCTGGTCGGCGCCTCCCCCACGGAGCCGCACTGACGGCAGACGACGTGGATGTGGGTGGCGTGGGAGGTGAGGTGGTAGCTCGGGACGCGGTGGTCGACATGGGTGTGGCTCACGAGGCCGAGGTCCGAGAGCGCCTCGAGCGAGCGGTAGACCGTCGAGAGCGCCATCGGGGTCGAGCTCTCTCGCGACACGGCCTCGACGATCTGCTCCGGAGTGGCGTGGCCGAGGGACCCGACGGCGTCGAGCACCTGCTGGCGCTGCGGCGTGAGCCGCCGTCCGGCGGCCCGCAGTCGCGTGCCGAGATCGCTCACCCCACCAATGTATGCCGCTGCCCACGCGGTTCCGACCGCGCACCTAGACTGGGCCGGGTGCTAGACGTGTTCCAGGACGAGAGCCAGCCGACCGTCGAGACCCGGAAGAGGCCTCGGCGGTTGCGTCGCTTCGTCATCTTCGTCGCCTCCCTCTTGGCCCTGAGCCTGGTCGCGGTGGCGGGGTTCGTGGTGTTCCTCAACCAGACCGTCTCCGGCAACATCACCCGGGAGGACCTCCTCCCCAAGGCTGCTCCCTCGGCCACGCTGCCCGACGGCTCCACCGTGCAGCTCCCCCAGGCCGGGGTGGGGCAGAACTACCTCATCATCGGCTCCGACGCCCGTCCCGGCGAGACCGCGAGCCGCTCGGACGTCATCGTCCTGGCGCACGTGCCCGAGGACAAGGGCGCGGTGCAGCTCATCCACTTCCCGCGTGACCTCTACGTCGCGATCCCCGGTCGCGGCAAGAACAAGATCAACGCCGCCTACGCCTTCGGCGGCGCACCGCTGCTCGTGAGCACGATGCAGAACCTCCTCGGCGTCAAGATCGACCACGTCGCCAAGACCGACTTCGAGGGCTTCCGCAAGATGACCGACGCCGTCGGCGGCGTCCGCGTCTATGCCGAGGAGGCGAGCGACGAGGGCGGGTTCACCATCCGTGAGGGGTTCAACGACCTCAACGGTGAGCAGGCCCTGGCCTTCGTGCGCGAGCGCTACCAGCTCTCCGAGGGCGACATCTCGCGTGGCCGGCGCCAGCAGGCGTTCATCAAGGCGCTCATGATGAAGGCCCTGAGCCGCGAGGTCATCACCAACCCGATCAAGCTCACCCGGTTCATCGACGCCGCGACCGACAACCTCACCGTCGACAGCGCCCTGTCGGTCGGCACGATGCGCAATGAGGCGATCTCGCTGCGCAACCTGCGCAGCGACGACGTCGTCTTCATCACGGCCCCGTTCACCGGCTTCGGCACGGCCCCGGACGGCGGGTCGATCGAGATCGTCGACGAGGCGAGCATGTCGGCGCTCGGCAAGGCGCTGCGCACCGACGCGATGGCCGACTACGGCGACGTCTCCGTCATCCCCTGAGTCCAGCGTCCCCCCGGACGCCGGGAGCCTCCAGGACCGGACGGGGACGGCGGCTCACTCGACGCGCTTGAGCTCCGCGGACAGGTGCGAGGTGAGCGGCTGGCCCATGGCCGCCATGTCCATGACCCAGAGCAGGTTCGACTGGACATAGCCGTACATCCGGTGGCCGGCGGAGTAGTCCTTGGCGTGGGGGCTGCGCATGACGCCGTCGGTGCGCAGCTCGACCTTGGCGGGCTGGGCGTGCCCGGCATACATCTCCACGATCCCGGTCGGGTGGGTGAGCAGGAGTTCGACGTTGGTGCCGTCCTCGGCCTCCGCGACCGGGCGCCAGAAGCCGACCTCGGTCGCGAGGGGCCGCACCTTCTCGCCCGCGTCGTTGAGCAGCCACGTCCGGCTGTGCCACGACAGGAACGGGCGGCCGTCGTGCGAGCAGGTGATCTCCTGCCCGAAGTTGGCCGACTCGATCGTCGGGTAGCCGACGACGCCGGCCCCGGCCCACTTGCCGATGAGCCAGGCGAGGGGGGCGAGCTCGGAGGGAAGGTTGGTGTCGAGGTGGAATGCCACGAGTGGGATCGTAGTCGCACACCTCAGGAGGACCCATGTCCGAATCCTCGAGCGACATCCGGCCGCTCGTCGTCAAGATCACCTGCGGGGCCGAGGCCCTCGAACGACTCAACCAGGGGCTCACCGTCGCGTCGACGGCGCTCGCCGCGGGCGCGGACGTCAGCCTGTGGCTCACCGGAGACGCCACGTGGATGGCCGTGCCGGGCCGGGCGGAGGAGCTCACCCTCCCCCACGGCGCTCCGCTGCACGAGCTGCGAGACGCCCTCCTCGGGGGCGCCACGGTCACGGTCTGCGGCCAGTGCGCCGCCCGGCGTGAGCTCGGTCCCGACGACCTGCTCGCCGGCGCGACGATCCGGGGCGCCGCGGCCTACGTGGAGGAGATCCTGCGGCCGGACGTGCAGGCGATCGTCTACTGACACGGGCGGCGTATGCCGTCCGCGCGGCGTTCGGGGAGCGGTGCGCGTTCGACTGATTGCCCGTTCGTGCATGTCCCAGCGATGGTTCCAGTGCATCCAGCGCCGGAACGGGCAATCAGTCGGAGGAGCTGGGTCAGCCGACGAAGATCGTGGCGAGGACGCCGACGGGTACCCCGGTGACGAGGACCGAGGCCGCGGCAGCGGTGAGCTGACCGCGGAGGCCACGGATCGGGGGCAGGACGCAGAGGACGCGCCGCATGACGTGCGCCACGCCACCGGCCACCGCGCCGATGACGACCCCGGCGAGCACGCCGACCTCGTCGACGACCAGGCCGCTGATGCCGCCGGCGAAGAACCCGAGCCCGATGGCGATCCCGACCATCCACGGGCGCACCCGGTCGAGGCCGGCCGCGAGGTCGGCGGCCGCCGACACGGCGAGCGCGATGGCGGCGACGACGACGACCTCGGTGCCGCCCGAGGTCCGGCCGAGCGGGACCCACCCGACACCGATGGTGGCGATGGCGATGCCCGCCGCACCCGCCGCGACCGACTGGGTGAGCCGCGGACGCCCGTCCTTGCGGACGAGCTGGTGCAGGAACATCGCGAGCACGGCAGCGGCGACGACGACGGGGACGTGCCGGAGGTACGGCTCGTCGGGGGTCAGCGCCACGGTCACGGGCCCGAGGACGCCGGCGATCCCGATGGCGAACGAGGACCCGAAGCGGCTCGTCGACCCCAGCAGCTCGGGCCAGCCCCAGGCGAGGGCCAGACCGATCCACGCGACTGCGGCTGCGCCGAGGGCGTGGTCGGCGACCGTGCCGACGGCCAGCAGCCCGGCGAGCACCGCGGTGGCGACCACGACCGTGAAGCGCCGCTCGGTCGCCATCGGCGGCAGGATCGGGTTGCGGCGGCGCTCCTCGCGAGCGGCCCGGCGCGCTGCGCGGGACTCGCTCACCGGCTCGGACGCATCCACGGTCGGCATCCTGCCATCACCCCCCGGCGAACGGCGGGAGCACCTCGAGCACCTGGTCGCGACCGACCTCGGTCTCGCGACCCACGGCCCGGCCCTCGAGCAGCACCGAGCAGACGGCGACGACGTCACGCAGCTCGGGGTGCGCCGCCACGGCGGTGTCGAGCACGTCGCCGACGGTCGGGCCGGCCGCGAGGGTCTCCTCGGAGACGCCGGCCGCCGCCCGGGCACCCGCCCAGTAGCGCAGTGTCACCGGTCTCAAGCCACGGCGAGCGCCGTCGATCGTGGTCATGTCCACCTATTCTGTGCTGGATGGCCCACCTCTTGCTGCTGACCAACGCCTTGGCGCCGAGCGCCGAGGTGCTGCCGGCTCTGGGCCTGCTCAGCCACCATGTTCGCATCCTCCCGGCCGAGGCCACCGCCCTCATCGACGCGCCACCCGCCGACGCCGTGCTCGTGGACGCCCGTCGTGAGCTCGCCATGGCGCGCTCGCTCTGCCGCGTCATCCGCACGACCGGGCTGTCGGCACCGCTGTTCGCGGTGCTCACGGAGGGTGGGCTCGCCGGGCTCACCCCCGAGTGGGGCATCGACGACGTCCTGCTCGACACCGCGGGTCCGGCCGAGGTCGAGGCCCGCCTCCGCCTCGCGATCGCCCGCGCGCTCGAGAGCGATGGTCCGCCCGACGACGACGTCCGGATCACGGCGGGTGTGCTCGTCATCGACGAGGCGACCTACTCCGTCAAGCTGCGCGGTTCGGTCCTCGACCTCACCTACAAGGAGTTCGAGCTCCTCAAGTACCTCGCGCAGCACCCGGGCCGCGTCTTCACCCGCGCGCAGCTGCTCCAGGAGGTCTGGGGATACGACTACTTCGGTGGCACCCGCACCGTCGACGTCCACGTGCGGCGGCTGCGCGCCAAGCTCGGGTCCGACTACGAGTCGCTCATCGGGACCGTGCGCAACGTCGGCTACCGCTTCGTGCCCGAGGAGGCCGCCGACGACGCCAAGGTCGCGACCTCGTGAGCGACGTCGGGCTCGACACCACGAACCACCTCGACGAGGCCGCTGCGACGGACGTGCTCGCCCTCGCCGGTCGGGCTGCTGACGTCGACGGCGTCGAGGCCGTCTCCGAGGCGTTCCGTCTCGCCCTCCGTTCACCTCACACCTCGGTCACCCACCTACGCGCGTATGCCGGGGGCTCACCTTCCGAGGGCCTGCTCGGCTACGCGGCGGTGGACCCCGGCGGCTCCGCCGAGCTCGTCGTCGACCCGGTGGCACGCCGTCAGGGAGTCGGTCGGGCGCTGCTCCGGGCCGCGCTCGACGCCGGGACCACCGGGGTGTGGGCGCACGGCGACCTGCCCGCGGCTCGGGGGCTGGCGGCTTCGGAGGGTCTGGTGTCGACGCGCGAGCTTCATGTCATGGAGCGGCCGGTCCGCGACGGCGACGACGTCGACCCGGTGCTGCCCGAGGGCTTCTCCGTGCGGGCGTTCGAGTCCGGCCGGGACGAGCAGGCGTGGCTCGACGTCAACCGGCTGGCCTTCGCCTCGCACCCCGAGCAGGGCTCGATCACGCTCGAGGACCTCGAGGAGCGGATGGCCCAGGACTGGTTCGACCCGGCCGGCTTCCTCCTCGTCGAGGACACGACCGTGACCCTGGACGGTGGCGCGCACCCGCTGGCGGCGTACCACTGGACCAAGCGCGAGCCGCACTCTGCCGCACGTCCGGGCCACGCTCGAGACGGCGACGAAGGAGCCGGCACGAGTGGGGAGGTCTATGTCGTCGGGGTGCACCCGGCATACCAAGGGCGTGGGCTGGCCGGTCCGCTCACGGGACTCGGCACGGCACACCTCGCCCGGCAGGGCGTGAAGACGATCGAGCTCTACGTCGACGGTGACAACACGCGCGCACTGGCGACCTACCGGCGCGCCGGGTTCGAGGACGCGGCGATCCACGTCGTCTACGGTCGGCCGCCCGCGCCGTAGAGTGGCCCGGTCCCGACGACCGACACCCCTGAGGGAGATCCGGTGAGCCTGTCCCGTCCCGAGGGCGCCGAGGCCGATCCCGAGGGCGCCGGCGCGCCTGCTGCCGGCGACGACATCGCCCACAACAGCGCGATCATGGCGATCGGCACGTTCGGGTCCCGGATCCTCGGCTTCATCCGGACGGCGATGCTCTCGGGCGTCGTCCTCGCCAAGGCGCTCGACTCGTTCACCATCGCGAACTCGCTGCCGACCCAGCTCTACGTCCTCATCAACGGCGGGCTCATCTCGGCGCTGCTCATCCCGCAGCTCACGAAGGCGATGATGCGCAAGGACGGCGGCCAGGACTTCAGCGACCGGCTCATCACCCTGTGCCTGCTCGTCCTCGGTGGCGCCACGGTCCTGTCGATGCTCGGCACGCCGTGGATCATCGACGCACTGACCAAGGACGGCTCTGGCCGGGACTTCCTCGACCTCACGGTCCTCATGGCCTACATCTGCGTGCCGCAGCTGTTCTTCTACGGCCTCTACTCGGTGCTCGGGCAGGTCCTCAACGCGCGCGGCAACTTCCTCGCCTACGCGTGGGCACCGGCCTGGGCCAACGTCATCCAGATCATCGGGCTCGGGTGGTTCATCTGGCAGTGGGGCACGCAGACGTCGGCGTCGGGCTGGACCACGCAGATGATCCTCGTGCTCGGGCTGAGCACGACCCTGGGCATCGCGGTGCAGGGGCTCTGCCTGCTCGTGCCGCTCCGGAGGTCCGGCTTCCGGTTCCGCCTCCGGTTTGGGTGGCGCGGCTACGGGTTCGGCGACATGTCCCGGATGACGGGGTGGACGGTTGCCGCGCTGCTCATCTCGCAGTTCTACGGGTTCGTCACGACGCGGGTCATGGCGCCCGGTGACGACCTGGGCGCGAGTGTGCCCGGCAACGGCGTGCAGGCGTGGGCCTACACGCTCTACATCCTCCCCCACTCGATCATCACGACCTCCGTGGTGAGCGCGCTCTTCCCCGCGATGTCGCGGGCCCACGAGGCGGGTGACCTCCGGGAGATGCGGCGCCGGGTCGTCAGCGGCATGACGAGCCCTGCCGTGCTGCTCCTTCCGGCGACGGCGGCGTTCATCGCGCTCGGCCGACCGATGGCCAAGACGCTCTTCCCCGGGACGCGCTACCTGCCCGAGCAGGGCATCGACGAGCCCGGCGACATCGCCCTCGTGCTCGCCCTCATGGCGATCGGCCTGCTGCCGTTCGGGATCACGGCGCTCAAGCAGCGCTACTGCTTCGCCCGCGGCGACGGCTGGATGAACTTCTGGCTCGTCGCCCTCATGACGGCGGTCAACCTCACCGCGTGTGCGGTGGCCGTGTGGTGGTCGCCGGTCGAGTACGTCGTCGCGACCGTGGCGGCCGGGGCGACCATCGCCAACATCATCTCGGCCGGAGCGTTCCTGCTCGTGGCGCGGCGCCAGCTCGGCGGACTCGACTTCGGCCGGGTGTCGCGGCTGTGGGCGCGGGTGGCGCTGGCGTCGGCGGTCGCCGGGCTCGGCGGGTGGGCGGTGGCCTCGCTCGTGGCCGACCCGGGGAGTGCCTATGTGCGCCAGGCCCTGTCGCTGGCCGCCGGTGGCGCCGCGATGGGTGTGCTCTACCTCGCCGCGGCAAAGCTGCTGCGGATCCGCGAGGTCGACGACATGCTCGCCCCCGTCCTGCGCCGCTTGCCGCTCCCCCGCTGACCCCGCCCTTCGCCCGGCCGTCCCGCCCCATCCGCACTTTTCGACCAATAGGTCACGAAACGGCCCGGACAATTCGTGACCAATTGGTCGAAAGTTGCCCCGCCGCACCCGGCCCCGTCAGTGGGTGACGGGGAGGTCTGAGTCGGCGGGCTCGCCGCCCGGGAAGTACGCCGCCTCGGGGTCGTAGTACTGGTGGAACTTGCGGTCGTAGCTCACGCCCGCCGCGAGGATCTTGGCCCAGCGCACCGGGTGCTTCTCCGCGCGGTAGTGCAGGGGGTTGCGCAGCCCGCCGGCCCTGATGACCCGCTTCGTGCGTGCCCACAGGTCGGGGTGGCGGGCGACGGCCCACTTGATGGTCCGCACCGGCACCACCGAGTAGACCGTCTCGGTGTCGGCCTCGACGAGCTCGAACTCCTCGGGCAGGGTGTCGTGGACGTACTCGTCGACGTACCAGGTCACCGGGTTGAAGCCCGTCCCCGTGACGTAGTAGTTCGAGCGCCCGAGCCGCGGGTTGAGCTCGAAGAACTTCGTCGTGCCGTCGCGGGGGTCGTACTTGAGGTCGAAGTTGGCGTAGCCCACCCACTCGAGCTCGGCGAGCAGCCGCACGGCCTCGTCGACGATCTCGCGGTTCTGCCCGGTGAGGATCGCTGCCGGCACCCCGAGAAGGCCGGGCGCGTGCTCCTCGATGAGGGTGCGCCCGTAGGAGGCGAACCGGACCCGCGAGTCCCTGTCGCAGTAGCAGGTGAGGATCCGCATGCCCGTGTCGTCGCCGGGAATCCTGTCCTGGACGATGAGCGTCTCGCGGTAGCCGGCCGCCTGAACCCGCCCCACGAGGTCGCGCAGCTCGTCGGCCGTCGCCACCTCGTGCACCTTGGCCTGGCCCTCGAACGTCACGGCGTTCCACGCGGCCGGAGCCGTGGGCTTGACGATGAGCGGGTAGCCGCACCCCGCGGGCGGCTCCACCTGGGCGAGGTCGTATGCCGGGTCGCCCAGGTCGATGAACGTCGTCGCCGGGGTCGTGACCCCCGCGCGTTGGGCGGCCTCCTCGAAGGTGTGCTTGCGCGTGGCGATGGCGAGCGGCCCGGCCCCGACGTAGGGGACCTTCCAGGAGTCGTCGAGTCCGTCGCGCATGAGCGCGATGACGTCGACGAGGGCGTCCGAGGTGGCGAGCAGGATCTTGGGCTGGGAAAGCTCCGCGAAGGGCGAGCCTGCCAGGGTCGCCGCCAGCACCTCCGGGTCGTGGGCGTCGGTGCAGTGGACGACCTCGAGGATCGCGGAGTGCTCGACCACCCACGACGTCGCACCGGTGACGACGAGCGACTTCACCCCGTAGGCCTCGTGGAAGGCACGCACGAGCGAGTAGCCGCCGACGTGGGCACCGACGACGACGGGAACGAACGGCTGGTCGGGGATGGACTCAAAAGACCTGTCGGACAAGGGAACTCGATTCAGCGACGCTTGTAGACGCGGACGACGAGGTCGATGAGCCGACCCGAGAGGGGATGGAGCTGCTTGGTGAACTCACCGGCATACTCGCGTCGTTCGGGGTTCCACTGGCGCTTGAACTCCTCGAGCCCCTCGGAGGCGTCGATGCCTCCGAAGTCGAACGTCGTCACGCCCTTGGCCGCGGCGTCCTGCATGATCCGCCAGACCATGAGGTAGTTCGGGCGCAGGTTGCGGTGCTCGTCGGACGACGCGGCATACAGGTAGGAGCCGCGGGTGCCGCACGTCGCGAAGATGGAGCCGGCGAGGTACTGGCCCTCGGGGTGCTGCGCGTGCGCCGCCTCGAACTCGGCGGCGGACGCCTCGTTCTTGGCGATGGCCTGCTCGAGCTGCTCGACCTGGCGGTCGGCCTTCTCGGAGGGGTACTTCTCACGCTTGGCCTGAGCCTTCTCGAGCTGCTGGCGCGAGTCCTCGACCTTGGCGCGGGCCGCCTCGGCCGCGGCGCCGTGGTCGAGCTTGACCAGCGAGACGACAATGTCGTCGGTCGGCGAGAGGACGTCGTAGAGGGTCGTGAAGTACTCCAGGCTCCGGATGCCGAAGCCGTCGCGTGCGCCCGTCGTCTTCATGAGCTCGTAGAACGCGGGGATCCTGTCGCGGCCGACCGACTCGTAGACCAGGCCCGACTTCTCGGCCTTGCGGATCGACTGGCGGGTGCCCTGCGACAGCTCCTTGTGCAGCGCCTCGAGGTCGGAGATGTCGGTGACCATGCGCAGCGCCGGCTGGGCGAGGGTCTTCGCGGCGTCCTCGCCCGGGTCGGTGCGGGTGAAGCCGCGGGACTCGAGGGCGGGCCGGATCGCCGGGTCGTCGATGCGTACGGCCGGGTCGATCCGGAGCAGCACGCCGCGGTTGGCCTTGGCGACGCGGCTCACCTCGGCGAGCAGGGCGTCGACCGACTCGGCGTCGGCCCAGTCGACGACGAACCCGCGCGGGCAGTAGGCCAGCGCCAGCGGCAGCACGGGGGTGCGGCGGAAGAGGATGAGCGCGACGCCCGTCACCTCACGCTCGCCGTCCACGCCCGTCCGGCCCACGGCGACGGTGCGCCAGGTCCAGCCGGTGTGCTCCTTCTCCCGGCCCCACGGTGTCGTCTGCATGAGGTGACCGTTGGGGTGGTCACGGACGAAGTCGTCGTGCTCGCGGTCGGTGAGATCAAGGGCGGCGAGTGCCACGAAGCTCCTCGGTAGGGCCGGTCAGGGATCGCGTCGGAGTCTATCCGCCGGGCTCCTGGTCATCGGCCGGCGTGATCGCCAGGCTCACAAACCCCCAGGCTGCGCTGCGCGTCGATGACCTATAGGTATTGCTGAACACCTATAGGTCATCGACCCGTCAGGGCACACGTGTGGGATCCACCCCAGCACTGCTGATCCTGGGCGGCGTCGCGCGGCCGGCCACTGCATGGGTCGGGCCGCGTGCGCCCACTCGGGGTTAGGCTCGACGGGTGCGAAACGAACCAGTCGGCATCCTCGGCGGGATCGGGCCGATGGCCACCGTCTACTTCATGCAGCGTGTGCTCGCCATGACTGACGCGTCGCGCGACCAGGACCACGTCGACATGATCGTGTGGAACCACGCGAGCATCCCCGACCGGACGGCATACCTCGTGGGAGACAGCGACGAGAGCCCCGGACCGGTGATGGCCGAGGACGCGCGACAGCTCGAGCGCGCCGGCGCGAGGTTCATCGCCGTGCCGTGCAACACCGCCCAGGCCTTCCAGGACGAGGTGGCAGCCGCCGTCGACATCCCCGTCATCGACATCGTCGCCGAGACGATCGCGGCCGCCCGGGCCGCCGTCCCCGACCTCACGCACGTGGGCATTCTCGCCACCGACGGGACCCTGCGCGCGCAGACCTACCACCGAGCCGCGCAGGCCGCCGGCCTCACGCCGGTCGCCCCTGACGACGTCGTCCAGAAGGACGTCATGTCGATGATCTACGACGGGGTCAAGGCCGGTATGCCGGTCGAGCGCGAACGCTTCGACGCTGCGGTCGAGCACCTGCGCGCCAAGGGAGCGGGTGCGGTGCTGCTGGCCTGCACCGAGCTGTCGATCCTGCGGACCGACCTCGCCGTCGACGACCACGACGTCGTCGACTCCCTCGACGCCCTCGCCGCCCGGACGGTGACGATGGCCGGCGGACGGCTGCGCTGACCATGTCGCGGCGGACTGTGGCGACCGACCGCATGGCGACCGACCGCAGGGCGGCCGATCACACCGCGGCGGACCGCACGCTGGTCGATGTCGACCGCCGTTCACCTCGACCTGCCACGATGAAGCCATGACGACGTCGACGAGGCCGAAGTCCACCGACGTGGACGGTGCGGCGAGCACCGAGGACGCGGACAGCACGGGCGCGGACACCACCGGTGACGCGAGCATCGTCAGCGAGGTCTCGATCGCGAGCGCGTCGGCCGCCGAGGCCCGGGGCACCCAGCCGCGCGCGTCCAACGGCCGCTTCGTCCGCACCGGCGGCGGGGACGAGTCCGAGGGGCTGCCGGCCGACAGGTTCCTCGACCGCGAGATCTCGTGGCTCCAGTTCAACGAGCGGGTCCTCCAGCTCGCCGCGGACGAGAGCGTCCCGCTGCTCGAACGCGCCCGCTTCCTCGCCATCTTCACGTCGAACCTCGACGAGTTCTTCATGGTCCGAGTGGCCGGCCTCAAGCGGCGGATCGCCACCGGACTCGCGGTCCGTTCCGCCTCGGGCCTGGAGCCGCGCGAGGTCCTCGAGCAGATCTCGGTCGTGAGCCACGAGCTGCTCGACATGCAGGCCCGGGTCTACGACGACCTCGTGCAGCCGGCGCTCGAGGACGAGGGCATCCAGATCCTGCGCTGGGACGAGCTCTCCGAGGAGGAGCAGCTCAGGCAGGGACAGCTCTTCACCGACCGGGTCTTCCCCGTTCTCACCCCGCTCTCGGTCGACCCGGCGCACCCCTTCCCCTACATCTCCGGCCTCTCGCTCAACCTCGCGGTCCTCCTCACCAACCCCAAGACGGGCAAGGAGCACTTCGCCCGGGTCAAGGTGCCGCCGCTGCTCCCCCGGCTCCTCCGGGTCGGTGAGAGCGGTTCGTCCAGTGACATCTACGACGTGCGCTTCGTCCCCATCGAGGACGTCATGGCCGCGCACCTCGACCAGCTTTTCCCCGGCATGGAGGTGCACGAGCACTACACCTTCCGCGTCACACGCAACGAGGACCTCGAGGTCGAGGAGGACGACGCCGAGAACCTCCTCACGGCGCTCGAGAAGGAGCTCAGCCGTCGTCGCTTCGGGCCGCCAGTGCGGCTCGAGGTCGACCGCGACATGGACGACCACGTCATGGAGCTCCTCGTCCGCGAGCTCGGCGTCTCCTCTGCCGAGGTCTACCGGCTCCCAGCCCCGCTCGACCTGCGTGGGCTCAACATCATCGCCGACCTCGAGCGCTCCGACCTGCACTACCCCGCCTTCGCCGCCCGCACCAACAGCGACCTCGCACCCACCGAGAGCGCCAAGGCGCGAGACATCTTCGCGAGCATCCGCAAGCAGGACGTCCTGCTCCAGCACCCCTACGACTCGTTCTCGACGTCGGTGCAGGCGTTCATCGAGCAGGCGGCCGCCGACCCCCACGTCCTGGCGATCAAGCAGACCCTCTACCGCACGAGCGGCGACTCCCCGATCATCGACGCCCTCATCGACGCGGCCGACAGTGGCAAGCAGGTCCTCGCGATCGTCGAGATCAAGGCCCGCTTCGACGAGCAGAACAACATCTCGTGGGCCCGCAAGCTCGAGCGGGCAGGCGTCCACGTCGTCTACGGCATCGTGGGGCTCAAGACCCATTCCAAGCTCAGCCTCGTCGTGCGGCAGGAGGAGGACGGGCTGCGCCGCTACTGCCACATCGGCACCGGCAACTACAACCCCAAGACCGCCCGCCTCTACGAGGACTTCGGCCTCCTCACCGTCGACCCGCAGGTCGGCGATGACATGACCCGACTGTTCAACCAGCTGTCGGGGGTGGCGCCGCGCAGCAAGTTCAAGCGGCTCCTCGTCGCACCGCGGTCGGTCCGCAGCGGGCTCGTCGAGCGCATCGAGTCGCAGATGGACGTCGAGAAGGCGAACCCGGGCCAGGGCTACATCGGCATCAAGGTCAACTCGATCGTCGACGAGCAGATCATCGACGCGCTCTACCGGGCCTCGATGGCCGGGGTCAAGGTCGACGTGTGGGTCCGGGGCATCTCGGCCCTGCGCCCGGGCGTCGAGGGACTGTCCGAGACGGTCACCGTGCACTCGGTCCTCGGCCGCTTCCTCGAGCACTCGCGCGTGTTCCTCTTCGGCAGCGGGGACGACCTCGAGGCGTGGATCGGCAGCGCCGACATGATGCACCGCAACCTCGACCGCCGGGTCGAGTGCCTCGTCCGGCTCACCGACCCGCGCCACCTCGAGGACCTGCGCTCCCTCATGGCCATGGGGATGAGCACCGACCACTCGCACTGGTCGCTGGGCAGCGACGGCCGCTGGAGCCGTCACCACGTCGACGCCGACGGGAACCCGTTGCCGGACCTGCAGGCCGACCTCATCGAGATGCACGCCAAGCGTCGACGCAAGGCGCGGCGGCGCTGAGCACGCAGGCGCGACCGGAGGTCATCCCCGCGGCGGGCACGCTGCCGTGGCGGGTGCACAAGGGCGTACTCCAGGTGGCGCTCGTGCACCGCCCCCGCTACGACGACTGGTCGTGGCCCAAGGGCAAGCTCGACCCGGGTGAGGCCTGGGCGACCGCCGCCGTGCGCGAGACGTTCGAGGAGACCGGGCTTCAGGTGCGGCTCGGCCCTCCCCTGCCCGGCGCCCGCTACCTCGTGCTCACCAAGGCCGGCGACCGCGGGGAGAAGGTGGTCCACTACTGGGCCGCCACGGTGACCGGCGGTCACGGCCGCCTCGAGCACGAGATCGACGCGCTCGACTGGCTCGACGTCACCGAGGCCCACGTGCGCCTCGACTACGCCCATGACCGCGACCAGCTCCGCGCGCTCGTCCGGGCGCACGGTGAGGGCACCCTCGACACCTGGCCGCTCGTCGTCGTGCGGCACGCCAAGTCGGTCCCCCGCTCCGACTGGGACGCGGACGACCAGCAGCGGCCCCTCGACGCGCGGGGCAGGGAGCGAGCCGAGGCGCTCATCCCGGTGCTCGCGGCATACGGGATCACCCGGATCCTCACCTCACCCTCCGTGCGGTGCGTCGACACGATCGCCCCGTATGCCGTGTGGTCAGGGACCGCGCCGCGCACGCGGCGCGGGCTGTCCGAGGAGGGGCACGAGGCCGAGCCGGGGCGGGCGGCCGACCACGTCGAGAGGCTGCTGGAACGCGGTGAGCCGGCGGCGGTGTGCACGCACGGACCGGTCATGCCCGCGCTCACCGAGGTGCTCACCCGGCGCCTCGGCCTCGCCGGAGCCGACGCGGTGGGGATGCTCGAGCGGTTCGTCGAGGCCCGCGACGACAACCTCGCCAAGGGTGAGGCCCTCGTCTGCCACGTTGCCGGGGTCGGGCCTGAGGCGCGCATCGTCGCGGTGGAGCGCCATCTCCCCTGAGCCGGCCCGCCCTGATCACGTGGCTGACCTGGGATCGCCGGCCTGACGCTCGCTTGAACTGCGCGACAACCAATGGCCGAACACCGTTCACGCGTCGTTCACCCCGCACGAGCCGACCGGTCACCAGCCCTCCCTACCTTCACAGTTGTCGGTACACCACGTCCGGCCCCGATCTCTGTCCTTGTGAGAGGTACACACAGTGAAGATTCAGCGTCTCGGCGCGATGGCGTCTCTCGCCCTCGTCGGTTCGATCGCCCTGGCCGGTTGCGGCTCGGACAACAACACCGGTGACCCGGCCGCGTCCGGTGACACCACCGCGAGCGCCTCGGCCAACGCCGACTGCTTCGACGGCACGCTCAACGCCGAGGGCTCCTCCGCCCAGAAGAACGCCTTCGAGGAGGTCGGCTCGCTCTTCAGCGCCGAGTGCACCGGTGCCACCGTGAACTACAACCCCTCCGGCTCCGGCGCGGGCATCAAGCAGTTCATCGGCGGCCAGGTCGACTTCGCCGGCTCCGACTCGGCGCTCAAGACGGTCGAGAAGGACGGCAAGGTCGAGGCCACCGAGGCTGCGACCTACTGCGGCTCGCCCGCCTGGAACATCCCGCTCGTCACCGGCCCCATCGCCGTCGCCTACAACGTCAAGGGCGTCGACAAGCTCACCCTCACGCCGGCCGTCGCGGGTGACATCTTCTCCGGCAAGATCACGACCTGGAACGACCCCAAGATCGCCGCGGTCAACTCGGGCGTCACCCTCCCGTCGACGGCCATCAAGGTCTTCTTCCGCTCCGACGAGTCGGGCACGACCGAGAACTTCACCAAGTACCTCAAGGCTGCCGCTCCGGCCAACTGGGCCGGCGAGCCCGCGAAGACGTGGGACGGCAAGGGCGAGGGCAAGGCCAAGTCCGCCGGTGTCGCCGAGGGCGTCAAGAGCACCGACGGTGGCATCACCTACGTCGAGTGGAGCTACGCCAAGGACAACGACCTCGGCGTCGCCGCGATCGACAACGGCGCGGGCCCCGTCGAGCTCACCAGCGAGACCGTCGGCAAGGCCGTCGCCACCGCCAAGCAGACCGGCACGGGCAACGACCTGGCCCTCAAGCTCGACTACGCGACGAAGGAGCCGGGTGCCTACCCGATCAACCTCGTGACTTACGAGATCGTCTGCTCGAAGGGCAAGGACGCCGAGAAGCAGAAGAACATCAAGGCGTTCCTCAAGTTCTTCGCCTCCGAGGAGGCCCAGAAGGCCATCGAGGAGATCGGCTACGCGCCGCTCCCCGCCGAGGTGCAGACCAAGGTCGAGGCCGCGATCGAGGCGATCAGCTGATCGCGTCTTCCGGACGCACTGACCTTCTGGTCAACTGAGGGGGTGGGGCCGCTCCGGCCCCGCCCCCTCAACCCCGTCACACAGATCCTGAGAGGACCTGCCTTCGTGTCATCGATCACCGGTCACAGCGCGATCGACGAGCTCCCCAGCGGCGACGGCCGCCCACCGCTGGAGGCCGACCGTGCCGGGACCGGCCGTCTCGGGGACCGGATCTTCGGCGGCCTGGCCACCGGCTCCGGCCTCGTCATCATCGGGCTCGTCACCCTCGTCGGTGTCTTCCTCGTCTGGCAGGCCGTCCCCTCGCTGCTCAACAACGAGGCGAACTTCCTCACCTCGCGCGAGTGGGTCCCGAGCGGCACCGAGCCCCGGTTCGGCATCGTCGACCTGCTCTGGGCCACGGTCGTCACCTCGATCATCGCGATGCTCGTCGCCGTGCCCCTCGGCGTGGCCGTGGCCCTCTTCATCACCCAGTACGCCCCGCCGTGGCTCAACAAGCCCGCCGCCGCGCTGGTCGACCTGCTCGCCGCGGTGCCGTCGATCGTCTACGGCCTGTGGGGTCTCCAGGTGGCCGGCCAGTACTTCGAGCCCGTGGCCAGGGTGCTCGACTCCGTCCTCGGCTGGCTCCCCTTCTTCTCGTACACCGAGACGCCCAGCGCCAAGAGCACGCTCGCCTTCGCCGGCCTCATCCTCGCCATCATGATCCTGCCGATCGTCACCGCGATCTCGCGCGAGGTCTTCGCGCAGGTGCCGACCACGCACAAGGAGGGCGCGCTCGCCCTCGGCGCGACGAAGTGGGAGATGATCCGCGTCGCCGTCCTGCCCTTCGGCAAGCCCGGAATCATCTCGGCGGCGATGCTCGGCCTGGGCCGCGCCCTCGGTGAGACCCTCGCCGTGACGCTGCTCCTCTCGGCGCTCAACACCTCGGAGGTGTTCTCGTTCTCGATCTTCGGCGGCGGCGAGACCTTCGCGTCCCGCATCGCCAACGACGCGGGCGAGTTCGACTCCGCGCAGAAGACCGGCGCCTACATCGCCGCCGGCCTCGTCCTGTTCATCCTCACCTTCATCGTCAACGCGGCCGCCCGTGTCGTCATCGAGCGTCGGAAGGCCTTCAGCGAATGAGCACCCTGAGCACCCTCGACGAGTCGGCCCGGCGCACGGTCCTGTCCGACGACGACTTCGGCGGCAAGTCCGGCGGACGTGCGTTCAAGGACCAGCTGGCCCGCGCCCTCATGTGGGCGGCGTTCCTCATCGCCCTCATCCCCCTCGTCTGGATCCTCGGCTCGGTCCTCGTCAAGGGCGGCCAGATGCTGCTCGACGTCGGCTGGTGGAGCAAGTCCCAGGCCGGCATCACGGCCCGCCGCGAGGGTGGCGGGGCCGTCCACGCCATCCAGGGCACGCTGATCCAGGCCGGGGTCACGGCGCTCATCTCCGTGCCCGTCGGGGTCCTCACCGCGGTCTACCTCGTCGAGTACGGCCGGGGTCGCCTCGCCAAGACCGTGTCGTTCATGGTCGACATCCTCACCGGCATCCCGTCGATCGTCGCGGCGCTCTTCGTGTATGCCGTGTGGGTCACGACCTTCGGGCTCCAGCGCATCGGGTTCGCCGTCTGCCTGGCCCTGACGATGCTCATGATCCCGACGGTCGTGCGCTCCACCGAGGAGATGCTCAAGCTCGTCCCCAACGAGCTGCGCGAGGCGTCCTACGCGCTCGGCGTGCCGAAGTGGAAGACGATCATGAAGATCGTCATCCCCACGTCGTTCTCGGGGATCGTCACCGGCATCCTGCTCGGCCTGGCCCGCGTCATGGGCGAGACCGCCCCCCTGATCATCCTCGGCCCCTACACCGCCGTCATCGCGACCAACCTGTTCGACGGGCTCATGCCCACGCTGCCGACGATGATCTACCAGAACTACGGCGAGAGCCTGCAGCCGTCGGTCGACCGCGTCTGGGGCGCCGCCCTCACGCTCATCCTCATCATCTTCCTGCTCAACATCGCCGGCCGCCTCATCAGCCGGTTCAGCAAGGTGAGCAGCTGACCCGGCCGCGCACACGGCATACACCTGATCTTCGGAACGAAAGAGAAACGACACCTCCCATGGCAAAGCGCATCGACGTCAAGGACCTCGACATCTACTACGGCGACTTCAAGGCCGTCGAGGGCGTGACCCTCACCGTCGAGCCCCGCTCGGTGACGGCCTTCATCGGCCCGTCCGGCTGCGGCAAGTCGACCGTCCTCCGCACCCTCAACCGGATGCACGAGGTGATCCCCGGCGGTCGCGTCGACGGCAAGGTCTCGCTCGACGACCAGGACCTCTACGCGTCGTCGATGGACCCGGTGGCCGTGCGCCGCACGGTCGGCATGGTGTTCCAGCGGCCGAACCCGTTCCCGACGATGTCGATCCGCGACAATGTCGCCGCCGGGCTCAAGCTCAACGGGGTCAAGAACAAGAAGCAGCTCGACGAGGTCGTCGAGCGCTCGCTCAAGGGCGCCAACCTCTGGAACGAGGTCAAGGACCGCCTCGACAAGCCCGGCGCCGGGCTCTCCGGTGGCCAGCAGCAGCGTCTGTGCATCGCGCGGGCCATCGCCGTCGAGCCGCAGGTGCTGCTCATGGACGAGCCGTGCTCGGCGCTCGACCCGATCTCGACGCTCGCCATCGAGGACCTCATCAACGACCTCAAGGCCCAGTACACGATCGTCATCGTCACGCACAACATGCAGCAGGCGGCGCGGGTCTCGGACCAGACGGCGTTCTTCAACCTCAAGGCGACGGGCCAGCCCGGCCGCCTCGTCGAGGTCGACGACACCCAGAAGATCTTCAGCAACCCGACCGAGAAGGCCACCGAGGACTACATCTCCGGCCGCTTCGGCTGATCCCGGCCGACACGCCGGACCCCTGCCGCGCGGTCTCAGGTGCGGCCGCGGGCCTGGGCGACGCCGCGGGCAACCAGCCCGACCACGACGAGGGCCGCCACGACGGCCAGCCCCGCGGGTCCGACCCGGTCCAGGGTCGCGGCGACCTCCGACTGCACCGCGAGAGCGGCGTCCACGACCGGGTCGTCCGTCGACCCTCCGCCGAGGACCCGGATCTCGTACCAGCCGTACCACGCGACGTAGGCGCCGGCGAGGACGAGCAGGATGCCGCTCAGCCGACCCACCCAGGGCGCGGCCGCACGCAGACGGCCGAGCACCGCGCCCCGGGCGAGGGCGACCGCCACGGCGAGGAGACCGACGAGCAGCCCCATCCCGACGGCATACGCGAGGACGACCGCGAACCCGGCAGCGACGCCGGAGGCCCGGGAGGTGGAGGCGAGGACCGCCAGGAAGGGGGCCACGGTGCACGAGAGGGACGCGAGGGCGTACGCGACGCCGTAGCCGACCATGGTCAGCCACCCACCCGTGGGCGCTCGCTGCACCCGGGGCAGGCGCAGGGTGAGCTCTCGGCCGCTCGCGAGGACGAGACCGCCGACCACGAGAGCGAGACCGATGACGACCGTCACCCACGGCAGGTAGCGCTCAAGCGACAGGGCCAGCGGCACGACGAGGGCGCCGAACGTGCCGAACACGGCGACGAAGCCGAGCGTCATCGCCGCGGCGAGGCCGACAGCACGCACCACAGCCCGACGTCGGTCGGCCCCCCCGGTGCGGTCGACCACCAGGGTGAGCCAGACGGGAAGCAGCGCGAAACCGCACGGGTTGAGGGCGGCAAGCATCCCCGCGCCGACCGCGAGGGACAGGGCGACGGGTTCCATGCTCAGCCGAAGGTCGAACGGACCAGCGCGTCGAGGTCGACGTCCCTCCCGTATGCCGGGTGCGTCGTCACCGTCCCGTCCGCACCGACGAGCACGAAGGTGTGCTGCTGGGTGATCCCGAACCGGGTGTAGACCTCGCCCCGGGTGTCGGCCACGTGGGTCAGGTCACCGACGTCGTGCCGGCTCACGAACTCCCCCATGGCGCGTCCGTCCGAGCTCAGCCCCGCAACGCCCACGAAACGGATCGTCGGCGACGCCTCGGCCGCGGACCTGACGCTCGCGGCACTGCGCGCGCACACCGTGCACCACGGAGCCCAGAACCAGAGCACGGTGTCCTGACCCGCGAGCGACGCGCCGTCGAACGGCTGACCGTCCACAGTGGTCGCTGTGAACCGGAGTTCGTCCGGGACGCTCGCGGTCGCGCCGCTGGGTGCCGGGGCTTCCGCTGTGGCGCTCCCCGACGCACTGGCAGTCGAGCGGTTCGTCGACGCCGAGGACGCCGACGCTCCGCCCTGTGAGGACCCACAGCCCGCGAGGACCGCGAGCAGCAGCGCAGAGGTTGTCGCGGCGAACAGACGGGTGAGGATCACCCTGCCAGTATGGCGATCGCGGATGCCTGCGCCGCCGGGTCCGGCCTTACGGATCGATGACGCCGACGGGACTCAGACGACTGGGTCAGAGGCCGATGATGAGCTTGAGCAGCAGGTAGGACGTCGCCGCCACGAGCCCGGCGCCGGGGAAGGTGAAGATCCACGCGCCGACGATGTTCTTGGCCACGCCCCAGCGGACCGCCTTGAGGGACTTCGTCGAGCCGACGCCCATGATCGCCGAGGTGATGGCGTGGGTGGTCGAGATCGGCGCGCCGGTGGCGGTGGCGACGTAGAGCACTGCCGCGGCCGTCGTCTCCGCCGCGAAGCCCTGGGGCGGGTCGAGGTGGATGATGCGGCGGCCGAGGGTGCGCATGATCCGCCACCCACCGGCATACGTGCCGGCGGAGATGACCACGGCGCTCATGACGAGGACCCAGAGCGGGATGTGGTCGTCACCTTGGGCCGTGAAGCCACCCACGGTGAGGGCCAGCACGACGACACCGGCGGTCTTGGCAGCGTCCTGCATGCCGTGCCCGAACGCCATCGCGGCCGCCGAGACGGTCTGCGCGTAGCGGAAGCCGCGGTTGACCTTGCCGGGGTGACCTTTGCGGAACAGCCACATGATGGCCGTCATGACGAGGAAGCCCACGATGAGCCCGACGACGGGCGAGGCGATCATCGGGAGGATGACCTTCTCGAGCACCTCGCTCCAGTGGACCGTCGTCGAGGCCGCGATCGCGGCACCACCGAGGCCACCGATGAGGGCGTGCGAGGACGAGGACGGCAGGCCGTACCACCACGTGAGCATGTTCCAGGCGATGGCGCCGATGAGGCCGGCGGCGCAGATCGTCAGGCCGACGTTGCCGGCGGGGGCGTCGATGATGCCGCTGCCCACCGTCTTGGCGACCTTGGTGCCGAGGAACGCGCCCGCGAGGTTGGCGATGGCCGCCATGCCGAGCGCGATGCGCGGCGTGAGGGCGCGCGTCGACACCGACGTCGCGATCGCGTTCGCGGCGTCGTGGAAGCCATTGGTGTAGTTGAAGCCCATCGCGAGCGCGACGACGAGGGCCACCGGGATCCAGCTCTCCACAGTGGTCAGGACTCCTTGACGGCGATGCTCTCGACCTTGTGGGCCACCGTCTCGAAGGCGTCGGCGGCGGCCTCGAGCTCGTCGATGAGCTCCTTGTGCTTGATGACGTCGATGGGGTCGGCGCCCTCGGCGTTGAACATCTCGGCGAGCATGCGGCGGTAGGCCTTGTCGGCGGAGTTCTCGAGCCGGTTGATCTCGATCCAGTAGGAGCTGAGGTCCTTCATCGAGCGCAGCCGCGGCATCGCCTCGACGGTGAGCTCGGCCATCCGCGCAAGGATCTCGATCTGCTGCGCCACGCCGGTGCCGAGGTCGGTGATCCGGTAGAGCGCGATGAGGTCGCCCGCGGCCTCCATGTGGTCGATGCAGTCGTCGAGCGCACTCGCGAGGCCGTGGATGTCCTCACGGTCGAAGGGCGTGATGAACGAGGAGTTCACCTTGCGGATGAGCTCGTGCGTCGCCTCGTCGGCGGAGGTCTCGATGTCGCTGAGCCGCTGCGCGATCGCCTCGCGCTCCTCCTGGCTCTCGGCGCCGAGGATGGCGGTGAGCTCGGCGGCGCCTTCGATGAGGTGGCTGGCGGACTGGGAGAACAGGTCGTAGAACCCGGTGTCCTGGGGGGTCAGGCGGAAGCCCACGTGAGTCGCTCCGAACGGCTCGAGGTCAAGGGTCGCGGACAAGGCTACGGCCTGTCGTCCGGTTCGCCGTCATCGGCGGTTCACCCCCCGTTTCCTCGCAGGTGAGGCGTGGTCCCCGAGGCACGGGAGAGACTCCGGCGGTGTGAAGTGGTGCCGGACCGGGAGCGCCTCACGGCGCGTGGCCGCTCGTAGCGGCTGAATTTGGGACCCGGGGCTGCCGCGGTCCGGCACCACCACCAGAGCCTAACGCGCCCGACCCCGGAGTCTGTTCCCGAACAGCCTTCGGTATGCCGTCCGGCTCAGTCGAGTTCGTCGGCGCGCCACAGGCGCGCGCACGCCACGAGGTCCTCCCCGGTGCGCTGCATGGCGGCCGCACTCGTCGTGAGCGCGCCCGCCGACTCCGGGTCGGTCTCGTCGCGGTCGTGGGCGAGGTCGGCGCGGCCTGCGGCGACGACCGCGGCGAAGGCAGCGGCCCGCTCCAGAGCCACCGCGAGGTCGCCCTGGAAGACGCCGGTGAGGATCTCGTCCGCGAGGGCCGTGACCTCCTGCGGGCCAGGCGGCTCGGCGACCCCCGCGATGGCGTGACCGACATCGGTGAACCGCATGCCGGCGGCATACTGCCGGCTCGCCTCGACGGGCTGGCGACGGACCCACTCCCGCAGGGCGTAGAGGCGCCACAGCGCGCCCGGGAGGCTGCGACCCGGGCGCCCGGCCCACAGGTCGGCGACGGTCGAGAGACCCAGGTCGTCGACGAGGGCCACGAGGCGGGCGGTGACGGCGGGGTCGTGCGCGGCGCGGCCGGTGCCCACGAGGACGGCGGCGGTCTGGTGCGCGATCTCGGTGGTCTCGGCAGGACCGGGCAGGGTGCCGCCGTGGGCTTCGAGGGCGTCCGGGCCGAAGTGGACCGGGCGCCTCGGGACGTTGCGGCCGCTGTCTGTCACCCGTCCATCTTGCCCCGTACGTTGGGATGCATGACTGGCACCGCAGGCCCACCGACCTACGAGACGCTGCTGTGGGAGGTCGCCGAGGACGGCATCCTCACCCTGACGCTCAACCGCCCCCACGCCCTCAACGCGTTCACCGTGACGATGGCGCGCGAGCTCGAGGACGCGTTCCGGCGCGTCAACGACGACGACGCGGTGGCGGCAGTCGTGGTCACCGGCGCCGGTCGCGCGTTCTGCGCGGGTATGGACCTGTCGCGTGAGGGCAACGTCTTCGGGCTCGACGAGTCGCTCTCGCCGACGCTCGAGGACATGACCCAGCGGCTCGACTCCCCCGAGGTCGCCGACGGCGTCCGCGACACCGGCGGACGCGTGGCGCTGGCGATCTACGACTGCACCAAGCCGGTTCTCGCCGCGATCAACGGTCCGGCCGTCGGGATCGGCGCGACGATGACGCTGCCGATGGACGTGCGCCTGGCGTCGACGTCGGCGCGGATCGGGTTCGTCTTCGGGCGCCTGGGGATCGTGCCGGAGGCGTGCTCGTCGTGGTTCCTGCCGCGGCTCGTCGGCGTCTCGCGCGCGCTGGAGTGGACGTATGCCGCCGACATCCTCACCGCCGAGGAGGCCCTGGACGGTGGCCTGCTCCGCTCGGTGGTGGAGCCGGAAGCGTTGCTGGACACGGCATACGGGCTTGCGCGTCGTTTCGTGAGCGGGCGCTCGCGGGTCGCGACGGCACTCACCCGGCAGATGATGTGGCGCAACGCGGCGCAACCGCATCCGCTCGAGTCGCACCGGGTCGACTCGCTCGCGATGTGGTGGACGAGCGTGCACGACGGCAAGGAGGGCGTCGCCGCCTTCAAGGAGAAGCGCGAGCCCGAGTTCACCTCCGCGGCCTCGCGCGACCTGCCGGGCTGGGTCCCGTGGGGCTGAACCGGTTCGTCGAGGCGCAGGATGCCGGCGGTGCGTATGCCGCGGCGCTCGCCGAGCTGCGCCGTGGCCGCAAGACGAGCCACTGGATGTGGTTCGTCCTCCCCCAGGTCGCCGGCCTCGGCCGGAGCGAGATGGCCCAGCGGTATGCCGTGTCCGGGCTGGGTGAAGCGCGCGACTATCTCGCGGATCCCGTTCTCGGACAGCGGTTGCGCGAGTGTGCGGAGGTCCTGCTCGAGCTGCCGGGGTCGGATGCGGTGGCGGTCTTCGGCGGGATCGATGCCGTGAAGCTGCGGTCCTCGATGACGCTGTTCTCGCGCGCGGCGGAGGTGGAGCTCGACCGGCGGCTGTTCGACGGAGTGCTCGAGAAGTACTTCGACGGCGAGCCCGACCCGGCGACGCTGGATCTGCTGGACGGACGTTGAGCGGCGAGCACGCGAGGCGGCAAACGCTCATCGACGGGCATACCGCGCGCATGGTCGGCACGGACCGTGGACCGGTTGCCGCCCGAGGTGCTCACCGCTGCCCGGTATCGTCTGCGCTCGTGTGGGCCTGACCCACGCGGGCCTCTAGCTCAATTGGCAGAGCTGCGGACTTTTAATCCGTAGGTTGTGGGTTCGAGTCCCACGGGGCCCACCAGCACGCAGGTCAGCGGACCAACCACCGCTGTCATTCGCGCAGAACGCCGAGCAGTCGCGCTGAGGTCAGAAGGTCAGGACCTGGTCGGCCTCGACGGTCCAGGCGGCGAGCTCTTCCATGCTGGATCGGGGGGCCTCCTCGATGAGGTGCTCCTTGGTGAGCCCGCGGGCGTCCAGGCAGGTGCCACAGCAGGCGATGTGCCCACCGTGCCGAGCGAAGGACCGCAGCATCCGGTCGAGGGTGTAGTAGCCGTCCGGTGTCTTCTGGCCTGCGACGGCACAGGTCACCGCGTCGCCCATGAGGAAAACGGTGGTCTCCGTGTCATCCCGGCGTGCAAGGGCGAGGGCGAGGCGCAACGCGTTGAAGGTCTCGTCCGAGCCGTAGGCGGGGCCGTTGACGATCAGGAGCATCTTCCTCATGCCGCCAGCGTCCCGACCCCACAGGGAATCGGGCAGCGCCAAAGGTCCTGAGTTGCCCGCTCACGGGCGGTCGAGTTGGCCGGCCGCCCAGGGGTGGCGTCGTCGACTGCCGCCGTGGGTGGTCAGGCTGCGCCGCTCTGCTCCAAGAGGCCGGCCAGACGCCATTCGAGGGCCCCTTCAGCGGCGCGGCGGGCGGTGAACCCCTGTGCTGCGAGCAGCCGGGCCGCGTCGTGGGCCAGGACGCAGTACTGGCCGCGGCAGTAGGCGACGATCTCCGTGCCCTGGGGCAGCTCGGAGATCCTGTCGGCCAGCTCCTCCATCGGGATGTTCAGGGCACCCGGCAGGTGTGCCGCGTCGAACTCGGCTCTCGGGCGCACATCCAGCAGCAAAGTGTGGGCGTCCTTGAGGCGGCGCCGGAGCTCGGCCGTGTCGACGGCTTCGGTGTCCTCCGGGCCCAGGTAGGCGCGACGTGCGACTTCGGTGTGCGGCCGCCGCTGTTGCGCCACCTGGCGCAGGGTTGCCCACAGGTCCGCCACGTCGTCGCCGGCGAGGGCGTAGTAGATCCGCTTCCCGGCTCGTCGCGTGGCGACCAGACCCGCTTCGCGCAGGATCTGCAGGTGCGCCGAGCAGGTACTCATGCCAAGGTCGGCGGCCGCGGCGAGGTCCTCGACGCTGCGGGCTCCCTGCGCCAACAGGTCGAGCAGCTCCAACCGTTTGGGGTTGCCGAGGACCTTGCCGACGGCGGCGAACTCTGCGAAGAGGGCGTCCTTGGCCCTGCGCTCACCCATGGTGCTCCTCCTGGCTGTCCACCGGTGTCGGCTCGGCCGTCCGGTTCGGGTGATGGGTCTCGTACATTCTCACCGCCACGACGAACCCGGACACGGCGGTCAGCGCGGCGACGACCCACACGGCGGCACGAACTCCAAGGAGGTCGGCGACGATTCCGGCCAGCAGCGCCCCGACTGCGAAACCTCCGTCGCGCCAGAGCCGGTAGATGCCCACGGAGCGGGCGCGCCACGCAGGGTGCGCCACGTCGCCGATGGATGCCAGCAGGGTGGGGTAGACCATGGCGGTTCCCGCCCCGAGCAGGACAGCGGCGACGGCCCAGGCGGTGAACGCGTCAGCGAGGGCGACGAGGCCGAGGGCGACGGCTTGGAGCCACATTCCTGCGACGATGAGCCACTTGCGGCCCCACCGGTCGGAGAGGGCTCCGGTGACCAGTTGCCCGGCACCCCACACGGCCGGGTAGAGCGCCGCGAGGATGCCGATCCGGGACACGGACAGGCCAGCACCGGCGAACAGGATGGGGAACAGGCCCCAGGCGAGCCCGTCGTTGAGGTTGTTGACCAGTCCGGCCTGGCTGGCCGAGGAGAGCGCCGGGTCGCGGAAGCTGGTCTGGGTGAAGACCTGCCGGCCGGTCAGCTCCCCGTGGAGGTGGTCGTGCTTGCCGTCGGCCCGGGCGACATGGTTGGCCGCCTCGAGGTGGGCGTGGCCGCGCGTCTCGCGCACCGTGAGGGTGGACAGGCCCAAGCCGAGGGCAGCGAAGGCCACGCCGAGCAGGAAGGGCGCCGGCCGCAGTCCGTAAGTCTGTGCCAGGTAGCCGGTGACCAACGCGGTGACGGCAACTGCGGCATACCCGGCCGCCTCGTTGAGGCCCATGGCCAGGCCTCGGCGAGCGGGTCCGACCAGGTCGATCTTCATCACGACGGTGGTCGACCAGGTCAGTCCCTGGCTGATGCCCAGCAGGACGTTGGCAAAGATGACCCAGCCCCACGACGGTGCCCAGATGAGCAGCAGGGGCACCGGGACGGCAACGAGCCAACCGGCGACCAGCACGGGCTTGCGCCCCCAGCGGTCCGACCAGGTGCCTGCGAAGTAGTTGGTCGCCGCCTTGGTGAGACCGAACACCAGAATGAAGGTGAGGCCGGCGGTGTAGGCCCGCAGACCGAACTCCCGCTCGCCCAGGAGGGGCAGGACGGTCCGCTCCTGGCCGAGCATGCCGCCGACGAGGGCGTTGACGGCGACGAGCAGGGCGAACTGTGCGGCGTTCTGGCGCAACCCCAGTTGGATGGGCCGGTCGTTCGTGGTCTTCGGTGTGGTTGCGCTCATCGGCCGACCTCCAGGCTGCGGCCGGTGGTCTTCGCCCAGTCATCGGGGCCGCCGGCCAGGACGGCGACGTCGGGCTTGCCGGAGCGCTGCAGGAGGCTGGCCGCTCCCATGGCGCGCTCACCGTGTCCGCACATGACCACGGTGGGCCCTGTGGGCAGGTCGCCGAGGTGGCTGTGCAGGCGGCCGAGCTCCACGTGTTCG
Organism: Knoellia locipacati; assembly: GCF_044791685.1. Taxonomy (GTDB): domain Bacteria; phylum Actinomycetota; class Actinomycetes; order Actinomycetales; family Dermatophilaceae; genus Knoellia; species Knoellia locipacati_A. The sequence goes on from NZ_CP087730.1 coordinate 945,401, forward strand.
GCCTGTGGCACGTGGCCGGAGGCGAACTCGCTGTCCTGCCTGATGTCCAGCACATGCCGGCCGGCGACGGCGTCGGCTTCGACGAGCGGGATGGAGGAGGTGGCCCCCGCCGCTGCGGTCCACGCGGGCAGGCCGCCGGCGAGCTCACCGATGATGCTGTCGAAGCCGATCTTGCGGGCCTGCCACAGCGCCTCTGCGGGGTCCTGGTCGGCGTCCCGGACGATGACCACCGACGCGTCGGCGTCGATGAGCCACCCGAGCCAGGTGGCGAACGCATCCCGTAACGGGATCGAGACGGCACCGGGCACGTGCTGTTCGGAGAAGGCCTGGATGGGTCGCACGTCGACCACCACGGCACCCTCAGCAACCAAGGAACGGACCTGGGCAGGCTGGAGCGCCGGCATGGTGTCACCACTGACCAGCTCGGGGCCTCGTCGGTTGAGCTCGGGCAGGCGGAGGAAGTACGGCGGGAAGGTGCCCAGTGACCCCAGCAGCTGCTTCACGAAGGCGTCTTCGTCCGGGGCCCGCAACAGGGAGTTCGTGGCCCGTTCGGTGCCGACCGTGGTGGTGCGCTCCGCTCCCGGAGGGGCCGAGCAGAAGGACCCGGCGCCATGGGTCGGCCATACCGCCACGTGGTCGTCGAGCCGGGCGAGGCGTTGCAGTGACCGGTACTGGGCCCGAGCCAGCTCCTCGGTCCGCTCCGGGGACACCAGGTCGGTCCGCGCCGCGGACCCGACGATGAGCGAGCCCCCGGTGAAGACGCCCACCGTGGTAGCCCCGTCCAGGACCTCGAAGGAGATGTGCTCGTGCGTGTGGCCCGGAGTGGCCAACGTCCGCAACGTGAGGCCCCCGAGGTCGACCTCATCCCCCTCCTGCAGAGGCCGGTGGGGGAACTCTCGCTCACCTGCGGCGGAGGCCAACACCGTGGCGCCGTCACTGGCAGCAAGCTGCACGGCCCCGGACATGAAGTCGGCATGCAGGTGGGTGTCGGCAGCGAAGGCCACCGTCAGCCCCCGACGCTCGGCCGTCCGCCGCAAGGCGCGCAGGTCCCGACTGGTGTCCACAGCCAGGGCGCGACCATCGCCGAGACTCAGGAGGTAGGCGGAGTTGCCCAACCCCTCGTCGACCAGCGGTACCAGATCGATGTCACTCACGACAGCTGCCTCTCACGTCGGACGGGTCTCGATCCATCATTCCACAGATTTATGGATCGTCTTTTCACTGATCGGTGAGCCCTTTCTTCACTGGCTCAAGCGCGGCTTCGCCGCGACGCGGGGCCGCGCGATGGGGCCCCGCCCTGGGGCCCCGCGCGCAGCCGGTCACCAACCAGCACCGGCTGGACGCGAGCAGGTGTGGCCAAGTGCTTGGATGGGCCATGGCCGACGACACCCCACGACGCAGCCTCTTCTGGCTCGTCCACGGGTCGGCTGGGAGCTGAGGCTCTCGTGTCGACCCTCTCCTGGCGGCCTCTCAGCGACGAGGACCTCCCCGCACTGACCCACCTCGCGTCTCGATGCCTCGAGCGTGACGGGGGCCTGCCCCTCCTCGCCACCGACGAGCTGCTGCGCCAGCTCTTCAGGAGTGGACCGTCGATCGGCGGGTGGGACGAGACGGGCGAGCTCATCGCGGCAGCCAGTGCCTTCCGCGACGGCTCCGGTCGCCGGGCGGTCACGGGTCTGGTGCATCCCTCGACGCGGTCGCAGGGCCTCGCCGCCGAGCTCCTCAAGTGGTGTCGAGACCACTTCGGCGAGTCTCCGCTGAGAGTCGTCGTGGAGACGACCTCCCCCGAATCCGAGCGCTTCTTCGCCGACATCGGGCTGCGTCGCACGTTCGCCGAGCACGTCATGCGACACCCCTTGGTCGACATCCCGAGAGTGGCCCGTCCGCCCGGTCTGCAGGTCTACCCCTGGACCGAGGACACGGTGGGGCTGTTCCACACTGCCTTCATCCAGTCGTTCGCCACGCGCCCCGGTTTCACCAACACCCCGAAGGATGTCTGGGTCGCCCAGACCGCCGAGGACGAGGGTTTCCGGCCAGAGCTGAGTCGCGTGGCGCTCGACAGCGGCGGCCGCGTCGCCGGCTTCGTCACGATCAGCGACAACTGGATCGACCAGGTCGGCGTGGTTCCCCCGTGGCGTGGACGAGGTCTCGGGGCACACCTCGTGGTCCGGTCCCTGAGGTCGGCGCGCAAGGCGGGCTGGACGGAGTCGTGGCTCGCGGTCAACGTCGACAACCCGGCCCACGACCTCTACCTCCGGCTCGGCTACGTCGATGCCGGACTGCGCGCGCGCTACGAGGAAGCCAGACCCTGACCTCGCGTGGCGCGACCTGCTCAACGCACGTGCATCACCTCTAGCATCAAAGGATGAAGTCTGTCGACGACGCCCACGCCCGCCCCGACGGCACGAGTGACGCGACGGTCGAGGCCGTCGGCAAGCTGTCGGAGGCCTTCGAGGTCATCGAGGAGGCCCGCGGCTCGCTCTATGCCTTCCACCGCAACCTCGGTCGCGCCGACCTCACCCTCGGTGAGGCGGTCGACAAGCTGCGAGCCGCCGGCCACACCGACCTCGCCGACGAGATCGAGACCGACCTCCTGGGCCGCAACGTCCTCGCCGGACGATGGACCTTCCAGGTCGTCGAGGAGTTCGACGACGGCTACTACTCCGCCTTCCGGGATCACGACCGTCGAGTCCGCGAGGCCCTCATGGACGGCCGGCGGCACGTGTTCGAGGCCGAGATGAAGGAGGAGCGGCGCACCCACGGACGCGCCGGTCACGAGGCGACCCCGGACGAGCCCGCCGGAAGTTGATCGAACGTGCACGCCCGGTGGTGCGGGTGCTGCACGATCGTCGCCATGGGCATCGACGTCGTCTTCCACTCCGCCCCTGATGACGAGACCGCAGCCGCAGCCCAGCAGGCACCGGGTGGGCCCCTCGGCTGGTCACGCCCCGCGCAGACCCCACGTCCGCGGTGGTGGCGCCGGACGACGCCCGTCGTCGAGGACCCGGCGCCGGTGTGCGATGGCTTCCTCACCCGCGGGTACGACGGAGTCGTCACCATGGGGACTCTCGAGGAGCTGCTGACGGGCCGCCCCTACGACGACCTCGAGCGCGACCCGCGGTGGGGAGGGCCCGTCGGCCACCAGTCGCCGGACGACAACCGCGGTGGCTGCACCCTCACGACGACGCTGCGCGATGCGCTGGCCGAGGCCGACGACGCACAGCTCTCCTACGTGGTCGAGCCGTGGGCTCACACGGAGGAGCTGGCGCCGACCGACGGTGGCGCCGTGCACGAGCTCGATCTCGCTGCCCACCTCGAGTTCCTGCACGCGCTGCGCGACCTCGCGCGTCGGGCCAAGGCGTCCGACCACGGGCTCTACTGGTACTTCGAGCTCTGACCGAACCACTGGCTCGATCCGAGCCGGCGTCACAGGGGCAGCGGGATGCCCAGCGACCGCAGGAACTCGGCGCCGAACCCGAGCACGAGACCGGCGAGCAGCGCACCGAAGAACCCCACCACACCGGTGAGGCGCCGCCTCAGGGGCGGGTCGGGGCGGGGACGGATCCCGATGAGCTCGAGGACGGCATACGCGACGAAGCCCAGGGCGACCGGGGAGTTGAGGAGCACCCAGAACCAGAACCAGCGCGTCCCGACACGAGGAGCCGGACCGGCCACGAGGAGGACGAGGACGAGAAGTCCGCCGGCCACGACGTAGCCCTGGAGCGGCGGCCCCTGCGAGAACTCGTAGGGCCTCATCGGCACCTGGGCCGCACGCAGCTGCGCGACGAGGGCCGTGGACTCCTCGGTGGCGGTCTCCCGGAAGTCGTCCCCCACCGAGGACACGTCCGTCTGGGCCGCGACGTGCCAGCCGGGCGATCCCCACGTGCGCCAGACGAGGATGCCGCCGAGGGGGTCGCCCTCGGGTGGCATGAACCCGCCCTCCATGGGCTCGTCCAGGTCGCCTCGCACGGTCGACGACGGAGCGCTCAGGAGGTCGAGCGGGCCCGACTCGAGCTGCTCCGAGGCATACCACTGGTGCACCGAGCCGTCAGCGATGTCCGCCCGGAGCTGCTCGAAGGTCGAGGGCCGCAGGCCCGTCGGCCACGCCATGACGAGGAGCAGCGCCACGGTTGCGACGACCGCTCCTCCGAGCGCGACGACGAGCCGCTGCTGCCACGGTGTCGAGGTGCGTGCTGCCGCCTCCGCACTCACGGCCCCCGCCTCGATGTCACCCGCTCCCACGGTCATGGGTGAAGCGTGGCACGACAGACCCCCGCTGAACAGGACTTCAGCGGGGGTCGGTGGCAGGTCAGTCGAAGAGCTCGGAGAGGAAGGACTTCTTGCGCCGGTAGCCGGGCTGCCCGTAGTAGCCCTTGCCGGGCGAGGACGAGTAGCGCGGGGCCTGGCCGTAGTGCTGGGCCGCCGGCTGTCCATAGGGACCCTGCCCGTATGCCGGCTGCTGCGGTGCCGCTGCCGGTGGCGCCTGCTGCTGGGGCGGGGCCTGGGGCGGGGCCTGGGCCGACTGCTGCTGGTGCCAGGCGTTCTCGGCGTTGACGAGGGCCTCGAGCTCACCGCGGTCGAGGAAGAGGCCACCGCAGCCGGTGCACTGGTCGACGTGGACCTGGTTGCGTTCGTAGTTGCGCATCTCTGACGCGCACTTCGGGCAGGTGAGAGTGCTCATGCCGCCTCAACGAACGAGACGCCGCCATCGTCCCGAACCCACCGCGACTTCTTGCCCCACCACCACCGAAATGGTCCCAAAAACGGGCGAATCCGGTGGTCCAGGGGCAAGAAGTCGCGGCGCGGGGCGGGTCAGCGGGCGGCGTCGAGGACGACCGGGAGCAGGAAGAGCATCCCCATCGACCACGTGAGGTGGGTGACGATCGGCCCCAGGATCCCGCCCGTGACGCGCCGCTGGAGCCCCACGACCGCACCGACGAGCGCAGCCGCGAGGACGAGGAGCGGGATGCCCGACCCCGCGCACACCAGCGCGTAGACGACGGTCGTCACGAGGACCGCGTGCCGCCGCCCGACCGCGGCGAACAGCGAGCCCCGGTAGAAGAGCTCCTCGGCGACGCCGTTGATCGCCGTGATGACGGCGACGACGGTGAGCGACCCGAACCGGGCGTGGTCGAGCAGCCGGTCGACCGGCTCACGCAGGACCGGGACCCGGGCCACGGCGACGGCGCCGATGAGGAACAGACCGAGCAGCATCAGGCCCAGGACGAGCGACTGCACCACGGAGCGGCTGGGCCGGTCGCCGGCACGGGTGTGGGCCCGGCCCAGGTGCAACGGACCCGAGAGGAGCGCCCCGAAGCCCCAGACCCCGGCCAGAGCGAGCGTCGCCGGGTAGAAGAGGTCGTTACCGGGCTCGATCCGCAGCGCCCAGGCGTTGACGAGGAGACCGACGACGAGGGTCACCGCTGCCACGATCCGTCGCCGCCGAAACGCCCGGTCGCTCTCCGTGTGGTCGCGCGGCACCGGCTCCACGAGGGCAGCGTTGATGAATCTTCGCAGTTCACCGACCGGATTCGCCATGACGAGTGAGACGATGCCACAGATGACTTCCCCCCAGCAGCCCCGTGTCCTCGTGACAGGTGCGACCGGCTACATCGGGTCCCGCCTCGTCCCCGTGCTCCTCGACGCCGGGCTGGAGGTGCGCGTGCTCACGCGCTCGGCCGACCGGCTGCGGGCCCGCAAGTGGGCCGACGACGTCGAGGTCGTCGAGGGCGACGCCACCTCGCGCCAGGACCTCGAGACGGCACTGGAGGGCATCGACGTCGCCTACTACCTCCTGCATTCCATGGACGGCAAGGACGACTTCGAGGAGCGCGACCGTGAGCTGGCGCGGACGTTCGGGCTCGCCGCCCAGGGCGCCGGCGTCGGGCGCATCGTCTACCTCTCGGGGCTCCACCCGGACCACGGGCACCTGTCGGCACACCTCGCCTCACGCGTGGAGGTCGGCGACCTCCTCATGGCGTCGGGCGTCCCGACGGTCGTGCTCCAAGCCGCGATCATCATCGGCTCCGGGTCGGCGTCGTTCGAGATGCTGCGCCACCTCACCAAGAAGCTGCCGGTCATGGTGACGCCCAAGTGGGTCAACAACCGGATCCAGCCGATCGCCATCGCCGATGTCCTGCACTACCTGCTCGGCGCCGCGACGATGGAGGGCCAGGTCAACCGCACCTTCGACATCGGCGGGCCCGAGGTGCTCACCTACCGCCAGATGATCCAGCGCTATGCCGCCGTCGCCGGCCTGCGCGCCCGGGCCATCCAGACCGTCCCCGTCCTCACGCCGGGCCTGGCGAGCCACTGGGTCGGCTTCGTCACCCCGGTCCCCGCCGGCATCGCGAAACCGCTGGTGGGCAGCCTCATCCACGAGGTCGTGTGCCAGGAGGACGAGATCGACGACGTCGTCGGACCGCCGGCGGACGGCAAGACCGGCTTCGACGACGCGGTGCGAGCCGCCCTCGGTGGGGTGGCCAAGGACAGGCCGGAGCCGGGCACGGTGGACCCGGCCCGTCTCACCGCGGCCGACCCCGACTGGGCCGGCTGAGCCCGCGCCTCAGTCGCGGCGCATCGTCACCTGGGCGACGTCGAGGTAGCCCGAGGCGAACCCGGCCTCGCAGTAGGCGAGGTAGAACTCCCACATGCGCTTGAACGTCTCGTCGAAGCCGCCGCCCTCGATCTTCGGCCAGGCCTCCAGGAAGGTCATCCGCCACCGGCGCAGCGTCTCGGCGTAGTCGCCGCCGAAGGCCCGCACACCCCGAACCCGCAGATCCGTATGCCGTCCGGTCACCTCCGAGATCGCGTCCAGCGAGGGGATGAGGCCGCCGGGGAAGATGTACTTCTGGATCCACCCGTACGAGTTGCGGGTGGCGAGGTAGCGGTCGTGACCCATGAGGATGGCCTGGACGACGGCCGTCCCGCCCTCCGCGAGCAGCGAGTCGATCGCGGAGAAGTAGGTCGGCCAGTACTCCTCCCCCACCGCCTCGATCATCTCGACCGAGACGACGGCGTCGAACTGCCCCGACACCTCGCGGTAGTCCTGGAGCCGCACCTCGACGCGGTCGGAGAGCCCGGCGGCAGCGATGCGCTCGCGGGCCAGCGCCTGCTGCTCACGCGAGAGGGTGATCGACAGGACGTCGGCGCCACGGGCAGCCGCGCGCAGTGCGAGCTCGCCCCAGCCCGTCCCGATCTCGAGGACCCGCGACCCGGACGTCACGCCGGCGGAGTCGAGGATCGCGTCGATCTTGCGGTGCTGGGCCTCGACGAGGTCCTGGTCGGCGAGAGGGCGGCTGTGGTCGAAGAGCGCCGACGAGTAGGACATCGTCGGGTCGAGGAAGGCCGCGAAGAGGTCGTTGGACAGGTCGTAGTGCGCCTCGATGTTCGACCTGCTGCCGTGCAGGGTGTTGCGGGTGGCGGCAGGCAGCGCGCGGTCGACGACCCGGCGCATCGAGAGCACCGGCTTGGGCAGCAGCCGACCCATGCGGGCCGCGAAGGGCAGCAACGCCTGGGCAAGGTCGGTGCCGGGAGCGGCACGCCAGTCGCCGGCCATGTAGCCCTCACCGAGGCCGATCTTGGGGTGCTGCTCGACGCGGCGATACAGCGCCGCCGGGCGCACGACGTCGAGCGTCGGGGCGTCCTCGCCACCTCCGCCGACGTGGGAGCCGTCGGGGTAGCGGAGACGGACCGGCACGCCCTCGACGATGCGGTGGACGAGGGCTCGCGCCACTGCTCCGCGGGTGAACAGCGTTCGGGCGGAGGGGATCTCGAGCGACGGCAGGATTTCGGAGGTCATCGGACACTCTCCTCTGAAGGGGCGGGACGGCTCTGGACGGGGAGGCGGCGAGCCCACAGCCGGATGCCGTGCATCCGGATGAGGGCGCTCACCCGTTGGGTCATGAGGGGGTGGCGGGCGACGGTGCGCACGACCGACGCCGGCGTGGCGGGGACGACCGCGCCGTCGACGACGGCGGTGAGGACGAGCTCGCCCTCGCGGTGCAGGCGGATGCCCACGGACACCCGCTCCGCGTCGAGGTGGAAGCGGATGGCGTACTCACCCGAGGTGTCGTTGAAGGGCGAGACGTAGAAGTCCTTGTCCACCGAGGCGGCGCCGCTGGGATCGGGGCGGACGGCATACGCATGGCGTCCGCCGTAGGTGTTGTGCACCTCGACGACGACGCCGCGCAACGAACCGTCCGCGGTGAGGCACCAGTAGGCGGTCATGGGGTCGAAGACGTGGCCGAGGACGCGGGCGTGCGTCAGGGCGACGACCCGGGTCACGCCCTCTGCCGGAATGCCGGCCCGCTCGAGGCAGCGCAGGACGTTCGCCTTGAGCTCGGGCAGGGTCGCCGCTCCCGCGAGGTGGTCCTGCGGGCGGAAGCTCGCGACCGGTCGCACGCAGGCCGGCAGCCGCGGTGGCTCGTCGAGGTCGAGGAGCCACTGGTAGTGCCGGTGGCTGAAGGTGTGGCGCATCGGCGTGTGGCGGGTGTGGTGGACCTGGCCCACGACGAGGGCGGGGAGCGAAGGGAGCGTGGGGTGCGTCTGCGGTCGGGCAGCGGCGCGCTCACGGGTCTCGGTCATGACCACCCGACTCCCAGTGCCCGTGCCGCCTCGACCCCCGAACGGCAGCCGTCCTCGTGGAACCCCCAGCCCCAGTGCGCCCCCGCGAAGGCCGTCCGGGACGTGGTGATCTGGTCACGCCGACGCTGCGCCATGACGGCGTCGAGGTCGTGGATCGGGTGGGCGTAGTCCATGACGGCGACGACCTTGGCCGGGTCGATGAGCGCAGTGGCGTTGAGGGTGACGTAGAGCGGGTCGGCCGATGGCAGGCCCATGAGCCGGGTCATGTCGTAGGTGACGACCGGGCCGGTCGTCCCGGCGTCGTGGCCGGGACGCGCGACGCGGTAGTTCCACGAGGCCCGCGCCCAGCGAGCCGACGGCAGGAGCGAGGCGTCGCGGTGCAGGACTGTCTCGTTGCGCGAGTAGCGGAAGGCGCCCAGGACCTCCTTCTCGGCCGGGGTGGCGTCGACGAGGAGGTCGAGGGCGTCGTCGGCATGCGTCGCGACGACGACGTGGTCGAAGCGCTCGGCGCCGCGGCGGGTGGTGACCGTGACGCCGTCGTCGTCGCGCTCGACGGCCAGGACCCCATGTCCACGGCGGACGTCTCCGAGCCGCGCCGCCAGGGCCTCGACGTAGGTCGCTGACCCGCCCACGACGGTGCGCCACTGCGGTGATCCCGTGACGCTGAGCATGCCGTGGTGGTCGAGGAACTGGAACAGGTAGCGCGCCGGGTAGTCCATGGCGTCGCCGCGCCCGCTGGACCACACGCACGAGACGAGCGGGACGGCATACAACTCGACGAAGCTCTCGGGGAACGCCCGTGCGGCGATGAACTGCCCGTAGGTGGTCTGGTCCTCGTCGTCGGTCGCCGCGAGGAAGGCGGCGGCCTCGGCGTGGAACCGGCGGACCGAGCGCAGCATCGTGACGAAGTCGCGCGAGAGCAGCTGGCGCGGCCGGGCGAGGAAGCCCGTGACGCCGCGACCGCCGGCGTACTGGAGGCCGGAGGCGGGGTCGACGATCGACATCGACATCTCGGTGTCGCGGACCTCGATGCCGAGTTCGTCGAACAGTCGCTGCAGGTGGGGGTAGGTGCGGTCGTTGTGCACGATGAAGCCCGAGTCCACCCGGACCTGCCCGTCACCGGACGCGATCGTGTGGGTGTGGGCGTGCCCGCCGAGCCGGTCCTCGGACTCGAAGAGGGTGACGCGGTGCTGCTGCGAGAGCACGTGGGCGGCGGTCAGGCCGGAGACTCCGGAGCCGACGACGGCGGTGCGTGGGGCAGCGTCAGTCGAGGTCATGCCGTCCATTCGTGGCGCCGGGGGATTTGGATTGGATTCGGGTCCATCTTCGCCCGACCCGACCCCAATCCACGACAGAGGGGACACCGAATGTCGACCGTGAGCACCTCGTCACCTGATCTCGCCCTGCGCATCGCCGACGCCCTGGTCCCCCTCCTGGGTGGACCGCTGCCCGTGGGGCTCCGGGTCTGGGACGGCTCACGGGCAGGGCCGGAGGAGGGGCCGGTCCTGGTCCTGCGCTCGCCCCGCGCCCTGCAGCGGCTGCTCTGGTCGCCGGGCGAGCTGGGCGCGGCCCAGGCCTACGTCACGGGTGAGCTCGACGTCGAGGGCGACGTCGGGGAGGCGCTGGACGTCACCCGGGCCACCCTGTGGGCGCGTGGCGTGACCGGCGCGGGGTTCGGTGTGCTCGCCCGCACGGCACCGCGCCTCGTGGCCCTGGCACGCGAGCTCGGGGCGCTCGGCGGTCCGCTGCCCGCGCCGCCGAGCCAGGCGCGGCTGCGCGGTCGGCTGCACTCCCTCGGGAGGGACCGGTCGGCGATCAGCCACCACTACGACCTCTCCAACGCGTTCTACGACCTGCTCCTCGACGACCACATGGCCTACTCGTCCGCGTGGTGGAGCGACGACCCGTCCGACTCCGGGCAGTCGCTCGAGTCCGCGCAGGCGGCCAAGCTCGACCTCGTCTGCCGCAAGATCGGCCTGCGTGAGGGATCGCGCTTCCTCGACGTGGGCTGTGGCTGGGGCTCCCTCTCCCTGTATGCCGCGGAGCACTTCGGCGCGCAGGTCACCGGGGTGACCATCGCGGCGGAGCAGAAGCGCTTCATCGACGCGCGGATCCGCGAGCGCGGGCTCGAGGACCGTGTCGAGATCCGGCTCGAGGACTACCGCGACGTCGTCGACGGCCCCTACGACGCGGCGGCCTCGCTCGAGATGGGTGAGCACGTCGGTCAGGCGAACTACCCGGCCTACGTCTCGGTCCTGCGCGACTCGGTGAAGCCCGGAGGGCACGTCCTCGTCCAGCAGATGTCGCGCCGGGGCCGGCACCCCGGCGGCGGGCCGTTCATCGAGTCGTTCATCGCCCCCGACATGCACATGCGACCCGTCGGCGAGACGATCGAGCTCCTCGAGGCCGGCGGCCTGGAGGTGCGGGACGTCCATGCGATCCGTGAGCACTACGTCTGGACCATCGCCGCGTGGCTCGACACCTTCGAGAAGAACTGGTCGGCCGTCGTCGAGCTCGTCGGTGAGGAGGTCGCGCGGGTGTGGCGGCTCTACCTCGTCGGTGGCGGGCAGGCGTTCCGGGACGGGCGGATGGGTGTGGACCAGATCCTCGCGCGCCGGCCCGGCGGTGCACCCGTGGCCCATGAGACGGTGCGCTGATGAGCCGCTTCCTCATGGTCACCCTGCTCTCGCTCGCCACCGCGGCCCTCGTCATGGGCGTGACCGCGCTCATCGCGAAGCGGCTCGGCAAGGTCAGCGTCGTCGACATCGCCTGGGGGCTCGTCTTCGTGGCGATCGCCTGGGTCTGCACGCTCGGGTCGGGTGGGCCCCGGCCGCTGCTCCTCGCCGTGCTCGTCACGGTGTGGGGCGTGCGCCTCGCGTGGCACATCCGCCGCCGGGCCCTCGGAGCCGGCGAGGACCCGCGCTACGAGAAGCTCCTGTCTGCGGCGCCGCCCGAGCGCCGGTTCGCCTACGCCGTCCGCCGGGTCTTCCTCGTCCAGGGGCTCGCGGCATACCTCGTCTCGATGCCCCTCCAGGTCGCGGCGGCCGCCGACGCGAAGCCCCTCGGCTGGGTCGCGGCGCTCGGCGTGCTCGTCTTCGTCGTGGGCGTCGGCTTCGAGGCCATCGGCGACGCGCAGCTCGCGCGCTTCAAGGCCGACCCGGCCAACAAGGGCAGGATCATGGACCGGGGGCTGTGGGCGTGGACGCGTCACCCGAACTACTTCGGCGACTCAGCCGTGTGGTGGGGGCTGTGGATCATCGCGGCCGAGGTGTGGCCCGCGGTGCTGACCATCTTCTCGCCGGTGATCATGACGTACTTCCTCGCCTTCGCGACCGGGGCTCGGCTGCTCGAGTCCGAGATGGCCAAGCGCCCCGGCTACCCCGAGTACATGCAGCGCACGTCCATGTTCTTCCCCCTCCCGCCGAAGCGGTCCGGCGGGGTCGGCTGAGGCGTCCTCCCTGTTCAGCGCCCTTTTTGCCCCGGCGCTGGGCCACCGGTGGCCCCGGAATGTCATTACCTTCGAGGTGAGGACCAATCCTCACGTCATCGAAGGAGAGTGATCCGAATGGACCCGATCTGGTGGTGGGTCATCGCAGCGATCGTCCTGATCGCGCTGGTGGTGCTGCTCGTCCCGCAGATGCGCAGGCGCCAGGAGGACTCGCGGCGACAGCAGGCCGCCGAGGTCCGCGAGGAGGCCCAGTCGCAGTCACAGGTCGTGCGTGAGCGCGAGGCCCATGCTGCGCAGGCCGAGGCCCAGGCCCGACAGGCCCGTGCGGAGGCGGACCAGAAGCTCGCCGAGGCCGAGAAGCTCGAGACCGAGGGCGCCCGCCGGGGCGAGACCGCGGCTGCTGCCCGCTCCGACTACGACGAGAAGCTGCAGCGCGCCGACGAGATCGACCCGGACGTCGACGCCGACGGCCGGCGTGACGACGGTGTGGGCCGAACGGCCGACGGCGTCGACCGCGACGGCTTCGGTGACGGTGACGGTGACGGTCGGCTCGACCGCGGCGACGTCAACCGTGACGGCTTCGGTGACGGCGACGGCCGCCTCGACCGCGACGACCTCCGTCGGCGTGACGTCGCGCAGGACGACCTGCGGGACCGTGACGGCCTCGGTGACGGTGACGGTCGGCTCGACCGCGACGACCTTCCCGGTCGCGACAGCAGGAGCGACGTGCGTCGCGACGTCTGACGCGTCTGCCCCTCGACACCCCGTATGCCGGACGGCATACGGGGTGTCGTCCGTCCCGGCTCAGCGGGAGGGCAGCAGCAGGGCCGAGTCCCCGAACTCGTGCCAGAGGTACCCGTGCTCCACGGCCGCGTCGTAGGCGGCCTGCGTCAGGTCGGCGCCGGCGATGGACTCCACGAGGAGCAGGTGCGAGGCGTGCGGGTCGTGCCAGCCCGTGATGAGTCCGTCCACGACACGTGCGGGCTCGTCCGGTGAGATGACGCGGTCGGTCCAGCCGCGCGCGGCCTCCATCCGTCCGCCGGGCGTGACCGCCGACTCGAGGGCACGCGTGACCGTCGTCCCGACGGCGATCACCCGGCCACCGGTGGCACGGGTGGCGTTGACCAGCCGCGCGGTCGTCTCGGGCACCACGAAGCGCTCCGTCTGCGGAGCCTCCCCGGCCTCCTGCGACGACACACCGGTGTGCAGGGTGACGGGCGCGACCCCCACGCCGCCCGCGACGAGCCGCGTGATGGTCGAGTCGGTGAACGGCCGCCCGGCAGAGGGCATCTCGGCGCTGCCCGGCACCGTGCTGAACACGCTCTGGTAGTCCGAGAGCGGGTACCGCCGGTCGAGGTAGCCGTACGCGATCGGGCGTCCGTGCCGCCGCAGATCCTTTGGCAGGTCACCGTCGACGCTCGCGCGCCACAACCGGTTGCCGGCACCGGTCGGCGACGACTGCGGCCGCGGATACGGGTCCACCAGGGTCAGCAGGACCGACCCCACCTCGACCACCTCCCCGCCGACGGCGTCGAGGATCGGCGCGGACGCATCGGGCGCCGTGCGGAGCTCGATGACCCAGGTGCCGTCGTCGAGGGGAGTCGCCACGTGGACGACGACCGCGCCGTGGTCGCGCCGGTGGCCTCGCCGGACACCGTCGACCTGTGCGGCGATCGTCGCCGAGTTGTTGATGACGACGAGGTCGCCGGGCGCCACGTGGTCCGGCAGGTCGCTGAAGTGCGCGTGGGTGATCCGGTGGTGGGAGGCCACCATGAGCCGGACACCGTCGCGCGCGACCCCTCGCGCCTCCGCGGGTGCCGGTGCGGTCGTGTCGTCGGGCGCACCGAAACGCGTGGTCGGGGTGCTCGTGAGCACGGTCATCGAGTCAGACCCCCTCGGCGACGACGTGGGCGAGGTCGGCGGGGGCGGGGGCGGCGGGGGCGGGGGCGGCGAAATCCGCGGCCCGGTAGCGCCCGGACGTCGGCCGCACCGCGAGGAGCCCCAGCAGGTGCGGCACGACGGTCTCGGGCAGCGGCCGGTCGGAGATGTCCTCGCCCGGGAAGGCGTCCTGGTGCATCTGCGTGCGCATGTCACCGGGGTCGACGGCGTATGCCGTGAGGCCCGTCTCCTGGCCGTAGGTCAGCGTCACGTGGTCCAGACCCGCCTTGGACGCGCCATACAGCCCCCAGCCCTCGTAGTGCTCGACCGCGGCGTCCGAGGAGATGGACACGAGGACCCCGTCTGCGGCCCTGAGCGCGGGCAGCAGAGCCGCGGTGAGCACCAGCGGCGCCCCGACGTTGGTCTGCCACACGGTGCGGAGATCCTCGATCCTCATCGTCTCGAGCGGCCTCAGGGGCGAAGGCCCCAGGGTGCTGGCGTTGTGCACGAGCAGGTCGAGCCCTCCGCGGTCGGTGACGGCGCGGAGCAGCTCGTCCCGGTGTGCGGCGTCGGTGACGTCGCCCGCCAGCGCGACCACGTCCCCAGCGAGGCCGGCGACGGCCGAGTGCAGCCGGTCGGCGTCACGGCCGTCGGTGACGACGGTCCATCCCCGGGCGGCCAGGGCTCGGACGATCTCAAGGCCCAGTCCGGCGGACCCACCGGTGATGAGGGCGACTGACATGGTGTGCTCCTTCGGCTTCGTGGTGCGGTGAAGCCATGCTTGAACCTCAAGCCCACTTGAGGTCAAGACCGCCGGTCGGTGCGACGGGTCGAGCGTGGGCGGCTCAGCCGAGGGTGGAGCTCAGAGCGTGGATGACGATCCCGGCGAGCGCGCCGACGATCGTGCCGTTGATCCGGATGAACTGGAGGTCGCGGCCCACGTGCAGCTCGATCCGCTCCGCCGCCTCGCGGCCGTCCCACTGGTCGACTGTCACCGAGATGACCTCGGCGAGCTCGGAGCCGTAGGTGTTGACGAAGAACGACACCGCCTCGCCGAGGTGGCCCTCGAGCCGCGAGCGCCACGGCTCGTCCTCGACGAGGTGGCGCCCGAGGTGCTCGAGCAGCTCGTCGCCGCGGACGTGGAAGTACGACGTGGGGTCGTCCATCGCCGTCTCGAGCGCGGACGCGAAGGAGCGCCACAGCCCCACGGCGGTCTCCGGCACTTGCGGGTGCGACAGGAGGCGCTCCTTGAGCGACTCGGCCTGCGCCATGACCTCGGGGTCGGTCTGCAGGTCCCGGGCGAGCCGCGTGAGCAGGTCGTCGAGGGCCACCCGGGCAGGGTGGCCGGGCGTCTCGCGGATGTCGCGCAGCCAGGTGAGCACCTGCTGGTAGCTCCACCCGATGACCCTGTCGTCGACCCACGGCGGCGACCACCACGGCGCCCGCTCGCCGATGACCGATGCGAACATGCCGGGGTTGTCGCGCAGCCAGTCGTGCAGCTGCTCGAGGCCGAGGTCGACCAGGCCGTGGTGGGTCTCCTCGTCGACGACGCCCTCGAGGAGCGACCCGGCGATGGGGGCGATCGGCTCCTTCGCCAGGCGCGGCAGGAGGAAGTCCTCGATGACCTCGCGCACGTCCTCGTCGGACAGCCGCCCCAGACCGGCGCGCGAGACCCGCACGACCTCCGTCATGACGCGCTGCCGGTGGGCGGGCACGGAGAGCCACCCGCCGAGCCGCTCCCCCACCCGGGCCGCGGCGAGGCGCTCGCGCGCGATCTCGTCGGTGAGGAAGTTCTCGGTGACGAAGTCCTGGAGGTTGCGCCCGATCTCGTTCTTGCGCTTGGGGATGATCGCCGTGTGCGGCACCGGCAGGCCCAGCGGGTGCCGGAACAGGGCGGTCACCGCGAACCAGTCTGCGAGCGCGCCCACCATGGCCGCCTCGGCGCCGGCGTTGACGTAGCCCAGCCACCCGGTCTCGTGACTCAAGGTCACGGCATACACGATGGCGGCGAGCACGAGCAACGCGAGCGCGAGCGCGCGCATGCGGCGCAGGCCCACGCGGCGCTCGGCGTCGGCGGGTGACGGGGCTAGGAGACTCACGGGCACGATCCTGCTACACGGGGCCTCCTACAGTGGGACCGTGCACTTCCTCAACGGTCTCCAGCCCCAGTTCGACCTCACCTATGACGACGTGTTCATGGTGCCGAACCGGTCCGACGTCACGAGCCGCCTCGACGTCGACCTGGGCACGGACGACGGGACCGGCACGACAATCCCGCTCGTCGTCGCCAACATGACCGCCGTGGCCGGACGCCGCATGGCCGAGACGACCGCGCGCCGCGGCGCGCTGACGATCATCCCGCAGGACATCCCGGTCGAGGTCGTCAGCGAGGTCATCGGCTGGACCAAGTCGCGCCACCTCGTCTTCGACACCGCGATCACCCTCGACCCGCACACCACGGTCGGCGAGGCCCAGGTCCTCCTCGGCAAGCGCGCGCACGGCGCGGCGGTCGTCACCGAGGGCGACCGGCCCGTCGGGCTCATCACCGAGAAGGACCTCAGTGGCGTCGACCGGTTCGTCCAGGTCCACGGCGTCATGTCCCGCGAGCTCGTCACCGTGCAGGACGACGTCGACGTCGTCGCCGCCTTCGACACCCTGAACGAGAGCCGCCGCCGACTGGCCCCGGTCGTCGCGTCGGACGGCACGCTCGTCGGCGTCCTCACCCGACAGGGCGCGTTGCGCGCGAACCTCTACTCCCCCGCCGTCGACGCCGACGGCTCCCTGCGCATCGGCGCGGCCGTCGGGATCAACGGCGACGTCGCGGGCAAGGCGGCCCAGCTGCTCGAGGCCGGCGCCGACGTCCTCGTCATCGACACCGCGCACGGTCACCAGCAGAAGATGATCGACGTCCTCAAGGCCGTGCGCGACCTCGACCCGAAGGTGCCGATCGTCGCCGGCAACGTCGTCAGCGCAGAGGGCACCCGGGCCCTCATCGACGCCGGGGCCGACATCGTCAAGGTCGGCGTCGGGCCGGGCGCCATGTGCACGACCCGGATGATGACCGCCGTCGGCCGGCCCCAGTTCTCGGCTGTCCTCGAGTGCGCCACCGCAGCGCGTGAGCTCGGCAAGCACGTCTGGGCCGACGGCGGGGTCCGCCACCCACGCGACGTCGCCCTCGCCCTGGCTGCCGGCGCCTCCAACGTCATGATCGGCTCGTGGTTCGCCGGCACGCTGGAGTCCCCGGGCGACCTCTTCACCGACGAGAAGGGCCGCCAGTTCAAGGAGTCCTTCGGCATGGCCTCGTCGCGCGCCGTCCGCAACCGCACGGCCGCCGACACGGCCTACGAGCGGGCCCGCAAGGCGATGTTCGAGGAGGGCATCAGCTCGGCCCGGATGTTCGTCGACCCGGCCCGACCGTCGGTCGAGGACGTCCTCGACGAGATCATCGCCGGGCTGCGGAGCAGCTGCACCTACGCCGGCGCCCGCACCCTCGCCGAGTTCCACGAGCGTGCCACGGTTGGCATCCAGAGCACCGCCGGCTTCGCCGAGGGGCGACCGCTGCACCAGTCCTGGTGACCGGGCGGGCTCGCGCGTGAGGTCCCGTCGCACGATCGCGTATGCCGTCGCTGCGGGCCTCGTGGTCGTCCTCACCGTCGTCGTCGGCTGGCTGACGACCCCGTCGACGGAGGGGCTGGAGGGCAGCTGGGAGACCGAGGCGGTCGACGGGGAGGTCCTCGGCGGACGTGCGCTCGTGGCGCGGGGGGCGAACGTCGCCATCGACCTCGTGACCGGCACGCGGATCACGCTCGGCTCGGTGAGCGGCGGCACGAGGGCCATCGGTGGCGGACGGCTCCTCATCATGCGCGAGTCCACGCTCGACGGCGCCGGCCTGGACGGCCAGTCACGATGGACCTGGCAGGGCCCGCCGGCGCACATCCTC
This sequence comes from Knoellia locipacati, assembly GCF_044791685.1. Taxonomy (GTDB): domain Bacteria; phylum Actinomycetota; class Actinomycetes; order Actinomycetales; family Dermatophilaceae; genus Knoellia; species Knoellia locipacati_A. The sequence goes on from NZ_CP087730.1 coordinate 963,253, forward strand.
ACGCTCGTCGCGGCCGCCTCGACGACGACCGTCGTGCAGGCCTGCGGCGGCACCCCCGTGGCGTGCCGACTCATCGGCATCGGCCCCAACGGCAAGGAGTCGTGGCAGACGCAGCAGCCGACGGCCTCCGGCACCGCCTCCCCCGTCATCGGCACCGACGGCAACCTCCCGACCGTGGGCGCCCTGCCCACCAGCGACGGCACGGTCATCCTCCTCGACCCGGTCTCCAGCCGCATCGTGCTGCGTCCGCCGGCACGGGCCTCTGTCGGCCGCGACGGCGCGCTCACGCTCAGCGCCGACGAGGGCGGACAGTGCGTGCGCACGACCTTCGAGACCTTGGACCGGACGTCGACGAGCTCGACGACTGGAGCCTGCGGATCGTCCTCGCCGCCTGTCACGGGTGGGGAGGCGACCACCGTCGAGGCGACCCGCACCCGGGTGTGGTGGTGGCCGTTCGGCGACGGGAGGGCGACGCTCGAGGTGGGCGCGGGTCCCACGCTCCGGGTGGGCCGGCATACGGGCAGGGTCGTCGGAGGTGACCCGCTGCGGGCGCTGCGCACGGACGCCGAGGGCCTCACGGTGCGGGACGGCGACATGGTCCGGCGCTACACGTGGCAACGTTGAGCCATGACCTACGACGTGGTGGCCGTCCGTGAGCTCTTCCCGGCGCTGAGCGAGGGCGCGGCGCACTTCGACGGGCCCGGCGGCTCGCAGACGCCCCTCCCGGTCGCGGAGGCGGTGCGCGACACGCTCGTCTCGGCGATCTCCAACCGCGGCGACGTCACGGCGAGCGAGCGGCGCGCCGAGTCCGTCGTCGTCGAGGCGAGGGCCGCGATGGCCGACCTGCTTGGCGCCGACCCGCGTGGTGTGGTGTTCGGGCGGAGCGCAACCGCGCTGACCTACGACCTTTCGCGGGCGCTCGCGAAGACGTGGGAGCCCGGCGACGAGATCGTCGTCACGCGACTCGACCACGACTCCAACATCCGTCCGTGGGTCCAGGCGGCAGAGGCGGTCGGGGCTGTCGTCAGGTGGGCCGACTTCGAGCCAGACACCGGTGAGATGCACTCCGCCGCGGTGACCTCGCTGCTCACCGACCGGACCCGGCTCGTGGCGACGACCGCGGCCTCGAACCTCATCGGGACCAAGCCGCCGGTGTGCAAGATCGCGCGCGCCGTCCACGAGGTCGGAGCCCTGCACTGGGTCGACGGCGTCCACGCGACCGCCCACGCGTCGGTCGACCTCAGCGACCTCGGCGTCGACTTCTGGACGTGCTCGCCCTACAAGTTCCTCGGCCCGCACATCGGTGTGGTCGCCGCTGCCCCGGAGCTGCTCGAGACGCTGACGATGGACAAGCTGCTGCCATCGAGCAACGCGGTGCCGGAGCGGTTCGAGCTCGGGACGCTGCCCTACGAGCTGCTCGCCGGGACGACGGCTGCGGTCGAGGTGCTGGCCGGGCTGGACCCGTCGGCGACCGGGTCCCGGCGCGAGCGCATCCTCGCGGGGTTCGCGGCGCTGGAGGAGCACGAGCACCGGCTCCTCTCACGGTTGGAGGCCGGACTTCGCGGTATGCCGGCCGTCCGCCTCTACTCGAACGCTCGCAAGCGCACGCCCACCCTGCTCTTCACGGTGGAGGGGATGACGGCGCAGGAGGTGCGCCGCGGCCTGGCCGAGAGCGGCGTCAACGCACCGGCGTCGCACTTCTACGCGATCGAGGCCTCTCGCCACCTCGGCCTCGGCGACGAGGGCGGCGTGCGGGTCGGGCTGGCTCCCTACACGGACGACAGCGACATCGACCGCCTGCTGTCCGCCCTCGCCGACCTGGTCTGACCTCGGACTGCTGTTGGCGCGCCCGACGACCCTCCGGGGGGGTCACACAGGTGCCGTTCAACGCTGTGCACTGCTGCGCCCCACTGCAGCAGTGCACACTTTCGCCCTGCCCCGGCTGTGCACTGCTGCGCCCCACTGCAGCAGTGACACTCCCGACCTGCCCGGCTGTGCACTGCTGCGCCCCACTGCAGCAGTGCACACTCCCGACCTGTCCCGGCTGTGCACTGCTGCGCCCAGTTGCAGCAGTGCACAGCGCGACGCCGGGGGTGTCAGCGAGGCGGCGCGGGGACGACGAAGTCGCCGGACCTGATCTCGGCGATGCTCGCGGCTCCGGCCAGTCCCATCGTGAGGTCGAGCTCGGCCACGACGTCCTCGACAACGGCCTGCACCCCGTCGGCACCGTCGAGCGCCAGCCCGTAGATGTGCGGGCGCCCGATCAACGTCGCGTCGGCGCCGAGAGCGAGGGCCACGAACACGTCCGCCCCGGACCGGACACCGCTGTCGAGGAGCACGACAGGCTCCGGACCGACGCGCTCACGGATCGCCACGAGGGCGTCGAGCGAGGCGACCGACCGGTCGACCTGGCGTCCACCGTGGTTGGACACGATGATGCCGTCGATGCCGGACTCGACGGCTCGCTGTGCGTCGTCCGGGTGCAGGATTCCCTTGAGCAGCACCGGCATCCGCGTCCGTCGGCGCAGCGTCTCGATGTGAGTCCACGACAGGCCCGGGTTCGAGTAGATGTCGAGGAACGTCTCGACCGCGGCCCGCGGCTCGGCGGAGCGCAGGTTGTCACGCGTGCCTCCGGGATGACGTCGCGCCTGGTTGACCAGGGTGCGGGCGCCACTCGCTGCCGCCACGACCTTCTGCGCGCCCGTCGTCCCCGCGAGCGGCGACGGCTCCTCACCGGCGGCGGCCACGCGCTCGCGCACGATCTCCATGAAGCGCGGGTCCGAGGTGTACTGCGCGATCCCGACGCCCTGCGTGAACGGCAGTGAGCCGAGGTCCAGATCGCGCGTCCGCCAGCCGAGCATCGTCGTGTCGAGCGTGACGACGAGCGCCCTGGCGCCGGCCGCCTCGGCCCGTCCGATGAGCGAGTCGACGAGCCGCTCATCGACCGACCAGTAGAGCTGGTACCACCACGGCACGTCCCCCATCGCCCGGGCGGTCTCCTCCATCGGCGCGCACCCCTGCGTCGAGAAGATGTACGGCGTGCCGGCTGCCGCTGCCCCCTGCGCGATCGCGACGTCCGAGCCGGGGCGGACGAGGTCCGCAGCGCCGATCGGCGCGATCATGACGGGTGCGGTGAGCGAGGTGCCGAGGACCTCGGTGCGCAGGTCACGACTGGTGTTGCCGTGCAGCATCCGTGGCACGACCTGCCACCGGTCGAAGGCGGCGCGGTTAGCGCTCACCGTCGCGCCGGACCCCGCTCCGCCGGCGACGTAGGCCCACGCCTGCGGGCTCATCGCCTTGCGCGCCCGGCTCTCGAGCTCGTCCGGGTGGGTCGGCACCCGGGGCGCCTGCCCGAGCGTGCCCCGGCGGTAGATGCTGTTCTGGCGCAGGCGCCCGGGTCCGACCGGGGGCGCGGGAGGTCGCTGCTCGCTCACGCCGCCACGCTATCCACGCCAGCCCGACTTCGTGCCCCACAACCACCGCCAGATCGCCAGAATCCGCCTGCCACGGTGGTCCCGGGGCACGAAGACACGTGAGGATGGGGCCATGGTCGCGCTGCTCCCGCCCCTCGAGGCTCCCGTCGAACCCACCGACGCCCTGCGACGAATCGCCTTCCTCCTCGAGCGCACGCGAGCCGGCACCTATCGCGTCGAGGCGTTCCGCAACGCGGCCAAGGCCCTCAAGGCCCTCAGCGACGACGAGGTCGCCCAGCGCGCCAGCGCCGGCACCCTCCAGCAGATCCAGGGCATCGGGAAGTCCACGTCGGCGGTGGTCGAGGAGGCCGCGCGCGGTGAGCTGCCGGCATACCTCGAGTCGTTGCAGGACAAGAGCGGTGGTCCGCTCGTCGAGGGAGGCGAGGACCTGTATGCCGCGTTGCGCGGGGACTGCCACCTCCACTCCGACTGGTCCGACGGCGGGTCACCGATCGACGAGATGGTGCTCACCGGTATCGAGCTCGGCCACGAGTGGATGGTGCTCACCGACCACTCCCCCCAGCTACGCGTCGCGAACGGGCTCACCGCCGAGCGGTTGACTCAGCAGATCGCCATCGTCGACGCGATCAACCGCGGCGTGGGACAGGCGTTCCGGCTCTTCAAGGGGATCGAGGTCGACATCCTCGACGACGGCTCGCTCGACCAGACCGACGAGATGTTCGCCCAGCTCGACCTCGTCACAGCCTCGGTCCACAGCAGGCTGAGGATGAACTCGGCGCCCATGACGAAGCGCATGGTCGCAGCCGTCCTCAACCCCCGCGTCAACGTGCTCGGGCACTGCACCGGACGTCTCGTCACCGGCTCGCGCGGCGTCCGTCCGCCGTCCGACTTCGACGCGCGCGCGGTCTTCGAGGCCTGTCTCGAGGGCAACACCGCCGTCGAGATCAACAGCCGCCCCGAGCGCCAGGACCCGCCGGACGACCTCATCGAGCTCGCCCTCGAGATCGGCTGCCTCTTCGCGGTCGACTCCGACGCACACGCCCCGGGGCAGCTCGACATGAAGGCGTACGGGTGCGAGCGCGCCGAGCGGCTCGGCGTCCCGTGGGAGCGCATCGTCACGACCTGGGACGCCGACCGGCTGCACGCCTGGGCCAACCCGGTCAGCTGACCGGTCCGGGTCGCCCCCCGTCCTCACGAACGGGACGGATGAGCCCCGTTTCGCAGGACCCTGTTGACACACTGCCTCCATGAGCGACTTCCTCGTCACGGTCGACGACACCGCGGCCGACCCACCGTACGAGCAGGTGCGGGCGCAGCTCGCCGGGCTCATCGGCCGCGGTGATCTGGCCGAGGGCGATCGCCTACCCACGGTGCGTGCCCTCGCCGGCGACCTCGGCCTGGCCGTCAACACCGTCGCCCGCGCCTACAAGGAGCTCGAGGCGGCGGGCCTCGTGACGACGAGACGCCGTGCCGGCACCGTCGTCGCGGGCGGAGGGCACGCCACGGACGTCGCGCTCCACCGCAGCGCGGCCGCCTACGCAGCCAGCGCAGCCCGCGCGGGGCTCAGCGAGTCCGCGGCCGTCGACCTCGTCCGTGCGGCACTCCGGGAGGCTCGCGCGTGAGGTGGGCGCGGGTTCCACACTCTGCATGAGCCGGCATACGAAGGCGGTTTCCGAGCATGGACGGGGCTCGTTTTGGAACCTGCGCGATGGTCCCTTATGCTTTCCGAGTCCACGACGGATCCGAGCGCTGCGCGCTGCGCGACGTGGGTTCCTGTCGGGAGACGGGTCCCCATCGTCTAGCGGCCCAGGACCCCGCCCTTTCACGGCGGTAGCACGGGTTCGAATCCCGTTGGGGATACGCAGTACGGTCTTGCACCAGCAAGGCCCCGTAGCGCAGTTGGTTAGCGCGCCGCCCTGTCACGGCGGAGGTCGCGGGTTCGAGTCCCGTCGGGGTCGCCAGCACGAAGAGGTCCACACCACCAGGTGTGGGCCTCTCGTCATGTCGCGGCAGCGACAGGTCCGTGAGGCGCGACCTCAGCCGTCGGATTGACTGCGCGGCACGCCGTACTCGTACGCCGCCTCGAGACCCCGCAGCTCCTCGATGAGGTCGATGAGCCGGCCCATGACGTCGTCGGCCACGCGACGCACGGTGGCCTCGTCGGGGTCCGGCCCCGCGAGCGCCACCACGTCGATCGTCTCCCCCACGAGCACGCTGACCTCGGGTGGCAGGGCGAGGTTGCGGAGCAGGCGGCGCAGGTTGTCACGACGGCCGACGATGTCCTGGGCGCCCTGGAGCGCCACGGGAACGACCGGGGTTCCGGTCCGCAGGGCCAGCCGCACCGCACCGGTCTTGGACCGTTCGGGCCAGAGGCCGGGGTCGCGCGTGATCCGTCCCTCGGGGAACAGCCCGACGGCCTCACCCGAGGCCAGGGCCTCGGCGGCGGCGTCGAGGGAGCGAGCAGCGGAGTCCGACCCGCGGTGGACGGGGATGAACCCGAGGCGGCGCACCATCGGACCGAGCAGCGGCGCCGTGAAGACCCCGGCCGTGGCGAGGAGCCGCAGCGACCGGCCGAGGTCCCGGCAGGCGATCGCGAGCAGGACCCCATCGGCGTAGCTCGTGTGGTTGGCGACGACGATGAGCGGCCCGCTCGGCAGCTGCTGGGCGACGGACCGGCGCCCCACCTGCCGGGCGGCCTCGAGGCGGGCGACGCTGGCCACGAGGCCGCCCGCGACCGCCGCGGCAGCCCCGTAGAGCAGCGCTCCGCGCCGACCCGGCTGGCTCCAGTCCATGGGCGCCGAGGCTATCGGGCCGGACGCCCCGCCTGAGCCGTTTCGGGGCGGTCGGTCAGTTGCTGACCTCGATCGCGATCTTGCCGCGCACGTGTCCGCCCTGGCTGAGCTCGAACGCCTTGGCGGCGTCCTCGAGGGGGAAGACCTCCGCCACCGGGACGGTGAGCCGGCCGGCGTCGGCGAGGTCCGCGAGCGCCTGCAGGTCGGCAGCGTGCGGTCGCACCCAGGCCGAGATCCCGCCGGCTTCGGCGACGGCACCGTCGGTGATCGACCCGTGACGGCCCCCGTCCTTGAGCACCGCCTGGGTCGCCTCGAGCACGCCGCCGACGAAGTCGACGGCGACATCGACACCCTCAGGCGCCAGCTCGCGAACGCGCTCGGCGAGCCCGTCGCCGTAGGTCACCGGCTCGGCCCCGAACTCGCGGAGGAACTCGTGGTTGCCCTCGGAGGCGGTGCCGATGACCCGGGCACCGAGGTCACGTGCGATCTGGACGGCGAGGAGGCCGACGCCACCGGCAGCGGCGTGGACGAGGACCGTGTCGCCTTCGCTCGTACCGAGCCGGTGGAGGAGCTGGTATGCCGTGAGGCCGGCGAGCGGGAGCCCTGCGGCCTGGTGCCAGTCGAGGCTCTTCGGCTTGCGGGCGACGGTGCGCACAGGTGCGGCGACGAGCTCGGCGAAGGTGCCGTGCTGGGCCCAGTCCTTGCGGGCGTAGGCGATGACCTCGTCGCCCGGGGCGTACTCAGGGGTGTCCAGCCCGACCGCCTCGACGACGCCGGACACGTCCCAGCCCGGGATCGCCGGGAAGTCGGCCTGCATGAGGCCGTCGAGGTAGCCGCCCATGACCTTCCAGTCGACCGGGTTGACCGAGGCGCTGCGGACCCGGATGAGCACCTCCCCCGGTCCGACTCGGGGGTCGGGGACGTCGGTGAGGGTGAGGGTGTCGGGGGTGCCGTACTGGCTGTAGGTGATGGCTCGCATGCTGGGGGCCAACGCACGGGCGGCAGGGTCGCATTCCGGGGCGGACGGCATACGGGCTTCGGGCGGGTGGGGCGTCGGGTGATCGTCGGGTGGGCGTCGGGTCCGGCGGATACCCTCGGAGGGTGCACAGGATCTTCACCACGAGCTTCGCTTCGGTCTACCCGCTCTACGTCACCAAGGCCGAGCGCAAGGGCCGCACCCAGGACGAGGTCGACGAGGTCATCCGGTGGCTGACCGGCTTCGACCAGGCCGAGCTCGCGAGCCACCTGGAGAAGGAGACGACCTTCGAGGACTTCTTCGCGCAGGCGCATCTCAACCCGGCTTCCTCGCTCATCACCGGCTCGGTGTGCGGGGTGAAGGTGCAGGAGGTCGAGGACCCGCTGATGAAGCAGATCCGCTACCTCGACAAGCTGGTCGACGAGCTCGCCAAGGGCCGCCCGATGGAGAAGGTGCTGCGCGCCTGAGCGGTTTTCGGACCCGCCCGCGCGTTGGGTTATAGTTGCCGTCGCGTCCGGGAGACCTGGCGTTTGTCACACGGCCAGGTAGCTCAGTTGGTACGAGCGTCCGACTGAAAATCGGAAGGTCGACGGTTCGACCCCGTCCCTGGCCACCACCCCAGCCGCAGGTCAGAGGCCCTCTGACCTGCGGCTTTGTCGTTCCCGGCCGTCGGGCGCTCGGTGGGCGAGGAACCGTGAGAGACCCCGATTTACCCCCAATGGCCGTGAGATGTTGCACGAGATGTTGCACGAAATCTCGACGTCAAGAGACCTCGTGAAACGGCCGTACGTGGTTCGATACGCCCCCCGGGGCTACCGACACGGTAGGAGGCCCAACCGAACCCAGCGATGACCGACCGAAGCACAGGCTTTCGCTCGGCTTCGACTGCGCCTACAACCCGTCGCGGTCGCCGCAGAATTTCAGGCAATAGTGGCCTTTAAATTCGACCCGCAGGCGGCCATCGACTCGTCAAGGCATCTTCTGGCGACATAAACACCGCACCGTGATGCGATGCAACTTGCCGAGTGACCAAGGCCCCCGCCTGAAGCACCTTCAGGTTTCTCGCGAACGGCGCGCATCTCTCGGCAGCCTTCATTAGAGTGCTTCGAGTGAGCCCGATCATGGCTCGCGTAGTACTTTCTCTCAGGGGTTGGTGACACGGGTGGCTGGCACGATCGGCTCGCTCGTCACGTTTGACGGCGCTCCGGGCATCGGCCGGATTGCAGACCTTGAGGACGGCAAGGCACGCGTTGTCTTTTTCGAGTCCCCTGTCGAAGTCGAGGCTGACGCCCACTGGATCGCAATAGATCGACTGCGAGGCGTCGCACTGGACGTACAAACGCGAGTGTTCGTTCCGAAGCTCGACGGTCGATGGTGGGCTGGGCGAGTTGTCGGTGGTCGCGCTCCGGATTACTTCATTCGGTTCCCGAACGTGTCCTCTGACGTCGATATCCCGGAGTCCAGTCTCCGGGTGCGTTGGGATCAACCGACCAGGGACCCACTCCAGGTGCTGTTAGCTGGCGCCAACGAGACACCGCGGTTCCGTGATGCGCGCCAACCTGTCCGCGATCTGCTGCTCGCCGAGCGGGCGGCTTCGACGTCGGCAACTGGCTTGATGTCGGCGGGAGTTGCCATCCACGAACATCAGGTCAACGCGGCGCTCCGCATCATCAACGACCCTATTCAGCGTTACCTCCTCGCCGATGAGGTCGGCATGGGCAAGACCATTCAGGCTGGGTTCGTCGCACGGCAGTTGCTCATCGATAACCCGAGTCGGCGGTTCGGCTTTATCGTTCCGGACGCCCTCCGTGAGCAGTGGCAGGCCGAACTACGGGACAAGTTCTATCTGGATGATTTCGCGACCCCTGACGGACAGTTGCCGTTCGCAGTCCTCGGTCACGATGAAGTCGAGGAGTGGCACAAATTTCGGGGCGCTGATCTTCTCGTCATTGACGAAGCACACCAATTGACTCGTGTCGACTCACCTGACGACGAGCCGTACCGACAGTTGGCATCCGTCGCGCACGCGGTTCCTCGGCTGCTTCTTCTTTCGGCAACACCCTTCTCGCGAAAGGTCACGAGCCATCTGGCGCTGCTGCACCTGCTCGACCCTGAACTGTTCAAATGGAGCGACTTGGCGGGCTTCGAACACCTCCTGGACACTCGGCGTGAACTCGCGATGGCCGTGTTCGGCCTCGAGGAGGAGCCTGACCCCGAGAACCCCGAATTGCTTCAGTATCAGTTCGATGCCCTCCGACGCCTGCTCCCCCACGACAATCTGTTGACCTCCGCAATGGCAGTGGCTCAGGAGGCATTCGGCGAGAGCGGCGTTGCCAACTCAAGTGACCTGAATCGAGCCGTTTCCACGGTACGGGCCCACGTGTCGGAGACATATCGCCTACATCACCGCGTCGTACGCAACCGGCGCCACGTCGTGCAGCAACACCGACTCGATGACGAGGGCAACATGGCGCCGTTCGAATTTACGGGCCGCGAGCGCCCTAAGGTCATCCGTTTGGATACCGCTGAAGGCGACGCTGTCGTCGACGCGGTCGAGACCTGGATCCGGATGGCTGCGGCGGAAGTCGCCGATGCCGGACTGGACCCGCGGCCATACGCCAACGCGGCCAGTGTTCTGGTTTCACGCCTGGGCGCAGCAACCGTTGCGGACGCCGTTGCTGTCCTGAGGGCTCGCCTCGAGCAATCCTCGAACGAAGCTGTCCTCTCGCCGCAGGATTTCCAACGCCTCACAGAGGCGGACGTGCTGTCCTTTGAACGGCGCGTTCTTGACGACTTGCTGGAAGTTGCTGATCACGACGCATGCCGGAACATCGCCGAAGCGATCGCGAAGCGCGTTCGACCTGGTCAGCGCGCAGTGGTCTTCTGCGGCCGGGGAGCCCTCGCAGGTCAGGTTGCGGCAGCCCTTCGGTCGTTGCCAGCGGCGCCACGGCCTGTTTACGAACACCTGGGTGACTCACCGAACGGCTTGCGCCAAGAGACGGTAACCGCTTGGCGTGCCAGGGGCGGTGTGCTCGTCGCGGATCAGAGTGGCGACGTCGGCCGCAATTTTCAGCAGGCCGAGATTGCCATTCACGCCCGCCTGCCTTGGAGCCCGACCGAGTTCGAACAGCGCATCGGTCGGGTTGACCGCTATGGCACCGGTCGCGCCGCGACGCAGTTCGTCATCTCCGATCTCGACCCCGACGGGCTTCACACCATGTGGTTGCGCGTTCTCGGGAATGGGTTCGGAATCTTCGGACAGTCGATCTCAGCCATGCAAGAGATAGCCGACGGGCTTGCCGACACGTTCTGGGCTCAAGTGCTGGTCGAAGGGCGCGAATTTGCCGTCGACAGAAATCCTGACGTTCAGTCAGCCCTTGGTGCTGAGCGACGGCGGATCAACGAACTCGATGCGTTGGAATCGAGTTATGGCGGAGGTGAGGGCGAGACACTCGCTAAGAACATCTCGAAATTTGACTCTAGGCACGAGCAAATCGAGCGGGCCTTCATGAAACTCGTCACCGGCGCCGAGGGCTTCATGCTCTCAAGCAGGAGCCAGCCCGATGGAAGCATCCGCTTCGATCGGGATCCGCAGCAAGCACCACTCGTCAGCCCTCGGTTGCTCACGCGGGTGGTCACGCGCCCGGAGACTCGGACCGGGTACTTCGACCGCTGGCAGGTGACCCCCGGGCGTCGATTGTTCCGACGCGGCAACCCGTTCGTCGATGGGATCGAGTCCGTCTTGGAGATTGACGATCGGGGCCAAGCCAGTGCTCAGTGGCGACTCGATCTGCGATGGTCATTTGACCCACTGGTGTACTTCGGATACGACTTTCTGGTCGAGGCGAGCCTCGACCCCGTCATCAGCGCACTAGGACAAGGATCAGACGGTTTCGCGGTTGCTAGGCGTCGCGGCGACGCCGCACTCGCGCCGGTCTTCAGGCGGATATGGATCGCGGTAAATGACATGGCACCCGTAGCAGACGAAAGCGTCGTCGCATATTTGGATCAGCCGGTCATGAGGGGCCGCGACGTCAACTTGAACGCCGCAAGGATTTCGGCTCTGCATGGCGTTTTGGGTGGGGAGAATGTCCTTCAGGTCGTCGGTCCCGAAGGTTTTGCGGTTGCACGATCCCACCTGGCTCAGGTCGCGGACCTTGTTCGGGTGACAGAAAATGCAGCCGCGATCGTGCGCGCGAGGACGGATCTTCTGGTTGCCCAGACCAAGGCGCGCCAGGCGGCCTCCGGCCTGGTTGCCGATCCGGAGGCTTGGGCACGCGAGATCGCGGTGGGCCGTGCTCTTGAGGAAGGCGTCACGTCGCCGAGCATCCGGCTGACGGCGGTCACATGCTTGGTGCGTTCCGCTCAGTCCTGGAGTGAATATGTCTAGAGACGACCTGAGTGTCGCGTCGCAAGCGCTTGGCGCTTGGCCGACTGCTCCGCAAGTCGACGGTGGGTCCGCGATCTCGGACGCCTGTCGACGCATGCTCGATGCAATGACTGGTCTGGATTCTGGGGCATCAAACTGGCGGGACCTGGCAACCCTGCTAAGGCAGGTCCTTGTGACTGCTGCAGCGACTTATGGGTCTAGCCCGGCACTAAGCGTTCCAGTTGGTGGCTCGTGGCCGAGCGCTGAACAGTGGCGTCAGTTGAACTGTGTTCCCACAAGCCTTGCCGATGGGCGCCTGAGCATTCGCGCCGTCAACTGGGCTCCAGGTAGGACGGACGAGCGCGAGGAAGGGAAAACGGGCGGAGAAGAAGTGCTCGCGGCTTTTCGGGACGCCGATCCGATGTTCGCGTCGGTACGAGCCGACCCATTCTGGCCACGCGCCCACGGCCCGGAGTTCGAGGCATACCGCGGTGAGTCTCAGCGTCAAGCTGCTCGCGCAGCGGTGCTGAGTCGTGACGAGACGCTCATGGTTGCGCTCCCGACGGGGCGCGGAAAGACCGCCGTTGCGTGGTCCAAGACCATGCTGAGCTCGTCCGGCGTCACGGTGGTGGTTGTGCCCACGATCGTGCTCGCTCTTGACCTCGAACGCCGGACCCAAGAGTTGGCGCGCAACCGAAAGCTCAATTTGAGCCCGCTCAATCGGTATGCCTACGTCGGTTCGCTGGACGCAGCCACCAAGGAGTCTCTGCGTGCAGCGCTTCGGTCAGGGGCGCAACGCCTCCTGTACACGAGCCCGGAAGCTTTCGTGAGTGGACTTGCTCCGGCGATCCTCGACTGTGCAAGCAAAGGACGGCTTCAGCAAATCGTGATCGACGAGGCACATCTGATCGATCAGTGGGGGACCGACTTCCGGCCAGAGTTTCAAACAATGCCTGGGCTCATTGCTGAGGCTCGCAACCTCGCTCCGGATGATTCACGTCCGGCGGTACTGCTCCTAAGCGCCACTTTGGGGCAGCGCTCCGTCGATGTCCTTCAGCGTCTGTTCGGGGCGGGTGGCTCAGAGTTCGTATGGGGCACGGAGTTGCGTGCTGAGCCTGCGATCTTCATCGACCGCGCAGAGGACACTGGGACGCGGCGGCAGGCGATCCTGGGCGCGGTCGATGCTCTTCCGAAGCCGCTGATTCTCTACGCGACGCGGGTGCGGGATGCCAAGGAATGGGTCAAGTTTCTCCGTGACGCCGGCTACGGGCGGGTCGCGGGCATCACTGGTGAGTCGACAGAACTCGAGCGGGCGGAGGTTGTGGAATCAGTGCGGGGTGTTCGAGCAGACGGTCGCCGCACTGTGACCTCGGTGGATGTGGTCGTGGGAACGTCTGCCTTTGGGCTCGGGTTGGATCTCCCCAACGTGCGCAGTGTCGTGCACGCCTGCGTACCCGAAACGATCGACAGGTACTACCAAGAGGTTGGTCGGGGCGGGCGGGATGGCAGACCAACGGTGGCGTACTTGTGCGAAGGCCCCGGGGACCGCGATGTTGCAAAGCGCCTGAACTCAGCGGTTCTCATCGGCGACGAGAAGGGCTGGAGTCGTTGGCAGGATCTCTTGCGCCAGGGCAAAAACGTCTCCGGGCTTCGATACAGAGTCAACCGAAGCGTCGTTCCGGCCTACCTCCCAGAGGGCTTCAATGAGAGCGCGCAGTGGAACGTTCGCACGCTCACGCTTATGGCGCAGGCCGGGGCGATCAAGTTCCAGGTTCCCCGGTGGCGCGACGAGGGCGACGAAACGGACCGCGACACCTTCTACGAGTCAGTGCAGGACCTGCTGGAGTTTGAGCTGGCAAACGGGGAGTTTCTGAACCGCCCTGGCTGGACCAGGGCAACGGAGGGACTGCGCTCCGAACTCCGGGCATCCCAAGAACTCGCGCTTGGTGCCATGTTCGATGTACTGGAAGGTCATCGCTGTGTCGGCAGAGTCCTGGCTAGCCACTACCGAGTTCGATATAGGGGGGGTCTGCTCTGGACGTCGCCGCGATGCAGGGGATGCCCGCACTGCCGCATGAACCCTGACTCAGCACCGGGTCTACATGTGCCAGAGCCAAGTCCGCGACTCCCGAGAGTGGGGACGCTGGCTGATCCGCTAAAGGCATGGCGAGGAGCCTCGCCCTGGGCGTTCGTTTGGTACCCCGATGGCGCCGGGCACGACGTGATCCTCACGCGACTGGCGCAGCGAGGCTTGCGCTTGTTCGCGGGACTCGAAATCGCTGAGGCGGATGCCCTTCAACGAAGCGTTCCGACGTCTCCTGTGATCTTGGACGATCCTGAGTCGGTCGTCCCGCTCATGTCGAACCATCCCGATCCACTCGTGGCTGTGATTCCGGATGGACGCCTGACACGAGGGCTTAGAGAGCGGCTGGACTTGGGCTTGATCACGTACGTGATCGGCCCGCAGTCCACATTGAGTGACGTCAAACCAGGTTGGACGCTGGCGGACACCGCCGACGTGAGCATTCGAGCGAGCACGCTCATGACGGAGATGTGAAATGAAAGTTCTTGACCCCGGCCAGGGGGTTGTCCTCCCGCAGGCCATGTGGCTCTGCTACTCGACAATTGCCAAGGCGCCTGGCCTTGCGGCGGAGGAGGTGCTCAGCTTTGTCTTGCCTCAGGAACTGCGCGAGCATGCGCCGTCCGACGGCGCGCACGCCAAGCAGGCCCTGTCCGCGCTAGTTGAGTTCCAGCTCGTGTCTTCGGACGATGGCATGCTCAATGCTGAGCCGTCAGATCCCGCTGGCTTTCTTCGCCGACTGCGTCACCAAGTGATGCGCCCGCCATCGGACGTGTCTGGGTCCTTCGAGGGTGCGCCGGACCTTCGTTCCGGGCTCGTCTGGTTGATGACTCAAAGCCCGTTCGCGCCTCTCCACTGGAAGAGCAATGTGCAGGTGGCTATGCCGCCTGGGCTTTTCACCAACGACACGCGTTGGAACAACTTTCCAACTTGGGCAACCACACTGGGGTTCGCCCGCCCTGCCCTTCGCGCCCTTCTGCCAGCGGACGCAGCCACGAGGAGTCACCTGGTGGCCGACCCAACTGAGGCAGTTCTCGACGTCATAGCCCATCCATTCGCTGAGCCTTTGCCGATTGGTGTTCAGGTTCCGGTCGCGACTTTCATGGCATTTCTCAGGCGTGAGTTGCCCGTACTGCCCGGGCATCCATCGGCGACGTACGAAGGACTGAACAGCGACCTACAGGACCAGTTTGCTGCCGTCGGATTGGCTCTGAACAGTGCCGAGGCGCGGGGCGTCCTCACGATGGGGTACCAGTCCGACCCGACCGGGATTCTTGCCCTGCCGGACGGTGGGCGCAAGGCCGGCGCAAGGTACGTCTCGACCATTCAGATTGAGGCAAAGAAGTGAGCACTCTTCCAATTGGCTTCACCTGTTGGCAGGCGGAGTCCGTTGCGGCGACCATTCCAACAGAGGCAGCAACTCCGTCCGACAAGGTTCTGCTGGCGACCCACTCGCCGCTGCGGATCCGGCGTGAGGGCGCGAAGACCGGGAAGCAGGCAGCGTTCGTCTCCGAGCACGATGTCGTGCAGGAATTCCTGACCTCTACGCCGAACGCAGGCGTACTGATTGCGCCCGTCCTCGGCGAATCCGGTGCCGGCAAGTCCCACCTCGTGCGGTGGGCGCACGCCAACATTCCCCGGGCTGACGGTCGGCATGTGATCTATCTGCAGAAGACTCAGACCAGTCTTCGCGACGTTGTGGAGCAACTTCTCAGCGACAAGACCGGGCCAGCATTCGACGAGATCCGTCGGCAAGTCTCAGGTCTCGGAACCGCCATTTCCGTCGAGGAGATGGAGCGCAAGATCCTTGCCGAACTTGCCGAAGCGCTTCGCTCCCGGGAGCCACAGGGATTTCTCGACAAGCCACTGGTTGGCGAGCGTGGGCTTGGCCTTCTCTTCCTGGACCCGCTGTTCCGAGAGCACTTGCTGCGTCCCGGTTCATTCATCAACCGCCGTGCCGTGCACGCGCTCAACGGTCGCGATCCCGACGAGCCGGATGTGCCGCTGGAGTTCACGGTTGACGAACTTCCGCTGGACATCACGGACGTCGCCAATCTCGCTGACGCGTCGAAGGCCGCTCAGAATCTCTTCAGGCAGGTGGTCGTCAACACAGACATGCAACTCGAGGCCGTCAGGATCCTGAATGACTCCCTCGACCTAGCGGTCATGAAGGCCGCCAATCTGGGCGTCGGCAATGTCAACCGCGCCTTCATGAAGGTCCGAGAGGAGTTGGTCGGCGACGAGATCATTCTCCTGATCGAAGATGTCGCCCTGATCCAGGGTGTCAGGCGAGACCTGCTCGACGCCATCCTTGAGTCGAGCATCGTTCAGGGCCAAGAGAAGTACGCGACGGTCCGAACACTTCTCGCGGTCACGCCGTCGTACTACCGGGAGAACCTGCCTGAGACATTCAGGACACGGGCAGAAGCAAGTTCGCCGGCCTACGTCGTTGACGTGAAGATCGACGGCGGCAAGACGAGCGACACGGACCTTGTCGACTTCGTTGGCCGTTACCTCAACGCAGCCCGCCTCGGCAAGGACGTCCTTGAGGCAGAGATGGAGGCCAAGAAGGTCGCTCCCAACGCGTGCGACACTTGCCCGTTCAGCGACTCATGTCACAGCACCTTCGGGACCTCGGAGGCTGGGCATGGCCTCTACCCCTACAACGAATCAGCGGTGCTGCGCGCGGTGCGGGCATGCGTCGACCCGGACAATCCCCAACTCTTCAGTCCGCGACGGGTCCTTGCCGGCGCAATCCGCGAGGTCCTGATGGACGCCGCCGGCCGATTGCCTCGTGGCGAGTTCCCGCCGGGCCAACTCCTTGGTGAACGAACGCGAACCGCCGGTCTTCCGTCACTTCCACTCGCTGTTCGTCAGCGACTGGAGGAGGACTACCCGAAGGATCTGGCCCCGCGACTTGAGTCCATGCTTGCGTTCTGGGGGAGTGCGGGAACACGCCCTATCCCGGAAGCGGCCTTCGAGACATTTGGCTTGGATCCCATCGCCTCGGGCGACGGATCGGATGAACTCACGAAGACGGAGTCGGACGACCACGTCGAGCCGCATCATGAACAGTCAGAAGGCTTACCGAAGTCCGTTCAGCGGCAACTGGAGGCCATCGAGGAATGGTCAGCCAAGGAAAAGGCTCTTCCGCAAGACATTGCACGCTTGGTTCGTTCGCTGGTGCGTGAAGCCGTCCTGGCTCGCCTTGAGTGGTGGTTCGATCCGGTCATCAAGTCTCCTGACACCGAGACGGTAAGGAAGGCGGTGCCTGACAACGCCAGAAGCATCTCGATCGAAGGTGCGCAGGAGGGTATCGGGCAGGGAATCGAGCCGATCGTGCGGCTTGAGAGGACGGCTCGAAACGCGGTGCTTCTGCAGGGCCTGATCCTCATTCAGGCCGGCTTCGCTGGACTTTCAGGAGATGCCCTCGCGCGGCTCGATGCAGTGTCCGTGGACGCCGTGCCGAAGGCGCGTGCCCGCATCCTTACGACGTTGGAATACGGCGACGCCGCGATGATCGAAATGGCACGATCCCTGATCATCGGGGCTCTCGCGTGTGGCCACGTCGCATCGACGGCGCGTGACGTTGACCTGATCCGCGCCGTTGCATGGCGTGGTGAGATTGTTCGTGATGACGCAGATTCTCGACACCCGCAATGGGTCGAGAGTTACAGGGCCTACGTGACCGAACGGAGTGGATCGGTAGACCGATTCCTCAGTGGCGTCGGGGCAGCACAGGGTGATCGCGGCGGGGTTCACGCGCTTGACAGCGTGCGCCTCACGAAGATTGTGAAGGCTGCCCGAGCGCAGCTTGATGAACTCCCGAGCAGTGTTCCCAGTTGGGGTGCGGACGCCAACCGGAAGCTCGCGATCCTCGTTCAAGTCGCCCCTGCCCAGATCGAGCACTGGGGGAATCTCGTTCAGCGCACGCGCCGGTTGTTGCCGGAATCGGAGTCGTACGTCGACACCGTTGATGCGGTGGTGCTTGCCGCGCGTGAAGGCCAGGCACAAGGTCTGGTCAAGGTCGTGGACCTTGCGGCGCTCGAGCAGACGAACGATTCAGCACGCCGGCTCGATGCGCGGGGCGTTCCTGAGGTCGAGAAGGTTCTCACAGACGCCGCGGGTACCAGTGGCGTCACGCTGGCGCGCCTTCTCGGCCCGACAGTTGGCAAGGACCTGAAGAGCATCGCTCAGTATCTCGAGGACACTGAGCGTTGGGTTGAATCAGGCATCAGCGACGCGGAAATTGACTCGGGTACCAAGATCGACATTGACGAAGCTATCGACAACCAAGTGATCCGTTGGATCAAGATCGTGACCACCGGGACAGACAATGAGTGACGCGCAACCCGACGGCCTGCTCGTTCGTGCAAAGCGCCTCACGAACTTGGCTCGACAGGCACGCAAGGGTGCCGAGGCCATCCAAGATCACACGCGGACCGAGACGGCCTTGTCCAAGCTCGACGCCTCGCTCAGCGAACTCGAGTCAGCTGTCAAGCTCGAGTCAAAGCTCGTCAGTAGTGGCGTAGCGTCGGCGAGCGAAGTCGATCTGACCAAAGCCCCGAAAGACCTGCAGAGCCACATCGCCAGTGTTGGACGACCGAGCCCTCAGCTGTTGACGGCTCGCGCAAACGACGCTGCCAAGGCCGTCCGGGCGATCTCGGACGCCGCGACGGAGGCGTGGACAACCTGGTCCCAGGGTCGGCTCAACGCCCTGCCAGTAGACCGCCTGGCACGGCTGGGGTTTGAGCGACGGACTGTCGAGCTGCGACTGGAGTCCCTGAAGCGCATGGCGGGAGCGCCCCCGACAACGGACAGCGTCGGCACGTTTCTAGAGGCCTACGAGGCGGTGGCATCGCGACTGGAGAAGGTGACTCCGGAGGGCCCTCTGGACGCACTCCTGGCCAAGCTGCCCTGCCACCTCGACGAGTTGACTGACGACGAGTTGCGCTTGCTGCGAGTCGACCACCCCGACATCGGCGCACAGATCGTTCTGAGGGTCGAATGACCTCCCCGAACGAAGAGCGCCTGGGAGACCTTCTGAGTCGCTTAGAGGATCTGGAACTTCCCCTCTTGGCGTGGGGGGTCGTGGACGGTTTCCTCAGCGAGGACGATGTCGTTAGGGCAATCGACGAACAGCGCATCGCCGAGTTTGCCGCTGGCGGAACAGAGGTGCCGGCAGCAAAGGAGTACCTCCAGGTCTTGGTGGACCGTGGCCTACTGGTCCGGCAACCAACCGGCGACGTGCGATTTCGCACCCGCTTCGCGGAGACCCTCCGACTCCTTCGCCTGCTGCGTCAATTGTGGCCGCCGAAAGACACAAATGCCGACGGTTGGTGGCGGGCCTACGCCCCACTCGTTGCTGACTACCGGCTTCGCGTTTCTCCTCGCCGCTACCCGAAGCGCGAGTTGGACGTTGAGCAGGTGGCGACCGCCTTACAAGCATCGGCGGGCTGGGGATCAACGCAGGACGCAATGCTGCGGCGCCTCGTGGGTGCATCGAAGTTGGCGCCGTTCCAGCTGCGCGCAACGGCGTCTGTCCTGGCGGCTGTCGCGGCGGAGAGGCCGACGGCTCGGATCGTGACTGCGGGGACAGGCTCGGGCAAGACCTTGGCCTTCTACCTGCCTGCGCTGCTTGACTTGGCATCCGAAGGAGACCGTCGCCGGCGGGGTCCTCACACGCTGGCTTTGTACCCGCGGATCGAGCTACTGCGCGACCAAGCGCGGGAGGCCCTGCTCGTCGGAGAACGCGCAGGCCAGGTCGGTACCACCGCGCCGAGGCCGTTGCGCATAGCGCTCCTCTACGGATCCACTCCTCGTAACGCTGACTTTCAGCGAGGGACGGTCCGAGGGTGGATCCGCAACGCGGCCGGCTGGGCCTCGCCGTTCTTTCCCTGTCTTGAAGACCAGTGTGCGGGAGACCAAGTCTGGCTTGATGCCGACCGCGCGTCAGGCATCGAACGACTTACCTGCTCGACGTGTGGCCGCGTAACTGCCGCGGGTGCTCTGGCCATCACTCGTGAGTCGATAGTCAGCAGTCCGCCTGACATCCTCTTCAGCACTACGGAGATGCTGAGCAAGCAAGCGACGTCGTCCAAGCTTGGCCCGCTCCTTGGCTGGAAAGGACCAACGGGAATCCGCCTCGTGCTGCTAGATGAGGCACACACGTACGCCGGGGTGCACGGGGCGCAAGTGGCCTACACCTTGCGGCGTTGGAGGCACTCGCTCAGGCAGTGGGGACCCGAGAGCCCAGTTGTGGTTGGGCTCTCCGCAACACTGCGCGATGCCGGACAGTTCTTCTCGACGTTGACGGGCGTTGATCGAGGAGACGTCGAAGTGATTGCACCAAAGCCCGACGAACTGGCCCCCATCAGCCGGGACTATGGAGTGGTCCTGAGAGGAGATCCGCTCTCCGGCGCTGCGCTACTGTCTACGACCATTCAAGCGCTCATGCTGGTAGGGCGGATGCTTGACCGGACACCTCACCTTTTCGGTTCTGTGGCGTTCGCGTTCACCGACGATCTGGACGTCATCAACCGTCTCTACGACAACCTGCGCGATGCAGAGGGCGCTTCGCCCTTTGGGCGTTCACGCGGCACAGTGCTCGGAAGTTTGCGAGACCCAAGTCTCCCGCACTCGGGAAAACGCTACGACGACGGCCAGTCGTGGGATGTGGCTGATCGACTTGGCCGAATGTCCGGGCCTCTCCGGATTGCTCGAACGTCGTCCCAAGACAGCGGCGTTGACGGCTCCGCGGACGTGGTCGTCGCCACGTCATCCTTGGAGGTCGGCTTCAACGATCCGCGCGTAGGGGTGGTCCTCCAGCACAAGGCCCCGCGTGACATGGCGTCTTTCCTCCAGCGTCGGGGTCGTGCAGGCCGCCGCCTCGACATGCGGCCGCTCACACTTGTGGTGCTGTCGGATTACGGTCGCGACCGGGCGGCATACCAGTCGTATGAGCAGTTGCTGGAGCCCGAACTTCGAGCGCGCTCGATACCGATTGGCAACAGATTCGTGGTCAAGATCCAGGCGGCTCACGCTCTGCTGGACTGGACCGCTCGAGCGTGCTCGGTCGATGCCCGCGCACTCGCGTCGTTGCCTTGGTCATCGCAGGCGCATGACCCTTCGCGCGTGGTCAACCTCCTCAGGGACCTTCTCGCTTCAGCAGCGAGACAGGATGAACTCAAAGTGCACGTGCAGCGCGCTCTAGCGATCAGCCCCGATGAGGCCGATGCTGCCCTTTGGGAGGAGCCCCGTTCACTCCTGCTGTCAGTTGTGCCGACCATCCTTCGCCGCCTTGAGAGCGGATGGCGACCCCTTCCCGGGGAGCCAGATGCGGGAGCAGTGGCGGGGCAACCGTTGCCTGAGTTCTTGACCGCGACTCTTTTCGACTCGCTCAATACGCCGGATGTCATCCTCGCGATGCCAGTCGACTTCCGAACGGGTGAACCGCAGACCATGCCCATTGGCCAAGCTATGAGGGAAGCGGTTCCCGGACGGGTGAGCCGGCGGTTCGGTCATGCTCACGCCTCTCATCGGACCTGGCTGCCGATCCCGGAGGCTGGCCACAGCCTTGAACTCCGGGCGATTGTGTCCAAGGGACACGCACTTGGGGAGTGGACCGATGCATCGGGCGAGGACTTCGTCATCGTGCGGCCCCTGGAACTTCAGTTGGCTTCGCCTACACGGGATGTTGCCGACACGTCGTCGACCCGTCCGGTCTGGCGATCGGCCTTCTCCTATGCGACTGGCTCGCTTCAGCAGATGGATGTCCCGACGCCCTCGGCATGGGCTGCCTTGATCTCGCAGTTAGCCTTTGGGATGCATGTGTCGGGCAACCCGGTCACAGTCCGCCGATTCTGCGTGGGTGCTGATGGGGAATTGGTCACCCAGGACAATCGCGGACTCGCGCGGCGACCACTTACTGTGCGCTATACCCACGATGGGCGGCCTGCGGCCCTCGGATTCGAAGTTGAGGCAGACGCACTCATTGTCGAGGGCATCGTGCCCACATCCGAGGACAGCGACGGCCCGTTGGCGTCGGCCGCTTGGCGCACGCTCTGCTACCGCATGCGCGTAATGGAAGACACAGCGCTCGATGGCATAGCGAATCAGTTCCACCGGCGCTGGCTGGTGGAGGTCTACCTCCACGCGTTCGTACAGGCACGGTTGCGCGGCGCCTCGGCAGAGGACGCAACGGATACCTTGCGCGATGGGGTTTGGGCCACTGATCTGGCGTCCTTCCTCGCCAGTGCCTATCGATCGGACGATCCGGCACTGGTGTCGAGCCAGCGCATCCTGACCGACCTTGAGCACCTCGCCGCCGACCCCGACGTTCGCGCGGTTATCGAACGACACGCGTCGCTCCTGACGGCCAACAGCTTGGGCGGAGCGTCGGTGGACCTTCGTCGACGAGCCTTCGCAGACACGCTGGCTGCAGCATTGCTCGACGCAACGTTCGAGACGGTCCCCGATGCTCAGGAGTCTGACCTCGTCGCGGACGTTGTCTTCGACAGCGTCGACGCAGACCGGTTCCAAGTAATCGTCTCGGAAACTTCTGTTGGCGGGCTCGGGGTCATGGAGGCTCTTAGTCGCTCATATGCGGTCGATCCGCGCCGCTTCTGGGACGCGGTGGGTCGTGCGGTTGGGAGCTCAGACGCGGAGGAGACCGACCGGTCCCTACGGATCGCCCTCGGAGAGCTTGAAGATCCGAGTTCCCGCTTCGCGACTGCTGTCGCTGGGTTCAGGGCGGCCACCGATTCCGGGTCGCTCGACATCGCATTCGCCGAGGTTCGAGACGCGTGGACACAGCTCGACGGTCCACCCACGCACTTGGCCTTGTCCACGTTCGCGGCCCGCCTGCTGCGTCCGGGTGCTCGACCTCAGATCGATCGTCGCGTGTCTTGGCTCATTGCCAAGTGGCTCGAGGTTGAAGGGAGCGTGGGCGTCGAGATTGATGCAAGAACCCTGGCGTTCTTCGGCGCGTCCGGCGTCCTTGGTGAGTCGATCGCACCCCTGAACTTGGACTCTGCATTCAGCATGCTGTGGCCAAGAGGGCACGACGCGCGCAACCAGCGCCTCC
Source organism: Knoellia locipacati (assembly GCF_044791685.1). Lineage (GTDB taxonomy): Bacteria > Actinomycetota > Actinomycetes > Actinomycetales > Dermatophilaceae > Knoellia > Knoellia locipacati_A. Next base: position 985,989 of record NZ_CP087730.1, read on the forward strand.
AGCATTGGCAGCCGTTTAGGGATGACGTGCTGATCGAAAGACTCATCCTGGACGACGTGGTGCGTGACCGAGCCCTTGCCGTGGATGTCACAAGCAGCGACTGGCTGGACGGGTATCTGACCGCCCTCTCAGTTGACGGTCGAGTGCGCCTCACGGCGCCGGACTCGGCGAGGGCCGATCTTGCGGTGGCCATCAGGACGTGCTTGGCCACCCCAGTCGAGCGGTCGGGCTTGCGCGTGTATCCCCGACTCGAAGGCTTGGACCGACGGCTCGGACTCTGGCATGCGCGAATGGCGTTCGCTGAGGAGTTGCAATGACGATCAGGCTTCAGCGAACTGTTCGAACTCGGCCTCGGAACGGCTTGGCGATCGTCGACGTGTTGGCCGGCGTGATCGCATCTGAGTTGTGCTCGCCGAGCCCGGAGTTGTGGCTGGTCAGCGGGTGGGTCAGCGATGTCACGGTGCTCGACAACTCGTCGCGCCAGTTCGACGGCCTGATGGGGCAGGACGCTGGCTCAAGCCTGACTCTGTCCGAGGTGCTTCAAATCTTGGCGACGAAGGGGACCGAGGTGCATGTCGCTCTTCGAGATGTCGAACACAACCGCGACTTCCTGCGGCGCCTCGGCAGTTCCCCAAGGATCCACACCTACCTGAGCGCGGATCTGCACGAAAAGATTCTCGTCGGCTGGGATTGGACCTTGAAGGGGTCCATGAACTTTACGTGGAACGGCCTTCGGCGGAACGAGGAAAGCATCGACTTACAAGTTGGGCCGGCAGTCGCGTCGACTCAGCGACTGGAACTCCGAACTCGGTGGATGGGAGGGGCCGGGTGAACGACAGCCAGGTGGATCAGTTGATCCTCACCTTCTTCTCCAGCCCCAACATCGTCTGGCCTGGCATGGCAGCGGACCATCCCGCGGCCGAGCGGATCACGTCGTTCCTTCGGGCTCTAGACATTCGTGGCGAGTGCCCCTTGGTGCTGCCGCGGCGCGACGCGGCGGGGAATCCGTCGATCGTGTACGTCGTGTGCTGGGATCACTCACACGCGGGAAGGATGCGGCCGCTGCTGCAGGCTGCTGTGGCGGATTACCTCAGTCCCTTCGATGGGCGAGTCGCGTCCTTGAGCGCCGCCGATCCCCTTGGGGGCGCGATTCATTCAATGGTTGGCTCGGGGACAACCTTCGTGCTCAAGCCGACAGCCCAGACCGAAGGACGCTTGGTCGTCGCGCTCCAGCGGCTGGTGCGTTCGCTCGACGGGCGGCCACGTCGGAATCCAGTATTGCCGAGGCCCGTAGGTCGAATGCTGCGTGAGTTCGACTTGGCGTTGGCAGTCGGTGCAACCGAACAATCTGCGGCCATCCTCCAGGAGATCGAGCGCGCCGGAGGAATCTCCCACGAGAATGTCGCATTCCTCCAGATGCAGCGTCTGGGGCGTCTCGGCCGCGATCGTGAACTCCTAGCCCACGGGTCCTTGCCGACCGTTGTTCACACTGAACCTCCTCAGGCGGTCCGTGAGGCCATTCTCGCTGCGTGGGGCAGGAGCAATCTGCACGTGGATGGAGTCTTGGACCTGGACGGCGGGGCCCAACGCCTTGCAAATGAACCCATCGACATTGCGATGTTGGTGGATGAGCGGGTCGCGGCCAGTTCGGATCCTGATGCTCTGACGGTGGGTGCGCTGGTTTCGCAGGCCCGAGACGACGCTGGTTTGGGTGAGGCTCTGCTGGCGAACGATCACCTCCCCGATGAAGTGCGAGTTCACCTCGTCGAGCTTCGCCCGACAACAACGGCTTCCGAGGAAGGGTTCCCTGAACAGGACGCCGGTTCGCTGGATGGACTCGACACCGGGCCAGGGGCTTCGGTTGTCACCGACGACATTGCGCTAGCTCGTTCCTGGTTCGAGTGGCTCGATCGGCTGGGGGGCGGCACCGCGGTTTCGCCTGTCACGGACCTGGTCGAGTCTTGGGAACCGGCATGGCAGGTGGACACCGAACTCGGGCAGGCCATCGACGACATCTCCGATCTCGCTACTGACACGCTCTTGGCTGGAGTTGCAGCGTTTCTCGACACCGCGGATGCAGGGCGCCCCGCGCCGCGAACGGCACGCGCCTTCATAAGCCGATACCTGGTCGAGGAACGCTTTGGCCCTGCCGACCTGTCTGCACTCGCCGCACTTGCCGCGATTTTCCTCAGCAGCGCTCCTGGCCGCGATGACTATGCCTCGCTCTTGGATGACATAGCGACGTTTGCGCCGCAATGGAGTTCAGTTGCGTCGGCGGCACAGACGTTGGACCTCGCAGACACCGTTGTGTGTGGGCCGCGGGCGGCGCCCGAAGCGCAGGCTCAGTTCATCTCCACTGTTTTGGGCCCCTTGAACGCCCAACGCCAGCGTCTTTCTGGCGGTCTGCGGTCCCTTGCCTCCTTGATCACCGCCGATGTAGGGCTGCAGTGGGACTGGGCGGTCCCCGCTTCCGGGCCAGAGAGCGGCGCAACCGAACTGCCGACCGGCACGAGTGTCCTGCTCTATAGCCTTGACGCCGGAACGCTGACGCGGGTCGCGACATCCCTCAATCGGCAGTACCCGACGCTGACCATCCACCAGTCGTCGGACAAGGTCGCCACCCCAGCACTACGTCAGCACAGTCGCAAGGCCGACCTCATAGCAATCGCAACCGGCCGCGCCGCTCATGCGGCCACTGGCTTCATCAGCGACAACGCCGGCGGCCGGATCTGTTATCCCGATGGCTGTGGGGCCGCGTCGATGCTGCGAGTGGTTGAGGCCAACCTCGAAGAGTTGCGTTCTGCGAACTAGCCTTCACTTCTTAAGAGCCCGGAGCAGGTGACTCGTGAGGACCTTGACGTCGTTTGGGGTGTTCTGAATGCCGTTCCACCGACGAACCTGTTCCTCGCCGAAATCCCACGTGCCGCTAGTCCAAGCGCAGTACTCCCCCAAACGGCCAAGGGTCGATTCCAGACTCAAGCCACCGAGCTCGGCTGTTGGGACGCCGTCGGTCAGTGCATCCATCACGTACCCCACCGCCTGGATGCCGGCGCCGTGCGTCAGGCGAGATTTCGTCGGCGGAATCTCCCAGGCGTCGGGAAACGTCAGTTGGACGACGGTCCAGAAGTAGTTCAGATGCAAGACCATCTGGTCGACATCGCCCGAGCCACCTTCGGGATCGCGATACTGGTATAGCGCGCCTTCGTACAGGCTGTTCTCAATCATTTTGAGGACGCTGTTGTCCTTGATGTAGCCGTTGGCCATGGTTGGTGTCGCTATTCGCCCAGCGAACGGCGCGCCCGCTTCCCGATCGCCAAAGTTGAGCCGCGCCAGAACCTCTGCCGGAAGTTGCTTCCGAGCGTATGCCGCCGGGAGATGCCCCATCGTGTCAGGGAGAAGTTCGTGGATGAGGCCCTTGGGCAATGGCTTGGTGTTGTTCACGAGGATGAACTGGCTCCGCTGCTCCGCTTCGCCGCGAGCGATGAAGCCGACGGCGGCCACAGCAAACTCCGCGAGGTCCGCATCACGGATGGCGGCGCTGCGCTGCTGACCGTCCACGAGCCAAGCAGGCTTCTTGTCCTCGGGAAGCGACTCGTCGATCGGAATTACGAGTTCGCCCGACGAGACATAGTCCACGGAACTGGTGGATCGATTGGCTACAAAGGTGACCCGTTCGTCGAACGCGACGACCACAGCATTCGGCAGCATCGCACCGTCGGACTCCAAGTACCGACGGATCGCCTTGATGTGGCTCAGAACCTCAGGCCGCTGATAGCCCTGCAGCGTGACATCTTCCCGATGAACCCGACTGACGGTTGCAAAGTCGTGGATGCGCTTGCCATCCACACCAAATGTGTAGATGAACTGCGCGCCTTGTCGGATCCGAAGGGCGGGCAGTCGCAACTCGTACCGATCAGCCATCTGCACTCCTGTGGGACTTCAGTTTCGCCATCTTGTCGGCGAGGACGGACATGTTGTGGAAACCGCGACGCTTGTTTCGTTCAGTGCCGCGGAAGATCGCTATCTCGACCCCGTGCTCGCGGCAGATCTTGCAGTTGCACTGGGTCCACGGCGCGGCCGTGAGCGTCTCCTCGTAGGCGGCGAGATACGACTTCTTGGATTGGCAGATCACTTGATACTCGTCCAGGCGATCGAGGCATGCTTGTCTGGATCTGGACGAACCGTCGTAACTACGCAGCGCATTGAGAGCCTCACGCTCCGCCTTGACGGCGTCCTTCTGACTCACGTTTCCGGCGAGGATTGCGCGCTTCAAGGCCGGGTTCCCATCGACCTGAGGGACGCGAATCGCGACGTAGGCGCGCTCGGCAGTGTGGAAGTTCTTCCGGTCGTCCATGAATGCTTGCCGAAAGGCCGAGGTGCTGTCGAAACTCGTGACGCCCAACTCTGAGAAGTCGTCCATCGAGTCGACGCGTGTGATGCCAAGCAGGTGAAGTTGGGTATCGGTCTTAAGGACGTCCGAGATCCTCTTGAGGCTCGCGAGAATCTGACTCGTCTTGAGGGGGACCATGCCGCCTAGCGCGATGCGCCTATACCCGAGATCCTGTAACGCGCGGACGCTGTCGGCGTACGTTTCGGGACTCCAACCTTGGGCCGCGCCCACAGGCTCGACCGCGCTGCGGCGCTCCTGGCACAGGGCGAGGAACTCCTGTGCCAGCCCGAGGGTCAGTCGACGGCGTGACTCCCATTCAGGTTCGACCCCGTCGCTCGATGCATCTTCCGTGAAGCCGAAGACCACGTGGTCCGTGCTCACACCTGCGTCGAACCCACACTCTTCGTAGAAGTCGAGGGTCTCAGCAGCCGTCACGGGTGGTACGGCTTCATCGATGTAGTTGAACGCGCCGTTGTCGCCGAGCGCTTCAACTCCAGCAGGGAGACGGAAGAACTTGTGCACGCCCATGCGGTGAAGCCGCGCACGCTGGGCGGTCGAATATTTGCCGGATCCCTTGATCGAGCCGTCGACGATGGATTTGCTGACCAAGATGCCGTCGTAGGGAGCGCGGTCGAGGACCTCATGCGCGTATCGATCGTCGCGCTGGCGGACTCGATGGGCCGCGTATTCGTCGCGTAGGAAGTCGTACGAGGGGCTAACGAGGTCTTGGCTGTCGGGGAAGAAGAACCTCACTTGCGTTGCGTCCGCTCTGCCAGGTAGGTCCGCACCAGGTAGTTGGACAGCGCGCTTATATGGCGCGGCGTGTTCTGGAGATCGTTCCACGAAAGGCCGAGCGCATCCCAGGAGCCCTCGGTCCAGGCGCAGTGCTTGGCGATCAGCGAGAGTTCAGCCGAAGCCGCGGTCCGGGCATTCGGGTCATCGTCGCGGATATGGGTCATGACTCGGTCCATGAGGCGCCCCATCGACCGAATCCCAACACCGTGCATAAGTCGGCTTTCCGTCGCAGGCTTGGCCCAGGCGTCCTCAAAGACGTCGTGCACCGCACCCCAGTAGGCGATGAGCGCGCGCCGAATGCCTTCGGTGTCAGTCGTTCCTGTCGCAATATTGCGATACGGGAAGAGCGTCCCGGAGGGCGACTCGATGGACTCACGGATTGCTTCGATCAGGCTTGTATCGGTCACGTAGGTCGACTTCTTGGTGTCGGGGTCCGTCGAGGCCCGTCGGATGATGCCGCAGAACGGTGACGCGCTGTCTTGGTTCAGCATGTCAACCAAAGCCGAGGGAAGTTTCCGCGTTGCCATCCGAGCCGATGGAACGCGCGTGATTTCTGGGAGAAGTTCTGTCACGAGACCTATCGGGAGTGGTTGAACCGTGTTGACCCTCAGGAACTGTTCGCGTTGAAGTTCCAGAGTCGGAGCAACGAACCCTGCGACGGGCACAGGGAGGCGCCGGTTCTTTGTTCGAGACAGTGCCAAGCTTCGCTGCTGGCCATCGACGATCCATGCTGGACGGGGACCATCGACATCGCTGGTGAACGGGATATGGAGTGTCCCGGCGACAGCCAACCCATCGCTCGTCGACGGCCCGCGACTCGACCTCCAACGGACCTCCGGCGGGAGTGCCAGGATCAAGCCGTTTGGGAACAGCGGATCCTCCGAGTCGAGGTACTCCTGGATTTGCCTAACGTGCTTCTGTTTCTCGGGCCTCTGGTAGCCAATCAGTCTGCCGGCCTCATCGCGACTGATGCGGGCAACGTCAGCAACGAGGTCGACCTCTTCGGCGGCGAGTGTGAAGAGATATAGGGGAACGTCATCGTTCTGCAGCACCTTCAGGGCGCGCCGTTCAAGCCACTCCACGTTCGTCATGCCTTCCGCGCCTCCTCGAACAGTCCCGAGAACCGGCGCTGTTCACAAGCGATACCGGATGCACGCAGATTCCTCAGAGCCGTCGTCTTCGAGAGTTTTGGGTGGACTCCGAGCATCTTTTCGACCAGTTGGCGGATGGAGGTGTCGGGGAGGGAGCGGCGATCGTAGTGCTCGCTTTGTTGGGCGTGTTGCGCCCACTTGGCCCAGTCCTGACGGACGACCGCCGATGTCGGCAGCCTTCCGTCAGCCAGCTCAAGCCAGCGGTTCGCCATGCGCGTATTCAGGCTGGTCATAGTTCCACCCAGGGCAGCACGAAGATTGCGGTCGGACCGAATCCGTGACTCCGCAGGTGTGCCAGACGCTCCGCCAAACACGAGTGACACGCTCGGGTTCAGGGGCTGAAGGTCGTCCTGCATGGCTAGAGCGTAGGACTCCGACAAAACCCAGATCGACGGGTGATCGTTCGAGGGGGCTTCCACGTGTGGAAGGCGTTTCCACCAAACCCGGGAATCGGCGGCGCCGGTCACCACTGAGTCCTCGTGTCCACGAGCGAACGTCGCTGCGTACGACGGGCCGAAATCGGTCACTGAGCGCAGGCCCAGGCCTGCTGATGCGACGAAGACCTCAGGATCAAACCCCGTCCTCTGGGCCGTGACAGCCAACTGTTTCGCCTGGGTCCAACTCTCACCCTTGTAGAGGTCGAGAAGGCGCGTCGTGCTCTGGGCGTCTTTGAGGCGGCCAACCCAAGCGTCGACCCGCTCGCTGACGGTGGCGGTCGGTAGGCTCCGGACCATCAGGTCATCGAAAGGCGCAGTCGACTTGCGGTCAGTGCAAGTGACCACGATTGTCAGTTTTTGGCGCGCCATGACCCCTCGATGCAGAAACTACCGTTTCGTTCCATTTACTGTACCTTGTAGTTTCAGCGGTCGGTGCTTTTAGGCACGGTGCATATCGGAGAGGTGGACGTGATGAGCCGCAAGGCAGTGGTGCTGCTCAGTGGTGGCCTGGACTCGACGACGGTCCTGGCGGTTGCCAAGGACCAAGGCTTCGAGCCGTATGCGATCAGCTTCCGGTACGGCCAGCGTCATGCGATCGAACTCGAAGCAGCCCGTCGCGTGGCGGATGCCGCTGGGGTTGATCGGCACGTCGTATGTGACATCGACTTGCGCGTCTTTGGCGGATCGGCGCTTACAGCCGATGTCGAGGTACCGAAGCATCAGTCGGCGGAAGACCTGACGGAGGGCGAGATCCCGATCACGTACGTCCCGGCGCGAAACACGGTCTTCCTTTCGTTCGCTCTGGCATACGCCGAGGTCATCGGCTCGACGGATATTTTCATCGGGGTCAACGCGCTCGACTACTCGGGTTACCCGGATTGCCGGCCGGAGTACATCGCTGCCTACGCGCGGATGGCCAACTTGGCTACCAGAGCGGGCGTCGAAGGCCAAGAGTTGAGGATCCATACGCCGCTTATCGACCTGACCAAGGCTGAAACCGTGGAGGTCGGCACACGTCTCGGAGTCGACTACTCGCTGACACTTTCGTGCTACGACCCTGACGCTGATGGCCGGTCGTGCGGCCATTGCGACTCGTGCCTGCTGCGCCTACGGGGGTTTGCCGACGCTGGCCTCGCTGACCCCGTCCGTTACCAGGAGGCGACTACGTGACGTACAAGATCAAAGAGATCTTCTACACGCTCCAGGGTGAGGGCACACACGCCGGCCGGCCTGCGGTGTTCTGCCGCTTCAGTTCCTGCAACCTGTGGACCGGCAGGGAGGCCGACCGTGAACGAGCAATCTGCAAGTTTTGCGATACCGACTTCGTAGGGACTGACGGCGAGGGCGGCGGAAAGTTCGCCGATGCGGAGGCCCTAGCGGAGGCCGTGGCAGCGAAGTGGCCGGTGAACGGCGGTGGGCGGCCGATGGTCGTCTGCACTGGCGGCGAACCCCTCCTGCAGTTGGACGTCGAGGCCGTCGAGGCCCTCCATGCGCGTGGCTTCTACGTTGCTGTCGAGACGAATGGAACGGTCGCTCCGCCGACCGGGATCGACTGGCTCTGCGTCAGCCCAAAGGTCGGTTCTGAGCTCATCGTCGAGAAGGGCCACGAACTCAAATTCGTTGTCCCACAAGGCGGCGTCGATCCGACGAAGTTTGAGCACCTGGGCTTTGAGACCTTCCGAGTGCAGCCGATGGACGGCCCGGACGTGGCCGCGAACACCGAACTGGCCGTTAAGTTCTGCCTTGACCACCCGCGATGGCACCTGAGCCTGCAGACGCACAAGTACCTAGGAATACCGTGACCTACACATCTGAGATCTACCGCGAGTTCACCTTCGAGGCGGCTCATCGGCTCCCGAATGTGCCAGACGGCCACAAATGCGCGCGCCTGCACGGCCACTCCTACCTGGCTGTTGTTCATGTCGCCGGCCCGGTTGGTGAGGACACCGGTTGGGTGCAGGACTTTGGCGACATCAAAGCAGCGTTCAAGCCCCTCGAGGCCCAACTCGATCATCACTACCTCAACGAGGTTCCGGGTCTCGAGAACCCGACCAGTGAGGTGCTGGCCAAGTGGATCTGGGACCGACTGATCCCTGAGCTTTCGAACATGACGGAGGTACGTGTGCGTGAGACGTGCACCTCCGGTTGCATCTACCGCGGAGTCGTCAGTTGAACTCCCCCATGAGAGCCCTTCCGGTTCGCGATGCAACTGCAAGGCACTCGTGGCCCCTCCTCGCGATAAGCGTCGTCCTGTATGTCTCAGCCGTCGTTCTCGCAAACATCGTCACAGAGCGGCTCGGCCTCGTGCCTGTGGGATTTGGACTCATGGTCACGGCAGGCACGTACGCCGCTGGCTTTGCGCTCCTGGCCCGGGACTTCGTCCACCGTTTCGGCGGTCGCACCTGGGCCCTTGCTGCGATAGCGGCAGGAGGTGGCATTTCCTGGGTCTTGTCTTCGCCGGCACTGGCCCTGGCTTCCACCGTCGCGTTCGTTTGCGCGGAACTGGTTGACCTAGTGGTTTACGAACCCATTCGCAGGACGAAGGGGTTCCTCAAGGGCGCGCTTGCATCCAACATCGTGTCCGCCCCCATCGACACGTTTGCGTTTCTGTCCCTCGCAGGTTTCCCCTTGACCACCGAAACGGTTACGGGCCAATTCGTCGGCAAGGTGCTGTGGGGCACTGCTCTCCCGCTTTGCGTCTATTGGGGAGCGCGACGGGTCTGGACGGCGCGAAGGATTAGCGCCGATCCCACGGCGGCTTAGCAGAAGAATGGTCCCTGAGGGGCCGGCCTACCCCAACCGCCAGCCGGGGGGAACGCCGACTCTGCGCCACCCGTCGCTGGAGGTCTCAGAGGTGCACCGGTCAGCGAGCACCATCCACGCCCGATTCGACGCACACTGGTGCTTTTCGCCGGTTCCCAGGGGATTGGATTCAGAGCGGCCGTGCACGTGGCGCATCGGCTGGCAATTGGACACGCCTCAACATGGCGGCACCTTGGGCTTCGACACGCCGCGGGGCATGGGCTGCGGTCTCCTCCATGCGACGGGTTTCGGTCGCGGAAAGGTCGGCACCACTGGTGGTGATCGCTACTTGGAGGACTTCGATCGGGTCGGAATGGATGTCCTCGCCGTGGCTCGTGGCCGCCTCGGGGTCGAAGGCCGTATCGATGTAGAGGCGATTCGACTCTCGTCCCCGCGTGGACATGACATAGAGGGGTTCCCGACCGGTCGTGGCGGTGACGTACGCATGTGCGGTGTCGACCGTCCGGCCTTGCGCCCGGTGTGCTGTGGTGGCGTATCCGAGCTCGAGATTCTCGGCGACATAGTCAGCCGGCAGCACAGCAACCGCACCCCCGCTCGCTCGCCGCACCCGCATCGACCCGTTCTCATCGATGGCCCGCACGATCCAGTCGTCGCCATTCTTAACCCACCCGCTCCCCGTCACTAGTGCGCGCCGGTTCAGACGGGTCACGACGACGTCGCCAACCCCGACGGCTGACCCGTCCCCGAGCCGAATTTCCGTGTCGCCGACCTCACCTGCCGCGACTCGGTGCGCCCTGGCGCGGGCGTTGAGGTCTCTCACGGTGTCAGCATCCGCGGCCAGCATGAGTGAGGTCTGACCGGCCTTCACGTCCTGCCGCCACCCATCGAAGATGAGGTCGACCATGTCCTCTCGCGTCCCGGATTCGACTCGTCCCTGAGCGGCATACATCGCAGCGACCGAAGCCCGGCCAGCGCGCAGGTCGAGGCTGGCGTCGCGTTCCCACTCGTTGCGGAACCGGCGTACGTCGTGCAGCGCCGGCGCGTCCGGCTGAGCGTCCGCGAGGAGCTTGAACGCGCCTCCGGCCTGCACGGGCGAGAGCTGGGCCCAGTCCCCCACCAGCAGTACCTTTGCGCCAGCATCGGTGGCCGCAGTCGCGATGCGGTCCAGGTCGAACGTGCCCGCCATCGACGCCTCGTCGACGATCACCAGCTGTCCCGGACGCAGAGCCCACCGCTGGTAGGCGGCCTGCACGGCATACGCCTCTTTCTCCAGTCGACGAGTGGCAGGTGAGGGATACGCACGAGCCAGGTGGCCGGCATACTCGTCGGCTTTTGTTTTCAGTTCTGGGAGGCGGTCTTGTTCGCTGATCCACTTGGCGGTGTTCTCGGTGGGGACGCCGACTGCGTCGGCGAGTACCTCGGCGGCTGCGGCTGAGGGGGCAAGTCCGACGACGGATCCGGGACCGTGGGTGGCTTCCCAGGCGGCGCGCACTCCGGCCATCGCGGTGGACTTCCCGGTGCCGGCGGCTCCGACGAGGAGGTCGACGCGGCGACCGGAGGTGACGGTCGCGGTGACCGCTGCGGCCTGCTCGGCGGACAGGTGGTGGGTGCGCCCGGGCAGGGGTTGCTCGGCGATGGCGGAGGCGGTTGCGGCGGGTACGACGGGGGCGTCTTCGGCAGCAGCGGCGTCGAGGAGGCGGGCCTCGGCGTCGAGGAGTTCCTGGGTGGCGAAGACCTCGCTGTCGCGGGCGACGAACTCGGTGGTGCCGTCGGCGCGGCGGAGCCCGTCGGGTACGCGACCGACGTCGGGTGGGGTGAGTTGGACGGCGAGTTCGGTGGCGTAGGTGGCGGTCTTGCCGGCCACGGTGGTGCGGTCGGCGGGCGTGGCGAAGCGGACCCCGTGGAGCTCTCGGAGTGCTTCGGCGAAGAGGTTGGCTCGGGTGAACGTGGCACGCTTGTCGGCGACCTTGGCGAGGACGACCTTGGCTACGTCGCGCACGATCCCGTCGTCGAGGTCGTGAGCCGCTCGGAGCGTGGGGGCGGTGGCACTGGTCAGGTTTGCGGCCCAGGTTTGTGGGTCTTGGCCGATGAACGGGTGGGCGCGGTCGCGCCACTCGGTGATGAGGTCGCGCAGGGGTCGGAGGTGCTTGTCCTCGCGGGTGGTGAGGGTGGCGTGCTGGCGTAGTTGGATGACTTCGCGGGCCGTGGGTTCGCGGCCGTGGTTGGCAGTGAAGGTGGTGACGAGGTCATCTTTGGCGGCCTCGATCGCGGTGGTGCGCTGGGAGAAGTGGTCGCGGAGTTCTGCGGGGACACCGGCGACTTCCCACTTGGGTTCGGCGGAGCGGCGGCGCTGTTCAGGGGTCCAGGTCCAGCCGAGGTCGGCCGTGAGTTGGTCGGCGAGGATACCGTTGTAGAGCTCGGACATGCCGACGGCTGCGCGGAAGAGGGCCTTGGAGTCGAGGGTGCGCCAGTTGCCGTCGCTGACGGCTTGGACGCGGTTGAGGACGACGACGTGGGTGTGGAGTTGGGGGTCGCCGGAGCGGGAGTCCCAGTGGTCGAACGCGGCCCCGACGATGCCTCGGATGTCTTCCTGGACGACGCCGCCCTTGCCGAGTCTCGTTGCGAATACTTGCGATTCGCCGTAGGCGATGACGGCCTCGAGGGCGCGACGGTGGGCGGCGTAGATGCGGGCTCTTGTGGCGTCATCCGCTAGGGCCCACGCGACGCTGACGGACTTGGGGGCGGAGAAGGTGAGGTCGAAACCGGCGACGGTCTTGTGGGCTTTGCGTGTGCGGCCGAACCGGTCGATGACGGTGGCGGGTTGGGTGCGTGGGATCTGGCCGAGGGGCTCGCCGGTGACGGGGTCCTGGAGCAGGCCGAGCATGCGCCAGAGTGCTTCTTCGGTGACTTCGGTGCCGCGCGGGATGCCTGCTCCGTTGGCGAGACCCGCGAGACCCGCGCCGAGGAATCGGCCGGGAGGGGTTCCTTCGGCTGCGTAGTACGCGGCCAGTCCGGCAGCAGGGCCGGCTTCGTCGAGCCGAGCGACCGAGGACATGAGGTAGCGGTATCCCGCCCCCAAAGTCATCCGCCTTATCGACATCGTCATGCGGGGACAACGGGGTGGTCGGGGCACTACAGGAGGTGGGCCGCCCGATCACCCGCGACAGCGGGTGCCAGACGTGTGGCGCTCAGTTTGGGCGGGCGGAACGACGAGCCGGACGACGTGAGTGAACGAAGTCAAGGGCGGGGACATAGTGAAAGTCGGGAGGTGCCGGCCACGCGTGAGTCAGGATGTCGGGCATGGGAACGAACTGGGACACACTGCTGGCTGAGGAATCCGCGAAGTCGTACTGGACCGACCTGCAGCGCTTCGTGGCCGATGAACGAGCACGTGGCGATGTATACCCGCCGGAGGATGAAGTCTTCGCGGCTCTGAACGCGACCCCGTACGAAGAGGTCAAGGTCGTGATCCTTGGGCAGGACCCGTATCCCGGCTCTCACGAGGCCAACGGTCTGGCCTTCTCCGTCCAGAACGGCATCGGAGTTCCGGCGTCACTGAGGAACATCTTCACGGAGTTGGAATCCGACCTCGGCATCGATCGCCCGAACCACGGGTCTCTCACTCACTGGGCGAACGAAGGAGTGCTGCTGCTCAACACCGTTCTCACGGTCAGGGCAGATCAGCGGGACTCACACAGGGGCGCCGGGTGGGAGACCTTCACCGACGAGGTGCTCCGCAAGGTCAGCGCGAGGGACGAGCCAGTGGTGTTCATGCTGTGGGGCAACCCGGCCCGCTCCAAGAGGAACCTGATCGCGAGCCACCATCTGGTGATCGAGTCTTCCCACCCTTCCGATCTGTCGGCCGGACGGACCTCTCAGCCCTTCTACGGCAGCCGCCCGTTCTCGACGGCGAATGACTTTCTGAAGGTGACGGGCCGCGAGATCGACTGGCGCATCCCCGACTAGGCCGACCGTGTTCGGAGCCGCCGTCGATCAGTCCCAGTTGGTGTCCGGCGGTCCGATCATCCCGAGGACTTCTGGTGGACGGGGCTGCGCTCCGTCTCCTGCCTCGTAGACCTTCCCCTCTGCTGGCACGACCACGAGGGACCCTCCACAGATCACTTCGTCGCGCTGGTCGGGGTCGATGGGGTCGATCACCCAAAGGTCCTGATAGGGGTTGGGATACGTGTGTCGCTCGTCGGCGACCATGCCCGGGTGCACGGTCTCGAGGTATTCGTTCGCCCGCGCGATCGCCTCGTCGCGCTGACGGGTCATGCCCGCGACCGCTCGCCGGTCCGACAGGAAGAGTGCGTCGACGTTCAAAGTCCTCGGGTGAACACGATCTGCGTCCATGTCTTCCGATTGCATCATTTCCAGCCGCCACTCACGATCTTGGGGCCGTTCATCAGGGAGCAATCGTCGACGGAGGTCCTCGACGGTCTCAAGCCACTTCTGCTCGTGGACGTAACCGATGACTTCATAGAAGGTCCGGACCCTGACGTCCTCGTAGGCCGGGCCTTCGCCGAGGTCGAACACCTCTCGGATCCGCTCCAACTGCCCGCGGCGCTGGAGCGCCCAGTCCCGTCGCTTGGCCTGGCCGAAAGCAACGGCGGCACGAGCTGACTCCGAGCCCTCGGCGTCAGCCGGAAGCATTTCGTCCTCGCCAACCCAGCCCTTCGGGTCATTAGCTCTGCTCACGTGCCCTACCTCCGGTCGTTCATAAGCAGAGCGTCCCACCGATCACCGACAGACGCGCACCGAAGCGGCTTGTCCTCGAATCAGCCCCAGATCCAGCGGCCGACAGTCCACATCCCAATCACCGCCATAACCAAGAACGATCCGACCACGACGAAGAACACGCCAAAGAACACGATGTCCTCCCACCGTGACTCGTCGACCTCGCGTTGGAACTGAGGCTTGGTCGCTGCCATGGCCGCGCCCTTGAGTTCCTCCAAGTCTTTCGAGTGAACGGAGCGACGGATCGGACCCGGGATGCTGCGCCACAGGGCGGCATCGTTTCGGTGGAACTCCTTCCACGCCTCGACTGAACGTTGGGCGGCTTCATCGTCACGACCGGTCGCGAACCAGATGGCTCCCGCCGCGGGCAGGTCCCCCATCTCGTGGTGGACGGTGGCCAGCAGGTCGAGCACCTCGATGTCCTGGCGATGCGCGAGAACACCGTTGAGACGGGTCCGAGCACTCCACGGGCGGCCCTCGGCCAAATCCTTGCGGGCGCGCGTCACTCCGTCAGTCATTCGCTGATCCTCGCAGCCGCACCCGCCCTCCAGAAACGAATAGCTGCGACGTCGGGCCCAACGCTAGGTGCCCCGCCGTGCCCGTGATCCTCCCGAAGCCCCTCGTCAGGCCAGGAGGAAATCATGAACTCGCTTCCCACCCGTGAAGACGCCCGTCGTCGGCTGCAGGAGGCGCAGCGCGCCGAGGCTGCCGCTCTCGCGGCAACGACCAAGGCGTATGCCGCCCGCGCCCGAGTCCAGAAGCGCGTCGCCACCGCGGATCAGGTCATCGCCGACTCAGTCGCCACGTTGGTGACGGTCTCTGGGCTCGACCGAGCTGCCCAACTCCTCGACCAGCCAGTCGGCGTCGTCAAGCGGGCCGTCCAGTCCGCCGAGCGCAACGGCTCGCCTGCGGGCCTTGAGCCAGGATCTCCGGTCTGACTTCGTGCCCGGCCATCGCGATGGCCGGGCCGACTGCGGCAGGATGGCGAGTCATGTGGCACGCGGAGAAGGCCCCGAAGCTTGCAGCCGAGTACCTTAGTGACCTCGGCTCGCGGTGGGCGCACATCCAGACCGTCGGTCGACTTGCCGATCGCATCGTCGAGAACCACGGACTCCCGACGGACATCGCGGCGGCCGCTTGGCTTCATGACATCGGCTACGCGCCGGCGCTGGCGGTTACCGGCTTCCATCCAATCGACGGCGCGAGGTTCCTTGCCGACCAGGGCGCGCCTGATCAGGTGGTGAGCCTGGTCGCCCACCACACCGGTGCGAGGTTCGAAGCCGAGGAGCGCGGCATCGAAAGGGCCCTGGCCCGTTTCCCACTCCCCTACGCCGATGACCTCGACGCTCTGACGTTGCTCGACCTGGTGTCCTCGCCCACCGGCAGCCTCACTACTCCAGACGAGCGCGTCGCCGAGATCCTCTCGCGCTACCCCGAGCCTCACCCAGTGAATCGCGCGGTGACTCGGTCGCAGCCAGAACTACTTGCATCCGCCGCCCGGGCGCGGGCGCGGCTTGGTCTATCCGATGTGTGGCCGGCTGGCTTCCTCGAGAGCGTGGGCGAGACGCAGTCGCATTGACGGGTGCAGGTTGAGGCGCGAGATCTTGTCAGGCGTCAACCACTCGACCTCGCTGCTCTCCTCGCTCGTGCGCTTCTCACCACCAATCAGCTTGGCGCGGAACGCAATTGAGAACTGCTGACGCACCTCGCCGTCGTCGTAGGCCATGACGTGACCCGGGTTGGTGTAGGTGCCAGTGATGGTCTCGACCTCTACGTCGTAGCCGGTCTCTTCCTTCACCTCGCGCACGACGGTGTCGGCGATCGACTCCCCCGGTTCGTGCCCGCCCCCGGGCAGGGCCCAACGGTTGTTGTCGGTTTTGTGGATCATGAGGACCCGGCCCGCGTCGTCGCGGACGATGGCCACGACGGAGGGCACGACGCTGTTGATCGCTGGCGCGGCGGGGTCGTCGATGTAGTCGATGCGTCCCATGCAGGCGACGTTACGCCGGGTCGAGTGGCTTGGCTTGCTGCCAGGTCCTCTCGAACGAGTCGAGGTAGTGGGAGAAGAGCCTGCCCCCAGGAATGCCGTTGAGGTGCATGACTGGCGAGTGGCCGGCCGCGGCGCCGTAGGCGTGGGGGTTGACGAGCATCGTGTCGTCGAACCGAAACAGGGAGGCGTAGAGAGTGCAGCCGTGCTGACGCGCCTGAACACCTCCCCCGGCACCTTCCACTCCATGTCCAACAGCTGCTCCCCCATTGAGGATGGGTGCGTAGTACGCCCAGGTGAGCGAGCAGCGAGCAGCCATCAATTCGCCGATCCCTTCTTCCCTGCCACGCAACGCCACCGCGTCGCTCGTCGGATCGCCGAACACCAAGCGCACCTTGACGCCGTCGGCGGCTCGTTGTGAGAGCCGCTCGGCGAAGGACGGGACGCTGTCGTGAAGGAAGCTGGCGGCGTACGCCAAAAGATCGATCGATTCGTGAGCTGAGTCGAGCAACTCGACCCACGTCGAACTCGGCACGCTCCCCCGGTTGGGATACAGATCCACGAAGTCGGCCTTCGCTGCGGCATGAGACCTTGGATCGGATTCCGTTGTGGGCCAGAGGAATACGTCCGTCTTGCCCAACACGACGGAGGACCTCATGCGATGCGCGCGATGAGGTATCCGCTCCTTGGTGATCCAGCGCTCCACCGTTTTGGGGTCGACGCCGACGGCGTCCCCGAAATCGGTCAGGGACAGGCCGGCTTCGAGAATCGCCGACCTGAGTCGCTCGTTGGACAGGACCCTCCCTCGCAATCCAGCAGGGACGTTCTGTCGAACCGAAGACGTCTTCGAACGTCCTGCCACGTGGTGACCGCGTCCCGACCTCTCGCGATGTGCTGTTCACGGCACCGGGGCCGTCGGCCCCAACAACAACCATGCCGGATCTGAGGAGTCACTGGGGCACTCGCGTTTCCGACTGTGGATAACCCCGAGTGCTCGGCTGGCTGTGGATAACTTCTGCGGCCCTGAGCCGAATAGTGCTCTCCTGAAAGGCAACCGGCGATCGGAAGACCAGCAGACAGGAAGGCCTGCGACATGGCGATCGGACAGATGGAGAAGGGCGCGGAGCTCAAGGCCGCGTTGGAGGGATGCGGACCGTTGGGATGCCCCGGACCCGAGGTGGAGCGGCTGTGGCTCGAGATTCGCGACTGCGTCTGCACGCGCGGCCGAGCCGACGTTGTGCCGTATGGGTCGGGGCGAGCAGTGACCGTCACGGAGGACTACGCCAGCGACGAACTCCTCTCGGCGATGGAGTGGCTCATCAAGAACGAGGAGAAGGCACGCAGTCTCGAAGCCGAGTCACTGTTCGCGCACCTCTCCGCCGAGGCCAAGCGAAGCGCCAAGGGATCCGGGCGCGCCGCCAGGAACGACCAGCTGCACGGCGTGACCAATGTGTCAGCTGGGGATCCGATCCATTTCTACGAGCTCGACGCCCCTCGGGAGGAGTCATGAGCACGCTCGGACTGGAGCACTGGACCGTCGACGAGCTCGACCTCCAACCGGACGATCCGCGGATGGACGTCATCGTCCCCGCGATCGACATCCTCATCTCGCGACTGGAGGAAGCCAGGCGTAGAGGTGCGAGCGACCCGCTGGTGACGATCACTGCGAAGAGCGCTGGTGGCAACTCGCGGGAGTGCACCAAGCGGATGCTGATGCAGCTCGGGCTTGCGCCGAACTCACGGCGGGCGGTTCATCGGCTGCTCGGCGGGTCACCGTCGGGCTGGTCTGGGTTGCTCAGGATCTTCTCGGAGGGGCGGGGGTTGACGGAGGAGGAGTTTGTGTACGCGCGACGTCAACTGCTCTGCATCAACCCCGGTCATGCTGTCGCCCAGTCGAGCATGGGCGCGTAGGGCCTCGGCTCCGGGCCGGAGCCTCATGCGCTCGCAGGTTCGAGGCTGCGTCATCCGCGGCTAAGTGACGCACTATCCGCCTCTCCGCGGAGGACCTGCGGCAGCAGGAATCTCCCGGCTCAACTCGCCTGGTTGGCGATCCACTCCGACATTCGTCGTTGGCGGTTCTGTATCAGGGACAGCGTCGCCTCCATACAGGTCATGTACTCGTCGACGCTTTGCGGTAGCCCGCTACGCGTGAAGTCCTCCAGTGGTAGGTAGAACCGGACGCTCTCGTAGTCGGGGGTGACCAAGTCCTGGAAGTGGAAGAAGTCCACGAACTCATTGAACCCCTCGAACAACGCGAAGAAGTCTCCATATGCGGCCAGAACATCCGCGAGCGGGCTGCCTCCCTCACCCAGGTAGTGGCGCCGGACGCACTCGAGGGTGAGGTCCATCCGATCAGCGATGGGAGAACGGGTCCCCCTTGCCTGATTGATGGTTGGTCGGTCCTTCGATCGCACAGGCCAGATCATGGTGCTGCCGACGGTGTACGGCGGGTGCAGGTATCGAGCCTTCTGTTCCGAGGTCAACGCTGCGATCGAGGTCACCAAAGACTTGGGCCGCAACCAACGCGTGTAGGAGTTGGTGATGGCATCGCTGCCGAACCAGTGCTGGTCTCCTGACGCGTCCGCGTAGATGAGATAGCCCTCGCGCCGGACGGCGGGCGCCTCCAAGACGAACATGGCTCCAGACCTCAGCTTCTTGGACCACAACCGCTGGTGGTAAGTGCGAAGCGTCGGGCTGTCGCTGTCCGCGTCGGGCTTCGTCGCGCGTGGATGGTCCGTCTCGAAGTTGAACTCGTCGTCGAAGTCGTGCTCGCCTTGACTCATGGCGACATCTTCGCAGCGAAGATGCTGCCCGGCTTCCTTTCCAGAACCCTCGGGCCGCTGCGGTACGTGGCCACAGCGACTCAGGTGAAGGGCCGGCCGCGCGTTGCCACTTCCCCAGTCCGGGGTGTCGGTGTCGGCAGAGCGATCTACGCTGCGAGCATGTGGGAGAGCCCTCCGGAGTTGTGGCGTCGACTGAAGTTGGGTCGTGAGGAGTTCCTTCAACGCGTGCTCACGACGCTGATTGTGGGTGGCGATCCACCTCCGTGGAATGTCGCGCGGACTCCAAGCGAGCAGGGCATCCGCTTCCTGCACCTGCTGGACGCCTTGGCGCACGGCGATGAGGCGCACCAGACAACAGCGGCGGATCCTGACGTCTTTGTTGATGAGTACCTGCTGCCCAAGGTCGAGGAGTCAGCCATGAACGGCTGGCCCGACTGGGCGGTGCTCTGGCCCGACCGGGTCTGGGTGATCGAGCTGAAATCGGAAGCAGGCAGCCACCGAGCTGACCAGCTTCCCTACTACCTGCACCTGGCGGCAGCGGCACACCCCGGTTCCCGCGTCGACCTCACCTACATCACCGGGCTATTGACCAAGCCCGCACCGGCGCTCGGCCACGGTCAGAGATACAGCCACCTGCAGTGGACCCAGGTACTGCCGTTGGTTGAGAGCGTGTGGGGCGCCGATGGGCGTCCGGAAGTCCGGGCCTACCTGGCCGCCGCGCGCACCGTGATCGAGAACCTAACCATTCTGCGACCCTCCGAACAACGGCAGGCGATCACAGGCCGGGCTCCCACTACGCCGAGCCGTGCTGACCAGCCGATCTCGCCAACGGAGCCGAGGGACATCCAACTAGCAGGGGCACCGGTCACCCTCGACCTCACCAACCATGACGGATTGCTGGCCTTGGCTCAGGCGACCGCTGCCGACGGCCGACAACGTGGAACCGGAGCGACCAGCCCCGCTGAGCTTGAACTCCTCCGGGACAGGGCCCGGAACCTGATCGACACCCTCTCCGACGACGACGAGACTCGATACGTGATGCCCTGGCTCTGGAAGGTCGACAGCACCACGGGGAGAGCCCTCACCCCTGAAGGCGAGGAGTTCGGATACGAACTGAGGTTCTCCCGATACAAGACCGTGCAGGTCAAGCCCTGACCAGTACTAGCTTGGCGTAGGGCCGAGGCATCGTTGTGCCGAACCGATCGCCAGCGACAGCCGTCAGGGCGCTGGCGGGAACCGGATCTTCGACGCCATAGTGCTCTGCGATGACTTCGGCTGTCTCGCAGCCCCAGTGTGATCGCTCTGCGATGGGCACGAAGTCGTCATCCGCGCGCAGCAGTTCGAGCCTAGGATCGCGCGCATGCGTCTCATGTCGGCTGTCCTCGGCTTCCTGATGAGGAAGCTGGGTCTGTTTCTTGGGCTGGTGGCCGGCTTATTTCTCGGTTATCTGCTTATGCACGCCGCCATCCCAACTCTCCGGGATGCCGTCGCAGAGCGGGATCGACTGCCACAGATTGCCGCAGACCGATCAGCTGTTGAGGAGGACCTGAAGCAACTCAGGAGCACCGCCGCGGAGGCTCAAAGAAAATCGATCGCGTCGCTGGAGGGCGAGATCGACGCTGAGATCGAGAAGGGGCGCCGCAACGTCACCGAGAAGAAGGCGGAGATAGAGCGTCTGCGTGACGACCAGCAAGAAGTCTGCGGCTTCGTCCGGGATCTCATCGATTTGGTGACACCCGGCAGCGCATGCAAATCCGCCGAGATGGCGGTGAAGAAGGCGGATGAGGCGCTGGACACCCTCGAAGCAAGCCTGGGCCAGGCTCAGGAGGTCGCCGCTGTCCTTGGCGACCCCGCCCTGACCAATCAGGAGAAGCTCGATCGATTGGGTGAGAGCGGCGACCATGCCCTCATCCAAAGAGAAATCAACAACAAGGAATCAGAACTGGGCCAGAAGAAGGCCGAAGAGGAGAGCCTGGAGGAAGCCCAGGCATCTGGAGTGGGGCGGGTGGTCAACCTATGGGCTCGGTCGTGGAAGTGGTTGGCTGCCATTGCGCTGCTCACACTCGTCCTGCCCGTAGCGCTGCGCATCGTTAGCTACTTCCTGCTGATGCCGATGGTGAGTCGGATGCACAAGCCGATCCACCTGGCAGCTGGGTCTGAGAACGCGGCTGCCGACCTTCGCAGCACGGATGCCCAGCGGACCCTGGCGATCCAGCTGGGCGCCGGTGAAGTGTTGTCCGCGCGGTCGGAGCACGTACGTCCAGTGCAAGGCAAGATACGCAGCCAACTTCTCTACGACTGGACGGCGCCGTTCATCAGCTTCGCGGCCGGGCTTCACGGACTGAGCCGCATCACCGGCGACGAGCGCGGCAGTTCGGCGACGCTGGCAACACCCGATGACCCCAACTCGTACCTGATGCGCATCGACTTCAAGGACCACCCAGGCTTGGTGATGCATCCGAAGCACGTTGTTGGCGTCATCGGCACACCGGAGCTGCAGACGCGCTGGCGATGGGGCATCCAAGCCCTTGCGACGTGGCAGGTGCGCTACATCATGTTCGTTGGCACCGGCAGCCTGATCATTCAGGGCAGCGGAGATGTTGTGGTGACCAACCCTCGGGGCGGGTCCACCAAGATGGAACAGAACCTCGTGATGGGCTTCGACTCCCGCTTGAGAGTAGGTGTCAATCGAACTGAAGTGTTCTGGCCGTACTTGCGGCGCAAAACCCCACTGGTCGACGACGAGTTCACTGGCCACCAACCCTTCTTCTGGCAGAAATCCAGCACTGATGGACCCAGCAACCCGATCGCAAAGACGTTCGACGCGATTTTTTCAGCGCTCGGCAAACTGTTCGGCTTCTGAGTTCTCCTGTGTCTCCAACTGACATCCTGGAGTGAGGCACTGGAGCGGTGCACCGAGCTGGGCTCTGCGCTTAGCGTGTAGACTCGGAGAACGGCTCCAAAGTCGAAGGCCTTGAACCAGCGACACGCAGTCCATTCGTCAGGACAGTGGCCATGACTGGCGCTTCGACCCCCGCTCAACGTCGGGAGGGGGCTCATGCGCCCGCAGGGGCTCAAGGCTGGGGTGCTTGACCAACGCCTCTGTGCCGTAGAGCACGTAGATGCCAGCGACTGCAACGACCGCGGCAGCCGGTCCCGCGATCTGCCGAGGTCGCCCGTCGCCGTAGTCGAGCACGACGTGCCCGGCATGAAGATCAGCATCGAAGCCCACGACGGTGGACCACCACTGAGAGCGAAGACTGCCGTCGGGCAGACGCACGAGCAGGCGCTGCGTGGTCACGATCCCCCGGCACCACAAGGCCTCACTCCACTGACCATCAACGCGCCACCGCACCCAGCACATCACCGCGCGCAGGACCTCCTCCCCCGGCTCGGTCACCACCCCCAGCGCCATCGCGTCGATGCGCTGCGGAGGGTTCATCCCCGCGAGCTCCAAGGCGAGCGCGCGCGCATCCTCGGCCGCTGCCGAAACAACAGCCGTCGGGTATGCCGTCCGCTCACCAGCGCGCACGTTCCCTCCTTGACCTGGCGCACCTTGACTGACAACACTCTCGCGCTGGGGCCTGACATCGCAAGAGGAACAACGGAAGGTGCCCCATGCAGTCCGTGTGGCTGACATGCCCTTCGCCCGCATCGCTGCTGCCGTCACTGCTGCTGCCGCAGCGGTCGCGCTGGTGGGCTTCGTAGTCGTCCTCGGAGCCGTGCCGCAGTCCGCATCGGGCGCAGAAATCTGCGCGAGCTCCGGTCCCGTCGCCACTCTCTCGGAGGTCCAAGCCAAGAACGCCCGTACGATCGTCGCCGTTGCGACGCAGCGTGGAGGCCGGGTTGCCGCGCAGATCGCAGTCATGACTGCGATCACGGAGTCCAATCTCAAGAACCTCGGAAACCCGAACGACCCCAACGGCACCCAGCTGCCCAACGAGGGATGGGGTTACGACCACGACTCGCTCGGCCTGTTCCAGCAACGACCCGGTTGGGGCAGCGCAGCCCAACGAATGGATCCGATCGTCTCGACAGGGCTTTTCCTTGACGCTCTCCTCGAGGTCAGGGATTGGGAGGTGCGGTCGCCCTGGGTTGTCGCCCAACAGGTGCAGCGATCTGCGTTCTCTGACGGTAGCAACTACCTGGTGCACGCCGCCGCAGCATCGCGGATCGTCGACGTTGTCCTCGGCACGTCAGTGGAATGCGAAGCCCCAACCAACGGTCAGCCGGTAGCGCTCCCGACCGGCTTCACTCTCCCTGCAGGAACGAGTCCAGCAGCCCAGCGCGCCGTCTCGTTCGCCTTGGCACAACTGGGCAAGCCCTATGTCTGGGGCGCAGAAGGTCCCGACTCCTACGACTGCTCCGGCCTGACCCAGACTGCCTGGCGCACAGCCGGCGTCTCCATTACGCGCGTTGTCACCACCCAGATGCACGACGGCGTGGCCACGGACCTCGACCGCCTCCTGCCAGGAGACCTCATCGCCATCCCCGGCGGCCTGGGGACCATGGCCTCACCGGGTCACGTCGGCATGTACATCGGCTCAGGTCGCGTCGTAGAGGCTCCGCATACCGGCGACGTCGTCAAGGTGGTGAGCCTGAAGTCCTACATCGCGGGCGGCGTCGCAGGTGTCCGCCACATCGCGTAGCCAGGCTCGGAGTGCTTTCCAGCGCACTATGACTCAAGGGGTGGCTTAGCCCAGCCATCGCCCGAAGATAGCGTCGAGCCGATCCAGATCATCTTGAGTGACAATGATGACTTCTACATCAAGTGCCGCGGCCAGGGCCTCTTTCCGCGACATTTTTTCCGCGTAGTCGCTGCGATTCATCAGCCCTGCTGCCTCGACATAAATCCCCTCAATGAGCCAGTCAGCGCTAAGGCCCGTGGGGTTCAGGTCCGCGTGAAAGGGGTACGACGGCTCCACCTCATGGGCAATGCCGCGCTGGAAGAGCCAATCGTCAATGTGCCGTTCAAGCATGGATCGGCAGGGATGGCCATCCGTGGCAGTCGAATGGACACCAAACGACGGGCGCCAGCCGTTAGCCAGAAGTCCGGCTTGTTTGAGCCAGTCAGTCCAGGACCACTGCGGTTCGCCAGCAATCCGGGCCAGCCCTGGCAGCGGCATGCGCAGCAGGGTTTGGGCAATGCGTTCTTCGTGGGTGGCATCGGCCGCGAGGTTCCCTCGTAGGAGCTGCCTTGAGGGAGGGCCTCCCGCGGAGCCGGCCAAGACTTTTAGCGCATCGAGAGCGCCTTTCGTTCTCAAACTTCCCCAACGGTCCGCGGGGTTCCTGAAGTCGGCGGCTTCCGTACAAGGTCCGCAGATCTGAGAGGTCCCGAAGATGAATAGTTTATCGAGTGAGTGCGCTGCGGGGCTAAATCCTCGTGAGCAGACGGCACACGATGAAGTGGGGTCGAAGTTGACACCGACCTTGCCGATCCCCTGGTGGGCCAATCTCCCGGCTGCCAGAAAAAGGCGTCCATGGTCGTTTTGCGAAAGTGGCGCGGGCAGATCAGGGTATTGCAGGGCCCCCGACCGAAGTGCATCGACCAACGCTGGGGCTCCGGAGGCCGCTGCCTGCGGCGCGCTCATCTCAGTTAGGCTGGTCTGAACCTGTGCGTGCTCGGTGGGAGTCAGCCCCCGTCTGGGTAGATCAGCTTCCTGCCACGGGAGCGACCGCCACCAGATCGGGTGCTCACTACGCAGTCGGAGGGCCGCGAGCATAAGGACGTGTTGAGGGGACACGTCATGGGCCCATGCAACGGTCAGATCCACATTGCCGGGAAGGGCGCCAGGCGGGGTGACTTCGGTCAACGCTGAGACTTGCAAGTCGGTGAGCGCAGCTGTCCTGTGCGTCCACCAAACGTGATCGCTGAACTCGTTCCTTCGAGCCCACGGATCGATCACACCAGCATCGATCCATTCATCCACAGCGTCGCAAACGCTTACGGGGACCAGTTCTCGAACGCTGGCGCTAAGAGGGCCAGGTCCTGGCGGTGCAGGGCGCCGAAGCGACTCCATCTCGGCAAGGACAGTTTGGGCTCTGCGGGGCCGCGACACGTACTCACCGTGGGTGGCGTACAGCTGGAGCTTCTTGTAGAGGCGCGGGTCATACCCGTCCGGGACTTCGACTTCCAGAATCCCATTCACAGGCAGGCCATGCCGCTCAATCACCTCTCTGAACGGCTCCACCCAGACCTCGCGCGCGACCATGAGTTGCTTCTCCGGCGGAAAGTACAGTGCGGCCGGCACCCGATTCGGCACGTCTCCGAAAGAGGCTTGGAAGACTCCCCAGGCGCCAATCCACTCGACGCAGGCAACGAAGTCCGTGCCGCGTGCCGTTCCGTGGATGGGTTGCCGGACCGAATGGCCACTTTCTTCGAGAAAATCGCCAACCGCCTCGCGCTCTTCCTCGTTTGTGACTGTCAGAACGTTCCATGGCAATAGGAGACGGCCAACGATGTCGCGCCCCCGCTTCACCAGGATCCGTGCATCTGGCCCCTTCCTACCGTGCACTTGCCACCTGAGATCGGAAGGGGGCTGGCTAGCCAAGCTCGCCAGTCTTTTGTGGCGCTTCAGCAGCGCAACTCCTCGCCGTTCCTTGCGGTAGGCGCTCCGGGCAGCCGCGAGAACCTTCTCATCGTGGGCCTCCAGGATCGCGGAGACCTCCTCGAACCAACCTGTTGGAGCGCCAGGGGGTGCAGTCGTGACGTGAGCGTCACCCACATGAGCCGTACCGTCAGCGCGGTAGGTGATCAAGGACCAGGTGACTGGCGCACCAGCGTCGCGCCGATAGATCGAAGTTACGTCTCCCAGGTTTCCCTCCATGACCTCGTGGCGCTGAGCGGTCATCACCGCGAAGGCACCAAATTTCCCGCTGACAACGAGGACGCCATCGGGTGGCACCCAAGGTGCAGAGACGAGGTTCGCATACTCCTCGCCCGGCCGTTTCGGTGCGGATTGAATCGGGATCCACGAGAACGAACTCACCATGCCCACTACCTCACCACAGGGCGAGCGGGAGGGACCCCGGCTTGGCAACTCTGCGTGGGACGCCGATGGGAACCGTGGTCAACGGGCAAGCGACCGTGAGTGCAAACGCATGGTGCCCCGGTGGCTGCGTGGTCCTAGTACGAGCGGGATCGGCCCGCCTCTGCTGCGAAAGGCACCCTTGCCATGTCTGCTCCCTTCATTGACATCCAGCCCAACACCCGCGGACTTCCCGGCCTCACGGCACTGGAAGACATCGTCGGCGGCCTCCTCACCTTTGGACTCGTGGCCGCCGTCGCTGGCGTCGCCCTGTCATCCGTCGCCTGGGCCATCGGCAGCCACTCGTCCAACCCGCACGTCGCGGGCAAGGGCAAGTCCGGCGTCGTCGTGGCCGCAGGCGCAGCCATGCTGCTCGGCGCCGCCAGCACCCTGGTCACGTTCTTCAACAACGCGGGCGCCGGGATCCGGTAATGGGTACCTCGCGTATGCCGCGGGGCGCTGTCGCTGTCGCGCTGGCCGTGGTCGTCCTTGCCGCGACGATCGGCGTTGCCGCCGTCCACGGTGGTGATGGCCAACAGCCCTCAGTGTCCGCGCCCCAACAGTCGGCACCTGCCCAACGCGAGGCCGTCGCAGAGCCGAGCCAGCCCGACGGCACCACTGACGTGGCACTCCAGCAGGGGCTCGCGAGAATCGCGTCGACACCGCGATATGCGGGCAAGCCCGCGTCCCCTCGGATCAATGGCGCCGCAACCGAGCAAGCTGACCTCTACGCCACCGAATTCGTCCGGCGCCTCCTGTCGCGGGACTACGCCAGGGTCTCGCGCGACTCCCATCTGGCCTGGGTCCAGGCCGAGTCCGCAGCCACCACGGAACCGCTGGTGATCGGCTTGGTGCCGGAGTCCGCGCGGGATCGGTTCGCTGTCTGGTCGGTGACCGACTCGACGGCCGGGCCCGCACCCGTTCCCGAGCAAGACGAGTGGACGCAACTCGCCAGCCAGCGCACCGTGGACACCGCCCAGGTCGAGCGCATTCACCAGCCCGTCGTGTGGACCAACGCCGTCGCCAGCGGACGCATCACCGATCCCGGCGTCACAGCCCGTGAGGTCTCCGCGACGGTCACCCGCACCTCACCCGCAGGCACCCAGCGGTTCAGCGTCGCCGTCAGCCTCAACCTCGAAGGTCCCCCGGTCCGCGCTACCCTCGGCGTGGTCGGCGTCATCACCTTCACCTCGATCCCGGTAGGTCCGTCATGAGCTGCCCCGGGCCGAACAAACTCAACCCCCTCTGCCTGGTCCAGGAATCGGTCAACGACGCAGCCGCGGGGGCCGCGACCTCGACGTTCTCCCACATCGCCGGCTACTTCGGTGAAGCAGCGGCCAAGGCCACGACCTGGTTGTGGGAGCAGATCGACGAGGCCACCACGCTCGATCTCACCTCACCGAATCTGTTGCGGGAGATGGCAATCACGGGATCGATCGCCGCGGTGATCTGCGTCGGTCTCTTCGCCGTACAACTCATCAAGGCTGTCGTGCGGCAGGAGCCCGGCGGCCTCCAACGCGCTCTCTCAGGTCTGATCACCGCCACGCTGGGCACCGCCCTCGCGCTCGCCGCCACCCGAGCCCTCCTCGCTGCCGTTGATGCGCTCAGCGCCGGGGTAGTCCAAGCCACCATGGGCACGAACGCCGAAGGTCTCGGCGCCAAACTCGCCGTCGCCCGGCTCACCTCGCAGGCCAACCCCGCTGTCGTCTTGCTGCTGAGTCTGGTCACTCTCGCGGCGGTTGTGATCGTGTGGGCTGCCATGCTGGCGCGCAAGCTCATGCTGCTGGTCGCTGCCGTCCTGGCCCCGATCGCTTTCGCCGGAGCGTCCGCCGACTTCTCCCGCGCCTGGGTGCGTCGCTGGATCGAGTTCGTCGTCGCGATGATCGCGTCCAAACTGCTGCTCGTCATCATCTTGTCCATCGGCGTCTTCGTCCTCAACGAAGCCGGGCAGGACGGCGACGGCGCAAGCCAGCAAGTCACTCAGGTCATTGGCGGGTCCCTCGTGCTCTTGATGGGTGGCCTCGCACCGTGGGTCTCGATCAAGATGTTCAGCTTCGCCGGAGAGGCGATGCACGCGGCGCACGCCGCCGCCGGTCAGACCGGCACCGGCGCCCGCAGCCTCATCGCGGCGCCGCAAAAGGTGGCCGCCATGCGAGCAACGAGCCGAGCGCTCATGCCAGCCATGGCTGCGACTGGTGGCGCGGGAGCCGCGGCTGCACTGGCGGCCAGAGGTCAACAGGCGGCCCAACGGTTACCAGGCCCACTAGAGAACGCTCCTCACCCCGGCGACCAACCGGCCGCCCATGGTCGGGGACCCTCCAACCGCTCGGCTGGGGCCGTCGAGTCTCGCGGCCCAGCCGCAGCCTCGGCCGCGACAAATCCGACGACCCCAGCCGGGTTCACCCTCACTGAAACCCCGCGAAGCGGAGCTTCCGGAAGCGGCCCGCCCGCCCACACGACACCTTCAGATGCCGTGCCACAACAACACACACTGCCGCCACAAGGTCCGCACCAACCGCCGCAGAAGAACTGATCAGGAAGTCATTCAATGACTGACACCACCTCCACGGCTCCCTCGATCCGCTTCGCGCGACTGCCTCGCCGAGGAGTACTCCTCGGCTTCTCGGCCCTCCGTCTCACCTCCCTTTGCGTCGCGGTCGCCGCCTTCGTCCCCGCCCTCTTCCTCGCCGGGGCCCAGGGCGCCGCCCTCACCTCGCCGATCTGGGGCAGCGCCATCGCGGCCACCTTCGTCCCCTGGCGCGGCACCCCGCTGATCGAGTGGATCCCGACCGCCGCGCACTACGCATGGCGCGGGGCGACCGGCCAGACCCGCTTTCGGGCACGACCCGAACAGCCGCGCCCTGCAGGCACACTCGCGCTGCCCGGGGACGCCGCAGCACTGCGCTTCCTCATCGACGCAGAGACAGGCGCCGCGATGCTGCACGATCCGCACGCGCAAACCCTCACGGCAGTCGCCATCCTCAGGCACCCTTCATTCGTCCTTCAGTCGCCGGACGAGCAGGCCCGCCGGGTCCATGGTTGGTCGCGCACCCTCGCCCACCTCGCCGCCACGGGCAGCGGCACCCGGGTCCAGATCCTCGAGGTCACGCTCCCGGATGCCGGCCGGGGCATCACAGGTTGGTGGGAGACCCACGCGTCCGCCGAGAGGGGTGGCTGGGTCGTCCGGCAATACGAAGAACTCATGACCACCGTCGTCCCCGCGGCCTCGACACACCGCACGCTCGCCGCGCTCTCGCTCGACCTGCGGAAGGCACGGCCCCTCATCCGCCAGTCAGGTCGTGGCATCGCCGGAGCAGCCGCCTTCCTCAAGCAGGAGATGACGTCGTTCCAGACCAGTCTTCGAGCGGCTGAGATCCACCTCGACAACTGGCTCGGCGAGGAAGACGTCGCCGCGACCCTTCGCACCGCCTACGACCCGACCTTCGGCTCCACCGACCAGGCGACTGCCCAACTCGCGACCGCTGGCCCGGTCGCGGTCGACGAGCACTGGGACCACGTCCGCCACGACACCGGCCGCTCAGCGGTCCTCTGGGTCAACGAGTGGCCGCGCGTCGCCGCTCCCCCGTTCTTCCTGCACTCCCTCGTCTTCCAGCCCGGGATCCGCAAGACGATCTCAATGACCTACGAGCCGATCCCCGCGGACGAAGCCATCCGCGACATCCGCCGAGCCAAGGTCGAGTACGCCACCGACGCCGCCCAGAAGGCCAAGCTCGGTGTCATCGCCGACCTGTCGGACTCGGTGGAAGCCTCCGACGTCGTCGATCGCGAACGCGCCCTCATCGCCGGCCACGCCGATATCCGGTTCACCGGACTCGTCGCCATCACAGCCGGTTCAATCGAGGAGCTCGAGGCTGCGGTCGCCGAGATCGCCCGCGCCGCAATCCAATCCGGCTGCGAAACGCGGCGACTGTATGGCCAGCAGGCACGCGCATTCACCGCAGCCGCTTTGCCGCTCGGTCGGAAGGTATCCAAATGAAGCGCACGAATGAAACCTTCTTCAGTGCCTCAGCAAAACGACGGCGTATGCCGTCCGGCCGGCCGGGTGCCGCACAGCTCCGTTTGTTCGAAAAGGTTCGCGGACCCGACGGTAAGCAGGACGCGAAGGCCGAGCGGCCGGCATACCTGCCCGCCGAAGGCGAGCACGGACCGGAGGCGGGACGCTCACTCCGTCGAATGCGACTCCCCGCACATCGCGCGACCTCGGACGTGGTCGCAGGTGCCTACCCGTTCCTGGCCGAGGCGGGCCTGGGGTCGGAGGGCGTCTACATCGGGCAGGACGCGTGGTCTGGTGGCGGGTTCTGCTTTGACCCGTGGGTGCTCTATGGCAACGGGGTGCTGACGAATCCGAACTGTCTGCTCGCCGGAGTGGTGGGCAAGGGCAAGTCGTTCCTGGCCAAATCGATGGCCACGAGGTCGATCGCGGTCGGGCGACGTGTCTATGTGCCCGGTGACCCGAAGGGTGAGTGGACCGCCGTCGCGGAGGCTGTGGGTGGGGTCTCGATCCAGTTGGGTAGTGGGACGCAACATCGGTTGAACCCGCTCGATCCTGGGCCGCGTGGCTCGCTGCTCGATGAAGGTGCGTGGGCTCGGGAGGTCGCGCAGCGGCGTCGAGTTTTGGTCGGATCGCTGGCCGAGTCAGCTCTTGGTCGGCCGTTGCGTGCGGTTGAGCACACGGCACTCGATGCGGCGCTGACGTCGGCCGTGTCGTCGAGCGGGACTCCGACGTTGCCGATGGTGGTGGACGCGATGCTCACTCCCATGGTTGGGCTGCCGGGGGCGACGGTGGAGGAGTTGGCGCGGGACGGTCGTGAGGTCGGGCATGCGTTGCGACGCCTGGTGTCCGGTGATCTGGCGGGACTCTTTGACGGCCCCTCGACGGTCACGCTTGATCCTTCGCTGCCGATGGTGACGCTCGACCTATCGCGGGTGCACGGTTCGGACCAGCTGATGGCGATGCTGATGACGTGCGCGTCGGCATGGATGGAGTCGGCACTCGCCGACCCGGCCGGCGGTCAGCGCTGGGTGATCTACGACGAGGCGTGGAGGCTCATGCGTCAGCCCGCGTTGCTCGCACGGATGCAGTCGCAGTGGAAGCTGTCACGCGGGCTAGGGATCGCGAATCTGCTTGTGGTGCACCGGCTTTCGGACCTCGATGCTGTTGGTAATGCTGGGTCCGAGGCGCGGGCCCTGGCTCGCGGGTTGCTGGGTGACTGCTCGACGAAGATCGTGTATCAGCAGGAGGTCAGCGAGGCCCGGCATGCGGCCGAGCAGCTCGGGCTGACCACCGCGGAGCGCGACCAGCTGCCCGATCTGCAACAGGGAGAAGGGCTTTGGCGAGTAGGCGGTCGGGCATTCGTGGTTCGTCACCTCGCGACTGAGGCCGAACGGTCTGTCTTCAACACCAATCAGCGGATGTTTGGCGCGTCACCTGCAGGTGTCGAATGAGGCCAACGGCGGGCCGTCAAACTGAAATGGCCTTCGATCTGGCCGGCTGCACCGCAGAGATCGCCGGCCTCAATCACCGGGCATCGATCCCGGCAAGCAGGCTGGCTTCCTAGTCCGAGTTCGTGTTGCTCGGCAGACATCGGTCTTCCAGCTCAGCGAGGAGTTGCCGCTCCCGCGCGTTCGCATCGCCGTCCACGGTCGCAACCCGAACACCTACGTCAACGAGGTCGCTCAGGTCCCCGGTCTCCGCCAGGATGCGTTTCCAGACGTCACTAGGGTCGATGGCTACGACATTCGCGAGCTGCTCGTCAACAACCTGGTGCTTCTCCGCGACCATGCTCACCAGATGCCGAAAGAGCAATGACTCATCATCGGAGATCTTGCCGTCAGCATTGATTACCAACCAAGCGACCCAGAGCATTAGCTCGGGGTGCCGGGTTGCGTCGCACAGACCGGTGGCCAACTCGAACACACGCGCTTCATTTCGAAACACGGCGCGGGCGTGCCGGCCAGCGATCTGCGTCGTGTAACGGTTCACCACCACCGCAAGCGGAACCCCGACGAGCGGAATACCGATCTTGATGACGTTGCGCTGGAGCAGGAACTTCCCGACGACGGGGAGGCTCCTGCCCGCGGCGAGGACGCCTTTCGAGTAGTAACGCTTGATCAACGGACGCACGATCGCAGGGACAACCTTGACCACGCCCTCGCGCGCGACTTCGCCACTCTTGATCGTGAACACCACACGAATGAGCTTCCACAGATCTTCGGGGTCTGAGACGTCGAGCGGAACGCGATAGAGGACCGAGATGTCGTAAGCGAGGCGCAACTGCAGTTGCGTGATGTAGGCGACGTCGACCATCACTGTCGCAATGGCCGCAGGCACGGTTGCCGGGGAAGCTCCCCCGCCAGATCCAATCGTCGCAGCAACCGTAGCGGTGTAGGCGCTGGCGGAGAGCCCGCCTTCGAGCGCCGCATAGCGAGCAGCAATCTTGATGCGTTGATCGACGATGGCATCAGCGGGGACTCCCCTGTACTTGTTCTGGAAGTACTGCCAGTCGACCGTCTTCGTGTACGTGCGGAAGGCATGGGAGAGCAATCGAGTGAACCAGCTACCGGACTTGATTTCGGCGGCAGATAGGTTGCTCACGAACTGGCGCAGTTCGGCCCGCTCGGCATCGACATGCGCGCGGTCGGCAGCCTCGTCGACCTCGCCTTCTCGGACTTCGACCACGGGGTCTGACACGGTTCGGGACCTCGGCACTTCCTCGGGGGTGATCGACTCTCGGAGCGTATCCGGGCTCGCTGCGTCGACGGGCTTGATCGCCTAGAAGTGGCCGATCGTCACAGGTTCGATGATTGTGTGTCGCGGTGCCCCCGCCCTCTCGTTTCCGAAGTGAACGGAAACGAGAGGGGTCACGGTGACGATCAACGAAACTGCCATGGCTGCGCCATGGCCGTCGCTACTGCTTTTCGCCGCCGGCTTCGGGCTTCTGCTTCTGGTTGAACGCGACGGGATCACTTCGAACGGACGCCAGACTGGCCCGAACCGACTCTCTGCGCACGCGGCGCCTCGGGCTGAGGTGAGGCGCGCAGCTGGCCGGGGCCGGCTGCGAAGGAGCGCCGAGACGTTGCTACCGGGGCGCGCGGCGACGAGCCTGAGAGACGTGGGATACCGCATCGGCACCTCGCGAGGCGTTGCCTGCCACGCCTCCATCGAGGACTCGGTCGTCGTCCTCGGCCCACCCCGATCGGGCAAGGGACTGCATCTGTCGATCCCACTCATCCTCGACGCGCCCGGCGCCGTCGTCACCACAAGCACCCGCCCAGACAACCTTGCCGTCACCCTTCGCTCTCGTCAGGCGACCGGCCCGGTAGCTGTCTTCGACCCGCAAGGGCTCGCCCCCGGCATACGGTCGTCGACCCGTTGGTCTCCAATCCGCGGATGCCGAGACCCGCACATCGCGATGATCCGCGCGAAGGGCCTGACTTCTGGGAGCGCAGAGGGCACCACAGATGCCAACTTCTGGCAGGCCTCGGCCGAGCAAGCCGTCCGCTGTCTCTTGCATGCTGCGGACTTGGGCGGCCGCACCAGCCGGGATCTGTATCGCTGGTCCCTGTCGGCAATTCACGCCAGCGAGGCCGTCCACGTCCTCGCCACCCATGAGCACGCGGCCCACGCTTGGGACCAAGCCCTCGACGGCATCCTGAACGCCGATCCTCGCCAACGCGACTCCGTGTGGGCCATGGTCACGATTGCCTTCAATGCCCTTGGCGACCCAACGGTCTTGGACGCCCTCTCCCCCAACCCTGGCGAGGACTTCGACCCTGATGCGTTCCTGGCGGCCAAGGGCATTCTCTACCTGCTCGGCACTTCCACCGGGGCGTCCGCCACCTCCGGCATCGTGGCCGCATTCATCGAGGACATCGTCGAAACGGCGCGCCGGCGAGCCGCCGCTGCACCCGGTGCACGGCTCGATCCGCCGCTCTCGCTCATCCTCGACGAAGCTGCGAACTACCCTCTCCCGTCCTTGCCTTCGCTCATGTCCGACGGCGGTGGCACAGGCATCTCAACCATCGTCGTCCTGCAATCCTTGGCGCAGGCTCGACACGTCTGGAGCGAACACGCAGCCCAAGCGATCTGGGACGCGGCCATCGTCAAAATCATCCTTGGCGGCGGCTCCAACGCTCGTGACCTCGAGGACCTCTCCCGTCTGATCGGGCAGCGACACAAGGTCACCCGCTCGACAAGCCGCGGGACGGATGGCCGCCGCTCCACTTCGACGTCCAGCAGCAAGGTGCCGATCGTTGAGCCGGCACAGCTGCGCACTCTGCCGTTCGGCACTGCGATCCTCCTCATGCGCGCGGCCCCAGCCATCGCCCTTTCCCTCCACCCCTGGACCAGACGCAAGGATGCGACGCAGCTCACCGCCGATCGAGCCGCCGTCGAAACCGAGATTCGCGCTGGCGCCGTCAAGCCAGTGAGCGGAGCGGCATGACAACGGATGCGCGACCTAAGGACAGGGTGGCCAGCTCGCCAGCACCGGCGCCGATGGGCGGTGGTCCGATCCACGTGCCTTCACTCAGCGACGGCGAGTACGAGGCACTGCTCACCGACCTCCGCCTATGGGTCGACGCCCTCGTCTCGAGGTTCGCTCTCGACGTCCGCACCATCCCGCCCTGCTGGGAGCGGCACAACGCCATGGTCGAAACTCTGGCCGCCCTCCGCGATTCCGAGCGCGGCTGCTTTGTTGGTAGGGCACCGGCAACGGCCGGGCTCGATTGGATCAGAGCAGTGAGAGACAGCGTGGCCTATCTCCGGGACCAGGCAGCAGTCACCCAATGCTCAACTCACGAGCACCGCGCTTCGATGAGCCCATCGACGCGCTGATCGAGTGCGCAGAAGGCGGCCCGCCGCCTCAAACAGTTGGCCAACCGGCAGGTTGGATCACTTGACTGGTCGAACTAGCCGACCTGCGTCGGCGAACCAGATTGGGTCGACACGGTGGCAGATTCCAGATGCCCGGAAGTTTGTGGCTGTGACCTGCTGCCACTCCTTGGCGACCGCGAACTGGGGACGTTGGATGTTCGAGACGAGCTGCCCCTCGAAGATGAGATTCACGAGGAGGGCCTCGAGCTCTCCGACGATGTGCCGCATCTCAGTTCGCCCGAGGTGCTCCCGGAAATCAACATGGGCCCAGCCTTTCGGATAGGGCTCGTACGTTTTCCGTCGCTCATCCATCCAAACGTCGTCGAACGAGAACCACGAAAACTTCGTCCAACTCTTGGTTGAATCGCCGGTGTGCGCCAGTAGGCGAGCGCCGAAGCCCTGTCCACTTCTCGCAAGCCCTGCATAGACCGGTGCACCCCGCTTCTCGAGGACATACACGCCGGCGGCCGGCCGGAAGTCACAAATTCGTAGGCTTGGGGACTTGCTGCCGCGTCGTCCGAGCAACTGCCACGTGCGCCCCTGCCCGGGATGCCAGTCGACCTCTTTGCGTTCCCAATGGAGTCCGTATGCGCCGATCAGGTGTGTCGTAGTGGGCATGTTTCCTGTCTACTCCCGGCCACCAACCCAAGTCCCCCCAATTCGCAATCCCCATGTCACCGTGGCGCCCTAGACTTTCGGCGTGGCTGGCACCGCTGAGGCTTCTCTTTCGGTGATTCCGGACGACCCTGCGACGCCTTCGATCGTGGTGTGCGCCAGCCTCGCTGCCTACTTCGAGGTGGATCTCGGACTGCTCGTGCAACTCATCGGAGGCGACTGGCGCCTCGTTGACGATCGCCGCTTGAACTTGCTTCCTGAGCCGACCAGGTGGCTTGGCAGGGGAACCCCGCTGCAGGTCCTGCTCGGCCTGTCGACTTCGCGTGCTGTCGTCGCCAGACCCGATGAATTCATGGGCGGTCTTGCGGGCCCGCCAACACTCGACGCTGCCGACCCCGTTGGAATCGACCTAACTGCTCCACAGCCGCTGCAGGCACTCGGTGTGGCGGTCGAACAAGTCCTCGTCACGACGCGGCAGGGGTGGGGTTGGTGCCAAGGGTGCCGCAACTACCTGCCCACAGGGCCAGTGAGCGGGCGCACTGGACTTTGGTGCGGTGAGTGCCTAGGTCGATATCTCGGAATCATTGCCTGCTGAGCCGGGAGATCCTGAGTGTCTGCGTCTTGCGACGAGTGGCCCGGCGTTCGCCGTGCGCGGAGCGGGTACACGCGGCTGACTCCATCGGATGAATAACATGCCGTCGTATGCCGTCGTATACCGAGGTGTGCGGGCATCCAGACCGCGATCGACTCCGATTCACAGGACCGGTTTCAGGTCGACACTCCAACTCGTCCGCCCACGTCTCAGGGCCGGCGTGTAGCGGCTTCTATACCGGCGGAATCGGCTAACTCAGTGTGAGGCGACCGAGCCCGGCCTGCGCACTGAAATCCAAGCCTCTGAGTGCCCCGAGCTGACGGTGTCCTCCTCATAGCGCGACATCGAGTCGCGCGGGGAGGGCGGAACGATGGACACCAGCACCAACACGGACGACACCGCCGAGGACACAGCGCGTGTGGACCCCGAGTCCATCGCCCTGCGGATGGCCATCAACAATCACGCCGTCATCGACAGCGACATCGGCTCGCCCTATCAAGAGGGCCGCCGCGACGCCTACCTTCTGATGGCCGTGGCCCTCGAGGCTCCCCGTGAGCCCACTCTCAGCCGGACCATCACGCAACTGCGCCAAGCACTGCACGGTGGCGTGACCGAAGTCGACGATCTCCGCGAGATCATCACGCGATCAACCGGCCGCTCCCCCACTCCGAAGCCCAGCCTCGAATGGGTCGGCCCCAAAGCCTTCGACGCACGTCACAGCGATTGGGGCCTCGACGAGGACTTCGGCATGCGTTGGGGCACCAACCGCGACATTCGCATCTCCTTCAAGCGCCAACCCGGCGCCACCGAGGGCCTGCTCTACGCCTACGACAAGACGTGGGACACCTACGCCGTCATCGCCGACAAGACGAACCGCACTCTCGTCCAGCTGGCCTACCGCCAGGCCCTCGCCGCGAACCCGGACATGACGGCCGAGAACTTCGCCCACATCCACCAAATCGTCACTGCCGCAGGGCAAACAGCGGCCCTCGCCCCGGCTGTATCGCTGTGACCGCCACCGGCATCATCGACGTCGCCGACGTCCGCGCCCGGCACCGCATCGAGGATGTCGTGGCCGCCTCCGGAGTCGAACTCCGCGCCACTGGCAAGTCCCTCATGGGCTGCTGCCCCCTCCACGAGGACGACACCGCGTCCCTGTCCGTCGGCGGCATCCCCGACCGGTTCCACTGCTTCGGTTGTGGCGCGTCGGGTGACGTCATCGAGTACGTCGCGCGCCTGCGCAATCTCACCTTCCGCGACGCGGTCGCCTACCTCGAGAACGACCACAGCCTGGGTATGCCGTCCGCTCCCCGAGCGCCCGTTCTTCACCTTCCGCGGCCGCCCGCCATCGACGTCGCGCCGGAGCGCGCTTGGGAGATCAACGAGATGGCGTGGCAGCGATGGACTCGGCCGGTCAACCACGCGTTCGCTCTCTCCTGGTTGCGCAACCACCGCGGTCTCGACGTCGCCCCGGTAGAGGCGACGCTCGGCTCTCAGGTCGTCGGGCACACCGGCGCCGAGTGGACCACGACCACCCACCATCTCAGCCGGGCCGGTGTGAGCGACGACGAGCTGCTCGCGCTGGACCTGGCGCAGCGCACCCGTCGAGGCACCCTCATCGACTCCCTGCGCGGCCGCCTGGTCGTCCCGGTTCGCGACCCCGCCGGGCACCTCACCGGGTTCATCGGCCGCGAAACGCTCGACAACTCGCGCGGTCCGAAGTACCGAAACCCCACGCGCACAGCGGTATTCGACAAGTCCACCATGCTCTACTCACTCGCCTCCCACCCCCACGCATCAGCTCACGTTGTCGTCGTCGAGGGACCACTAGACGTCCTGGCGGTCGCCGCCGCAGCTGTGTCGGCGAACCTCCCAGTCATCGCGGTCTCGACCGGCGGCACCAGCGTCAGCCGTGACCAAGCACGCCAAGTCTCGACCTTGTCCCCGCAACGAGTGTTTCTCGCCTTCGACGGCGACCCTGCCGGCCGGGATGGAGCGACCCGTTGGGTCGACCTGTTGCACCGGCACATCCGTCACCCCGTCGCGGTCGCGGACCTCCCGTCGGGCCGAGACCCCGCCGACTGGATCGCCGAACACGGGTCGGGCGGGCTCCGCAGTCTGCTCACCCAAGCCCGCCACCCGGCGTACGAACTCGCGCAACTGGCCCCCAGCGGGGCGGCACCCGCTCCCAAAGCCGCGTTCACCCCTCGCATGTGAAGGAAGCACCTCCATGACCAGGACACCCCGCGCCCAGGTCCTCATCGACCTGGCCCAACGCCACCTCGACGCGGCCGCCGAAACCGCTCAGCACTCCTCGCCCGATCAAATACCCGGGGCCGCCTTCGCTGGGCAAATTCGGCTTGCCGCCGCAGCCCTGCCCACGATCGACGAGGCTGTGGCCGATGGCCCACCGCTCCCGGCTGCGGATGTCGCCACACACCTGCGGGATGCGCTCACCGCGCTCGACCAGATCGCGCCCTTCGACGGCCCACCCGACCTGCCGCTGTGCGCGTGGCACGTCCACGAGCTGTTCCGGATCGCGACCCGGACCGGTGCCGCATGACCACCGTCGAGCAGTTCGTCGAGCGCATTGCCGTCCTCACCCGAGAGGTGCGAGCAAGCGATGAACCCGTCACCGAGAAGCAGTGGCAGGGCTTCGACGCCAATCTGCACCGCTTCCTCGCCGGGAGCATCGGGTACCAGGGCACTCGAGTGCCCAAAGGCCACCCCTGCGCTGACATTCTGCGGGAACTCGTCGACCGCTACCCAGCCCTTCCACGTTCACCCCTCGCTGCGTCCTCTCTCCCGCCGGAGGTCTCCGCGCGGTGGCCGGCGCGAGACGTGACCCCCACAGTGGGCCTCCCCCGGCGCGGTGTTCTGCGACTCGTGGATCAACACACGTCGCACGAATCAGAGGGCGTCGCATTGCCCGACGCCACTGACCCGCGGCCGATGGCACGGATCACCTGCGCCCTCGGCGCCTTGGCTGACCTCGTCGACCTCCTTGAGTATCAACAGGTTCCGTCCACGAGCGAGTTCGCGGACAACACGGCGCATGTACTGGCTGCCTCGGCTGTCGTCGCCCGCCACACCCTCGCCTCGGGATCGCTGATCTCCGCGGATCGACCTCTGGCCGTCGGGAAACATGTCGAGGCTGCTCTGGGAGCGATGCAGCCGGCGCTGGAGGCTACCCCGGTACGGTCCTTCCGCGGCCTGCCCACCGTGGTCGACGTCGACGTCGGTGACACCGCACTCGATCGCGCTGTGCACGCTTGGAGCTTCGCGAGCGAGGCCGAGCTACGCGCCCGTATCCCCAGCGCGCAATCACTTCACATGCTGGTCAACCAGGGCACCCACATCACCGCCACCTTCGCTGCAGTCGTCCGCCAGCCAGTCGGCGGGAAGGCGCCTCCCGGCGCGATTTCCGCCTTGGACGAAGCCTGCGAGGCCCTCGGTGCCACGGACAAGGCCTGGGTTCCGCGCCTGACAACGCTCGTCAAGCCCAGCGCCGATTTCATCACCGCCAGCCGGGGGCTCTTTCTCGCCCTCGAAGAAGCGCGGGCTCGTTCACACGGGCTCACGGAGGCGAAGCGGGAGCGAGCCGCGGACAGCCTTGGTCAGGCCATGACCATCCTCGGACGTCGGCTGACGGCCGCCCGTTCATTCTTACGGCCCCTCGCCGACGGGAAGGCCCTGTACGCCCCGGCGGGCCAAGTCGAGAAGTCAGCGGAACGCCTCAATGACCGGCTCAAGGGACGCTTCGTCACCGTCAAGTACTTCGACATCAAGGACCTCGACACCGCCTGGCGCGTGGCCGAGGACTCCATCCGCCAGGCCCACGCCCGCTTAAGGTGCAGCCCCAGGTCGGTCCCCTCGGAAGTCGCGATCATTTCGCGCTGAACCTGAGCTTTGAGCAGGGCTCGTGGCGACGCCCTTGGCGACGGTGACGTGGCCAAGCTGCCGAAACGATGCTGGCAGCTGAACCGTGACGAGAAGAACTTCCTAGAAGGAGTGCTTGAGGCTGACGTGAAACGCCGGTGGGGGTCCTTGCCTTGATGGTCAGAGAAGAGTCTGGACGGTGGCGACTGTCGCGGGATTGAAGGCGATGATCCTCGCCTCGCGCACCGACGACTCGGTGGCCCGGAGCGTCTCGACTGCGGCCCGTATGGCGTCGCCGTGGGGCCAGCCGTAGATTCCGGCGCTGATGAGTGGGAAGGCGATGATCGCGGCGCCGAGTTCGTCGGCCACCTCGAGACTGCGTTGGTAACAGGAAACGAGGAGGCCGCGATCGGTGTGACCAGCGCGGTAGTTGGGGCCGACTGTGTGGATCACCCAGCGGGCGGGCATCAGACCGGCTGTGGTCCAGCCGGCGTCACCGGTTGCCAAGCCGCGGGGGAAGCGCGCGACGCAATCGATGAGGATTTCGGGTCCTCCGGCACGATGGATGGCCCCGTCAACGCCGCCTCCGCCCCGCATCCGGGTGTTGGCGGCGTTGACGATGGCATCGACGGTCTGGGTCGTGATGTCGCCGAGGACGACGGTGACCTCAGGCATGAGCATGCCCGGACGCGGAGTATCGATCGAACTCGTCGCTTGTCACCGCGCGGATGAAGTACACCCAGGGATCGATGGCGTACCGCTTGGACCTTCGTGGCTGATCCCCGGCCAGAGTCGCTCGCCCCCTGCTCATGTCTTTCACCAGCCCAGTGTGCCTCGACCTCCTAGACACCAGAGGGTGGGACGACGAAGCCCCAGCGACTCACGTCATCCGCGGGAGGCCGCCAGGCGTCGTCAGATTCCCATCCGGTTTAGCGAACGCGGTCGCACCGCCTGGCCGGTGTCCTGCTCTGATTCCTCTCCGCGGCATTCAACACTGGCCTATCGTCCACAGGAGAAGTCAGTGGGCGGCGACAGGATGGGTGCCATGAAGCTCCAGAGGACCGCGTACGCCGAGAGGGCACTCCGCGCGGCCGCGCACGTCTTAGAGGTTGAGCCGACGCAGTTTGCGCCTGCACGGATGAGTAAGTACGCGCATTGGTTTGAGGATCCGCAGCACGGCAGCGTCGTTGCAGTCGTCACTCCCGGGGAGAAACCAACCGTCACTGACGAGGTTCTCGCCTTTGGTTTGGCGTGGCAGCAGAACCGGGATCTGCTTCTGGTCGTCCCTGACGACATGGTCGTGGAGGCGATCGCTCGCATCGGCTGGCTTGAGACCGAGGTCCGTGTCTTCGCTTTCGATGGCGCCGAGGGTGAAGTTCCGCGGCCGGTGCGAAGTCCGGGACGATTCGCCATCCTTGAGCGTCTCGCCGAGCTGCCCGAGCGTGTCCCTCGACGGGCAGCGTTGAAGACGGGTCACGCCTCGTGGCTCGACAATATCCACACCCACGAGGTCGGGTTAGTCGGCCACGACCGGGGGGGTTACTTCTCCTGGCACCACGAAGGTCTCCAGGTGCTTCAGGCCCACGAGACCAAGAGCGGGCTGCGCATTCGAGCAGGGGTGCAGTACAAGACACCGCAGCCGGGGCGCGACGTGTTCGACAAGACGTTCACGAATCCCCCAACCGTTGGCGAGGTCGCCGTCATCAACGCGAAGGTCGCGCTGGCGATTGAGGACGGCGGGAGCTTGACCTCGAAAATGCGCGAACACAAGCTCCAGGCCACGCTCAAAGGTCAGCCCGAGGTGCTCGGCTTGACCGACTTGTGGCGCGAGTTCCCTGCTTGGCGCGGCCTACTCACGTCGTCGATGCCGCCCTTCGGAAGGCCGGGCTATATCGATTTCCTCGGCGCTGACGCAACGGGGGTTTTGCACGTCGTCGAAACCAAGATCGGGCACGACCCCAAGGTGGTCTTGCAGGCGCTCGACTACGCGATCTGGGTGCGGGCAAACGACTCTGCAATCCGGGAACGACTCAAGGCCGAGGGGCACATCCTCCCCACGCCCAACGGGCACCCACCAGCTGGCGGAACCCCCGCCCCAATCCACTTGGTCTTGGGGTCATTGGGCTCTGGGCCCGCATTCAACGCCTACTTGGCTGGGCAGATCGAGGCGCTGGCCGGCGACTGCCGCGTCAGCATCTACCTGACGGCCGAACCGACCGCCGACGAGCTGTCCCTGACCAAGGTTTCGGCGCGTGACTTGTGGGAGCCCAGCGCGCTAGTCGCCAAGCCGGTCGTCGGACCAAGGTGGCCGGGAGAACTCACCACGGAACTAGGAAGGCACTCAGGTGAGCGGGCCGATCCTCTTCCATCCCAATGACGCAAGCGCGGTCCTGCCGG
The DNA here is from genome assembly GCF_044791685.1 of Knoellia locipacati. Taxonomy (GTDB): domain Bacteria; phylum Actinomycetota; class Actinomycetes; order Actinomycetales; family Dermatophilaceae; genus Knoellia; species Knoellia locipacati_A. The sequence continues at coordinate 1,028,439 of NZ_CP087730.1, forward strand.
AAGCCCTACCGGCACTGACCGACCTCCGCAGGCGCGGTCTGACTCACCGCTACGTGCGCCACGTACGCAGCTCCCAAGCGTTCGCACTCAACCTGTTTGCACCGCTCGACGCGGACGGTGTCCTCGCTGTGCTTGCCCACCTGGGGCACGTCGCCGTGGACGTCGAGGCCCCGTTATTCGAGTACGAGGACACCCTCGACCGGCTTGCCGAGGGATCAAAGCGCAGCCCGCACCGTACCCAGGTCGACGTTCTCCTGCGCGGCAGTACCGAGGACGGACGCAGAATCGCGGCGTTGATCGAAGTCAAGCTCGGTGAGCCGAACTTCGGGACATGCAGCGCGTTCGCCAGTGCAGACAACACCGACCCCGATGTCTGCGGACAGCCAGGGCTTTTCGGTAGCGACCCCGGCCGATGCTTCCAGCTCAATAACCACGGAAACGGACACCGTCGATACGCCGAATACTTGGCAGAGGTAGGGCTAGTCCCTCCTTCGCCACGTGCCGATGATGGGGGCTGCTGGGTGCGAGCCGGCCGTAGCCAGCCGATGCGAAACCTTGCCTTGGCGCACGTGCTGGTCACTGAGGGCGAGGCAGACCAGGTGGTGTTCGCCCTTTGCGCCCCCGTCCTGCACTCCGTGATGTGGCGAAGGTTCGCCGAGTTCCGCGCCGTCTTTTGCGACACGGATGCCGTCACCATGCGTGACCTGCCGGCCGAGACCGTTGCCCGACAGCATCCCGATGATGGAGCCGCCTTCACGATTCGGTATCGGCCTGCCTTGAGCAACACCGCCCTGCGGAACCTCGCGACTGACTCGTCCACAAGCTAGGCGCGGCTGAATCGGGTTAACAGACCGCTCGCCTGCAGGGCATCCCGGTCAATGGGCCGACTTTGGACAGGAACCGGCGAAAGGACGCCGGCAAGGGGCGGTTCAGTAGTGTCTTGGATCACCGGGGCGAGTGGCCGAACTGGGTGGCGATCGGGCGCGGACTACGCCGCCTCATCGAGGACCGTCGCCGTGGTCTTGCGGTCTCGGCTCTACGTAACATCGCTTGGACACGGGGTGGCGGTCCTCAAGTGTTTGCCCAAGTGGACGGAAATCCTGATGGCCGGCTCACTCGTATGGCAGCATCCGAAGACTACGTCTGCGATGGAGGTGCCGGGTGCGGGAACCCGCGGAGGCAGGCAACGAAGCCGGAATTTCTGCTGCGTCATGGGCGGATTCCGGACCATGGATCCGCCACCTACCGACACTCTGGTCCCGCCTCAGCGAAATGTCCCAGGACTCTACCCTCGGCGCGTGGAGCCCCCCGCCCCGCCCAGCGGTTATCAGGCCGGGAACCTGGAGTTACCAGGAGTGGAACCTCCCGGACGACCTGCGAGATGAATTGGCTGCGTGGTGGGAGCCAGCGCTGCACTTGCTCCGTTACGGACTCGGCTGCGCAGCCCCGATCGCGGCGCTCACGCGCCATCTGGACCGCCACGCGGGGTTTCCCACCGATCCGCGAGACGATTTAACGGATCGTCCCGACCACCCTGCGTGGAAGCTCATGGATGCCTGGTGGGGGTGGGGCCTCCATGGACTGGCCGCATGGGGTTTGCTGTTCGAGCTGGACTCGAGTCTCGCGGCAGAGGCGCCGCTTCGCTGCGGAAGGCTCAGCCGCCTACCCCGGGTTGAACTCGAGCGGATGGCAAGCGCCGAGTATCTCTGCTGTGCGGGCGGCTCCGACATGCTCCACCTCTCGGGCCACCTTGAGATGCCGGACCTCGACGACGAAGGGGCGACCGTCGCCATCACGTGGCCCGCCCCGGAGGATGACGACCGTCTCGAAGTCCATGCTCAGTCCTACGCATCCTGGTATCGGACGCTCCGCGCCTTCTTGCACGGGACTCGATTCGCGCGTGTGACCATCTCCGGTATTGGCGCGCTGGGGACATTTCGCAGCGAAGCGGGGGCACCCTACTTCTCAGTCTCGGACCCAGAGTCCCTTCAGGCCGAAGCATCGAGGGGCGACGATCGCGCGCTCGACCACAAGGCGTATCTCGAGCAGCGCCTGGTCTGGACGCCCGACCAGATCACAGTGACCCAATCACCAGCCGCGACTAACTCAGACAAGTCCGGCAGCGGACTCCGAGCCGGTTCCCGCCTTGAGGTACCCACAACCGTCCCGGCCTTGACCTCGAAGAAAGTGAAGGACGATATCTGGCCGGACGACCCCAAAGAGGTGGAACGCCGACTAACGAGCGCCGTGGCCGTCGCGCAATTCGCCCGAGACGCAGCCGATCTGCATAGCGATCATCGGAAGAGATTGGTCAACGAGGCCATCTGGTTCTGGACCGAACGCGGCAGCGTGTCACGGAAGTACAAACTGCGGTTCCGCACGCCGGCCGCTCTGAAGCTGCAGCGCGACCTGGGCTTTAGCGCCGCCGCCAAGCACCTGGCTCACGAACATGTCCACGAGCGGGCTGCTGTCGTACTGAGATTGCTGGCCCCGGACACTGACATCAGAGCCACGCTCCAGGCAACGGAGGCTTGCGTTGTGACCAAGGAGGAGCACCATTTGTTGGCCTCGGTGAAGGGTGTCCACGGCTGGGTGCGCTATGCGACAGTGCACCTGCATCCTCTCGACATGGTTACTGGCCTGCCCATGGACCTGATTTCCGCCGCGGCTGCCGATGCCATCGCGTGGCCCCGAGAGGGATAGTCAGCACCCATAGTCCTCGTCGAACTCAGCGCGGTCACCCGTTAACCGCCCGACGTTCGACAGGACGCTTCCCCACTCACTACCCAGCACCCGACACCGCGAGAACAGGTCTGCGCGGCGCCCTCGTGGGCCGCTCGGCTCAGCGATTGGGTCCGGCACTACACGGAGATTCAGCCCAACGGCTCGCTAGTTCGAAGATCCCAGGCGGTGCCGGGTTCGGCTCCGCAAGTGGTACAGGCGTAGATGGTCTCCTGGTTGCCGCCGACCAACCGGCCCACTGGCAACAAGTCTCCCGAGCCACCACAGTTCACGCACGCCGACCCGTCACGAATGCTGTTGTCGATGTCGAAGGACTCGAGCAGGCCGCTCATGTTCAGGTGAACAGTTTGATACGCCACGCTTCATCCTAGGCAGGCGCACCCGCAGATGCGGCTTGGGGCGCGCCATCTGGGGCCTAGTCAGGCCTTCTCGAGTGTCACGTCGTCCGCAATCTCCTCCACCGGAATCTCGACGTTGACCAGGACTTGTCGTATTTGGGCTGCCTTGATCTCGTCACGCAAGGCGTCGGGGATTTCGACGACCATCAGCTCGATCCCGAACTGCTCGGCGGCCAAGCGAATCCAGCCGGTGACGGAATCGTGAGCCTCTTCGCTGGCGAAGACGGCAATCGCTCGTGAATCACTCAGTCGAGGATCACGCTTCAGGAGAGCCAGTTTGAGGATGTCCTGGCTGATCTTCTTGATCTGTGCGCCCTTGAGCTTGCCCTGCCTCGCGTAGGCCTCAACCAGGATTCGCTCGTCTCCTGAGCAAGCATCCAGTTGGACGTAACCGCCACCGAGCACGGCCACTCGCTTTGGCTTCAGGGCCCCCTTGAAACCCAGCTGTTTCGCAAGCGCTTCGACGATCGCACCCTCTGCATTTCGCTGAACTGCTGAATCACTCAGATGCTCACTAGCCATGAGCCGACCCTACGACGATGTCATGCACTCAGAGGCTGGACTGCGGAGGAACGACCGCGACGACTCGCTGGCTCGTCGCCAACGGCAACGGCCGCCTGGCGACGAGATGACGCGCACGAGGAGGCCCCGGCTTGTTGGTTGAATCTCTGCCGTGAGGCGGGAGCCGTCACCGGAAGAGTGCCGAGGCTTGGACTTCAAGGAGGTACTGGCTCATCTGCTTCTCGTGTTTGAGGGTGCTCCCAGCAACGGGAGCGTCGATTCGCCAGTAGATCTGCCGGATGCCCTTCGCCGAGTGCTGCTGGGCGTGCTGCTTTGCCTCGTCGAGGGAGAGCAGCCAGACGGTGTCGACGTCCAGTGCAACGAGCGCGATGACTTGGGCGGGGCAGTCGTGTGGGAAGTACCAGCCCCGAGACATGGGGCCACGGCCGCCTGCTGGCTTCGGCGCGAGGTTGGCCTTCACTTGGATCGTCGTTGCTGACCGGTCGCCGGGTGCGTAGACGACGAGGTCGATTCCTGCGTCGGTGGTCATCCGCGCGCTGTCGATTCCCAGCTTCAGGAGCCGGTACTGAACCAGGAGTTCACCAGCGGCTCCTATGTGCTGCGTGCTCACGATTCGCACGGTATCGCGGCGAAGCAGTTGGAGTGAGCCCCGCTGGTCTCATTGACGGTCGGGCTGTCCGACAGCCGCGGGTGGTTCAGCGCGAAGTTCCGCTCGAGAAAAACTCAACCTCAAGCATCGGACGACTCGTCACCTCCGCCCCTGCGCTCGCATGATCATCACCTCATCGATGCTCGCGCTCAGGGTGGCGCCTGTTCCGTAGGCGGCGCAATGACGCAGTTCCCACACCGTGCTCATCTACCGATTCCCATGGCTCTACAGATGGCCGTGCCCTACCGTTGGCATAGGTGGAGTCTTCAGGCTCCTTGGTGGCCGAGCGCTATGAGGCGTGAACTGCGCACCGGGCCGGATATGAGTTGGCCGATTGCGACAAGTCGAGGAACAACGACATGTCGTGCTCGAAGCAGCCATATCGGACTCAATGGATGGCGCTCTGCGCGATGCGTGCGATCGTCCATAAGTGTCAAGGGCAGGACGTTAAGGTCCCGACGGGCGCCTACTTCTGCAGCGAATGCCGATGCTGGCACCTGACGTCCAAGTCAGGGACTCAGACGCCACCGTGGGGCAAGCGACGAACCAAGCACTGACGCGTGTTTGGGTATTCGGCCCTGATACGCAACCTGCTAGTCGCGTCAGAGGTGCCTTAAAGCTGACGCACCCCACCGTCGAGCGCGACCGCGTAGATGTCGATCTTGAGTACGCCGCGCACCTCTGCCGGCACGCGCGCAACGGCGCGGACGCTTCGAGGATCGTCCCTGATGACTGCGGCGAAGCGAATCGACGGGTCGTTGGCATTCGTCATCCGTCCCAGCAATTGGCCGTAGAGGACGTCGCAGTCGGTACCGATATCCGGACTGCTTCCTTTCGCCTCGCAAAATAGGCGTTGCCCTTGTGGCCCCGTGGCCAGGACGTCGACGAAGTCGACCTGTCGGTCAGACCGCCAACCCACGGAGGCAAGCCACCGACAGAACGCGTCCTCGACGGCTTTCTCATCACCTTGCATCCCAGCATCCTCGTCGCAATCTCGCAGGGCTTCCAGCGCGCATTCCAGTGCGACGGCCACCACTTTGAAGGCAGACTGCGTTCGTGGCAGCGATCGAAGTGGTCTGGCCGAGGATCGAAGCCAACGCCGGTCGCGAGTTCAAGACGGTGACCGGGCTCCGGTTCACCTATCGAGTGCCCGGGCACTTCATTCGTGTGACTCGTGAGGGGCGCGAGATCAACCGCGTCCTGTCTCGAACCAACTTCGAAAAGGCCCTGCCGAGCATGCCCGCGAGCAATCCGAGCCAGCTCAAGGGCCGGCAGGGGTCCGCCTACGTCTGGGCAATCCTCATGGACCCAAGGATTCGCCAGTCTGACTGGTGAGCCCCGCGACTCGAGATGCGAAGTTCGCCTGGGCGCATTTTATGGGGGCACGCTTCCCCAGCGAAAGCGACCCGTGGTGCCCCGGAGGACCCGTGTACCCATGGAACCTGAACGAGGAGGACTCCCCATGGTGCACCTGCTGACCGTAGGACAGGCCGCCGAGATTCTCGGCACGTCTGAGCGCTTCCCGCGTCGACTGATCGCCGAGCGGCGCATCCGGTTCGTCCGGGTCGGACGGCACGTACGGATCCCCGAAGATGCCCTCAGCGAGTTTGTCCGCGACGGGGAAGTCGAACCCGTCGATCTCTCGCACCTGGCAGGCGCCTGATGGTCCGAAGGAGGTTCGGCCTCATCCGCCGCCTTCCGTCAGGTCGGTTCCAAGCGTCGTTCACGGACCCCAATCGACGCAGGGTCAACGCACCCGAGACGTTCCGCACCGAGACAGATGCGCGACGCTTCCTCGATCGCATCGAGCAGGAGATGCAGCGCGGGCACTGGCTTCCCGATGCGGGCCTCGGACGGCGAACGCTCCGCGACGCCTGCGAGGCCTACCTAGACGAGAACCCGCGCGTGGGTGAGCGCTGGGCCGAGACCTGCCGCCGCAACATGCGGCTACATCTCATGGATCTGCTCGACATGCCGATCGTCACCATCACCCCGCCCATCGTGCGGGCATGGCATGCAAAGGCGCTCAAGGGCGATGGCGGGCGCACCTCGATCAGCCAGTCCTACCGGCTGCTGCGATCCGTGATGAACGTCGCCGTCAATGATGGAGCCATCCCCCGCAACCCTTGTCAGATCCCCGGTGCCGGGTCCGAACGGACACCTGAGCGAAGTGTCGCCACCCCGCGGCAGGTCGCAGAACTCATCGAGGCCATTACGCCTCGCTATCGGGCCGCGGTCGTCCTCGCTGCCTGGTGCGGTCTGCGTCGCGGGGAGGTCTGCGCGATCCGCACCGCCGACGTCGACCTCGAAAACCGACGCGTCCGCGTCGCAAAGAACTGGGTCGAGCTCCTGGAGTCACCGAGGAAGTTCGAGAAGGACCCCAAGAGTGATGCCGGCAAGCGCACCGTGACCATCCCACCGCACGTCCTGCCCACCCTTCAGGCCCATCTCGAAGAGTTCGCCGGCGAAGAGTTCTTTAACGTTGGTCGGGATGGGAAGCGGACCCGAGGCAACACCGTCTACCAGGCGTTCGTGCGAGCCAGGACAAAGGTCGGTGTCGACATCTCCTTCCACGACCTGCGGCACACCGGTCAGACCCTCGCGGCCTCGACGGGCGCCAGCCTCGCCGACCTCAAACAGCGGCTCGGTCACTCCTCGAATGCTGCGGCCCAGCGATACATGCACGCAGTGGAGGGTCGCGACGCCCAGATTGCTGATGCGCTCTCCACCCTCGCTGAGCAGGGTGATGCGGCCAAGCTCCCGAAGCGGTTCTAACCACGAGCCAGTGGCGAATTCCACTGAGTAGTGCACGCGAACAGAGCCCCAGGGACCACGGATGCCGATGCAAATGGTCAACCAGCGGCCCCAAGGTGGCGGCGCAACAGCTGGAAGTCGGGCAGGTCGGAACTGCCCATGAAGCGGCGGAGGATCGTGTGTGGCGCGTCAGTGGCCGTGTACAGAAGCATCACGCGTTCAGCGTCCATGAGGATCGCTCGGCACCCAAGCGCCGCCGAGTAGTTCAGGGTTTGGGCGAGGTCCGGCGACAGCCTGAGGTCTCCTGGGTCGTTGATAGCGAGCTTCACCTCTATGACGCAGGTGGGCTTTTCGCCGTCCAGGACGACGTAATCGACGCGTTTGCGACCGATGGGGTACTCACGTCGGAACGTAAGACTGGTGCCATTGAGGCTTTCGCGCAGGAGCGGTTCGACGAGGTAGGTCGACACGTCCGACTCGAGTCGCATGGCTCCGCCAGCGAGCTCCGACCACATGGCTAAGTCGATGGCGTCAGGAGTGGGGAGATCGGCCCGACCCACAGGAATCTCCACGATTTCGTCCAGATAGCTCTGCTCCGCCGGATCGATCGCTGTGAACCGCAGGCTCCGGATCACCTCAGGTCGCAGGAATTTTCCGCTGCGGCCTTTCAACACCAACTGGCCGTCGCACGCGTCACGCAAGGCGGCGTATGGGATCGGTTCGATCTCCACCCGGTTGGTGTGGAAGGCCCACCACTGCTGGTCCGCAACGGCCGTGTCCGCATTAACCGTCATCGCGGAGGAGAAGTACGCCCGCGAAGCAGCTCGAGCAACGAAGTGGACGGCCTTGCGTTCGCCGACGAAATAGATGAGGAGCAGGTCGCCCATCTGCGTCTGCTTTGCCGCTGTCCAAGTCGACTCGAACACGGCACCTGATGCTTGCACCAGTTCGTGAACCTGCTCTTCGCGACTGGGCCAGGACGCGTCGTCTCCCAGCATGAGCCAAGCCTGCTGGGGAGGCTCCTGCCAAGGTTCCGCCGGCTCATCCGGCTCGTCCATGTCTGGCACGTCGCCCCGGACATGCCACGCCACGTCGAAGTCCCGAACCGTGGACGCGAGGCGCCCGCCATTGACCCCAGCTTCGGTGACAGTCCGTTCGAACAGCACCCTCAGAATGGTCCGCCCATCGGCCATCCCCACGACTTCCACGACGCAGTCGAACGGGAGTGGCTGACGGTCCAGCCATTCGAGCGCTTCGGCCTCGTCAATGACGACTGCAATCTCGACGTGACCACGGATTCGGCTTGTCCCCTCCAAGACGCGCACCCGACCAGGCCGACCGGCGACAAGAAAAGTGGCCGAGCCGTCGTCGTGGGACTCGATCACGGACGCGCCCACCGCCTCAAGGAAGCCGTGAAGGAACAACTGCCTCGAGTCGCGCGATCCGGAAGGCGCGATTCGTCGACTCACCAAGGCCCCACTCCTTGCGGACGAGTCCGACTCACCTGACATGCTCCGTTTCCATCTGTCCGCGGACAACCCCACTGCTTGGGGTTCTTGCTGCCGAGCCGCCACTCGCTCGGGATGCGCACAAGCTCTCGCGTGGTTGACGCCGATACGCCGATGATGCCAGCGCAGCGGGTCAGCCGCGGAGAACCATCGACGATTGGCCGCGCCGATGTGACTGCCGAGGTGGTCGTCGACGATGCCCCAAGCCCCGCTTGCGGCGCCCAAGGCAGAGTGCCCCTTGTCCGACGTGTTTCACTCGACGGCCAAGTTGCTGAAGCAGTTCTGATCGCGAGTCCGTGCTGAGAAGTTGCATGAGATGTTGCACGCCAGCCCTCTCACCCTTGCTGACCTGCAGTTACGCGTATGTCTGAAAATCGGAAGGTCGACGGTTCGACCCCGTCCCTGGCCACCATCCAAGCCGCAGGTCAGATGCCTTCTGACCTGCGGCTTTGTCGTTTGGGGTCGTCGGGCGCCTAGAGAGTGAGGAACCGTGAGAGACGTCATTTACCCCGAATGGGACTGCCGACGGTCGCGTTGACACCTCGTCTGTGGGGACGAGGGATCCCCGCTGGAAGGATGTCGGCATGCCAGTTGCTCACCCGAAAGAGTTTCGTTATGACGTGGTCGCGGTCTCGCGCCGAGGCGACGTGTCGATCGCGCAAGTGGCCAAGGGTCTTCGGAATCTCCGAGTCCTGCTTCGTTACTCAAGCCGAAGAGAGGACGTGGCCAAGAGGCGAGGATAGTCAGCCGATCACACCCTGAGACCTCAGGCGACGAAGGTCTTCCGCCGAGAGATCCAGCACCTCGTTCAGGATGCTGGAGGTGTCCGCGCCCAGACCCCGCCCGGTAGAGCGGATGCTGCCTGGCGTCCTGCCCATGCGCCACATGACGTTCTGCATCTGCACCGGCCCAAGATCCTCATCCGGAACCGTCGTGATCAGCTCCAGCGCCTTGACCTGGGGATCCTCGAGCAGCTCGCTCGGTTTGTACACGGGGGCGACGGCCGCCCCCGCTGCGGCGAACGCCTCCATGACGTCCGTGCGGTCGCGAGCAGCGATCCACTCTCCGACGTACCCGTCGAGGAGGTCGGCGTGTTCGGCGCGGCTTCGACCGTGGGCGAACCAGGGCTCGGTGATGACCTCAGGGTGTCCGACCAGTCGGAGCACCCGCTCCGCGATCGGGTTGGCACTCGTGGAGATGGCCACCCAGTGGCCGTCCCTGGTCTGGTACGTGTTGCGGGGCGCGTTGTTCTGAGAACGGTTGCCGGTGCGTTCCTGGTCGATGCCGAGCTGGTCGGCATAGATGACACCGGGGCCCACCGCGGTCATGATCGGACTGAGGAGGTCCAGGTCGATCTCCTGGCCCCGACCGTCCTTCTCGCGCTGGAAGAGGGCCATCGACACGGCCGCCGCCCCAGCCACACCGGCGATCGAGTCGGCGAGCCCGAAGGCTGGGAGCGTGGGCGGCCCGTCCGGCTGTCCGGTGAGGTGGGCGAACCCGCTCATCGCCTCGACGAGCGTCCCGAAGGCGGGACGTGCCGCATAGGGGCCTGTCTGCCCGAACCCGGTGACCCGCAACAGGATCAGGCCGGGGTTGTCCTCGGAGAGGAGGTCGTAGCCCAGCCCCCACCGTTCCAGGGTCCCGGGACGGAAGTTCTCGACGACCACGTCCGCGCTCTTGGCCAGCTCCCGGAGGATCCGTGCCCCTTCGGGGTCCCCCAGGTAGAGACCGATGGTGCGCTTGTTGCGGCTGATCATCTTCCACCACAGGGGCTGACCGTCCTTCTCCAGCCCGTGTCCCCGCATCCCGTCGCCGCGGGTCGGGTGCTCGACCTTGATGACGTCGGCGCCGAAGTCGCCGAGGATCTGCGCGGCCAGCGGCCCCGCCAGGATGGTGGAGAGGTCGAGGACGCGCAGTCCGGTGAGCGGCCCGCTGGGGGCAGGCTCGCTCACGCATCCTCCTTCGCGGCGACACCGCGCCGCAGGTAACGTCCGCGGGGCTCACCCACGACCTTGCCCTCGTCGAGGACGCGCATGCCGCGCACCCAGGTGTCCGTGACCGTCGCGCTCAGCTCGAACCCCTCGAAGGGTGTGTACTCCTGGGTCGACTCCGAGTCCTCCGCGTGGATGGTCCACGCGCTCGAGGGGTCCACCAGACAGAGGTCGGCGTCGTAGCCCACGGCGATCCTGCCCTTGGTGGCGCCGAGGCCGTAACGCTCGGCCGGGTTGAGCGAGGTGAGCTGCGCGATGCGCCGGTAGGACAGGCCGCGGCGGACGCCCTCGCTGACCAGCGCGGGCAACAGGTACTCGGCGCCTCCGAAGCCGGACTTGGCCTGGAAGATGTCGTCCGGGTCCTCGCCGAACTTCATCTCCTCCTTGCAGCATGCGTGGTCGCTGACGACCCAGTCGATGTGACCCGCGAGCAGGTGGTCCCACAGGCTCTCGACGTCGTCTCGCGGGCGCAGGGGTGGGTTCACCTTCCCTCCGAGACCCGAGGCCGTGTCGATGTCGGCCACGAGGTGGCCGATGGTGACCTCACGGCGGAAGTTCACGTGCGGGAACGTCTGCTGCATGAGCATCGCCGCCTTGAGCGCCTTGGCCGAGGTGAGGTGGAGCAGGTTGATGTTGGGGAGGTTGGTCTCGTCGGCGAGGAACGAGGCGATCGTGATGGCCAGGCCTTCGGAGTGCTGGGGGCGGGAGGCGCTGTATGCCGCGAGCCCACTGAGCTCCCCGGCTTCCTCCACGAGCTTCGTGTATGCCGTCATGATCTCTGCCGTCTCGCAGTGCAGCGACAGCGAGATCTGGTCGGCCAGCTCGGGCAGCTCCTCGCGCGCCCTCTGCACGCCCCGCATGACGAACTCGAAGTGGGCGAGGTCGTAGCGCTCTCCCGGCGGGATCATGAGGAACTCGCTCTGGTCCTGCGATCGGCCGTGGAGGCCGTGGCTGCCGTAGAACATGAAGATCTTGAAGGACGGGACGCCGAAGTCGGCGACGATGGACGGGATCTCGTCGATGTGCTCCTTCATCATCGGCGCGAGGTGGAAGCCGTAGTCGATGAAGGAGCGGCCCTCGGAGGCTGCCAGCACCTTCGGGAAGAACTCACGGTACGGGCCGCCCTGGTTGAGGTAGTACTGCCCCGTGCGCATGTACGTGATTCCCGAGGTGACACCCCCCTGCGCGCTCGCGCGGCTCTCGGTGGCGGTGTCCTCCTCGAGCGGGTTGTAGATGCCCCAGTGCTGATGGCCGTCCACGACTCCGGGGAAGGCGACGAGCCCTCGGCCATCCACGACCTCGGCGGCGTCGGACTCGGGGATGTCGGCCTCGATGCGGGCGAACTTCCCGTCGACGATGCCGATGTCGAGACGCTGGCCGCCGTCCGGGGCGGTGTCATCGGTGGAGACGACGGTGACGTTCTTGATGAGAGTGTCGAGCTGCATGTGTCCTCCTCAGGACGCGGTGGGCGTGGTGGCGTGCACGGTGGATCCGACGTGCTCGGCGGCGAGCAGGGCCAGCCCCAGGGCAGGGAGCAGTCCGTTTCCGGCGAGGTAGCCGGCGGCGCCGTGACCGGAGATCCCCTCGGCTGCGCCCCCCGAGGCGTAGACACCCTCGATGGGGCTGCCGTCGGGGCGCAGCACTCGGGCGTGCTCGTCGACGACGAGCCCTCCCTGGGTGTGGAAGAGGGCCGGGACAACGCGGACCGCGGCGTACGGCCCGCGAAGGGGTCCCTCGACGCGGGTCCGACCGAAGCGATCCTCGGCGGCCCCGGCAGCGACCTGCGCGAGTCCTTCGGCTTCCTGGACCAGGGTCTCGGCGTCGACGGCGATCCTCTCGGCGAGGCCTTCGAGGGTGTCGGCCCACACGAGGGCCCCCCCCTCCACGGTCTGTCGGAAGTCGGTGAAGACCAGGCTGTCGTCGTGGATGCGCTGGTCGAAGACCAGCCAGCCCTCTGCCTCGTCCTGGGCGGCCAGCTGGGCGGCGTACTCGGAGTAGCCGGTGGTCTCGTCGCCGAACCGGTGGCCCGAGAGGTTGACCATGAAGCCGCCTCGCATGATGGTGGACCACCCGACCAGCGTGGCTCCCCGTTTCGCCAGCGCCGCGTGGCCCTGGTAGGCGTCGAGAAAGGCCGTGTCCGCGCCGAGCCGCTCGCCCATGCGCAGGGCGTCGCCGCGGGAGGCCTCGCTGCCGTGGTAGACCGCGCCGGCAATCTCCGGAAGGTGGCGTTCCACCAGTCCGCGGTCACCGCCGTAGCCGTTCGTTGCCAGGAGGACGGCTCCGCACTCGATGCGCAGGACGGTGCCGTCCGGTTGTTCCACGACCGCCGTGCACCCCTCCGCGGCCGGCTCCACGTCGACGAGCCGAGCCGGAACGAGCATCTCGATCCGGTCGGACCCGCGTACCTTCGCGACGAGGTGCTCAAGGAGCACGGACCCGTGCCGGCCCTCGACCGTGTGGCACCGGTCCACGCTGTGGCCCGGGTAGTGGAAGTCGGTCACGAGCTCCAGGGGAAGGCCGACGTCGTCGGCGAGCCACTCGACCAGCCTTCCTGACACCTGCCCGAGGGCGAGTGCGAGGCGCTCATCCGCCTCTCCCTTGGTCTTCGCCCGGACGTCGGCGACGAACTGCTCCGGGGAGTCCTCGATGCCCGCCTCCTTCTGCCAGCGGGAGCCGGCTCCCGGGATCATGGCCGTGGACATCGACGTGTTGTTGCCCTTGCGGTAGTGCTGGCTCGCCTCGACGACGAGGACGTCAAGGCCCAGCTGAGCCGCTCGCAGGGCACCGACCAGGCCCCCGCCCGCGCCGGCGATGACGAGGTCCGGGCGCTCGTCGCTCATCGCGCGTCCCCCGCGGCGACGAGACGCAACGCCAGCGAGGTCGGGTCGACCACGGCCAGCGGATGGTGCGACGTCACCGGCACGGCCGAGCAGCCGTTGATGACGACGTCGACCGAGGAGTCGAAGCGGCCGAGCGCCGAGTCGAGGGCCGCGTCCCATCGGGCGTGGTCGGCGATGGCGTCCACCTCGAGGCCGAGGACCTCCACCCCGGCCACGTGCTGCCCCCAGCCGTAGGCGCTCGCCCGGTCCGACAGCTCGGCGGCGATGGCCTCGTTGCGCGCCACCATGCCGCTGCGCCGACCTCGGATCACCTGCCACCCCAGGCTCAGCTGGAGGATGCCGACCACGGGGAGCTCGCCCCTGAGCTCCGCGACGCCGGGGTCGAGCACACAGTCGGGGAGCAGCACGTCGTAACCCGCGGGAGCGGTCCTCAGCGCGGCAACCACGGCATCCGTGCTCGCCCCGATCTCGTCCGCGGTGTCGAGCGCGCGGGGAGCAGCGGGTCCGATGTCGGCGAGATCGAGGGTGACACCCGTGGGCAGCAGGGCGTCGTACCGGGCCTGCCGACGCCGAAGCTCCTCCGGGCCGACATGGATGGGAGTGACGGAGAAGATGCGCATGACAGGGTCCTCGACGTTTCTCAGGGGTGTGCGGGAGCAGATCGACGGATGGGGTGGGCGGGACTCGCGAGGTCGCGAAGCGCCGCACCCCCGGAGGTGTGGCAGAACAGGTCGTCCACGACGCTCATCACGGTCGTGAGCTCCTGCTCGTGGTCCGGGCCCAGCAGCCGACGCAGCAGGGCCCCCAGGGCCGACTCGTCGAACGGCTGGAACGCGCTGTCCCCGACCGGGTTCGGTCGCTCCACCACCCACTGACGTCCGTCCGCCTCGACGGTGACCCGGACCGGCCTCTCGGCCGGCAGCCTCGCGTCGAGGTCGGCCGCCCCGACGACATCGACCCGCTGGGCAAGGAGCCGAACCGCCGGATCGGCCAGGGCCTCGCGGCGCGTGACGGCAGGACCGACCTCGCCGTGGACCAACGCGGCCGCCACGACGAACGGGATGGAGAACATGGCTGACAGCTGGTTGTCCCACGACCGACGTCTCAGGCCCGTCGCGAGGGAGTGCGTCTCCACCGTGATCGACTCGATCGCGGCGACATCGGGCAGATCGTCCGTGACGGCCAGGTCGAGGACGGCGTCCGCAGCCGCGTGGGTGAACGAGCACGCTGCGTGCTGCTTGAAGTAGCCCAGCTCGATGTCCCACCGCACCCCCAGCTCCGCGGTGAGCTCGCCGGGGTCGAAGGTCCCCAGCATCGTTCCGAGCGAGTATGCCGCCGTCCCCGTGTTCGAGGCGGAACCAGCTGCCGCAAGGCGGGCGGAGTTCAACCCGGAGACATTCGCCGCTGCGACCCAGGCATCGCGGACCCTGTTGCCGTCCAGGGCAGTGGCGAAGTGACCGGCGATCGGCATGCCGGCCGCCGCGTCCACCGCCGCAGCGGTGGACTCGCCGTCGAGGCCGAGCAGCCGCGCGCAGCCTGCGGCGGCGCCGGCGACGCCCCAGGACCCGTGCGGGTGCGCGCTGTCGCGCAGCGAGGTCGCTCGGCCGAAGCGGGAGGCGACCTCGTACGCCACGACCAGCGCTGCCAGGAGGTCGCCGGGTGGAGCGTTGCGAGCTGCTGCCAGGGCGAGCACTGCCGGGAAGCCGTGAGCCGCGGGGTGGCCCTTGGCGAACTTGTTGCCCTCGTCGAGCTCCAGTCGCACCAGGGCGGTTGCGTTGAGCCAGCAGGCGGCCTCGATGCTGGTCAGCTCTGCGCACCCCACCAGTGGGGCCAGTCCGGGGGGGAGTTCCCAGACGTCGACGAGGCGTTGCTGCTCAGGATCGTGGGACCCCACGAGGGTCACACCGAGGACGTCCAGCAGGACGAGCCGCAGTCGGTCCTGGACGCGGATCGGCACCTGCCGCCACTCCAGCCCTGCAGCCCAGTGGCCGAGGACGTCCGTGTGTCCGGCGGCTGCGGTGTCCACGGTCACATCCCGAGGTAGGCAGCGCGCACGCGGTCGTCCTTCGCCAGCTCGGGGCCCGGCCCTTCGAGCACGACGCTGCCACTTTCGAGCACGTAGGCACGGTCGGCCATGGCGAGGGCGTGGGCCGCGTTCTGTTCGACGAGCAGGACGGCCACCCCGGTGTCACGGATCCGCTTCACGGCGTCGAGCACGGCCCACGTGAGCTTCGGCGACAGGCCGGTCGACGGCTCGTCGAGCATCAGCAGCTTGGGCTTGGCCATGAGGGCTCGGCCGATGGCCAGCATCTGCTGCTGCCCGCCGCTGAAGGTCTCCGCGATCTGCGCTCGCCGATCGCGGAGCACCGGGAAGAGCTCGAACACCTCCTCGAGGGAGCCCTTCAGCTCCGACGTGTCCTGGGTCCACCCGCCCATCTGGAGGTTCTCCTCGACCGTCAGCGTCCCGAACAGCGCCCGGCCCTCGGGGACGAGGACCAAGCCCTGACGCACGAGGTCGCTCGGTCGACGGCCGTGCGCGTCGCGGTCCGCGAACGAGATGGTGCCGGCCGTGGGCCTGACGAGTCCGGCAATCGTGTTGAGGGTCGTGGTCTTGCCGGCACCGTTGGCGCCCACGATGGACACGATCTCGCCCTCGTCGACGTGGAGCGAGACCTCGTGGAGGATCTGCAGGCCGTGGTACCCGGCGACGACCTTCTCAAGAGTCAGCACGCGTGGGCTCCTCTCCGAGGTACGCCTCGATGACACGGGGGTCCTTGGTGACCACGTCGGGGGCACCCGCCGTGAGGACACGGCCCAGGTTCAGCACGAGCACCGAGTCCGACAGCCGCATGACGGCCGCCATGATGTGCTCGACGAAGACCAAGGTGATGCCCTCGTCCGTCCGCAGCCGTTCCAGGAGCTCCATCACCGGTGTCCGTTCCGCCGGCACGAGGCCCGCCAGGACCTCGTCGAGGAGCAGGACCTTGGGCTTGACCGCCATGGCGCGGGCCAGCTCGAGCCGCTTGAGGGCCGCTGTCGGCAGCCCCTCCGTCGCCGAGTCCCGCCAGGGACCGAGGCCGACGGTCTCGATGATCTCCGCAGCGTGGTCGCGCGGGGTGCGGTGGCCGTCCCGGCTGGCCAGGACGCCGATGGTGACGTTGTCGAGGACGCTCATCGAGTAGAACGGCCGCATGAGCTGGAAGGTCCGAGCCATCCCGGCCTGGGCGATGGCGTGCGGCGGTCGACCCGAGACGTCCACACCCTCGAGGAAGGTCCGCCCGCTGTCCGGCGTGATGGCTCCCGCGATGAGGTTGAAGAGGGTCGTCTTGCCGGCACCGTTGGGACCGATGATCCCGAGGATGCTGCCCTCCTCGACCTCGAAGCTCACGTCGTCGACGGCCTTGAGACCGCGGAAGTGCTTCGTCAGGCCCTCGGCTCGCAGGATGCTCATGAGCGGAACCACCTCTGCCTGATGGCGCTGTAGATGCCTTGCGGGAGCACCAGGATGATGACGATCAGGAGGACGCCGTAGATCATGACGTCGAGCCCGCCGCGTCCGGCAAGGAAGGACAAGAACTCCGGCGGGTTGCGCAGGATGGTCGCGGTCACGTCCGACAGTGGTCCGAGGATGAGGGCTCCCACGACCGGGCCCCAGATGGTGCCGACGCCACCGATGACGGCCGGCAGGATCGCCTGGATCGACACCCCGGCACCGAAGGCGAGGTCGGGGTCGATGAACAGGTAGTACTGGACGTAGAAGGCACCGGCCATCGACGTGATCGCAGCCGAGAGGGCCATGGTGATGAGCTTGTACCGCGTGACGGGTATGCCCAGGCCGGCGGCGGCGTCCTCGTCATCACGAACGGCCAGGGCGAACTGACCGACACGGGATCGGAGGAAGAACACGCTGGCCACGAGGGAGACCACGGTCAGGCCGAGCGCCAGCCAGAAGTAGTTCGGCGAGGAGGGAGCGAACTGCATCCACCACCAGGACTCCTCCACCCGCAGGGGAACGTGGTACCCCTCGGCCCGGTTGACGACGTCGCTGTTGGTGGCCAGGAGTCGGAACATCTCCGCGAACGCGAAGGTGGCCAGTGCGAAGTAGGCACCCTTGAGCCGGTACCGCAGGGCGAGGAAGCCGGACACCACGGCGAAACCGGCCGCGACCAGCATGCCGCTGACCATGCCGATCCAGGGCGACACCTGCCGCTCCACGAGCAACCACGCGCTGGTGTAGGCCCCCAGGCCGAAGTAGGCGGCGTGGCCGAAGGAGAACAGCCCCCCGAACCCGCTCATGACGTTCCAGCCGATGGACATGAGGGCGAAGATCAGCACGCGGACGGCCACGGCCTGCTGCGGAGCGGGAAGCAGGAGCGGCACCGGGATCATGAGCACCGTCAGCACGGCGATCGCGACGAGGTGTCGGTTCCACGGCTTGCGGGGCAGTGGTGTGGGCGAGGTGCGCTCCGCGGTCACGGTCTGGGTCACGACGTCCTCCCGAAGAGCCCCTGCGGCTTGAGGAACAGGACGAGGACGAAGACGATGAAGACGGACAGGAGCGGGCTCTGGCCCGGCAGGAAGATCGAGCCCAGCTGCTCGGCCAGCCCGATGACCAGACCTCCGATGAGGGCGCCCACGACGTTGCCCATGCCGCCGATGACGACCACGACGAACGCCACGATGTTGAAGAGGGCCCCGGTGCTCGGCTCGACGGTGACCAGCGGCGCGACGAGCGTGCCGGCAGCCCCGGCACACGCGGTGCCGATGGCGAAGGTGAGGGCGTAGATCCGTCGCGTGTCGATGCCGACCAGCTGGGCTCCGGCGTCGTTGGACGCCACGGCGCGGATGGCAGTGCCCAGGCGGGTGCGCCGCAGGATCACGAAGAGCAGCCCGGCCAGCACCAGTGCGCCGACGAAGGCGAGGATGCGCGAGAGGTCCGCGACGGCACCGAAGATGCCGATGGCCGGGTTGGAGGGCAGGGGTACCGATCGGGGGTCGGCACCGAAGAACAGGAGCAGCGCGTTCTCGATGACGAGCGAGATGCCGAGGGTGATGAGCAGCTGGTTCTCGAGTGGCTTGCCCATGGCGCCGGACAGGATGCCCCGCTGCACGGCATAGCCGAGCGCGAACATGGCCGGAACCGTGACGACCATCGTGAGGTAGGGGTTGAACCCCACCGAGCTCGCCAGCCACCAGGTGAGGAACAGGGCCACGGCGAGGAAGGCGCCGTGAGCGAAGTTGACGATGTCCAGGACGCCGAAGATGAGGGTGAGGCCCATGGCGACCAGTCCGTAGACCCCGCCGATCAGGAGTCCGGTCACGATCGCCTGGGTGGCGATGACGGGGCTGTCGGCACGCACGTACGCGAGGAGGACCGCCGCCGCGAGCACGGCCGCCACGACCAGCTGGCTGCGGGCGACACCGCCCCCGCGGGCACGTCGGTCGACGACACCCCCCTGGGGGGACCCCGAACCCTCCTCCTCAGGCGGGGAACCGCCCGAGGAGGAGACGCTCTTCTGGTTGTTCGCCATGGTGGCGGGTCAGTTGCCGAAGGCGGGGTAGAGGGGCTCGGCCTGAGCCAGGTCCTTCGGCCACGTCTGGTTGACCACGCCCTCCTGCACCTGCATGAGGATCGGGATGGCTCCCTTGTTCTCGCCCTTCTCGTCGAAGGCGATGGGCCCGCTCTGAGCCATCAGGGACTCGAAGTTCGTCTGGGTCAGGGCCTCGCGCACCTTCGCCGGCTCGGAGCTCTTGGCCCGCTCCAGGGCATCGGCGATGACGCGCACGGAGTCGTACGCGAGCACGGCTCCGGTGCGGATGTCGTCGTTGTGCTGCTTCTTGTAGAGGGCGGCGAGGTCCTTCATCGGGGCCTTGGTGTAGTCCGGGTGGTAGTTGGCGTCGAAGTAGCCCTCTCCCGCTGCCCCGGCCTCCTTGGTGAACTGCGGGAGGTCGAACGCACCGTTCGCGACGCCGTAGACGGCGTTCACCGGTGGTTTGACGCTGCTGACGGCCTTGGCGACGAGGACGCCGTCCCGGTAGTAGCCGGCCACCGCCAGGACGTCGGCCCCGGAGGCCTTCACCTGGGTGATCTGCGTCGTGAGGTCGGACACGCTTGCCGCGTCGTAGCTGATCGCCGGGCCGACCTGGAAGCCGAGCTCCGTCGCCTTCTTCGTGAACGCGTCGCGCACGCCCGTGCCGAACGGGCCCTGCTCGTGGAGGAAGGCCACCTTCTTGACCGGCTTGCCGGCTGCGGTGGACACGTCGAACAGGTACTGCGCGCCCTGCTGCCCGATCACACCCGCACTCGGCTGCACCCGGAACGTGTACTTGTATCCCTGGCTGAGGATGGAGTCGGCCGAGGAGACGTCGATGACGAAGGGCACCTTGTTGCGCTCGGCCACAGTGGCGACGTTGGCACTCACGGCGCTCTGGTACGTCCCGACGATGCCGACGACGCCCTCCTGGATCAGCCGCTGGGCCTCGCTCTGGCCGACCTCGGGCTTGCCCTGCGAGTCCGCGGAGACGAGCTGGAGCTTCGCGCCATCGAGCGACTTGATCCCGCCGGCCGCGTTGATCGCCTCGACGGCCAGCTTGGCTCCGTTGTCCATCTGCTGCCCGTCGGCTGCCGCCGCTCCACTCAAGGGGTGCAGCGAGGCGATCTTGATCGTCTCGCCCGACCCGCCATCGGCATCGGACCCCCCGCTCGGGCTCGAGCCACCACATGCGGCGAGAGCCAGGGGGGCCGCGAGCGCGACGCCAACGAACCAGGCTTTTCTCATGTCCACTCCAGAGTCCAGGGCTGTTCCGCCGATCGGAACGACTGTGTTGCGGCAAGAGTGGCAGCAGCGGTGCGCGCGGGTCAAGGGGTGCGCCCGATTTGTTTGTCTCCCTCTCGCACGGCGAGAAACCCCGGTCCGATCCCCTTGTTTCGGTGGGGCACGACCTGCCATACTCCGTTTCACTGACCGGAACACACACCTCGAGGAGTCGTGGCGTTGGCCGCTGAGAGCAAGGGAACAGAGACCGCGACCCGAGTCGCCGACGTCTTGCTGCTGTTCACCGACGGTCCAGACTCCCTCGGGGTGTCCGCCATCGCCCGCTCGCTCGGGCTGTCGAAGACGGTGGTGCACCGCACCCTGTCGAGCCTGGTCGGGCGAGGATTCCTCGTCAGCGACCCCCGCACCCGCGAGTACGTCCTCGGCCCGTCGCTGGCGTCGCTGGGAGCCCGCGCACTGCGGGAGTCGGGCCTTCGCAGCGCCGCGCTGCCCGCGATGCGGCGTCTCCACTCCGTGACCGGGGAGACGGTCACCGTCTCGGCCAGGGTGCCCGGGGGCCGGGTCTACCTCGACCAGGTGGAGAGCACCCGCGAGATCAAGATGACGGTCGAGCTGGGGCGCCGCTTCCCGCTGCACGCAGGTTCGTCGAGCACCTGCATCCTGGCCTTCCTGCCTGATGCCGAGCGCGACGCGTATCTGCGGGAGCACCCTCTCGAGGCCCTCACGTCCAGGACGATCACCGATGCCGAGGCCCTGCGCGAGCGGATCGCGAGCGTCCGCGCCACCGGCGTCGCCCAGTCCGACGGCGAGCGCCAGTCGGGCGCGGGCTCGATTGCGGCACCCATCTTCGCTCTCGACGGTGAGGTGGTGGGTTCCCTCTCCATCTGCGGGCCCGCTGACCGGATGCACGCGGAGGTGCGGACGGCCATCATTCCGCTGCTGCGCCAGGCGTCGGACGACGTCTCACGCGCCCTCGGATGGCGCGGCGGACTGCCGGGCGGCCTCCGCCAGGACGCCTCGTGAGTGCCCCGGTCCGCTCGTGGCTCTACGCACCCGGGCATCACCCCGGACGGGTGCTGAAGGCGCTTGCGGCGGGGGCCGACGCTGTCGTCATCGACCTGGAGGACTCGGTACCGGCAGGGCGCAAGGACGAGGCCCGGGCCGTGGCGGCCGACATCGTGCGTGACCTCGACGCCGACCACCCCGAGGTGTGGGTCCGGGTCAACCCACCGTCGACGCCGTGGGGTGAACGTGACCTCGTCGCGCTCGCCGGCGTCCCGCTCGACGGCGTCCGGGTACCGAGGTGCGAGGACCCGTTGGACGTCAGGAAGGTGGCGGCGGCGGTGGGATGCCCCCTCCAGCTGTTGCTCGAGACGGCGCGGGGACTCATGACGGCGCGTGAGCTCGCCCGGGCCGACCCTGCCGTGTGCGGCATCGGGTTGGGTGAGGCAGACCTCGCCGCGGACCTCCGGGTCACCAGTGAGGGGCTCACATGGGCACGAGGATGGGTCGTGGCCGTCTCTCGAGAGGCCGGCCTGCCCTCCCCCGTGCAGAGCGTGTACACCGACGTCGCCGACCTCGAGGGACTTCGTGCGACCACCGCCACGGCCCGCGCCCACGGGTTCTTCGGACGCTCGCTGGTCCACCCCCGACAGATAGCGCCCATCCACGACGTCTACCGCCCCACCGCGCAGGAGACGGAGCGCGCACGGGAGGTGTTCGAGGCCTGGGGGGACGCGCAGTCACGCGGCGAGGCCGCGGCACTCACCGCCGACGGTCGGTTCGTCGACCCTGCCGTCGTCTCGCAGGCGCAACTCGTCCTCGAGCTCGCCGCCCGCGCCAGCACCGCACCATCCACAGCAGACACCCTCAACGAGGAGCACAGATGACCACCGCGGACGCCGGCCACGAGGCCACCTCCACGACGCGAGAGCTCATTCAGGCGGCCCGTGACGCCCGAACCATCGAGCTGGGTCACCCGCACTTCACCGGTATGCCGTGCTCGCCCAACCACCCGGGTTTCCGGATGACCCTCATCCGGCGCCACGGGGACATGGTGCGACCAGACGGGGGGTCGGCCTCCAACGAGATCATCGTCACCGGTGGCCACGTCGGGACCCACGTCGACGCCCTGTCCCACGTCAGTCACGACGGCCTCATGCACGGTGGGATCGACGCCGCCGAGGCGCAGACGGGGGGCAGCTTCTCGGCGCTCGGGGCGGAGCACACGCCGTTCCTCCTCACCCGCGGAGTCCTGCTCGACGTCGCCGCCACCAAGGGGGTCGAGGTGCTTCCCGCGGGTTACGGCGTCACGGCCGACGACCTGCGACAGAGCGCGGCGCGCATCGGGGTCGAGCTCGCACGGGGTGACGTCGCGCTGATCCGCACCGGCTGGGCCAGCCACTTCGCGGACCCGCCCACGTACCTCGGCCAGAGCGCCGGCGTTCCCGGACCCACCGTCGATGCCGCGCAATGGCTGGCGGAGGCGGGTGTCGTCACGACCGGGGCCGACACCACGGCCTACGAGCAGATCCAACCGGGCGCCGGACATGCGGTGCTGCCGGTGCACCGCGTCCTCCTCGTCGAGTCCGGCATCCACATCATCGAGCACCTCAACCTCGAGGAGGCCTCTGCCCTCCGTCTCACCGAGTTCCTGTTCGTCATGGCCCCGCTGCGGATCGTCGGCGGCACGGGCTCCCCCATCCGCCCGGTCGCGGTGGTGGGCGCATGAGCGAACAGACCGTCGCCCAGCTGCTCGCAGAGGTCGCGTCGCAGGTGGCCGACACCGGCCTGGACCGGGGGCTGCGTGAGGACGTCGCCCGCCGGGTGCTCGACGTGCTCGGGAACTCCCTCGCCGCTGCGGACCAGCCGGCCGCGCGCGCGGTGACCGCGGTCGCGTCGGCGTGGGGTGGGTCCGGCCACGCCACGGCGATCGCTGCCGGCATCCGCCTACCCGCCCCGGCCGCCGCGCTGGTCAACGGGACGCTTGCCCACTCGTTGGACTTCGACGACACCCACCTCCCGTCCGTCCTCCATCCCTCCTCCTCCGTGGTGCCGGCCTCGCTCGCGGTGGCGGAGGCGCACGGGGCGAGCGGCCTTGCCCTGCTGGACGCGGCCGGCATGGGGATCGAGGTCACGGTGCGGCTGGGCATGGGCGGCTACGACCGCGACCTGGGGAACTCGGTCTTCTTCGAGCGTGGGCTGCACGCGACGTCGATCTGCGGGGCCATCGGGTCAGCCGTGTCCGCCGCCATGCTCATGGGCCTGGATGCCAAGGGCATCACCGACGCCATCGGCATCGCCGCCAGCATGGGGGCAGGTCTCCTCGAGGCCAACCGCACCGGCGGGACCGTGAAGAGGATGCACTGCGGGTGGGCAGCCCACTCGGGAGTCGTGGCGGCCGAGCTCGCCCGAGCCGGCCTCACCGGACCGCCGACGGTCATCGAGGGGCGCTTCGGCTTCCTCCAGGCGTACTGCGGCGAACGAGCCGACGTCGACGCGGTGACCGAGGGCCTGGGCGAGCGGTGGGAGCTGCCGAACATCTTCTTCAAGCCCTACCCCTGCAACCACTTCACCCACGCCGGCATCGACGCCGCCCTCCAGCTGCGCGCCGCCGGTGTGCGGCCCGAGGAGATCGTCGAGATCGAGCTCGGCGCACCCTCGCCGGTGCTGCGCACCATCGCTGAGCCCCCAGAGGCGAAGGCTCGACCGGAGTCCGGCTACCACGCGGCCTTCAGCGGCCCGTTCACCGTCGCTGCGGCCCTCGTCGGCGGTGGTGGCCTCGGCGTCGGACATGAGGACTTCACCGACGAAGCGGCCCGGGACGAAGAGCGTCTTGCCCTGGCGTCGAAGGTGCGCTGCGTCCCCGACGCCCGCTGTGACGAGATCTTCCCCAACCAGTTCCCGGCCGTCCTGCGGGTCGCGCTGCGCGACGGCACGCGTCGCGAGGTGCGCGTAGACGTCAACCGTGGCGGGCCGGGCAACCCTCTCTCGGCGGACGAGCTGGCGGCGAAGTTCCGGACCAATGCCGAACGATCCCTCGACGACGACGCCGCTGGGCGGGTGGCGGCTGCGGCATACGCGCTCCCCGACGGCGGATCGGTCGGCGACCTCATGAGCCTGGTCGGCTGATGTCCCTCGCGGGTGGCCGGCTCGCGGCACCGGCCGAGGACTGGACGGACCGGCTTGCGGGGCTCGCGTCGCAGGCGGCGCACACCTCGTTCCACGCCGCCCCGCCCGAGGTGGCCGAACGCCTCGTGGAGCTCGTCGTCGACACACTGGCGGTCACGTCGTGGGGCAGCAGGCGACCGGAGCTGGTCGCCCTGCGCGACGTGGTCACCCGGGACGGCGCGCCCGGCGGGGCGACGGTCCTCGGTGACGTGCTCCCGCGTCCAGCCTCGGTGGCCTGCACCCTCAACGGCTCTGCCGCGGCCGCTGACCAGCTGCAGGACGGACACCGGATGGCTCGCGGCCATCCGGCCACTCACGTCGTCCTCGCCGTCCTCGCGCTCGCCGAGGAGATGGACGCCACGACCGAGGAGTTCCTGTCCGCCGTCCTCGGCGGCTACGAGCTCGGAGCCAGGATCGGCCTGGCCATGCACGGCACCCCACCCGGCGTCCACGACATCGGGACGTGGGGGTCGATCGCTGTTGCCGCGGGGACCGCGCGCCTGCTGGCACCCCATGATCCCGACGCGATGCGCCGTGCCGTCGAGCTCGCCGCCTCCGCGGTGCTCCTCACCGACTCCACGACGATCTTCACGGGCCACACCGGTGGCCACGCCTACCTGGGTGCGTCGGTCGCGCACGGTCTCTGGTTGGGGCAGGCTGCGGTCGCGGGTCTCGAGGCGGCTCCCGGCTCCCTGGAGCGGTTCTTCGCAGCCCACGCAGCTCACGAGTGGCGTGGCCTGCCGGACGTCGCCGACAGCGACCCGGGCCGCTGGCCGTCGTACGAGGTCCTGCAGGGGTACATCAAGCTGCACCCGACGTGCGCCCACCTTCACGGCATCCTCGACGCGCTCGACGATGCCGTGACCCTGCTCGAGGAGCAGGGCGCACCGGAGCCGGAGGCTCATCGAGTGCAGCGGGTGGAGGTCCGGACGTATGCCGTGGCGGCCACCTTCCTCGCGCCGGCGCACAACGAGCTGCAGGCGCGATTCAGCATCCCCACCGCCGTGGCTCTCGCGCTGATCCACGGGGGGCTCACCGACTCGGCGCTCACGGATCACGCCGCGCGCTCCCCCGCGACCCGAGACCTGGCCTCGCGGGTCGACGTCGTCGTCGATGCCGAGCTCGACAGCGGGTACCCGCACGGTCGTCCCTCAACGGTCACCCTCCTCCTCGACGACGGGTCGCGTGTCACCTCGACATCTCTGCGCCCGCGCGGCGACGCGGACGCAGACGCGAGCCGAGTCGCCATTCAGGACAAGGCCTCCCGCCTGCTCGCCGCATCATTCGGGCAGCGGTCGGACGACCTGGCCGACGTCATCGCAGGGTGGCCCTCACGACACACTCCGCGGGAGCTGGGCGCGGCGTTCCGCCTCGCTGCCACGTTGGCCGGGGAGGCACGCACGTGATCGTCACACGTCGTCCCGACGGCCTCGCGCTCATCGACCAGACGGAGCACGGTCGGGTCGCGGGCGAGCTCGCGTCCCACTGGGGCAACGCCGCGTTCGAACATCCCACCCCTCGGCAACCCGTCCTCTTCGCGACGAGCCACCACGACGAGGGCTGGCGCGCCTGGGACGCGCTCGACCTCCTCAACGAGGTCGAGCGACGTCCCCTGCACTTCCTCGAGATCGACCCCGACGAGCACGTGCGCCTGTACCGGCAGGGAGTGGAGCGCATCCGGATGCGCGACGCCTACGCCGGGGTGCTCGTGGGCATGCACTGGACCGGCCTCTACCGCGGACGATGGAGCAGCCCGACGGCGCGAGGCAGGCTCGCGCGCACCACGCGTGACTCCGCCCTGCTGGACGAGGTGGTCAGCGAGGAGGAGCACCGATGGGTGACGGGCAAGCGTGCCGCCTGGACCGCGGAGCAGCCGCGCGCGCACTTCGAGGCCACGCTCTGGCACAACTACCAGCTGTTGCAGCTGTGGGACCTGCTGTCCCTCTACCTCTGTGTCATGCCCGAGGAGCCCGCGCCCACCCACGGCATGCCCACCACCCCCTGGGGGCCCCAGCTCGCCTCGATCGAGCACTCCCCCGCCACGGTCACGCTGCCGCACGTGCGCAACGGCACCTACGGCTCCGAGGTCGCCCTCGAAGTCTCGGTGTCCGGGCCCGGAACGGTATCGGTCCGTCCCTGGCCGTTCACCGAACCCGTCTTCTCGATCGAGATCGAGCAGGCGATGGTGCCCGACCGCCACTACGGTGAAGCAGCGCGAGTCGCGTCCGAGCGAGCCCGCGGGCGCACCACCGCGCTGCGGTGGACTCTGCGGGACGACGCGGCCGCGGACGGCCCCCGGGGTGCCGCAGATCTGCGAGGTGGCCACGACCATGCGTGAACCGGACAGCACGGATCGACTCGAGACCGACCTGCGGGACGCGGCAGCACGCGCCCACCGTTTCGTCGTCGACGAGGCGGGTTTCGCGCAGCTGACGACCGTCGACGTCCGGGGCTACCCGGTGACCCGGACCATGACCGGCTTCCTGCTCGAG
This sequence comes from Knoellia locipacati, assembly GCF_044791685.1. GTDB lineage: Bacteria > Actinomycetota > Actinomycetes > Actinomycetales > Dermatophilaceae > Knoellia > Knoellia locipacati_A. The sequence continues at coordinate 1,055,281 of NZ_CP087730.1, forward strand.
GACTGGTCCGTCGCGACGGTGCAGCGTCGTGGACACCGCCGGTTGACGCAATGGCGACGGCGTCCCCAGACCGAGGTTGTGTGGATCGGGTCGCCACGTCCGGGCGTGACCAACGACCGCCCCCACGTGTTCGACATCGGCGAGCTCCCACCACGAGTGGTCGCCGTCCGTGGCGACGCCGAGCTCATGGACTCGGCCTGGACCGAGGCGGTCTACCGACGCGCGGTGACGACCCAGCGCGCTGCGGGGAACGACCGCGCCCCCCTGCGCACCCCCGACGAGGTGGCCGCTGAGCTGGTGGGGGTCCTGATCCGCCCGGTTCGTGTGCGCCTGGAGGGCTTCGGCCAGGGTGCGCAGTCCTTCACCTTCGACCCCGACATGCAAGGAGAAGCCTGATGTACAAGACGATTCTCGGTTACGTCATCGAGGACGGCGTCGAGGAGGCGGACTACGAGAGGTGGCTCTTCGAGGTCCACGCACCCGACCTGCTGGCCAACCCGCACCTCGACCGGATCATCTTCAACAAGGTGGAGGAGCAGGTGACGTCGACCTCTGGGGGTACCGCGCAGATCGACGGGGGCGAGACGTTCTACCGCATCGCCGAGATGCACTTCGCCGACGTCGCGGCCTACCGGGCCTACCGTGAGTGGTTCACCGAGAACCCCATCCCGCTGGACCGTGGACCGGCCGGACGCACTCGGTTCAGGTTCTACGTGACGGCAACCCCCACCGAGGTCACCCGGGCCTCCCTCGCGGCAGGGGACTGACGGATGACCGCAGCCCTGGCCGCCGCACTGGCCCTGGCTGCCACCGGCGAGGGCGGCACGAGCACGGACGCCCGCCTCGTCGAGGCCGAGTCCGCCCTGTCCGCACTGCGCGCGATCACACCCGAGGACGACCTCGCCGCCGTGGCGGCTCGACGTGACCCGGGAGACATCCCCCTGCTGGGGACCCCTTTCACCGCGGAGACCTACGCCGCCCTCCTCTGGAACGGCGAGCGGTTCGAGCGTCACCGGGTTCCGTGGCTCGCGCGGTTCCTCTTCCTCGGACGCGTCGTGGGTGGGGATGCCCGGCGTGCCGCGGCGGGGGCCGTGGCAGGTGAGGCGATGCGTACGGCGTGGCCTCCCCCGGGCACGACGTCTCTCGTGGCCGACCTCACCGTCGGTGCGGTGGCCGCGAGCGTCTGCGCCGCGACCGCCGAGGGGCTCGACGTCGACGCGCGGGAACGCGTTGCCGAGCTGGCCGCCTCCCTCATGGTCGTCGCACCTGTCCAGCAGAGCACCGAGCTCGCCGGCCTCCTGGCCGGCCATGCCCTGGCTGCCGGCTGGCTCGCGGTCCGGCTCCACCATTCGCTCGTGACGGCGGCACCGGGCACCAGCGACGAGGTGCTCCTCACCCGTGGAGCGCCATGACCGGCATACCGGTTCTGGTCAACCTCGCCCGACCACGGGGTGAGGTCGACGCGGTCGAGGTGGCCCGGGCCGTACGGCGCGCGTCACTCAGCGGCGTGGGGCTCGCCGACTCCCCCCGCCTGTACGCCGACCCCCTCATCGAGACGACCCGGGTCCTCGCCGCCGACCCCGACGTCCTCGCCGGTCCCTGTGTCCTCTCCCTGCCTCTCATCGGCCCCATCCGCGCCGCCAGCACCTTGGGCACGCTGGCTGACTCGTTCCCCGGACGGTTGACCGCGGTCGTCGGGCGCGGTGAGAGCTCGCTGGCCAACGAAGGGATCAGGCCGCCCGGGCTGGATGCGTATGCCGGGATGCTCGGCGCGCTGCGCCAGCACGTGTCGGCGCGTTCGCCCTCGATGACCCTGCTCGGCGCTGCCTCCGGTCCGAGGACGACCGAGGTCACTGCGCGCGAGCTCGGCGGAGTGCTCCTCGACGTGGGCGTCGATGGTGCCGGCATCGCCGAAGCGATCGCCCGAGCGCGCTCGGCGAACCCACGAGTGGTGGTGTGGGCCTTTGTCCGTATGGCCATCGCTGACGACGCCGCGGAGGCAGATGCAGCCGCGGCGCCGCTGCTCGGATCGTGCGCCGCTCGCATGGCAGCCGCCCCCGACTGGTTCGGTGTCGACGCCGACACGGCCGAGTCGCTCGCCGCACTGGCGAAGCTCCACGACTACCGCCGCCACGGCACAGCCCGTGCCCTCGACCCGGCCGAGCTGAGCGGGAGTGCAGGACTGGGCCCCGCAGCCCAGCTCGTTCGTGAGCGGTTCGTCCTCGCCGGCTCCGAGGCGGTGCTCGAGGAGCGATTCCGCGCCCTGGCCGCCACCGGCGTCGCCGGGCTCGTGCTCGCCGGCGCCCTTCCGGGCGTGGTCACCCGGCTGCCGGAGCTGGGCCGGGCGGCCCGCGTCATCGTCGGCAGCCGGGACACGTCAGGGGTGACCCACCCGTGACATCGTCACCTCACTCCCCAGAGGCGTTCGCCGCGGAGCTCGACGCGCTTGCCACGTTCGCCGTCGACGCCATGGGTTCGGCACTCCCCCCACCCGCCGAGGCCTTCGCGCGCACCCTGCTCCTGGACACGTTGGGGGCGCTGGTCGGGGGCACCAGGTACCCCCAGGTGCAGGCCCTGCGAGAGGGCCTCGGCGCCGGCGACCTCGGTCGTTCGGCGACCTCGTTCCCGGCGCTCATGCGACTCGGAGCCGCCGCGACCTGGCTCGACGCGGACTCCGGCGGGGCCTTCCACCCTCAAGGCCACCGGCTTCCGCCCGTACCGACCGCCCATCCCGCCCCGCACGTCCTTCCTCCCCTGCTCCAGGGCGCCGCTGGCGGCGTCGCGGACGACGAGCTGGTGCGCGTCTTCGCCATCGCCACCGAGATCGGTCTCCGCTTCGGAACGGCGACCTCCCTGCGACCCGGCCTCCACCCGCACGGCCTGCACGGCCCCGTGGCCGCTGCCGTGGCGGCGAGCCTCCTGTGGGGGTACTCGGCTCCGCTGACTGCCGCGGCCATGGCGCAGGCCCTCAGCCTGCCCATGGCTGCCCGCCTGTGGCAGCCGATGGTGGGCGGGACCGTGCGCAACGCCTGGACCGGACTCGGTTCCTACTACGGAGCCCGAGCCGCCGCGGAAGCACCGCACCGCGACGTGCGGGCGGACGACGCGATGCGGGCGCTGCTCGCCGTCGTGACCGACGACGCGGACTTCGCCGACCTCGGCCGCGAGCTCGGCACCCGCTGGGCCTTCCTCGACAGCTACCTCAAGCCCTACGCCTGCGCCCGATGGGTCCACCCCGCCCTGGACGCCCTGAAGGAGTCCGTGGAAGCGCGCCGAGGGGCCGGTCGTCCTGTCGAGGGAGCCGACATCCGACGGGTCGAGGTGGTCACGTTCGCCTACGCTGCCTCCCTGTCGGCGAGCGACGCCCCCCAGTCGGACCTGCAGGCGCGGTTCTCGGTGCCGGTGTGCCTGGCGACGCTCGCCCTCGACGGCGAGCTCCACGCCGCCGGTTTCCTGCCCGACAGGCTGGCGCGACCCGAGGTGTGGGCGCTGGCTCGACGAGTCGACCTGCGTGAGGACAGCACCTTCACCGCCGCTCTTCCCCGCGAACGGCCGACGAGCGTGATCGTGACGTGGACGGACGGGGACGTCACCGCCGCGCACGTGCGTGAGGCCAGAGGAAACCCCGAGAACCCGCTGAGCCCGGCGGAGGTCACCGCGAAGTTCCGTGCCAACGTCGACACCGTTCTCGCACCGAGCCTGGTAGAGGAGTGCGAACGCCTCTTGGTCGGGACCGGAGAGTCGAACGCACTGGCATCCGTGGCGCGAGTGCTGTTCTGATTCGGTGCAGTGTCCTGCACTTGCGCCGCCTTCGACGGCTCCGGCACCAGGCTCAACACCACCGGTAGAAACGACTTCGTCGGGCCCGAGCGCGGAGCCCCTCAAACCACTGCCCCTTCGGTCAGCCCCTTTGATGCCTCGCGAACGCACCGTGCCCCTTGCCCGACGTGTTCACAGACGGGCCAAGTTGCCGAAGTGGTTCTGCCCACGGAAGCGGTCGAGAAGATGCACGCGCTGTTGCACGCAGACCATTACACCCCTGCTGACGTGCGGTGATGCGTCCGACTGAAAATCGGAAGGTCGACGGTTCGACCCCGTCCCTGGCAACCACCACGAAACCGCAGGTATGCCGTCACGGCGCCTGCGGTTTCGTCGTCCCAGCGGCGACCTCCACCCTCGGACCGGATGCCTAGGTGGAGGGCGACATCATCCAGGGGTCACGCAGGTCGTGGTAGGTGACCTCGCCGACCTCCAGCTCGTTCATCTCCTGCATGGTGGCCGCCAGCTCGGCGGGGGGTTCGGTCTGCTCCCCCACCCTGGCCTCGGCCTCCGACGTGAAGGAGATCGCCATGACGTACTCCCCGTCGTCGCGGGACAGCAGCAGCGAGCCGAGGATGTCGGGGCGGAAGCGCGCCCATGCTCCAGGGTCCGCGCTTGCCAGCTCACGCGCGCGGGCGGCGTCGCTGACCTGTCCACGCATGACCTGGACGAACCCTGCGGTGTCCGGGTCGCCGACGAGGTCCTCGTCCACCTCGGTGCTGTCGAAGAAGGTGGCCTCGCCGTCGAGGTTCGCCGCGAGCGAGTCCCACCACTGACCCTGCTCGGGTCGGTCGCTGTTGGCGCGCGCCGCCTCCGCGGACTCGAACCGGGCGAGGGCCACGAGCTGGCCGTCGTCGGTGATCCCGGCCGTCGATCCCAGCCACCCCTTCGCGTCACGCCCGGCTCCCGTCGGCCAGCTCTCGAGCGTGGCGCGGACGGCGTCCGCGTCGGTGACCTTGCCGGTGAACATCTGCACGAACATCTCGACCTCCGTGTGGTTGCTGGTTGCTGGTCCTGGTGACACCCGGCTCCGCGTTCAGTGAGCCGCCTCCAAGGTCGCGGCGGGCTCGGTCTCCTCCCGCGTCGCCGGCGTCGCCGCATCGAGCTCGGCATCCCGCCGCGCGAGCGCGCTCGGCCACCACATGCGTCCCCGCACGTCGAGGTTGAGAGCGGTGACGAGGACCGAACGCACCACCAGCGTGTCGAGCAGCACCCCGAGGGCCACCGCAATCCCGATCTCGGCGAAGGCGACCAACGGGAGGGTCGCGAGCACGGCGAACGTCCCGGCGAGCACGAGACCGGCCGAGGTGATCACCCCACCGGTCGCGGCGAGCCCGACGAGGGCTCCACGGCGGGTGCCGATCTCCTTGGCCTCCTCGTGGACGCGGGTCATGAGGAAGATGTTGTAGTCGATCCCCAGGGCGACGAGGAACACGAAGACGAACAGCGGCAGGGACGAGTCCGCGCCGGCGAAGCCGAACACGTGCCGGAAGAGGAGCGACGAGATGCCGAGCGCGGCCCCGAAGGACAGCACCACCGTGCCGATGAGGATGAGAGGGGCGGTGATGGCGCGCAGCAGCAGGACGAGGATCAGCAGCACGACCACGAGGATGAGCGGGATGATCCGCACGTTGTCGTCGGCGGCGGCGCGGAGAGTGTCGGCACGGGTGGCGGTGTCCCCACCTGCGATCGCATCCGCACCGGGCAGATCCGCGATCGCGTCCCGGATCCGGTCGATGCTGTCCGTGGCCGCGTCCGAGTCGGGGGCATCGGCGAGGGTCGCCTGCAGGAGCGCTCGCTCACCCCGCGTCACCGGCTCGGCCACCGAGTCCACGCCGTCCACCCCCTCGAGCGTGGTCCTGACCTCGCCGGCCACCCCGGCGTTCGCCAGCACGAGCACCGGCGAGCCGGCACCTGCGGGGAAGTGCTTCGCCAGGACCTCCTCCCCCACCACGGACTCCGGCGTGTTGTAGAAGGAGTCCTTGTTCTCCAGGCCGGTCGCGTTGAGCTGAAGGACACCGAGGGACGCCACCGCCAGCAGGACCGACGTCACGACCCAGGTGCGCCGCGGTGCGCGAGCGATGCGAGCGCCGATCCGGGCCCACAGCCCATCGCGCGTGTGGTCGTTCGAGCCGTACGACGGACGGACCGGCCAGAAGATCCAGCGCCCGCAGACGACGAGGATCGCGGGCAGCAGAGTGAGCATGACGAGCAGCCCGACCGCGACACCGATCGCCGCCACTGGCCCCAGGCCCTTGGTGGAGTTCATCGTCGCGACGAGCAGGCAGAGCATGCCGGCGATGACGGTGGCGCCGGAGGCGACGATCGCGGGCCCCGCACGGTGCAAGGCGAACGCCATCGCCTCGTGGCGGTCCTCGTGCCTCCTCAGCTCCTCCCGGTAGCGGGCGACCAGGAGCAGGGCGTAGTCGGTCCCGGCACCGAACACGATGACGGTGAGGATGCCCGAGCTCTGCGCGTTGACGGTGAGGGTGTCGTCCCTCGCGAGGAAGTAGATGACGCCCTGGGCGACGAAGAGGGCGGTGCCGGCCGAGACCACCGGGACGAGCCACAGCACCGGGCTGCGGTAGGTCAGCAGCAGGATGACGATGACGACACCCATGGCGGAGTAGAGCAGCTTGCCGTCGATCCCGGCGAACGCCTCCGAGGAGTCCGCCGCGAGGCCAACAGGGCCGGTGACGTGCATCGAGAGCCCGACCGGGCGGTCCTGGGCGACGGCCCTGAGGTCCCCGACCGTCGCGCCGAGCGAGTCCCAGCCCTCCTCGCCCGCGTCGACCGGGACGATCACCTGGAGGGCCTCGCCGTCCTGCGAGGGGATGGGACCGATGACGTCGGTCCGGACCTCCTCGATGGCGCCGAACTCGGCGGCATGGGCTCCCACCGTCTCCATGTCAGCCGGCGTAAGGCCGCCGGGCCGCTCGTAGACGATGACCGCCGGGAACTCGTTCTTGCTCCGGAACGCCTCGATCTGCCTCACGACCTGCGTGGACTGCGCGTCCTCGGGCAGCCAGGCGACCGCCTCGTTGTTGAGGACGTCCGGCAGCCTGCTCGACGGCCCGAACGCGGCCGCCAGCACGAGCACCCAGAACACCACGACGAGCCACTTGGTCCTCCGGGACGCCGGGAACCAGGCCAACCGACCTACGTCCGCGATCCGTGTCTGCGCCACCGCCATCGCCCTTCTGCCGCGGCGCCGCCCCTGCCTGCCCGGCGCACACTCGTTCCACGTTAGGGCGGCCTCCTCGGCCCGACAATGGTCGTTTCGGCAAGATGAGGGGGCCGTCGGGGGCCCCTCCGGACTGGCCCGGACCGAGGGGACCTTCGGGCCTTGTCCCGTCGCGAGACCCTTCGCAGGCTGGCTGCATGAGCACGACAGGGACACGCGGCGCGCCACGGGCAGGCTCCGTGGAGCGCATCAGCGCCGGTGACGCGCTCCAGCTGGCCACGGATGTCGGCCCGGTCCCCATGAACATCGGCGCGGTCCTGACCCTCGGTCCGGGGACGACCGTCTCCGACGTCGTGCGAACCCTGCAGCGGCGCGCGGGCACCATCCGCCGGCTGCGCCAGGTCCTCGTCAGGCCGCCACCTGGGCTCGGCCGTCCCTACTGGACCGATGCCGCGGCGTTCGACGCCCGGTCTCACGTGACGACCCAGGACGGCCTCGGGCCCGGGGAGGTTGACATGGACGCGCTCCTGGCGATCGCCGTCGACGCCGTGACGCGCCCGCTGACCCGGGCGCTCCCGCTGTGGCGTGCGGTCGTCCTGGGCCGGCAGGACGGGCAGGCAGTGGCCGTCGTCGTGGTCCTTCACCACGTCCTGACCGACGGGATCGGAGGTCTCACGGTGCTCGACCAGCTCGTCGACGGTGATGGACCGGCGACCCGCGCGCCGGGAGCCTCACGCGGAGCGAGACCCGGCATACCCGATCTCCTGTCCGACCGCCTTCGCGAGCTCGCGCGCAGCGTGTGGGGGGTGCGGTCGACCCTGTCCAGCATGCGTCAGGGAGGAGCGGAGCTGGGACCGCGCCGAGGGCGGCGAGCCCCGACCATCTCGTTGAACCGGCCGACCGGCCACCGGCGGCGCATCTCCGCCGTCACCGTCGACGTGAAGAGCGTGCACGCCGCTGCTCGCAAGAACGGTGCCACCGTCAACGACGCCGTCCTCGTCGCCGTGACCGGCGCCATGGCGGAGGTCCTCCGCATGCGGGGCGAGCACGTGCGGGAGCTCGTCGTCTCGGTGCCCGTCTCCGCCCGCGCGCGCACCACCGTCGGTGAGCTCGGGAACCAGGTGGGAGTCATGCCCGTCCGCGTGCCGCTCTCGGGGTCGGCCACCGAGCGCCTCGAGGCAGTCGCTCGGCTCACCCGGGTCCAGAAGACGCGGACCCGCGGGGCCTCCGCTGCGCTCATCGGGCCGGCCTTCCGGCTGGTCGCCGCGACCGGCCTCTTCACCCGGTTCATCAACCGCCAGCGGCTCGTCAACTCGTTCCTCACCAACCTGCCCGGTCCGCGGCGCGAGCTCACCCTCGCGGGAGCGCCGATCCGGGGGATCGTCCCCGTGACGACGACGGCCGGCAACGTCGGGGTGTCCTTCGCTGCGCTGTCGTATGCCGGGTCGCTCACCGTCGTCGCGATGACCGACCCCGACGTGGTCCCGGAGCTCGGGTTGATCGTGACGTCGCTGCGACGTGAGCTGCGTGCCCTGGTCGCGGAGGTCGCCGTCCCCGGCGACGCTGAGCGAGATCGCGAGTCGAGAGGGGACCAAGGACCCTGAGCCTGGGGCGCGCCGCGGCTCCACCCTTGCGTCATGAGCACCCTCACGTGCTTCGGGGTCATGGCGGCCCCGGACTCCCCCGTGGTCTCGCGTAGAGGTCGAAGGTCCCTACCGAGAAGCTGATCCCGGGAGCACGGTGGGGGGTGGGAGAGCCATCCCGCAACCGAAGGTCGTGATCCACGATGGCGTCAACCACCCACGCCCCCATCCCCACCGCCTATCCCGTGCACGTCGATGCCGTCGACCAACCCGCAGTCTCGAGATGGCTGTGGCTCGTCAAGTGGCTCCTCGCCATCCCGCACTACGTCGTCCTGATGTTCCTGTGGGCGGCGTTCGTCGTCCTCAGCGTCGTCGCGCTCTTCTCGATCCTGTTCACCGGGCGCTACCCACGCGCGATCTTCGACTTCAACGTCGGTGTGCTGCGCTGGTGGTGGCGGGTGACGTACTACTCGTACGGCGCCCTCGCCACGGACCGCTACCCACCGTTCACCCTCGCCGACGACCCGAGCTACCCCGCGCACCTCGAGGTCGACTACCCCGAGCACCTGTCGCGAGGGCTGGCCCTGGTCAAGTGGTGGCTGCTCGCCATCCCCCACTACCTCGTCGTCGCCGTGCTCGTCGGCGGTGGGACGGCCGTCGCCTGGCAGGCCGACGACAACACCCGTTGGGCCTTCGGCGGAGGCCTCGTCGGACTTCTCGCGATCGTCGCGGCCGTCGTCGTCGCCGTGACCGGCGCCTACCCGCGTCCGCTGTACGACCTGCTCCTCGGCCTCAACCGCTGGGTCCTGAGAGTCGCGGCGTATGCCGCGTTGATGACGGACGAGTACCCGCCCTTCCGGCTCGATCAAGGACCCCACGAGCCCGGCGGCCGGATGGTCCTCCCCGCACCCGCGCCCCCGGCACCCGGGTCGGCCGCACCCGGCCGTGGAGTCACCGGACCTGCGGTCGCGGGGCCTCTCGCACCGGCCGCACCACCACGGACCCGAGGAGGGTGGGGCGCCGGCTCCGTCCTCAGCGTCGTCGTCGGCTGCGTCGCGGCCCTGACGTCGCTGGCCCTCGTGACCGGGGGTGTCGCCACCCTCGTGGCCGACAGCGTGGCTCGCGACGACGACGGCTACATCGTGTCGCAGGCCGAGAGCTTCACGAGCGAGGGCAGCGCGGTGCTTTTCAGCGACCTCGAGCTCGACACCGCGGGAGCGAGCTGGGTCCCCGAGCGGCTCATCGGTGACGTGCGCGTCACCGTCACCACCGTCGGCGCCGACGAAGCCTTCTTCGGCATTGCCCCCGCCATCGACGTCGACGCCTACCTGGAGGGCGCGGGCTACACCGTCGAGCAGGGGCCCGGACTCGCACCCCGAGAAGTCGTGGGTTCGACCGAGCCCGGCGCCCCGACGGCGGAGTCCTTCTGGGAGGCCTCGGCGAGCGGCCCCGGCACCCGGGAGCTCACGTGGTCGCCCCGCGACGGCAGCTGGTCCGCGGTGCTCATGAACGCCGACGGCAGCACCAACGTGACGGCAGACGTGGCCATCGGAGCCACCCTGCCGTGGTTGACGCAGCTCGGGGTGGGCCTGCTCGTCGCCGGCCTGGTGCTCGCACTGGGCAGCGTGGCACTCATCGTCCTCGCGCTGCGCCACGTCGGGGCAGGAGCGAGGGCCTGAGATGACCGTCGCCACACGTCAGGGCCCGGCACCCGGGCCATGGGTTCGATCCCGGGCAGCGTCCCGGAGCTGGGAGAGGTGGACGAGATGACACACGCATGGGTCGTCTACGAGTCGATGTTCGGCAACACGCGCGAGATCGCGCAAGCGGTCGGCGAGGGACTGCGGGAGAACGCTCAGGTCGAGGTGCACGAGGTGTCGACCGCGACGCCCGTGCCCGCCGACCTCGACCTCCTCGTCGTGGGTGGCCCCACCCACGCCTTCGGGATGAGCCGGGCCTCCACCCGGGAGGACGCCGCCACCAAGGCGCACCGCCCGGTCGAGTCGCCCACGATGGGCCTGCGCGAATGGCTGGGCGAGCTCGGCAGCGACAGGGCTGGCACGGCATACGCGACGTTCGACACGAAGGTGAACCACCCCCGGCTCCCCGGCTCCGCCGCGAAGAAGGCCGCCAAGCGGCTGCGCAAGCTGGGAGCGAGCCAGTCCGCGGACCCGACGTCGTTCTGGGTCGAGGGCACCGAGGGTCCGCTCGTCGACGGTGAGCTCGACCGGGCCCGCACGTGGGGTCGCTCGCTGGTACGCGGATGACGGGTGTGACTCCTGCCGTCGTCGTCGAGGACCTGCACAAGGACTACGGCGAGTTCGCTGCTGTCGACGGGCTGTCGTTCACGATCGGGCACGGTGAGGTGTTCGCCCTGCTCGGTCCGAACGGCGCCGGCAAGACCACCACCGTCGAGATCCTCGAGGGGCACCGCCGCCGGAGCTCCGGACGGGTCGAGTGCCTCGGGGTCGACCCGGAGACCGGCGGCCGGTCGTTCCGCGAGCGGGTCGGGATCGTGCTGCAGGACGCCGGGTTCGACGAGGACTTCACGGTCCGCGAGCTCGTCCGCCTCTACGGCGGGATGTACCCACGACCTCTGGGGACCGAGGAGGTCATAGCCCAGGTGGGCCTCGACGACAAGGCGGACGCCCGGGTCAAGACGCTGTCGGGTGGCCAGCGCCGCCGGCTCGACCTCGCGCTCGGGCTGGTCGGCGACCCCGACCTCATCTTCCTCGACGAACCCACGACCGGCTTCGACCCCGCCGCACGACGCCAGGCCTGGGGCCTCATCGAAGGCCTGCGGACCCTGGGCAAGACGGTCCTGCTCACCACGCACTACCTCGACGAGGCCGAGCACCTGGCCGACCGGGTCGCGGTCATCGTGCGGGGCCGGCTGGTCGCGATCGGGACGCCGGCCGAGATCGGCTCGCTCCAGCGCGACGCCGTCGTGTCGTTCCGGCTGCCCGGGGGCGTCGACGTCGCCTCGCTGCCGGACCTCGGTGCCACCCCGGTCGCCGAGGGGGCCGACTGGCTGCTGTCGACGGCGACACCCACCGCCGTCCTCCATGCGCTCACGACGTGGGCGCTCGAGCGGGGTGTCGAGCTGCCCGCCCTGACGGTGCGACGGCCCTCCCTCGAGGACGCCTACCTCGCCCTCATCGGGTCGACCGAGCCGGAGCCCGACCTCGTCACGAGCGACAGCGCGGGACGGGTCTCGACGTGAGCACCACTGTGGCAGAGGGCATCCGACCGTCCGACTGGAGCATCGTGCGCTCACAGGTCCGCTACGCGACGACCGAGTACTGGCGCGCTCGCCTCGTCCTCATCTTCAGCCTCTTCATCCCGCTCACCTGGCTGCTCGTCATCGGAGCGGTCGCGGGGAACGACGTGCTCGACGGGACCGGCGGGCTCCGCGTCATGCAGTTCGCGACGCCGGTCGCCCTCTCGATGGGAGCGCTGTATGCCGCCCTCCCGACGACCGCGAGCACGCTGGCACACGCGCGGGAGACCCGGGTGCTCGTCCGGCTGCGGGGCACGCCGACGCCGATGTGGGCCTACCTCGCCGGCCGTGCCGTGGGGGCGAGCGTGTTCGCCCTCATCTCCATGGCGGTGGTGCTCGTCGCCGCAGTCGTCGTGCACGACGTCCGGGTCGTGGCGTCGACGCTGCCGGCGACGCTCGTGACCCTGACGCTCGCCCTCGTCTGCTACGTCGTCGTCGGCCTCGCCCTCGCCGCGTGGATCCCCTCCGGCTCGACGGCACAGGCCGTGTCGATCGGCGCGGTCGTGATCCTCTCGTTCGTGTCGGGGCTCTACACCGGCTTCGGCTCGCCCCTCCCCGAGGCGCTCGACCGCACCGCGGCGCTGTTCCCGGTCAAACCGGTCACCGAGGCGCTGCAGGACCAGTTCAACCCCGTGCTCCCGGGCGCCGGGCTGGACCTGTCCCTGCTCGTGGTCCTCGCGGTGTGGACTGTGGCGGCCGGAGTCCTCGCGGCGCGGGGCCTGTCGCGCGAACGTGCTGGCCTGCCGTGGTCACGGCGGCCGCACCGCCCTGCAGGGCCCGGCTCGGTCCAGGCGGGAGAGGCGGCCCGCGTGGCGGCGGCGGCGCCCGTCGGGAGAGGGCGCCGGCGACGGTCCGGCAGCGCGGCCTCGATGGTGGCGGACCAGGTGCTGGCCGGCCTCCGGCTCACGTGGCGGGACCCCGGCGCCGTCTTCTTCGCGGTCCTCGTGCCCGTCGGCCTCTACGCGTTCCTCTCGACCATGACGGGCGACCCCTCGCTCGCCAGTGGGGTGCCCCCCACGACGCACCATGCCGCGAGCATGATCGCCTGGGGCGTGGGCGTCACGGCCTTCATGAACCTGCCGGAGTCGGTGGCGCAGGCCCGTGACCGTGGAGTGCTCAAGAGGCTGCGCGGGACCCCGCTCTGCCCCCTCCAGCTCCTCGTCGGCCGCGTCGTGACGACCGTCCTCGTCAACCTCGCCCTCGCCGCGCTCATCCTCACGCTCGGGGTCGTCGCCCTCGACCTCTCGCTCACGGGCGCGGGCGTCCTCGTGCTGGTCGTCGTCATCGTGGTCGGCACCCTCAGCCTCGCGGCGGCGGGCTTCCTCCTCGCCACGGTCGTCCCCGGCGCGCGGGCCCTGGGTGCCGTCGCACTCGTCGTCCTCCTGCCCCTGGCCTTCGTGTCGGACGTCCTGCTCACGGGAGGACCGGAATGGATGGGCACCGTGGGTTCGGCGTTCCCGCTCCGGCACCTCCAGCACGCGCTCGTGGCCGCCCTCGACCCCGGCGGTGCGGCGGTGCCGTGGGTGGCGATCGGGGTCATGCTCGCGTGGATGCTCGCGGCGGGCGCTGCTGCCGTCCGGTGGTTCCGCTGGCAGGCCGACCCGGCCTGACAGCCATTCTCAGGATGACTGCCCGGCGTCGGGCTGGGACTCCGGGCGCGAGCCGAGCCCACCGGCGGGCGGGCCGTCGAGCAGCGTCGGGACGTACTCGAGCAGCTGCATCCCCTTGTCGAACGTCCTGCTCTCCACGAGCTCCAGCGCGACGTCGGGGTAGCCGTCGAAGATCCGCTCCTGCCCGGTCGCGCCGGTGATGAACGGGAAGAGGACCACCCGGAAACGGTCCACGAGCCCAGCTGACAGGAGCGCACGGCATACGGAGAGACTGCCGATCGTCCGCATGGGGCGGTGTCCGCCCTCCTTCTGCGAGCGCACCCACTCGACCGGATCGTCCCTCACGAGAACGGTGTTGGCCCACGAGAGTGGCTCGTCGAGGGTCGACGAGAACACGACCTTCGGCATCGCCCCCATCTGCTCGAAGCCCGGGTCGTCGGGCATCTGCTCGGCGAACCCGGACATGAGCCGGTAGGTCTTCGCACCCATGAGGACGGTGTGGTCACCGGTGTCCTGGGACCCGAGCCACTCGAGGTATTCGGGGCTCTCGACGCCCCACAGGCCGGGCCAGCCGTCCGCCGACGCGTAGCCGTCGAGGCTGATGATGAAGTCGACCATGACGCTCTGCATGCGAGCTCCTTCCGTGAAGGGTTCTCGAAGTCTCCCGTATGCCGTCCAACCGGGGAAGTGAGTCGGCGACCCTCGGGTGGTGCACTCAGCCGACGCGGAAGCCGGCCAGGCCCGGCCACGGGGAGCGTGGGTCCACGAGGCGCCGCTGCCGCTCTGCGGAGGTGCCGTCGACGAGAAGGCGCTCGACGACGTCGCGCACCCGTTCGAGGTCACCGTGGTGGTCCAGCGCACCGCCGGTGAACTCGAGGAGGGAGGAGAGCGCGTCTGCCGCGGGCACGAGGTCACCGCTGGCCGGGTCCACGAGGCGCTCGCCGAGGCCGTGCCGGGCTGCGCGCCAGGAGGCGGCCCGGAGTGCTGGGGTGGAGTGGTCCCCTCGCGGGGAACTCGTCGCGGCGGGGCCAGTGGCGGCGTGAGCCACCGTGGCGACGAGGGCGCGGCACAGGCCGGCGACCGCGACCGTCGTGCCGAGGTCCGGGCAGGTGTCGGTCACCCGGATCTCCACCGTGGGGTACCGGGCGGACAGCCGGGCGTCGTAGTAGAGCATCCCCTCGTCGAAGGCGCCTCCGGCGTCGATGATCGCCCGGGCCGCGCGCCGGTAGGAGGCGTGGTCACCCCACACCGGCGCAGGCCCTGCAGTGGGGAGCTGCGAGAGGACGAGCGAGCGCCAGCTGGCGTGGCCCGTGTCCCTGCCCTGCCAGTGGGGTGAGTTCGCAGTGAGGGCGGTCAGGAGTGCCAGCCAGGGACGGATGCGGTCGAGGACGAGGACCCCCTCGTCGGGTGAGCTCACCGAGACGTGGACGTGGGTGCCGCAGGTGAGCTGCTGGTGGGCGAGCTCGCCGAACTCCTCGCCGATACGGGCAAACCTGTCGGAGACGGATGGCGTGGGCACGTGGACGCCCGGCCACGTCCCCGACGCGACGACGGCCGCGTCATGTGCCCCGGCGAGACGAGCTACGTCCCGACGCAGCCGCTCGAGGTCGAGGGACAGCACGTCGAGGGAGTCTGCGGGGAGGGAGCAGGTCTCGACCTGCTCCTGCTTGAACTCACCCTTGATCCCGGCGTCAGACGCCTCCGCGACGAGCGCCGGTCCGATGGCCACCGGCTCACCCGTGCGGGCACCGACGACGAGGAACTCCTCCTCGACACCGATCGTCCGCGCCGTCACCGCAGGCTCGAGCGGCCGGCCGACCACGCCCCGAGAACCTCGTGGGCGAAGCGGTCGCCGAGGAGCAGGCTCGCCTGGATGCCGAAGACGAGGTCCCCTGCCAGGTGGGGCTCGTCCGCGAGCATCGGCGCGAGGACCTCGCGCCGGAGGATCTGCTCGTGCACCGCGTCCGCCTCGACGTGCTCGGCGTAGAAGTGCTCGGTTGCCGGCCCGCACCCGAGTCGCTGCGCGGCCCGGACCAGGCGCGCCGACCCCGGTGACGACGTCAGCTCGATGACGGCGAACTGCCCGACGGCGGCGGCCCGAAGCTCACGCCTCAGCCCGCACACGGACATGAGGTTGACCTCGGCGAGCACTGACCCACTGACCCGGTCGACGTGGTCACCGTAGGCGGACGTGAGACCGAGCTCCCGCATCATCGCGGCGAAGAGCTCGGAGTGCATCTCGTCGGCGCGGCCGGCACCGTACTCGTCGTGCTCGACCGCGACCATTCCGGCCTTGGCCCGCCCGGTCATCCGCGACACGACGAGCAGCTGGGGGTCGGCCTCCTTGAGGTGGTAGGCGGACCGGTGGGTGACGTACTCGCGGAACTGCTCCTTCGTCCCGTCCCGAAGCAGGTGGTGCGAGATGCCCCGCTCCCCGACCGTCTCGGTCAGCAGCGCCGCCACTTCAACGTCGACGTCGACTCCACCCGCGACGTCGCGACGCAACGCCTCGAGGAAGGCCGCCTCCAGCTCGAGGCGCAGGGCGAGGAGGTCCAGGTCCCACTCCATCGAGTCGGGCACGTCGGCGAACCCTCGGTAGTGAAGCTCATAGCAGACGTAGAGCGCGAGCTGGAGGTCGTCGCCGTACGGGTCCGCGCGTGACACGCCCGCGACGGGCGCCCCGGACCGCCCCGAGCAGTGGTCGATCACCGCCCGGGACAGAGGTCCTCGGTCCGCCGGCAGGCGAGGCGACTGCACCCTCACCCCGGCCGCCGTCATGAGGCGTCCCCTACGGCTCTCACCTTGGTGCGGTGGCTCGTGTCGCAGAACGGGGCGATGCGGCTCCTCCGGCAGGTGCACAACGCCACGAGTCGACGATCGGAGCGCACGGTCGTGCCGTCCTCCATGACGACCTCCACCGGCCCGTCGAGGAGCACCGGGCCCTCGTCGGTGACCGTCACCCGAGTCGCGGGCCGTGCGGCGTCGTCGTTGTTCATCATCGTTCCTCCTGGGGCTCTCTCCCGAGACTAGACGTCGCGTGGCGCCGTGAACCGTTGCAGGAACGCGGACAGCAACGTCGCGGACTCACCGCGGGGCAACGCCTCGATGAGCGACAGGATCGTCGGGAGGTCGAGGTCTCCCCCGGACCGTGCGGCGTCCGCGAGGGCCAACGGATCCGGTATGCCGGCGTGAGACAGCGCTTCCGGGCTCGGCAGCGCGTGACCGCGGGCCGCGTCGGCACCATCCCCGAGGGCCGGCAGCAGCTCTCCCAGCAGCCCCTCCGTGACCGGCGTGATGGTGAGGTGGGCCGTGTGTGGCACCACCGTGCCGTCGGCCTGCGACAGCGCGGGCTGCCCCTGGAGGACGAAGCCCCGCTCGCGCACAGCGGCGACCCACAGCAGCGGGTCGACGCGCCTCTCCGGCGGCACGTCCTCGTCGGCAGCGACGGCCACGAGCGGCCCCTGCGGGTCCCCGAGCACCCGCAGCCCGTCGATGCCCTCGATCGTCTCCAGCACGCCGGCCGTGGCGGTGACGACGCGACGGGTGAGGACGGCATACCCGTCCGCACCGAGGGTCTGGACGACGGCCCAGGCCGCGGCCAGCGACGTGGCGGAGCGGGTCCCGAGCATCGTCGGGTTGACGACGGGGTAGCCGAGCCAGTCCGTGAGGGCGAAGTAGCGCGCCAGGTCGAGTTCGCCGTCGGCGAAGAGGAGGAGGGAGGCACCCTTGGGGACGTAGCCGTACTTGTGGATGTCGGCGCTGATGCTGCTCACCCCGCGCACACGGAAGTCCCACTGCGGCAACGGGTCTCCGCCGGCTGCCTCCCACCACGGCAGTACCCAGCCTCCGACACAGGCATCGACGTGGCAAGGGATCCCGAGGTCGGCGGCGGCACCCGCCACGTCGGCGACCGCGTCGACGACACCGTGCGGGTAGGACGGTGCCGAGACGACGACAACTGCCACCTGGGGACCGAGCTCCGCCTCGAGCGCACCCGCTGCCGCCCGGCCGGTCTCCAGGTCGATGGGCACGACGACGACGTCGAGACCGAAGTAGTGCGCCGCCTTGTGGAACGCCGCGTGCGTCGACGACGACAGCACCAGACGTGGGCGACCGCGACCGCCGCGCGCCACCCAGAGATCGCGGGCCGCCTTGACCGCCAGCAGGCAGCTCTCGGTCCCACCGGACGTCACCGAGCCGGTGGCGGCGGGTCCGTGGAGCATCGTCCGTCCGAACTCGACGAGGTCCGACTCCATGAGCGCGACCGAGGGGAAGGTCGTCGGGTCGAGGCCGTTGACCGGCTGGAGGAGCCGCATCGCCTGTGCAGCAACCTCATCCAGATCGGGGCGTCCGTGGTCGTAGACGTAGGACAGCACTCGCCCACCGTGGGTCGGCGCGTCGTGGGCGCGGTAGGCCTGCAGCTGCGCCAGCACCTCGTCGACATCCCGGGACTCACCGGTCATCGAGCACCACCTCCGGCTCCTCGTAGCGCCTGAGCGCCAGGATCGACACCAGCGCGAGCGCGGCCGGCACGAGCGTGAACGCCAACCCCATCGCCACCTCGGCGCTGCGGGGCTGGCCGACAGGGTCGCCGATGCTCGACACGAACCCGCCGACGGCGAGCATCGCCAGCACGACCGCGGGGCCGAGTGCCAGACCGGCGGTCTCGAGCGCCGTCCAGACCCCGCTCATCGCGCCGCCCCTGGCTCGACCTGCCTCCTCGATGACGTCGGGGAGCATCGCCAACGGGAAGAGCTGCATCCCGGCATACGCGATCCCCCCGACCGCGAGGGCGAGGACCGAGAGCCAGGCCCAGCCGAGCACGAGCGCGGGCACCTGCGCCACGCAGGCGATGACGAACAACCAGGACGACGCGAGGTATGCCGTCCGCTTGCCTCGCGCTGCGGCATACCGCTTCCACAGCGGCATGACGAAGAGCGCCGGTGCCACGACCGCGGCGAAGAGGACGCTCACCCAGGACTGCGAGCCGAGGAGGTAGGTCGCGACGTACTGCGCGGCCGCGAGGACGATCCCGGTGGCGAGCGCCTGCACGACGAAGACGACGAGGAGCGAGCGGAAGCGCGGCAGGTCGCGCACCGCGTCGAGCCCGGCTCGCAGCGTGGGTGAGTCGACGATCGCCCGCGCGACGCTCTCGTGGCCCCGGAGGCTGGCGACGGTGGCGAGCATGCCTGCGGTGAGGGCGATCGCCGACACGACGGCCATGACGAGGTAGCCGGACCGACCGCCGCCGAGGGCGTCACGGACTGCTGGCGCACCGGCGCCGAACGCGAGGATCGCCAGCGCGAGGACACCGACCCGCCACGCCATCATCCGGGTGCGCTCGGCGTAGTCGCTGGTGAGGTCGGCCGGCGCCGCGATGTAGGGCACCTGGAAGAGGCTGAACGACGTCGTGGCGAGGACGAAGGCCACGACGACCCAGAGGGCGGCGATCCCGCTCCCGGTTCCCGACGGCACGGCGAACATCGCGACGAAGCCCACGGGGAGGGTGAGCGCACCGACCGTCATGAGCCGGTGGCGGGACCCACGGGTCGCCAGTTCGCCGTCACTGCGGGCCCCGATGGCCGGGTCGATGATGACATCCCACACCTTCGGGAGGAGCACGACCACCGCGGCGAACGCGGCGGCCACGCCGAGGGTGTCGGTCAGGTAGTAGGCGAGGACGAGCCCCGGGAGCGTCCCGAACCCGCCGGTGCCGACGCTGCCCGCGGCGTACCCCGCGGTCTGCGCACGGGTGAGGCGGTCACGGGGCATGACCGCAGTATGTCCGTCGCCGGGTCCGCAGCCGGCTCAACCGGCTCAACCGGCCCAACCGCCTCGATCAGTGCCCGGCGTCGCTCCGCAGCAGCCGCCACCCACCCAGGGCGGTCGCCCCGGCGGCCCACGCCGCCATCGTCAGCCGGGCCGTGGCCACCGTCATGTCGTCCCGCGGCCCCTCGCCGAAGATGAGGAAGAGCGCACTCGACCCGGGCAACCGTGACGACACGGTCGTCGCCCAGTCGAAGGGGAGGTTGGCGACGAGCAGTGGCAGGACGAGCAGCAGCGCGATCGAGAGCACGAGCGCTGCCGCCGTGCTGCGGGTCGCGAGCCCCAACCCGATGCCGAGCAGCGCACCGGACCCGATGACGACGACGATGTCGCCCAGGGAGCGCAGCCCGTCGCCCATCGGCAGCCCCACCTCCGGTGCGAGCGCCCAGAGCGCGACCGTCGCGCCGACGACGAGCCCGACGCCGATGAGGGTCACGGTGAGGGCGACCACGCCGGAGCGGGCGGCGAGGAGCACCGACCGGCGAGGGGTCCACTGCAGCGTCGGGACGATGGCACCGGTCGCGTGGTCGGCCGTGCTCGTCATGACCGCGAGCGCGACCGTGCCGAACAGGGCGAACATCGCGGTGAAGCGGGCACCGTCCCACGCGCTCGCGCCCGGAGGCACCGAGGCGGGGTTGTTGGCGGCGTCGAGCCCGGCCAGCACGCCGATCCCGAGGATGAACAGGCTGAGGCAGGTCACGAGGACCCAGCTCGACCGCACGCTCCAGATCCGGGCCCACTCGGCTCGTCCCGCCCGGGCCAGGACCGTCGCTGTGCTCATCGCGTCGCCCCTTCCGCCAGTGCGGTGGGGACGTGGCCGTGGTGCTCGACGCTGCCCTCGGTGAGTGAGAGGTAGGCGTCCTCGAGCGACTGCTCGACCTCGGCGAGCAGGTGAAGCGGTATGCCGTGTGCGTGCGCGAGCTCGCCGACCGTGCTCGCGGGCAGGCCCCTCACCTCGAGCTCGTCGGCCGACGTCGCCGCCACGGACGCCTCGGCGGCCAGCACCGCCCTCAGGTCGTCCGCCCGCGGCGACCGCACCCGGATCCGCTGCCCGTCGAGCCCGGCGAGCAGACCCTCCATGTCGGTGTCGGCGATGAGCCGTCCCCGGCCGATGACGACGACCCGGTCGGCGATGAGCTGCATCTCGCTCATGAGGTGGCTCGACACGAGGACGGTGCGGCCCTCGTCGGCGAACCCGCGCAGCAGGGCGCGGATCCAGCGCACTCCGTCGAGGTCCAGGCCGTTGACCGGCTCGTCGAAGAGCAGGACCGGCGGGTCGCCGAGCAGGGCCGCCGCGATCCCGAGCCGTTGCCGCATCCCCAGCGAGTAGCCCTTGACGCGCCGGCCGGCCGCGGACTCCAGACCCACCTGCTCGATGACCTCGTCCACCCGCGAGGTGGCAATCCCGTTGCTGTGCGCACCGATCCGCAGATGCGCCCGACCCGTCCTGCCCGGGTGCATGGCGCCGGCGTCGAGCAGGGCCCCCACCTCGCGCAGGGGCGCCGGGAAGTCGACGTAGCGGCGGCCACTCACCGTTGCCGTGCCCGCCGTGGGCCGGTCGAGCCCGAGAACCATCCGCATTGTCGTCGACTTGCCCGCGCCGTTCGGCCCGAGGAAGCCGGTCACCTTGCCGGACTCCACCTCGAAGGTGAGGTCGTCGACCGCGCGCACCCCGGCATACACCTTCGTCAGTCCCTGGACCGTGATCATCGCCCTGCTCCCTCGCTCGTCCCAACGCCTCGAGTCGGACGCTAGGGCCTGGGGCCGGGTCCGGTGGGGTGGAACCCGTGAAGGTTGTGTGGAGATGACGCCGACGGTGGGGCAGGTGTTCGGCTCCGGTTCACCCGTCCGTATGCCGTCCGTTCCGCTGGCCGGGCACGCTGCGCCCATGTCACCACGCCGCTCCGTCCTGCCCGTGCTCGCCCTCGTGGGTGCCGTCGCCGTTCTGACCCCCACGGTCGCGAGCGCGCTGCCGGGAGCCTCGTCAGGCGACTCGTCCGGCGCCGGCCGCCCGGTCCCTGCGCCCTCCACGGCCGAGGTCGCGGGCTTCTCGGTGCTTCCGGCCGAGACCTACGTCCCCGGCAGCGAGCCCTCGGGCCACTGGACGACCGGCAACGCCGCCGTGCCGGCGCCCTACCCCGGTCAGCCGGTGCAGGGCTTCTCCGGGACCCACCGCAACGACGACGGCAGCTACCTCGTGCTCAGCGACAACGGGTTCGGCTCCAAGGCCAACAGCGCGGACGCCCTCCTGGCACTCCACCGCATCCGGCCGAACACGGTCACGGGCCTGACGGCATACGAGGAGACGCTGTTCACCTTCTCGGACCCCGAGCGCCTCATCCCGTGGACGACGTGGCGCGACGGCGGCTGTGCTGCAGCGACGTCCCTGCCGGCGGGGTACACGTGTCCGGCTCCGGACCGCCGGCTCACCGGCTGGGACTTCGACCCCGAGTCGCTCCAGGTCGCGCCGGACGGGACGTACTGGGTCGGCGAGGAGTTCGGTCCGTACCTCCTGCACTTCGACGCGCGGGGCCGGCTGCTCGAGGCACCCGTCGCGACGCCGGGGGTCAGGTCGCCGTCGAACCCGACCCTCGGGTCCGCGGTCCCGAACCTCGCCAACTCCAAGGGCTTCGAGGGGCTCGCGATCTCGCCCGACGGCCGGACCCTCTACCCGATGCTCGAGGGGGCGACGGCCGAGGACAAGGCGGCCCGACTCGGCAGCGACCTGCGGATCTACGACGCTCCGATCGCCAAGGACGGCACGGCGAGCTTCACGGGGGAGTTCCGGCGCTACCGGATGGAGGACCCGGCCCACGCCCTCGGCGACTTCATCGCCGTCAACAAGCACCAGTTCCTCGTCATCGAGCGCGACAACGGCCAGGGTCCGACGGCGGTCTTCAAGCGGATCTACCTCGTGGACACGCGTGGTGTGGACACGGGCGGCTACGTCACCAAGACGCTCCTCGTCGACCTCATGGACGTCCCGAACCCCTCCGGCGCAGGGGGATTCGACGACCCGTTCACGTTCCCGTTCTTCACGATCGAGGACGTCGAACTCGTCGACGACCGCACCATCGCGGTGATGAACGACAACAACTTCCCGGCCGCCGGTGGGCGCAGCGCGACCGAACCCGACCGCAACGAGTTCGTCCTCATCCGCCTCGGCTCCGCCCTCCAGGTCGACCACCGCCTCCTGTGACCTCCGGACCGGCCTGCTCGGACTGACCCCGGTCGCCCCGGTCCTCGCGCGGGGGCCGCGGGGCCGCCGCCCCGGTGGGGCCCGGCCGCCCCGCGGGGTGCGGCGTCCCGTCGCAACGTCCCGGACGGACGGGACACCGGGCTCTGTCAGTGAGGACGCGGGGCGCACGACGGTGGTGACATCCAGTTCACCACCACCTCAGGAGCCGCCATGAGCGCCACCACGAGTTCCATCACCACCACGTCCGGCACCACCGACCCGACGCGCCGGCTCGAGACCACCGACACAGCGCCAGCCACCTCGACCGGCCGCGGCTGGGCCTTCGCCGGCGTCGCCGCCGGGCTCGCCTCGATCATCGGCATCGCCGCCTCGATGCAGATCGACGCGGTCTACTCCCCTGAGGCCGACGGCGACCCGGACGCCATCGTCGCCCGGCTCGGCGAGCTCGTCCCGCAGATCCTCGTCTTCCACACGGCGACGATGCTCTCGGTCGTCCTCCTGCTCGTCTTCGCGGCCGGCCTGCGCCGACGGCTGGCCGACCAGCTGCCCAGCCGCAGCCTGTTGCCGGACGTCGCAGCCGGTGGGCTCGGCCTCGTCGCCGTGGCGGGGCTGCTCGGCTCGGGCCTCACCACGGAGTTCGTCTTCGGCGTCTCGGACCCGGACAAGGGTCTCGTCCCGGAGTCGGCCGTCTTCTTCAACCACTGGGTCGGCACGATCCCGTGGCTGTGGGTCGGCGCCGGCGCCACCGGTGTCGCCGTCGCGATCAGCGCCCTGCGGCACGGTGCTGTCTCCCGCTGGGTCGGGTGGGTCGGCGTCGTGCTGGGTGGCCTCACCCTGCTGCTCGGGCTGTCGCCCCTCCAGTACATGGCGGGGATGACCGGTCCGGTCTGGTTGTTCGTCACCGCCCTCGGCCTCGGCCTGGGCGACCGCGCCACCCGTTCGCGGGTCTGAGAAAACCCCGGATTCGCATCGTGGACCGGCGCTATGGTGCCGACATCATGAGCCCATCCGACGCCCTCCCGAGGGCCGGTCAGCCCCGGGCGGCCGCGGTGATCGCCGCAGCCGCCTGGGGCACGGCCGTGCTCGCGGTCGCGTTCGTCATCGCGGCCCGCCCACCCCTCGGGGAGGGCGTCTGGTTCTTCGTCGTCGACGTCGCGGTGGCCTGCGTCTACGGCACGGTCGCCGCGCTCATCATCTCGCGGCGGCCGCACCCGGTCGGCTGGCTGCTCGCCCTCGCCGCGGTCGGTGGAGGGGTCGCAGCCCTGGGGTTCGGCTATCCCGCCCTGGCCGAACAGCGACCCGGCCTGCCGGGCGCCGAGCTCGTGTCGTGGCTGTCGAGCACGGCATGGGTGCCGGGCACCCTCGCCCTCTTCCTCGTCGTCCCCTGGCTCGTCCGCGACCACCCGCTCGGCCGGGCGAAGTGGGGCGTCGCAGCAGGTTGCCTGGTCGTCGTCGCGTTGCTCGTCGCCCAGCTCTCGGATGCGCGCGAGCCCTTCACGGTCGTGCTCGCCGTCGCGGTGGTCCTCGGCCTCGTGTCCGCCGCCGCCGTCGAGCACCGGCACCGCCGCGGACCGATCGCCGAGCGCAACGGCCTCGGCTGGCTCGCCCTCGGCGCAGCCCTGCTCGCGCTGTCGTTCGTGCCTCTCCTCCTGCCGTTCGGGATGCTGCCGCTCCCCGTGTGGACCACACCCGTGCTGCACCTGCTGTCGCAGGCGGTCTATCCCGGCGCGATCCTCGTCGCCGTCCTCCGCAGCCGGATGTGGGGCCTCCAGCTCGCCGTGAGCCGCACCGTCCTCGCCGGCCTCGTCACCGTCACCCTCGTGGCGGTCTACGTCGCCGTGACGGTCGTGGCGACCCAGCTGCTGCCCGGGGACGGTGCTGCCGGGCTCGTCGGCGCCGGGGTCGTCGCGGTCGCCGTCCAGCCGACCCGTCTCTGGCTGGAGCGACGCGTGCACCGCCTCGTCTACGGCGTCTCGGCCTCACCCGACCACGTCGTCCGCCGCCTCGGCAGCCACCTGCGCCTCGCGGAGACCACCGACGACCTGCTGCGCGGCCTGGCCGCCGACATCGGTGCAGCGATGCGGCTCGAGTCGGTGACCGTCGCCCTCCCGGGCCGCGAACCGGTCATCTGGGGTATGCCGGGTGCCCACCCCGTGCGCGTCCCGCTCGACCACCGTGGCGAACCCGTCGGCGAGCTCGAGGTCACCCTGCCCGGCGGCGAGAGCCTCGGGTCCCGAGGCGAGCAGACCCTCAATGACCTCGCCACCGTCGTCGCCACCGCCGCCGCCGTCACGCGCGCCGCAGCCGAGGTCGACGACGCCCGCGCCCGCCTCTCCCGCGCGCGGCTCGAGGAGCGCCGCATCATCCGCCGTGAGATCCATGACGGGCTGGGCCCCTCGCTCGCCGGCCTGCGTCTCGGGCTGCAGGGTGCGCTCAACCTCATGTCCACGGACCCCGCCGCAGCGGCGACACTGCTCACCACCCTCCAGACCGAGCTCGACCAGCGGGTCAGCGACGTCCGTACCCTCTCGCACCACCTCCTCCCTCCTGTCCTCGACGAGCTCGGCCTGGCAGCGGCCCTCGCCGAGCTGGCCGCCCGGCACGCCGAGGACGGCGGGGAGGTCTCCCTCGACCTCGCGCACGACGACGCCCTCGACCCCCAGACCGCCGCCGCGGCATACGCGATCGTGTCCGAGGCGGTGACCAACACCCTGCGCCACAGCGGCGCCCACGCCGCGCGCGTCACGACGGCGACCACGACGGACGGACTGCACCTCAGCGTGGCCGACGACGGTCGCGGCATCTCCGAGGAGGCCCGGTCCGGCGTGGGGACGCGGTCGATGCGGGAGCGCGCCGAGGAGCTCGGCGGCAGCCTGACGATCACCTCTCCGACCACCGGCGGGACCGTCGTCGAGGCCCTCCTGCCCCACGCCGAGGTGGTGACCCGTGCCTGACCTCGGTGTCGCCGTCGTCGACGACCACCCCGTCTTCCGGATGGGCATGGCCGGGCTGCTCGACTCCCTCGACGGCATCAGGGTCGTCGGCCAGGCGAGTGACGCGGCCGAGGCGCTCGCCCTTCCCCTCGACGAGATCGACGTCATCCTCATGGACCTCAACCTCGGCGAGGACTCCGGCATCGAGACCACCCGCGAGATCGTGCGGCGCGACCCCGACGCGCGCGTCCTCGTCGTCACGATGCGCGAGGACGACGACGCCGTCGCGTCCTGCATGCGGGTCGGCGCGCGGGGATACCTCCTCAAGGGCGCCAGCCCCGACGAGGTCGAGAGGGCCGTACGGGCGGTCGCCAACGGTGACGTCATCCTCGGCTCGGCCGTCGCCGCCCGAGCCGTGACGGCGCTGACGTCGGGGCGCTCGGTGGCCCGCGTCCCCTTCCCGGAGCTCACCGACCGGGAGCGCGAGGTGCTCGACCTCGTCGCCCGGGGCCACGACAACCTCACCATCTCGCGCCGGCTGGTGCTCTCACCCAAGACCGTCCGCAACGTCGTCTCCAACGTGCTCACCAAGCTCGCCGTGCGCGACCGGGCGGCTGCCGTGGTCCGGGCCCGCGAGGAGGGCCTCGGGATCGACTGAGGCCAGTGCCTCAGCGGGCGCGGGCGAGGTGCGCCACGACGTAGAGCACCCCGAACGGGTCGCTCACCTCGCACGACACCACCTCGAACCGCCCGTATGCCGTCCGCTCACGGCCCGCGTCACCCCCACCCGCCGCGCTGGCGCTGAGGGCGGGGCTGGCGCTGACTGGAGCGCTGACCGGGTCGCCGACCGGGGCCGCCGCGGCGCCGGTGGCGGCGTCCGCGGCGGTGGCGGCGTCCGCGGCGGTGGCGGCGTCCGCGGCGGTGGCCACGGCAGCCGCGAGGACCTGCAGCGGGGCCCTGCCGGCGACGAGCAGGTCGGCGCACACCTCGGGGTCGAGCTCGAGGAGCCGTTCGAGCCCGCCCCTGGCGGAGTCGCGGATCGCTTCGACGATGAGGTCGTCGACCTCGTGCGAACGCGGGTCGAGATGACCGGGCGCCTTCTCCGTCCGCCGTGCCGATCCGTCCGCGACCACCAGCACCGTCGTACGACGTGTCTTTGCTCCACCACCGGACGCAAAGACACCCCCATGTGCGTCGCCTCCCGCAGCGAAGGGGGGTTCCTTTGCGTCACCAACGGGAGCAAAGACATCCCTCTTTGCGTCGCCCTCTGCAGCGAATGGGGGTGCCTTTGCGTCATGAGCGGGAGCGAAGGCACCCCTCTGGCGCACCCCTGTCGAGGTCTCGTCGCTCACGGTGGACGAGGCCACGGCTTGGCCGGTGGCGACACACTCCTCGACCGTCGCGTCCCACGCGACCGACACGTGCTCGACCGTGAAGCCGACGTGGGTCTCGGCCAGCAGGTGGTCGGCCACCCGGAGGCCGACCGCCGGCCGCGTGCTTCGGGGCTCGCGGTCGGTGGCGTGCACGACGACGACGTGCGCTGCCGTCGCCACCGCGTCACGGACCGCCGCAACGCACGACTCGAGCAGTCCGGGGACGGCCGGAGCACGCCCCTGGTACTCGGGGAGCAGAAGCGGCGCCCCCGGGACGATGACGACGTCGGTGATCACGCGAGCCCCCGGGCGGTACGGGCCGGCGGGAGGTCACCGGCCAGCACGGACACCATGTCGAGCACCTGTCGGGTCTCGACGACCTCGTGCACGCGGTAGATGTGGGCGCCGTGCCAGGCCGAGATCGCCGTCGCCGCAAGGGTCCCGGTGAGCCGCTCGCCCACCGGCAGGTCGAGGGACTCCCCGACGAAGTCCTTGTTGGACAGCGACACGAGCAGCGGCCAGCCCAGCGCCACGAGCTCGTCCAGACGGCGGGTCACCTCGACCGAGTGCCAGGTGTTCTTGCCGAAGTCGTGGGCCGGGTCGATGACGACGCGCTCGCGCGCGACCCCCACCGAGACCGCACGGTCCGCCTGTGCCACCAGGGAGTCGACCACCGATGCCACGACGTCGTCGTACTCGATCCGGTGCGGCCGTGTCCGCGGGGTGACCCCACCGGTGTGCGTGCACACGACCGCCGCGTCGAACTCCGCTGCGACCTCGACGAGCTCGGGATCCGCACCTCCCCACGCGTCGTTGAGGACGTCGGCCCCGGCCTCGAGCACCGCGCGGCCCACCGACGCGCGCCACGTGTCGACGCTGATGAGCAGGTCCGGGTGCTCGGCGCGCACGGCCGCGACGAAGTCGACGACGCGCTCCTTCTCCTCGTCCGCACCGATCTCGACGCCGGGGGCGGCCTTGATGCCGCCGATGTCGACGATGTCGGCACCCTGCTCCACGACCTGGCGCACACGGTCGAACGCCGCGTCCTCACGCCACGTCGCGCCCTTGTCGTAGAACGAGTCTGGGGTCCGGTTGACGATGGCCATGACGAGGCGCGACCGCGAGTCGAACTCGCGGCGACCGAGCCGGAAGGTGAGGTCGGTCATCGCGACTCCGGGGACGGCATACGGAGGAAGGCGGCCGGAGGTCGCTCGCCGGTCGCCACGGCGGTGACGCGCGGCTCGAAGCCGGACTGGCCGCGGGTGTACTGGGTCAGCTCGACCGTCGCATCGCGCACCTCGTCGCCGGGCACGACGGCGCCACGACGCCGGTCGGCTGCGGCGAGCACCTGGACGGCCATGAGCCCGAGCGTGTCATGCCGGTGGTGGCGATGGGTGCGCCGCCCGAGGTCGACCTGCGCGATTCCGGCGCTCCCGAAGCGGTCGAACGTGTCGACGAGCGCGGCGATCTCGACGCCGTAGCCGACGGGCACGGCATACGACGCGAAGGCCTCGCGCCGGATCGCCCACTCACCCGACAGCGGCTGGACGATGCCGGCCAAGCCTGGCCTGTGCAGGGCGAGCCAAGGTCGGGCGACGAGCTCGGTGACCCGTCCGCCGGTCTCCTCCTCGCGGCCCGTCGCGTCGATCATCGGCCGGTCGTAGACCGCCTTGACGAGCTGGACGTCGTCGTCGACGAGCAGGGGCGCGAGCAGACCGGTGACGAAGTGGGTGCCCCAGTCGACGAGGTCGGCGTCGACGAAGACGAGGAGGTCGCCGGTGGTGACGAGCTGGGACTTCCACAGCGCCTCACCCTTGCCGGCCACGGACCCGAGCTCGGCCCGTATCTCCTTCGCGGAGAACACCTGCGCCCCCGCGGCGCGGGCGACCCGGGCCGTGTCGTCGGTCGAGTCGGAGTCGATGACGACGACCTCGTCGACGAGCCCGCCACCGTCGGGCCGCACGAAGTCGGCCCGGATCCGCTCGACGACGGCTGCGACGGTCGCCTCCTCGTCCCGGGCCGGGATGACGACGGAGACCGTGCGGTCACCCTTGCGCTTGAGCAGCCGCTCCGCGGTCCACTCCGACGCCCGGTATGCCGGCCCACGCAGAGCGTGGGACCCGCGCCCTGCCATCCCACTCACGCCCCGAAGGTCGGGCGTCGCTTCTCGCGGAAGGCCGTGAGCCCCTCGACGAAGTCGGCGGTGCGCAGGAGGGTGTGCTGCCCGGACTCCTCGCGGTCGAGGGTGGCGTCGAGGTCGAGCGCGGCCGCGGTGATGGCAGCGGTCGTGAGCGCCGTCCCCTCGGGGGCCAGCGCCGCGAGGTGCGCCGCCAGCTCCTCCGCGCGAGCACCGAACCGCTCCTGGGCCACCGACTCGGAGACCAGCCCCCACTCGGCGGCTTCGGCGCCGCTGAGCTTCTCACCGGTGAGGGCGAGGCGCAGGGCCCGAGCCCGACCGATGTTCGCGACGACGAGCGTCGTCGCGCCGCCATCGGGCATGAGGCCGAGGGCACCGAAGGCGAGGACGAGCTTCGCGTCGTCGGCGACGAGGACGTAGTCGGCGGCGAGCGCCATCGACAGCCCGGCACCGGCCGCGACTCCGGGGACGAGGGCGAGGACCGGCGTCCCCGACTCGATGACCGCGCGGCTCACGGCACCTACGCCGTGCAGTGTCCCGTCGAGGTCGCCCTCGTCGAGGTGGACGGACAGGTCGGCCCCGGCGCTGAAGGCGCGGCCCTCGCCGGACAGGACGATGACGCGGACGGCCGGGTCGGCGTCGTGCGAGCGCACCCCCTCGGCGGCCGCCTCCAACATCGCCACGTCGACGGCGTTGAGCCGGTCAGGGGCGGCCAGGGTGACGTGACCGACGGCGCCCACGTTCCGGATGACCACCGACGCGCCCGAGCTCCTCGCGCTCTTCGCGGCGTCGCTCACGCCGAGGCCTTCGTCGCGTCCGGTCGGTACGACGTCGCGAGCATGGCGCCGGCTGCCAGGACCCCTCCGACGAGGGCCACGGCACCCCAGCCGATCCCGGCGAGGTCGAGCCCGAACGCGTGGTCGAGGGACCAGCGACCCGGACCCAAAACCGCGAGCCCCACGGCGACGATCGCGACGAGCACGACGTACTCCCAGCCACCCTTGAAGATGAAGTACCCCTTGCCGCGGTGGTCGGTGAGGGCGGCAACGGTCATGAGACCGACGAACGCCATCGCGCCCAGCGCGTTGAGCAGGCCGAGGGTGACGATGACCCCGGCGCCGATCTCGGTGGCTGCGGCGACCCGGGCGTGCAGCCAGCCGGGCCGCAGCCCGAGCGACTCGAACCAGCCGGCGGTCCCGTCCAGCCCGCCGCGCACCTTGTTGAGGCCGTGGAGGATGAGCATCGGCCCGAGGGCGAGGCGGATGACGAGGGCGGCGACGTCGAGCTCGGTCGAGCTGATCGCGGTGGTGTCCATCAGGCGGGGTCCTCGGTGTGGGGCGTGGTGGGCGTGGTGGGCGTGGCGGGGACGAGCTCCCGAAGGCCGGGCACGACCTGCTCGGTGAAGGAGCGCAGGAACCGCTCCTGGTCGCCGCCGGGCCCGTGGAAGACGAGGTGGTCGAAGCCGAGGTCGGTGTACTCGCGCACGGCGTCGACGACGTCCTCGGGACGTGACGTGACGATCCAGCGCTTGGCGACCTGCTCGATGGGCAGCTCGTCGGCGGCCCTCTCCATCTCGGCGGGGCTGTGGATCGAGTGCTTCTGCTCGGCGGTGAGCGACAGCGGCGCCCAGAATCGGGTGTTCTCGAGGGCGCGGTCGGCGTCCGGGTCCCAGGACAGCTTGATCTCGATCATGCGGTCCACCGAGCCCGGCTCCTTGCCGGCCTTGGCCATGCCCTCGGCGACGGCCGGCAGCAGCTGGTCGGCGTAGAGCTCGCGACCCTTGCCCGAGGTGCAGATGAAGCCGTCACCGGACCGGCCGGCATACCGGGCGACGAGCGGGCCACCGGCGGCGACGTAGACGGGCACCGGCTGGTCCGGGCGGTCGAAGATGCGCGCGTCCTCGGTGCGGTAGTAGTCGCCCTCGAACGTCACGGACTCCTCCGTCCACAGCGCGCGCATGAGCCGCACCGACTCGCGCAGGCGCGCGAACCGCTCCTTGAACTCCGGCCAGCCGCTCTCGGGCACGGACCCCACGGCCACCTCGTTGAGCGCCTCGCCGGTCCCGACGCCGAGCATGATCCGCCCCGGCGCGAGGCAGCCCAACGTCGCGAACGTCTGCGCCACGACCGCGGGGTTGTAGCGGTAGGTCGGGGTCATCACCGACGTGCCGAGCAGGACCCGCTCGGTGCGTGCCGCGACCCACGAGAGCCACGCGATGGAGTTCGGCGCGTGCCCGCCCTCGAGCCGCCAGGGCTGGAAGTGGTCCGAGATCGTCACCGAGTCCAGTCCGAGCTCCTCGGCGAGGACGGCGTATGCCGCGAGCTCGGCGGGGGCGAACTGCTCGGCCGAAGCCTTGTAGCCGATGCGCATGCGGCCATCCTCTCCCATGCCGGTGCCATAGTTGAGACGTGCCCTCTCACCTGCACAGATGCCGTATGCCGGCCCGTTCCCTCGTCGGATCGGTGGCCGTGACGCTCCTGCTCACCGGATGCGGAGCGCGCGGATCCGTCGAGGAGGACCGGGTGGGCGACACCGCGACGGAGTTCCTCGCTGGAGTCGCCTTCGCGCCCGAGGCCGGCTGTGACCTGCTGGCTCCCGCCACCCTCGAGGAGCTGGAGTCCGACGGAGAAGAGTGCGCCGAGGTCCTGTCAGAGGCGGCTGACGTCAGAGGGACGGCGCGCCCCTCCCGCCCCGGCGAGGTCCGGATCGACGTCTTCGGACGCGACGCGATGGTGCGGTGGGTGGACCAGACCCTCTTCCTCGCCCGCTTCGACGACGGGTGGCGCGTCACCGCCGCCGGCTGCCAGCCCCGGGGCAAGGACCTGCCCTACGACTGCGCGGTCGAGGGGCGGTGAGTGGGATGCGGTGGTCCTTCCTCGGCTGGCTGCTCTTCATCGTCTTCGGTCTCGCCTGGTGCCTCACCATCGGGGTGATGGCGCGATGAGGCGCCTGCGCGACCACGGTCTGGCCCTCGTCTTCGGGGCACTCCTGTTGTTCGCACTCGTCGGGCAGGCCATCTCCGGGCTGGCCGGGGTCAACGGGGACGCCCGCGACCACGGGCTCCCCACCATCGGCATGGGCGAGTACCTCACCTCGTCCAGCTTCGCGGTCGACGTCGCCGAGAACTGGCAGTCCGAGTACCTCCAGTTCCTCCTCTTCATCCTGCTCACGGTGTGGTTCGTCCAGAAGGGCTCACCGGAGTCCAAGCCGCTGGACAGCGCCGGGAGGGAGAGCGACGAGGACCAGAAGGTCGGTCGCTGGGCTCGTCCGGACTCACCACGGTGGGCGGTCGCCGGAGGCTGGCGCCGGCGGCTCTACTCGCACTCACTGGGGGTGACCATGGCGGCGATCTTCGTGGGCTCGTGGAGCGCCCAGTTCATCGCGGGACGGGCGGCACACAACGCCGAGCTCATCCGCGACCTCGAGGAGCCGCAGGGGTGGGGTGACTACCTCGTCGCTCCCGACTTCTGGAGTCGCACCCTGCAGAACTGGCAGTCGGAGTTCCTCGCCGTGGCGAGCATGGTGGTCTTCTCGATCTACCTGCGCGAGCGCGGTTCACCGGAGTCCAAGCCCGTGGGTGAGCCGCACGGCACGACGGGGGTCGAGGGCTGACCGACGCGGCGAGAGCACCGACCCATTGACCCGGCCGACCGACCGGCGGACGCTGGGAGCAGGAGGTGGCGGCCATGGCGATGTCGCACTCGATGTTGGCGCGGGGCAACGCCATGGGCGTGTGGATGCACCGGTTCTTCAAGGGCCGGCTCGACGGCGGCGGCAAGGTCGGTGGCGTCCTCATGATCACCTCCCCCGGCCGCCGGACCGGGCTCCCGCGATCGACGATGGTGCGCTACCTCGAGGACGGCGACGACTACCTCGTGTGGGGCACGGGCAGCGGTCGGCCATCGGAGCCGGACTGGTTCCGCAACCTGCGCCGAACGAGGGAGTCGACGATCGAGATCGGCACCCGCTCACGGCAGGTGCGACCGGAGGTCCTCGAGGGCTCGGACCGCGACACCGTGTGGCTGACCACGGTCCTCGCCCAGATCCCGGGTGTCGAGAAGTATGAACGCAAGTCAGGGCGGACCATCCCGGTCGCTCGGCTGCACCCCCTCTGACCGGCCGCACGCGGAGCGGCTGCGACAGCCCTACGCGGAGCGGCGGCGGCAGCACGACGTGGAGCGGCGGCGACAGCCCTACGCGGAGCGGCGGCGGCAGCACGACGTGGAGCGGCGGCGGCAGCCCGACGCGCAGTGGACGGGGCCGCCACCCCTGCGCGGCGCGACTAGCCTGTAGGCGTGCGTGAGACCCACGCCGAGCACCCTGCTGCACCATCTCGCAGCCCTCACTGACAAAGGAGTCACCACCGTGACCGCGTCGTCCGTCACCGCCCCGGCCCCCGCGCCCACGTCCGAGCACACCCCCGTGCCGGCACCCGCCGCCCACGACCCGCTCGACACGTCCGGCCACGAGCAGGTCGTCCTCTGCTCCGACCCGCAGTCCGGTCTGCGCGCGATCATCTCGATCCACGACACCTCGCTCGGTCCGGCGCTCGGCGGGACGCGGTTCTACCCCTACGCGACCCACGACGAGGCCCTCGCCGACGTGCTCCGCCTCTCGCGCGGCATGTCCTACAAGAACGCCGTCGCGGGCATCCCGCACGGCGGCGGCAAGGCCGTGATCATCGGCGACCCCACCACGGACAAGACCCCCGAGCTGCTCCGCGCCTTCGGCCGGTTCGTCGAGAGCCTCGGCGGTCGCTACGTCACCGCCTGCGACGTCGGCACCTACGTGCAGGACATGGACGTCGTCGCCGAGACGACGCGCTTCGCGACCGGCCGCTCGCCCGAGAAGGGCGGCGCCGGCGACTCGTCGGTCCTCACCGCGTTCGGCGTCTTCCAGGGCATGCGCGCCGCTGCGCAGCACCTCTGGGGCGAGCCCACGCTCCGCGGCCGCCGCGTCGGCATCGCCGGCGTCGGCAAGGTCGGGCGCATCCTCGCCGGCCACCTCGTCGAGGACGGCGCCCAGGTCGTCGTCACCGACGTCAACACCGCCGCCGTCGAGGCGCTCACGGACACCCACCCCGGCATCGAGACGCTGAGCGACGTCGCCGCCCTCGTCCGCAGCGACCTCGACGTCTACGCCCCCTGCGCGCTCGGTGGTGCGCTCGACGACGACACCGTCGACGTGCTCAAGGCTCGTGTCGTCTGTGGCGGCGCCAACAACCAGCTCGTCACCGAGGGTGAGGGCGGCACCGCCGACCGGCTCGTCGCGCGCGGCATCACCTACTGCCCCGACTTCCTCGTCAACGCCGGCGGCGTCATCCAGGTGAGCGACGAGCTCCGTGGCTTCGACTTCGACCGCGCCAAGCGCGGCGCGACCGCGATCTTCGAGCACACCCTCGAGGTCCTCGAGACCGCCGACGAGCGCGGCGAGAGCCCCGCAGCAGCGGCGGACCACATCGCCGAGAAGCGGATGGCCGCCGGGTCCTCGACGATCTGGCTCCCCCAGCGCTGAGCCTGCCGTCCGCAGCCCGAAACGCTCGTATGCCGGGTGCCCACCGTCATCAGGTGAGCACCCGGCATACGCCGGTCTGAGGTCGTTGAGCCGGGCCCGGACGGCACCTCGGAAGGGACACGGTCTCAACAACTCGACCCGTGCGCGGAAACACCTCGGCCTGATGTAGCGTTGACCCCACGACATACACACGATTCCCGGGACCACAGCTCGACTTGGGATGACCCCTTCGGGGCCGTCCCTTCGGGTATGTCGCCCGGCAGACGCACAAGGGGGTCTCGCCATGGGGCGCGGCCGGGCAAAAGCCAAGCAGACCAAGGTGGCACGGGAGCTGAAGTACTACAGCCCCGACACCGATTTGAGCTCGCTTGAGCGAGAACTCCACGGGCACTCGCCCTCGTCTCTGCCGACTCGGGTCGCCGAGTCCGACGGTGATGAGGACGACGACTACGACAAGTGGGCCAGCGGGCGTCGTTGACGCCCGACTGATCGCTCGTCCCTTTCCTCGCACGTCCTTGTGCGGCATGCGTGTTCTGCTGCCCACGATCTGACATGCTCACGAGCATGACTGACGTGCGCACAGCCGACGCCGCCAAGCGGCTCGGCGTCGAGACCACCGGCATCGAGATCATCGACGAGTCGGCCCGTACAGCGACCCCTCGTGACCTCTTCTGGCCCTGGTTCGCCGCCAACGTGTCGGTGTTCGGCATCTCCTACGCCGCCTTCGTCCTCGGCTTCGGCATCTCCTTCTGGCAGGCCGTCCTCGTGACGATCGTCGGCGTGGTCGTGTCGTTCGCGCTGTGCGGGATCATCGCCCTCGCCGGCAAGCGTGGGTCGGCGCCGACGATGGTGCTCTCGCGCGCCGCGTTCGGCGTCAAGGGCCAGAAGGTGCCGGGCGTCATCTCGTGGCTGGTCTCGATCGGCTGGGAGACCTTCCTCGCGATCCTCGCCGTCCTGGCGACCGCGACGATCTTCGAGCGGCTGGGCTGGGGCGGCGGCACCGCGACCAAGGTCATCGCCGCCGTCGTCGTCGCCGCGATGATCGTCGTCGCGGCGGTCGCGGGCTACCACATCATCATGCGGATGCAGTCGGTGCTCACGTGGATCACCGGGGCCATCACGATCCTCTACGTCGCCATGACCGTCCAGCACGTCGACTGGTCCGCCGTCTCCGGCCTGGAGTCCGGTGGCATCGGTCAGGTGATCGGCGCCCTCGTCCTCGTCATGACCGGCTTCGGCCTCGGCTGGATCAACATCGCCGCCGACTGGTCCCGCTACCAGCACCGGGACGCCAGCGGCGCCGCCATCGTCGGCTGGAACACCTTCGGCGGAGCCCTCGCCCCGGCCCTCCTCGTCTGCTACGGCCTCGCCCTCGCCGGCTCTGACGAGGAGGTCCTCGCGGGCATCGGCGCCGACCCCATCGGCACCCTCGCCACGCTGCTCCCGACGTGGGTGCTGGTGCCCTTCCTGCTCGCCGCGATCCTCTCGCTCGTGTCCGGTGCCGTGCTCGGCATCTACTCGTCCGGCCTCACGCTGCTGTCTCTGGGCGTGCGCATCCCCCGCCCCATGGCCGCGCTCATCGACGGCATCATCCTCACGCTCGGCACCTTTTACGTCGTCTTCGTCGCCGAGAGCTTCATCAACCCGTTCCAGTCCTTCCTCATCACGCTCGGGGTGCCGCTCGCCTCGTGGGCGGGGATCATGATCGCCGACATCGCGCTGCGCAAGCGCGACTACGACGACGACGCCCTCTTCGACTCCGCTGGCCGCTACGGCGCGTTCGACTGGGTGTCGATCGGCACCATGGTCGCGGCCTCGGTCCTGGGCTGGGGCCTGGTCGTCAACAACTTCGCCGACGACGCCACGTGGAACAACTGGCAGGGCTTCCTCCTCGACCCGCTCGGCCTCGGCACCTTCGTCGAGGACCCTGCAGGCTCGTACTGGGAAGGCACGTTCGCCTACGCCAACCTCGGCGTGCTGCTCGCCCTCGTGCTCTCCTTCGTGGTCACCTACGTCGCCCGCCGTGGGAAGGTCGCCCGCCAGGAGCAGGTCGCGTGAGCACGGCCTCCCCCGGCGGCGGCCGGTCCCTCCCGGTCGAGCAGGTGGAGCCGCTCGAGGACGAGTGGCTCGTCGTCATCGACCCGCAGGCGGTCTTCGCCGACCCCGGCACCAGCCCGTGGGGCTCACCCATGTGGGCTCAGACGATGCCCCGCATCGCCCGTCTCGCGACGGCATACGCAGGTCGGGTCGTCGTGACCCGCTTCGTCGCGGACCCGGGCCTCGGCGGGTCGTGGGCCGACTACTACGACGACTGGCAGTTCGCGCTCGTCCCGGACGGCGACCCCCTGTATGCCGTGGTGCCGGAGCTCGCCCACCTCACCGACCATGTCGTCACCGAACCGACGTTCGGGAAGTGGACGGCCGGCCTGCGTGCGGTCATCGGGGACCAGCCGAGGTTCGCCCTCGCCGGTGTCGCCACCGACTGCTGCGTCATCTCGACCGCGCTGCCGGCCGCCGACGCCGGAGCGAGCGTACGGGTCGTCGCCGAGGCCTGCGCCGGGTCGAGCATCGCGATGCACGAGCAGGCGCTCGGGGCGATGAGCATGTTCGCGCCCCAGGTCACGATCCTCTGACCTGGGCTCTCATCGCGCCTGTGCACTGCTGCGCTGGAGCACAGCAGTGCACATCCCGAGGCACCGACGCTGTGCACTGCTGCGCCGGGGCACAGCAGTGCACAGCGTCGCGAGGGGGCGTACGCGGCGCGCCCCTCAGAGGACGCCGGTCGCGGCGAGCACCGCAGCGCCACCCAGGACGCCCACCGCTCCGGAGGTGAGACCCGCGGCCCGCGCACCCAGCGCCTCCCCGCGGGCGAGCACCCACGTTGCACCCAACCCGACGCACCAGCCGACGAGCAGGCCGGGGACCGCCGTCACGAACAGGCCCGCGACGTCGAGCGATCCGACGTCCTGCGACGAGAGGACGTCGATCGCCGCCCCCACGAGCCAGACAGCCACGAGGACCAGGGCGAGGTAGGCGACCAGCAGCAGCGTGGCGACGGCCAGGACACCGACGGCCCAGCGTCGCGCGGTCCGCACCCGGTCGGCCCCGGTGGGTTGCGGGAGGCCCGCCTGCTCCGGCGGGAGCGACAGGCTCGGGTGGTCGGCACCGGTCATGGTCCGAGGATGGCGGTCCGCAGCCCCCGTGTCATGCGATCGGGTACTCAGGCTTCCGGCCGACGCGCGAGGCGCGGGGTGTCAGCCGGACTCGTCACCGGAAGATGCGTCCTCGGCCCACGTGGCCTCGCCCGTGGGTGCCGCGGGGGTCTCGAGCGCTGCCTCGGCCTCGATGATCTCCGCCTCGCTCGAGTGCGGCCCTTCGCTCTCGCCCTCGGTGGGGAGTTCCTGCTCGACGTCACTCACGGCTGTCTCCGATCACTGGACCGAGACCAGTGTGGCCCCGCGGACGTCAGGCCGGGTGTGAACCGACGACCTGGACCGAACCACCGTCGACGCCCTTGGCGCCCCGGACGACCTCGACACCGTCCTCGACGACGGCGTCCTCGAGCCCGGTGACCTCACCCATCGGCCAGGCAGCCACGCCCAGATCGGCCAGCGTCCGCACGGCGAGGTCGACCTGGTCCGCCGGCAGCATCGCCACGAAGCCCACGCCCATGTTGAGCGTGCGCTCGATGTCAGCCTGCGGCACCTGCCCCAGGCGCTGCACGGTCGAGAACACCGCCGGAGGCGTCCACGTGGACCGGTCGACCCGGGCGAAGACGTCACTCGGGAGAACCCGCGCGAGGTTGGCCGCCAAGCCGCCACCGGTGACGTGGGAGAGCGCGTGGACGTCGAGGCCGTCGGTGCCGATGAGCTCGAGCAGGTCCTTGGAGTAGACGCGGGTCGGCTCGAGCAGCTCCTCGCCGAGGGTGCGGCCGAACTCGTCGACGTGGCGGTCGAGCTGCCAGCCGGCGTGCGCGACGACCTTGCGGACGAGCGAGTAGCCGTTGGAGTGCAGTCCCGAGCTGGCGATGCCGAGCACCACGTCGCCGGTCCGGACCCGCTGCGGACCCAGCACTGCGGCATACTCGACGACTCCCGTGGCGGCGCCCGCGACGTCGTACTCGTCCGGCTCGAGCAGGCCCGGGTGCTCGGCGGTCTCGCCACCGACGAGGGCCACGCCCGCCTGCTCGCAGGCCCGCGCGATGCCGCCGACGATGGCGGCGATGCGCTCGGGGACGACCTTGCCGGTCGCGATGTAGTCGGTCATGAAGAGGGGCTCGGCGCCGCACACGACGATGTCGTCGACGACCATGCCGACCAGGTCGAAGCCGATGGTGTCGTGCTTGTCGAGCGCCTGGGCGATGGCGACCTTGGTGCCGACACCGTCGGTGCTCGTCGCGAGGACGGGACGGTCCATCCGGGC
The DNA here is from genome assembly GCF_044791685.1 of Knoellia locipacati. Classification (GTDB taxonomy): domain Bacteria; phylum Actinomycetota; class Actinomycetes; order Actinomycetales; family Dermatophilaceae; genus Knoellia; species Knoellia locipacati_A. The sequence continues at coordinate 1,094,161 of NZ_CP087730.1, forward strand.
CAGGGCGCTGGCGTCGAACATCCCCGCGAAGCCACCGAGCCCACCGAGGACCTCGGGGCGGGTCGCGCGACGGACGTCGGCCTTCATCAGCTCGACGGCCTTGTCACCCGCCTCGACGTCGACTCCGGCCGCGGCATAGGTGATCTGTTCGCCCTGGTCACTCACGTCGGCCAGCCTAGGGTCAGGGACGACGGACGGCCTCGGCCGCCCCGCCCGATGCGGTGACCGAGACGCGGTCCACGTCGAGGGTGCCCGTCTGCGTCGCGTCGGTGACGCCCTCGTCGACGGGGAACTCGAGCTCGAGCAGCCCCTTGCCCAGACGGTCCGACGTCGGCAGCTCGATCGGGTAGCTGCCGGTGAAGCACGCCGAGCAGAGCTGCTCGGGCTCCTGCTCGGTCGCGGCGATCATGCCCTCCTCGGAGATGTAGCCGAGGGAGTCGGCGCCGATGGAGTTGCAGACCTCCTCGACCCCGATGCCGGTGGCGATGAGCTCGGCGCGGGTGGCGAAGTCGATGCCGTAGAAGCAGGGCCAGCGGACCGGCGGCGACGAGATGCGCACGTGCACCTCGGCCGCTCCTGCCTCGCGCAGCATCCGCACGAGCGCGCGCTGGGTGTTGCCCCGCACGATCGAGTCGTCGACGACGATGAGGCGCTTGCCCTTGATGACCTCGCGCAGCGGGTTGAGCTTGAGCCGGATGCCGAGCTGGCGGATGGTCTGGGACGGCGCGATGAAGGTGCGACCGACATAGGCGTTCTTGACCAGGCCCTGGCCGTAGGGGATGCCCGACTCCTGGGCGTAGCCGATCGCGGCGGGCGTGCCGGACTCCGGCGTCGGCATGACGAGGTCGGCCTCTACGGGGTGCTCGCGCGCCAGCGTGCGGCCCATCTCGACCCGGGCCTCGTGCACGACGCGGCCGTTGATCGTCGTGTCGGGACGGGCGAGGTAGACGTACTCGAAGACGCAGCCCTTGCGGTCGGTCTCGGCGAAGCGCTGCGAGCGCAGGCCGTCCTCGTCGATGGCGATGATCTCGCCGGGCTCGACCTCACGGATGAACGAGGCGCCGACGATGTCGAGCGCCGCCGTCTCGGACGCGACGACCCAGCCCCGCTCGAGGCGACCCAGGACGAGGGGACGGATCCCCTGGGGGTCGCGGGCGGCATACAGGGTGTGCTCGTTCATGAAGACGAAGCAGAAGGCGCCGCGCAGCTTCGGGAGCACCTCGAGCGCCGCGGCCTCGACGGTGCGGTCCGGGTCGGCGGTGAGCAGCGCGGTGACGAGGGCGGTGTCGGTCGTGTTGCCGCGCCCGATCTCACCGCGGTGGCGGCTGTCGCCGGTCGCCTCGTCGACGAGGTCACGCAGCTCGGCCGAGTTGATGAGGTTGCCGTTGTGGGCCAGGGCGAGGGTGCCGCCGTCGTGACCGCCGAGGGTGGGCTGGGCGTTCTCCCAGGTCGAGGCGCCGGTGGTCGAGTAGCGGCAGTGGCCGATCGCGAGGTGCCCGGTGAGCGAGCCCAGGGAGCGCTCGTCGAAGACCTGCGACACCAGCCCCATGTCCTTGTAGACGAGGAGGCGCCGGCCGTCGCTCGCGGCGATGCCCGCGGACTCCTGCCCGCGGTGCTGCAGCGCGTAGAGCCCGTAGTAGGTCAGCTTGGCGACGTCCTCGCCGGGAGCCCAGACCCCGAAGACGCCACAGGCGTCCTGCGGACCCTTCTCACCGGGCAGGAGGTCGTGGGTCAGTCGTCCGTCTCCGCGTGCCACACTCCCAGTGTCCCACGAACGCGCGGGACCCCGACGCCGGTGCCGTCCCCCGACCCATCCACGCCGGGCTCGGCTCCGAATGGCTTGCCATGGACGCTCCTGACCCGTCGCCGCAACCGCGCTGGCCGTATGCCGTGAGCGGGGTTCTCGCCGCGGCCGCCGGAGCCGCTGCCGGTCACCTCGCGGCCGCTCTGGTCTCCCCGGAGGCCTCACCCGTGCTCGCCGTGGGCTCGCAGGTCATCGACGCCACCCCCACCCCGGTCAAGGAGTGGGCGGTGCGGACGATGGGCACGGCGGACAAGCCGGTCCTCATCGGCAGCGTCGCCGTCGTCACCCTCCTGCTCGCTGCCGTCGCCGGGCTGGTGTCACGCACCCGCCCGCTCGCCGGACGGCTCGTCATCGTCGGTCTCGCCGCGCTGGCCGCGGCGGCCGCCGTCCTGCGACCCACCGCCGGACAGCTCGACATCGTGCCGGGGCTCGTCACCGGTCTGGTGGGGGTCGGCGTCCTGGCCCTGCTGCTCTCCCGGATCCCGCGCGCTGGGGGCGCGGGGCCCGAGAGCCCCACCGACCACAACGCCCGCGAGACCGGCGAGCCCGTCGCGGCCGGTCGGCGCAGCTTCCTGCTGGGCGCCGGCGGCACGGCCGTCGGCGCCGCCGCCGTGGGCGCCTTCGGCCAGAAGCTCACAGCCGACGCCATCGCCCCCTCGACGATGACCCTTCCCGCGCCGGCGCAGTCACTCGCGCCGCTGCCCGCCGGCATCGAGGGACGGGTCAAGGGGGTCGTGCCGTGGCGCACCCCCAACAAGGACTTCTACCGGATCGACACCGCGCTGGTCATCCCGCGCGTCGACGCGGACTCCTGGGAGCTCACCATCGACGGAGACGTCGACGAGCCGTTCACCATCGACTTCGCCGAGCTCTCCTCGATGCCGCTCATCGAGAAGGACATCACGATGTGCTGCGTCAGCAACGAGGTCGGTGGCGGCTACATCGGTGGCGCCCGCTGGCTGGGCGTGCCCGTCCGAGAGCTGCTCGCGCGCGCCGGCGTCCGGTCGAGCGCGGACCAGATCCTCAGCACCTCCGTCGACGGCATGACCATCTCGACGCCGGTCCAGGCACTCACCGACGACCGCGACGCCCTCGTCGCCATCGGCATGAACGGTGAGCCGCTCCCCCGACGCCACGGCTACCCGGTGCGGCTCGTCACCCCCGGGCTCTACGGCTTCGTCGGATCCACCAAGTGGCTCGAGCGCCTCACGGCCACGACGTACGCCGCCAAGAAGGCGTACTGGACCGAGCGCGACTGGGCCGTCGACGGCCGCGTTCTCACCCAGTCGCGGATCGACACCCCGCGTGGCCTCGCCAACCTCAAGCCCGGACGGGTCGTCATCGGTGGCGTCGCCTGGGCCCAGGGCCGGGGCATCGCCAAGGTCGAGCTCCGCATCGACGAGAACCCGTGGCAGGAGGCCACCCTCGGCCCCGACGCCAACATCGACTACTGGCGCCAGTGGTTCTTCCCCTGGGACGCCACCCCCGGTCGCCACGAGCTGACCGTCCGCGCCACCGACCTCACCGGTGCCGTCCAGACCGAGCGTCGCGCCGAGCCCTTCCCGCGTGGAGCCACCGGGTGGCACTCCATCCCGGTCCTCGTCGACTGACCCACGCTCCCTTGCGTCCGCCACTTCGGTGGCCAGGTCGCCACCTTGGCGGACGCAACGCAGGGGTGAGCGGACGGCATACGGAAAGAAGTCCAAAAAGCTTGGGGCAGAACCAATCCGACTCGTGAGCGGCATCGAACCACGGGTGTCATCCACCCCCTCACAGGAGACGATCATGAAGCTCACGCACCGCCCCGCAGTCCTTGCCCTCGCTCTCGCCCTGCCCCTCGGTCTGGCCGCGTGCGGCAGCTCCGACGCCGACACCGACGCGGGTGGCACCACCTCGTCCTCCACCGAGTCGATGTCCCCGTCGGCCAGCGCCTCGCCCTCCGAGAGCATGATGGGCGACAAGCCGTTCGGCGCGGCCTGCAGCCAGGTGCCTGCCTCGGGCGCCGGCTCGTTCGACGGCATGTCGACCGCCCCGGTGGCCACGGCCGCCAGCGCCAACCCGCTGCTCTCGACCCTCGTCTCCGCCGTCAAGGAGGCCGGACTCGTCGACACCCTCAACGGCGCCCCGGAGCTCACCGTGTTCGCGCCGGTCAACGACGCCTTCGCCGCGGTCCCCAAGGCGACGATGGACGCCGCGATGGCCGACCCCAAGGGCCTGCTCACCAAGGTGCTCACCAACCACGTCGTCGAGGGCAAGATCGCTCCCGACGAGATCGCCGGTGACCACAAGACCCTCGGCGGTGGCACCATCACCGTCGCCGGCAGCGGTGAGGAGTTCACCGTCGGCGAGGCCAACGTGATCTGCGGCAACGTCCAGACCGCCAACGCCACCGTCTACATCATCGACGGCGTCCTGCTCCCGGCTTCCTGACCGGCGCACCACCCGAAGAAGGCATAGGCAATCATGGTCGTCATGGCAGTGGTCGGCAACGAGGACGAGTCCTCGCCGACCGCTGCCGTGGGGCCGGACCTCGTCGGCCTGCTGACCCGGTCGGCGCGCGGTGACGAAGCCGCCTTCGCAGAGCTCTACGACGCCACCGCTTCCCGGCTCCACGGCCTGGTCGTCCGGGTCGTGCGCGACCGGGCGCAGAGCGAGGAGGTCACCCAGGAGGCCTTCCTCGACATCTGGCGGCACTGCACCCGCTTCGACCCCTCCAAGGGGTCACCCCTCTCGTGGATGCTCACCATCGCCCATCGCAAGGCCGTCGACCGGGTCCGCTCGGCGGAGGCCGCGAAGGCGCGTGAGGTGACCTACGAGACCACCACCACCGGGCGCGAGCACGACTCGACGCTCGAGCAGGTCGAGGTCCGTCTCGACCAGCAACGCGTCCGCCGGGCGCTGTCCACCCTCACCGACACCCAGCGTGGCGCGGTGGAGCTGGCCTACCTCGGAGGACACACGCACAGCGAGGTCGCGGCACTCCTCGACATCCCGCTCGGAACGGCCAAGACCCGGATCCGAGACGGACTCATCCGACTGCGAGACATTTTGGAGGTGACGGCATGAACCCAGACACTCACGCCCTGGCCGGCGCGTATGCCGTCAATGCCGTGACCGACGAGGAGCGTCGCTCCTTCGAGGTACACCTCGACGAGTGCGCCGACTGCCGGGCCGAGGTCGCGGAGCTGCGGGCGGCTGCTGCCACCCTCGCCGCCGACGTCGAGCTCGCGCCGCCGCCGGCGCTGCGGGCCTCTGTCCTCTCCGCCGTGTCGCAGACCCGTCAGCTGTCCCCGCTCGACGTCGCCCCCACGTCCGGATCCGCGGTCGCGGAAGCCCCGGGCAGCGCGGTCGCGTCCATCTCCTCGCTCCCGTCGGACGGGGGCACCCAGGTCTCCTCGGCGCCCGCTGCTCGGCACCGGTCGTCCACGTCCGGGACCGACGAGCTCGCGGCCCGCCGCAGCCGCCGGCTTCGTCCGTGGCTCGCCGCGGCGGTCGCGGCTGCCGTCCTCACCGTCGGTGGCCTCGTGTGGCAGCCGTGGGAGGACGCCCCCGCCCAGCTCACGGCCACCGAGCAGGTGCTCCGGGCCGACGACGCGCAGCGCCTCGAGCTCCCCATGGGCGCGTCCGAGATCACCCTCGTCCGGAGCCCGTCGGTCGGCCGTGCCGTCTTCCTCGCCGACGCCATGCCCACCCCGCCGTCCGGCAAGGCCTACCAGCTCTGGTTCGACATGCCGGGCCGAGGGATGGTGAGCGCCGGGCTCATCCCGACCTCCGGCCAGTCCGTCACCGTGCCGCTCGAGGGGGACGCCAGGACCGCGACCGGTGCGGGCATCACGCTCGAGCCGGAGTCCGGCTCGCAGCACCCCACGTCCGACCCCGTCGCCCTCTTCACCTTCACCTGAGCCGACGCGCCCGTCGCGGTGGACAATGAGCGCCATGCGCTACGCACTCACCGGTGCCACCGGCTTCGTCGGTGGCGAGATCGCCCGCCAGCTCGTCGAAGCGGGGCACGCCGTCGTCGCGCTCGTCCGCAGCCCTCGTCGGGCCTCCGACCTGGCCGAGCTCGGTGTCGAGCTCGTCGAGGGTGACCTCGACTCCGACGCCGCCCTCGACCGTCTCCTCGAGGGCGCCGACGGACTGTTCCACGTCGCCGGCTGGTACAAGCTCGGCGAGCGCGACCGGTCCGTCGGCGAGCGCGTCAACGTCGAGGGCACGCGCAACGTCCTCGAGGCCGCGCTGCGTGCGGGGACGCCCAAGGTCGTCTACACGAGCACCCTCGCGGTGAACTCCGACACCGGCGGCGCGGTCCGCGACGAGACCCACCGGCACACGGGGGCCCACATCACCGAGTACGACCGCACCAAGGCACGAGCCCACGACATCGCCCACGAGCTCTGCGCGCGCGGCCTCCCCCTCGTCACGGTCATGCCGGGTGCCGTCTACGGGCCCGGCGACACCTCCCAGGTCGGCGACCTCGTCGCGCAGGTCGTGGCGGGGCGGAGACCGCAGGTCCCCCTGGGCGGCGGGACCCTCATGTGGGCCCACGTCGGCGACGTGGCGCACGGTCACGTCCTCGCCATGGAGCGCGGCACCCCGGGCGAGGACTACATGCTCGCCGGCGAGCCCGCGACCCTGGCGGGCGTGCTCCAGCAGGTGGCTGCTCTCGCCGGGACCAAGCGGCCCCGGCTCGTGCCACGAGTCCTCATCCGCGTCACCGAGAAGGCCTTGACCCCGGTGGCCAGGCTCCTTCCGGTACCCGCGAGCTACCACCCCGAGTCGCTGCGTGCGTCGCTCGCGAGCTATGTGGGGACGCGGGCCAAGGCCGAGCGCGACCTCGGGTGGGAGTGCCGGCCCCTGTCGGATGGACTCGCCGAGACCGTGGCCGCCGTTCGCGCCGGCTAGGGACAGCTGGGCCCGGACCCGCCCCCGAGGTCAGGAGCGGCGACGTCCGCTCAGCGCGAGGGCCAGCCCGAGCACGGCGACGACGGGGCCGATGACCGCCCACAGGGTCACGCCCGACATCACGCTGCCACCGACGAGACCGAGTCCCTGCAGGGTCCAGAGGAGCCCGACGCCGACGAGCAGGCCGCCGAGGACCAGGCGGAGGCGACGGGTCATCGCCGCCCCGTGGCGTTCATGTCTGCCGTCACCGGTTGCGGCGCTCGGAGAGCGTCTCGATGAGCACCGAGACGCCCGCGGCGAGCAGCCCGACGACGATCGCCCCGAGCAGCCCGAGGTAGCCGACGGCAGTGGACGTGGAGTACTCACCCGCGGTGGTGCGGGCCGACGACTCGAGGCCGCGGTAGACCCCGAGGAAGGCGCCGATCCCGAAGCCCACGATCGCCCCGATGATGAGGACGCGGAGGTGGTTGGGGCGGCGGATGTCGCTGTTCACGCCTCCACGCTACTTCCCGTGGGCGACAGCCACGACACCGGAGGCGACGGCTTCGAGTGTGGCCAGCGAACCGGCATACGGGGCCTCGCTGCGGGGCCAGTGGGTGATCGTGTCGGTGAAGCCGAGCTCGGCGGCCCGCCCGGTCATCTCCTCGTAGACGCCGACCGACTCGAGGGAGAACTGCGGCGCCGCGTCGAGCAGGAGGTAGCGGTCGAGCCGGTCGGTCCCGTCGAGCGCGGCGAAGCGCTCGGCCAGCCCCGCCACACCGGTCCACCACGCGTCGAGGGTCTCGGCGCCGCCGGGGCCGGTCGTCACCCAGCCCTGGCCGTGGGCCGCCGCCAGGCGCAGGGAGCGGGGCCCGTTGGCGGCGACGACGAAGGGCACCCGGTCGCGGACGGGACCGGGCAGCGTGCGGGCGTCGCGGACGGCATACCAGTCGCCCTCGTGGTCGACGTGGTCCTCACGCAGGAGCCGGTCGAGCAGCGGGACGTACTCGTGGAAGCGGTCGACCCGCTCCTTGACCGTGTGCGACTCCCCCAGCACGGCCGAGTCGAGGTCGCCGCCGGTCCCGAGCCCACACAGGAAGCGACCGCCGGACAGGTCGTCGAGGGCGAGGACGTCACGGGCGAAGACGTAGGGGTGGCGGAAGTTCGGGGACGTGACGAAGGTGCCGAGACCGATCGTCGACGTCACGACGGCCGCCGCCGCCAGCGTCGGCACCGCCGGGAACCACGTGCTGTCCGGCAGCCCGCCCCACACGAGGTGGTCGTAGACCCACGCGTGCGCGAAGCCCATCTCCTCGACGGCTCGCCACCGCGGCCCGGCCTCGCGCCAGGGCAGGTCGGGCAGGATCGAGATCCCGTGTCGCACGTCAGGTCACCTTCCGGAGGTCGTCGAAGAGGGGCAGGTATGCCGTGAGGTCGGCTCGCGTGCCGCTCACCCGGAGGCGACCGTCACCCGCCGCCGTCGCCGGGTCGAGGGTGCCGACGGCGAGAGCGAGCCAGGTGTCGGCGTCGGTCTCGATGACGTTGGGCGGCGTCCCCCGTCGGTGCTGGAGCCCCTCGACGCACTGCACGACGCCGAACGGCGGCACCCGCACCTCGACACTGCGCCCGGGCGCCCGGATGCCGAGCTCCTCGAGGGTGAATCGCACCGCCGTGGCCGTCGTGGGCCGGTCCACGGCGCCCCCGCCGGCTCGGGCATCGGCCCACGTCAGGAGGGCTGCGCGACCCTCGGCGACGGGCACTCGGCGACGGGGCGGCATACCGACGATCCTAGGTCGCCCCTCCGACGGGCGCCCCCCACCGAAGGTCTTCACGCGGATTTCACAAATAGTTATGCAGACCCGGTGACTCCGCGGCAAATGTGGGGCAGCATGAGCGAGTTGCCGGGGCCCCTGCCCGGCGTGAACGGCTCCCCGGAGGACCCATGAAGCACGGCAAGACCCTCGCCACGGCCACGGTCGGCCTCATCCTGGCCGGTTCGGCAGCGATGACCGGCACGACGGCGTCGGCGGCGACCAACATGAAGGGCGGACCGCTCCCCGCGGGGACGACGCCGATCAACATCCTCAACCTCAACGACTTCCACGGTCGCATCGACACCGACGGCAAGGGGACGCTGGGCAAGAACTTCGCCTGCACGATCCTCACCCAGCGTGAAGCCCTCGGCGCCGCGAACACCCTCACCCTCGGCGCCGGCGACCTCATCGGCGCCTCGCCCTTCACGTCCTCGATCCAGAACGACGAGCCGACGCTCGACTTCCTCGACGCGATCGGCATGAACGCCTCCGCGGTCGGCAACCACGAGTTCGACCAGGGCTACGAGGACCTCACCCAGCGCGTCGAGCCGCGCGCCGACTTCGAGTACGTCGGCGCCAACGTCTTCCTCAAGGGCACCCAGACCCCGGCGCTCAAGCAGTACGAGTCGTACGACGTCGCCGGTGTGCGCGTCGCCGTCGTCGGTGGCGTCACGCAGGACACCCCCAACCTCGTCGAGGGTGCGGGGGTCGCGAACCTCGACTTCATCGACCCGGTCGTGGGCGTCAACCGCGTCGCGGACCAGCTGACCGACGGCAACGCCGCCAACGGTGAGGCCGACGTCATCATCGCCGAGTACCACGAGGGCGGGCCCTACTCCTCGACGTCGGGCACGCTCGAGGACCAGCTCAAGGTCCCCGTCTTCGCGCACCTCGTCAACGACACGTCGCCCAAGGTCGCCGCGATCATGCAGGGCCACACCCACCAGGCCTACGTCTACGACGTGCAGGTCCCCGGCGAGGCCGCCGGCTCGACCCGCCCGGTGCTCCAGACCGGTCAGTACGCCGCCACCGTCGGCAAGGTCCAGCTCGGCTGGGACGCGACCGCCAAGAAGGTCACGGCCTACAACGCCGCCCTCGTCCCGGCCACCGCCCCCACCGCCGGCTGCCTCGCGAACCCGACGTTCCAGGCTGCCTCGAAGATCATCGACGACGCCATCGCGTACGCCGCACCCATCGCCAACCAGAAGGTCGGCGAGGTCACGGCCGACATCACCCGCGCCGGCACGGCGGGCTCGGACCGTGGTCGCGAGTCGGCCCTGTCCAACCTCATCGCCCAGCAGTACGTCGAGTCGGTCAACGCCCCCGGGCGTGAGCTCGGCGCCGACATCGGTGTCATGAATCCGGGCGGCGTGCGCGCCGACCTGCTCTACGGCACCGACGGCACCGTGACGTTCGCCCAGGCGGCCACCGTGCTCTCGTTCGGCAACGCCCTCAAGGTCGCCGACTACACCGGCGCGCAGTTCAAGCAGATCCTCGAGGAGCAGTGGCAGCCCGGCTCCTCGCGGCCGTTCCTCGCCCTCGGCCTGTCGGAGGGTGTCACCTACACCTACGACCCGGCGCGGGCCCTGGGTGACCGGATCACCGGCGTCTTCCTCGACGGTGCGCCCATCGACCCGGCGAAGGTCTACACGATCACGTCCTCGTCCTTCCTCATCACCAACGTCGGCGCGGCCCCGGACAACTTCGGGACCTTCCTCAAGGGCACGAACTACCGCGAGGCAGGTCTGGTCGACCAGAACGCCTTCGTCGACTGGCTCAAGGCCAACAGCCCGGTCTCGCCTCCTGAGGTCCAGCACGGTGTCGGAGTCCTCGGCGCCCCGCAGGCGGTCAACTACGGCAAGACCACGTCGTTCCGCGTCGAGGGCCTCGACCTGGCCTCGGCCAACCCTGTCAGGAACACCTCGGTGACGGTCACCCTCGACGGACGGACCGTGGGCACCTTCCCGGTCGTCCAGGGTCGCATCACCACCCCGATCCCGACGCGCGACGGTGCCGCGACCGTGTCGTTCAAGCTCACCGGTCAGATCCTGCCGGACGACTCGCCGCGCACGGCATACCTCAAGGTCGTCGCCCAGCCAACGGGCACGACCGCCTACATCCCGGTGCAGGTCAAGGGCTGACCGCCCACCTCGCCGGACCCGAGCACCCCCTGCGCCACGACGGCGCGGGGGGTGCTTGGCTGTGCGGGTGAGTGAGGCCGAGTTCGTCGAGGACGGCGACGTCACGTGGATCACCGTGGGCGGTCACGCGCAGTCGGCGGTCTCGCTCACGGACCCCTCACTGCTCGTCTTCGAGTACGTCCAGCAGCTGGCCCTCTGCATCGACGCGGTCTTCGCCCGGCCGACTCCCGTGCGGGTCACCCATGTCGGCGGTGCCGGCCTGACGCTCGCGCGCTGGGTCCACCACACCCGGCCGGGTTCGCCGCAGATCGTGCTCGAGCCCGACGTGCCGCTGACCGAGGCGGTGCGCCGTGAGCTCCCGCTGCCGCGCGGGCACCGCATCCGGGTCCGGCCGCAGAGTGGCGAGGAGGGCGTCGCCGGGCTCGCCTCCGCCAGTGCGGACCTCGTCATCCTCGACGCGTATGCCGGCGGGCAGGTCCCCGCGTCCCTCACCACGGTCGAGTGGCTGGGTGAGGTGGCGCGCGTCCTCGCGCCGGGCGGACTCCTCCTCGCGAACCTCGGCGACCGACCCGGGCTCCGGTATGCCGCACGCGTCGCCTCGGGTGCCCGGGCCGCGCTGGGACCGGGTGCGCAGACGGCATACGTGGGGTTGCACCACGTCCTCAAGGCGAAGGGGTTCGGCAACGTCGTCCTCGCCGCGTCCCGCGAGGCGCTGCCGATCGACGCGATGCGGCGGGCGGCGGCCCGACAGCCGCTGCCCACGGGTGTGGTGGCGCCGGGAGAGGTGCTGTCACGTGCGGCGGGCGCCTACCCGTTCAGCGCCGCCCGCGACGACACGGCCCAGTCCCCCGCCCCACCCGACTGACCGCCGGCTGTCGGGACCACCTCGCGCTGTCGGGGGTGAAGGTGTCGGCGACGACGCAGCCTGCCCCCGACAAACGGGGGTGCCGTGCATGTCGTCGACACGTAACCTCGCGCCATGGATGAGGACGTCGAGGACACGCAGTGGACCGAAGCCGCCCGTGAGCGCTACGCCGCGAGCGCCGAACAGCTCATCGCGCAGATCCGGCGACACGTCGAGCTCACCACGGGGCGCGAGGGCCGTCAGCGCGAGCTCGGTCCGTACTTCGAGTCCACGGACGAGGTCCACGAGGCCGCTGTGGCCTTCACCGACGCCGAGTTCGACTGGTGCGGATCGACGTCGATCAGAGTGCACACCCACAAAGACGACGAGGACGACGACAACTGGAACGACGAGGAGGACGAGGAGGGCGACGTCCTGTCGGTCCTGGGTCGGTGGGACTTCCGGATCACCGACCCCGAGGCATTCCTCGCGGCCGGCCGTCGGGCCTACGCCAAGACCTGGCCGGGCGACACCGCCGAGGACGCCGAGATCGCCGTGCAGACACCCCACAACGTGGTGAGCGAGCTGCTCCACGGTCGTGGGCTGGGCCGCGTCGAGAAGGCACCCGGGGTCGAGGTCCGCCAGTACTGGACGACCACTTTCGTGCACGACGGCACCGAGGTCGACGAGGACGACCCATTCGGCATCGCCGTGGGGTGACGCGCTGGCAGGCCCCGCAGGCTGTCGGGACCACCTCGCGCGGTCGGGGCCGAAGGTGTCGGCGACGACGCAGCCTGCCCCCGACAACCCTCGGCGGGGTCAGGCCGCGTCGGCCTCGCGGGCGACCCGGGCCTCACGGGCCGCTTCGACCTTGGCCCGGCGGCGACGCCTGAGCCTCATCTGGGGGTCGTCACCCTCGCCGAGCTGGGCCGGCCCGAAGACCTCGAACATCGCCATCTGGATGCGGTAGCCGAGCCGGTAGCCCAGCGACAGCCCCTCGTTCTCCGGCTTGCTCATCGACGCCTTCCTTCGAGCACAAATGGTTTGTGCACTCACGATATCACCGAAGCATCGTAGGATCGGACCCGTGACGACGTCGAAGACCAGCCCCGCCGCGGCGGGTACCGACCTGCTCGCCCTCGACCGCCAGGTCTGCTACGCCCTGGCGGTCGCGTCACGCAACGTCATCGCGCTCTACAGGCCGCTGCTCGAGCCGATGGGGCTGACGCACCCGCAGTACCTCGTGATGCTCGCGCTCTGGGAGGAGACGCCACTAACCGTGAGCGAGCTGGGGCGTCGGGTGAGCCTCGAGCCGGGCACGCTGTCACCGCTGCTCAAGCGCCTCGAGTCCAGCGGCCTCGTCACCCGGGCACGTGACCCGCGCGACGAGCGAGCCCTCGCGGTCTCGCTCACCCCCAGCGGCGCACGACTCCGTCGCCGGGCCGAGAAGGTGCCCCCGGCGATCCTCGAGCGCCTCGGCATGGAGCTCAGCGAGCTCGAGGACCTGCGTGACGGCCTCACCCGCCTCATCACCGCCGCCCGCTCGGCCCCCTGACCGCCTGACGATCAGCCGACGAAGGTGCGAGCGTTGCGGAACATCCGCATCCACGGCGAGACGTCGTCGACGCGGCCGCTCGTCCACGACATCTGCGCGTTGCGCTGGACCCGCTCGGGGTGCGGCATCATCGCCGTGAACCGGCCGTCCGGCGTGGTCACCGCGGTGAGCCCGTCCGGTGAGCCGTTGGGGTTGAACGGGTATGCCGGTGAGAGACCGCCGTCGTTGGCGACGAACCGCGCCACCCGGTGCACGGACGCCGCGTCGCCACGCGCGGTGAAGTTCGCGAAGCCCTCGCCGTGTGCGACCGCGATCGGGAGGTGCGACCCCGCCATGCCGGACGTGAAGATCGACGGGGACTCGAGCACCTCGACGAGCGAGAGACGGGCCTCGTACTGCTCGGACCGGTTGCGGGTGAAGCGAGGCCACGCCTCGGCGCCCGGGATGAGGTCGGCGAGGGCGGCGAACATCTGGCATCCGTTGCAGATGCCGAGGCCGAAGGTGTCGCCGCGGTGGAAGAAGTCGTGGAACTGCTCCGTGAGCGCGTCGTTGAACAGCACCGAGCGCGCCCAGCCCTCGCCGGCGCCGAGCGTGTCGCCGTAGGAGAAGCCGCCACAGGCGACGAGGCCGACGACGTCGGACAGCGACGCCCGGCCGCTCTGGAGGTCGGTCATGTGGACGTCGAGGGTCTCGAACCCGGCGCGGTGGAACGCGTAGGCCGTCTCGACGTGGCTGTTGACGCCCTGCTCTCGCAGGATCGCCACCCGCGGGCGAGCCCCGACGTTGAGGTAGGGGGCGGCCACGTCGTCGGCCGGGTCGAACGTGGGCGACACCCGCAGGCCCGGGTCGTCGTCGGCGCCGAACGCCGCGTGCTCCTCGTCGGCGCACTCGGGGTTGTCGCGCAGGGCGGAGATCCGCCACGATACCTCGTCCCACGCCTGCGCCAGGTCCGTCAGTGGCTCGTCCAGCGGCACCTCGCCGTCGACGGACACGGTGACCCGGCGCTCCGGGTGGGTGCCGCCGATGACCGTCGCGAGCTCACCGACTCCCGCCCGGATGAGCACCTCGCGCACCTCACCGACAGAGTCGGAGCGCACGCCGAGCACCGCACCGAGCTCCTCGGTGAACAGCGCCGCCACCGAGTCGACGGCGATCTCGAGACCGAAGCCACTCGCGAACGCCATCTCGCACACGGTCGCCCACAGACCACCGTCAGAACGGTCGTGGTAGGCGAGCAGCAGCCCACGAGAACGCAGCTCGCGCACGGCATCGGCGAGGGCCACGAGGCGCGACGGGTCGTCGAGGTCGGGGACCTCACCACCGAACACGCCGGACACCTGCGCCAGCATCGACCCGCCGAGACGGTTCGCGCCCGCGCCGAGGTCGATGAGCACCAGCGCCGACTCGGGCTCGAGCTGCGGCGTCAGCGTGCCGCGCACGTCCGGCAGCGCGGCGAACGCCGACACGACGAGCGACACGGGCGACGTGACCTGCCTGGCCTCGCCAGAAGCCGCGTCGGTCCAGCGGGTCCGCATCGACATCGAGTCCTTGCCGACCGGCACCGAGATCCCGAGCGCCGGGCACAGCGCCATCGCCACAGCCTGCACGGTGTCGTAGAGCGCGGCGTCCTCGCCGGTCTCTCCGGCCGCGGCCATCCAGTTGCACGACAGCTTGACCGACGATAGCGCGGTGATCGGCGCGGCCAGAAGGTTCGTGATCGCCTCCCCGACTGCCATGCGACCGGAGGCGGGAGCGTTGACGGCAGCGAGCGGCATACGCTCCCCCGACGCCATGGCCTCCCCCGCGAAGCCCGCGTGGTCCGCCAGGGTGACCGCGACGTCGGCGACCGGCACCTGCCACGGACCGACCATCTGGTCGCGGTGCGTGAAGCCCCCGACCGTGCGGTCGCCGATGGTGACGAGGAACCGCTTGCTCGCGACCGAGGGGTGACGCAGGACCGCGTATGCCGTGTCCCGCACCGCGATCGAGCTCGTGTCGAGCGTGTCCCCGGTCCACGACACCCGGGTGACGTCGCGCGTCATGCGGGGTGGCTTGCCGAGCAGCACCTCCATCGGCATGTCGATCGGGACGTCCGCGTCGGACTCGCCGGCCACGAGCAGCTGCGCGTCGTCCGCCGCCACCCCGATGACCGACAGCGGACAGCGCTCGCGCTCGGCGAACGACTCGAGCAGCTCCAGCGACTCGGGGGCGATGGCGAGGACGTAGCGCTCCTGGCTCTCGTTGACCCAGATCTCCTTGGGCGCGAGACCGGACTCCTCGAGGGGGACCGCCGACAGGTCGAAGCGGGCGCCGAGACCGGCGTCGTCGACGAGCTCGGGGAAGGCGTTGGACAGGCCACCCGCTCCGACGTCGTGGATCGCCAGCACGGGGTTGTCGGCGCCGAGGGACCAGCAGTGGTTGATGACCTCCTGGGCGCGCCGCTCCATCTCGGGGTTGCCGCGCTGCACGGAGTCGAAGTCGAGCTCGGCGGCGTTGGCGCCGGACGCCATCGACGACGCCGCCCCTCCGCCCATGCCGATGCGCATGCCCGGTCCGCCGATCTGGAGCAGCAGCGTGCCCGCGGGGAAGCGGACCTTCTCGGTCTGGTCGGCGCTGATCGAGCCGAGGCCGCCGGCGCTCATGATCGGCTTGTGGTAGCCGCGGCGCACGCCGTCGACGGTCTGCTCGTAGACGCGGAAGAAGCCGCCGATGCCGGGCCGGCCGAACTCGTTGTTGAACGCCGCGGCACCGATCGGGCCCTCGACCATGATGTCGAGCGGGGTCGCGATGTGGTCGGGCGCGCCGTAGGGGTCGGCCTCCCAGGGCTCGTCCGTGCCGGGCAGGTGGAGGTTCGACACGACGAACCCGGTGAGCCCCGCCTTCGGAGCGGAGCCACGCCCGGTCGCGCCCTCGTCGCGGATCTCGCCGCCGGCACCCGTCGCCGCGCCCGCGAACGGCGAGATCGCCGTCGGGTGGTTGTGGGTCTCGACCTTCATGAGGACGTGGACGTCCTCCTCGCGCGCGACGTAGGTCGCGGGTCCGTCGCCACGCTCGGGCAGCCAGCGCTCGATCCGCCCACCCTCCATCACGGAGGCGTTGTCCTTGTAGGCGACGACCGTGCCCGCACCGGCGACGGCCTCGGTGTGCCGGATCATCCCGAAGAGGCTGCGGGTCTGCGGCTCCCCGTCGACGACGAAGTCGGCGTTGAAGATCTTGTGGCGGCAGTGCTCCGAGTTGGCCTGCGCGAACATCATGAGCTCGACGTCGGTGGGGTTGCGCTGCAGCCCGGTGAACGACTCCGCGAGGTAGTCGATCTCGTCGTCGGACAGGGCCAGCCCGTATGCCGTGTTCGCACCTTCCAGCGCCTCGCGCCCGCCACCGAGCACGTCGACGTGCTCCATCGGCTCGGCCTCGCGCTCCTCGAAGAGGGCCGCTGCGGCATCCCGGTTCGGCAGGGCGGTCTCGGTCATCCGGTCGTGCAGCAGGGCCGCGAGAGCCGCCCACCGCTCGCCGTGCGGGTCGGAGGAGTCGGATCCGCCGGACGGGTCGCCGAGGTCGACGCCCTCGACGGTGTACTCGGTGACGCGTTCGACGCGGCGGATGTCGATGCCGCAGTTGTGCGCGATGTCGGTGGCCTTGCTCGCCCACGGCGAGATGGTGCCCAGGCGGGGCCCGACCACGACGAGGGTCCGCGGGCCCTCGGAAGGCGACTGGCCGGCATACGGCTCGCCGTAGGTGAGGAGGCGCTCGATGGTGACCCGCTGCGTCTCGTCGAGGGGCTCCTCGCTCGCGACCCAGTGGACGAAGCGTGCGGTGAGCCCGGTGACCGACGGCTCCACCGCCTGGAGGCGGGCCAGGAGGGCACGTGCCCGGAACGGTGACAGCGCAGAGCCGCCGTCGACGGTGGTCAGGGCGAGTTCGTGCGACGAAACCATCACTCAGGGATCTCCGTGGGAGGTGCGGCTGGGCCGGGTCACAGGCTACTGGGCACCCGGACCGGGCCGTGACCTCGGCTCAACGGGTGAAGACCCCGCGCCAGCACGGGTGGTCGGTGAGCGTGTCGATGCGCTCGATGGCGACCTCGCGCAGGCCGTGCTCGGTGAAGGCGGCCACCTCCTCGGCCGTGAGCAGCCAGGGCGGGCCCGAGCCGTCGTCGTCCGGCGGCAGGACGCCGTGGATCGCGACGAGCGTGCCACCCGGCGCGACGAGCGCGGCGACCGCGGCCGTGGTCTGCCCGCGCATCGGCGGGGGGAGTGCCTGGACGGTGTAGACGTCGACGACGAGGTCGAAGCCCTGCTGCCACTCCTGCGGCAGCTCGAAGAGGTCGGCCACGTGGTAGTCGACGGTCGAGCCCGGGTGTCGCGCCCGGGCCGTGCGGATGGCGGTGGGCGACAGGTCGAAGGCCGTCGTGTCGAAGCCCCGCTCAGCGAGGTGCTCGGCGTCGGCACCCAGGCCACAGCCCACGACGACGGCCTTGCGCCCCTCGCCCGTGACCTCACCCCTGCGGGTCCAGTCGGCCAGCAGCGGCTGGGGCTCCGAGCGGTCCCACGCCATCTCGACCTCACCGGACTCACCGGCGGCGTAGAGCTGCTCGAACCAGCCGGTGGGGTCGCCCCGCCCGACGCTCGCCTGCGCGAGCCGGTCCGCCTCTGCCTGCCATCCCCGCGGCTCGGTGCTCATGGTGGGCACGCTACGCCGAGCAGGTCAGGGTCCGCGTCGGGTGAGCCCGGACGAACCCTGACCGCACCGGCGTCGTGGTGCTCGAGCTCCTAGCCCTCGTGCTCGATGTTCCCGCGGCAGGCCTCGCCGGGGCTGGGCACGAAGTCCTTCAGGCCCAGGCTGACGAAGAGCCCGTAGCTCTGGGTGTAGTTGCGCTGTGACGACAGGTCGTCGTCGTCGCGGCCCGGAGGGTTGCCCTCGACGCTGTCCGGCACGTCGCGTCCCGAGTACGAGCAGGCGGACTTGCCGTTCTCGCCACCCGGGATCGGGTCGCCCTTGCCGTTGTACTCGCCGGCGGACGCCGAGGCAGCCCCACCGATCACGAGTGCCAGGGCGACGATGCAGGTCGATGCGGTTCTCTTCATGAAGGTCTCGCCTCTCCGTGTCATGTGACGAGACGCCTGGCGAGACGCCTCGCGGGACGCAAAGCGTCAGCCATTCGCGGACGCTACTCGCGGCCCGTCACTGCTGACATGGCCCGTTGAGGCGGGCGAGAGGGGGCACCGACGGGCCATGCCCGGAGCACGATGGCGCAGCGTCAGAACGTGCGACCGGTGAGGCGCTCGTAGGCCTCGACGTACTTGGCCCGGGTCCGCTCGACGACCTCGGCGGGCAGCGGCGGCGGCGCCCCGCCGAACGCCTTGTCCCAGCCGCTCGCCGGAGAGAGCAGCCACTCGCGGACGAACTCCTTGTCGAAGCTGGGCTGGGTGTGCCCCGGCTCCCACTGGTCGGCCGGCCAGAAGCGGGACGAGTCCGGGGTGAGCACCTCGTCGGCGAGCACGATGCGCCCGTCGGCGTCGAGACCGAACTCGACCTTGGTGTCGGCGATGAGGATGCCTCTCTCACCCGCGATCTCGTTGCCACGGGCCAGGATCCGGGTGGTGAGGTCGCGCAGGCGGGCGGCCAGCTCCGGTCCGACCTCGGCCTCCACGGCCTCGTAGGACATCGGCTCGTCGTGCTCGCCCATCGGCGCCTTGGTCGAGGGGGTGAAGAGCGGCTCCTCGAAGCGGTCGCCGTCGCGCAGCCCTTCCGGGAGCGCGAGCCCGCTCACGGTGCCGTCCGCGACGTACTCACGCAGGCCACCACCGGTGAGGTAGGCCCGCGCCACGCACTCCACCGGCACCATGTCGAGGCGCTGGACCAGAACGGCGCGACCGGCGACGACCTCGGGGACGTCGGTCGAGACGACGTGGTTGGGCACGAGGTCGGCGAGCTGGTCGAACCACCACAGCGACAGCTGCGTGAGGACGGCACCCTTGTCGGGGATCGGCGGGTCGAGGATGAAGTCGAACGCCGAGATCCGGTCCGACGCCACGAGCAGCAGCTGGTCGTCGCGGCTCTGCGGTGTGTAGAGGTCGCGCACCTTGCCCGAGTAGAGGTGGGTGAAGCCGGGGATCTCGAGCGGTGACTGCGTCTCGGGCGTCGTCATGCCGCCGATTCTCGCAGTCGCTCCATGCTCGCGCGCCAGTCCCCTCGCGGAGGTGTTCCAGCCGTCTCGCGGCGCTCAGACCGGGCGGTCCGGACGCGGGTCGGCGTCGGGGCGCGGGTCGGCGTCGGGGCGCGGGTAGGCGTCCAGGACGCGCAGCGCCCGCAGGGTCACCCATCGGTTCGGCTCCCCCGCCCTCGGGTAGGCGAGGTGGGTCTGTCCCGGGTATCCGCGTGCGGCCGCCCACCGCCCGTCGGGGTGCCGCCGGCCGAGGACCACGTCGAGCGCGGCGTCCATCCGCGGGTCGCGAGCCACCCCGGCTTCCCGCAGGGCGTCCAGGGCGCGCAGGACGTCGAAGTACCACCGGGTCGGGTGGTGCAGCCGGGTGAGCTCCGGCCGGATGGGGGTCCGGGTGCCCCGCACCCGGAACAGCTCTCGAGCGAGCAGGCACTCCACCGCCCGGTCGCGGGCCTCCCGCAGCTCGCCGGACCGGTGCCCGACGCCCGAGGCCAGGCAGGTGGTGAACCCCTCGACGACCGAGAGCGTGGTGTGGACCGAGGACGTCCGCGCCCCGGAGCGGTTGCTCCGGCAGTTGAACCCGCCGTCCGCCATCTGCTCCCCCAGCACGAAGTCGACGACGCTCACCAGGTCGGCCTCGGGTGCCCCGAACCAGCCGGCGTAGTCGAGGAACATGCCGTTGACGCACACGTCGCTGACCTTCACGGACCCGATGGGGTTGACCCCGCCGTCGCGTGACTTCTCCTCGAGGACCAGGTCGACGGTGGCCCGGGCCGCGGGGTGGGTGCCGGGCAGCTCGAGCCGGCGCAGCTCCAGGAGCGTGTAGTGGCTGGAGGTCCACTTCGGCTGGTAGAAGCCACGCCCCCAGTGCCCGCTCGGCTGGCGCGCGGCGAGCAGCACTGCGGCGTCGCCGTCGGTCGCGATCGCACCCCGCAGCTCCTCGGCCTCGGCATCGGCGTGGAGCAGGTCGCGCAGCGTCTGGTGCCGGACCGCCGAGTCGCCGGCCAGGAGCCACGCCACCACCTCGTCCCGCGACGAGCCCGGAGGCCGTGCCACCTCAGGCCCTGGCTGCCGGCGGCCAGCGGCGCGCACCCGGGCCGTCGGCGGCGTGGACATCGTCGGGGTTGTAGATCGGGCACGAGGTGACCGACAGGCAGCCGCAGCCGATGCAATCGGTGAGCCCGTCACGCACCCGCGTCATCGCCTCGATCCGTTCGGTCAGCGCGTCGTGCCAGGCCGCGGACATGCGTTCCCAGTCGCGCCTCGTCGGCGGGTGGTCGGCGGGCAGGGTCGCGAGCGCCTCCCCGATCTCGGTGAGGCTCAGGCCGAACCGCTGGCCTGCGCGCACCACGGCGATCCGGCGGAGCGTATGCCGTCCATAACGTCGGTGGTTCCCGGCGTTCCGCTCGCTCTGGATCAGCCCGCGGTCCTCGTAGAAGCGGACCGTGGGGACCGAGACGCCGCTGCGTGCGGCGACCTCCCCGATCGGCAGCAGGTCGTTCTTGTCCACGCACCCAGCCTACGGTCGATCTCAAGTGGGCTTGAGATCTTGGGAGGACACCCCTGCCGGCCCAGCAGGTGGTGGCAGGTGTCGCAACCCCCTCGGGGACTGGCACAGTACGGGTCATGCTCACGTCCCGCGACCTCTCGCTCATCGCGATCTTCTCCGGTGTCATCGCCGCCCTCGGACTCGTGCCGGCCGTCTCCCCGTTCGGCGGAGCGGTGCCGATCACGGCCCAGTCGATGGGCATCATGCTCGCCGGAGCCGTCCTCGGCGCCAAGCGCGGCGCCCTCTCGGTGCTGCTCTTCCTCGCCCTCGTGGCCGTCGGGCTGCCGCTGCTGGCCGGTGGCCGTGGTGGGCTCGGCGTCTTCGCCGGCCCGAGCGTCGGCTACCTCATCGGCTTCCCCGTCGCCGCCTGGCTCGTCGGCCGCCTCACCGAGAGGATCGGCCGCCCCTACAAGGTCACGCTCGGCGCGATGGCCAACATCCTCGGCGGAGTCCTTGCCCTCAACGTCCTCGGCATCATCGGCATGTCGCTCGTGCTCGGCATCTCGCTGGTCAAGGCGACCGTCCTCGCCGCCGCCTTCCTCCCGGGCGACCTCGTCAAGGCGGTCCTCACGGCGCTGGTCGCGAGCGGGGTCCACGCGGCCTACCCGGGGCTCATCCCCGCGCGCGGCGAGCGCACGGCGGCCCCCGACCGCGTTTCCGCCTGACCGCCACCCCTCCCCACCCGTGCCCGACATCCGCGTCGCCTCCGTCAGCCACTCGTTCGGTGACGGGGCGACGCGGCGGGCGGTCCTGCGCGACGTCGACCTCGCCCTGACCGAGCACCGCATCGGTGTCGTCGGCGCGAACGGCTCGGGCAAGTCGACCTTCGTCCGGCTGCTCAACGGGCTCGTCCACCCGGACTCGGGCACGGTCACCGTCGACGGCCGCGACACGGTCCGGGACGGGCGCGAGGTGCGGCGGCACGTCGGCTTCTGCTTCACCGACCCCGACGCCCAGATCGTCATGCCGACCGTCGCCGAGGACATCGCGTTCGGCCTGCGTCGTCGCGGCCTCACCAAGGACGAGGTGCGGGCTCGCACCCAGGCCGCGCTCACGGCATACGGGCTCGAGGGCCACGCCGACCACCCGGCCCACCTGCTCTCGGGCGGCCAGAAGCAGCTGCTCGCGCTCGCCAGCGTCCTCGTGACCCAGCCCGACCTGCTCGTCCTCGACGAGCCCACGACCCTGCTCGACCTGCGCAACGCCGAGATGGTCCGGCGCCTCGTCGACGGGCTCGCCCAGCAGGTCGTCCTCGTCACCCACCACCTCGACCTGCTCGACGGGTTCGACCGCGTGCTCGTCTTCGACGACGGCCGGGTCGTGCACGACGGCTCCCCGGAGACGGCGGTCGCGGCCTACCGCGCGCTCGCCGCACGCTGATGCCCGCCGCCGTCCCGCTCTTCCTGCCCGGCTCCTCGCCGGTCCACCGTCTCGGCGCCGGCGTCAAGCTGCTCCTCCTGCTCGCCACCGGCGTCGCGCTGGCGGTCTGGCGCACCCCGTGGCAGGTCGGGCTCGCCGTCGCGCTCGTCCTTCTCGGGTATGCCGTCGCGCACCTGCCGCTGCGGGTGCTGCTGCGTCAGGTGGTCGCCCTCTCGTGGGTCGCGGTGCCGCTGCTGGCCGTCCAGTGGGTCTTCGCCTCGTGGCAGGTCGCCGTGGGGGTCGTGGGGTCGTTCGTCTCCCTCGTCCTCCTCGCGGGACTCGTCACCCTCACGACGCGGACGACGGCGATGGTCGACGTCGTCGTGCGGGCCTGCGGGTGGCTGCGGCGGCTCGGCGTCGACCCGGAGCGGGTGGGGCTCATGATCGCGCTGGGCATCCGGTCGGTGCACGTCGTCCTCGGCCTCGCGCAGGAGGTCCGGGAGGCGCAGCACGCCCGAGGGCTGCGGGCGAGCCCGCGGGCCTTCGCCGTGCCGCTCATCGTCCGATCGCTGCGGCACGCGGACCGGCTCGGCGAGGCGCTGAGCGCCCGCGGCGTCGACGACTGAGCCACGCCCGGCCGGACGTCTCGCAGGTCAGACGACGCAGAACTCGTTGCCCTCGGGATCCTGCATGACGACGTGGTCCAGCCGTCCGTCCTCGTCGGTGTCGTCACGCACCGAGCGGGCACCGTGGGCGACGAGATCGGCCTCGACCGCCCGGATCCGCGTCCGGCGGACCGCCTGGTCGACGTGCCGACCACCGCTGACCTTGAGGTCGAGGTGGATCCGGTTCTTGACCGTCTTGGCCTCCGGGACCCTGAGGAAGCTGATCGAGGGCCCCTCACCGGTGGGAGGGCGGATGGTGGCGCCGTCGCCCCACTCCTCCTCGGGGACCCCCTGGTCGGTGAGGAAGCTCGACCAGTCGGCCCAACCCTTCGGCGGCGGGGCCTCGACGTAGCCGAGGGCGTGGCACCAGAAGCGCGCCAGCACCTGCGCTTCGGCGCAGTCGACGGTGATGCCCAGGTCGGGGTTGTCGCGCATGCTGCCCAACCTAGGGTTTCGGTCCGTCAGCCGACGGCGATCTCGTCGCGTGACGCCCTGAGCGCGATGTCGCTGCGGTGGTGCCCGCCATCGAGCCCGACGAGGTCGACCGCGGCGTAGACCCGTTCGCGGGCCTGTCCCAGGTCGGCGCCCGTCGCGACGACCGACAGGACGCGTCCACCCGCGGAGACCAGCGTGCCGTCGCCGTCGAGTGCCGTCCCGGCGTGGAGCACGTATGCCGTCGGCACCCCCTCGACGTCGTCCAGCCCGCTGATCGGGTCACCGGTGCGCGGTGTGCCCGGGTAGTTGTGCGAGGCGACGACGACGGTGACCGCGTGCTCCTCGGACCAGCGCAGCGCGTCGTACTCCTCGAGCCGACCGGTCGCGGCGGCCTTGAGCAGCCCTCCGAGCGGCGTGAGGAGCCGGGCGAGCACCACCTGCGTCTCGGGGTCCCCGAACCGGGCGTTGAACTCGATGACCCTCGGGCCGCGGCCCGTCATCGCGAGCCCGATGAAGAGGACGCCGACGAAGGGCGTGCCGCGGCGACGCATCTCGTCGATGGTCGGCTGGGCCACCCGCCGGACCAGGTCGCCGGTGAGACCCTCGGGCGCCCAGGACAGCGGGCTGTAGGCACCCATCCCGCCGGTGTTGGGGCCAGCGTCGTCGTCGCCGACGCGCTTGAAGTCCTGCGCCGGCGTCAGCGGCACGACGGTGGTCCCGTCGCTGAGCACGAAGAGCGAGACCTCGGGGCCCTCGAGGAACTCCTCGACGACCACCTCGCCGCCCTCCTTGGCGAGGCAGGCCTCGGCGTGGGCGAGTGCGGCGGCACGGTCCTCGGTGACGACGACGCCCTTGCCCGCGGCGAGCCCGTCGTCCTTGATGACGTAGGGAGCGCCGAAGGCGTCGATCGACTCGGCGACCTCGTCGAGGGTGGTGCACAGGTGCGCCATCCCGGTCGGGACCTCGGCAGCGGACATGACCTCCTTGGCGAAGGCCTTGCTCCCCTCGAGCCGCGCCGCCTCTGCCGACGGCCCGAAGACGTCGAAACCGCTGTCCCGCAACACATCTGCCACTCCGGCGACGAGCGGCGCCTCCGGCCCGATGACGACCAGGTCCACGGCGTGGCGGCGGGCCACCTCGAGGACGGCCTCGGCGTCGGTGACGTCGGTGAGCGGCTCGCACAGCGCAAGCCGGTCGATGCCCGGGTTGCCGGGCGCAGCGACGACCGCGTCGACGGACTGGTCGGCGACGAGGCTGCGGACGATGGCGTGCTCGCGGGCACCTGAGCCGATGACGAGGACCTTCATGGGCGCCAAGCCTAGGGCGGAGGAGGTGCTCGGGCGTCGGCAGTCCAGCGCACGGCATACGCCGTCGTGACCGGGATGCGGGGCGAGAAAGAGGTGTGGGCGCGACGCGCCCGGGGAGCAGGGGGGTACCCCCGGGTGCGCCGCGCCCGTTCGTGCGGCACTCACGGTTGGGGGGAACCGGAGGCTCTGCGCGAACGTCGACGTGGTCGACGTGACCCACCATGACACGTGCTTCACCCTTCATTCAAACCAAACGGCGGCGGATTCCTGACAATGTCGTGATCCCGCCATAGTCTGGGGAGCGTGAGCGTCCCCAACGTCCGGCTCGCGATCGACGAGCTGACGACCCGCGTCTACCTGCTCCTGTTGCGCCATCCCTCCCCGAGGCGCAGCGCACTGGCGGGCGAAGGGCTCACCGAGGACGAGCTCACGGTGGCCCTCGACAACCTTCAGGGGCGCGGCATGATCAACGCCTCGCGGCGCGACGTCATCGAGGTCTACCCGCCCGACACGACCCTTCCGGCCTGGGCCGCCGACCTCGAGCGGCAGGCACGCACCACGCGCTCGGCGATCGAGGGCCTGACCCACATGTACAACGAGGCGCGCGCCGAGGGCGGCGGCTCCCAGGTGAGCCGGGACGTCGCCATCCTCGACACGGCCGAGGACGTCGAGGCGGCCTACTTCCGGGCGACCCGCCGGGCCGAGAACCGGTGCGTGCGGCTCTTCGCGCGCAGCGAGCGCATGGACGAGATGGTCATCAATCACCCCGACTCGATCGCCCTCGCGCACAGCAGCGTCACGAGCCCGACGCTGGAGCGCCAAGCGGTCTTCGAGCAGTCGATCCTCGAGGTGGAGGGGGCCTTCGCCGCCCTCGAGACGATGCGGGCGGACGGCATCGACGTGCGCCTCACGCCGCACCTCGCGTTCTCCGTCCTGGCCGTGGACCGCTCCATCGCCGTCATCGACATCAGCCACCTCGACTCCGGGGGCGGCTCGCTCTACGTCCAACAGCGCCAGCTCGCCAGCGCCCTCATGGACATGTGTCTGGGTCTCTTCGCCCTGAGCACCCCGCTGCCGCGCACGCCGCGTGGCACGGCCATCGCCCGCCTCACCGAGCGTGACGGCCAGATCATGGCGCTGCTCGCCGCCGGTGCCAGCGACCTCACGATGGCCCGTCAGCTCAGCATCTCGCAGCGCACCGTCGAGCGACGCGTCAGGACGATCATGGTGGAGCTCGGTGCGACGACGAGGTTCCAGGCCGGCGCGATCGCCGGACGCCGCGGCCTCATCTGACGTCGGCTTCTCACGACGTTCCGGAGACCGGCGGTGAGGGGGTCCGGGCACGCGTAGACTCGTTCCTTCCGTGCGCGCTGCGCACCACACCCACGTCGCTCTGCAGGGAGGGCTTCGACCGTGACGACCACGCGCCCCGGTGCCACTGACACCTCGGCGGACGTCGCCCGCGAGATCGCGTTCGAGCAGGCCCACGTCGACCGCGTCTACGCCGAGCTCACGAAGGCCGGGGCCCGCGCCGCCGACGTCGAGGCCGACGGCCTCGCCCGCGGTCGGACCAGCCGCACGGGGGACGTGCGCGACGAGGAGCTCACCGGGCTCTTCGAGCGCGATGCCCTCGTGTATGCCGCCGCGAGGCGCCGCTCCGCGATCGAGAAGCAGTACGAGGGCCTCGTCTTCGGCCGCTTGGACCTCGGCGACATGGACACGCCGTCCGCCGAGCGCGACATCCGGCACATCGGGCGGCTCGGGGTCCGCGACGACGAGTACGAACCGCTCGTCATCGACTGGCGCGCACCCGCGGCGTCGGCGTTCTACCGCGCCACGCCCGTCGACCCGATGGGCGTGCTGCGCCGCCGCGTGCTCCGCTGCAAGGGCGCCACCGTCATCGGCGTCGAGGACGACCTCATGGTCCCCGAGGCGCCCGACGACATCGTCGTCGTCGGCGACGGCGCGCTCATCGCTGCCCTGACCCGCAGCCGTGGCCGGCAGATGCGCGACATCGTCGCCACCATCCAGCGCCACCAGGACGAGGCGATCCGGGCGCCCTCACGTGGCGTCACCGAGATCACCGGTGGCCCCGGCACCGGCAAGACGGTCGTCGCGCTGCACCGCGCGGCATACCTCCTCTACTCGGAGCGGCGACGCTTCGAGTCCGGCGGCATCCTCGTCGTCGGTCCGTCGGCGGCCTACACGGCATACATCGAGCGGGTCCTGCCCTCGCTGGGCGAGGACAGCGTCTCGCTCCGTGCCCTCGGCGACCTCGTCGACGGGGTCACGGCCGCGCGTCTCGACCAGCCCGAGGTCGCCGCGGTCAAGGGTTCGCTGAGGATCCGGCGCCTGCTGTCGCGGGCCGCGTCCAGGCCGCCGGCGGGCGCTCCCTCCCAGCTGCGGGCGTTCATCAACGGGCACGCCGTGCGCCTCGACGAGGCTGTCCTGCACCGCATCCGACGCCAGGTCCTGCGTTCCAGCCAGCACAACCTCGCGGCCAAGCAGGCTCGCGAGGAGCTGGCCCAGGAGGCGTGGCGTTCGGTCCGCCAGGGCGACCGTGACGAGTTCTTCGACGCGTTCGACACCTCCCGCGACGTCGACGAGTTCATGGACGCGTGGTGGCGCCAGCTCGACCCGCGCGAGGTCCTGCTCACGCTCGCCGACACCGACCACACCTACCGCCTCGCCCGCGGAGTGCTCGACCACGAGGAGGGCGCGGCCCTGGCCCACTCGCTGCGTGAGGCGCTCGAGCTGGGCACCTGGTCGGTCGCCGACGTCGCCCTCATCGACGACCTCTCGGCCCGCCTGGGTCTCGTGCAGGTGCCCGAGGCGGAGGAGCGCGGGTTCTACGACATCGAGGAGTACGACGACCTCTCCTCCTACGGCGTCCTCGACGTCCGGGCCGGGGTCGACCGTCGGGTGATCCCCACCTCGAGCCAGAGCGTCGTCACGCCGGCAGACGCCCGTGGACGCCTGCTCCACGGACGGATCGATCGCCCCTCCGGCTCGGCCCACGTGCTCGTCGACGAGGCGCAGGACCTCTCACCCATGCAGTGGCGCACGCTCGCGCGCCGTGGCCGCAACGCGTCGTGGACCGTCGTCGGCGACGCCGCCCAGGCGTCGTGGGGTGACCTCGAGGAGGCCCGGACGGCCCGGCTCGAGGCCTACGGGTCGCACGCGGTGCGTGGCTTCCACATGGACACCAACTACCGCAACGCCCGCGAGATCTTCGACTACGCCCGCGACGTCATCCTGCCGCTCGTACCCGACGCCGACATCCCGGCAGCGGTGCGCGGGACCGGGGTCGAGCCGGTCGACTCCGTGGTCGAGCCACCGCCCGTGACGTCGGTCGAGCAGGCCGTCGACGGGCTGCTCAGCGAGGTCGAGGGCTCGATCGCGGTCATCACGCCGCGCCGCTGGGCCGATCGCCTCGCCCACCTCGACGGTGTCGGCGAGGGCCGGGTCCAGGTCATCGACCCCCTGTCGACCAAGGGCCTCGAGTGGGACGCCACGGTCGTCGTCGACCCGGACGCGATCATCGACGAGTCGCCGGGCGGGGTGCGCGTGCTCTACGTCGTGCTCACCCGCGCGGCGCACCGCATGACGGTCCTCCGGCCGAGCTGAGACCCGACTTTCTTGCCCTGAGACCACCCGATCGCGGGTGATTCCGGCCCGCGGCGGTGGTCCTGGGGCAAGAAGTCGGTGTGCCGGTCAGTCCAGGAGGGTGTGGCGCTCGATGATCTCGTGCCGGCCGGGGCCGACGCCGATCGCCGAGACGCGGGCGCCGATGAGCTCCTCGACGCGCAGGACGTAGGCCTGGGCGTTGCCGGGCAGCTCCTCGAAGGTGCGGCAGCCGGAGATGTCCTCCCACCAGCCGGGCAGCTCCTCATAGATCGGCTTCGCGTGGTGGAAGTCGCTCTGCCCCACCGGCATCTCGTCGTGGCGCACACCGTCGACGTCGTAGGCGACGCAGATCGGGACCGTGTCGAGGCCGGTGAGGACATCGAGCTTGGTGATGACGAAGTCGGTCACGCCGTTGATGCGGGTGGCGTAGCGGCCGATGACGACGTCGAGCCAGCCACAGCGGCGCGGGCGCCCCGTGGTCGTGCCGTACTCGGCGCCGGTCTTGCGCAGGAACTCGCCGTTGTCGTCGTCGAGCTCGGTCGGGAACGGGCCCTCACCGACGCGGGTCGTGTAGGCCTTGAGGATCGCGATGACGCGCGAGACACGGGTCGGCGGGATGCCCGACCCTGTGCACGCCCCACCGGCGGTCGCCGACGAGGAGGTGACGAACGGGTAGGTGCCGTGGTCGACGTCGAGGAGCGTCGCCTGACCAGCCTCGAGCAGGACGTTCTTGCCGTCGTTGAGCGCCTGCTCGAGCACGAGCGCGGTGTCGGCGACCATGGGACGCAACCGGTCGGCATACGACAGGAGCTCCTCGACGACACGGTCGGCCTCGGCGGCACGGGTGTTGTAGATCTTGACGAGGACCTGGTTCTTGAGCGCGAGGGCCGCGTCGACCTTCTGGCGCAGGATGCCCTCGTCGAAGATGTCCTGGATGCGGATGCCGACGCGGTTCATCTTGTCGGCGTAGGTCGGGCCGATGCCGCGGCCGGTGGTGCCGATCTTGCGGGCGCCGAGGAAGCGCTCGGTGACCTTGTCGAGGGTGCGGTTGTAGGGCGCGATGACGTGGGCGTTGGCGCTGACGAGCAGCTTGCTCGTGTCGACGCCGCGGGCGGTGAGCCCGTCGAGCTCCTCGAAGAGCACCTCGAGGTCGACGACGACGCCGTTGCCGATGATCGGCGTGACGCTCGGCGTGAGGATGCCGGAGGGCAGCAGGTGCAGGGCGTACTTCTCGCGCTGGCCGTCCTCACCCTCGATGACGACGGTGTGGCCTGCGTTGTTGCCACCGTTGAACTTGACGACGTAGTCGACGTCCTCGCCCATGAGGTCGGTGGCCTTGCCCTTGCCTTCGTCGCCCCACTGGGCTCCGACGAGCACGATTGCCGGCATGCGATTGTCCTTCCCTGCGCGGGCGGTCGCCGCGCGTGCGTGACATGCGAGGAGCCCGGCGCGTGGCGTTCGCGACGGGCCCCTGATGCCTCCAGCCTATCGGGTATGCCGTCCGCCCACCGATGCTGCCGGGCTCGCCGCGCTCGTCGCGGCCAGTGCGACGCCGAGCTGGAAGCGGGTGTCGACGCCGTGGATCGACATGAGC
The DNA here is from genome assembly GCF_044791685.1 of Knoellia locipacati. Taxonomy (GTDB): domain Bacteria; phylum Actinomycetota; class Actinomycetes; order Actinomycetales; family Dermatophilaceae; genus Knoellia; species Knoellia locipacati_A. Next base: position 1,123,899 of record NZ_CP087730.1, read on the forward strand.
GCGGCGACCCGGCGACGCACCGTCCGCAGCCCGACGCCGAGGAAGCGGGCGATGGCCTCGTCCTTGAGCCCCATGCCGAGCAGCTCGACGAGACGCTCGTCCCCGGGCACGCTCGCGGCATACGGCACGGCGTGCGCGTGCTCCCACGCGAGGTCGAAGTAGGCCGCGAGCGTCGAGATGAGCAGCGGGTCGCGGATGAGGACGTAGCCGGAGGACACGTCGCCCCATTGGCGAAGGGCGACGGCGCCGACGTCGCCGAACACGGCGTACTCCGAGGCGATCTCCGGAAGGAGCCGCTGCTCCTCCCCGACGGTCGACCACGAGCGGAGCCACTGCAGTCCTTGGGGGGTGTCGAGCGAGTGGGCGGGGTAGATGGTCCGCTGGACGTTGCCCTCGGCGATCCACTGCTGGTTGTCACGCATCGTCGTGTCGTCGAGGGCGGGTCCGGCGTCGACGACCATGACGAGGTTGCGCAGGATCCCGCTGGACTCGTGGATGAGGCGCTGGACCACCGTGGGGGCCATCTCGTCGCTGATCGGCTCGACCCCGGGGGTCGAGGTCGACGAGGTCGACTCGGTGAGCCGGCCGAGCAGGTTCCGGATCTGGCGGAGGTCGCGCAGCCGCTCCTCGATGCGCGAGTCCTCGCGGTCGAAGTACTCCTCGAGGAGCCGAGGAGGCGAGGTGACGTTTCCTGAGGTCAGCGGCATGGGCCCACCCTTTCCGCACGAACGGTTGGCAGGTTGCTGCCATTGGCACCTAAGTGTCGCAGAAATGCGCCTCGGCGTTGCATGATGGGCCCGCACGGCCGACGTGGCAGGGGACACGCGGACGTGAACGCGCTTCGGCGCGGTGCTCCCTGGCAGGGGCCGGAGAGGGGCTCGGACCGCAAGGTCCGAGCCCCTCTCTCATGCTGCCGTGACGTGGCGGCAGGTGCGGCGCCGGTCAGAGACCGAGCTCGCGCGCCCCCGTCGTCGACGAGTCCCGCAGGAAGTCCGCGCACCGGCGCTCCTCGTCGGTTTCACCGATGAGCCCGGCTGCCCGCGAGAGCACGGCGAGCGCGCGCAGGAAGCCACGGTTGGGCTCGTGCTCCCACGGCACCGGGCCCTGTCCGCGCCAGCCGTTCTTGCGCAGCGAGTCGAGAGCGCGGTGGTAGCCGGTGCGCGCGTAGGCGTAGCCCTCGACGGTGCGCCCGTCGGCGAGCGCCTCCTCGGCGAGGGTCGCCCACGCGAGCGAGGACGTCGGGTTGGCCGCGGCGACCTGGTCGGCGGCGACGCCCTCGCCGAGGAGTCGGGCCGCCGGGTCGACCGGCAGTCGGGTCTCGGGGATGCCCAGGAGGTTGTCGGTCATCGCGTCCTCAGGCCTGGTGGGTGCCGGCGGAGCGCAGGTTCTCGCAGGCCTCGATGACGCGGCGGGCCATCGCCGCCTCGGCCTCCTTGCCCCAGGCGCGGGGGTCGTACTGCTTCTTGTTGCCGACCTCGCCGTCGATCTTGAGGACGCCGTCGAAGTTGCGCAGCATCCACTCGGCCACGGGTCGGGTGAAGGCGTACTGGGTGTCGGTGTCGACGTTCATCTTGACGACGCCGTAGTCGACGGCCGCGGCGATCTCCTCGGCGGTCGAGCCGGAGCCACCGTGGAAGACGAGGTCGAACGGACGCCCGTCGGCACCGAGGCCCAGCTCGCTGGCGGCGGCCTCCTGCGCGGACTTGAGGATCTCGGGGCGCAGCTTGACGTTGCCCGGCTTGTAGACGCCGTGGACGTTGCCGAAGGTGAGGGCCGTGAGGTAGCGCCCCTTCTCACCGGCACCGAGCGCCGTGACGGTGGCGATCGCGTCCTCGGGCGTCGTGTAGAGCTGCTCGTTGATCTCGTTGGCGACACCGTCCTCCTCGCCACCGACGACGCCGACCTCGATCTCGAGGATGACGTTGGCCGCCTTGCAGGCCGCGAGGAGCTCCTCGGCGATCTGGAGGTTCTCGTCGAGCGGCACGGCCGAGCCGTCCCACATGTGGCTCTGGAAGATGGGGAGGCCGCCGGCCTTGACCCGCTCGGTGCTGGCGGCGAGCAGCGGTCGGACGAAGCCGTCGAGCTTGTCCTTGGGGCAGTGGTCGGTGTGGAGCGCGATGTTGACGGGGTAGTTCTTCGCGACCTCCTCGGCGTAGGCGGCGAGGGCCTTGGCGCCGGTGACCATGTCCTTGATCGTCGAACCCGACGCGTACTCGCCGCCGCCGGTGGAGACCTGGATGATGCCGTCGCTGCCCGCCTCGGCGAAGCCGCGGATCGCGGCCGTCACCGTCTGGCTGGACGTGATGTTGATGGCCGGGTAGGCGAACGAGCCGCTCTTGGCCCGGTCGAGCATGTCGGCGTAGACCTCAGGTGTTGCGATGGGCATGGGGATCTCCTTCGAAGGACGAACCGGGTCGCTTCCGATCCTTCCACGCTGACCCCTGCTGGCAACACCGTGCCCAGCGATCGGCCCAGCACCCGTCAGGCAGGTCCGAGAGCGTCCCGACGACTCTCGAGGTGGCGTCGCTCGATCTCGTTGTCGCACAGTGCGATCGACTCGGAGAGGCTGGCCCGGGCGGCCTCGACGTCGCCGGCTCGTGCCAGCAGCTCACCGCGGACCGCTGGGAGCCGGTGCCCGGCCATCTCGACCCCGTCGAGCAGGGCCAGCCCTTGGCGTGGCCCGTCCGCCTCGGCGACGGCGACCGCGCGGGCCACCCGGACCGCTGGTGAGGGGGTGAGCCGCTCGAGGCCGGCGTACAGGTCGGCGATGCGGTCCCAGCGCGTGTCCTCCGGTCGCGGCGCGGTGGCGTGCTCGGCCGCGATGAGGGCCTGGAGGCGGTAGCTCGCGGCGAGCGGTGACGACGGGGCAGGTCCTCGCTCGCTCTCACCCAGCAGCCTGAGCGCCTCAGCGATCTCGTCGTGGTGCCACCGGTCGCGGTCCTGGTCGGCGAGGAGCACGAGCGCACCGTCCGGCCCGACGCGGGCGTCGCGCCTGGAGTGCTGCAGGGCCATGAGCACGATGAGGAGGTCGAGGGTGTCGCTCCCGTGCAGGCTGCGAGCGACCCGCGCGAGCCGCAGCGCCTCACCGGCGAGCTCGGCCCGGAGGAGGTCGGGCCCGCTCCCGGGCGCGTAGCCGGCCGTGAACGCGAGGTATGCCGTGTGCGCGACGACGTCGAGCCGCTCCCCGATGGCGTCGGTCCCCGGAATGGCGAACGGGATGCCCGCCGCGACGACCTTCTTCTTGGCACGGGTGATCCGTGCCGCCATCGTCGCCTCCGGGACGAGGAAGAGCCGGGCGATGTCCGGGGTCGAGATGCCCATGACGAGCCGGAGCGAGAGGGCGCTCGCACCCTCGGGAGGGAGGGCCGGGTGGGCGCACATGAGCACGAGCCGCAGCAGGTCGTCGTCCACGACGCTGCCGTCGTCGACCATGACGCCCTCACGGGGCCGCCGCTCCGCCTCGACGGTGAGCAGGGGCTCCTTGCGGGCGGCCATGGCCTCGGCCCTCAGCCGGTCGAGGATGCGGCGCCGCGCGGCGGTCACGAGCCAGCCCGTCGGGTTGTCCGGAGTGTTGGCAGCGGTCCAGGTGGCCTGCGCCGTGGCGACGGCCTCGCCGAGCGCGTCCTCGACGAGGTCGAGGCGACGGAACTGCGCGAGGAGCAGGGCGACCAGCCGGCCCCACTCCTCGCGCACGACGCGCTCGAGAGGCGTCATCCGACCCGCTCACCCGAGGAGTCGAGCTCGACCACGGAACGGACCTCGACGGCATACGCCGGTGGGAGGAGCGAGGCGGCCGCGATGGCGACGTCGAGGTCGGGGAGCTCCACGTCGTAGTAGCCCCCGATCATCTCGACGGACTCCGTGAACGGGCCGTCGCTGACCACGCGCCGGCCGTCGGCGTGCCGGACCGTGGTCGCGGTGTCAGCGTCGGCGAGCGGCGCCCCCGAGATCCGCCGCCCGTGCTCGTCGACGAAGCGGTCGAAGGCCGCGTGGCCATCGACGTAGGCCGCCCGCTCCTCGGGGGTGGCCGACTCCCAGCCACCGGGCTCGTAGGCGAGGAGGAGGAGGTAGCGCCTCATGTCACGCGGTCCTCGGCGGTAACGACGCGGCGCACCTCGACGCCACCCATCCCCGTACGGCCGTGGTCGGGGCCGGCGACGAGTCCGACGAGCTGGAGAAGGTCGTCGAGGTCGTCGGTCTCGACCTCGTAGTAGCCGGTGAGCTGCTCGGCCGTCTCGGCGAAGGGACCGTCGCTGACGAGGACGTTGCCGTCGGCGTCCGCCCGCACGACCTTGGCCTCGCGCGAATGGGTGAGCTCGGCCCCGCCGACCACCGTGTGCCCGTTGGCCCTCAGCTGCCTGCCGAACTCGTCGTGCCGGGCATAGACGGCGTCGCGGTGCTCCTGCGGCGCCTGCTCCCAGGCAGACTCGTCCCCCGGCAGGAGGACGACGTAGCGCGGGCTCATGAGGCGCGGTCCTCGTCGGTGACGACCGGACGCACCTCGATGTTGTCGCCGAGCTCGGCGAGCATGCGGCAGCACTCCATCAGGTCGTCGAGGTCGTCGGTCTGCACCTGGTAGAACCCGCCCACCTGCTCGGCGGTCTCGACGAAGGGGCCGTCGGTGACGGGCCCACCCCCGGCGCGGATGGACTTCGCGGTCGAGCTCCCCTGCAGCTCGGCGCCACCGGTGACGACGTGGCCGCGCTTCGTGAGCTCCTCGTCGAAGCGGCCGTAGACGGCATACCCGGCTGCTCGCTGCTCCTCGGTCATGGTGGTCCACCAGCGGTCGGCATCGCCGACGATGAGGACGACGTACTCCTTCATGTCCCTGTCCTTCCTGCCTCAGACGAGCGTGCGGAACTCGATGTGCTCGCCGCGCGCGGCGAACTCGGTGCAGATGCGGCGGAGGTCCGCTTCGTCCTCGGTGTCGACGAGGTAGAAGCCGACGACCTGCTCGACGGACTCGGTGAAGGGGCCCTGCGTCACGAGCGCCCCTCCCGTGCCGTCGGGCCGCATCGAGGTCGCCTCGGCCGAGGGCTGGAGCGGACTGGTCGTGACGAGCGTGTGCCCGCCCGCCTCGAGGTCGCGGTGGAACTGCTCGTGCGACCGCATGCCCTTCTCGTGCTCCTCGGGTGGCAGCCGATCCCACTCCGCCTCGGGTGCGGGCAACAGCAACAGGTGGCGACTCATCGTGCTCCTCGTGGTCGTGACGGTGAGGTCGCGGGTGCGACCTCACCCACCTGACGAGCGAACCACAGCCGAATCGACAAGCGGCCGCAACTCGTTGCTCGTATGCCGTTGCGCCCGCTTCCTTGGTAGCCCTCGGTCCGCGTGGACCTCATAGGACGTCGACCTCCCGCGTGGTCAGAAGGGGATGGTGTCGGAAGTGGGGGGTGGCGGTCGGTGCGGGAGGTCGAGGACGACGAGGGTGTGGCGTCCGGTGTCGCGGTGGCGGGTGCGGCCGGTGTGGTGGTCGGTGCGGGGTGGTGGTCCGGAGAGGAGCTGGCCGCGGGCGTTCCAGACGGTGGGGCGGGTGCGCCGGGGTGGGACGGCGTGCTGCTCGAGGAGGTCGTGGAGCTCGTCCTCGAACGTGGTGGGCAGCTCGAGGTCGTGGGCCGCCGACGGCGCCGACTCGGCGGCGCGGCTGGTGCCGGGGGTCGTTGGTGGGAGCTCGTCGTTGTCAGGGCAGGCCGGGGTGGCGAGGTGGAGGTGGTCGACGGGCCAGGTGGTGTGGGCGCGCCCGGTGGGGTCGTGCCAGGTGACGCGGGCGTCGGGGTGCAGTCGCAGGGTCCAGCCGGGGCGTTGCTTGATGCGGTGGTGGCGCCGGCAGAGGGCGATGAGGTTGGTGGGTGCTGTGGGTCCGGTCGGCCAGGGTCGGACGTGGTCGAGGTCGCACTGGCGGGCGGGGGTGGCGCAGCCGGGGAAGCGGCAGGACCCGTCGCGGAGGCGGACGAGGCGGGCCATCTCTGCGGGGACGCGGTACGTCGGCGTCGGGTCCTCGGCGCGAGGTCGGGGCCGGGAGCGGCGGGTCCGTCCGGACGCGAGGGCTTCGGGGACGTCCCCGGCGAGGATCGCCCCGGTGTCGGGGTCGCAGGTCAGCTCCCGCTCTGCGTTCGTGGAGCTGGTGTCGGCGCCGTCGAGCCACGCGCGGGGCACGAACGTCGTCCCGGGCGCCCCGAGCCCACCAACCTCGACCAGCCCACTCTCACGATGCTCATTCCGGCAGGCCCGCTCAGGTCCGGCTGTGCCCGCGGAGGTGGCGGGTGACTCTGCATGAGCCGACTGCGGGGAGGCGGCGTGGCCGGCGGCCGTGTGGTCATCCTCGCCCGTCGCGTCAGCGGCGGGAGCAGCGTCCTTCTGGGCATCAGTGGTGGTGTCGGCGGCGCGGGTGGTGTGGACGACGACGCGCACGTCGCAGTGCTCGAGGATGAGCTCCATCATCGCGTCCGCGCGAGCCTTCTCCAGGGTGTCGGCGTGCCCCTCGCGGACGAGCTCGCGGGCGCGTTCGGTGACCGCGGCCCACGCGACCCGGGACTGCTCGACCCGGAAGTCGCCGCGCCAGTGGTCGGTGCCGTGCACCCCCAGGCGGCGGGTCAGACCGCGCCGCTCCCGCTCGTCCTCGGCCTCCTTCGCGACCGCCTCGGGGTCGACCTGCGCGGCGGTGCGCGCGACGAATCGCCGCAACGGCCCCGGGGTCAGGCCCGCCCAGTGCTCCGCGACCCGCGCGACGACCTCGGCTGCGGACTCGTCGTTGAGGAACTCGGTCTCCTCGGTGACGATGGAGGCGCGGTGCTCATCCAGGTCACCCGAGGCCATCGCGTCGACCACCGCCGGGGTCCGGGTCAGCTGCCGGATCGCGGTGAGGATCCGGTTGGCCGCGACGTGCACCGAGCACCCCAGCCTCGGCGCCGCGAGCTCCGGGGCGTCCAGCCGCTGGTGCCCCAACCCGTGGTGCACCTCCACCGTTGTGCCGTCCTCCTGCAGGTGCGGCTCACACGCCGACAGGTGCGCCAGCGCCACCGCCTGCCGCGCTGAGGCGGCGTCCTTCTCCCGCTGTGCCTCCTCGATGATGTCCAGCAGCTCCTCGTTCTCAACTCGCCGGCGCTGGCCCGCAGCGCGGCATACCGGCCCTCGAGGGCTGCGGTTGCAGAGGCGGCTTCCATGCCCCAATCATAGTCGAACATGCGTTCGAGTTCGACTTTTGCACAGAACCAATATCGCTGTGACACAGGACATCTGTCTCCAGGCGTCACTTCGACGTCAGAGCCTGAGTGCCTCAGGAAGCGCCGCCGCGTGGACGACCGTGAGGTCGGAGACGGCGCGGGTCAGCACGACGTAGAGGCGCCGCAGACCGGTGCGCTCGTCGGGCTCGGCAGCAGCGATCTCGGCGGGCTCGAGGACGAGCACGTGGTCGAACTCCAGACCCTTGGCCACCGTGGCGGGCACGACGTCGACCTGGTGGTCCACGTCGCCATGGGTCGCCCCGAGCGTGCCGTGCTCGATCCCAGCCGCGTCGAGCGTTGAAGAGACCTCGGCCACCCGCGCATCCGGCACGATGACGCCGATGCTGCCCTCCAGCACTCGCAGCCGATCCACCTGTGCCGCAACCTCGCTCACGAGCTCTTCTCGATCCACCGCGACGAGGTCCAGCCGTCCGGGGTTGTCACGGACGGACTGCGGCGCCGCCAGCCCCGGCGCGGCCTCGGGGAGCAGCCGGGCCGCGAACTCGATGACGCTGGCTGGCACCCGGAACCCTCGACGCAGTTCGGAGACGACGCCGCCCGGCTTGCCGAGGTGGGCCAGGCTCTCCTCCCACGACGCCGTCGACCACGGGGTCGTCCCCTGTGCGATGTCGCCCAAGACGGTCGCCGCACCCGTCGAGCATCGGCGACCGACCGCCCGCAGCTGCATCGGCGAGAGGTCCTGGGCCTCGTCCAGCACCACGTGACCGAGGCTCGGCGTCCGGTTGAGGAGGTCCCCGAGCTCGTCGAGCAACCACGTGTCCGCAATCGACCAGCTAGTCGATCCCGGTGTGCGAGAGGGCTTCTCCCACAGGAGTAGCCGCTGCTCCTCCGGCGTCAACACGTCTCCCGCCGCGGCCGCGAGTGCCTCACCGTCGGACAGCAGCCGGTGGAGCAGCGCACGCGCGTCGACCTTGGGCCAGATCGACGCGGCATACGCCTTGACGGGCGCACTGCGCGCGACGGCGTCCTGGACCCGGTCGTCGGGGTACTCCCCCAGCGCCTCCATCCGCACGAGGACGGCGTGGGCGAGCCGCTGTGGGAGCAGCTGCCGGGCAGCGTCGTAGCGGATCTCGCGTCCCGCGAGCCCGTCGACGAGCGGAGCGATGTCGTATGCCGGGATGCGCCACCTGCGTGACCCGCGCGGCACGACCATCGCCTCGCTCGGCGGGACGAGGTGCGACCACACGGCCCGGTGGAGCACCTGCGCCATGCGGGCGTCGCCCTTGAGCCGGGACACCTCGGCCGACTCGGTGGCGCGGATCGGCACCGAGGCGGTGAGGGCCTCGATGCTCGTGTGCCGGACGTCGACCTCGCCGAGGGTGGGGAGCACTGCCCCGATGTGTTCGAGGAAGGCCTCGTTGGGCCCGATGACGAGGACGCCGCTTCTGCTCAGCCGCTCCCGGAAGGCATACAGCAGCCACGCCGCACGATGCAGTCCGACCGCGGTCTTGCCGGTGCCGGGTGCTCCCTGGATGCACACGGTCGTCGTCGCGTCGACGCGCACGAGCGCGTCCTGCTCGGGCTGGATCGTCGCGACGATGTCGCGCATCGGCCCGACGCGGGGACGCTCGATCTCGGTCGCGAGGATCTGCGACTTCGCGTCCGGTTCGGTGGCGTCGAGCAGGTGCTCGTCCTCCATCGCGGTGATCCGACCGTGGTCGTAGCCGAAGCGCCGGCGCAGCCGCACCCCGAGCGGGTCCGCGTGCGAGGCGCGGTAGAACGTCGTCGACACCGGCGCCCGCCAGTCGATGACGAGCGGGTCACCCATGTCGTCGGTGACGTGGCGGCGACCGATGTACCAGCGCTCGTCGGTGTCGAGGTCGACCCGCCCGAAGAACAGCGCGGTGGTGGGGTCGTCCTCGAGCGAGCGGGCCCGGCGCCACAGCGTCTCGGCCAGCGCCTCCGAGGAGACCGCGTTGCCGCCCTGGACGTCGAGGGCGAGGGTGCGCTCGCGCATCCGGGCCAGCTCGGCGCGGGCGTTCGCGAGGTGGGCGCGCTCCTCCGTGAGCTCCTCATGAGTGGGCATGACGATGTCGCCTCTCCTGAGCTCAGGGGTGAAATGGGGGAGGGACAGCCTAGGTCACGGGTGAGCGAGCGTCACCCGGATGTCGGTCCACCACGACAGGCGACCTTCGCCGGCGCGCTCCTCGAGCATCGGCTGGACCTGGTCGAGGATGAGGTCGAACGAGCCGTTCGCCTCGTGCAGCTCGAGCAGGGAGCGTTGCCCCTGCGACCACGTCCAGTCCCACCACTGCTCCGGGTCGGCGAAGTCGAGGCGGGCGCGCATCTCGGTCGTCGTGACGTCCTGCCAGCCGTGCTGCACGAGCAGGTCCTCCATCGCCTCGACCGACGCGAAGACCCCCTGCCTGGCGATGTTGCCGAGGGGTCGTGACGCCTCGGGGAGCCCGCCCACGAGCTGCCCGTACTCACGGTCCCAGCTCTCGTCCGCCTCACCGAACCACGTGAAGCCGAGTCGGCCGGCAGGCGAGAGCGCGTGGCGATAGCGGTCGAGCGCGGCCCCGAGGTCGGGGAGGAAGAACAGCACGAGGCTCGCCTGGATGACGTCCCACGGACCCGGCGGGGGTCGGCGGCGTCACCGACGTCGGCCGTCAGCCACGGCAGGTCGGCGGCCTCCGCACGCAGCCCCCGCACCATGGCCGGTGCGAGGTCCGTCGCGACGACCTCACCGGACGGCCCGACGAGCGCCGCCGCACGCAGGGCACTCGCGCCCCGACCGCAGCCGAGGTCGAGCACCCGCTCCCCCGCCTGCGGTGCGGACCGCGCCACGAGCGCCTCGGCGACGGGTCCGAAGAAGTCGACTCCCACCTGGTCGTAGGTCGTGGCGGCACGGTCGAACACGCCCGCGATGGCGGCGCTGCGCGCCTCGGGCGACAGATCGCTCATGGGGCCAAGTCTGGCCCCGGCTCCTCCGCGCCTGTGACGGTTTGGCCGAACGTGTGCCGCCGGACCCAGGCGTGCATGGCGATGGCGGCAGCGGCGCCGGCGTTGATCGACCGGGTCGACCCGAACTGCTCGATGTGCAGCGTCGCCTCGCACTCGGCACGCATCGCCTCGGACAGCCCCGGCCCCTCCTGCCCGAACACGAGCATCGCGTTCCTCGGCAGGTCGTAGGTCTCGAGGGCGCGGCTGCCGGGCAGGTTGTCGATCCCGAAGAGCCGTATGCCGTGCGCTCCGGCCCACGTCGCCAGGTCACCGGGCGTGGGGTGGTGGTGCTCGTGCTGGTAGCGGTCGGTGACCATCGCTCCCCGGCGGTTCCACCGGCGCCGGCCGACGATGTGGAACGCCGCCGCCCCCATGGCGTTCGCGGTGCGCACGACCGAGCCGATGTTGAAGTCGTGCTCCCAGTTCTCGATCGCGACGTGGAAGTCGTGCCGCCGGGTGTCGAGGTCGGCCACGATCGCCTCGTGCCGCCAGTAGCGGTAGGCGTCGACGACGTTGCGCCGGTCCCCGTCGCGCAGCAGGTCCGGGTCGAGCCGGTCGTCCTCGGGCCTCGGGCCCTCCCACGGGCCCACACCGACGGGGTCTCGATCGTCCCCGACGGGGTCTCGCTCGTCGTCCATCAGGACAGCATCCCCGACTCGTAGGCGCGGACGACGAGCTCGGTGCGGTGCCGCGCGCCGGACTTGGCCAGAAGTGACCGGACGTGGGACTTCACCGTCTCCAGCGAGATGAAGAGCGACTCGGCGATCTCGGAGTTGGTGCTGCCACGAGCCATCTCCGCCATCACCTCCCGCTCGCGTGCCGTGAGGCGGCCAACCCATCGAGGCGCCCTCGTCGACGCGTGCGGGACCGCGACGCTCCGGATCGCCTCCGGGAAGACCAGCGCCTCCGTCCGCGCCACCGTCCGCACCGTCATGAGGAGCTGCTCAGGCGTTGCCCGCTTGAGCACGAATGCACGAGCGCCGGCCAGCAACGCGTCCCGGACGTAGGAGTCGTTCTCGAAGGTGGTCAGCACGACCACGGCCGGACCTCCCTCACGCGACGCCAGAGCCGCGGTCGCGGCGATGCCGTCGATGTGCGGCATACGGACGTCCATGAGGACGACGTCCGGAGAGGACCGCGCCACGAGGGACGGGACGTCGGCACCGTCGGCCCCCTCGCCGACGACCTCGATGTCGCCTTCCAGGCCGATGATCGCCACCAGACCGGACCGGACGAGGTCGTCGTCGTCGACGACGGCGACCCGGATCACCTGGTCGGCAGCGTCGCCCGCAGCAGCCACGTCCCCTCCTCCTCGATCCCCGCGCTGAGGCTCCCGCCGTCGAGGAGGACCCGCTCACGCAACCCTTGCAGACCAGACCGCTCGGACGCCACCGACTCGTCCGAGTCGCCAGCCACGGCATTGCGGACCTCGAGGACCGCTGTGCCAGAGCGGGATTCGAGATTGACGTCGACGAGTCCGGTCCCGTGACGGCTGGTATTGGTGAGGGCCTCCCTGGCCACTCGACAGATGGTGTCCGCGACCGTCGTGGGCAGGACCAGGCTCGACGGCGCCCGGAAATGCAGCTCTGCCGGGTGCTGCTCGAGAATCCTCCGGAGCTGGACGACGACGTCCGACGTGGCCGCCGGCGTCGCGCCACCCTCCTGCTGAGACCGCCGGCCTCGGAGGGCGCCGACGGCCGCGTCGACGTCGGCCTGAGCCCGTCTCCCGAGGTCCTCGACCGCCGCCATCGCGCGTTCCGCCGCCCCGGGGTCGGTCCGGAGGAGCCTGCGTGCCGCCGACGCCTGGAGCGTCATCGCGGTGAGGCGGTGCCCCAGCGAGTCGTGCAGGTCGCGGGCGAGGGCGTTCGCCCGGGCCAGCGCACGCTCACGCTCGGCGGCCACGGCGACCCGCTCGACGATCGTCGGGCCGATGACCCGCGGCGCGAGGCGCTCCAGGAGCGCGCCGGCTGCCCACACGAGCCCACCGACAGCAGCCAGGGCAAGCACCCCCGGCACGACGAGCCAGGCGGCGTCCCACCCGGACCCCGTCCGGAACGCGGCTCCACCGAGCGGCCGCGCGAGCTCGTCCGCGCCGGTGAAGGGATGGGCGATGAGTCCCACCCCGACAGGCAGCAGGTACAGCAGGCCCACGCCGACGACCAGGCCCACGACCAGCAGGACGAGCAACCACACCGCCCCGCGGCGTCGGGAACCCCAGTCGTGCGGCGCGGCCACTGCGGGCAGGTCGAGTCCCAGCAGCGTGCGTGCCGCGGACACCTCGACCGGACGTACCTCCGGCAGGTGCGCGACCCAGAGGACGATGGCACCGAAGACGACCGCGATCACGGCGAGCAGCCCACGGTTGAGGGGCGTCTGACCCGGAGCGAACATCGACACCACGACGGCCCCGGCGGCGACGGCGACAGGGAGCGCCACCGCCACGGCAAGGAAGACGTGGGCGACCCTCCCCCAACCGACACCGCGCTGCATGAACCCACACTGGCATGCACCCGGCCTCCGCGAATCCCTCACCCGAGGGAGACGAACCCCTCGGGAGTGTGATGCGGCGACGTGCCGTGCCGCCCAGAGTCGTTGTCATGACCACGACCCTCGACCACCCCACGCCCACCCGACCCTCCCGGCCCGGCCCCCTCCGGATCGCCCTCGCCACGGTTGCCGTACTCGCCACATTGCCCTACGTCGTCCTCAAGCTTCTGTGGCTGAGCGGCTCGGGCGTGGGCCTCGCCGATCCCGACGCGTTCTCCGACCCGGTCATGGTCACGGCCAACGCCGTGACGCTCCTCATGGAGCTCACCGCCGCGGGACTCGCCGTCCTCCTCGTCCTCGAGGTCGGCCGACGGATCCCGGCGGCCGTCGTGCACGTCCCCATGTTCGTGGGAACCGGGCTGCTCGGCGGCATCCTCGTCGTTCTCCCGGTCGAGGCCGTCCGGCGCTCCCTGTCCTCACCGAGCGCCGGTCCGAGCACCGGTCCGAGCACCGCGCAGGGCAACGCCACCGACAGCCCGATCGCGGACTGGGTCTTCGCCATGGTCTACGGCGGCTTCGGCGTGCTCGGGCTCTCGCTCCTCGCGATCTTCGCCCTGCACGCCTGGGACCGTTGGATCCGCCCCGGGGGGTGGACGACGCGGGTGTCCGCCTGGGTACCGACCTCCGCACGACAGCGGCGTCTCACCGTCGTCCACGGGGTGGGGATGGTCGTCATCTGCACGGCGGGGCTCCTCGTCGCCGCACGCGCCGACCTGGTCGGGTCCCACGACGTCGTGGCGGTGCTCATGGCTCTGGTCTCCAGCGCCGGCCTCATCGCCCTGGCGTTGCGCTCCCCCGGGTCTGTGCGCGGTTCGACCGCCCTGGTCATGGCGTATGCCGGGGCGGCCGTGGTGGCCGCCTGGGGCCTGTACTTCTTCGTCGTCCTGGTCCTCCCGAACCCGCTGCGCGGCGACGAGCCCGTCCCCGCGGGACTCTTGGCGCTCGAGCTCCTCAGGGGCGTCAGTGGAGTGATGACCGCCTTCGCGGCCGCCCGCCTGGGCCGCGTGGGCCACCGATGAGCACCGGGACGCTGGGCAACCCGACCACCCAGAGGCGCTGGCCGGCATACGTGATGGCGGTCCTGTCACTGGGGTACGCCCTCGGAAAGGCGGTGTATGCCGCCCAGGGCCGGATGGGTTTCCCCACCGGTCCGGTGGTGTCGCCCGAGGAGCACGAGCGCTATGCGCGGGAGGTCATGGACGTGTCCCTCTCGCAGTGGCTGGGCTGCGCGACCGGCGTGCTCGGCGCGGCCATCTCGATGGCGACGATCACCCGAGCGGGTCGGCTGTTGCCGCGGACGCTGGTGCTCGTCGCGCTGGCGGGCATGGTGCTCGGCGTCGGCGCGGGCGCCGCCGTGGTCGTGGTCGACGGGTTCGTCGGCATCGGGGTGGGCTGGCGTTGGTTCCACGGCGTGGTCGGCCTCGCCACCCTCGGCGCACTCGTCCTCACGACCCACTCCTACGTCCCCTCGACCGACAGTCGCCGCCGAGGTGCCCGGCAGCCACAATGACGCTCATGACCACACAGCTGCTGGGCGAGAGGGACAACTACGCGGACTACCTCCGCAGCCGACGCGAGGGCTTCGTGCGCAAGTGCGAGGGGCTGACGCCCGAGCAGCTCGCGCTGCGGTCGGTGCCGCCGTCGACGATGTCGCTGCTCGGCATGGTCCGCCACCTCGCCGAGGTCGAGCGGGTCTGGTGGCGGCGCACTCTTGACGGTCGGCAGCCCGACCGGCTGTGGGGCCCGCGCGGCCACGACGACGACTGGAACGGCGCCGTCGGTGAGCAGGCGGCCGTCGACGATGCGTGGGCGGCCTGGCGCGAGGAGGTCGCCTTCGGCGAGCAGTGGCTCGCCGAGCATGACGACATGGGCGCCGTCGTCGACGGCGGGCACCACGGGCAGCTCAACGTCCGCGACGTCGTCGTCCACCTCATCGAGGAGTACGCCCAGCACCTGGGCCACGCCGACCTGCTGCGCGAGTGCATCGACGGCCGCACCGGGCAGTAGCCCTCGCCGGCTGGCGACGACGGGTCAGTCGACCGAGACGGTGAGGAGGCAGACGCTGTCCACGTCGGCCCTGACGTCGTGCCGCGCCTGCGGGATGACGCGGCCCGACCCGGCCGGCAGGGTCCAGGACCGTCCGCCGCTGCTGAGCACCACCTCGCCCGCGAGGCAGACGAGCGAGGCCGGACCCGGGGCGTCGTGGTCCGGCAGGCCGCCACCGGCAGGAAGCCCGAGGAGGAGCGCCTTCTGCCCCGGCTGGCGGACGACGACGCGGACCGCCTGGGCACGGCCGCCCTCGCGCGCCTCCGCGACGAGTCGTGCGCTCTCGTCGACGAGGTCGACGACCGGCTCGTCGGTGCCGACCACATCGGCGGAGCCCTCCCCGTGGTGGGTGTCGTGGGCCTCGCCGTCGTGGGCCTCGCCGTTGTGGGACCCGCCGTGGCTCACTGCACCTTCTCCCAGCCTCGCTTGGGGGCACGGCTTCCCGTTGCCCGTCCGGTCCGCTCGTCACGGCTGCGGTAGACGATGTAGGGCCGGGTGAAGTAGCCGAGCGGCGCCGAGAACACGTGCACGAGACGGGTGAACGGCCACATGGCGATGAGGACGAACGCGAGGAAGGCGTGCAGCTTGAACCCCAGCGGCGCCGAGGCCATGAGGCTCGCGTCCGGCTGGAACCAGAAGATCTGTCGGAACCACGGAGAGACGCCGTCGCGGTAGTTGTACTCGCCGCCGATCGTGAACAGGCTTCCCGCGATGGTGTTCCACATGCCCAGGACGATGACGGTGCCGAGCACGGCATACATGACCTTGTCGTTGACCGTGGTGGCCGAGAAGACCGGGCCCACGGTCCGGCGGCGGTAGACGAGGATCGCCAGCCCGACGACCGCCGCGATGCCGGCTGGGATGCCGCCCGCGAGCGCGATGACGTGGTAGGCCTCGTGGCTCAGCCCGACGGCGTCGGTCCAGTCCTGGGGCAGGAGGAGCCCCATGACGTGGCCGAGAACGACCCCGAGCATGCCGAAGTGGAAGAGCGGGCTGCCGATGCGCAGCAGCTTGCTCTCGTAGAGCTGGGAGCTGCGCGTGGTCCAGCCGAACTTGTCGTAGCGGTAGCGCCAGACGTGCCCGACGACGAAGACCGCGAGGCAGATGTAGGGGAAGATCACCCACAGGAAGGTGCTCAACGCGGGCCTCCGATCGTGACGGGCGTGGGACCGCTGGGCTGGTGGTCCTCGGACCCGGGCAGGGCGTACGGCGCGTTCATCTCGGTGCTCAGCCCCACGAGCTCGGCCGGCGGGCCCTCCTCGATGAGCCGGGCGAGCGCCTGGTGGTCGTCACCCGCGAGCACGGGCAGCGTTGCCCTGAGGGCCTCGACGACGTCGAGCCACGGCGAGGCGCGCTCGACGAGGGCAACCCGGAGCAGCTCGATGCCGACGCGGTGGTCGTTGAGCAGTCGCCAGGTCGTCCCAGCGTCCACGGTCGCGCCGAACTCGAGGACGACGCAGAGGTGGTCGGGCAGCTCGGCGTCCTCGTCGGTGAACTGCACGCCGTGACGCCGGTAGTCCTGCTTGATCCGCACGAGGGCCGCGCCACGGTTGCGGGTGTCGCCGTGGAGGAAGTAGGTGAGGTGCAGGCAGCAGCGACGGGTGACGTCGAAGGTGTCGACGTAGTCCCGCTGGAGCTCGCCCAGAGAGGTGTCGGCGACGTGGGCGAGGAAGCGGCGCAACGGCATACGGACGCGCTCGGGAAGTCCGTCGACCACCTCGGTGAGCATGGGCACCCGCTCGAGCAGGGTCTCGTCGGGGTAGTCGAGCAGGAGGGAGACCACCTGCCACGCGCTCGCCTGGTGCTCCGGAGACAGCGTGGAGGACGAACGGCGGTGACGCCGCCAGGGCATCATGACCGGGCCTCGCCGTCGGTGCCCGAGCCGGTGCCGCCGTTGCTGGGCTCGGGGAGGTCCTCGCCCTGGCGGTCGGCCGGTGTGGGCGGGAAGATCCCGGGCGGCGCGCCCTTGCCGTCCCAGTTGAGCAGGTTGACCCGGCCGCGCGTCGTGCCGCCGCCGACCAGGGTCTCGGAGGTCTGGCGCTCCTGGAGCATGCGGAAGTTCTCGACCGCCACCGGTGTGGCCGACCCCCGCCCGGAGCCCTCGCCGAACGGGCCCGACAGCTCCATCAGCTCGTCGTCGTAGCTCGTGACCGGGCAGTCGGTGGCCAGCTCCTCGAGCCCGTGCGCCTCCTCGACGTGAGCGGTCGGGATGACGTAGCGGTCCTCGTACTTGGCGATGGCGAGCAGCCGGAACATGTCGTACATCTCCTCCTCCGTCATGCCGACGGCGGCGGGGATGTGCTCCTGCGGGTCGCGCCCGAGGTTGATGTCGCGCATGTAGGACCGCATGGCCGCGAGCTTGCGCAGCACGAGGTCGACGGGGGGGGTGTCACCGGCGGTGAAGAGGTTCGCGAGGTACTCGACCGGGATCCTCAGGGCGTCGATGGCGCCGAAGAGGTTGTCGGAGTCCTCCGCGTCGTGGCCGGTGTCCTTGAGGACGTCGACGACCGGCGAGAGCGGCGGGATGTACCAGACCATCGGCATCGTCCGGTACTCCGGGTGCAGCGGCAGCGCGACCTTGTAGGTGTTGATGAGCGCGTTGACGGGCGACCGCTGTGCGGCCGAGATCCAGTCTCCCGGTATGCCGGCACGCTCCGCCTCGCGCTGGACCTCGGGGTCGAACGGGTCGAGGAAGACCGAGCGCTGCGCCTCGTAGAGGTCGTGGTCGTCCTCGACCGAGGCGGCCTCGAGCACCTTGTCGGCGTCGTAGAGCATGAGGCCGATGTAGCGCAGCCGCCCGACGCACGTCTCCGCGCAGACGGTGGGGATGCCCACCTCGATGCGGGGGTAGCAGAAGGTGCACTTCTCGGCCTTGCCGGTCTTGTGGTTGAAGTAGACCTTCTTGTAGGGGCAGCCCGTGACGCACATGCGCCAGCCGCGGCACTTGTCCTGGTCGACGAGGACGATGCCGTCCTCCTCGCGCTTGTAGATCGCGCCGCTCGGGCACGACGCCGCGCACGACGGGTTGAGGCAGTGCTCGCAGATGCGCGGCAGGTAGAACATGAACGTGTCGTCGAAGGCGAGGGTGACCTTGTCCTCGATGCCCTTGAGCATCGGGTCCTTGGCGGCGTGCTCCTGGCTGCCCCCGAGGTCGTCGTCCCAGTTGGCCGACCACTCGATGTTGACCGGCTTGCCGGAGATGAGCGAGTGCGGGCGGGCGACGGGGAAGTGCTTCTGGGAGGGCGCGGTCAGCAGGGTCTCGTAGTCGTACGTCCACGGCTCGTAGTAGTCGCTCAGCGCCGGCATCTTCGGGTTCGAGAAGATGTTGAGCAGCTTGCTCAGCCGGCCGCCGGCGCGCAGGGTGAGCCGTCCGCCGTTGGTCCGGGTCCAGCCGCCCTTCCACTTCTCCTGGTCCTGGTAGCCGCGCGGGTAGCCCAGTCCCGGACGGGTCTCGACGTTGTTGAACCAGACGTACTCCATGCCGGAGCGGTTGGTCCACGCCTGCTTGCAGGTCACCGAGCAGGTGTGGCACCCGATGCACTTGTCGAGGTTCATGACCATCGCCATCTGCGCCATGACCTTCATGTCAGTACTCCACCTTCGCGGTGCGCTTGCGGATCATCGTGACCTCGTCGCGGTTGTTGCCGATCGGCCCGATGTAGTTGAAGAAGTAGGCGAGCTGGGCGTAGCCGCCGACGATGTGGTTCGGCTTGAGCAGGATGCGGGTCAGGCTGTTGTGGATGCCGCCCCGCTTGCCGTCGCGCTCGGTGAGCGGCACGTCGATGAGCCGGTCCTGGGCGTGGTGCATGTAGACCGTGCCCTCGGGCATCCGGTGGCTGACGATGGCGCGGGCGGCGACCACGCCGTTGCGGTTGACCATCTCGATCCAGTCGTTGTCCTTGATCCCGGCCTTGGCGGCGTCCTGGTCCGACATCCACACCGACTGCCCACCGCGGGAGAGGGCGAGCATGAACAGGTTGTCCTGGTACTCCGAGTGGATCGACCACTTGTTGTGCGGGGTGAGGTAGCGGACCGAGACGGCCACCCCCTGGCCCTCCGCCTGGCTCATCTCACCGATCGGGGCCTCGCCGAAGAGCCGGGTCATGTTGAGCGGTGGGCGGTAGACCGGGAGCATCTCGCCCATCCCGAGGAACCAGTCGTGGTCGACGTAGAACTGCTGGCGACCGGTGAGGGTGTGGAAGGGCTTGTGCCGCTCGATGTTGATGGTGAACGGGCTGTAGCGCCGGCCACCGGACTCCGACCCCGACCACTCGGGGCTCGTGATGACCGGCACGGGGGCGACCTGCGTGTCCGCGAAGGTGATCTGCTTGCCCTCGTGCTCGGCGGCGAGGTCGGCGAGCTGGGTGCCCGTCCGCTTCTCGAGGAACCGGAAGCCCTGGGTGGCGAGGTGCCCGTTGGAGACCCCGGCCAGGTGAAGCATCGCGTCGGCCATCTGGATGTCGGTCTCGACCTTGGGCTGCCCGTCGCCGGCACCGCCTCGCCGAACACCGTTGCGGCCGCGCAGGATGTCCATCTCGCGCTTGACGTCGTAGGCGACGCCCTTGGTGAGCATGCCGACCTTCTCCAGGAGCGGGCCGATGCTCGTCATCTTGTCGTAGATGGCGGTGTAGTCGCGCTCGGCCACGGCGATGACCGGCATGGTCTTCCCGGGCACGGGCTCGCACTCGCCGGCTCGCCAGTCCTTGACCTCGCCGTGGACCGTCGCCATCGCCTCCGGGGTGTCGTGCCAGAGGGGCTTGGCGATGACGTCCTTGCGGGTGCCGAGGTGCTCGACGGCCAGCTCGCTGAACTTCTTGGCGATGGCCTTCCACGTGTCCCAGTCCGACTTCGTCTGCCACGGCGGGCTGATCGCCGGGTTGAACGAGTGGATGAACGGGTGCATGTCGGTCGTCGACAGGTCGTGCTTCTCGTACCAGGTCGCTGCTGGGAGGACGACGTCGGAGAGGATCGTCGAGCTCGTCATCCGGAAGTCGAGCGTGAGAAGCAGGTCGAGCTTGCCGTCGAGCGCCGTTTCGGCCCAATCGACACTCGTCGGCCGCTGGTCCTGCGACGCCTCGACCGCCGTGGCCGCGCTGTCGGTGCCGAGGAGGTGTCGCAGGAAGTACTCGTTGCCCTTGGCCGAGCTCCCGAGGAGGTTGGAGCGCCAGAGCGAGAGCACCCGGGGGTGGTTGGTGCCCGACTCCGGGTCCTCGACCGCGAAGCGCAGCCGGCCCTCCTTGAGCTCCTGCGCGACGTATGCCGGGGCCTCCATCCCGGAGGCCGCCGCGTCGTCGGCGAGGTCGAGCGAGCTGCGGTCGAACGTGGGGTAGCTCGGGGTCCACCCGAGGCGCACCGACTGCGACAGCAGGTCCATGACGCTCTTGCCCTCGAAGATCCCGGTGCCGGAGTCGAGGTCGTCAGCGGTGAAGGTGTCGTAGCGGTACTGCGAGGTGTGGACGTACCAGTACGCCGTCTGGTTCATGTGCCGCGGCGGGCGCTGCCAGTCGAGCGCGAACGCCATGTGCTGGAAGCCCATGATCGGGCGGATCTTCTCCTGGCCCACGTAGTGCGCCCAGCCGCCGCCGTTGCGTCCCTGACAGCCGGTGATCGTCGTGAGCAGCAGGATCGCCCGGTAGATCTGGTCGCTGTGGAACCAGTGGTTGGTGCCGGCGCCGAGCAGGATCATCCCGCGGCCGTCGGTGTCGATCGCGTTCTGGGCCCACTCGCGTGCGAGCCGCTCGACCTGCGCCGCCGGGACGCCCGTGAGCTCCTCCTGCCACGCGGGCGTCGCAGGCACGGTCGGGTCGTCGTAGCCGGTCGGCCAGGCGCCGGGGAGCCCGTCGCGGGCCACGCCGTACTGGGCGAGGAGGAGGTCGAGCACCGTCGTGACGACGCGGTCACCGATGCGGCGCACCGGCACCCCCCGCGGCTCGTGCGCGACCTTGCCGTCGGCGGCGTCGAAGCGCGGCAGCGAGACCTCGACCGCGTCGTCGTGGGTGCCGTGGAGGGTGAGCAGCGGGTCGACGTCACCGAGCTCGAGGTTCCACCTGCCCAGGCCTTCGTCACCGAAGCGGTCACCGATCGACCCGTTGAGCACGGTGAGCTCGCCGGTGCGGCCGTCGATGACGGCGGGCTTCCACATCGCGTTCTCGGAGTCGGACTTCGGCCCGCCGTCGACGTCGCCGGCGACGAGGTACTTGCCGGGGCGGTGCACGCCGTCCTCGCCGGGCACGAGGCAGACGAGGTTCGCGAGGTCGGTGTACTGCTTGTTGTAGTCGGTGAAGAACGGGACCTGCTGGTCGACGAAGAACTCCTTGAGGATGACGTGACCCATGGCCATCGCGAGCGCACCGTCGGTGCCCGGCCCGAGCGTCACCCACTCGTCGGCGAACTTGACGTTCTCGGCGTAGTCGGGCGCGACGGCGATGACCTTCTGCCCGCGGTAGCGGGCCTCGGTCATCCAGTGCGCGTCGGGCGTGCGCGTCAGGGGGACGTTCGAGCCCCACATGATGAGGTATGCCGCGTCCCACCAGTCGCCGGACTCCGGCACGTCGGTCTGGTCGCCGAACATCTGGGGTGAGGCGTTGGGCAGGTCGGCGTACCAGTCGTAGAACGAGAGCATCGGCGCGCCGACGAGCTCGAGGAAGCGGGCTCCCGACGCGTAGGACACCGGCGACATCGCCGGGATCGGTGAGAAGCCGGCGATGCGGTCGGGGCCGTGGGCCTTGACGGTGTAGACGTGGGCCGCCGCGACGATCTCGACGACCTCCTCCCAGGAGGAGCGGACGAGGCCGCCCTTGCCCCGCGCCCTCTTGTAGCGAGCCGCCTTCTCGGGGTCGTCCACGATGGAGGCCCATGCGAGCACCGGATCGCCACCGTGGGCCTTCTTGGCCTCACGGAACATCCCGAGCAGGACGCCACGGACGTAGGGGTAGCGGATGCGGGTGGGCGAGTACGTGTACCAGGAGAAGGCCGCTCCGCGCGGGCAGCCGCGCGGCTCGTAGTCGGGTCGGTCGGCCCCGGCGGAGGGGTAGTCGGTCTGCTGCGCCTCCCAGGTGATGATCCCGTCCTTGACGTAGACCTTCCACGAGCAGGACCCCGTGCAGTTGACTCCGTGGGTGGAGCGCACGACCTTGTCGTGGCTCCAGCGGTCCCGGTAGAACGAGTCGCCGCCGCGCCCGCCCTCGAGGCTGAGGGTGCGCCGATCGTCCGACACCTCGCCTCTGGTGAAGAACCTGCGGGTCCCCACGAGGGCGTCGGCGAGAGGGCCGTCGAATCCTGGTCGGGTGGTGGCCTGCTCGCTCGTGGTCACGGCTCTCCTCGTCGACGTTGACGCTGGTGCGCACAACGGTGCCAGCCAACCGGCTCCAGCGCCACCGTGGCAAGGACCAACGTCCCGGGTCGTGTCTTCTCATGACGGGACCTAAGACCCTGCGGCGGCGGCCCGAGGACTTCTACGGTCGACGTGCCGACGGTCGATCGCTACCGTCACGTCGAGGGTGGAAGGAGAGACCGTGTCGGAGCAGCACCGACCTGCGGGGGATGTGAGGGACGAGCGCCCCGCGCGCCGGGTCCTCGTGATGTCGACGACGGCCTTCACGGTGATGTTCGCCGTGTGGCTGATGTTCGGCATCCTGGGCATCCCGATCCGCAAGGAGTTCGGGCTCACCGACGTCGAGCTCTCGTGGCTCAGCGCGGTCGCCGTCCTCAACGGATCGCTCTGGCGCCTGCCGGCCGGCATGGTCACCGACCGGATCGGCGGCCGCAAGGTCTTCGCAGCCATGCTCGCCTTCACCGCGATCCCGGCCTACCTCGTCTCCCAGGCGCAGAGCTACGGGATGCTGCTCGTCCTGGCCTTCCTCGTCGGCTTCGCCGGCAACTCCTTCAGCGCGGGCATCTCGTGGAACTCGGCGTGGACGCCGCGCAACCGGCAGGGCTTCGCGCTCGGCGTGTTCGGTGCCGGCAACGTCGGCGCCTCGGTGACCAAGTTCATCGGCCCGGCGCTCATCACCGGCACGGCCGGCGCGACGTACTTCGGTGTCGTGGAGGGCGGCTGGCGCATCGTGCCCGTCATCTACGCGGTGCTGCTCCTCGTCCTCGCGGCCCTCGTCCTGGTCATCACACCGGCGCACGACCGCAAGCCGGGCCGCGGCCGGCCGTTGCGCGAGCAGCTCCGGCCTCTGCGCGAGCTGCGGGTCTGGCGGTTCAGCCTCTACTACGTCGCCGTCTTCGGTGCCTACGTCGCCCTCGCGGCCTGGCTGCCGAAGTACTACGTCGACAACTTCGACGTGAGCCTCAGCACCGCCGCCCTGCTCACCGCCACGTTCATCTTCCCCGCGTCCCTGCTGCGCCCGGTCGGGGGCTGGTTCAGCGACCGGTGGGGCGCCCGGCGGGCGATGTACTGGACCTTCGGCGCGATGATGGCGACGTCGCTCTTCCTGTCCATGCCGGGCGGCTACATCGTCCTGCAGACGCGCACCGGACCCAAGGACATCCTCCCGTACGAGATCGGCCTGTGGCCGTTCGCCATCGCCGTCTTCCTGCTCGGCTGCGCGATGGGCGTGGGCAAAGCCGCCGTGTTCAAGCACATCCCCGAGTACTTCCCCAAGGACGTGGGGGCGGTCGGGGGTCTCGTCGGCATGCTCGGTGGCCTCGGCGGGTTCTTCCTCCCGCCCCTCTTCGCCTACAGCCAGCGGTGGACAGGCCTGCCCTCGAGCACCTTCTTCGTCCTCTTCCTGCTCACCGCGGTCTGCAGCATCTGGATGCACTGGACCGTCGTCCACATGCTCCACACCCACTCCCCCGAGCTCGCCACGGCGCTCGAGGCTCCCGTCGACGGCCGTGACCCGGCTGCGGCCAGCACCACCCCGGCAGAGTCCCACCCCATCCCCCAGGAGGCACGCGCATGAGCAGCACGACGACGAGTCGCACAGGTGGTGAGTGGCTCGACGCCTGGGACCCCGAGAACGAGGAGACCTGGGACAAGAGGCTCGCCTGGACGACGCTCTCGATCACGACGTTCACCCTGACCCTCTGCTTCGCCTCGTGGTTCCTCGCCAGCGCCATCGCTCCCAAGCTCACCAACCTCGGGTTCGACCTCACCCAGAGCCAGCTCTACTGGCTCACGTCCCTGCCGGGCCTCGCCGGCGGCCTCATGCGGCTCGGGTGGATGGTCATGCCCCCCATCCTCGGCACCCGCAAGCTCGTCACGCTCACGACGCTGCTGCTCATCTTCCCGGTGCTCGGCTGGGCCGTCCGCATCCAGGACCCGACGACGCCCTACTGGGAGCTTCTGGCCCTGTCGTTCCTCTCCGGCATCGGTGGCGGTGCCTTCTCCGGCTTCATGCCGAGCACCTCCTACTTCTTTCCACGACGCCTGCAGGGCACGGCTCTCGGGCTCCAGGCCGGCATCGGCAACTTCGGTGTGTCCCTCGTCCAGCTCCTCACGCCGTGGATCATCGGCTTCTCGATGATCGGCTTCCTCGGCGCCTCGCAGACCATGCAGGGACTCCCGGGCAAGCAGGCCTCCGAGGTCTGGTACCAGAACGCGTCGTTCGTCTACATCCCGTTCATCCTCATCGGTGCCGCCCTCGCGTGGACGATGCTCAAGTCGGTCCCGATCACCGCCAACATCCGCCAGCAGTTCGACATCTTCAAGACCCAGGACACCTGGTGGATGACCCTCATCTACATCATGACCTTCGGCACCTTCTCGGGGTTGTCGGCCCAGTTCGGCCTGCTCATGAAGAACCTCTACGGCGCCGGCAACACCGACATCGTCCAGGGAGCCGGGGCGAGCGCCCAGCTGCTCATCGACGGCTACTCGGTGCCGGACCCCGTGAAGTACGTCTTCCTCGGCCCGCTCGTCGGCGCCGCCGCCCGGGTCGTCTTCAGCCCACTGACCGACCGCATGGGCGGCGCGCGGTGGACGCTCGTCTCGGGGATCGGCCTCGTGGCCTCCATCGCCTGGACGATGACCGCGCTGGTGCCCGACACCTCCTCGGCCGAGGCCCTGCGGAGTGACTTCAGCACCTTCCTCTGGGGGATGCTCGCGATCTTCCTCTTCAGCGGCATCGGCAACGCCTCGACGTTCAAGCAGATGCCGATGATCTTCGAGCGCCGCCAGGCCGGAGGCGTCATCGGGTGGACGGCAGCCATCGCGGCCTTCGGCCCGTTCCTCTTCGGTGTCGGCCTGACGGTCATGGAACCGACGACGTTCTACGCCATCGGCATCGCGTGGGCGCTCATGTGCATCGCCATCACGTGGATGCGGTACGCACGACCGGGCGCCCCCAAGCCGTCGTAGCCGCCGGTGCCGACGTCGGGGAGCTCAGTGGTTGCGGAGCGCGTCGATGAGCTCGTCCTTGCTCATCGACGACCGCCCCTCGATCCCGAGCTCCTTGGCGCGATCACGCAGCTCCTCGACGGTCCGGTCCTCGTAGTTCTCGGCCTCGCCACCTCGCTCGCCGACGTCCGAGCGTGAGGACGCGGCGGCGGCGTTGGAGATCCGCGCGGCCTTCTCCTTGCTCGCACCGTCGTCGCGCAGCTTCTCGTAGAGCTCGGGGTCCTTGATGCTCGGGCCCGGGTCCTTCGCACCGCTCCTGCTCTCCGGCATGGCTCCTCCTCGGTGTCGTGGGGTCCTTCCACCCTGTGCGCTGCGCGGACCGCGTGCAACCCCCGAAGGGAGGTGGCCCGCACCCCCCGGGTGGCCCAGCGCCCCCGGCACGGGAGCCGTCCAGCGGACACCCAGCGGCACGGCATACCCTTGCGCGCGTGATGATGCCTTCGCTCGGCCCCGACTGGATGGACCCCCAGTGGCTCCTCGACCGCTTCGGCTCCCAGTTCTTCTGGGTGAGCACGGCGATCGTCTTCATCGAGTGCGGGCTGCTCTTCCCGATCCTCCCGGGTGACTCGCTGCTCTTCGCGATCGGGCTGTTCATCAGCCGCGGCGACATCGCCATCAACATCGTCCTCGCCTGCGCGATCCTCAGCATCGCGGCCTTCCTCGGCAACGTCGTGGGCTACGAGATCGGCCGCGCCATCGGGGCGCCGCTCTACGAGCGCGACGGCCGGTTCATCAAGCGCCAGTACTTCGACCAGACCCACGAGTTCTTCGAGAAGCACGGCAACAAGGCGCTCGTCCTCGGCCGCTTCGTGCCGATCGTGCGCACGTTCATCACCGTGGTCGCGGGCGTCTCGCGGATGGACCGCGGCCGCTTCTTCCTGTGGAGCGGCGTCGGCGCGGTCCTGTGGGCCACCGGCATCACGCTGCTCGGCTACTTCCTCGGCGGTGTCGACTTCATCCACGACAACCTCGAGGCAGCCGTCCTCCTCATCGTCGCGGTGTCGGTCCTCCCGATGGTGTTCGAGTACCTCCGCCACCGCAGCGCGACCCGCGCGGCGGTGGAGGAGACCGCAGAGGTCGTCGACGACCTGCGTCACGACGAGCGCTGAGCCTCGTCACCGTCCGGGCACGGTGATCAGGCCGAGCCCGTATGCCGCGGTGACCGCTGCCGTCCGGTCCGTCACCTCGAGCTTCGTGAAGACCCTGAGCAGGTGCGTCTTGACCGTCGCCTCGCCGATGAACAGCTCGCGGCCGACCTCGGCGTTGGACAACCCTCGCGCCACGGCCCGCAGCACCTCGAGCTCGCGCGGGGTCAGCTCGACCCGGGCCGGCGCCCGCAGCCGCTCGGCGAGCCTGGCCGCCACGGGCGGCGCGAGGACGGTCTCGCCCAGGGCCGCCCGGCGGATCGCGTCGGCGAGCACGGTGGGCGGGGTGTCCTTGAGCAGGTAGCCGCGGGCCCCCGACTCGACGGCCCGCACGATGTCGGCGTCGGTGTCGTAGGTCGTGAGGACGAGCACCTGGGGTGCATCGGGCTGCTCCCGCAGCCTGGCCGTCGCGTCGGCACCGTCCATGACCGGCATACGGAGGTCCATGAGGACGACGTCCGGGGTCAGGCGCGGGACGAGCGCGAGCGCCTCGGCACCGTTGCCGGCCTCGCCGACGACGTCGATGTCGTCGAGCTCGCCAAGCAGCGCGACCATCCCGGCCCGCACGACGGGGTGGTCGTCGACGACGAGGACGCGGATCATCGGGGCAGCTCCATGACGAGCCTGGTGCCGTGGCCGTCGCCGCCGGTGATCGTGACCGCGCCGCCGAGCTCGGCGGCGCGGGCCTGCAACCCGTCGAGCCCGAACCCGGGCTGGGTCGTCGCGGGGTCGAAGCCGGCGCCGTCGTCGGTCACCTCGAGGGCGACCCGCTCCGGTCGGTAGGTGAGGGTCACGGCCGCGGACCGTGCGCCCGAGTGCCGCCGGACGTTCGACAGCGCCTCCTGGACGCCCCGCAGGAGGACGACCTCCGCGTTGCCACCCAGCGGGGCCGGCTCACCGTCGACCTCCGACGTGACCTGTATGCCGGTCTCCTCCGTCACCGTCCCGGCGAGCCTCGCGAGGGCCTCGACGAGGGTGCGCGACTGCAGGTGCCCCGGCGTGAGCTCGGCGACGATGACCCGGGCCTCGGCCAGGTTGTCGACGGCCGTGTGCTCGATCATCGCGAGCCGCTCGCGGGCGGTCGCGACGTCGTCACGGTCGAGGGCCGAGGTCGCCGCGCGCGACAGGGCGATGACCGACGTGAAGCCCTGCGCGAGGGTGTCGTGGATCTCGCGGGAGAGCCGGCCCCGCTCGTCCTGGACGCCGGCGGCCCGTTCGACGGCGGCGAGCTGGGCCCGGGTCGAACGGAGCTCGTCGATGACCGCCGCTCGGTTCTCGGCCTCGCCGATGATGCGGTGGATGAACATCCCCAGCGCCGCCGAGAGGGCGAACGAGATGACGACCGACACCAGGGCGCCGGGAACCTCGGCGCGGGGGTTCTCCGCCGGTGCGACGGCGGCGGTGAAGAGGGCGAGCAGCGCGAGACCGGTGGCGATGAGCGCCGGTCGCACCTCGAAGGTCGCCCAGATCTGCGGGAAGAGGCAGAAGAAGAGCAGCCAGGCCTCGAAGTCCGGGTCGAGGGCGATGATCGTGAGGAGACAGGTCCACGCCGTGAGCTGGTAGAGCACGGCATACACGGCCTCCTCGCGCATGATCGCGCGGCGACCGAAGAGGGTGTAGGCCACCGCTATCCCCAGGAGGAGCACGAGGGTGGGCCACCGCCCGTGCTGGCCGGGAGGTTCGAGGAGGGCGACGACGACCGCGGTGGCGACGATGGCGTAGCAGCCGAGGTGCCACCACTTCGCCTGGCTGCGCCACACCGCGGCGAGCTGGTCGCTCGACAGCTCCGGTGGGGGCAGGGGTGCAGCGGTCACGGTTCCATCATGTCGTGCCGCGCTTGAACCAGCGGAAGGTCAGGACGCACAGGACGAGCCCGACGACGGCCCAGGCGCCGAGCACCATCGCGGTGCGGCCGTGCTCCCACGCGCCGCCCATCTCGAGCGAGGCGAGGGCGTCGGGGAAGAACACCGAGCGCATGCCCTGGGCGATCCACTTGAGCGGGAAGACCGAGGCGACCTGCTGGAGCCAGCCGGGGATGTCGGTGAAGGCGAAGTAGACCCCGGAGATGAACTGGAGGATGAGCATCGGCGCGACGACCACGGCACCGACGGTCCTGGCCGACGCGAGCGAGCTGTAGGCCGTGCCGAGCACCGTGCCGGCAAAGGCCCCGAGCCCGAACACCCACGCGAAGGTCACCCACCGTGCCGTCGTGTCCGGCAGGTCCACCCCGAAGGCGAACCGGGCCACGGCGAGGAGCAGGACCTGTTGTGCCAGAGCGGTGCTCACGACAAGGCCGACCTTGCCCAGGAAGTACGACACCGGGGGCATGGGTGTGCTGCGAAGGCGCTTGAGGGTGCCGTCGTCGCGTTCGGCAGCAACCGACATGGCCATGGTCTGGAAGGACGTGAGGAGGATGCCGGCCGAGATCATGCCGGGCAGGAAGTACTCGGCGGCGCTCAGCTGCGCGCCGCCGGCCTCCATCGCGTCGCCGAAGATCACCGAGAACAGCGCGAGCATCATGATCGGGAAGAGGAAGGAGAAGAAGACCGCCTCCTTCTCGCGGGAGTACATCTTGAGCTCGAGGACGGTGCGGTCGAGCCCGAGGGCGACGGCGTTCATGCCAGCACCTTCCGTGTTGTTGTGGCGTGGTCCTCGACGTCGGCCTGCGTGACGTGCGGCGCGATGAGGGAGAGGTAGGTGTCCTCGAGCGAGGGCCGGCTCACGACGAGCTCGGGGACCTCGCCGACGAAGCGCTCGGACAGCCTCCTCACCTCGAGGGTGGGGGTGGCC
Source organism: Knoellia locipacati (assembly GCF_044791685.1). Taxonomy (GTDB): domain Bacteria; phylum Actinomycetota; class Actinomycetes; order Actinomycetales; family Dermatophilaceae; genus Knoellia; species Knoellia locipacati_A. Next base: position 1,152,959 of record NZ_CP087730.1, read on the forward strand.
GTGCGCACCGTGCGCCGGTGGCCGTCCTCGCTCCACGCGACCGTCGCCTCCTCGGAGGCCCTGCCGCCGAGGTTCGCCGGGGTGTCGAGCGCGAGCAGTCTCCCGGCGGCGATGACCCCGACGCGGTCGGCCAGCTGCTCGGCCTCGTCGAGGTAGTGCGTCGTGAGCAGGATCGTCGTCCCCTCGGATGCGAGGTTGCGGATGAGCTCCCAGAAGTCACGGCGTGCCTGCGGGTCGAACCCCGTCGTCGGTTCGTCGAGGAAGAGCAGCTCCGGGCGACCGACGATGCCGAGACCGACGTCGAGCCGGCGCCGCTGACCGCCGGACAGGCCGGCGATGCGCTCGTCGGCCTTCTCCTCCAGCCCCACCGCCGCGATGACCTCGCCGACCCCTCGTGGTGTGGCGTAGGTGTGGGCCGTCGAGGTGAGGATCTCGCGCGGTGTGAGCAGGTCGAGGCCCGCCGAGGTCTGGAGGACGATCCCGATCCGGTTGCGCCAGGCGCGGTCCGCGGTGCGCGGGTCTGCGTCGAGGACGCTGACCTCACCCTCGTCGGCCGTGCGGAAGCCCTCGAGGATCTCGACGGTCGTCGTCTTGCCCGCTCCGTTCGGCCCGAGGAGTGCGAAGACCTCGCCCGTCTCGATGTCGAGGTCGAGGCCGTCGACGGCCCGCCGGTCGCCGTAGGCCTTGACGAGTCCGCGGATGCTGATCGCTGTCATGCCTCCAGCATGGTCCTGTCATGTGCCGGTCCGGACCGACTGCCGGGTGGACGGGCCGTCCACCGACCGGTGGACGCCGACGCGAGCGCGTGCGCGGAGCTGAAGGACCAGCCCCGGAGAAGCGGTGACGGCGACGGTCAGAAGGTCGTGTAGCCGCCGTCGACGACGACGACGGACCCGGTCATGAAGCTCGACGCATCCGAGGCGAGATAGACGACCGTCGGCGCGATCTCCTCGGGGAGGGCGTAGCGCTGCATGGGGGCGTCGTCGATCCAGCGGGGCTTGAACGCCGGGTCGTCGACGGGGGCCATCTCGGTCTTGACATAGCCCGGCGCGACGGCGTTGACCCGGATCCCGAGCGGCGCCCACTCGGCCGCGAGCGACTTCGTGAGCTGGTGCACGGCCGCTTTCGATGCGTTGTATGCCGGCTGCCACTGGGGCCTGTTGACGATGAGTCCCGAGATCGAGCCGATGTTGACGATGACACCTGTCCCTGCGTCGGCGAAGTGCCGTCCGGCGACCTGGCTCATGATCCACAGCCCGCGCACGTTGGTGTCGAAGACGCTGTCCCACTCCTCGTCGGTGACGTCGAGGGCCGGGCGGTGGACGCACGCCCCCGCGTTGTTGACGAGCACGTCGAGGCGGCCGGTGGCCTCGATCGCAGTGGCGACGACGCGCTCGGCGCTCGCCCGGTCGGTGACGTCGAGCCCGACTCCGACCACGGTTCGTCCCGTGGCCGACGCGAGGTCCGCGGCCGCAGCGACGGAGGACTCCTCGTCCCGGGCACCGATGACGACGTCGGCGCCGGCTTCGGCGAGGGCACGGGCGAAGGCGAGGCCGAGCCCGCGGTATCCCCCGGTGACGAGCGCCGTGCGGCCGGTGAGCGAGAACGTGTCGAGAACTGTCGAGGTCATGCGCCATTGTGGCGTGGGTTCGGTGCGGGGGATGCTTTCGGGCGACGGTGACTGTCGGTGGTCGCTCGTAGTGTGGGGTCATGGAGGGGACACCAGCACCGAGCGGGCCTGAAGGGCTCGTCCGATCGGTCGTGTCCGCGCTTGCTGTGATCTCTCCGGAGGGGTTGACCGAGGCGGACCGTGTCTCCGTGGTCTCGGCGCTGGAGTCGATGAAGGGTGCTGCGGCGGCCACGCAGGCGCGGCTGACGGCGGCTGCCGTGGTGGACCGCGAGGCGCTGGGTGAGGACTCCCGCAGCGTGCGCGCCGACCTGGCGTTGGCGCGGCGGTGCTCGCCGACGCTGGCCGACCAGCATGTCGGGGTGGCTCGGGCACTGGTGGACGAGCTGCCCGAGACTCTGGCGGCGTTGACGCGTGGGGAGATCAGCGAGCGTCGCGCCACGATCGTCGTCCGTGAGACGGCCTGCCTGTCGCGGGAGCACCGCGGCGAGGTCGACCGCAGGCTGGCGCCGGTTCTCGGTTCTCTGGGTGACAAGGCACTGGCTGCTGCAGCCCGTCGGGCGGGTGCGGCGCTGGATGCGGAGTCGTTGGCAGAGCGACACCGTCGTGCGGTCGCTTCCCGCCGGGTGTCGGTGTGTCCGGCCGCGGACGGCATGGCGTGGCTGTCGGTCCTCGGCCCGATGAAGGACGTCATCGGCGCCCACCTCGCCCTGGTCGGTGATGAGGGCCGCCGCCACGTCATCGACCCCGACCTGCCCGACGACCAGTGGGAGGCGGCCGCTGCCGTTGCTCGTGCCGACACCCGCGGCAAGGGTGCGTGGCTGGCCGACCGCGCCCTCGAGCTCCTCAGCGGCCGCGCCAAGGGTCAGCCGCAGCCGGTCGAGGTCAGCCTGGTCATGACCGACCGGGCGCTGGTGCCGGCCGCGTTCGGTGGCACCGCGCCTGCAGATGACTGCGCAACGATCCCCGGGTGGGGACCGGTCCCCGGCGCCGAGGCCCGCGCCTGTGTGGCCGACTTGCTGGACCGTGGCGAGGGCCTCAATCACAGCGGCCGACGTCGGGCGACGAGCGACGGCGCCAGAGCCGGAGCCGGAGCCGGAGGCCCGGCTCCGTTCGTGTGGCTGCGTCGGCTGTTCACCGACCCGACCGGACGCGACCTCGTCGCCCTCGACTCCACCCGCCGGAAGTTCCACGGTGGGCTGCGGCGGTTCCTCGAGCTGCGCGACCCGACCTGCCGCATCCCGTGGTGCGACGCCCCCGCCATCGAGTCCGACCACGCCATCGCAGCCGCCGACGGCGGTCCCACCTCCGCCGCCAACGGCGAGGGCCTGTGCCAGCGGCACAACCAGGTCAAGGAGGCCGACGGCTGGCACGTGCGCGTCGAGTCGACTGGGCTCGACGGCACCGGATCGCCACGTACCGGACCACACGGCATACGGGTCACGACCCCGACCGGGCACACCTACGACTCGACCGCGCCACCCATCCTCGGCCAAGGCTGGTCCCCGCGATGGCTGGACGACCTCGAACCGCCCTACGACCCGACCGACGAGCGCTACCTGCCCGACGACTGGGTGCCCGACGACGAGTTCTGGGTCGACGCCCGGGCGGCCTGACGTCAGCCCCGCGGTCAGGGGGTGAGCGACTCCTGCTTGAGGACGATCCGGGTCCACGACCCGAGGTAGAGGACGTGCCCCGAGCCCACCGGGTGGCCCGCCTCGATCGGGTCGTCCGGGATGTCGCCGATCGTGGAGCTCACGTAGGTGCCGTTGGCCGACCCCAGGTCCTCGACGACCCAGCCGAGACCGTGACGGGTGAGGCGCGCATGGCGCCGGCTCACGCCCGCGTCACCCTCGCAGTCGATGTGCGGCGTGACCGCCTTGGCCTCGCTGTGCCGACCGATGAGCACCTGGCTCTCCCGGAGCGGGACCACCGTGGGAGGACCGAACGCGGGCAGGCGGTCAGGGCTGCTCTGGCACTCGTACCATTGCGGGTCGACCCAGACCTCCGCCACCCAGGGCGAGGCTGCGGCGGCGCGGGAGCCGGAGACGAGCGACACGCGTCGGCCTCAGACGCGGGGCGCCGGTGGCGCCGGTGGGGTGTCGCCGGGCGTCGTCGGGTCGATCGGCTGGGTCTGCTCGACGGGCGGCGCCGGTGGCGCGGCCGGCGCCGCGGGGGTGTCCGCGGGTGACTGCGGGCCCGGCGGCGTCGAGGCGCTCGGCGCGCTCGGGGCGTAGCCGCTCGGCGGCGGGATCGTCGCGTCGCGCTGGCCGAAGTCGACCTTGGGGGCCTCGCGCTGCTCGCCGACGGCCTCGAAGTACTCGGCCGTCTTGATCCCGAACATGCCGGCGATGAAGTTCGTCGGGACGGTCTCGACCTTGGTGTTGAGGTCACGGACGGTCGCGTTGTAGTAGCGACGCGACGAGGCGATCCGGTCCTCGGTGCTCGTGAGCTCCTGCTGGAGGGCCATGAAGTTCTGGTTGGCCTTGAGGTCGGGGTAGGCCTCGGCGATGGCGAGCAGGCGACCGAGGGCCTGGCTCAGCATGTTCTCGCTCTCGGCCTGCTGGCCCGGCGACTGGTTGGGCGCCATCGCTGCGCTGCGGGCCTTGATGACGTCCTCGAGGGTGCCGCGCTCGTGGGCTGCGTAGCCCTTGACCGTCTCGACGAGGTTGCCGATGAGGTCGTGGCGCCGGGTGAGCTCGACATCGATCTGGCGCCAGGCCTCCTGCACGAGGTTGCGCAGCTTGATGAGGCCGTTGTACATCCCGACGACGACGCCGACGAGCAGCAGGACGACGACGATGATGATGATGGCGGTGATCATGTGAACTCCCCTGTTGGTGGCGTCTCGCTCGCGATCCTAGGCCCTGGGCGCCCCCGCGCCCGGGATCCTCAGGCGAGTCCGAGGTCCTCGAGCCCGAAGGCGTGCCGGTAGCCGAGCCCGGCGTCGGCGAACACCTGGGCGGCACCCGTGGCGCGGTCCGCGATGGTCGCGACACCGACGACGGTGGCGCCCGCCTCCTGGGCTGCCTTGGCCGCGTCGAGCGGCGAGGCGCCCGTGGTCGAGGTGTCCTCGACGATGAGGACGCGCCGGCCCTCGATCGACGGGCCCTCGATGCGCTGCTGGAGTCCGTGCGCCTTGCCGGCCTTGCGGACGACGAAGGCGTCGAGCCGCTCGCCCGCGGCGGCCGCCGCGTGGAGCATCGAGGTCGCGACCGGGTCGGCCCCGAGCGTCAGCCCACCGACCGCGTCGAACTCGAGGTCGGCGACGAGGTCGCGCATGACCCGTCCGACGAGCGGGCTGGCCTCGCCGTCGAGGGTGATGCGGCGCAGGTCGACGTAGTAGTCCGCCTCCTTGCCCGACGACAGCGTGACGCGGCCGTGGACGATGGCCTTGTCCCTGATGATCTCGAGCAGGCGGGCGCGGTCGGCAGCGATGTCAGTCACGGCCCCGAGGCTACCGACCTGTGCCGGCGACGGACGAGGGGCGGTGCGCCGAGCGGGACGTCGCACGCACGAGCGGGCGCGGGATGACCCGCAGCGCCGCGACCGCCGCCTTGTAGAGCGGGCTCGGCACCGACACGACCTTGCCCTTGGCCACGTCGGCCAAGGCGTCGCGCACGAGCCGGGGCGCGTCGAGCCACACGAACTCCGGCAGCCTCGACATGTCGACGTCCGCGCGCTGGTGGAACTCGGTGTGCGTGAAGCCGGGGCAGAGCGCGGTGACCGTGACACCCGACCCGGCGAGCTCGCTGGCCAGCCCTTCGCTCAGGACGGTGACGTAAGACTTGCTCGCCGAGTAGGCGCCGGACGCGATGAAGGACGCCACCGACGAGACGTTGACGATCGCGCCGCGCCCGCGCTCCCTCATGGCCCGACCCGCGGCGTGCGAGAGGACCAGCACGGCGCGGGCGAGCACGTCGAACTGGGCCTCCTCCTGCGTGATGTCGTGCTCGAGGAAGGACCCCTTGAGCGAGAAGCCGGCGTTGTTGACGACGAGGTCGACCGGTCGCTCGGTCGACGCCACTCGCTCAGCCACCGCGCCGAGCGCCCGGCGGTCGGTGAGGTCCGCGGGAAGGACCTCGACGTCCACCCCGTGTGCGGCCCGCAGCTCCGCTGCCAGGGCCTCGAGCCGCGCGAGGTCGCGCGCGACGAGGACGAGGTCGTCGCCCCGTGCGGCGAGCTGGAGGGCGAACTCCCGGCCGATCCCGGCGGTGGCTCCCGTGACGAGTGAGGTGGTCATGGGCACGACCCTAAGCACGCGACATACCCGTGGGTAGTGTGGCCGGGTGCGTATCGCCACCTGGAACGTCAACTCCATCCGCTCCCGCATCGACCGTGTCGAGGCCTGGCTGCAACGGACCGACGTCGACGTCCTCGCGATCCAGGAGACGAAGTGCCGCGAGGACCAGTTCCCGTTCGAGCGCTTCGCGGACCTCGGGTATGCCGTGGCGCACCACGGCCTCAACCAGTGGAACGGCGTCGCGATCGCCTCCCGCGTCGGCCTCGACGACGTGAGCCGGGGCTTCCCCGACCTGCCGCACTGGGGTGAGCCGGCCGTCGAGGAGGCGCGGGCGATCGGGGCGACGTGCAACGGCATCCGCCTCTGGTCGCTCTACGTCCCCAACGGGCGGCACATCACCGACCCGCACATGCAGTACAAGCTCGCCTGGCTCGACACGCTGCGCGTCCAGACCGCTGCCTGGGCCGCCGAGGAGGTGCCGTTCGCCCTCATGGGCGACTGGAACATCGCGCCGCAGGACGACGACGTCTGGTCGATGGAGTACTACCTCGACAAGAGCCACGTCAGCCCGTCCGAGCGCGCGGCCTTCCAGGCGGTGCTCGACGCCGGGGTCAGCGACGTCGTCCGCCCGCACACCGAGCCCGGGACCTTCACCTACTGGGACTACCAGCGGCTGGCGTTCCAGAAGCGCCGAGGCATGCGGATCGACTTCATCCTCGCGTCCGACCCGCTCGCGCGACGAGTGCAGGGCGCGGCGATCGACCGGGAGGAGCGCAAGGGCCAGGGTGCGAGCGACCACGCCCCCGTCGTCATCGAGGTGGCCGACCAGTGACCACCCGGACCACCGAGCGAACGCTGACCATCCCCGCGGCCCACAGCGCGTCCCTCGCCGCGACGGAGTTCGTCCCGGCGACGGCCCCGGACGATGACACGCCCACCCTCGTCCTCGCCCACGGCTGGACCCTCGCCCGCGCCAGCTGGGAGCCGGTCGTGCGAGAAGTGCAGTCGCACAGGGCAGTTCGCGTCGTCACCTACGACCAGCGAGGCCACGGCCGCTCGACGTGGGGCTCCACGAAGCAGCAGTCGATCAAGGGCCTGGCCGACGACCTCGCGGCCGTCATCGCGGCCACCGCGCCCTCCGGTCCCCTGGTCCTCGGCGGCCACTCGATGGGTGGGATGACCGTCCTGGCGTATGCCGGCCGGCACGCCGACCAGCTCCGCGACCGGGTCCGTGGGGTCGCCCTCCTCTCGACCACCGCGACCGTGGAGGGTCGGCCCGAGGTGCGCGGCGAGGCTCTCGCGATGGCCGTCGCCGCGCGAGTTCCGTTGCTGCGCACGGGAATGCTCATCCCGAGCTCGGTGCTCCGCGGCCTCAACTTCGGCGAGAGCGCGGACAAGCAGGTCGTCAGCGACATGGTGCGCACCATGGGCAGGACCTCGCTCGCCACCACCGGTCGCTACTTTGCTTCGATCCGCGACCACGACGAGACCGAGGCTCTGGCCGAGCTCGCCGGCATACCGACCCACATCCTCGTCGGCACCAAGGACCGGCTAACCCCGGTGCGGTGGGCACGCAGCCTGCACGACGGCATACCGGGTTCGCGGCTCACCCTCCTGCCCGGCAAGGGGCACATGCTCACCCACGAGGCGACCGACATGGTCGCCGACGCCCTCATCGAGCTACTCGATCAGCGCTGAGGCGCCGGCCGGCTCACCCGAGCGAGAGCGCCTCGCCGTCGCCGAAGGTGTTGAGCAGTGCGTTGACGGCACCGATGGCGCCGTTGGGGCCGGTCCAGAACTCGGCGCCGCGCGGGTCGAGCGCGACGACCGATCCGTCACCGACCACCGCTGCTGCAGCACCCGGGGTCAGGCGGACGGCGGTGTCCTCGCCGATGCCCCAGACGACCTGGTCACCATCGAGCGCGCCCAGGTCGAACAGCTTGCCCCAGCGGTAGTCGAGGGTGAGCGAGGGCACGAGCGAGCCTGTCACGAGCCCGAGTCCGCGCTGCCACTGTCCGTCACCGGTGCGGAAGTTGGCGATCGCCTCGTCCTCGTAGTTCGTGTCCGTCGGGTCGGCCTTGGTCGAGAACCACGTGCCCAGACCAGCGGTGAGGTGGCGGTCGGCGAGGACCACCGGAGTCGTGAGGACGGCAGTCCTCACCTGCGCCGCGAACGCCGGGTCACCCAGGGCCGTGTCCACGGATGCCGGTGTCTCGCCGACGAGCAGCACGCCAGCGGCTCCAGTCATCATGACCCTGGAGCGCTTGCCCTGCTCGACCACCTCGGTGGTCCCGGTCCACCCGGCGGCCTTGAGCGCGTCGGTGTAGGCCCTGGTCGCCTTCCTGTCCTTGAACGACGCTGCGAGGACGACGACCCGCGACTGCGAGCCGGACGCGACGGCGGCCTTGACGTCGGCGACGAACCGGCTGACGACCGTCGTGGAGGCACCGCCCACGACGTCGCCACCGAGGTAGACCGTCCCCGCCGCCCCGTCGATCTCCGGACCCACCGCAGGGGCCGGGGCCGGCACGGCGACCGCGGTCCCGTTGCGCGTGACCGCGCGCCCCACGAGGTCGTATGCCGTCACGCTCCCCTGCGCGTCCGGCGGCAGGAGGTGGGCCAGGACGTTGCGGGTGGAGAGGACGCTGTGCGGTCCGACCCACGACACCCGCGACGAGAGCGACTCGAGGTCGAGCACGGCCACCGACGAGGCGCCGAAGGTCCGTGACAGGGTGGCGTCGCCGGTGTTGTGGGTGCCGGTGGCGTAGTCCACGCCGACGCCGACCTTGCTCACCCCGCCGAAACGCTCGTCGGAGGTGGCCAGGGTCGACAACAGGCGACCGAAGCGCCCGCGCTGGTAGAAGTGCTGGTCGTAGATCGCGCGCTCCGAGCCGAACCGCAGGCCCCGCTCCCGGTCGGTGTCGTCGCCCCACCACATGAGCGAGCTGCCCCGCCGGAGGCCGTCCCACGGGCCGAGGTCGCCGACGTAGCCGTTGATCATGCTGCGCGACTCGACGGCCGCACCTGCACTGGTGCCACCGACGGCGGCGCCACGGGTGAACGCCGCCTCGAGGGCGGCCTCGGCCGGTGACTCGGCGAGGACCGACATCGCCAGGCCCTGGTCGCCGCCGAGGATGAACACGCCGTCGGTCTGCTCGGTGAGCATCGACGAGTTCGCCGGGTCCTCGGCGTCCGCGCGGTTGAGCAGCGGCGCGAGGACGGCGGTGCACCCGGTGAAGGGTGCCGCCACGACGGCGTCGCAGGCGGCGTCGACCTCGTCGGTGCGCTGCTGGGCGAGGGTGAGGTTCGCGTCGCGGTCCGCGGGTGCGTCACCGTAGGAGGAGGGCACGACGACGATGTCGACACTCGGCCCGCTCGCACCGTCGGCGGCCGCGCGCGAGAACCCCTGCAGGGTCTCGAGGGTGTAGCCCCCACCGATGGGCGTCATGGTCGTCGGTTCGGCCGCCCGGGCAGCACCTCCCCCGGCGGCGAAGCACCCCGCGCCGGTGGCGAGGGCAAGGGCGAGGGCGGCTGGGCGAGCGGTGCGCGAGCGCGAAGGCGTGGCCATGGACCCAACCTAGGTGCGCCGAGCCGGCGGCGCCCGCCGAGCAGGAGTCGGCCGTCACGCCCCGGGCAGACGACCGCTTCGCTCAGTACTCGACCCGGTCCCGCGCCGGCCCGACGCGGTCGGGCAGCCGACGGTTGAGCGAGAACAGCCGGCCGAGGACCGGCATGAGGACGATGTTGAGCCCGTGCAGGATGCCGATGATGAGCAGGATCCCACCGATACGGCTGAGCGAGTAGGTCACCTGTGCAGCCGAGACGGTGACCGGCTCGACGTAGTCCCATCCGGCCTCCGGTCCCACTTTGAGCGTGAAGAGGATGTAGGCCGTGAAGATGAGGTAGTAGACGATGTCCGTAAGGACGATGTAGCTCTTGCCCGTGAGCGGATTGTCGTGGAAGACGTCTGCGGCATAGGCGCGTCCGAACCTCTTGATGAACGGACCGAGCCACAGTGCGATGGCGACGAGGACGAGGTTCGTGGCGACTTCGAGGATCCACCAGGGCATGGCAAGGGTTCCGTTCTCGTGACGGGGAGTGAGGATGAGGACGGCCGCCACGGTCGCGGCGATGACGAGCAGTCCCACCAGGGACCATTGGACGAGGATGCGGCGGCGCGCGCGATCGGCCGCGATGCTCTCGACGACCCGCTCGAAGAGGTCCGGCGAGGGCTCGGCCGGGTAGTCGGTCAGGGCTCGGGTCAGGCGGTCCTCGAGGTTGCTCATCGGTCGACCTCCAGGGTCTGCGCGAGGCTGGCCATCCCCCGTTGGAGATGGGTCTTCACGGTGTTGGCGGACAGGCCCAACGTCTCGGCGATGTCGGGGATCCCGAGGTCGAGGTAGTAGCGCAGGGTGACGCAGTCACGCTGCCGCTTCGGCAGGGCCCGCAGCGCGTCGATGACCTCCTGCCGCTCCGCGCGGCTGTGCGCGTCCTCCTCCGCCGACGGGGCGTCCTGGACGGCCGGCGGCCGGTGCCGCAGCGAGACGAGGCCGCGCCGGTTGTGGTCGCGGGCCAGGTTGATGATGATCGACCGAAGGTATGCCGCTGCGCTGCCCCGCTGGCGGATCCGTGCCGACGACCTGGTGAGCCTGATGAACGCCTCCTGGACGAGGTCCTCGGCGGCCGTGCGGTCGTCGAGGTAGAAGCTGGCGAGCCGGGTGAGGGAGGCGCCCTCCTGCGCGAAGAGCGCAGGGACATCGAGGCTGGGCCCGACGTCGAGCGGGTCGAGCGCGAGCTCGGCGACGGTCTCCATCGCCCTGACAGACGCGCGAGCAGGGGTGGTCGGGTGACCGCCGGAACGGTCTTTTTTTCGTCGGTTTCCGGTGTCACCCACAGCGCGTGCGGCTGCGTCTGCATCGGTGTCGGCACCTCGCCGATCCTTCAGAAAGGACACCCGATGCCCACCTCCTCACAGCTCAAGATCACCGCCGTCGCTGGCGCCATCGTCCTCCTCACGGCCACCCCCGCGCTGGCACTTGGCGGACTCATCCGCACCGGCGGTCCGCTCAGTGACTTCGCCCCGGCGTCCTCCGGACCCTTCGACGAGGCTCGTGCGCGGGTGCAGATCGTGGAGTCGGCGAAGGGCAGTCACGCCGTGCTCACGGTCAAGGGGATCGACACCTCGGTCGACGGTGACACGTTCGGCGCGCACCTGCACGACGGCCCCTGCATCGCCGGCGACGGAGCCGCGGCCGGGCCGCACTACAACTCGTACGTGCACGGTCAGACCCCGGTCTCCGGGATCAGCGACCGCACCGAGATCTGGCTCGACTTCACCGTCGAGGACGGCGCTGGCACGAGCACCGCGAGCGTCCCGTTCGTCCCGGAGTCCGGGAACCGGTCGGTCGTCGTCCACGCGGCTCCCACCAACCCGCAGACCGGCGGTGCGGGTCCCCGTCTCGCGTGCCTGACGGTGTCGTGGTGATGACGGCGCTGCGCCACCTTGCTGCCGCCCATCGTCGGCATGGCCGTCGTGGCCTCGCGCAACCGGTGGGCGCGGGCCTGCGGAGTGCTGGTGCTCATCGGGTTCGTCGCCCTCATGCCCACCCTCGTGGGATCGTCCGAGGAGCCCTTCACGGCTCGGACGCTCGCGGGCTTCACCGTGATGTTGGGCGTGTGCGCCGTGGTGGCCGCGGGGTTGCGGGTCGCCCCGACGGGCTGGGCGCCGACGCGGTCAGGCGCTGAGCCGGCGGCGGCCGAGGCCGAGCATGACCGACGCGACGGCCCCGACAGCAGCGGCGACCGCGGCTCCGCGGAAGACCCACTCGACCTGAACGATGGCAGCGTCGAGCAGCGCCTGGGTGTCGGTCTGGTCCGGGAGGGCGGCGACCGCGGCGTAGTACTGGTGCAGTCCGATGGCGGTCAGGAGGGCCAGACCCACGACCATGCCGATCATCCGGGCGACGACCACGAGCGCGCTGGCCGTGCCGTGGGCGTCCTCGGGTGAGTCGGCGAGGGCGGCATTGTTGACCGGCGCCAGCGCGAGGCCGATCCCGAGTCCCACGAGCGCGAGCACCACGGTTGAGGACCACTCCGCGAGCGAGCCACGGCCCCAGGTCGACATGACGACGAGGCCGACAGCCGCCAGCGCGAGGCCGAGCCCGCTCACGAGCCCGTCACCGAGCCGGCGCAGCGACCAGCCACCGAGCAGTGCGCCGACCGGCACGGCGACGAGGAAGCGGACGAGGACGAAGGCCGCGACCGTCTCGCTCTCGGTGTACACCAGCCGGGCCAGCAGCGGCACGTCGACGACGACGGCGACGAGGGCGACGCCGACACACAGCGAGACGAGCAGGGCCCAGCGCGTGCGGCCGAGCACGACACCTCGGGGCACCAGGGGCTGTGCAGCGCGCCGGTGGTGCAGCAGGTAGAGGCCGGCGAGCACCGCACCGAACGGCAGCAGCGCGAACCCCAGGGGGCCGACGATCTCCTTCTCCGGGTCGGCTGCGGCGAACGTCAGCACGATGCAGCCGAGCGCACCTCCGAGCAGCAGGGCTCCCACCAGGTCGGCACGGCGCAGCACCGGCCAAGAGCCGCGCACCCACAGCGCCACGGCCAGCGCCGCGAGCACAAGCGCCACGACACCGACCGGGGTGACGAGGCGGGAGGTCGCGTCACCGAACGGCACGAACGGCACCCCGAGCGACACCGAGGTCACGAGCGGCTCGGGGGCTGCGAGCGCCAGCCACCCGACCACCGCGGCGACGAGCGTGACGGCGACGGGCAGCGCTCGGGGACGGGACGGCATACCTCCGCCGACGGCGACCACGGCGGCAGCGAGCAGGACGCCCAGCGCGGCGTTGAGCCAGAAGATGGCGCGCCAGTCCGCGACGGCGAGGACGGCCGCCCCGAGCACGGGACCGAGCACCGACCCGAGCTCCTGCACCGCGCCGACGACCCCGAGCGGGGTGCCGCGCCGGTCGCGGTCCCACAGCTGGGCGACGATCGCGAGGGTCGCGGGGACGAGACCACCACCGCCGACGCCCTGGATGACGCGTCCCGCGACGAGCACCGGCAGCTCGACCGCGAGCGCCGTGATGGCCGAGCCCACGACGAAGACCGCGAGGCAGCCGAGCAGCACGCGCTGTCGTTCGGTGAGGTCGGCGAGCCGGCCGATGAGCGGCAGGACGGCGATGTAGCCGAGGAGGAAGCCGGAGATGATCGGCGTCGCGCGCTGGAGCGAGTCGATGCCGATGCCGACGCCGGACATCATGTCGGTGAGGGCGAGCACGACGACATAGGTGTCGGCCGCGGCGAGCGCCACCGCGACCGAGGCCGTCGCGAGCAGCGCCCTAGGGGCGGGTGATCTCAACCGCGGTCCCGTAGTTCTTGAGGCGCAGGGTGAACGTCGACGTCGCGCCGGCGAAGAATGGGCCGGTGAGCTCGGCGAGCTGGAGCCGGTCGCCCTCGGCGATGCCGTAGGTCACCTCGAAGGTGCCCGTGCCGTCGCCGAGGTTGAACAGCTCCTTGATGCGCGGGCCCGGCAGCGTGCCCGAGTACTGCTGCAGCACCGCCGCGCCGTCGCGCACCTGCTTGCCGGTCGTCGGCCCAGCCGTGTCGACGAGCAGCTGGGAGATGCCCTTGGCCGGGTCGAAGAAGTTCGAGGGGTTGGGCGCGCCCAGCTCCGCGAGGTCGGTCGGGTTGTAGCCCGGGGTGAAGAACTTCATGTATGCCGTGTCACCGATCGTGATGACGTCGGCCGAACCGCTCACGCCCTTGATCGTCGCCGTGACACTGCCCTTGAACTTGGGCTCGGTCGCGCTGATCTCCCCCGTGCCGAGGGCACCGGTGACGCCGTTCTCGGTCTGCGGCACGTTCTTGCTCGACAGGGTCAGGCCCACGAACTTGGCGCCGTCGAAGTGGGCCTTGGCCGCGGCGAGCGCGGCCTTCGGGTCCGCCTTGGGCTCGGGCTCGGCATCACCGGAGCACGCGGTCAGGATCCCGAGGGTGGCGGCAGCCGCACCGGCCAGCAGAGTGCGTCGTCGCATGGCGCACACCCTACTGGCCGGTGCTGGCACCTCTGGGTGGCCGGCCGTCAGTCGAAGATCAGGCCGTGGGCCCGGCCACCGATCCTGCCGACGACGGAGATGTCGGACCCGTTGAGGTTGCTGCCGTTGAGGTCGCGGTAGGCATAGACGTCACCGACACGGTTGACGCCGATGATCGGCCGGGTCGCATTGCTGCAGCTGCCGGCGGAGACGTGGACGAACCCGGCCCAGCCCGTGCTCCTCAGCCGGAAGCCGTTCCAGCCGGTGCCGTCGGCCTTGAAGAGGTACTCGTGCAGGGCCCCTGCCTCGGTGATGGCGAGGAAGCCGTCGACGACCGCGCCGTTGTAGGTGCCGACCCCGGTCGGTGCGAGCGAGTACACGGTGCCCCAGCCGGCGGTGCTCATGGCCCGCACGCTGGTGACCGCGCCGCTCGTGTTGATGCCGTAGCGCGCCACACCGCCGCTGTTGTTGAGGGCGTAGAGCCGGCCGACGCCGCTGCCGGCGATCTCACGGACGCTCTGCCACGCCGTCGTGCCGGCGATCGTGCCCGACACCACCGGCCCACTCGATCCCCACACGACCTTGACGAACATGAGCCGTCCGTCGGGGCTCACGGCGGCGTACTGCTCCGTGTAGGGAGCGGAGGACAGGACACGGACGAAGGCCATCGTCCTCGGCTGGACGGTCACCTTGACGCCGGCGGGGTCCGTGACGGTGATCGACCCGACGGGGTAGCCGGACGGAGCCGAGCCACGGATAAGGTACTCGCCGAGCACGCCGTTGAGGGCCCGGTGGAAGACCGTGATGCAGTCGGACGGCAGCGAGGCAGCCGTCGTGGCCAGGGCGAGCCGGTTCGATCCGCTGTCCGGGCTCGTGACGGCGGATGTGTGGTTCCTGCCCAGCGGTGCCGCGTCGACCGCCTTCCACGCCACGTCCTTCTCGATGGTCGCGGACTTGCGGACCACGGGCCTGTCAGCAGCACCCGCAGGTGCGACCAGTGCGACCAGCGCGAGCGAGGCGATGCCGACGGTCGCGACGGCCGCGATGCGCGAGCGCAGGGAGCGAAGGTGGGTCATGGCGTGTCTTCCCCTTGGACATGAGCGGCCGCCGGACGCGGCAGGCGCAGAATAGCGGGACTGCAGAGATCAGTACAGGGGGTTGATGCCGGTCTGCATCGGCACCCAGAGGCCGGCGAAGGCGCCGTCCGGGAAGTACCAGGCGGGCCGGCCCTGCACCGTGGCGCTGTGGGGTGAAGGTGCGTTGGAGTTCCGCGTGATCGTGAGGTTCTTGTAGCCGGAGACGTTGCCCGCGGCGTCCAGGCGGTAGGCCGTGAACGTCTTCGGGGTGAACTGGATGGTGACCTTCGGGAGGTAGGCGTGGGCGTCGACCGCTCCCCTGGCGAAGGCCACTCCGAAGCCCTCCGGCACGAACCACCCGGTGTGCGTTCCCGCGGACAGGCGAAGGCCGATCGGACCGCCCTGGAGCCGGACACGGTGGTCGAACGGCGCCCCGGTCGTGCGACCGAACGACACCGCCTTGGTCGCGGTGATCTTGCCGAAGTTGTCTGCCTTGTACATCTTCGTGACCCGGGGGGTGATGACGGCCGTGCCGGTGCCACCACGGAGGGGGTAGTCGGAGCGGTAGGTGTTGGCGGTGTTGACGTAGAAGACCTGCGACTTCGTCAGTCGCCACAGCTCGAGGAACTGCCGGACGTGCACGCTGTGGTACGAGTGCGTGGAGACCTTGTGCCGCAGCGAGTAGACGCTGACCGCCCCCTGCCGCCTGTACTCGGCGGGCACGGTGAGCTCGACCGTGCGCAGGGCGCCGAGGGTGAGGGCTCGCACCTCCTCGTTCTGGGTGAGGACCCAGTAGTCGTGCAGGCCGTAGAGCGCGAAGATGTGGCCGTTGAGGACCTTCTCGCTGTTGACCACGGGGTAGCGCGGGTACTCCTCGAGCCACAGGCGGCCCTTTTCGTCGACCCAGGACGCGAAGGGTGCCTCACCTTCGGGCGTCTGGCGCATGCTGGCGTAGGTCGCGTCGGCAGCGGTCTTCCACTTCTCGTCGCCCGTCACCTGGAAGAGGCGGACGAAGACCGACAGGGCCTGGCCCTGGGCCATCCCGGAGTACCACGGTGCCTTGAGCGTCTCGGTGGTGTCGCCGTGGACGGCGAAGTCGAAGTCGTAGGGGTAGTACCAGGCGCCACCGGACTCGACCCTGCGGTCGACGAGCCGCTGGGCGTTCTTGGCCGCGCTGTCCAGGTAGGCCTGGTCCTTGGTCAGCCGGTAGGAGTTGAGGCTGTAGAGGGCGTACTGGGCCTGGCCCACCGGGTGGTTCCACTGCTTGGTCTCACCGACGAACGAGAACATGCGCACGTCCGTCGAGTCACGGACGCCCCAGCCCTCCCCCGGGGTGATCTTCGTCGTGTCGTACGGACGGGCGGCGGTCGGCGCCTCCACGAGCGTGGCGCCCGACGAGAGGAAGCCCGAGATCGGCGGGTCGGTCGGGAGGCGCAGGCCTGGTGAGGACTGGGTGGTGGTCTCCCGGACAGCCGCCTGACGCTTCTTGACAGCGGCAACGTCCCGGGTCGGCCGCAGGGGCGTGCCGTCGAGCCCACCCATGTCGAGCAGGTTGTCCCCGGGTTCGGCGGCGGTGACCGCGACGGTGGGAGAGCTCGCCGCCACCGCTGCTCGGGGCTGGGCCCCTGCGAGCGGCGTCGTCGCGGCGACCGCCGCGGCAGCGAGCAGGCTGATGAGAGTGGTGCGCGATCGACGCATAGCCGGTCCTTGAGCTCGAGAGGTGGAGAGACAGGCGACGCCGCAACCGGTTTTCACCACCACGCCGCCAACCCGACGCTTCCCGCGGACTCAGGCCCCCTGGCCAGTCAACGGCGACAGAGTATCGCGTTGTCACAGAACTCGTGACCATCTTGGGAAAAAGTCACGAGACCCGTGGCATCGCTGGATCAGCGCAGGGTCAGCCCTTCGCCGTCGCGGTCCACCGTGACCTCCTGGCCGTCGCGCACCTCGCCCGCGAGCAGGGCCCGAGCCAGCCGGTCACCGATCTCCTTCTGCACCAGGCGGCGAAGCGGACGAGCTCCGTATGCCGGGTCGTACCCGGTCTCGGCGAGCCACTCCCGCGCCGCGTCGGTCACCAGGAGGTCGATGCGCCGGTCCTTGAGGCGCGTCCCGAGGGCCCGGACCTGGAGCTCGACGATGTGGGTCAGCTCCTCGCGGCTGAGCGGGTCGAAGACGACGACCTCGTCGAGGCGGTTGAGGAACTCGGGCTTGAACGCCGCCCGCACCGCCGCCATGACGGCCTCCCGCTTGGCACCCGGGTCCAGTGTCGGGTCGATGAGGAACTGGCTGCCGAGGTTGCTCGTCATGACGAGGATGACGTTGCGGAAGTCGACGGTGCGGCCCTGGCCGTCGGTGAGACGGCCGTCGTCGAGCACCTGGAGCAGGATGTCGAAGGTCTCGGGGTGGGCCTTCTCGACCTCGTCGAGGAGGACGACGGAGTACGGCCGGCGACGCACCGCCTCGGTGAGCTGGCCACCCTCCTCGTGCCCGATGTAGCCCGGAGGTGCACCGATGAGCCGCGCGACGGCGTGCCGCTCGGAGTACTCGGACATGTCGATGCGGACCATGGCGCGCTCGTCGTCGAAGAGGAAGTCGGCGAGCGACTTCGCGAGCTCGGTCTTGCCGACACCGGTGGGGCCGAGGAAGAGGAAGCTGCCCGTGGGTCGGTCGGGGTCGGCGATGCCGGCCCGGCTGCGGCGGACCGCGTCGGAGACGGCCTGCACGGCCGCGGTCTGGCCGATGAGGCGCGAGCCGATGATCGACTCCATCGAGAGCAGCTTCTCGGTCTCGCCCTGGAGGAGGCGGCCGGCCGGGATCCCGGTCCAGGCCGAGATGACCTCGGCGATGTCGTCGGCGCCGACGCGCTCCTTGACCATGAGGTCGTCGCCGCTGCGGGCGACCTCGGCCTCGCTCGCGGCGGCGAGCTGCTTCTCGAGCTCGGGCAGCTCGCCGTAGAGGACGCGGGAGGCGGCCTCGTAGTCACCGTCGCGCTGGAACCGCTCCGCACGGGTGCGGGCCTCGTCGACCTCGGCCTTGAGGTCGCCGACCCGGTTGAGGCCGGACTTCTCCGCGTCCCAGCGGGCGTTGAGAGCCGTGAGCTGCTCGGACTTGTCGGCGAGGTCCTCGCGAAGGCGGGCGAGGCGCTCGACCGAGGCGTCGTCGGTCTCGCGCTCGAGGTGGAGCTCCTCCATCTTGAGCCGGTCGACGGCACGACTGAGCTCGTCGATCTCGACCGGGCTGGAGTCGATCTCCATGCGCAGCCGCGACGCCGCCTCGTCGACGAGGTCGATGGCCTTGTCGGGCAGCTGGCGGCCGGAGATGTAGCGGTCGGACAGGGAGGCCGCGGCGACGAGAGCGGTGTCCTCGATCTCGACCTTGTGGTGCGCCTCGTAGCGCTCCTTGAGACCGCGCAGGATCGCCACGGTGTCCTCGACCGAGGGCTCACCGACGAAGACCTGCTGGAAGCGGCGCTCGAGCGCCGGGTCCTTCTCGACGTGCTCGCGGAACTCGTCGAGCGTGGTCGCACCGACGAGGCGGAGCTCGCCGCGCGCCAGCATCGGCTTGAGCATGTTGCCGGCGTCCATGGCGCCCTCGCCTGTCGCACCCGCACCGACCACGGTGTGCAGCTCGTCGATAAAGGTGACGATCTGGCCGTTGCTGGCCTTGATCTCCTCGAGCACGGCCTTGAGCCGCTCCTCGAACTCACCGCGGTACTTCGCGCCGGCGACCATCGCGCCGAGGTCGAGGCTGATGAGGCGCTTGTCCCTCAGCGACTCGGGGACGTCGCCGTCGACGATGCGCTGCGCGAGGCCCTCGACCACGGCGGTCTTGCCGACGCCGGGCTCACCGATGAGGACCGGGTTGTTCTTCGTCCGGCGCGAGAGCACCTGGACCACGCGGCGGATCTCGGAGTCCCGGCCGATGACGGGGTCGAGCTTGCCGTCGCGGGCCATGGCGGTGAGGTCGGTGCCGTACTTCTCCAGCGACTCGCTGCCACTCTCCTGCGCCTCGGAGGTCACCTTGCGCCCGGCACGGAGCTCGTCGATCCGGGCCTCGACGTCCTTGGCCACCGAGCGCTCGACGCCGGGCAGCGCGCCCTTCTCGACGAGGGCGAGGACGAGCAGGTCGGTCGCGAGGTGGGTGTCACCCTTGGCCGACATGAGGGTGCTCGCCTGCTGGAGGACGGCCAGGGCCGCCTGGCCGAGCGACGGGGTCGTGGTGCTGGGACCGGAGCTGACCGGCATACGGGAGAGCGCGGAGCGCGCCGCGGAGGCAACGGCGTCGACCGTGGTGCCCGCAGCCTCGAGGAGGGCGGGGGTCGAGGTGTCCGGCTGCTCGGCGAGGGCGAGGGCGAGGTGGTCAGGGGTGATCTCGGGGTGGCCGGCGCCCTGCGCGGTGCGTTGCGCAAGCGCGAGCGCCTCGGCGACCCTGGTCGTCGGCGTGAGGTCCATCGTGGCAGTCTCCTGAAGGTCGTGAGTCACGGGTTCGTCAGGTGCAACGAGCACAGAGTTGAGTTGATTCCGCTCAACTTTGAGTTTCTTTGGGTCGAGCTCAGCAGGCCGTGGCCAGGTCCTGGACCTCGTCGGTGGGCTCGCTCGGGGTGGGGGTGGCTGCCGGCTCCGACTCGCTCGGGGTCGGCGTGGCGGCAGGCGCGGACGACGACGGAGCCGCGGTCTGCCTCGGCGGGTTCAGGGCCGACTGCACGAGCCGCCGGATCTTGGCGTAGTCGGGGTCGGCGACCCTGACGACCTTGTTGGTGATCGGCAGGCTCCGGATCGAGCCCTCCTCTTGGATCGTGCCGACGAGCTCGGCCCACGCGGGCAGCTCGCTGGTGGGGATGTCGATCGTCAGGTTGTCCTTGACGACGTTGGCGAGCGCCGGGTAGTTGCGCAGCAGCTGGACCGGGTCGGCCTGGTCGATGATCGCGCCGGTCACGCAGCGCTGGCGGCGCATCCGGCTGTAGTCGTCACTGCCGGCGCGGGAGCGGGCGTACCAGAGGGCGTGGTAGCCGTCGAGGCGCTGCTGGCCCGTCTCGATCCAACGTTCCTTGTCGTCGGTGAAGACGATGCGACCGTTGACGAGCTTGCACGACACGCAGACCCGCTCCTTGACGTTGATGTCGATCCCGCCCATGGCGTCGACGAGGGACTGGAACCCGCGCAGGCTGACGACGAGGCTCCGGTCGATCTCGAGGCCGAGGATCTCGCCGATGACGTCGCGCGTCGACGTCAGCCCCGGGTTGTCGTCGCCGGGGAAGAGGTCGGGGTGGTCGGTCGCCAGCGTCCAGATGCCGTTGAGGAGGCACTCGTCGCCGCAGTCGTAGCCGCTGGGGTAGAGCCTCGACAGCGGGTTGGTGGACGGGATCGGGGCGAACTCGAGGTTGCGCGGCAGGCTGAAGAGCACCGTCTGGCCGGTCTGGGTGTCGATGCTCGCCACCATCATCGAGTCGGTCCGCACGCCGACACGGTCGTCCGCCGCGTCCGAGCCCAGGAGCAGGACGTTGACCCGGGGCTTGTCCGCCCAAGCGTTGGCGTCCTCCTCGTCGGCGTCGTTGCTGCCGGTGAGGACACTCACGACGTCGTGCTGGATCGTGAGGTAGCGCACCGCGGTGACCGCGGGCGCGACGACGAGCAGGCAGCAGACCGCGGCGAAGAGGGCCCGCCAACCCCGCCCGGGACCGCGAGGTGCGGTCTCGCTCGCGGTGAGCAGGATCCCGGCGCACCAGAGGACGGCGCCCACGACGGTCGCGACGAGCAGGGTCACGAGGATCCGGGGACGCACGGCGAGGTCGAGCGCAGCGACGACGAAGCCCTTGCGCCAGGCGTAGAACAGGGTGAGCGCGCCGAGGAGCAGCGCGCCCAGCAGGAGGAGCAGACCGAAGGAGCGCCGGCGTGTGGGGATGAGCCCGGCACCGGGCAGGACCGTGCTCAGGGCGGTCAGGCCGAAGAACCGGCCCGACCCGGCGTGGGTGTCGTACTCGTCGTAGTCGTCAAGGTCGCCATCGCCGTCGAACCCGTCGTACCCATCGAACCCGTCGTCGGCGGAGGAACCGGGGGCCCGATGATGCCGGGCCCTGCGGGAGCGGCGCGGCTCGTCATTGTGCACGAGCACATCATGCCGCGCCCCGCCGCTGCATCACCGTGACTGCGCCGAAGTCGCGTCCACATCGTTGCCGCCGAAGCCGACCCACGGGGACGCTCCCGCGGGTCGCACGGGCACACCCCATTTGGGCAGGACGAGGTCGCGACGGGAGGCGCCGGTCGCCCACCTCGCCACGTGAGGTGCCACGTGGTGGCGCCACCACCGCGCCTCCTCGGCGAGGGTGTGCGAGAGCCGACCGGCGCGGAGCGGTTCCAGAGGACGCGGCTGCGGAGCGGAGGGGTGGAGCCCGAGGAGCCCGGCGACGAGGGCGGCGAGCCGCCGGTGACCCAGCGCGGACGGGTGGACCCGGTCCGCCGCCCACAGGCGGCGATCCCCCCACTCCTCACGGCCGGAGACATCGGCGAGCAGCGCGCCGTGGTCGCGCGCGAGCACCCGCAGCCCGGCGTTGAGCTCACGCACCCGTGCGCGCACCGGACCGAGGACGGGCGAGCCGGTGACCTCGAACCCGGTGAACACGATGACGGTCCCCGCCGTCGCGGTGAGCCGACCCAGCGCGACGTCGACGGGTCCGAGGACGTCGTCGAGCCGCAGCACCGGACGCAGGATGTCGTTGCCGCCGGCCCAGACCGTGGCGATGTCGGGCCGCATGAGCAGGGCGGCGGGCAGCTGCTCGGTGGCGACGTCCCGTGCGGTCCGTCCCCGCAGTGCGAGGTTGGCGTACTCGGTGCCCGGGTCCCTCTCGGCGAGCAGGGCGGCGACGAGGTCGGCCCAGCCGCGCAGCCCGTTGGGCCAGGCGGGGTGAGGGTCGCCGACACCTTCGGTGAGGGAGTCGCCGAGGGCGACGAACCTGGTCACGACCGGACCGTATGCCGTCCGCCCACCGTGACCGCGACTCCCACCTGTCGCGTCGGGAACCAGTCGGCGAACATCAGCCGACACCTGCCGGTTCCTCTGGTGGGAGGTGGCCGGCCCGTGACATGCATGTCACATGGACACTGGTCGCTTCGTCGCTGTCGGCGACTCCTTCACGGAAGGGGTGGGTGACCCGAACCTGCACTACCCCAACGGTTTCCGGGGGTGGGCGGACCGGATGGCGCGCCAGCTCGGTCGGGCCGACCCGCGGTGGGAGTACGCGAACCTCGCGATCCGGAGCAAGGTTCTCGACCAGGTCGTCGAGGAGCAGGTGGAGGACACGCTGGCGATGGCACCGACGCACATCTCGTTCTATGCCGGAGGGAACGACATCCTGTCGCTGCGCGCGGACCTCGACTCGCTCGTCGCCCGCTACGAGGCGGCGCTCGTGCGGCTCGGGTCCGGTGGGGCGCAGGTGCTCGTGTTCACCGCCTTCGACATGCGGACCACCGCCCTCCTCGAGCCGCTGCGGCGACGGGTCCTCACCTTCAACGACGCCGTGCGCGACCTCGCCGCCACGCATGACGCCACCCTGCTCGACCACACCCTCATGAGGGAGTACGAGGACCGGCGGCTCTGGGCGCCGGACAAGATCCACATGAACCGACAGGGCCACAAGCGCATGGCCGCCTTCGTCCTGCGCGAGCTCGAGGTCCCGCACACGCTGCGGCTGCGGGACCTCGGCGACACGGAGCCGAGAGCCTGGCGACAGGCCATCCGGGACGAGGGCCGGTTCGTGCGCACCGAGGTGCTGCCCCTCGTGCGCCGGCGCCTCAGCGGTCGCTACGACGGCGACGCGGCGCTCCCGAAGTGGCCACAGCCGATCCGGCCGGCCGACGGCATGAAGCGCCTGGCGCGCGAACGCTCCCGTGCCCGGGAGCTCGAGCGGGAGCTGGCCTGGGCGGGTGCCCGTGACGCGTCCGCGGACGGGACCGTCAGCGGCGGCCGGTCAGCCAGTCGACAGCGTCGTCGATGAGCTCCTCCGGTGAGCGGCGCAGGTCGAGGATGACTCCGTGCTCGTCGGCGTCCAACGGCTCGAGGGTGTCGACCTGCGACTGCAGCAGGCTCGCCGGCATGAAGTGACCCTGGCGCCCGGACATCCGTTCACGGATGACGTCGACGGGACCGTCGAGGTGGACGAACGTGACCGAGGGCGGGCCCTCGCGCAGGACGTCGCGGTAGGTCCGCTTCAGCGCCGAGCACGTGATGATCGTCGACACCCCGTCACGAGACCTCGACTGCATCCACTCTGCGAGGGCGGTGAGCCAGGGCCAGCGGTCGTCATCGGTGAGGGGCGTGCCTGCCTCCATCTTGGCGATGTTCTCGGGAGGGTGGAACTCGTCGGCCTCGGCGAACTCGAACCCGGTCGCGGCGGCGATCCCGCGGGCGACCGTCGTCTTGCCACTGCCGGAGACACCCATGACCACGACGTGCGTGGTGGCCTCGCCGCTCATCGGTGGGTCTCGCCCGGACGGACGGAGAGGAGCTCGCCGAGCTCTGGACGGGTCGGCAGACCGGTCCAGTCACCCGTGGTGCTCGCAGCCCAGGCGCCGAGCAGCACAGCACGGTCCAGTGCCTCGGGGAGCGCGGCGCCGTCAAGCACTGCAGAGAGCAGGCCGGCGCAGAAGGCGTCCCCGGCCCCCACGGTGTCGACCGCGGTGACGCCGACGGCGTCGGCGTCCACGCGACCCTCACGGGTGTGCAGGGTCGCACCGGCGGCGCCACGCTTGACGGCGACCTGCTCAACGCCCAGCCCGAGCAGCGCCGCGACGGCGTCGTCCTCGGAGCCGTCCGCGACGACGTCGAGCTCGTCCTCCCCGGCGACGACCTGCCAGACCCGGGGCAGCAGCGCGCGCAGCACGGGCGAGGCCTCCTCCCGGCTCCACAGGCGGGTGCGGTGGTTGACGTCGAGCGAGACCCGCACGCCCGCCTCGTGGGCGACGGCCACGGCCGAGCTCACGGCCTCGGCGGCCTCCGTCGACAGGGCGGGCGTGATCCCGGTGACGTGGAGCAGCGAGGCCGACCGGATCGTCTCGACCGGCAGGTCCTGCGCCGACACCTTGGAGCCGGCTGATCCCGAACGGACGTAGTGCACGCGCGAGAGGTCCGCCGTGCGTTGCTCGACGAACATCAGACCGGTCGCGGCGGAGTCGTCCACGACGGCTGCCGTGACGTCGACGCCCTCTCCGCGCAGGGTGCGCAGGACCTCCAGCCCGAAGGGGTCCGCGCCCACCCGGCCGACCCACGACACGGAGTGGCCGAGACGCGCCAGCCCGATCGCGACGTTGGCCTCGGCACCCGCGAGGTGCGGGGTCAGCGTCTGGCCGAACCCGATCGGACCCGCGGACCTGAAGGAGGCCAGGCTCTCCCCGAGGGTGACGACAGCGGTCATCGCCGGTCCCCGGCGTCCCCGGCCCACGAAGCGAACGCCCGGGCCCGAGCGCGCAGGGCGTCGAGCGAGCCACCGGATGCGGCGTCGCCGACGAGCGGCCCGCCGACACCGGCGCCGATCGCGCCAGCGGTGAGGTAGGCCCTGGCCTCGGAGATCCCCACCCCGCCGACGGCCATGAAGGGGATGTCGGGGAAGGGGTCCCGCAGGGCCTTGAGGTGGCCAGGGCCACCGACCGACGCGGGGAACAGCTTGACGACCTCGGCACCTGCCGACCACGCGGCATACGCCTCGGTTGCCGTGAACGCGCCTGCGGCACAGGGAAGTCCGCGTCGTGCGGCCTCGGCCACAGCGGGCGTGACGGCAGGTGTCACGACGAAGTCGCCGCCAGCGGCGGCCACCCCGGCGACGTCGTCCTCGGTGAGGACGGTACCGACACCGACGAACGCACCCTCGGGTGCCGCCTCACGCAGCGCGGCCACGGTCGAGAGCGCCCCCGGGGTCGTCAGGGTGACCTCGACGAGCCGGATGCCCTCCTCGAGGAGGACGCGTCCGGCATCGAGCGAGGCCTGCTCCGACGTGCCCCGGACGATCGCCATGACGGGATGCGAACGCAGGGTGGCGACGAGCTGCCCGGGCCCCATCACCACTCCGCGAAGGTGCCGTCGGGCTGGCGCCAGACCGGTCCGCGCCAGGCGTGACCGACCTCGGCGGCCCTGCGCACGGCCGCCTCGTCGATCTCGATCCCGAGGCCGGGACCGGTGAGCCGCTCGATGTGGCCGTCGACGAACTGCAGTGGCTTGGTGTCGACGAGGTAGTCGAGGACGTCGGCACCCTGGTTGTAGTGGATGCCGATGCTCTGCTCCTGGATGAGGTGGTTCGTCGTCGCGAACGCGACCTGGAGCGACGAGGCGAGGGCCAGCGGACCCAAGGGGCAGTGGGGCGCGAGCGCGGCGTCGAAGGTCTCGGCGAGCGCGGCGATCTTGCGGACCTCGGTGATCCCGCCGGCGTGGGAGAGGTCCGGCTGCACGACCGCGACCCCGGCCTGGAGGACGGGCAGGAACTCCTGCCGGCAGTAGAGCCGCTCGCCGGTCGAGACGGGCGTCGTCGTCGACTGGACGAACTGCGCGATGAGGTGCGAGTTCTCCGGCGTCACCGGCTCCTCGAGGAAGAGCGGGCGGTAGGGCTCGAGCAGCGGCGCCACCCGACGCGCGTTGGCGAGGCTGAAGCGGCCGTGGAAGTCGACGGCCACGTCGCCGTGGTCACCCAGGACCTCCCGAGCGGCCGCGACCCGCGCCACGACGCCGTCGATCTCGGCCACCGTGCCGAGGGGTGACATGCGCCCGCTCGCGTTCATCTTCACGGCGGTGAGCCCGGCCGCCACCTGCTCGGCGATGTGGTCGCGCACCTCGTTCGGCTCGTCGCCGCCGACCCAGCCGTAGACCCGGACGCGGTCGCGGACGGCGCCCCCGAGCAGCTGGTGCACGGGTGCGGCATACCTCTTGCCCTTGATGTCCCACAGCGCCTGGTCGATGCCGGACACGGCACTGCCGAGGATCGGACCGCCGCGGTAGAACGACCCCTTGGTCATCACCGCCCAGTGGTCCTCGATCCGCTCGGGGTCGCCCCCGACGATGATCTCGGCGAGCTGCTCGACGGCGGTGCGCACGGTCTCGGAGCGGCCCTCGCAGGTCGCTTCGCCCCAGCCGACGATGCCGTCGGAGGTCTCGATGCGCACGAAGAGCCATCGAGGGGCGACGAGGAAGGTCTCGACCCGGTCGATCACGGAGGCCATCGGCGTCAGCCCTTCGTGGCACCGGCGGTGAGGCCGGAGACGACGTACTTCTGCGCGAGGAGCGCGATGACCATGATCGGCACCGTGACGACGGTGGCCGCGGCCATGAGACCGCCCCAGTCGATCGCGGCGTAGCCGACGAAGTCGAAGATCGCCACCGGCAGGGTCTTGGTCTTCGCACCCGACAGCACGAGGGCGAACATGAAGTTGTTCCACGAGAAGATGAAGGCGAGGATCCCCGCGGTCGCGATGCCGGGCGTCGAGAGCGGCAGGGTGATCCGCCGGAACGCGCCGATCGGGGTGAGCCCGTCGACCTGGCCGGACTCCTCGAGCTCGGTGGGCAGCCCGTCGAAGTAGCCCATCATGATGTAGACGACGAGCGGCAGCGACACGAACATGTGGCTGAGCACGAGCACCGTGAAGCCGCCGACGAGGCGCAGGTTCGAGAAGATGTAGAACCACGGGACGAGTAGCGAGACACCCGGGATGACGCGGGCCATGAGGACGACGAGCGCCGAGCGCTTCATCGAGAACCGGCTCATCGAGTACGCCGCCGGCACGCCGAGCAGGAGGGACAGCACCGTCGACGCGAACGCCACCCAGAGGCTGTTGATGATGAAGGTGACGTAGTTGGCCTGCTCGAGGACGGTCTTGTAGTTGTCGACCGTCGGCGAGAAGAGCAGCGCCTTGCTCGTGTCGTAGATGTCGACGTTCGTCTTGAGCGACGCCGCCACCATCCAGATGAGGGGCATGAGCAGCCCGAGGACGACGAGGACGAGTGCCCCGACGCGGAACGTCTTGTATGCCGTGCCGCCGCGCATCAGTACTCCGCCTTCCGACGTGAGGTGAGGGCCCACATCGAGCCGATGATGATGAGGAAGAAGAGGATGAGGACGGTCGAGCTCGTGCCGTACTCGTTGTAGTCGAAGCTCAGCCCGTAGGCGTAGACGTTGAGCGTCTCGACCTCGTGGTAGCTGCCACCGCCCTTGCCCTTGGTGGCGTAGAGGATGTCGAAGGTCTTGAGGGCGTCGATCCCGCGCAGCAGGATGGCGACGATGACGGTCGGCATCATCAGCGGCAGGGTGATGTAGCGGAACCGCTGCCACCCGTTCGCGCCGTCGATGAGCGCGGCCTCCTGCGGCTCGTCGGACAGCGCCGTCAGCCCGGCGAGGAGGATGAGGACGACCATCGGCGTCCACTGCCAGATGTCGATGAACATCGTGGTCCACAGCGCCGAGGTGCGACCGGCCAGCCACGGCTGCTCGGGGATGCCGAACCAGCCGATGACCTGGTTGGCGATGCCGATGTTGGGGTCGAAGATGAGGCGCCACATCATGCCGACGGCGACCGGGGTCGCGACGAGCGGCATGAGGATGGCGACCCGCACCCACTTCTCACCGCGGAACGGCCGCCACAGCAGCAGGGCGATGGCCATGCCGAGGACGACCTCGACGATGAGGACGACGCCGGTGAACTGCACCGTGCGCCACACCGCCGGCCAGAACCGGGCCGTGTCGGCGAGGACGTCGAGGTAGTTCTGCGCGCCCACGAACTCCTTCTCGGAGCGCACCGACCCCTCGGCGTCGGTGAGGCTGAGGTAGAGCGTCCACGCCACCGGGAAGATGATGAGCACGACGACGAACGCCATTGCGGGAGAGGCAAAGAGCCACTTGCGATGGGTGTTGGCCCATCGGGAGAACCCGGACGTTCCCGTCACGGGGAGTGCGTCAGCAGACATGGGATATCGCCTTCGTTGCCGTGGGTGCGTGGTGCGGTGACACGGTCGTATGCCGCGTGGTCCGGCCGCGTGCCGGCCGGTGGTCCGGCCGCGTGCCGGCCGGTGGTCCGGGCCCGGGTGGCCGCACGCCTGGTGCGGTGCGACCACCCGGGTGGTCCGGGATGCCCTGGGGTCAGGGCGTCACTTGTTCTCGTCGTCGAGCAGGGCCTGGAAGGCCTTGGCGGCCTCGTCGGCCGCGGCCGCCGAGTCCTTGCCCGTGATCGCGTCGACGATCGGCTGGCCGACGAGCTCGCGGGCCTCGGGGACCTTGACGACCTGGGGGCGGTCGAAGCCGACACCGTTCTTCGCGCCGGCTGCTGCGGCCTCGACGAGGTCCTTGGGGTAGGTCGAGGTCGCGTCGGCGTCGCTGGCGACGGAGGTGCGAGCGCCGGGGACACCGGCCTTCTGGTTGGCGAGCGTCTGCTCCTTGCTCGTCGCCCACTCGATGAACTTCCAGGCGTTCGCCTTGTTCTCGGACGCCTCGTTGATGCCGAGGGCCCACGACGGGACGTTGTAGGGCTTGGAGCCGGCCGGGCCCTCAGGGAACGGCGCGAAGCCGACGGTCTCGGAGACCTTGGACTTGGCCGGGTCGGTGGCGTTCTTGTAGAGCGAGCTCGCCTCCGTGTAGAACGCGGCCTGGCCCTGGGTGAAGATCGCCATCGCCTCGGGCCAGCTCATGTCGGTGCTGACGTTCTTGGGGCCGTGGTCGTGGATGAGCCCGCCGTAGTAGGCGTAGGCCTGCTTGGCCTCGGCCGAGTCGACCGCGGCCTTGCCTGACTCGTCGGCCCACTGCCCGCCGAAGCTGTAGAGGAAGCCGGAGAACTGGGTGACGGCGGCGGACTTGCCGGTGCGCGCGATGAAGCCGGCGACTCCCGGGTTGGCGGCCTGCACCTTGGCGGCGGCCTCCTTGAGCTCGTCGAGCGTCTTGGGCGGCGCGGAGTAGCCGGCCTTGGCGAGCAGGTCCTTGCGGTAGTAGAGGACCTCGGTCTCGGTGATGAGCGGGACACCCACGACCTTGCCGTCGTAGGTCGTCGCCTCGACCGGGCCGGACTGGAAGTCGCTCCAGTTCCACTCGGAGGCGCCCTTGGCGTCCTTCGTGATGTCGGACAGGTAACCGTTCTTGCCGAAGAGCTTGCCCTCCTGGAGGGGGCGGTACATCATCACGTCGAGGTCGCTGGTCCCCGCGTTGAGCTTGACGTTGTACTGGTCGGAGAGTTGGTCCTCGCCGAGCTGGGTGAGCTCGACCTTGAGGCCGGTCTCCTTCTCGAACTCGGGCAGGGCCGCCTTGATGTTCTCGGTCCACACGTGGTTGGCGAGGGTCACCTGGATGGTCTTGGACCCGGTGCCCTCGTCGTCGCCACCGCCACCGCACGCCGAGAGGCTGAGCGCCGCGGCGAGTGCGAGGGTCGATCCGATTGCTGTGCGTCGCAACACGTCGATCTCCTTGGATATCCGGCCGCCCCGCCATTGGAGCCGTCGCCGCGGCGGACTCTCGTCCGTCTTGTCGGCGAGCATAGATCCATAAATCCGACTTGTGCAAGAGGCAAGCCCTCATGCGTATGATTTGTGACGTGCCCACCGACGCGCCTCCCGCAGACGACCAGTCCGGCCTTCACGGGCGCCTCGTCGAGTCGCTGGGACTCTCGATCTGCGGCGGTGAGCTGGCTCCCGGGACGATCCTGTTCATCGACGACCTCATGGCGCGCCACGCGGTCTCACGCTCGGTCGTGCGCGAGGCGCTGCGGGTGCTGTCGTCGATGGGGCTCGTGACCTCGCGGAGGCGCGTGGGCACGCTCGTCCTCGACCGCTCCGCCTGGAACGTCTACGACCCGCTCGTCATCCGATGGCGGCTCGCCACCGGGGGGCGCCTCACGCAGCTGCGCTCGATCACCGAACTGCGCACGGCCGTCGAGCCCCAGGCTGCACGCCTGGCGGCCGAGCGCGCCCGACCGCTCGAGGCCTCCGAGCTCGTCACCCTCGCCGGGCAGCTCTGGGCCGCCGGACAGGACGGGCGGATGGACGACTTCCTCCGCCTCGACATCGAGTTCCACACGCGCGTGCTGGCCGCCTCGGGCAACGAGATGTTCGAGCACCTCCACAAGCAGGTCGCCGAGGTGCTCGCCGGGCGCCACGCCTACGGCCTCATGCCGCACCACCCGCACGTCGACGCGCTCCAGCTGCACAGCGACGTCGCCGCCTCGATCCAGCGCGGTGACGGCGACCGCGCCCACGAGGCGATGGTGGCGATCATGGACCGGACCATGGGTGAGACTCGCCAGCTCTGGGAGGAGCAGGAGGGCGTCCCGGCCGCCGGGGTCTGACACACCTCGCTCGGCGACCCATCGCGCACGGCCACCGGCGCACCCCGGCTGGGCGGACGGCATACGGGCAGGGTCCGGACGCGCCGCGGCCCCGCCACCACAAAGGTGACGGGGCCGAAGCAGGGACCGCGAGGGTCTCAGCTCACTGGGTGAGCGCCGACAGGGTCGGGTCGTTGGCGTAGGCCTCCTTGGCGTTCGCCTTGGTGACGATGAGCGGCTCGAGCAGGTTGGCCGGGACCACCTTGACGCCGTTGTCGTAGGACTTGTCGTCGTTGACGGTCGGCTTCTCGCCCTTCTGCAGGGCCACGACCATCTCGATCGTCGCCTTGACGAGGTTGCGGGTGTCCTTGTTGATCGTGGAGTACTGCTCGCCGGCCATGATCGACTTCACCGACTCGACCTCGGAGTCCTGACCGGTGACGACCGGGACGGGCTTGCCGGCGGCCTTGACCGAGGTGATGATCGCGCGGGCGAGGGTGTCGTTCGGGGAGAGGACGCCGTCGAGAGCGGCCGACGAGTAGGACGCCGAGAGGAGGGTGTCCATGCGCTTCTGCGCGTTCTCGGCCTTCCAGCCCTGGGTGACGGCCTGGTTGAAGGCGGTCTGGCCCGAGGTGACCTTGAGCGTGCCGTCGTCGATCTTCGGCTTGAGGACGCTCATGGCGCCGTCGAAGAAGACCTGGGCGTTGGCGTCGTCGGGCGAACCGGCGAAGAGCTCGATGTTGTAGGGACCGTTGGGCTTCTTGGCCGCCATGCCCTCGAGGAGCGCGTTGCCCTGGAGCTCGCCGACCTTGAAGTTGTCGTAGGCGACGTAGTAGTCGACGGCGTCGGTGTTCTTGAGGAGACGGTCGTAGGCGATGACGGTCGCGCCGCCGTCCTTGGCTGCCTTGACCTGGGTGCCGAGCTGCGCGCCGTCGATGGCACCCACGACGATGACCTTGGCGCCCTTGGTGACCATGGACTGGATCTGGTTCTGCTGCTCGCCGACACCACCGTTGGCGAACTGGACGTCGGCCTTGAAGCCGGCCTTGGCGAGGTCGTCCTTGAAGAGCTGCTCGGCGAGGACCCAGTTCTCGGAGGTCTTCTGCGGGAGCGAGACGCCGATGAGCGAGTCGCCGGCGAAGCCACCGGTCGCCCCGGAGGCCGTGCTGTCGGAGCCCGTGGGGGTCTCCTCGTCGGCCCGGCCGCAGCCGGTCAGAGCGAGGGCGGCGACGGCGGAGACCGCCATCAGCTTGGTGAGGGAACGCATGTTGTCTCTTTCTTTCGTATGCCGTGACGCACCCGGGGCGGAGGCGTCACTGTCGTGCGTATTCAGTTGTGGTGCGGACGGCCGACCTCAGGACTCCTGCTTGACCGTCTCCGTCGTCTCCTTGGTCGCCCGACCACCGAAGTTCTGCATGATGAGGCCGGTGATCGAGCGCCGGCCCTGGGACTTGTTGTAGACGTCGAACGCGACGGCGGTGAGGAGCACGAGGCCCTTGATGATCTGGGTCATGTCGGCCCCGACGCCGAGCAGCTGGAGGCCGTTGTTGAGCACGGCCATGACGAGACCACCGATGACGGCGCCGACGACGGTGCCGACACCACCGGTGACCGCGGCGCCACCGATGAAGACGGCGGCGATCGCGTCGAGCTCCCAGCCGACGCCGTCGAAGGGGCCGGAGGCGTTGGAGCGCGCGACGAACATCATCCCGGCGAGGGCCGCGAGGATCGACATGTTCATCATGACGAGGAAGTTGACCCGCTTGGACCGCACACCGGAGAGCTCGGCGGCGTGGCGGTTGCCACCCACGGCGTAGACGTGACGACCGATGATCGTGCGCGTCGAGATGAAGCCGTAGAGGAGGACGAGCGCACCGAGGATGAGCGCCGAGATCGGCAGCGACGTGCCCGGGCGGCCGGAGGCCATGAGCATCGCGACCGCGAGGATCGCGATCGATATCAGCCCCAGCCGGATCCACATGACCGTGCCGTCCTCGAGGTCGGCACCGATCTTGGCCTGGTTGCGGCGGTTGCGCAGGGTCCCACCGATGATCGCCGCACAGACGAGCACTCCGATGAGCACGGTGAGGTTGTTGTAGCCCGTCTTGGGCCCGACCTCGGGCAGGTAGCCGGCGCCGATCCGCTGGAACTCCTCACCCACGGGGACGGTGTTGGACTTGCCGACCCACTGGTTGGCCCCACGGAAGATGAGCATGCCCGCGAGGGTGACGATGAAGGCGGGGATGCCGATGACCGCGACCCAGAAGCCCTGCCACGCACCGACCAGGGCACCGATGGCCAGGCCGAGCAAAATGCCGATCCACCAGGGGATGCTCCAGTCGCGCATCGCGATGGCGACGACGATGCCGGCGAACGCCGCGACCGAGCCGACCGAGAGGTCGATGTGCCCGGCGATGATGACGAGCACCATGCCGATCGCCATGACCAGGATGTAGCTGTTGCCCTGGAAGATGTTGATGACGTTGCCCGGGTCGAGCGTCAGGCCGTCGGTGAGGACCTGGAACAGCACGATGAGGAAGACGAGCGCGAAGATCATCCCGAACTGACGGGTGTCTCCACCGAAGATCTCCTTGAGCTTGTTCATGCAGCGTCCTTCGGGGTCGTCGAGGTCTTGGTCATGAGCCGCATGAGCGACTCCTGGTCGGCGTGCTCCTTGTCGAGGACTCCGGTGATCCGGCCCTCGCTGATGGTGTAGATCCGGTCGCTCAGGCCGAGCAGCTCTGGAAGCTCGGAGCTGACGACGATGACGCCCTTGCCCTGGCTGGCGAGGCGCTGGATGATCCCGTAGATCTCGTACTTGGCGCCGACGTCGATGCCACGGGTGGGCTCGTCGAGGATGAGCAGGTCGGGGTCGGTGAAGAGCCACTTGGCCAGCACGACCTTCTGCTGGTTGCCACCGGAGAGCTTGGCGACGTCGTAGTCGACCGACGGCGTCTTGGTGCGCAGCTGCTTGCGGTAGTCGTCGGCCGCGGAGTGCTCGGCACGGCGGTCGATGACGAGGTTGTGCGCGATCTTCTTGAGCTTGGCCGACACCGTCGTCGTCTTGATGTCGTCGAGGAGGTTGAGGCCGAGAGACTTGCGGTCCTCGGTGACGTAGCCGATGCCCGCGTCGATGGCGGCGGGGACGCTGCGCAGGTCGACCTTCTTGCCGTTGAGCGTCATCTCGCCGCCGAGCCACGTGCCGTAGGAGTGGCCGAAGATCGAGCGCATGAGCTCGGTGCGGCCCGAGCCCATGAGACCGGCGAAGCCGACGATCTCGCCGCGTCGCACGAAGAAGTCGGACTGCTTGGCGACGAGCCGCTCGGGGACCTGCGGGTGCGAGACCGTCCAGTCCTTGACCTCGAACATGACCTCGCCGATCTCGGGCGTGTGGTCCGGGAAGCGCGACTCGAGGGACCGGCCGACCATGCCGCGGATGATGCGGTCCTCGTCGACGGCACCCTCGCGCACGTCGAGGGTCTCGACCGTCTCGCCGTCGCGGATGATCGTGATGGCGTCGGCGATGGCCTCGATCTCGTTGAGCTTGTGGCTGATCATGATCGAGGTGATGCCCTTGCCCTGCAGGCCCCGGATGAGGTCGAGCAGGTGGCGCGAGTCCTCCTCGTTGAGGGCCGCGGTGGGCTCGTCGAGGATGAGCAGCTGGACGTCCTTGGCGAGGGCCTTGGCGATCTCGACGAGCTGCTGCTTGCCGACGCCGATGTTCTTGATCGGGGTCTCGGGGTCCTCGGCCAGGCCGACGCGGGCCAGGAGGTCACGGGCGCGGTTGTTGGTCTTGACCCAGTCGATCGCTCCGCGCTTGGTCTCCTCGTTGCCGAGGAAGATGTTCTCGGCGATGGAGAGCTCGGGGATGAGCGCCAGCTCCTGGTGGATGATGACGATGCCCGCGTGCTCGGAGTCGCGGATGTTGTTGAAGGTGACGTCGGCGCCGTTGAAGCGGATCGTGCCCTCGTATGACCCGTGGGGGTGCACACCCGACAAGACCTTCATGAGGGTCGACTTGCCGGCGCCGTTCTCGCCACAGATCGCGTGCACGTCACCGCGCCGCACCGTGAGGTTGACGTCGGACAGGGCCTTGACACCTGGGAATGTCTTGGTGATGCCCGTCATCTCCAGGATGGGCGCCGGATCGGCCACGTCTTCTCCTCGTCAATCACGTCCGAGGACCTCAGTGGCCTCGGATTCCCGATGCTAGACCCACACTCTGTCAGGCACGCGCACTTCCGGAGTCGGACGCCGGGCTTGTCCGGTGGACAAGCTCAAGTGGACATTTCGGAGCTCGGCCGCACGCCACCGGACGAGGGCCCGGCCAGGCACGGGTCAGGGGACCGTCGGCTCCGGGTCGTACCAGCCGCCGCGCTCGTCGGCGAGGGCCGAGAAGCGGTCCCGCAGGCCACTCTCGACCGGGCTCGCCTGGTCGTCGACCATCTCCTCGCGGACGTGGACCGCCCAGTCGGCGTCCTCGGCGTCGTCCTCCCCGGCGTGCGCGACCCGGATGACGCGCACCTCGGTGAAGCCCTCGTCGGCGAGCTCGGTCGCGATCTCGTCGGCGGTCTCGCGCTCGGGAAAGAGAAGCAGGTGCTCGGTCACGAGCCGCAGCGTATGCCGTCCGCCCGGTCAGGGACGCCAGAGGACGAGCGCCTGCGACGCCGAACCCGGACCCGGGCGGCGTCGGGGCCGCTCGCCGAGCCGGCTGGCGAGGATCTCGCCACCGGGCCCGACCGAGAAGATCCGCGAGCCCCCGGACGTCGTGGCCCGCAGCCGCTCGACCTCCTCGGTCAGCTCGGCGACGCGGGACCGGAGGGCGTCGACGTGGTTCTCGAGCTCGAGGATGCGAGCGATGCCGGCGAGGCTGACACCCTCGTCCTGCGAGAGCCGCTGGACCTGGCGGAGCAGCTCGACGTCGCGGGCCGAGTAGCGCCGCCCGCCACCGCGGGTGCGCGACGGCGTGACCAGACCGAGCCGGTCGTACTGGCGCAGCGTCTGCGCGTGCATGCCTGCGAGCTCGGCCGCGACCGAGATGACGAAGACGGCTGCCTCGTCATCCGGTCGCGACTTCCCCTGGCGCGCAGCCATGCTCAGGCCTTGGCCTGCTCGACGAGGGCGGCCCTGGGGTCGACACCCCCGGACTCCGAACGGAGGACCTCGACGGCCTCGCGAGCCTTGTCGGAGAGCTCGTCGGGGACGATGACCTGCACCTTGGCGAGCAGGTCGCCCGTGGCGGACTTGCCGGCGACCCCAGAACCCTTGACGCGCAGCACCCGACCCGACGGTGTGCCCGGAGCGATCCGGACCTTGACGCTCGACCCGTCGAGGGTGGGCACGGCGACCGTGGCCCCGAGCGCCGCCTCGGCGAACGTCACGGGCAGGTCGATCGTGAGGTTGTCGC
Organism: Knoellia locipacati; assembly: GCF_044791685.1. Taxonomy (GTDB): domain Bacteria; phylum Actinomycetota; class Actinomycetes; order Actinomycetales; family Dermatophilaceae; genus Knoellia; species Knoellia locipacati_A. The sequence continues at coordinate 1,188,635 of NZ_CP087730.1, forward strand.
CGTCGCGGCCGAAGACGGGGTGCTTCTCGATGGCGACCGTGAGCATGAGGTCACCGGCTGCAGCACCGGGCTCACCGGGCTGGCCCTTGCCGCGCAGCCGGATCTTCTGCCCGTCCTTGACGCCCGCCGGGATGCGGGCCGTGATGGTCCGCCCCTCGGCGGTACGCAGGGTCACGGTCGAGCCCTCGACGGCGTCCCGGAACGGGAGCGTCGTCGTGGCCTGGACGTCGGCGCCCTTGCGGGGACCGCGGGGAGCGCCGTAGCCGGCATACCCGGGTTGTGGACGGCCACCCCCACCCGCCGCACCGCCGAACATCTGCGACAGGAGGTCGTTGATGTCGTCGCCACCACCGGGGTAGCCGGCACCATAGGACTGGCGCCCACCGGTGTCGAAGCGGACCCGCGAGCCGCCTCCGCCCCCGAATGCGCTGAAGATGTCCTCGAAGCCGCCGTTGCCACCGGGACCGCCGGCGGTGAAGCGGGCGCCGCCGTGCGCCATCTGGCGGACCACGTCGTACTCCTCGCGCTGCTTGGCGTCGGAGAGCACAGCGTGTGCCTCACCGATGTCCTTGAACTTCTGCTCGGCGCCGGCGTCCCCGGGGTTCTTGTCGGGGTGGTGGGTGCGCGCGAGCTTGCGGTAGGCCTTCTTGATCGCGGCGGCGTCGGCCTCCTTGGGGACGCCGAGGATCGCGTAGAAGTCCTTCTCGAACCAGTCCTGGCTCGCCATCAGCGCCTCCTTTCGGTCATCGTATGCCGTTGCGCCACAGGGGCGTTCGGCTCGCGGTCAGTCTTGCCCAACCTCACTCGGGATCGGCGACGGCCACGCGCGCGGGGCGCAGGACCTGCTCGCCGCTGCGGTAGCCCGGCTGGAGCACCTGGACGACCGTCGTCGAGTCGGCGTCCGTCGGCAGGTCCGGGTTCGACGCGTCCCAGGCGGCGTGCATGAGCGCCTCGTGCCGGGTCGGGTCGAACACCTCGCCGACAGCCCCGAAGCGGGTCAGGCCGAACTTGCCCAGGCTCGACTCGAGCTTGTCGGCGATCGCCGCGAACGGGCCGTCGGTGAGGTCACCGTGGTCGCGCGCGAGCTGGATGTCGTCGAGCACCGGCAGCAGCGAGTCGAGGACGTCACGCACCGCTCGCTCCTGGACCGCGGCACGGTCCCGGTCGACCCGGCGCTTGTAGTTGACGTACTCGGCGTTGAGCCGCTGGAGGTCCTCGAGCCGCTGGGCCGCGAGCACCGTGTCCGGGTGCTCGCCGCTGTCGCCGTAGACGGGGATCTCGTCCGCCGCGGGGGCGGTGGCCCCGGCCTGAGCCGGAGCCACCTCCTCACCGTCGTTGGCCGACTCGGTGTTGATCGCGTCGTCGGCCGAGTCCTCCTCAACGGAGTCGTCGACGACCTCGGCGTCCACGATCTCGCCGTCGAAGACCTCGTCCTCACCCGGCATACGGGAGTCGGTCACTTCTTGTCCTCGTCGTCCTCGACGACCTCGGCGTCGACCACGTCACTGTCGTCGTTGTCCTGGGCACCGGCCTGCTCACCGGCGTCGGAGGACTCGCCACCGGGGACGTCACCGGACTCGCCCTGCTCGGCGGCAGCGGCGTACATCGCGGCGCCCATCTTCTGGGACTCCTCGTTGAGGTGGTCGATCTTGGCCTTGAGAGCGTCGACCTCGACCGCCGAGTCGGGCTTGATGGCCTCCTTGAGGTCGGCCAGGGCCGTGTCGACCGGCGCACGCTGGTCGTCCTTGAGCTTGTCGCCCGACTCGCTGAGGAACTTCTCGGTCGAGAAGACGAGCGACTCGGCAAGGTTGCGGGTCTCGGTCTCCTCGCGACGCTTCTTGTCCTCGTCGGCGTGGGCCTCGGCGTCCTTGACCATGCGCTCGATCTCCTCCTTGGACAGCGCGCTGCCGCCCGAGATGGTGATCTTCTGCTCCTTGCCGGTGCCGCGGTCCTTGGCCGTCACGTGGACGATGCCGTTGGCGTCGATGTCGAAGGTGACCTCGACCTGCGGGACGCCGCGCGGGGCGGGCGCGATGCCGGAGAGCTCGAAGGTGCCGAGCGCCTTATTCTGCTGGGCGATCTCGCGCTCACCCTGGAAGACCTGGATGAGGACCGACGGCTGGTTGTCCTCGGCCGTCGAGAAGACCTCGGATCGCTTGGTCGGGATGGCCGTGTTGCGCTCGATGAGCTTGGTGAAGAGCCCACCCTTGGTCTCGATGCCGAGCGAGAGCGGCGTGACGTCGATGAGGAGGACGTCCTTGCGCTCACCCTTGAGGACACCGGCCTGGAGCGCGGCGCCGAGGGCCACGACCTCGTCCGGGTTGACGCCCTTGTTGGGCTCCTTGCCGCCGGTGAGCTCCTTGACGAGCCCGGTCACGGCCGGCATGCGGGTCGAGCCACCGACGAGGACCACGTGGTCGATGTCGGAGAGCTGGATCCCGGCGTCCTTGATGACGTTCTGGAAAGGCTGCTTGGTGCGGTCGAGCAGGTCCTTGGTCATCTGCTCGAACTGGGCGCGGGTCAGCGTCTCGTCGAGGTGGATGGGGCCGTTCTCGCTCATCGAGAGGTACTGCATCGAGATCGTCGTCGAGCTGGCCGAGGAGAGCTCCTTCTTGGCCTGCTCGGCGGCGTCGCGCAGACGCTGCATGGCGATCTTGTCCTTGGACAGGTCGACGCCGGTGTTGTTCTTGACCGTGGTGAGCAGGTGCTGGACGACGCGGTCGTCCCAGTCGTCACCACCGAGCTGGTTGTCACCGCTGGTCGCGCGGACCTGGATCGTCGAGAACCCGTCCTCCGGATCCTTGCCGACCTCGAGGAGGGACACGTCGAAGGTGCCACCACCGAGGTCGAAGACGAGGATGAGCTCGTCCTCCTTGCCCTTGTCGAGGCCGTAGGCCAGGGCCGCCGCGGTCGGCTCGTTGACGATGCGCAGGACGTTGAGGCCCGCGATCTCGCCGGCCTCCTTGGTGGCCTGGCGCTCGGCGTCGTCGAAGTAGGCGGGGACGGTGATGACCGCGTCGGTGACGGGCTCACCGAGGTAGGACTCGGCGTCGCGCTTGAGCTTCTGGAGCGTGCGGGCGCTGATCTCCTGGGCGGTGTACTTCTTGCCGTCGATGTCGGCGCTCGTCCAGTCGGTGCCCATGTGGCGCTTGACGGAGCGGAGGGTGCGGTCGGCGTTGGTCACGGCCTGGCGCTTCGCGATCTCGCCGACGAGGACCTCACCGCCCTTGGAGAACGCGACGACCGACGGGGTGGTGCGGCCACCCTCGGCGTTCGCGATGATCGTGGGCTCGCCACCCTCGAGGACGGCGACGGCCGAGTTGGTGGTTCCGAGGTCGATACCGACTGCACGGGCCATGTGGGGCTCTCCTTGCGTAGTGCTTGCGTTGAGTTGCTCTCACTCAAGTTAGGAGCCGGTATGCCGTGTGGCAAATCCGGGTGTCAAAACTTGCGTTCACTCGACTCAACTCTTGGTGGCCCCGACATGTTCCCGCCCGCCCACCGGGATGGGACGGGGCGGCTGTCGGTGCTCCGCCCTACCGTTCTTTGCATGGCAGAGGACATGACCGCGCGTCGGCTCCGGGTCGTCCGCGCAGCACGCCGGGCAACGGACGCCGACGAGCCGGCCGACCGGGCGGCCTACTGGGCGCGGATGCAGACCCTGCGCGCAGAGCGTCAGCGCCTGCGCGCCGGCTGAGCTCGACGTCACCGCGTCGCCCCTCACTGCTCCGGCTCCGGGCGAACGTCTGGTCCCGGATTCCCTACACTCCCTGCCATGGGGGAGATCACGACGGCCCGTCGGGGCGTGCTGGGACGCGCCCGAGGGTTCGTGGCGGGCCGGCCGACGAGCCAGAAGGTCGGCGGCGGGGTGGCCGCGGCACTGCTCGCGAGCGCACCCTTCGGCGGGTTGGCCGGAGTCCCCGAACCGGGACCCGAGCCGATCACCGCGGGCACCGCCATGATGGTCGGCCCCTACGAGGTCGTCATCGACCAGGTCGTCGAGCTCCCCGACCTCGCGCCGGCCGTGGAGCCCGAGCCGTCCGAGCGCGTCATCGTCCTCGACGCTCGGGTGACCCTGACCGGCGACCGGCCCGAGTACGCCGTGACGCTGACGAAGAACGTGTCGGTCTCGGGAGGTGGCGTCGAGGTGGTGGAGGCGCCCGGGCTCTACTTCGTTGAGGACTCGACGCGGATGTCAAGCTTCAACCCCGGCCTCACGTACCGCCTGGCGCTGACCTTCACGACGTCGGGCCCGTGGCAGGGGGACGAGGTGACGGTCAGGACCAACCTCGTGGAGTTCCGCGAGGAGGACAAGCAGACCCTCGACCCGAACGCGTGGGTCGCCCGCGACGAGATCCAGGGCGAGGGATCGCTCCCACTCGTGAGGCGACGGTGAGGCGCGCCATCGCGTCGGCGGCGCTCGTCATCGCCGCCATGGGCCTGGGTCGCCTCATCAACGACCACGTCCCGTTGAGCGACGTCGCCGACCAGCCCTTCGTCCACGCCGGGACCGTCGGCGAGACCGTCCGCCTGGACCAGGTGGAGGTCACCGTCACCGGCATCCACGTCACACCGACGGTCATGGGCAACCCCGCCTCCGCCTCGGGCGGGCGCTGGCTCGTCGTGGACACCGAGCTGGTGGCGACCCGGCAGCCCACGACCGTGGCCGGACTGTTCCTCGTCGACGCGCAGGACCGCCGCTGGATCGCGTCGACGCGCGGGAGCGAGTGCGTCCAGAACGCCAACCTCGCCACCGGCGTGCGGCACTACGCGAGCGTCTGCTTCGACGTGCCCCGGAGGGCGCTCGAGGGAGCCCGCCTCATGGTGACGCGGGGAGCCTGGGACTCGCACGAGTCGGAGTTCCGCCGGGACGACCTCGCCCAGATCGACCTCGGCATCGACAGGTCCGAGGTCGACGGCCTGTGGGCGCAGACGGACCCGGTCGACGTCAAGGAGAGCGGTCCCGTGCCACCCGAGGAGGCCCGGCGATGAGCGCGGTCCCACCCAGCAGGTGGTGGATGGCCGCGGCACCCGTCGCGATCGTCGCCATGCTCGCCGCCAACGGCTACCGCGTGCCGGTGTTCTGGTATCAGTCCGGGCAGCACCACGAGATCGCCGACGGAGAGGCAGGCGAGTGGGTCACCGTCACCGAGCAGACGTCCGACGCGCACGGGGACCTCACCCGCGGCTACTCGGTGAGGCTCGCCGGGCTGGGAGGCGAGGACACGGCATACGAGAGCAGGTACTCCGACGAGTTCACGCTGGCCGACGGCATGGTGGCGCGGACCGTCGACCTCGACTTCCGCGCCGAGCCGGACCAGACGCTCAAGAACTGCGCACTCACCCTCGTCGACGACCAGGGCCGGCAGTACCGGGTCGGGCACGTCTTCGACGCGATCGGCCCGAGCGTCACCGTGTGCGTGCCCGAGGACCGGCCCGGACCGAGCCTGGCCGTCCTCGACTCGATGGAAAGAGGGGCGCTCCCGCCGGATGAGCAGCCGCGCCCGCGCGAGTGGTCGGTCTCCCCCGCCATCGCCGTGCCGAAGGACGCCCGGCTGGTCGAGCTGCGGATCTCGTTCGAGAACCCGGACTACGTCACGCTCCGGCTTCCGCGATGACCTCTCGCACGGCGGACGGCCGCGGCTCGTCGTCGGGAGCAGGACCGAGCTTCGGCCCGAGGAGCCAGTCGATGGCCGCTGCGAGGAGGGCTGCCGCGAGGACCATGGTGACCGCGAGTCCCACGGCCTTCTCCATCGGCGAGAACGCCAGCCACGTGTCGGTCTGGAGCGGGCCGGCGACGAGCCGGATCAGCTGACCGACGAGCCACGGGATGCGGATGACGACCAGGAAGGCGAGGCAGAAGGTGAGCATCGGGAGCAGCCCCGCGGTCGCCATCATGCGCAGGCCGTTCCAGAACGCCGACCAGCGCTCGCGCACGTCGGCGACCAGTCCGCCGCCATAGCGACGGACCGGCGCGGGGATCCGCTCCCAGCGCGGGTTCGGCTGGACCGCAGGGCTCTCGGGCGCCGAGAGCTTGTGCCCGAGGACGACGGCGCCGACGGTCAGCCACGCGAGCGGGACGACGACCACCGCGTCGACGGCGCCGAGCAGGCCGAAGAGCCACGTCGTCGCGGTGTCGACGGGGTTGGCCATCGGACCGAGGGTCTCGATGACCTGGTCGTACTGGTCGAGGACGAGCTGCGAGGCACGCCGCTCCTCGACCCAGGTGACCCCTGCCTCGCGGATCTCGGTGACCTTCTGGGCGACCTGCGAGGTGTAGTAGACCTCGACCAGCGCGCCCACGAACGCCAGCCAGAGGAAGCGCGTCACGCTCTCGATCCTGCCGAGCGCGTAGCGCAGCACCCAGGCGATGGCGACGATCGCGAGGATGACCTGCCAGTCGTAGATGGCGAGCCGGCCGGCGAAGTCGACGTCCGGCGGCCCGTCGAGGCTGAACTGGTTGAACTCGGCGTAGGCTGCCTCGTTGGTGAAGCGGTAGAGGTCCTCCTTGAGCAGCCCGTAGGAGACGTAGACGGCGAGGAAGGGCACGAGCACGCTCACCGCGACGTCGACGAGCCGCATCTCGCGCTTCTCGGTCGGAGCCTGCCGGGCCTCGCGACGGGACAGCTCGGCGATGTTGGGCAGCGCCCCCCGCGTCAGCCACAGCATGGCGATCATCGCGAGGAGGAAGCCGAGCGGTGCGAGGACGAGGATGAGCTGCGCGACGAACGCGTTGTGGTCGCTGACGACGACCGCGAGCCAGAGCGCGCCGCTCCGCAGGGCGAGGCCCAGGCAGGCGATGACGACGAACGGCGCCCAGTAGACCCGCAGGATCCGCCACGCCGACACGAGAACGGCGGGGATGTCCCGCACCCTCAGCTCGTCGTTCATGCCGCAGCCCCCCGAACACTCGCCCGTGCGCGGGCGCCCCTCATGACGACCGGAGCATATCCAGTCAGCCGTGCTGTGGCCCGGGCGAGCCGTCGAGGAAGCTGCGCACCGCCGCGAGGAACTCCGTGGGCCGGGCCGCATGGACCTCGTGGCCCGCGTCGATCGTCACCCCGGTGGCCGAGGGGATGGTGGCGACGAGGTCGTCGATCCACTCCTGCGGGACGAAGCTGCGCGGCCCACCACCGATGGCGAGCACCGGCACCGCGATCCGCCGGAGCAGGTCGGGCCATCCTGCAGACGGGCTGTCGACCTGCGGACGGGTCTGCTCGACCATCGCCCAGTCGAAGTCGATGTCACCCCGGGGCCGCGAGGGCATGGACGGTCGGCGCGGGCGCATGAGCCCCACGTCCTCGAGGACGAGCCGTCGCACCAGCGGCGAGTCGGCTGCGACCCGACAGGCGACGAGGCCCCCGAGGGAGTGCCCGACGACGTCGAGCCGGACTCCGTCGTCGGCCAGCTGCGGGAGAAGGGCCTCGACGTCCGAGGCCATGAGCTCGATCGAGTAGGCGCCGGACCGGTCGCTCGCTCCGTGGCCGCGCAGGTCGACGGCGTGGACGGTCCGGTCCCTCGACAGGTCCGCCGCGACGACGTCCCAGTCCGAGGCCGTGAGGCCGGTGCCCGGCAGGAGGACGGCGGGCGGCAGGGTCGACCGCGCCGCATCGTGCACGAGGACGGCGAGGTGGGTTCCTCCGACGTCGAAGCGACGCAGCTCGGCCATGCCGTCAGTCTTGCCCTACCCGCGGGTCAGCGTCTGGGCGATGGCCGAGTTGCCGGCGATCTGGCCCGCCGCCGCAGCCTGGACGACCGAGGCCATGGGCGTCGGGAACACAGCGAGGTGGGCGAGGTCCCCGCCGGCGGTGACCCCCGGCACGCTCGTCCGACCGAACTCGTCGACGCGAACGCAGCCGGACGGGTTGAGGTCGAGGCCGAGCTGCTCCGCGAAGGGTGCGGACTGGTGCAGCGTCGGCACGACGAAGAGGACGGCGACGTCCTGGGCCGACCCGTCGTCGAGAGTGAGACGCAGCCCGTCGTCGTGAGGCTCGACGACGCTGACGCGGGCGGACACGCGCGGGACGTCGAGGACGGACCCCTCCGGGAGCTCCTGCCCCTCGTCGAAGACGACGAGCTCACCCGCGACCGGCCCGAGCAGCGCGGACAGGTGCGGCGCCGCGCCGGCCCCGAGGATGCCGATCCGCCGGCCGGCGAACTCGAACCCGTGGCAGAACGGGCACTGCGCCGCGAGGTCACCCCATACGTCCTGGAGACCGGGGACGGGCGGCAGCTCGTCGCGGACCCCGGTGGCGAGCACGACGGCATACGAGGTCATGACCGCACCACTCGCGAGCGTGAGCCGGAAGCCCTCGCCGTCGCGCTCGACCGTCGCGACGCGCTCGTCGCGCACCGAGACGGTGTCGTATGCCGTGAGCTCACGTCGGGCGGCCGCGCGGAAGTCCGCGGGTGGCGTGCCGTCGTGGGTGAGGACGTTGTGCATGTGGCTGACGGTGGCGTTGCGGTAGGTGCCGTCGTCGAAGAGCGTGACCTGACGGCGCACGCGGCCGGCGGTGAGGGCGGCCTGGAGCCCAGCGGGACCGCCGCCGATGACCGCGATGTCGGTGTGCTGTGGAGTCGTCATGCTCCGATGGTGAACCTTCAGGTCAACCTGAAGGCAAGTCCGGCTACGGCGGGGCGGCAGCGGGCCCTCCGCGGCCCGTCGTGCGGGGCGGCACGTAGCCACCCTCGGGCGGGACCATCTCGGCGCGGACGCCGAGCAGCCGGATGGGGCGGTCGTCGCCGAGCCCGTGCAGCAGCTCGAGCGCGGTCGCCGCGATGACCTCCGGGTCGAACGTCGGCTCGGGCAGCTTGCGGATCCGGGTCGTCGTGAAGAACGGCGCGAAGCGGACCTTGAGGTGGACCCGGGCGCAGGCGCGGTCCTCGCGGCGGATGTCGTCGACGACCTGGACGGCGAGGGCATGCACGGCGTCGGCGACCGCGTCGGGGTCGGTGAGGTCGACCTGGAAGGTCGTCTCGCGGCCATGAGCGCGGGCGACCCAGGGCGTGTCGTCGATGACGGTGGCGCCGAGCCCGCGACCCAGCCGGCCGTAGTGAGGTCCCATGCGTGGCCCGAACTCGGCGGTGAGCACCTCGTCGGAGGCGTCGGCCAGCTGTTGCACCGTGTCGTAGCCGTGGGAGGCGAGCCGGGCGGCGATCCGGTTGCCCACGCCCCACAGCGCCGTCGTCGGCCGCTCGCCCATGACCTCGAACCAGTTGTCACGGGTGAGGACGAACGTGCCCTGCGGCTTGCCGAAGTCGGTGGCGATCTTGGCCCGGACCGTCGTGTCACCCACACCGACCGAGCAGTGCAGCTGCGACGCCTCGAGCACCTCGGTGCGGATCGCGTCCGCGTGGGCGACGGCCTCGGTCACGTCGTCGCCCGGCGTGGTGAGGCCGACGAAAGCCTCGTCCCAACCAAGGACCTGCACGACGGCGCCCTCGTGGGCCCTCAGTGCCTCCATGACCACGGCGGAGGCGGCGTCGTACGCCGGGCCGTCGACGGGCAGGAACACGGCGTCCGGGCACTTGCGCGCGGCGAGCCGCAGCGGCATCCCGGAGTGCACGCCGAACGCGCGCGCCTCGTAGGACGCGGTCGACACCACGGCCCGCTCGGTCGGGTCCCCGCGACCGCCGACGACGACCGGGACTCCGGCCAGCTCGGGCCGCCGCAGGATCTCGACCGCCGCGATGAACTGGTCGAGGTCGACGTGGAGCACCCAGCGGGCCATGGGCTCCAGTGTGCCGTCAGGACCCGACAGGGCGAGGGAGTACGTTCAGGTGGACCTGAAGGAGGGCGGACCATGGACAACTGGAGCATCAGCGACCTCGCCGGTCGCTTCGGCCTGCCGACGCACGTCCTGCGCCACTGGGAGTCGATCGGCCTGCTCGAGCCGCGACGCGACGCCTCGGGTTACCGGCGCTACGGCCACGACGACCTCGTCCGGGTCGCGATCATCCAGCGCAACAAGGTCGCCGGCATGACCCTCGAGCAGATCCGCGTGCTCCTGGACGCCGGTGCGTGGGACCGCCACCAGGTCCTCGAGGCGCACCTGCGCGACATCGACGACCGGATGCTCGCCCTCGAACGCTCGCGCGAGATGACCGAGCACTCCCTGCGCTGCCGCGCTCACGACATCACCACCTGCCCGCGCTTCGTCGCCGCCGTCGACGACCTCGTCGAGGGACACCGTCACCCCGACCTCACGCATGCGTGACGTCGTCGTCGTCGGAGGCGGGATCGTCGGTCTCGCGACGGCATACGAGGTCCTGCGCCGGCGACCGGGCGCCGACGTCCTCGTCATCGAGAAGGAGGCCGAGGTCGCGCGCCACCAGAGCGGCCACAACAGCGGGGTCATCCACGCGGGTGTCTACTACGCGCCGGGCAGCCTCAAGGCGAGGTTCTGCACCGAGGGCGCGGCGGCGACGCGCGACTACTGCGACGACAGGGGCATCCCCTACGTCGACACCGGCAAGCTCGTCGTCGCGACGTCCGAGGTCGAGGTCCGGCGGCTCACCGACCTCACCGAGCGCGCCCGCGCCAACGGGCTCACCGTGACGCCGCTGACCGGGGCCGAGCTGCGCGAGCGCGAGCCCCACGTCACCGGTCTCGCGGCCCTGCTCGTCCACGCGACCGGCATCACGGACTACACCGCCGTATGCCGTGCGCTCGCCTCCGACGTCGTCGCGGCCGGCGGCGAGGTGCGCACCTCAACGGCGGTCACCGCGATCGACGAGTCGACGGGATCGGTCACACTCACGCTGGAGCAGAACGGCTGGGAGACAGCGGAGTCCGCACGACTGGCCATCATCTGCGGCGGCCTCCAGGCGGACCGGCTGGCGGCGATGTCGGGGCTCAACGACGGCGCTGACGCGTTCCGGATCGTGCCGTTCCGGGGCGAGTACCACCGCCTCCCCGAGAGCCGCAACGGGCTCATCGACGCCCTCATCTACCCGGTGCCCGACCCGGACCTGCCCTTCCTCGGGGTCCACCTCACCCGGATGATCGACGGCGGGATCACCGTCGGCCCCAACGCGGTGCTCGGCTTCAGCCGCGAGGGTTACGGCAAGGGCTCGCTCGACCTGCGCGACGTGGCGAGCTACGCCCGTTTCCCCGGCATGTGGAAGGTGGCCCGCGAGCACTGGCGCACCGGCCTGGCCGAGCAGCGTGACTCGTGGCGACGCCGCGGCTACCTCGAGCTGGTGCGGCGCTACTGTCCCGAGCTCACGCTCGACGACCTCCTGCCGGCACCGGCCGGCATACGCGCGCAGGCCGTGCTGCGCGACGGCACGCTCGTCCACGACTTCCTCGTCCGGCGGACCGCGCGGACCGTCCATGTCTGCAACGCCCCCTCCCCCGCCGCCACGTCGGCGTTCCCCATCGCACGCCACGTCGTGGACCTCGCGACGGCCACCGCGTGAGCGGTCAGGAGCTCCTCGACCTCGCTGCACGGATCGGCCCGGTCATGGTCTTCCTCGTGGCGATGACGGTCGTCGCGGAGGTGGCCGAGATCGCCGGCGTGTTCGACGTCGCCGCGCACTGGACCTCGCACGCGGGTCGTCACCGCACCTGGCTGCTCTGGCTCCTCATCGTCGCCCTCGCCACCGGCTGCACCATCGTGCTGAGCATCGACACCACGGCCGTGCTGCTCACGCCCGTCGTCATCGCCATGACCCGGCAGCTGGGCATCCCCGCGATGCCGTTCACCCTGACGACGGTCTGGCTCGCGAACACCGCCTCACTCCTGCTGCCGGTGTCGAACCTCTCCAACCTCATTGCGCTGCACCGCTTCTCGTCGCTCGGCATCGGCACACACGAGTACATCGCGCTCGCGTGGCGGCCGGCGCTCGCTGCGATCGTCGCCACCGTGGTCGTGCTCTTCGTGCTCCACCGACGCGACCTGCTCACCCGCTACGACCCCGACCCGCCTGCCGACCCGCACGACCGGATCCTGCTCTGGGTGGCCGGAGCCGTGTGCGTCTCACTGGGTCCCGCCTTCGTCAGCGGCGTGACGCCGGCGGTCCCCGCAGGCATCGGCGCCGTCGTGCTCGTCGCGGCCCTCGCCTGGCGATGGCCGGCACGGCTGCGGACGGTCGCCGTTCCATGGGTGATGGTGCTCGCCGTCTGCGCGCTCTTCTTGGTCGTCGAGATCGCCATGCGGCACGGGCTCGAGCCGCTCCTGGCAGGGCTCGTCGGGACGGGCGACGGCGACGCCTGGCGGGTGGGGCTCGTGGGTGCGGCCGGGTCGAACCTCGTGAACAACCTCCCCGCCTACCTCGCGCTCGAGCCCGTGTCCGACGGCTCCGGCGAGCGCCTCATGGCCCTGCTCGTCGGCGTCAACGCCGGCTCGATCGTCACGGTGTGGGGCTCGCTCGCGACGCTCCTGTGGCGCGACCGGTGCCGTCGCGCCGGGCTCACGATCAACGCCTGGCCGTATGCCGTCCGCAGCCTGGTCTGTGCCGTCGCCGCCGTCTCGGCCGCCCTCCTCGCGCTCAGCCTCGGCTGACCGACGCAGCGTCGCGCACCCACCCGGGACGCGCCTGCCGGGGCACTCCTCCCCATTGCCCCGGCCCGTCCGTGAGCCGTAGGTTCCACGCAGCGGGTCGCACGGTGCGACCCTGGGGAGGGGAGTTCCACCATGTCCAGAACCACGCGCCTGTTACGCACCCGCATCGCGGCGGGAGCCCTGGGGGCCCTGGCACTCACGGGTGCCACGCTCGTCGCGACGCCGGAGGCGGGGCTGACCAGCGGTGCGTTCGCAGCCGAACCCGAGTTCCCGGCCAACTGCGAGGAGGACGAGTCCTCGTCCGAGTTCGGAGGAGCCAAGATCAGCCAGACCTACAGCGACCTCTTCTCGAAGGGTGCTCCGGCTGCCCGCTACCTCGACAGCTACACCCCACAGGGCCTCGGCCTCTGGGAGAACTGGCAGGGCGGGTCGGGCACGGAGGACCTGCTCCTCGTCGGGATGCACTACTTCAACGACCCGGCCACCTCCGAGGATGACGAGGAGAGCCACCGCTCGCGCCTCTACGGCATGACGACGTCCGGCGCCGTGCGTGGCTTCGCCACGCTCCCGATCGGGGCCCACACCGGCGGCGTCAAGGTCCACGACGGCTGGGTCTACGTCCAGAAGAGTCAGACCGAGATCCTGCGCTACTCGGTGGAGCGGGTCCGGCAGGCCTTCACGGACCCCTCCAAGCGCAAGCTGGGCCCGGGGCGCGACACGGCACCGGTCGAGGGTGCGAGCTTCTTCGACATCGACGACGGCTACCTCTACGCGGGGCGGCACGACGAGAACGTGCGTGGGGAGATGCGTCGCTACACGATCAAGGCCAACGGCGACCTCGCCCTCGACGAGTCCTGGGGACCTCTCGAGATCCCAACGAAGGCCCAGGGCGTCCTCGTCCTCGACGACACGTTCGTGTTCTCGACCTCACTGGGACGTGGCAACCGCGGCAACGTCTACGTCGTCCAGCGCAGCTACGGCGTCGGCGAGGAGTTCACGCAGGCGCCCTACCGCTGCTTCCAGTCGGTGGCGATGATCCAGGAGCTCGTCAGCTGGAACGGCGTCACCTACCTGCTCAACGAGAGCGGCAGCGCGGAGTTCGCGGACGGTCGTATCCACAACATCCGCAACCTGCACGTCGCGAGCACCGCGAGGCTGCGCAGCCTCGTGTGGTGACCCGGCCGGTCACCTGACCTCAGTGGGTATGGGCCTGCCGCGGTCACGAAACGGCCACGGACGCAACCCGCCTCCCGGATGGCGCGTCTACAGGGGTGGAGGATGTCCGGCAACGAGAGCAGGGGAGCGACATGGCAGGCAGCACCGGGCGGCGACTGGCGACGGCGGGGGTCGTCGCAGTCCTCACGGGCTCCCTCCCGGCGTGCGCGGGGGTCAGCTGGACCCCCGACGACGTCGCGGCGGGCCAGAGTGCGGGGGAGCCGAGTGGCAACGCCGGCGCGACGGCGTCACCGTCGTGGGGCGCGGGTCCCAGCATCGCGGTGAGCCCGAGCCGCACGACCGCGCCCACGTCGGCGACCCCCGTGCCCACTCCCGCGGCGACGCGCAGCGCCGGGACTCCGAGCCCGACGCCCAGCGCCTCCGTCACCGCCGGGCCGAAGCCCTCGGCCACCGCCCGGCCCACGCCGTCGGCGAGCGCGCCGCCGGTCCGCGAGGACCTGCGCCTCGGCGACCGCGGGCCCAAGGTCCTCACGCTCCAGAAGCGCCTCTCCTCCCTCGGTTACTGGATGGGCGAGCCCGACGGCCACTTCGGCTCACTGACCCAGCAGGCGGTGTGGGCGCTGCAGAAGACTGCCGGCATCTCCCGCGACGGCCGGGTCGGACCCCGGACCGAGCGCGCGCTCGACGAGGGCGTCCGACCCGGGACCCGACTGTCCGGCAACGGCGTGGACATCGACCTGCGGCGCCAGATCCTCATGGTCGTCCGTGGCGGCACGGTCCGGTACACCCTCAACACGAGCACCGGCGGCGGCTACGAGTACGAGCAGAAGGACGGCGACACCGCCATGGCCCGCACCCCCAAGGGCACGTTCCGGGTCGGCTACACCGTCGACGGGCGCGACGAGGGGTTCCTCGGTGAGATGTGGCGACCGCGCTACTTCAACGGCGGGTATGCCGTGCACGGCTCGTCCTCGATCCCGCCCTATCCCGCCTCGCACGGGTGTGCCCGGGTGAGCAACTCGGCGATGAACATGATCTGGGAGCGGGACCACATGCCGAAGGGCTCGACGGTCCTCGTCCGCTGAGGCCGTCACCGGCTCACGGTCAGCGGTGCGCGGGTCAGCGGTGCGCGGCGGCCTCGACGGCGCTCGCCTCACGGGGCAGCGTCTCGCGGGCCCGTGACCACGGGATCGTCGCGGCCAGGCTGAGCAGTCCGGTGACCCCGAACGCCAGCGCGTAGCTGCCAGAGTCGACGAGGGCTCCGGCGACGATCGGGCCGATGATCGCGCCGGCGTCGGCGGACATCTGGAAGGCGGCGAGCGCGGGGCCGCCGTTGCGGTCACGTCCGACGACGTCGGCCATGCTCGCCTGCTGTGCCGGGTTGAGGGCGCCCGAGCCGATGCCGGCAATGACCGAGAAGAGGACGAGCACCGGGAACGAGGTGGCGAGCCCGGTGGCGATCGTCGCGACACCGGCCACGGCCAGGCCGCCGATGATGAACGGCCGGCGGCCGATGCGGTCGCTGAGTCGGCCCGCGACGTTCATGCCGACGGCGTTGGCGCCGGCGTAGATCGCGAGGACCGCACCGGCGAGCCACGGCTCCTTGCCGATGTTGGCGGCGACGAAGAGTGGGATGATCGCGTTGCGCACCCCGAAGTTGGCCCACCCGTTGGCGAACCCGGACACGAGCCCGGCGCGGAAGGCGCTGTCCTGCAGGCCCTCGCGCGCCGTCATCACCGGGAGGACCGGCGCGTCGGTGGGCGGCCGGAGGGCATGGCCGTTAATGAAGATCGCGACGAGCGCCGCGGCGACGACGAGCGCGGCGGCATACACGAGGAACGGGACACGCAGCCCGAGGCCGCCGAGGGCGCCACCGACCGCGGGACCGCCGATGCCACCGATGAGGAAGGCCGAGCCGTAGGCGGAGGAGACCCGGCCCCGGATCGACGGCGGGGCGAGGCGGACGACGAGCGCCGTCGCCGACACCGTGAACATGACCGAGCCGATGCCACCGAGCCCGCGGAAGACGACGAGCTGCCAGTACGACTGGGCGAAGGCGGTCGCGGCCGTCGACGCCGCGACGATGAGGAGTCCGGCGAGGTACATGGGTCGCTCGCCGAGCCGGACGATGAGGCTACCGCTGGCCGGCGCGAAGATCAGCCTGAAGAAGGCGAAGACGCTGACGACCACGGCACTGGCCGTCGCACCCACGCCGAAGCTCTGCGCGAACTGCGGCAGGACCGGGGTGATGAGCCCGAAGCCGAGCGCGATGACGAAGGCGGAGGCGACCAGGACCCAGATCTCGCGCGGGATGCGGACACGCTCGGGCGGCGCGGGACGGGTGGTGGTCATGACAGGTGACAAGTATGCCGTCCACCTCCGACATTCCCTCGTGCGCAGTCGGGCGCAGCCGGGTGCGGTCAGGCGAGCACGGCGACGGCGATGGGGACGAGGGCGGCGAGCACGACGACGGTGTCGGCCAGGTGCCACGGCGCGGCCGCGAACCAAGTCCGCCGGGACGCCGAGGCGAAACCGCGGGCTTCCATCGCCACCGCGAGGTCGGCCGCCATCCGCAGTGTCCGGACGAGCAGCCCGAACGTCACCGTCGCGAGCCCGCGCACGAGCGCCACGGGTCGGCGTGCATCGGTGCCGAGACCGCGTACCCGCCGGGCCAGCGAGATCTCGGACCACACCTCGCCGAACGTGTGCACCCGCTGGAGCGCAGCCGCGAGCGCGACGACCGGACGGGACGGCATACGGAGTCGTTGGGCGAGGTGGTCACCGAGCCGGTCCGGGTCGACGAGAGGGAGCAGGACAGCCGACGGCAGCACGATGATGAGCACGCGCAGCGCCGCGGTGAGGGCCGTCGTCGTGTCGTGCCCGCCGAGCAGCCAGGTCGACCAGCCGACGGAGAGCGCGCCGAGCACCCCGGGCAGCGTACGCAGGACGACCCGCCTGAGCCGGCCTCGTGGGCGCGGCCCTGAGCCGGGAGTGGCCCACAGCGCGAGGACGGCCAGCACCACCTGTGCGGCGAGGACGACGAGGGAGGTGCGCCAGTGGCCGGGGATGATCCCCGCCGGGATGGCGACGAGCGCCCCGACCATGAGGGCGAGGGGGCCAGCCTGCGCGGCAAGCACCCGACGCGGCTGCTCGGGCTCCGACTCGGCCGCGGGCGGCGCGAGCTGGACCACCGTGTGCGCGCGGCCGATGAGCGCCTCGTCGTGGGTCGACACGACCACCGCTCCCCCGGCTTCGCGGTAGGCGGCGAGCAGCCCGACGACGGCCGCCCAGGTGTGCCGGTCCTGCCCGACAGTGGGTTCGTCGGCGAGGAGCAGGGGCGGCTGGTGGAGCACCGCCGACGCGAGGGCGAGCCGTCGCTGCTCGCCCCCCGAGAGCTCGCGCGGGTCCGCGGCCTCGAGGTGACCGAGTCCGAGATCGGCGAGCAGCGTCCGGGCGAGCGCGACCCGCTCGGCGGAGTCCTCACCCAGCGCACGGCTCGCGACGAGGACCTCGTCGAGGACCGTCCGCCCGAGGATCGTCGAGCTCGACCATTGGGGGACCCATCCGAGCCGCGAGGCCAGCTCGGTCGTGGACAGGTCGGCGACGGGCACCTCCCCGATGCTCACCGTGCCGGTGGCTGGCTCGAGCGCCCCGGCGAGGCCCAGCAGAACGGTGGACTTGCCGGACCCGCTCGGCCCGACGAGCGCGGTGGCGCTGCCCGGCTGCGGGGCCAGCGGCACGTCGAGCCGCGCGGCGGTGCGGGTGCGCGCTGACCCGTCGACGAGTCGGACCGTGCGCTCGATGGTCAGCGGTGTCGCTGCGACCTCTTGCGTCCGGCGAGGTGACGAGACTGCCCCCAGAGCGGCGGACGCAAGTGGGGTGGGCGTCGGCGCACCCGGCACCCAGATCCCCATGTCGAGCAGTCGCTGCCGCTCGTCGGCCAGCACCTCGCGCACGGACCCGTCGGCGACGAGCGCACCCGACTCGTCGAGCACAAGCATCCGCTCGACGAGGTCGACCCACGGTCCGAGGACGTGCTCGACGACGACGGCCGTGATCGGGTATGCCGTGAGCGCCCCTTCGACGCTCTCGCGCACCTGGGCGGCGTGGCCGGGGTCGAGCATGGCGGTGGGCTCGTCGAGCAGGAGCACGCTCGGGTGCAGCGCGAGCGCGCCGGCGAGCGCGAGGCGCTGGGTCTCGCCGCCGGAGAGCGCCGACGTCGGGGTGTCGTGCGGCTTCGCCAGTCCCACGGCCGCCAACGCCGTGGTGACGGAGGCAGGCATCTCGGCACGCGGCATACCGACGTTCTCGAGACCGAAGGCGACGTCGCGCCCGACCGTGGCCGCGACCAGACCGGCACCGGGTTCCTGGAGCACGAGCCCCACCTCGCCGGCGCGCGCACCGGGCGGGTGTCCGTCGATGGTCACGGTCCCGCTCAGCTCACCGGCGTCCGCCGTCTCGAGCAGTCCGGCGATGGCGCGCAGCAGCGTCGACTTGCCCGAGCCCGACGGACCGACGAGGAGGACGCGCTCACCCGGGCGGAGGGTGAGGGAGATGTCGCGCAGCACCGGTTCGCGTCGGCCGAACGGGCGCCACGTCACCCCTTCGAGGATGACGTGGCCGCCCGTGGTCGGCTCGGGGCGCTGCGACGAGTCCGCAGTCACCGACGGCTCCGCGTCCGCTGACGTGGCGGACACGTCAGACGGCGCGGGTCTCGCGGTGCTCCTGGCCGGGTGGGAAGGCGTTGAGCGCACCGGCCGCCGCGAGCGCCCGGGTGAGCAGCCACCCACCGGCGCCCGCGACGACCGCTCCCGAGAGCGCGAGGACACCCGCGTAGGCGACCTTCCACGCGAGCGACCAGTCCTGGATCCAGGTGAACGACTCGTAGGCCGCGGCGAACGGCCCGGCCATCGCACCGGCCAGCATCGCCGCGGCGATGCCGAACGCGCGGTAGCCCAGCAGCGCGAACACGAGCTCGGTGCCGAGGCCCTGGACGATGCCGGACACGAGGGTGGTCGCGCCCCACTCCGTGCCGGGGATCATCGAGACGAGGGCCGCGACGACCTCGCAGAACAGCGCGGCGCCGGGTCGACGGACGACGAGCCCGCCGACGACGCCCGCGAGGAACCACGGCCCGGCGAAGAGCCCACCGAGCGGGGCGAACCCGAACGTGATGGCGCTCAGCGGGCCGTTGTAGAACACGCCCCAGCCCCAGAACGCGATGCCGAGCGCCGCGCCGAGGAAGGCGATCGTGAGGATGTCGACGGTCCGCCAGCCCAGGAGCGGGCGGGTCGCGAGGATGCTCCGGGTGCGGGTCGTGCCCGTCGCTCCGGGGGTGGCGTCGGTGGTGGCCGACGTGTCGGTCTGTGCTGCCATGACTTCTTCTCCCGTGGTCTCCGGGCGTGCCCGGTGAGTACCTCGGGGAGGAAACTGATCGCAGACCTCTCGGTTGGCGCTCAGTTCCCTGAGAACTCGACTCCCTACGCCGGTGCGAACCGGATCAGGTGTGAGGGTCTGCGGTTGCCCGCACTCTCAGCGCCGGAGCGCTCCCCTGTCGTTGACGATCGTCACCCTACTCCCTGCGTGTGGCAGGGTGGAACGCAAGACCAGGCGTGCGTTCCGGCACGGTGAGCTGAAGGAGTGCCCATGGGCAGCATGGTGTGGAAGATCCTCGGGACCGGTTCGGCGATCCTCGCCGGCATCGCCGCGACCAAGGTGGCCGACCAGATCTGGCAGAAGGCGGGTCAGGACGCGAAGTTCGACCCCAAGGACCCCGACTCGCCGTTCACGACGGCGCTCGCGTATGCCGCGCTCACCGGTCTCGCTGCCGGCGTCGCGCGCACGATGGCGACCCGCAAGGCCGCGCAGTTCTACGCCCGCTCGGCCGGTCACAAGCCCAAGGAGATTGTCGACCGCGACCTCTGAGCACTGCTGCGGTCGGCCAACGCCGCGTCGGTATGTGGTCGCGGTGGGCCGATAGCTCATAGGTGTGTATGAACACCTATAGGTCATCGAGCCGCAACGCACACACTGACGCGGTCCTCACCAGGGGCGTGAGAGGGCTGTCCCGATCGGTCCTGTGGACAAGCGAGCGGCACGTCAGGGGCCACGCGCCATCGTGGTGCCATGCCGCCTGAGACCGAGCCCACGCCCGCGCCCGAGCCCGAGACCGAGCCCACGCCCGCGACCACACTGTCGTCGGTGTCCCGCACCTCGTCGACCACGACGGCGCGCGACATCCTCAGGCTGGCGCGCCGGCAGCAGCGCCTCACGCAGGCGGAGCTCGCCGAGCGTGCCGGGGTGAGTCAGAACGTGGTCGCCCGATACGAGTCGTGCCGCCAGCAACCCACCGTGGCCGCCTTGGAGCGCCTCGTCGCGGTATGCGGCTACACGCTGGAGTGGACCCTTCGACACGCACCTGACACAGCGCTCGAGACGGCGCGTGACGGACGGTTCTCCGGGCCGATCGGGCGCCGGCTCATCAGGGAGCTCGACACGGTCCTGGCCGCACTCGACGCCCTCGGCGCGACCGACGCCCGCGTCTACGGCGGAGTCGCCGACGGGTCCGAAGGTGTCGGCTGTCCGGTGCTGATCGGTGTCAATCTGCCGTTGGACGTCGACCAGATGGCACTGTCAGTCATGTCGGGTCATCTTGGACTCGCCATCGACGCCCACGTCACCGTCGTGCCGCACTCCAGGGTCGCAGCCTATGGATACGACGACGAGGGTGTCCTCCTCACTCCGATGCCGGAGGCGTCGTAGAGAGCGTCCGCGCGATGGGGACGCCCGCACGGTAGGCGAGGTGCAGGTGGCTCGGTGCGTCGAGCACGGTGAGGTCGGCCGGGCCACCGACGGCGATGCGGCCGATGTCGTCGCGCAGCAGCGCCTTCGCGGAGCCGCGGGTGGCCGCCCAGACCGCCTCGCCCGGCGTCATCCCCATCTCGCGGACGGCGAGGGCGATGACGAACGGCATGGAGCTCGAGTAGCACGTACCCGGGTTGCAGTCGGTCGCCAGCGCGAGCGAGACGCCCGCGTCGATGAGGGCGCGTGCGTCCGGGTAGGGCGAGCGCGTGGAGAACTCCACCCCCGGCAGCAGCGTGGCGACGGTCGTGTCCGCCGCACCGACGAGTGCCTCGACGTCGGCGTCGTCGAGGAACGTGCAGTGGTCGACGCTCGCGGCGCCGAGCTCCACGGCGAGCTGCACGCCCGGTCCTGGGCCGAGCTGGTTGCCGTGGACCCGGAGCTCCAGACCGGCGTCCCCGGCTGCAGTGAGCACGGCCCGCGACTCGTCCTCGGTGAAGGCGTGCGGTGAGTGCGGCTCGCAGAAGACGTCCGCCCACCTCGCGTGCGGCGCGCAGGCCTCCAGCATGGGACCGGTGACGAGCTCGATGTATGCCGTCCTGTCACCTCGCGCCTCCGGTGGCACGACGTGGGCACCGAGGAACGTGGTCTCGGTCGTGAACTCACGGGCGATGCGCAGCGACCGGGCCTCGTCGACGACGGTGAGCCCGTAGCCGCCCTTGATCTCGACGGTCGTCGTGCCCTGCGCGCGCATCTCGGCGACGCGGGCACCGACGAGCTCGCGCAGCCGCTCGTCACTCGCCGCGCGGGTGGCCTCGACGGACACCCCGATGCCACCGCCGTCGTAGCGCTCCCCCGTCATCCGTGCGGCGAACTCGCCGGCGCGGTCGCCGTCGAAGACGAGGTGGCTGTGGCTGTCGACGAAGCCCGGCAGGAGCGCGCGACCGTCGAGGTCGATGCGGCGGTCCGCGGGGGGCGCCTCCGCCGCGTCGCCGATCCAGGCGATGCGCCCGCCCTCGACGACGAGGGCGGCTCCGGTACGCAGCCCGAGCCCCGAGTCGCCGGCTGGGCCGCCGTCGCCGTCGCCGTCGCAGGTGACGAGCTCACCGATCCCCGTGACCAGCGTGGCGCCAGCGCCACCGGGCGCTGTGGTCGCCGGCGCCTGTGCCGCGGACGGTGTGGGAGACGGGGTCGTCACGGGGCGGCCCGCACGGCGGCGATCGACTCGGCGACGACGTCGTCGACCGGCCCGAGCGGGTGCACGCCCCCGGAGACGATGCGCCGCCCACCGACGACGACGTCGGTGACGTCGGCGCCGGTGGCCCCGAAGACCACCTGACCCAGCCCCACCCCGCTCGTGCGGCGGCTGTCGGTGCGCACCGCGACGAAGTCGGCGAGCGACCCGACCGCGAGCCGGCCCCCGGCCCAGCCGAGGCTGCGGTAGCCGTTCGAGGTGGCCATGTCGAGGAGGTCGCCGACGGGGAAGCGTCCGCGCTCGTGGCTCTTGAGCCGCTCGTGCATCTCGATCCCGCGGATCTCCTCGAACGGGTCGATAACCGCGTGCTGGTCGGAGCCGAGGCTGATCGGGACGTCGCGCTCCGCCAGCTCGCATCCGGGCCCGATGCCGTCGGCGAGGTCGCGTTCGGTGGTGGGACAGAAGCAGGCGCCCGCCCCCGATCGCCCCATGAGGTCGAGGTCGTCCTCGGACAGGTGGGTCGCGTGGACGGCGGTGAACTGCTCGCCCAGCAGCCCGGCATCGGTGAGGTGCTCGACCGGGCTCGCGCCGTAGACCATCTGGGTCGCGAGGTTCTCGGCGATCTGCTCGCTGACGTGGGCGTGCACGGGGCGGTCACCGACGACCTTCGCGAACTCGGCGAGCTGGTCGCCGGTGAGCGCCCGCACCGAGTGCGCCGCGGCCCCGATGCGCACGACGTCGCTGCCGCGCAGGGCCTCGACGCGCTCTGCCCACGCCTGGACCGAGCCGTCCGAGAAGCGCGTCTGCACTTCGTCGAGCGGCGCGTGGCCGTCGGCGCTGAGGCCGCCGGTGAGGTAGCACGTGTCGAGCAGGGTGAGCCTGATGCCCGCCTCGTGGGCCGCCGCGATGAGCGCCTCGCCCATGGCGTTGGGGTCGTCGTAGCGCTGACCACCCGGGCCGTGGTGGAGGTAGTGGAACTCGCCGACGACGGTGTATCCGACCGCGACCATCTCGACGAAGACCCCTCTCGCGAGGGAGAAGTAGGTGTCCGGCGTGAGCCGGGACGTCACGGCATACATCTGTTGTCGCCAGGACCAGAAGTTGCCACCGTCAGCGTGCGTGCGCCCACGAAGCATCCGGTGGAACGCGTGGCTGTGCGCGTTGGCGAAGCCCGGGAGGACGACCCCGCGCAAACGCACGTCACTCTCGCGCGACTTGGTGTCGGGGGTGACCTCGGTGATGCGGCCGTCCGCGACGACCAGGCGGACGCCGCGGTGCACCTTGTCGGGCAGCTGCGCGTGCTCGCACCAGAAGTCCGTCATGCGTGTGCTCCCGCCAGGTCACCCAGGACCGTTGTGAGGGCGTCGACGCCGGCGAGGCAGTCCTCGGACGTCGCGAACTCCTCGGGAGAGTGCGAGATCCCGGTGGGGTTGCGCACGAAGAGCATCGCGGTGGGAACGCCCGCGTTGGCGAGGATGCCCGCGTCGTGCCCGGCTCCGGTCCCGATGACCGGTATGCCGCCGAGCCGGGTCGCGAGGCGTCGCGCGAGTCCCGGGTCGAAGGGGGTCGAGCCGGTCCACGAGTCCTCCACGACGAGGCCGCCGAACTCGTCGACGACCTCGGTGACGTCGGCGACCACGGCCCGGACCGCTGCCTCGTCCTCGCCCCGGGCGTCGAGCCAGCCGGTCACCTCGCTCGGGATCGCGTTGACGCCGCCCGGGGTCACGGCGACCTTGCCGACGGTGGCGACACAGCCGTGGGTCTCCGCCGCACGCCTGGCTGCGATGACTGCCGCGGCGAAGCCGAGCATGGCGTCGTCGCGGTCCTCGAGGCGGGTCGTGCCGGCATGGTTGGCCTCGCCGAGGGTGCGGACGCGCCAGCGACCGTGGGGCCAGATGTCGCTGCCGACGGCGACGGGGGTGTCCGCGTCGAGGGTCGAGAGGTGGCGGCCCTGCTCGACGTGGAGCTCGACGAAGGTACCGATGCGGCGGATCGTCTCGGAGTCGGGACCGAGCTCTTCGGGATCTCGACCCGAGGTGGCGAGGGCCTCGGCCATCGAGAGCCCGTCCGCGTCGGTGAGCGAGCGGGCGCGGTCTGCGGTCATCGCCCCGGTGAGGACCCGCGAACCCGCGCACGCGACACCGAAGCGGGCACCCTCCTCGTCCACGAAGTTGACGACTCCGATCGGGCGGTCGGGCTCGAACCCACTGTCGCGCAGCGCATCCAGCGCGGCAAAGGCCGACACGACACCCAGCGGGCCGTCGAAGGCACCTCCGTCGGGGACGGAGTCGAGGTGCGAGCCGGTGACGACGCCGGGGCGACCAGCGGCGAGGGCTGCGTCAGGGTCGCCCCACCAGGCCCACTGGTTCCCGACCCGGTCGACAGTCAGGTCGAGGCCGCGCCGCTCCGCCTCTGCGGTGAACCACTCACGGAGGGTGTGGTCCTCGCGCGTCCAGGCGAAGCGGCGGTAGCCGCCGGAGTGCGCATCGCGACCGATCGGCGTGAGGTCTCGCCACATCGAGCTGAAGGTCACTGCTGCCTCTTCCGTCCTCAGGTGGTGGTGGTACTGCGGCGCGCTGCAGATGCTGGCCCCATTCCACACCCCTGCGGCGGTGTCCGGCGCGACACCGCGCCGATCGCCGTCTCACATGCGAGACGCGGGAGCAGTGTCCAGAACCCGCGCGACCTGCGACGGCGCCGGGCGGGCTGCCAAGGCGTGTTCCGTGGCCCTGACCGCGGCCCGCCTGTGGTGCGGAGCTCGGCCCTAGAGTCGTGCCATGACTGGCGACGTCGGGAGTGCGGCAGGGGCTCAGCGCGCAGGCGAGAGCGAGGGCGCACGCCGAGCCCGAGAGGCGCTCGAGTCGAGCGGCATCGAGCACCGGATCCTTGTTGCGACCGAACGCGCCAACTCCCTCGCCGAGGCCGCCCGGCAGCGGGGCATCGAGCCGCGCGACATCGTCAAGTCGCTCGTGGTGCGGCGGGGCTCGGGCGACTACGTCTTCGTCCTCGTGCCCGGTGACCGCGAGATCTCCTGGCCCAAGCTGCGCGGCCACCTCGGCGTCAGCCGGCTGTCGATGCCACCCGCCGACAAGGCCAAGGAGGCGACGGGCTACGAGCGCGGCACCATCACCCCGTTCGGTTCGACGACCGCGTGGCCGGTCATCGCCGACGCCACCGTCCCCGGCCGGACCATCTCGATGGGCGCGGGTGCGCACGGGACGTCCGTCACGCTGGCGGCCGACGACCTCGTGCAGGCCCTGGGCGCCGAGGTCGTCGACGTCACCGACCCCGCCCCCACCCCGGACTGATTGCCCCACCACCACCGCCGAAGGCCCACATCAAGGCCCTCGGCGGTGGTCTGCGGGCAAGAAGTCAGGTGGCGCTGCCGGCGACGACGTCCTTGACGAGCTGCGGCGGCAGGTAGTCGTAGCGCGCGAACCGGCGCGTGAACGTGCCCGTGCCGTGCGACACCGAGCGCAGGTCGATCGGGTAGCGCGACAGCTCGAGCGCCGGCACCTCGGCGTGGATCACCGTGCGCCCCTCGTGCTCGGACGGCTCGGTGCCGTGGACCTGTCCACGGCGTCCGCGCAGGTCGGCCAGCGTCGGCCCTACCGAGACGTCCGCGACGTCGATGTCGACGGCGTCGATCGGCTCGAGCATCGCGACCGTCGACTCGTTCGCCGCCTGCCGGAGCGCCAGGCCGGCGGCGGTCTGGAACGCCATGTCGGAGGAGTCGACCGAGTGCGCCTTGCCGTCGACGAGCGTCACGCGCACGTCGACCGCCGGATATCCCGCGAGCACGCCCTTCTCGAGCTGGGCCCGGGCTCCCTTCTCGACCGAGGCGATGAACTGGCGCGGCACCGCACCGCCGACCACCTTGTCGACGAACTCGATGCCCGACCCGCGTGGCAGGGGCTCCACCTTGAGCGTGCAGACGGCGTACTGCCCGTGACCGCCGGACTGCTTGACCTGGCGCCCCTGGACGTCGCACGGCCGGACGAACGTCTCGCGCAGGGCCGTCCGCAACGGCTCGGCCTCGACCGCCACGTGGTGACGCTCCTCCAGCGACGAGGTGAGCAGCGCCACGTGCGCCGGCCCCATCGCCCAGATGACGACCTGGTGGGTCTCCGGGTTGAGGTCGAGGCGCATGGTCACGTCCTCCGACACCAGCGACTGGAGCACCGTGGCCAGCTTGTCCTCGTCGCCCTTGCTCTTGGCGTGGATGGCGACCGGCAGCAGCGGTTCGGGCAGCACCCACGGCTCGACCAGGGCGGGCCTCGACGGGGACGAGAGCGTGTCCGTCGTCTCTGCCGCGGCGAGCCGGGCGACGAGGACGAGGTCACCCGCGATCGCCTGCGACTTGGGCGACAGAT
Source organism: Knoellia locipacati (assembly GCF_044791685.1). Lineage (GTDB taxonomy): Bacteria > Actinomycetota > Actinomycetes > Actinomycetales > Dermatophilaceae > Knoellia > Knoellia locipacati_A. The sequence continues at coordinate 1,214,686 of NZ_CP087730.1, forward strand.
CGTCCCCGACGGCCGCAGCCAGCGCCCCGACCCGGTCGAGGTCGGCGTCGTGGTCGCGGTGGCCGCCGATCTCCTCTCCCGCGAACTGCTGGAGGTGGCCGGAGACGTGCACCGGGTCGTCGGGGCGCAACGTCCCCGAGAACACCCGGACCAGTGACTGCCGCCCGACGAACGGGTCGGTCGTGGTCCGCACGACCTCGGCGACGAGCGGCCCGGCCGGGTCGCAGGCCAGCTCGCCGAAGTCGCCGCCATTGGTCCGGAACACGCGCGGCATCGCGGCGTCGGCCGGCGACGGCAGCCCGTGCTCGATGAGGTGGAGCACCTCCTCGAGGCCGACACCGCTCGTCGCGTGGGTGGGCAGCACCGGGAAGAAGCGCCCGGTCGCCACGGCCGCGTGCAGGTCGTCGCGCAAGGTGTCGGCGTCCACCTCCTCACCCTCGAGGTAGCGCTCGAGCAGGGTGTCGTCCTCGGACTGCTCGATGATCGCCTCGACGACCGCCGCGCGTCGCTCGGCGACGTCCGCGGGAGCGGACGGGTCATCAGTGGCCAGCGACAGCAGGTCGAGCAGCCCCGTCACCACCGTCGCCGGGCCGTCCGGCTGGACCGGCAGGGCGAGCGGCTGGGCGTCGCCGAAGACGCGCCGGCAGGTCGCCACCGTCTCGTCGAAGTCCGCACGCGCCTGCTCGAGGCGGGTCACGGCGATGGCACGCGGCATACCGACTGCGGAGCACTCGCGCCACAGCATCTTGGTCGCCTCGTCGACACCGTCGGCCCCCGAGACGACGAAGAGGGCGGCATCCGCCGCCCTCAGCCCTGCTCGCACCTCACCGACGAAGTCGGGGTTGCCCGGTGTGTCGACGAGGTTGACCACCACCTCCCCGCTGGCGAAGGTCGCCGCCACGAGTCCGGTCGACGCCGCCCGGTCGTCGTCGCGCGGTCGCCGACCTTCGACGCGTGCCGCGACGAGGTGGTCGAAGAGCGTGCTCTTGCCCGCTCCCGGCGGTCCGACGAGCACGACGTTGCGGATCTGCTGCGGGCTGCTGGGGGCAGGGGCGTCGTCGCCACCTGACGAGCGGTTCATGACCTCACCTTCCACCCGCCCGCCGTTGCCGCACAAGGGGCCGGGAGGGGCGAATCGCGCGTATGCCGTCCGATCACGACCGCGAGCGCGCGCGTCTGTCCGGACGGGCCCCGGGGCGTAACGTCTGAGGGCGGGGGCCGCACCACACCGCACGCATGGAGCAGCGATGAGACCAGAGCCGAAGCCGGTCCGGGACCGGATCTCACGCTGGTTCGACGGGTCGGATCCGCGGTCCACGGCGCGGCTGGGCTGGGCGGCGGTCGGGGGTCTGGCGGTGGCACTCGTGTGGTCCGTCGCGTCCCCGGACGGTGCGACACGGCACCTCCTGGAGGACCGGGGGCAATCGGCGGCGACCGCCTCCTCGACCGCCGTCGTCCCGAGGGCTCCGGCCTGCTGGCCCGAGTCCGGTCGACGGGACCCCCGCCCGGCGGGTCTCTCCGCCGTCTCGACCGGGCCCGTCCAGCAGGGCGGCGTGGTGGAGTCGACGCGGTGGGGAGCGGCCGGCCGCAACGGCCTGTGGGGCGTGGCCGCCGTCGCCGACTGCAACACGGTCCGGCTCGACGCCGTCTGGTTCGAGCCCAGCGGCCGGAAGCAGCGGCACCGGATCGGTGGATCCGGACTGTCCGCCACGGGGGTCGTGGCGAACGGCCTCGACGGCGCGATCGCCGTCTACTCCGTTCGAACCGACCCGTCAGGACGACTCGATGCCCTGCTGCACATCAGTACGGACTGGGGCGCGACGTGGCAGGAACGCCGGGTCCCCGCGTCCGCCGAGAGCGACGTCCGCGCCGGACTGCTCTCGTCGCAGTGGCGGCGGTGGCCGGTGCTCGACGGCTGACGCGGGCCAGTACCTCCGAGCCGCACCGCCGCGCGGCCGGTCGGAGGACGATGGACGAGCCGAGATGTCTCCCCGGGAACCCGGGGAGGGCCCCGATGGTCGTTGTGGTGTCGACGGCTCGTCGACAGCTCGCCGTCTCGAGCACGGAGGTAGGGCCATGGCAGGAAGTGAGGCGCTGTCGGCGATCTACGACGCGTCCTACTCCCGCCTCGTTGCCCAGCTCATGGCCATCACCGGCTCCCAGGAGGAGGCCGAGGACGCCGTGCAAGAGGCCTTCGTCCAGGCCATCCGCCAGGGCCGCCGCTTCGAGGCGGTCGACCGGCCGGAGGCCTGGCTGCGGACCGTGGCGATCAACACCCAGCGCACCCGCTGGCACCGGAGCGCCGTGCTGCGGCGACTCCTCCCGCGGGTGCCCGGACCGCTGCGAGCGGTCGAACCCACCCCCGAACGGCTCGCCCTGGCCGAAGCTCTCTCCCGCCTGCGTCCCGAGTGGCGCACCGTCGTCGTGCTGCACCACCTCGCCGACCAACCTGTGGCGACCATCGCCCAGGACCTCGGCCTGCCCATCGGGACCGTGAAGTCCCGTCTCGCCCGCGCCCGGGAGCAGCTCGGGACCGACGTGGCCCTCGCCGAGGAGGCCGACCATGCCTGACCTCCGTTCGTATGTCGCAGGGCTGGAGCGCGAAATCGTCGCACCGGACCTCGCCGAGCTCGAACGCGTCGCCACCGCGCGTCGCCGGGTGCGCGCGACGACCTGGGTGGCTGCAGCCGTGCTCGCCATCGCGGGGTTCATCGCCCTCGTCCCCGACGGCACTCCGGGACGGACGCTCCCCGCCGTCACGCCGACGCCGACAGCCACAGGTCTGGCGGCACTGGAGGCCTTGGAGCTCAGAGAGATCGCCGACCCGTCACCCGCCATCCCGGACATGATCACCAGGGCCGACGACGGTCACCCTGCCAGCATCCGCTACGCGGCGGCCTGCCTGGATGACGCCACGGGCGTCCTCGTGGGCACACTCAACGGAAGCGCGAACTGTCGTGTCGTGTGGGAGGTCACCAACGGAGACAAGCGCCTCTACCTGCCTGTCGACGCGAGCCAGCGGAACAGTGCGCAGTACCTCGGCGACGGAGACTTCGTGTACGCGCTCTGGGGCGGTGCGGGTACGAAGTCGGTCATCATCGACGCAGACACGATGACCATGACACCGCTGGTCGAGGGGCAACGCTCACCGTCGCCAGGTGCTGGACGTCATCTCGTCGGGTGCGGCTTCGACCACCTCGCGTGTGTCGTAGACGTGCGGACCGGCCATCTCGACCTGCTCGACAGGAAGTCTCTTCCTGCATGGATCACCGAGATTGCGGCGAAGCATGGGCACATGCCGATCGAGGTCGTGCGACGTGGTCGGGAACTCCTCCATGTCCTCCCCGACGGGCTCGGGCGCGGGCCGCGGGACGACTCGTCACCACTTCTGGTGTCGGAGCGGATGCCTGAGGCAGTGCCGCTGACCATCGGCCCACCATCGCTCCCGGAGGCCGGTGCCGCCTGGATGCCCTGCGGTGAGGGAGGCACGTGCATCGTCGATGTCGAGAAGAGGACCATGCAGCAGGTCGAGCTCCCGCAGGCCAGCGAGTGGGCGCACAACACCATCGACGGGTTCTGGGGACTGCAGCTCGCCGGCCCGACGACTGGCCCGGAGCGAGAGGGCGACACGATCAGGGCAACCGCGGTGTGGGTCGATGAACGCGGCAAGGTGTCGACGCACATGCTGGTCGACTACCAGCTGAGCACCGATGTCACGATCGCCGATGGCGGAACAACGGGCGCGATGACCTACTACGACCGCACCTCCGGTCCAACGCGGCTCCACGTGAGCACCGACCGCGGCCGCACGTGGCGCGTCCTCACCGCCCCCGCGAGCGCCGGTGACGACGTCGACAACGGCCGCCTTTCCTCCGGCTGGGAGGCGTGGCCGGAGGTGCGCTGACCCTCCAAGGCGAAGGTATGCCGGGTGGTGGGCACCCGGCATACCTCGCCTTTGTCGTCCGCTCGGGACGACGGAAGGTCTGCCTCGGTCAGAAGATGCTCACGCCATAGGCGTTGGCGGCCTCGCGGACGGGCTGGAAGAACGTCGTGCCGCCCCTCCGGCAGTCCCCGCTGCCACCGGACGTCAGGCCGAGGGCCTTGGTGCCGTCGTACATCGGGCCTCCGGAGTCACCCGGCTCGGCGCAGACCGTGGTCTGGATCATCCCCGAGACCCGGCCGCCACCCTGGTACCTGACGGTGACGTTGAGCGCGGTCACCGTGCCCGAGTGCGTGCCGGTCGTCGAGCCCGTGCGCTTGACCTGCTGACCGACGAAGGCGTCGCTGACGGTGTAGCCACCGGGGTGCGAGAGGGAGGTGTTGTCGTAGCGCACGAGGGCGTAGTCGTTGCCCGGGAAGCTGTACCCGGTCGTCGGGCCGATGAGGGTGGACTGGCTGGAGTTGGCGTACCACGTCTTCGCCACCTTGCCGCAGTGGCCTGCGGTGAGGAAGTAGTACGTGCCGCCCTTGACGACGTTGAAGCCGAGCGAGCAGCGGTAGCCGCTGCCGTAGATCGCGTCACCCGCCGACCCGAGGGCACGGAAGACACCGTGCGTGCGCTCGATCCGGAGGGCGCCTGCGTCGGAGCCCGCCGCCCGGCGGAGGGTCGCGAGCTCGCTCGCGGTGACGGAGTCGTCAGCGGTCACGACGACCCGCTTGGCGCTGGCGTCGGTCGACCAGCTGATGCCGTCGACACCCGACCGGTCGATCCTCTGGCTGATGGCGGCGAGCCGATCGGCCGAGGCGCCCTCGGCGGCCGGTGCGGCACCGGCGGCCGTGGGCGAGGACAGGGCGAGGGCGGCCGCGGCACCGGCCGCTGTCGCGAGCAGTCCAAGGGCCTTGCGGCGTGGGCGGAGCTGGTCGTGCTTGCCTGACTTCACGGGTCCTCCAGGAGGTTGGGTCCGGGTCGTTCATGGACGAGCGCCAGCTCGACGCACCACCACGTGGGCCCGGGTGACAAGCGGGCGCCGGCTCTCCCGACCACTGTGGACCCATCACCGCGGGTCTGTATCCGGAACGCGAACTCCGGCCCGCCTCCGGCTGGACACACCGGCTGGCTGCGGCGTTCGGGTCAGCCCTCGCGCATCGGGACGCGGATGCCCTGCTCGGCCGCGGTGCGCTCGGCGATGTCGTAGCCCGCGTCGACGTGCCGGATGACACCCATCGCCGGGTCGTTGGTGAGCACGCGGGCGAGCTTCTCGGCGGCCAGCGGCGTCCCGTCGGCGAGCGACACCTGCCCGGCGTGCAGCGAGCGGCCCATGCCGACGCCGCCACCGTGGTGGATCGAGACCCACGAGGCCCCGGACGAGGTGTTGACGAGCGCGTTGAGCAGCGGCCAGTCGGCGATCGCGTCGGAGCCGTCGGCCATCGCCTCGGTCTCGCGGTAGGGCGAGGCCACCGAGCCGGTGTCGAGGTGGTCGCGGCCGATGACGATGGGGGCGCTCACCTCACCCGTGCGGACGAGCTCGTTGATCGCCAGCCCCGCCTTGTCACGCTCACCCTGGCCGAGCCAGCAGATGCGAGCAGGCAAACCCTGGAACGCGATCCGCTCCTGCGCGCCCTTGATCCAGGTGTGCAGCCGCTCGTTGTCGGGGAAGAGGTCGAGCACCGCACGGTCGGTCGCGGCGATGTCCTTGGGGTCGCCCGACAGCGCCGCCCACCGGAACGGTCCCTTGCCCTCGCAGAAGAGCGGGCGGATGTAGGCCGGCACGAACCCGGGGAACGCGAACGCCCGGTCGTAGCCACCTTGACGGGCCTCGTCGCGGATCGAGTTGCCGTAGTCGAAGACCTCGGCGCCACCGTCCTGGAACTCGACCATCGCCTGCACCTGGCGGGCCATCGAGGCCCGTGCCCGGTCGGTGAACTCCTCGGGCTTCCTCTCAGCGTACTCGTGCCACTCCTCGAGCGAGATGCCCTCGGGGAGGTAGGAGAGCGGGTCGTGCGCCGAGGTCTGGTCGGTGACGATGTCGATGGCCACACCGCGACGGAGCAGCTCGGGGAAGACCGAGGCCGCGTTGCCGACGACCCCGACCGACCAGCCACGCCGCTGGTCCTTGGCCGCGAGCGCCTTCTCGACCGCGTCGTCCAGGGAGTCGGCCACCTCGTCGAGGTAGCGGTGCTCGACGCGTCGTCGCAACCGCGACTCGTCGACGTCGACGATGAGGCAGGCGCCCCCATTCATCGTCACCGCGAGGGGCTGCGCGCCACCCATGCCGCCGCACCCGCCGGTCAGCGTCAGCGTGCCGGCCAGGGTTCCCCCGAAGCGCTTCTCGGCCACGGCCGCGAAGGTCTCGTAGGTCCCCTGGACGATGCCCTGCGTGCCGATGTAGATCCACGAGCCGGCCGTCATCTGGCCGTACATCGTCAACCCGAGGTGCTCGAGCCGGCGGAACTCGGGCCAGTTCGCCCAGTCGCCGACGAGGTTGGAGTTGGCGATGAGGACCCGCGGCGCCCACTCGTGGGTCTGCATGACACCGACGGGACGGCCCGACTGCACGAGCATCGTCTCGTCCTGCTTGAGCGTGCTCAGCGTCCGGACCATCGCGTCGAAGGACTTCCAGTCGCGGGCCGCGCGGCCGGTCCCGCCGTAGACGACGAGGTCGTCCGGGCGCTCGGCGACCTCGGGGTCGAGGTTGTTCATGAGCATCCGCAACGGAGCCTCGGCACCCCAGTGGGTGGCGTGGGTCAGGGACGTGCCGCGCGGGGCGCGGACGGGACGAGCGCCTTCCATTTCGTGCTCCTATCTCGTGCCTCGTGTGTCTGAGCGCGCGCTCTGGCGCGGGCTCAGGCACACAAGGCGAGGGTTTTCAGTTGAGGCGACCGGTGACGCTCTCGGCTGCGGTCACCACGGTGCCGTCGAGCACCGCCTCGTAGGCCGCCTCAAGGTCGGGGGCGAGGAAGCGGTCGGGACCGGGGGCGACGTTGCCGACCGCGGCGAGCGCGGCGATGACGGCCGCCGAGGCCGCGGCCGGCTGGAGCGGTGCCCGCAGCTGGATCCCGCGCGAGGCCGCCACGAGCTCGATCGCCAGGACGCGCGTCAGGGCGTCGACGGAGCGGCGGAGCTTGCGGGCGGCGGACCAGCCCATCGACACGTGGTCCTCCTGCATCGCGCTGCTCGGAATCGAGTCGACCGAGGCGGGCACGGCGAGCCGCTTCATCTCCGACACCATGGCGGCCTGCGTGTACTGCGCGATCATCAGCCCCGAGTCCACACCCGGGTCGTCGGCGAGGAACGGCGGAAGGCCGTTGTTGCGGGCCTTGTCGAGGAAGCGGTCGGTGCGGCGCTCCGAGATCGAGCCGAGGTCGGCGGCGACGATCGCGAGGAAGTCGAGGACGTAGGCAACCGGCGCCCCGTGGAAGTTGCCGTTGGACTCCACCCGGCCGTCCAGGGTGACGACGGGGTTGTCGATCGCCGACTCGAGCTCCCACTCGGCGACGCGCGAGGCGTGGTCGATGGTGTCGCGGGCTCCCCCGGCCACCTGCGGAGCGCAGCGCAGCGAGTAGGCGTCCTGCACGCGGGTGCACGCCTCAGGGTCGCGGTGCGAGTCGCGAATCGGGCTGTGGGACAGCACCTTTCGCATGTTCTCGGCAGAGCGCGCCTGGCCGGGTTGCGGTCGCAGGTCGTGCAGGTCGGCGGCGAAGACGTCGTCGGTGCCCAGCAGCCCCTCGACGCTCATCGCCGCCGCGACGTCGGCCGTCGTGACGAGCTGACGGAGGTCGGCGATGGCGAGGCAGAGCATGCCGAGCATGCCGTCGGTGCCGTTGATGAGGGCCAGGCCCTCCTTCTCGGCGAGCACGACCGGCTCGATCCCGGCGTCAGCGAGCGCCTCCCCCGCCTCCATGACCTCACCGTCGTCGTCCCGGACGAGGCCCTCGCCCATGAGCGCGAGGGCGCAGTGTGACAGCGGCGCGAGGTCGCCGGAGCAGCCCAGCGAGCCGTACTCGTGGACGACGGGGGTGATGCCCGCGTTGAGGATCGCGAGGTAGGTCTCGAGGGTCACCGGGCGTACCCCCGTGCGGCCGGTCGCCAACGTGTTGATCCGCAGCAGCATGAGCGCGCGCACCACCTCGCGCTCGACCTCGGGTCCGGCGCCGGCGGCGTGGGAGCGGACGAGCGAGCGCTGCAGCTGGGCGCGCAGCTCGACAGGGATGTGGCGCGTCGCGAGCGCACCGAACCCGGTCGAGACGCCGTAGTGGGCGACCGTGTCCTCGGCCAGCCCTTCGATGGTCGAGCGGGTCGCGCGCACCGACTCCAGCGCCGTCGGGCTGAGCTCGACGCGCACGCCGTGACGCGCGACCCGCACGACGTCGTCGATGCCCAGCCGTGCACCGCCGACGACGACCGGGTGCTCGTGGGTCTGGGTGTTCGTCATGCCCCAAGCACACCGCAGGTATGCCGTCCGCGACAGTCGCGCACCCGGCATACCGTCTCGGATGCGAGACGTTGCGCGCGGTCCGCTCGTCACGCCCCACCGCGGCCACGCCGGGTCTAACGTGCAGGTCAACGAGCTTTCGGAGGGCACATGTTCAAGAAGATCAAGGCTGCCAAGGCCTACCTCGAGCACGGTGACGAGTTCGCCCAGGGTCTCGTCCCGGACGACGCGGTGGTGCTCGACACACCGTCCGACGCCGCTCGGCCCGCGATCGACGCGGCGCTCGACGGCGCGTACGAACCGGCCGCCGAGCTGCTCCGCAGCAGCCGCGGGGCCCGGGCCTGGGAGGACCGCGACGTCGATGTCGCCAGCCTCGGCCGGCTGTCCCTCAGGGCGCCGCAGTGGCTCGACTCCTGGCGCGAGGCCGCCCCGGACGATCCCGACCTCGCCGTCGTGGATGCCCGGCGTCTCGTCGAGCAGGCGTGGGAGCAGCGCTCGCACGACGACGCCAGCCAGGTGTCCGCCGAGCAGTTCGCCGCCTTCGGCGAGACGCTGGAGCGCGCGACCGAGCGGATCCAGCAGGCCGTGGACGGTTCGCCGGGCGACCCCGTGCCCTGGGCCATCGCCCTGCGCCATGCTCGCGGCACGGAGGGCGACCGCGGGACCTTCGAGCGCTACCTCGACGCGCTGGGGTCGACCGACCCCCACCACTACGGCGCCCGCTACGAGGCGATGCAGTACGTGTGCGCCAAGTGGTTCGGCTCGCACGACGAGATGTTCTCGTTCGCCCAAGCGAGCGTCGACGCCGCACCTCGGGAGGCGCGGGTCCAGACCCTGCTCCTGGATGCTGTCCTCGAGCACGTCGCGTCCGAGGAGTCGGCCCTCACCGGCAACCGTGACCGGGTCGAGGAGGCCATCGCCCGGGCCCGCGGCTACCTCGACGCCAACCCGGACGCCGGCCACCACCTCACGGCACAGACCCGCAACGTGCTCGCGCGGATCCTCTTCCACCTCGAGCGCCACCGTGAGGCCTACGAGCAGCTGCAGGCGATCGGCCCCCACGCGACCTCGTACCCGTGGCGCTACTGGGGAGACGCGCGCGAGGAGTTCCTCACCCACCGGTCCCACATCGTCACCCTGGCGGCCGGCGCGTCGTGACCTCGATGATCCTGCTCGTCCGGGCGTCCGCGGCCGAGCTGCAGCGCCCGGTCGTGTGGGCTCGGACCCGGGTGCGACTCGTCGACAGCGAACAGCCCGGGTGGTGCCTCGCCGATGTCGGCGAGCCCAACCAGGCCGCGCTGGAGCGGGTCGCGGGGGAGGCGAGCGCCTTCGGTCCGGCGCTCCTCGTCGTCGTCGGGGACCTCCGGACCGGCGTGCAGCTGTGGCAGGGCGGACGCGTGCTCACCCGTGTGGGATGGACATCGGGAGAAGTCAACGCCATGCCATCCGCTGACGCGGACGTCTCCGCCCGGGCGTTCGCCTCGGCGCTCGGAGTCGAGCCCGGTCCGGTCGCGCGCGTCCTGCGGGAGGCGACGACCCCCGACCGCGCCCTGCGCGCCCTCATGACCGCCTTGGGCGCGCCCGTCCCCAGCCATTTCGGTCGGCACCGGAGCGGTCCGCTGGACTCCGAGCGCACCACCGTCGTCCGGCGTCACGGCATCGTCGAGGCCGCCGTCGAGGATCACTGGGGTCACTGACCCTTCGGTCACACCGTGGGTATGCCGTCCGCGCGACTGTCGCGGACGGCATACCGCCTGGCATCTCAGGCCTCCGGGGCAGGCGAGGAGCAGCCGGCCGGAGTCGACGGCCTCACCGCACGAGCCCGCTGACCTTCGTCGACGACGACGGCAGGGTCACCTCGTAGACGTCGAGACCGCGCACGAGGTCCACCGACCACGCGATGTTGGTCCGACGGTCCGTGCGCCGGTCGGCGTTGTTGTAGACGGGCACGAAGTAGGAGTCCCACACCTCGGAGGCACCGTGCACCGCGTGACCCCAAGGAGTGAGGTTGCGCGGGTCGCGTGCGTCGACGAGCTGCGTTCCGCCGCCGTAGTAGCCGACGGTGACGATGCCGGAGGGGTGCCAGTCGAACCAGTGGGCGGAGCAGAACGCGCCGACCGGCGAGGGGAACGATCCGAGGTCGGCGAGCTCCACCTTGTCCAGCGGCACGATGGCGTCCGGAGTGCCATCGAGGCGCTTGACCCACCAGGTCTGGAACGAGCCGGCGGTCGCGCAGTTCACGTCCTCGTAGTCCTCCTCGGTCACCAGCAGGACGTTGCCGTTGGCGAACGACGGCGCCGCGTCCGGCCGGAAGGCAGAGGCATTGGGTCGCGAGGAGTTGTGGTGGATGAAGTCGTTGTAGCCGTTGCGGGTTCCGTCGCCGGCGTCACCCCGCCCGGCCGCTCCCGTCGTCGTCACCACGGACGGGTGGAGCGGGTCGCGGACGTCGAAGATGGCGGACCCGTTGTAGCCCGTGTGCGTGGCGAAGCCGGCGTCGTCGAAGTTCCACTTGTGACCACCGGTCGGGGTGGCGTGGGGCTGCGTGCCGGCGACCTGCGGGTCGGCGTCGACCTCGACGGGGGCATCGAGGTCGCTGAGGTCCATGAGGGAGAAGGTCGTCCGCCCCCCGGCGGAGTAGGCGTAGCGGCAGTCCCGGGAGTCGACGCAGGCGACCGTGTGCGTCGAGGTGGTGGCCGGTGCCGTCGAGCGGAGGCGAGGGGTGGTCGGGTCGGTCACGTCGACGACGATGAGCTGCTTGCCGCCCGCCGCCTCGGACGTGTGGTCGATGTCGGCCGACACGTCGTAGGTGTCGACACCGATGAGAGCGAACCGCTCGACCGACTGCCCGACCTTGCGCTCACCACAGTTCATCGCCTCGTTCTCGAAGGCGAGGTTCGGCAGGACGCCGAGCTGGACCGGATGGCGTGGGTCACTGGCGTCGAACACCGTGATCGAGTCCAGGGACGACATCACGAAGATCGGCGCGCTGGGCATGAAGCAGCCGGAGATGCCGGTCTTGCCCGGGACCGAGTCGAGCAGGGTGGCGTTCTTCGTCGAGAGCGCGGGGAGGGATGCGGCGGTGATGCTCGCCGCGCGGGTGCGGTCGGTGTGTGCGTCGCCATGGGCCTCCGCCGGTGCGGCGGCGGCGAAGGCCAGACCGACGGACGCGGCGACCGCCAGGACAGCACGCGCGAGTGGAGTGACGGGGCGTGCAGCCCCGTCGCGATCGGTGGTGAACCTCATTGACGTCACGTGAACCTCCAGGGGCAGGGGCGCGAAGTGACGGGCGTCGACGACCGTCAGCGCATCCGTCAGTATCCAGGCGGCCGGGACCGCTGGTCAACTCTCAGTAACCAGGATCACGCGACGCCGGCGGTCAGGAGGGGTTGCAGCCGGTGGCCGCGGTGGCGAAGCGCTCGATGGCCAGCCGCGCCTGGGTGGGGTCCGCGGCGCCGTTCTCGATGATCGAGAAGACGCGCAGCCGGCCGTCGACGCCGTAGGCCGTCCCCGACAGCGAGACGACGTCACTGAGCCAGCCGGTCTTGGCCTTCACCTTGCCTCGCGCGCACGAGGTGTCGGCCGTGGCGAACCGGGTCCTCAGGGTGCCCGAGACCCCGGCGATCGGCATCCCGGCCGAGCTGTAGAGGACGTCGTGGACCACCGGCGTCTGGTGGACGCGGCGAAGCAGGCTGGCGAGGTTCTGCGAGGTCAGGCGGTCCGAGCGGGACAGCCCGGAGCCGTCGTAGGTCGCGCTCCCGTACGTGATGACGCCACGGGCCTTGAGCGTCGCCACCGAGTGCGAGCTCGCCGCCGCCCAGGTCGCGCCCTTGCCGTTGACGCGGGCCGACTGCCGGTGCAGGTTCTCGGCGTAGTCGTTGTTCGAGGAGTTGATGAGCTGGGTTGCGATGGAGCGGACGTAGGGCGAGGACGTCGTGGCCAGCGTGGCGGCGCCGGACACGACCGTGCCTCGGGCCATCGACGTCACGCCGATCCCCAGGCGCTTGAGCTCGTTGGCGAAGGTGGCACCGGCGTCGAGTCCGGTGTCCATGACGTTGCGCCCGTCGACGACGAGCGGCCGGACGGGCGCGACGTCCCCGGGCAGGTAGCTCGCCTTCCACCCGATGGCGGACGTCGGCGCGGGGAACAGCGAGTCGTCGACACGCACCGCCACCGACCTCACGCCCTTGGCGACGAGGGCCGACCGGGTCGTGCTCGCCATGCTCCGGGCAGCGGCGGCGGACAGTGCGGGGTCGCCCCCGCCGACCAGCCAGACGACGCTGCGCGCGGAGTTCGTCCTCACCTGGGTCGAGAACCGCAGCGTGTGCGACAGGCTGCTCAGGGCGACGAACGCCGTGTTGAGCTTCATGTTCGACGCCGGCAGGAGCGCGAGCGTGGGGTTGCGCTGGTAGACCACGGCACCGGTCTCCGCGTCGAGCACCAGGGCACTCACCCGGCTGCCGAGGGCAGGGTCCGCCCCGGCCGCGGCCAGGCGCTGCGGGATCGTGCGCGTGTCCCCTGCCGAGAGCCTCAGCTGCCCCTGGTGGGGAGCCTGCCGCAGGTCCGCGGGAGAGTCGGCCGGCGCCGACGACTCGGGCCGCGGGACCGGCTGCACCGCCGCGGGACCCGCTGCGGTCGCGGGGCCGCCTCCGGCCGCCAGGGACAGCGCCAGGGCCACGGCCCCGGCGCCGACGAGGAGCGAGCGGGTCGACCGGTGGAGGCTCATGACTAGGAGAGTGGCACGGATGTGACTAGTTCGCTCGTCGAGCAGATCCGGTGTCGGTTCCCGGGCGAGGCCGGAGGCGGCGCCGGCTGCCGCTGCCCAAGGATGCTCGGGCAGCGGCAGCCGGACGGCGGCGGTCAGGCCGCGGCGTAGGACGGGCGACCCGCCAGCGCTGCATAGCGCCCGCCCAGCCCGACCAGCTCGTCGTGGGTGCCGCGCTCGACGACGTGGCCGTGGTCGAGGACGGCAATCTCGTCGGCGCCCTCGATGGTCGAGAGACGGTGGGCGATGGTGATCGTCGTGCGGCCACGCACCAGCTCGTCAAGGGCCTTCTGCACAGCGCGTTCGGTGTCGTTGTCGAGCGCGCTCGTGGCCTCGTCGAGCACAAGCACCCGCGGGTTGCGCAGGATGGTGCGGGCGATGGCGATGCGCTGCTGCTCACCTCCGGAGAACCGGTGCCCGCGCGCGCCGACGACCGTGTCGAGCCCGTCGGGCAGCGAGGCGACGAGGTCGGCGACCTGCGCGGCGCCCAGGGCCCGCCACAGCTCGGCCTCCGAGGCGTCGGGTGCGGCGAGCAGGAGGTTCTCGCGGATCGAGGCGTGCACGAGGTAGGTCTCCTGCGAGACGACTCCGACGATCCGGGCCAGCACCTCGGGGTCGAGGTCGCGCAGGTCGACACCGTCGACGGTCACTCGCCCGGAGGTGGGGTCGTGCAGCCGGGCCACGAGGGAGGCGAGGGTCGACTTGCCCGAGCCGGTGTGACCGACGAGCGCCAGCGAGCCACCGGCCGGGACCACCGCGGAGACGTGCGCGACGGCGAGGGGTGCGTCACCGGCATACCGGAAGGAGACGTCGTCGAGGCGGACCTCGCCACGCACGCGCTGCGGGTCGAGCGCGACAGGAGCGGTCGGGCCGGCGACGTCAGGGACGAGGTCGAGGTACTCGAAGACCCGCGAGAACAGGGCCATCGACGACACCCACTGGGCGCCGACGTTGAGCAGACCCATGAGCGGGCGGAAGATGCCGGCCTGGAGGGTCGTGAACGCGATGAGCGTCCCGATCGTCATGCCGGCGGAGGTCGCGGGGAGGCCGGCGACGAGGTAGATGAGGGCGGGGATGGCCGAGAAGATGACCTGCATCGTGGCCATCCGCCAGCGGCCGGCCAGCTGGCTGCGCAGCTCGAGGTCGACGAGCTCGGACGACGTGTCGGCGAAGCGCTCGGCGTGGCGACGGCCGGCGCCGAGCGTCTTGGACAGACGCACGCCCGAGACCGACAGCCCCTCCTCGATCTGGACGTTGAGGTCGGCGCGGCGGGCCTGCTGGCGAGCGGTGACCTCGCGGCGGATGAGCGCGACGCGCCGGGTCAACCACACGGCCGGCGGGATGACGACGAGCGAGAGGAGCGAGAGCCGCCAGGACAGCGCCACCATGGCGACCGAGGTCGCGATGGCGGTCGTGAGGTTGGAGGCGATGGAGGTGGCGGTCGTGGTGACGACGCCCTGCATGCCGTTGATGTCGTTGGTGAGGCGTGACTGCACCTCTCCGGCGCGGGTGCGCGTGAAGAAGCCCAGCGACTGCTGCTGCAGGTGGGCGAAGAGGTCGGTGCGCAGCCGGTGCATGACGCGCTGGCCGACGCCGGTGGACATCCACGTCTGCACGACGCCGAGGACCTGGGTCGTCGCCGCGACGGCGAGCATGCCGCCGACGGCGAGGAGGAGCAGGTGCACGTCCTGCTGCGGGATGGCGACGTCGACCACCTCGCGCACGAGGAACGGCTGGGCCATCGAGATGACCGAGGTCGCGGCGATGATCGCGGTGACGACGCCGATCGGACGGCCGAAGCCGCGGAAGAGCCCCATGACCCGGCGGAGCGGGACGGGGGCGATCTCGAGCTGCGCGCGGTCGCGCGGGTCGATCCGCATCGGACCGCCGCCGCGGCCGGAGCCGCCGGGCAGGCGGGACCGGGCGTCCCGGGGGGCGTGGTCGAGGGTGGGGTGAGGGGTGGCTGTCATGCGCACCCTCCTTCTGGTCGAGCCGAGTCTTAGTGAGGTTGACTCACAATGAGCCCAACAGGCTAGTTGCCGATATCATTCCCGTATGCCGTCTGCCGGACTCCTTGCACACCGGGGACAGTTCTCATCCCCTCGCGACCCCGAAGACGTCCTCGATGCGCAATGAGTCGAGTGGGGTCGAGGGCAGCGCGGGCGGCGTCGAGCCCGCGCTGGGTGAGCTGGTCATGGAGGTGGCGCGAGGGCTGCGACGACGGTTCGCCGCGACCCTCGAGCCGTGGGGCATCACGCCCCACGAGGCCCGGGCCCTGCGCGTCGTCGGGCGCCACGAGCCGACCCGGCTCGGCGTCGTGGCCCAGCACCTGCGCATCGCGCCGAGGTCCGTGACGGACGTCGTCGACTCCCTCGAGAGCCGCGGCTTCGTCGCCCGGGAGCCGGACCCGAGCGACCGTCGGGCGACCCAGGTCTCGCTCACGACACAGGGGCGCCGGGTCCTCGACGAGCTCGACGAGGCGCGGCGTGCCGACCACGAGGGCTACTTCGCGGACCTGTCCGAACGTGACCGCACCGCCCTCGCCAGGATCCTCGGTCGCCTCGTCGACGAGCGCTGACGACCGTCGACCACGGCTGTCAGGGTTCCGTCGTCGTGGCGACCGCGCGGGTGGATGATGGGGCCACAGCCCGTTCCCTGAGGAGGCCCCGATGACGCGCGCCATCCACTTCGAGATCCACGCCGCCGACGTCCAGCGTGCCGTCGAGTTCTACCAGGCCGTCTTCGACTGGAAGGTCGAGGATTGGGGCGACGTCGCCGGGATGCCCTACTTCGGGGTGATCACCGGTCCGGAGGACCAGCCCGGCATCAACGGCGCGATCATGCAGCGCTCCGGACCCAACCCGGAGCCCGGCGCCGCCGTGGCCGGGGCGGTGCTCACGATGGGCAGCGAGGACTTCGACGCGACCGCCGCCAAGGCCCTCGCAGCCGGGGCCACCGTGGCCCTCGAGAAGCACGCCCTCACGGGCATGGCGTGGCAGGGCTACTTCGTCGACACCGAGGGCAACGTCTTCGGCGTCCACCAGCCCGACCCCGAGGCGAAGTAGGCGTCGGCCCGGAGCGCCCGACGACAACCTCATGACTCGCGAACGTCCCGTCAGCTCGAGCGTGCCCGCGGCCGGCCACGCGCTCGACGTCCTCGAGCTGCTGGCCCGCCGCGGCGAGCCACTGCCCGCCGCGACCGTCGCCCGCGAGCTGGGACTCCCCCGCTCCAGCACCTACCACCTGCTCGGCGTCCTGCGGGACCGTGGCTACGTCTCCCACCTCGAAGGTGAGCGGCGCTACGGACTGGGGGTCGCGGCATACGAGCTGGGTTCGGCCTACCAGCGGCAGGCGCCCCTGCAGCGGATCGCGCGCGGCGCCCTCGACCGGCTCGTCGACGCGACCGGCCACAACGCCCACCTCGCCGTGCTGCACGGTCGCGACGTCCTCTACGTCATCGAGCAGCGCGCTCCCCAGGGGCCGGTGCTCGTCTCCGACGTCGGCGTCCGCCTGCCGGCGACGCTCACCGCCACCGGTCTCGCGATGCTCGCGGCCCTGCCTCCCGGACAGGTGCGTGCACTCTTCCCCCACGCCGACACCCTCGTCCAGCGGGACGGGCACGGACCCTCGACGACGACCGCGCTGCGCTCGCTCCTCCAGTCGGTCCGAGGACGTGGGTATGCCGTGGAGGACGGTCACATCACGAGCGGACTGAGGTCCGTGGCGCAGTCCGTGCTCGACCACAGCGGGCACCCGGTCGCGGCGGTGGCCGTGACGTTCCGCATCGAGGCGGTCGACGAGGTCGAGGAGGCGCGACTGGTGTCGGAGGTCGGCGCCGCAGCCGAGGACCTCTCGGCACGGCTGCGGGGTCAGGTGCGGCCACCTCGCCGAGGCTGACCTCAGTCGCGTAGCGGGTGCGCGAGCTCGTCGGCCGGCAGCCTGGCCCAGAGGATGGCCACGACGGCGATGACGCCCGGAGCGATCCCGGCGATGAGGAACGTCGGGCGGATCCCGATGGCCTCGGACACGGGGCCTGCGAGCGCCATCGAGACCGGCATGAGGCTGATCGAGACGAAGAAGTCCAGGCTCGACACCCGTCCGATGAGGGCAGGGGGCACGCGCCGCTGGAGCAGCGTCCCCCAGATGACCATCGGCGCGGAGAACGTCACGCCGAGCACGAAGGCGGCGGCGATGACGACCCAGATGTGGGTGGCGAAGCCGATGACAGCCAGCGGCAGGGACCCGACTCCCCAGAGGAGGTTCATCCAGGTGAGGTAGCGCCGGGGCATGCGCAGCGAAGCCATGAGGAGCGAGCCGACCGCTCCCCCGATGCCGAAGGCCGCGAGGACCCACGAGTGGTCGCGGGGTCCGCCGCCGAGCCGGTCCTTGATGAGGAACGGGACGAGGACCTCGAACGGGCCCATCATGACGAGGATCATGAGGCTGGCGAAGAGAAGCGTGGCCAGGAGCCAGGGCGTGCGCATCATGTAGGAGAAGCCCTCGCGGACGTCGGCCACGGCGGACCGGACCGGGTGCTGGGCGTGGCTCTCGTCGAGCTGGCGCCGCAGCGGGGTCTCGGGCACGGACATGAGCGCGAGGAGCCCGAGGAGGACCGACGTGGCGGCGATGACGATGGCTGTGCCGGGGTTGGCGGCGGCGATGGCCGCGCCCGCGACGGCGGGCCCGACCGCCTGGCCGATCGTCGGCCGGACCATGCCCTCGAAGCCGTTGACGGCCATGAGGTCGCGCTCCTCGACGAGCGCGGGCAGCCACGCGGTGTAGGCCGGGTAGTAGAACGCCATCGCCATGCCGAAGGTGAACGCGATGGCGGCCAGCATCCACAGCTGGGTGAGGTCGAGGAGCGAGAGCGTGGCGACGGAGGCCATGCAGAGCAGCTCGATGCCGGCGACGACGAGAAGGATGCGCTTCTGCGGGATGCGGTCGGCCACGACCCCGGCGAGCAGGGCCGGGAGGATGACGCCGAGCGCAGCAGCGGTGGCGACGACGCTCAGCTGGGAGGCGCCGCCGCCGAGACGCACGACCTCCCAGACCTGGGCGACCACCCAGATGCCGCTCGCGAACGTCGAGAAGACGAGGGCGATGGCGAGGCGGCGGTAGGCCGACCCGCGGAACGGCGTGAGGGCACGCGGCAGCTGGCGAGCGGGCCGATGTGCCGACGGCGTCTCGGTGGTCGTGTCGCTGTCCGGGCCGGTCATGGTCTGCATCCTCGGACCTCAAGCTCACATGAGGTCAAGCCCCCTGTGGGCTGCCCGTCCGTCTCGAGGCCGGGGTCCAGCATCCACCGCGACACCGACAGCCCGCCACCGGTTATCTCCAACGCCGCCCACGGGGGATGGCCCGCGACCACCTCCCTCAGTCCAGCAGCGCCTCGCGAAGGACGCGGCCCTCGTTGGCGGCGGGTGGCTCGGCCCCGAGCAGGTGGCTGATCGTGGCCGCGAGGTCGATGTGCCGTGGACTGCGCGGCTGCACTCCGGGGCGTACCCGGTGGCCGGACAGCACGAGGGGTACGTCGAGCTCCGAGCGGCCGCCGTGGCGGCCGTCCGAACCCTCGCCGGGCGCGGTCACGAACAGCGCATAGGGCTCACGTGTCTCGACGACGAGCTGGCCGTACTGCGGCGCCATCCGCATCGAGGCCTGGTCGGCCTTCGTGAAGACTCCGCTCACTCCGTCGATGCCGCCGAACACCTCGGCAACCCGAGACGTGGCGGATGACGAACCCGCCAGGTCACCGAGCAGGTGGACCGACGCGATCGAGCCGCCTCCCACGAAGACGACCTGCGTCTCGGGGCGAGGGGGTCGTCCCCCGCTCGAGACGTACTCGGCCGCAAACCCAGCCGAGGCCAGCCGCTCGATGGCCAGCCCTCCCAGCGGAGTCCGCCACGAGCTCATCCCGTGGTCCGCCGTCACGAGCCACGTGGTGCGCCCCCAGAGGTCGGCGTCCTTCACGGCTTGGATGAGGCGACCGATCGCCAGGTCCGTCTCGCGCAGGGTGGCGAGCATCCGCGAGTCGTCCGGACCCCACAGGTGTCCGTCTCCATCGATGTCGCTCGAGTAGACGGCGAGGAAGTCGGGCGGAGCGGGCATGGTCACGGTCGTTGACCCGCTGCGCACGGGCTGTCCGGTGAGCATGGCGATGGCGTCGTCGACGCGGGCATCGATCCGTCCACCCGGCTGGGTGTAGAGGCCCTCGACGTCGCCGTACGCCACGCCCTTGTCCTGGAGGATGAACCACTGGGCCGACCCGATGGTCAGGCCCTGACGACGCAACGACTGGCCCAGCCCCTCGACAGCACTGTCGCGACTCTGGCCCCGGGCCACGCCGGCAGCCTCGTCGAACCAGTAGGCGGCGTTGCGTGTCCTGTCCGGGTGGGTGCCGCACGAGATCGACGTCCACGACGGGTTCGTGATCGTCGTCATCACCCCACGACTCGGCGTGACCGAGCCGCGGTGTGCCAAGGACATGAGGTGCGGCAGCTCCACGCGCCCGTCGAGGTACTCGAGGTCGAGACCGTCCAGCGCCAGGAGGATGACGTGGCCTCGCGGACGCGAAAGGGCGGCATCCGCAGCGCTGGCGGAGGCGAGGGGCGCCGCGGCGAGAGAGCCGGCAGCGACGGCGCCGCCGAGCACCGCGCGGCGGGACACGGAGAGGTGTGAGGGCATGCGCTCGACGCTAGGTCGGAGACGGCGACGCCCCGGCGAGGCTCGGGTGAACGTCGAACGAACTAGGTCCGAAGATGCGCGACCGCACGCCAGGCGGGATCCGGCCGGTCGGCCACCTCGGCGCTCCCCTGGTCCCAACCGCTCACGGCTGCACGCACCACGTCCGCGCCGGGCCCGGTGGAATCGACGTAGTAGTGCAGTGTGCGCACGCCGGCACTGGTCTCGTGGGCGACGACCCGTCAGCTCGTCCCCAGCCGCTCTGCGACGTGGTCCTCGAGCAGGCGGAGCGCGCCCAGCGACCCCTCGCCGGGCAGCCCGTCCTCGGTGAGGTCGCTGAACGGGACCTGGACGGCGACGTGGCGGTCGAGCTCCGGGGCCGAGGTCGCGGCCAGCGGCACCTGCGCGGAGGCGATGACACGACCTCGAGGACCCTGCCCCTGCAGGAGGACCCACGTCGGCTCCCCGGACTCGTCGCGGTGCTCGGCGGCCAGCCCGTCGACAAGCGGTGCGAGCTGGGCGAGCGGGAAGCCGTCGAGCGGCGCCTCGACCGCAGGCGTGATGCCGCCGAGCCACGTCTCGACGTCGTTCTCGCCGATCGCCTCGTCGAGGGCGAGCATCGTCACCTGCTGGCGCGCCTGCTCGGGGAGATCGCGGAACGACGGGTGGTGGATCGAGACGTCGAGGTGGCTGCCCTCGCGACGCGCACCGACGACGACCTCGGAGAACCTGATGCTGTGCGGGCCGATCGCGAGCGAGCCGTCGCACGTCCCACGCTGCCGCGCGTCGGCGTACTCCCAGGTCTCGTCCGTCGCCGGCTCCGGTGCCGCACGCAGCCACCGGCGAGCGACCGCACGCACGTCCGGGTCACCCTCGGGCGAGACGACGAGGACGTGCTGGGCCACCCGACCCGGTCCGAGCTCCCACGCGAGCCGGTCGTCGACGGCCTTCACCCGTGAGGAGATCGGCTCGACCAGGTGCGACGGGTCGCCGGCGGCGATGGCGTCGGCGGTGAGCCGCGCCCCCTCACCGGTCCACCACTGCCAGAACGCCTCGATGGCCTGCTCCTGAGCCATGCCTTTGTCCGCTGGCGCCTTGCGCCGGAAGATCCCCATGGCCCCAGATCGTCGCACTGCACGAAAGGCGACGTATGCCGGTCAGTGGACTGACCGGCATACGTCGCCGTGCGTCGTGCGAGGGGAGAGCAGCGTCAGACGCCGATGCGCTCCCACGGGCCCCAGATCGCGAAGGACATGCCCGCGCTCGCCTGGATGTTGACGAAGAGCGTGCGGCCGTCGGGGCTGAAGGTCGACCCGGCGAACTCGTCACCGAACCGCGGTGCCCCGTCGCCGCCGACCCGCAGCCGGTTGAGCGCGATGTCCCAGAGCTGGCCACCACGGCTCAGGCCGCGCAGGTAGTTGTCGCCGCTGCTGTCCTCGCAGACGACGAGCGTGCCGCGGTCGCTCACGGTGATGTTGTCCGGGAAGTCGAACGTCTCCTTGCCCGGCGACTGGTAGACGAGGCGCAGCTTCTCGGAGCGCGTGTCGTAGGCCCAGACCTGGCCGAAACCGTTGCCGTAGCCGTTGATGAGCTCGTTGCCGGTCTCGGCGTCACCGCCGCCCTGCGTCGAGGTGAAGTAGACGACGCCGTTGTCGTAGACCTGACCCTCGAGCCGCGAGAACCCGGCGGCGCCCAGGGCCCGACCCTGGCCGCCGACGTACTGGAGCGCCGTGTCGTTGGCGGTCGGCGCGGTCTGGCCCGGGGTGTAGGGGAACTCGGGGTCCGGGTCCTCGATGTCGACCCACTCGACGGAGTAGACGGCGCCCTTGGGCTGGTGAGCCTCGAGGTGCGCGTTGGGCTGGCCCTTGACCGCGAGCATCTGGAGCGTGCCCTCGTTGTCGAGGCGACCGGACTCCATCGGGTTGGTCTTCGGGGTATAGCGGTAGAAGCCCGACGGGAAGGCGAAGTTGTCCTCGGTGAGGTAAAGACGCCCCTCGCGCGGGTCGAACGACACGGCCTCGTGCGGGAACCGGCCGGCCTTGGTGATCGGCATGGCGCCGGCCGTGCCCTCGACCGGGACCTCGAAGACGTAACCGTGCGGCTTGGTGAGCCCGGTGTTGGGCGCACCGGTGAAGTCGGGGCCGACGTCCGGCCCGTTGACGGTCTCCTCGCAGGTCACCCAGGCGCCCCACGGCATCTGACCGCCGGAGCAGTTCATCATCGTGCCGCTGAGCGCTGTCCACGCCGCCTGCACGTTGCCCTCGCCGTCGACGTCGACGTGGGTGCAGCCACCACGGGCCATCTCGTCGTAGACGTGGTCGCCGCCGCCGGGCGGGCCGAACGCCTTGCCGGTGCCGTTGACTTCGTGGTTGCGGATGAGGGTGATGGCGCCGTCGGGCCCGTCGAACGCGCCCATGCCGTCGTGGCGGCCGGGCAGGTTGGTCTTGTCGTCCAGCACGATGGGCGTCTCGGTGTCGTGGAACGAGCGGTAGCTGAACCCTTCGGGCAGGTGCAGCCGCACCTTGTCGTCCCGCAGGTCGGGGATGGCCCGGAGGCGCCGGAAGGCGGGAGCCCCGAGCGCGCCAACGGGGGCTGCGCCGGCCGGTCCGGCCACCAGCCCCTGGAACGGTCCGGCGAGGGCGGTGGCCCCGGCCGCTACTGCTGCACCCTTGAGGACGGTGCGCCTTTCTACTGCCATGAGTTCGACTCCTTTGTCGTGTCGCGATCGGTCCAACGTATGCCGTGGGTGTGACGCGCGACAATGGTCACGTGAGTGGATCCGTGCAGGTCATCGTGCTGGCCGGGGGTTCATCACGCCGTTTCGGCTCGGACAAGCTCGCCGCCCTCCTGCCCGACGGACGCTCCGTCCTCGGCCACTGCCTTGCCGGTATGCCGTCCGGCTGGCCCCTCGTCGTCGTGGGGCCTTCGCGGGTCGTCCCGGAGGCGGTGGCCGGGCGTGTGAGCTGGGTGCGGGAGTCCCCGCCCGGTGGCGGACCGCTGGCGGGGATCGCAGCGGGGCTGGAGGCCGTCGGGAGCGACGTCGTGTGCGTGGTGCCGGGTGACGCACCGAGGGCGGGCGAGGTGCTCGCCCTCCTGGTGGCTGAGCTCGACGGTGATGTGTCCGTCTCGGCGGCCGTGCTGAGCGACGGTGAGGGACGGGCGAACCCGGTGCTCGCGGCATACCGGACGGATGACCTGCGCCGAGCGCTCCCGGACTCGACTGCGGGAGTCCCGGCGCGCACGCTGCTCTCGCTCCCCCACGTCGAGGTGCGTGCAGCGTTCGAGGTGCGCGACGTCGACACCCCCGAGGACCTGGACGCGATGACGCGGAAATCGTGAACCGACCCGGTTGCAGCCGGGTCGGGTGACGATTTCCGCCACATCCCCGGCCGCCACCCGCCCGCCGTGGGCTGCTACCACTGGCTCGAGGGCGAGGGCGCGTACCTGCCGCTGACCATCGATGTCCTGCGCGTGGCCGACGGCAAGGTCGCCGAGATCACGACGTTCCACGCCGACCAGTTCCCGCGGTTCGACCTGCCCGAGGGCCTGCCGGCCGATGAGAGGGGGACGGCATGAACCGGCTTCGCAGACTCGCCCTCACGGGCACTGCGGCGACCGCCACCGCCGCCGGGTCGACCACCCTTGTCGCAGCGCTGATCCGGGCCGTCGGTGTCGACTTCGAGGTCACCGATGGTGGCGAGACCATCCCGCTGTCCGGGATCGCCTTCGTCACCGGCTTCTTCTCGCTCGTGGGCGTCGCCATCGCTGCGGTCGTGATGATCCCCGTCCTCACGCGAGCCCTCGACCGTCGGACGCGGTGACGTCCAGAGGGTGGCATGGCCCCGCTGTCGGGACCGGCTCGCGCTGTCGGAGGCATCTCCAGCCTCGACAGCGCAGCGTGACCCCGACAACGCCCCGGCACCGCCGCGCAACCGCCCCGGTCGTACGTTGGACCGCATGAAGGCGATCACCATCCCGAAGCCGGGCGGCCCCGAGGCCCTCGTCCTGTCCGACGTCGACACCCCCGAGCCCGGGGCTGGCGAGGTCCGGATCAGGGTCGCGGCCGCCGGGGTCAACCGGGCCGACATCATGCAGCGGATGGGCCACTACGACCCGCCTCCCGGCATGACCGACATCCCCGGCCTCGAGGTGTCCGGCGTCATCGACGCGGTGGGCGACGACGTCGGCGAGTGGGTCGTCGGTGACCAGGTCTGCGCGCTGCTCGTCGGTGGCGGCTACGCCGAGCAGGTGACCGTGCCCGCGGGTCAGGTCCTCCCCGTCCCCAAGGGTGTCGACCTCGTCGACGCCGCAGCCCTGCCCGAGGTCGCATCGACCGTCTGGTCCAACGTCTTCCTCACCGCGAACCTCCAGCCCGGCGAGACCCTCCTCGTCCACGGCGGCTCCTCCGGTATCGGGACCATGGCGATCCAGCTGGCCCGCGAGGTCGGGGCCCGCGTGGCCGTCACCGCCGGCTCGCAGGAGAAGCTCGACGCCTGCCGCGAGCTCGGGGCCGAGATCCTCATCGACTACAAGGAGCAGGACTTCGTCGAGGAGCTCGCCCGCGCGACCGACGGCCACGGCGCCGACGTCATCCTCGACAACATGGGCGCGAAGTACCTCTCCCGCAACGTCCAGGCCCTCGCCACGTCGGGTCGCCTCGTCATCATCGGGATGCAGGGCGGCACCAAGGGCGAGCTCGACATCAACGCCCTGCTGCGCAAGCGCGGCGCCCTCATCGCCACCTCGCTGCGGGCCCGGCCGGTCGCCGAGAAGGCCACCATCGTCGCCGCCGTACGCGAGCACGTCTGGCCGATGATCGCCGACGGTCGCGTCCGCCCGATCGTCCACTCCCGCCGCCCGCTGGCCGAGGCCGCCGAGGCGCACGCCGAGATGGAGGGCAGCACCCACATCGGCAAGATCCTCCTCCTCGCCGACTGACCGGCATACGCCGGCTCGTCACGTCGCGCCCAGCTGAGCGTGGCGAAGACGTGCTTGCCAACTCGCTGAATACTCGGTATACATATCCTGCCCGAGCACGACATACCGAGTATTCAGCAGGTTCAGGGACCGACTGAAAACCTCTCGGTATGCCGGCTCGGCACCGTACGCGGGAGCGCAGGGGTTCTCGCGTCGAACGTCGAAGGAGATCCGAGATGTCGGTCAAGCAGGGGCTCATGGCCCTCCTAGCGCAGGGCCCGATGTACGGCGCCCAGCTGCGCGTCGAGTTCGAGGAGCGCACGGGCGGCACGTGGCCGCTCAACGTCGGGCAGGTCTACACGACCCTCGCCCGGCTGGAGCGCGACGGGCTCGTGGAGCCGACAGGGGAGGCGGACGGCGAGGGCCGGATCTCGTACCGCCTCACGGAGGCCGGGGCCGCCGAGGTCGGCACGTGGTGGACCACGCCGGTCGACCGTGACAGCACTCCGCGCGACGAGCTGACGATCAAGCTCGCGCTCGCCGTGACCGTCCCCGGCGTCGACGTGCAGGCCGTCGCGCAGACCCAGCGGACCGCCACGCTCAGGCACCTGCACGACCTCACCCGGCTCAAGCAGCAGGTCATGCGCAAGCAGCGCGACGCTGAGGGGCGCGCCGAGGAGGGCACCCAGCCAGCTGCTGCCGGTGACGCCACGGGTGAGGGCAACCACGACCTCGCCTGGCTGCTCGTCCTCGAGAACCTCATCTTCACCGCCGAGGCCGAGGTGCGGTGGCTCGACCACGTCGAGACCCGGCTGCACCGGGAGTCGCTGCGCCCTTTTCGCCGTTCGGGGCCAGCGGCCGCCGAGGGCGCGGCACGGGCGGAGGCGGAGGACACGGCATACCGGCGTGAGCTCCGTGACCAGAGCGAGCGCGAGGCACGACGATGACCGGCCCCAGCCTGCTGCTCGAGAACGTCACCCGGGTCCACGGCACCGGTGACACGGCCGTGCGAGCGCTCGACGGCGTGAGCCTCGAGGTCATGCCCGGGGAGCTCGTCGCGGTCATGGGCCCGAGCGGCTCGGGCAAGTCGACCCTGCTCAACCTCGCCGGCGGCCTCGACCAGGCCACGAGCGGCCGGGTCGTCATCGAGGGCGAGAACCTCACGGCCCTGGGCGCCAAGGGCATCGCCCAGCTGCGCCGCCGCCGGGTCGGGTTCGTCTTCCAGGACTACAACCTCATCCCGAGCCTCACCGCCGCAGAGAACGTCGGGCTCCCGCTCGAGCTCGACGGACAGCGCGCGAGCAGGGCTCGACGACAGGCGCGCCAGACCCTCGAGCTCATGGGGCTGCGCGAGCTGTCCGACCGCTTCCCCGACCAGATGTCGGGAGGCCAGCAGCAGCGCGTCGCCATCGCCCGCGCACTCGTCGGCAGCCGCCGGCTCGTCCTCGCCGACGAGCCCACCGGCGCCCTCGACTCACACACCGGTGAGGACGTGCTTCGCGTCCTGCGCGAGCGCTGCGACGAGGGCGTGGCCGGGCTGCTCGTCACCCACGAGGCGCGTCACGCCGCCTGGGCAGACCGCGTCGTCTTCCTCCGCGACGGTGTCGTCGTCGACTCGACCGGACGCGCGAGCTTGCCCGAGGACCTGCTCGCGACGGGCCTGCCGCGATGACCACACTGGCGCGGCGGGGGGCCCGTTCAGGGGCGTGGCCCCCCGCCGGTTCGTCCGACGGTCCTTCCGGATCCGGTTCGGCGAGAGGGCGGTTCACCGGCAGCTGGGGCATCGCGCTGCGCATGGCCCGCCGCGACGTCCGCCGGCACAGGGGCCGCAGCGCCCTCATCCTCGTCATGGTGGCCGTGCCGACGATGCTCCTCGTCTTCGCGCTCACGGCCATGGCCACGAGCCAGATCGACGGCCCCGAGCAGATCCCCTTCCGGATGGGCAACGGGGTCGGCGCACTGGAGTACCCCCAGCCCAACGCCGTGGACCAGCCGTTCGACCCCTCGTCGGGGATGGCCTCGTCGGGCGAGGTCGCGCCCATCCCCGGCTGGGTCGGCGGCGGGTCCTCGTTCGACAACGCGCAGGCGATCAGCTCCCTGACGGGGACGACCGCGGTGCCCTGGCTCGAGGAGTCCGTGACGACCCGGCGCGACGAGCGGCGACTGTCGTTGCAGTCGCTGGCGATCGACGTCAGGTCGGGCCTCACCGACAAGGTGACCCTCACCGGTGGCCGCCTGCCCGAGCGGGTGGGCGAGGTCCTCGTGACCGAGTCGGGGGAGAACCGCGGCCTGCCGACGAGTGGGAGCCTCACCCTTCGGGTCGGCGGGTCCGAGCGGGAGGTCGTGGTCGTCGGCACCGCCAGGGCGCTCTCGCAGCACGGTGGCATGCACGAGGACCTCGTCACCCCGGCGCCGTTCGTCGCAGGGCAGCCGGCCGGCGGCTGGATCCTGCTCGACAACGAGCCGGTGTCCTGGCGCGACGTCCGCGACCTCAACCGCTACGGCCTGGTCGTGTGGTCGGCCGACGTGCTGCGCAACCCTCCGGACGCGAGCGCCCTCTCCGCGAGCCAGCGCTCGATGGCCCAGTTCGACCAGGACCGGATGGGGACGTTCGTCGCCATCGGCGGTGCGCTCCTTCTCGTCATCACCACCCTGCTCGTCGGGCCGGCGTTCGCCGTGAGCGCGGCCCGCCAGCGCCGGACCCTCGCCCTGTCGGCGAGCAACGGCGCGACCACGGCCCAGCTGCGACACACGGTGCTCGCCCAGGCACTCGTGCTCGGCGTCATCGCCGCCCTCGCGGGTGCAGGCCTCGGCGTCCTGCTGACCTGGGTCGTGGCGACCCGGAGCCTCCTCGCGGAGTTCCTCGGGGTCTGGGGTCCGTTCGAGGTCCCGGTCGTCCCGGTTCTCGTCACCACCGCGGCGGCGATGGCCAGCGCGGTGATCGCGGCGCTCCTGCCCGCCCGTCGCCTGGGCCGGCTGGACATCGTCGGCGTCATGAAGGGTCAGAACGTCTCGCCCAGGCCGAGCAAGGTCGTCTTCGTCATCGGTGCCCTCCTCGCCGGACTCGGTGGCTTCTCGGTGATCTCGTTGGCGGCGACACAGGCCGCCACCGGCCGCGACGGCGGCGAGGTCAAGACCGTCCTCGCGACGCTCGCCCTCGTCGTCGGCGCCGTGATGCTCGCGCCGATGCTCCTCGTCGGCATCGCACGCGTCAGCTCACGGCTCCCGGTGTCCCTGAGAATGGCCACCCGCGACGCCGGACGCCAGCGGTCGCGCAGCGTGCCTGCCGTCGCGGCCATCCTCGCCGGCGTCGCCGTCCTGACCATGGTGCTCATCGCGAGCGGCAGCGACGAGGAGCAGCGCCGTCGTGAGTACACCGCCCAGAACATCCTCGGCGACGCCACCGTGCACAGCTCCAAGGCCGACCTCAGCGCCCAGGAGGTCGAGCGGATCGCGGCCGGTTTCCGGGCGGTCCGACCGGGGCTGGAGATCGCTCCCGTGGCGATGGTCGACGCCGGTGAGGCGTGGATGTACGCCCCGAACCCCGCGCCACCCACCCGGCCCTACGACCTCCACGCGGTCAACGTCGTCCCGCCCGGCTGCACGCCGGAGCGCACGGTCAACGACGCCCCCGTCGCCCCGACCGGGACGAACGAGCAGCCTCCGTGTCAGGTCATCGGCACCCAGGGCATGGGCAACGCCCAGATGAACTTCACGACACCGGACGAGATCCGGCGGCGCCTCACCGCCATCGGACATGCCAAGGACGTCGACGCCGTGCTCGCCGGTGCCGTCGTCATCGCCCGTGCCGCCGGAACCCCACGGGTCGTGACCGACGGCACGGTCACGGTCATGACGGCGATCCAGCGCATCGACCCCGTGAAGGAGCAGCTCGGCGACGGCAGCGCGCAGGAGCTCAGGGACATCCGGACGACCGCGCTCCCCGCCGTCGAGGTCGAGCTCGACCGCGACACGATCGGTCCGCTGCTGTCGTCGAGCCTGCTCGCGACGACCGACACCGCGAAGGCGCAGGGATGGCCGGTCCGCACCTCCCGGCTCACGCTGCACGACCCGGCCGGGCCCATCTCGCAGGACCTGTCCGACCGCCTCGGCTTCGGCGCCGACGACGACGTCTACATCGCGGCCGAGCGCGGCTTCGTCTCCGAGTACGCCACGATCATCGCCGTCCTCCTCGGCATCTTCACCCTGCTGCTCCTCGTCATCACGCTGACCTCGACGGCGCTCACGCTCACCGAGCAGGAGAACGACCAGGCGACGCTCGCCGCCCTCGGCTCCGGTCGCGGCACCCGACGCGTCATGGCCGCGGCCCAGGCGTTCACGCTCTGCGCCATCGGCGCGGTCCTGGGCGTCGCCGTCGGCATCGTCCCCGGCATCGCCCTGGCCTACCCGCTCACCGCGCAGTCCTACGACCCGCTCACCGGGGAGGGGATCACCGGCGACCCGGTCCTCGTCTTCCCGTGGCTCGTGCTCGTCGGGTTCGCGGTCGCGGTCCCGGTCGTGGCAGCGGGACTGGCTGCGGCCGGCATACGGAAGGCTCCCGACGCGACCCATCGCACGGCGTGACTGGCAGCGCCACCTGACAGACTCCTCGTATGCCGTTCCCTCACGACCCAGCCGGGCGTCACCGCGCGATCGCGGGCATCTTCACCGAGCGCGTGCAGGGGGTGTCGGACTGGGACACCCCGGCCCCGGTCGCTGGCTGGGCGGCGCGCGACGTCGTCCGCCACCTCGTCGAGTGGTTCCCGGGGTTCCTCGAGGCGGGCGCCGGGGTGACCCTCGAGAGCGGACCGTCCGTGGACGACGACCCGGTGGGCGCGTGGACGACCCACGCCGACGCGGTCCAGGCGCTCCTCGACGACCCGGAGACGCAGACCAAGGTGTTGAGCAACCGCCACATCGGCGACGTGCCCCTGCCGCAGGCGGTCGACCAGTTCTACACGAGCGACGTCTTCATGCACACGTGGGACCTCGCACGCGCGACGGGACAGCCCGACCGGCTCGACGAGGAGTTCGCCAACCAGCTGTTCAGCGGGATGCAGGACTACGACGAGGCACTGCGGACCTCCGGCCAGTACGGCCCGCGGGTCGACGTGCCCGAGACGGCCGACATCACGGACCGGCTCATGGGCTTCGTCGGGCGCGAGCCGTCGTGGACCCCTCCGGGCCGATCCAAGGGGTGACCCGTGGGGCAGGATGGCTGACATGAGCCAGACGCCCCACCAGCCGCAGTCGCCAGCGTCGGACGAGTCGGCCGAGTCGGTCGAGTCGGTCGAGGAGCCCCGCGAGGTCCACGGCACCGCCACGATCGACGACGACCGGGTCGTGGTCGTCACGCCCGAGGGCATGGGCGTCGCCGACCGCTCCCCCGGGGCCGGCAAGGCGAGCCAGAACCCCGCCGACCTCGTCGAGCAGCCGGCCAAGGTCATGCGGATCGGCTCGATGATCAAGCAGCTCCTCGAGGAGGTCCGCAACGCGCCCCTCGATGACAAGGGCCGGGCTCGGCTGGCCGACGTCCACGAGCGCTCGATCGCCGAGCTCAAGGACGGCCTCGCCCCCGAGCTCGTCGAGGAGCTCGAGCGGATCGCGCTGCCCTTCAGCGAGGAGGCGCCGTCCGACGCCGAGCTCCGCGTCGCCCAGGCGCAGCTCGTCGGCTGGCTCGAGGGCCTCTTCCACGGCATCCAGACCGCGCTCGTCGCCCAGCAGATGGCGGCGCAGGCGCAGCTCCAGCAGATGCGCGCCCTCCCGCCGGGCCACGGCCCCGCGCCGGGCCACCCGGGGCAGGCCTCCGGGCCCATCGGGATGCCCAACATGCCCGGCGGACCGTCGCGCCCGGCCGACCCCGGACACGGCGAGGGCACCGGCCAGTACCTCTGACCCGCTCGACGCGCGCCCCGGCGTGATGTGCGGCAGGGTGCCTCCATGCGCACCCTCTCTCGAACGCTCACCGCTCCCCTGTATGCCGTCGCCCTCGTCGCGCTGTCGGCTCCCGTCGCCGCGGCCGCGCCGCTGTCGCCCGCTGCCGACCTCGAGTGGTCGGTGTCGACGGTCGACGCCGACCAGAGCTTCCGCGGGCTGGACGCGGTCGACGCGCAGACGGCGTGGGTGAGCGGGGCGAGCGTGAGCGGCGGTGCGGCCAAGGTCTACCGGTCGACCGACGCCGGCTCGTCCTGGGTCGACGTGAGCCCTCCGGGCAGCACCGGGCTGAACTTCCGTGACGTCGAGGCGGTCGACGCCCGCACCGCGACGGTCCTCGCGATCGGCGAGGGCGAGGCGTCACGGGTCTACCGCACGACCGACGGCGGCGCGACGTGGACCGAGACCTTCCGCAACGACGAGCCGACCGCCTTCTACAACTGCATGGACTTCTACCCCGGCGGCCAGCGCGGGCTCGCGGTGAGCGACCCCGTGCGCGGGAAGTTCCGGATCATCGCCACCGAGGACGGCGGCCGCTCGTGGGAGGTCCTGCCCGACGCCGGCATGCCCGACTCGACCGGTGAGGCGAACTTCTCCGCCAGTGGCGACTGCCTGACGATCTCGGGCCGTGACGCGTGGTTCGGCTCCGGTGGGGCTCAGTCGCGCGTCTTCCACTCCGAGGACGGTGGACTGACGTGGAGCGCGACCGACTCCACCATCCCGGCCGGGGAGGCGGCAGGTGTGTTCGCCCTGGCGTTCCGCACGCCCGGGCAGGGTGTGGCCGTCGGTGGCGACTTCGCCGCGCCGGCGGACGGTGTCGACGCGACGGCACGCAGCAACAACGGCGACACGTGGCGCAGCGCCGGCGACCTCGCCCACCTCGGTGAGGACGTGTCGTGGCTCGGGCACCGCCTGGTCGTCGTCGGTCAGGGCGGCTCCGTCGGCGGCAGCAGCGTGTCGATCGACGGGGGGCGGAGCTGGCGCCAGTTCAGCACCGCTCTGTTCCACACGCTCGACTGCACCGACGACGGCGCCTGCTGGGCCGCGGGTGGTTCGGGTCGAGTCGGGACGCTCTGAGCGGGAAAATCGAACCGCCGAGTAACTGGCGGGTCCAACCTACGGGAGCGTAGGTTGGCCCGCATGACCGCCACCACGTGGAGCCAGACCGACCTCCTGCGCGAGCTCAGCCCCGTCGTCGAGGCGAACCTCAACCGCCACCTCGGCGTCGCCAAGACGTGGTACCCCCACGACTTCATCCCGTGGAGCGACGGGCGCAACTTCGACGGCCTCATGGGCGGTGACGCCTGGAGCCCCGACGACGCGCCCATCTCGGACGTCGCCCGCTCGGCGCTCATCGTCAACCTGCTCACCGAGGACAACCTCCCGAGCTACCACCACGAGATCGCGATCATCTTCGGGCGCGACGACGCCTGGGGCGAGTGGGTCCACCGCTGGACGGCCGAGGAGGGCCGTCACGGCATCGCCATGCGCGACTACATGCTCGTCAAGCGCATGGTCGACCCCACGGCGCTCGAGGACTTCCGCATGACGCACATGTCGCAGGGCTACGAGTCGGCGCACAGCGGTGAGCTGCTGCACTCGCTGGCCTACGTCTCGTTCCAGGAGCTCGCGACCCGCGTCTCGCACCGCAACACCGGTCGCTTCACCAGTGACCCGATGGCCGACCAGCTGCTCCAGCGGATCGCGGCGGACGAGAACCTCCACATGATCTTCTACCGCAACCTCATGGGCGCCGCGCTCGAGCTCGACCCGAGCCAGGGGATGCAGGCGATCCGCGACGTCGTCCTCAACTTCGCGATGCCGGGCACCGACATCCCCGGCTTCCAGCGCAAGGCCGTCGAGATGGCCGTCGCCGGGATCTACGACCTCCGCCAGCACGCCGACGACGTCGTCGCGCCGGTGCTGCGCTTCTGGAAGGTCTGGGACCTCGAGGGACTGACCGCCGAGGGCGAGCAGGCGCGCACCGAGCTCGCCGAGTTCCTGGCCGGGCTCGACACCAAGGCCTCGCGGTTCGAGGACAAGCGCGACACCCTCGCCGCCCGCATGAACCTCTGACCCGAGCCCCCACCCGCTCCACGCCCGGACTGATTGCCCCTGGACCACCGATCGGGGCCCGATTTCGGGCGGCCACGGTGGTCATGGGGCAAGGAGTCGAGGCAGACCCGGCGTATGCCGTTCAGCCGACCTCTCGAGCCGCCGCCCGTCCCGCGGCGCGACCGGAGAACAGGCAGCCTCCGACGAAGGTGCCCTCGAGGGACCGGTAGCCGTGCACCCCACCGCCACCGAACCCGGCGACCTCGCCGGCGGCATACAGGCCCGGAACGGGTTCGCCGTCGACCCCGATGACCTGGCTGTCGAGGTTGGTCTGCAGCCCGCCGAGTGACTTGCGGGTGAGGATGTTGAGCCGCACCGCGACGAGCGGTCCGCGCTTCGGGTCGAGGATCCGGTGCAGCGGGAACGCACGCTTGGTGAGCTTGTCGCCGCGGTACTGACGGGCCACGTGGATGGCGGCGACCTGGGCGTCCTTGGTGAACGGGTTCTCGACCTGCCGGTCCCGCTCGACGACCTGGCGCTCGATGTGCCCGAAGTCGACCGGCGCGTCGGGGGTGAGGGCGTTCATCCGGTCGACGAGCTCGCGCAGCGTGTCGGCCTGGACGAAGTCGACCCCGTGGTCGAGGAAGGCCTGCACCGACGGCTGCACCGCGGTGACCGGGCGCTTGAGGATGTCCCGGTAGTTGCGCTCCGTGAGGTCGAGGTTCTGCTCGCTGCCCGAGAGCGCGAACTCCTTGCCGACGAGGGTGCGGTTGGTGATGAACCACGAGTGGACGTGGCCGGTCGTGCGCAGGTGGGAGAGGGTCCCGAGGGTGTCGAAGCCGGGGAAGTTCGGCGGTGGCAGCCGGTCGCCGTTGCCGTCGAACCACAGTGACGACGGCCCCGGCAGGATGCGGATGGCGTGGCTGGGCCAGACCGGGTTCCAGTTGTTGATGCCCTCGACGTAGTGCCACATGCGGTCGCGGTTGATGACCGTGCCGCCGGCCTCCTCGGTGATCGCGAGCATGCGCCCGTCGACGTAGGCCGGGACGCCGGTGATCATGTGGTCGGGAGCGGCGCCGAGCCGGTCCGGCCAGTTGGCGCGGACGAGGTCGTGGTTGCCGCCGATGCCACCGCTGGTGACGAGGACGGCGTGGGCGGCGAACTCGAAGTCGCCGACGACGTCACGGTTCGAGGCGACTCCACGCTCCGAGTCGTCCTGTGCGAGAACGGATCCACGCACTCCGGTCACGGCGCCGCCGGTCGTGACGAGCGAGTCGACCCGGTGTCGCGGACGGTAGATGATGCGCCCACCGCTGATGTGCTGGCGAACCCGCTCGATGAACGGTGCCACCACGCCGGTGCCGGTCCCCCACGGGATGTGGAAGCGCGGCACCGAGTTGCCGTGACCACCGGCGCGACCGTCCCCGCGCTCAGCCCACCCGACGACGGGGAAGAAGCTGATCCCGAACTGCCGCAACCACTCCCGCTTCTCGCCGGCCGCCCACTCCACGTAGGCCCGTCCCCAGAGGCGCGGCCAGTGGTCCTCCTCGCGGTCCCATCCGGCGCTGCCCTCCCAGTCCTGCCAGGCGAGGTCGAAGGTGTCCTTGATCCCCATGCGCCGCTGCTCCGGGCTGCCGACGAGGAACAGCCCGCCGAAGCTCCACCACGCCTGCCCCCCGAGGTTGGCCTCGCTCTCCTGGTCGAGGAGGACGACGGACCGTCCGGCGTCGGCGAGCTCGTTGGCAGCGACGAGACCGGCGAGGCCGGCCCCGACGACAAGGGCGTCAGCGTCCATGCCGCGACCCTAGTGCTCGCTACCCGCGGGTACCAGAGCCCCCTGCCGCTCGGGTCCGCTGTCGGGGATCCGGGACCACCACGGCCGTCATGGGGCCGGATGTCCGACACCCCGCACCGCAGCTTTCGACCAATAGGTCACGAAATGTCATCCACCCGGGCTGCACTTCCTGACCTATTGGTCGATTCTTGTCGCGCGCGGACGAGTGGGTCACCGGCCGGTGAGGAGGGTGCGCCAGTGGATCGAGGCGATGCTCTCGAACACCGCGTCGGCGTCACGCGCGAGCACGTCGGCCGGCGTCGTCCCGAGCACGGCGAGCAGCCCGCCCGCTCCGGCCGCGCGACCGGACACGAGCCCAGCCGTCGCATCCTCGATGACGAGGCACTCCGACGGCGGCACCCCCACGAGCGAGGCGCCGAGCACGTAGGGCTCCGGCCCGGGCTTGCCGTGGGACACGTCGCTCGCGGTCACGACGAACGTCGGGGTGGGCAGGCCGGCGGCGGCGATCCGGACGCCGGCCAGCTCACGCTCGCACGACGTGACGATCGCGTGCGGGACCCCGAGCTCGTCGAGCAGCTCGAACGTCTCGCGCGCACCGTCGAGGGCGACGACCCCGTCGGTGTCGGCGAGCTCGATCTCGCGGATCCGCGCGTGGGCGGCGGCCTGCTCCGCCTCGGACCGGGCGGCCATGACATCGCGGATCGTGTTGATGCTCGTGCGTCCGTGCGACCCGGCGAGTGCTGCCGGCTCGATCCCGAACTCGTCGCACCACCGCAGCCAGGAGCGGAGGACGGCGCCGGTCGAGTCGATGAGCGTGCCGTCCATGTCGAACAGGACCCCGCCGAACGCGCGGTCGGGGAGCAGTCCGGCGAGGGGTGCGTTCATCGGTTCAGCCTAGGGTTGACCCATGGCGGCACCGACCTCGGGACACGTGCGCGGTGCCCTCGCGACCGCAACCACGGCGGCCCTCGCCCTCATCGGCGGCTGGACGTGGGCTGCCATGCAGCAGCCCGACGGCTACGACGCGGTGCGCGAGTCGATCAGCGCCCTCGCCGCCTCGGAGACGCCGCACCGGTGGATCATGACCGTCGCCCTCGTGGTGACCGGCTTGGCCCACGTCGGCTCCGCGATCCTCCTGCCCGGGATGCGGCGCACCGGTCGATGGGTGCTCGCTGCCGCCGGTCTCGCCACCATCGCGGTCGCCCTCCTGCCCCTGCCCTCGCGCTCGGACGGGTCGCTCGCCCACGTGGTGGCAGCCTCGATGAGCTTCGTCCTCCTCGCGGCCTGGCCGTGGCTCGGGGCCGACCCGCGGGCGACCCCCCTCCTCCGGCCGCCGGCGGCGCGCAGCGCCTCGGTCGTGCTCCTCGTGCTCGTCGCCTCGTTGCCCCTCGGTGTGCGAGCCGGTATGCCGTTCGGTGCGCACGAGCGCGTCGTCGCAGCACTGCTCGCCCTGTGGCCGCTGGCGACGGCGGCGACGGCGTGGTGGGCCCTCGGCCACCGCGTCGGCGGGCGCCGGGCGCGCGCCCTGCTCACCGTCGGTGTGCTCACCCTCGCCTGTGCCACGGGCGGTGTGGCTGCCACCCGACTCGCACCGGCCACTGCCGAGACGACGCACTACTCGGCGCAGGTGCAGCTGTCGATGGACCCCCGCGACTCCACCCGGATCCTCGCCCGAACCCTGTTCGGGGACATCGACGTCGGCTTCACCGGGCTCGCCCCGGGCATCGAGGCGACACCCCAGGTCAAGGCGTCGATCGCCGACCTCCTCAGCCGACCGGGCATCACCGTGTCGAGCCTCCAGCCGGGGCCTCTCGAGCTCAACGCCGCCATCGTCACCGCTGCCCGTGACGTCGGGATCCGGTTCGCGCTCGGGGCTCTGCTCGTTGCTGCGCTGTGGCTTCTCGTCCGGACGCTGGTCCGACGGCGACGCCCCGGCCGGTGGGCCCTCGTCGGCGCCACCGCTGCGTGGGCGGTGGCCTGTGCGGCAACAGGTCTGGGCATGTGGCAGACCTACCAGCCGGCACGCCAGCTCGAGTTCACCTCGACCGGCGTGCTCGGCACGGTGCAGCGCAACCAGTCGCTCCTCAGCGACGTCGAGGCGCGCACAGCGCAGGTCTCGCCCTACCTGCGCAACCTCATCGCCCTGTCGTCGGCGCTCCAGGACAAGTACTCCCCCACCGAGCTGGCGCAGCCCACGGCCCTGCGGGTCCTGCTCGTCTCGGACCTGCACGCGGGCAACCAGTACGCCCTGATGCGCACCATCGTCGAGGAGGAGGACATCGACCTCGTCGTCGACACCGGCGACCTCGTCAACTTCGGCACGGTCGCCGAGGGCAACGCCTCGGGCATGTTCGCCGGCATCGCCTCGGTGCCCGTGCCCTACGTCTTCGTCCGCGGCAACCACGACGCCACCTCCGCCACCGACCGCGCCATCCTCGACCGGATGGCCTCGATCCCCAACGTCGTGCTCCTCCAGCCCGCCGACGAGACCTACACGGTCGTCGAGGCGGGCGGCATACGGATCGGCGGGTTCAACGACCCGCGCTGGTTCGGCGACGACGGCAAGCGGAGCAAGGACAAGCAGCAGCCGGCCAAGCGCGCGTTCGTCGCGGCATTCGAGCAGGAGGCGCCGCTCGACCTGCTCGTCTCGCACGAGCCGTGGGCGGTCCAGGACGTGCCGCGCGCCGACGTCGCGGTCAACGGGCACATGCACACGCCCGACCTCGAGGGGAACCGCATCCAGGCGGGCACCTTCACCGGAGGCGG
This sequence comes from Knoellia locipacati, assembly GCF_044791685.1. Taxonomy (GTDB): domain Bacteria; phylum Actinomycetota; class Actinomycetes; order Actinomycetales; family Dermatophilaceae; genus Knoellia; species Knoellia locipacati_A. Next base: position 1,251,965 of record NZ_CP087730.1, read on the forward strand.
ACCGCTGACGCACTTCGTCGGCGAGGAGGACGGCGAGGAGCTCGTCGGCCAGCCGTCGGCGTTCGACGTCCTCAGCTTCGGCGAGGAGTGCCGGCTCACGTCGGTGACGCGCTACCGGTTCCGCAACGTCATCGAGGGGCGGCCGGCATACGACGACGTCAGCCTCGTCAACGGGAGCCGGATCGACACGGTGACCGACCCCGAGCGGACCTGCTCGCGGCCCGAGCGGGGAGCCACGCCGCTGGACTCGCTGACCCTGCGAGAGGTCCGGGCACAGTCCGTCACGGCCGAGTGATCGGGGGCAGACTGGCCGGCATGGCTGAGTACACCGATGCAGAGCGCGACACCATCCGCAACGCCGCCTTCGGGGCGATCGCCCTCGTGAGCAAGGCCGACCCAGGCTTCCTCTCCTCGTTCAAGGAGAGCCTTGCCGGGTCCAAGGCTCTCGCCCAAGGGCCCAAGGAGATCACCGAGATCCTGCGCGGCGGTGGGTTCCCCACGCCACCGAGCGGGGATGCGGCTGCCCAGGAGCAGTCGATGATCTCTGGGCTCACCCAGGCCAAGGGCATCCTCGCGGCCAAGGCGGACGGCTCGGCTGAGGCGTTCTCGGGTGTCATCCTCGAGGCGACGCAGGCCGTCGCGGGCGCGTCCGACGGGGTGAGCCCCGAGGAGCAGGCGGTCATCGACAAGGTCCGCGCCGCCCTGACCTGACCCCTCTGCGTATGCCGGTCAGCCGGGACTGCGGACCGCGCTCGCTCCCCGGCGGGCGAGCGAGCCGGCCAGGCCGGCGACCAGATGCCGGTCGATGAGGCCGTCCCCGAGGCCGATCTCGACGAGGGTGTCGAAGACCCGGCGATCCCGCACCGCGGCAGAGATGCCGGCGTCGACGACCACGGGCGACTGCGCGAGCCGGGACGCGAACCAGGTGTGCCGCAGGTGCTGGGCGAGCAGGCGGCGCACCTCCCTGCGGTGGACCGTGCCCGCGTCACCCGGACGGCCGAGGCGGACGGCGCGGGCGGCGGTGCGTCCGGCGAGGATCCCGGTGGCGACGGCGTAGTAGATGCCCTCGCCCGTCATCGGGTTGACGAGTCCGGCGGCGTCACCGGCGAGGAGCACCGGGCCGTCGGGCTGGTCCCAGCGCCAGGTGCTCAGCGGGAGGTGGTGGCCGAGCCAGTCGCCGCCGGTCTCGGCGGCTCCGGGGATGAGCTCCTCGAGCTGCTCGAGGAGAAGCCGACGGCTCGGGGTCGCACCGCTCTCGTTGGCACCATCGCTCCGGTTGCCGCGCCTGCCGCGGCCCGCGAGGCGACCGTCGCTGGGTCGGTCCGGCCGGTCACCGGGGAGCAGCTCGCCGTAGCCGACGTTGACGAGCCCGTCGCCGCGGTCGAACGCCCACGCGTAGGACGGCTGGGCGCGGTGGCCGTACCTGATGACCTGCCGTCCACGCAGGGCAGCAGTCACCGGGGCGTAGCCGCGGAGGGCGAGCGCCCGGGGCTCGCGACGCCGTCCGAGCAGGTGCTCGCGCACGAGCGAGTGGGCGCCGTCGGCGCCGACCACGACCTGAGCCGTGAGCTCCCCCGAGACGACGAGCGGGCTGGTGGCGACCGACGTGACCCGGTGCCTCCGCAGCTCGGCGCCAGCCGCGACAGCACGCTCGACGAGCCGCGCGTCGAGAACCGTGCGCGGGACGACGTGGACCTCGCGCGCCATCTCACCCTCGACGCGGACGTCCCCGTGGGAGAGCTCCAGCCAGGTCAGTGGCGCCCATCCCGCGACGACGTCGTCGGCACCGACCTCGGCCAGCGCGGTGAGGACGTGCGGCGCGATGCCGTCACCGCAGGACTTGTCCCGGGGGAAGTCGCTGCGGTCGAGCAGCAGCACCCGGAGCGTCGGGTCCTCGGCGAGGGCACCCAGCGCCGCAGCCGACCCTGCCGGCCCGGCACCCACGACGACGACGTCGGCGTCCACAGGTCAGTCGGTCCTGAGAATGTCGTCCCGCCACTCCGTGCCCGACTGCTCGGCCTCTCCGCTGGCCAACTGCTCCTCACGACCGCGCAGCTCGACGCGCCGGATCTTGCCCGAGATCGTCTTGGGCAGCTCACCGAACTCGAGGCGGCGCACCCGCTGCCACGGCTGCAGGTGCTCGCGCGCGTAGGCGAGGATCGAGCGCGCCGTCTCGTCGTCGGGCTCGTGCCCGGTCGCCAGCACGACGTAGGCCTTGGGCACGGCGAGCCGGACCTCGTCGGGTGCCGGCACCACCGCAGCCTCGGCGACCGCCGGGTGCTCGATGAGCACCGACTCGAGCTCGAACGGGCTGATCTTGTAGTCGCTCGCCTTGAACACGTCGTCGGTGCGCCCGACGTAGGTGATGTAGCCGTCCGCGTCGATGCTCGCGACATCACCCGTGTGGTAGAGCCCGTCGGCCATGGCCTCGGCGTTGCGCTCGGGATCGCCCTGGTATCCGGTCATGAGGGGCAGCGGCGATGCGGCGAGGTCGAGGCACAGCTCGCCCTCCTCGACCCCGCGCTCGCCCGTGGCCGGGTCGACGAGCACGACCGGGCAGCCGGGCAGCGGCCGTCCCATCGACCCGGGCTTGAGCGGCGACCCGGGGGTGTTGCCCACCGCGGCCGTCATCTCGGTCTGGCCGTAGCCGTCGCGCAGGGTCAGGCCCCACTTGTCCTTCACCTGGGCGATGACCTCGGGGTTGAGCGGCTCACCGGCGCCGATGACCTCGCGCAGTGAGCCCGGCCCGTCGGACAGGTCGGCGTTGATGAGCATCCGCCACACCGTCGGCGGGGCGCAGAAGGTCGTGACCTCGTTGTCCCGCAACACCTTCAGCAGCGCGGGCGCGTCGAACCGGGCGTAGTTGTAGACGAGGATCGTCGCCTCCGCGATCCATGGCGCGAAGAAGCAGGACCAGGCGTGCTTCGCCCAGCCGGGAGAGCTGATGTTGAGGTGGACGTCGCCCGGCTGGAGCCCGAGCCAGAACACCGTCGACAGGTGACCGAGGGGGTACGACACCTGCGTGTGCTCGACGAGCTTCGGCCGGCTCGTCGTCCCCGACGTGAAGTAGAGGAGCAGGGGGTCCCCCGGCGCGGTGCGGGGGTGGGGCAGCGGCGGTGAGTCCACGGCATACGCGTCGTGGAGGTCGTGCCAGCCCGGAGCGGGGCCGACGCTGATCCGCGTGACGTCGCCCGGCACGCCGACGAGCTTGTCGACCTGCGAGGCGTTGGTGATGACGTGCCGAGCACCTCCGCGCGCGACCCTGTCCTCGAGGTCGGCCGCGCCGGCGGCAGAGGTGGTCGGCATGATGACGGCCCCGAGCTTCATCACCGCGAGCATGCAGTCCCAGAGCTCGACCTGGTTGTCGAGCATGAGAATCACCGGATCACCTTGCGAGACACCGCGATCGGTGAGCCAGCGCCCGACGCGGTCGGACCGGTTCGCCATCGCGTCGAAGGTGACCTCCATCGAGGAACCGTCCTCCTCGACGACGACCAATGCCCGCGAGTCGTTGCCACGGGCGATGACGTCGAACCAGTCGACCGCCCAGTTGAAGCGCTCGCCGAGGTCAGGGAACGCGAAGTCCCGCACGGCGTCCTCGTGCTTCCCGCGCCAAGCGAGGATCTGGTCGCGCGCCGCCCGGTAGAGGTCCGTGGCGGGGTTCTCGGGAAGCGCAGGCGGCGCCGTCGGTGTCATGGGCTCACCCTGCCGCTCCGGGGCGTAGCGCGCCACCCGCCGACCGGCTCGGGCTCAGTGCGGGCCGGGGACGACGGCGGTCCGGTATGCCGTGTGCTCACCCGGGCCCTTGCCGCACGACAGCGGGGCCGGCGGGAGCGCCTCCGCAGTGACCTCGACCCACGTGGTGTCGGGCAGCGGGTCGTCGCCGATGACCTCGACGCGGGTGACCGTCTCGGAGACGACGTCGACCTTGCCCGGACGTGCGGCGCTCACGGCCACGGGCCCATGCTCGGCGAGGACGGCGCCGGTCGCCGCCTGGACGGCCGGCGACCAGCGCGAGACGCCACGCAGGTGCTTCGTGTCGCCGGTGCCGGCCCGGTGCGCCTTGACGATGTCGACGGCTCCGGCCATGTCGACCCCACCGAAGCAGGTGCCGTCCGGCATGGACAGGAACGTGCCCGCGAACCGGTGACCGCCGAGGTGGGTGCACTCCCACACCTCGTCGGGCCACACCTTGGCCAGGGCAGCGGTGATCGGTCGACCGCGCAGGGCGCAGCACGCGTCGCGGGTGCCCTGGGTGCAGACGAGCAGCATCGGCTCGGCCAGGGCCTCCGAGTGCGCCAGCGGCGCACCCAAGGCGGCGACGGCGGCGACGAGGTCCTCGCTCGTGCGCCACGTGCCGGTGACCCAGGTCCCGTGCGCCGAGTCGACGGCATACCAGGACGGCGCCTCACCAGGGGGACGGCGGCCGTGCCGGCGCACGAGGAGCGAGCGGCTCTGCAGCTCGGTGCACCCCGACTCGATCGCGGCAGCCAGACTCGGCGAGATCGGCGGGGTCTCGAGGTGGTTCTTGGCCCACGGGCCGGGGTGCTCGATGAGCAGCCAGCGTCGCGCCACGGGCGCGGAGCCGAGCATGGGCTCCCCGCTGGCACGGGCGACGTTGGAGCAGCGCACGGTCTCGGGACTCACGCGCCCGATGCTACGTGCGCGTCGGGAGCCCGCACAAAGCACTGCCACCCCGGCTCAGGCACCCCGGCTCAGGCACCCTGGATCGGGCCGCGCCGTGGCCTCCACCCGTGACGATGCGCGCCGGGGAGTTCTCCCCATCGCGGTCATGCCTGTCCCCTCTCTACGCTGGCGGCGGGCAGAACGGGGACTCGCCGGGGGGCCCATCCACGCATGACCGAATCTTGTACAGGAAGCCACCACCATGATGAAGAGCGTCCAGAAGATCGCCGCAGCGGGAGCCCTTGCCGCAGCCATGACCATCGCGGGCTCTGCGCCCGCGCATGCAGGCACTGAGATGAACGGCTACTACCCGTGGGTCAAGGGCTGCGACGCGGACCAGGCCATCGTCGACTCCCGCCCGGTGTGGGACAAGTACGGCAGGTACGTCGGCCAGGTTGAGCTCTGGTGGTCAGGCCGATGCGCAACGAACTGGGTGCGGGTGGCCCCGAACAACCCCAACGGCATGGGACTGTCCGCCGGGATCTCCAACGTCTACGGAAAGTACTCCGGAGCTGCGAAGGACTACTCCTTCGGCTACAGCGGGATGCTGTACTCGCCGTCCTGGTCGCCGTGCGTCAGCATCGACATCGTGGTGAGCGCCGGTCCGTGGAGCAACACCTACAACGACCCTGCCCCCCGCTACACGATCTGCTGACTCAGCGGGTCGACGTGCGGATCAGGACTGGGCGAGGAGGGCGTCGGCGGTCTCCGCCGTCGTCACGAGCGAGTCGATGAGGCCGCCCGAGACCGCGGCAGCGATGACGGCGACCTTGTCGAGTCCGTGGGCGATGCCGATGACGTGGCGTATGCCGTGCGCTCATGACGACGCTTGCGCAAGGTCATCGCGCCGTTGGTCATGCCGGGCATCGCCGCAGCCGCGCCCATCTGCTTCATCTTCAGCTGGAACGAGCTGCTCCTGGCCCCGGTTCTCCCCGGCACCGTTGCCGGAACGGCCCCGGTGTTCTTGACTGGGTTCGTGACCAGCCAGGGACTCTTCCTCGCAAAGGTGTGCGCCGCGTCGTTCGTCGTGTCGCTGCCGGTGCTCGCCGAAGGGTTCGCGGGCCAGGACAAGCTCGTCCAGGGTCTCTCCACGTGCGCCGTCAAGTGAGTCGCCTGCTTGCGTCCGCACCTTCGGGTGACATGGCGCCACAATGACGGACGCAAGCAGGAAGGGTGAACCGATGAGACTCAGCCAGGACACACTCGGCGAGCTGCGAGCGGAGGTGGCGCGGCCGGCATACGACCGCTCCTCGGTGACCCCGGGCATCGTCCACTTCGGCGTCGGTGGCTTCCACCGGGCGCACCAGGCGATGTACGTCGACGCGCTCATGAACGAGGGCGAGGCGCTCGACTGGGGCATCGTCGGCGTCGGGCTCATGCCCGGCGACGCGAGGATGCGCGACGCGATGGAGGCACAGGACAACCTCTTCACGCTCGTCGTCAAGCACCCGGACGGCCACCTCGAGCCGCGCGTCATCGGCTCGATGGTCGGCTACCTCTTCGCCCCGGACGACCCGGGCGCGGTGATGGACCGCCTCGTCGACCCGGCGACGCGGATCGTCTCGCTCACGGTCACCGAGGGCGGCTACCACGTCAACCAGGTGACGGGTGAGTTCGATGCGAACGACCCTGTCCTGCAGGCGGACCTGTCGTTGGACCCGGACGGCGAGGGTATACCGCAGAGCATGTTCGGCTTCGTCGTCGAGGCCGCGCGACGTCGCCGGGAGGCCGGCACCGAGCCGTTCGCCGTGATGTCGTGCGACAACCTGCCCGGCAACGGTGACGTCGCCAGGAAGATGATCGTGGCGTTCGCGCGCCTGCGTGACGACGAGCTCGGCGACTGGATCGAGTCGAACGTCGCGTTCCCCAACTGCATGGTCGACCGGATCACCCCCGTGACGTCACAGGACGACATCGCGGCACTGGCCGGGACGTTCGACGTCGAGGACGCGTGGCCGGTCGTGTGCGAGCCCTACACGCAGTGGGTTCTGGAGGACCACTTCCCCTCCGGCCGACCGCGGTTCGAGGACGTGGGCGTGCAGATCGTCGACGACGTCGTGCCCTACGAGCTCATGAAGCTGCGGCTGCTCAACGCCAGCCACCAGGCGCTCTGCTACCTCGGCCACCTCTCCGGGTACCGCTACGCCCACGAGGTCGCGCAGGACCCGCTCTTCGCAGAGTTCCTGCTCGGCTACATGGCCGAGGAGGCGTCGCCCACGCTCCCCGAGGTGCCGGGGGTCGACCTCAACGTCTACCGCCGCCAGCTCATCGAGCGCTTCGCCAACCCCGAGGTCCGCGATACCCTGGCCCGGCTCTGCGCCGAGAGCTCGGACCGCATCCCCAAGTGGCTCGTGCCGGTCATCCAGCAGAACCTCGAGACGGGCGGGGCGTTCGAGCGGTCGGCGCTCGTCGTCGCCTCGTGGGCCCGCTACGCCGAGGGCGTGGACGAGTCGGGCGAGCCGATCGAGGTCGTCGACCGGCACAAGGACAAGGTCATGGCCGCTGCTCGCGCTTACCCCGACGACGAGCTCGCGTTCCTGCGCGACCGTGACTTCTTCGGCAACCTCGTCGACAGCGAGCCGTTCACGACGGCATACACGGCGTTCCTCAAGTCCCTGCACGACAACGGTGCTCGCACCACCCTCGAGGACCTGGAGTCCAACCGGTGACCGCTGACAGCCTGCCCACGACCATGCGGACAGCCGTCCTCACCGAGCCCGGGTTGATCCTCGTTGAGTCACGGCCGGTGCCCGTGCCCGCCGACGACGAGGTGGTCATCGAGGTGCGGTCGGTCGGGGTCTGCGGCTCCGACACGCACTACTACGACCACGGCCGGATTGGCGACCACGTCGTCACCGGCCCGCTGGTGCTCGGCCACGAGAGCGCCGGCGTCATCGTGGCGGTGGGTTCGGGAGTCGACCCGAGCCGGGTCGGCGAGCGGGTCGCCATCGAGCCGGGCGTGCCGTGCCGGGCGTGCACCCAGTGCCTGTCCGGGCACTACAACCTCTGCCCGGACATGGTCTTCCACGCGACGCCGCCGATTGACGGCACGCTGGCCGAGTACGTCACCCACCTCGCGTCGTTCGCCTTCGCGCTGCCCGACTCGGTGTCGCTCGACGAGGGCGCCATGCTCGAGCCGCTGTCGGTGGGCATCTGGGCCTGCCGTCGCGCCGGGGTCTCACCCGGGGTGCGCGTCCTCGTCACCGGCGCCGGGCCGGTGGGCCAGCTCGCCGCCCAGGTGGCCGGCGCCTTCGGCGCGGCCGAGGTCGTCGTGGCCGACGTCAACGCCCACCGGTTGTCGGTCGCGTCGTCGCTCGGAGCGACCGAGATCGTCGACGTCTCGTCGACCTCCCTTGCCGACGCGTATGCCGGCCGCCCCGGTCCCGACGTCGTCCTCGAGTGCTCGGGTCACGAGGGCTCGACCCAGGCAGCGATCCGGGTGGCTGCACCGGCCGGGCGGGTGGTCCTCATCGGCATGGGCGGCGACACGGTGGCACTGCCGCTCGGTGACGTGCAGAACCGCGAGCTGTGGGTCACCGGCGTCTTCCGCTACGCCAACACGTGGCCGACCGCGATCGACCTCGTCGCCTCCGGACGGGTGTCGCTGGAACCGTTGGCAACAGGACACTTCGAGCTCGAGGAGACGGCCGCGGCCCTCACCGCCGCTCGCACCGACCCCCAGTCGATCAAGTCGATCATCCACCCCGTCAGATGAGGCGGTAGCCGATCCCCGGCTCGGTGATGATGTGCCGTGGTCGGCCCGGGTCGGCCTCGAGCTTGCGCCGCAGCTGGTTGCTGTAGACCCGGAGGTAGTTGGACTCCCGACCGTAGCCCGGACCCCACACCGCGCGCAGCAGGTCCGACTGGGTGACCACGGTGCCGCGGTGGCGGGCCAGCTCGGCCAGCAGCCGCCACTCCGTCGGGGTGAGGTGGACCAGCTCGTCCCCGCGTCGGGCTTCCAAGGTGGCGAAGTCGACCGAGAAGGACTCGGTGACGACGGGAGCGACGCCGGAGAGCGCGTCGCCGTCACCGCCGCTGCGACGCAGCGCCGAACGCACACGGGCCATGAGCTCGTCCATGCCGAAGGGCTTGGTCACGTAGTCGTCGGCGCCCTCGTCGAGGGCCTCGACCTTGTCGTCGGACTGGTGCCTCGCGGACAGCACGACGACCGGGACGTCCGAGCCCGCCCGGATGCGCCGGAGGACGTCGACGCCGTCGAGGTCGGGCAGGCCGAGGTCGAGCACGACGAGGTCGGCGGGTGCGTCCTCGAGGGTGGACAGGGCATCGGTGCCGGTCCCCACCTCCTCCACGTCGTAGCCGCGGGCGCGCAGGTTGATCCGCAGGGTGCGGCGGATCGTGGGGTCGTCGTCGACGACGAGGATGCGCTGAGCCATTCAGGGTGCCTCCGCTCGGGCGCTGGGCAGGTCGACGACGACGGTGAGGCCACCACCCGGGGTGTCCTCCGCGCCCACGGTCCCACCCATGGCCTCGGTGAGGCCACGCGCCACGGCGAGACCGAGGCCGACGCCGTCACCGCTCGGCGCGTCCCCGTGGCGTTGGAACGGGAGGAAGATCCGGTCCCGGTCCGCCTCCGGCACTCCGGGTCCGGTGTCCACGACCCGGATCTCGGTGCGGTCGCCCAGGCCCGACGTCGCCACCCGGACCCGACCCGGCGCGGGCTGGTGCCGAAGCGCGTTCTCGACGACGTTGCCGAGGACGCGGTCGAGCAAGCCCGGATCCGCCACGACCACCCGGGCGTCCTCGTCGAGGTGCCACTCGACCCGCTCCGGATCCGCGACTCCGCGCACGACCCCGGGGACGACCTCACCGAGGTCGACCGGGCGCGGGTGGGCCACGAACGCCCCTGCCTGGAGTCGAGACATGTCGAGGAGGTTGCCGATGAGCGCCTCGAGCCGGTCGGCGGAGTCCTCGATGGCGGCCTCGAGCTCGGCCTCGTCCTGCGGGCTGAAGCTGACCTCGGTAGAGCGCAGGCTTCCGATCGCGGCCTTGATGCCGGCCAGCGGGGTGCGCAGGTCGTGCGAGACGGCGGACAGCAGGGCTGTGCGGGCACTGCTGTCGCGGGCCAGGGCGGCGGCCTCGGCGGCGGAGGCCTGGAGTGCGCGCCGCTGGAGGATGGCTCCGGCGTGGGCGGCGAAGGCCGCGAGGAGCCGCTGCCGACCGGCCGGCAGGCGCGCGGCCACGAGGACGAGGTCGTGGTCGGGATCGACCTCCTCGCGAGGGAGGCTCGGGCCGCGCAGGTCCTCAGGGGCAAGCCCTGCGTCAGTCCCGGCAATGACCTCGGCTGGCCGGCCTTGCGCCGGCCTGCGCACCACTGCGGCCGCCTCGGCGCCGAACATGTCGAGCGCCTGCTGGAGGAGCAGGCTCATCTGGTCGGTCGAGCCGAGCAGCGTGTGGCTCAGCGCGACGAGCGACGAGGACTCCGCCTGAGCCCGCAGTGCTTGGTCGGCACGTCGGGCGCTGCGGTCCACGACCCAGGCCACGACGGCGGCGACGACGACGAAGACCGCCAGCGCCACGGCGTTCTGGGGGTCGGAGATCGTCAGACCGCCTGTCGGAGGAGTGAAGAACCAGTTGAGGAAGAGGGAGGACGCGACGGAGCCCAGCAGCGCCGGACCCATGCCGCCGAGGAGGGCGATGAGGACGCTGAGAAGCAGGAAGAGCGGGACGGTCAGGGGCAGGTCGGGGTCCTCTGGCAGGGCGGCGAGCAGCTGGGTGAGGACGAAGGGACCGGCCAGCGCGACGGCATACCCGAGCCGCACGCGCGTGCGGGGCAGGCCGCGCCGGGGAGTGCGCCAGCCGCGGCCCGCGGCAAAACGGTGCGTCACGACCTGGACGTCGATGTCGCCCGAGCCCGCGATGACCTCCTCGACCGTGCTCGGGGAGACCAGGGTCCGCCATCGAGGTCGACGCGAGCTGCCGATGACGACCTGGCTCGCGTTGACCCCCCGCGCGAAGTCGAGGACGGCTTCGGCGAGGTCGTCGCCGGTGACGGTGTGGAAGGTGCCGCCGAGCTCGCTCGTGAGGCGTCGCTGCGACACCAGGTCGGGCAGAGCCGGCCCGGCCAGCCCGTCGGAGCGCGCGACGTGGACGGCGAGCAGCTCTCCCCCTGCACCGCGAGCCGCGATGCGCGCTCCCCTCCGCAGCAGCGTCTCGCCCTCGGGCCCACCTGACACGGCGACGACGACCCGCTCGCGCGTCGGCCACGTCGCGTCGATGCCGTGCTCGGTCCGGTAGCGACCCAGGCCCTCGTCGACCCGGTCTGCCAGCCAGAGCAGAGCGAGCTCGCGCAGCGCCGAGAGGTTCCCGACACGGAAGTAGTTGGCCAGCGCCGCGTCGACCCTGTCGGGGGCGTAGACGTTGCCATGAGCCATCCGGCGCCCGAGAGCCTCGGGGGACATGTCGACCAGCTCGATCTGGTCGGCGCGGCGCACCACCTCGTCGGGCACGGTCTCGTGCTGCGTCACCCCGGTGATCGACGTGACCACGTCGTTGAGTGACTCGAGGTGCTGGATGTTGACGGTGCTGATGACGTCGATGCCCGCGCCGAGGACCTCCTCGATGTCCTGCCACCGCTTCTCGTGGCGAGTACCGGGGGCGTTGGTGTGCGCGAGCTCGTCGATGAGCGCGACCTGCGGACGGCGGGCGAGCAGCCGGTCGAGGTCGAGCTCCTCGAGGGTGACCCCGCGGTGCGTCACCCTGGCGCGCGGCAGGACCTCGAGGCCCTCGAGCTCGGCACGCGTGTGCTCGCGCCCGTGTGTCTCCACGAGTCCCACCACGACGTCGGTGCCGCGGTCGCGGCGCCGGTGGCCCTCGTCGAGCATGGCGAAGGTCTTGCCCACGCCCGGCGCGGACCCGAGGTAGATGCGCAGTCGGCCGCGTGCCATGACGCCATTCTCACCCGCCCACGAGGGCCGCGAGCGCCACGTTGAGGTCGAGCACGTTGACGCGGTCCTGTCCGAGGACGCCGAGCGGCGCCTCGTCGACGTGCTTGGCGACGAGGTCGAGGACCGTGTCGACCTCCACGCCGCGCGCCTGCGCGACCCGCGGCGCCTGCCAACGGGCGTATGCCGGGGAGATGTCCGGGTCGAGTCCGCTCGCCGACGCGGTGAGCGCGTCGGCAGGGATCGACGCGGGCGCCGCCGGGTTCTCGGCACGGAGGGCTGTCCGGCGGTCGGCCACCGCAGCGGCGAGTTCGGGGTTCGACGGCCCGAGGTTGGAGCCGCCACTCGTCCCACCGGAGGCGTCGGAAGCCGACGGGCGACCCTGGAACCACTCGGGCCCGGACGGGGGCTGGCCCAGGAGGTGCGACCCGACCTCGCGGCCGTCGACGACGACCGGTTGGCCCGCGGCCCGGCCCGGCACGAGCTGGGCCACGGCGAGCAGGGCTGCGGGATAGCCCACCCCGCACACGAGGGTGAGGACGAGGAGCGCCTTGGTGGCGGCGAGGAGCTGGCGGGTCATGGTGGGCACCTCAGAGACCTGGGAGGAGGGAGACGACGAGGTCGATGGCCTTGATGCCGACGAACGGCGCCACGATGCCTCCGAGTCCGAAGACGAGCAGGTTGCGACGCAGCATCCGATGGGCCGACAGGGGCCGGTACTTCACACCGCGCAGCGAGAGCGGGATGAGCGCGACGATCACGAGCGCGTTGAAGATGACCGCGGAGAGCATCGCCGACTCCGGGCTCGAGAGCCGCATGACGTCGATGGCGTCGAGTCCGGGGAAGATCCCGACGAACATCGCGGGGACGATGGCGAAGTACTTCGCCACGTCGTTGGCGATGGAGAAGGTCGTCAGCGCTCCTCGCGTGATGAGCAGCTGCTTGCCGATCGCGACGATGTCGATGAGCTTGGTGGGGTCGGAGTCGAGGTCGACCATGTTGCCGGCCTCCTTGGCGGCCGAGGTCCCCGTGTTCATGGCGACGCCGACGTCCGCCTGGGCGAGCGCGGGTGCGTCGTTGGTGCCGTCACCGGTCATCGCGACGAGGCGTCCGCCCTCCTGCTCCCTGCGGATGAGCGCCATCTTGTCCTCGGGGGTGGCCTCGGCGAGGTAGTCGTCGACCCCGGCCTCCGCCGCGATCGCCTTGGCGGTGAGCGGGTTGTCGCCGGTGATCATCACCGTGCGGATCCCCATCGTCCGCAGCTGGTCGAAGCGCTCGCGCATGCCGGGCTTGACGACGTCCTTGAGGTGGATGACACCGAGAACCCGCGGCGGAGCTCCGGGGTCGGCCGCCGCCACCACGAGCGGTGTCCCACCGCTGGAGCTGATGCCTGCGACGTGCACGTCGAGGTCACGCGGCACGTCGCCGCCCTCACTCCGGGTCCAGGCGACCACCGCGTCCGCGGCCCCCTTGCGGACCCGTGCCCCGTCGCCGAGGTCGACGCCGGACATCCGGGTCATGGCCGAGAAGGGGACGAACGTCGCGCCCGCGCGGCCGAGCGTGACGATGTCGCCAGTGTCGGTCACGCCCTCCTCGTCCAGCGCGTACTCGACGATGGAGCGCCCTTCGGGGGTCTCGTCGGCGAGCGACGACAGGTGGGCCGCGTCGGCCAGCGAGGACGGGTCGGTCCCACCCACGGGGAGGAACGCGCTCGCCCGGCGGTTGCCGAACGTGATCGTCCCCGTCTTGTCGAGGAGGAGGGTGCTCACGTCACCCGCGGCCTCGACCGCGCGGCCCGACATCGCCAGGACGTTGCGCTGGACCAGGCGATCCATGCCGGCGATGCCGATGGCGGACAGGAGCGCACCGATGGTCGTGGGGATGAGGCAGACGAGCAGGGCGACGAGCACGACGAGCGAGAGCCTGCCACCGGAGTAGACCGCCATCGGCTGGATGGCCGACACGGCCAGGACGAAGATGATCGTCAGGGTCGTGAGGAGGATCGACAGGGCCACCTCGTTGGGTGTCTTCTGTCGGGAGGCGCCCTCGACGAGCGCGATCATCCGGTCGATGAAGGTCTCACCCGGGCGGCTCGTGACCCGGACGACGATGCGGTCGGACAGCACCGTCGTGCCACCGGTGACGGCGCACCGGTCACCGCCGGACTCCCGCACGACCGGTGCGGACTCGCCCGTGATTGCGGACTCGTCGACGGTCGCCACGCCCTCGACGACGTCGCCGTCGCCGGGGATGACCTGGCCGGCCTCGACGACCACGAGGTCACCGATGACGAGCGCGGTGCCCGGCACCTCCTCCTCGGTGCCGCCCGGGAGGAGGCGGCGGGCCGAGGTCTCGGTCCGGGCCCGGCGCAGGGTGGCGGCCTGGGCCTTGCCCCGGCCCTCCGCGACCGCCTCGGCGAGGTTGGCGAAGAGGACGGTGGCCCACAGCCACACCGTGACCGACACCGAGAAGACCGACGGCTCAAGGACGGTGAGGACCGTCGTGAGGACCGAGCCGACCCAGACGACGAGGATGACGGGGCTGCGCCACAGGTGACGGGGGTCGAGCTTGGCGAAGGCCGCGGGCAGGTTCTGCCAGCCGGTGCGCACGAGGGACGAGGTCATGACAGTGCCTCCGCGATGGGTCCGAGGACCAGGGACGGGAAGAAGGTCAGGCCGGCGACGATGACGACCGTGCCCACGACGAGCGTCGTGAAGAGCGGGGTGTGCGTCGGCAGGGTCCCGGCGGTGGCGGGCCGGCGGCCCTGCGCCGCAAGGGACCCAGCCAGGCGCAGCACCAGGACGATCGGCACGAGCCGGCCCAGGAGCATGCACGCCGCGAGGAGGAGGTTGAGGAACGGCTGGTCCGCCGAGAGCCCGGCGAACGCGGAGCCGTTGTTGTTCGCGGCGGAGGTCACGGCATACATGAGCTCGCTCAGCCCGTGCGAACCCTCGTTGAGGCGCGCTCCCACGGAGACCGGGAGCACGGCGGCGAGGCCGGTGCCGAGCAGGACGAGCGCCGGCATCGTCAGGGTGACGAGCGCAGCGCTGGTCACCTCGGTGCGCCCCACCGTCTTGCCGAGCAGCTCGGGTGTCCGGCCGACCATGAGGCCGGCGATGAAGACCGCGAGGACGACGACCACGAGGTAGGAGTAGAGCCCGGTCCCGACCCCACCCGGCGACACCTCACCGAGCATCATGTTGAGCAGCACGACCCCACCGCCGAGCGGGCTGAAGCTGTCGTGCATCGCGTTGACGGCGCCGGTCGAGGTCCCGGTGGTCGCGGATCCGAAGACGGCGGACCACACCACGCCGAAGCGCTGCTCCTTGCCCTCCATCGCGGCCAGCGGCGACGACGACGTCGCGGTCTCGGCCCACACGACGAGGGTCGTGCCGACGACGAGGAGGGTGCCCATGACCCCGACGGCGACGAGGCCCTGGCGGCGGTCGCCGACCATGCGGCCGAAGGTGTGGGGCAGCGAGAAGGGGATGGCGAGGAGCAGCACGATCTCGAGGAGGTTGGTCCACGGACCGGGGTTCTCGAACGGGTGCGCCGAGTTCGCGTTGAAGAAGCCACCACCGTTGGTGCCGAGCAGCTTGACGGCCTCCTGCGAGGCAACGGGTCCACCCTGCACGACCTGCTGCGCCCCCGTGAGGGTCTCGAGCGTGTGCGGGCCGGAGAGGTTCTGGATGACGCCACCGAGCAGGAGCAGGACCGCGGCCACGGCCGCGAGAGGGAGGATGACGCGCACCGTGCCGCGCACGAGGTCCACCCAGAAGTTGCCGATCCGGTCGGTCCGCTCGCGGGCGAGGCCACGCAGGAGGGCGATGGCCACGGCAAGGCCGACGGCGGCGGAGACGACGTTCTGGACGGTGAGCCCGAGCAGCTGGACGGCGTGCCCCGTGCCGGCCTCACCGGCATACGACTGCCAGTTCGTGTTGGTGACGAACGAGACCGCCGTGTTGAGCGCGGTGTGCCAGTGCATCGACCGGCCGAACGACCACGGCAGCCACCCCTGGACGAGCAGCAAAGCCCAGAGCCAGAGCACACCGACGACCGAGAACGCGAGGACGGAGCCGGCATACGACGTCCACCTCTGCTCGGCGCGTGGGTCGACCCCGACCACGCGATAGACGAGGCGCTCGACCCGCCAGTCCGACTCGTCGGTGAACGTGCGGTGGATCCACGACCCGAGCGGGACGTGCAGGGCCGCGATGATCGCGGCGACGACGAGAACGGCGCTGACCGCCTGCAGTGCGTTGCCCATGAGCACGCCTCAGAACCGGTCGGGGTGGAGGAGTGCGTGGGTCAGGTAGGCCAGGAGGAGGAGGGCCATGGTGCCCGCGAGGAGGTCTTGCCACATGCCGGCCACGCAACCACCGGGCTGCCTCGGTCGACCCGCTGCTGACGTCGCCCTGACCCGTCTTGACGCGATCCTGACGCGCCGGCGTCGCCGGGTGCGGAGGAACCGACAGTGACAGGATCGAACCCATGTCGACGATGCAGGCAGTCCGGCTGCCGGGAGGCAGCACGGTCGAGCATGTCACGGTGGACGTGCCGACGCCCGGACCCGGCCAGGTGCTGCTGCGGATGCGGGCGTCCGGCATCTGCGGCAGCGACATCCGCGCGATCTACCGCGAGCACCTCGGTCACGGCGCCGAGGCCTACCAAGGTGTCGTCGCCGGCCACGAGCCGTGCGGGGACGTCGTCGAGCTCGGCCCGGGCGTGCGGACCCTGGAGGTGGGCGACGGGGTCGCGGTCTACCACATCACCGGCTGCGGATCCTGCGACGAGTGCCGCATCGGCTACCCCATCGGCTGCACCTCTCCGACCAGGGCCGCGCACGGCTGGCAGCGCGACGGCGGCCACGCCGAGTACATGCTGGCCGAGGCCGTGTCGTGCCTGCGCCTGCCCGAGGGTGTGACCCACGTCGACGGTGCGCTGGTCTCGTGCGGGTTCGGCACGGCATACGAAGGGTTGCTGCGAGGAGGGGTGAGCGGACGGGACCGGCTGCTCGTCACGGGACTGGGTCCGGTCGGGCTCGCGACGGCGATGCTCGGTCGCCACCTCGGCGCCTCCACCGTCATCGGCCTCGAGCCCAACGCCGAGCGCGCCTCTCTCGCACGCGATCTCGACCTCGTCGACGTCGTCGTCACCGACCCCGCCGACCTCGCCGACGCGGTCGGGGACGCGACCGGTGGCCGCGGGTGCGAGGTGAGCATGGACTGCAGCGGCAACGCGCAGGCACGCGTCGCCGCGTTGACCCACACGGCCGCGCGTGGACGCTGCGTCATGGTCGGCGAGGGCGGCCGAATCGACTTCGCGGTCTCGGAGCTGCTCATCCACAAGCAGGTCGCACTGCACGGGTCGTGGGTGACCTCGCTCGGTCACATGGCCGAGCTGCTCGACCTGCTGGGTCGTTGGGGCGAGCACCCCGAACGCATTGTCTCGCACCGCTTCTCGCTCGCCGAGGCAGACGAGGCGTATGCCGTCGCGGCCGCGGGCGCCTCCGGCAAGGTCGTCATCACCTGGGACTGACCGTCACGTGGGAATGAGGCGGCCTCAGGGCATCCCGGGTCGGCGGATCGTGTCCGCGGCGTAGTCGTCGGTGTTCGTGTAGGTGCGGGCATTGCCGGTGAGTCCCGCCGAGGTGCGGTGGACCGCGCGCGCGCCCGTGTCGAGGCTGCGTTCCCCCTGCCAGAGCTGCTGGTTGAGCGTCGTCGTCAGAGCGGTGGCGGCGGGGACCTTGCCGAAGTCGCTCGCGTTGACCGTGATGCCGCCGACGAGGTTGGCGGCACCCTTGAGCGGCCCTGCGGCGGTGTCGAGGTCCGTGGCGGCGCCGCGGAGGGACTGGGGGTCGACCTCGATGTCCTCGCTCAGCCCGAGCGACTCGAGCGACGTCCGGGTCATGTAGGGGTTGGCCCAGAGGTCCTCGTCGTCGGAGCCGTCCGGGCCGTAGTGGTCGGCGCCGGACTCGTAGGTCGTGAGGATCTGCCCGTCGAGCTCGATGATCCCCTCGGACATGTAGGGGAGCTCGTAGGCGTCGCCGCGGTCTCCGTTGCCCGGCTCGTCGTCCCGGCGCTCCTGGACGATGAGCCGGCCCGCCTTGTCGCGCCCGAGCGAGGTGCTGAAGACGTACTCGCCGTCGCGGACGACGACGCCCTGCGCCTGCGGCGGAGTGTGGACGTAGCCGGCGCCGCCGCCGAAGCTCGTGTCCTGCGTCCACCCGCCGTGGCCGTCCGAGACGTAGCGATAGAGCCGGCCGTCGTCGTCGTCCCCGTCGTAGGCGTTGCCCCCGCCCCCGATGTCACCCACGTGCGTACCGACGTAGAGCACGCCGTCCTTGACGGTGCCGTAGGCCCCGGCCCCGTCGGGGAGCTCGGTGGGCGGGCCGATCGGGTCGACGGGGCGGCCGCCGCCGTTCCGCAGGTCGGTCGTGAGGTAGGTGAAGACGTGTGACGGGTTGCCGCTCGACGTGACGTAGGTGTACTTGCCGTCCGAGGCGACGCCACCGGCGTGGTCGGGGGTCGCGATGTCTCCGTAGCCGCCGAGCTCGATGTCGACCATCTCCCGACCCGTCTTCGGGTCGACCATCGACAGGACCGAGGGCTGGTCTCCGTCCTTGG
Source organism: Knoellia locipacati (assembly GCF_044791685.1). Lineage (GTDB taxonomy): Bacteria > Actinomycetota > Actinomycetes > Actinomycetales > Dermatophilaceae > Knoellia > Knoellia locipacati_A. The sequence continues at coordinate 1,270,179 of NZ_CP087730.1, forward strand.
AGTAGCTCGTCTGGATGATCCACCCCGTCGTCGGGTCGATCCCCAGGCCCTGCGGGATGAGCCCGCGGGTGTCCCCGCCCAGGCCGAGGTTCGGGATGAGCGGGCCCAGCCCGCCGCCGTTCTCCTTGAGCCAGTCGGCGGTCTTGTCCATGCCGCGCTTGAGCCACTCGAGCGTCTCGGCGTCGAGCTCGTCGGTGTCGATCTTCTCGCCCTTGGCGAAGGCGGCGACCGTCCTCAGCCGAGCGCTGTAGCCGGCCGACACCCCGACCAACGCACTGTGCACCACCAGTGCGAGGAGGTCCTCGACGACGGGGTTGAGTCCGGCAGGGCGGTCGCGCCAGTGCCGGATGACGGCGCGCGCGTCGGTCTCCATCGCGTCGTACTCGTTGGCGCCGGTGGTGAGTGCGGTCCGGATCCGACCGAGGACGAAGTAGTTGACCTCGATCCCCTGGCTCACGCCCGCAGTCCGGACGCGGTAGCCGGCGGACGCTGCGCTGGTCCACCTGGGACGGTCCGCCGCCTCCTCAACACGCGTCGACGCCTCGGTGACCTTCTTCATGGCGTCACCGACGGTGTCGGCCTGACTGCGGACGGTCGCCGAGCTGCCCGAGACCAGCTCGGCGTACAGCTCCTCCGGATCGACCACCAGCGCTCCCTCCCTCACGACGGCCACGGGGCAGCGGCCGACCGACGCTCCCCGAATCCAAGCACGGATGTGTCAGCCCGTCAGTGGGGAGCACTCCCCTGCGGCACCCAGGACGCCCATCCCGGCCGCGCTCGTCGGGCGGCGCACCCGTGCGTCGTCCCGTCGGTTCGGGAAGGATGCAGGCATGGCCACGAAGCACGAGCAGCTCGTCGCGGGCGTCGACTCCTCCACCCAGTCCTGCAAGGTCGTCGTGTGCGACGCCGAGACCGGCGAGGTCGTCCGGCAGGGGCGCGCCCCCCACCCGGACGGCACCGAGATCCATCCGCGCGAGTGGTGGCGCGCCTACGAGGAGGCCACCGCCGGCGGGCTGCTCGACGGGGTGTCCGCCCTCGCGGTCGGTGGGCAGCAGCACGGCATGGTCACCCTCGACGACGCCGACGAGGTCGTGCGGCCGGCGCTGCTGTGGAACGACACCCGCTCGGCCCAGGACGCCACCGACCTCACCGAGGAGTACGGCGGAGCGCAGCGGTGGGCGACCGAGGTCGGCGTCGTGCCGGTCGCGTCGTTCACCGTCACCAAGCTGCGCTGGCTCCGCCGCGCCGAGCCGGAGTCCCTCGGGCGGACCCGGGCCTGCGTCCTCCCCCACGACTGGATCACCGGCCAGATCCTCAAGCAGGGCGGCGGCTTCGAGGGCTGGACGACCGACCGCGGCGACGCCTCCGGGACCGGTTACTGGTCGGCCGGATCCGAGGCCTACCTGCCCGAGCTCATCGACCTCGCGATCGGCCGGTCCATCGAGGTGCCTCGCGTCCTCGGCCCGACCGAGGCCGCCGGGCGCACCGAGTCGGGCATGGTGCTCGGGCCGGGCACGGGTGACAACGCCGGAGCCGCGCTCGGCCTCGGGCTCCGACCCGGCGACGCCGTCATCTCACTGGGCACGAGCGGCACCGCCTTCGCCCGACACGGCGCCGCAGTCGCCGACGCCTCCGGTGCCGTGGCCTCGTTCGCGGACGCCACCGGCGACTTCCTCCCGCTGCTCGCCACCCTCAACGCCGCGCGGGTCATGACGGCCGGGGCCTCGATGCTCGGTGTCGACCTCGCCGAGCTCGACCGCCTCGCCACGACCGCCCCACGGGGCGCCGGTGGCCTCACCCTCCTGCCCTACCTCGACGGCGAGCGCACACCCAACCTGCCGACCGCGACCGGCACCCTCTCCGGACTCACCCGGGCCAACGCCACTCCCGAGAACCTCGCCCGCGCGGTCGTCGAGGGCATGGTCACCAACCTCGCCGAGGCCCTCGACGCCCTTCGCCGACAGGGAGTCGGTGTCGAGCGCGTGCTCCTCATCGGCGGCGCCGCGGCATCGGCAGCGGTGCGGTCGATGGTCGCGGACCTCTTCGGCGTTCCGGTCCACGTGCCCGCGTCAGGCGAGTACGTCGCTCTCGGCGCCGCCCGCCAGGCCGCAGCCACCCTGACCGGGTCGGACCTGCCCGACTGGGAGGTCCGAACCGAGACCGTCGTCGAGCCGGACCCGACCGCCGCTGAGGAGACCGCCGACCTGCGTGGCCGCTACGCCGAGCTCCGGAGCCGGCTCCACGGCTGACGCCTAGGCTGTGCGGGTGAGCGCAACCCTCGTGGCGAAGGACCTGTCCGGGGGGCACGCCCACCGCACCCTCTTCGAGCAGCTCGACCTCACCGTCGCTCCCGGCGACGTCGTCGGGGTCGTCGGTGCCAACGGTGCGGGCAAGACGACGCTGCTGCGGATGCTCGCCGGCGAGTCGGCGCCACTGGCCGGCAGCGTCACCACCGCACCCTCGGACGCCTTCGTCGGGTGGCTCCCGCAGGAGCACGAACGCCTCCCCGGCGAGACGGTGGCCGACTACGTCGCGCGGCGCACCGGCGCCACGGCCGCGACCGAGGCCATGGAGGCGGCGGCCACCGCGCTCGGCCACGACGCCCCGGGTGCCGACACGGCATACGCGCATGCCTTGGACCACTGGCTCGCGAGCGGCGCCCCTGACCTCGAGGATCGCCTGCCCGCGACGCTCGGCGAGCTCGGGCTGGACGTCGGACCCGACGCCCTCATGACCTCGCTCTCCGGCGGGCAAGCGGCTCGTGCGGCGCTGGCGGCGCTGCTGCTCAGCCGGTTCGACCTCGTGCTGCTCGACGAGCCGACCAACGACCTCGACCTCGCCGGGCTGGCCCGTCTCGAGGACTTCGTCACCGGCCTGCGTGGTGGGGTCGTCCTCGTCTCGCACGACCGCGAGTTCCTCGCCCGCTGCGTCACGCGCATCGTCGAGCTCGACCTCGCGCAGCACTCGGTGTCGGTCCACGACGGCGGCTACGAGTCCTGGCTGGAGGAGCGCGAGATCGCCCGACGGCACGCGCGTGAGGCCTACGAGGAGTTCGCGGAGACCAAGGCCGACCTGCAGTCGCGAGCGCGCACCCAGCGCGAGTGGAGCAGCAAGGGCGTCCGCAACGCGATGAAGAAGAGCCCCGACAACGACAAGATCCGGCGCGCGGCGAGCATCGACTCCGCCGAGAAGCAGGCCCGCAAGGTGCGCCAGATGGAGTCTCGGATCGCCAGGCTGGACGAGGTCGAGGAGCCGCGCAAGGAGTGGGTGCTGCAGTTCTCGATCGGTGACGCGCCGCGGTCGAGCGCGGTCGTCGCCACCCTCAACGAGGCGGTGGTGAGCCGTGGTGACTTCACCCTGGGGCCCGTCTCGCTCCAGGTCCCCGCCGGTGCCCGCATCGGCATCACCGGCCCCAACGGCGCCGGCAAGACCACCCTCCTCCGCCTGCTCCTCGGCGAGCTCGCGCCCGACACCGGCGGCTCGAGCCTGGGCACGAGCGTCGCGGTCGGCGTCATCGACCAGGGGCGCAGCGGTCTGCGCGAGGACCTGTCGCTCGCCGAGGCCTTCGGCGAGGCGGTGCCCGACCTGCCGCCGGCGGACCGGCGCACGCTGCTCGCCAAGTTCGGGCTCAAGGCCGACCAGGTGACGAGCCTCGTCGCGCGTCTCTCACCGGGCGAGCGGACCCGCGCTGCGATGGCGCTGCTCCAGGCCCGCGGGGTCAACGTCCTCGTCCTCGACGAGCCGACCAACCACCTCGACCTGCCCGCCATCGAGCAGCTCGAGCAGGCCCTCGACTCCTACGACGGCACGCTGCTGCTCGTCTCGCACGACCGCCGGCTCCTCGAGAACGTGCACCTCGACGAGCGCTGGCACGTCGACGCCGGGCGGGTCACGCCCCTCTGACGTCCACGGGGACGAGCAGGCCGGCAAGTGCGAGCCGTCGCCTCAGCTCGGGGTCGAGTTCCGCCGGGTCCCGTATGCCGTCCAGCACCTCCGCGACCGCGTCCCGGTCGTCCGCGCCCACGACGAGGCGACCCACCCGGCTGACGAGCGTGACCGAGTCGCCGTCGCCCTCCCAGTGGGCGGCCAGATGGCGACGGACCCGCCACGCCACCGCGGCGTCGTCCGGGCCCTGGGCACGCTCGACCTGGTCGAGGACGCCGAAGGGTTCAGCGCGCTGGGCCGCGCGGACCGTCGGGCGCAGCGCGTCGACGACCTCGTCGACCGTGATGTCGTGCAGGGCCTTGGCGACGAGCGTCCGGACCACCTCGGCGTCGTCGTCGAAGCCGAGCTCCGACGAGCCTGACCTGCCGGGGGCGATGGGCAGCGAGCGCCTCGCCTCGACGTCGTCAGCCAGTCGGGCCGTCACCCTGCCGACGAGGGCGTCGACGAGATGGCGCCGCGTCCACGTGTGGACGCCCATCGTGAGGTGGATGCTCGTGCCGCCGAGCGCCGTGGCGGAGTGCAGGTAGCCGCGCGGCAGGTAGAGGCAGTCGCCGGGTCGCAGGGTCTCCTCGATGAGGGGTTCTGCGGTGGCCGCCTGCTCGACCGCAGCTCGGTGCTGCTCCCAGGGCTGGTCGCGCAGGGGCGCCTCGAGGACGGGTGGGCGGATGCGCCACCGCTTCTCGCCGGCGACCTGGAGGACGAAGACGTCGTGCACGTCGTAGTGGTCGGCGAAGCCCTGGTTCTGCGGCGGCGTGACGTAGGCGTTGACCTGCACGGGGTGCCCGAGCTCGTCGGCAAGGTCCGCCGCGAAGTCCTGGACCGGCGCCCACGAACGATGCAGCGCCTGGAGGACGAGCGTTGCGCCAGAGGCGAACTCGCGCAGGACGCGGTCCTCGCTCAGCTGGTCACCGATGCCGGCGCCCACACCTCCGCCGAGCGTGAACTGGCGCTCGGGCAGGGTCGAGCCCTCCTTGGCCATGCGCGCGAACGGGGTCCGCAGGGCGCGCCGCGCCACGAGCTCGTCGACGGCGTCGGCACCGAAGAGGTCGGAGAAGTCCCGGGGCAGGTCGGCGCCGCGGGTGAGGAGCGGGGCGCGCGACCAGACGTCGGAGGCGAAGTCCGCGGACGGCATACCGACGAGCCGCGCCAGCGCACGAGAACCCGCGGCCGGAAGCATCGCCTCCGGCCGCGGGTCCTCACGGGGTTCGGTCACTGGGAGCCGTCGGCCCCGCCGTCCGCGCCGCCGTCCTGCTCACCGGGCACAGCCGGCTCGCCTGCGCCGCTGTCGGCCGGGCCCTCTTCGCCCCCGGCGCCACCATCGGCGCCGCCGTCCTGCTCACCGGGCACGGCCGGCTCGCCCGCGCCGCTGTCGGCCGGGCCTTCGGTCTCGGTGCCGGAGATGCTGTCCGCGCCCTGGCCCATGTTGAGACCGCCCTCGGGGTCCATGCCACTCGTCGGGTTCTGCGTCATCGCGTACCTCCATGTGTGGATCCGGCGCCGGACGGTGCCGGGACCTTCCTGTCTACCCCTTCACAAGCCCTGGGTGCACTCGAAGCGTGGGGCAAATTCGCAGGTCAGGCCATGGAACCGGGCTCGAGGCGGCCGCCGGGTGGGACGACCACGCCACGCCGGACCTGGCTCTCGTGGCCGACGAGGACGATCCGGTCGTCCCCGATCCGGGTGCCCGGCGGCGTCTCGCCGACCCGTGCACCGCGGCCGATGGTGCACTGCGAGTCGACGACGGCGGCCCGGACCTCTGCCCCGGCCTCGATCGTCGTCTGGGCGAAGACCACGGAGTCCTCGACGACGGCACCCTTGGCCACGCGGACGCCCGGGCCGATGACGCTGCCGATTACGGTGCCGGCGATGTCGGCGCCCGCGCTGATGACGGAGTGCTCGACCGTCGCGCTGCGGCGCACGTGGGCCGCGGGCAGCTCGGGCCAGCGGGTGAGGATCGGCCACCGCGGGTCGTCGAACACGTCGACCCGGCCGGCGAGCAGGTCGCGGTGGGCCGCGACGTACTCGCTCGGCGTGCCGAGGTCGCGCCAGTAGCCGGGGAGGGCGAAGGCGTGCACCGAGCCGTCCTCGACGAGGCGGGGGATGAGGTGCTCGCCGAAGTCGCCGATGCCGGAGTCGTCACCCTCGGCCGCGTCCACCCGCTCGGCCCGCAGGTCCTCGAGCGCGGCCGCGAGGCGCGAAGGGTTGTAGGCGAAGATCTCGGCCGCAATCGTCGTCGCGTCCGGGCTCTCCGGCTTGTAGTCGAGCCCGGTGACCACACCGCCGGCCCCGACCTCGATGACGGCCTTGGCCGCAGCCTGGGCGCGCGAGACCTCGGTCGTGACGACGGTGCAGGACGAGCCGTTGTCGAGGTGCTGGTCGACGACGTCGCGCAGGTCGAGGCTGAACACCTGGTCGGCGCTGAGCACGACCACGACGTCGGCACCGAAGTCCCGGATCGAGTCGAGGTTGCGGTAGAGGTCGTCGCCGTTGCCCTCGCTGAACCCGGACTGCGCGGCCGACCCGCTGCCCTCCTCGGGCGGCAGCCACTGCAGGCCGCCGCGGGTGCGGTCGAGGTCCCAGGGCCGACCCGCGGCGACGTGCTTGTGCAGGCTCGTCGCGAGGTACTGCACGGACAGCCACACGTCGGTCACCTCGCTGTTCGCGAGGGACGAGAGGGCGAAGTCCACGAGCTGGTAGTGCCCGGCATACGGCAGAGCGGGCTTGGCGCGCTCCCGGGTGAGGACGTCCATCCGGGAGCCCTTGCCTCCGGCCTGGACGATGGCCAGCACCTTCGGTCGTCGCGTCATGGCCTCACTGTGCACCACGTCCTCGATCGGCTGTCGGTTGGCCGGGGGTCATCGCCTAGATTCGGGGGATGAGCACCGATCGTGAGTTCGACATCGTCCTCGTGGGCGCCACCGGGTTCGTCGGACGGCTCACCGCCGCCCACCTCGCCGAGCACGCGCCGTCGTCGGTGCGGATCGCGCTGGCCGGGCGGTCCGAGGAGCGCCTCACGGAGGTCCGTGCGTCGCTGCTGCCGCACCGGGTCGAGGACTGGCCGCTGCTCGTCGTCGACACGACCGATGCCGACGCGGTTGCCGAGCTCGCTGCTCGGACGCGCGTCGTCGTCACGACCGTCGGTCCCTACGCGAAGCTCGGTATGCCGCTGGCGTCCGCGTGTGCCTCCGCGGGCACCCACTACGCGGACCTCACGGGCGAGGTGCTCTTCGTCCGCGACAGCATCGACGCCAACCATGAGGAGGCGCAGCGGACGGGCGCGCGCATCGTGCACTCGTGCGGCTTCGACTCGATCCCGTCAGACCTCGGCGTCTGGCTGACCGCGCGGCAGGTCGCCGCCGACGGCGAGGGCACGCTCGGTGAGACGGTGCTGCACGTCCGCACCCTGCGCGGAGGGGTGAGCGGCGGGACGATCGACTCGATGCGGCAGCAGGCCATCGAGTCCACCGACCCGGTCCGGCGCAAGGCCGTGACGGACCCGCACGGGCTGTCCCCGGACCGCTCTGCCGAGCCGCCGTCGCGCAACCGCCCCAGCTCCGACGAGTTCGGGTTGCTCGACAAGGTGCAGGCGGTGACGGGGACGCGCTACGACTCGGTGACCAAGCGGTGGGTGGCGCCGTTCTTCATGGCCTCGTTCAACACCCGGATCGTCCGGCGCAGCAACGCGCTGACCGACTGGTCCTACGGCCGCGAGTTCCGCTACGACGAGGTCATGGACACCGGCAGCGGTCCGGTGGGCGCGGTCAAGGCCGGCCTGACCACCGCGGTGCTCGGAGGGCTCTTCGCCGGGATGTCCACGGCTCCTACTCGCCGCCTGCTCGACGTCGTGCTGCCCAAGCCGGGTGAGGGGCCGTCCGAGGAGACGATGGAGAACGGACGCTTCGTCATGGACGTCGAGACGACCACGACGACCGGTGCCCGTTACCGGACCCGGGTGGCGGCCGGCTACGACCCCGGCTACTCCGGCACGGCGATCATGCTCGGACAGGCAGGGCTCTCGCTCGCCCTCGACCACCTCGACTCCGAGGGTGGGGTGCTGACGCCGGCTGTCGCGTTCGGTGAGTCTTTGGTGTCGCGGCTGCAGGGCAACGACTTCGAGTTCACGACGACGCGGCGGTGAGCCTGCCCGGCCTGGTGCGGCGGGTGGGGCGAGCTCGGCGAGTTCGGCGACGGGCCGACCTGCTGGCGTACGTGCCACTCGCTGCTGTCACGACGGCTGCTGCGGTGACTGGTCGGGAGCGAGTGCACCTCGCGAGCAAGATGCTGCTCGCGCCGAGCCTGGCTGCTGGGGTCGTGGCGACTCGGGGGCAGCGGCCGTCTGGTCGGAACGCGACTCTGGTGGCAGCGCTGGCCGGATCGACCGTCGGCGACTGGTACATGAACGCGTCGGGTCGTGCGGCCTCTGACGAGGCGCGGCGACGGGCCTTGACGCGTCGCGGGGCTGGGGCCTTCGCGGTGCAGCAGGCCGGTCTCGTGCGGCTCCTGCTGGCTGACGGTGCCCGACCGCGCGGGGTGCCGTCCGCGGTCGTGGGCGGGACTCTGGTGGGGCTGGCCGTCGTCGACACCCTCGCCCACGGAGGCGAGGCCGACCCGGTGCTCAGCGGGTACGGCGTGCTGCTCGGATCGATGACGACACTCGCGACAAGCGACGGGATGTCGCCGCGCGGTCGACGGGCGGTGGCGCTGGGCGGTGGGCTCTTCCTCCTGTCCGACGCGACGATCGTCCTCGGCGAGCACCTGGCGAAGTCCTCGCGACATGAGGTGGTCGTCTCCGGCATCGTCATGGCGACGTATGCCGCTGCCCTGGCGCTCCTGGTCCACGGCCTGCGCGACGAGCCAGTGCGCGACGACACGTCACACCCCACGAACTCCCCGAAGGGTTCCCCTGCATGATCATCCGCGAGATCACCGAGGCCGACTGGGTGGCGTTCTTCCCGACGTTCACCGAGGTCGTCGAGGCCGGCGAGACCTACGCGTTCCCGGTCGGTCTCTCCCTCGACGAGGCGCGCGGCTGGTGGGTGGAGCAGCCGCCCGCCATCACGGTGGCGGCGGTCGGTGATGACGGCGAGCTGCTCGGGTCGGCCAAGACGGGTCCGAACCGGCCGGGGCGTGGTTCGCATGTGGCCACGGCGTCGTTCATGGTGACCTCGGCCGCGCGGGGTCGCGGAGTCGGGCGTGCGCTGGGTGAGTGGGTCCTGGGGTGGGCACGCGAGCAGGGCTACGCCGCAATGCAGTTCAACGCGGTGGTCGAGACGAACACCGTCGCCGTGAAGCTGTGGCAGGACCTCGGGTTCACGGTCATCGGGACGGTGCCGGAGGCGTTCGACAGCGCACCTCACGGTCGCGTCGGGCTCCACGTCATGCACCGCCACCTCTGACCGTCACCGGGGTCGGTCCGACGTCGCTGGTCATGTGGTCAGCCGACGGCCACGCTCCTGTAGAGGATGTAGTGGCCCGCATCGCACGAAGCGGCCGAGGTCGTCGCCTTGACGCCCTGGGTGCGCCATGGACCGAACCGCGTGTATGCCGCCTGGCCGTACACGACGCTGCAGGTCACCCGGGCTCTGTAGATCGTTCCCGTGACCCCGGCGTCCGGGCACCAGGCGTACATGGTGGCGCCCTTCGAGCTGAGCTGACAGAGCGAGCTGGCCTGTGCCGGCTGGGCCACAGCCAGCGACCCTGCAAGCGCCGTAGCCGCGGTGAATGACACGACGGCGCTCTTGGTGACGGTGGTCCTGCCGAACATGCGCGTGCTCCTTGGTCGTCGATGTCGTGGTGCCGTGTGCGCCCGGCGCGCCCCTCCACGCGCCGGGTGCGAACGACGTGGCCAGCGCACAGCGCTGCCGCTCCGACCCTGCCAGCGCTTTGGTCCGGTCGCAGCATCGAGCACGAAAGTCCGCGATTTCGTTGGGTCCGGTCATCCGCTGTCCTGGCAGCGTGCTCGAGACGCAGCCGGATGAGCGGACGTTCGCATGTCGGCTCCGCCTGCCTGGATCAGCGGATGCACAAGGTCGTTGTCGGGGCGCTGGTTCGTGAGCGCCGAGTCCTGCTCGTGCATCGGAGACCGGACAAGCGTGCCTTTCCGAACGTGTGGGACCTGCCCGGTGGACTCATCGAGGCTGGCGAGTCGGAACTGGGCGCGCTCACGCGGGAACTGCAGGAAGAGCTCGGTGTGCAGATCGTGACGGGTTCGGTCTCCCATCTGTGCCACGTGGGCGTCGACGGCCCTACAGAGGATCCCGCTCTCCTGAGCGCCTGGCTGGTGCGTGACTGGGAGGGAACGCCGGCGAACGTCGCGCCCGAGGAACACGACGACCTCGGATGGTTCGATCTGGAGGAGCTGCCTCCACTCGCCCACGTGGTCGTGCGCGCGGCCCTGGTGGATGCGACGACGAGCGACCACACCTGAGCCTCAGACATGCAGAGATCGAGACGCCCACACGGAACGCAGCAGCCGCGAACGTGTGAGCGGACTGCACACGCGGCGAAGTGACGCACCTTCGAGGCGCATCCCCGTCCAGCGGTCCTACCTCCATGACGACCGAAACACGGTCACATGACCTCCCCACGACCGACAACGCCGTCCAGCCGGAGCACTTGTGTCAGACGCCCTGCTTGGTCGCAAGTGCCTCGAAGTTTCCGTACAGCTCGGGCACGCCATGCTTGTCGCGCAATTTGAGGGCCGCTGGTCCGACCCGGGACCACATTCCCGAGACCCATAGCCAGTCCAGTACCAGGTCCGTGTCCAAGATCCCGTTCTTGGTGAGTGTCCCTATGGTCTCGCCCCAGACGAGGACCCGCGAAACCAGAACATCGTCGGCGGAGGCCGTCTCGGGCTCGAACCCGTCCGCCCACACCGCCTGCTGGGCCTCCTCGAGACCCATGGTCGAGCCCCATTGCGCCAGCTGCACGAGCAGTGTGGCGTCTTCGCGATTTGCCATGTCACTCTCTCCTTTGCCTGATCTGTATATCCCCCTCTGCCACGCTACTTGCCGCCTCCGATTGCCGGTGGCCTTTCGCAGACATGCGGTAAATCTGCAGGGTTAGATCGGGATCCACCTCCTGCGGACGCGACGTTGTCACGCGCTAGACCATCCGACATTTCCGCTGGGGAGCCCGGTGCCAGCTAGGGCCCCGGTGTGCGGCCAAGATGGTCGACTGGCGGCGGTTAGACGCACCTGGAGGGCAGGGCCGTATGGCGGCCGTATGAGACCGCCAACCGTGGCTAGTTAGCGCGCCCAGAAGATGGGGCGTCGGTCGGGTATATCTTGAGTGATGGACGCTGCCGAGCTCGAATGGATCGCGTGGACGACACCGATCACCACCGCGTTTGGCGAAGCGGTGGCAGCCTCCGATTTCAGCGGTCGCACTGTGGCCTGCCGGCAGCACATCACGGCCGACACGATCTGCATCGTGGCTCCGTTGGTTGAGGCCGGCGCCCGAGTGCGGCTGGCGCCATGCAACCCCGACAGCACCGACGATCGCAGCGTCGCTCACCTGGCCTCAATCGGTGTGGAGGTCCGAGCACGCGCCGGGATGAGTGCCGGCGAGCTCGACGAGTCGCTGACGTGGCTCGTCAGCGAACCGGCTGATGCCCTGTGCGACATGGGCGGCGACCTGATCGCGGCCGCAGCTGCTGCGGGCCACCGGCCGGCCGGAGCGCTTGAGGCGACGACGACCGGTCTGCACCGGCTCGAGGGACTGCAGATCCCATTTCCGGTGCTCGACTGGAACGGGATCGCGCTTAAGGAGCTGATCCACAACCGTCACCACGTCGGCGTCGAGACGTGGCCGGCCTTCACGGCTATCACCGGTCTGGCGTTGTACGGCCGTGAGGTCGTGGTGGTCGGGTTCGGGCCGGTGGGTCAGGGCGTCGCCGCTCGCGCTCGCGATCTCGGCGCCGTCGTGACCGTCGTCGACCTTGATCCGGTGCGGCTCGTCCAGGCGCAGCACGCCGGGTGTCGAGTCGCCGACATCGCCGACGCCCTCCGCTCGGCGAACGTGGTCGTCACTGCTACAGGGTTCGACGGCGTGCTGGGTGAGGAGCAGCTCTTGCAGGTCGCCGACGGCGCGATCCTGCTCAACGTCGGTCACAGCGACCGCGAGATCGGCGTCGACTGGCTCAACCGGCATCCAAGTACCCCGGTTCGACGACACCTCGAGCGCTTCGAGCTCGACGGTCGGCGGGTCTACCTGCTCAATCGGGGCAGCTTGGTCAACCTCGCAGCCGGGCTCGGGATCAGCGCCCCTCAGCTGTTCGATCCCTTCGCGGCGATCATGCTGCTCGGGCTGGATGCCATCCTGACCGGGCAGACCGCAGATCTACCGAACGGCGTGCAGCTCTACCCGGGCGCGCTGGAAGCCCGCGTGGCGCGAGCGCTTGCCAGCCAACCCGCCTGATCGATCTCCCGGTGGCCACCGATCCGGACTCCTGGTGGCCACCGATCCAGGAGATGCGCTTTGCGGTGAAACGCGGCGGTAAGACGCGGTATCCGAACGCCATGTGCGCCCCCGCAAAGGGGCGTTTTCTCCAGGTCGGTGTGCGAGGCCCAGGGGCAGCCGAGTAGCCCATGCAGGGTCTTCCGAGGGCAAGTGATGAGGAATAGCCTCCGAAGAGGCGGGTCGCCGAGCCTGCCCCAACGGAAGGTTGGCCGTCCCATGCTCACCGTCGAGGAATCCATCACTATCAACAAGCCGCGCATGGAGGTCTGGGAGTTCATGACCGATCCCGACAACGTGCCCGTCTACAGCAGCAACGTCATCGAATACGAGTTGGTCTCAGGGGGAAAGCAGGAGGTCGGCCGGATCTGCCGGGGCGCCGTGAAGGTGGCTGGGCGACGCCTCGAGCTGACTGACGAGATGGTGGAGGTCGAGACCGGACGCACGGGCAAGCTCGTGTCCAAGGACGCCACGATTCCCTACACGCTCTCGCTTCACTACGAGGACGAGGGCGAGGGCACCACGCTCACCTGGCACCAGGAGATGGAATCTCTCAAGGGATTCTTCAAGTTTGCCGACCCGATCGTCCTCAAGCTCTACGCGCGTGACGTGCGTTCGAACCTCGAGAAGGCCAAGACCATCTTGGAGGCCTGAAGGAGCGCCCGCACGCGGCGATGAGACGCACCCTGATGAGCTCTAGGCGAGCCACTGGAAGTCGGAGGTCAGGTACCTGACCGCGGTCATCGGATGGCCGTGGGGGCTCGGCCCCGGTCACGTTGGTCTGGGCCCTTGCCGATGTGTGGACGCGGCGAGGAGGAAGTGCCACCGTGGACGCGTGACGCCGACGATCGAAGCCGACTACCTCGTGGTGGGTGCCGGTGCAATGGGAATGGCCTTCACCGACGCACTGACCGACCACGCCCGGGTTCGGGTGGCGCTGGTCGACCGTCGGCACGGCGTCAGCGGACACTGGCTCGAGGCGTACCCCTTCGTCCGACTGCATCAGGCCTCTGCCTTTTATGGCGTTGCGTCGACCCTGCTCGGCCGGGGGCAGCTGCAGCAGCGCGGGCCCGAGGAGGGCCTACAGGAGCGGGCCTCCCAGCCGGAGATCTGCGTCTACTATGCGCGGGTGCTCGACGAGATGGTGGAGTCGCGAAGCGTCGAGTTCTTCCCCAACAGCGAATACGTAGGCGACCGCACGGTGGTCTCGCGCATCTCGGGTAAGCGTTTGCAGGTGTCCGAGCGGTGCCGGATCGTGGACGCCCGCTACTTGGCTCCCAGCATTCCCGCTGAGAAGCGGGCACCCTTCGGCGTCGGCGACGTCACCCGGGTGCTCACCGTCAACGACCTCGCCCGGCTGGAGGAGTCGCCGAGCCAGTACGTCATCGCCGGGTCGGGCAAGACAGCGACCGACGCGTGCATTTGGTTGCTTTCGCGCGGTGTGGACCCCGATGCGATCTGCTGGGTGCGGCCCCGCGACCCGTGGATGATGAATCGCGCCGTGGTCCAGCCGGATCCCGCGGTCTTCCTCGGCATGGCCGCCGACACGATGCAGGCTGCCCGGGCCGCGGCCTCGTTCGACGACCTGTTCCTCCGGCTGGAGGAGGCGGGCATCATGCTGCGCATCGACCGCACCGTCACGCCGACGATGGCCAAGACCCCGACGCTCGCGACGTGGGAGCTCGATCAGCTGCGCACCTTGCAGAACGTCGTACGACGAGGTCACATCCAGGCAGTAGAGCAGGGCAAGCTCATCTTCGCCGACGGATCAGTCGCCATCGCGGACGACGCCGTGGTCGTGCATTGCGCTGCCGACGGTTTGAAGTACCCCCCGCTCGTTCCCGTGTGGCGCCCCGAGACAATCACTCTGCAGCCGATCAGGGCCGGTTTCCCCTGCTTTGCTGCCGCACTGGTCGGGTACGTCGAGGCGACCCGCCAGGACGACGATGAGAAGAATCGGCTCTGCCCGCCCTCGCCGTACGGCAACTCGATGGCGGAGTGGGCGCGAATGAACGTCCTAGGCACCCACGCCGCGATGTCCTTCTCGGCCGAGCCCGACATCAAGCAATGGGCCGACCAGGTCGCCCTCAACCCCGTACGAACCCCACCCGGGCATCCCGCGTCGGCGGCACTCGACGCCGCGCGCGAACGCCTAGCGACCAACACCCTTCCCGGGCTGGCCAGGCTGACCGAAATGATGGCCGGGTACGAGTAGCCGGTCACGCCTGCGTTCGCCCTGCCGGCTCCGGCACCCCGGATCCGCTCAACGCCTTCGATTAGTCATGCCGCCCAGTTAGCGGCGGAATGACGTGAAAGTGCCACCGGCTCCGTCAGCTAGGCCGGACCGGTCTAGGCAAGGTCAGTTCCGCGGCAACCTGTCGGGCGACCTCCTGCCGCTCATGCTGTTCAATCCGCATGCAGGCGCGCAACTCCTTCAGACTGTCCCAGTCAAGGGGCTCATTCGGATCGCCCCCGCTCTGCTCCCAATCAAAGGCTAAACGCGCGTACTCCTCGTCGAACTGCTCAACGGCTGCGGACCAGCTTTCAACTCGCGCCGTTAGATCTCGCGAGCCGAATGCTGCAAGCAGAGCGTCAATCCCGGCTCGATCCGACAGCGGCGGCCTATCGGTCGTCCTTGGCCGGGGTTGGCCGTAGTCAGGTTCCGTACGGGCTTCAAGTCGGGTCACGGCCGAGCCCAGGGCCTGCCCTTCCCGCTCCACCATCCGAAGTATCTCCAGATACGAGTCGGCCCGTTTGTCCTCGATCCGATTCTCGCGAGCAAGGCGCTCGTTGGCCGCGAGAGTGTCGCGCGTGAGCCTTTCATTAACCGCCAGAGACTCCCGGGTCATCTTCTCGTTTCGCTTCGTCGACCATGCCGCCAGGACGATGCCGCTCCAGCCACTCAAGACAGCAACGATGACTGCGGCAACGGCTACGTCCAGCTCGTCCATGGTTGGAGAGTATGCGTCGGCGCGATGCGCTGTGGTCGCAGGGGCCCCTCGGGTCCGGGCGTATCGCGGCGGATTGACGCATCAATGACGCGCGGGTACTGACCCAGTCGCCAAGGCGAGGCCCAGCCGTGCGTTCCGATGCGTAACCTGCAGAACTGCAGTCGAGATGTCGGCGATGGCCACTAAGGTTGCGAAGGCGGGGAAGTCCTGCGCTGATGAAGGGACATCAACCATGTCTAATGACCGACTGATCGGCGACTCGCTCTACACGCTGAACGCCATCTCGACATCGGAGCAGGGCGAACCAGAGCCACTCCCGCCAGGCACAAGCCTCACCGCTTCTGTCGAGACCATCGATAACGACCGAGCCAGTCTGATGCTCGACGCCGACGTCATTCGTTGAGTTGTGGCCCTGATCGTCGGGTCCGCGGCCGACCCGCACGTTAGGGCAGTCGTGGCCCGAATGGCCACTTGCGCAGTCGTCGTAGATGCGGCCTCGCTCGGACGTGCGCCTATAACGTTGACCAATGACGCTCTAGTCATAGCCGGCCAAGAGATTGGCGCCGGTCGCGGATGGATTCGCAGGCTCGCACCCGAAGGTTGGGCCGAGTCGCTCAGCGCTACGGATCTGCAAGCGGCTGAGCGCAGCGCATCCGTGTCGGCTCTGGCCGCGCTCGTCCGCATCGCGCGGGTGCAGTGGCTGACTCGACTCGACGTGTTTGGTGCTGCCGAGAACAAGCCGCTGCAATACCGGCGAGCCGCCCACGCAGGGGTGCCGGTCCCAGAGTGGGTAGTTACGACTAGCTCGGAAGCCCTCCCCACTGTTGGCCGGTGGGTCGCCAAGCCGTTGGGGCGTGGGTCCTTCATAGATGATGAGGGCACCGGATGGGTCGTTCCCACCGCATCGGTCGACCTTACGATGCACCGCCAGGCACTAGTTCGCGTTCCGTTCATGTTGCAGCGGCAGGTCCGAGCTACAACCCACGCAAGGGTGGTGACAGTGGGCACAGCACCTCACTGCACCGTCTACTCGGCGACTCTTGCGGCGTCGGAACTTCCTCTCGACTGGCGTCTCGCCGAGGCGGGGCACACTGGCTTTACGACGGTGCCCGCGCCTGCCGAGGTCCACGACCTTGCGGCTAGGGCCACCGCCGTGCTCGGAGTCGGATACTCCGCTCAGGACTGGATTTGCGACGAGGACGGGTTCTGGTGGTTCGTGGATCTGAACCCCGCAGGGCAGTGGCTCTTTCTTCCGCATGAGGTAGCCGACGCTGTGACTGCGGAGATTGCCGCCTTCCTCGATGGGTCCCAGCGCCCTGGCGACGGGTTACTTTCGTGAAGCACTTGGGGACGCGAGTTAGAGATTCGTGCCTCAGCGCCACTGGTGAGCTTCGCGCATTTCTCGCATACGCGTTGATCGTGTTCCGACCAGGAGCCATGCCGCCGCAGCATCCACAATGCCCACCGATGAGCCCGCAGCTTGCCCCGAAGGATTGGACAGCAGACGAGTACTTGCTGTACATCGAGGAGGCGCGCAGGGACATGGACGGCCAACAGGACGACAAGCGCGACGTTCGTGTTCGGGCGCAAGTGGTCCTGACGACGTCGCTTGTCATTGCTGCTGCCATCGTCACCTCCTACGAAGGTAAGGCGGACGTTTGTGTGGTTGGCAAGTTGGTGTACATCGTCGCAACCGTGCTCAGCGGGCTCACCGCGCTGGCAGCGGGAGGCATAATCACTGCCCAGTCGCCGGTGGGAGCGCCGAATCTCCAGGCCTTAGTGATGATGGGGACAGGAGATCTCCACAAACGGCTTGCGGATGAGTACGCGGCAACACGCCATCAGGGCGCTGCGACAGTCGCCATGTTGGTCACGGTGCTGCGAGACTGCGTGCTCGCCATGCTGCTAGGCGTATGCACCTTGGGCGTCGTCCACGTTTGGGCGTAGGCCACACGCAGTCTCCAGCAACCAAACCCGATCGCGGCTGTCAAGCGATTGGGGAGGGACGTTTCATACTCGCCGTGGCCTTGCTTGTCGTGCTCGGCTTCGTCGAAGCCTTCCGCGCAGCTGGGGAGGGGGTCGATGACTCCTTCGCCTTGACCCTCTTCGCCGTAGTCGTTGTTACTATTGTCTCGTTCGTAGCCGCATTCTTTCCTGTGGTCGCCTTGGCCGTGGCCTTTCTTGCCGTGTTTGTCGCGCGACTGCTCGGCCGCGTCAGGCCAGCATCAAGAACCACCATTCGGACGTCCAGACCGCGTGCATCCAGTGGCGCTGCCACGTTCTCAAGCGTCGCCGATAGCTCTTTGATAGAGCCGCGGGCTCTGGCCTTGGACTTGCGCTGATCTCCCGCTGATCGCCAGGACTCTTGGTCGAACCAAGGGACGATGTATATCCCGGACCTAGAGCCAATGTCCTGCATGTATCTCGCTGCGAGCTGTCGCTCAGGGGCCGTCTCCAAGTCTCGGTTCCAAGGGCCCTTTACTTCTCCCACAATCGTGATGGGGCGGGTCTCCAAGCTCGCCAGCCCCGGCATAATTGGTGCGGCGTCTACACGTAGGTCCGTGCGCTCCGGGGCCCCCGCTGCCTTTACGCGCTTGACCTGAACCTCCCGATTTACTACGAGTCCGCGGAGCCGCAGGCGCCACTGCAACTCTGAGCGGAGGTAGTCGGAGAACTCATCCTCGCTCTTGGGCCGGCCCGAGAATGTGTCCCAAAGGAGCGGGGCCGTCGGTGTATCGCCCTGCAGTGCAACGCCAATGTCTCGCAGCGCTGAAAGGCATGCGTCAAGCAGTTCGGACTCCGACCTAATCAGTCGGGTGAGTCTCGAGTCGGCAATCGCGTCGAGTTCTGCAGGCGAAGTGGGATGGAAAGACTTGTCTCTATATGCCTGCTCTGATGCTAGGAGCCAATACGCGTGTGACTCGCCGTGCCCAAGACGGCTGACGATAAGGCGAACAGCTTCGACTGACTGAGAGGTGCCGGTCTCGACGATGGAACGCAGGATCGAGTCACGCCACTCTCCGACAGACTCTCTTGGGCCCACGAAATGCGCATCGTCAAACTGTGGGTCTTCGGCTGCAGGGAAGTGCTCTGTCAACCACATGTAGAGCTCTGCAAGAGCGTCCACCGCGAGAGTGGGGGGCCTCCGATCGTGAGTTGCTCCCCAAGCAAGGGCCACTCGCTTCATGAAGGCATGTGCACGTCGCATGGTCTGCCGAATGACCGGCCATGAGGCGTCCGCGTCCTTGGCAAGCAGGCGCACCATCGCCGCTTCCGCGCGGGCTGTCTGCTTTGCTCGTCCCTTTGGCGCAACCCAGTCATGCAGCAAGGGTCGAATCACTTCAAACCGACCCTGCGCGAGGTGATCGACAATCTCCCAAGTGCCATCCTTGGCAGTCGCCTGACGCGAGATGAGTTCCACGAGGCGGTGGGCTAGCGCATCGGAATCCAGTAGGCGCATCTCCTCGCGAAGGTGGGTCGTCTGGCCGCGGATGAGGTTGTCCTCGAGCGCCGACATAAGGCTGTCGGTCAGCGCCTCCCTGGCATGGGGTAAAGCCAGCGCGAACAAGGCCTCCTTATCCTCCAAGGTGGCGCCATTCAGCGTGCACGTCCAGGTCACCATGATGGGCGCCCATTCGCGCCAAGCTTCGGCAGAAAGGGCGCGCAGTCGTGGAGCGTCGACCTTCAAGAGCAGGATCAGCGCCTTGTAGCCGGCCTCGGCCGGAAAGAACCGGAGGTCTTTGCCGAGCCAACGGTCCGGCGAGCAAGATGCGCTCTCCAGGTACTGGAGGGCTCCGCGTACGAGGTTCGCGCGTGTCTCCTGCGACAGTTGTTGCCAACGCGGGTGCCGGGTGAGATCGGGTTGAAACTCGTCCATGTAATGGCCTGTTCCGGGCCGGACAGTGACATCGCGCGCGGCCTGCCAGAAGGCGGTCGAGTCGCCCGCTCCGGCGTTGCGCGCGAGTGATGGCAGGCGACGGGCGACGAGATCCCGCTTGGGCTTAGCGGTGCGCCTCTCCTCGGCGCGTCGCCGCTGAGCCTCCAACTTTTGCCAAGATTCCCGAGCGGTCACCGCGGCGTCGGACTTGAGCACCACCGCACCCCGCCAATACTCGAATAGCGCCGCCGTGGGGCTGCGTTCAGACAGCGCGAGCACGGCGCTGCTCATCCGGGCAGAGGCGGGATTGAAGAGGGTCTGCAGGGCCAGACCCAGGTTGTCGCGTAGTGGTCCTGAAGATCTCGAATGTTGCCGCAGCAGCCACGGGAAGTCTGCCGAAGTCAGAAGAGCTCCATCTCGGCGGTCGAACACGTCCACCACGGCGAGGGTTTGGTCCTGCGTAGCTTTCGCCAAGATTCCCAGCGCCAGCTCTCTTCTCGCTGCGCTCGAGACCACGATCGGTTCGTCGTCGCCGCGGCGAAAGAGAGGCTGGTAGTTGCTGGCGCATGCGAGCATGATCTCCTCAACAGCGTCCCTAGCGCCCGGGACGTTGAGGTGGTTTAAGCAGAGCTCCATGCACTTGTCGACAAGGGCGTCAACGCGGCTATCGTTCAGACGCTCCAGATCCTCTCGCAGCCAGTTGGCTGCCGCCTCTGTGTCCAAAGGCGTCAGCTTTGCCGCAAACTCCGAGACGAACGCGCTATAGAGCCCAAGGAAGTTCTTCCGGTGCTTCGGCACTAGCACTGCGAAGACCTCGGCCGTCGTGATCGCGTGCGGCCAGGAGGCGAAGAGCCCGGCCGCCTGTAGCTCCTGGTCGTCATCGGCTGTCGCAGAGGAATGGCCACCAGCTTGCCGAATCAGAGGCAATAGGTCGGCCGTGGGGTCCGTGTCTGCGACCTCTTGCGCAGCGAGAGCTGCGGCTACTCGGGATGCAGACTCTTCGGACGGATCCAGTGCGAGCTGAACGAACTCGGGCTTCAACTCAGGAAGTTGGATCGCGCGCGCGATGTCCAGTGCCAGCCTTCGAACGTCCTTGTGGCTGTCCTGAAGGCCTACCGAAAGTTGGTGCGCGATGCCGGGGTGCCCAAGGCCGTCCAACGGCGTCTCGTAGTTGTGCACCATTCGCCCCGCGCGCGCATGCTCCAAGATGGATGAAACCAAGCGCGTCCTAGCATCGTCGTCCGGAATAACCACGTCGACCAGAAACGCCTCTGGATCGACGTCCAGGAGCCAGTTGTAACGACTTGCGTCAGTGGCTACGAGCCAAGCGGCAACCCCCCGCAAGTGCTTGGGAATGCGCTCGTTATCAGTGACCAGAAGCGACGCAACTTGCTCCTCGTCGAGGTCGCAATGGCGCATCCAACGCGCGGAGAGGAACTCAACGAATGTTGAGTGGCTCCACCCTAGGCGTGAGTCCCCGGCGCCCGTGAAAAGGGCTGAATGCAGCGTTGCGGCCACGAGATCGGCGGAAGCCTGAGACCCGCCAAAGCCTGTGGGTCTCCTGAGGCACTCGTCGATCGTCAGATCGGAGGCTCCGGCTTCGGCGGTCAGTCCGGTCCAAAATGTAGGTCGGCCGCCGAATAGAGACAGAGCCGCCAGCCGAGTAGCTGTGTCGAGTCGCTCGGTCGCCGTGCCAATAGCTGGATCGCCCTGGCGCCGAGCCTCGTTAGACTCGTCGCATAAGGCCAAGAGGCCCTGTTCGAACAGGTCGCTCGGGCGGGAGGGAAGCCTTCCCTCTCGCACCCACGCTCTGGCTAGTAATCGCAGGGTCAAGGGCCGGGCTCCAAGCGGAACTGCTTTGCTCTTTTCGATGGCGGTGAGAAACGCTTCCCTGTCAGTCACCTCTGGAACGAGTTCCGCAGCATCCGCTCTTCGCAACGGGAGCAGTTCAACACAGAGAGTCTCGTCGAACAACTTCTCGAGCTCGCCATTGAGCCAATTGGGCCAATCGGCGGTCCGACAAGCGATCCGCAAATAGAGACGGCCTTTCCCGCCTCGCTCAATAAAGTCCCGAAGCAAGTGTGGGAGCGTTGGCACTCGACGGTGTGCCTCGTCGAAGCTGTCGAGCGCAAGACAAAGTTTGCCGCTGCCCTCGCGCCACGTCTGGACGGCCGGATCGCCAAATATTTCGCTGACTATCCGGCTCTCACTGGCATACCCAGCCAAGTCGAACGACAGGCTCTTGAGTCGACCGCGGGGCGGCAGGCCTTCGTGCAATGAGATGAGCGTCGATTTGCCCAGTCCGGGCTCGCCCAACATGATCACGCACTTGCTCTGGGCTAGGTCCGTGGTTGAAAGAAGCTCGTAGGGCTGCCACCACGAGCCGGCGTTCGGGTCAGCGAGCCAGCCATGCGCATCAAGTGAGTAGGAACGCCCGACCTGGAGCCAATACCGCTTGAAGTCGTCCCCCATGGTTTCCACCCTAGAGTTGACTCCATAGTCCGCGCACGCAAAAAGCCGCATCAGCAGCTGAAGGATTGAAGATACGTACTCGACTGATGCATGTCACGGGATCGGCAACCTGACTAGGGCACCACCTCGTGAGTGCTTCGGCCATGTTGCAGTTGCCTCGGGTCTGCGCCGCAGAGCGACTGGGTCAACCTGACTGGGACCAACCGTCGCGACCCTTCGGGAGCAACGCACCCCATCGGTCAAGCCGGACCGCCATCCGGAGCCGTGCCCTTAGTGGGCGGTGTGACGCATCCAAGGGCGCGAGCTCATCGGCATCACAGTGAAACGGTGCCGGGCCCTTCAGACCAACGCCAAGGGTTGCCGGCCAGCCCCTCGGATCAGTGGCGCCGCTGGAACTCCCATGCCCGGCGGATGGCCATCTTGATGGTGTCGGGGTCACCGTCGAGGTTGGCCTGGACCTTCATGTGCGACTCGAAACGCGACGGCACCCCGAAGGTCTCGGTGTTCGCCTCCAGCAGCCGCTCGCGGTCCTCGAACCTCACCCGGATGACAACGGTCCCCCCGCTCGACCTGGCGCACGACGAGCCGGTCGTCGACGTACCAGGCGCCCCGCCCGGGTGGCCCTTGCGCTTGCAGCCCACCAAGGAAGTCGCGAAGTCGTCGATCTCATCCATCGTCACCGTTCCAACGTAGCCGCGGGACGGCATACGCACGCTTTGTCGGATGGCAGCATGCAAGGCGTGCTGACTCCGGATCCGTCCAGCGGGCCTACGACGGAGTGGCCGCGACGTAAGCCACCCACGTCCCGAGCACCGAGCCGGAGGCTCCGCTCGATCTCGCGATGGTCGACGGCTTCATCGCAGCCGTGACCGGCAGCGGCGGCAGCAGTAGGCGCTCAGGGTGCGACCGCTCGCGCTGAACTTACAGTTCACCGCTGGTCACACACTCGTGCTGACGTGGGCACATCTGAGGGTTGTCACGGGCCACGCACGCTGCCAGCCTGAAGGGGTCGGCAATATCGCTGATGCCCAACCACGAGGGGAGCCACTCATGACAACACGGAAGACACGTCGCGCTGCCTTGGTCGCGGTCGCGACTGGCGGCTTGGTCCTCACGATGTCCCCTGCGGCCCAGGCAGACCACACTCACGCCAAAGTGGTGGGCAACGGTCAGTGCGTGGTGCTCGCGGAGGGTGCAGGTGAGGAGGCGGTGGTACTGCCGCTGTCCGTTTTCGAAAACAACCCCAACGTGGATGCCGCCCCGACGGCCTCGCGCATGCACCCGCTGCACGTGCTGGTCCACCTCGGGCAGGCCGGCGAGCACAACGCACTGTTCGTCTACGGCACGCCCGCCGAGGCCGCTGCCTGCGCGATGGGATACGTGAACCGGTAGCCCGGCGTCCGGCGTCCCCTTCTACGACCCGCGGGGCCCCGGCGAGAGGCCCAAACGCGCGGCGACCTCCGCCGTCCTTTGCGCGGAGCCGGGCGTGGTGCGCCAAGGCCGCCGCAGAGGATCGTCAGTCCAGCGCGGGACGACGTGGAAGTGGAGGTGGAACACGTCCTGCCACCCTGCGGCGCGGTTGGACTGGAAGATGCTCAGGCCGTCGGGGTTGAGTCGGCCGTCGAGGATGCGCGCGACGGTTTGCGTGGTGCGGATGACGGCGGCGAGGTCCGCCGTACTCACCGAAAGCAGGTCCGCGGTGTGGCGCTTGGGGATCACCACGGTGTGTCCATCTGTGGCCGGCGCGATGTCGAGGAACGCCATTGTTCTCGCGTCCTCGAAGACCACCGTCGAGGGAAGTTGCCACCGCAGCACCTTGCAGAACACGCACTCATCCGGGCCATTCGCCATCGCGCCCTCCTCTGATTCCAGCCACCACAGTCGCACATCACGGGGCACGCCAGAGAACCAGGCCGTGCTGCTCTGCACCCGCTGAAGCGGAGCTGAAGCAGCAAGCCGAACCCGGGGTCAGGTGAGCTTGCGGACGATCCCGAGCGGCAGGTGGCGCATCGCCGTGCCGAGCGGCTTCCACGGCCACGCCGGGACGCGCGCCGACTCGACGCCCTTCTCGATCGCCTCGACGATGCCGCGGACCCCGGTCTCGGTGTCGACCATGAACTTCGTCCGCTGCTCGACCTTCTCGTTCATCTCGGAGCGGATGTAGCCCGGGTAGATCGTCGACACGGTGATGTCGAGGTCCGGCTTGCCGCGCATCTCGACGCGGATGCCCTCGGCGAGGTGGGCGATCCCGGCCTTCGTCGCGGCATACGTCGTCACGGTCTTGGGCATCCCGCGCATCGCCGACATCGACGAGATGACGACGAGGTGGCCGCGCTTGCGCGCCCGGAAGATCTCCATCGCCGCCTCGCACTGCGCCAGCGCACCGATGAAGTTCGTCATCGCCGTGGCCTTGTTGGCGGCATAGCCACCGACACCGATGGGCGCGCCCTTCCCCAGACCGGCATTGACGACGACGCGGTCCACGCCACTGAGCTCGGTGTCGAACTCGTGGAACACGCGGAACACCGCGTCGTCGTCGGTGACGTCGAGTGCCTTGACCGCGACGATCCGATCCGGGTGTGCCGCAACGATCTCGGCGCGCAGCTCCTCGAGCCGCTCGGTCCGACGGGCGCAGAGTGCGAGGTCGTGGCCGCGGGCGGCGAGCTGGCGGGCGAGCTCTGCGCCGATGCCGGAGCTGGCGCCGGTGATGAGGGTCGTCGTCATGAGCAGGGCTCTCCTCAGCGGGTGGTGAGCAGGTCGGGGACCCGCTCGAGGTGGGACGTGTCGTTGAACGTGCGCAGGATCGGCCCAGTCGCACCGATGGACAGGGTGGTGAGGGAACCGTTGGCGATGACCCGCTGCAACGACGTCCACACCGGCGCCCCGCCACCGAGGAGGGACGCCGCGACCCACGAGATCGCTCCCGCCGAGCTGACGACGACCGCGGTCTCACCGCGACCGACGTTCTCCGACAGCGACTTCAGCCCGGCGAGCACCCGCTCGCCGAAGGCCGAGAACGGCTCGTCGTAGTCGTCCTCGTGACCGCCGGCGACCCAGCGTTCGGTCGCGACGGCATACATCTCGTCGAAGGCTCGGTACGGACGCAGGGTGCGCGCGAGGTCGGCCTTCATCAGCGCCATCGAGCGATAGGCGGGCTTGTATGCCGTGAGGATCGCGGAGTGCGCGTACTCGTCCCAGGCGCCGTCGGTTTCGACCTCGGTCGACCACCCGGCCTCGCCGACGAGCTCGACGGCGGTGTCGTGCTGACGCTGCATGGAGCCGCAGACGACGCGCGCCGCCTCCACACCGCGCTCGGCGAGCTCGCGGCCGACGGCCCGAGACTGCTCGTGACCGAGGTCGGACAGCTTGTCGTAGTCCTTCTTGCCCCACGAGGCCTGGCCGTGCCGGACGAGGATGATCCGGCTCATCGCCCACCGGTCCCACGCGCGCCGCGACGCGCGCTCCCACTTGCGCTTCCCCGCACGCTCCCACGCGCACTGCGACGTGCGCCCCGACGGTGCCGGCCGACGAGCAGGCGGCAGCGCAGCCCGAGGTAGAGGACGAACCAGCGCATGCGCTTCGCCTGCGGGTTCGTCGTCTCTCCGCGGTAGGTGCGCAGGTAGATCTGCTGGGCGATGACGGCGAGGCGGAACAGCCCGAACACCTCGTAGAACGCCCACCGCTCGGCGTCCATCGGGATCCCTATGCGGTCGCAGTAGTAGCGCACCGCCTCGACCCGCGTCAGCATGCCGGGGGTGTGGGTCGGCTGGAGGCGCAGCGCCCTGGCCACGGGGTCGTCGCTTGCCTGCACCCAGTAGGCCATCGCACCACCGAGGTCCATGAGCGGGTCGCCGACCGTCGCCATCTCCCAGTCGAGGACACCGACGATGCGGGTCGGGTCGTCCTGGTCGAGCACGAGGTTGTCGAAGCGGAAGTCGTTGTGGATGAGGACCTGGCCGACGTCGTCGGGCCGGTTCGCCTCGAGCCAGTCCATGACCCGCTCGAACGACCCGACGTCGGGGGTCCTCGCCTTGCGGTAGCGGGCCGACCACCCGGTGACCTGGCGCTCGACGTAGCCGGGCCCCTTGCCCAGGTCACCGAGGCCGGCAGCCTCGACGTCGACTTGGTGCAGGTCGACCAAGGTGTCGAGAGCGTTGCGGCACAACAGGTTCACGCCGTCCCGAGACAGGCCGAGCGAAGACGGCACGTCCCGCCGCAGGATGGTCCCGACGATCCGCTCCATGACGTAGAACTCCGAGCCGATGACCGACTCGTCGCCGCACCACACGACGATCCGCGGCACGTGCTCGTAGACGTCGCCGAGCGACCGCTGGATGTCGCTCTCGCGGCGCATGTCGTGCGCGCCCTTGGCCTTGGTCCCCCCGGGCGGGCGGCGCAGGATGAGGTCGCGCGTCGGGTAGCGCAGCAGGTAGGTGAGGTTGGACGCGCCGCCCTTGAACTGGCGCACCTCGGGCGTGGCGTCGAGCCCCGGCTCGTCCGGCGCGTTCGCGCGCAGCCATCCCGCGAGCGCGTCGACGTCGAAGGCGTCTTCGTCCCGTACGGGTGCTGCGTTGCTCGGAGCGGACGGTGAGCGCTCAGCCATTGCCGGACTTCCGGGCCAGCTTCTGCCCCGCCTGCGTCGCGAATCGGTTGTATGCCGGCCGCACCAGCCGCTTGGTCCAGTACGCCTGGCGTCCGAGCCGGTCCGTGAGGATGACCCGCTTGTGCTTGTCGATGCCCTTGAGCACCGTCTCGGCGACCTCGTCGGCCGACATCGTCGCCTTGGTGATGAGCTTGAGCGCGGTCTCCTCCATCGCGGTGTCCTTGCCCTGCAGGGACTCGTGGAGGTTGGTCCTGAAGAACGCCGGGCAGACGGCCGAGACGTGGATGCCCCACGGCGCGAGCTCGAAACCCAGGGTCTCGGACAGGGCGACGACCGCGGCCTTGGCGGCGTTGTAGGACGACATGCCGGGGCCGTGGACGAGCCCGGCCAGCGACGCGGTGTTGACGATGTGGCCCGAGCGCTGCTCCTTGAGCAGCGGCGTGAACGTCTGGCAGCCGCGCACGACACCGAGCAGGTTGATGTCGATGACGCGCTCCCAGTCCGAGATCGACTCGACGTCGATCCGGCCGCCGGTCGCGACACCGGCGTTGTTGACGAGGACGTCGAGCCCGCCCCACGTCTCGCGCACGTGGGCGAGCGCACCGTCCCAGTCCTGCTGGCTGCGGACGTCGAGACGCAGGTATGCCGTGCCGTCCGGCACGCTGTCGGGCCGGGTTTCGCTGAGGTCACCGACGAGGACCTGGTCACCGCGCGAGACGAACGCCTTGGCCAGGGCGAGGCCGAGACCGGACGCCCCACCGGTGATGAGGACGCGGCGGCTCATGCGCGGCTCGCCTTCTCGGCGTAGGGGTGGAGCAGGATCCTGGCGACGACCCCGAGGTGGACCTCGTCCGGGCCGTCGGCCAGTCGGAGCGAGCGCGCGTTCGCGTAGGCCGCGGAGAGCGGGAAGTCCTCGGACATGCCGGCGCCACCGTGCAGCTGGATCGCCATGTCGATGACGTCGCAGGCCATCTGCGGCACCGCGACCTTGATCTCGCTGACCTCGCTCATCGCGCCGAGCGCGCCCACGGTGTCGAGCTTCCACGCGGCGTGGTGGACGAGCAGCCGTGCCTGGTTGATCGCGATCCGCGCGTGGGCCAGCCGCTCGCGGTTGCCACCGAGGTTGGCCAACGGCTTGCCGAAGGCGGTGCGGGTGGTCGCACGCTCGCAGGCGAGCTCGAGGGCGCGCTCGGCGAGGCCGATGAGTCGCATGCAGTGGTGGACACGACCGGGTCCGAGACGACCCTGCGCGATCTCGAAGGCACGCCCCGGCCCGGCAATGATGTTGGTGACGGGCAGCCGCACGTCGGTGAGCGAGACCTCGCCGTGGCCGATCGGCTCGTCGTACTGACCGAACGCCGACAGCATCCGCTCGACCTTGACGCCGGGGTGGTCGAAGGGCACGAGCACCATCGAGTGGCGCGAGTGCCGTGAGGCCTCGGGGTCGGTGACCCCCATGAAGATCGCAACCTTGCAGTCCGGGTTGCCGACGCCGGTCGACCACCACTTGCGCCCGTTGAGGACGACCTCGTCGCCGTCGACGACGGCCGTGGCCTCCATGTTGGTAGCGTCCGAGGACGCGACACCCGGCTCGGTCATGAGGAACGCGCTGCGGATCCGCCCGTCGAGCAGAGGTTCGAGCCACTCGGACCTCTGCTCGTCGGTGCCGTACTTGAGCAGCACCTCCATGTTGCCGGTGTCCGGAGCGTTGCAGTTGAAGACCAGGGGCGCGGAGAACGAGCGCCCCATGGCCTCGGCGATCGGGGCGTACTCAGCGTTCGACAGACCGGCACCGCCGTCGGTGCCGAACTGCACGGCATACGGGCCCTCGTGGCCGGCCGGGAGGAAGAGGTTCCACAGGCCCTGCTCGCGCGCCTTGCCCTGGAGCTCCGCGATGAGCGGGTGCCCCGGCCACGGGTCCTGGCCGGCGGCGCGACGGGCCGCGATGTCGGCGGCGATGACCCGCTCGGCCGGCTCGATCTCGGTGTCGACGAAGGCGCGGACGCGCTGCGCGAGGTCGAGCGAACGCTCCGACGGTGAGAAGTCCATACCCCGACCCTAGGTGAGCGGTTGCTTAGGCGGGAAGTGGGATGGCTCACGCGGCCCAGTAGTGCCCTTCGTGCGAGTGCTCGACCCAGTCGGCGAAGCGTTCACCCACGTCGTCGTCCGGTGGAGCGACCGGTGGGGGTGTGGATCCGTATGACGTGTGGCCCGGTGCCGTCGAGCCCGGTCGACTTCACCCTCACGCTAGGTGATGTAGTGCCCGAGCACTTCACGCATGCGTTCCTCCGGCTGGACGCCACGCGGCAGGACTTCCTTGTGCAGACGCTGGATGACGAAGCGCCTTCGTCGATACGCCTTCACCTTCCACGGCCGTCCGTCCGCGGCGACGTCGACGGCTGCATCGAGGACGAAGCCCACGATGCCCCCGACGACCGCGCCCACGATCCCGTCCCCGACGGTGGACCCGCCGCTCCCACCCGGTCGCATGGTCGTGCCCCGGCGAGCGGCCAGCACCTCGAAGCGCCGTCCGTCCCTCGCCTCACCGACGAGACGACGTCGCACGTCGTCCACGATCTCGACCTGCGGCTCGGGCACGCTCATTCGGACAGGGCCGGGGTGACGACCACGGGTATGCCGTTGAGCACTGCGTTGCCCGACACGCCTTCGACGTGGGCCGGGTCGGTGAGGTCGTTCATCGTCACGCCGGGCACCTCGACGGCCCGGCTCAGCCGGACGCCCGGCCGCCGGTGGCCGTAGCCGTGGGGCAGCGAGACGACGCCCCGCATGACCTCGTCGGTGGCGCGCACCTCGACCTGGAGCGAGGACACCTCCGACGTCACCGTGACGACGGAGCCGTCCGTGATCCCGCGCGACGCGAGGTCGTCGGGGTGCATGAGCAGGTGGTGGCGGGGACGCCCCCGGGTGAGCCGCTCGGTGTTGTGCATCCACGAGTTGTTGTCGCGCTGGTGGCGCCGCCCGATGAGGAGCAGGTCGTCGCTCGCGGCGGCCCGGCGCAGGGCCGGCAGCCGCGAGCGCAGGGCGCCGAGCCCGTCGGTGACGACTGCAGGGGTGAGCACGACCCGCTTGTCGGGGGTCCTGAGCCGGTCGGGCAGCCGGGGCTCCAGCGGGCCGAGGTCCACGCCGCCGGGGGTGCGGGCGAGCCTGCGGACCGACAGCCCGCGGCGGCTCGACCTCAGCAGGACGTCGACGGTGAGGCGCGGGGAGGCGCGCAGCCGGGCGACCCGCTTCCACGGCAGCCGCTGGCCACGACGCCGCGCCAGTGCGAGGACGAGGTCGCGCGCGATCTCCCAGTCGTGCCGCTGGTCGTCGCCGCGCGGGAAGAGCGCCGGCGACCACCCGGCCGTGTTGCGCACCGCGAGCGTGTGGAAGATGAGGTCGTAGTGGTCGCGCTCGAGCGGGCCGGTCGGCGGCAGGATGACCTGCGCGTGCCGCGTCGTCTCGTTGATGTAGGGGTCGATCGCGACGACGGCCTCGAGGCCGCCCAACCGCTCCGCGACGCGCGCTCCGGCAGGGGTGGACGACACGGGGTTGCCGCCGATGGTGATCAGAGCGCGGATCGCCGGCCGCGGCCCCGCCATCTCCTCGGTCATCACGGACACCGGCAGCTCGCCGGCGAACTCGGGCAGCCCGCGGACGCCCGAGTACGTCCGGCCCCGGTGCCCGCGGCCGACGAACCCCCGCCCGACGATGTCGATCGCCGGTGTCGAGAACATCGTGCCGCCCGGTCGGTCGAGGTTGCCGGTGATCGCCATGAGGCACTGGATCGCCCACTGGCAGAGCACGCCGAACTCCTGGGTCGACACCCCCATCCGCCCGTGCACCGCCGCCTCCCCCGCCGCCACGTCACGAGCCAGCTCGCGGATCACCTCTGCCGCAACGCCGCTCACCGACTCGGCGAGCTCGGGGGTGAAGTCCGCGACAGCGACCCGCAGCTCGTCGAGCCCGGACACGTGCGCGGCCGGATGCGCCAACCCCTCGGCCAGCACGGCGTTGACCAGGGCCAGCAGGACCGTGGCGTCGGTGCCCGGCCGGACGAAGTGGTGCTCGTCCGCGACCGCCGCCGTCTCGGTGCGCCGGGGGTCGATGACGACGAGCCGCCCTCCGCGAGAACGCAGCTCGCGCAGTCGACCCGGGAAGTCGGGCACCGTCCACAGCGACCCGTTCGACGCCATCGGGTTCGTCCCGACGAGGACGAGCAGGCGGGTGCGGTCGATGTCGGGCACCGGCAGGAGGAACTGGTGGCCGTACATCGCCCACGCGACGAGGTGGTGCGGCAGCTGGTCGACGCTCGTCGCGCTGAAGACGTGGCGGCTGCGCAGGGTCCGCGGGATCGCCGTGACGTGGGTCAGTGCCCCGACGCTGTGCACGTTCGGGTTGCCGAGGTAGGTCGCCACGGCATCGCGCCCGTGGCGCACCTGCACGCCGTGCAGCAGCTCGGCCGCGAGCTCGATCGCCTCGTCCCACGAGATCTCGACCCACTCGTCGCCCACCCGCTTGACCGGGCGCCGCAGTCGGTCGGGGTCGGTGTGCAGGTCCTGCAGCGCCACACCCTTGGGGCAGATGTGCCCGCGCGAGAGCGGGTCCTCGGCGTACCCCTTGATGCTCACGATCTCGGTGCCGCGCAGCGCCACCTCGAGACCGCACGAGGCCTCGCACAGCACGCACGTGATGTGCCGTGTCGTCGTGGGCGCGGTGTCGCCCGCAGAGGTCGTCACTTGGTCACCCTCGCGGGTCGATGCCGGCACGAGGCCTGTATGCCGGCCGCTCCCGTCGCGTGGCGGCGCGTCGTGCCTCGGCGGCGTTGGCGCCCATGAGGAGCCGGGCCTGCTCGAGCCGCTCCCACCGGAACGTGCGGCGGTCGCCGGCCGACCACGTCCGGTTGAAGAGGCGCTTGGTGGCCGCGACGGAGTCCGGGGAGCGCTCGGCGATGGTGGCCGCGAGAGCCAGCGCACCGGCATACGGATCGGGGTTCTCCTCCGTCGCGAGGCCGAGCCGGACCGCCTCGGTGCCCGAGACGGTCTCGCCGGTCATCGTCAGGCGCTTCGCGACGTCCATCCCGACCTGCTGGGAGAGGGCCTGGATGCCGGACATGTCGGGGATGATCCCCCACTTGGCCTCGAGGACACTCCACTTCGCGTCGGGGGAGGTGACCCGGAAGTCGGCCGCGAGCGCGATCTGGAGACCGCCGCCGAGGCAGTGCCCGTGCACCGCGGCGATGACGGGGACCGGCAGCCGGCGCCAGGCCCAGCAGGCCTCCTGGAACGTGTTGGTCCCGCGCCACGGGCGGGGCGCGAAGGCCGCGGCCACCCGCCTCGGGTCCCGCAGGACGGTCGCGAAGTCGAGCCCGGCGCAGAACGCGTCACCCTCGCCCGAGAGCACCACCGAGCGCAAAGTCCGGTCCGAGCGCAGGCGGTGGGCCGTGGCGACGAGCTGGTCGAGGGTGTCGAGCGTGAGCGCGTTGAGCTTGTCCGGGCGGTTGAGCCTGACGTGGGCGACACCGTCCTGGATCCGGGAGGTGACGAGTTCGGTCATCCCCCGAGCGTAGGCCCGGTCAGGCCACCGCCGGACGGGTGTCGGCGCGGTGCTTCATGAGGCTCAGTCCGAGCACGCCCGCACCGAGGACCGAGAGGCCGGCGCCGACCCAGCTCGGCGCGGTGTAGCCGTAGCCGGCGGCGATGACGAGGCCACCGAGCCAGGCGCCGAGCGCGTTGGCCGTGTTGAGGGCGGCGTGGTTGCTCGCCGCGGCGAGGGTCTGGGCCTGGCCTGCCACCTGCATGAGCCGGAGCTGGAGGTTGACGACGAGGATCCCGGCGAGCACCGAGGACAGGAAGTAGAAGAGGATCGCGGTCGGCCACCACTGAGCGGTGAGCGCGAAGGCCACGAGGTTGGCGCCCATGCCGACGCAGCCAATGGTGATCGAGCGCAGGACCGACCAGTCGGCGAGGCGACCGGCGAGCGGCGTGCCGACGAGTCCGCCGATGCCGGAGGCGAGCAGGAAGATCGGCACGGCGCTGGCGTCGAGCCCGGTGACGTCGGTGACGGTCGGTGCGATGTAGCTCGCCATGGCGAACATGCCGCCGAACCCGATGGCGCCGACGAGCAGGGTGAGCGCCACCTGGGTCGTCGCGAAGCCCTTGAGCTCGCGCTTGATCGTGCTCTCGAGGTTGCGCTCGATGTGCGGGATGTAGGTGACGAGCAGGCCGATCGTGAGCACGCCGAGGACCGCGACGAGCCAGTAGGCCGAGCGCCAGCCGTAGTTCTGACCGAGCCACGTCGCACCGGGAACGCCCGCGACGTTGGCGATCGGGATGCCGAGCATGACCCTGCTGACGGCCCGCCCCGCCTGCCCGCGTGCGGCCATGTCCACCGCGACGAGCGCGGCCACACCGAAGAAGGCGCCGTGCGGCATCCCCGCGACGAAGCGGGCCACGAGCAGCCAGGAGTAGTCAGGGGCGAGCGCGGTGCCGATGTTGCCGATGACGAACGCGACCGTGAGGCCGACGAGCAGCGCCTTGCGGGGCCACGTGGCCCCGAGCATCGCGAGGAGCGGGGCACCCACGACGACGCCTGCGGCATACGCGGAGATGCTGTGCCCGGCCGTCGGGATCGAGACCGAGACACCCTCGGCGATCTCGGGCAGCAGACCCATGGTGACGAACTCGGTCGTGCCGATGGCGAACCCGCCGACGATCAGGGCGATGGTGGCTAGGAGGGCATGGCGAGGCTCGGGCACACAGGATCAAGCGATCCGGGAGCCGTCACATTCCCCGGCGCGCACCGACGAGGTCCTGGTGCCGCATCCGCGCCTGCGGTCGCGCCGGGGGTCGGTGCGGCTCGCCGATGGGACGCAGGCCCTCACGGGCCGCCGCGACGACCGCATCGTTGAGCCGCTCGAGACGGTGCGATGGCACCTTCCACACGTGCCAGTGGAGGGGGATGTCGACGACGTCGTCGGAGAGGGTGACGAGGCGGCCCTCGGCGAGGTCGGCGCCCACGGTGTCCTCGGGGACGAACAGCCAGCCCAGCCCCGCGATGAGCGCGGCGCGCAGCCCGGGAG
Source organism: Knoellia locipacati (assembly GCF_044791685.1). Classification (GTDB taxonomy): domain Bacteria; phylum Actinomycetota; class Actinomycetes; order Actinomycetales; family Dermatophilaceae; genus Knoellia; species Knoellia locipacati_A. The sequence goes on from NZ_CP087730.1 coordinate 1,303,565, forward strand.
CCGACGGGATCTGCGAGGGCGGCGATGCCGAGGCGACCTCGCGGGCTGCGAGGTAGAGCTCCTGCAGCTCGTCGTTGTCGTCGTAGCGCAGGGCCGGCAGGCGCTCCCAGTCGGGCTCGCCGCTCGGCAGCGAGAACCGTGACACCAGCGTCGGTGAGGCCACGGGGACGTAGCGCATCGTGCCGAGCGGGAAGGAGCGGCACCCCGGCACCTGGGCGCTCTCGGTGGTGATCGCAGCACCGACGGCGCCCTCGCGGAGCAGGGTCAGCGAGTGGTCCTCGTCGACGATGGTGAAGCGGAGCCGGCTGTCGTCCCAGGACGACGCGGCCTCGAGGAGGTGCACGAGCCAGGTGTCGAGCGAGTCGGCGTTGACCGCAACCCGCAGCGTCACCGGTGCCCGGCGGGTGACGCCCAGGAGGTCACGGGACTCGTCCTCGAGCAGCTCGACCTGTCGCGCGAGGCGGACGAGCACGGCGCCTGCCTCGGTCGGCGTGCACGGGTTGCCCCGGCGGACGACGACCTGACCGACGCTGGTCTCGAGCGCCCGGACCCGCTGACTGACGGCGGAGGGCGTGAGGTGCAGCGATCGGGCGGCGAGCTCGAAGCTGCCGGTGTCCACAATCGCCGCCAGCGCTCGAACCTGTTCGAGGTTCATGAATTGATCTCAGCACCGTTCAGGAAGTTTCGTTGGACCGTTGGCCCAAGGTGGTCCTACGTTCAGTGGTGGTCCCGGCAACGGGGCCGGGTCGCCTGACCCAGGAGGACTATCGGAATGACCAACCTCCTGTGCCGAGCACTCGGTCCGCTGCGCCGAGGTCCGGACTGCGGCTCGACCGCAGAGAAGTTGGCGAGGACTCACCGCACCGGCTGGCGGTGAGTCCTCGTCGTCTCGGGCGCGGCGCCGACGGGCGCCCCTCCTAGGATCGGGAGCATGCGCGCAGCCCTCGTGACCCGACTCGACGGACCCGAGGCCATCGAGGTGGCCGACGTCCCCACCCCCGAGGTCGCGGACGGGCAGGTGCTCATCGACGTGGCCGCGGCCGGGGTGTCGTTCCCCGACGTGCTGCTGACCCGCGGTGAGTACCAGGTGAAGCCGCCGACCCCCTTCGTCCCCGGCTCCGAGGTGGCGGGCTTCGTCCGTGTGGCCCCCGCCGGCAGCGGGCTCGGGGTCGGCGACCGGGTGGCGGCCTTCCCGTTCCTCGGCGGGTTCGCCGAGCAGGTCGTGTGCGACCCGGCACTCGTCTTCCCGCTCCCCGACGGCGTGACGTTCGACCAGGGCGCGGCCCTGCCGATGAACTACCTCACCTGCCACTTCGCGCTCCGCACGCGCGGCCGGCTGGCCGAGGGCGAGAAGGTGCTCGTGCACGGCGCCGCCGGCGGCATCGGCACCGCGGCGATCCAGCTCGCCAAGGCGTGGGGAGCCACGGTGTATGCCGTGGTGTCGGACGCCGCCAAGGCGGACGTCGCGCGGTCGGCCGGAGCCGACGAGGTGGTGCTGGCCGACGGGTTCAGGGAGGCGGTGGCCGAGCTGACGTCGGGGCACGGCGTGGACGTCGTCGTGGACCCGGTGGGTGGCGAACGGTTCACCGACTCGCTGCGGTCGCTGGCCCCGCTCGGTCGGATCCTCGTCATCGGCTTCACCGCCGGCGGCATCCCCGAGGTCCGCGTCAACAGGCTGCTGCTCAACAACATTGACGTCGTCGGCGTCGGCTGGGGCGCGTACTGGACCGGGGTCGGCGGCCCGGGATTCGTGCGACGGCAGTGGGACGACCTCGTGCCGCTGCTCGAGACCGGCCGGCTCGACCCCGTCATCGGGTCGGTGCGCTCACTCGACGAGGTGGCGGTCGCCCTCACCGACATCGACGAGCGCCGCGCCACCGGCAAGATCCTCCTCACCCCCTGACGTCACCCCCTGACGTCGCTGACCTGAAGCGCTCGAGGCGCGGGCTCAGTCCGGGGTCGGCAGGGCGAGCGACACGCCCACCATCGCCACACCCCTTCCGTCCTCCTCGTATGCCGTCCGCCCCAGTGCCGCGAGCGCCGCACCCACGAGGACGGTCCGGTCCCTCGTGGCCTCGTCGAGGGCGCCTGGCTGGATGACGGTGTGCTGGTCGTCGTAGCGGAGGTGCACGTCGAGCCGGGTGGGCGCACGGGGGTCGTCGGCGAGCCGGTCCATCGCACGGATGACGTTGTCCCGCAGTGCTTCCTCGACCAGCGAGCGCTGCCTCGTGGCGCGGCCCAGCGATCGCATCGAGGAGATCGACTTGCGCGGCCCGGGGAGGCGGATGGTCGCGTCGTCGACCCCGTCGCGGATGGCGACGAGGTTCCTGGCCATCGCCTTGGCCACCGTGCGCTCGACGAGTCCCTCGACGCTCCACCCCGCGAGGTCGGCGACGTGGACGATGCCGGCGTCGTGGAGCTTGGCTGTCGTGGCCGGCCCGACGCCCCAGAGGTCGGAGACGGGCAGCCGCGGGCGGACCCGCGCCTCGGTCTCCGCGTCGACGACGACGAGCCCGTCCGGCTTGGCCCGGCGCGATGCGAGCTTGGCGAAGAGCTTGGCCCGGGCGACACCCGCCGAGACCGGCAGACCGAGCTCGCGCCGGGCGCGCTCGCCCAGCGCCGCGGCGATCCGCCCGGCCTCCTCCACCGACCCACCGTCGAGGGCGGACACGTCGAGGAACGCCTCCTCCATCGAGCCGGGCTCGACGAGCGGCGTGACGTCGCGGAAGAGCGCCATGAGGTCGGCACTCACCGCCTCGTAGACCGCACCCCTGAAGTCGGCCACGACGAGATCGGGCCAGCGCCGCAGGGCTGGGCGCAACGGCATACCGGCATGGACGCCGAGCGCGCGGGCCTCGTAGCTCGCGCAGGCGACCACCTGCGGACCGACGACCACTGGCCGACCGCGCAGGTGCAGGAAGTCGCGCTGCTCGACCGAGGCGAAGAACGCGTCGGCGTCGGCGTGGATGAGCACGTCGTCCACGCTCCCACCGACCTCCGACACCTGCGGTCCGGTGGTGTGCAGTGCTGCACCGGACCGCAGCAGTGCACAGCACTGCCTGTGCTCTGCTGCGGTGGAGCGCAGCAGTGCACAGCGCCACACGAGCACATCGTCCGCGCTCTGACAGACTCGGCGCATGGACTTCCGCAACGCCTACGCGCACGGGTTCGCCCGGGTCGCCGCCTGCACCCTCCCCGTCGTCATGGCCGACCCCGCGAGGAACGCAGAAGCCACGATCGAGCAGGTCCGCCGGCTCCACGACGACGGCGTCGCGGTCGCTCTCTTCCCCGAGCTCGGAGTGAGCGGCTACGCGATCGACGACCTCCACATGCAGGACGTCCTGCTCGAGGAGGTCGACCGGGCCATCGTCACCATCGCGGAGGCCACCGCCCAGCTCACCCCGATCGTCGTCGTCGGCGCACCCCTGCTCATCGGCAACCGGCTGCTCAACTGCGCCGTCGTCATCCAGGGTGGCGAGGTCATCGGCGTCGCACCGAAGTCCTACCTGCCCAACTACCGCGAGTTCTACGAGAAGCGCTGGTTCGCCGCCGGCGACGACGCGGTCGACACCCTCGTCAACCGCCCGCACTGGCCCGGCGCCGACGAGGACGGCGACATCGCCTACGGCACCGACCTCCTCTTCGAGGCGACCGACGTCCCAGGCCTCACCGTCCACGTCGAGATCTGCGAGGACATGTGGGTCCCGGTGCCGCCGAGCCACCGCGCCGCCCTCGCCGGCGCGACCGTCCTGCTCAACCTCAGCGCCTCCCCCATCACCGTCGGTCGCGCCGACGACCGTCACCTCCTCGCCCGGTCCGCGAGCGCGCGGTGCAACGCGGCCTACCTGTATGCCGCCGCGAGCGAGGGCGAGTCGTCCACCGACCTCTCGTGGGACGGCATGACGATGGTCTACGAGATGGGCGACCTGCTCGGCCAGAGCGAGCGCTTCCCCAGCGGCCCACAGGCCACGGTGGTCGACGTCGACCTCGACCGGTTGCGCCAGGAGCGGATCCGGCAGGGCAGCTTCGACGACAACCGCCGCGTCGAGGGCATCGGCGAGCCCGGCGGCGAGTCGTTCCGCGTCATCGCCCTCGAGCTCGACCCGCCCACCGGCGACATCGGGCTGCGCCGCAAGGTCGACCGCTTCCCGTTCGTCCCCGACGACGAGGCCCGTCTCGCCCAGGACTGCTACGAGGCCTACAACATCCAGGTGTCCGGGCTGGAGCAGCGGCTTCGAGCCATCGGCCAGCCCAAGATCGTCATCGGCGTCTCCGGCGGCCTCGACTCGACGCACGCGCTCATCGTCGCGGCCAAGGCGATGGACCGGCTCGCCCGTCCCCGCACCGACATCATCGGCTTCACGATGCCGGGCTTCGCGACGAGCGAGGGCACCAAGTCCAACGCGATCCACCTCATGGAGTCGCTCGGCATCACCTTCGAGACCCTCGACATCCGGCCCGCCGCGCAGCAGATGCTCAAGGACCTGGGCCACCCCGCGGGCGACGGTGAGGAGGTCTACGACGTCACCTTCGAGAACGTCCAGGCCGGCCTGCGTACCGACTACCTCTTCCGCGCGGCCAACCAGCGCGGCGGCATCGTCCTCGGCACCGGCGACCTGTCCGAGCTCGCGCTCGGTTGGTGCACCTACGGCGTCGGTGACCAGATGAGCCACTACGGCGTCAACACCGGCGTCCCCAAGACGCTCATGCAGCACCTCATCCGGTGGGTCGTCTCGTCCGGGCAGTTCGAGGGAGAGGGCAGCAAGGGCGACTCCGTCAACGACACCCTCACCGAGATCCTCGACCAGGAGATCAGCCCCGAGCTCGTCCCGACGAAGGAGGGCGAGAAGATCCAGTCGACCGAGGACTCGGTCGGGCCCTACGCGCTGCAGGACTTCACGCTCTACCACGTGCTCCGTCGGGGCTACCGGCCGAGCAAGATCGCCTTCCTCGCCCAGCACGCCTGGTCCGACGCGGCGACCGGGGACTGGCCGGCGGGCTACCCCGAGGGTGAGCGGCCGGCATACGACCTCGAGACGATCCGGCACTGGCTGGAAGTCTTCGTCAGGCGCTACTTCTCCAGCCAGTTCAAGCGCAGCGCGCTGCCCAACGGACCCAAGGTCGTCGCCGGCGGCACGATGTCGCCTCGCGGCGACTGGCGTATGCCGTCCGACGTCTCGGCCGCGGCGTGGCTCGCCGAGATCGAGCGCAACGTCCCGACCGCCTGAGCCCTGACCGGCCCCCTCGCCGACTCATTGCCCGAGAACCACCCAGTTCCGCCGGTTTGCGGATGATCTGGGTGGTCCTCGGGCAAGAGGTCCAGGCGCGCGGTGCTACTTGACCTCGGAGCGACGGACGAGGAACAGCCCGACCGCGAGCGGGATGGCCAGCCAGAACAGTCCGGTGACGCCCAGCTGGGTCCACTGCTCACCCGTCAGGTTCCCCTCGAAGAGGGTGCCCTGGGTGAAGTTGAAGTCCATCCACGGCTGCAGGTCCCGCCACCATGACTGGCTTTCGGCCAGCAGCATGGAGAGCGGTGTGAGGACGAAGTTGTAGATGAAGTAGCCCACGATGGCGCCCGGCGAGTTGCGGATGAGCACGCCCAGCATGAAGCCGATCAGCATGCTGAGGACGGTGGCGAGGGTGATCGTGAGTGCTTGGCCGATCGAGAGGTTCCACACGGGCTCGATGCCCGCGATCGAGGCTCCGACGAGGTTGCCCAGGGCACCGATCGCCAGGGCGACGCCCATGGCGACAACGCCGAGAGCGACCGTCACGACGAGCTTGGCGGTGATGACCCGACCACGGTGCGGCACGAGCGTGAAGGTCGTGAGGCCGCTGCGCTGGCTCCACTCGCTGGTCACGGACAGGGTGGCGATGATCGGGAGGATGATCACCATCGGGAAGCCGATCGCGGCACCGAAGTTGTCGTAGGTCAGGTCCGCATCCCCACCGAAGACCATGACGGAGCCGGTGGCGAGGACGGCAAGGATGCCGATGCCGCACATCAGCCACATGCCGGAGCGGGTGTTGAACATCTTGCGCAGCTCGACCTTCAACAGTCGGATGGTCGGGATCGGGGCGGAGGCTCGGCGCGGTTGCGCGGCAGTGTGGCTGGTGCCTTCTTCGGGCGTGGCCAGGGTCGTTGCTGTGGTGGCGGTCGTGGCGGTCGTGGCGGTCATGCTGCTACTCCTTCTCGCTGGGTGTCGGCGGTGAGCTCGAGGAACATCTCCTCGAGGCCCGCGCCGTCCGCGGACTTGAGCTCGGTGAGTGCGCACCCGGCGGCCCGGGCGATCTGGCCGACGAGCGCGGGATCGGCCACGGTGCGCAGGGCACCGTCCGGCGACGACGTGAACTCCACGCCCTCACGGGTGAGGGCGTCGGCGAGCTCGACACGGTCCGGCGTGCGCACGACGGTGCCGGCGGCCGCGAGGAGCTCGTCCTTGGTGCCCTGGGCGACGATGCGGCCGTTGCCGATGACGACGATGTCGTCGGCGATGACCTCGATCTCGTGCAGCAGGTGGGAGGACAGCAGGACGGTGCCTCCGGCATTGGCATAGCCCCGCAGGAGGTCGCGCATCCACCGGATGCCGGCAGGGTCGAGGCCGTTGGCCGGCTCGTCGAGGATGAGGACGTGGGGGTCCCCGATGAGGGCGGTGGCGATGCCGAGTCGCTGGCGCATTCCGAGCGAGTAGTGGCGCACTCGCCGGCCGGCCTCGGTCGGGGTGAGGCTCACCCGCTCGAGCATCTCGTCGACGCGGGACATGGGCAGACCCATCGTCATCGCTGCGACGGTGAGGATCTCGCGGCCCGTGCGCCCGGCGTGCTGGGCCGAGGCGTCGAGCAGGACGCCGACCTCGAGACCCGGGTTGGGCAGGTCGACGAAGCGCTTGCCCTCGATGGTGGCCGACCCGCTGGTGGGCGGGGTGAGCCCGACCATCACGCGCATCGTCGTGGACTTCCCGGCGCCGTTGGGCCCGAGGAAGCCGGTGACCCGGCCCGGGCGGGCGGTGAAGGAGACGTCGTCGACGGCGACGTGGTCGCCGTACTTCCTGGTCAGTGAGTCGATGGTGATCATGACCGCAACCCTCGCGCCGGGGCCCCTGCGCGCACATCGGGGACGGCACCCGACCAGCCCCTTGGCCGACCCTGACGAGCCTCGGGGTCCCACCCCGAAACGAGGGCGCCTTTTGCCGAACCCTTGCCGACTCCGCACCTGCGCTTTGCCCACTGCTGCGTATGCCGCGTGCAGGCTGAGCGCCATGCCCGCCACCGCGCCCCTCCGGTCCAACCCCTTGCGTCCGCCAAGTCGGGGGCCAGGGCCCCACCTTGGCGGACGCAACGGGGTCGCCGGGACCCGCGCCATCGCCCTGGCCTCACTGCTCCTGGTCGTCCTCATCAGTGCGCTCGCACTCACCGCGATCACGGCGCGCACCGCCGTCGCCGCAACCCCGCTCACCGTCAGCCAGGCGATCGCCACCCAGAACGGCACGTCCCAGACCGTCCGCGGCTACGTCGTCGGCGAGCCCGTCGCGACGACGACGGTCAACCGCAGCGCCTTCACCGGCGACTACGCCATCGCGCTCGCCGACACCGCCGGACAGACCGACACGAGCCGGATGCTCTACGTCCAGCTGACGACGCAGTGGCGGAGCGCGTGGGGCCTGAAGTCGAACCCGTCGCTCATGGGTCGCCTCGTCGACGTCACCGGGCCGCTCACGGCGTACTTCTCGCACGCCGGCCTCAAGTCGCCGACGGCGATCTCGTCGGTGGGCAGCACCCCGACCCCGACGAGCACGGCCACGCTCACCCCGACCCCCACTCCCACCTCGACGGGCGGCACCGACACCTACTACGCCGCCGCGCTCGGCAAGTCGGGCTCGGCCCTGCGCAGCGCCCTGCACACGATCATCAGCGACCAAAGCGTGCTCACCTACGACGAGGTGTGGACCGCCCTCAAGGACACCGACCAGGACCCGAACAACTCGGCCAACGTCATCGAGGTCTACTCGGGCCGCTCGATCTCCAAGACCAGCAACGGTGGCGACCCCGACCAGTGGAACCGCGAGCACGTGTGGCCGCAGAGCCACGGCGGGTTCGGCACGACGCCCGGCCCCGGCACCGACGTGCACCACCTCCGCCCCGAGGACGTCACGGTGAACTCCGACCGCGGCAACCTCGACTTCGACAACGGTGGATCGGCCGTCCACCAGTGCTCGGACTGCTGGCGCGACGGCGACTCGTTCGAGCCGCGTGACGCCGTGAAGGGCGACGTCGCCCGGATGATCCTCTACATGGCGATCCGCTACGAGGGCGGCGACGGGTTCGCCAACCTCGAGCCCAACAACGTGGCGGGCAACGGGTCCACGCCCTACGTCGGCAAGCTGACGACCCTCAAGACGTGGAGCGCGGGCGACCCGCCGGACGCGTTCGAGAAGCGGCGCAACGACCGCATCCACGCGCAGTGGCAGGGCAACCGCAACCCGTTCATCGACCACCCCGAGTGGGTCGCCTCGATCTGGCCCTGACCTCGGACACAGGTGTGCCGGCCGCTCGACGAGAGCGACCGGCATACCTGCCTCGTCGTCAGTCGATGATGTTGTGGGCGCGGCGGGCACCGTAGGACGAGTAGTCGCTCAGCGCGGCCTCGCGGTGGTTCATGTCCGACGTCGGGTTGGACTGCTCGAAGAGCATGAAGCGCGTGTGGGCGTCGTTGGTCCAGCGCTGGAAGAGGACGCAGTGCACGCCGGGCAGGTTGAGGAAGTCGCCCTTCTTGAGGTTCGCCTTGCTGATGCCCGAGCTGTAGTCGTTGAGGTAGCTCGTGCTGGGTCCGGGCGCCGGCAGCATGAGGCACATGGAGACGAACCCGGAGCAGTCGGTGCGGTAGCGCACCCCGCCGGGAGCGGGGTAGGTCCCCTGCTGGTCGTACTGGACATTGTTGTTCATCCAGAACCACGCCCGGTCGATGACGGTGTCGCGCGAGACGTTGGGCGCGGCCATCGCCTGGCTCGGCATGGCGACAGCGGCCCCGGCGAGTCCGAGGAACGAGGTGGCGAAGGCTCCGCGGACGAGCTCGCGGCGGTCGATGGTGGTCATGGGCTTCCCTCCTGACGTGGCGTGGACCGCCGGTCGGCGACCCGTCCGGGACGCTAGGGACGCCCGCTGCGGACGCGCTGCGAGCCGCTGCGAAACCGCTGCGTATGCCGTCCGGCCGAGCTCACGGCATACCTCGCCCTCGCGGAGGCGGCCACGACGGCCGGTCAGGTGCCGAGCGAGGTGAGCGCGTCGCCGTCCATCCGGAACACGGTCCACTCGTCCTGCGGGACCGCGTCGAGGCTCTTGTAGAAGCCGATCGAGGGCTCGTTCCAGTCGAGCACCCACCACTCGAGCCGCCGGTAGCCACGCTCGATGCAGGTGCGCGCGAGGGTTGCCAGGAGCTCGCGCCCGAGGCCGCTCCCCCGGTGTCCCGGCTCGACGAAGAGGTCCTCGAGCCAGATGCCGTTGACGCCGGTCCACGTCGAGAAGGTGAGGTACCAGACCGCCATCCCCACGACCTCGCCGTCGGCCTCGGCCACATGGGCGAAGGTCGTGGGCGTGCCCTCGGTGGGGAAGAGCGCCGAGCGAAAGTGCTCCTCCGTCGCCTCGACCGCGTCCGGCTCCTTCTCGTACGTCGCGAGCGCGCGGACGAGCCGGAGGATCGCGGGGACGTCGTCGGGCGTGGCCTCACGGATCGTCATGCGGGCGAGCGTATGTCGCGGCGTAGGTTGGGAGCCATGACTGTCGAGCAGGCGGACCGGACGTGAGCGTCATCGGCGACGGCCGCATCCACCACGTCACCGCCCCCGAGACCTGGGAGCGCGCCGTTGCCGAGGGCGCGTTCACGGAGTCGACGCTGGGCCGGTCGCTCGAGGACGAGGGCTTCATCCACTGCTGCGACCCGGCCCAGCTCGAGTTCGTGATGACGACGTTCTATGCGGACGTGCCGCACGACCTCGTGCTCCTCACCATCGACCCCGAGCTGCTCGAGTCACGCCTCGTGCGCGAGGTCGGCAACCCCGAGACCGGTGAGACGTTCCCCCACGTCTACGGGCCGATCAACCCCTCGGCGGTGGTCGAGACGCGGCTGCTCACACCTCCGCACGGTTCACCTGCCGCGCCCTGACGAGCGACCGAGCTGACGGCCGGCGCGAGGGCGACAGCGATGCCGGGTCAGCCCGGGCCGGGGCGACCTCTCCGGGCCGGGTGGGTGTTGAGCTCGAGGAGCATCTCGAGCAGCCGCTCGGCCGCGGGGTTGGGGCGGCCGGTCTCGCGCACCAGCGCCGAGATCTCTCGCACCGGGGTCGGATCGGTGATCCGCACCCGGACCACCTCCGGGGGCAGCGCCCGCGCCGCCAGCCGGGGCATGACGGAGATGCCCACCCCGGCGGCGACGAACTGGATCGCCGAGTAGTGCTCCTGCGCCTGCACCGTGAACCGCGGCGTGAACCCCGCCGCGGCACAGGCCGAGACGATGATGCGGTGGCCGAGGCTCCCGGCGAGGTCGTTGGACACCCAGGTCTCGCCGCGCAGGTCGGCCAGGGCCACGCTGCGCGCGCCGGCCAGCTCGTGGTCGCTCGGGACGACGGCGACGAAGGGGTCGCTCGCCAAGGGCACCTGCCGGTAGCCCGAGCGCCCGCCACCGTCGGGCGGGTCGATGACGACGTCGATGTCCGGCGTGACGTTGCGGCTCGTCACCTCGGTGAGGACGAGGTCGACCGTGAGGTCGGGCTGCTCGGAGGTGAGCCGCTTGACCAGCGCAGGCATCCACGCCGCGCCGGCCGAGGCGAAGTAGCCGATCGTGAGGCGCCCGCTGCGACCGTCGCGCAGGTCCGTGACGACCGAGTCCAGGCGGTCCCACTGGCGCATCGCCTCCTCGCTCTGCGCGGCGAGCTCGAGGCCCGCCGGCGTGGCGGCGATGCCTCGACCCTGGCGTTGGAAGAGGACGAGCCCGGTCTCGCGGGCGAGGGCGCTGAGGTGCTGGCTCACCGCACTCGAGGTCAGCCCGAGGTTGTCGGCGGCAGCCTGCACGGAGCCGCTGCCGACGACGGCGCGGAACACCCTGAGGCGGTGCGGGTCGAGCATGGTCCAACTCTACAGTGTTGCTTAAGAACCCCTAAGCAAAGTCACGTTGTGCTAAGCAGTTGAAGCGCGGATCATTGCAGTCATGATCCCCCGCACCCAGACCTTCCCCTCCGCCCACCGCATCGCCGAGCGCCTCCGCAACTTCCGGCGTCCGGGCAGCTCCGGCTGGTCGACCACGGTCGACATGGACTCCACCCGCGCGAACCACGAGCTCATGGTCGCCTCGCAGTGGCAGCATCACACCCGCTCGATCTGAGCAGGACTGCACCACTGCTGCGCGACTGACGCAGCCCGCACCACCCGCGCCCGGACGGGCGCACGACGACAGCGCTGGACCGTGCCACGGTTCGGCGCTGACTCATCTGCGCCGACTCAACCGCCCAGGCGCTCCCGGACGAGCCGGTCGAGCGCGTGGAGCTCAGCCCGCGCAGCCTCGGCGTCCTCCCCTCGGGCCGTGTTCTCGGCCCGGCGGGCGAGGTCGGCCACGTGCTCCGGGTCGAGCCCGTGGCGGCGGGCCCCGTCGAGACTCTCGTGCGACAGCAGGTCAGGGAGGCTGAAGGTCGGCGCCTCCCCGCGGGAGTCCGGGCCGTGCACGATCCGCACCTCCCGCGGCGGCGTCGCCGACTCCTCGCCACCGAACGCCGCCACGACGAGCCGCGCGTAGGCGGCGTGGCCCTCGGCGTTGGGGTGGTAGGACTCCTCGAGCGGCCAGGCCACGCCGTTGAGCCACTCCTGCTCGTCGCAGACCGCGTGCCCGTCGAAGTCCCCTCGGGGGTCGACGAACCGCGCCCCGGCCGCGCCCGCCGCCGAGCCGACGACCTCGGCCAGCTCGCCCACCCCGGTCTCGAGCCGATCCATCTCGTGGGGGCTGAAGAAGGTCAGGGCGTTGCAGTCCGTGCCGTTGAACAACACGGGGTATGCCGTGAGCACCAGCTCCGCGGTCGGCGCACCGCTCCTGATCCGGCCCAGCAGACCGCTGAGGCGCGCGGGCAGGTCGGTCCGCAACAGCTCGAGCGCCCGGTCAATGACGGGGTTGCTGTCGACCATCCACGCCGGCTTGGCGCACTCGATCAGCACCGGGACGAAGCCGATGTCGTTGCCGCCGACGGTGAGCGAGACGTGTGAGGTCTCGGGTCCCAGCGCCGCCAACTGGGTGCGCTCGACGTCACGGATGGTGGCGCCGAGGCACGCCTGGTAGGCCAGGTCGACCCCGAGCGTCCGCGCGACCTGGACGGGGTAGCCCTCGGCCGCGCGCCAGCACGCGCCCTGCCCGGCACCTCCCCCGACGCCGGCGGCATACGAGTCTCCGAGCGCGACGTAGGAAGGTGCCATCTCGCCATCCAAGCAGCGACGACGGACAGATCCCCGCCGGAGCCGGGGCTCGGGCGGGGATCCGTGGGGCGCCGACCGGAACGGGTCGGCGTGGCGCCTCGGTCAGGCCGTGGCGTCAGGCCTGGGCGGCGTCGCCGTTCTGGGCTGCGGCGAGCTGGGCGCGCACGTCCTCCATGTCGAGGCCCTTGATCTGCTCGATGATCCCCTCGAGCGCCGGGGCGGGAAGGGCGCCGGGCTGCGAGAAGACGAGGATCGAGTCGCGGAAGGCCATGAGCGTCGGGATCGAGGTGATCTGGGCCGCGGCGGCGAGCTGCTGCTCGGCCTCGGTGTCGATCTTGCCAAAGGTGACGTCGGGGTGCTTCTCGGACGCCTCCTCGAACACGGGTGCGAAGCGCTTGCACGGGCCACACCACTCGGCCCAGAAGTCGACGAGGACGATGCCGTTGCCCGTCACGGTCTTCTCGAAGGTCTCGGCGGTCAGCTCGACGGTTGCCATGCAGGAATCTCCTCAGGAGTGGGGTGTCAGGGGTGTCTGGTCGACTGTTCTTCGAGGGGGTCAACACCGCCGGCCGCGCGGATCATCCGCGGGGGCGCGGGTCCCACGCTCTGCGTGGGCCGGCATACACGCTTTCGGGCCGGGACACGCCACGGGCGCGCGTCGGTACAGGGAGTTCACGACGCGCGCCCGGCTGCGTCAAACCCTAGCGAAAAAATCGGGTGGTTGAACAGTCTCTGAACATGTGAGCCTCGACGCGTCGCGATCCGTGCGCCCATATGCTGACAAGGGTGACGACGACGACCCCCGCCTCGACGACCGAATCCGACCGCAAGCACGTCTTCCACTCGTGGTCCGCGCAGGGCCAGATCTCGCCGGCGGAGGTGGTCAGCGCCCAGGGGTCGCACTTCGAGCTCGCCGACGGCAGCCGCTACCTCGACTTCTCGAGCCAGCTCGTCAACGTCAACATCGGCTACCAGCACCCCAAGCTCGTGGCGGCCATCCAAGAGCAGGCGGGCCGGCTGCTCACCGTCTCGCCGGCCTTCGCCAACGACGTCCGCTCCGAGGCCGCGCGGCTCATCGCCGAGCTCGCACCCGGTGACCTCGACTCGGTCTTCTTCACCAACGGAGGCGCGGAGGCGACCGAGAACGCCATGCGCATGGCGCGCCTGCACACCGGACGCCAGAAGGTCCTCACGACCTACCGCAGCTACCACGGGGCGACGGCCGGTGCGATCGCCGCGACCGGCGAGCCGCGGCGCTGGGCCTCCGAGCCGTCGGTGCCCGGAATCGTCCACTTCTGGGGGCCCTACCTCTACCGCTCCGCCTTCCACGCCACGACCGAGGACGAGGAGTGCGACCGCGCCCTGCAGCACCTGCGCGACACGGTGATGGTCGAGGGTCCCGCCACCATCGCGGCGGTGATGCTCGAGACCGTTGTCGGCACCAACGGCGTCCTCGTGCCACCCGCGGGCTACCTCGCCGGGGTGCGCGAGATCTGCGACGAGCACGGCATCGTCTTCATCACCGACGAGGTCATGGCCGGCTTCGGCCGCTGCGGCGAGTGGTTCGCGGTCGACCGGTGGGGCGTGACGCCGGACCTCATCTGCTTCGCCAAGGGCGTGAACTCCGGCTACGTCCCGCTAGGCGGGGTCGTCATCTCGGCCGACATCGCGGCGACGTTCGCCGACCGGCCCTACCCCGGTGGCCTGACCTACTCGGGCCACCCGCTCGCCTGCGCCTCCGCCGTCGCCTCCATCGGCATCTTCAAGGAGGAGGGCATCCTCGAGCACGTCCGCGGCGTCGAGGAGACCGTGCTGCGCCCCGGCCTCGAGGCCATCGCGGACCGGCACCCCTCCGTGGGCGAGGTCCGTGGCGTCGGATTCATGTATGCCGTGGAGCTCGTTCGCGACCGTCGGACCCGGGAGCCGTTGGTCCCGTTCAACGCCTCGGGGGCCGCGGCGGCGCCGATGGGGGCGTTCGCGGCCGCGTGCAAGGAGAACGGGCTGTGGCCGTTCATACACTTCAACCGCACGCACGTCGTGCCGCCGTGCACGACGACGGCGGCCGAGATGCGTGCCGGCCTCGAGATGCTCGACGCCGCGCTCGACGTCGCCGACCGCCACACGACCGGCTGACCACCCGCCCCACGCCCCGCTTCAGGCCTCGCGGGTGAGCACGACCGCGCTGTAGGGACCCAGGGTGAGCACGGCGCTCTGCTCGCACCCGTCCATCGCCGGGCCGTCGGCCTCGACGTCGAACGCGTCGACGCCACCGAACTCCGGCGCGTAGAGCGGGGAGTCCGAGTTGAAGCGCACCTTCCACTCACCCGGGGCAGGCAGGCCGACCGGCAGCTCGTCGTGCACCTGGGTCGAGAAGTTGAGCACGACGACGGTGTCGTCGTGGACGCCCCCCTCGGCCCATCGGTGGACCGCGATGAGCTTGTCCTCGTTGTCCACCCGCAGGAGGTTGGCCCCCGCACCCCGCAGTCCACGGCTGACGTGGTCGGCGTTGCGGCGCAGGTGGATGAGGTCCCGGTGCAGCGCGACGATGCCTTCGTGCAGGTCGGACTTGCCCCAGTCGAGCGCGACCGAGTCGTCGAACCATCGGTCCTCGAGGAACTCCTGTCCCTGGAAGAGCATGGGTATGCCGGGTGAGCACATCACCGTCACGAACCCAAGCGCTGCCCGCTTCTTCGCCGCCCAGGAGTCGGCGTCCCCCGGTGCGACCGCCTCCGGCAGCCGGGTCTTGCCGTTGGCGACCTCGTCGTGTGACTCGGTGTAGACGACGCGGCTGCCCGCGGGGCCTCGGCCGTCGCCCATGATCGCGTGGGCCACCGCCTCCATGTCCCGGTGCTCGTCGCTCAGCTCGGTGAGCGCCTTGCGCACCGGATGGACGAAGCCCGCGTCCCACTGGGCGTGGAAGCCGAGGCCGCCCCGGTCGGTGGGTGCGGTGACCGCCGGGTCGTCCTGGAGGTCCTCGGCGATGAGGAGCTTCCACGGCTGGCGGGCACGGATCTCGGCCGTGAGCCAAGAAAGGTAGCTGTTGCCGTCCTCGATGACCGAGCCCTCGTCCCAGGTGCCGCCGTGGATCGAGCGGATGAATCCCGTGGCGTCGAACCGCAGCCCGTCGCACCGGAACTCCTCGAGCCAGAGCAGCGCGCTGTCGCGCAGGAAGCTGCGCACCTCGGGTCGGCCGTAGTCGGGGCGGGTCGCGCCCCACGGGGTCTGCGCCCGGTGGTCGTTGTAGAAGTAGATGCCCCCACCGTCGTTCTCGTACCAGCCGTCGAAGCGCCACAGGTCGAGGTCGGAAGGGCCGATGTGGTTGTGCACGACGTCGACGATGACGGCCATGCCGTGGTCGTGAGCCGCCTTGATGAACCCCTTGAAGGCGTCTGGCCCGCCGTAGGTCGACTCGACCGCGAAGACGTGGCTGGGGTTGTAGCCCCACGAGATGTCACCGGCGTACTCGAAGGGCGGCATGACCTGAATGACGGAGACACCCAGCTCGCGCAGGTGGTCGAGGCGATGGATCGCCGTCTCGAAGCTCCCGCGGGAGCCCCCGTGCCCGCCGAACGTGCCAATGTGCAGCTCGTAGACGACCACGTCGTCCCACGACGGCATCTGGAAGCCGTTGTCCCCCCAGTCGAACGCGGCGGGGTCGTAGACGACGCAGTTGCCGACCGAGCTCGTCATCTGGCGGGCATAGGGGTCGGCCCGCCAGACGACCTCCGAGCCGGTGTCGACCTGGAACTGGTACTCCTGACCCGCGTGGACCCCGGGAACGTGGACCGACCACGTGCCGGCTCCACCGTCGCCGTCACTCTCGAGCTGCGGGTTGTTGCCGCTGTCCCACCCGTTGAAGTCGCCGATGACCCAGACGTGACGGGCGTGCGGCGCCCACACCCGGAACGTCACCCCGCCGTCGACCAGCGTGGCGCCCATGCCGGCATGGGGAGAGGGAGCGGTGAAGTCCATGGCGCTCAACCTAGTGCGCGGGTCCGTCACGGCCCGGGGTGATCCGAGGGATGATGACGACGTGGACGTGCGCATCGTCGGGAGCCCCCTCCCACCACCGGTCCTGGGTGGTCAGGCGGTGCTGGTCGGGCTGCAGCGCGGCCGGACCGTCGACTCCCCGCGGGCGGTGTCCGGGACGTCGATGACGTTCGAGGCGGCGCTCGACGTCGTCCTGACTCCCGCCGGGGTCGACCTGCGCGGCCCGTGGGTCCAGGGCCCGCGGGGCGACCGGTTCCTCTACCTCTGCTGGGGCCACGCGGGGTCTGACGGCTTCGAGATGGCCCGACAGGCCAAGCTCATGCTCGGGGTGCTCGACCCTGCGGACCTCATGGACGCCCCCGACGACGCGACCCTCACCGGCAGGCTCTCCCTGGTCGACGCCCGTGGCGGGCCGGTGTGCGCGGCGGTCCGGCCGCCGGCGATCCGCTGGTCGCTCGACTGGTCGTCGGGCAGGAGCGACCGGGGGACCTGACCGGGACCGTCGCCCGAACCGACACCCGGACCGCAACGGTCAGCGGGTAGGCAGCGCGCACGTGAGGGAGTGGCCCCGCCCCGGGTGGGGAACGAGGCCACTCCCGCTGCCGGCTGCCCCCGCAGCCGGACGTTCGCGGAACCCCCTCCTGCCCGCGACCCGCACAGGATCGCGCACCGCCGTCCCCGAGGTCGAGTCCGTGGCGAACTCTCGACGCACCTCTTGACACCGTGGCACCGTGTGGGCGCCACCGGCTAGGGTCCGCCAGACACGTGACGTCGAAGGGGGATCGAGGATGACCCACGCGCACGGCCTGGCCCTCGCGCTCGTCGGCCGGATGAACGAGGTGGCCCATCCCGGGCGCGCCCTCCCGCAGGGGCTCGCGCTCCTCGGCGTCGGCCACGCGGCGGTCGCACCCGTCAAGGTCGAGCTCGAGCGGCGAACCCGACGCTCGGTGTGGAGCCTTCAGCCGCACCCGAGGTTCGGCCCGGAGGACGACTCGTACGAGCTCGACGCACGCTCGCGCGCCCGGGGCCTCGACCTCGTCACGATCACGACGCCGCGCGCGCTCCGCCTCAACCCGTTGCTCACCTCGCTGTCACCGGGAGTCAGGCTCGGGCCGGTCGTGACCTGGATGATCCTCATCGACCGACGGGCGGCGGTCCTCGACGGGCCGAGGACCCCCGAGGGTGACCCCACCGCGTGGATCGCGACCTCGGGTCCGTTCCTCGAGGGCGCGGTCGAGCTCTGGGATGCGACGTCGGCGGAGTCGACCCCGGCTCTCGCGGACGGCATGCCGCCACCACTGGGCCCGCGTCAGCTCGACGTCGCGCGTGGCGTCTGTCTCGGCCGCACCGACACCACGATCGCGCGTCAGCTGGGCATCTCGGAGCGGACGGTGGCTCGCGACGTCGCTGCCATCCTCGAGGTCACCGGTGCGCGGTCCCGCGCCGAAGCGGTCCTCAACATGCTCGGCCGAGGGCGTCACAGCCGCAGCTGAACCTCAGGAGTGGGTCATGTCCTCAGGGATGGGTCATGTCCTCCGGGACGACCCACGCGTCGAACTCCTCCGCCGTGAGGTCGCCGGAGGCCAACGCCGACTCGCGCAGGCTGAGGCCCTGCTTGTGCGCGTTCTTCGCGATGGCCGCGGCTTTGTCGTAGCCGATGTGCCGGTTGAGCGCGGTGACGAGCATGAGGTTGCTCGCGAGGTTGGCCTCGATCCGCTCGGTGTTGGGCTCGATCCCCCGGGCGCAGTGCGCGGTGAACGACCGGCAGCCGTCGGCGAGCAGCCGCGTGGACTCGAGGACGGCGTGCGCCATGACCGGCTTGTAGACGTTGAGCTGGAAGTTGCCCTGCGACCCGGCGAAGGCCACCGTCGCGTCGTTGCCGAAGACCCGCGTCGCCACCATCGTCAGCGCCTCGGCCTGGGTCGGGTTGACCTTGCCCGGCATGATCGAGCTGCCCGGCTCGTTCTCGGGGATCCGCAGCTCGCCCAGCCCGTTTCGCGGCCCGGAGGCGTACCAGCGCACGTCGTTGGCGAGCTTCATGAGCACCCCGCCGAGGGTGCGCAGCCCGGCGCTGACGCCGACGAGCGCGTCGTGGGCCGACAGGGCCGCGAAGAGGTCCGGTGCCTGCCGGAACGCCTGGCCCGTCTCGGCCGCGATCTTCTCGGCGGCGAGCCGGCCGAAGTCCGGGTGCGCGTTGAGGCCGGTCCCGACCGCGGTGCCACCGATCGCGAGAGCGCGAGTGGACTCGACGGCATACGAGAGGGCCTGCATCGCGTCGTCGAGCTGCGCGACCCAGCCACCGAAGACCTGACCGAGGGTCACGGGCGTGGCGTCCTGGAGGTGGGTGCGGCCCACCATGACGACGTCCTTGTATGCCGTCCGCTTGCCGTCGAGGACTTCGCGCAGCTCCGCGACCGCAGGCTCGAGCCGCTCGACGACCTCGAGCACGACGGCGATGTGCATGGCCGTGGGGAAGGTGTCGTTGCTCGACTGCCCGCGGTTGACGTGGTCGTTGGGGTGCACCGGCGTCTTGGACCCGCGCTCGCCGCCGGCGAGCTCGATGGCGCGGTTCGACACGACCTCGTTGGCGTTCATGTTGGACTGCGTGCCCGAGCCGGTCTGGAAGACGACGAGCGGGAAGTGCTCGTCGAGCGAGCCGGAGATGACGTCGTCGGCCGCGCGCACGACGAGGTCGGCGACGTCGGAGGGCAGCTCGCCCAGCTCGCCGTTCGCCTGTGCCGCAGCCTTCTTGAGGATGCCAAGGGCGCGGATCATCGGGCGCCCCCAGATGAACGTGTCGCGCCCGATGTCGAAGTTCTCGATGCTCCGCTGGGTCTGCGCGCCCCAGTACGCGTCCGCGGGAACCTCGATGGAACCCATCGTGTCGGACTCGGTCCGGTGTGCCACGCCGTCGGTGTCGTCAGGATGCGCCATGCCTCCACCGTAGGCACCACAATGGCGGAATGACAGAGGCAGCACGATGACCGAGCCGCAGCCGATCGAGACCTGGCTCACCGACATGGACGGTGTCCTCGTCCACGAGGAGCACGCGATCCCCGGTGCGACCGAGTTCATCGGCGCGCTCAAGACCGCGCAGCGTCCCTTTCTCGTCCTCACCAACAACTCGATCTACACGGCGAGGGACCTGCGGGCGCGGCTCCTCGCGAGCGGCATCGACGTCCCCGAGGAGTCGATCTGGACCTCGGCGATGGCGACCGCGCAGTTCCTCGCCGACCAGCGACCCGGGGGCACGGCATACGTCGTCGGCGAAGCCGGCCTCACCACGGCGCTGCACGACGTCGGCTACATCCTCACGAGCCGCAAGCCCGACTACGTCGTCCTCGGCGAGACCCGCACCTACTCGTTCGAGCAGATCACCCAGGCCATCCGGCTCATCGAGAAGGGCGCCCGCTTCATCGCGACCAACCCCGACGTCAGCGGTCCCTCGACCGAGGGCACGCTGCCCGCCACGGGCTCGGTCGCCGCGCTCATCTCGACCGCGACCGGGCGCCAGCCCTACTTCGTCGGCAAGCCCAACCCGCTCATGATGCGCAGCGCCCTCAACCGGCTCGACGCCCACTCCGAGTCGACCGTCATGATCGGCGACCGGATGGACACCGACATGGTCTCCGGCCTCGAGGCGGGTCTGCGCACGGTCCTCGTCCTCACCGGCTCCACCCGACCGGCCGACGTCGAGCTGTTTCCCTACCGGCCCACCGCCGTGATGGACTCGATCGCCGACCTTGTCCCGATCGTGGAGTCCGGAGGACCCATCGCATGACGTCGCAGACGCCAGATCCGCTGTCCGAGAGCCGGATCGCGCCGCACCAGTCCGGACTTCCCGACCTCTCGGGTATGCCGTCCGGCTGGGTCGCGCGCGTCCCCTCCCGCGACGACGTGACCGCCCTGGTGTCGCTGGCCGAGGCCCACCAGCGGATGGCCAAGGGCTCGGGCTCGGTGGACGTCGACGTCGTCGAGAGCAACGTCGCCGGCACCGGCTCGTGGACCCGGCACCAGGCGATCGTCACCGACGCCGACGGGCGCATCGTCGGCTGGTCGACGGTCCACGACCGCGCCGGTGGGCGAACCCTCGTCGAGGTGACCGTGGCCGTCGAGGGTGTGGACGACGCCGACGCGGAGGCCCTCGCGACCTCGCTCTTCACGTGGGCCGAGGAGGCCGGACGGGTCATTGCGGCCGGTCGCGAGCTCGGCGGCACCCAGCTCGACTCCGGCGCCTACGCCGACGACGAGCGGCAGCGCAGGTGGCTGACCGCCGCGGGCTACCGGCAGACCCGGACCTGGCTGCAGATGTCACGACCGGTCACCGCGGACGAGGCTGGCGAGGGCGTCCTTCCCGGGCCCCGCGAGGGGGTGACGATCCGGCGGGTCGCCAAGCACGACAACGGCCTGCCCGTCGCCGCCGACCTCCAGACGGTGCACCGGATGCTCGAGGAGTCCTTCGCCGACCACTTCAACAGCTACCGCGAGTCCTTCCCCGAGTTCCTGTCCCGCCTGCGCGAGGACCCCGGCCACCGGTGGGACCACTGGTGGATCGCGGAGGTCGACGTCGACGGCGAGACCGTCCCGGGCGGTGCCCTCGTCGCGACGATCCTCCCGCCCGACGACTCCGGCGAGTTCGGCAGCTACGTCGACTACATCGGCGTCCACCGGCTCGCCCGCGGCCGTGGCGTCGCGAAGTCGCTGCTGCACACCGTGATTCGTGATGCGGCCTCGCGCGGTCACAACCGCGTCGGGCTCGAGGTCGACGCCGACTCCCCGACCGGCGCGGATGGGCTCTACCTCTCGATGGGGTGGGTCACGGCATACAGGACGGAGTCCTGGCACCGCGACATCACGACCTGACCCCGTCACGCTGACGGGCCTTCCAGGGACCGCCGGACGGGCCTACCGTGGAGGCATGATCACTGCCGTCCACACCCTGGTCTACTCGGACGACGCCCCGGCGACGCGGGCCTTCTTCCGCGAGGTGCTGCGGTGGCCCTCCGCCAGTGACGAGGTCGCCGAGGGCGAGCCGGAGTGGCCGATCTTCCGCTCCGGCCCCAGCGAGCTCGGTGTGCACCCGACGAGCGGTGAGGGCGGCGACCACGCGCCCCGGCACCACTCGATCTCGCTCATGTGCGACGACCTCACCGCGACGATGGACGAGCTGCGTTCGCGCGGTGCGACGTTCACCACCGACCCGGTCGACCGTGGGTTCGGCGTCGTGGTCTTCATGGCCGTGCCGGGCGCCGACGACATGATGCTCTACGAGCCGCACCACGCGGTCGCGCACGACCTTCCGGCGGAGTGAGTCCGGGGTGCAGCTTCGTGGGTCACGGCACACCGGACCGAGCCCTGGCACCGCGACATCACGACCAGTCCTGCCTCCGGCTGATCCGCCCGGTCACACACAGTCCGGTCACACACAGGGGTGTTCGCGCGCCGATAGCCGATAGGTGTTCCTGAATACCTATAGGTCATCGACCCGGTGGACGACCTCATGGGTCAGCCCGAGCCGAGGCGGCTGAGGATGACGGCGAGGACGGCGTCGTCGTCGCACAGCGGGGCACTGACGTGGTCGGCACCCGCGTCGGCGAGCCGGTCGTGGAAGAAGCCCTCGGCGAGGAGGTACGTCGCAACCGCGACCGTCGCCGCCCCGTCGGCACGGGCGGCGGCGACCGCCTCCGGGACCGACGGCGACGTCCCGGAGGCATAGGCCACGGTCACCGGGCCGTCCCACTCCAGGGCGAGCTGCTCCGCCGCCACCTCGACGTCCTCGGCGGCCTCGGCGCGGCTCGACCCGGCGGCCGCGAGGACGACGTGCGACGGCTCGGGGACCGCGGCGTCCCGGAGCCGGCCGGCGAGCAGGGCCGCCAGCAGCGGGTCGGGTCCCAGCTGGGCCACCGCGCGCGACCCCGGGTGAGCGGCGACGGCCTCGGCGATGTCGACGTCGACGTGGAAGCCGCGGCTGAGCAGCAGTGGCACGACGACGACCGACGAGTGCCGGCCCATGACGTCGTCGAGCGCGTCACCGACCAGCGGCGTCTGGACGTCGACGTAGGCGAGCGCGACCTCCTGGCTCGGCAGGGCCTCGGCGACCCGGCTTGCGAGACGGCGCACCGTCTCCGCGCCTCGCTGGTCCCGGGTGCCGTGGGCGACGAGGACGACTGCGCTGGAATCCATGCCCCGCAGTCCAGCACATGCCGGGTGCGAGGTGGTCCTCACGGCACTCCCAAAGCGCGGGTCAGAGCTCGCCGGTCTGCACCTTCCACAGCGAGGCATAGATGCCCCCGGTGGCGAGGAGCTCGTCGTGCGTCCCGGACTCGGCCACCCGGCCGGCGTCGAGGACCCAGATGCGGTGGGCGTGCCGGACCGTCGAGAGCCGGTGCGCGACGACGATCGCCGTGCGGTCGACGGTGGCCCGGCGCAGCGACGCCTGGATGGCGGCCTCGGTCTCGTTGTCGACCGCACTCGTCGCCTCGTCGAGGACGAGCACGGCGGGGTCGCGCAGGAGGGCCCGGGCGAGGGCCAGCCGCTGTCGTTGGCCGCCGGAGAGGTTGACCCCGCGCTCGCCGAGCAGCGAGTCGAACCCCTCGGGCAGGGCGTCGATGAAGTCCACGGCGGCGGCCGCCACCGCGGCCTCGCGGACCTCCTCACGGCTGGCGTCGGGACGGCCGTAGGCGATGTTGTCGGCGACCGACCCCGAGAAGATGTAGACGTCCTGGGCGACGTAGCCCATCGACCCGCGCAGCGAGTCCCAGTCGAGCTCGCGCACGTCGCGCCCGTCGAGCAGGACCGCGCCGTCCCGCGGGTCGTCGAAACGGAGGACGAGCCGCAGCAGCGTGGACTTCCCCGAGCCGGTAGCCCCGACGATCGCGTGCGTCTCGCCTGCCGGGATGTCCATGTCGATCTCGTGCAGGACGGTCGGCCCCTCGCCGTAGCCGGCCCGCACGCCGCGGAGCTCGACGGCGCCCCGGACCGGTCGCTGCAGGGCGCCGGTGCCCGCAGGCACGGTGACCGGCTCGTCGAGCAGGCGCAGGATCCGACCCGCCGAGGCCCGGCCGCGCTGGTAGAGGTCGAGCACCGTCGCCACCTCGGTGAGCGGCCAGAGCAGTCGCTGCGTCATGAAGACGAGCACCGAGTAGAGGCCGACCTCGAGCTCACCGCGCAGGGTCGCCCAGCCACCGAAGAGGAGGGTGCACGTGAAGCCCGCGAGGATCGCCATCCGGACGAGCGGGACGAACGCGGCGCTGGAGCGGATGGCGTCGACGTTGGCCTGCCGGTATGCCGTGGACAGCGCCGCGATCCGGTCCCGCTCGCGCGCCTCGGCAGTGAACGCCTTGATGGTCGAGATGCCGGCGAGGTTGGCGCTCAGCGCACCCGAGAGGTCCGACACCGTCTCGCGGACGCGTGCGTAGAGCGGCTCCAGCCGGCGCTGGAAGAGCAGTGACCCGCCGATGACGACCGGGATGGGCAGGAACGCGAGGACGAAGAGCTGCACACTGGACGCCGCGAAGACGGCACCGACGAGCACGACGTTGAGCGCGGTCTGCAGGATCGCCGCCGCCCCGACGTCGAGGAACCGCTCGAGCTGGTTGACGTCGTCGTTGAGGGTGGCCAGGGTCGTGCCGCTCGCCCTTCCCTCGTGCCAAGACATGTCCAGGTGCTGCGCGTGGTCGTACGCCTCCACCCTGAGGTCGTGCTCGACGCCCTGGGCGAGGCCCCGCCAGAGCACGTCGGCGACGTACTGGGACAGCGACTCGATGACCCAGACGACCACGTTGAAGGCCGCCAGCCAGCCGAGCTGGGCGTAGCGGGACTCGACCCCGAGGAGCGATCCGATCCACGAGTCGTCGCCGCGCACGACGACGTCCACGGCCGCGCCGATGAGCAGCTCCGGCACGACGTCCGCGACCTTGTTGACGGTGGACATCGTCACCGCGGCGACCAGTCGGCCGCGATAGCGGCGGTGCCGCTGCCAGAGAGCGCTGAGCGGGCGGGCGGGGCCGACTGGACGAGTCACCGCCACACCCTAGGTCCCGCACAGGTCACACCCCGCGGGCCTGTCCCCTCCGGCGGGCGCTTCCTACGATGGACCTCATGACCGACCCCCACGCAGAGAAGATCGTCCTCGTCGACGGCGCCCGCACCCCGATCGGCAGCTTCGGCGGGATGTTCAAGGACGTCCCCGCCCACGAACTCGGTGCCACGGCCGCTCGCGAGGCGCTCGCGCGCGCCGGCGTGGCCGCGGACGACATCGACGAGGTCGTCATGGGGTGCATCGGCCAGGTCGGCCCCGACGCCTACAACGCGCGCCGCGTGGCCCTGGCCGCCGGGCTCCCGAAGTCCACACCGGCATACACCGTCAACCGCCTGTGCGGATCGGGACTGCAGGCGATCTGGTCGGCCGCGATGCAGATGCGCTGGGGCGGCGTGGACCTCGCCCTGGCCGGTGGCGACGAGTCCATGTCGCGTATGCCGTTCTACGACTTCGGTGCCCGCGCGGGCTACCGCCTCGGCAACCGGGAGCTCGTCGATGGCACCGTCATGATGCTCACCGACCCGTTCCACGGCATCCACATGGGCGTCACCGCCGAGAACGTCGCCGACCGCTACGGCGTGAGCCGCGAGGAGCAGGACGAGTTCGCGCTCCGCAGCCAGCAGCTCGCCACGGGCGAGGCCGGCCGGGCCGCCTTCGCCGAGGAGATCACCCCCGTCGAGGTCGGCGGTCGCAAGCCGTTCACCGCCACCGAGGACGAGCACCCCAAGCCGGGCACCACGCTCGAGGCCCTCGCCGGCCTGCGCCCCGCCTTCGCCAAGGAGGGCACCGTCACCGCCGGCAACGCCTCCGGCATCAACGACGGCGCCGCGGCGGTCGTCCTCGCCCGCGAGTCGGTCGCCGCCGAGCGCGGTCTCACCGGCCTCGTGACGCTCGAGGCCGTGACGACCGGCGCCATGGAGCCCGAGCTCATGGGCTACGCGCCGGTGATCGCCCTCGAGAAGCTCTTCGAGCAGACCGGGCTCGGCGCCGACGACATCGACACGTTCGAGGTCAACGAGGCGTTCGCGGCGCAGGCCGTGGCCGTCGTGCGCGACGCCAAGCTCGACCCCGACAAGGTCAACCCCTACGGCGGGGCCATCGCGCTGGGCCACCCCGTCGGCGCGACCGGCGCCATCCTCTCGCTGCGCGTCGCCAAGGACCTGCACCGGCGCGACCTTGAGACCGGCGTCGTGACGATGTGCATCGGTGGCGGCCAGGCCCTCGCCGCCCTCTTCCGCCGCATCTGAGCCACCTCGGCACGAGCTCTAGGGTGGCCCCATGAGCGAGACGTCGAAGGGCAACACCCGGGCCATCGAGTCGGGGATCCACACCGACTTCAGGCACGAGATGAGCTACGGCTCCTACCTGTCCCTCGACGAGCTCCTGGGCGCCCAGCACCCGGTGAGCGACCCGGAGCACCACGACGAGCTGCTCTTCATCATCCAGCACCAGACGTCGGAGCTCTGGCTCAAGCTCGTCCTGCACGAGCTGCGTTCTGCCGCAGCCCTGCTCGCACAGGACGAGATGCGGATCGCCCTCAAGCGCATCGCCCGGGTCAAGCACATCCAGCGCACCCTCACCGACCAGTGGTCCGTTCTCGCGACCCTCACCCCGACCGAGTACAGCGAGTTCCGCGGCTACCTCGGCCACGCGTCGGGCTTCCAGTCCTGGCAGTACCGCGCCGTCGAGTTCATGCTCGGCAACAAGCACCGCGGCATGCTCAAGGTCCACGAGGCCGACCCTGCCGCGCACGCGATCCTCGAGGAGCTGCTCGAGGCGCCGAGCATCTACGACGAGTTCCTCAGGTACCTCGCCCGACGTGGGTATGCCGTCCCGCGCGAGATCCTGGAGCGCGACGTGAGCGTCGCCCACGTCCCGAACGACGAGCTCGTCCGCGTGCTCACCGAGATCTACGAGGACGCGGAGGACCACTGGGACCTCTACGAGGCGTGCGAGGAGCTCGTCGACCTCGAGGACAACTTCCAGCTGTGGCGCTTCCGCCACCTCAAGACGGTGCAGCGCGTCATCGGCATGAAGACCGGCACCGGCGGCTCGAGCGGCGTCGGGTTCCTCCAGCGCGCCCTCGAGCTCACCTTCTTCCCGGAGCTCTTCTCGGTGCGGACCTCGATCCGCGAGCCCCAGCACTGAGGGCCCAGCACTGAAGGGCCCAGCACCGACGAGCCCCACGCCACCAGCCACGACGTGCGGAGCGGATCCGCAGTGGTTTCGCAGCGGCGCCGCGCACTCTCTCCCTGCGGGCACCCGCACGCAACCCACGAGAGGGAGACACCCATGAAGGCGCGCACCATCGCCGCACTCGCGGTCTCGGCCATGTCGGCCGGACTGGTCGCTGCGGTCCCGACAGCACAGACACAGCAGCAGCCAGCCGAGACCTCCACGGTCATGAGCACCCAGGCCGCCGCCATGGCCCTGTCGACCCTGCGGCAGGACACCGTGAACCGGGCCAACACCCTGCTCGCCGCCGAGCTCTCCTACAAGGACGCGTCCGGCACGATCCGGCTCAGCCGCCAACCGAGCGCGGACCGCAACGTGCTCGAGATCGACGGCAGCAACACCAACCGCAACGAGCTCAACGACTACAGCGCGGGGTACGCCAGCGGGCTCGACTGGTGCGGCTACTTCGTCGCGCGGACCTGGACGGGCACCAACACCCCCGACCCCGCGGCATACCCACGCATCCCCACCTACTACATGAGGTCCCAGGCCTGGCGCACCGACGCCCAGACGCCCTACCACCGCTTCTCGCAGACCCGGCTGCCCCAGCCCGGTGACGTCCTCGTGTGGCAGAACGGCGCCGGTTCCCCCGGCGTGGACAACGGCTCGGCCACGGGACACGTCGGGGTCGTCACCGCCGTCAACACCACCACCAAGGTCGTCACGAGCGTCGAGGGCAACGTCGCCGGCGACGAGATCCGCCGCTTCACCTACGCCTGGGACGTGGACGGTCCGACGAAGGACGACAAGCACTTCATGGGGCACACCTCGCGAGAGTGACCCGGCCCCACGAGAGAAGCGAGGCGGTATGCCGGGTGCGCACCCGGCATACCGCCTCGCTCGTCTGCGTCCTCGTGCGTCCCTGTCAGAGGGAGCGCTGGTACTGCTCCCACCAGACGAGCGGGCGGTCGGTGCCGGCCGTCGAGTCGCTGCACGAGACACCTTCTCCGCCGAATCGGAACTGGTGGATCTGGCACAGGCTCCGGTGCGAGCCGTAGGCCACCCACGGGTCGCCCACGGCGATGGCGTGGATGTGCTCGTTGCCGGCCCAGTTGCGGAACCACGCGGCGAAGCCGACCTCGCGCAGCGCCGCGACCCGCGCGCTCGTCCTGGCCGGGGCGTCGTTGACCCGGATGTCGATGACGCCACCGCCGACGTGGGTGCCGGCCGACGCCTCGGCCCCGCCACGCCCCTGGGTGATGGTCATGTCGCTGTCGCTGAGGGCCTCGGCCTTGCGGAACATGGCCCGCGTGCGCTCGTTGACGGCCTCGCCGTTCTCCGTGACCCACGACCCCTGGTCCACCTTGTGGCTCAGGGTGAAGCGGTTCGGCGCCAGCTCGTTGAGCTCGAAGAGGCTGGGCAGGCCGTTGGTGGACCACGGGTTGTCGGTCGTGTGCACGCGGTTCTCCCAGACGCGCCACGCATCCATCGTCGCCCGTCCGAAGTGACCGTCGGTGTCGGTCGAGGCCAGCAGGCCCTTGGCGCGCAGGGCCGCCTTGACGGTCCTCACCGAGTCCTCGGCGCCGGCGGTCAGGCCCCGGTCCGGCTTGCTCGGGTCGAGCTGAGCCGCGAGCACGAGGCGCTCGTGGTTGACGTCCGGCAGTGCCGCCAGCTCGGCCGGCGCGCTGTGGGCGGGGCCGCCGGCCAGGCCCAGGGACGCCGCCGCGGCCAGGGTGGCGAATGTTGCGATGGCACCACGTCGAACAGTGCTCATGGAGTGTCCTCTCCCTCGGGGTGGGCCTGGGGTGGCCTCGGTCCCCGGAGCGAACCAGCCGGCGCTGCGAAGCCGCTGCGGATCGGCTGCGGTTCAGGCGACGCCGTGCCCGTCGTGGCCCGACCGTCCACGCGCGAGGTGGCCGCCGCGGCGCGAGCGGATGAGGGCGGCGAGCCGGGCGATGATCTCGTCGAGCTCGGCGTTGTCGGTCAGGCCGCAGCGCACGAGGCAGTCACGCTCGGACTCGAACACCTCGATGGCCTCGGGCAAGCGGTCCTGCAGCTGGAGCACCCGGCCCAGGTCGCGCAGGCTGGCCGCCCGGCTCAGCGGCCGGTCGAGCCGTTCGAAGCCGGCGATGCTGTCGCGCAGCACCGACTCACTCTCGGCGAGCCTCCCGAGCGCCGCACGCGCACGGCCGAGTGTGCGCTGGGCGCGGTGGAGCATGAAGTCGTCGTGGCGCACGGCCGCCTGCTCGACGGCCTGCTCGGCGCCCGGCAACGCCTGGAGCGGCTCGCCCATCTGGACGAGGATGTCGGCGCGCGTGTCGAGGACTGCCGTGAGCCCGTTGACGTCGCCGAGCCGGGTGAAGAGCTCCATGGCGTGGTCGCAGAGCGGCAGGCCCGCGGCGTACTCGCCCAGTCTGCGGTGGACCCGGGCCAGCGCGAAGAGGGCCGTGGCGGAGCCCGACCAGTCCTCGATCCCCTCGAACAGCCGGGTCGCCTCGAGGAGGTGCTCGCGACCCGGCTCGAGGACGTCGTAGTCGTCGAGCAGGCTCCCCCAGGCGAGCGCGACGTAGGCGCGCACCACGGGGTCGACGGCGTCGTCGCTCGAGCGGGTCGCCCAGTCGAGGGCCTCCTCGGCCGCGGCCCGCTCGCCGTTGGCGCGGTGGGCCCGCCCGAGGACGACCGCGGCGACGATGGCACCGGCCACGTCACCGTCGAGGAGCATCGTGCGGCGGGCCCGGGTGGCGAGCGTGGCGGCGAGCCGTGACGACGCGGACTCGTGGCGCAGGTGGGCCTCGACGAGGTCGAGGTGGGCGAGCCCTCGCCGCTCGTCGACGTGGTCGGGATCGAGGTGCTCGCGCACCGCGTCGGCGACGGCGAACCACCGGTCGAGCTCCAGGCCGTTCTGGGCGTGCTGGCCGAGGACCACGAGCAGGCGCCACGCGGTGGCCGGGTCGGTCCCGGCGACCTCGCGGGCGCAGAGGACGAACGTGTCCTGCTCCGTGCGCAGGAACGCCAGCGCCTCCTCGGCGTCGACGGCGCCGCTGACCCGTGGCAGCCGCCCGCCGACCGGGCACGGCGGCAGCGGCAGGAACTGCACCGGGTAGGCCTGCGCGTGCGGGAGAGCAGTCACGAGAAGGGTTCTGGCGACGCGGGCGAGGTCGTCGGTGACGTCCGCCGGCGTCTCGGACTGCACGGCATACAGGCGGACGAGGTCGTGGAGGACGAACTGGGTCGAGACGCCCTCGCGCGACTCCGTCTCGAGCAGGTATGCCGCGTGGAGCTCGTCGACGGCCGCGTCACCGTCGCGGCCGTCCCCGACGAGCGACGCGAGCAGCCACCGGCTGGCGGCACGGAACGGGAGCCCGGCGAAGCGGCCGAGGACCTCGCGGGCGGCACCGCTGAGGGGGGCCTCGGCCAGTCCGAGCCCGGCATACACCGCCCGGTCCGACTGCTCGCCGTCCGACTGCCCACTGATCTCCCTGCTCAGCGACGACGCGGCGCGACGCAGCGAGAGGTCGGGACGCGACGCGACGCGCTGGGCCGTGATGCGCAGCAGGAGCGGGAGCCCCAGGCACGCCTGCGCGAGCTGGCGCAGGCCCTCGGCCTCGCCCTCGACCCGGCCGTCGCCGACGAGGCCGCCGAGGAGCCGGGCACTGTCGAGGTCGCCGAGGGCGGTGACGACGATGCGCAGCGTGGGTTCGCACTCGGTGAGGGGCTGCCGGCTCGTGAGGATGGCCGCCGAGGGTGCGCGCGTCGGCAGCAGGTCACGGATGTCGACGCCCGAGCCGATGTCGTCGAGGACGACGAGGAGCCGCTTGGTGTCGAGGATCGAGCGGTACATCGCGACCCGGGCGTCGTGGCCCGCGGGAAGCACGTCGGCCGGCACCCCGAGGAGCTGGAGGAAGTGCGCGAGGACGCTGGAGACCCCGGCACGGCCCGTCTCGCTGTCGAGGTGGAGGTAGAGCGTGCCGTCGGGGAAGGCGTCGCGGAGCCGGTGCGCGGCCTCGACCGCGAGGGTGGTCTTGCCCATGCCGCCGAGACCGGTGACCGCGACGACGGGCGCCGTGCCGGACGTCGCCGTGGCAGCCGCGACAAGCCGCTCCAGCTCTGACTCCCGCCCGACGAGGTGGGCGACGCTGCGCGGCGCGGTGCGCGGGGCGGGGATCCGGCGCAGCGGGAGGAGCTCGCCGG
This sequence comes from Knoellia locipacati, assembly GCF_044791685.1. GTDB lineage: Bacteria > Actinomycetota > Actinomycetes > Actinomycetales > Dermatophilaceae > Knoellia > Knoellia locipacati_A. Next base: position 1,334,415 of record NZ_CP087730.1, read on the forward strand.
GTGAGCCGGGCTGGCCGGGTGCGTCGTGCTGGCCGGGTGCGTCGTGGGCGGTGGGCGCCTCGCCCGAGGGGTCCTCCGTCGGCGACGAGGCCGGGTGGGGAGCCGAGGTGGCAGCCGGCGTCGACGCCGCTGCCGCCGATCCCGCCGCGCCGGGCGAGCGGGTGGGGCTGGATGCGCGGGGTCCATCGGTCGCGGATGTCGCTCCCCGCGGAACCGCCTCGTCGAAGGTGAGCACCTCCTGGTGGGCGGCCGCGAGGATGGGCCCCGGCCGCACGCCGAGGTCGTCGTCGAGTCGGGAGCGCACGTCGCGGTAGACGCTCAAAGCCTCGGCCTGGCGACCGACACGGACGAGGGTGCGCATGAGGAGGGCGTGGACCTGCTCGTGGAACCGGTGGCGCTGGCTCAGGTGGCCGAGTGAGCTGGCGAGCCCGTCGAGGTGGCCGGTCTCGAGGTCGGCCTCGATGCGCTGGAGGGTGACCTCCAGGCTCTCCTCGTCGATCCTGCGCCGCCGCGCCTCGACGTCGGGGCTGTCGGCCACCCCGCCGAGCGCCGCACCGAGGTTGAGCGCTTCCGCCTCGTGCAGCAGCGCGTGCTTCTCCGGGCTGTCCGCGGGGAGGGCGTGGGCGCGGCGGGTGAGCGCCCCCCGGTGCCCGATGTCGGTCCGGACGACGTCGTCGAGGCGGTAGCCGGCCTCGTGGGTCACGATGAGCCGCGCCGGTGCCACCTTGCGCCGGATCCCCGAGACGACGGCCTGCACCCGGTTGCGCGGCGAGGCGTGTGACCGGCCACCCCAGACCCACTCGGCGAGCGCGTCGACGGTGACCACCCGGTGCTCGGCGACGGCGAGGCCCGCGACCAGCGCCCGCTCGGACGGGGTCAGCGGGACGTCCTGGCCCTCGCTGACCAGCCGCACCATCCCGAGGACGCAGGCGCTGAGTTCGGGCACGGGGGCCACTGCGGGACCTCGCGCCTGGGTGCCAGATGCAGAACGACTGACCACACGGGCGAGGCTAGCGACGCAGGGCACACCTCGCATCAGGAAGAGCCGGGGAGGGCTCCCCTGATCGGGGGGTCGGTGGGCGGCCCGTCCGGGCCAGGAGGGTCAGTGCGTCATCGCAAAGGCAGCCACCACCCCGTTGTGGTCGGACCGGGTGCCGTCGACGACGTAGTGGTTCGTCATCTCCATGAGGCGGCTCGAGGGCACGCGCACCCACTCGTAGATGTAGTCGATCCGGCGGCTGCCGTGCGTCGACAAGTTCGTGACCCCCATCTGCGAGTAGCCCGAACGCAGGCCGGGGATCGCACCGGAGGCCTGGCGCTCCTCGAGCACCGTGTAGGGGAACCGGGAGTACTGCACCCGCTTGTCGTCCTGGTAGTCGACGTTGAAGTCGCCGCTCACGACGACCTGGCCCTGGTCGGACCGGCGGACCGCGAGGTCCCGGATCATCCGGAGGTGCAGCTCGGCGTCCTCGGTGCGGGGCAGGTCGTAGGGGGAGCCGTTGTCGTCGATGTGCGCGTTGAGGTGGCTGTTGATGTGGTTGACGTGGCGGCCACTGGGGATGTGCTCCCAGCTGATCCAGGTGAGGTAGCGCGGCGGGGGCGGCGCGGCGCTGCCCCCGGTGTCGCAGACGAAGGTCGAGCCCCGGTCACCGCTGCTCGTGGGCCGGAACATCGACTTCCTCGCGAGCAGGGGTTCGGCGCCGGGCCACGTCCCGGACGGCATGTGGAGGTGCCACCCGTTGTCGTCGGCCCAGTTCTTCACGGCGTCACGGCGGAACTGCACCTCGTTGAGGCCGAGGAGGTGGCAGTGGTCGGCGATGAGGTTGAGGTCGTGGAGGAAGTCGGCGTGCGACAGGTCGCTGAGGATGTTGAGGTGGCCGACCCGGAAGGTCGACGTCACGGCCGAGGCCGGGCCTGCGGCGCCGACCGAGGCGAGTGCCCCTGCGCCGGCGGCGAGCCCGAGGCGCCCGATCGACCGGCGGCTGAGGAGGGGCGTGGGGTCTGCGGGCCTGTCCGGCGGCGTGTCCATGGGAGCACCGTGGACACCGCCGCTGCGAAGTCGCTGCGGTTTCGCTGCGGGGTGCCCTTGGACTCCTGCTTGCGAAACGAAACCGTTTCGTTCTATCGTACGGAACGACATCGTTTCATCGCACCGAAGGACGACCGCACCCCATGACACCCGAGATCCAGGCCCGACCCCGCGTCGAGGGCGAGCGCGAGCAGGAGATCCTGCGCGCGACGCTCGACGTCCTCGCCGAGGTGGGCTACGACCGGCTGACCATGGATGCGGTCGCCGCTGCGGCCAAGGCGTCGAAGGCGACGCTCTACCGGCGGTGGAGCAGCAAGTCGGCGCTGGTGATCGACGCCGTGCTGGCCCAGAAGGGCCCGACGGCTGCGCCCGACACGGGCAGCCTGCGCGAGGACCTGCTGCAGATGCACTGCGGCGCCGGCGGCGTGACCGACCAGCGGGCGATGAACGTCCTCGCCTCGGTGATCACCGCCGTCAACATCGACCCGGAGTTCGCGACCGCCTTCCGGCGCGACTTCATCGGCCCCAAGGTCGCGGCCGGTCGTGCCGTCTTCGAGCGGGCCCGCGATCGGGGGGAGATCGGCCCCGACGTCGACCTCGACCTCGTCGCCCCCGCGCTGGCCGGGATGGTGCTCCACCGCACCCACCTGCTCGGCGAGCCCCCCAGCACGGCGGTCATCGCCGCGCTCATCGACCAGGTCATCCTCCCGGCCTGTCACGCCACACACACTTCGAAGAAGCACCAGGACAAGGACGACGCATGACCGACGTACGACCCCTCGACGGACCCGCGGCCGACGTCGCGAGGCCACCGCGCGAGCTCAACCTCACGTGGGCACTCGTGCTCATCTCCATCGCCCAGCTCATGATCGTCCTCGACGGGACCATCGCCAACATTGCCCTCCCCTACATCCAGGCCGACCTCGAGATTAGCCAGGCAAACCTCACGTGGGTCGTCACCGGCTATGCGCTGGCCTTCGGCAGCCTGCTCCTGCTCGGCGGCCGGCTGGGTGACCTCTACGGACGTCGCCGGGTCTTCATGGTCGGCCTCGTGGTCTTCGCCGTCGCCTCGCTGCTCGGCGGCTTCGCGACGAGCGAGCCGCTGCTGCTCGCCTCCCGTGCCCTCCAGGGCCTCGGCGCGGCGCTCGCCTCCCCGGCGGCCCTCGCGCTGATCACGACGACGTTCCCGGCGGGACCGGCGCGCAACCGTGCCTTCGCGGTGTATGCCGCGATGTCCGGCGCCGGTGCGGCCGTCGGTCTCATCCTCGGCGGCTGGCTCACGGGCACCTCGCCCGAGATCCTCGGCAGCGCGGTCGACGGCTGGCGCCTGACGTTCCTCATCAACGTCCCGATCGGCCTGGCCGCGGCGTTCCTCGCCCCGCGCTTCCTCAACGAGTCGGAGTCGCACCCCGGTGAGCTCGACCTGCCCGGCGCCCTCACCGGCACGCTCGGCCTGCTCGGTGTCGTCTACGGCCTGTCCCGCGCCGGCACCGAGGGTTGGGGTGACGGCCTGACGATCGCCAGCCTCGTCGCCGGCGTCGCGATGCTCGTGGTCTTCGGGCTCATCGAGCGGAGGGTCACGCACCCCCTGTTGCCCTTCCGGATCTTCACCAGCCGGACCCGCGCCGCCAGTTTCGTGGCGATGTTCTTCGCCCCGGCCGCGATGTTCGCGATGTTCTACTTCCTCAGCCAGTACATCCAGAACGTCATGGGCTACAGCCCCCTCAAGGCCGGCGTGGCGTTCCTGCCGTTCACGGTCGGCATCGTCGTCGGCGCGGGCCTCGCCTCGAACCTGCTCAACCGGGTCAACCCACGGATCATCTCGGGCACGGGCACCCTCATCGCGGCGGGCGCCCTGTACGGCTTCTCGACGCTGCCCTACGACACGTCGTTCCCGGTCCAGGCCGTCACCGGCACCTACGTCGCCGACATCCTGCCGTTCGTCGTCATGATGGCCTTCGGCATGGGGCTCACCTTCGTCCCGGTCACGCTCACCGCCGTCCACCACCTCCGCCCGGAGGAGTCCGGGATCGGGTCCGGTGTCCTCAACACCGCCCAGCAGGTCGGTGGCGCACTCGGCCTCGCGGTGCTGGCCACGGTCGCGACCCAGACCTTCACCGACCGTGGGGCCGAGCTCGCCTCTGCCGGCGCCGCGGCGGTGGCAGCCGGTGGACCTGCTCCGTCTCCCGAGCAGCTGCAGGCGATGGAGGCGGTCGCTCGGCTCCAGGTCTTCACGGAGGGGTCGACGCAGGCCTTCCTCGTCGGCTCGCTCCTCATGCTCGCGGCCTCTGCGGTCATCTGGATCTTCCTCGACGTCAAGCACGAGGAGCTGGCCACCGACGGTCCGGAGCCGGTGCACGTCGGCTGACGACCTCATGAGTGTGGGGAGCGTCCGAGGAGGGCGCTCCCCACACTCATGCCGTCCGCCGTCCTACGTCGCGGTCTTCCGCGCCGGCTTGCGGACCTTCGGCGGCAGGGTCTCGATGTGGGCGCGGGCCCGCTCGAACCAGTCGGCCCTGTCGGCGTCGGACAGGTCCGGGGGCAGCGAGAGCCAGCCGTTCATCGGTCGCTCCGCCGGGCCGAAAGGGCCCGTCCCGGGGACCGACCGCAGCTCGTCGAGCCCGGCTTCGTCGAGCTTGACCCCGAGGGAGTCGCCGAACAGGCCGGCGAACATGTTGCCGTTGACGAACGCGCCGACCGACCCGAACATCGGCTTCACCTCGACGCCCGGGACGCCGGGCACGAGCGTGCGGAAGTGGGCCTTGGCCTCGTCACTGTGCTTGGGCATCTGCATCGCGATCTGCTCCTGTTCGTGGCGTCGTCGGCGCGCTCACCCGAGTGTGTCAGGACCGAGGTGCTCGCGGACGAGCTTCTTGGGAGCCTTGGCTGCCCACGCCTCGACGATGATCTCCTCGAGCTCGTCGCGGTCGAGCTCGCCGATCCGGGAGAGCCTCACGAGCACGCCGGGGTGGCTGCGGAAGTGCGGGATGTCGAAGAACGGGTTGTCGGCCTCGACGAGGGACTGCTTCACACCCATGTCGGGCGTGAAGACGACGAGCAGGTCGTCCCACATCTCGCCCGTCTCGGGGTCGACGGCGGTCTTGTGCGGCATGCGGTAGAGCAGGAAGCCCTTGCCGCGCACCTTCCACGTCAGACGGTCACCCCACGAGATGCCGAGCTCGGTCTCCGGGAGCGAGCCCGCGATCTCGTCGACGTCGCTCGGTCGGGCACCACGGGCCATCACCGCCTCCCGGGCTTCTCGGTGGCCCCGACGTACTGGTCGCACCACTCGATGAGAGGCCGCATCGCGGCCCAGTCCGCCCGCACCCTCTGGGCGACCTCCTCGGCCTCCAGCCAGTCCGGTGTGCCGTGGTCCCGGGACGCCGAGAGGGTCCGGTGCCGCAGCAGCTCGAGTCGCGGATGGTCTGCCGGTATGCCGCGTGGTCGCGTCGCGAGAACGTCGCCTCCGATGTCGAAACCGCTGTCCGACAACGTGTCGACGATCTTCATCAGTCGGGCGCCGACCAGTTCGTCGGCCACGCTCGCGCGGTAGCGCGCCAGCTGGTCCGACTCGGAGGCGTAGAAGCCACCGGCGGTCCGGAGACCGTCGGCCCCGACCTGGACGTACCAGCCCATCCGCGCCGAGGTCGGCACGAAGAGACCCTGGTGGTCCTTGTAGGGCGCCTTGTTCTTGCTGAAGCGCACGTCCCGGTTGGGGCGGAAGAGCTTCGGTTCGCCGAACTCCTCGGTGAGCACGTCACCGAGGTGAGCCATCGGCTCCTGGACGCTCACGGCATACCGCTGCTTGTTGGCGGCCCACCACTCACGGGAGTTGGAGGACTCGAGCTCGCGGTAGAACGCGACCGCGTCGAGCGGGATGCCTGGGACGTCAGCCGAAGCCGTGGGTGGCGAGGGCGTCATGGAGCGCCTCCTCCTCGTAGGACAGGTGGGCGAGCAGGTGTGCGGTGAGCTCGTCGACGGCATCGGCGAGGGCATCGAGGGCGCGGTGGCCGTCACCGCCGTGGCCGGGGTCGGTGACGAGGGCCACGAGCGCGCGGTCGAGCGAGTCGAGCAGGCCTGCGATGACCTCGTGCTCGTCGTGCAGCCGGCTGATGACGGGCTCGAGGTCGGGGTCGGAGCGCAGCAGGTGGGGGAACATGCCGCGGTCCTCGTTGGTGTGGTGACCGGTGACGATCCGGCAGTAGGACTCGCAGTAGGCGCCGAGCGTCCAGTTGTTCTGGCTTCTGTAGCCAGACTACGTCTCTCAACTCCGGGTACCGCACCGCTTGCCACCCGGGTCAGTGTGCCGGTTCTGCGGCACCCAAGAAAGTCTCAGTCTCCGTTGGCGGTCAGGACACAGGTGTGGCGCCCGTCGCTGTCAGTGGCCCGCCCTATCCTCAAAGGAGGGATTGCCCGAAGGGGCGCCCGAGCGACGGCGAGACATTGGAGTGAACGTGGCAATCCTGACCGGCCTCTTCCAGCAGGCATTGAGCAATATCGAGCCTTCAGACGAAGATAAGCAGAACGCGCCGAAGGCCCATAAGGACGTTAGTGGTGCGCTGGGAGGGGACGACCAACTCGTCGAGTGGGGAACGGATCCGATCCTGATTGGGTCCTACAAGCGCAACGTTTCGATCCAACGGGTTAAGGATGTGGACGTTTTTTGTCGCTTGAATGACCTACCCGCCGACGTGGGACCGGCTGACCTGCTCGACCACTTCCACGAGGTGCTCGCGGAAGAGTTCGGGGGAGATCGAGTTGATCGGCAGGCTCGCTCGGTCAAGGTCGCCTTCCCTGCCTTCGATGACCTCCACGTCGACGCGGTCCCCGCTCGGCCCCGGTCCGACGGCACGTGGGAAATCCCGCAGCACGAGCCCGAGGAGGGTTGGCAGGTCACCAACCCTGACGCCCTGACGAGCCTGTCGTCTGAGATGAACGCCGAACACAACGAGTACTACGTGAAGAACGTGAAGTTGCTCCGGCAGACCCGCCGTACATTGCTGGGCAAGCGACCAGGTGGGCTCATGGTCGAGATGGCGCTCTACGAGGCCTATCGCACTGGTCTGGTCTCGGGAGACTCCCAGGCCAAGCAGTACGTGACTGGCATCGAAGCAGTCGCCAAGATCATCGCGGATTACGTCGACTCGGGCGTCGAGATCCCGGATCCCACACTCGACGGTGGCGTGCTGTCGTTTCGGGCCACCGATGCTCAGTGGCAGGACGCCAAGGACAAGTTCGCCGATGCCGCCATCCGCGCGCGTAGCGCGCTTACGGAGTCTGACCTAGGGCTGTCAGCCAAGGGCTACGCGGATCTTCTGGGCGGCAACGACGAACATGAGTCCGTCTTTCCAATGCCCGAGGGTTACAACGACGATGGCACCAAACGTGCGGAGGGCGCACCGCTTACTCCCGGCGACCCGCATGTTCCGGCAGGGGACAGCAAGTTCGGGTGACCGAAATAGACGCCAGCAGGGCCCTCGCACGAACCTCGTTCATTGAGTCCCTCGAACAGGCCGGACTGCGGTACGTGGACGATGTCACGTACCGCGGCAGGCATGCGGCGAAAACCGGCCCGATTGACTACATCGTGACGCTCGACGCAGCCTTCCCGTTCATGCCGCCGAAGGTTCTGGTTGACCCCGAGGAGTCGGTGCCGTGGAGTTGGCACCGTTACGTGGACGGCTCGATGTGCCTCTACACGGAGGATGACCACGGCAGCACCCCATGGCTCGACGTCGACTCGTTTCTGGTCCAAGTGGAGCACTGGATCGATAACACCATCTCCGGGTGGACGACCGACAACCCCGATATGGACCTAGAGCGCTATTTCACACCGTCAAATCACCGCTTGCTGGTTCTGTACGCAGATCTCGACCGGTACAAGACACCGTTCGTGCTTCTCCGCACCACCGAGTACACGGCCACCGTCGTGGGCGAAGCGAAAGCCCCGCCGAAACACCGACCCCGGCATCGCCTCTACGGCTACATGGTCGATATCGGCACTCCGGATGAGCCGCCCAGAACCTGGGACCAAGTGATGACCTTGGTAGGCCCCAGCGACGACGTCACAAGACTTGTCGCCGAACGGTTAATCGACGTCGTCCTCGTGCGCTACCGCCGGGGAGGCACCGATGGCGTCCTCGCGCTTCGCGTCCGATGGACTGCCGACGGAGTACTCGCTCAGGCAATGCCCGCGGCGCCCAATGACGCGAGTGTCATGGAGATGCGCGCTGGACCACAGCGCGTCCTCTTGGAGTCTGCGCATGTGCACTTGGTAGGTGGCGGCGCGCTTGGTTCATTCATTGCTGACGGCCTGATCCGCGCTGGTCTTGGCCGCCTCACCATCCAAGATCACGACGTTGTCCGCCCCGGCAATCTCGTCCGCCACCTCGTTGGGGCAGAGCAAGTTGGGATGGCCAAAGGTTCTGCGATCAAGGACTACCTCGACAGAACGACGTACTCCCACTGCACCATCGAGGTCTCCTCGACTGCGATGTTGACGCTAGAACAAGCCCTCCACGCGTTGAGGTCCTGCCATCTACTCATCGACGCGACTGCCAACAGCGTTGCCACTAGCGTGCTCGCGCACGCAGCCAGGATCACGGGTACGAGCATTCTGGCTGCGTGCTTGCAGAACGACGGCCAAACCCAGAGAGTCGATGTGATTCCCCCCATGTCGGGCTCGCCCATCCCGCCAACTCTGCAACGCGCGAGTGTTGCCCCTGCCTTGTATGAGGGGGGTTGCGGCAGTCCTGTTTCACCTACCCCGCCGCATGCGGTCATCGAAGCAGCCGCCATGACAGTGGCCCACGCTGTTGGCTTCCTCACCCGCTCCCATGTGTCTACAAACGGTGAACTCCGCGATCGAGCAGCCTTGTGAAGCGATCGCGAGCCCACGCGCGGGTGGTTTGCGCCCCCGCAGTGCTAACTCATGTCGAGGACGCTGCTCGCCAAGCCGCACCCAAGGAGACCGGCGGCATCCTGACAGGCTGGCGAGAAGGCGACAGTGTCGTCGTCCGTCACGCCTTGACGGTGACCGACCCCGAGGCCCAGCACAGTCAATACCAGCGAAACCACGCCGCAGCCGAAACGGCGTTATCCGCCCACCTACGCGAGATGTCCGATGAGCGACTCGGGTATGTCGGTGAATGGCATACCCACCCCCTCCCGCAGGACCCGAGTGGGAAGGACTGGGCGAGCGTGCGCCGTATCGCATCCGTTGCAGGCGGGTCAGTCGCGCTCATAGTTGCGGCCCTGGACCCAGGGACGCTTCACGTCCGGACCCATGCGGGCATCGGTCGACGGAACCGCCTCGGAAGAGCCATCACCCAGAAGGCCACAGTGAACCTTCTCGAGATGCCGACTTCCAGTCCGATCCCCGATAACAGGAGCGATGCATGAGCGACTTTGATCTGCGTAAGGCATTCCTTGCCCGACAAAGGGCGCTGATAGCCGACCTCGGCATCACGGGTGACTTCACAGACCACGGCACCACGATCGGGGACGCAAGCGAGGCGGACTGGCTATCCATGCTGCGCGACTTCCTCCCCGCCCGATACGGCGTTGGGGCCGTAACCGTCGTTGACAGCGCTGGAAGGAAGAGCCACCAGATCGACCTTGCGATTTGGGACCAGCAGTACTCGCCCAATTGGTTCACGACGTCGGACGGCGACCGGTTCATACCTGCTGAGAGCGTCTACGCCGTCTTCGAGGTCAAGCCGGAGATCGACAAGGAGTACGTCGAGTACGCAGGCCTCAAGATCGCGAGCGTGCGGGACTTGGTCCGCGTGCCCGCGCCGATCCACCACCTCGGGGGTCGATCTACGCCACCGGATCTCGATTCGAAACCCATCTTGGGCGGCATCGTTGCGTTGAGGTCCGGATGGAAGACGACCCTGGCGGGCCCGGCCGGAAAGAAGGCGATTCACAGCCAAACGGGCAACCGACGTATCGATCTCGGCATCGCGCTAGATGACTTGTCGTTCGACCACAACCTCGCTGGGCAGATCGAGTACAGCCCGGCGGGCACGCAGTTGATCTTCTTCGCCATCCGACTGTTTCAACGCCTCCAACCGCTCGCGACTGCGTTCTCGCCAGACATGACGGCGTACGAAAAGGCGCTCGACGAGTCTCAGCGCTAAGAAGGGGCCGTGCTCTGCGACTCTGGCCCAGCGCGGCCATCGAGTGGCAGTGGTCAACGGGGTCGACATCAGATGTGAGAGGAGGCTTGTCAGTTCCCGTCACTTGGGACTCGCGGCTGGCCGCGGCGGTCCGATAGTCGGGTTGGGGCTGGGGGATTTGGCCGAGAGGACTGCAAGCGTCGGAGTGTCTCTTTTTGTTCTTCAACGATGAGGAGGAGGCGAACGATGACCTCGCTGAGTTCGCGTACGGCACCGTGTGGGTCGGCTTCGATCGGATCCTCGGGCTCCTCCTCTCGGGTGACCTGAGTACGATCCGCGAATGCGGCTCGTCCCGCGCTCAGCATGTTTGCGGCCGTCGTGTCGTTCTCGATGACCCGGTAGTACGTGGCGCTAGATACGCCTGAAGCCGCAATGATCTCCGCTGCCGAGGGTTGTTGCTCGGTTGCCTCACGGAAACAGTCGATGATCGCGGCGCGCACCCGATCTACGTTGGCTGCGAGGGCCATCAGGGAGCGTCTCCGAGCATGCGCTCTAGGGATCGCATGCGTTGCCGCAGTACGACCTTCTGCCCACTCGGAAGGCGGGGCATGGACAGAATTTCTTCGACCTCGTCACGCAGGTCCGCGTATACCGCTTGTTGCTCTCCATCGAGTACCACGTTCGAACAGGCCTCCGGCTGACAGCGGGCGAGTACCGGTCCATCGGTGCCGCCACAAAGGGATTTGGATGCGTCGTAGTAGCAGTGATTGGTGACGCCGAGATATAGCGACTCTGAAACGGAACGGGCAAACGCCAACAGGACCGGGCTGTCCGCGACGATGCCTCGAAACTGCGCGAGTACCGGCTGTTCGGTTACCGGGGGGGAGATCTGCTCATCGTCCAGGAGTGCGGTAAAGGCAGTTTCGATCTTGGGTCCGGCGAGTCCGGCGAGCGTCCGGTCGCCCGCCCAGACCCCAGCAAGTACCTCCAAGACGCGACTGTTCGCTTCTGCGGCGTCAGCAACGACAAGATGATCACGCCATGAGTCAGTCTCGCCATTCGCCATGTAACTCCATGTCTGTTGGATACGTGCGTGCTGCAGTTGCTGGTTGAGCGCCGCATCACCAAGCGTGGAGAAGTTGGCGATCGACGACAGAGTGAGGCGGAGGCGGTGGGGCGTGATCGTTTCACCGTCATCGGACGAAAGGTTTCCGTAGGCGAACGCGGCAGGGATCCCAAAGCCGATGCGCAGGGCGGGATTCGTGTCGATGTGGGCGAGGAAGCGCTGAATGGACGTGTGCACGAGAGTGCGCGACTCGTCCACCACGCCCTTAGGCCCTTGCCTGCCGACGGTTCGCTCATGACGTACCTCGCCAGTGGCGAGCATGTAGGTCGCCCCGGCTGCGGCTGTGTTGGCGAGAATCTCGCAGGCTTGGGTGACCGCCGGAACAGCCCACCACTTCTTGTTGTCTCCTGCGGCAGTCTTGACCGACGGCGCTTCGATAGCCGCTGACCCGTGCCAAGTTGTTCGCCAGCCTTGGGTGGGCAACAAAGCGACCTCACCATCCCGCATTCCGGTGAACCCGGTGATGATCACGGCGCACGCGTCACGCAAGGCGGTCAACTCCATCTCAATGCTCGACCAGCACCACGGGTCGCGCCAAGGACCCCTTTCGCCGCCAGGGAGGTTGATGTTGCTGACCCTGAGGGGTAGCAGGCCGGGGATCAACGTCGTTCCCTCGCGAGCACGCCTGCGCAGGTAGTCCTTGGCCGACTGCAGATTCTTCAGGGTTGGGTGATCAATCAACGCGGCGATGGATGTGAACGCGATCTCGCCCCGAACCGCTCCTGATACCGAGACGGTGTATGCCGGTATTCCCCTCTGCTGTTCGATCATCTGAGCGAGTTCCCAAATGACTGGCCCACGGACCCCATGACTCAGGCCGGGATGGCCCTTGGGTAGGCGTCTGGGCCTGGTCGCGAAGTCTCCCTGCTCCCAACGATCCTCGATCGCGCGCTTCCATCGCGCAGCAGCGAGGATGTCGGCTGCAACCTCTAGGTAAGTGAGTGCGGCTCTCATCAGAGCGAAGTAGACATCTGGCCGAATTGCCGTCCCCTTTATGTCCTCTTGCGGGGATCGGGCGCCGGACCACTCGTAGATGGTCTGCCCCTGTAGAGGGTCGAAATCGAGGCCCCCCAAGGTGAGCCGTTCTCGAAGGCGAAAGAGAGCGCCGACCACGTTTGCCAGAGCAGCATCTCTCACGTGCTGTCGGCACCAGTCCGACAGGCGCTCGGTGTCTTCTAGACGCCAAGACGTTGGAAGGCCGATACCGAGTTCACCCGAAGCAGTGATGATGGACTGGAGCCCGCGGTAGACACCAGCGAGCGTGGCGGCTGCGGGCTGTTCCCGCTGATTGCGCCGAGTGGATCCCGGCTCCAGCACTTCCCTCAGGGCCTCCTTGCCCGCTGCACGCCAATACAAGATTTCGCGACCGTAGAGCGCCCACTCAGGAGACCACTCGGTGAAGTCAAGCGTTCGTCGTTGCCTGGGGAAAGGGTCCAGACCAGTGATCTGCCAGCGGAGATCCCCAAATCTTGGAACCGGAGATTCCGCCGTACTCCACGCGTGCACTTTGAATGGTGGCGCATCATCCGATACGAAGGCGGATGGCAGGCGTGTTCTCGCGGGACCGATCAAAGGGCCGCTCGCGGCCGGCCATTCCGTCACGGGTTCCCCCCGCTTGGGCCGACCCCTAGATCCGGAGGGGGGCCTAGCAACTGCTCGTAGTTCGGGGCAAGGGGCTCAAGCACCTCAAGCGCGGAATGAATGAAGGCCACCGTGCCGCTCCATAGCGCCTCCCACTCGATCGGTGACATGGCCAAGCGCCGCTTCCCGGCGAGGTCGAGCATTTGTCGCAGCCTGGTGACATGTCGAGGTGTCACGACGGCGTTGGGGCACTCGAAGCAAGCCCGGAAAGCCAGCCCGCAGGGGTGCCCTCGCCTCTGACCCGGCTGGGGTGAATCAAGCGGGTCCAGACACGCCACGAGTCCCGCCTCTAGATCACCGTCGAGGGCGCTTCGCGCTGTCGTCGCGTCAAGTCCGGACGCAAGGGACCCGGCTTCTTCAGTCACGATGTGAGGTCGCCAACCGCGGATCAGCCCCTCCGCTCGTCCCGCAATTTCCTTGTGCCAGATCTGAGCGAGTTCACGCATAAGGCGTGCGTTGCGCGTGTAGCGGCGCTGAAAGACCTCCGCGGTATGGCCATCCACGATGTCCGCAACGTGCAACCCCGACGTGTCGGTCAGAGACATTCGGACAGCCTTGGCGGCAGGGCGTATCGCTCGGAACGTAACTCTTTCACCAACGGCTTCTGGCGTCGCTATGCCATGAAGCGTGAGCCATCTTCGAAACTGGCCGTGGCCGTCGAACGTCCGGACAAGCCAGCCCCCCTCAACCGGGAGCCGGTCGCCAAAACCTGAAGGACTGTCCACCACCGCCAGCCAAGGACATCCAGATGTAAAGTCATTGTCTGCCCTGTCCCCCACTTCGCGAGCGCTTCGAGTGAAGGTCTCAAGGCATCGCAGCAACGTGCCTGGAGACCACGGACCATCCGCTCGGTATAGGCGCTGCTGGGAGGCCCCGCCACGTGCCTTGAGCCAAATCGTCTCGACGAACGTTCCGTCGCCCGCGCTCCAATCAAGCACCGTGGTCGGCGAGTCGGGCCTGAATTGGAGGGCCTTAAGAACGTCCATGGACCAATCGAGTTCCCACAGCAGAAGAACGAAGAGAGACACACTCTCCCCCCAAGCCATGTGACCTGGCCTCCCTTCGAGCCGCCGCCTTGCGCGGGCCACATCCCCTTTAGCGGCCCGCAGGACCTTCCTCATCACGTCGTCAGACAACGCCTCCGTGGGAAGAGATTCACGGCCACGCACGTTCGGCGCGTGTCGAACGAACCGGGCCGTGTCCTCTCTGAGATCACTCTTCACCCGCCTGAGCACCATCCAAGTCGCGGCGAGGTACCTGAAGCCCAGTGAGGGGTGTCGTCGTGAGACCCACACCTCGAAGTTCCGAAGCGCCTCCGGCGACAGTTCTTGGAGACTGGTCACCCGAATCTCTTGTAGGTATGGGAGGAAGCATCTCGTCAATGCTGTGTGGATCGTTCCTGCGGTAGCGAGGGATACGGTCCGGGACCGGCGCTCCCATTCGGCCCCTAAAACGCGGGCTGCATCGGCACACGCGAAGTCGGTCGGGTTGATGCTGAGTCGTTGGGCTGACTGGGCTGGGTGCGCCTTGACCACCACAAACTCACCCACGCGACTGGTCTTGAGGTGTTGCGCCGAGCCGAGATCGCGACGAATTGGCACTCCTGGCCGCCGACGAGTCACGCTGAGACCTTGGCGTCCAGAAACGCATCGGTCCATGACGAGTACGCCAGTTGCGCCAACGGGTCGTCTTCGGCAACCTCAGTGAGGTAGACGAGGGTCGTCGTGATGCTGGAGTGACCAAGCATTTGCCTGACTTCGATGAGCGGGTTCATCAGGTACCGGCGGAGTCGGCGCACGTCCGTTGGCTCGACGTCGAGAACTTCCTTCATCGCGGCCAAGCAAGCGCGCAGGTGTTCAACCGCGAAGGTGTGGCGAAGGGTGTGAGGTGTGATGCGGACCGGCATGGCCTTGCCGGATTTGGTGCATAGGTATCGAACCCGCTTGTCCGCGTTCTTGAGGATTTTGGTCCAGGTGTTCGGCGCTAACCCCGGACGCTTCGTCCCCGGAAAGACGGTGAGCGGGACGAGCCACCCATCCTCCGTCGGTAGGCCGAGTTTCGCCGCGAGCCGGTGGTCAGCGACCAGACGCATCCGCATCGAGCGGGTGAGGCTCTCCAACGGCCGCCATCCACCGTCGATCGGATCCGACCCCCGTCGAAGTCATCGGCTATAACCAGACTGTGTCTCTTGCGACGCAGAGCCTTTTGAGAGCGCTCAACCTGGCTGCGCCACTCCCCGAGGTGGTAGCGCTCTAGTCGTTGGAGCCAGAGAGCGGGGACCTTGGTCTTGCGTCCCCTGTGGTTCTTGCATATCTCGGCTGGAAGCACCAGAGGGTACGAAGCCCTTCCCACATCTCGCTGGAGCGGAAGGTCCACTAAAAGCAGATGGGCGGCCTCGATACGCCTACATCCCGACACGAGGAGTAGATCTGCGAACAGGCCGTCTCGCTCGCCCGTGGTAACTGTGAACAGGGGATCAAGCGCGCCTTCAAGAGTAAGGCCGCGCAAACCCACGTCCCGGAAGCGCCGAAACTCCTCCAGAGGTGCCCCTCTACGTCTGTGCGGACGCGAACGGTCACGGAGTTCACGTGACCATTGCTCGGCTTCCACCGCTCGTCCGATCTCGCGAAGCACGCGCACCAACGAAGCCACATTCTTGTTCCATGTGGAACCGCTAATGCCGTCGACCTCGCGCCGTTCCTCCCGATAGTCCAGTAGGTCATCTAGCGTGCACGTGCTCAAGTTGACGCCATTTGCACCAGCCCAGTCGAGGAAGATTCGCAAGTCGCCCCCGTAGGTCAACTGGGTGTCGATGGGCCTTGAACCGATGCTTCTGAGCATCCTGTTCCCGGCATCCCACGGCACGCCCCCGTAGTCCAGCAGTCTTGGGCGAGGATCCCGGGTCTCATGCTCACCAGCGATCTCCACCAAACGCGCGGCTGTTTCTTGGCCTAGGGCCGCGACGAGCACCTGCGTCAGTCGGGTAGGCCCTACGCGAGCGATGAAGCGAGGCCGGACGATGGGCACCGGTGCGGCCCGATGCGCCGGCGGGCTCTCCAGGCTCGTCACCGGGCTCTCGGCTTCATCAGACCGTTGGCAGGTTCGCTCATCGAATGTCCCCCGCCCCGTCGCCATGCAGAGGCGGCAGATGGTGGCGGGGCCGGGAAGCGGGGCAGCCGTGCGACGCACATGGCCCGCACGATAGTCCGGATCCGCCCCGGAGTCACGTGCTTGACAGTGAGTATGCCTGTGCGACAACGGAATTGGCGCTTGCTGACCGTGGAGGACTGGCCTACGCTGCCTCTACCTTCACTCGCCACCAACGGAAGAGATCGAACACTGAGGTCCGGTCGCCGCCAACAAGTGCCCTCCGGATCTGCTGAGCGTCCAAGGAGGCGCGAGGGATCGAACGCAGGTGAACTCCGAGGATCACGCACACACGGTTCGGGCGTCAGCAGCACGTTCGTGACTCGCTACTACTGACCATCCCAGAGAGGTCTCCGATGCACAGTCCACCAAGTAGGGACCTAGAGGTTGAGGCGGTCCTCCACGTCTTGACTGGGATCTTCAAGGGCGACGCGCGAGTGTGGCGACACGTCGACCTCGCCGATCGATCGGTGTACTTCGACCAGATCTTGGCCAACGGCACGTTCTCGACCCAAGAACGCCACCTGCTCACGGCTGCGGCATCCATCTGGCGCGGACGTGGGTACGAAGTCGATCTTGGCGCGATGACACACGGCATGGACGACCGATTCCTCAGCGCTCTCCTGAGCGCCATGCGTTCGGCTCGCGGTGGCTCGTTGCCAGGCGAGCGGTCATTTACCTGATAGGACGAGACCGGACATGTCCAAGACAGTCGCGTTGTCCGAGCGGAGAACGGGAGTACTGATCTCGTTCGTGCGTCACGAGGCGGACCTGAGTAACCCGAAATGCGAGCATGCACTCGTCTTCGTACCGTGGAACATCGTTGAAGAACTCCTCGAAGCGGTAAGCCCACGCAGCGCTCACCGGAGAGGTCAGGCGAGAGGGCGAACGATCGTCGGAGTTCGTGCGGCCATCTCGGCCCTGCGATGGGAGTGGGTTGCCGACGACAACGGTCGGTCGCTTGACGATGCCTTCGAGCCCGTCGCGACCGCGTTCGAGACCGGCAGCATGTTCATCGTCAATGGGCCACTACCTGGGGCGTCCGAAGCGGACGTCACTTTCGTCCTCAACGGGCCGCGCGCAGGAGATGGCCTGATGGTGGTCCTCAGCGCAGCGGAGGTCCAGGACTTCATGCTGTCCCTGACAGCGTTGTGGTCCGACCACACTGGATAGACCCAAAGGCAACCTCTACAGGGCTCAGTCACTCCTAGGCAAGATCGTCGGCGGTTACGCGCACGAGGGCGGGGCGTCCCGCCTTGAGCAGATCGCGGGCGGATGGCGCCAGTGCAGGCTCTTCCTCAACCAGACGAATCAGGTCGAACAGAGCACGCGTGTCGACGACTGTGCCCCCGGAGTTGGCGAACGTCTCGACGACGACTGGCTTGTTCTGGAATGGCGACTCACGTGTGCTTGGGTCCAAGCCACGTTGGTGATTGGTGACGAACCATCGAGCACTCGGGGCACGCCCTTCGTCCAGGATGAACCGTTCGATCCATCGACCGAAGTTCTGGACCTCGGTCTCTCTGGCGCCATTCTTGGCCCCCTTCACCTCAACGATGGCGACCCAGTCCGGGTCCGCATCATCAAAAATCCGCAGGTCTTCCCGCCGGTCGCCCTCGCCCCAATGCTCGTCCATATCGACAACATGAAAGCCGAGGTGAGCAAAGGCGCTTCCAACGGCACTAGCGAGCGCCTCTCCGTCTTGTGTCAGCAGCGCCCGCTGGTAGGCGTCGGCTTCCCGCTGTGCGACGGAGGCTCGATCGTCCAGAATCGCGAGTTGCTGTTCGTGTTCCACTTGGCGAACCCGGAATGCCTCGGTCGCCTTCTCTCGTTGCGCGGCGATGGCCCTTTCTGCGGCAGATTGCCAGTCCGGGGTGTCATGCCATTCCGGCAGTAGCGGGAATCGATCCGGATACAGGCTGTGCCATTCCTTCAGTGCCTCTAGCACCCAGGGGTACATGTCTGGAAGGTCGTTGGGGAGCAACCACACAGAGGAGAGGTCGTTTCGCTGGTATGAGCCAGCCAGCACGATGTCATCGGGGCCGAGAAGGAACGGCCGGATAGGCAGATGCTCATCGCGCCTGACGGGGCTGTCTTCCCGCGTCACGCGGCGGAAGGACAGATGCGTCTGCCGTAGGCGCGCTACAGGTAGTAGTTCACGACCGATGACGGAGCCGAGCGTTTCAGGCAAGCCGAGTACCTGGCGGATGTGCCGACCGACCCTGTCTGACTCTCGGACGATGGCCGCCTCTGGCAAGTCCGGGCTGCTCGCCGACTCCTCTGGTACAGCGTCCAAGATTCGCCAAGGCCCTGATCCGACGACGCAAACGACCGACAAAGTCTTTGGGTAACGCTGTGACCACGAGTACAGCAACGAAGGCTCTTCCCCCCGATACTCGGGCTGCTTCTTCGCCTTGTTCACGCTCGTCGGGGGCTCAACTGTGACTAGGCAGTCCCACTCGCGCAGGTTGTAGTCGCTTAGGGATCCCGCAACAGCCACTGTGGGCACCGTCGCGCGCAGGCGATCCGCAAGCGCCTCAGGGTCGAAGTCGCCACGTTCGAACCCGCCGCCCACCCCACCTCGCAACGACGGGTGATAACGCCTCGGGTCCTCGATGAGGACACGCGGGCCCGGCAACTTGGTGAGCGCCTGTCCAAAAGTCACGGCGCTTGATGGCCCAGTCCGTCCCTGCCCTGACACCTTGCTCGTCCCCTAGCCATCGTCGACGCAGTCTCCGCGCCTCTGTCATGTTCAACAGGCGGCGCCCCGGAGCGCAGGTTACTACTGGCCCACTTCCGCGAGAGTCTCGTCCACTCGCACCCGCCGACGGTTGTCACGTTGGCTCGACCGGAATGCACCTCACCCCGCCTCGGGCCCACTCCGAGGTGAACGATGTCGTCCTACTGACCGGCTGATTTGGGCTCAGCGAGTCCAGACCTCTGGATGTTGACGCTTGAGCCGTTCGACGGTTAGCCACTACCGCCATGCCGAAGCGGGGGCACTGCGTACGCGCGCTGGAAGTCAAGCCATGCGCGTCTCGTGGGCAACTCCTCGATCCAGGCGCCCACGGGAAGAAGAAGGCGTATCTCACGGGATGGCGACGCGGCTTCCTGAACGGCCTCAATGGCATTCCGTGTGAGAGCCACAAGATCGCCACGCACCACTAGCGTCGCCGCGGCGTCCAACCACGGATCGCCGAGGGCCACCCTCGTCAACTGCAGCGCTGTCTTGTCACGACCGCTCAACACCCGGCCGCTCTTTCGGCGCGGCTCGAACAGGGTCGCGGCGGACTCCAGCGCCGCGGCAACCTTCAACACGACGACGTCTCCTTGGAAGAGTCCTTCGCGGTGGAGGTAACCGCGTTCCGCCAGACCCTTCGCGACACCCTCAGGAACCCTCGCCTCTGTGTACACCTGTCTGAACGACCACTCGCCGTCCAAGGGCCGCTCAGCAGCGCGAGCCACAACAACGCCCGTCCCCCAAGGAGACCCCGTGCGAGCGATATGCACAGTTGTTCATGGCTACATGATGCCCAATCTGATGCGGTTGGTGCCATGCCCGCCGCTGGAAACACCGACGAAGTTCTGCGGGATCTCGGCAAGAACATTCGGCGGCTGCGAGAGCGGTCGGGCATGACAGTCGAGCAACTAGCGACCAAGTCCGGCATCAGTTGGCGTGGACTCATGTACCTGGAGCATGGGGAGCGCAACCCTCGCCTACTCACACTCGTCGACCTCGCCTCCGCCTTGGAAGTGGAGGTCGCGTCAATCCTGCCCACAACGACGCGATCAGGCAGTGACGGCTAGATACCTCACATGAGAGCAGGCAGGCTTGGGCCTGGTTGCGGGGCGATGGCCGTGGGAACGAAGCCCCGAGCCGTGCTTGCGGCTGCACCAGGCTGCTGTGGCTGAACGTGGAGCACACGACTGACCGAGACGTTGGGCTGAGGTTGAGGACGACAAGTAACGGTCCGCGCCGGTCGGCTAGCGATATTTGCTGGGGTCCGTTAACTAACGCTACGCACTCGGTCCTCACGACCGAGCGAGCAACGGCTGCGGCGGTAGGTCGCGATTAGGGGTCCCCGCGGGACTTCGGGTGCGCCGCATCGCAAGGGCGCGCGCGCAAAGTGCAAGGACGCAAAGGTCACACTCGGTGATATATGAATCGAGGAGGACCTCGACATGCCTTGCGCCGCCGAGGAGGCGGCGTGTGTTCACGCCGTGAGGGTGACGCGTATCTGGTCGCACACCTCGGCGAGCCAGTCACGGTCGGCGGCGAGGGCGAAGACGCGGCTCGCATTCTCGATGACGAGGTCCCCGTCGTCGAACCGGTCACCGAACAGCAGCAGGCACGCTTCGGTGTTGCGCGGGCGGCTCATCCAGATGAGTCCGTCGAGGTCGGGGTGCTGGGTGTGGATCTTCTCGGCCCAGCGCACGGTGCGCTGGTAGACCTGCGTGAACGGTTCGGTGTCGGTCAGGTAGCGGGCGGTGACGCCGAGCGCGGCCAAGCCGGGTCCGCGCAGGCTGGCCAGGCGCAGGTCACGGGTGGGGGTGAGTCGGGCCAGCGCTCGCCGGGCGTACTCGGCGCGGGTGATCCGGCCACCGGTGACGGCGTTGCGCAGAATCGTCTCGGCCACGGCCGTCTCCTGGCTCTCTCCGGCATACAGGACCGGGACGTAGGGGGCGCCGAAGTCGGAGAAGCGGTAGGTGCGCGGCGGTGCGCCCGGTGGTGGAGCCCAGAACCCAGCCCCGGCGCCGTCGGGGCGTACCTCGTAGCAGGTGTGCAGGCTGGTCCCGGCGGGCCAGGACTCGACGAGCGGGGTGATGGGGTCCGGCGGGTCGGGCACGAACCGCGCTTCGGTGTCCGGGTCGGGGGTGGCCTTCATCCGGCGGCGGTGACGGTCGCGGCCGCCAGGACCCGCTGCGGGTCGCTGTGCAGGATCTCGGCCGGGACGGCGCCGTCGGCGGTGCCTTGCGGGGAGGTGAACCACAGCGCGATCGAGTCATCGTCCCATCCGCTGGTGCGCAGCAGGGCGAGGATGTCGGGCAGGACGGTTGAGGGGGCGCCGGTGGACGGGTTGACCTGGTAGCCGGGGAAGACGAGGCGGTTGCTGCGGGTGACGGCCAGGAGTTTGCCGTTGCGGACCTGGGCGGTGGCCCAGTCGTGCGGGTTCTTGTTGGTGTTGCCGACGGCGCGGGCGATCTCGGCGCTGCTCCACGTGCCCCACTGGTCGGCGAGGTCGCGCCAGGCCTTGTCGTGGGCGTTGAGGGCGCGCAGGGTCGTGTGCGAGACGGGTTCGTCGAGATCGGCGAGCAGGTCGGCGATGCGCTCTTCGGCGTTCTGCTCGCCCAGGTAGCGGGCGAGGATGTGTTCGACAAGGGCGCCGTAGACGCGCGGGTCGTCGCCGGTGTGTGCGGAGGAGTCGTCCTTGACCGAGACGACGTAGGTCAAAGGGTCCGCGTGGCGGCCCGGCGTGCCTTTGACGAAGTCGATCTTGTCAACGTTCGTCTGGGAGGCCATGACCTTGGTGAACTTGTCCCGGACCTCGGGGTCGATGGCGACGACGTGGATCGTGCGCAAGGCCTTAAAGCGGTGGCTAGTGCTGCCCTTGGTGTGACTCTTGGGGTTCATGGCGTCCTGACGCTGGGGTAGGGCTCGCGACCGGCGATAGCGAGGTTCCAGAGGACTCAGTCTTCTCCTCGGATTTCTCGGCGTCAAGACCCGGGGGAAGTGTCTGCCGATTTCTCTCGCTCGGAGAGGTTCGTATTGACGCCGCACTCCGTCACCAGCGGCTGGTCCACCTGAGAGATTCTCGTCGGAATCGGACACCTCGGCTCAGGGGCTTTGACCCTGTCCGGCGATCACGTTGGGTAGGCAAATTGAGACCTACGAGGGTGAGAGAGAGTGGTGTCGCCACAGAATCAACCGCATCGTCATCGTGTTGATGACCGAGCGCGCCGAGCCGACGGTCGTGTGTCCCTCACGCACCTGGCGGACGATGTCGCGGACCTGGTCGAGCTCGGCCCGCAGGTGGTCGTGGACCTCGACGAGGTGCGCGGGGACCGCCAGCTGCTGCGGCGTGAATCGTGAGTCTTCCTGTGTCGCAACGGTTTTGCGATCGGCATCGTCGCCCGAAGGGCTGGCCGGTGGAGCCTGATCTCGCGGGCCACCCTCACGCTCGGCGGCGACGAGCTCGCGGGTCAGCGGGACGACCTCCTCGGCGAACCGGCGCAGGAAGTCGGGGTCGTGGGTGCCGACGATGAAGGTGCTCATGCCGATGCCGACGGCGAGGTCGGTGAGCTGCTCGGCCCAGTTGGCCGGGGTGCCGCGCAGCAGGCCGGATCCGGTGCCGAACTTCCCGAAGATGTTGTAGATCCGGCGGATGTCCCGGGGCGCGCGCCCGGCCGACGCGGCGGCGTCGTCGAGGCGAGCACTGAGGTCCGTCAGGGCATGAGGGTCGGCATAGCCCATGCTCGGCACCCACCCGTCCGCGAGCTGACCGGTGAGGCGCACCATCCGCGGCTTGTAGGCACCCAGCCAGATCGGGATGTCGTGGGCCGGACGCGGGCCCGGCCTGAGCCCGTGGTTGGAGTAGTGCTCTCCGCGCAGGCGACCTGGCTCCCCCGCCCAGAACGAGCGGAGGATCGTGATGGCCTCGACGAGGGCGTCGACGGACTCCTTGGGCGACTTGCGCCCACCACCGGCCGCCTCGATGCCGTCCCAGAAGGCGCCCGCCCCGAGGCCCAGCTCGACCCGCCCGCCGGTGAGGACGTCGAGGGTCGCCGCAGCCTTGGCGAGTGCGACCGGGGGGCGCAGCGGGACGTTGGCGACGTTGGTCGAGAGTCGGACCTGCACGGTCCGCGCACCGATCGCCGACAGGAGCGTCCACGTGTCGAGGTGGGCCGGTTGGTAGGGGTGGTCCTGGATGCTCACGTGGTCGAGGCCGAGGACGTCGGCGAGCTGGGCGAGCTCGAGCACGTCGTGGTGGCGCGACGCGTCAGGGGTCGGGAAGACGCCGAACTCGAGGTCGAGACCGTAGTCGGGCATGCGTGCAGTCTCGCATTCGGGCAGGTCAGGGGGCAGGGTGGAGCTGGACTGCCACCCACCTCAGGAGGACGACC
Source organism: Knoellia locipacati (assembly GCF_044791685.1). Classification (GTDB taxonomy): domain Bacteria; phylum Actinomycetota; class Actinomycetes; order Actinomycetales; family Dermatophilaceae; genus Knoellia; species Knoellia locipacati_A. The sequence continues at coordinate 1,357,600 of NZ_CP087730.1, forward strand.
CGATGTCACGCGCCAAGCTCACCCAGATCCCCGCCCAGTCCCAGGAGTGGCCGGGCACGACCGACGACCTGAGCCCCGCACCCGACCACGGCGAGACCTCGTGGACGGGCCGCGGCCGGCTCGAGGGCAAGCGCGTGCTCGTCACCGGAGGCGACTCCGGCATCGGCCGGGCGGTCGCCATCACGATGGCCAAGGAGGGCGCCAGCATCGCGATCGCCCACCTCGCGGCCGAGCAGGCGGACGCCGAGGACACGGCACGGGCCGTCGAGGAGTCCGGTGGCACGGCATACCTGTTCGTCACCGACCTCACGGAGCTCGCGGCCAACCAGCAGCTCGCCACGGACGCCGTCGCGGCCCTCGGCGGGCTGGACGTCCTCGTCTGCAACGCGGCGTACCAGATGACGTTCGACGACCTCGAGGCCTTCCCGCCGGAGCAGATCCAGCGAACGTTCGCGACCAACGTCTTCTCGACGTTCTGGCTCGTGCAGTCCCTCGCGGGTGAGCTCGAGAAGACCTCGGGCAACGTCCTCGTCACGACGTCGATCCAGGCCTACGAGCCCTCCGGTCACCTCCTCGACTACGCCGCCACCAAGGCCGCGCTCAACAACCTCGTGGTCAACCTCGCCGGGGAGCTCGGCCCACGGGGCATCCGCGTCAATGCCGTCGCGCCCGGACCGATCTGGACGCCGCTCATCCCCGCAACCATGGCCGAGGAGAAGGTCAAGGGCTTCGGGTCGGACACGCCGCTGGGGCGAGCCGGTCACCCGGTCGAGGTGGCGGCGGCGTTCGTCTTCCTGGCCTCCGATGAGGCGAGCTACGTCTCCGGCACCGTGGTCGGCGTGACGGGCGGCAAGCCGGTCTTCTAGCCGGTCCGGCGAGCCGGTCTGGCGAGCCGGTCAGGCGAGCCGGTCAGGCGAGCCGGTCAGGCGACGAGGTCGGCGTAGACGACGACGTTGTCGACGTGGCTGCCGGTCTCGCCGTCGAGGACTCCACCGCAGGTGATGAGGCGCAGGGCGGCGTGGTCCACCGATCCGTAGACCTTCTCGGTCGGGAAGTCCGCCTTGGGGTACTGCCCGACCGACGTCACCGCGAAGGTTGCGGTCGACCCGTCCTCACGAGTCACCTCGATCCGGTCACCCCTGGCCATCCCACTGAGCTCGAAGAACACGGCCGGCTTGCTCCGGTGGGTGACGTGGGCGGCGATGACCGCCGGGCCCAGCTCCCCCGGCGTCGGGCTGCTGGTGAACCAGCCCGCGTCGGTGCCGTTGTCGGGCACCTCCATCCGACCGTCCTTCTTGAGGCTGAGGTCGATGACGGGGGCGCTCTTGCCCTGTCCGGGCAGGGTCACGGTCGTGGGGCGCGACCGGGCCAGGAGCGGTCCCTTGGGCGTCCGGTATGCCGTGTCCCCCGCCGGCGCGGTGCCGCCGTGGCCCGCGTGCGGGTCCGCGGTCACGCCGGGCGTCGTGGACGGCGATGGCGAGGTGGACCCGGTGGGGTCCGCGCCGCCGTGACCGCTGTGGTCCGACGCATCGGTGACGGCCTTGGGCGGCGCTCCGACCTGTTGCGAGAGGGCGTACCCGGTCGCAGCCACGCCGAGGACACCGAAGGCCATGGCCGCCGCAGCCGACACCGTGAGGCGCCGGCTGCGGCTGGTCCTGTCAGAGGACATGACGTTGCCGATCAGCCACGGTCCGTGGCGAGCCGGCGACGGTAGAGCAGCGCTCCACCGGCCACGGCGAAGGCAGCACCGGCGAACCCGAAGGTGCCGGCTCCCTCGATGCCATCGGTCGTGCCGTCACCGGTGTCGACCCCACCGGAGGGCATCTCGCCGGCGGACGCGCCGGTCACGGTGCCGCAGGTGGCCGGGTTCGTGGCCTCCTCGGGGATGCCGTTGACACCCAGGGACTTGGCGAAGGTCGACTCACCCAGGGCCTCGAGGTCGTACTTGTCGTTGCCGTTGGCGTCGAGACCGTGCTGGACGATGTGCAGGTTCTTGAGCTTGGCACCGGCACCGGCCGGCAGCTCGATGGTGCGGGTGTACGAGAGGTTTCCGTCGGCGTCAGCCTTCGGCATCCGGTCGATCGCCAGCCCGCTCTTGGGACTCGTGTCGCCCGCCGTTGTGAGAGAGAGGATGACGTCGCCGTACATCGGCAGGCCCTCCTCGGTGTTGACCTGGCCGTCGCCGTCCTTGTCGGCCGAGGAGTCCGGGCAGGTGAACTTCTTGTCCTCGCTGAATGACCCGTGGAAGTGCTGGGCGTGCGGTGAGTTGGGCGTGAAGCCTTCGCCGGTGATCTTGATGGCGAGGCTGTCGCCGTCAACGGTGAGCTGGGCTGTCGAGCTCGACCCGCTGTCGTTGCCTGAGGTGTCCGTGAGCTCCATCGTGTAGGACTCCTCGGCGCTGGCGCCAGTTGCTCCCGCCAGGATGAGGAAGGCCGCGCCCGGGAGGGCCAGGGCTGTCTTGGTGAACGTACGCATCGTTGCGACTCCTTCGTCGGTTCGGACCGATGGTTCGATCCGTTCGAGGTGCACTGGGGGTTCGCCACCACCCCGATAACGGATTGGTGCCATTTCACGAACGCCTCCCGGTAGGCCAGACACTCGGCGCAATGACGCTGTGCCACAGCGATATTGGCACTGTGGAAAACTTTCATTCGAACGTGTGTTCGGCTATGATGGGGTGATGGAAGCCGCCTCTGCGACCGCAGCCCTCGAGGGCCGGTATGCCGTGCTGCGGGAGTGCGCTGCGGACCTCACCTCGGACGAGCTGCTCGACGTCATCGAGGAGGCGCAGCGGGAGAAGGACGCGGCGTCGGCACGTCAGGCAGTGGCGTTGGCGCACCTGTCGGCGCGTGAGCCGCACCTGCAGGAGGACGGCACAATGGTGGAGGTGCACCACGGGTTGGGGCACCAGCGGTTGGACGCGCCGGAGCTGGCCGCGCCCCGGTTGGGGGTGTCGGTGCACGTCGCCACCAGGAGGGTGACGGCGGCGGGCGACCAGATGACCCGGACCCCGGCGGTGGTCGACGCGATGGCTGTGGGTGTGCTCGATGAGCAGCGGGCGGCGGTGGTGACCGAGGAGACCGAGTTCCTCTCCCCCGAGTCCGCGGGCAAGGTCGTGGCCCTGGTCGCGGACCGGTGGGCCGGGTTGACGACCGGTCCGTTGCGGCGGCTGCTGGCGCGCACCGCGGCGCAGGTCGACCCGGAGGCGGTCGCGGCGCACGCCGATGACGAGCGGGAGCGGCGCGGGCTGACCCGGCGGCTGGGGGTGCACGGCACCGACCACTGGCGCGGGGACTTCCGGGTCGAGCAGTCCCGGGTTGCGTGGGCCGCGGTCACCGAACGCGCCCGCGAGCTCGTCCGGGACGGGCACGCCGACACCCTGGAGAAGGCCCGCGCGGACGCGATGATGGAGCTCATCCTCGAGCACTGCGACGTGCGCGTCGTCGTTCACACCACCCGCGCCGCCGACGCCCCCGCTGACTCGACACCCGACGATGACCTCAGGGGTGCTGCGCGCGCCGCGGACACCAGCCCCGGTGACCGCATTGTCCAGGACCCGACCAAGGACCACACGTCCGCCACCGCCGATCCGGCCCCTGACTTCAGCGCAGAGCCCACACGCGCCGCCGGCGGTGATCCGCCTACCGGTGACGCCGCCCCTTTACCGCCATCGGATCCCACCCTGCACGACAGCGACGACACCCCCGATGACCCGGCCGAGGACCGCGCCGCCGAGGCGCCCGCCAGCAGGCTGGTCGAGGTCGGTGGGCTCGGAGCGCCCGGGACGACGTTCGTGCCCCGCGCCTGGCTCGACGACGCAGACACCAGCACGACGGACCCGGAGCGGGAGCTGACCTGCGACCCCGACACCGGCGCCCTGCTGGCCGGGGACGTCCCCGAAGCCTTCGCGTCCGGACGGACCCGCCGCCCACGCTCCCGACCTCACCCCGAGGACCCCACCACGACCTACCGCATCCCGACCGAGATGGCCCGCCTCGTCCGCCTCCGCGACGGCTCCTGCCGCTTCCCCGGCTGCGCCACCCCCGCCCGACAGTGCGACCTCGACCACGTCCGCCCCTGGCCGACCGGGCCCACCGCACCGACCAACCTCATCGCCCTGTGCCGGCGCCACCACCGCATCAAGCAACGCCCCGGCTGGACCCTGCGACTGCACCCCGACGCCCGCGTCACCTGGCACGACCCCACCGGGCGCGCCCACACCACCTGGCCCGTCGACCACCTCCACCTCGCCACCCCCAACCCCGGCCCCACGGGCACCGCCTCGGCGGCGGCGACGACCCGAAGTGACCTCGACCTGCCCACCACCTTCGAGGACGAGCTCCACGACCTCCTCGAGCTCCACGCCATCCCACCCCGACGCACCCGCCCCACCGTCTGGAACGCCCGCGGCCAGCTCCTCTCCGGACCACCACCACGCACCGACCACCACACCGGCCGCATCCGCCACCGCGACACCGGACGCCACACCCTCGTCGTCCTCGACCTCGCGCACCGACCTCCACCACCGCCGCCAGGCGGCTCGCGCCACCCCGACACCATCCCCTTCTGACCGACATCGGGTGAGGTCACGCCGTGTGCGGTCGCCCCGGGTGAGGACGCACGCGGAGGTGGGCGGACGGCATACGGGCACTCCGTCTGAGGTAGGGAACGAGACCGGCCTGAGGTAGCAGCCGCGCGCGAAATACGGCGTCTGCCCGATGTGAGCGGCTACCTCACCCGACGACTGTTGAGGAGTCAGCAACAGCACAGGTCGGAAAGGACCAGCAGCCATGAACACCTCGTTCCTCACCCCCGAAGCCGTCCGGGCCGAGATGCACGCCCGCTACGGACAGTTCCCCGAGACGCAGGAGCGTCCCGGATCCTCGCTCCACGTGATCCGCCGCGTGCGGGCACGCGTCACCGCTTCGCGCCGCACCCGCTGAGCGGCGTGGTCACAGGAGCAGGGCTCGCCCACGCGGAGTCGGTGGAGTCGTCGATACTTCGACTCATGACTCCTCCCGTGCGTGAGCTCGTCGGGCGCGACGCCGACCTCACCAGGCTCGCCGAGATCATCGGTCTCGACGACCCGCGTGGGGTCGGCATCGTCGTGTCCGGGGATGCCGGGATCGGCAAGTCCAGCCTGCTCGCGCGCTTCTCCGCGGACGCCGAGGCCGCCGACTGGAGCATCGCCTGGGGCCACTGCGTCGGGCAGTCCGGCAGCGGTGTCGCCTACCTCCCCTTCACCGAGCTCCTCGCCCGCCTCGACCTCCTCGAGCCCGATGTCGTCGAGCAGGTCGTCGCGAGCCGACCCGCCCTCGCAGTGCTGCTCCCGGGCCGCCGTGGGGCAGCAGCCTCGACCCACTCCCCCGGCCAGGTGGCCGAGGCCGTCCATGCCGTACTCACCGCCGTGGGCGAGCGATCACCCCTGCTCGTCGTGCTCGAGGACGCCCACTGGGCCGACCCGTCGTCGCGCGACCTCATGACCCTGTTGCTGACCCGCGGGTTCGCCTCGCCCGTCGCGCTCGTCGTGACCTACCGCTCCGACGACCTGCACCGCCGCCACCCCTTGCACGAGACCCTCGCCGTCTGGGCACGCATCGCCGGCGTCGAGCACGTCGACCTGCAACCGCTGGGCGACAGCGCCATTCGCGACATCGTCACGGCCGCCGGTTCCCGCGAGCTGGGCGAACGCACCACGCAGGAGATCACCAAGCGCGCCGAGGGCAACCCCTTCTTCGCCGAGGAGCTCGCCGCGAGCACCGTTGCCGGGCAACCCATCTCGGGCGGCCTCAGCCGTGTCCTGTGGGCCCGCGTCGACCAGCTCTCCACCCCTGCCCAAGAGGTGGTGCGGACGATGGCCATCGGAGGCCGGACCATCAGCCACGACCTCCTCGTCCGGCTCGTCGACCTCACCGAGGCCGAGCTCGATGCGGCCATCGCCGAAGCCGTCGAGCGCCACGTCCTCGAGACCCGCTGGCCCCCGGCCTACGCCTTCCGGCACGCGCTCCTCGCCGAGACGACCACGAGCGACCTCCTCCCCGGCCAACGGATCCGGCTCCACCGCGCGTATGCCGGTGCGCTGGCTTCCGATCCGAGCCTCGGCTCCCCGGCTGAGCTGGCGCGTCACGCCGCCGCCTCGGGCGACCTCGTGACGGCCGTGGGCGCCGCCCGTGAAGCGGCTCGGGCCGACCTCGCCGTCGGTGGACCGGTCAACGCGCTGCAGCACCTCGAGGAGGCCCTCGGCTGGATGCCCGAGGACGACGACGAGCGCGATGAGGTGAGCCTCGAGGCCTCCGACGCGGCCCTCACCGCGGGTGACGTCGTGCGTGCGGTGCAGCTGCTCCGCGACCGGATCGAGCACCCGGGTCCCCGCCAGTCGCCGGCGACCCGGGCGCGGCTGCTCGCCACCTGCGCCAACCGGTGCCGCCTCGTCGACCTCGTCTTCGCCGAGACCGCCCTCGACATGACGACCGAGGCGATGTCCATCGACCCGAGCAACGACAGCGCGGACCACCTGTTCGTCCTGACCGCGCACATGCAGCAGCTCGTCGACACCCGCCAGTACACCGACGCCGCGGCACTCGGCGAGGAGGCGACAGCCCTGGCCCAGCGCCTCGACCTCCCCGGCGCGCTGGCCGAGATCCGCACGGTGATGTCGCGCGTCATCGAGGTCCACGACGACCTCGACGCGCTCGAGCGGCACATCGACGGCCTGCTCGCCGACGTCGGTGACCGTCGCGACCCGCTGCGGGTCCGCATCCACCACCAGGCGGCGACGATGCACCACCGTCGAGGACGGCTCGGGCAGGCCCTGGAGTCCTACGACCGTGGCGCCGCCCTGGCCAACGAGCTGCACATCGACTGGGCCCCGTTCGCCCTGGAGTCACGCCTCATCGGTGGGCTCACGGCATACGAGCTGGGCGACTGGGAGGGCGCACGCAGGCGGCTGCACGTCACCGACCCGCTGCTCCCCCAGCCCGGTCGCTCGTTCTTCGATGCGGCCCTCATGGGGGTGCGCGTGGGGCAGGGCGAGAACATCGACGAGGACGAGATCTCGGCCGTCCGGGAGTGGTGGCACGTCGACGGCTTCGGGGTGGTGCAGCTCGTGATGCCTGCGGTGGACCACTACGGCCACCGCGGCGACCTCGCCCGCGCGCTCGACATCGCCGAGGACGCCGTCGACACACTGGACCGCACCTGGGGCCGCTATCACGCTGTCGTCCGCCTCGCCGCGCTCGTGGCCGGGCAGGCCGCGACCAACGCCCCGCACACCGACGCCACCGTGCTGCGCCGGGCCCGGGCGGACCTCGAGTCGCTGACCGCCAAGGTCGACGCCATTGTCCGCGAGCCCCAGCCAGGGGTGCGCGAACCGACGACGGAGGCCGTCGAGGAGACCAACACCGAGACGTGGGCCTGGAACGTCAGGCTGCGGGCCGAGCTGCTGCGCCTCGACTGGCACGCGGGCCAGGGGTCGCCTCCCGACCCCACCACCATGGTCGACGCCTGGCGTGCCTCCGTCGAGGCGTTCGAGCGCTACGGCCATGCCTACGAGACCGCACGGTCGCGGGCCCGCTGGGCTGCGGCACTCAAGGCGTCGGGCGACGCGGCCGGTGCCCGCCACGAGGCGCACCTCGCTCGCGAGGTCGCGACCCGGTTGGGGGCGGCACCGCTGCTGCGCGAGCTCGACGACCTCGTCGCCACACCGTCGAGCGGGCCTGACTCCCCGGACGCCCTCACCCCGCGCGAGCAGGAGGTGCTCGAACTCGTGGCCAAGGGGCTGAGCAACGGCCAGGTCGGCGCGCAACTGTTCATCTCGACCAAGACCGCGAGCGTCCACGTCTCGCGGATCCTCGCCAAGCTCGGCGCCGCCTCCCGCACCGAGGCCGCAGCCCTCGCCCGCGAGCGGGGCCTCGTGCCCTGAGCCCTGCGTCAGCCGCCCACGTGCACCCGTGGACGCAGCAGCTCCTCGGGCTCGGCGCGGCGCAGGATCTCGTGGGTCAGCGGGGGAACGTCACCCTCCCCTGCGAGCAGGAATCGGAGGACGTTGGCGCCGGGCGCCCGCTCGCTCCACTCGAAGTAGGCGTGCGGCGGCACCCCCGTCCGGTCCCTGATGTCCAGCAGGAACGCGGCCAGCACGTTGGGGACCGACGTGCCGGTCGCACGCAGGATCTCGTGACGGCCAACCCGGACCGCGCGCACCGACACGGGTGAGTCGAAGTCGCTCGCATCGGTGATCTCGACCTCGATGAAGAGGGCCTTCTGCCACCCCTTGAGGTGGTTGTCGACGCGGACCTCGAGGTCCTTCTCGTCGTACTCGGCGTGGTCGCCCTCGTTGAGCTTGTTGGCGATGAAGCGGAGCGGGTTGCGTCCGTCGGTCGTGCGCCCGATGAGTGCGGTCGCACCCTCGTCGTAGACGACGTCGCGCACGCGCAGCTCGGTGCTCCGGGAGATCCGGGAGGCCACCGACACGGCGAGGATCATCGCGATGAAGAGCAGGGCGATGATGAGGCCTTCAGGGCGCTCGACGACGGTGACGACGAACGTGTAGACGAAGATCGCGCTGACGACGGCGAAGAATGCTGCTGCTCCACGGTGCCCCCGGCGGAGCTCGGTGAGGAACACCGCGATCGCCGCCGAGGTCATGAGCGCGAGGACGCCGGTGGCGTAGGCGCCCGCCTGCTCGTCGACGTCCGCCCGGAAGGCGATCGTCACCAAGGCAGCGATGCCCGAAAGCACGAGGACCAGGGGCCGGGTCGAGCTCGCCCAGTCCGGCGCCATGCCGTACCTCGGGAGGTAGCGCGGGACGATGTTGAGCAGCCCGGCCATGGCGCTCGCACCGGCGAACCAGAGGATCCCGATCGTCGCGGCGTCGTATGCCGTGCCGAACCCGTCCCCGAACATCTCGTGGGCGAGGAAGGCCAGTGCCCGACCGTTGGCCTCGCCACCGGGCTGGAAAGCCTCCGCCGGGATGAGCATCGTCGTCACGAGCGAGGACCCGACCAGCAGCACGCTCATGATGAGCGCCGCCGTCGTGAGCAGCTTCTTGGCATTGCGGATCCGGCCGAGCGGTGCCTCAGGGGTGTCCGTCGGGTCGCCCTTGACGAGTGGCATGACCACGACACCTGTCTCGAAGCCTGACAGTCCAAGTGCCAGGGCCGGGAAGACCAGCAGGGACGCGGCGATGATGCCGAAGGGCATCGAGTGGTCCACCGTCATGTGGTCGGTCCAGTCGCCGACGACGGTGGGGTGCGTGACCACCTCGTAGACCCCGCGGGCCAGGACGACCGCGCTCAGCCCGAGATAGGCGACGACGAGGACGACGGCCACCCCGATGGCCTCCTTGAAGCCCTTGAGGAAGACCGCCGCCAGCGCCGCGACGAGGGCCAGGGTGATCACCACCTCCTGGCCGTGGAGCGCCGCCTTGACGAAGGGGTTCTCGGTGATGTGCGCGGCGGCGTCAGCAGCCGAGAGTGTGATCGTGACGATGAACCCTGTCGCCACGAAGCCGAGGAGAGAGAGCACGAGGAGCTTGCTGGGCCAGTACGACAGCAGCCGCTGCAGCATCGAGAGGCTGCCGTCGCCGTGGGGACTCTCGACCGCGACGCGTCGGTACATCGGCAGCGCCGCGAAGAGCGTGACGAGGACGAGCACGAGGGTCGCGACCGGGGCCAGCGCGCCGGCGGCGAGCGCGGCGATTCCCGGCTGGTAGCCCAGCGTCGAGAAGTAGTCGACGCCCGTGAGGCACATGACCCGCCACCACGGCTGGACGTGGTGCTTCTCGAGTGCCTCGCGCTCGCCCTCGTAGTAACCACCCGGGTCCGAGTCCTCGACCTCGAGCAGCCAGTTCCTCAGCGATCGCCGCGGCGAGTTCGTCGTCACTGCCCGCACGCTAGCTGCCTTCCACGCAATCCCGGACATCTTGACGCGATCTTGACGTCCGGTCGCGCCCGCCTCGTGGCCTGAGTGGCGATACTCGGGCGCGACGTGGATTCGGGTGGGAGGGTGTCAACGTGATTCCCCGCCTCGGCCCGGTCCCGACCCACGAGCTGTTCGTGGCGCTCGGTGTCCTCGCCGCCGCAGCGGTCTTCGTCCTCGAGGTACGACGCCGCGGTCACCGGGACGAGCGCCTGCTCCACGTCGTGCTGGGAGCGGTCGTCGGTGGTGCGATCTTCATGCGGATGGGGACGTGGCTCCAGCACGTCGACCTCCGCGAGAACGCCTCCGTCATGGAGCAGTGGCTCCACGGCAACCGCTCCATCCTCGGGGGGCTCGTCGGCGCCTGGCTCGGTGTCCACGTCGCCAAGCGCCTCACCGGCTACCGGCTCCGCACCGGCGACCTCTTCGCCCCCGCCGTCGCGCTCGGGATGGCGGTGGGTCGCATCGGCTGCCTGCTCACCGAGAAGCCCGGCACCCCGACCGGCCACGGCTGGGGCATCACCCTCGACACCGCGCAGGCCGCCCGCACCGACAGCGTCGCCGGGGTGCCGCTGCACCCGTCCTTCGTCTACGAGATCGCCTTCCACGCCGCGGCGTTCGCAGTGCTGTGGCTCTGGCTGCGCCACCGCGACAACCCTCCGGGAGAGACGTTCGTCTGGTACGTCGCGGCATACGGGGTCTTCCGGTTCGTCGTCGAGGCGGTGCGCGGCAACGAGGTCGCGTGGCTCGGGCTCACCCGGCCGCAGCTCTTCCTCGCCGTGACCGTTCCGCTCCTGCTGGCTCGCATCGCGTGGCGCTGGCGGTCCGGCGCGTATGAACCCACCCGTCCCGACCAGTCCGTGGAGGTGAGCGCGTGAGCGCACCACGAGGAGCCGGTATGCCGTTGCGCGACTACCGCGTCCACCGCTACGTCAACGCGTTCTGCCCGTTCTGCCACGAGGAGCAGCCCGACCGATCCCTGGCCGAGGTGCGCCGGCTCAGCGGCTGGCTGGCCGTGCGCAATGACCGAGTGTGGCTCGAGCGCGGCTGTCCTGATCACGGTCTCATCCGCACGCTCTACGACGAGTCGCCCGAGATCCTCGCCTACCTCGAGCAGTGGACGGCCCCGACGAAGGTCCACCAGCCCGACACGACCGGCAACTTCAAGCCGGTGCCGAGCGCCTACGAGGACGGGCTGCCCCAGATGCAGACCCAGCACACCTGCATCCTCCTCGAGGACCTCCTCGACCACTGCAACCTCAAGTGCCCGACGTGCTTCGCCGAGTCCTCGCCGGCCCTCGCCTCGGTCGCCCCGCTCGAGCAGGTGCTCGCGTCGATCGACGCACGGCTCGCGCGCGAGAACGGCCGGATCGACGTGCTCATGCTCTCGGGTGGCGAGCCGACGCTCTACCCGCAGCTCGAGGAGCTGCTCGAGGCGGTCATCGCCCGGCCCATCGTCCGCATCCTCGTCAACACCAACGGCCTGCGGGTGGCCCAGGACGACGAGCTCCTGGCACTGCTGCGACGCCAACGCGAGCGAGTCGAGGTCTACCTCCAGTACGACGGCGAGTCGGCGCAGGCGTCGATCACCCACCGGGGCGCCGACATCCGCCGCTTCAAGGAGCGCGCGATCGAACGCCTCTCTGCCGCGGGCGTTTTCACCACCTTGACCATGACGGCCTCGCTCGGGGTCAACGACGACGAGATCGGCCACGTCATCAAGAGAGCCCTCGACACGCCCTACATCGGCGGCGTGACGATCCAGCCCGTCTTCGGCAGCGGACGCTCCAGCGGGGTCGACCCGCTCAACCGGCTCACCCACACCGGCGTCCTCGCCCGGCTCGAGGGGCAGACCGCCGGGCAGGTCACCTGGCGCGACCTCACGGCGCTGCCGTGCAGCCACCCGCACTGCTGCTCGGTCGGCTACCTCCTCAAGGACGACGCCGGCGCCTGGAGCTCGCTCACCCGCCTCATCGGCCACGACCGGCTCAAGGAGTGGCTCGACCTCGAGCCCGACCTGCTCGCCAACCGGATCGCCGACGACACCATCCCCTCCGCCATGAGGGCGGTCGTCAAGGGCTCGATCCTCGACCTGCTCAGCGAGCAGTCCTCGCTCTCGCACCCCTCGATGGCCACCATCTGGAAGGACATCTGCGCGAACTGCGACCTCGGGATCGGCACGCTCGCCACGCTCGCCTCGTCACGCCTGCCCGGCCAGCACGAGAAGCTGCGGGCCATGCTCGGCGAGCGGGTGCTGCGCGTGACGGTCAAGCCGTTCATGGACATGAACACGATGATCGAGGAGCGGCTCACGCAGTGCTGCGTGCACGTCGCCACGGTCAACGCCGAGACCGATGCCCACCAGTGCGCGCCGTTCTGCGCCGTCCAGGCGTGGGCACCGCTGTCCCGCACGAGGATCTCGACCGCGACCGGAGGGCGACATGACTGACCCGCGCATCGTCCCGACCGACCTGCCTCCGAGCGGTTCCGCGTCGGCCCCGCAGGCGGCGGAGGTGTTCGACCCTCTGCGGCTGTGCATCTTCGCGACCGTCGCCCTGCTCGGCTGGCTGCTCGGGCCGATCGCGCTGGCGTTCTTCGCCGGGCTGGGGGTCGTCGGCTACACCAAGGCGCGCCGGGCTGGTCTCCTCACCTCGAAGTGCCTGCTCGGCGACACCCGTCTCGTGCTGGCCTACCTCGGCGCGCTCGTCGTCCTCGGCGCCGCCGCACTCGTCGTCGGCTTCGGGCCCTGGCGGCTCTGGTGAGCACCATCCTCGACCCACGGGAGGAACGATGACCGACCAGCCGCCGGACGGGCAGGACGTCCCGCAGCCGCAGCAGCCCGCGCAGCCACCTTCCCAACCGCCGCGGCCGCCCCAGCAGCTTCCGCAGCAGCCTTCGTGGGGCTCGCCACCGGGCACTTCGCCGGGCACTCCGCCGGGACAGTGGCCCGCCCAGCCGCCGCACCAGGCAGGCCAGCCGTACCAGCCGGGCCAGCCGCAGCACCTCCCCCCGCCGTACGGCGCCTATGGACCTCCCCAGGGGGCGCCGCCACTCCAGACCGGCCTGCCGAACTGGGCCAAGGTCGTCCTCGGCGCTCTCATCGGGCTCGTGGCATCGGTCGGCTCACCCCTGATCGCGTTCGGCGTCGCGGGCCTCGACGCCCCCGTCGAGCTTCTCGTCCTCCTCGTCACCGTCATCCCACCGCTGCTCGCCACACCGCTGCTCATCGCCAGGAGCACGCGGGCGTGGGGCGTGGGCGTCATGCTCGGCCTCGCCGTCGGCAGCTTCATCCTCGGCGGGGCCTGCGTCTCGCTCATCTCGGGCTACTGACATGGCGACCTTCTCCGCCACCCGGACGTCCGAGGCGACCGTGGCCCACCCGCGAGCCCTCGTCTGGGACGTCCTCACCGACCCCGTGACGGTCGCCAGGCTGACCCCGATGGTCCGCTCGATCACGCAGGTCGAGGACCGGTGGCGGTGGCAGCTGGCGAGGATCCCCGTCCTCGGGCAGACCTTCGAGCTCGCCTTCACCGAGCAGATGGTCTTCGAGCCCGAGACTCGGATCACCTTCAGCCACGCCCCGGACGGCAAGGAGCGCGCCGGGACCGACGGTCGCTACGACCTCGCCGACGCCGACGACGAGACCTATACCCACCTGCGGATCGAGCTCGCGGTCAGCGTCGACCTGCCCTTCCCGGGCATCACGAGACCTGCCGTCCAGGCCTCGATGCACGGCGTCCTCGCCGCCATGGGCTCCGGCTTCGCCCACTCGATGGACAAGGAGCTCAGGGCTCGAGCAGCCTGACGTCGGTGACGACGATCGCGGCCCGGGGCTTGCGTCCCGGCAGCCGCACCAGCACCGGCTCCACCGTGGTGAGAGCGCGGTACCACCAGCCGTACTTCGCGCCGATGGCCCGCTTGACCCGAGCGATCGCCGCCGCGTCGCGATGGACGGTGGCGCGGCCGGCATACCGGGGTGCGTCGGGAGCGACCCCGCCCCGCACGGTGCAGGGGCGCAGCTCGACGCGGGCGGTGTGCGCGAGCCGCTTGGTCTTGCCGGTGGCGTCGACGCTGACCACGAGGAGGTCGTCGCCGTCGGGGGCGATCCACACCGGCGTGGCCACACCGTTGCCGTTGCGGCGGAACGTCGTCAGCTCGACGTACTGCTGCTCGGCGAGGAACCTCGTCGCGTCATCCATGCTCCGTATGCCGTCCGCTCACCTGTGGATGAGGTCGCGCCAGTTGTCGGGCACGCTCCCCGATGGCCCCGGCACCGGCTGGTCCTCGGGGTGCGCGGACGGCTCGGCCAGCGCGGGTCCGCGTCCCGTCTCCTCGGTGGCGTAGTTCCAGAACCAGGCCTCGCCGGGCTCGAAGCTCGCGACCACGGGGTGGCCGCTCTCGCGGTAGTGCGCAGTGGCGTGCTGCTCCGGCGAGGTGTCGCAGCAGCCGACGTGACCACACGCGGTGCAGCGTCGCAGGTGGACCCACCAGCCCCGTGCCGCAGTGCATTCGGCGCACCCGGGCCCGGATGGCGGGACGCTCGGGTCGAGGTCGGCGGACTCCGGGAACTGGACCGGTGCGGGCATGGGTGCGACGCTACGCGGTCAGCCGACGAGGAGCGCGAGGACCGCGAGCGCCGGGGCGAGCCCTTGGATGAGGGCGGCCCGGAGCTTGCTCGCGTCGCTGGTGACGAGGACGAGCGCGGCGCCCACCATCGAGCCGCACGCGGCGTAGACGAGGGCAGCGCCGACGTCGTCCGGTCCGGAAGCGCCCACCGCGATGCCGATGAGGGCGATGACGGCGAGGAACAGGTTGTAGAAGCCCTGGTTGTAGGCCATCGGCTTGGTCACCTCCGCGGTCTCGGGCGTCGTGCCGAAGACCTTGCGGGTGGCGGGGTCGGTCCAGGCCAGCGACTCGAGCCGGAAGATGTAGACGTGGACGAGGGCGGAGGCGGCAGCCAGCACGTAGGCGACGGTGACCATGTCGTGAGCGTAGGCCCCGAGCGGCAGGATGAGGCCATGGATGCACCGCGCCACCACGACGGCGGGCCGCAACATGTGCGACAGCGGCCCCGTTCGGCTCGCGCTCGGCGAGCCGCGCGACGTCGGCGCGGGGGCAGCTGGGCGGGCTGACCCCTTGACCCATTGGTAACACGTCTGTTACCAATGATCCATGGACGTGTTCACCGCTCTCGCCGACCCGGTCCGCAGGGACCTCGTGAGCCGGCTGGCCAGCGGGTCCGCACGGGTCGTCGACCTCGCGGGAGAGCACTCCATCAGCCGACCGGCGATCAGCCGACACCTCCGGGTCCTCGCAGACGCGGGTCTCGTCACGGCCGACGACGTCGGGCGCGAGCGCCACTACCGGCTCAGCCCCGACGGGCTCACCCCGATGGCTGACTACCTGGCCGCTCTGGCACCGGCACCGCGGTTCGACGAGTCGATGCTCGACGGGCTCGACCTCGAGGTCCGGCGCACCGTCCGCGAGCGCTCGGCCACCGGTCCCACCACTACCACCACGACCACCACGACCGAGGAGACGGCATGACGAGGACACGCAGCCCGAGCGCGACCGGACGCAGGGAGGACCGGGGCGGCACGGCATACCTCGTCTTCGAACGCACCTTCCGCGCGCCCGTGACGGACGTGTGGGCGGCGGTGACCGAGTCCGACCGGCTCGTGCGGTGGATCGGCCACTGGGCCGGGGACCCGGCGAGCGGCACGGTCTCGTTCTGGATGACCGCCGAGGCCGCGGACGCACCCGAGGAGACCATCCACATCGACGAGTGCGACGCACCTCGGCGGCTCGTCATGCGCTCGGCCCGCCCCGACGACCACAGCCTCGAGTGGAGGTGGCAGATCGACCTCGCCGAGACCGACGGCGTGACGACGCTGACCTTCGCCCAGGAGGTCGGTGACACCGTGCTCGCGGAGAGCGTGGGACCCGGGTGGGACTACTACCTCGACCGGATGGTGGCGGCCGAGACCGGCGGCGACCTCGCCGCGATCGACTTCGAGGACTACTACCCCGTCCTCGGCGAGCACTACCGGGCCGAGCTCGCCTGACCCACGCCTCGCCGGAAGGGTCGTCCGCGACGGCTGCGCGATGGCGTGAGCCGCAATAGCCTCGGGGCATGCCTGCTCGAAGCCTCATCCTCGTCCGCCACGGCCAGTCCGAGGGCAACGTCGCCGCGGAGTCCGCCCAGCGCGACCGCCTCGAGCGGATCGCGGTTCCCGCCCGAGACCCCGACGTCGAGCTCTCGGAGCTGGGACGGGAGCAGGCCACCGCCGTGGGCCGGTGGCTCTCGGACCTCCCCGAGGGCGAGCGCCCGAGCATCGTGTGGACCAGCCCCTACCGGAGGGCCCGCGAGACCGCCGAGATCACGCTGCAGGTCGCCGAGACCGAGCTCAAGCTGCGCGTCGATGAGCGGTTGCGCGACCGCGACATGGGCATCACGGACATGCTCACCGCCGCCGGCATCCGGGCGAAGTACCCGGAGGAGGCGGAGCGGCGCGAGTGGATCGGCAAGTTCTACTACCGGCCGCCGGGGGGCGAGTCGTGGGCCGACGTGGCGCAGCGAGTGCGTGCCGTCCTCACCGACATCGCGAACACCGAGCGGCAGGAGCGGGTGATGGTCACGGCGCACGACGTCGTCATCCTCATGTTCACCTACGTCGCCGAAGGACTCGACGAGGAGGCGGTGCTCGAGCGGTCACGACGCGAGCCGCTGAAGAACGCGGCCATCTGCCGGCTCAGCCGCGACGAGGAGTCGCCGACCGGCTGGGTGGTGGACGACTACAACATCGACACCCACCTGCGCGAGCTCGGCGTGGAGGTCACGCAGCAGCCTGGCGCCTCGGACGAGGTCGGTGCGGGCCGTGGATGAGCTGCCCGAGGCCGTCCGCGGTGGCACGCCGCGCTCACCGCGGCTGGTCACCCCCCACCTCCTCGCCGACTGGCCACTGCCGGAGCCGAGCGGGTCGAAGTACTCCCGTGGACAGGCGTTGGTCGTCGGCGGCGCCCGGGCGACGCCCGGTGGCGTCCTGCTCGCGGGGCGGGCCGCCCTGCGCACCGGGGCAGGGCGCCTCAGCGTGGCGGTGGCGGAGAGCGTCGCCCAGCACGTGGCCGTGGCACTGCCGGAGTGCGGGGCCCACGGCCTGGCCGAGGACGCGCACGGCTCCGTGACGGGGTCGGGCGCCGGGCGGGTGCTGGGCCGGGAGCTGGGGCGGGCCGACGCCGTCCTCGTCGGACCGGGCCTCGACGACGCCAACGGCACGGCGCGCCTGCTCGACGAGATCGTGCCGGAGCTCCCCGCCGAGACGCCCGTCGTCCTCGACGCCTACGGCCTGACCAGCCTGCCCGATGCGGACCCGGCCACGAGCCGTGCGCTGCGAGGACGCCTGGTGCTCACCCCCAACGCCGTCGAGCTCGCCCACCTCCTCGGCCGCGAGCGCGTCGACGACGGGGAGGTCGTCGAGGCCTCGCTCGAGGCGGCGCGGCGCTACGACGCGGTCGTCGGCTGCGGCACGACTGTCGTGAGCGGTGGCCGCACCTGGCAGGTCACGACGGGTGACACGGGGCTGGGCACGTCGGGCAGCGGAGACGTCGTCGCCGGCGCCGCCGTCGGCCTGCTCAGCCGTGGGGCGACGCCGTTGCAGGCCCTCGTGTGGGCCAAGTACGTGCACGCGGCGGCCGGAGACGACCTCGTCATGACCTTCGGCCGGGTCGGCTACCTCGCCGGCGAGCTCGTCGACCAGCTGCCGCGCGTCCTCCGCTCGCTGCACGGCAACTGACGCCGGCGACCTGTGGGCCGGCCGCCCTCAGAGCTTGACGACACCGCTCGAGTCGTCGTCCTCGTCCTGCGCCTTGTCGTCGGTGACGAGCCCCTTGACGAGGTGGACGAGCATCGCCGCCTTGCCCGGCGACTCCCAGTACTCGGCCGTGTCGGCGGTGACCTGGATCAGGCCGTTGTTGGGGTCCTGTGCGTCACCCTTCATGTAGGCCGACACCGACGGGTCCCACAGCTCCTCGAGCTTGGCCCGGTCCTCGCTCACGACGGCGTTGCCGGCGAGCGAGACCCAGCCGGTGTCGCTCGCGTAGGCGACGTTGACGGCCGGCCGCTGACGGATGGCGGCGACCTTGTCGGTGTCGAGCTCGGTGATGAACCACACCGTGCCCGGGTCCTCGAAGTCCTGGGTGCCCATCGGCGTGGAGACCAGCCGGCCCGCGTCGTCGACGTAGGTCAACGTGGCGATCCGGGTCTCCTTCATGATCTCGGCGGTCAGCTCCTTGGGGTTTTTGTCAGCCATGGTCTGCTTCCTCTCTGTCGGAACTGCGGGGCGTGGGGGTGATGAGGACGACGGTGTCGCGGTAGGTCAGGCCCTTGCGCCGGGTCGCCAGACCGCCGACGACGGCGAAGAGCGTGGTCTGCCAGCCGTACTTGGCGCGGATGGCTCCCTGCACCTCGTCGAACTCGCGGCCGGACTGCACCATCTCGGCGGTGGCCTCGACCGGTTCGGTGCCCGGGGTGGGCGTGCCGGTCCGGCTGCAGGGCTGCACGGTCACCCGCGACGTGTGGCGCAGGCGCTTGGTCTTGCCGGTCCCCATCGTCGTGTAGAAGCCCAGCCGCGACTGGTCCGTCAGACGGGAGATCCACACCGGGGTCGGCACGCCCTCGCCGTTGCGCCGGAACGTCGTGAGCAGCACGAAGTCCTCGGCGCCGAGCGTGGCGGCGTCAGCGGTGACGGTCACCGGGCCACGCGGGTGAGCGCGGCCGTCATGTCGTCGACGGTCTCGTCGGCGATCCCCCGGAACACCAGCGCCATGAGCGGGTCGGTCAACCGGGCGAGACCCTTGAAGGTGATGGTCGCCTCGTAGCGGATCCGGCTCGTCCGCTCGTCGACCGCGGTGACCCTGAGATCGTCGCGCGAGTCGGCGGTCTTGTTGCTGCCCTCGAGGACGACATGGTCGGCCTCGAGGGTGACGAGCTCGTAGGTCAGGGTGGTCTCGCGGCCCAGGACCTTGCTCACGTTGGTCCAGGTGGCGCCCGGAACCACTGGGGCGGCCGGGTCACCGACGCGCACGCAGGAGACGGTGCCCGGGTCCCACTCGACGGCGTTGGCGAAGTCGGCCAGGTAGGCGACGGCGGCGTCCTGCGGGCAGGGCACCTCGAACTCTCGAACGATGTGGACCATGCGGTCCTCCTCAGGTCGGGACCTCCCACCCTAGGTCACGCGTTCAGCCGGTTGACCTGCGAGAACGCGGCGAGTCCCGCGACCGGCACTCCACCCCGAGGAAGGTGGCGACCTACGCCACTTGGGCTTAGTGTCGAGAAGACGTCCGCATGCTCGCGGAGCGGTCGCTCCCGGGCAACACCCGCAAGAGGGAGCACCAGCATGGCGACGAAGAAGACGTCCAGCACGCGTACCACGGCCCAGGCGAAGGCCGGCGCGAGCGGCGGGAGCACGGCCGGCAGGCGCACGGCGAAGGCCGGCGGCACGCCCGGCGCCGGAACCGGCGCGGAGGAGATCGGCAACGGGGGCGAGCTGCACCAGCTCGCGGGCGGCGACAGCCCGGTGCTGACGACGGCACAGGGGGCGCCGGTGCAGGACGACAACAACTCGCTGCGTGCCGGCGACCGCGGTCCCACCCTCATGGCCGACCACGCCTTCCGCGAGAAGATCTTCCACTTCGACCACGAGCGCATCCCGGAGCGCGTGGTCCACGCCCGCGGCTACGGCGCCCACGGTGTCTTCGAGTGCCACGAGTCCCTCGCCGACCTCACCCGGGCCAGCGTCTTCGCCGAGGCCGGCAAGAAGACCGAGACCTTCGTGCGCTTCTCGACGGTCGCGGGCAACCTCGGCTCGTTCGACCTCGCCCGCGACGTGCGCGGGTTCGCGACGAAGTTCTACACCGACGAGGGCAACTGGGACCTCGTCGGCAACAACATCCCGGTCTTCTTCATCCAGGACGCGGTGAAGTTCCCGGACCTCGTCCACTCGGTCAAGGAGGAGCCGGACCGCGGCTTCCCGCAGGCCGCCTCGGCCCACGACACCTTCTGGGACTTCATCTCGCTCATGCCGGAGTCCACCCACATGACGCTGTGGACGATGTCGGACCGGGCGATCCCTCGCTCGTTCCGGATGATGGAGGGCTTCGGCGTCCACACCTTCCGGTTCGTCAACGACGCGGGTGAGAGCTCCTTCGTGAAGTTCCACTGGAAGCCCGTCCTCGGCATGCAGTCCGTGGTGTGGAACGAGGCCGTCAAGATCAACGGCGCCGACCCCGACTTCCACCGGCGAGACCTCTTCGACGCCATCACGGCGGGCGACTTCCCGCAGTGGGAGCTCGGCATCCAGGTCTTCGACGACGCGTTCGCCGACGAGTTCGACTTCGACGTGCTCGACGCGACCAAGCTCATCCCCGAGGAGCTCGTTCCCATCCGGACGGTCGGCACGATGACGCTCAACCGGGTGGTGGACAACGTCTTCGCCGAGATCGAGCAGGTGGCGTTCATGACCCAGAACGTCCCGCCGGGCATCGACTTCAGCAACGACCCCCTGCTGCAGGGCCGCAACTTCTCCTACCTCGACACCCAGCTCAAGCGCCTCGGCAGCACCAACTTCACCCAGCTGCCGGTCAACGCCCCCCGCTGCCCCGTCGCCCACTTCCAGCGCGACGGCCACATGCAGACGTCCACGCAACCGGGGCGGGCGGCATACGAGCCGAACTCCTTCACCGGAGACGACCGGGGGCCGCGCGAGGCCGGAGCCGACGGACACGTGCCGTTCCCCGCGCCGGTCGAGGGTGAGACCCGGCGGATCCGCGCCGAGTCGTTCAGGGACCACTACAGCCAGGCGCGGCAGTTCTGGCTGAGCCAGACCGACGTCGAGCAGGACCACATCGTCGCGGCCTACGCCTTCGAGCTCGGCAAGTGCGAGATCCCGGCGATCCGCGAGCGGGTGCTCGCCAACCTGCGCAACGTCGACGAGACCCTCGCCTCCGGGGTCGCGGACGGACTGGGTATGCCGTTGCCCGCGGCCTCCGAGCCCGCCGCACCCGTCGTGGAGACCGAGCCCTCCCCCGCGCTGAGCATCCTGGCCAACGCCAAGGAGACGTTCAAGGGGCGCAAGCTGGGCCTGCTCGTCGGCGACGGCGCCGAGGCGGCCGTGGTCAAGCGGCTCACCAAGGGCGTCGAGAAGGCGGGCGGCACCGTCGAGGTCATCGCGGCCAAAGTCGGCGGCGCCACCCTCTCCGACGGCTCAACCCTCGCCGCCAAGCAGGCCGTCGCCGGCGCCCCGTCGGTCCTCTACGACACGGTCGCGATCGTCACCGGCGACGAGGGCGGACCCGTCCTCGCCGACGACCCTGCTGCTCGCGACTTCCTCACCGACGCCTTCACCCACTTCAAGGTCATCGGCCTCAACGGCGCCACGGACGCGCTCGTGCAGGCCACCGGCCTCTCCGGGAAGCTCGACGACGCCTGCCTGCCCGTGGGCAAGCCCGCCGAGACGACGGCATACGTCGCCCGGATCGCGGGTCCGCGCCACTGGGACAGGTCGGTGACCGCATGAAGGCACTGACCTGGCAGGGCAAGCGCGACGTCCGCGTCGAGGAGGTTCCCGACCCCCGCATCCAGGAGCCGACCGACGCGGTCATCCGGGTGACGTCGACCGCCATCTGCGGGTCCGACCTGCATCTCTACGAACCCCTGGGTCCCTTCCTGTCCAAGGGCGACGTCCTCGGCCATGAGACGATGGGGATCGTCGAGGAGGTCGGCGACGAGGTGACTCACATCAGGGCCGGAGAACGCGTGGTCGTCCCGTTCAACATCTCGTGCGGTCACTGCTGGATGTGCGAGCGGGGCCTGATGTCGCAGTGCGAGACGACCCAGGTGCGCTCGCAGGGCAAGGGCGCCGCGCTCTTCGGCTACACCGAGCTCTACGGCTCGGTGCCGGGCGGGCAGGCGGAGTACCTCCGGGTGCCGCAGGCCCACTTCGGCCCGATCCCCGTGCCCGAGGGGGTGCCCGACGAGCGGTTCCTCTACCTCTCCGACATTCTCCCCACGGCGTGGCAGGGCGTCGAGTACGCCGAGGTGCCCGAGGGCGGCAGCCTCGCCGTCTTCGGCCTCGGACCGGTGGGCCTGCTCGCCGTCGCGATCGGCGTGCGCCGCGGGCTGCGTGTCATCGGGGTCGACAACGTCCCCGAACGCATGGCCAGGGCGGAGGGGTACGGCGCCACCGTGGTCACCTCCGACGACGACCCGGTTGCCGCGATCCACGAGCTGACCGAGGGCCGCGGCGTCGACGGCACTCTCGACGCGGTCGGCATGGAGGCCCACGGCAGCCCGGTGGCCGAGGCCGCCATCAAGGGGGTCGGCTTCGTGCCCGACGTCCTCGCGAAGCCGCTCATGGAGCGGGCCGGCATCGACCGGCTCGCCGCTCTGAGGTCGTCCATCGGAGCGGTGCGTCGGGGTGGGACGGTGTCGGTGAGCGGGGTGTACGGCGGGATGACCGACCCGCTGCCGATGATGGAGATCTTCGACAAGCAGCTGTCGCTGCGCTTCGGGCAGTGCAACGTCAAGCGGTGGGTGGACGACATCGTGCCCGTCGTCATGGAGGACGGGGACCCGCTCGGTCTCGAGACCCTCGCGACGCACCGACTGCCCCTCGAAGACGCGCCTGCGGCATACGAGATGTTCCAGAAGAAGGAGGACGGCTGCATCAAGGTCGTCCTCAAGCCATGACCGGCGTCGCGCTCGTCGCGGGCGCATCACGCGGGCTCGGACTGCTCATCGCCGCCGAGCTCGTCGCTCGCGGCTACCGCGTGCACGGCTGCGCCCGGGACCGGGACGAGCTCGACCGTGCCGAGGAGCTCCTCGCCGCTGGGCGGGTGGGTGCGCTGGCCGCCGCGGAGCATAGTGAGTGGGCCCCCGGGTCCTTCACCGGCGACGTCTGCGACGTCACGGATGCGGACGCGGTCTCGGCCTGGGTCGAGGACGTCCGCACACGGGAGGGCTCGGTCGACGTGGCGATCCACGTCGCCGGGATCATCCAGGTCGGTCCCGTCGAGTCGACGACGCTGGGCCACTTCCGCGCCGCGGTCGAGACCATGCTCATGGGACCGGTCCACCTCTGCCTGGCGGTGCTGCCCGCCATGCTCGAGGCCGACAGGGGCCACATCGGCGTCGTCAGCTCCGTGGGGGGCGTCGTGGCCGTCCCCCACCTGCTGCCCTACTCGGTGGCGAAGTTCGGGGCCGTCGGGCTCACCGAGGGCCTCCAGGCCGAGCTGACCGGCACCGGCGTCACGGCGACGACCATCGTCCCCGGCCTCATGCGCACCGGTGGCCACCTCCACGCGCAGTTCGTCGGGGACGCACCCAAGGACTACGCGTGGTTCGCGCCCGGGGCCTCGCTGCCGCTGCTGTCGGTCTCGGCGGAGCGGGCTGCCCGGCGGATCGTCGACGCGGTCCTCGCCGGCCGTTCGCAGGTGGAGCTCACGCCACTCACCTGGGTCGGGCGGCGGGTCCACGGGCTGCTCCCGGGGCCGACCTCACGCCTGCTCGGGCTCGTCGCCCGAGCGCTCCCGCGAGGCGGTGACAACGGGCCGGACGCCACCTCGCGGGACACCGGACACGTCGAGGGCGAGAGTGCGCGCCGGGAGCTCGGCTCGCGGGTCGTCGACGCCGTCAGCGTCCTCGGTGACCGTGCGGCGCGCCGCCTCAACGAGACGGTTCAGCGCGACGGCCGGTAGCCGTCCTGCTGGGCCAGGTCGGACACGGAGCCTGCCGACACCGCACCGGCCGTGTCGGCGGCCGGCAGGAGCACCCGCATCCGGGTCGGTGCCATGCCGTGGTCGATCCCCCAGAGCACGGCTTGGCTGCGGGTGCTCACGCCCATCGTCCGGTAGGCGGAGCGGATGTAGGACTTGACCGAGTTGATGCTCAGGTAGGTCCGTTCGGCGATCTCGTTGTTGCTCAGCCCCGAGGTGACCAGGGCGATGATCTCGGCCTCGCGGGGGGTGAGGCCGTGGTCGCGTCCCGGCCAGGACTGGGTGGTCATGACCGGCTCCTCGTTGACGGTGACGAGGTCCATCTCGCCCTGGTGCACCTTGACCAGGGCTGCCGCGAGGCCCGCCCCGTCGAGGGACTTGGGCAGGGCGGCGTGGACGCCGCGCGCCCGTGCCGTGGTGACGAGCTCCTCGGTGAGCACCCACGTGAAGAGGACCAGCCGCCCGACACGAGAGCTGGCGGCGAGGTCGTCGAGGTCGGGCTCGTCGAGGCTGGTGTGGGTGAAGGTGTCGTAGAGGGCGACGTCGACCGGGGTGACGGGCATGAGGTCGGCGTCCAGCTCGACCACGCGGACGAGGTCGGGGTAGGGCTGCAGCATGGACGCGACGCCCCGCACGATGAGCTCGTGGTCGTTGATCACCGCCACGTTCACGGGACGGTCGGGAGCAGGGGTCATGGATGAACGCTACCTCCGCGGCTCGCGGGCTCGTGCCGGCTGTGACGTGAGGGTCAGGCGCCCGCCGGTCCGGTCGACCAGTCCGCGGCGCTCGAACTCCTCCAGCCACCCGGCCATGGGCCACTCCCCCCAGCGCTCGTGGAAGGTGGTGGCGTTGCGGACGATGTCCTCGAGGTGGTCCACGGGCGGCATGGACACGGGGTGGAACTGGTGGAAGGCGTCGGCCCCGCCCACCCACACGAGGTCGACGCCACGTGACCGCGCGACCCGACCGAGGTCGGTGTCCTCGGCGCCGTAGCCGACGTAGCCCTCGTGGAAGCCACCCAGCACGCGCCACGTGCTTGCGGTCATCGCACAGCTCAATGACCAGAAGAGGTCGTGCTCGCCGCCGCGCTCGAGCGTCCCCGGAGGCGGGTCGGGTCGGGCGGCATGGGGAGCGCGGAGCGCGGCGAGGTCCTGCGGGTCGTCGGGAACGGGGACGCCTTCGGGCAGATACGTGACCGGTCCGGCGAGCAGGGCGTCGGGGGCTCGCTCGGCCGCGTGCTCGTAGGCCGCCAGCAGACCCGGGGCGGGCACGCAGTCGACGTCGAGCAGCACGACGAGCTCGGCCCCGGCGGCCAGCGCGGCGGCGACCCCGGTGTTGCGCGCCCTCGCGAGCGGCAGGCCCAGCGGGTCGGTGTCGAGGTGCACCACGGTGACCCACTCGTCACGGCCGACGACGCCGTCGATGTCCGGGTCACCCATCGACACGACGACGTGCGGTGTCCGGGGAGCGACGGTGCGCAGGACGCGTCGCTGCTCGCGGAGGTGGTCGTGCCGACCGCTCACGACGGTCACGACGGTGGAGTCACGCACCCGCGACCACCTCGACGAGCGAGGCAGCACGCGCGGCGGCACCCTCGCAGCCCCAGGTCGCCCACCGGTCGCCGCCGTCGGTGCGGGCCTGCCGCACGAGGTCGCCCCACCGGGCACCCGGCACGTCGACGAGCTGCACCACCTGCGCCATGCCGGAGCTCGCCAGCACCGCACCCATGTGGCTCTGCTCCTCGAAGGGGCGGCTCTGGGGCAGCACGACCGCGGGGAGACCCCACCCCGCGACGTCGGCGATCGCGTTCTGTCCCGCGTGGGTGACGACGACGTCTGAGTGTGCGAGGTGGTCGTGGACGTCCGGCACCCAGGCCCGCCCGCCCACCACCGTCCAGTCGACCTCGGGTACGGCGGCGGCGATGACGTCGGGAAGGTCCGGGTCGTCGAAGCCGTCTGACCCGGCGAGTACGAGGCCGCGGGCGCGCCGCGAGGGCTCACCCGTCCGGCGGCCCCCTCCGGGTTCGTCGCCGGTCGGCTGCGCTCCTGCCGCGACGGACGGAGCAGTGACGAGGGTGGGCTCGCGCGCGATCCCACCGACCGCGACGACCCGGGGATCGGTTCCGTGCCCACCTTCCGTGGCGCGGGACGTGTGCCAGATGTCGTCGGTGGCCCACGCCGGCCACGGCGCGAGGACGGCGGTCGCTGCGTCGTAGGCCGCCGCATGGGCACCGTCCGTGCGGGCGCCGGGTTGGGCCACCACGACCACGGGGACGCCCAGGAGTCGCACCATGACGGCGACCTCGCACGACACGTCGACCACGACGACATCGGGCTCCTCGACCTGGACCCAACGCGCGATGGTCGTCATGCGCTCGCGAAATCCACTGTGCCCCAGGGGCGCCCAGTGCATGAACCCGTGCGCCGTGACATCAGCACCGCTCTCGCTCATCGCCTCCGGCAGGGGCGCGTCCATCGCGAGACGAACCGAGGTGACCGCCGACGGGTGGGCAGCGTCGCCCTCGAGCGCCGACCCCAGGAGGGTCACGTCCGACCCCCGGGCCATCAGTTCGCGGCCGACCACCATGGCGCGGGTGCGGTGACCGGCGCCGTGGTGATGGACGTACCAGCCGACCTTCACGACCGCACCCCCTGGGCCTCGAGGAGCTCGCGGTAGAGAGCGACATAGTCATCGACCATGCGCTGCGACCCCAGCGCGGCGCGCGCGGCGGCGTGGACGTCCCTCCGGTGCAAGCCCGTGGCGGCCGGAACGGCGTCGGCGAGCCTGTGAACGAGGGTGTCGTCGTCGCCGTCCGAGTCGACCATCACCCCGAGGTCAGCGGTGATGAACTCAGAGAGGCCTCCTCGGTCCAGCGCGACGACGGGCGTGCCCCACATGACCGACTCGGCGGCGACGAGCCCGAACGGCTCGTCCCACCGGGGGGTGACGAACGTTGCTGCGCTGCCGCGAACGAGCGTGGCGAGCTCCGCGTGGGAGAGGTGGCCGACGTACTCGATGTCGCCATCGAGCTCTGGCGCGACGACCTCGTCGAACCAGCCACGGTCGCTGACCGGGCCGGCGATCCGTAGTCGGCGCCCGGCCGCACGGGCCGCGCGGATCGCGAGGTCGGTGCCCTTCTCTGGGGTCAGGCGCCCGGTCCACACGAGGTGCTCGCCCCCCTCCCCGGGGCCGCCGCCGTCGTCCTCGACGCCGTTGTGGATGATCCGGGGGCCCGCCGGCAGAGTCGTCCAGCCAGTGCTGTTGGCGAGAGAGACGCAGACGTAGGCCGCCAACGGGCCCGCAAGCGCGATTCCCATCTCCATCCAGGGCAGGGGCGGTGTGTGCAGCGTCGTGACGACGGGGACCGACAGCGCCCCGCTGAGCGCGAGGGGAAGGAAGTGGAGGCTCTGGTTGTGGACGACGTCGACGCCCCTCTGCTCCAGCAGGTGCCCGACCGCACCCGTGAAGGCGGCGTGGTCGTCCAGGAAGTCCGCTGGCAGCGCGTAGTCGAGGCCCGCGACCTCGCTGAGCCCCGGCAGCTCGACGTAGGGCACGATCTCGTCGGCAAGGGCCGGGTCGGAGCCGGCGCAGGCGTACAGGCGCACGTGGTGACCCTGCCGTCGCAACCCTCGCGCCAGCAGAGCGGTGTGCGACTCCTGTCCGCCGGCATACGGCTCGACGATCGGGTGCCGCGAGGTGGCCAGCATGGCAATCCTCATTCAGCCCACCTCCTCGCCGAGCCCCGCCAGGAATCCCGCGAACCCGCCGGTGCTGCGGCCGTGCGAGCGGGCTGACGTGGCCACGCGGACCGAGTCCGTCGCCACCCACCGCGGGGTGTGCGCCCTGATCCGGCGCACGAGGTCGACGTCCTCGTGGAGGCTGACCGGCTCGAAACCGCCGACCTCGAGGTAGGTGCTCGCCCGGAACCCGAGGTTCGCACCGTGCACGTGGGCATGACCCTCGACGAGCTCGTGGCGCTCGCGCCACCGCTCGAGCAGCGCCGCGTCGGTGAGCCCGATCGGCTCGACCGTCCCGATGACGAGGTCGCGGGTCGCGGCCAGCCCGACCTGGGTCACGAGCCAGTGCGGGGGGACGAGGGAGTCGGCGTCGGTGCAGGCGATCCACAGGTCGTCGCCACTGACACCGAGCGCGCCGGCCGCCTCCACGGCTCGGGACACGCCCGCGTGGCGTGCCGCGCCGACGACACCGTGGTCGACGACGAGGCTCCCCACCCGAGCGGTCTCGACGACGTCGGCCGACGCATCGACACAGCTGTCGAGGACCACCGTGACGTCGACGAGGAGGTCGGGCCGACAGGTCCGCAGCACGCGTCGGGCCCGCTCCACACTCGTCAGGCACCGCGGCAGGAGCACGGCCTCGTCGCGCGCCGGGATGACGACGTGCACCGCCCGGATCACGAGGTCACCTCATAGCAGTCCACGAGCACGTCTCGCTCGACGTGGGTCACGCTCGCCCACCTGCCGCAGACCTCCGCCACCTGGCGGTGGACCGCGGGCCCGTCGAGGGGGATGCGCTCCGTCGGGTGGCGCCAGTCGACGAGCACGAGCTCGCCTCCCGGAGCCAGCCTGGGCAGGAGGGCTCCCAGCGTCAGCCACAGCTCGAACGGCGTGAGGAAGTAGGCCACCTCGGAGAGCACGGCGAGGTCGAAGGTCCCGTCGAGGCCCTCCACCACCTCGGGGGCCCGGCCGCGCACCCACGTGACCGTCTCGGGGGCCTCGCGTCGCGCCACCTCGAGCGCCGGCTCGCTCGCGTCCACCGCCACCACGTGGTCGGCCCGCCCGGCGAGGGCCCCGCTGAGGACGCCGGTGGAGCAGCCGAGGTCCAGCACCCGCTCGTAGCGCTCGCGGGCGAGCACGGCGAGGGTGAGGTCACGCTTGCGGCGTTCGTACCAGGAGTCGCTCGACCACGGGTCGTCGCCGTCCTCGAACATCGCGTCGAAAGAGGCGACCCTGTCGTCGTCGCTCCCGCTCGGGTTCTCCGGCGGCGCGGTCCCGTCCGAGACGAGCAGCGTCGTGAAGCCCCGGCGGGCCGGGGCGAGCACACCGTCGGTGAGCAGTCGTTCGTCACCCGGGGCCGGCGAGAGGGGAGCGACCTGCGTCCGGTGCTCGTCGAGGGCCCGAGCCGCACGTCGGATCGCGCCGAGCGACCCGTCGACGACCAGCAGGCGGTGCCACGGCAGGTCATCCGGCGAGCTCCAGTGCCAGAACCAGACGAGGTAGTGGGCCAACCCCACCGAGCCACCGTCACCACCGTTCGCGGCCGCGACTGCCGCCGCGGCCGCGCGGCCCGCGGCGTCGTGGTCGGCGTGCCCGTCCCCGGTCCAGGGCGCGACGACGAGGGTCCGCTCGTCCAGCAGGTCGCAGACCCGGTCGACGACGACCTCGTGCCGCGCGGCGAGCCCACCGTCGGGCAGACCCGCGTGGACGACGCGCGCACCCGGCGCCAGGACCGACAGCGCACGGTCGCCCTCAAGCACCCTGCGCGACCGCATCTCGTCGGTGGAGACGGTCGGCGAGGCGGGGTGGGAACCCTCGCCGTCGGTCAGCAGGAGGACCGTGACCTCGACGCCGAGGTCCGCGGCATCGGCGATGAGCGTACCGGCACCGAGGCACTCGTCGTCAGGGTGCGCCGCCACGACGAGAAGGCGGTCGTATGCCGTGAGCAGGGCTTGCGGGTCCGCGCTCGCCACCGTGGCCCACCGGCGGTCGCGGACCCAGCGCGCCTCGCCGTCGGGATGGTCGAGCCGTGGCGGCGACTGCTGCCTGCTCACGGTGCGTCCTCGAGCAGCTGCGCGCCGATCCGGGCGAGGTCACGCTCGCCGTGGTGCTGGCGCACGTAGACGGTGAGGTCGGCGACGCGACGGGCGTGCTCCTCGTCGCTGGTGAGCGGCGCGGGGCCGAGCGCCTGACCGGTCTCGGCCAGGACCAGCTCGACGGTCATGGCCGAGCGGCTGCGCACGCGGGCGGCCAACAGCTCGCCGGCCCGCCCCTCGGCCGCGCCCTCGTCGATCAACCTCGCCGCCTCGCGCAGGGCGAGGAGGGTGGCGTGCAGGGCCGCGTCGATCCGGCCGAGGTGGGTGAGGGCGAGCTGGTCCGGCTCACGCCTGCGGGCGCTGTCCATGACCGACTGGCCGAGGGCGCAGCTCGCCCCGAACCAGACCGCGGCCACGCCGATCCCGCCCCAGGCGAACCCCGGACGCTCGAGGTACCACTGCGGCGGGCCCACCCGCGCCGCGGGGACGGACTCGAGGGCGATGGCCGTGCTGCGCACGTCGGCCAGGCCGCGGGCCACCCACGGCTCCTCGACCACCCGGACGCCCGGGTCGGACAGGTCGACCGCGAACGCCTGTCGCCGGTGGTCGTCGACGTGGGCGGTGACGACGGCGTGGCTGACCCGGTCGGCCAAGGAGCACCACGGCTTGGTGCCGGTGAGCGTCCACTCGCCCCCCGACACGGCGGCCTCGAGACGATGGCCCGGAGCGTGTGCGGCATACACGCCCCACGTGCTGTCGGGAGGCGGGACCGGGCTCGGCCAGCTGGCGTCGGTGGCGCGATCGTGCGCCGCGGCCTGGGCGAGGATCGCGAGGGCGTCGAGGTGTGGCTCGACGACCCGGGCGGCGGTGAGGTCACCGGCGCCGAGGGAAGCGAGGGTCCGCATCCATGTCCACGTGGAGCGCCCGAGCCGGTCCGCGACGGGAGCCAGCGAGCGGGCGAGCGCGAGCCCTGCGTCGATGTCGGTCCCGGCCGTGCGCGCGGCCGTCACGAGCGCGTCGTCGGACCATCCGAGGAAGCCAGGTGGTGCGGTCGCCACGGGCGCTGGTGCGCCGTCGACGACGCAGGGGAACTCAGCCACGACGCCTCCTCAACCGCTCGACGGCGGGTTCGGGCGCCCGGTGGCCCCGGGCGTCCCGGTGCGTTCGGCCAGCGCCGCCCGCAACAGGTCCGGTCGCGCCACCGTGAGCGTGGCGCCCGGGTGCCGGATGGTGCGCGTCGGGTCGATGGCGGGCACGGGCTCCCGGAAGCTCACGCACAGCGCCCGGTCACCGTTCGTCGCGAACGTCACGCCGCGGTCGGTGAAGGAGAGGTGGGGAGGCCCCGCGGTCTTGAGCCAGCGGAAGTCACCGGTCTCCTCGAACCCGCTGACGTTGTCCAGCCCGGTGACGAGCCGCCACGGACCGAAGCGAACGCGCAGCTCGTCCTCGGTGACGACGACGTCGGCGGTGCCGGGCCGGATCCCGAAGAGCAGCGCGGGCAGTCGGTATGCCGGGGCGAACGCGAAGTCGAAGCGCTCGCTCATCTGCGACGGAGCAGGGACATGGGCCGGTCGAGCAGGCCGGCGGCGCCGCGCTGCTGCTCACCCAGGTAGGCGTCGAGCACGAGCAGGCCACCGGTCGCCGCCGGGGTCGCCCACTGCAGCCAGCGCATGACCCCGGCCAGGGTCTCCTTGCGGCGCCTCTGCACGGGGTTGGCGTCCGCGGCCTCCTGCGCCTCGCCGAGGCGCGCGCCGTAGACGTAGGCCGCTCCGCTGGCTGCGAGCGCCGCCCCGGTGAGGACGGTCTTGGCGACCACGGCGGCCGTGGTCGGCGGGTGGGCCACCGTGCGGCGGCGGTTGTCCGCGAGGATCGCCAGTCCGCTGACAAGGTGGAGCCCGATCGCTGCTCCCTGTACCGGGCCCCACCTCGTCCACCCCCGGTCCGAGATCTGCGACCGTTCGGCCTCGCTGTCCCCCTCGCGAGCCGCAGGGTTGAGGCCCACCGCGCCCATGAGGGAACCACCGAACCACGCCGCGTTGGTGACGAGGTGGGTGGCTCGGACGGTCGTGCTGAAGGCGGTCATGCTCTCGACGGTAGGCAGGTACCGCCGCCACCGGCTCACCCCAAAGGGCGGAACGATCGGCGCGTGACCGGCATACGGTGAGGGGATGGGAACACACATCTCGAGGCGCGACGACGTCAACCCCGACGAGGGCGAGCGCGAGTACGGCGACGTGGAGTTCGCCGACCCGACGAACAACAAGTACCCGATCGACACCGAGGAGCACGTGCGGGCGGCGTGGTCCTACATCAACAAGAAGTCCAACGCGGCGAAGTACGACGCCGACGAGGTCGACGCCATCAAGGGCCGCATCACCCGCGCGGCGAAGAAGTTCGACATCGAGATCGACGCCGACTGAGTCACCCGGCCCCGCGGGGGCCGTCGAGACCGTCGAGGCCGAAGAGCCGCCGGGCGTTCTCGCGCAGCACGTTGCGCGTCCACTCCTGCCCCAGGCCCAGGTCGATGACGGCGTCGACCGCCTCGAGGTAGGGGTAGGGAATGTTCGGAAAGTCGCTCCCGAAGAGGATGCGCTCCCCCATGGCCGCGAGCAGGTCACGCTGCCCGGCGGGGAACGGGTGCATGTCCTGCGTGAAACTCGTGAACACCATCGTCGTGTCGAGGTGGACGCGCGGGTGCAGGGCACAGAGCTCGAGGAACTCGGCGTACTCGGGCATGCCGGCGTGGGCGACCACGAGGGTCAGCTCCGGGAAGCGGCGCAGCAGCGCACGCACGCCTCCGACCCCGGTGTGCTCGCCCGGTGCCGGGCCGTGGCCCGCATGGATGACGACCGGGGTGCCGCTCTCCTCGAGGGCCGACCAGACCTCGTCGAGCAGGGGGTCGTTCGGGTCGAAGGCGCCGACCTGCACGTGCACCTTGAACACCCGGGCTCCGTCCGAGATCGCCTCGCGCACATAGCCGCCTGCGCCCGGCTCGGGGAAGAACGTCGCCGAGCGCAGGCAGTCCGGGTGGGCGTCGGCGAAGTCGCCGGACCACGTGTTGAGCCACGACGCCATGTCGGGCCGGTGCGCGTAGCTCAGCGAGGTGAACGCCTCGACCCCGAACGACCGCAGCCGCTCGACCCGCTCGGAGTCACCGGTCCGGTAGGCGATGGGCCACGGTCGCCCGAACGCCTCCTCGGCCCGGTCGAACCAGGCCCAGACCTTGTCGAGCACGCGCTGCGGCATGAAGTGGGTGTGCACGTCGACGAGTCCCGGCAGGCCGAGGGCATCGAGGCGGGAGCGGACCAGCTCCGCCTCGCGAGGGGGGAGCGGGACGGGGGCGGACGGCATACGGCCATCGTCCCCTGAGTGGATCTCGAGGGCGGACGGGCCCGCGCGCCCGCGGAGCCGGGTCGCAGCGAAACCGCAGCCGATCCGCAGTGCCCTCCGCCACGGTGCTCCACGACCCGAACCCGTCCGGAGAGGAACCCCATGAAGCGCTTCGCCACCGCCCTCCTGGCCAGCACGGCCGCCGTCGGCGCCGTCCTCGCCTCCGCGCCCGCCGCCAGCGCCGAGAGCAACACGACGACGTACGCGTCGTGCCGCGGCACGCTGAGCAGGTCCGTCCCCATCACGAACAGCAGCGGCACCGTCCTCAGCCGGGTGCAGATCTGGGAGTACGGCGTGTACCGCGAGTCCGAGGTGTGCGTCAAGAACGTCCACGTCGGCGGCACCGTCGGCACAACGATGTGGACGATGGTCTCGATCGGCAGCCTCTACGACCGCGGGGACTACTCGCAGTACGCCGGCGCCATCCGCACGTCCGGTGACTGGTACGGCTCCTACGACATCCACGTCGGTGGTGCCAACCCCGCAAACCCCGACCGCGACTACTACTGCTTCAAGGTCGACGGCCGGATCGGCGACCACTGGGCCCCGAACATCTGGCTCTGCTACGTCTTCAACTCCCGCTGAGCCCGCTCCGCCCCGCACCCCTCACCGACAGGCAGGCCAGATGAACCACCCCCGACTGCTCGCCCGGATCACCGCCACCCTGGCCGCTCTCGTGCTCGTCGTCGTCGGCTCGGCAGCGGTCTCGTCCGCCGTCGTCACCGGGGACACCGTGTCGGCGACCTCGCCCAACGGCCTCGCCTACGGCAAGGCCACGATCGAGTTCCAGAGCGAGGGCTTCGTCCGCTGGAACGACATCTACCTCAACGACAGGTGTCCCGGTGACGGGGTGCGCGCCAGCATGAAGCTCTACATCCGCCAGTACGGCAACGTCGTCCACGTCGGCACCCGTGAGGACGTCGGCGGCTGCGAGAGCGACCCCTTCAAGGGCTCGGCCTACTGGTCCTCCGGAGGCCCGATCGACTACGCCGGCATCCGGGTCTGCTCCGACGGTGGCTGCTCGGCCATCAAGTGGGTCATGCGCCCCTGACGCGACCCACAGGAGGGGGAGAGCCGGTATGCCGTGGCGCGCCACGGCATACCGGCTCTCGTCGTTCCTCGGGCTCAGGCGGGGTCGGTGGGCGAGAGGTCCGCGGAGTCGGCGGGCTCGAGCGTGACGTCGACCATGATCTCGGTGGCGAGCTGCTCGAGGTCGGCCTGGAGCGCCTCGAGGTCGGTGCCCGCGGGCACGCTCGCGACGGCGGTCGCCTCGAAGAGCCGGCCTCCGGCCATCGGGGCGTCCCGGGTGCCGCTCTCGAGCTCGGCGACGCTCACGCCGTGCTGGGCGAGCACGCCCGAGACGGCGCCGACGATGCCGGGGCGGTCGTTGCCCAGCAGGGAGATTCGGACCTCGCGCCGCTGGCCCTCGCCCTCGCCCTCGGCGTCGGCCGTGGTGGCACCCTCCGCGGCGACCGCGTCGTGGACCGACACGTCGAGCAGCCCCTGGAGCGGCTCGAGCGCGGCACGCAGCGCGTCGGCGCGGTCCTCGGGGACGGTGACGACGACGATGCCGGCGAACTTGCCCGCCAGCTCGCTGAGGTGGCTGCGCTCCCAGTTGCCGTCGTTCGCGGCGATGACGTCGGCGAGGGCCTTGACGAGCCCGGCGCGGTCGTCACCGATGACGGAGAGGACGAGTGTCGTGGTCACGCTCGATCGTAGCGCCGCGGCGCCGCCCCTACTTCGAGGCCCGCGCGGCCAGGCGCAGCCAGGTGTCGACGACGGTGTCGGGGTTGAGCGACATCGACTCGATGCCCTGGTCGAGAAGCCAGTCGGCGAGGTCCGGGTGGTCCGAGGGACCCTGCCCGCAGATGCCGACGTACTTGCCCCGGGCCTTGCACGCCTCGATCGCCATCGACAGCATCTTCTTGACCGCCGGGTCGCGCTCGTCGAAGCCGCCGGCGACGAGCGCCGAGTCGCGGTCGAGCCCCAGCGTGAGCTGGGTGAGGTCGTTGGACCCGATCGAGAAGCCGTCGAAGTGGTCGAGGAACGCGTCGGCGTTGACGGCGTTCGACGGCACCTCGCACATCATGACGACCTGCAGGTCGTTCTCGCCGCGCACGAGCCCGTGCTGCCCGAGGAGGTCGATGACACCCTCGGCCTCGGCGACGGTGCGCACGAACGGGATCATCACCTTGACGTTGGTCAGGCCCATGTCGTCGCGCACGAGCTTGAGCGCCTCGCACTCCATCGCGAAGCACTCGGCGAAGTCGGCCGACAGGTACCGCGCAGCGCCGCGGTAGCCGATCATCGGGTTCTCCTCGTGCGGCTCGTAGCGAGCGCCGCCGAGCAGGCCGGCATACTCGTTCGACTTGAAGTCGCTCATCCGCACGATGACCGGCTCGGGCGCGAAGGCCGCCGCGAGCATCGAGATCCCCTCGGCGACGCGCTTGACGAAGAAGTCGCGAGGCGAGTCGTATGCCGCGATGAGGCTCTCGATCTCGGCCTTGAGCTCGGGCTCCTGGTCGTCGAGCTCGAGCAGGGCCCGGGGGTGGATGCCGATCTGGCGGTTGATGACGAACTCGAGCCGGGCGAGCCCGATTCCCTTGTGCGGCAGGCGGGAGAACTCGAAGGCCTGCTCCGGGGTGCCGACGTTCATCATGATCTTGACCGGCACGTCGGGCATGGAGTCGAGCTCGGTCTGGGTGACCGAGAACTCGCGCAGCCCGTCGTAGACGAAGCCGGTGTCGCCCTCGGCGCAGGAGACCGTGACCTCGCGGCCGTCGGCGAGGTCGCGCGTCGCGGAGCCGGTGCCCACCACGGCGGGGATGCCGAGCTCGCGGGCGATGATCGCCGCGTGGCAGGTGCGGCCGCCGCGGTTGGTGACGATGGCGCTGGCGCGCTTCATCACCGGCTCCCAGTCGGGGTCGGTCATGTCGGCGACGAGCACCTCGCCGGCCTTGAAGTCGTGCATCGCCTCGGGGGTCCCGAGCACCCGGACGGCACCGGCGCCGATCTTCTGGCCGATGGCGCGGCCCTCGACGACGACCTCGCCAGGCGCGTCCATGCGGAAGCGCTGCAGCGTCGAGCCGGACTGGCGCGACTTCACCGTCTCGGGGCGGGCCTGGAGGATGTAGATGCCGCCGTCGACGCCGTCCTTGCCCCACTCGATGTCCATGGGGCGCCCGTAGTGCTCCTCGATCCGCAGCGCGTGCTCGGCGAGCTCGGTCACCTCGGCGTCGGTGAGGCTGAGCCGGGCCTGGTCGGCCGGGTCGACGTCGACGAAGTCGATCGAGCGTCCGACCTCGTCGTCCTGCGTGTAGACCATCTTGGTGGCCTTGCTGCCCACCCCGCGCTTGAGGATCGCCGGACGTCCGGCACGCAGCGCCGGCTTGTGGACGTAGAACTCGTCAGGGTTCACCGCGCCCTGGACGACGGCCTCGCCGAGGCCGTAGCTGCTCGTGATGAAGACAGCGTCGGAGAAGCCGGACTCGGTGTCGATCGTGAACATCACGCCGGAGGAGCCGATGTCCGAGCGGACCATCCGCTGGATGCCGGCCGACAGGGCGACGGACTCGTGGTCGAAGTTGCTGTGGACGCGGTAGGCGATCGCACGGTCGTTGTAGAGGGAGGCGAACACCCGCTTGATCGCGAGCAGGATGTTGTCGATGCCGCGCACGTTGAGGAACGTCTCCTGCTGCCCCGCGAAGCTCGCGTCGGGCAGGTCCTCGGCCGTCGCGCTCGAGCGCACCGCCCAGCTCACCTCGTCGCCCGAGCCGCCGGCGCCGCTCGCCTCACCGACGAGCCGTTCGTATGCCGTGCGGATCTCGCTCTCGAGGTCGGCCGGGAACGGCTGCTTCTCGACGGCGTCCCGGATGTCGGCCCCGGCTGCGGCGAGCGCCCGCGTGTCCTCGACGTCGAGCTCGGCCAGGACACCGTTGATGTGGTCGGCCAGGCCCTCGTGCGAGAGGAAGCGGCGGTAGGCGTCGGCGGTCGTGGCGAAGCCGTCGGGCACGCGGACCCCGGCCTTGGAGAGGTGCTGCACCATCTCGCCGAGGGAGGCATTCTTGCCGCCGACGTGCTCGACGTCGCCGAGGCCGAGCTCGGCGAACCAGGCGATGTTGGTGCCCGTGGTCCCCTGCTGGGTGGCGGTCATGGTGGTCCTTTCGTCGGACGGCGTCGGCCGGGCGGCCTCAGCCGAGGTCGGGCAGGCGGCTGCTCTGCATGATCACGGCAGCCATCTCCTCCACGGACATCTTGGCGGAGTTGATGGACGGGATCCGATGCGCCCTGTACATCGCCTCGGCACGGCGCAGCTCGAAGCTGCACTGGGCGAGCGTGGCATAGGTGGACCCGGGCCTGCGCTCCCCTCTCACCTGGCTGAGGCGAGCGGGGGTCGAGAGGAGGCCGAAGCACTTGTCGGCGAGCTCCGTGAGCGGGCGGGGCAGGCGCTCGGTGTCGAAGTCCTCGGGGACCAGCGGGTAGTTCGCGACCTTGAGCCCGTGCTGGAGCGCGAGGTACATGGAGGTCGGCGTCTTCCCGCACCGGGAGGGCGCCACGAGGATGAGGTCTGACTGGGCGAGGTTGCGCAGGCTCGCACCGTCGTCGTGCTCCATCGCGAACTCGATCGCCTTCATCCGGCGGTCGTACCGCAGGGTGTCGCCGACGCCGTGCAGGGCCGCCGCGCTGTGGGTGGCGTTGACGTGCAGCACCCGCTCGACGGTGTCGAGGTGCGAGCCGAAGAGGTCGATGAACGCGGCCTTGGTCTCCTGGAGCTCCTGGCGCAGGGACTCGTCGGACACGGTCGAGAACGCCAGCGGCGTCACCGAGTCGGTCATGGCGGCGTCGACCTGGGCGACCACCGCGCGTGCCTGCTCGACAGTGGTGATGAAGGGGATCTTGCGTCGGGTGAAGGTCAGGCCCGGGAACTGTGCGAGCAGCAGGTTGCCGAGGGTCTCGGCCGAGATCCCGGTGCCGCCGGCGAGGAAGAACACGGGGGTCGCCGCGTCGCCCGCGGGGGTCATGACGCCGCCCCCGCCGCGATGACGACGACCAGGGTCCGAGGCCCGTGCACGCCCTCGACCCGTTGGAGCTCGATGTCGCTCGTCGCGCTCGGCCCGCTGACCCACGTGAGGGGCCGGCCACGGTGCGCCTCACCTCCGAGCCGCGCCACCGCCTCGGGCACGTCGTGGACGACCTGGTCGTCACGGATGACGCATACGTGGGTGTCGGGCACGAGGGTCAGCTCGCGCCGCCCCTGGTCCGGACCGTGGTCGAGGACGATCGTGCCGGTGGTCGCGATGCCCACCGCCGACGCGGTGACGACGGCATCGATCCGGTCGAGCTCGGCCGCAGACCCCGCCTCGCTCTCGGCGACCACGTCCGCGACGTCGGCGAGTGCCGCCGACCAGGACGCGTCGAGCCCGGCGGGCACGACGACGGACCCGAGCCCGCGCCGCATCAGGACGTCGGCGACGGCTGCCGCCACGTCCGCGGCATCGACCCGGACGACCTCGGCCCGGTAGTCGGCGACGTTCTCGGCGAAGAGGTCGAGCACCTTGTCCCTCTCGTCCAGCACTTCGTGACCAATTGGTCGATTGTTGCCGCCCGGACGTGGGGCGGTCGTGACGTCGCTGGTCGCGGCCCGGACCCGGGCCAGGACCTCGTCGCGGGCACCACTCACACTGGCGCTCATCGGCTGCCCTCCCCTCGTTCACGGGCCCACCACTGGCGGAAGGTCTCCTTCGGCGGCGTGGGCACGTCGCGCGCATCGGTCCAGGCACCAAGGCCGGGGACCCGTCGGACGGTCCGCTTCCCGATGAGCCGCCCCGCCGTGGTCGCGCCCCGCTGGGCGACGGCCAGGCGCTTCGGGTCGGACAGCACCCAGGCCGCCGCCTTCATCGCCGCCGACTCCGCCCGGTGCCCGCCCTGCTGCGCCACGGTGCCGCGCAGCTCGACGAGGAGCTCGGGGATGTCGATCCGCACGGGGCACGCGTCGAAGCACGCACCGCACAGGCTCGACGCATAGGGCAGTGACTTGTCCACCTCGCTCGCCGTGCCGCGAAGCTGCGGGTTGAGCACCGCCCCGATCGGACCCGGGTAGACCGAGCCGTAGGCGTGCCCGCCGGTGCGCTCGTAGACCGGGCAGACGTTGAGGCAGGCCGAGCAGCGGATGCACCGGAGCGCCTGCCTGCCGACGCGGTCGGCGAGCACGTGGCTGCGACCGTTGTCGAGCAGGACGACGTGGACCTCCTGCGGACCGTCACCGTCGTGGACCCCCGACCACATGGTCGTGTAGGGGTTCATCCGCTCGCCGGTGCTCGAGCGCGGCAGCAGCTGGAGCATCGGGGCAAGGTCGTCCCACGTCGGCAGGACCTTCTCGATGCCGACGACCGAGATGAGGGTCTCGGGCAGGGTGAGGCACATCCGCCCGTTGCCCTCGGACTCGACGACGACGAGCGTCCCGGTGTCGGCGACCGCGAAGTTCGCTCCCGAGACCGCGACCTTGGCCCGGAGGAACTTCTCGCGCAGGTGGAGCCGGGCGGCCTCGGCGAGCCGCGCCGGGTCGTCGGTCAGGTCGTCGGGTGCCGCGCGTCCGATCTTGCCCATCTCGCGGGCGAAGACGTCGCGGATCTCGGTGCGGTTGCGGTGGATCGCGGGCACGAGGATGTGGCTCGGCCGGTCGCCGAAGAGCTGGACGATGAGCTCGGCGAGGTCGGTCTCCCACGCGCTGATCCCGGCCTCCTCGAGAGCCTCGTTGAGCTCGATCTCCTGGGTCGCCATCGACTTGACCTTGACGACCTCGTCGACGCCCTTGGCCCTCGCGATGTCGACGACGATCCGGTTGGCCTCCTCCGCGTCTCGCGCCCAGTGCACGGTCGCACCGTTGGCCGTCAGGCTCGCCTCGAGCTGCTCGAGGTAGTCGCCGAGGTGCGTGAGCGCCTCGTCCTTGGCGTCGGCGCCCGCGACCCGCAGCGCCTCCCACTCGGGTACCTCGGCGACGACGGAGGCGCGCTTGGCCCGGATGGTGTGGGTGGCGTCGTGGAGGTTCTGCCGCTGCTGCGTGTTCGCGAGCGCGGCGCGCGCGGCCTCGGGGAAGGACGGCATACCGACGAAGGTCGCGGAGGTGCGCTGGAGCGGTGGGGTGCTCATGCGGGGTGCGTTCATGCGGGGTCCTCCCTCGTCGAGGCGAGGACCTCGGCGAGATGCAGGCTCCGTATGCCGGTGCGTTGCCTCCCGAGGATCCCTCCGATGTGCGCGAGGCAGGAGTTGTCGCCGGCGACGACGACCTCGGCGCCCGTCTCGAGGACGCGCGCGGCCTTGTCGGTGCCCATCGCGACGGAGACGTCGGCGTTCTTCATCGCGAAGGTGCCACCGAAGCCGCAGCACTCCTCGGCCCCGGGCAGCTCGACGAGGTCGATGCCCTCGACCGCCCGGA
The DNA here is from genome assembly GCF_044791685.1 of Knoellia locipacati. Classification (GTDB taxonomy): domain Bacteria; phylum Actinomycetota; class Actinomycetes; order Actinomycetales; family Dermatophilaceae; genus Knoellia; species Knoellia locipacati_A. Next base: position 1,397,883 of record NZ_CP087730.1, read on the forward strand.
GGAGCTGGAGGGGACGGTCGCCCACCCGGAGCATCCGCAGCGAGTGGCAGGTCGGGTGGTAGGTCACGCGGTGGGGGAACCACGCACCGACGTCGGTGACCCCGAGGACGTCGACGAGGAACTCGGACAGCTCGTGGACCCGGGGCGCGACCTGCTCGACCTCGCTCGCGAGCCCTTCGTCCCCGGCGTGACGGGCGACCATCGCGTGCTGCTCGCGCACCGACCCGACGCACGACCCCGACGGCGCGACCACCGCGTCGTAGTCCCCGAACACGTCGACGAAGCGCCGGACGAGCGGCAGGGCCTCGCCGGCATACCCCGTGTTGGTGAGCATCTGGCCGCAGCAGGTCTGCGCGGCCGGGAACTCGACTCGGCACCCGAGCCGCTCGAGGAGGCGCACGGTCGCCTTGGGCGTCTCCGGCCACATCGTGTCGTTGAAGCACGTCGCGAAGAGCGCGACCCGGAGGTCGGTGGCCGGACGCTGCGCTGCCGTCATCCCCCCATCCAACCAACAACCTGCCGTCCCGCGTGGCGTGGAGGCATCAGGACCGCGGCGGTCGTAGCGTCAGGATGTGGCTCAGACCGACTCGACCACGGACGACCTCGCCCACGCCCCTCGCGGGGCCGTGGGTCACTGGGCGCACCGCAGCGGCATCGCCGTCGTGGCCCTCATCGTCGTCGCCGGCCTCGTGGGACTCGTGGGTCCGCGCACGGACACGGTCTCGTCGTCGTCAGGTGGCTGGATCCTCGAGGTCGAGCACGCCACCCTCACCCGCGCCGGTCAGCCGGCCCCCCTGCACATCCGGGTGGAGCACGCGGAGGGCTTCACCGGGCCGGTGCAGGTCTCGCTGTGCGACGACCTGTTCGACCACCTCGACTTCCAGAACTGGTACCCGAACCCGTCGGCCGAGACGAGCACCGACCGCGCCCTGCTCTACGAGTTCGACCCGCCCTCCGGCCCCGTCCTCGAGGTCAGCCTCGACGCGCGAGCGGCGCCGGGGCAGTGGGGCGGTTCGAACGACTGCCGGGTGGAGGTGCTCGCCGACGACGCGCCTGTGGTGTCGGCGGCGTTCAGCATGCGGGTGGTGCCCTGATGGACATCGTGCTGCGCGCAGCGTTGATCTTCGTGCTGCTCTGGCTCGTCATCCGGGTCACCGGCAAGCGCGAGGTGGCCCAGCTGTCCGCCTTCGACATGATCCTCGTCGTCACCCTCGGTGACCTCGTCGCCCAAGGCGTCGTGCAGGAGGACTACTCGCTGAGCGCGGCGGCGCTGGCCGTCGCGACGTTCTCGATCCTCAGCCTCCTCCTGGCCTGGGCCGGCTACCGGTTCCCCCTCACCCGACCGTTGCTCTCGGGCAGGGCGCGCGTCGTCATCCGTGACGGCGAGCCGGTCCTCGACGTGCTGTCGTCCGAGCACCTGACGATCGAGGACGTCAGGGAGGCCGCTCGGGAGAAGGGAATTCGCAGGCTGCGCGACATCGAGCTGTGCGTGCTCGAGGTGGACGGCGGGTTCTCGTTCTTCACCGTGGAGCACCCGGACGACACCGAAGGAGCCCGGTCCGACCGCAAGAAGGTCGAGTGACCGGGCCGGGCCGGAAGTTCCCGCACGAACGGGACACCTGACCCTGTCCCCCGGGACGTCGGGCGAGCCACCGTTGAGGCACATCGACGGCGGCTCGACAGGAGCCCCGACACCAACCCAGGAGAACACCATGCACCGCACCACCCTGCGTCGTACCGGCCTCGCGATCGCCGCCGCCGGCACGACCGCCGTCCTCGCTGCTGCACCGGCGATGGCGCACCACTGCTTCGTCCCGATGTACAGCCTCGACGCGCCCGAGTCGTCGAACTGGTTCGTCATGTCGGCCCAGGACGGTGCCTTCTACGAGGCCGGCTACGAGGCCGCGTGCGACGCCGCCGTCGACGCCGGGTACGACGCCCTGCGCGCCGAGGGCCTGCCGGTCGGCATCAAGATCTTCGAGAAGATGACGATCGGCGACCCGAAGCACACCGGCCGGATGAACCCCAACGGCGCCGACGGCAAGGGCCTGGAGTACTTCATGGCCGGCTCGGAGCTCCCGTTCCAGATGGTCGAGACCTGGATCGAGGGTGCCGAGTCGGCCGACTGCGGCCCGGCCTGAGCCCTCTCCATCGCACCCGCTCGCAGGGGAGCGGGTGCTCGGTCCCACGGACCGCGACGGCGACGTCGCGCTCCGTGGGACCTGCTTTGCCGCCGTCAAGCGGTTCGGGTCGTCGCCGTCGGGTCGCCCGTCGAGCCGCCGTCAGGCCGACGGGAGCGGCGGGGACGTCGTGACGAGCTGGTCGACCGGGGCGTGGTCGTCGGTGAGCACCATCGCGTCACCGACCCAGTCGTCCAGACGCCGGCCCTCGAGCAGGTCCCACTCGAGCGCTCGGCCACCCATCCGCTCCGCGAGCGCGGCGGTGTCGACGGGCGCGTCGGACGCGACCGCGACGAGGTTGCCACCGGAGCCGGCCTGCCCGGCGAGGGTCTCCGGGTCGGCAGCGAGCACGACGTGGTCGAAGACGGACCGGAGCGTGGCGAGCTCGGCCCGGACGAAGCGGAGCTCACCGAAGTCGATGAGGTTGGCGGCATACAGGCCGTCCTCCCCCAGCACGCGGCGAACGTCGGTGAGCGCCTCGCGCGTCGTGAGGTGCCACGGGATCGTCACGCCGCCGAAGGCGTCACCCACGACGAGGTCCCGCGAGTCCGGGTCGAGGGCCCGCATTCCGATCCGCCCGTCCTCGACCCTCACGTCCAGACCGTCGCCGGTCCGCAGCCCGAGCCGCTCGACGTCCACGTCGAGGACTCCCGCGTCGATCTCGGAGACGACGCTCGTCGTGCCCGGTCGCACCTGCGCGAGGTAGCGCGGCAGCGTGAGTCCCCCGCCCCCGAGGTGGTATGCCGTGATCGCCTCGCCGTCGGGGAAGGCCGTGTCCGCGACGGACGCCAGGGCCTGCACGTACTCGAACTCCAAGTGGGTCGGGTCCTGCACGTCGACGTAGGAGTGGCGCAGCCCGTCGAGGACGAGCACGCGTCCGGTGGGGCGCGCGTCGTCGCGGATGACCTCGGCACAGTGGTAGACAGTCTCGGCGTCACAGCTGCCGGGTCCCCAGGCAGCGCCGAGGGTCCCGGGCAGGAGCAGCAGCAGCGCCGTCGCCGAGCCACGGGTGCGCCGCTCGCGCCGACCACGTCGCGCGCCCAGCGCCAGAGCGGTGGCTGCGAGGACGAGCGCGACCCCGAGCCCGACGAGCACCGCACTCACCGGGAACGCCGAGACGAAGACGAACCCGGTGAGCACGGTGCCGGCCAGCGCACCCAGAGTGCCCGTCCCGGACAGCCCGCCGACGACGCTGCCGGTCTCGGACAGGTCGGTGAGCCGCAGCTTCGCCACGATGGGCGAGACGGCGGACAGCATCGCGGCCGGGACGAAGATCGTCATCGCCCCGACGACGAAGACCCCCGCACCCGCGAGCTCACCGCCGCCGCGGACGAGGAACGGCATGAGCGAGACCGCGGTGCCGGAGGCCGCGAGCAGCGGGGCCAGCAGGCGCCCCGGGTCGCCGGAGTCGGCCACCCTGCCACCGGACCAGGCACCGACCGCGATGGCGGCCAGGGCGATGCCGATGACGAGGGTGCTCGTCTCCAGGGTCAGCCCGAGGTAGGGCGCGAGCAGCCGCAGCGACACGATCTCGACGACGAGGACGGCCGCGCTGGAGCCGAAGACGAGGGCGGCGGCGAGCCTCGGGCCCAGCTCGGTGTCGTGGCTCGGGCTCGTCACCCGTGCATCCTCGCCCACGCGGACCCCTCCGTCGAGGCACCCCGTCGAGGCACCCCAAGGGAGGTAGTCCCGGCGCACCGTCCCCACCTACGTTCGATGAGAACCCGGGAAGTCGGCCTCCTCCTCGCCGACCTTCCATCCTTCGGACCCGGAGACCCCATGACTGACACCGCCCCTCGCCTTGCTGCCGACGCGACCACCCCCGGCGCCCCCACCCCCGACGCCACGACCCAGCGCACCCTCGCGGACTGGCTCCGCAGCGCCGACGAACCCTTCGCCGGCGCCCGCGACCTCGTCCGGGACGGTGCCGAGGTGGTCGTCACCGGTCGGATGGGCGCTCCCACGAGCAGTTTCGACGTCTACGCCGCCCTCCGCCGGCGGGAGGCCGACGAGCGCTCGGCGCCCTTGGTCGCGGTCTTCGCCGGGCCCGTCCCGAAGAGCGACGACGGCCTCGAGGACCTGCTCTGGGAGACGCTGCAGCACCTCAGCGACTTCGACGAAGTCCCGTGGAGCGACGGAGTCGTCGCCGCCCTGGACACCGGCGACCACGTGGTCGTCGTCGCGGGTGAGGCCTGGACGGTCGACGCCCTCCACCCCCACGCCACGGAGAGCTCGCGTCGCGCCCCGTGGCCGGCCCTCGTCATCCGGCCAGCGACGGCGCCCCGCGTCGCCCCGTGACCCGACCACCCCTGCCCGAGGACGTCCTGGGCCGGATGAAGGAGTGGGTGCTCGACCCGGACTACCCGTGCCTGGGTGCCCGAGCGGTCTTCAACCGCGACCGTGCGCACGTCGTCACCACCGGGCGGCTCGGGAGCGTGTCGAGCAGCTATGACGTGTTCCGCGGCCTGCGGGAGTTCGCCACCACCGCGGACCCGGACGAGGGCTTCACCTCGTTGCTCGCCGTCTTCGGAGGGGCCCCGCCGGCATCGGAACGGGCCTTCGAGGAGGGCCTGTGGCGCACGCTCCAGCACCTGTGCGACTTCGACGACACCCCCTGGAACCCCGAGGTCTCGAGCGACCCGGACGACGTGAACTTCTCGTTCAGCGTGGCCGGGACGGCCTTCTTCGTCGTCGGCCTGCACCCGCACGCGTCACGGCTCGCACGACGGACACCGTGGCCGGTGCTCACCTTCAACCTGCACTCGCAGTTCGAGGAGCTCAAGGAGACCGAGCGCTTCGCCCGCATGCGCAACACGATCCGGGACCGGGACGTCGAGCTCCAGGGCTCGGTGAACCCGATGGTGGCCGACCACGGGACGAGCTCGGAGGCCCGGCAGTACTCGGGGCGGGTCGTGCCCGAGTCCTGGCAGGCACCCCTGACGGTCACCGACGAGCACGACACGGCAGGCTCGAGGTCATGACCGACGACCTTCAGCCCGGCTTCACCCGCCTCGCCCCCCAGACCGGGACCTGCGTCCGGCTCGGGCCGGGCGACGTCCTCACCGTCGTTGACCCCACGGGCGTGCAGGTGAGCGACCTCTACTGCGTCGCTGCCGACGACGTCCGCGAGACCCTGTCGTCGGGCCGCTCCATCGACTTCGAGAACACCATCCGCTTCGGCACGGGCAGCAGGCTCTGGAGCAACCGCAGCCGGCCCATGCTCACCGTCGTCGAGGACACGTGCGGCACGCACGACTTCCTGCTCACGCCGTGCAGCCAGCAGACGTTCGACATCCTCTACCCCGAGTTCGAGGGCGCCGAGCACCCGAGCTGCTTCGCCAACCTCGTCGGCGCACTGTCACCCCACGGCGTCCAGCCCGACCAGATCGGCACCACCCTCAACATCTTCATGAACGTCTGGGCCGACGCCGAGGGCGAGCTGCACATCGACCCGCCGCCGAGCCGGGCCGGCGACCGCTTCTCGGTGCGCGCCGAGCTGGACCTTCTCGTCGGGATCACGGCCTGCTCCGCGGAGAAGTCGAACGGCGGCGTGTGCAAGCCGATCGACTGGGCCGTCACCCGCTCCGGAGACGGCGACCGCTGAGGGCGGCGCCCCGACCCACGGACGGCCGCGGACGGCATACGACGTCCGTATGCCGTCCCTCACCTCCCTGAGTCTGCGCCACCCGCGGGTGTGAGGACGACGCGGCCGAGGGCCCGGCCCGAGGCGAGGTGCTCGAGCGCGGCACCGGCCTCCTCGAGCGAGAAGGTGCGACCCACGACGGGGCGCACGTGACCGGCCTCGGCCAGCTCGGCCAGGGCCCGGAGGTAGTCGAGCTTGGGGCGGCTCCGGAACGACCCGCGCGGGATCTGGTCGGTCACGGCTGACCGCGCCATGAGGCCCACCATCCTCGGGATGCTGCCGAGGACCCGGCGGCCCTCGCGGCCGTACTGGTCGTGACCCACGAGGACGTAACGGCCGTGCGGGGCGAGCGCCCGGCGGATCTCGGAGAAGGGGTGGTTGCCGGGGATGTCGACGACGACGTCGTAGCGCGCGTCGCCTCGGGTGAAGTCGTCGCGGGTGAAGTCGATGACGTGGTCGGCGCCCAGGGCGCGAAGGAGGTCCTGCTTGTCCGCGTCGTCCACCGCGGTGACCGTGGCGCCGTCGGCCTTCGCGATCTGGACCGACAGCGACCCGACTCCTCCGGCCGCCCCGTTGACGAGCACCTGCTGGCCCGGTGAGACCTGGGCCTGCTCACGGACGGCCTGCAACGCGATGATCCCGGCGGTCGGCAGGGTGCAGGCCTGCTCGTGGGTGAGCCCGGCGGGCATCGTCAGGAGCCGGTCCTGCTGCACGGCGACGAACTCGGCCCAGGTCGCACCGTTGACCCACTGCATGCTCGGCAGGGTCTCGCCGAACACGTCGTCGCCGACCCCGACGGTGGAGACGTCCGAGCCGACCGCCACGACCTCACCAGCGAAGTCCGTACCGGGCACGGGCTGCTTGGGTCTGCGGACGCCGCCGCCCATGAGTCGCAGGGCGGCAGGCCGGCCGGTGACGACGTGCCACACGTCGGGATGCACCGACGCCGCACGCACGCGCACGAGCACCTCGTCGTCCCCGAGCCGGGGGACGGGCAGGTCGACGCACCGCAGGTCCGAGGGCGACCCGTAGTGGTCCTGCACGACGGCTCTCACCCTCGTGACGCTAGACCTGTGCCCACCGGTGGCGTGGCGGTTTGCGCCACGCCCCCCGCGGTCGCAGGCACCGGCAGCCGAGGGTCCCTGCGCTGACGGGCCCTTGCGTCGTGACACAGTCGGTCTTCCGCACACGCACCAGGAGAGACATGACCGAGCCGCGCACGATCCTCATCACCGGCGCCAGCGACGGCATCGGGGCGGCCTCCGCCGGCCAGCTCGCGGCCAAGGGCCACCGCGTCGTGCTCGTCGGCCGCTCCCCCGAGAAGACCGAGCGCGTCGCAGCAGCGATCGGCGCGCCCCACCACACGGCCGACTTCACCGACCTCGGCCAGGTACGCACCCTCGCCGCCGAGCTGCTCGAGGCCCACCCTCGCATCGACGTGCTCGCCAACAACGCCGGCGGGGTCTTCGCCCACGAACGCACGGTCGACGGGTTCGACAAGACCTTCCAGGTCAACCACCTGGCGCCGTTCCTCCTCACGCACCTCCTCATGGACCGGCTCGTCGACTCGGGTGCCTCCGTCGTCCAGACGTCGAGCCGGGCCCACCGGCTGTTCGGCAACCTCGACCTCGACGACCTCGACAACACGCGGGCGTGGGGCGCCAACAAGGCCTACGGGGACGCCAAGCTCGCCAACGTCCTCTTCACCACCGAGCTCCAGCGACGCTTCGGGGCCCAGGGGGTCAACGCGGTCGCCTTCCACCCCGGGGTGATCCGCACGAACTTCGCCAACGACACGTCCAGCCCGATGCGATGGATCTACCGCACCCCGCTGGCACGGCTGCTCACGAGCGTCGAGACCGGTGGCGAGCGCCTCACCTGGCTCGCCGACGGCACACCCGGCGTGACGTGGGAGCCCGGTCGCTACTACGGGGCCAACAGCGTGGCGGCGGTCAACCCGCAGGCGAACGACCCGGCCCTGGCCAGCGGCCTGTGGGAGCGCAGCGAGTCACTGCTCGGCCTCTGAGGGCGTCAGCCGGGAAGCCACTCGAGCAGCTTGGAGTTGACGGCCGGGTCCCGGAAGTAGCCACCGTGGGTGACCTCGCCCCCGAGAACCAGCCGGTCCCCACCCTCGATCGGGAAACCGGGAGCATCCGCCACCTCGAAGACACCGTTCGTGGGGACGACGAGGTCGTTGTCCGCGTTGCCGAAGACGATGTCGACCCCCTTGTTGCTCGCCACGCGCAGCAGCGGGCTGCCGGCGGCCGGTTCGTAGTTGGAGGCGATCGCGCAGAGCCGGACACCGTCGAGCGGGAGGGAGTTGAGGGCCGGCAGGTAGGGGCCGTCCGGGTTCATCGACATGATGCCGTCGAGGCCGCCGAAGGCCCCGACCGCCAGCTGTTTGAGCACCGCCAGCACCACGCCCACGACATCGGTCACCGGGCCGCCGGGCGCGAACTGCACGAGGTCGGTGATGCGGTCGAGCAGCGTGGACAGGTGCTCCTTGTGGGCCAGCACGGTCCCGGCGTTGGGGGCGCCGACCATGACGAGCGTGCGGACCTTGAGGTGCTCCCCCAGACCCAGTTCGGCGCCGCGGGCCGCCAGGGCCCGGCCGACCAGCCCTCCGCGCGAGTGGCAGACCACGTCGAGCGTGACCGGCCCGCCGGGGCCGTCTGCGACCGCTTCGGTGAGCTGCTTCGCGAGCCAGGCGACGTTCTCGTCCGGCGTCGCCGAGACGGTGTGGTGGTCGACGGCGAACACCCGACCGTCATAGCGCCGGTGCAGCTCGGCCATCGTCTCGTCCGGCAGCCCAGGGAAGGCGCGGTGCGCCTGCGAGAACGTCCCGTGGAGGAACAGCAGCGCAGCGCCGCCGCGGACCCGGCCCCAGTCCGCCGTGGTGAAGGCGGGTGCCTCGAGATCTCGGAAACCGACCGGGCTGAACCATCGGACCAGGTTGCGCCGGTGCTGCTCCTCCCATCGCGAGGCGAAGTGGTCGCCGACCCGACCCAGCACCGGGTCGACGAGTGGGAAGACGAGCACCTTGAGCAGCTTGGAGCCGAGCGCACCCAGGATGCCGCGTTGCCCGCTGGTCTGCGAGTCCGTCGGCGCACCCGTCACCACAGCCCTGGGCACCCGGTACGTTCGCCGCTCACCCCCACGCGACGGGACGAGGTCCGGCTCGATGTCATCGGGAAGGTGCCACGTCAGGGAGCCGTCCTCCGCGGCATACAGGAGGACCTGACCCATGTCGGTCCCGGGAGCGGGCACCTCGACGGTGATGTCGCCGTCACCGCCCGAGGCGCGGGTGCCACCGGCGTCGTCGAGCTCCTCGGGGAAGGCAATCTCGACGGTGAGCTGCTCGGTGAGGTGCGCCTCGGCGAGGGCCGCGCGGAACTGTTCGGTGCTGTCCTCCGCGGCTCGCATGCCCTCGGATGCCGGCGGGTGGACGGTGACGGTGCCGGTGAGACCGGGAGTGGTGAGGACGACGTCGTCGACGACGACCGGAATCCCCTCGGGTCGCAGCTGCTCGGACATGGCGTTCCTCTCGGTCGGTCGTGAGCTGGCGGTCAGGCGCCGGTGAGGCGCAGCTGGGGGTGGGCGAGGCACTGGAAGGCGACGAGGGTCGGTGACACTCCTGGGACGCGCTGCGTGACTCCCTCGACCGTGTAGCGAGCCCGTGCCCGACGCACGGCCTCCGCGACCGAGACCCGTTCGTCTGCAGGGGCCGACCACGTCGCCGCATAGAACTCGCGAGCCATCGCCGCCGCCACGTCGTCGTCGACGTTCCACAGCGGCGCGACGACGCCGGTGGCGCCGATCCGCAGCAGGGTGCTCGCGAACCCGCCGTAGTCGCCGAGCACGGCACGGTCGGCACCGACCTGGCAGGCATTGAGGAAGACGAACGGACCCGCCGCCAGATGTCCGTTCTCGGCGGCCAGCGGGCTGAAGAACGTGGCCTTGGCGGTCTGGGTGCCGGCCGCGTCGACGGCGAGGAGGACCAGGCCCTCGGCAGTGCCCTCGGTGTCGAACTGTCCGTGCAGCGCGACGTGGACGAGCTGGGCGGCCGGTGTCCCGCCGAACAGGTCCGCGACCGCGCGGATCGTCGGGGGCACCGACACCGCACCGAAGAGCTCGGTCACCTCTGCGGCCTCGGCTTCCGCGTCGTCGAGCTTGCCCCACTTGGTGACGCCGTCGTACTTCGCGCTGAGCACGGCTGCCTTGACGACCTCCACCGTGGGCCTGGGCACCGGACGCGGTTCGCCCTCGGACAGCGGCCAGCGCCCGATCGCGGCGTGCGCGCCGAGGAACGGTGCGTCGCCACCCCAGGACGACACCAGGGGCGGCTGGAAGGTCACGAGCTCCCACGGCAGGTGAAGCTCCTCGGTCAGGAGCAGGATCGTGGGCGCCACCGGGCGGGTCGCGTCCTCGACGACGGCGCGGATCACCGACCGCACGCTGGCGGGGACGATCCGACCCAGGGTGGCACCCGCCCCGGCGAGCTCCTGGTACAGGGCGTCGGGGTCGCTGCCGAACTGGATCTTGAAGCGCAGCGCCTTCGCGAAGCCGGCCGCCGTGTCGTCCATCGGCGCACTGCGCGGCCCGTCCAGCGCAGCCTCGCCGTCGACGCCCGGGTAGACGGTCCAGACCAGCCGCCTGCCGTCGGCGCCGTCGGCAGCGCAGATGCCGACGACGAGGTCGGGTGGCGTCTCGTCGAGCAGGGGGCTGAGGTTGATGAGCCGGTGGTCCCGGGTGGTGGCAGGCGCGGCGCCGGCGACCTCCGCCACGCTGTTGACGGCGACGACGGTGCGCCAGGCGATCCCGACGACCTGACCCTGCCGCACGTAGTGCACGCCGATCCGCCGCTCGACGGGGAGCTCCGCGTCGATGTAGCTCGCGACGAACGGCAGCGTGACGCTCGGGTACGGATCGGCCGCCGTCACCCTGAGGGTCTGCCGGGTCGGCGCGGTCGTGGCGAGCGAGTGAGGGTCGAACACGAGCACCACGTCGATGAGCTCCTCGGCCGACACCGTCAGGACGCCCGTGCTCGTGAGCGTGTGGTCGCGTCGCCGCCCGAGCCCGACGGTCACGAGGAACTCCTGCTCCACGACGACCACGTCGCTCCTGCCGGTTCCCGTCGAGACGTCGATGCGTGGGTATGCCGGGTGGTCGGCGCCCGCTCCGCCGTCGCCTTCCGGGTGTGCGGACTCCGAGGGTGTGCCGGCCGCGAGGTCGTCGACGCGCTCCTCGAGCGGGCCTTCGTGCGGGTCACCGCCCATGGGCAGGGCGGAGCGCCACCGCTTGGCGATCCGGCCGAACACCCCTCCGGCGGAGCTCTTCGTCCGCCGCGGCAGACGGCCGGGCGGCGACCCCAGCGGTTCCTCGGGAGGCAGGGAAGCGGCGGGAGGCGGGACTGACGTCCGGGTCGACTCGACCCTGCCGGTCACGGGAGTCGAGCCGCGGCTGCGCAGCCGCGCGACGTGCTCCACCACCGCGAGGATCGCAGCCGGGTCGGCACCTTCGGCGATGGCCAGCGCCAGTCCGGAGAGCAGCCGTGGCGTCCGGACCCGGGCCAGGAGGTCTGCGACCCCCGGGTACTCCGGAGGCAGTCCTGCCCGCACGCGGATGCCGGCCCGCACGAGGCGCGCGACCGGCATACGGGCGGTGTCGAGGTCGCGGGTGTGCACGACGAAGGCGCGCAGGGCCGAGAGGCGATCCCGTTCGGTGCCTTGCGCGGGGCAGAGTTCGAGGAGCTCGATGGCGAGCTCACCGGCCCGGTCCGGCGAGAGCGCACGGGCGAGCGCGGCCGGCATCGCCGGGACCGACGACAGCTCGACCGGGCCCCGGGCGAGCGCCGGCGCGAGTGTGCTCCGCAAGGTTTCTGCGGCCGACAGCGCGGCGTCCATCTCCGCCACGGTGGCTGGGGCCGGCGGCACCCAGGGCTCGGTGGAGGGGCCGGCGAAGGCCGCCACCCGGACGAGCAGCACCGCGGCTGGATCCTGCCGACCCTCAAGGCTGCTGAGCAGCTCGTCCTTCTCCGGGGAGGTCATCCCCAAGGTCGTCAGAGCGGCACCCAGGCGCGGTCCGAGGTCAGGATCCGCGGCAAGCGTGGCGTCGGTCAGCTCGTGCCACGCCGTGACGTTCGGGAAGTCACCCATGCCCTACAGGAGTCGACCGCCGGTGCCCTGATACCCACCGGCGAACACCTCCTGGCAGTCGGCGATGTATCTGCGCGGCCGAGAGCCCCTCTTCTCGGACGTCATGGTCCATCCGAAGGAGGCCGGACATGAGCCCGCGCCAGTACGAGAACTTCGACCTGCTCGTCGAGTCCGTCGACGGTGGGGAGTTCCGAGCCCTGGTCACCCAGTGCCCGTTGGACGAGAGCCCCAGCGCTCGCTTCACCATGCCCTTCGACCCGACGCGTCTGGAGAACCTCCTCCTCAAGCTCGACCCCGGTCGCTCCGGCACGCGACGGGTCGCCACCGACCCGGCGAGCCGGGCTGCCCAGGAGTTCGGGGTGGGCCTGTTCGACGCCGTCTTCCAGGAGGACATCCGGTTGGCCTGGCAGCGCAGTCTCGACGTCGTCGGCCGCGAGCGCGGGCTCCGACTGCGCCTGCGGCTCAACGACGCTCCCACACTCGCCGGCCTCCCCTGGGAGCTGCTGCACGACACCCGTGGACGCGGCTACCTCGCCCAGTCGGAGCAGACCCCGGTGGTCCGCTTCATCGATCTGCCGCAGCCCCCACGGCCCCTGGTCGTCGGTGGCGCACTGCGGATCCTCGCCGTCATCGCCTCCCCGACCGACCTGCCGGCGCTCGACGTCGAGGCCGAGTGGGCGGCCCTGAGGCGGTCGCTCGCCGACCCCGTCGCGGCGGGCACCGTCCACCTCGACCGCCTCGAGCGGCCGATGATGTCCGAGCTGGCGAAGTGGCTGCGCACGAACTCCGTGCACGTGCTGCACTTCGTCGGTCACGGGGCCTACGACGTCCAGCACCAGGACGGCGTCATCTACATGTCCGACAAGTACGGACGGAGCTCGGCGGTATCGTCCGCGGTGCTGGGGCCGTACAGCCGGGACCACGATGCGCTGCGCCTCATCGTGCTCAACGCCTGCCACACCGCCCGGACGGACGCCGACGACCCGTTCAGCGGGATGGCGCAGAGCCTCGTGCGCCAGGACACGGCCGCCGTGGTGGCGATGCAGTTCCCCATCTCGGACGAGGCCGCAGCCTCGTTCAGCGGCGGCTTCTACGGCGCCCTCGCCGACGGGCTCCCGATCGACCAGGCAGCCACGGCTGCTCGCAAGGAGCTCATCGCGGACTTCGCGACGGAGTGGGCGACGCCCGTGCTGTTCCTGCGCGCCCCCGACGGCAAGATCTTCGCCGACATCACGCCGGTCCCGGAGGAGGAGGCCGCCGCCGTCGTGGCCGCGCCGGAGGCGGAGCCCGTGCCGCAACCCGAGCCGCTGGTCGAGCCCGTGCCCCGGCGGAGCCTCGCGGCCGTGCCGCGCGTCGACGTGGCAGCCCGGCGCGCGCCGGTGGCGGAGCCCCACCCGGAGCCGGAGGTGGAGCCCTACCCGCCCGCGGACCTGGAACCGGACGAGGACGAGGACGTGGACCAGCCCCAGCTCGTCGTCGATGTGCGGGTGCCCCCGCGGAGGCGTCCTCGTGGCGTGCTCGCCGGTGTCGGTGCGGGCCTGGCCGCCCTGGCTCTGGGTGGCGGCTGGTGGGTCACCCGCGACGACCCCCTTCCGCCGCCGGTGGCCTCCACCAAGACGGGGTCGGCCACGACCACAGCCAACCCCAGCGCCAGCGCCAGCCCCACCACCTCACCATCGCCCTCGTCGTCCGGCCCCTCCACGGTGCGCCTCATGGAGCCGGCGGTCCGGCTGACGGCGAAGCGGCTCGGGTCACCTCCGACGCTGGACGGCGACCCGTCGGAGTGGGCCGAGGTGCCGGTGCTGGTGTCCGATGCCGTGGTCTACTCCAGGACCAGCGGCAGTCCGACGATTGCCGGCCGCTGGCGACTCGGCTGGGACAGTGCGGCCCTCTACTTCTTCGTCGAGGTGACCGACCCACGGGTCGAGCAGCTCGACCTCCCCGACAACAGCCAGCTCTACAAGGGTGACGGTGTCGGCTTCGAGATCGGCACGTGGGCGGCCAGGGTCAGCACCACGACCCTCCCGAGTCGCGACCTCAACGTCCTCTTCGGCATCACCGACGGGGTCGAGCGGCCCACCATCATCGGGGCCGTCAACGGCCCCAAGGGTGCGAACTTCGAGAAGCTCACCGACCTCACCGTCGACGGCACCGGTGTCATCACCTCCGAGGGCTACCGCATCGAGGCCGCGGTCCCGTGGGAGCGCCTGAACGTGACCAGCCCGCAGCGCGGGACGCTGCTCTCGATGAACCTCACCGTCAGCGACGGCAACGCGGACACCCGCGGCCTGCGCACGATGGTGAGCAACAACCCGGAGCGCACGCTGAACGACGCCAAGGGTCGCTACCGCTGGGGCCAGCTCGCCCTGAGGTGACCAGCACACGGGACTTCTGGGATGACCGCAGCGGGACGGCATACGAAAAAGCCTTTCGTATGCCGTCCCGTCACGTTCGCGGTCCGGCGCCGGTCAGGCGGTGGGCTGGCGTAGTGCGGCGGCCTCCACGGCGAGGGCCTCGATACGAGCCCAGTCACCCTGTGCCACAGCGTCCTTCGGCGTCAGCCACGAGCCGCCGACACAGCCGACGTTGTCGAGAGCAAGCCATTGGGGCGCTGTCGACGCGGTGATGCCTCCGGTCGGGCAGAACCGCAGCTGCGGGCACGGTCCGGCGACCGCGGAGAGGTAGGGCCGACCGCCGCTCGCCTCCGCGGGGAAGAACTTCATCGCCTCGAGCCCGGCCTCGGCGAGGGTGAGCATCTCGGTGAGCGTCCCCGCGCCGGCGAGCAGCGGGAGACCACTGTCCAGGGCGGCCTCGAGCAGCCGGGGCGGCGAGCCCGGAGTCACGACGAACTGGGCGCCGGCGTCCTTGACCTGCTGGACCTGCTGCGGCGTCACCACCGTGCCGGCACCGACCACCATGCCCTCGACCCGGGAGGCGACGGCCTCGATGGCTCCGAGGCCGGCCTCGCTGCGGAGGGTGATCTCGATGACGGGGATGCCGCCGGCGACGAGGGCCCGGGCGAGGGGCACGGCCTGCTCGACGGTGTCGACCACCACGACGGGGATCACTGGCGCGAGGTCGAGGACCTCCGGCCCGCTGGCCACCCGTGGCGTCGTCGCGGTTGACGGGGGCGTCTCGGTCAGCAGCGGGTTCATCGGGTCTCCTCGTGGCTCAGGGCGGGTGCTGGTGTGGCGTGGTCGGGCGCGAGGCCCAGGTGCCCGAACACGTGCGCACCCTCGTCGGCCCGGCCCACCGCCGCCCGCATCGGGGCGAACAGCTCGCGCCCGGTGCCGGGCTCGTCCGCGGTCACGCGCGGGGAGGACGGCCTCGCCGCGAGCTCGTCGGCGTCGACGAGGAGGTCGAGGCGGCCGGTGAGGGAGTCGAGACGGATGACGTCGCCGTCGCGGACCTTCGAGATCGGTCCGGCGTGGACCGACTCGGGGGTCACGTGGATCGCCGCCGGGATGGCTCCCGAAGCGCCACTCATGCGTCCGTCGGTGACGAGAGCCACGGCATACCCACGCTTCTGGAGCACGCCGAGCGAGGGGGTGAGGGCGTGCAGCTCCGGCATCCCGTTCGCGCTCGGGCCCTGCTCACGGATGACGACGACCACGTCGCGGTCGAGCTCGCGCCGCGAGAACGCCTGGAGGAAGCCGACCTGGTCGGTGAAGACGCGGGAAGGCGCCTCGATGACCCGGTGCGCGTCGGCGACGGCCGAGACCTTGATGACGGCGTGCCCGAGCGAGCCGCGCAGGATCCTGAGCCCCCCGTCGACGGTGAAGGGGTCGCCGGCGCTGCGCAGGACGGTGGGGTCACCGGACGTGGCTGCGACGTCGACGAACTCGAGGCGTCCCTCGACGAGCACCGGCCGCTGCGCGTAGCGACGCAGCCCCTCGCCAGCGAGGGTCAGGACGTCGTCGTGGAGCAGGCCGTGGTCGAGCAGCGTGCGCACGACGAAGGCGGTGCCACCCGCGGCGTGGAAGTGGTTGACGTCGGCGGAGCCGTTCGGGTACATCCGGGCGATCGACGGGACGACGGCCGACAGGTCGTCGAAGTCGTCCCAGGTGAGGTCGACTCCGGCGGCTGCGGCCATCGAGATGAGGTGCATCGTGTGGTTGGTCGAGCCACCGGTCGCGAGCAGGGCGACGACCCCGTTGACCACCGACTTCTCGGAGACGACCTGGCCGATCCCGTACGGCGACTCGGAGGCGGCGATCTCGGCGACGCGCTCCGTGGCCGCCGCGGTGAGGGCCTCACGCAGCGGGTCGTCGGGGTGGACGAACGCCGCGCCGGGCAGGTGCAGGCCCATGACGTCCATGAGGAGCTGGTTGGAGTTGGCCGTGCCGTAGAACGTGCACGTGCCCGGCGAGTGGTACGACGCGACCTCGCTGCCGAGCAGCTCGTCGCGGCCCACGTCGCCGGCGGCGAACGCCCTGCGGGTCTCCGCCTTGTCGGCGTTCGAACGGCCGGAGGCCATCGGCCCGGCCGGGACCAGCGCCATCGGCAGGTGGCCGAAGGACAGTGCGCCGGCGACGAGCCCGGGCACGATCTTGTCGCAGACGCCGAGCAGCAGGGCACCGTCGAACACGTCGTGCGAGAGGGCGATGGCCGTCGACATGGCGATGACATCACGGCTGAACAGGCTGAGCTCCATGCCCGCCCGGCCCTGCGTGATGCCGTCACACATGGCGGGCACGCCGCCTGCGACCCGGGCCACGGCCCCGAGACTGCGCGCCGACTGCTTGACCTGTTCGGGGTAGTGCTCGAACGGCGCGTGCGCCGAGAGCATGTCGTTGTAGGACGTGACGATGCCCAGGCTCACCCCGGTCGTCGCGGACATCACTGTGCGGTCGGCGCCGCCGCAGGCGGCGACGGCGTGAGCGAGGTTGGAACACCCGAGGTCCGTGCGGGCGGGGCGCAGGCTCAGCTCGGAGGCGGCCCGGGCGGTGCGCTGCAGGTAGCCCGTGCGGCCGGCGCGGCTGCGCTCGGTGACACGGGCGGTGACCTGGTCGAGAACGGGGTGGATGGCAGGCGGGAGGGCAGGATGAACGGCGGGCGCCATGGGTCTCCTGGGACGAGTGGTCGAGAGGGGACGGGCGCGGACGGCGACGATGGCGCACGCGTTGTGATCCGGGTCACAAGTGTGGCGACGTCCCGCCACAGGGCAAACGGTCGTCCCGGTATCCGGACACTCGGACCGAGACGCGGGTTGGCCGCACGCGGCGCAGAAGGTCCCACGAAGTGCGACGTAGAGCTCGCGATCCGTGGGACTTTGTGGCGCTGACCCGAGGTCGCCCTCAGGTGAGCGTGGTGGCCCGACGGGCGTCGCTGTCCCAGTGGCGCAGGAGGGTCGCCGTCCCGTCGTGGCCGGGAACGCGCAACAGCGACAGGGCCTCGCCCACCCGGTCGGCCGGTATGCCGCGGGCGAGCGTCACGTGCGGGACCCAGCGTCCCACAGAGGTCAGTGGCGTGGGCTCGGCTCGGCTCGCGGCGACCGCGGTCGCGTGCAGGTGGAGCAGCGCCGGGTCGGCGACCACGAGCCGGGCGACGACGACGCGGCGACCCGGGAAGGCGACGGCCGGCCCGAGCCGCACCGGGAGTGGGAGCAGCGGCACGAGGGCCGCGGCGAGCTCGTCGTCACTGGCGGGCAGGCGCTCGGTCGCGAGCACCGTGACGTGCGGGGCATTGGTCTCACCCGTGTGGTCCGCCTGGCTCGGGAGCCCGGCCTCGCCGAGGATCGCCCACTCGCCACGCACCACGGCGTCGGTGTCGGGGTCGAGGAGCAGCTCGAGTGCCTGCATGCCGCCCATCGTGCCGCGCGGATGGTCTCGCGAGGGCGGCTGTGGCTCAGGAGTGCTGGCAGCCGGGGCACCAGAAGAGGCGCTGCAGCCCGACGCGTTCGGCCCGGAGGGTCGTGCCGCACACGTGGCAGGGCTGGCCCGCGCGGCCGTAGACGGCATACCGCTTGGGCCACCGGGGCACCGGCTCGCCCCGGACGAGCGCCTCCCGGGCTGCGGTCATCTGGCCCTCGTCGGTGACGATCCAGCCGGCGCCGAGCCCGAGCGTCATGAGCTCGACGGTGTCCTGCCAGAGGGCCGCGAACGTGTCGTCGTCGACGTCGTGGCCGGGTGTGAAGGGGTCGAGCCGGGCACGGTGCAGCAGCTCGGCCCGATAGACGTTGCCGATGCCGGCGATGACCTTCTGGTCGATGAGCAGGGCACCGATCGGCCGGCGGGAGTTCTGGATCCGTCGTCGCGCAAGGTCCGGCTCGGCATCGTCGCGGAGTGGGTCGGGACCGAGTCGGGCGCGCAGGGCGAGGACGCCGTCCTCGTCGAGGACCTCACAGACCGCGGGGTCGGTGACCTCGGCGTGATGTGTTGCCGACAGCAGCCGCCAGGCGACGTTGCCGTGGACCGGCGGCTCGGTGCGCGGGTAGGCGCCGTCGAGGGCGCGGTGGTGCTGCCGGACCGAGACCGCCCCGTCCATCGCGAGGTGGAGGTGCACGGTGAGCGGGACGTCGACGGCGGTGACGAGGAGGTGCTTGCCGACGGCCTGCACGTCCGCGATGACGCGGCCGTCGAAGACCGCCGCCTCGAGCTCGCCGTTGGGTGAGCTCGAGCGCACCGGCTGACCGGCGAGCCGGCGCAGCCTGGCCGCGATGCCGTGGACGGCATGACCCTCGGCCACGGGTCAGTCGCCGTCCGCGCGCTGCACCTCGCTGGCGAGCTTGAGGACGACCGTGCCGTCGTCCTGGTGGATGACGTATGCCGGGTCGTCAGCGCTGCCGTGCCGGGTGACCTCCTCCCCCTTGGTCGTGCGGGTGACGCTGTCGTGGTGCACCTCGGCGACGGTGCCCTCTGCCCACGACTGTCCCCACTTCCACGTGACGGTGGTGCCGCTGCGGATCGTCATGGCTCCCAGCATGTCCCACGGCGGTGACATCTGGCCGCTCGCGCCTTGGCCGGGACGGACCGCGGGATGGGTGACCGAGTCGGTCCGAACCGGCCACGCCCGACCTGCTCCCGGGAGACGATGGCCACACGAGGATTCGGTCGAGCCGAGGGAGGGACGCGATGGGTTCCGGTGCGGCCATGCGGCTCAGGGTCATGAGGCTGGTGCTCATGGAGCGTGCGACCAAGCACCCTCGGGATCGGGTGCCCGAGCCCATGGTCATGGACGACGTCGAGGGCGTGCGCGCCTTCCACGAGGCGGCACAGGACGTGCAGATGCCGATCTACGAGTTCAACGCCTCAATGATGAGCCGCCTCGTTCCGGAGGGCGGCCGGGTCCTCGACCTCGGCTCGGGATCCGGACAGCTCGCGGCCCACCTCGCCGCCGGTCGACCCGACCTCACCGTGACGTGCGTCGACCTCTCCGAGCCGATGCTCGAGACCGGCCGGGCCATGGCGGACAAGCGCAGCCTGGATACCGTGGAGTTCGTCGCCGGCGACGTCACCTCACTGGACGACGCAGTGGTCGGGAGGCCCGACCTCGTCTCCTGCAACTGGACGCTGCACCAGCTCCCCGACCGCGACACCACCGTCGCGGCGCTGACCCAGATCGCGGCGATCCGGCGCGAGCACGGGAGCGCCGTGTGGCTCTTCGACTTCGCCCGGATGCGCCGCGACGCGACGATGAGGGCGTTGATGGAGGTGTTCACCCCTGGTGCCGGTCCACAGCTGCGCAAGGACGCGCTCGCCTCGGAGGCCGCCGCCTGGACCCGCGACGAGATGCGCGAGATGCTCACGGCCGCCGGACTCGACGACCTGCACGAGTCGTACGACCGCGTGCTCGAGACCTACCAGGTCTGGTGGGCTCCCGGCGAGCGTGCCGCTGACGCACCGACGTGGGGGCAGCCGAGCATCTCGCGCGACGCCGCCAAGGTCGCCCAGCTCATCACCGGAGCACAGACCGACCTCCCCGCCGCCGACGGCTGACCGGGCAACCCGGTCAGCGGTCAACGGGGTCAACGGTCGTCGGTCGGTCAGCGACGAATGAAGCCGATCCAGCCGGCGTCGGTGTTGAGGCTGAACATGTCGCCCTCGGTCGACCCCTTGAGCTGGACCTGCGCCCGGTCGGCGACGAGCGCGGCGAGCCAGGCCTCGTGGGCCGCGATGTCCGGTGGGCAGCCCATCCTGGTCGCGGCCACGCCCTGCTCGGACCGGAGCCGGTGCTCCTCGACCGTGACGGTCGCAGTCATCCGGTTGCACCCCACGTCGAACTGCAGCTGGTCGCCCTCCACGCTGAGGTTGACGGGCACTGTCCACGGCGTCGAGCCGTCGTAGGCGAAGCCGGTGCGCGAGACCCACTGCCCCTGGACGGGCTGCAGCGAGTCGAGCCAGCCGGCGCCGTCGTCAGCCGCACGCACCAGGGTGAGCCGCACGGCATACAGGCCACCGACGACCACGAACACGACCACCGCCGCGAGCGCGACCCACTTCGCCTGAAGCCTCATGCAGGTCAGACTGCCGTGCGACACGCCCGGTTCCCTCCAGGTCGGGCAGGTTCGCCGCCGGATCGCGGTTTCGGACGGCGGACTCTGACGACGAGGGCGCTGCCGGGGCTAGGGTCCGTGCATGCCCAAAGCCCGGACGGACAGCGCGCGCACCCGTGTCATCGTCGACGTGCTTCGCGACGCCTTCGGCGACGCGATGGCGGACTCGCCCACGGCATATCGGACGAAGTTCCGCAGCATGGCGCACGACCCGCACTCGTTCTACCGCGGATCGGCCGGGCTCTTCTACCGCGACGTCACCCGCATGGAGGCGCCCTGGGTCGACGAGCGGTCCTCGCGGATCTGGGTGCACGGGGACCTGCACGTCGAGAACTTCGGGACCTACCTCAACTCGGCCGGACGCCTCGTGTTCGACGTCAACGACTTCGACGAGGCCTACCTCGGGCACTACACGTGGGACCTCCTGCGCTTCGCCACCTCCCTGGCCCTGGTCGGTTGGCAGAAGGCGCTGCCCGACGACGAGGTGGGCGCACTCATCGAGTCCTATGCGCGCGCCTACCTGCGCCAGGTCAACCACTACCTGGACACGCACGGTGACGACGACTTCGCGCTGCGGCTCGACAACGCCCGCGGTCCCGTTCTCGGGGCCCTGCACAAGGCGCGGGAGGTGCGCCGGGTGGATCTGCTCGACTCCATGACGGTGGTCGAGGACCACCAGCGCGTCTTCGTCGTCAAGGACGGAGTGCGACGGCCGGGGAAGGCCGAGCGGTCGACGGTCCTCGAGGCCTTCGAGCGCTACCTGGACACCATCCCCGAGGACAAGCGCAGCCGTATCCCCGTCTTCTACGACGTGCGCGACGTCGTCTCCAGCGTGTCGCACGGCATCGGCAGTGCCGGGCAGCCGAGCTACAGCGTGCTGCTCGAGGGCTACAGCCAGGCCCTCGAGAACGACGTCGTCGTCCAGATGAAGCAGGCGAGCGTGCCGGCGCTCAGCAGGTACGTCGACAGCACCGGCGTGGAGGCAGCCTTCGAGCACGAGGCCCACCGCACGGTCGTCAGCCAGCGCGCCCTCCAGGCCCACACCGACTCACTGCTCGGTCACACGACGATCGACGGCGTCGGGTTCGTCGTCTCCGAGATCTCCCCGTACGAGGTGGACCTGCCGTGGGCCGACCTCACCGAGCCCGACGAGATCAGGCTCGTCGTCCGGCAGCTCGGTCAGGCGACGGCGAAGATCCACTGTGCCTCCGACGAGGACAGCGACCAGGACCTCGTCGACTTCCAGGTCGAGGAGGCGATCGCCGGGTCGGTCGAGGGGCGCCGCACCGAGTTCATGGCGTGGCTCGTCGAGAGCGCGATGGGGTATGCCGGTCAGGTGCGGACCGACTACGCGCTCTTCGTCGAGGCCTTCCAGGCGGGGCGCGTGGGGCTCGACGCGGTCTGAGCGTCCGGTGGTGACCATTGACGGGTCGTCTCGGTGGCTGGGACGCTGCTCGGGACGGGGTGCTGCGAGCGAACGGAGGGGCCATGCCAGGTCGACGGGAGCCGGGCGGCGCGCTGGGGTTCGGGCTGCAGCTGGAGCTCGACGGGGTGCAGGTGGCGATGCTCACCGAGGTGACCGGCCTGACGATCGAGCGGGAGGTCATCGAGCTGAGGGAGGGCGGCGCCGACGGCACCCAGGTCGTCCGCAAGCTGCCCGGTCGAGCCAAGTCCGGTGACGTGGTCCTCAGCCGAGGGCTGACCACCGACGACTCGTTCGAGCAGTGGATGGCGCAGGTCGGGACCGACACGGCCGCGGCGCGCAGGAGTGCCACCATCGTCGTCCTCGACCGTCAGGGACAGCGCGTCACTGCCTTCTCGCTGGTCAACGCGTGGCCCAAGAAGCTCGAGTACACGGGTCTCCGGGTCGGTTCCGGCGAGCCACTCACCGAACGCCTCGTTCTCGTCCACGACGGCATCGACCGCGCGTCTGAATTCTGCGCCGTCCACGGGCTTGGCAGGATGCTTGGCCAGACGACCGTCCGTTCGGTGCTGGTCTTCCTCCTCGCCGCCGTGTCCGAGATCGGCGGGGTGAAAACAGGGCGGTGAGGGCGGCGGGCCGGGTGGCCGTTGCTCTCGCAGAAGGCCCCCACCTTCGACAAGGCGGGGGCCTCCGACCTGAGAGTCGAGGTCTAGGAGCTGCTGATCGGGATGCTCAGACCTTCGCCGGAGAGGACGAGGTCATAGTCCACCGACTCGATCACGACGACCTGGTTACCCGGGCAGTCGAGCGTGGAGAGGGGTTCGATCGTGAACGAGACGTTGGTACGGCCGTTGCGCACCGGGAAGGTGTCGGTCTCGCTGACGGCGATGGTCTCCTCCTTGTTGTCCGCGGCCGGGTTCTTCCCGCCCCGGTTGTAGCACTGGGAGAACACGGTCACGTCGCCGCTCAGTGTGAAGGTCGCAGAAGGCACGTTCCCGAGCCCCGCGATGGAGGCGGTGATGACGAGGGCGTTGCCATCCTGGGTGACGTCGGGTCCCTTCACGACATGGGGGTTCCCTGCGAACGCGGGAGGTGCTGCCAAGCCCAAGGTGAGGATCATGATTGCGGCCACGAGGAGCCGCTTCGCGATGCTCTTCATCGCGGTTCCTTTCGATAAGGACAAGAATTGGACGGGTTGCTCGCAGCCCGACCCGAACAGGGAGGGCGGCGAGCAGAGTGCGCCGGGAGTAGCCGGGGACCGTCCTGCCTGGAGGCCAAAGAGCCTGCCTGGAGGTCAGGGAGAGCCCGAGTTCCGGCACATGTCTGAGCGTCCTGGAACAACTGAGGTCACTCGAACAGCGGGTACTCCGGCTACGTACCGTCATTCACGATTCACCTGAGACGGATCCAGCACCATGACGAAGCTGGTCTGTCGTCATGACGACTTCGGGCGGTCCATGGCGAGGCTCGCAATGCCTACCCATACGCCATCCCGGTGCGCAGGCGGTGCCTTCGCGTCAACGACGGGAGCCTCATGCGGTCGTCGAGGTCACTCGGCCCAGTGAGCAGGGCCCCTTGCTGACGGCCGACGAGCTGGTGCTCCACGGCCGCCATGAGCAGGAGCGGTGCGGGTTGTCGCCGGGTCTTCAGTCAGTCGGCGCTGGGCGCACAACCGTGTGCGTGTGAAGCGACACGGAAGTGTCACCAGTCGTGACACAGGGTGTCGCCGGTGACACTCCATGTCGCTTATCCACAGGCTCGGGGACAGATCAGGTCGCCCACGGCGATCGTCGGGCCCCATTTCGCAGGGGACCTACCCACGCCCGCGGCTGAGCCTGGACAACCGCTCTGAAGGGCCTTGAGTGCTGTGACCTCGGTCCATTCGCAGGTGAGAGCGTTCCGCCCCGCAACTCACGTGAACTGCCGCCAGAGGGCGCTGTCACGACGACCCGCTCCGCCTCTGGTTCCACGTCCACAGATTCGATCACGATTGCCCCCTATTCGGTCGCGAGAAGAACGTCTTGGCGGTGTCACCGTCACGTTCGCGCTGCCGGATCGTCGCCGACTCGTAGGCCAGCACTGCGGAGGCGCCGATCGCCAACGCCACGCCCAGGATGATGGGGAGGCTGCCGTCTCGGACGATGCTGAGCCCGCCGACAGCCAGCCACACAACGACGAACTCCCACGCGGCCATCCGGGTCGGTTCGATTCGGAGGAACCGCGAGACGACCGGGTAGATGACCCAGATCAGCGCGATCAGGCACGGGAAGGCGAAGAGGACCTCAGTCCGGTCGCTGGGCTCTGCCCCCGGTCGTGTGACGATCGCGTAGGCCGTCGTGGTGACCGCGAGAGCGGCCCATCGCCGTCCGAACTCACGCATGTTCACCGAGGCCGACTTGGTCTTCTGCGCACTGGGCTGCTCGCTCGGCGCGGATGACGTGTGCTGGTCGGTGGTCACGTGGACAGTATCGGCGTCCCGGGCGAACAGGTGTGGCCCTTTGGACGTCGCCGTTGACACTCGATGTCACTAATCCACATCCACTGGTGACACTCGCACGTCGTTGGCGGTGACACTTACGTGTCGTTGCTGGTGACACTCGATGTCGCGAGCGGTGACACTGTCGTGTCGCTACACACGGTGTCGTTACACATGTGCAGCGACATGTGAGTGTCACCAGTCGCGACACGATGTGTCACCGGTGAGACATCGTGTCGCTCATCCACAGGGCATGCTGGCCGTTCGCTTAGGGCGATGGACGCTTGCGCGACAGTCGAAGGCGAACCCTGTTGGCGGCGAAGAGCGCCACTGCAGAGGCGACGCCGGTGAGCCCAAGGGTTAACCCGATCTCCGGGTCGGAGTTGTCAACCGTCCAGTACGTGTAGTCCTCCTTAGCCATCGCACCGGTCACATTGCCGTCGCTGTCGCGTCGGATGCGAACCATCAACGGAGCCTGGTATCCGGTTTCGGGTGTTGCCTGGCGCCAACCATCCGCCCCTCCATCGCTCAGCATGGGCTCGTCCCGGGTGGAGTACAGGTTCTCCAGAGGCACCGGACCATCCGAGCCGTCGACCCGAACTCGAACCGCTTCAACTATGCCCTCACGACCCTGCCGATACTGGGCGTAGACGACGTTGACCTCGACGCGCGCAACCCGGGCCCACTCGCCTTGTGCTTGCAGGGAATCAGCCCGGGCACTGTCGCGGAAGTCCGAGGGCACATTCGCGAACCCGAGTATCGAGACGCCCACGCATAGAGGCATGGCCCACCAGACCCCACGACCGGCGCGGACGACCCTGTCCCATGCCTTGGCGAGCACCGACGTCTGATCGCTGGGGAGGGCCATACCGGCATTATCGGCGTCCGCCTGGACAGCACGTCGGCACTGGTCGCCGTCTACGACGCCAACCGAGACGCCCCGGTTAGGGCTCCACCGTCGCTCGACTGCGATTTCCACAGGCACTGGTGCCACTGATACGCCGCCACTGGTGACACTCAGGTGTCGTCACCGGTGGCGCTGCGTGTCGGGACTGGTGACACTCCGGTGTCGTTACACAACACATGGGCGCCGTCAGAACCCGCCGTCTCGAGCCATGTTGCTGAACCGGCTGTAGTGGCCCTGGAAGGCGAGCACGATGTCGGCGGTCGGGCCATTACGGTGCTTGGCCACGATGACGTCGGCCTCCCCGTCCCGCTCGGGGTCCGAACGGTCACGGTGCAGCAGGATCACCATGTCGGCATCCTGCTCGATCGAGTTGTGCACAGCGATGCCGTTTGCGATGAAGTTGTGGCAGTCGAGGACCGTCGCGTCAAAGACCTCTTCGACACCGTCCGGCTCGATCGACACCACCGAGTCCCAAAACACGTCGTTGACGGCCATGAGCTCGAGGGCGGCGTCATCGAGGACTTCCGCCACCTTCGCCAGTCGTTGCCGGGACGGGTTGCGGGCGTACAGCGCCGAGCCGCAGTACTGCGTTCCGAGCGCCGCCTGGAACTCCCGCGTGGTCATCCCCTTGGCGGTCATGGACTCGCGAACGTCGTCCCACACCTGCCGGGGAATCGTGTCCACGTTGGTGTTGCCAGTGAGTCCCCGGACGATCTCGAGGAGTCGGTCTGCGGCCGCTCCACGTGCTCCGTGGACACCGACCTCCTGAAGGAAGCGTCGCTGGCTGTCCACACCGGAGATGTCCAGCGTGTAGCCATCCCGATAGCCGGCCTTCTTGGTCACCTTGATCCGGGTCTGGATGCCGAAGCGGAGCAGGAGGCGCGACACGTCGTCGACGAGCCGGCGGGACGTGGATGCGTAGTAGATCCGCCCACCACGACCACTCTTGTTGACGGACACGGAACCATCGGTGGCCCACAGGTGGCGGACGAAGAGCGCAATCTGTTCTTTGGGAAGGGTGAAGACGTCTCGGGGCACGAACTTCTCGTGCGACCGAGCACCGAAGAGCCCCAGTCCGTCGAGCCACTCGGCGATCGGGTTCCTCCGACCACGCGCCAGTCGATACGGAGCCGGGAGGCGCAGGGTGGTGCACCGAGCCACGGCGTACTCGTCGCGCACGGCGGAGATGCCGAACACGAGCGCGGCCTTGGTGACGGCCTCGAGGTTGGCTTCGTCGATGCTGGCGTAGCGGATGGGCTGTCGCTTAACGAAGGAGCCATCCCCGATGAGATGGGCCAGCATGATGACCTCGCCGTCAGCCCAGTCGCTGACGAGCAGCGGCGACGGAACGTGACGCGGGACCGCGACGCGATCGCCTGTCCGCAACGACGCCAGCGGCGCCCAGCCCTCGTAGGTCAGGAACGGGTGGTTCTCGGTCGCGCGCACGGTCTTGCCGGACGCCAACCTCAGCGTGAAGACGGGCGCCGTACCTGTCGAGAAGGCGTGGGTCATCGTGCGCTTCGTGTAGCGCAACCCGTCATCGAGGGCCCAGACCGTGAGGTCCTTCTCCCCGGATCGGGCGATCTCGCCGATCGTCGTCTCGGCTCCGGTGTCTGCTCGGAGAATGCGCGTCTCGGCAGGGAGGCAGCCCGACTCGCGAAGGTCGGACATCTGGGGGCGCTTGTCGGTGCGCTGCTCGGGACCACGGTTCAGCTGCGAGATCGCGATGACCGGAACCTCGAGCTCCTTGGCGAGGAGCTTGAGAGCACGCGAGAACTCAGCGACCTCCTGCTGACGCGACTCGACCTTCTTGCCCGAGCTCATGAGCTGCAGGTAGTCGATGATGACCATGCGCAGGTTGTGCTGCTGCTTGAGCCGGCGGCACTTGGAGCGGATCTCCATGAGCGACATGTTGGGCGAGTCGTCAATGAAGAGCGGCGCGTCGGAGATCTTGCCCATGATCCGCGCGAGCTTGTTCCACTGTTCCTGACCCTTGAGCCCCTTGCGGAGGTCCTGAAGCTGGATCGTCGCCTCGGCAGAGAGGATGCGCATCGTGATCTCGGTGCGGCTCATCTCGAGCGAGAACACCGCGGTCGCCATGTTGTGCTTGATCGCCGCGGCCCGGGCGATGTCGATTCCCAGGGTCGACTTCCCGACGGCAGGTCGAGCTGCGACGACGATCATCTGGCCGGGGTGGAGGCCGTTGGTGAGCTGGTCGAGCTCGAGGAAGCCGGTCGGCACACCGGTCATCTCGTCGGTGCGCCCGGCGGCGGCCTCGATCTCCTCCATCGTCGCGTTGAGGATCTCGCCGAGCTGGTGGTAGTCCTCACCGCCGCGCTTCTCGGCGACCGAGTAGACCTCGGCCTGGGCCCGGTTGACGATCTCGTCGACGTCGCCCTCACCCTGGCCGTAGCCCATCTGCACGATCCGGGTGCCCGCCTCGACGAGCCGGCGCAGGACCGCGCGCTCGTGGACGATCTCGGCGTAGTAGCCGGCGTTGGCGGCGGTCGGCACCGACTGGATGAGCTGGTGCAGGTAGGCCTGCCCGCCGACACGGGTGAGGTCGCCGCGCTTGCCGAGCTCGTCGGCGACGGTGATCGCGTCGGCCGGCTCGCCGCGACCGTAGAGGTCGAGGACCGCGTCGTAGATGAGCTCGTGCGCGGGACGGTAGAAGTCGGTCGACTTCGTGACCTCGAGGCAGTCGGCGATCGCGTCCTTGTTGAGGAGCATCGAGCCGAGGACCGACTGCTCGGCACCGAGGTCCTGGGGAGGAAGCCGGTCGTCGGGGGGACCGTCGCTCGAGCCCGTGTAGCTGCTGCTGAGCTCCGCGATTGACACCCGCTCACCCCTTCTCTTCGAACATCTGTATGCCGTGTGGTCCAGTGCATCACCGCCCACCGACACGCGCCGTGGTCGGCTCGGCCGCACGCCCGGGAACGACTGGCCCGGCCCAACCTAGGACCTCCGGGGACGAGGCCGAAACGGGTCGTGGGGACAAGGTGTGGACAAGGGGTGGAAAACGCCGACCAAGGTTGTGCACAGTCGGTGGAAAGGCCTGTGGACAGACCTCCGGCGAGCGTCTTCACGCGCCTGTGACCTGCAGGTTTGCGATCCACCCGGTGTGGGCAGAAGAAAGTTTCGGGCGTGTCTCATCCACATGAGCCAGGTCACACCCGAGGGGGTCAGCACGACCCGCGCAGGTGGCCCATCCACACCTACCCGGGAGTACTCCCCACCCGCTCCCGCACCCCAACGACACGCCCTGGCCCGACGCCGAGCCCCGTGTCGATGCGTCAGGATCGGTGCCATGGCCTACTTCGAGCGCACCGGACCGACGACGTTCCGCGCCACAGAGCACACCGGCGGGGCCTGGGCGCTCGACGAGCAGCACATCGCCCCGGCCCTCGGCCTGCTCGCCCACGTCGTCGAGTCCGACCGCGGCACCCGACGCCCCGAGACCGGCGACGACCGACTCCCCCTCGCCCGCCTCTCCTTCGACATCCTCGGCACGCTCCCCATCGACGAGGTCGAGACCACCGTCCACGTCCGCCGACCCGGCCGCACGATCGAGCTCGTGGAGGCGACCCTGAGCCACGGCGGCCGACCGGCCGTCCTGCTGCGCGCCTGGCTCCTCCGGCAGCGAGACACCGCAGCCGTCGCCGGCACGGACACCGGGCCCCTCCCCTCGCCCGACGCCACACCGGAGTGGGACCCCACGACCGTCTGGCCCGGCGGCTTCATCCGCGCGGCCCACCTGCGTCGCCACCAGGTCGCGCCGGGCCGCGCCCACTTCTGGGTCCGTACCGACGAGCCGCTCGTCGACGGCGAGCACGTCTCCTCCACGGCGGCGGCGGTCGGCCTCATGGACATCGCCAACGGGATGACGGTGCGCGAGGACCCGACGAGGGTGGCCTTCCCCAACCTCGACCTCACCGCCCACCTCGTCCGCGCGCCGCGACCCGGCTGGCTGGGCTTCGACACGACAGTGACGTTCGGGGACAACGGGATCGGCGTGACGAGCAGCGTCCTGCACGACGAGTCCGGGCCGCTCGGCACGCTCGCGCAGGTCCTCACGGTCCGCCCCGACGGCTGACCGGAGGGAGCGGCGCTCAGCCGGCGCGGCCGTACCTCTCGGCCGAGCGGGCCCGGGCCTTGGCCGCCTCGATCTCGCGGTCCTTGGGAGGGGCCGTCGTCACGAGGTGGTCGAGCAGGTGCTGGGTCGCGTCGGCGACCTCACGCACCGCGGCGTCGAACGCCTCCTGGTTCGCCTGCGACGGCTTGGTCGACCCGCTCACCTTGCGCACGTACTGGAGCGCGGCGGCATACACCTCTGAGTCCGTGGCGGGAGGCTCGAAGTTGTGCAGCTGACGGATGTTTCGGCACATGCCCTTCAATGTATGCCGCCCGCTCGCCTCCCGACACCCCTCGCCTCGCGAGGTGGCTAGGGTCGTGAGCATGCGCCCCCAGGCCCTGCAGGACGGCATCGAACCCGACCCCCGGTTCACCCTCGCCAACGAGCGGACGTTCCTCGCATGGATCCGCACCGGCCTCGCGCTCATCGCCGGAGCCGTCGCCATCGAGGGCTTCGGCGTCGACCTGGACGAGACCGCCCGCGGTGTCGTCGCCGTCGCACTCACCGGGCTCGGTGTCGCCGTCGCGGTCGGCGCCGGCATCCGCTGGCTGCGGGTCGAGCAGGCCATGCGCCACGGACGCCCGCTGCCCTTCCCCACCCTCGTGCCGTTCCTCGTCCTCGCGAGCGTGCTCGTCGCGGCCGCCCTGCTCGTCCTCGTCCTGACGCGGTAGCCGTGACCGACCACCCCACGCCCCGCGTCGACGCCGGCCTCCAGCCGGAGCGCACCGCCCTGGCCTGGCAGCGCACGGCGATCTCGTTCCTGGCGGCGTCACTGCTGTTCCTGCGGTGGGCCACCCAGCACGGTCCGGTCGTCGCCGTGGTCGTCACCCTGGCCGCACTCACCGCGACGTGGACCTTCTTCCACACCCGCACCCGGCTGCGCCGCGTCGCCCACCACTTCCCCTCCCCGGGGCTCGACCCGGCGACGGGTGAGGTGCTCGTCGTGACGACGGCCGCGGTCGCCCTCGGCGCCGCCGCCCTCTGGGTCGTCCTCGCGCCCTGAGGCGTGCCACCGCCGCCGTGACCGTCAGAGAAGCGGACTCACGGCACGCGTGGCGACCCTGCGGGGCGGCGCGCCCGCTCAGCGGACGATGCTGAGGTTGAACTCGGGTGTGCCGAGCGCACCCCAGAGCCGCAGCCACAGCGGCAGCCACATCTCCGGACCGCGCGCGGTCGTGATGTCCCCGAGGTCGATGACGTCGGCGTGCCCGAACTCGCGCAGGAGCCCGGCCACGACCTCCTTGGCCTGCGCGTCGTCGCCCGAGACGAAGACGGAGCTGTCCCGGCCCAGGCTCGAGGGGCGCACCATGAGCTCGGCGGTGAGCGTGTTGAGCGACTTGACCACCCGAGCGCGCGGGTGTGCGCGCTGGATCTGCTCGGCCAGGGAGTCGTCGTCCTTGACGAACAGCGTCGGGGGCATGCCGGCCGAGAAGTCGAGAGGGTTCGACACGTCGACGAGGACCTTGCCGTCGAGGG
Organism: Knoellia locipacati; assembly: GCF_044791685.1. Lineage (GTDB taxonomy): Bacteria > Actinomycetota > Actinomycetes > Actinomycetales > Dermatophilaceae > Knoellia > Knoellia locipacati_A. Next base: position 1,428,769 of record NZ_CP087730.1, read on the forward strand.
CGTCGCCGGCCAGCTCGAGGACGGCCAGGGTCGCGCCACCGTTGGTGGCGTTGACGACGAGCTCGGCGGTCTGGGCCGCCTCGGCGAACGAGGCGAGGCGGATGTCCGTGTGTCCGTCGAGGAACTCGGCGTCACGGGTGCGGGTGGCCTCGGGGTCGCGGGTGCCGATGACGACGTCGTGGCCGAGCTCCACGAGGCGTGGGGCGATGGTGCGGCCGACCACTCCGGTGCCGAGGACTGCGATCTTCATGGGTGCTCCTGGGGTGGGTGGCTCAGCGGCCACATGGGGCAGACAGGTCTGTCTACTTGTCTGGTCGGGTAACCTAACAGACAGGTCTGTCTACTGCAAGGGAGGACGTATGCCGCGCACCGCACCTGCCGCGCCGGTCGCCACCCGGTCCACCGCACCAGCCACCGCTCCAGCCGCTGCTCCGGCCACGGCTTCGGCGACGGCGTCGGGCACCGCTCGCCAGCGCGTCCTGGACGCGGCGTTCGGTCTCTTCTACGCGCGCGGCATCCGCGCCGTCGGGGTGGACCTCATCATCGCCGAGTCGGGGGTGGCGAAGGCGACCTTCTACAAGTACTTCCCGGCCAAGGACGACCTGGTCGTCGCGTACCTCGACGTCGTCGACGAGGTGTGGTCCCGCCAGCTGCACGAGGCCGCCGAGGCCGCGGGTCCGGCGCCCGCCGACCAGATGGTCGGCCTCTTCGACGCCCTCGCACACGCGTGCCGCCGGGAGGGCTACCGCGGCTGCGGCTTCATCAACGCCGCCGCCGAGTCGACGCCGGGGAGCCGGGTCCACGACCGCACGGTCGCGCACAAGACGGCGGTGCGCGACTGGGTGCGCGGGCTCGCGGCCGCCGCCGGCGCCGACGACCCCGACGAGCTGGCGAGGGGCCTCACCCTGCTCCTCGACGGCGGGCTCGCCAGCGGCGCGCTCGACGCCTCGCCGGAGGTCCCCGAGATCGCGAAGACCTCGGCCCGTGCGCTCGTCGACCTGGCCGTCGGTCGGACCGCGCAGCGCTCCTGAGCGCCGGGCACTAGCGTCGCGGTGTGCGCGACGAGAGGCCGGACGACGGCGCGGAGACCGCGAGCCAGCACCGCGAGGTCCTCCGGCTCGCGCTCCCCGCGTTCCTCGCCCTCGTCGCCGAACCGCTCTTCCTGCTCACCGACTCGGCGATCGTCGGCCACCTCGGGACACCGCAGCTGGCCGGCCTCGGGGTCGCGAGCGCGATGCTGCTCACCGCCGCCAACATCTTCGTCTTCCTCGCGTACGGCACCACCGCGGTCGTCGCCCGACAGCTCGGCGCCGGCAACCGTGGCGGCGCGATCGCCGCAGGCATCGACGGCACCTGGCTCGCGGTCGGGCTCGGGACGCTCACCGCCGTCGTCGTCGCTGTGCTGGCCGGTCCGATCTGCTGGGTCTTCGGCGCCTCCCCCGAGGCGCTCGGCCACGCCGTGACCTACCTGCGCATCTCCGCGATCAGCATCCCGGCGATGCTCGTCGTGCTCGCGACCACCGGTGTCCTGCGCGGCCTCCAGGACACCCGTACCCCGCTGGCCGCGAGCGCGCTGGGCTTCACGTCCAACATCGTCCTCAACCTCCTCTTCGTCTACGGCTTCGGCTGGGGCATCGCCGGGTCGGCGCTCGGCACCGTCATCGCGCAGTCCGGCATGGCCGCGGCCCTCGTCGCCGTCCTCCTGCGCGAGGCCCGGCGTCACCGCGTCACGGTCCGGGCGCATCCGGGACGGATCCTCGGGGCTGCACGCACCGGCATACCTCTGCTCGTGCGAACTCTGGCGCTGCGCGCCGTCCTGCTCGTGACGACCTGGGTGGCAGCCGGGCTCGGTGACGTGCCGCTGGCGGCGTACCAGGTGTCGGCGACGATCTGGAGCTTCCTCGTCTTCGCCCTCGACGCCATCGCCATCGCCGCCCAGGCCATCACCGGGCGCACCCTCGGCGAGGGCGACGTGATCCGGACCCGCTCCGCCACCACGCTCATGGTGCGGTGGGGCATCATCTCCGGCTTCGGGCTCGGCGTCGTCCTGCTCCTGGTGCGCACAGTTCTGCCGAACCTCTTCACCGGCGACCCTGCGGTGCAGGCGGCGATCGCCGCCGCCCTCGTCATCGTCGCGTTGTCACAGCCGCTGAGCGGCTACGTCTTCGTCATCGACGGCGTGCTCATCGGCGCAGGCGACGGGCGGTGGCTGGCCCGGGCGATGCTCGCGAACCTGCTCGCCTACCTGCCGCTCATCCTCGGTGTGCACCTCATGGGCGACTGGCTCCTCGAGGACGGCAGCGTGCGCGCCACCGGCAACGCGGTGATGTGGCTGTGGCTGGCGTTCACCGGGTTCATGGCGATCCGGGCCCTGCTCATGTGGGCCCGGGTCCGCACCGACGGCTGGATGGTCACCGGCGCGACCCGCTGAGGCCGCAGACGTCAACGTCCGAGCGGTGAGGCGCCACATCCTGGGGCCGCGTGGTGTCGGAGACTGCCGCATCGCGCACGACGGTGTGCACTGCTGCGTCCCAGCGCAGCAGTGCACAGCGCGAACGCGCACCTCCCGTGCGCACCGCCACGCGGCGGCTCGACGCGCCGGCTCGACGCGTCAGCCGACGCAGAGCCCTGCGACTCAGGAGACGCCGACTGCCGCCTCGCGCCGCGGGTCGCCCGCTGCGCGCAGGTCACCGTCACCGCGGAGGTGTGCCGCACCCACCCCACCGAAGTACATCGACAGCTCACCGTGGTCGAGACCGCGCAGCCCGGCTGCGGCGATCGCCTCGGAGATCTCCGGGCTCGCCTCGTGCTCGACGACGGCCTCGCCGGACTCCTCGAAGCGCACGTGCACGCGTGGCGCCTGGATGGCGGTGTCGAGGTCGGCGCCGTGGAGGCAGAGCTGTGCGAGCACCTGCATGAGCGCGGTGGTGATCCGGTCGGCTCCGGGCGAGCCCACGGCGAGCACGCCACCGTCGAGGGACCGGGCAACGGTGGGCGCCATGTTGGAGGCGAGCCGTGTGCCCGGCTCGAGCACGTGCAGGCCCAGCCGGTTGAGCTCGGGCTCGCCGAGGGCGTTGTTGAGCAGGATCCCCGTCCCCGGGATCGTCACGCCGGACCCGTAGCCGCTCGACATCGTCACGGCGCAGGCCAGCCCGTCCGAGTCGACGGCGGAGATGTGCGCGGTCGACGACGAGGTCGGCAGTCCCGCCAGCCCGTGCCGCTCGACCGCCGCGAGCAGGGCGTGTCCGTCGGCGTCGAGGTCACGCGACACGTCGTGCACGGCCAGCCGGTAGGCGAGCACCGTGCGCTGGATCCGCAGCACGTCGTCCCAGGAGAAGCGGTGGGTGCGCTCGAGCTCGGAGAGCATCACCGCGAGCATCGGCCCGCCGACCGACGGCGGCGGGTTGACCGCGACGTCCCAGTCGCCGATCCGGCGCCGGACCGGCTCCCGCTCCACCACCTCGTATGCCGTGAGGTCGGCCTCCGTGACCAGCCCACCGTGGGCGGCCAACTCGGCCGCGAGCGCCTGCCCGATCTCGCCGGTGAGGAGCAGCGCCGCCCCGTCTCGCGCGACTGCGTCGAGCACCGCCGCGAGCTCGACGTTGCGCGCGAGGTGGCCTGCGACGAACGGCGACCCGTCAGGGTTGCGGGTCACCCTCCGCGCCCCGGCGTCGTGCCCGAACAAGCCGTCGGCGACGAACCCGAGGTAGCGAGCAGCGGCCCCGCCCACCGGGTACCCGTCGCGACACACCGCAGCGGCGGGAGCGACGACCGACGCCCACGGTCGCGAGCCGAAGCGCGTCACGGCGGCCTCGCACGCCGACACCGCGCCGGGCACGGCGACCGACCCGTGGCCGGCGTGCATCGTCACCCCGCCGCCGTAGTCGGTGACGACCTCGCGCACCCCGGCACCGAACGCCTCACGAGAGAGTCCACGTCCGGGCATCGCGACGTTGCCGTCGAGGACCACGGGCGCACCGGACGCCGGCCACACCGTGACGAACGCGCCGCCGGCGAGGCTGACGATGCCGGGCTCGGTGCTCATCGAGGCGATGGCCGCAGCGACGGCGGCATCGACGGCGTTCCCCCCGTCGGCGACGACCGCCTGGCCCGCGCCGAGCGACGCGGGCCCCGTCGCCGCGATCGCCACCCGTCGCGCAGGACTCGTCATGAGCCGATCCTCGCACCCCGGTAGCGTGGCAACCGTGACTCTCCAGCCCCTGGGAATCATCGCCGGCACCGGCTTCTACGACCTCGACGCGCTCGACGACGCGCACCACGAGGCCGTCGAGACGGCATACGGGCCTGCGTCGGTGACCCGAGGGACGTGGCACGGACAGCCGGTCGCCTTCGTCACCCGGCACGGAGCCGGGCACGACGTCCCGCCGCACCGGGTCAACTACCGCGCGATCATCCGGGCGCTCGTCAACCTCGGCGCCCACGACGTCATCGCCGTCAACGTCACCGGCGGTATCGACCCGGACCTCGAAGCCGGCGAGCTCGTCTGCATCGACGACTTCCTCGACCTCACCCGCCGCCGGGACTCGACGTTCCACGACGGCGACGGAGCCGGCGGCGTCGTGCACACCGACATGACCAACGCCTACGACGCGGTGCTCCGCCGCGAGGTCCTCGACGCCGCCAGCGCCATCGGGCAGCCGATCATCGACGGCGGCACCTACGTCTGCTTCGACGGGCCGCGCTTCGAGTCCCCCGCAGAGATCCGGCTCGCCGCTCTCGCCGGTGGCACGGTCGCCGGCATGACCGGCGTCCCCGAGGTGACCCTCGCCGCCGAGGCAGGACTCCGGTATGCCGCGATCAGCCTCGTCGTCAACCCTGCCGCCGGCGTCCGGCCGGGTGAGCCGATCACGATGGAGGAGATCAACGACGTGCTGGCCTCGAGCGCACCCAAGGTCCTCGCCGTCCTCGACGAGCTCGTCCACACGCGCTCGGTCTTCCGGGCCGACGACACCGACGAGGTCTCCCTGTGAGCCGGCTGGTCCTGCGCGACCTCGCAGTCCTGGTGACCGTCGACGCGGACGACACGGTGCTGCACGACGTCTCGATCGCCGTCGAGGACGGCTCGATCACGGCGATCGGCGAGGTCGAGGCGCGCGACGGCGACGAGGTGGTCGACTGCCGTCGACGGCTGGCGCTTCCCGGGCTGGTCAACCTGCACACCCACCTGCCGATGACGCTGCTGCGCGGGATCGCCGAGGGGGTCGACCTCCAGGGGTTCCTGCAGCGCGTCTGGGCCGCTGAGGGCGCCGTCATGGACCCGGCGACGGTCGAGCTCGGCGCGGCCCTCGGGGCTCTCGAGTCGCTGCTCGGCGGGTGCACGACCCAGCTCGACATGTACTTCCACCACGAGGCCGCGCACCGCGGCGCCGCCTCCGTCGGGTCCCGCCACGTCGGGGGGCCGACCTTCTTCGACGGCCCGGGTCCGGACGGCCTGTCGTGGGAGGAGCGGATGGCCGGGTTCCGCGCCTGGCCGGCGGAGCTGCGTGCGGTCGGCGGTCCCGAGGTACCCGTGGCGGCGATGCCGCACGCGACCTACACCAACTCGGTCGAGCACCTGGCCGAGGTGGCCTCGGTCCTGCGCGAGCTGGCCCCGACCGGCGTCCTGCACACCCACGTCTCCGAGAACGCCGCCGAGAACGCCGACCTCGCCGCCCGGCTCGGCGCGACACCGACCGAGCTGCTGGCACAGGCCGGTTGGTTGCCTCGGGGCGGCACCGAGGGTCAGCACGTGGTGTTCGGGCACGGCGTCCACCTCGGCGACTCGGACCGGGCCACCGCAGCGGCGGCCGGCGCCACCGTCGCCCACTGCCCCGGCTCCAACCTCAAGCTCGCCTCCGGCGCGCTGGACTGGCAGCGGTGGCGCGCGGACGGCATACGCCTCGGGATCGGGACCGACGGCTGCGCCAGCTCGAACGACCTCGACATGTGGCAGGCCATGCGGCAGGCCGCCCACCTCGCGTCGCTGACCAGCGGACGGCCCGACATCGACGCGACCCAGGTGCTGCGGGCAGCGACGATCGACGGCGCCACCGCGCTCGGGATGGAGCACCTCGTCGGCAGCCTCGAGGTCGGCAAGCGCGCGGACGTCGTCCTTCTCGACCTCGACCAGCCCCACCTCACCCCGGTTCACGACGTCCCCGCGCTGCTCGTGCATGCCGCGGGCAGGGGTGATGTCACCGACGTCCTCGTGGATGGCAGGATCGTGGTCCGCGAGCGACGCAGCACCATGGTCGACACGCTCGAGCTGCTGGACCGGTGCCGCGCCCGAGCTCGCGAGGCCGCAGCCGCCGCACACGAGGTCGAGGAAGCCTGATCCATGCGTACGCCCGAGCAGATCATCGCCGAGCACAAGATGAAGCCCATCCCCGACGAGGGAGCGTGGTTCGCCGAGGGACCGCGAACGCAGGGGCTGTCCTCGATCCTCGTCCTGCTCACCTCGGCGCCGGACGGCTTCTCGGCGATGCACCGCCTCGGCGTCGACGAGGGCTGGCAGTGGCTCGAGGGCGCGCCGACCGCGCTGCTGCGGCTCAAGGAGGGTCCGAAGCGCAACCACGGCACGCTCACGCTGCTCGGCCGGGAGCGTCGTCAGATGCTCGTGCGCTCCGGTGTCTGGCAGGGCGCCGCGACGATGGGCGCGTGGAGCCTGCTCTCCTGCTGGTGCAGTCCTGCCTTCCGCCCCCATCACTTCACCCTCGGCGAGCGCGAGCACCTCACGTCGGCCTTCCCTGCGTATGCCGCAGAGATCGCTGCGCTGACCCGCTCGGCCTCCTCGCAGACGCTGCCGACGGCCGACGGCGCACGTCCCTGACCTGCGGTTTCGGACCCGCCAGTAACGACACGGCAACGGAATCTCAACCGAGTCTCAGGTCGTGGCTCCGGGGGCTAACATTCGGGGGCATCCTGCACACCCCCAAGGAGTAACCCCTATGAAGGCCAAGCCTTTCCTCGTCGCGGCACCTGTCGCGCTCGCCCTCGTTCTCGCCGGATGTGGCGGTGACTCCGGCGACACCAGCACGGGCGACAGCACCGCCAGTGGCACCGGCACCGCCGCAGCCAAGAAAATCGTCGTCGGCATCGCCTACGGCGTCGGTGGTCGTGGCGACCAGTCCTTCAACGCCTCCGCTGCGGTCGGCCTCGACAAGGCCAAGTCCGAGCTCGGAGTCGACTTCAAGGAGGCCACGCAGGTCAACGGCGAGGCCCAGGCCGCGACCGAGGAGCGCCTGCGCCAGTTCATCGACGGCGGCGCGACCCACGTCATCGGTGTCGGCTTCGCCTACGCGAAGGCCATCGGCGCGGTCGCCAAGGAGAACCCCGATGTCTCCTTCGCCATCATCGACGACTCCTCCCCCGACTCCGCGGGCGCCAACGTCGCCCAGCTGACCTTCGCCGAGGAGCAGGGCTCCTTCCTCGTCGGTGCCGCGGCTGCCCTGAAGTCCAAGACCAACAAGGTCGGCTTCGTCGGTGGCGTCGGTGTCGACCTCATCAAGAAGTTCGAGGCCGGCTTCAAGGCGGGCGCCAAGGCCGCCAACCCGGCCGTGACCGTCCAGAGCCAGTACCTCTCGCAGCCGCCGGACTTCTCGGGCTTCAACGACCCCGCGAAGGGCAAGACCGCCGCCGAGGGTCTCCTCCAGGGTGGCGCCGACGTCGTCTACCACGCTGCTGGTGGCTCCGGCTCCGGTGTCTTCACCGCCGCCAAGGCCGCCAACGGCCTCGCCATCGGTGTCGACTCCGACCAGGCCCTCACCGCTGCGCCCGAGGTGCGCGACGTCATCCTGACCTCCATGGTCAAGAAGGTCGACGTCGCCGTCTTCGACTACCTCAAGAACGGCAGCGAGGGCTCGGAGCTCAGCGGCGTCAAGGTCTACGACCTCAAGGCCGGCGGTGTCGACTACGCCGCGACCGGCGGCAAGGTCGACGACATCAAGACCAAGCTCGACGAGTTCAAGGCGCAGATCGTCTCCGGCGCCATCACCGTTCCCACCAAGTGAGCACGGCTCCACTCGCCTGAATCACCACGAGTGGGGCGACACGGCCCGCGTGGCGCGATAGCGTCAACGCGGGCCGTGCTCGTCCCCGGCACTGTCGCCGCAACGGTCGCGCCTTAGGGTTTGTCGGTTGTCGGCCCCGGGCCATCGACCACCACCGCCCGGAGCTCTCCGGGCCCGGACGAGGAGTGTCAGTCATCTCTGCATCCGCACCAGCCACGACCCCGACGCCAGCGAGTGAGGCCCCGTACTCGGTGGAGCTCGAGGGCATCACCAAGCGCTTTCCGGGCGTCGTGGCCAACAAGGACATCGGCTTCAAGGTCCGGAGCGGGACCGTCCACGCGCTCGTCGGCGAGAACGGTGCCGGCAAGTCGACACTCATGAAGATCCTCTACGGCGTCCAGCGCCCCGACGAGGGATCGATCCGCGTCGACGGACGAGAGGTCCACCTGCACTCCCCCTCCGACGCGATCGCCGCCGGGATCGGCATGGTGTTCCAGCACTTCCAGCTGGCCGACAACTTCACCGTCCTCGAGAACGTCGTCCTGGGCGCCGAGAAGCTGCACGGCATCGGAGAGTCGGCGCGGGCCAGGATCCGCGAGATCTCCGACGCCTACGGCCTCGACATCGACCCTGACGCGCTCGTCGCGGACCTCGGTGTCGGCGCCCGCCAGCGGATCGAGATCCTCAAGGTGCTCTACCGCAACGCCCGCGTCATCATCCTCGACGAGCCGACGGCCGTCCTCGTGCCCCAGGAGGTCGAGGAGCTCTTCGACAACCTCCGCGGCCTCAAGGCCGAGGGCCTGACGGTCCTGTTCATCTCGCACAAGCTCGACGAGGTCCTGTCGGTCGCCGACTCGATCACGGTGATCCGCCGAGGCACCACCATCGACACCGTCGACCCGAAGTCGGTCAACGCCCGCCAGCTCGCCGAGCTCATGGTCGGCTCCGAGCTGCCCACGCCCCAGACCGAGGAGTCGACGGTCACCGACAGGGTCGTCCTGCGAACCGAGGACCTCGTCCTGTCAGGCGGCAGCGACAGCCGCAACATCCTCGACGGCATCAGCCTGACGATCCACGCCGGAGAGGTGCTCGGCATCGCCGGCGTCGAGGGCAACGGCCAGGCCGAGCTCGTCGAGGTCATCATGGGCATGCGTGAGCCGACCTCCGGGCTCGTGTTCCTCGGTGACACTGACATCAGCGACTGGCACGTACGAGAGATCCGCGAGGCCGGTGTCGCCTACATCCCCGAGGACCGCCATCGGCACGCCCTCCTGCTCGAGGCGCCACTCTGGGAGAACCGCATCCTCGGGCACCAGACCGAGGAGCCCAACGCCAAGGGCGCGCTCATCAACGCCGCCGGAGCCAAGGCCGACACCGAGCGGATCATCAAGGAGTACGACGTCCGGACTCCCTCGATCCACGTCAAGGCCGCATCGCTCTCGGGCGGCAACCAGCAGAAGCTCATCATCGGCCGCGAGATGAGTCACGAACCCAAGGTCCTCGTGGCCGCCCACCCGACGCGCGGCGTCGACGTCGGCGCCCAGGCGGGCATCTGGGACATCATGCGACAGGCACGGCGCGACGGTCTGGCGGTCCTCCTCATCTCGGCGGACCTCGAGGAGCTGATCGGCCTGTCGGACTCGATCCACGTCATCCTCCGCGGTCGCCTCACCGGCACCTTCGACCCGGACACCGTGTCGGCCGAGGACCTCGGTGCCGCCATGACCGGTGCCGCGTCGGCATCCGAAACCGCGACGCACCCCGCCCCTGACGCGCCGCAGATCGGGGATGCGACACCCTCACCACGCTCCCCTGACGCGACGGACGGCACGGACGACGCGCCCTCGAAGGACTCGGAGGAGGGCCGATGAGCCGCTTCAACCCGCGCAAGGCCCTGCTCGGCGTCGCGGCGCCGGTGCTCGCCCTGCTCGTCGCCTTCCTCATCACCTCGCTGCTCCTGCTCCTGTTCGGGGACCCGGTCGGCGAGGTCTGGTCGACGATCCTGTCGGCGCCGAAGCCGCGCCAGCTCGTCCAGATCATCAACGAGGCGACGATCCTCTACCTCTCGGCCATCGCGGTCGCGGTCGGCTTCCGGATGAACATCTTCAACATCGGCGTCGACGGCCAGTACCGCATCGCGGCATTCGCCGGAGCGGTGTTCGCCGGCCAGGCGTGGTTCCCGGGGCCGATCAACATCCTGCTCACCCTCATCGTCGCGATGGCGGCCGGCGGGTTCTGGGCCTGGATCGCGGCCTTCCTCAAGGTCAAGCGCGGCGTCTCCGAGGTGATCAGCACGATCATGCTCAACGCGATCGCAACCGGACTGGTCCAGTGGCTCCTGCTCAAGGTCGCCGTCAAACAGCCGGGCAGCAACACGATCTCGACCGAGCCGATCCCGGAGAGCTCCCAGCTGGGAGGCTTGGCGCTCATCCCCGGTGCGAGCAACAAGGTCTACACGCTGATCTTCCTGGCCCTCATCGTCGGGTTCGGCTACTGGTTCGTCTTGGGCAAGACCCGCTTCGGGTTCGACCTCAGGGCGACCGGCCGGTCCGAGTCCGCCGCCGTCGCGAGCGGCGTCAAGGTCCCCCGGATGGTCGTGAGCACGATCGTGGCCTCGGGCGCGCTGGCCGGCCTCATCGGCATGCCGCTCCTCTTCGGCCAGGACTACAGCTACGGCACGACGTTCCAGGCCGGGCTCGGGTTCGCCGGCATCGGCATCGCCCTGCTGGGTCGCAACCACCCGATCGGCATCGCGCTCGCCGCGCTGCTCTGGGCCTTCCTCAACGTCCAGGCCAACGCCCTCCAGATCCAGGCGGGCGTCGCGACCGAGGTCGTCAACATCATCCAGGGCACGATCATCTTCGCGGTCGTCGTCGCCTACGAGCTGATCCGCCGTGCGGACGTCCGACTCGAGCAGCACCGCGTCGCCCGTGAGCTGGCCAGTGCCAACCCCAACGCCCCCGCCCCGGAAGGAGCCAAGGCATGAGTGCCGCAGGCCTCGAGGTCGGCACCGTCAAGACGGTCGCCAAGGCCCCCCGACGTCGCCTGACGCCCGCGCACTGGGCGATCATCGTCTTCGCCGCGATCCTGGTCCTGTCGGTCCTGCGCGTGGTCACCGGCGCCAACGACATCGCCTCCTCAGGGCTGCTCATCGCGGCCTTCGGACTCGCGGTCCCGATCGCGATGGCCGGTCTCGGCGGCCTCTGGTCGGAGCGCGCCGGGGTCGTCAACATCGGCCTCGAGGGCATGATGATCCTCGGCACGTTCGGGGCCGGCTTCTTCGGCTACCACATGGGACCGTGGATGGGACTGGTCGGCGCGATCCTCGGCGGCGTCATCGGCGGCATCATCCACGCGGTCGCCACGGTGATCTTCGGCGTCGACCACATCGTCTCGGGTGTCGCGCTGAACATCATCGCGCTGGGCTTTGCGAAGTACCTCTCGGTGCGGTTCTTCGCCCCCCTGCCCGGCGGTGGTCCGACGCAGTCCCCCCAGCTGCCGCAGCTCCCGTCACTGACGTTACCCGGCGTCTCGAGCGGGCTCGGGACGCTGGAGCAGAAGCACATCTTCTTCGTCTCCGACCTCGCCGGGGTGCTGCGCGCCCTCTGCACCAACGTGTCGATCGTGACGATCCTCGCGGTGCTTCTCTTCGTCGCCACGTGGTGGATCCTCTGGCGCTCGGCCTTCGGCCTGCGCCTGCGCTCCGTCGGTGAGTCGCCGGTGGCGGCCGAGTCCCTCGGCGTCAACGTCATCCGCTACAAGTTCATCGCCGTCGCCGTCTCGGGCGGCCTGGCAGGACTCGGTGGAGGCTTCCTCGCGCTCGTCGCCGCGAACCTCTTCCGTGACGGCCAGACCGGTGGCCGCGGCTACATCGGCCTCGCCGCCATGATCTTCGGCAACTGGCGGCCCGGCGGCCTCCTCGCCGGCTCGGCCCTGTTCGGCTACACCGACGCGGCCCAGCTCCGAGGGGGCGGGACCACCGTCCACGCCTTCCTTCTGGCCTTCGCCGTCATCCTCGTGGGCATCGGTATCTGGCAGGTGGTCCGGCGCGGTCGCACCGTGCAGGGTGTCCTCGCGGTCGTCGTGGGTATCGCCGTCGGCGTCTGGTACTTCGCCACCGACGTCATCCCCGCTGAGCTGTCGGGTACGACCCCCTACGTCGTCACGCTGCTCGTTCTCGCCTTCGCTTCCCAACGCCTGCGCATGCCTGCCGCCGACGGGCAGATCTATCGCAAGGGCGAGGGGCACTAGCGCCGGGCGACACGCTGACGGCATACCGGCAGCGTGTCGACGCATGCCGAGAAGGGGCGCAGCGACCGCTGCGCCCCTTCTCGTCGTCGGTGGCGGGTGACAGGCTGGACGCCTGGGCCATGCAGGGCGTGGGCATCGTAAATCCCCCGGATGCTGCCCGGGCGGGTGCGCACGCGTCAGCGGCAGGCCTGGGCGAGCTCGGCCAGCGCGGACTCGGGCGGGGTGCCGTCGGAGGCGGCGATGTCCTCGGCCGCCGTCAGCAGCTCGGACTCCAGGCCCAGGCCCTGGGCGAGGTCGAGGGCGGAGCCGAGGGTCGCCCGGTCGGACTCACTGAGGTCGTTGTCCGCGACGAGTGGGCACGCCGTGCCACGCAGCTCGCGCAGCGCCGTCTCCTTGGCCTGCGACGTGGCCGCGGACGCCGCGTCGGACGCGACGTCCTCCGCGGCCTGACAGCCGCCGAGCAGGGCGACGCCGGCGAGGACGGTGAGGGCAAGACGATGGGTCATGCGCCGCAGTGTCACAGACCTTCCTGAGCCGGGCCCTGACAGGTCGCCGCCACGGGGGGTTCTCGTGGGCGCCCGTCCCTGACAGGGTGGACGTCATGGCCACCATCCAGCCGGACGTGACGACGCAGACTCTGGAACTCCCCGACGTGGACCTCGTCCACGACGTGCGCGGCCCCCTCCCCACCGCCGACGGGCGGCCGCCGCTGCTCATGATCGGGCAGCCCATGTGTGCGGACGGCTTCGAGGCCCTCGCGGCCGAGTTCAAGGACCGCACCGTCGTCACCTATGACCCACGGGGGCTCGGGCGCAGTACGTCCCGACGCGACGGCCGCACCGACCAGAACCCGACGGACCAGGCCGCGGACCTGCACGCCCTCGTCCAGCACCTCGACGCCGGTCCCGTCGACGTCTTCGCGAGCAGCGGCGGTGCGGTCACCGCCCTGACGTGGGCGGCCACCCACCCCGAGGACCTCGTCACGGTCGTCGCCCACGAGCCTCCTTCGATGTGGGCCCTGCCCGACGCGGAGGCAGCGGCACGGGCGTCCGACGAGGTCGCCTCGGCCTATGCCGAGCGCGGTTTCGGAGCGGGGATGGCCGCCTTCATCCGGATGTCGAGCTGGCAGGGCGAGTACTCCGACGAGTACTTCGCGCAGCCGCCGGCCGACCCGGCCCAGTTCGGGCTGCCGACCGAGGACGACGGGTCTCGCGACGACCCGCTGCTCTCCGACCGCGCGGACGAGGTGACGTCGAGCAGGCCCGACCTCGAGGCGCTGCGCAGTGGCAGTCCCCGGATCGTGCTGGCCGTGGGCGAGGAGACCGGCGACGCGATCACCGCCCGCACCACGCGCGGCGTCGCGGAGGCGCTCGGGCTCCCGGTGACGGTCTTCCCCAGCCACCACGGCGGCTTCGCGAGCGCCGAGGGTCCGTGGCCGGGCAAGTCGGTCGAGTTCGGCGCGCGGTTGGCAGAGGTCCTGGCCACCCCCTAGTCGATCGGGGGCGTGCGCCACCTCACTACCTACGGACTCGTAACTTACGGGAACGTAGGTTAGGCTCGCGGATGTGACTGCAACGCTGACCCGAACCTCTCCGACCGGGCCCCCTGCGCCTGCACGGCGGATCGCCGGTCTCCTCGACGGCGCGCGCAAGGTCGCCCAGGCCCTGGCCACACCGCTCGTCCCCGCCGACTACCTCGACCTCATCGACCCGCTGCGCTCCGGCGCCGACCTGCGCGGTCGCATCGTCGACGTCACCCCCGAGACGGCCGACTCAGCGACCATCACCATCCAGCCCGGCCGCGGCTGGAACGGCCATGCGCCCGGTCAGTACATCCGGATCGGCATCGACATCGACGGCGTCCGCCACTGGCGCGCCTACTCGCTCACGCACCGAGCCGACACGGCCGACGGGCTCATCACCATCACGCCCAAGGCCATCCCCGACGGCAAGGTGAGCAACCACCTCGTGCGGGCCACGACGCCGGGCACCCTCGTCATGCTCGACCAGGCCACCGGTGACTTCACCCTGCCGGGCACGCTGCCGGACAAGGCGCTCTTCATCACCGCCGGGTCCGGCATCACGCCCGTGATCGGCATGCTGCGCAACCATCTCGACGACCTCACCGACGTCGTCCAGGTCCACTGCGCCCCGACCGCTGCCGACGTCATCTTCCGTGCCGAGCTGCTCTCGTATGCCGCCGCGAGCCGGCTCACGCTCCACGAGAACCACGACGACGTGGCCGGAATCCTCGACCTCGCCTCGCTCGACGCCCTCGTCCCCGACTGGCGCGAGCGTGAGGTGTGGGTCTGCGGCCCGACCGGCCTGCTCGACGCCGCCGAGGCGCACTGGGAGGCGGCGGGCCTGGCCGACCGGCTGCACGTCGAGCGCTTCCGCCCGAGCGTCGTCGAGCCCGGTGAGGGCGGCACCGTGACGTTCGACCGCAGCACCATCACCGTCGACGCCGACGGGGGCACCCCGATCCTCGATGCCGGTGAGACTGCCGGCGTCCTCATGCCGAGTGGCTGCCGGATGGGCATCTGCTTCGGCTGCGTCGTCCCCCTGCGTGAGGGCGCCGTCCGCGACCTGCGCACCGGAGAGATCACCTCGACCGACGAGAACTCCGGCACCGTCCCGATCCAGACCTGCATCAACGCTGCTGCCGGCCCCTGCGCCATCGACCTCTGACCCCCACCCCACATCCTGCCTCGTGTGCCCCACCGGGAGCCCTGGCTCCCGCTCAGGCACACAAGGCGAAGAGTGAAGGAGACCCACCCATGACCCTCGCCCCGGAACGCACCCGCGCCGCCGAGACCGCCAGCGCACCCACCGGCATCAACTCGCGCCTGTCGGTGACGAGCACCGAGCCGCGCCCGCAGCGCCCCGAGCTCAAGAAGTCCGGTCGCCCCAACCCCGCCGCCCACCTCAGCCCGGAGCAGATCGAGGAGATCGGGCGCGAGCTCGACGCGATCCGCGCCGAGGTGATGGACTCACGCGGAGCCAAGGACGCGGCATACATCCGCAAGGTCATCAAGACCCAGCGCTACCTGGAGATGGGCAGCCGAGCCGCTCTCCTCTTCTCCGGCGTGAAGTACCGCGGTGTGCGCCCGTTCTGGTGGATCGGCACCGCGGGCCTCTCGGTCTCCAAGATCCTCGAGAACATGGAGATCGGCCACAACGTCATGCACGGCCAGTGGGACTGGATGCGTGACCCCAAGATCCACTCGACCGCGTGGGAGTGGGACAACGCCTCCCCGTCGAGCCAGTGGAAGCACAGCCACAACGAGATCCACCACACCTTCACCAACGTTCTCGGGCGCGACAACGACCTCGGCTACGGGATCCTGCGCGTCGACGAGGACCAGCGGTGGACGCTGTTCTACCTCTTCCAGCCGATCTGGCACGTCGCCAACGCGCTGATGTTCGAGTACTCCATCGCGGCCTACGACCTCGAGCTCGGCGGCTACCTCGCGAAGAAGAACCGGATGAGCGAGGAGGAGAAGGCGAAGTTCCGCAAGGACGCCCAGGAGGTCGTCGAGAAGATCAAGCGCCAGGCCACGAAGGACTACGTCGTCCACCCGGCGATGTCTGCGGCCACGTTCACCGGCTCGACGCGGCACACCCTCACGGCCAACATCGTCGCCAACCTCGTGCGCAACGTCTGGACCAACACGGTCATCATCTGCGGCCACTTCCCGCCCGGCATCGAGACCTTCGAGAAGACGTCGATCGAGGGCGAGACCCGCGGTGACTGGTACCTGCGCCAGATGCTCGGCTCGGGCAACATCTCCGGCTCCAAGGCGATGCACGTCATGACCGGCAACCTCAGCCACCAGATCGAGCACCACCTCTTCCCGGACATGCCGAGCAACCGCTACGCCGAGATCGCCCCGACGATCCGCGACCTCATGGAGCGCCACGACCTCAAGTACGTCACCGGCTCGCTCGCCAAGCAGGTCGGCGGCGTCTACTGGAAGGTCGTCGAGCTCTCGCTGCCCAACAAGGTCGAGGGCAAGCGCCGCCGCGACACCATACTCAGGGCCGCCAAGAAGGCCATCAAGGGCAAGGGCAACCAGGGCCGCCGCTACTGAGCCACCCTGAGCGGGCACGCTTGACGAAGGTCCCACGGATCGCGGCGTAGACGTCGCGTTCCGTGGGACCTGCTCGTGTGCCCGTCGACACGCCGACACCACATGTGGTCCTCGCGGCCGGAGCAGCCACCACATACGGTGGGTCACGCAGCTGGTTCGGCGCTCCACCCAGGCGCGTCGAGGCAACAGGGAACCCGGTGTGATTCCGGGACTGCCCCGCAGCGGTGAGTGGGAACGACCGCCATCCCACACGGCATACGCCGTGTCGGCAGCACTGCGCCTTCAAGGGCGTGGGAAGCGATGGCCACTAGGCGGCCCGGTGTCAGCACCGGGCCGAGCCCGCGAGTCCGAAGACCTGCCAGCGCACCGTGCCCGCCGGGCACGGTGGTCCGACGCCGCGCGGGACGGCTGACGGCAGGAACGTGTGTGCGTTGCGGCAAACCCTTGGGGTATGCCGTGTGCCCACCTCCCCTCGTCGTCCTCCCCGTGCGACCCGGACCCCAGGTCTGATCTCGCGAGGAGAGAGTCATGACAGTGGTGGAAGCATCCACACGTCCCCAGATGCACGTCCGCAAGCGCAACGGCGACCAGGAGGTCGTCGACGTCGGCAAGATCGTCCGCGCCGTCGAGCGGGTCAGCGCTGACCTGCTCGAGATCGACCCGCTGCGGGTCGCGACCCGCACGATCAGCGGCCTCTACGACGGCGCGAGCACGCAGGAGCTCGACCAGCTGTCGATCCAGACGGCCGCGCAGATGATCGGCGAGGAGCCGCAGTACTCGCGGCTGGCCGCCCGGCTGCTGTCGGGCTACATCGACAAGGAGGTCCGAGGGCAGGGCGTCGCGTCGTTCAGCCAGTCGGTCGCGCTCGGGCACGCCGAGGGCCTCATCGGCGACGAGACCGCTCGGTTCGTCAAGGACCACGCCCGCAAGCTCGACACGGCCGTGGACCCGCTGGGGGACAACCGGTTCGAGTACTTCGGCATCCGCACGGTGGGTGACCGCTACCTGCTGCGTCACCCCACGACACGGCTTGTCATCGAGACGCCGCAGTACTTCATGCTGCGCGTGGCCTGCGGGCTCGCGACGTCGGCGAAGGAGGCCATCGGCTTCTACCGGCTCATGTCGAGCCTGGCCTACCTGCCCTCGAGCCCGACGCTGTTCAACTCCGGCACGCGGCACCCCCAGATGTCGTCGTGCTACCTCGTCGACAGCCCGCGCGACGACCTCGACTCGATCTACTCGCGCTACCAGCAGGTGGCCCGGCTGTCGAAGTTCGCCGGCGGGATCGGCATCGGCTTCTCGCGCATCCGCTCGCGCGGTGCGCTGATCCGCGGCACCAACGGGAAGTCCAACGGCATCGTGCCGTTCCTGCGGACCCTCGACTCGTCGGTGGCCGCGGTGAACCAGGGCGGACGGCGCAAGGGTGCGGCCTGCGTCTACCTCGAGCCGTGGCACCCGGACGTCGAGGAGTTCCTCGAGCTGCGCGAGAACACCGGTGAGGACGCCCGTCGCACCCACAACCTCAACCTCGCCCACTGGGTCCCGGACGAGTTCATGCGCCGCGTCGAGGCCGACGAGACGTGGTCGCTCATCGACCCCGACCAGGCACCCGAGCTCGTCGACCTCTGGGGGCCGGCGTTCGACGAGGCCTACCGCCGGGCCGAGGCCGAGGGCCGCTACGTGCGGCAGGTCAAGGCACGCGACCTCTTCGCGCGGATGATGCGGACCCTCGCCCAGACCGGGCAGGGATGGATGACGTTCAAGGATGCCTCGAACCGGACGTGCAACCAGACGTCGGACTCGGGTGAGGTCGGCGCGCCCATGGTGCACCTGTCCAACCTCTGCACCGAGATCATCGAGGTGTCCTCCGACGGCGAGACCGCCGTCTGCAACCTCGGCTCGGTCAACGTCGCGGCCCACCTCACCGCCGACCGCAGCGAGGTCGACTGGGAGCGGCTCCGCACGACCGTGCGCACCGCCGTGCCGTTCCTCGACCGGGTCATCGACATCAACTTCTACCCGTCACCGGAGTCCGCGGCGTCGAACCCACGCTGGCGGCCCGTCGGCCTGGGGCTCATGGGGCTGCAGGACGTCTTCTTCGCCCTGCGGCTGCCGTTCGACTCGGCCGAGGCGAAGGAGCTGTCGACCCGCCTCTCCGAGGAGATCTACCTGACCGCGCTCGAGGTCTCGAGCGAGCTGGCCGAGCGCGAGGGTGCGCACCCGGCATACGACTCGACCCGGGCGAGCACCGGTGTGCTGCAGCCGGACCTGTGGGACGTGACCGGCACGCAGACGGAGCGGTGGGCCGCGGTCCGCGAGCGCATCGCCGAGCACGGGCTGCGCAACAGCCTGCTCATCGCGATCGCCCCGACGGCGACGATCGCCTCGATCGCCGGCTGCTACGAGTGCATCGAGCCGCAGGTGTCGAACCTGTTCAAGCGCGAGACGCTGAGCGGGGAGTTCATGCAGGTCAACAGCGCCCTCGTGCGCGAGCTCAAGTCGCGTGACCTGTGGAGCCCGGAGATCCGCGAGCAGATCAAGCGGGCCGAGGGCTCGGTGCAGGGCCTGACCGCCCTGCCCGAGGACGTGCGCGTGCTCTACCGCACCGCGTGGGAGCTGCCACAGCGGGCGCTCATCGAGCTCGCCGCCGCCCGTCAGCCGTTCATCGACCAGAGCCAGAGCCTCAACCTCTTCCAGGCGTCGCCGACCATCGGCAAGCTCAGCTCGATGTACCTCTTCGCGTGGAAGTCCGGGCTCAAGACGACCTACTACCTGAGGTCGCGACCGGCGACCCGGATCCAGCAGGCGACGACGAGCGTCGCTGGAACGACCGCGTATGCCGGAACCTCACCTGCTGCATCCGCCCCCGGTGACGCGGCGC
This sequence comes from Knoellia locipacati, assembly GCF_044791685.1. Classification (GTDB taxonomy): domain Bacteria; phylum Actinomycetota; class Actinomycetes; order Actinomycetales; family Dermatophilaceae; genus Knoellia; species Knoellia locipacati_A. The sequence goes on from NZ_CP087730.1 coordinate 1,448,000, forward strand.
TCACCATCACCGACGAGGCGGCAGTCGCCTGCTCCCTCGAGAACCCCGAGACCTGCGAGGCATGCCAATGACCCTGTCCCACACCGACACCCGGATGCTGCTCGACCCGGGGATGAACCTCACCCTGCGGCCGATGCGCTACCCGCACTTCTACGACCGCTACCGCGACGCCATCAAGAACACGTGGACGGTCGAGGAGGTCGACCTGCACTCCGACCTCGCCGACCTGCACAAGCTCACGGCGGCCGAGCGGCACCTCGTGTCACGGCTCGTGGCGTTCTTCGCCACCGGCGACACGATCGTCGCCAACAACCTCGTGCTCAACCTCTACCAGCACATCAACTCGCCGGAGGGGCGCCTCTACCTGTCGCGCCAGCTCTTCGAGGAGGCGGTGCACGTGCAGTTCTACCTCACGCTGCTCGACACCTACGTGCCCGACGAGGCCGAGCGGCACGAGGCGTTCGCGGCGGTCGACACCATCCCGTCGATCAAGCACAAGGCCGACTTCTGCTTCCGCTGGATCGACTCCGTCTTCGACCTCGACGCCCTCGAGACGCGGGAGCACCGGCGGGCCTTCCTGCTCAACCTCATCTGCTTCGCAGCGGTGATCGAGGGTCTGTTCTTCTACGGCGCGTTCGCCTACGTGTACTTCCTGCGGTCGCGCGGGCTGCTCAACGGGCTGGCGTCGGGGACGAACTGGGTCTTCCGCGACGAGTCGATGCACATGGCGTTCGCGTTCGACGTCGTCGACACCGTCCGCGAGGAGGAGCCCGAGCTCTTCGACGACGAGATGGCCGCGCAGGTCCGGCAGATGCTCGTCGAGGGCGTCGAGGCAGAGGCGCAGTTCGCCGAGGACCTCCTCGGTGGTGGCGTCGCCGGGCTCTCGACCTCCGACATGCGCAGCTACCTCGAGCACGTCGCCGACCGGCGGATGCAGCGGCTCGGGCTCGACCCGATCTTCGGGTCACCGAACCCGCTCGCCTTCATGGAGCTCCAGGACGTCCAGGAGCTGTCGAACTTCTTCGAGCGCCGCGTCTCGGCCTACCAGGTGGGGGTGAGCGGCTCGGTCGGCTTCGACGAGGACTTCTGAGTCGTCGAAGGCACCACGCACGTATGCCGTGTGCCCACGCAGGGGTGGGCGCACGGCATACGTGTGTCGAAGGTGCGGTGAGCACCCGGCATACCGGGCCCTGCCACGCAGCAGCCATAATTGACCCACCAGGGATGTTGTCCCGGGGAGCTGGTCGTTGCGACGACTGACCTCAGTCAACCCCCACCCCACAGGCCCACTGCGCGGATGGAGGCACTCATGATCACGATCGTGACGCTGCACTTCCTCGCGGCAGCCCTCGCGCCCTTCCTCGTCCGGCGGCTCGAGCGGCGCACCTTCCTGGTCCTCGCCCTCGTGCCGCTCGGCTCGTTCGTCTGGCTGCTCGGCCAGGCCGAGGCGGCCTTTGACGGTGACGTGCGCACCGAGCGCGTGGAGTGGATACCCACGATCGACGTGCAGATCGACCTCGCGCTCACGCCGCTCAACGCGGTCATGGCCCTCGTCGTCACCGGCGTCGGAGCGCTCGTCCTGGCCTACTGCCGCTGGTACTTCCGCGAGGGCGACCGCGAGATGTGGCGCTTCTCAGCGGTGCTCACGGCGTTCGCCGGGTCGATGCTCGGGCTCGTCGTGTCCGACAACCTCTACGTGCTGTTCGTCTTCTGGGAGCTCACGACGATCCTGTCGTTCCTGCTCATCGGTCACAACCCCGAGCGCAAGGCCAACCGCCGGGCCGCGATGAACGCCCTCATCGTCACGACCTTCGGCGGGCTCGTCATGCTCACCGGGCTCTTCGTCCTCGGGCACGAGGCCGGCACCGCGCGCATCTCCGAGATCCTCGCCACGCCGCCGGAGGGCACCGCGACGACGGTCGCCGTCCTCCTCATCCTCATCGGCGCGATCAGCAAGTCCGCGCTCGTGCCGTTCCACTTCTGGCTGCCGGGGGCGATGGCGGCGCCCACCCCCGTGAGCGCCTACCTGCACGCCGCGGCCATGGTCAAGGCCGGCGTCTTCCTCGTCGCGCTCCTGGCGCCCGCGTTCTCGGACATCCCCGGCTGGCGACCGCTGCTGCTCACGACCGGCATCGTCACGATGGTCGTCGGTGGGCTGCGGGCGCTGCGCCAGCACGACATCAAGCTGCTGCTCGCCTACGGCACCGTGAGCCAGCTTGGCTTCCTCATCGCCGTCGTCGGCGCGGGCACGCAGGCCGCGGCGTTCGCCGGGCTCGCGCTCGTCCTCGCCCACGCCCTCTTCAAGTCGGCGCTCTTCCTCGTCGTCGGTGTCATCGACCGCAGCACCGGCACCCGCGACCTGCGCGAGCTCACCGGACTGCACCGCTCGCTGCCCGTCGTCTTCGTCGCGACCCTGCTCGCCGCCGCCTCGATGGCCGGGCTCCCGCCGCTGCTCGGGTTCACCGCCAAGGAGGCCGCCCTCGCGGCGTTCCTCGACCTCGGGGAGGACGCCTCCCTCGGTGTGTGGGGGATCGTGGCGCTCGTCGGCCTCGTCGTCGGCTCGACCCTCACCGTCGCCTACACCGCGCGCTTCGTCTGGGGCGCCTTCGGGATCCGCTCCGTCAGGCCGCCGACGGTGACGCCGCAGCGCGTCGGCTTCGTCGTGGCCCCGGCGCTCCTGGCCGGGCTCTCGCTCGTCGGCGGCTTCTCGGGTGGTTTCCTCACGCCACGACTCATGGCGTATGCCGGTGACCTCCCTCGCGGGGCCCACGAGCCACTGCTCACGCTCTGGCACGGCTTCACCCCGGCACTCGGTCTGTCGGTCCTCGCCGTCACCGCCGGCCTGCTGCTCTGGGTCGCCCGGCGTGCCGTGGCTTCGGCGCAGCACCGGCTGGTCGAGCGGCTGCACCTGCCCGAGGCCGAGCTGGTCTACCACGGCATCATCCGCGGGGTCGACCGCCTCTCGATCGAGATCACCGGCCGCACCCAGCGGGGTTCGCTCCCCGTCTACGTCGGGATCACGCTGCTCGTCCTCGTGGTCATCCCCGGCATCGCGCTCGTGCAGGCGTGGGAGGGAGTGCGGCTGCGCGGGCCGGACAACCTGTTCCAGGTCGCCATCGTCATTGTCGTCGTCCTCGCCGCGATCCTCACCGTCCGCTCCCGTCGACGTCTGCGCGCGGTGCTGCTGCTGGGCGTGACCGGCTACGGCACCGCGCTGCTCTTCGTGGCCCACGGCGCACCCGACCTCGCGCTGACCCAGGTGCTCGTCGAGACCTTCTCCGTCGTGACGTTCGTGCTCGTCCTGCGCCGGCTCCCACCGTTCTTCTCCGACCGTCCCTTCACCTCCGCCCGGCGCATCCGGGTCGCCGTCGGCTGCCTCGTCGGCCTCGCCGTCGGCGGCTACGCCCTGCTCTCGGCCAGCGCGCGCACGGCTCGACCCGTGGGACTCGACTTCGCCGAGCCGGCCTACGACTACGGCGGTGGCAACAACATCGTCAACGTGACGCTCGTCGACATCCGGGTGTGGGACACGTTCGGCGAGCTCGCCGTCCTCGTCGTCGCGGCCACCGGTGTCGCCAGCCTGATCTTCCTGCTCACCGACCGGGCGACCTCCCACCGAGAGAGACGGCGTGCCCGGGCCGATGACGCGGCGGCTGGGTGGCTGCGCGGGGCGGGGCTCATCGCCGACCGGCGCCGTTCCGTCGTGTTCGAGATCGTCGCCCGCGTCGTCTTCCCGGTGCTCATGGTCTTCTCGATCTACCTCACGTTCGCCGGGCACAACCTGCCCGGTGGCGGGTTCGCCGGTGGGCTCATCGCCGGCCTCGCGCTCATGGTCCGCTACCTCGCCGGAGGCCGGGCCGAGCTCGACTCCGCGGCCCCGGTCGACGCCGGCGTCGTGCTCGGCTCCGGGCTCGTCATCGCCGCCCTGTCGGGGGTGGTGCCGGCGCTGCTCGGCTACAACGCGTTCCAGAGCGGGATCTTCGACATTCCCACCGGCCTGTTCGGCTACGAGGTCCACCTCGTGACGTCGCTCTTCTTCGACCTCGGCGTCCACCTCGTCGTCGTCGGTCTCTCGCTCGACGTCCTGCGCAGCCTCGGCGGCGGCATCGACAAGCAGGGCGAGGACCAGGGCGAGATCGAGACCGCGAACGGAGAGGTGTCGATCGCCTGATGGCCACCAACTACGTCCTCATCATCGCCATCGTCGTCCTCGTCGCCTGCGGGACCGTCCTCGTCCTCGAGCGCAGCCTGACCCGCATCCTCGTGGGCTTCGTCATGCTCGGCAACGGCGTCAACCTCACCTACCTCGTCGCCTCCGGCCCCGCGGGGGACGCACCGATCACCGGCCTGGGCGACGGCGAGATGACCGACCCGCTGCCGCAGGCGATGGTGCTCACCGCCATCGTCATCACGCTCGGCGTCACCGCGTTCGGGCTCGCGCTGGCCTACCGCGCCTGGCAGCTGACCGGCCACGACGACGTGCAGGACGACCTCGAGGACGACCTCGTGCGCCGCCGGGCCGACCTCGACCACCCGTCCGCGTCGTTCGACGACATCGCTGCCGGCATCCCCGACGAGGAGGGCGAGGACCTCCCCTCCGCGCCGACCGGCGTCACCGACGAACAGCTCGCCGCGGACCTCGCGGCCGAGGACGCACGCGAGGAGGGCCGATGACCCAGATCGTCGTCCTCCCCGTCCTCCTGCCGCTCCTCGGCGCCGGGCTCTGCCTCGTCTTCGGACGCTCGGCTCGCGCCCAGCGGCTCATCTCCGTCGTCGTGCTCACCACGGTCGTCGTCACGGCCGGGACCCTGCTGGTGCGGGCCGACCGCTACGGCCCGCAGTCGGTGCAGATCGGCGGCTGGGGACCCGACATCGGCATCTCGCTCATCGCCGACCGCCTGTCCGCCCTCATGCTGCTCGTGTCGACCTTCGTCACCCTTTGCGTCCTGCTCTACTCGTTCGGGCAGGGCATCGTCGAGTACGGCCGCGAGACCCCGCTGTCGGTCTTCCACCCGACCTTCCTCGTGCTCAGCGCCGGGGTGTCCAACGCCTTCCTCTCGGCGGACCTGTTCAACCTCTTCGTCGGGTTCGAGGTGCTGCTCGCGGCGAGCTACGTGCTCATCACCCTGGGCGGCACCGAGGCCCGGATCCGCGCGGGGACGATCTACGTCATCGTCAGCCTCATCTCGTCGGCGATCTTCCTCGTCGCCATCTCCTGCGTGTATGCCGCGACCGGCACCGTGAGCTTCGCGGAGCTCGCCGGCCGCATCGGGGACCTGCCTCCCGGCGTCGCCCAGATGCTGCAGCTGCTCCTGCTCACGACCTTCTGCATCAAGGCGGCGGTCTTCCCCCTGTCGGCCTGGCTGCCGGACTCGTACCCGACGGCGCCCGCGCCCGTCACGGCCGTCTTCGCCGGCTTGCTCACCAAGGTCGGCATCTACGCCATCGTCCGCACCCAGACGCTGCTCTTCCCCGGCGACGGGCTGCGCGGGCTGCTGCTGTGGGCCTCGATCCTCACGATGGTCATCGGCATCCTCGGCGCCGTGGCGCAGTCGGACATCAAACGAATCCTGTCCTTCACGCTGGTGAGCCACATCGGGTTCATGCTCTTCGGGATCGCGTTCGCCACCCAGCTCGGCCTCTCGGGTGCGATCTTCTACATCGCGCACCACATCACCGTGCAGACCGTGCTCTTCCTCGTGGCCGGGCTCATCGAGTACCGCAGCGGCACGACGAACCTCAGCCGCCTCGGTGGCCTGGCCCGGTCGGCACCGGTGCTGTCGGTGGTCTTCTTCATCCCCGCGATGAACCTGGCCGGCATACCCCCGTTCTCCGGGTTCCTCGGCAAGGTCGCGCTCGGTCAGGCGGGGGTCGCCGACGGCGACTGGCTGGCCCTCACCACGGTGGCGGCCTCGATCGTCACGAGCCTGCTCACCCTCTACGCCATCGCCAAGGTGTGGAACCGGGCCTTCTGGCAGCCGGCCCCGGACGCCGACCACCAGCACGAGGACGAGGACGACTGGTCGCACGGACCCCTGCACGGCCACGGCCAGGTGTCGACCGGCACGCAGGTCACGACGATGTGGCAGAAGGTCGCGACCACGCAGCGGCTCCCGATGGCGATGGGCCTGCCGACGGTCCTGCTCGTGACGTTCAGCGTCGGGCTCACCGTGCTCGCCGGCCCGCTGTTCGGGATCACCGACCGTGCGGCCGCCGAGCTGCTCGAGCGCACGCCCTACGTCCAGGCCGTCCTCGGGGACCGGCCGTGAGCGGGGCGCTGCCGATGGTCGTCGGCCTCACACTCATCTGGGTCCTCCTCTGGGGCGCCGTCACGCCGACGGTCGTCGTCGGCGGGGTCCTCGCCTCGGTCCTCGTCGTCACCGTGTTCCCGTTCCCGAAGGCCCCGTGGACCTGGGTGGTCCGGCCCTGGCCGACGCTCGTCCTCGCGGTGCGCTTCTTCTGGGACCTCGTCCGCGCCAGCATCGAGGTGTCCTGGTTCGCCCTCCGGCCGAGCGGACCCCCGCCGAGCGCCATCCTGCGAGTCGGCCTGCGCACGCGGTCCGAGCTCGTCATGACCATCACGTCCGAGCTGGTCTGCCTCGTCCCCGGCTCGCTGCTCGTCGAGCTCGTGCCCGAGGAGGGCGCCATCTACCTGCACGTCATGGACGCCCGCACCCCCGAGCGGGTCGCGGCGTTCCACCAGTCCGTCCTCGACCAGGAGGAGCGTGTCGTCAAGGCGTTCGCCCCCCGCGAGGAGCGCGACGCCGTGTGCAGCCAGGAGGCGGCGCCGTGATCGTCGTCGGCATCATCTGCGCGGTCCTCCTCGCCATCGGCGGCGTGCTCTGCCTCGTCCGTGTCGTGCGCGGCCCCTCGATGCTCGACCGGACCGTCGCCACCGACGTCTTCGTCGCCTCCATCGTCGGCGCGGTCGGCGTCCACGCGGCCGTCGGGCGCTACTCGAGCACGGTGGCGGTGCTCCTCGCGCTGTCACTCGTCGGGTTCCTGGGGTCGGTGAGCATCGCCCGGTTCGCGGCCCGCGACGGTGACGGCAGCCCCCACCTCGAGGACGGTGACCACCCGTGATCGACATCCTCGCCGGTGCGTGCCTCCTCCTCGGTTCGATGCTCGCCCTCATCGCCGGCATCGGCCTCGTCCGCTTCCCTGACGTCCTCACCCGCATGCACGCCGCGACCAAGCCCCAGTCGCTCGGCATCCTCCTCGTCCTGCTCGGGCTCGCGCTCCGGGTCGAGGACCGCAGCTCCCTGACCGTCATCGCCCTGGCCGCGATCTTCCAGCTCGTCACCGCACCCGTCTCGGCGCACATGCTCGGCCGAGCCGCCCTGCGAGCCGGGCACATCGACCGCACCCGCCTGACCCGCGACGACCTCGCCGAGCAGGACGGCGGGACCTCGTCCAGCCGTGAGAAGGGCGCGCCATGAGCAGGGTCACCGAGGTGGTCGGTGTCTACGACGCCGACGGCGGGTTGCGCGGAGAGCTCGCCTACGTCGTCGGGCACCTCCTCGGCCGTGTCGAGTGCTCCCTGTGCGACGTCACCCACGCCGCGGTGCGCCGCAAGCCCGAGTGGGACGCGATGGCCGCCCGGCTTCCCGTCACCGTCCGGCTCGTGCACCGCAACGAGACCACCGCCACGGAACGGGCGGCCTGGGCGACGGTCGGGCTCCCGGTGGTGCTCGGCGCGACGGTCGACGGAGACCACGTCGTGCTGCTCGACCGCGAGGCCCTGGGCTCGCTCGAAGGGTCGGTCGAGGCGTTCGAGCAGGCTCTGGGCCGCGCACTCGAGGTCGCGACATGAGCGACCCACACCCCGTCCGCGAGGTCCCCGCCCCCGGCCAGGAGTCGGTGTGGGACTACCCGCGCCCCCCGCGGGTCGAGCCGACCGACGAGACCGTCGAGATCCGCCTCGGTGGGCGGCTCGTCGCCCGCTCGACCCGGGCGCTGCGCGTGCTCGAGACGAGCCACCCACCGACCTACTACCTGCCGGTCGAGGACTTCACCGAGGGAGCGCTGCGACCCGCGCCCGGCTCGAGCTGGTGCGAGTTCAAGGGCACGGCGGCATACCTCGACGTCGTCGGAGGTGACGTGACCGCGCGAGGTGCCGCGTGGACCTACCCCGACCCGACGCCGGGCTTCGAACCCCTCGTCGGCCACGTCGCCGTCATGCCCGCGGCCATGGACGAGTGCACCGTCGACGACGAGGTCGTCGTGCCGCAGGAGGGCGGCTTCTACGGCGGCTGGATCACGAGCCGCGTCGTCGGCCCCTTCAAGGGAGCCCCGGGCACCCGCGGCTGGTGACCCAACGCCCGGTCCCCCTGTGCGACTTATTGCCCCTTTCGGCCCGTTCCAGCGAAGGTTCCGGACGAGCGGAGGGGGCCGAAAGGGGCAATAAGTCGGTGGTGGTCAGGTGTTCTGGGGGAACCCGAGCTCGATCCCGCCGTGGCTGGGGTCGAGCCAGCGCGAGGTGACGACCTTGCCGCGGGTGAAGAAGTGCACGCCCTCCATCCCGTGGGCGTGGCTGTCGCCGAAGAGCGAGTTCTTCCAGCCGCCGAACGAGTAGTAGGCCATCGGCACGGGGATCGGCACGTTGATGCCGACCATGCCGACCTCGACCTCGTTCTGGAAGCGCCGGGCAGCGCCGCCGTCGTTGGTGAAGATCGCGGTCCCGTTGCCGTAGGGGTTGGAGTTGATGAGCTCCAGGCCCTCGTCGTAGGACTGCACGCGCAGCACGGAGAGCACCGGCCCGAAGATCTCGTCCTGGTAGACCGACATCTCCGGCGAGACCCTGTCGAAGAGCGTCGGGGCGAGGAAGAAGCCGTCCCCGTCGGCGTCGAAGTCGGCCTCACGACCGTCGACCACGAGCTCGGCACCTGCCTCGACCCCCGCGTCGAGGTAGGACGCGACCTTGTCGCGGTGCTGCTGGGTCACGAGCGGCCCCATGTCGGTGCCCCGGGTGCCGTCACCGGTGACGAGCTTGCCGACCCGGTCCTTGATCTTCTCGATGAGCTCGTCGGCGATGGGCTCGACGGCCAGCAGGGCCGAGATCGCCATGCAGCGCTCGCCGGCCGAGCCGAACCCGGCGTTGACGGCGGCGTCGGCCGCGAGGTCGAGGTCGGCGTCGGGCAGGACGAGCATGTGGTTCTTGGCGCCGCCGAGGGCCTGGACCCGCTTTCCGTTCGCCGTGCCCGTCTCGTAGACGTAGCGGGCGATGGGGGTGGATCCGACGAAGGACACGGCGCGCACGTCCGGGTGCGTCAGCAGGGCGTCGACCGCCTCCTTGTCACCGTGGACGACGTTCATGACGCCGTCGGGCAGCCCGGCCTCGCGCCACAGGTCCGCGATGGCGACGGTCGCCGACGGGTCCTTCTCACTCGGCTTGAGCACGACCGCGTTGCCGCAGGCGATCGCCACCGGGACGAACCACAGCGGCACCATCGCGGGGAAGTTGAACGGGGAGATCACCGCGACGACACCCAGCGACTGCCGGATCGAGTAGACGTCGACCTTGGTGGACGCGTTCTCGGTGAAGCCGCCCTTGAGCAGGTGCGGGATGCCGCAGGCGAACTCGACGACCTCGAGCCCGCGCGTCACCTCGCCGAGCGCGTCGGACAGCACCTTGCCGTGCTCGGCGGTGATGAGGGCGGCGATGTCCTCCTTGCGCTCGTTGAGCAGCTCGCGGAAGCGGAAGAGCACCTGCGTGCGCTTCGACAGCGACGAGCTGCCCCAGCCCGAGGCCCACGCCTCCTTCGCGGTCGCGACGACGGCGGCCACGTCGTCGGCGGTGGCGAGGTCGAGGGCGCCGGTCTCCTCACCCGTGGCGGGGTTGAACACCGGGCTGGTGCGTCCGACGGGGCCGTCCCAAGGGCGACCGGCGACGTGGTGGGTGATGCGGGTGGGAGTGCTCATGACGGTTCCTTCATGCTGGATGCGTTCTGGGACAACGTGTGTGGGTCGACGAGGTCGACCGTGACTCGCTCGCCCGTGGCGAGTGAGGCCATTCCCGCAGTGGAGACGGCCGTGGCGGCATACCCGTCCCAGGCGGACGGACCGACGAGGTGGCCCGAGCGCACCGAGTCGACCCACGCCTGGACCTCGAGGTCGTATGCCGTGGCGAACCTCTCGCGGTAGTCCGCCGGGACGCTGCCGCCCCACTGGCCGACCCCGTCGGCGGCGAGTGAGGTGGAGTAGGCGCCCGACGACGGCCGCCCGATGACGACCGACCCGCGCTCCGCAACCGCCTCGCACCGGACCTCGTAGCCGACCTGGCTGTTGACGAACACCTCGTTGGTGACGATCCCGCCGCCGGCCATCGTGAAGATCGCGACCTGCGGGTCGATGACACCCTCGGCGGCGTGCGAGGTCGGAGCGGGCGAGAGCACCTGGATGGCGACCACCTCCTCGCCGAAGAGGAAGCGCGAGACGTCGACCTCGTGCACGAGGCTGTCGCGCACGATCATCTCGGAGCGGAAGTCCGCACTCGGGACCGACGCGTTGCGATGGACGTTGTGCAGCAGCAGCGTCCGGCCGAGCGACCCTCCCGCGAGCACCGCCCGCAGCCGGGCGTACTCGGGGTCGAACCGCCGCATGAACCCGACCTGCACGAGCGGGCGGCCCAGCCGGGCCTTCGCCTCGCGGTCGGCGCGGACGATCCGCAAGGAGGACTCGGAGTCCATCGTCAGCGGCTTCTCGCAGAGCACCGGCTTGCCGGCGGCGATGCAGGCGAGCACCTGCTCCTCGTGGACGAACCCGGGCGAGGCGAGGACCACCGCGTCGACGTCGTCGGACGCGATGAGCTCGAGGGCGTCACCGTGCGAGCGCACGGCGTCGTAGCGGGTCGCGAGCTCCTTGGCGCGCACCTCGTCGGGGTCGGCGACGGCGACGAGCTCGGCGTGGGCCGTGCGCCGGGCGAGCCGGTCGACGTGGTCGGCACCCATGATCCCGACGCCGACGACGCCAACGCGCACGGGAGCGGTGACGGCGGCGGTCATGATCCCTCCCCCGGTGCGAGGAACGGGCGCTGGTCCTGCTTGTGCTCGACGTAGTCCGCATGGGCCGACTGCGTCGAGGACAGGTCACTCACCTCGGCGACCGGCACGTCCCACCAGCTCTCGCTGTCCGGCGCGAAGACCCGCGGGTCGGTCTCGACGTGGATGACGACGGGCCCACCGTCGGACGGCCACGCCTTGGCTGCGGCGATCGCGTCGGCGAGCTCGTCGCGCGAGTGGACCTCGATGACGTGCGCGCCGAGGCTGCGGGCGTTCGCGGCGAGGTCGACCGGCAGGACGTCGCCGTCGAGGCGGTGCGACCCCTCGCCACGCATCCGGTAGGACGTGCCGAACCGCTGCGAGCCGAGACCCTCCGACAGCGAACCGATCGAGTGGAACCCGTGGTTCTGGACGAGCACGATGACGACCTTGACCCGCTCCTGGACGGCGGTGACGAGCTCGGTGGGCATCATGAGCCAGCCACCGTCGCCGACCATCGCGAAGACGTCGCGGGTCGGGTCGGCGAGTCGGATCCCGATCGAGGCGGGCACCTCGTAGCCCATGCAGGAGTAGCCGTACTCGACGTGGTAGCCCTTGCGGTCGCGCACCCGCCACAGCTTGTGCAGGTCGCCGGGCATCGAGCCGGCGGCGCAGAGGACGACGTCGCGCGGGTCGCTCAGCTCGTTGACGGCGCCGATGACCGACGCCTGGGTGAGCAGACCGTCGGCCAGCGCGTCGGTGACCGAGGACGGCGGGTCGTATGCCGTCTGCACGGCCTTGTCCCACCGGCGCCACAGGGTGCCCTGCCGCTTGCGGAAGGTGTCGGAGACCGACCACCCGTCGAGGGCGTCGGTGAGGGCGACCAACGACTCGCGGGCGTCGGCGACGACCGCGACGCCCGACTGCTTGCCGGCGTCGAACCCGGCGATGTTGAGGTTGACGAAGCGGACACCCCTGCGCGCGAACGCCGTCCGCGACGCGGTGGTGAAGTCCGACCAGCGTGTTCCCACACCGATGACGACGTCGGCCTCGGCGGCGAGGGCGTTGGCCGCCGTCGTGCCGGTGGAGCCCACGGCGCCCACGAGCTGGGGGTGCCCGTGCAGCAGCGAGCCCTTGCCGGCCTGGGTCTCGGCGACAGGGATGCCGGTCGCTTCGGCGAAGGCGGCCAGTGCCTCCTCGGCCCCCGAGTAGTGCACGCCACCGCCGGCCACGACCAGCGGCTTGCGCGCCGAACGGACCACGTCGGCCGCGGCAGCGATCCGCGACGCCTCCGGCACCGGTCGGGCCACGTGCCACACCCGCTCGTCGAAGAGCTCGACCGGCCAGTCGAACGCCTCGGCCTGCACGTCCTGAGGCAGCGAGATCGTCACAGCGCCGGTCTCGACGGGGTCGGTGAGCACCCGCATGGCCGACAGCAGTGCCGACGGAAGCTGCTCGGGCCGGTTCACCTCGTCGAAGAAGCGCGACAGCGGACGGAAGGCGTCGTTGACGGTGACGTCGCCGGCATACGGCGTCTCGAGCTCCTGGAGGACCGGGGCCGAGACGCGCGTCGCGAAGGTGCCGGACGGCAGCAGCAGCACCGGGATCCGGTTGATCGTCGCCAGCGCGGCACCGGTGAGCATGTTCGTCGAGCCGGGTCCGACCGAGGCCGTGCAGACCCACGTCTGGAGACGGTCCTTCTGCCGCGCGTAGCCGACGGCGGTGTGGACCATCGCCTGCTCGTTGCGGGCCAGGACGTAGGGCAGGTCGGCGATGCGGCCGGCCTTCGACGCGGAGAGCTCCTCCTGCAGCAGCGCCTGCCCGATCCCGGCGACGTTGCCGTGCCCGAAGATCCCCAGGCACCCGGCGAAGAGCCGCTGTCGCTCGCCGTCGCGCTCGGACCACTGCTGGCCCAGGAAGCGGATCGTCGCCTGCGCGACCGTGAGCCGCACGGTCTCACCCATCGTTGCCACCCTTGTCGTCGCTGAACGGAAGTCTGGGGTCCACCGGCTCCCCGGTCCACCCCTCGCGCACCCACGCGTGTGCGGGGTCGTCGCAGATGAGCCAGGCACGCTCGGTGCCGGGACCGGCCATGACGTTGAGGTAGTAGAGGTCGGCGTTCGGTGCGGCCATCGCCGGTCCGTGCCACCCGTGCGGCACAAGCACCACGTCACCGGTACGGACCTCGGCGAGCACGTCGATCGGCCGGTCGTCGGTGCCGTAGACGCGCTGGTAGCCGACCGGGTCCGCGCCCCGCGGGTCGGTGGAGCGCGCCTCGAAGTAGTAGATCTCCTCGAGCTCGGACTCCTCGCCCGGCCGGTCCTCGTCGTGCTTGTGCGGAGGCCACGAGCTCCAGTTGCCGGCCGGGGTGAGGACCTCGCAGACAAGAATGGCATCCGCGTGCAGGGTTGGAGGCAGCCCGAAGGCCCGCACCTCGCGGCTCGCGCGCCCGGCTCCCCGCAGCTCGGCCCCGGCCTCGTCGGCGGCGATCCGGCGCGGCTCGCGGTCCGTGGTGGCGCGGGCGCCACAGAGGGCCACGCGCGCACCAGTTCCGCTGTCGCGCACCGTGATCGTGCGCCTCCGCGGGACGTATGCCGTGTCGCTCGGTCCCTCGAACACGCTCCCGCGGCCGTCGAGCGAGATCGACTCGCCGCCCTCGATGTCAAGGGTCACCGAGCCGGACAGCGGCACGACGACGAGCTCCTCGTCACCCGTGTCGTGGGTGAGCGAGCCGCCGGCGTCGAGGTGGGCGACCCGGAGCGACGTGTGCTGCCACCCGTCGACCTCGTCGGTGACGGACACCGCGAACTCCCCGTCGGAGGCTTCACCGAGCGCACGCACCCACCGGGTGTTGTCGGCACCGACGCCGGCGCGGCTCACGAGCCGCCCCCGTGGACGAGGCCGGACGCGATGTCGACGGCGGCCGCGACGTCGCCGTCCGGGGGATAGAGCAGGGCACGCCCGACGACCAGGCCGGAGACCGACGGGAGCGAGAGCGCGTCGGACCACGCGGCATACGTGTCCTGCGCGTCGCCCTGGGGGTCGCCGCCGAGGAGGAGGGTCGGCATCGTCGTCGCGTCCATCACGCGGGCGAGGTCGTCGACGACCGGCAGCTTGAGCCAGGTGTGGGCGCTGCTCGCGCCGAGCCCGCTGGCGATCGCGATCGACGCGATGGTGGAGTCGGGGTCGAGGAGGTTGCGGACCCTGCCGTCCTCGACGACGGACAGGAAGGGCTCGACCATCGCCATGAGCTCGTGTGCCGCGAGCTCGGTGACAGCGCGAGCGCTGGCCTCGAGGGTGGCCGCCGTGCCGGGGTCGCCAAGGCAGATGCGGGTGAGCATCTTGCCGCCGTCGAGGCCGCGGGCGGCCAGCTCGGCCGCGGTGTAGGCAGTGAAGCGGTCGTCGAGCTCGAACACCGCTCCCTGGAGGCCACCGCGGTTCATCGAGCCGATGGCGACCTTGTCGTCGAGGGCGCCGAGCAGGAGGAGGTCGTCGAGGACGTCGGGCGTGCCCAGCACCCCGTCGACGCCCGGCCGGGCGAGAGCGGTCACGAGGCGGTCGAGCAGCTCGGTGCGGCTCGCCATCGCCGTGGCGTTGCCGCGCACGCCGAGTGCCCCGCGGGCCGGGTGGTCGGCGGCGACGAGCAGCATCCGGCCGTCGTCGGCGACGAGCGGACGGCGACGACGCTCGGACCAGGCCTTGGCGATGCGCCCGGGCTCGGTCGCCCGGATGCGGGTGATCTCGGCAAGGTCCATCACTGCCCCACCGCCGCTCGCAGGGAGTCCTCGACCTCGTCGGTCGTGGGCATCGCGGTCGAGCACTCGAGCCGGCCCGCGACGATCGCGCCGGCCACGTTGGCGAACTCGAGGACCCGGCGCAGGTCCCAGCCGGCGAGGAGCCCGTGGACGAAAGCGCCACCGAACGCGTCACCGGCACCGAGACCGTTGACGACCTCGACCGGGAACGGTGCGACCTCGACCCGCTCCTCGCGGGTCGCGGCGAGCACGCCCTTGGGTCCCTGCTTGACGACGGCGAGCTCGAGCCCGCGCTCGAGCAGCGCGTCGGCGGCACGGTGCGGGTCGGTCTCGCCGACGGCGACCTCGCACTCCTCACGGTTGCCGATGGCGATGGTCACGTGCTCGAGCGCCTTGCCGACCTGCTCACGGGCCTCGGCCGGATCGGCCCAGAACATCGGCCGGTAGTCGAGGTCGAGGATCGTGTGCTGCTGTCGCTCCCGCGCCTCCCACGCCGCGAAGTGCGCCGAGCGAGAGGGCTCCTGGGACAGGCCGGTCACCGTCGACCAGTAGACGCGTGCGTCGCGGATGTCCTCGACGGGCAGTTCGGACGCCTCGATGAGCAGGTCGGGAGGCGCGGGGTACCGGTAGAAGTAGAGGGGGAAGTCGTCCGGCGGGAACACCTCACAGAAGGTCACCGGCGTCGGCGGTCCGTCGCCCTCGATCTCGGTGATGTGCACCGGGTCGATGCCCAGGCGCTCGGCCTCGAGTCGCACGTAGCGCCCGAACGGGTCGCGCCCGACCTTGGTCACGAGGCTGACGCGGCGGCCGTGGCGGGCGGCGGCGACGGCGACGTTGGTCGCGCTCCCACCGAGGAACTTCTGGAAGGTGCTGACCTCCTCCAGGCCCACCCCGTGCTGGAGGGGGTAGATGTCGACACCCGTGCGCCCCATCGCGACGAGGTCGTATGCCGGCCGCTCACCCATCGCTGCGCCCGCCGTCCCCGCTTGCGTCCGCCGAGGTGACGGCGGGACCCCCAGAGGGGCGGACGTTGTGGATGAAGTCGATGGAGGCGCGGACGTCGGCCAGCGGGTCGACGCCGGTCTCGGCGGGCGGCCCGGTGAGGATGGTGTCCTGCTCGAGGACGTACCACCCGGCATACCCGTCGTTCTCGAGCGAGCCCACGATCGCGGCGATGTCGACGTCACCCTCGCCGAGCGGGACGTACATCCCCTGGCTCACGCCGTCGGTGTAGGTGAGGCTGCCGGCACGCACGCGCTCGGCGATGTCGAGGCGCACGTCCTTGAGGTGGACGTGGCCGATGCGACCGGGGTGGGCACGAGCGATCTGGACCGGGTCGCCGCCGCCGATGAGCAGGTGGCCGGTGTCGAGGCACAGCCCGATGCGCGAGCCCGCGAGCACCCGCTCGGTCTCCTCGCCCGACTCGACGAGCGTGCCGACGTGCGGGTGCAGGGTGGCGGTCAGCCCTCGCGCCTCGGCGGCCGCCGTCACGAGGTCGAGGTTCGCCAGGAGGGTGTCCCACTGGGCGTCGTCGAGCTCGGGGCGGGCGTCGTAGCCCTCCACCCCCGTGGCCGCGGCGACGACGACCGTGGTCGCGCCGGCGACGGTGAGCGCCTCCATGGCGGACTCGACCTCGGGCAGGGGGTCGTGGCCGGGGTCATGCAGCACGACCGGCACGAACTGGCCGACGGCGCGCAGGCCCGCCGCCTCGAGGGCCTCCGCCTTGGCGACCGGCTCGTCGGGCAGGAAGCCGTCGGGCCCGAACTCGGTCGCGACGATCCCGACCTCGCGCATCTCGCGGAGCACGGAGTCGACGGCGAGCTGGAACCCCCAGCCGGGGACCTCGCAGACGCCCCACGAGATCGGGGCGCCGGCAATCCGGTCGGAGACGGACGGGCGGGCGGTGGTGCTCATGCAGTGGCCTTCGCTCGGACGGGGGCATCGGGGATCTCGGACATGGCGACGACGCGTCGCTGAGCCCTGGACAGCTCGCAGGCCTCGGCGGTGCGGAAGGCCTGGAGGGCGTCTCGGACCGTGCACGGGCTGGGCGCCCGACCGGCGGCGACGTCGCAGAACGCGGTGAGCTCCGCGCGGTAGGCCGCGAGGAAGCGCTGCATGAATGACCGGTGCGCCGGCCCGGCGGGGAAGGTCACGCCGTCCTCGGCGGAGCGCAGCGCGAGGGAGTCGTCGAGGCCGACGGCGATGCTGCCGTCGGACCCCATGACCTCGAGCCGCACGTCGTGGCCACCGCCGCTGTAGCGGGTGGCCGTCGCGGTGACGAGCGTGCCGTCGTCGAGCGTGAGCACGGCCGCGGCGGTGTCGACGTCACCGGCGGCGCCGAAGAACGCGGCGCCCTTGTTCTCACCCGTGGCGTAGACGGTCTCGACCTCGTGCCCGGTGACGAAGCGGACGATGTCGAAGTCGTGCACCGAGCAGTCGCGGAAGATGCCGCCGCTCGTCGGGATGTAGGCCGCGTGCGGCGGCTCCTGGTCGTGGGTCAGGGCGCGCAGCGCATGGATCGTGCCGAGCTCGCCGGACTCGACGGCGGCCCTCGCGCGCCGATAGCCCGCGTCGAAGCGGCGCTGGAAGCCGATGTGGACCGGCGTCTCGCTGGCCTCGCTCAGCTCGGTGAGCGCGATCGTCTCGTCGAGGGTGGCGGCGACCGGCTTCTCGCAGAACGTCGGTATGCCGGCCGCGAGCGCCTGCCGGAGCAGTGCGGCGTGCGCCGTGGTCGCCGTCGTGATGACGAAGGCGTCGAGGCCCGAGGTGAGGAGGGTGTCGATGTCCGGCGCGTGGCGCAGGCCCTGCTCCGTGGCGACGCGCTCGGCGAGGGCCGCGTCGAGGTCGGCGACGACCACCTCGTCGACGGCGTCGAGCCCCGCCAGGGTGCTCGCGTGGAACGCTCCGATGCGGCCCACACCGGCCAGTCCGATCCTCATGCCGAGAACTGTTCCGCGCCGCTGACCCTCCTGTCAACCTTTGTCAGGACATATGGTCATTTGTTCTCCTCTTCGCTACTGTGCCCGACATGACCGCACAGCTCGTGGACGTGAGCATCGACCGGACGTCGCCGGTCCCGCTCTACCACCAGCTGTCCGAGCAGCTGTGCGCCGCCATCACCGACGGACGACTCCAGCCGGGCGACCCGTTCGAGAACGAAGTCGCTCTGGCACAGCGCCTTTCGCTCTCCCGACCCACGGTCCGGCGAGCGATCCAGGAGATGGTCGACAAGGGCCTGCTGGTCCGCCGCCGCGGTCTCGGCACGACAGTGGCCAACCGCAAGGTGCACCGCCGGGTCGCCCTGAGCAGTCTCTTCGACGACCTCTCCCGTGAGGGCCGTGAGCCGAGGACCGTCCTGCTGGAGCACGACACCGTCCTCGACGAGAGCGCCGCTGCAGCCCTCGACCTCCCCGCCGACACCCCTCTGCTCGCGATCGTCCGGCTTCGACTGGCCGGGGACGCTCCGCTCGCGGTGATGCGCAACTGGCTGCCGCCGGCATACGGAGACATCTCGCGTGACGAGCTCGAGGCGACCGGCCTGTATGCCGCGTTGCGCGCCCGCGGCGTGCATGCCGTCGTGGCGCACCAGTCGATCGCCGCGCGGATGCCCACCCCCGCCGAGCGCAGGCACCTGCGGATCCGGGGCACGCAACCCGTCCTGACGATGACCCGGATGGCCTTCGACGGCTCAGGGGGCGCGGTCGAGTACGGCGACCACAGCTACCGCGCCGAGGACTACACGATCGACCTCATGGTCGACGAGCGCTGAGCCCACACCGACTGCTGGGTCCACGATCCACAGGGTGGCCGGTCGCGTCGACCTCGTCCACAGGTTCGTGGGACCCGAGTGACGGTCGCCGTCACTGTGGGCTCTCATGGCACCCATGAGTCAGGACATCCCCGACCGTTCGCTCACAGACGGTCACGCGATCGGCGCAGCGATGCGCCTGGCCCGACGCCGGCTCGGAATGAACCAGAGAGGGCTGGCCCATGCCCTGGGCTGGGACCGGGCGAAGGTGGGGCGCTGGGAGGCCGGAGCAGTCCCGGCGGGTTTCGACGAGGTGCTCGCCCTGCTGCGCATCCTGGGATTCGGTGTCCACCTCACCGACCCCCACGCCGGATCGTGGTCCGCGTGGGACGGCCCGGCCGAGCACGTCGTCGACCGAGCCGGTCGTCGCTTCCCGGCACACCTCGAGCTCTGCGAGGAGCACGAGCTCTCCCCCTGGAACTGGACCAGGCACCGCGGGGAACCCTCGCCACTGGCGTCCGGGACCTCGTTCCGACGTCGGACGCAGGCCACGGTCGTCGCCGAGGAAGCACGGCGGGGGTCCGCGCTCGATGCTCCCTGTGCCCCGGATCCACCCGGTCCGACAGCTTCGACAGTTCCGACAGCGCCGACAACGTCAGGAGCTCGGTCCACTCCGACACTCGACGAGTCGTCATCCCCGACGCGGACATCCTGAGCGCGCCAGCCCGCTCCGCACCATGCCGCCGCGGCGCTGTGCACTGCTGCACCTCACTGCAGCAGTGCACAGCGCTGAGCGAGGACCATGTCGGGGCGGCCGCCCGCGAGCGCTGTCCCCCTCGCCCTCAGGTCACCCGGTGTCACGACCAGCCCGGTGTCACGCCCAGCCCGGTGTCACGACCAGTTCGGCGGAGGCGGCGGGGGTGGCGGCGGGCTCTGGCTCGGTGCGGGCGGGAGGGGAGCGGACTCCTCCGCGGCAGATGGCGTGGAAGGTGCCGGAGGAGGGGGCGCGGGCGGCTGGACGCCGCCCGACGCCGTCGACGCGGAGCCGGGCGGAGGGGGCGGAGGAGGAGGACTCGCCTGGGACCCCGGCATCCCGGGTCCGCCGGCCATCCCGGGGGGCGGCGGGGGTGTCGTCCGCAGCGCGAAGGAGGTCAGACCACCCTGCTGCTCGGCCTCGCGCAGGGCCGCCATGACCCGGTCGCGCTCACCCTCCGGTGCCGCACGACCGGTCGCCTCGAGGTAGGCGATGACCCCCAGGTCGCGGAGGTACTTCTCAGCCGCGGCCGAGGTCGTGCCGGGGGTGTTGATGCCGGCCTGCGCCATCGCCCCGTCGGCCTTCGCCGCGAGCTCGGTCGCTGCCGCCTTGGCCTTGTCGAGGAAACCCATGACTGCCTCCTGGAACCCGGTCGACCGCGCGTCGACCTGTTCCTCCAAACGATAGGTCCGTGCTCGCCGGGTCGAATACGTTTGGGAGCAATCCGCGTCGGACCCTCGAGGGCACGGTCGGCGTGACCGCGGGACCGGCGAAGCTGCACTGACAGGGGTTCGACGATGGCCATCCACGGCTCGCTCTTCACCGACCACCAGGAGAACGCGTCGCAGGACCCGTTCTCCCACCAGAACAAGAAGCTGCTCAAGATCCAGATGGGCTACGGCGCGGTCTACGCCAAGTCGGGGAGCATGGTCGCCTACCAGGGCGACGTCCGCTTCCAGAACACCGGTGCCGGCGGGATGTCGAAGTTCGTCAAGTCGGCAATGACCGGCGAGGGCGTCAGCGTCATGAAGTGCGAGGGGCAGGGCGAGCTCTTCGTGGCCGACCTGGCCAAGGAGATCCAGATCATCTACCTCCAGGACGACCTGGTCTCGGTCAACGGCAACAACGTCCTGGCCTTCTCCGGCTCGATCGACTGGGACATCCACCGGCTGCAGGCACGGGGCGCGGCGATGACCGGTGGCCTCTACAACGTGTCGCTGCGCGGGACCGGCTACGTCGCGATCACGACCGACGGCGAGCCGGTGGCGCTCAACGTCGCGGGTGGCAACACCTTCGCCGACGCCCAGTCGGTCGTGCTATGGACCGCCGGGGTGCGCAGCGACATCCGCATCGACACCGGAGGCCTCAAGTCCATGCTTCGCGGCGGCTCCGGCGAGATGCTGCAGATGGCGTTCTCCGGCGAGGGCTACGTCCTGGTCCAGCCGAGCGAGTCGGTGCAGGACGGCAGCCACAAGGCCGCCGGCCAGTCCGGCGGCGGTGGGCTGGGCGGCAACCTCGGCAACATCCTCGGCGGCTGATCCGTCCACCCACCCCCCCCCGTTCGGCGGCCGAACCACGGGCGAGGGAAGGAGCAGGCAGACTCTCCCTCATGCACGAGCTGCACGAACCGATGGACGCCGCCACCCTCCGAGCCCTTCAGGCACCCCTCAAGGACCTCTACAAGGAGGAGCCGGACGAAGCCGTCGTGCACCTCACGGCCCGCGCCGACTGGCGCGACCCCGGCATCACGACGAGCGTCGACGTCTGGTCCGGTCGCACCCGCGCCGGGCTCCACCCCGCCACCGGCGGCGACGGTGACGACGCCTGCTCCGCCGACATGCTGCTCGAGGCCGTGCTCGCCTGCACAGGTGTGACGATGCGCGCGGTGGCGACCTCCATGAAGATCGTCGTCCGCGGCGCACACCTGCGCGCGGACGGCGAGTTCGACGCCCGGGGCACCCTCGGTGTCGACCGTGACGCCGTCGTCGGGATGACGGGCATGAGCATCACGGCCACCCTCGACACCGACGCCGACGACGCGGCCCTGGCCCGCCTCGCCACCGCCACCGAGCGCTACTGCGTCGTCGGCCAGAGCCTCGCCACGCCCCCCACGGTCAGGATCCGCCGGGCCGCACGGTGAGCCTGTTCCCAGCGGGCGTGTCAGGAGCACTCAGGCAACCCTCGTACCCTTGAGCGTGTGAGCGAGACCCCCACCGGCACCACCACCGTCCCCGAGATCGACCTGTCCGAGCAGCAGCGCATCCGCCGCGAGAAGCGCACCCGCCTGCTCGAGGCGGGCACGGCGGCATACCCCGTCTCGGTCGACCGGACCCACGCCCTCGTCGACGTGCGCGAGCAGTGGGGCCACCTCGAGACCGGGCAGGAGACCGACGACGTCGTCTCGGTCGCGGGTCGGGTCGTCTTCGTGCGCAACACCGGCAAGCTCGCCTTCGCCACCCTCCAGGAGGGTGAGGGCATCCGCCTCCAGGTCATGCTCAGCCTCGCCGAGGTCGGTGAGGAGTCGCTCGCCGACTGGAAGGCCCACGTCGACCTCGGTGACCACGTCTCCGTCACCGGTCGCGTCATCAGCAGCCGCCGCGGCGAGCTCTCGGTCATGGCGACGAGCTGGACCATGGCGTCCAAGGCGCTGCGCCCCATGCCGACGCTGCACAAGGAGCTCTCCGAGGAGAGCCGCGTCCGCCAGCGCTACGCCGACCTCATCGTGCGCCAGGAGGCGCGCGACATGGTCCGCACCAAGGCACGCATCCTCAGCGCCATGCGCCACGAGCTCGAGGACCAGGGCTACCTCGAGGTCGAGACGCCGGTCCTCCAGCTCATCCACGGCGGCGCCGCGGCTCGGCCCTTCCGGACACACCTCAACGCGTTCGACCAGGAGATGACCCTGCGGATCGCGCTCGAACTCAACCTCAAGAAGGCCGTCGTCGGTGGTGTCGACCGGGTCTACGAGATGGGCCGCATCTTCCGCAACGAGGGCGTCGACGCCACCCACTCCCCCGAGTTCACGATGCTCGAGGCCTACCAGGCGTGGGGCGACCAGGGCACGATCGCCGACCTCATCAAGGACCTCTACCTCGCCGCCGCCGACGCGGTCGGGTCGCGCCTCGTAGAGACCGAGCGGGGCACCATCGACCTCGACGGCGAGTGGCGCTGGCTGCCGGTGCACGAGGCCGTGAGCGAGGCCGTCGGCGAGACCGTCACCATCGACACCGACCTCGAGACCCTGCGCGGCCACGCCGCCCGGCACGACGTCGCGATCGACCCCTCCTGGGAGCGCGACAAGGTCTTCCTCGAGCTGCTCGGCGAGCTCGTCGAGCCGACGCTGCTCCAGCCGACCTTCCTGTGCGACTACCCCGCGAGCGCCCAGCCCCTCGCCCGGCCGCACCGCTCCGAGCCCGGGCTCATCGAGGCGTGGGACCTCATCATCGGCGGTGTCGAGCGCGGCACCGGGTTCTCCGAGCTCATCGACCCCGAGATCCAGCGGGCCGTCCTCACCGAGCAGTCGCGCAAGGCGGCCGGCGGTGACCCCGAGGCCATGCAGCTCGACGAGGACTTCCTGCGGGCGCTCGAGTACGGCGCGCCGCCCATGGGCGGTCTCGGCCTGGGCGTCGACCGGCTCGTCATGCTCTTCACCGGCGCCAACATTCGCGAAACGATCCTTTTCCCCCACCTCAAGCCGGAGGCCTGACCATGTGGGACTCCATCTGGCCATATCTCGCGGCCATCCTGCCCACGATCATCGTGGCCCTGCTCTTCTATTTCCTCATGAAGCGGATCCTCGAGGGAGACCGTCGTGAGCGGCTCGCACAAAGTCAGTGGGAGTCCGAGCAGTCGAAAAAGCCGAAAGACAATTCCTGAATGCTAACCTTCGCTCGTCATATTCGACGTGTGAAGGGAATTCAAGATGGCACAGCGCGTGCAGGTGCTGCTCGTCGACGACATCGACAACACCGATGCCGACGAGACAGTCACGTTCGCTCTTGACGGCGTGTCCTACGAGATCGACCTCAACACCGCCAACGCCGCCAAGCTGCGCGATGCGCTGGCCCCGTGGGTCGGTCACGCCCGCCGCTCGGGTGGCCGCAAGGTCTCCGGCCGCGGCAGCAGCGGTGGTGGAGCGCGTCGCAAGGACGTCAGCGCCGTTCGCGAATGGGCCCGCAAGAACGGCCACGACGTGAGCGAGCGCGGTCGCATTCCCGCGGCCGTCCAGGAGGCCTACGACAAGGCCAACAGCTGATCTCGAAAGACGTCAGCGAGGCGACGGCACCCGACCCGGGTGCCGTCGCCTCCGTCATGTCACGACACCACGGATATCTCGAATTCGTCGGTGGCGAGACCCTTTTCACGGCCCTGACCAGCGCTTTTGCCAATTCTGCGCAATGGTGCCAAAAACTCACGGCGCAGAACTCCAGACTGTATGCCGTTCCCGCACCCCCGCAGGTCGCTTCCGCATTCGTCCTCCAGCACCTCCTGAGCATTCCCGCGCAGGTGTCCGCATTTGCTGCCTGCACCGGCCCCTGGCGCGTCGTGCTCGGCACCCTCGAGGCCTCCGGGCTGTCGTGCGACCTCGCGCCCGGGCTCTACCCCGAGCGGATCGGGTTCCTCGCGGTGGAGCCGGCCGACCACGAGCCGGCGGCGCGCGTCGAGGAGGCGCGTACGGCATACCTCCGGCTGGGCCGCGAGATCGCGAACGCCTACGACGTCGACGTCAAGATGTCGACCCGGCAACGGCTCGGCATGGTCGAGGACCTGTGGGAGATGGCCCTGCGCGAGGCTCGGGCGGCGACCGGCGGTGGCTGGGGGCCGACCGTCGAGCGCCGGTCGTGCTGCCTCATCTACGCCCTGCCCGGCTGCCACGAGTGCGCCGGCTGTCCTCGCCTCACCACGTCGACCTGAGTAGCCCGCCCCATTCCGGGCCGACCGGTGCGGGTGGATCGTGGAGTCATGGCAATCCTGCGACGCGTACTGGGTGTGGCGCTGATGTCCTTCGTTCCCGGCGTGGTGGGCTCAGCCCTCGAGTGTGCCGTCCCCGGCACCCGGCCCAGGACCGCCGGAGGCGAGGCCCGATGAGTCCCTCACGGCTGGTCGGTCTCGTGATCCTGTGCGTCACGATCGCCGCCCTGGCGTACGCCCTGTGGGTCGTCTGGCTGTGGACCGCCTGACGTCGTCAGGTGCGCTCGAGCCGACCGCCTCTGACCCGGCTGGGAGCGGCATGTGCCGGTCCGATGAGCCCCACCGGCAGGGTCAGAGCAGGTCCTCGAGCAGGTCGCCGTACTCCTCGATCCGCTCGAGCATGTCGTCGAACATCACCTGCTCGAACGTCTCGCCCGCAGCACCGGCCTCCAGCTCGTCCCAGGTCCGCGGAGCCGCGACGCAGGGCAGCTCCCGGCCGCGTAGCGAGTATGGGCTGATCGTCGTCTTGGCGGCGACGTTCTGGCTCCAGTCGAGGAAGATCTTCCCCGGCCGCAGCGACTTCGTCATCTTCCACAGCACGAGGTCGGGGTGCTTCTTGGTCATCTCCTGGGCGAGCTGCTGGGCGAGGTCGCGCACCTGGTCACTCGTGAGGTCGCCGCCCAGCGAGGCGTAGAGCTGCATCCCCTTGCTGCCCGACGTCACGGGGTGCAGACCCAGCCCCAGCGCCTCGAGCCGCTCGCGCAGCAGCAGCGCCACCCGTGCGCACTCGGCGAGGCCCGCGGGGCTGCCGGGGTCGAGGTCGATGACGAGCCTGTTGGGGTTCTCGCGCTCGCCGTCCTCGGTGACGGTCCACTGCGGCACGTGCACCTCGAGGGAGTTGAGGTTGACGAGGTAGACGAGGTGCGACACGTCCTCGACCATCGGGTAGGTCACGTCGTCGACCTGCACCCGGGGCAGCCACGAGGGCGCACCGCTGGGCAGGTTCTTCTCGAAGAAGCTCTGGTCGGCCACCCCGTGCGGCCATCGGACCCGCGTCACCGGACGAGCAGCGATGTGCGGCAGCAGGATCGGCGCGATCGTGACGTAGTAGTTGAGCACCTCGCCCTTGGTCGTCTCGGTCGACGGGTACATGACCTTGCTCAGGCTCGAGAGCTTGAGGGTGCGCCCCCCGACGTCGACGCGCGTGATCTCCGGGGTGTACTTCTCAGGCATCGGTCACCTCGTGCAGGTCGGCGGGAGTGAGGTCGGTGCGAATGCCGAGGTATGCCGGCTGGCGCAGCTTGCCGGTCGAGCCCCGTCCCAGGGACTGCACCTCCACGACGACGGTGGGCTCGACCCACACCGCGCCGGCAGCGTCCTCGCGGGGCACGTCGTTCGAGAACGGGGATGCGCTGCGCTGCAGCGGTTCCAGCATCCTGCCGACCCGGGCACCCGCCGTGCCGGCGAGCCCGGCACCCACGCGGCCGGCATACTCCCAGCCGCCGGCTCCGTCAGGGGTGCCGACGAGGACGGCGCCGAGCCGGTTCGTCGTCCCCGTCTCGGGGCGCCACCCGCCGACGACGACCGACAGCGTGGCGCGGTGCGGTGACTTGCGCCAGTCCGCGGAGCGGCGCCCCGCGGCATACGGGGAGGAGCGTCGTTTGCTGACGATGCCCTCGAGACCCTGCTCGCGCGTGGCCTCGAAGAGCTCCTCGCCGTCGTGGTAGGTGGGCGGCACCTGCCAGGCCGCGCCGCCGAGCTCGAGGCGTTCGAGCAGCTCGCGGCGAGCCGACCACGGCTGGCCGGTGAGGTCGGAACCGAAGAGCCGCAACAGGTCGAAGGCCATGAAGGTCACCGGCCGGGTCGTCGCGAGCTGGGCCGCCCTGCGGGGCGACGACACGTGCATCCGCTCGGCGAGCGCGGCGAAGGAGGGCATGCCGCCGTCGAGGGCGACGACCTCGCCGTCGAGGAGCAGGTCGTCGTAGGTGTCGGCCAGTCCCCCGAGCTCGGGGAAGCTCACCGACACGTCCCGCCCCGTCCGGCTCGAGAGCACCAGCCGCCCGTCACGGACGTCGGCGAGGACCCGCATGCCGTCCCACTTGACCTCGTGCACCCACTCGGGTCCGCGCGGGATGCCGTCGGCGACCGACGCGAGCATGGGCTGCATCCGCCCATCCTCTCCGAACCCGGGTCCGAGGGTGTGGAATGGACCCATGGCGGTGGACGGGGCGAGGCGCACGCGCAGCAACCTGCCCTGGGCCCTGGGGTTCGCCGCACTCCTCGTGGCGATGCTCCTGGCCGCTCCTTGGGTCGGGGCCATCTGGCCGAAGGCCCCGTACGCCATCTTCGCGCTGGTCATCGTGCTGACCCCGGTGGCGTTGGTGTGGGTCGCCGGTGAGGCCCACCTGCGGTGGTCGCCCCGTGACCGTGTCGCCCGGGGCGCCGCCGGGTGGAGTCTGGCGCTCGTCTGCCTGGGACTGCTGGTCTTCCTCGCGCCGCCCGGGATCTACCTCCTCGTCATGTCGCTGGCCTACCTCTTCGGCTGACGACGACCGCCCCTGCGAGGTGAGCACGCGGCATACAGTGGCTCCATGCGTGCGATCTGGAAGGGCGCGGTCTCGTTCGGGCTGGTCAACGTGCCCGTGCGGCTCTACTCGGCGACCGAGAACCACGACGTGCAGTTCCGGCAGGTGCACCGCGAGGACGGCGGCCGGATCAAGTACAAGCGCACGTGCAGCATCGACGGCGAGGAAGTCGCGTACGACGACATCGCCAAGGGCTACGAGACCGAGGACGGCGACATGGTCGTTCTCACCGACGAGGACTTCAAGGACCTGCCGAGCAAGTCCTCGAAGGAGATCAACGTCGAGAAGTTCGTGCCCACCGAGCAGATCGACCCGATGCTGCTCGACAAGAGCTACTACCTCGAGCCGGACAAGACGGCGACCAAGCCCTACGTCCTGCTGCGCGAGGCGCTCGAGTCCGAGGGCCGGATGGCGGTCGTCACCGTCTCGATCCGCACTCGCATGACCATGGCCGTGCTCCGGGTCCGCGAGGGCGTCATCGTCATGCAGACGATGCTCTGGCCCGACGAGATCCGGCGCCCCGACTTCGCGCACGTCGACGACGCCGGAGAGGCGACCGACAAGGAGATGGCGATGGCCAAGCTCCTCATCGAGCAGCTCGCCGGTGACTTCGAGGCCGACGACTACGAGGACGACTACGCCATCGCGCTCCAGGAGCTCGTCAAGGCCAAGGTCGAGGGCGGGGAGGTCCGGGCACCTGCCGCCAAGGCCGAGGAGTCCGGCGAGGTCGTCGACCTCCTGGCGGCCCTGGCGAAGTCGGTCGAGAAGGCCAAGGCCTCCCGCGGTGAGGCGCCGTCCAAGCCCGCCGCCAAGGCGTCCGACGACAAGCCGGCCACGAAGGCGGCGGCCAAGAAGACCACCGCGAAGAAGTCAGCGGCCAAGAAGACGACGGCGAAGAAGGCCACCAAGAAGGCCTCCTGAGTGTCCGACCACCAGGAACCCTCGCTCGACGCCGTCCTGGATCATGGCGGCTGGCTGCTCATCGACCCGCGGCCGGTCGCCGCCGCGCATCCGGACACCTTCGAGATGCCGACGCGCGAGGAGCTCGATGGGCTCGGACGCGGCTCGGGAGTCAAGGCGATGTTCACCCTCGCCGACCTGTCCGATCCCGTCCGCGACGGTCGGCCCGCCTACTCCAGCGCAGGCGTCCCGCAGCTCACCCTCGTCACCGAACGCATGTGGCTCCAGGTGCTCGGCCGGGACGGGGACCTGCTGCGCTGCGTGCTGGACAACGTGCCGTTCTCCACGCACACCCGGCTCGTGGTGAACGCGAGGATCGACATCCCCGTGAGCCACGTCATCGCCACGGACCCCGACGGGAGCGGGGGCCTGGACGACTACCTCGCCGAGCTGGAGCGGTCCGACCTTCCGCCTGTCGCCGAGCACTCGCTGACCCGTCCTGAGGACGCCACGCGCTGGCCTTCGGTCCGTCCCGACCAGGACGAGATCTGCCGTCGCGCCGGGGTGTGGCCCCATCCACCGTGGCCGTTCGGCCAGATGCTCGTGGCGAAGGACCTGTCGCCCGACGCTGCGCCGGTCCACGGGGCCCGGTTTGCCGCCGAGCCCGAACGCGGCGACTGTGGCTGGGTCGTGTTCGCCGGCTACGGCTCCATGGACGAGGCCCACGAGGCCGTCGGGTTCGAGGTCGTGACCGTGCAGGAGGCCTGTCGCCGCCAGCCGAGGCTCCTCGCGTACCTAGCACTGCCCGAGGCCTGGGGATTCACGTTCGGCCCCGATGGCGACGACGTCTACCTCGCCGACATCACCGACTGAAGCGACGTCGAGCACACCTTCCCGGTATGCCGTCCGCACGGCATACGGGCCCGTGTCTCGCCCCAGCCGGGCTGGGCCTCGGTGGCTGCCATGTGGCGCAGTCCGGGTGTGGCCGATGATGGGCCCATGCCCGAAGGCCACACCCTCTACGCCCTCGCCCGCGACCTCGACACCGCCTTCCGCGGCACCTCGCCGGTCGTGACCAGCCCGCAGGGGAAGTTCGCCGAGGGCGCCGCACTGCTCTCGGGCACCGAGGTGCTCGAGGCGACGTCGTGGGGCAAGCACCTCTTCGTGGAGTTCGCCGGCGACCGGATCCTGTGGGTGCACCTCGGTCTCATCGGCACCTTCACGATCGACACGACGTCGTATGCCGGTGAGATGCCGGTCGTGGGTCAGGTCCGGTGCCGCTTCGCAACCGACGACCACGTGGCCGACCTGCGCGGACCCATGGTCTGCGACGTCGTCACCCCCGAGAAGGTCGACGAGGTCCTCGGACGGCTCGGCCCGGACCCGTTGCGTCCCAGCGACCCTCGCTCCGACCCGGACCTCGCGTGGAAGCGGATCCAGCGCTCGGGCAGGCCCATCGCCGAGCTGCTCATGGACCAGGCCGTCCTCGCCGGGGTGGGCAACGTCTACCGCTCCGAGGTGCTCTTCCGGCTGCGCGTCCACCCGTTCCGCCCGGGCGACAAACTCCAGCGCAAGACGTGGCGGGCCATCTGGGAGGACCTCGTCGCGCTCCTGCCGCTCGGCGTCGCGACGAGCAAGATCGTCACGGTGCACGAGCAGGTCGACGAGGTCTCGCGCGCCCTGGAGGAGGGTGAGGAGGTGCGGCTCACCGAGCGCGAGTCCTACGTCTACAAGCGACAGGGCGAGCCGTGTCACGTGTGCGGTTCGCGGATCCGCACCCAGGTCGTCGCCGGCCGCAACCTCTTCTGGTGCGGCAACTGCCAGCGCCGAGGCTGACGGCAGCCGACCGTAATTCGGTGGCGGACGGCATACGCCGGTCCGCACACTGGTCCACGGACGGACGAGAGGAAGCAGCCGGAGCGGCGTGCCGCACACCGGTCCTGCGCATCGCCTCTCGTCGATGGATCCACTGGCAGGCCCTGTCAAGGCTTCGGGTTCAACTCCCGCTTCACAGACAGGTGGTGCCGGTCGGAGTCACGGACGTGAGTGCTCAGTGGCCCGGGTGGTCAGGGAGACGCCCGCAGCCCCGCACGCGCGTCCGCCGACCGGCACCATCACCTGCCCGCTCCGTCACGTCCGACGCCACACCACTCGTCCTGCCCACCGGCGCACCCGAAGGAGGTTGCCCATGTTCCTCGTCCACGTCACCGTCCCCGCCCACACCGTGGCAGTCGAGCTCGTCGACGGCACCCCTGTCCGGGTGCTCGATCCGGGCCGTCACCGCAGGGCCCGCAGGGCGACCTACGTCCAAGTGGACGTGCGCGAGCAGCTGCTCGCGGTCGCCCCGCAGGAGATCCTCACCGTCGACGGCGTGCAGGTGCGCGTCTCGGCGGCGGTGCGGTGGACCGTCGCGGACCCCGTCGCGTGGCTCGAGCGCGCGACCGACCCGCTCGGTCTGGTCTACCTCGGGACGCAGGTCGCGCTGCGGGACGCCGTCGCCGGGCTGACGCTCGACACGGTGTCGCAGCGCGGGTCGGGGCTCGACGCCGTTGCCCTCACTGCGGCGGTGGCCTCGGTGGCCCGACCGGTCGGGGTCGCGGTCACCGAGGTCGTCGTCAAGGACGTCATCCTCCCGGCGGAGGTCCGGGCGGCGACCCTCGAGCTCGCCACGGCACGCCGCCGTGGCGCAGCCCAGCTCGAGATCGCGCGGGCCGAGACGGCCGCCCTGCGGTCCTTGGCCAACGGCGCGAAGCTGCTCGACGACCACCCTGCCCTGGCACGGATGCGCCTCGTCCAGGCGCTGCCGTACGGCGCCCAGCTCGTCGTCACGGTCGGTGAGCCGGGCACCGACGGCGCCTGACCCCGCCGGATCCGGGGCGGCGGTCGCCCTCGTGGGCGGCCGTCGCCGCGGACGCCGCCGTATGCCGTCCGTTCCGGTCCCGTGCGCAGCGAACTCCCGGCGTCGTCACAGGTTGGAGGAGCATCCTGAGGGGTGAGCGGAAGGACCCCTCCCATGAGCCAGACGCCTGACCAGCCGGGTTCGCCCGAGTCCCCGGCGAACCCGCCCACGATGCCGATCGAACCGACCGCGCCGCCCGCGCCGCCTGCTTCGCAGCCGGCCATGTCGCAGGCCGCCCCGGGAACGACCGCGCGCCGTTCGATGTGGGGGGAGGCGACCTCGACGCGAGGTGGAACGCTCGCGGTGATCCTGGCGGGCGCCAGCCTCGCACTCGTCGCCCTGCTCGTGGCCGCCCTCGGCGCGGTGTTCGTGGCACGGCACGTCGGGGACGACCGCGGTCGCGGACCGTGGGCGACCGACTCCCGGGACATGCCCGGACGCGAACGGATGAACCCCGAACGCGGACCCCAGCAGCTCCCGCCGGGCCAGAACGGTGGCAACGGGCGCGGCGGCGCGGGTGACCTCCCGGGTCTGGGGCTGCCGGGCCTGGGGCTGCCGGGCGCCGGCGCCCCGTTGCACGGCGAGGCGGTGGTCCCGGGCGAGGGAGCGGCCACGACCACCGTCGTCTTCCAGCGGGGAGTGGTCACCGCGGTGACCGCGGACACGCTCACCGTCAAGAGCACCGACGGCCACACCGCGACCTACACGATCGGCGCCGACACCCGCCAGCGGCTGCAGGACAAGGTGTCCACCCTGGCCACGGGCGACGAGGTGACCGTGGTCGCCACCAAGGACGGCAACGTGACGCTCCGCATCCTCAGGACGGGACGCACCGAGGCGGGCGACTGACCCGCCGGAATCCGCCGACAGCGAACATGAGTGGGCTCGGCTCACCCCGCGGAACACCCGGCCCGTATGCCGCGTTGGACGCCTTGACACACCTCGAACCCCGCTGACCACTCCCCGATCGGTGACCTCCCTGTGAAAGGGAGGTCACGGCATACAGGGAGCGGGGATAGCATCGAGGTGACTCATATCAGTCAGGAGCCAGCACCATGTTCGAACGGTTCACCGACCGGGCCCGCCGGGTGGTCGTCCTCGCCCAGGAAGAGGCGCGGCTGCTCAACCACAACTACATCGGCACCGAGCACATCCTCCTCGGCCTCATCCACGAGGGTGAGGGTGTCGCGAGCAAGGCCCTCGAGAGCCTCGGGATCTCTCTGGACGCCGTCCGCGAGCAGGTGCAGGAGATCATCGGCCAGGGCCAGCAGGCCCCGACCGGTCACATCCCGTTCACGCCCCGAGCCAAGAAGGTGCTCGAGCTCTCGCTGCGCGAGGCGCTCCAGCTCGGCCACAACTACATCGGCACCGAGCACATCCTCCTCGGCCTGATCCGCGAGGGCGAGGGCGTCGCCGCCCAGGTCCTCGTCAAGCTCGGCGCCGACCTCGGTCGCGTGCGCCAGCAGGTCATCCAGCTCATCTCGGGCTACCAAGGTGGCAAGGAGGGCGCCACGGCCGGTGTCGGTCAGGGTGGCCCCGCCGAGGGCATCCCCGCCGGTTCGCTCGTGCTCGACCAGTTCGGTCGCAACCTCACCGTGGCTGCCCGCGAGGGCAAGCTCGACCCGGTCATCGGGCGTGAGAAGGAGATCGAGCGGGTCATGCAGGTGCTGTCCCGCCGCACCAAGAACAACCCCGTCCTCATCGGTGAGCCCGGTGTCGGCAAGACCGCCGTCGTCGAGGGCCTCGCCCAGGATATCGTGCGCGGCGAGGTCCCCGAGACCCTCAAGGACAAGCAGCTCTACACCCTCGACCTCGGCGCTCTCGTCGCCGGCAGTCGCTACCGCGGTGACTTCGAGGAGCGTCTCAAGAAGGTCCTCAAGGAGATCCGCACCCGCGGCGACATCGTGCTGTTCATCGACGAGATCCACACCCTCGTCGGTGCCGGTGCGGCCGAGGGTGCGATCGACGCCGCGAGCATCCTCAAGCCGATGCTCGCGCGTGGTGAGCTCCAGGTCATCGGTGCGACCACACTCGACGAGTACCGCAAGCACATCGAGAAGGACGCCGCCCTCGAGCGCCGCTTCCAGCCGATCCAGGTGGCCGAGCCGACGCTGGCCCACGCCATCGAGATCCTCAAGGGCCTGCGCGACCGCTACGAGGCGCACCACCGCGTCTCCATCACCGACGGTGCGCTCGTCGCGGCGGCCAACATGGCCGATCGCTACGTCAACGACCGCTTCCTCCCCGACAAGGCCATCGACCTCATCGACGAGGCGGGCGCCCGGTTGCGCATCCGCCGGATGACCGCACCGCCGGACCTGCGCGAGTTCGACGAGCGCATCTCGGCCGTCGTGCGCGAGAAGGAGTCGGCGATCGACGGGCAGGACTTCGAGAAGGCCGCGCGCCTGCGCGACGACGAGAAGAACCTGCGCGCCGAGAAGGCCCAGCGCGAGAACGAGTGGAAGAGCGGTGACCTCGACGTCGTCGCCGAGGTCGACGAGGAGCTCATCGCCGAGGTCCTCGCGGCGAGCACCGGGATCCCGGTCTTCAAGCTCACCGAGGAGGAGTCCTCGCGGCTGCTCCACATGGAGGACGAGCTGCACAAGCGGGTCGTCGGCATGGACGACGCCATCAAGGCGCTCTCGCAGGCGATCCGTCGCACGCGTGCGGGCCTCAAGGACCCGCGCCGTCCCGGTGGTTCGTTCATCTTCGCCGGTCCGACCGGTGTGGGTAAGACCGAGCTCGCCAAGACGCTCGCCGAGTTCCTCTTCGGCGACGAGGACAGCCTCATCCAGCTCGACATGTCCGAGTACAGCGAGAAGCACACCGTCTCGCGGCTCTTCGGCTCGCCTCCCGGCTACGTCGGCTACGAGGAGGGCGGCCAGCTCACCGAGAAGGTCCGGCGCAAGCCGTTCTCGGTCGTGCTGTTCGACGAGGTCGAGAAGGCCCACCCCGAGATCTTCAACAGCCTGCTGCAGGTGCTCGAGGACGGCCGCCTCACCGACTCCCAGGGTCGGATGGTCGACTTCAAGAACACCGTGATCATCATGACGACCAACCTCGGTACGCGTGACATCACCAAGGGCGCCCTCGGCTTCACTGCCGGTCCGGACACCCAGAGCACCTACGACCGGATGAAGAACAAGGTCATCGACGAGCTCAAGCAGCACTTCCGCCCCGAGTTCCTCAACCGCGTCGACGACACGATCGTCTTCCCGCAGCTCACGCAGGACGAGATCATCCAGATCGTCGACCTCGAGATCGCCAAGCTCGACAAGCGCCTCAAGGACAAGGACATGGGCATGGAGCTCACGCCCGCGGCCAAGATGCTGCTCGCCAAGCGCGGCTACGACCCGGTGCTGGGTGCGCGACCGCTGCGTCGCACGATCCAGCGCGAGATCGAGGACGTGCTGTCCGAGAAGATCCTCTTCGGCGAGCTCAAGGCCGGCGAGATCGTCGCGGTCGACGCGACCGGCGAGGGCAAGGACGACACCTTCACCTTCGAGGGCACCGCGCACGCGCATGCCATCGAGGTCCCGGTCGTCACCGCCGGAGCGTCGGCGCCGCCGAGCAGCGGGTCCGCCGCCTCGAGCGAGTGACCCACCCGGTCAGTTGACCTGACCGAAGCAGAAGGCGGGGTATGCCGCGAGCGCGAGCTCACGGCATACCCCGCCTTCCGTCGTGTCTCCTGCCCACGCACTTGTCGACCAGGGGGTCACGAACGGCGCTGCCGACAGTTCGTGACCTCTTGGTCGAAAAGTGTCGGGTCAGGAGAGGCGCGCGAGCATGCCCTGCATCTGCTGGATCTGCTTGGTCTGCGTGACGTTGATGTCGGCCGCCATCTCCTCGACCATCTCCTCGCCGGCGGAGGTCCCGTGCTGGCCCACCATCGTCAGGGCGCCCTGGTGGTGGGCGATCATCAGGCGCAGGAAGAGGCGGTCGGCGGCGACGCCGGTGGCCTTGGCGAGCTCCTCCATCTGCGCAGGGGTCGCCATGCCCGGCATGCCCGCGTGGTCGTGGTCGCCCAGGCGGGGGTTCGTCGCCTGCGGCGGGACCTCCTGCTTGCGCTCCTGGAGCCATGTCGTCATCGCGAGGATCTCGGGCCGCTGCTCGTCACCGATCCGCGCGGCGAGCGACTTCGCCTGGGTGTCGGTGAGCCGTGGCAGCGCCGTCTCGACCATGACGAGCGCCTGCGAGTGGTGGACGATCATGTCCTGGTAGAAGGTGACGTCGCCCGGTGAGACCGTCCGAGGTGCGCGCGTGGCGGCGCTGCCGCTGACCGTCGCGTTCGGCTCGCCGGGCAGCCCGGGCTGGATCACCGGATCGCTCGAGGTCGGGCCGGGAGTGCCGGGCACCGGCTGCGGCTTCTCGTCACCGGAGCATGCCGTCAGGGCGAGGGCGAGGAGGGCGCTGAGGGCGACGGCTGTCGTGCGGCGGCGAATCGGCATGTGCGGCACTGTAGTTGGCGTCCCTGTCCATCGCCCCGTCCGATGCGGACACAACTGGCGAGTAGGGAGTTCTTACCCTCCCTTTACCCACCTGTGGGAACTTTTCGACGAGCATGACCTCACCGCACACACATTTGGGCAGTCGCTCCTGGCCTGCCCGACGGAGGAGGAACCATGAGGCTTTTCCGCACAGTGGGGATCGCGGCCGTTGCCGCGCTCGCCGCGAGCGGCTGGGGCGTGGCTTCGGCCGGCGCCGCTGACGTCGAACCGGAAGCGGTCGGCAAGTCAGGCGTCCAGCTCGCACCCGACCAGATCGGGCGCAGCGCCAACGTCCAGCACCTCTTCAACACCCCGCACGTCACCCCGGTCGACGGCACGGGCAGCGACATCGCCTTCTCGGGCAACAAGGCCTTCGTCGGCAACTACAACGGCTTCGTCATCTACGACGTCTCGACCCCGGCCTCGCCCAAGGTCCTCGCTCGCGTGAGCTGCCCCGGCTCGCAGAACGACATCACCATCTCGGGCAACCTGCTCTACCTCTCGACCGACTCCTCGCGCAGCGACACCTCGTGCGCCTCGACGACCTCGCCGGTGACGGTGAAGGAGTCGTGGGAGGGCATCAAGATCTTCGACGTGTCCGACCCGACCAGCCCCAAGTACCTCAAGGCCGTCGAGACCAAGTGCGGCTCGCACACCAACACGCTCGTGCCCGGCGACAAGAACGACTACCTCTACGTGTCGTCCTACTCGCCCCGCGCGGAATACCCCGACTGCCAGCCGCCGCACGACTCGATCAGCATCGTCGAGGTCCCCAAGGCCGACCCGACGGCGGCCAAGGTCGTCGCCGAGCCCAACCTCTTCCCCGACGGCGGCAACCCCGGTGGTGTCCACCCGTCCGGTGACACCTACTCGACGACGAGCGGCTGCCACGACAT
Organism: Knoellia locipacati; assembly: GCF_044791685.1. Lineage (GTDB taxonomy): Bacteria > Actinomycetota > Actinomycetes > Actinomycetales > Dermatophilaceae > Knoellia > Knoellia locipacati_A. The sequence continues at coordinate 1,483,914 of NZ_CP087730.1, forward strand.
CACGGCCTACCCGTCCAAGAAGATCGCGGCCGGTGCCTGCATGGGCGACGGCATCATCATGGACATCTCCGACCCGGTGGCTCCCAAGGTCATCGAGCGCGTCCAGGACACGGCGAACTTCGCGTTCTGGCACTCGGCGACGTTCAACAACAAGGGCACCAAGGTCATCTTCACCGACGAGCTCGGTGGTGGCGGCCGCGCGACCTGCAACACCAAGGTCGGCCCGACCCGTGGCGCCAACGGCATCTACGACCTGTCGGCCGACAACCAGCTGACCTTCAAGTCGTACTACAAGATCCCCCGGCACCAGAACGACTCCGAGAACTGCGTCGCCCACAACGGCTCGCTCATCCCGGTTCAGGGACGCGACGTCATGGTCCAGTCCTGGTACATGGGTGGCACGTCCTTCTGGGACTTCACCGACTCCGAGAACCCGCGTGAGATCGGCTACTTCGAGCGCGGCCCGAACGGCGGCGTCGGTGGTGGCGGCGGTGGCACCTGGTCGTCGTACTACTACAACGGCCACGTCTTCTCGTCCGACCTCGGCAAGGGCTTCGACGTCCTCAAGATCACCGACCGCAGCCTGATGAAGGCTGCCGACGTGAAGATGAACGAGCTCAACCCGCAGAGCCAGCCGGTCTACGCGACCCGCTGACCCTCACCTCGGACGTCGGCCCAGCCGGGGCGTCCGAACGGACCGGCCGTCCGCGCTTCGTGCGCGGGCGGCCGGTTTTCGTGTGTCGCGAGCGCGCCGTGGGTCCGGGTCCCCGGCGCGGCTCGCGCCAATGGGACTAGTGAATTTGCCCGCCCTTTACCCTCTTTTGCTCCCATGTGGACCACGATGACGTCACCCGGATGCGCGTCGGATGACCATGGACCGGACGATCCCGTCGTCTCGGTGTGAAGGAGTGAGCACCATGAGGGCTTGGACCACGGCGTTCCTCGCTGGGCTGCTCGCCTGTGCCACGACCCTGCTCACCCCACCGAGTGCGGTCGCTGCCACGGCGTGGGTGGACTACCCCTTCTTCCGTGACACCATCCCCGTCCACAACCGCCTGGGAGTCGTCGGGACGACGACGGCTGCCCACCGCTGGGAGGTGGGCACGGGCATCGACCTCGTCCCGGTGACCACCGAGCCGTCCCGAGGCATCACCATCCGGTGGAGCTCGGCCAGGGCAGGCACCAAGATCGGGGGTTGGGTGGAGGTGCCCACCTGGCTCACGACCGGACCGAACGGCGGTCTCGAGATCGGTGACTGCATCGTCAACGTGAACACGTCCGTCGGCGGCGTCGGTCGCCCGTACGGCAAGTGGCTGGCCGCCATCGTCAGCCACGAGGTCGGGCACTGTCTCGGGCACTGGGACCACGCGGCCGACCCGCACATCATGAGGGCGTTCATCTCCAAGAGCGCGACTCTGGCCGGCTACTCCTGGACTCCCACGTCGACCGACCTCGCTCGCATCCGAACGGCGTACACGACCAACTGAGACGCCGCTCGGGAGGGTGCCGTCGGACCGGCCGTCCGCGCTTCGTGCGCGGGCGGCCCGTTTCCGTGCGGGCCGCGATACTTGTCGTATGCCGTCCTCGCACTCCGAGCCCGCCGCACCTGCCGCTCCTGTTGCCTCCGCCGAGACCGCCGACGCCGTCGAGCCCGACGACGGGACCGGGGCGCGGGTCCCACGCTCTGCGTGGGCCGGCATACGGATCCGTCCGGCACGCACGCGGGACGTCAGGGCCATGCGGGCCCTGGTGGCGCCGCTCGCGGAGCAGCGGGTGCTGCTCCAGAAGGAGGCGGTCGCCTACTACGAGTCGGTCGGCGACTTCGTCGTGGCCGAGCGTGACGGCGAGGTCGTCGGGTGCGGCGCCGTGCACGTGCTGTGGGAGGACCTCGCCGAGATCCGCACCCTCGCCGTGTCGTCCGCGGCACTCGGCCACGGCATCGGCTCGCGGATCATCGAGAGCCTGGTCGCCCGGGCAGTCGGGCTCGGGGTGGAGCGCCTGTTCTGCCTCACCTTCGAGACCGAGTTCTTCGCGAGGCACGGGTTCGCGCCCATCGAGGGCCAGGCGGTCGAGCCCGAGGTCTACCTCGAGCTGCTGCGGTCCTACGACGAGGGTGTCGCGGAGTTCCTCGACCTCGAGCGGGTCAAGCCGAACACGTTGGGCAACACGAGGATGCTGCGCGTCCTCTGAGCCTTGACCACTTTCGACCAATTGGTCACGAAATGCGGGCCGGTCCAGCCACGATCGTGACCTAGTGGTCAAACGGCGGCGCGTCTGGGTGGCTGGGTTCGGCGCACCTGGATGGACAGCAGCAGGACCGCGACGAGCAGCCCGCTGATGACGCCGAACCCGAGCCGGGGCACCAGCGGGAGGGCGATGCCGATGCCGCCGCCGACGACCCAGGCGATCTGGAGCACCGTCTCGGACCAGGCGAAGGTCTGGGTCCGGACGTTCTCGGCGACGTCGCGCTGGATGATCGCGTCGGTGCTCAGCTTGATGACCTGGGAGCACAGTCCGGCGCACAGGCCGAGCACGAGCAGGGTGAGCAGCGAGTACGCGAAGGCCGTCGTCAGGGCAGCCGCGACGATGAGCAGGAACGCCGCGGCGACGATCCGGTCGGGCGGGAACCGGCGCAGGGCGTTGCCGACGACCGTCCCGAGGGCGTTGCCCGCTCCCGCGGCGCCGACGACGAGGGCGAGGACGAGCGGTCCGCTGTAGCCCGGGATCGGCTGCTCCCGCATGAGGAAGGCCATGAAGAGCGTGAGGAACCCGGTGAGCAGCCGGCCCCCCATCGCGCTCACCAGAGCGGCGCGCACGGTCACCGGCAGGGCCAGGACGCGCGCCCGCAGCCGGTCGCCCATGCGACCGGTTGCCCGTTCGGGCCGTCGCGCGGACGGTGCTGATGCGGACCGAGGAGCCCGAACGGGCAATAGGTCGACCGTGTCCTCGATGTCCTCCTCGCCGGCGGAGGAGTCGACCCGCGCGGGCAGCCGGATGGCGAGGACCGTCCCGACGACGTAGATGACGAACGCGAGCCGGAGCGACCACTCGGGCCCGACGCGCGCGATGGCACCGGCCAGTCCGCCACCGACGGCCATACCTGCCACGCCGGCGAGGGCGATGCGCGAGTTGGCGTTGACGAGCGTGAAGCCAGCGGGCAGCAGTCGAGGGATCGCGGCCGAGCGGGTCACGCCGTAGGCCTTGGACGCGACGAGGCAGCCCAGCGCGGCGGGGAAGAGCCAGGGCGAGTCGGTCGCGACGGCGCCGGCGAGGACCCAGCAGAGGAAGGCCCGCAGTGCGAGCGTCGTCCCGATCGCCCAGCGGCGACCGCGCCGGAAGCGGTCGAGCAGCGGCCCGATGAACGGCGCGAGCAGGGCGAACGGCGCCATGGTGAGCACGAGGAACTGCGCGACCTGGGCCCGCGCCTCGTCGGTGGGGATGGCGAAGATCGTGCCGGCCAGGCTCACCGTGAGCGCGGCGTCGCCGCAGATGTTGACGAAGTGCAGCTCGACGAGGCGTGCGAGCCCGCTCTCGCCAGCACCCTGGGAGCGGGCGAACGCCCGGGCGCGCTGGGCTCCGGCGCGGCCTCCGCGACCGGCCATGCGGGCCCCCCCGACGGTGCCGCGGCCGACGACCCTGAACGCCCTGGCCGCCCCGGCCCGCACGCCGTAGGGATCCGGCGGCACGCGGCGCCCGTCCCGCTCCCCGCGTCCGTCCCGTCCGTCCCGTCCAGCGCGTCCGTGCGCCTCCCGGTCGCGAGTGCCCTGCTCGCCCCACTCCCCCTGCCCGGCCGGCCGCGTGGGGTCGACGGGACGCAACGGCTGGGTGGGATCGACCGGGCGCAGCGGCTCGGTGGGCTCGTCCGGGCGCAGCGGCTCGGTGGGCTCGTCCGGCGTGCTCACCCCGCGACCTCCTCGAGCCCAGGCAGCGCGAAGTGGTCGTCACGAACGGGCTCGACGAGACCGTCCTCGACGAGGCCGGCGAGGCACCGGTCGACCTGGACCTCGTCGCGACCCGGTGCGAGCGCCGCTCGTGGCAGCGGCCCGGAGCTCTCGCGCAGCGCCTGGACGATGATGCCCCGCACCTGGCGGTCCGTGCCGTTCCACTTCTGCCCGCGTCGCGGCGGGCCGTCGTATGCCGGCCGCCCCCCGAGCACCCAAGCGCACCGGGCGCTCACGGGGCACTCGTCGCACCGTGGGCTGCGGGCCGTGCACACGAGCGCGCCGAGCTCCATCACCGCGACGTTCCAGACGGCCGCATCCTCGTCGTCATCGGGCAGCAGGTCCGCGGCGAGCGCGACCTCGGCCCGGGTCATCGACGGCGAGGCGTGGGCCCGGCCGGTGACGACTCGCGCCTGCACCCGGCGCACGTTGGTGTCGACGACGACCGAGCGGTCACCGTACGCGAACGCCGCGACGGCCGCCGCGGTGTACTCGCCGATGCCGGGCAGCGCGCGCAGCTCGGCCTGGTCGCGTGGCACCTGTCCATCATGGCGTTCGGCGATCGCCGTCGCGGCCTCGTGGAGCCGCAGGGCGCGCCGCGGGTAGCCGAGCCGGCCCCAGGCCCGCACGACCTCCCCGGGCGACTCCCGAGCGAGGTCGGCCGGGGTGGGCCAGCGCTGCATCCACGCGCGCCAGATCGGCTCGACCCGCGCGATGGGCGTCTGCTGCGACATGACCTCGGAGAGCAGCACCCCCCACGCCGAGCACGACGGGTCGCGCCAGGGCAGCGGACGGGAGCTCACGGCATACCAGTCGAGGACGGCACCGTGCAGCGCGGCGACGTCGATCGCGCAGGGGAGCGATGCGCTCACGGTCGCCAGCGCCCCGGGTCAGACGTAGCGCTCGAGGATGCTGCTCTCCGCGAGTCGCGACAGGCCCTCGCGGACGAGACGGGCGCGACCCTCGCCCACGCCCTCGACGCTCATGAGGTCGTCGACGCCGGCGGCGAGGAGCTTCTGGAGGCTGCCGAAGTGCTCGACGAGGCGGTCGACGATGGCGCCCGGCAGCCGCGGCACCTTGCTGAGCATGCGGTAGCCGAGCGGGCTCACGGAGGAGTCGAGCGCGTCACCGACGACGGTGAAGCCGAGCGACTTCGCGCCCGCGGCCGGGTCGAGCAGCTCGGTGGCGTCGATGTCGGTGAGGTTTGCGATCGCCCGCTCGAGGTCGTGCTCGCCGCGCGACTCGTGGAGGTAGTCGCGGATGACGAGGCCGAGGTCGTCGGAGAGCCCGCCGGTGAGCTCCTCGAGCTGGAGGCTGAGGAGGCGGCCGTCGGTGCCGAGCTGGAGGACGTAGTCGCCGATCTCGTCCTTGATCCGGCGGACCATCTCGAGACGCTGGAGCACGTTGGCGACGTCGCGGACCGTGACGAGGTCCTCGATCTCGAGGGCCGAGAGCGTGCCGGTGACCTCGTCGAGGCGCTGCTTGTAGCGCTCGAGGGTCTGCAGCGCCTGGTTGGCCCGGGAGAGGATCGCACTGGAGTCCTCGAGGACGAACCGGCTGCCGCCGACGTAGAGGGCGACGATGCGCATCGACTGGCTCACCGAGACGACGGGGAAGCCGGTCTGCTTCGCGACCCGCTCGGCCGTGCGGTGACGGGTGCCGGACTCGCTGGTCTCGATGGTCGCGTCCGGGACGAGCTGGGTGGCGGCGCGCAGGATCTTGGTGACGTCGCGGTCGCACACGATGGCGCCGTCCATCTTGGCGAGCTCACGCAGGCGGGTGGCCGAGAACTCCACGTCGAGCGGGAAGCCACCCGTGGCGATCGCGTCGATGGTGCGGTCCTGGCCGAGCACGATGAGGGCGCCGGTGCGGCCGCGGAGGATGCGTTCGAGACCGTCGCGCAGCTCGGTGCCCGGCGCGACGGCGGCGAGGGTCGTCCGCATCAGCTCGTCCTCGTGCAGCGGCGTGGCCACGTACGTCCCCTTCAGGTCGTTGCAGGTCAGGTACCCCTGCCCGATCGGAGTCTAACGGCGCAGGTATGCCGTCCGGTCCCGTGACGGATCACGGTCAGGACTCGCGTGCGGCGATCCCGTCGAGCCGAAGGGTGTCGGACTCGTCGCGGTGGCTGCCGGTGGTGCCGACGTGCTTGTCGCCGATGTGGGCACCCTGGCGCACGACTTGGGTGAAGGCCATGGCGTGCCCGTGACCGAGACCGACGTCGGCCTTGAGCCAGTCGACGATGACCCCTGCCTTGGTGTCCGGTCCGAACCCCTGTGCCTGTGCGAGCTCGAGGAGCTCCTGGGGGGTCTTGCCGGTCTGCTTCTCGATGGCGTCGAGATAGGCCTGGAACGACATGCTGCTCTCCCGTGGACGAGTGGACGTCAGGACATGTCTATCCCACGGGCGTGACCGAGAGCTGGACCGCTTCGAGCACGCTGGCGACCTCGATGACGCGCAGGCCGTCAGGCACGGGCCCGCCCCCGACGACTCCGGGCGGGACGATCGCGGTGGTGAACCCGAGCCGCGAGGCCTCGGCCAGACGGCGGTGGGCGCCGGTCACCGGTCGCAGCTCACCGGCGAGGCCGACCTCGCCGAACGCGACCGTGCCGGTGGGCAGCGGCTGGTCGTTGATCGCGCTGGCGAGCGCGAGCGTGACGGCCAGGTCGGCCGCCGGCTCGGTGATCCGCACCCCGCCGACGGTCGACGCGAAGACGTCCTTGCGACCGATCGGGGCCCGGGCGCGGGTGCCGAGTACGGCGAGGATCATGCCGACCCGGGCCGAGTCGAGACCGCTGGTCGCGCGCCGGGGGTTGGGCACCTCGCTCTGGTCGACGAGCGCCTGGACCTCGGTGACGAGCGGGCGGCGGCCCTCGAGCGTCACCGTGACGCAGGTGCCGGGGACGGCGGCGGTGCGGTTGGACAGGAAGAGCCCGCTGGGATCGGCGAGTCCGGTGATGCCGACGTCGGACAGGTCGAAGCAGCCGACCTCGTCGGTCGGGCCGTAGCGGTTCTTGACCGCCCGCACGAGCCGGAGCCGGCTGTGCCGGTCACCCTCGAACTGCACGACGACGTCGACGAGGTGCTCGAGCACCCGCGGGCCGGCGATGGAGCCGTCCTTGGTGACGTGGCCGACGAGCAGGGTCGAGATGCCCCGCGACTTGGCCATGGCGATGAGGCTGGCCGCGACCTCGCGCACCTGCGAGACGTTGCCCGCGGAACCGTCGACCTCGGCGCTGCTGATGGTCTGGACCGAGTCGATGATCACGAGCTCGGGCTCGACCTGGTCGATCTGGCCGAGCACGGTCGCGAGGTCGGTCTCGGACGCGAGGTAGAGGGTCCGCGCCATTGCCTCGATGCGCTCGGCACGGCTGCGCACCTGCGCCGCGGACTCCTCGCCGCTGACGTAGAGCACCCGGCGCTCGTGCCCCGGCTCGCCACCGCGGGCGGCCCGGCCGGCGACGTCGAGCAACAGGGTCGACTTGCCGATGCCCGGCTCACCCGCGACGAGGACGACCGCGCCCGGGACGAGCCCGCCACCGAGCACGCGGTCGAACTCGGGCACCCCGGTGCCGCGGGCCTGCGCCCTGCTCGAGTCGACCTCGCCGATCGGGACGGCGGGGCGCTCGACGGACTTGGCGGCCGTGGTCCGCGCCGTCACCGCGCCGACCTCGGTCACCGACCCCCAGGCCTGGCACTCGCCGCACCGACCCACCCACTTGACGGTCGTCCACCCGCACTCCGTGCACCGGTATGCCGGTCTCGTGCCCTTCGCTGCCATGGGCGCCAACCTAGGCGAGCGTACCGACAGTCCCTCGCAACGGCATACGGGAACGCAGCAGCGCCCGGCCCCAAGGGGACCGGGCGCTGCTCTGTCAGCGAGTCAGCCGGCGACGACGTTGAGCGCGACCTTGGCCTGCACCTCGGGGTGCAGACGGACGAGGGCCTCGTGGGCACCCGTGGTCTTGATCGGGGTCGGGACCTCGATCTTGCGCTTGTCGATGTCGGTGCCGATGGCGTCCTTGACGGCCGCGGCGATGTCGGCGGTGGAGACGGCACCGAAGAGACGTCCCTCCTTGCCGGCGTGCGCGGGGACCGTCACGGGCCTGGCCTCGAGGTTGCCCTTGATCGACTGGGCCTCCTCGAGCGACTTCACCGCACGGACCTCACGGCCCTTGGCGAGGGAGTCGACCTGCTTCTGCGCGCCCTTGGTCCACCCCGTCGCGAGACCGCGACGGAAGAGGAAGTTGCGGGCGTAGCCGTCCTTGACGTCGACGACGTCACCGGCGGTGCCGAGGTTCGAGACCTCGTGCGTGAGAATGACCTTCATTGTTCAGCTCTCCTTGTCGGTGCTGGGTCGCGCGTCAGCGGGACGAGCTGGAGTAGGGAAGGAGCGCCATCTCACGGGCGTTCTTGACCGCGTTGGCGATCAGACGCTGCTCCTGGACGGACACGCCGGTCACCCGACGAGCGCGGATCTTGCCGCGGTCGGAGATGAACTTGCGCAGCAGCGCAGTGTCCTTGTAGTCGATGTTCTCGACCTTCGCCGCCTTGAGCGGGTTGGCCTTCTTCTTGGGCTTGCGCACAACTGGCTTGGCCATCGTGGTGCTCTCCTTTTCGCTGAATGCCTCAGCGGATGAGCCCTGGTCTCCCAGGGATGGTGTGAATCTGTGGTGGTGGTCAGAAGGGGGGCTCGTCGTAGGCCGGGGCGTTGCCCCAGCCTCCCTGGCCACCCTGCTGTCCCTGCGAACCCTGCTGCGGTGCCGCCGGTGCGCCGCCGCCCTGCTGGTTCCAACCGCCGCCCTGTGACGGTCCGCCCTGGCCTTGGCCCTGAGGTGCGGAGCCACCGGTCGCCCACGGGTCAGGCTGGCCGGAGCCACCTTGGTCGCCGCCGAAGCCGCCACCGCCGCCGCCACCGCGCGAGGTCTTGTTGACCTTGGCGGTCGCGTACTTCATCGAGGGGCCGACCTCGTCGACGTCCATCTCGATGACGGTGCGCTTCTCGCCCTCCTTGGTCTCGTACGAACGAGACTTCAGACGGCCGGTGACGATGACCCGCGTGCCCCGCTGCAGGGACTCGGCGACGTTCTCGGCCGCGTCACGCCAGACCGAGCAGCGCATGAACAGCGTCTCGCCGTCCTTCCACTCGTTGCTGGTCCGGTCGAACGTGCGCGGCGTGGAGGCCACGGTGAAGTTCGCGACGGCAGCACCCGAGGGGGTGAAGCGCAGCTCGGGGTCCCCGGTGAGGTTCCCGACGATCGTGAGGACGGTCTCGCCTGCCATGGATCAGATCCCCTTTGGTCTGGTGCAGCGTGAGTCTGGGTGTGCGGCGTTCGTGGGTGGTGCTGGGTTCAGCTGGGTCCAGCGAGGTTCGCTGGGGTGGAGTCGTGAGGACGAAGGTCAGGCGCCGGGGCGCAGGAGCTTGGTCCGCATGATCGACTCGTTGAGGCCGAGCTGACGGTCCAGCTCCTTGGCCGTGGCCGGCTCCGAGGTGAAGTTGACGACGGCGTAGATGCCCTCGGCCTTCTTCTTGATCTCGTAGGCGAGGCGACGACGGCCCCAGATGTCGACGTTGTCGACGGTGCCACCGTCCTTGGTGATCACCGTGAGGAACTTGTCGAGCGACGGCTGGACCGTGCGGTCGTCAAGCTCCGGGTCGAGGATGACCATGAGTTCGTACTGACGCATGCGTTAACCCGCCTCCTTCGGTCTGAACGGTCACGGTCTCTCCGTGACAGGAGGGTATGCATCGCTGCCGACACCGCCGTGGAGTTGTCCACAGGGCACACAGGCAACCCGGCAAGGGTACCGGGCCGGACGGCATACGACTAAATCGTCGTCGCGGTCGGCGAATCGGCAGCTCCGGTGCCCTCGACACCTTCCCTGGGCGGCGGGTCCCACACGCCGCGTGGCCCGGCGGTGGCCGTCTGCCAGGCACGGACGGCCAGGTAGACGACGGCTGCGACCCGGCCGAGCAGGGCGACGGCGTACCAGCTCGCCGGGAGCCCGCGGTTCGCGTCCTGGAGGCCGCCGAGGTAGAGCCAGACAGCGACGAAGTGCACCGCCTCGGCCAGCGCCCAGACGAGGTGGTCGCGCCAGCGCAGCCCGGCCAGCGCGACGAGCGGCACGAGCCAGAGCGAGGACTGCACCGGGAACGACTTGCCGCTCACGAGGACCACGGCCACGAGGACGAGTGCTGCCGCGCCGATGCGGGGGGCGGTCGGCGCCCCGAGGACGAGCACGCCGGCGAGCACGACCGCGAGGACGACCCCGAGCACCGCCAGGACCGTGAGCAGGCCCGCGGACCACGCGCTGCCGGCGAGGGTTGGGAGGTACCAGACCGACCCCAATCCGGCGAGGCTGTCGTTCCACAGGCCCCACGAGCGGGTGACCAGGGCGGGTTCGGCGACGAGGAGGGGCACCACGACGACGGCGACCGCCGCGAGGGCCCCCACGGCCACCCGCCCGAGCTCGTGCTCACGACCGGTGCGCCAGGCGTGCGCGGCGACGACGAGGAGGAGCAGGCCCGGGTAGGTGCGTGCCAAGAGACCCGCACCGAGCAGCGCGCCGGCCAGCACCGGGTGCCGTCTCGACCAGGCCCACAGCCCACCGGTCGCCAGTGCGACTCCGAGGAGGTCCGGCGAGAGCAGGAGCGTCAGGGCGGCGACGGGGGCGAGGACGACATGCCTCGGGTCCAGGCCCCGTCGGACTCCATCGTGGCCCGCGTCCACGTCGCGCACCCACCACGCCATGAGCGCGAGCGCCGCGACCGAGAGGACGGCCCAGAGGCCGAGGACCCAGCGCTGGGTGGCGAGCGCGTCTCCACCGGGTCCCGCGCCCGCCACGAGCGACAGCAGGGCACCGGTGAGCGGCGGGTGGTCCAGGGGCACGTCACCGGCGAGCCAGGTGACCAGCCCTCGGTCGGCCCCGGCCGTCTGGGTCGAGACGGCGAGGTCGGAGTAGCAGTAGCGCCAGAACGGCTCCTGCCCTCCCCAGCCACGGTCGAGGCAGGGCGCCTGCTTCCACAGGGACGCGAGCACCGGCAGCGCCGCGAGCAGCGCCACCGGTGCGAACGTGGCCGTGGGTCCACGGGGACCCGCCCGGCGAAAGGCGGGCGCGGTCACTCTCAGCCGCCCCCCGAGGCACCCGTCGTGGGTGTCGGGTCGGGGAAGGGCAGCGTGGCCGACGGCTTGGGCCCCTTGGTCTTGGTCGGGACCGGCACGGGCGGGATGCTCGGCTCCGGGGGTGCCGTCGTGGGCGGGGCCGTGGTCGAGGGCACCGGCTCGGGCTCGGGCTCGGGCTCGGGCTCGCTCGTCCGGGTCGGCTGCTGGGTCTTCTTCGGTTCGGCGTTCTTGTTGATGTATGCCGGCTCCGGGAACTCCTGCTTGTCCATGCCCTTGGTGGCCGCCACCATGAAGTCGGTCCAGATGCGCACCGGGATCGTGCCACCCGTGATGGATCCCCAGCCGGGGACGTCGTTCATCTGGTTGGCCTCCTTGATCGACCCGTCACCCTGGAACATGCCGACCGCGGTCGCGAGCTGCGGGGTGAAGCCGTCGAACCAGGCCGAGTAGTTGTCGCTCGAGGTACCCGTCTTGCCGGCGGCCTCGCGGTCGAGGCGCTCGCCGGCGTAGTCGCCGCTGCCGTCCTCGATGACCTGCTCCATCGAGTAGACGACGTCGGAGACCAGGTCCTCGGGGAAGGCCCGCGAGGTCTTGGGCTTCGCGGCGTAGTCGAAGCTGCCGTCCGTCGACTTCACGGACTTGACGAAGTAGGGCTGGGCCCGCACGCCCTTGGCTGCGAGGGTCGCGTAGGCGTTGGCCATGTCGAGGACCTTGACGCTGTCGCTGCCGAGGACGTTGGCGTAGTTGGGGTTGAGCTTGGTGGTGATGCCGGCCTGCTTCGCCGCGGCGGCCGTCTTGGCCGGCGTGGCAAGGATGTTGAGCTGGGCGTAGACGGTGTTGACCGAGTCGGCCGTCGCCTCCGGCACGGTGACCCGGCCGTAGTCGCGGTTGTTGAAGTTGCGCACGCCGCCGCGACGGTTGAAGTCGGTGGCGCCGGCAGAGTTCGCGAACTCCTCGAAGTACTGCGGGCTGTCGCCGTCGAAGCTGTTGCGGATGCTCAGGTCACCACTTTGCAGGGCGGCGATGAGGGTGAAGATCTTGAAGACGGAGCCGGCCTGCATCGTCGCGTCTGTCGCGGTGTTGAACTGGTTCTTGGCGTAGTCCTTGCCGCCGTACAGCGCCTGGACGGCACCGTCGCCGGGCTTGATCGATGCGAGTCCGACGTTGAGGTTCTTGGCCTCGGCGGGGATGCGCTCGGCGACGGCCTCGAGGGCGGCCCGCTGTTTCGCCTTGTCGATGGTCGTGACGATCCTCAGCCCGTCGCTGGAGATGTCGGCCTCGTCGAGCTTGACCTTGTTGACGAGCTCGTCCTTGACGAGCTGGACGATGTAGCCGTTGGGGCCGGACACCGACGGCGGCCGGTACGGGGCGAACTTCTTGGGGAAGGTGGCGGCCGTGCGCTGCTGTGCGGTCAGCCAGCCCTGGGCCTCCATCGCGTCGAGGATGTAGGCCGAGCGGGTCTGGGCGTTCTTGGTCTGCTCCTCGCCCAGGCGCGGGTCGTAGAACGACGGTCCGCGGATGGCCGAGGCGAGGAAGGCGCCCTCGGCCGGGGTGATCTTGGAGACGTCCTTGCCGAAGTAGGCCTTCGAGGCGGTCTGGATGCCGTAGGCGCCGCGCCCGTAGTAGATCGTGTTGAGGTAGTTCTCGAGGATCTCGTCCTTGGACTGCTGGCCGTCGATCTTGACCGAGATGAGGATCTCGCGCGCCTTGCGCTGCAGCGTCCGGTCCTGGCTGAGGAAGTAGTTCTTGACGTACTGCTGGGTGATCGTGGAGCCACCCTGCGTCGCCTGGCCGCCCTTGACGGCGACCCAGACCGCCCGGGCGATGCCGGTCGGCGAGATGCCGTTGTTCTCGTAGAACTTGCGGTCCTCGGCGGCGAGCATCGCCCGCTGGACGTGGATCGGCACCTGCTTGAGCTTGACCGACTCGCGGTTGTACTCGGAGACCCGGCCGATCTCGGACTTGCCGTCGGAGAAGTAGATGACCGAGGTCTGGGCGGTCGCGACCTCGTTGGGCTCGGGCACGTCCGTCATGGCGTAGGCGATCCCGACACCGGCGACGCCCAGGACGAACAGGGCGAGCAGCGTGTAGAGGAGGCGGCGCGGCCACGACCGCTTCCGGCCCTCCTGGGGGCGGCGTGCCTTGACGTCGCTGCGGCGGCGAGCCTCGGCGCGCGAACGGGGTGCGGTGCTCATGGACAACTTTCGAAGGACGGCAGTACGGACGAGGGCGCGAACCACCGCAGGGCGGGCGCGCCTGCTCCAGTATGCCGTCCCGAACCTGAGTGCGACGTTCAGGAAACCTGCTGGTCACGCTCACGGGCGGGGTGCGGACGTCATGCACCTCACATCGACGATGTATCGCAGCGATATAACTTCGGGGTACAGTCGCACTGACAAGCAGCGAGTTTGTCAGGTGGACCGACCGGCACGGAAGAGGTGGACGAGCGTGAGCAAGCGATCCGAGCTGCTCGACTTCGCCCTCCTCGGCCTGCTCCACGAGGGCCCGGCCCACGGCTACGAGCTGCGCCGCCGGCTCAACGAGGCGCTCGGCGCCTTCCGCGCACTGTCCTACGGCACGCTCTACCCGGCCCTGTCCGGGCTGCTGGACCGCGGTCTCATCGCCCAGTCGGCGGGCGACCCCGGTGCTCGCGGGTCCGCCGGCGCCACGTCGGGCCGCAACCGGATCGTGTACGAGATCACCGCGGCCGGCAAGGAGTCCTTCGAGCAGGCGGCGCGTCGGATCGACACCGCGGCCTACGAGGACGACGGCTTCGGTGTGCGCCTGGCCTTCTTCGGCCGGACCGAGGCCGACGTCCGGCTCCGGATCCTCGAGGGACGTCGCTCACGCGTCGAGGAGCAGCTCGAGACGGTCCGCGCGAACTCCACCCGCAGTCGCGAGCGCATGGACACCTGGACCCAGGCCCTCCAGCGCCACGGCGAGGAGAGCACCGAGCGCGAGGTCCGGTGGCTCACCGAGCTCATCGACGCCGAGCGCCGCCACCCCACCGACCCGGGGCCCCAGCCCTGACAGACCACCCCGGCCACCCGGCATACGCCGGGACGAACGGCACCACACCATCACTGAAGGAGAACACCATCATGGGTTCGATTCGCGTCGCCATCGTCGGCGTCGGCAACTGCGCGAGCTCGCTCGTGCAGGGAGTCGAGTACTACAAGGACGCCGACGCGACCGCGTCGGTGCCCGGCCTCATGCACGTCAAGTTCGGCGAGTACCACGTCAACGACGTCGAGTTCGTCGCCGCGTTCGACGTCGACGACAAGAAGGTCGGCAAGGACCTCTCCGAGGCCATCAACGCCTCCGAGAACAACACCATCAAGATCGCGGACGTCCCCACCACGGGTGTCGAGGTCCAGCGCGGCCACACGCTCGACGGCATCGGCAAGTACTACGCGATGACCATCGACCAGTCCCCCGCGGAGCCGGTCGACGTCGTCCAGGTGCTCAAGGACGCCAAGGTAGACGTCCTCGTGTCCTACCTCCCGGTGGGCTCGGAGCAGGCCGACAAGTTCTACGCGCAGTGCGCCATCGACGCCAAGGTCGCCTTCGTCAACGCCCTCCCCGTCTTCATCGCCTCCGACCCCGAGTGGGCCAAGAAGTTCGAGGACGCCGGCGTGCCGGTCATCGGCGACGACATCAAGAGCCAGGTCGGCGCGACCATCACGCACCGGGTCATGGCCAAGCTGTTCGAGGACCGCGGCGTCACGCTGGACCGCACCTACCAGCTCAACGTCGGCGGCAACATGGACTTCAAGAACATGCTCGAGCGCGAGCGCCTCGAGTCCAAGAAGGTCTCCAAGACGCAGGCCGTGACCTCGAACCTCACGGGCGCGCTGGCCGGCGTGACGGACAGCAAGAACGTCCACATCGGCCCGTCGGACTACGTCGCGTGGCTCGACGACCGCAAGTGGGCCTACGTCCGCCTCGAGGGTCGCGCCTTCGGTGACGTGCCGCTCAACCTCGAGTACAAGCTCGAGGTCTGGGACTCCCCCAACTCGGCCGGCATCATCATCGACGCCATCCGTGCGGCGAAGATCGCCAAGGACCGCGGCGTCGGTGGCGCCCTGCTCTCCGCGTCGAGCTACCTCATGAAGTCCCCGCCGGAGCAGCGTCCCGACGACCTGGGTCGCGAGAAGCTCGAGGCGTTCATCGCGGGCACCGAGGAGCGCTGACCCTCCGCTCGAGAGAAGACAGAGTCCCGCTCCCGGTGTCCGGGGGCGGGACTCTGCCTTCTCTCGACGGCGTCGCCTGCCGGCCCGGTCGTCAGGGGCCCAGGTAGACGACGGCAGCACCGTCGGCGCACCGCAGGAGCGGGCTCCCGGCGCAGGTCACGTCGTACCAGCGCTTCGTCACCGTGCTGTAGACCCGGAACGGTGTCGGCTGGGTGGGGGCGCCCGCCTCGCGGTAGGCCGCGCGGACGGCGTTGGTGAAGGCGCACGACGTGTCGCGGTTGCCGGACCAGGCGCTGGCGACCGCGTCGCTGCCACTCCTGGAGCACCGGCGGGCACCCTCGGGCAGGGACGCCGACGCGGTCGGTGACGACACCGAGGCACTGGCTGAGGGGGTGCCCGGTCCGGAGGGCGTCGCCGACGCGGTCGCCGGGGGTGATGCCGCGCCGGTGTCGCTGGACGACGGCGTGCCCTGCGCGGCCGTCGAGGACTCCGGGGGGTCCGACCCGAAGAGCTGCGCCAGGACGAACGTTCCGATGACGGTCAGCACGACGAACGTCGCGACCATCGCAGCGACGCGCCCCGGGGTCAAGTCGCCGCCTTGACGGGATCCGTCAGCGGCCGAGATGTCGGGCTGCTCCGGCTCCTCGCTCGGCGGAACCGGCGGGAGGTCGGTGCCGACGCCGAGGAGTGAGCCGAGCTCCACCCTGGCGCCGCAGCGTGGGCAGAACCTGGCGTCCGGGGCGAGGACGCCCCCGCAGGTGGCGCAGTTCATGTCGCAGTCTCCTGGGTCAGGGCGCGAGGAGGACGATCGCGTTGGTCGTCGACGTGCAGCGCACCGGCTCGCCGCCGTCGCAGGACAGCGAGTACCACTTCTTCGTCACCGGGCTGTAGGCCCGCAGGCTCGTCGCGCCGCCGGGCGTGCCCGCGTTGCGGTAGGCCTCGCGGACCGCGGCCGCGAACTCGCAGGACGTCCGCTCAGTGCCGGCGTATGCCGTGGCGACCGCGTCGCTCCCGCTCGTCGAGCACCGCCGCGCCTGCGGCGGCATCGAGGTCGAGGCGGAGGGCGACACCTCCTGGGTCGGTGACACGGAAGGAGACCCGGAAGGCGACGCGGACGGCTGCGCAGGGCTGGCGCCCGTCGACGGTGCATCCCCGGACTCCTCGGCGGTGACCGAGCTCGAGGCCGACGACTGGGTCGTCGGCTGGGTCGTCGGCTGGGTGTCGTCGCCGCCGACGAGCCGGGTCAGGGCGAGGGTGCCGATGATCGTGAGGACGGCGAAGGTCGCGACCATCGCGAGGATGCTGCTGCGCGAGTGCGCCGGCGCTCCGTCGTCCTCGGCCATGGGTGCGGAGGGAGGGGCCGTGGCAGGAGCCGGCTCGCGGTGGGCAGTCGCTGGCGCGGGAGCCGGAGCCGTGGGCCGGGCCGTGGGCCCCGCCGCACCGGGGTCGATCCGCGGCAGCTCGCGGGTCTGGCTGAGGTCGTCGGACTCGTCCGGCGCAGGCGCGTGCGTGGAGGGGACGTCGCGCTCGGCGTCGACCTCCGGCGCGGGGGTGGCGGACGGCGGAGACTGCGGGCGGTCCCGTGGCGGGACGGGCGGCAGGTCGGTCCCGACGCCGAGGACGGATCCGAGCTCGACGCGGGCACCGCACTGCGAGCAGAAGGCGTCGTCGACGGGCACGTCGACTCCGCAGGATCGGCAGCGCATGAGTGGTCCTTCGTACACGGGGGCGGCACGCTGGGGTGCCGGGTCATCGGCCCGGACGGCCTGGCGGGACAGGCTGTCGCGCGGCGTCCGGGGGTGGATCGACCCTCCACGGTAACGGCAGGCCGTCACCGGCACGAAACTCTCGCGCCCCCGTGAGACGGGGGCGGACGGCATACCGAGGGCTTTTCCCGGTATGCCGTCCGCCCCCCTTCGTGCGGGACCGCGCAGGTCAGCAGGCGTTGGTGCTCGTGATGTAGTGCACGTCGTTCGGGTCGAACCGGACGCCCTGGACGACGGCGTCCACGACGTTGCCGTCCGCGATCTGCTCGTAGTGCAGGTGCGAGTACGTCTGGCCGCCTGACTGGCCGACCTTGCCGATGACCTTGCCCTGGTTGATGACGTCGCCCGCCGAGACCTCGAGCGAGCCGACGAGCAGGTGCGCGTAGCGCGTCTTCCAGCCGTCGCCGTGCCTGATGAGGACCATCTTCCCGTAGCCGCCCGAGCCGTCGCCGGCGAACTCGACGGTCCCGCCCGCCGAGGCCCGCACGAGCTTGCCCTTGTCGTCGTTGCCGCTGCCCCAGTTCCAGTCGACCGACTTGAGCGGGTTGTGCTGGTGGCCGTCGGACCACGTCCACGCGCTCCCCCGCCACTGCGTGCCGCACTGGAACGGCGCCTTGAAGGCCGGGCGCGTCCCGGCGAACATGACGGACTGCGTCGCCTGCGCCGAGGTGCCGTCGCCGGCGGTCGGAGCGGCGCTCGCGATGCCTCCGCCGAGGGCGGCCACGGCGACCGCGAGTCCGAGGGTGACCCGGCCCGCGCGTGCGGTGATGGTGTTCATGTCGTGCTCCTGTCTGTGGAGGTCGTGCCTGTCGATGTCGTGCCTGTCGAGATCCTGCGCCGGGCTCGGTGCCCGACGTGGTCGAGGCTCGGTCGCGCCACTGCGAAACCGCTGCGAGCGCACTCGGATCGACTGCGAATCGGCTGCGGACGGCGGACGCGACGCGGTCGGGAGCCCGGGCAAGGCGGGGTTACCGGTGCGTAGTGGATACGGTCGGCGGTATGCCGCACCACGTCGTCTCAGACCTCGTCGCCAACGTCCTGTCCATCGCCGTGAGCGCGGGGGACACCGTCGAGGTGGGCGCGGAGATCGCCCTGCTCGAGTCGATGAAGATGGAGATCCCCGTCCTCACCGAGCACGCCGGGACGGTCAGCGAGGTCAAGGTCGAGGTCGGCGACGTCGTCCAGGAGGGCGACATCCTCGCGGTCATCGACTGACCGGAGCCCCTGTCACCACGGCACCCAGTTGGAGCGCACGACCTCTCCGCCGCGGTTGAGCACGATCCTCGCGTCACCGGCGAGCGCCTTGTCGAAGACGCAGTAACCGGCCCAGGTGTAGCCGTTGCCAGCGGGCCCGACATTGACCGGGGAGGAGCTGGTGAAGTCTCCGGCGGCTCCCGAGGAGTGCTGGCACGTGATGGTCCACGACGTGTTGCCCGGGAAGTCCCTGATGTCGAAGTCCATCTTGGGGCAGCCGCTGGCACAGCTGCCGCCGCCGATGCCGCTGCCGTTGGCCCGCACGTTGTAGATCTCGGGGTTCTTCGGCTCCGGGACGGTCGTGGCGCCTCGCGGCCCCGCGGCTGGGCTCCACCCCGTCGGAGTGGCATGCGCCCGGACCTCGAGCTGGTGGGTCTCCGAGTAGCCGAAGGTCTGGCTGTGGCTCTGCCGGTTGTCCGGTGCCCGCCAACCACGACCGTCGAACGTCCTGATCTCGACCTGGTCGATGGCCCGGCCGTTGGTGCGCAGGTCCCAGCTCCACGTGATGGTGCGGCCACTCACCGACGCCGTGAGGTTGACCGGTGACAGGGTGTCGCCGTAGGGCTGGACCTGGTTGCTCGTCGCCTCGCTCGACTGTCTGCCGCCCGTGTTGACCGTCCGCACCTTGACCGTCAGCGGGTCGATGCCCATGTTCGGCAGGGTGAAGCGCACCGTCGAGCCGGGCGCGCAGCCGCACGTGTGGGTGCCGGACTTGCCCCCGCCGCGCCACTGGATCGACTGGAAGCCACCCGCCCGGGGCTGTCCGACCTGGACGTCGACGACGACGGACTTGTCGGGGTTCGGCGTGCGCGCGGTCACCGACGGGTTGCTGGGGACACCGACGGAGGTGTAGGTCCAGGGGGTGCCCTTTGGCGACTCGAGGTCGGCGCCGTTGGTGGCCGTGACGGTGTACCCGTAGCGCCGGCCGTCGTAGGGGATGGTGTCGGCGAGGGTGCGGGTCTGGGCCCCGACCCGGCCGATCTGGGTCCACCTGCCGTCGTCGACGTTGCGGTAGACGGTGTAGTGCTTGAGCGGCGGACCGTTGGGGTTGGCCTGCTGGTTCCACGACACGGTGATCGACTCGGAGTCGTAGCCCGCACCCGGTCCACGGGTCGCACCGGTGACACCGGTCACCGCCGGGGGCGTGCCCGCGGACTGCATCTCGACGGCGGGGCCGAAGGGACCGGCGCCCGCGCCGTTCCACGCCTGGACGGCCACCGAGTACGGCGTGTTGTTGTCGAGGCCGGACACCGGCGTACTCGTCGCGCCTCCACCCGCCTGGACGGTGCGCGCACCGGCGCCGGAGCTCGTGGGGATGAGGCGCACGACGTACTTGGTGATCGCCGAGCCCTTGTTGGGGGCAGGTGACCAGCCGACGACGAGCGTGCCGTCACCGCGGGAGATCATGTTGACACCGGAGGTCGCCTCGGGCTTGGTGTCCGGGCGCACGACGTTGCTCGGGCTGCTCGGTGGGCTGTCGCCGATGGCGTTGCGGGCGAGCACCGTGAAGGTGTAGTCCTCGCCGTTGGTCAGACCGGTGATCGTGCACGGCGACGACGAGCACTCGAGGGTGCTCGAGCTGCCACCGGTCCAGCGGACGACGTAGGTCGAGATCGTCACGCCGCCGTCGTACGAGGGCGCGTTCCACGAGACTCGGGCCTGCCCGCCGGCGATCCGGTCGGCGATGGCGCTCACTCCGGTCGGCGCGATGGGCTTGCCGCGCATCGTCACGGTGACGCGCCCGGCGGCGGTCCGGTTCGGGCCGTCGGCGACGAGCAGCGAGACGGTCGCGGTCGGGCTCGGCTGTGCGGTGGCGCGCAGGGTGAGGGTGCAGCCGCTGCGGGAGACCTCGATGCCGGAGCCGCTCTCGAGCGCGGCCGCCTGGATCGAGCACGACGGCTTCTCGAGCGGGGAGTCGAGGTAGCGGCTCACGTCCACCGACTCCGACTCACCCTCGTTGAGGCCGTCGACCGAGATGGGTCGCAGTCGGGGTGGGCCCAGGACGGCCAAGGGGTCGTTCGCGTCACCGGCCGCCGCTCCGGCGACGTTGCCCGCGGCGTCGCGACCAAGGACGCGCACAGGGAACTGCACGGACGGCATACCGGGAGAGGTGACGGTGACCGACCCCGTGCCGGAAGGCGCGCGCTCACCGGCACGAAGGGTGACGAGGCGCCCGCCGGTCTCGGCCTGCTCGAGCTCGGCGCCCTCGGCCTGCGGCTCCCACTTCACGTCGAAGCGGACGTCGTCGAGGTTCATGCCGAGCGGCAGCCAGGCGCGGCAGTAGGTGGGGATGTCGACCTCGCGCGCGCGTCCGCCGGCTGCGAGCACGAGGGGTGCGTCGGGGCAGCGGAGCAGTGGCACCTGGGGTCCCACCTGGACCGGGATGGACACGTATGCCGTCCGCACGTCCTTGTCGTCGGGGCTCTCCTGGTCGCTGACCTCGAGCATGAGCGCACCGGGGCCGATGTAGCCGCCCTTCGACGTCAGCTCGATGGTGTCGGTGCCCTCGGCGACCGCCTCGAGCGACTGGGCCGGCGAGGCCGACACCGTCGCGGCGGCGGTGATGCTCACGGCCTTGCCGCGCGGGGACTTCACGTGGTCGGCGAGCCGGACGGTCTTCGTCGAGTCCTGGTCGATCTCGATGAGCGCGCCCTCGACGACGAACGGCACGCCGTTGTCCCCCGCGGGCACGTGGATGAGGGCCAGCGCCCGCGCCTGGTCGTCGTCCTCGATGACGTAGGGGACGGCCTGAGGGTGGTCGAGCAGGGTCACCCGGACCTTGCCGTTCTCGACCCTGCCCTGCGGGGACAGCACGTCGACGATCCTCAGCGTGGCGGGATCCGAGTCGATGTCGGTGTCGTTGGCGAGCGCGTCGACGAGGGCCGTCGTCTCGCCCGGGGTGGCCCTGGCGACGTCGTCCTGCGCGATCGGCGGGTTGATGTGGCCCTTGACGCCGCGCACGAGCACCGTCGTGCGCGACGGGTCGAAGATGCCGTTGTCGATGCCGTAGACGAACTGGTGGGTGGGGACGTCCGGCTCGGGCGTGAGCGTCGAGACGGTGTTCTCGTCCTCGTCGACCTTCCACGAGCCGAGGACGTCGCCGGGGTTGAGGTCCTCGTACTCCATCCGGACGGCGTCGCCCCGGGCAATGAGGTCGTTGCGCAGGACATGCGCGGTGACGCGCTTGCCCGGCGCTGCGACGACCTCGTCCTCGACGGCGACCGGCGGCTGCGGGTCGCCGGGGCGCACCACGCCGACCCGCACGAAGGCCTGGCTCGTCGCGCCGAAGCGGTCCTGGACCTCGTAGCGGATGAGCTCGGTGCCCGCGGCGTTGGGGTAGCCCTCGTAGCGGATCGTCGACGGGCCGACGGAGACGACACGTCCGAAGGTGAGGTCGAGCGCGTCGGCGTCCTTGCCGACGATGCCGCGCATCGTCACGGTGTCGCCGTCGGGGTCGACGCCCGTCGACGGGATCGTCAGGGTGACCGACTCGCCGGCGGTCACCGAGCCGGAGAAGCTCCGGGCGATCGGGGCCTGGTTGGGCGTGGCGCTGGTCGGCAGCGGGGTGACGGTGACCGTGAGGCGACCGGTCTTCGCCCGCTCGGGTGCGCCCTCGGCATACGCCGCGTACTCGATGACGACGTCCTTGGGCGCGCGGAGCCCGGTGAGCTCGGGGACGTAGCGGATGAGGTTGCCCGAGGCGAAGGCCCGGGCCTCGGCGCCACCGAGGACCTTGACGCTCGCGGGGTCGAGCACGAGCGGGATGCCGTCGGCCATGGTGTCGTTGTCGAGCACGCCGACGGACACGCTGTCGCCCTCGCGCACAGTGGCCCGGTCGTCCTCGACGGTCGGCGCCGCGCCGGCCACCGGCGGGCGCTGGACGACGTTGATCCGTCCGGTGGTGCGCTTGGTGCCGTCGCTGATCGTGTACTCGACCGTGCCCTGACGGCTGCCCTCACCCGAGATCGGCGAGGGCTCGAGGGCCTCGATCCGCACCCACCGACCCTGGTAGATGGTGGGACGCAGCCACCCGTTGTTGCCGTCGACCTTGGCGCTCTGGGTGACGACGACGTCGGCCCGAGGGCTGTAGTCGTTGGCGAGGACGTCGACCATCGTCGGCGCCTGGTCGCGCAGGGTCGCCCCGTCGGGGACGGCGACGGGTGGGGCCTCGGGGTCGGCCGGCTCGACGACGTCGATCCGGATGCGACCGGGAGAGACCGTGCCGCCGGACTGCGCGGCATACGCGAGCTCGGTCGTCCCCAGCCCGTTGGGCGTCACCGTGACGACACCGGTCGTGAGGTTGGTGTCGACGTCGAGCGGACCCGAGGGCGCGATCTCGCCCGCGAGGCGGAGGCGGGCGTCCGGGTCGCCCGGGTCGGCACCCGGGATGTCGTTGCCGAGCGGCTCGAGCTGCACCGGCTTGCCGAGGACGGCGCGCACGACGTCGGGCTGGGTCTTGGGCGCGACGGCGTTGGGCTGTGCGAGGTCGAGCACGGTGAGGTTGACCTCGCCCTTGGTGCTCTGGCGGCCGTCGTTGATGCCGTAGGCGACCGTCGCCGGCCCGGGCTTGACGGGAGCGGTGATGCCGATCCGGTTCTGGCCGTCGATGACCGTGCTCGGGTCGGCCGCGTCGACCGTGAGCGGGTCGTTCTCGCCGTCACGCCAGTCGCCGAGGACCGAGGCGGCGACCCGGCCGCCGGAGACCACCGGGTACGTCGTCCTCGCGAGGTCGGCCTGCCCCTCGCGCACCTTCGGCGGGGTGTTGATGTCGTCGCCGACGACGGTGAGGACGATCCTGGCCGAGCCCTTCTGCTTGGCCTTGCCGTTGCTCACCTTGTAGGAGAACGTGATCGTCGACGAGGACGGGTTCGCCGGGACGTTGACGTCGACGGTCTGGCCGTCGCTCGACACGGTCGCGGTGACGTCGGCGGCGCTCGGGGTCGTGAGGTCCTTGGGGTCGATCGCGAGGATCGAGCCCTTGGCGTCGGTGTCGTTGTCGAGCGGGTGGATCTTGCTCGTCCGCCCGGGGCGGATCCGCAGGTTGTCGGGCATCGCCTTGGGCGGCTGGCTCACCTGGTTGTCGTCGACGACGTTCTGGTCCTTCTTGTCGTTGTCGTCGTCCTTCTTGGTGGGCGGGATGAGCGCGTCCCAGTTGTCGATCTTCTGCTTGGACGAGTCGAGGTCCCAGACGTCGCCGGTGTCGAGCTGGTTGAGGACGACGTTGCCGCGGTTGACGCGGAAGGCGACCCCGTCGCGCACGACCGCCTTGCCGGCGCCGCCGAGCGTGCCCGCGCCCACCGCGTCGCTGCGCCCGCAGTTGGCTCCGTAGAAGACGTTGCCGGTCTCGGCCCACGCGGCGTGCAGGCAACCGCGCAGCAGCACCGGGCGGGTGACCACCGGTGGCTCGACGGAGCGGTTGGCCTGCTCGCGGACCTCGACGCCGCCCGGTCCGCCGCCACCACCGGAGAGCTGGACGGGACGAGCGGCGACCGCGTTGGCGACGACGACCGTGTCGGCGTCGGGCCCCGGTTGCTGGAGGGCGGCGTATGCCGGCCCGTCACCGAGCGCTGCACCGGCGCTGATCGGCTCGTCACGTCCCTCGACGTGGAGCTCGTCCCTGGTGGGGTCGTAGAGGACCCACGTGTCGCCGACCGCGGTGACGTCGAGCAGGGGCGCGCGAACGCTCGTGGGGACGGTGACCGGCTTGGCCATCGCGTCGCCGGCGGGGGCGATGGTGACGATACGTCCGGTCGCGCCCGACGCCGCGACGACGGTGCCACTCGTGTCGACGGCGACGGAGGCGTTGCCGCCGATCGTCGCGAGCGGCTTGGCCGTGCTCGTGATGTCCTGGAGGGACTCGATGCCGTCCTTGGCGTCGACCCGCTGCGCCCAGACCTTGCCGGACCTGGGGTCGACCGTGGCGATCGTGCCACCACGCAGGTCGACGGTCGCGGGGACGAACTGGCCGGGGCGGCTCGGCAGCGGCGCCGGCGCGGCCGCGCCGGAGTCGCCTGACGTGGCGGTGCGCACGTCGATGGGCAGCAGGGTGTTGCCGGTGGCGACACCCACGACCGCGGCGCCGTCCTGGAGGATGTCGACCTTCGAGCCGTCGGCGAGGGCCGTCGCGACACCGGCGTCGAGCTGGCGGGCCTGGGTGTTGAGCCGCCCGAACTTCGCCTGGGCCGACGACGAGACCCACACCCCGCCGTCGCCCACGTCGGCCTCGTGGACCGTCGACCCCTGGCTGGTCACCGCGGCATATGTGAGCACCGAGGCCGCGACCGCGACGACGCCGACCGAGGCGACCCCGCGGCGACCGCGGGGGACGCCCGCGACCCGCCGTGCTGACTGCTTCATGACCCAACCCCACTCAGGGAGGCGGCGACCGCCTCGAACCGACGCCCGCCAGCATGGCACGCGAACGGGTCCACGTGGATGGGGAGAACTCCCCTCCTCAGGTGGGTGCGCACTAGTAGTTCGGCCATGGATACCAGTCCGAGGCGATCGTCCTGCCGTCCTTCCACGCGACGATCCTGACCGGGCCCACACCGCGTCCGAAGATGCACCACGCCGTCACCGTGCCGCTGGCCGAGGTGACGTTCCAGCTGTAGGGGCCGACGTTGCCCGCGCCCGCGGACTGGCACTCGTAGCTCGCGGCGCCCGTCGTGAAGTCCCTGAAGTCGAACCTCACCTGCGGGCACCCGGGCGCGACCCGGCACGTCCCCACACCGTTGGGGTCGGTGTACATCGGGCCCTGTCGGACGTTGTAGATCTCCGGGGCCGGCGGGTCGTCGGTGCGACGGGTCATGTCGAGCGCCGGGGACTCGCCGCCCTCGGAGTAGGCCCGGATGCTGATCGTGAGGTTCTGGGCGAAGTTGCCCCGGGCGGAGATCGAGGTGATCGGGCTGCCGTCGTAGGACGCGTCGCCGGTGACCCGGACCCGGGTGATCGGCCGGCCGTCGGTGGGCAGGGTCCAGTTCCACGTGACGGACTGCCCCGAGGTCGAGCCGCCGTTCGGGTCGGGCCGGGGGGTCGGTCCGAAGGGCTGCACCTGGTTGCTGCTGCCCGACTGCTGCGAGCTGCTGGTGCCGTTGCTCGTGCGCACGGTGAAGGTCTTCGGGCTGGTGCCGAGGGCCGAGGTGAGGAAGGAGACCTGACCACCCGAGGGGCAGGTGCCACAGGAGAACGACCCGTTCTCGCCGTCCGACGAAGTCCAGGCCACGGAGGCGAAGCCAGCGGCACGCGGCTGCCCGAGGCTGACGGTGAGCCGGACGCGCTTGTCGTTGCCGTTCTCCTGGGCGCTCACCGATGGCGTCGAGGGCATGCCGATCGACGTGAACGACTGCACGGCACTGTCGGGCGAGGTGAGGTCGGCGCCGTTCGTCGCGGTGACGACGTAGTCGTAGCGGCGGCCGTCGTAGACGACCTGGTCGCTGGTCTGGGTCGACGAGGCCGGCACCGTCTTGAGCTCCGACCACGCGCCACCGTTGACGCGGCGCTTGACGGTGTAGTGCTTGAGCGGCGGACCGTTGGGGCTCGTCGTGTTCCAGGTGAGCGTGATCGCCGCCAGGTCCTTGTTGGCGCCGGGCCCGTCGGCGGTGGCCCGGAAGCCGGTCGGCGCCGGTGGGGTCCCGGCCGACTGCATCATCGTGTCGGGGCCGAACGGCCCGGGCCCGGCCTCGTTGTAGGCCTGGGCGGCCACGGCGTACTCGCTCATGTTGTCGAGGCCGGTGACCGTCGTCGTCACGGTCGACGACGCCGGAGCCGGCACCTCGGCCGTGCGGGGCGTGCCGCCGCTCGTGGGCACGAGCCGCACGAGGTACTTGGAGACGGGCGAGCCCTTGTTCTCGGGCGGCGACCACGTCATCGTCAGCGACCCGTCGCCACGGCTCGCCATCGACACCGCGGTGACCGGGCTGGGCTTGGTGTCCGGACGGGCGGCGTTGCTCGGGCCGCCCGGGTCGCTCTCGCCGACGGTGTTGGTCGCGGTGACGGTGAAGAAGTAGTCCTTGCCGTTGGTGAGCCCGTCGATGGTGCACGGCGAGGCCGTGCAGGGCTGGCTGCCCGTGGAGCCGCCGGTCCACTTCGCGGTGTAGGTGCGGATCGGGGCGCCACCGTCGTAGGAGGGAGCCGACCAGCTCACCCGCGCGCGACCGCCCGCGTCGCGGTCGGCCTGGGCGGCGACGGCGGTCGGCGGGTCGGGACGGCCGAGCATGGTCACGCTCACGGCGCCGTTGGCGGAGCGCCCCGGAGCGTCGGACACGCTGATCGAGATGCGGCCCGTCGGGCTCGGTCGGGGTCCGGCGGCCACGGTGATGGTGCACCCGCTGCGCGAGACGGTGAGGCCGGTGCCACTCGTCACCGTCGCCGCGTCGACGGAGCACCTGGCGTCCTGCAGAGGCGAGTCGAGGTAGGAGCGGAGGTCGACCTGCTGGCTCTCACCCTCCTGGAGCCCGTTGACCGAGATCGGGCGCAGCCGCGGCGGCGGCATGTTGGCGAGCGGGTCGCCCAGACCGGCCTGCTGCTGGTTCGGGTCCCCGACGACGGTGACGTTGACCTGGCCGGTGACGTCGGAGCCGCGGGTGCCGACCGTGAGCACTCCCCTGCCCGACCGGGCGCCGGGGCCCGCGCTCAGCGTGACGACGCGCTCGCCGGCGCCGCTGCGCTCGAGCCGGACGTCGGAGGGCTCACGCTCCCACTCCGACGTGAAGGCGACGTCGTCCATGGTGAGTCCGACCGGCAGCCAGGCCCGGCACAGGGTCGGCAGGTCGAGTGCTCGGGGCAGACCGCCGGCCAGGACGGTGACGGCGGAGGCGGGGCAGCGCAGCAGCGGCACCTTGGGCCCGATCTGGACCGGGACCGAGACGTATGCCGTGTGGACGTCCTTCTGGTCGTCACTCATCTGGTCGGTGACCTCGAACATCACCGACGCGGGCCCGACGTAGCCACCGGAGGAGGTGAGCGTGAGGTTGCCGCCGCCGTCGACGGTCATCGCCAGCTTGTCGCGCGGCGCGGTCGAGACCGTGCTCGCCGAGGTGATCCCGAGGGTCCTGCCCTGGGGTGACCTCACGTAGTCGGCCAGCGCGACGGTCCTCGTCGCGTCCTCGTCCATCTCGATGAGCGCGCCCTCGACGACGAACGGGGTGCCGCCGGCGCCGCGTGGGACGTGCACGACGGCCATCGCGCGCGCGCCGTCCTCGTCCTCGATGACGTAGGGCACGGTGTGCGGGTGGGTCAGGATGTCGACGCTGACCCTGTTGGCCGTGATCCGGGCGTGTGGGGTGAGGACGTCGACGACCTTGAGCGTCGCCGGGTCGGAGTCGATGTCGGTGTCGTTGAGGAGGACGTCGACCGTCGTCGCCGCCTCGCCGCCCCGGGGCTTGGCGACGTCGTCGGTGGCGGTCGGCGGGTTGACCCAGTCCTCCTGCCCGCGCACGAGCAGGCTGGCGCGGGACGGGTCGAACAGGCCGTTGCCGATGCCGTAGGTGAAGTCGTGCACCGGAGCCCCCTCGGCCGGGGCCTTGGTCGTCACGCTCTCCTCGTCGAGGTCGACGCTCCACTGCGACCGCTCCGAGGCGGGGTTGAGCTCCTCGTGCTCGACCTCGACAGAGTCGCCGCGGGCGATGAGGTCGTTGGCCGTGACGGGCACGGTGACGGTCTTGCCGGGCGCGGCCGTGACCGTGTCGTCGATGGCGACGGGCGGCTGCGGGTCGCCGGGGGCGACGACACCGACCCGGACGAAGGCCCGGCTCACACCACCGAAGCGGTCGACGACCTCGTAGTTGATGACCTCGGTCCCCGAGGCCGTCGGGAACGACTCGTAGCGGATCGTCGAGGGTCCGGTGGAGACGACGCGGCCGTGGGTGAGCGTGACCGGCCCACCGTTGGTGCCGACCACACCGGTGACGCCGACGGTGTCTCCCTCGGGGTCGACGCCGGTGGTGGGCACCGTGATCGTCAGCGGGTCCCCAGCCGTCACCGAGGACGAGAAGCTGCGGGCGACCGGGACCTGGTTGGGGCGGGCGGTGCTCGGCAGCGGGGTGACCCGGATGCTGATGCGACCGGTCTGAGCCCGCTCCGGCATCCCCTCCGGGTAGGCGGCGTACTCGACCGTCACGAGCTGCTCGGCCGTGAGACGGCTCGCCCAGGGCACGAACCGCACGACGTTGCCCGACGCGAACGCGTTCTGCTTCACGCCCCGACCGAGGACCTTGACGCTGTTGGGGTCGATCCGCAGTGGGATGCCGTCGGCCATCGTGTCGTTGTCGAGGACCGGGACGGCCACGGCGTCGCCCTCGCGGACGACCGCCCTGTCGTCCTCGACCACCGGGTTGAGGTCGAGCGTCGGCTTCTGGGTCACGGTGACCTCGCCCGTGGCACGCTTCGAGCCGTCGCTCACGGAGTAGCGGATCGTCCCGCGTCGGGTCGAGTCGGCGGCCGACCCGGCTGGCTCGAGGGCGACGACCCGGATCCAGCGGCCCTGGTAGATCGAGGCCTGGAGCCACGAGTCCTCGCTCGTCGCCGCGGACGCGCCCTGGGTGACGAGCACGTCGGCCCGCGGGCTGTAGTCGTTGGCCAGCGGGTCGACGAGGGTCGGCGACTGGTCGCGCAGGGTGGCGGTGTCGCCCACGGCGACCGGTGGTGCGTCGGGGTCCGCGGCCTCGATGACGTCGACCCGGATCCGACCGGGAGCGACACCACCACCGACCTGGGCGGCATACGAGAGCTCGAAGGTCCCAGCGGCCGAGGGCGTCACGGTGACCACACCGGTGTCGAGGTTGGTGTCGACGGTGAGTGCGCCCGTGGCGCGGACCTCGCCCGCGAGGTGCAGGCGGTCGTCGGGGTCGCTGGGGTCGGCACCGGCGATGTCGTTGCCGAGCGGCTCGATCTGGAGGGACTTGCCGACGACGCCACGGATGACGTCGGGCTGGGTCACCGGCGGACGGGCGCGGGTCTCGGTGAGCGCGATGACCTCGACGGGGACCGCACCCTTGGTGCGGCCGCCGCGCCCGTCGTCGGCGACGTACTCGATCCGGGCCTTGCCCGGCTCCGGCGGTGCGAGGTAGGCGAGGCGCCCCTGGCCGTCGATGCTGAGGCGCTCGCCCTCGACCGTCGCGAGGACGGGGTCGGACTCGGGGTCGCGCCAGTCGGCGACGACCGGGACCGCGAGCCGCTTGCCGGCCAGGACCGGGTATGCCGTCCTGGCCAGCTTCGCCTGTCCCTCGCGCAGGAACGGCGCGTTGTTGACGGCGTCGGGGGCGATGCTCACCTTGACCGCCGCCCGCGACTTGGCCTTGACCTTGCCGTTGCCGACGAGGTAGGTGAACTGGAACGGGACCTCGCTGCCGGCGGGGACGGTGACGTCGATGCTCTGGCCGTCGGCGGACACCGAGGCCCGGACGTCGGGGTCGGTGACGGCACTGACGTCGCGCGGGTCGATCGCCAGCACCGAGCCGGCGGCGTCGGTGTCGTTGTCGAGGACGTGGAGCTTGCTCGTGCGGCCGGCCCGCACCGTGAGGTTGTCGGGCTTGGCGGTCGGCGGCTGCTGGGCGACGGCGTCGTCAACCAGGTTTTTGTCCTTCTTCTTGCTGTCCTCGTCGCGCTGCGGCGGCGGGATGAGCGCGTCCCAGTTGTCGATCTTCTGCTTGTCGCGCTGGATGTCCCAGGCCGAGCCGTTGTCGAGGTCGTTGAGGACGATGACGCCGCGGTTGACCCGGAAGGCGACCCCGTCACGCAGCGGGGTCTCGCTGATGTTGTCGATCGTCGCGGTCGGCACCGGGTCCTCGCGCCCGCAGTTGGCCGCGTAGAAGACCTTGCCGACCTCGGACCAAGCGCCGTGGACGCAGCCACGCAGGACGACGGGGCGGGCCGGCAGCGGGACGGCGCCGCTGCGGTTGATCCGCTCGGCGACCTCGATGCCGCCGCTCGGGGCCCCACCGTCGAGGCGGACCATGCGCAGGGCGTTGCCACCGGCGACGGCGACCACGTCGGCCGAGGCTCCCGGGAGCTGCAGCGCGGCATACGCGGCCTCGCCCTCGCGCGCGGCGAAGCCGGCCGCCACACCCTCGGTGCGACCACTGCTGTGGAGCGCGTCGCGCTGCGGGTCGTAGACCGCCCACGTCGACCCGAGGGCGGTGACCTGGAGCCGGTCGCTCTTGGCACCGCTGGTCTCGGTGACGGGCTTGGCGAAGGACCGGCCGCCGGGCCGGATCGTCGTCACGGTCCCCTTCGCCCCGGACGCGACGTGGATCGCGCCGTCCTCACCCACCGCGAGGACGGCGTCACCGCCGACGGTCGCGAGCGGCTTGGTCGCGGCACCGAGCCCGCTGAGGCTCTCGACGCCCTCCCGGGCGTCGACCCGCTGGCCCCACACCTTGCCCGACCGCGGGTCGACGGCGGCAAGCGTGCCGCCCCGCAGGTCGACCAAGGTCGGCGCGACGCGGCCCGGCTCGCGGGTGGGCGCGCCCGGGGCCGCGGCAGTCTCCTCACGGAACTGTGCGGTGCGCACGTCGATCGGCTGGAGCTGGGAGGTGCCCTTGGACCACGCCACGACGGCGCTGCCGTCCTGGAGGATGTCGATCCCCGACCCGGGGGCGGCGTCCGACGCGACACCGGCGTCGAGCTGTGAGACGGCCTTGTTGAGCCTCCCGAACTTCGCCTGGACGTCGGAGGTGATCCACACCCCGCCGTCGCCGACGTCGGCCTCGTGCACGGTCGCTCCCTGTGAGGTCACCGCGGCGTAGCCGAGCATCGACGCGGCGAGAACGACCACAGTCGTCGAGGCGATGCGGGCCCGGCTCCGGCCGTGACGGAGCGACCGGCTCCCAGGTGTCGACCGGGTGCGGCGCACCGGCTTCACGCGGATCCCTCGGCGCCGCGCGTGCGGCGCAGCGACGGCAGCGCCGGGAGCCGGCGCTGGGTCGGGTGCGGGCGCCGGTCACGTTCGAGAAGGGGCCGGATGCTCACGTCGGAGCGCAGCCGGCGCCACCGGCTGACCGAGCCACGCAGCTCCCTGCGGACGGCGTCGGCCTCGTCGAGGAGGGTCGTGGCGACCTCGGGGCCGGGCTCGCCCGGGCCGAAGACGGCGGCGTTGGCGCCGACGGCGATCGGCTCGGCGCTCACCGCCTCCGGGAAGGCCCGGGCCTGCTCGAGACGGGTCGCGCCGCGGGGCACGGCGACCCCCAGGCTGCGGGCGTCACTGACGAGGTCACGCCAGACCCACGCCGCTCGGGACGTCGTCGGCCCGCTCGTGGCGTGCCGACGGCGCCGCCTCGCCTTGAGCCAGCGGATGAGGCCGTAGGCACCGAGCGCGAGGAGGATCGGCAGCAGGAGTCCGGCGACGAGGACCTTGAGCCACAGCGGCCAGGCGCCGAAGTCGAGCGGGTTGCGCTTCTTCTTCTTGATGTCCGTGGCGTTCTGCGCCTGGTCCGGGCCCTGGAGGACGGACGGCGGGTTGACGCCCGCAGGTGGCGGCACCTGGGCGCCGACCTTCTGCTCCTCGGACTTGAGCTGCTGCTCGTTCGGCTTCTTGTTGCGGTCGGGCAGGAAGGTCGAGGGGAGGAGTGCGTGCCAGGTGCCGTTGTCGACCTTGACCTCGACCCAGGCGTGCACGTCCTTCCCCTTGACGACGCCCCCGCCCTCGGGGATGGCGCCCATGACGACGCGGGTCGGGATGCCGAGCCGGTTGCCGGCGAGGGCCAGCGTGGAGGCGTACTGCTCGTCGTTGCCGGCGAGCTGGGTGGAGCCGACGAATCGGCTCAGCCGGCTGAGGCCGTGGCCCGGGAGGTAGACCTTCTCGTAGGAGTTGGCCGTGCCGCCGTCGGTGTAGGCGCCGTCCGAGCTCATCGTCTGCGCGACGGCGACGAACTTCTCCCAGGGGCTGCCGGCCTGACCGCTCCACGCGTCGAGCCTGGCGTCGAGGAAGCTCGTGTCCTCAGCGACCTGGCCCCCGCTCTCGACCGGCAGCTCCTTGGGCAGCGTCGTCGACCAGCTCCTGGTGAGCACGGCGTCGAAGGAGTAGGTGTCGCCCGGCCGGACGAGGGCGGGCACGACCGCGGTCTCGGTGGCCGTGTTGAGCCACAGCGCCTCGGCGAGGTCGTCCCCGCGGGCACCGTCGAAGCGCACACCGGTGGCCGAGCCGGCGACGGGGAGCCAGGCGCCTTCGTAGCCACCCTCGGGCACGGTGACGCGCGCGGTGACCTTGTCGCCGGTGACGCGCGGGGCGATCCGCGAGCCGACCTGCTGGAACGGCGTGCCGTCCATGGCCCGGTCGGCGGCGCCCCACACCAGCCCGTCGTAGTTGTCGAGGGTGGCGAAGCGCAGCGGGGTGCCCTCGGGCAGTCCGCTGACGCGCAGGATCTCGGCGTCGTAGAGCTCGGCCCAGTTCGGCTCGGTGTAGCGACGGAAGCCGGAGAGGGGGGACGTGAACTGGGCGACGTCGTAGGGCGGGGTGAGCCGGTCGCGCACGACCGCGCGAGCCGAGGTCTCGTCGGTCCCGGGGAGGAACTGGCCGAGGAAGGTCCCGGCGAGGGCAGCGACGGCGATGAGGGCGATCCCAGTGACGGCGCGCGCCTGGCGCCCGGCACCGTTCTGCAGGGCGGCCCGGGTGCGGGCGGCCCGCACGACGAGCCAGAGGATGAGCACGAGGGCGAAGAGGACGCCCTGGACGAGCTTGGCAGCAGGCTGCTGGGTGCCGAGCGCGATGCTGCCGACGAGCAGGACCACGGGTGCGACGGCCGCCCCGCCGACGCTGCCGAACCGACGTGCGACACCGTAGGTCGCGGCCGAGCCGAAGAGTCCGGTGAGCCACGGCAGCGCCACCAGCGGACCGCGGGCGTCGACCGGGGGAAGCAGCGTGAGCCATTCCTTCCACCCCGTCACCGGAGTGACGGCGAGGTCGGTCAGGGTCTGGAGGCTGGGGACGAACCCGGCGATGAGGTCACCGCGGACGGCGACCGGACCCCCGAGGACGAAGTGGACCGCCACGAGGGCCAGCACGGTGGCGAGCAGCGGCCACGCCCTCGTCAGCGCGACCTGGGTGACGAGGATGCCGAGGACGACGCCGACGGTCGCCGCGAGGATCCACTCCCAGCCGATGAAGCCGGTCCGGAAGCCGACAAGGGCGATCGCGACGAGCACGAGGGCGAAGGCGAGGTCGACGAGGGCCTCGCGGGACGGCATACCGAGGAGGGAGGGGCCCGAGGACGGCTGGCCCCCGGCCCGGTCCTGGGCCCGGGAACGGCGGCTCGCGGTGGCGTCGACGCTCATTCGGGGTCCCCGCGAAGTATCTGGGGGAGCGCAGCGGCGCGGGTCCCACGCTCCGCGTGGAAGGAGCTTCGTGGGGTGATCATGCCAAGGCTCCGCTGAAGAGGACGCGGCGCAGGTCGGCGAGCTCGCGGACGGTGAGGATTGTCAGGCCGCCGGCGTGCCGGACGCCGACCTGCGCGTCCGGGTCGATGACGAGGGCGACCTTGATGACCTCGACCTCGAACTGGGCGAGGGCGCGCTGCACCTGGATGAACGGGCGGTGGGACCCGGTGACGAGGATGGCGACGCTCGCGTCGGGCGCGAGGGCGGCACCGTCGCCGGCCGAGCCGAAGATGTCGACCGGACCGACGGAGGCCCGGGCAAAGGTGTCGAGGGTGAGCGGCGCCGTGGCCCGGGAGATCTGCTGGTCGTGGCACACGACCGTCGTGTCCTGCTCGTCGAGGATCGAGCGGACGGCGAGCGAGGCGGCGCACGAGATGGCGAGCTCGACCGCGGCGTCCTCGCCGGTGTAGACCTCGGGCGTGGTGTCGACGACGACGGCGAGGTGGGAGCGCCGGGTGTCGAGGAACTGTCGGACGAGAAGGCGTCCGTGCTTCGCTGTCGAGCGCCAGTGGATGTAGCGACGGTCGTCGCCCGGCTGGTACTCGCGCAGCGCGTGGAAGGCGAGGTCGGACATCGAGAGGTCCGGGGTGACCTGACCCTCGAGGTCGCGCAGGAGCCCGGCGCCGAGGGGCTCGAGCGACGTCGTCATCGGGTGGACGAAGAGCTCGGTCTGCTCGGTCCACTCCATCGTGCGGCGGACGAGGCCGAGCGGGTCGCCGTGCACGGTGGTCGCCGGGCCGACCTGGATGACGCCTCGCCGCTCGGTCGGGACGACGAAGAGCTCCTCGTGGGACTTGCCCGACCCGAGCGAGGGCAACGTGAAGCGCGCCGCGGACCGGCCCACCGGGAGCTCGACGAGGAGCGGGAGCATGCCGCGCCCGGAGAGGTTGCGGACCTCGATGCGCCCGGTGGCGGGGTCGCCGACGATGACCCGGGTGGGGTCGACATCGGTGCGGATCTCGACCTTGGCGTGCCCGATCGCGAGTGCGACGCAGGCGAGGAAGAGGACGAGGCACGCGACGGCGATCATCGCCAGCTCGGTCCACTCGTAGCGGCTCGCGAGGACCCAGGCGACGAGTCCGAGAGCCAGGACGGTCCAGCCGAGCGGCGAGACCCAGCCGAGGGTGCGCGCGACCGGCCGCCACACCGGTGCCGAGCGCTCGGCCAGCGGCTTGATCCGGTCGCCGGTGAGGTCGAGCAGGCGGGCACCGGTCTGGGTGATCGCCGAGGGGATCTGCACCCGCGGCAGCGTGATCGTCGGGAGCTCGGGGCGACGCCGCGTGGACCGACCGCTCGACGTGGCGGGCCGGCGGTCGTGGCGCCGGACCGCCTGGGTGTCGTCCTCGGTCTGCCGCAGGCCCAGCAGCGAGCGCCAGCGGGAGACGCCCGTCGCGGTGGCCCCGGAGGACCGGCGCCGGCTGGGCTGGTCCTGGGCCGGGCGGACCTTGAGCGAGGAGCGGGAGACGGTCGCCTCGGCCTCGTCGGGGAGGGGTGCGGGGCTCGGGCTGCGGCCGCCGCCCGCGCGCTGCCGCGGCGCCGTGGCCGGCGCGGGCGCGGTGGCGGGCGCGGGTGGGCTCGCCGGGGTCGGCGAGGAGGGCCCGCTCAGGTCGGACCGCCTCACCGTCGCCTCGTCGGGCTCCACCGGGTCGGACATCGTCAGGCGACGCGCTCGGTCGGCGGCGCGACCTCGCCGAGGATCTGGTCGATCACCTGGTTGACCGTGATGCCGGCGAACTGGGCCTCGGCCGTCACGAGCAGACGGTGGTTG
Organism: Knoellia locipacati; assembly: GCF_044791685.1. Lineage (GTDB taxonomy): Bacteria > Actinomycetota > Actinomycetes > Actinomycetales > Dermatophilaceae > Knoellia > Knoellia locipacati_A. Next base: position 1,519,326 of record NZ_CP087730.1, read on the forward strand.
AGCACCGGCTGGGCGAGCAGCTTGATGTCGTCGGGGATGACGTGGGTGCGGCCCTGGCCGATGGCCCACGTCTTGGCGCAGCGGACGAACGCGAGGCAGCCACGCACCGACAGGCCGAGCCGGACGCTCACGTGGCGACGGGTCTCCTCGGCCAGGCGCGAGACGTAGTCGAGGATCGCGTCGTCGACGTGGACCTCGTCGGCGAGCTCGGCCATGTCGAGGATGACCTGCGAGGTGACGACGGGCTCGAGGGCCTTGGTGCGGTCGCGGGTCTTGGCGTCGCGCAGGACGCGGACCGTGGCGTCGTGGTCGGGGTAGCCGAGCGTCGTCTTCATGAGGAAGCGATCGAGCTGGGCCTCGGGGAGCCGGTAGGTGCCGGCCTGCTCGATGGGGTTCTGGGTGGCGATGACCATGAACGGCTCGCCGACCTCGTGCCGCACGCCGTCGACCGTCACCTTGGCCTCCTCCATGACCTCGAGGAGGGCGGACTGGGTCTTGGGCGAGGCGCGGTTGATCTCGTCCGCGAGGACGATGGTCGCGAAGATCGGACCCTGGTGGAACTCGAACTTCTTGCTGTTGGGGTCGTAGATCGTCACGCCGGTGACGTCACTGGGCAGCAGGTCGGGCGTGAACTGGATGCGGCTGTTGGTGCCGTGCACCGTGCTCGACAGCGCGCGGGCCAGCTGCGTCTTGCCCGTGCCGGGGAAGTCCTCGAGGAGGAGGTGCCCCTCGGAGAGCATGCACGTGAGGGCCAGCCGGATGACGTGCTCCTTGCCGAGCACGGCCTTGTCGACGTTGCTCACCATCGCCTCGAAGGTCGTGGTGAACCACGCGGCCTGGTCATGGGTGACCGTCATGGGTCAGGGGTCCTCTCGTCGCGGTGGGGGCAGACCCTCTCGCCTCAACCGGAATCCCACTGCGGTCCCCGACGATGCGCCACCCCCCATGGGTGCTCAGGCACCAGCGCTCCCCCTGACGTGTCAAGAACTCACGCGCGTGCCCGGACGGCATGTTACCGGCTGCCCGGGCCCGTCCCGTCTGGGTGTCCATACCCATCTGTGCGATCCCGAAGGTCGTTGAATCGTCGCCTTTTCCGCCGGCCCCGCTCCCCCACGACGGGGTATGCCGTGCGCCCCGTTCGACGTTACCGGCGCCACCGAGGTGTGGGCGGGGAGCCGGGCAGGGCACGGGCGAGGTGGGGGCGAACGGCGTCGGGCCCGCACCCCGGCTGGGGTGCGGGCCCGATGCCCGTGCTGCTGCCCTGACTACTCCGCGCTGGGCGGGGTGATCTTGATGAGGGCGGCCTGGTTGCCGGCGAACGCCTTGGCGACGTTCACCACGGTCCCGAAGCCCACGCCATCGTCGGCGGGGTTGCCCGACCCGAACGGGCCGAGCCCGACGTCGAGCCCGTCGTACGCCGGGAGGCGGTTGCCGGCCAGGTCGTACAGGGGCGTGGAGTACTGCGCGTTGCCCACCGACGGGACGACCGTGGAGGCGTCGCGGTCACGGAAGAACAGCGCACCGTCGGACTCGCGCAGGGCGAAGCCGGGCACCCAACCCTTGTCGTCGGTGAAGGTGCTCACCGCGCCGAGGGCCGCGACATTGGTGCAGTACTCCTTGTACGCGGCGTCACTGACACACTCCGTGAAGGGGTACGTGCTGTTCAGGCCGAACGCGGCGTTCGACGACTGTGCCCGCGAGGGCATGACGTTGAGCGTCGTCGGGTCGAAGTCGGCCGCTGCACCCGTTCGCTGGAGCGGGTTGAAGTGGCTGTCGACGATGAGCAGCCCACCCTTGGCGCCGTAGCTCGGCAGGTCCGCTTCGTTGTTCAGCACGTGGTTGGCGTTGCCGTAGGACGTGTCCCGGTACCAGACGAGCGCACCGGGAGCGTTGTACTTGATCTTGTCCACCTTCCACGCACCCTCGGCGCCGAGCTTCTGGTACGACGTGTCGTAGGCGTACTGAAGGCCCTTGTCGAAACCGTCGAAGTTGCGCCACTCGACCAGGTAGTACTGCGCGTAGTCGTGCGCACCCGGGTCGATGACCCAGCCGGCACCGGTCGTGTCGGTCCATGTCCCGACGGTCGCGGTCCAGCCGTTGTTGGTCTCGGCGTCGTCGCTCCAGACGGTGGCGGAGCCGTTGGTCAGGGCCAGGTCGTCGACGAACCAGCCCGTGTCCTCGAAGCCCGCATCGGTGGCGTAGAGCAGACGGACCTTGATGTTCTGGCCGGCATACGCAGTGAGGTTGGCGTAGTAGTGCTCCCAGCCGTCGGTCGCACCGGTGAGGCCGTACTTCTTGTTGCCGTAGTCCTTCATGCGACCGTTGGGGTCGGCGTAGCCGTCGGGAGTCGTGACCTCCTTGCCCGCCTCGTCGTACTGCTTGAGCTCGGTCCACGTGGAGCCGCCGTCGGTCGAGACCTCGAGGAAGCCGAAGTCCCAGTCCTCCTCGATGTGGGCGTTGTTCCACGTCCAGAACCGGGCGTCGGTGGCTCCGGCCGGGACGGCCAGGTCACGGGTCAAGGTGTTCTTGGCCCATGCCTGGTCGGCGCTGGAGTACCACATGTTCGTCCCGCTGTGCGGCACGGCCAGGGCCACTCGCTTGGTGGGGAGGTTGATCTTCACGCCGTCGGCCGAGCCCTTGGGGGTCCGGCTGGTCTGGCCCACCTTGACCGCCCTGGGGTCGTCACCGGGGTTGACGACGACCGGGTCGGCCCAGCCGAGAACCCACTTGTCCCAGAGGCCCATGTGCGTGGGCATCGACTGGAAGATCGGGCCCGAGTGCGAGCCGGAGCTCATGAGGTCCCAGAAGTCGACGTCGGACTCACCACCGGAGGCGGTGTCGTAGAGGTCCGGCAGGCCGAGGTCGTGGCCGTACTCGTGGGCGAACACGCCGACGCCCGAGTCCTCGGGCTGGACGATGTAGTTCGACAGCCGCAGGTCGGTCCCGGGCACGGGTGCCCCGCCGGCCACGGCCGAGGAGTGCGCCCAGATGGCGTACGGGCCCTCGGCGCCGCCGCCGCCGGACTTGTCCTCACCGGCGTGGACGAGCACGACGTGGTCGATGACGCCATCGGGCTCGAGGACGTTGCCGTCGCCGTCGCGGTCGCCCTGGTCCTCGAGGTCGTAGTCGGACCACGGGAAGCTGGGCTGCGCGTCGGACAGGGCCTTGACCGCGTCGATGGGCAGCTGGCCCGGCCCGAGCGGGTTGTCGGGGTGACCCTGCATGTCCTGGATGGCGTCGTAGACCCACACGCCCTTGTCGTCCTTGTGGCAGGTCGTGGCTCCGTAGTAGCCCTCGGAGTGCGGGACCGTGATCCACGGGGTGGCCGCACCGCTCACGGTGTAGGCGCCCTTGGACATCTCCTCGTACATGTTCTTCATCGTGTAGCCGGAGATGTCGACGCCGGGCTTGCCGTCGGGACCGGTGAGGTCGGGGCGGACCCGCTCGGTGATGCCGGTCTTCGTGTAGAGCATCGTGTTGAAGTGCTCGGAGGAGAAGTCCTCGACCCACATCGAGTTGTTGTCCTTGAGCTCGCTGTCAGCGGGGTTCGGGATGTTGTTGTGCGTCGGGCCGTTCTGGACGTTGCCCGCGACGCAGGTGTCCGAGCCGAAGCCGTCGGGCACCATGACATCGCTGAAGTCGTCCTGGGCCGACTCGTTGAACTCGACGAGGATCGTGAGGAGCTTGGCCTCCTGCGTCGTCTTGGCCTGCTTGAACCGGTTGGCCTTGATCTCCTTCGGGCTCTTGCCGGTCCTGATGGCCTCGGCCTCGAGCTTGGCGAGCTGGCGCGCCGCCACCGGGTTGCCCCTGGAGTGCTTCTTGTCGACCTGCGCGGCCTTGGCCAGCGACTGCTGCTGCACCTCGGGCTTGACCTTCGGGGCAGCCTTGCCGTTGACCTTGGCGACCTTGTCGGCGGAGAACGCGGACTCCATACGAGGCGCGACGTAGTTGATGTAGCCCTCGGACGGGGCCGTCTCGGTGCCGGCCCCTGACGAGCCGGTCGTGGGAACGGCTGCCACGGAACCCGACCCCAGGGTCAGGCCGGTTGCAGCCAAGGCAAGTGCGGGCACGGTCGCGAGGTAGCGCCACCGTCCTCGCGGAGATCTACGAGCTGTCATGTCTCTCCTCCAGGAACCGGGTGGTGAGCCCGGGTGACCATGCCCCAATTGCACGATCATTTGTGCATAGTGCACTGCAGAAACGTCTGTGGGAAGAGTCGTGCGCCGACCGGTCGCCCGAGAGGGTGCGAACCACCCGTTGTGACCATGCGTCCGCGGTCGCCGAACGGCCCGTATGCCGCCCCCGCGTCAGTCGAGCAGCGCGAGGTCCGCCTCGGTCACCATCCGCGTGGAGAGCGCGTGCTCGACGAGGCGCGCCTTGCGGTTGCTGGCGAGCTTGCCCGGGCCGCCGTGCAGGCCACGCGTCCCCGCGTCGGCGAGCTTCTGGCAGACGTTGTCGAGCTTGCGGTTGAACTTCGTCGTGGTCCAGCCGAGCCGCTCGGCCGCCTGGGCGGACGACGGGATCTGGCCCTGGCCGGCATACGTCGTCCGCAGGAAGCTCTCGCAGAGAGCGATGACGAGCAGCTTCTGGTCCGGCGTCATCGACACCCGGCCGACCGTGGTCTCGCCCGGGGAGTCCTCGGGCTCGAGCTCGGGTTCGGTGACGATCGAGGTGAAGGTCGCGTCGTCGACGGTGATGTCGAAGTCGTAGGTCGTCGGGCCGGCGGTGAACCAGACCGTGAACGCCTCGAGCGCGAGCGGGATCCGCGCCCCCGGCGACAGCCACGCCTGGAAGAGCCCCTTGCGGTCGCCGACCGTCGCCGTGAGCGTCGAGCCGACGTTGGTGAGCCACCACAGGTCGTGCTCGCGGTGCACCTGGAGGAAGACCCGGTGCAGGTAGGGGTTGTCGTCGATCTCGATGTCGGCCACCCGCCCGATCGTCAGCGGGGCGTCGAGCGGAGCGGTGAACTCCTCCCCACAGAACTCCACGGTCACGGCCATCGGCTCATCCTCCCTGAACGCACTTGACCCGCGAGTATGCCGACGTCGGGCCGGCGGCGCGCGCGACGGCCACCTGGGCACAGACGGACTGGCCCGGCTTGGCGGTCACGCGGTGCGGCATGACCCGGACGGTCGTGATGGCGGCGTCGGCGACCTGGGCCTCGCTCGGCGCGATCCGCATCCGGAAGTAGTCGCCCTTGCGGACGCCGGCGTACTGCCATGTGAAGACCGCGCCGCCCGCGATGCCCTGGCCGTCGATCAACGGGGGCTCGGGGACGTCGACGACCGGGCCGCCCGGGCCGGCCGTCACCGACGCGGTGGGCGGGTCGGTCGAGGCGTCGGTCGGCTCGTCGCCGCCGCGGAAGCCGATGGCCCACACGAGGGCACCGACGAGGGCGAGCATGAGGACGCCGACGCCGGCGAGGAGCGCACCACCGCTGATCGTGGCGGGCTGCGGCGACAGGTCCACGTCGTCGGCCGCCGGCCGGGTCGTCGACGTCGGGGTCGGCGCCATGGCCTGGGCCGAGGCCACGCGCGGCGCGCGCACGCTCGTGCGGTCGGGGTCGGTGTGCTCGGGGGCGGGCTGCCCGGTGCTGTCGGCGACGGTCGTGTGGCCCGACTCGTCGAGCACGACGATCGGGGTGCGGGCGAAGCGCTGCTCCTGCTCGATCGCCTGGAGCCCACGCGCGAGGTCGATGGCCGACTGGGGTCGGGCGTCGGGCTTCTTGGCCATGGCGTGGCCGAGGAGGCGCTCGAGGCTGAGCGGGACGTCGGCCCGCCCGGTCTGGGGCACCGGCGTCGCGCGGATCCGGGGCATGAGCGCGTAGGCCGAGTTGTCGCCTCCCGGCTGCTCGAACGGCGAGCGCCCGACGAGGAGGTGCCACAGGGTGGCGCCGAGGGAGTAGACGTCGCTGCGGGCGTCGCCGTTGCTCTGGCCGTAGAGCACCTCGGGCGGCGACCACGGGACGGAGACACCCACGTCCTCGTCGTGCTCCTCCTGGCCGACCGCCCGTCCGGCGATGCCGAAGTCGGTGAGGCCGGGTGCGCCGTACTGGCTCACGAGGACGTTCGCCGGCTTGATGTCGCGGTGGACGATGCCGGCCCGGTGGGCGGTCTCGACGGCGCTGGCCAGCTGGATGCCGGTGCGCAGCACCTCCTCGACCGTGAGCCGCTCCCGCTTGGCCCGGGTGGCCAGGTTGGGCGGCGGGTAGTACTTCATGACGAGGTAGGCACCGCCGTCGGCGAGCTGCTCGCTGCGGAAGACCTGGACGATGTAGGGGTGGTCCGCGAGCTGGGCCATGGTGTTGGCCTCCTCGACGAACTGCCTCCGGATCGCCGGGGTGAGCCCGTCGCGCTTGAGGACCTTGACCGCCACGGGCATCCGCGGCTGCTGCTGCTCGTAGAGGAAGACGTCGGCGTAGCCGCCCGAACCCAGCGGCTGCCGGTAGACCAGACCCGGGATCTCCGGCGCCGCCCCCGGTGCTGCTCGCGTCACTCGGAGACCTCGTAGGTCAGCGCGACCTCGTCGGCGAGCGTGACGACGGCACCCGGCTCGATGCCGAAGTCCTCGGTCGGGCGCAGCCGGACCGGCTCCTGGCCGGGGAGCGTGACGGTGGTGCCGTTGGTCGAGCCGAGGTCGCGCACGAGCACGTGCCAGCCCTCGAGGATGACCTCGGCGTGGTTGCGCGAGATGTCGTTGTCGCGCGACGCCAGCCGGACGAGGTGGGGCCGGCTGCTCGGCGGCAGGTCGGAGTTCACCTTGGGCGAGCGGCCGAGGAGGATCCCGCGGTCGAGCGGCACGAGCCCTCCCGTCGAGACGCGGAAGACGCCCAGCTGGGGGCGCGGCGTCTGGAACGGCTGCTGCGTCGGGATGTCGCGCCCGCACACGCGGCAGGCGCTCGCGTGCGGCGAGGAGTGGTGTCCCGCCGGGCAGATGACGGCGAGGACGATCGGGCTGTCCGCCGGCCCGTCAGCGGCAGGGTTGAGCGCGCTGCGGTCCATCGTGACGTCCGGCACCGGCAGGGCGCTGGTGGCGGGACGCTCGGCGTCGGCGTTGACTGCGGCGGCCGGATCGGGCGCGTGGCCGGGCGCCGGCGCGGGCTCGTCGCCGGATGGGGCGAAGCCGGGCGGAGGGCCCGTCAGCCCCCAGTTGTCCGGACCCGTCGGCCCGGAGGCGGCGTCCGGCTCCGGCTGGTCCGGCGGCGGAGGGGCGACGTCCGCCGCCGCCGCTGCCGACGCCCCGGGGGGTGCGGCCTGCGTGACGGGGGCCGAGGCCGCCGGTGTCCCGGCACCCCCGCCGTCGGGCAGCGTGCGCCACGGGACGCTGTCGATGAGGACCTTCTTCTCGGCCGGCGGCTTCGGCTCGGGGGTGACCCGCTCGGCCGGGGCCGACCCGGCGTACTCCTCCGACGGGGGCAGGGTGAGGTCCGCCGGCGGGACGGCCGGCGTGGCCGGCGCCAGGGCTGCCGGGGAGAGCTGCTGCGACGCCGACGCGTCGTCCACGGCCTCGGGCTCGGGCTGGGGCTCGGGCCCGTCGTGTGGCTGGGGCTCTGCCTCGGGTTCCGGCGCGGCCTCGGTCGCTGCCGCTGCGCCCGCCACCGCCGCAGCGCCCGCACCTGCCGGGCGACCGAGTCGGGTGGGCCGCTGCCAACCACCTCGGCCACCGGGCCCGGCCAGCTCGATCGCGGAGGCCGAGAGGTCGAGGTCGCGCCACGGCATACGACCGTCTGCGACGACCTCGTCACCGTCGGCGCGCACGACGGCGGCACCACGCACGAGCACGCGCGCCTGCTCGCCCGAGGTGTCGACGAGGGCGAAGTCCGGGAGGGCGCGCAGCCCGTCACGCGAGAGGGCCTCGAGCACCTCGACGAGGCCGGCCTTGAGCGGATCCCTGAGGTCCTCGGCCACAGCGGCCGAGCCCTGCACGACGAGGTGCCGGTCCCCGGCGGACAGCGCGACCCAGCCCTTGGGGGTCTGGGTCGTGACGTCGGTGCTGCTCACGGTGTGGTCGTCCTCAGGTCGGCGTCAGGGTGTGACGGGGAGCCGTGTCGGCCTCGTCGGTGTCGTCCTCGTCCGAGTCGAAGGCGACGACGACGACACTGATGTTGTCACGACCGCCCGCGTCGAGGGCGGCCTGGCACAGGGCGTCCGCGACCTGCTGCGGGTCGTCGTACTTCTGCAGCGCCACCATGATCGTGCGGTCGTCGACCTCGTTCGAGAGCCCGTCGCTGCACAGGACGAACCGCTCCCCCGGGTGCGGCGGGAAGACCCAGACGTCGGCGTTCGGCCCCGGGTCGGTGCCGAGGGAGCGCGTGATGATGTTGCGCAGGGGGTGGCGCAGCGCCTCCTCGGCGGTGATGAGGCCGGCGTCGACCATCTCGCGCACCTCCGAGTGGTCCTGGGTGACCATGCTCATCCGGTTGCCGAGGAAGCGGTAGACCCGCGAGTCACCGACGTTGAAGACGATCCAGTGGTCGGCGCCGCCCGCGTCGACGACGGTGAGCCCGGCGACGGTCGTGCCCATGCCGGTCTGCTCGGGGTGGTGCGCGGCGGACTCGAGGATCCGGTTGTTGGTGTGGCGCAGCAGGGCGACGACGTCCTCGGAGCGGACGTGGGTGCGGGTGTTGAGCTCGCCGAGGCTCTGCACGGCGATCCCGCTCGCGACCTCGCCGGCGGCGTGGCCGCCCATCCCATCGGCGATGGCGTAGACGAGCCCTTCGGCGATGAGACTGTCCTCGTTGTGGTCCCGGACCCGCCCGACGTGGGTCGCGGATCCGGAGCGGATGCGCACGTCCGGACCGGTGAGCGAGGCGTAGTGCCCGCTCACGCGCCGCCACCCATCGGGTCGACGATCACGGTCTCGAGGATGCCCTGCACGCCCTCGTAGTCCTGCTCGGAGTCCGGCCCTGCGACCCGCCCGCACAGCCGGACGAGGTGGGTGACCTCGCCGGCCTCGACCGGCGTGACGAGGTGGACGACGTAGACGGGCTCGCCGTCCTCGATCCACGACACGTTGAGCCCGGTCCACGTGCGCTCGCCGATCTCGACCTCGAACGTCGGGTCGGCCTCGCCCTCCTCGTGCTCCTGGGCGCCGGTCGCGAGGTCGTCGACGAGGTCCGCGGTGCTCGCCTCGCGAGACGTGTGGACGTATGCCGTGAGCTCCGGCGCGAGGTCGCCTCCCCTGCCGTGGGTGGCGCGGAACAGGGCGTCACCCCCGGGCTCGGCGACCCACTCGTCGGGCAGGGTCAGCTCGATGCGCGGGTATGCCGGGCTGAGAGCACTGGGATGGCCCACCGTGGGCATCGGCCACCTCCGAGGGGTTGGTGGAGAGCCCGGGTCGGGGCGCTCTGCATGGACCGAACAACCCTATCCCCGTGCTCAACCGGCCGCGATGGGGAGTTCTCCCCATCGCGCGAGCTCGTGGCAGCTGTCAGGTGGTTCAGGGCGCTGGCGTGCGGCCGGACGCGTGCTCTGGCCCGCGTCCGGCTGGACACAGGGCGGACGGCGAGTGCGGCGCCGCCCGACGGCTAGGGCGACTGCGACTCGGGCTGATCGGCCCACCAGGCGCGCAGGCGCTCGGCGGCGGTCTCCTTGCCGACCGGACCCTCGTCGAGGCGCACGGACAGGAGGTACTTGTAGGCGCGCCCCAGCACGGGGCCGGGCGTGATGCCGAGCACCTCGGCTATCTCGTTGCCGTCGAGCTCGGGCCGGACGGCGCCGAGCTCCTCCTGCTCGAGGAGCTTCTCGATCCGCCCCTCGAGCTCGTCGTAGGTGCGGGAGAGCCGCTGGGCCTTGCGGGCGTTGCGGGTCGTGCAGTCGGCCCGGGTGAGCCGGTGCAGCCGCTGCAGCAGGGGCCCGGCGTCAGTGACGTAGCGACGGACCGCCGAGTCCGTCCACTGCCCGTCGCCGTAGCCGTGGAAGCGCAGGTGCAGCTCGACGAGGCGGGACACCGCCTTGACCGTGTCCTTGTCGAAGCGCAGCGCCTTGAGCCGTTTGGCCGTCATCTTGGCGCCGACGACCTCGTGGTGGTGGAAGCTCACGCCACCCCCCGCCTCGAAGCGGCGGGTCGGCGGCTTGCCGATGTCGTGGAGCAGGGCGGCCAGCCTCAGCCAGAGGTCGGGCCCGGGCACCGACTCGGCCGGACCGTCGCTCGGTCCCTCGAGCGCGATCGCCTGGTCGAGCACGATGAGCGAGTGGACGTAGACGTCCTTGTGGCGGTGGTGCTCGTCGACCTCGAGCTGCAGCGCCGGGAGCTCGGGCAGCACGTGCGCCGCCAGTCCGGTCTCGGTGAGCAGCTCCAGCCCGGCCCGCGGGTTCCGGGCCAGGAGCAGCTTGACGAGCTCGTCCCGGACCCGCTCGGCCGAGACGATCTCGAGGGTGGCGGCCATCTCGCGCATGGCCGTCGACACCTCGGGCGCGGGGGCGAGGCCCAGCTGCGCGACGAAGCGCACGGCGCGCATCATCCGCAGCGGGTCGTCCCCGAAGCTCACATCGGGCGTCGAGGGGGTGCGCAGGAGTCCGGCCCCGAGGTCGGCCAGGCCGCCGTGCGGGTCGACGAACTCGAGGGAGGGCAGCCGCAGCGCCATCGCGTTGACGGTGAAGTCGCGGCGGACGAGGTCGTCCTCGAGGGACTCACCGAACGCGACGACGGGCTTGCGGGTCACGCCGTCGTAGGCGTCGGCACGGTAGGTCGTCACCTCGACCGTGGTCTCGGTGCCGGCCTCCCTCCGGACGGCTCCGATGGTCCCGAACTCGCGCCCCATGTCCCACGTCGCCGACCCCCAAGCCCGCAGGATGGCCTCGGTCTGCTCGGGCGACGCGCTCGTCGTGAAGTCGAGGTCCGGCGGCGTCCTGCCCAGGAAGGCGTCACGCACCGGGCCTCCCACGAGCGCGAGCTCGTGACCCGCCGCGGTGAAACGCGACCCGAGGTCGGTGAGCAGCGGCAGCACCGGCGCGAGGCGCGCGACGGCCTGCTTCATCAGCGCGGCGGGAGGCGGGGTGGACGACACGGAAGACAAGACTAGGTGCCCTGCCGGGCCACCCCGTTCACGCGTTCTCGTGCCCCCGCGTCCCACGTGCCGCCCGGAGAAGGGGGCGGCGAGCGTGGCGCGGGCCTCGACCGTGACCCGAGCACCGAGCCGATCGGCCCGCGAGTGGCGGCGTCGACCAGGCGCCCGTCCATGTCGAAGGGTCCGCGCCGAGCCTGCGGACGAGCGCCCCGGCGGCATGGGCCCTGACCCTCCTCCAGCCCCTCGGCCCGGGTCGTGCCGATGCCGACGTGGTTAGAGTGACCAGATGAGTCATGCCGCAGCCGAGCCACCCCGGGTCACCCGGCGGCTGCCTGCGGTCGAGGAGCGTTCGGCCGGCGGAGTCGTCGTCGACGTGCACGACGGACAGGCCCGGATCGCCGTCATCGCGCGGCGCAACCGGGCCGGCCGGGTCGAGTGGTGCCTGCCCAAGGGACACATCGAGGGGGCCGAGACCCTCCCGCAGACCGCCGCCCGCGAGGTCGCGGAGGAGACCGGCATACAGGGCACCGTCCTCATCGAGCTGGGCACCATCGACTACTGGTTCGCCGTCGGTGAGCGGCGGATCCACAAGTACGTCCACCACTACCTCCTCGAGGCGGTCGGTGGTGACCTCACGATCGAGAACGACCCCGACCACGAGGCCATCGACGTCGCCTGGTTCCCGCTGCGCGACGCGCACCGCCACCTGACCTTCCCGAACGAGCGCCGCATCGCCCGGCTGGCCTGGCAGCGGCTCGCCGGAGACTGAGCCCGGCTTCCACTCCGGGCCCACCTAGGATGGGCGCCACACCGAGCGGAAGGGGCACCCGTTGGAGGGCGTCGGACCCGGAACCACCCTCGACGGGCGGTACACCACCCAGCGCAGGACCGAGCAGCGCCACGGGTGTGAGCGGTGGACCGCTGACGACACCACGCTCGGTCGCTCCGTCGTCATCCTGTGCCTGCCCGACTCCGACCACCGGGCCAGCGCCGTCCTCGACGCCGCACGACGTGCCGCCGGGCTCGACACGCCCAACCTGCACCGCGTCCTCGACGTCGGCCGCGAGCGCGGCGTCGCCTGGGTCGTCGAGGCCGACACCTCCGGCGCCCGCTCGCTCGCGCAGCTCGTCCACGAGGGCGGCCTGCCCGCCGACGAGGTCCGGCGCATCGTCGGCGAGGTCGCAACCGCCCTCGAGTCGGCCCGCCAGCGCGGCCTTCACCACCTCGACCTGCGTCCCGAGGACGTCCTGCGCACCGTCGACGGCGAGGTCCGCCTCCGGGGCGTCGCGACGAGCGCGGCCATCGTCGAGCTGGACGACGTCGAGTCCGAGGAGGCCTCCCGGCGCGACGCGATCGGGGTCGTCTCACTGACGTATGCCGGCCTCACCGGTCTGTGGCCCGGTCCCACCGAGACCACGCTCGGGGCCGCACCTCGCGTCCTCGGCGGGGTCGCCGCGCCGTCCGAGATCGCTGCGGGCGTCCCGCGCGACCTCGACGCGCTCTGCCGCCTCACCCTCGGTGACGACCAGGGGCCCACCTCACCCGGTGACTTCGCCCGGCAGATCGCGCCGTGGCCCTCCCGGCAGGTCGCCGGCCGTTCGACCATCGCGACGACCGCTGCGGTCGACCCGCGCGTTCCCGCGGCCCTGTCCCCGGCCGCGCTCTCCCCCACCGCACCCGCGCCCGCCCGCCCAGCACCGGCCGGCCCCACGCCGGCGCGCTCCGAGACAGTCACGCCCCCCTCGACGGCAGCGCCCGAGGCGCCCACCGAGGAGCTGGCCGCGGTGCCGTCCCAGCTGCCGGCTGCCGCGACCTCGGCCGCCACCACCAGCGCCGACGAGCCGGTCGAGGTCTTCGAGGACGACGCACCGACCCACGTCATCGACCGGTCGGCGCAGACGAGCCCGCCCACCGAGGCGATCCCGGTGGCGGGTGGCGGCGCTACCGCGCCGCTCGACCACACGGCCGAGCTCGAGCCCGTCTCCCGGAACGCGCCCGCCGACAGCCCGACCACCGACAGCGCAACGGGCGAGGCAGACCTGACCGTCACGTCCGGCGACACGCGCCGGACGGCCCCGGACCAGGACACCACGTCCGCCCAGGACGAAGCGACGGCCCAGGACCCGACGACGGGCCCGGGCGCCCGCACCGCCGCCATCACCTACCGCCCCCAGAACACCACCGATGACGGCTCCGCTGCTCCGGCGGACCGCGAGCCGGGCTCGCCCAGTGGTGCCAGCGCTGCGGCGAGCGCCGCTGCTGCCAGTGCCGCTGCCGCCGCGACCGCAGCCGGTGCAGCCATGGCGGGCGCCGGCTCCGCCGTGGCCGGCGCGATGAGCCGGGCCGGGTCCAGGGTCGGGTCGCTCGGTCGCCAGGTCGGCGAGCGCGCTGCCGAGAAGGCCGCCGAACGCCGTGGGTTCCGCGAGCGGATCACGGCGCCGAACGCGCCGGGCCTCACCGACGAGGGCGAGCGGATCCGCCCCGGCACGGGCACCGACGCGTTCCTCGAGGCACCAGCGCCCCTCGTCCCGGCCGAGCCGCTGACGAAGGACGAGTCCAAGACGGCCCTGGGCATCGTCGCCGCCTTCCTCGTCCTCGCCCTCGCCATCGGGGTCTGGGGCGTCTCGCGCATCGGCTCCAACACCGACCTCGACTTCGGCGGTGTGCCCGACCGGGCGGCCAGCGCCACCCGCACCGCCACCGGAACCCGCACCCCCACGCCCGGAGTCACGGGACCGGCGCCCAGTCCCGTGGGTGAGCCGCTCCAGATCCTCGCTGCCGACGGGTTCGACCCCGAGGGTGACGGTCGTGAGAACGGCACCCGCGCCCCCCGCGTCTTCGACGGCGACCCGGCGACGACGTGGCAGTCCGAGGGCTACTCGTCCTCGGCTCTCGGCGGGCTCAAGGATGGCGTGGGCGTGGTCGTCGACCTCGGGCCCAACGTCAAGGCCCGCGAGATCACCCTGACCCTGGCCAACACCGCCGACGTCGAGGTCTACATCGGCGGCGACAAGGCCCTCACCGGTGCCACCAAGATCGGCGAGAAGGCCGCCGCCAACGGCGCCGTCACCCTTCCGGTCAAGGCCGGCACGATTGGCCAGTACGTCATCGTGTGGTTCACCAAGCTCACGCAGGACGACAACGGCCGCTACCGCGCGATCCTCGGTGAGGTCGAGGTCAAGAGCTGACATGGCAGGGCTCGAGGACGCTCCCGACCGCGACCTCATGGCCCTGCACGTCGGCGGCGACCCCGACGCGTTCGGTGAGCTGTTCCGCAGGCACCGCGACCGGCTCTGGGCCGTCGCGGTCCGCACGACCGGTGACCGCGAGCTCGCTGCCGACTGCGTCCAGGACGGCTTCATCAACGCCTTCCGGCGCGCCGCCTCCTACCGCGGCGACGCCGCGGTCTCCACGTGGCTGCACCGCATCGTCGTCAACGCCTGTCTCGACCGCCTCCGGCGCGAACGCGACGTGCTCAGGCGCGCGGGCGACGTCGCCGAGATCGACATCATCGACCTCCACGACCGGCACTCCGAGGCCGAGACCGGCCTCGACGTCCGCGCGGCCCTCGCTCGGCTGCCCGAGCACCAGCGGCTCGCCCTCGTCCTCGTCGACATGCACGGTATGCCGGTCGCGGACGCTGCGGACGTGCTCGGTGTCGCCGTGGGCACCGTGAAGTCCAGGTGCGCCCGCGGCCGTGAGGCGCTGGCGGCACTGCTGGGCGGGCAGGTCGAGGATGCCCCGAGGGAACCTCGGGAGACCTCATGACGTCCTACCCCGGAGAGCCCTGTGCGGCTGCTCGCGCCCGGTTGCACTGCGCCGAGGCCCACGACATGACGGAGAGGAGACAGCGGTGAGCACGCACGACGACGACAACGACCCCACGGGCATGCGCTCCCTGCTGCGCGGCCTCCCCGACCCGGGTCCCATGCCGGACGACCTCGTCGCGCGCATCCACTCCTCGCTCGCCGAGCTCACCGACTCTGACGTCACCGTCTCCGACCTCGGCGACACCGCCGGGGCCCGCAGCGGGGGCGGCCCCGTTTCACGTGGAACGGACGACGCGCACCGCCCCGTCCGACCTGCCTGGTGGGTCCGCTACGGACCCCGGGCCGTCGTCGCGGCCGTCGTGCTCGTCGGTGGTGGCGCCGTCGTCTCGGGCCAGCTGGGCCTGGGCGGCTCGGGCAACGACAGCTCCACCATGTCGGCGGACAGCTCCTCCGGCGGCCGCGCCGAGGGCCTGTCGGAGGACGGCACGGACTCCGCTCCACAGGCGGGGCGCGACACCGCGGACTCCGGCGCCGGCACCGCGGAGCCGGGTCCTGTCGTGGTGACGATGTCCGGCCGCCCCTACACCGTCGCAGACCTCGCCGGTGAGGTCCTCGCGGTCGGGTCGGCCACCCCGACGGCGCCCCTCACGGCGGAGTCACCCGGCATCGGCCCGATCGGGACCGAGATCGGGGTGCGCTCCTGCCTCGTCGCCCTCGGTCTCCCCCGCGACACCGGCGCGAGGGTGGACCTCGCGCTGGTCGAAGGCACCCCGGCCGCCGTGGTCGTGGTGACCCGCGAAGGTGGGCGGACGGCATACGCCGTCGGTCGCGAGTGCACGCTCGGCAACCCGGCCCTGCTCGCCGGCCCGGTCGACCTGCCCTGACCGCGGGTCGGGCCGCGTGTCGGGAACACGGAGCGCCTAGGATCGGTTCAACCTGAACCACCGCATGTAGCGGTGGTTCACCATGACAGACACAAGGGACGGTGTTCGTGAGCTCCCCCGCCACAGCGTACGGCCAGGACGACAGTGACGTCAGGAACGTCATCATCATCGGCTCCGGCCCGGCCGGCTACACGGCCGCCGTGTACGCCGCGCGCGCCAACCTCCACCCCGTCGTGTTCGAGGGGGCGGTCACCGCTGGTGGCGCCCTGATGAACACCACCGAGGTCGAGAACTTCCCCGGCTTCCGCGATGGGATCATGGGTCCGGACCTCATGGACGAGATGCGGGCCCAGGCCGAGCGGTTCGGCGCCGAGCTCGTCACCGACGACATCACCTCGGTCTCGCTCGACGGCGAGATCAAGACCGTCGTCGACGGCGAGGGCCGCACCTGGCGTGCGCGTGCCGTCATCCTCGCCATGGGCTCGGCCTACCGCGAGCTCGGTCTGCCCGACGAGAAGCGCCTCTCGGGTCACGGGGTCTCGTGGTGTGCGACCTGTGACGGGTTCTTCTTCCGCGACCAGGACATCGCCGTCATCGGTGGCGGCGACTCCGCCGTCGAGGAGGCCACCTTCCTCACGAAGTTCGCCCGCTCCGTGACGATCGTGCACCGCCGCGACGAGCTGCGGGCCTCCAAGATCATGGCCGAGCGGGCCCTGACCAACGAGAAGATCCGGTTCGCCTGGAACAGCGAGGTCGTCGGCATCCGTGGCGAGGACAAGCTGTCCGGCATCACCCTGCGCGACACCGTCACAGGTGCGCAGAGCGACCTCGACGTCACCGGACTGTTCATCGCGATCGGCCACGACCCCCGCAATGAGCTGCTCAAGGCCGCTGACGACGCCGGCCGGGTCGCCCTGGACAACGAGGGCTACGTCCTCGTGCAGGGCCGCTCGACGCTGACCAACGTGCCCGGCGTCTTCGCCTGTGGAGACCTCGTCGACCACACGTACCGCCAGGCCATCACGGCTGCCGGCTCCGGCTGCGCCGCCGCCCTCGACGCCGAGCGCTTCCTCGCCGCCTCCGAGCACGCCGGGGCACCTGCGCGCGACGCGGCCCTCATCGCACCCTGACCGGCCTCCGGCCACCCACCCCGCACACCTGATCCGCACCAACCCAGGAAGGACCCCCGCCATGGGAGCCACCCGAACCACCGATGACGCCTCGTTCGACACCGACGTCGTCAAGAACTCCAAGGTCACCCTCGTCGACTTCTGGGCGCCTTGGTGCGGCCCGTGCAAGGCGATCGCCCCTGTCCTCGAGGAGATCGCGCGCGACCACGCCGACAAGCTCGACGTCGTCAAGCTCAACACCGACGAGAACCCGGCCATCACCGGCAAGCTCGGGATCACCTCGATCCCGACGATGCACGTCTACAAGGACGGCGAGATCGTCAAGACCATCGTCGGCGCCAAGCCCAAGCCCGCCCTCCTCCGCGAGCTCGAGCCCTTCCTCGCCTGAGCCCTCCGCACCTCACGACGAAGCCCCGGTCCGTTGGACCGGGGCTTCGTCGTCCGCCGTACCAATCCCCTTGTCCCCCAAGCGAATTGGCGACTTATGGACCGAGCGAGCACGAGCCTGTTCGCCGCTGGCTGGGCCTGGCGGGAGACCGAAGCGCGCTCAGCGCGCGCAGCGCGGATGGGACTGCGGCGAACAGGCTCGTGAGCGCGCAGGGCGCCTGGGCGCCGAGATCGCGATCAGGCCGTGTCGCGCAGGTGCATCGCGTCGAGGATCCGGTTGAGGTCCTCGACCGAGGCGAAGTCGATGGTGACCTTGCCGCGGGACTTGCCGAGCGTGATGCCGACGCGGGTCTCGAGGCGGTCCGAGAGCCCGGCCGCGATGTCGTCGAGCTGCGGGTGGCGCCCACCGGCCCGAGGACGCCTCCTGACCGGCTTCTCGTCCTCCACGCCCATCGAGACGATCTCCTCGACAGAGCGGACCGAGAGTCCTTCGGCGACGATGCGCTGGGCCAGGCGTTCCATGGCCGCGCCGTCACCGACACCGAGCAGCGCACGCGCGTGACCGGCCGAGAGCACGCCGGCGGCGACACGGCGCGCGACCATCGGCGGCAGCTTGAGCAGTCGCAGCGTGTTGCTGATCTGCGGCCGTGAGCGGCCGATGCGGGTGGCGAGCTCTTCCTGGGTGCAGCCGAAGTCGTCGAGCAGCTGCTGGTAGGCGGCGGCCTCCTCGAGCGCGTTGAGCTGGCTGCGGTGGAGGTTCTCGAGGAGGGCGTCGCGCAGGAGGTCGTCGTCCTCCGTCGCCTTGATGATGGCGGGGACGGTGTCCTTGCCCGCGTCACGGCTCGCGCGCCACCGGCGTTCGCCCATGATGAGCTCGTACTCGACGCCCTCGGGCACGTCCGTGGCGTCGGCCGGCACGCGCCGGACCACGACCGGCTGGAGGACGCCGATCTCCCGGATGCTGTGGACGAGCTCGGCGAGGTCGTCCTCGTCGAAGACCGTCCGCGGCTGACGCGGGTTGGGACGGATGGAGTCGAGGGGCACCTCGGCGAACTGCGCACCCGGCACCGCGACGAGCTCGGAGTCGCTGCCGTTCGCCGTGGCGGCATGACCCTGCTCCGCAGCACCGTTCTGGCGGCTGACCTGCACAGATGCAGTGTCGCCATTCTCCGCGTGGCTGGGCCCGGACCCGTTCTGCGCCGACTGCTCGCCCGTCTCGGACGGACGGTCAGCGGTGTCGACCGACCCCGACGGCAGAGCCGTCGTCTCGGAGCGCTCCTTGAAGAAGACGTCCGTCGGGCGGGTGGTGCTGGCCCCACCACCCGGCGGGATGAGGGCTCCGAGGCCGCGGCCCAGGGCACGTCGCTTGTCACTCATGAACGGTCCTCGCTGTTCTCGGCGGCGTTCTGCGCGGCCATCTCGGAGGCGGCCTCGAGGTAGGAGAGGGCGCCACTGCTGTTGGGGTCGTAGGTCATGACGGTCTGGCCGTGGCTCGGCGCCTCGGAGATGCGCACGGAACGGGGGACGGTCGCCTTGAGCGTCTGGTCGGGGAAGTGGGTTCGCACCTCTTCGGCCACCTGGGCCGAGAGGCGGGTGCGCCCGTCGTACATCGTCAGCAGGATCGTCGAGACGTGCAGCGCCGGGTTGAGGTGGTCGCGGATGAGCTCGATGTTCCTGAGGAGCTGCGAGAGACCCTCGAGGGCGTAGTACTCGCACTGGATGGGGATGAACACCTCTGTGGCCGCGACGAACGCGTTCACGGTGAGCAGCCCCAGGCTCGGCGGGCAGTCGACGAAGACGTAGTCGAGGCGTTCGCCGTGCTCGGCCAGCTCAGCCCGGTATGCCGTGACCGCCTTCTGCAGCCGCGTCTCGCGGGCGACGAGCGACACCAGCTCGATCTCCGCGCCGGCGAGGTCGATCGTGGCCGGCGCACAGAAGAGGTTCGGCACGTCCGGGCACGCCTGGACGACCTTGCCCAGCGGGTCACCGTCCACGAGCACGTCGTAGATGCTCGGCACCTCAGCATGGTGCTCGATGCCGAGCGCGGTGCTGGCGTTGCCCTGCGGGTCGAGGTCGATGACGAGCACGGTGGCCCCGGCCTGGGCCAGCGCCGCTGCGACGTTGACGGTCGTCGTCGTCTTGCCCACGCCACCCTTCTGGTTCGCCACCGTGAGCACGCGGGTCTCAGTCGGGCGGAGCAGCTCACGGCCCGACAGGGTGATTCGCTTGCGGGCGTCGGCCGCCACCGCCTGTGCGAGCGGCGTGTCAGCACCTGGCGCCGGGAGGTCGGCGACGTCGTCGTGGGCATCGCGCGAGACATTGGCGAGCGCCTCTGCCGCCCGTGCCGACTCGCTGACCTCCGTTTCACGTGAAACGTCGGACGCCACATTCCCCGCGTCAGCCGATGGCAGGTCACTCTCGCTGTTCAGGGACTCCGCGTCGTGGGTGGTCCCGACCTCGGCCCCGTCGGCCGCAGTGGTCCTCGCGTCGTTTGCTGCCTCGATGCTCGTCACGTCACTCTCTGCTGAAGTCGCCTGGTTGGCGTCCGACGCCGTTTCACGTGAAACATCACCGCGCTCGACGCCGTCCGGTCCGGGCCATCCCAAGGGGGCAGTCTGGCTGCCGGGCAGGGCCGGGAAGCCCAGCCCCGGCGTCACTCGGCGTTCGGTCTCGACTGCCATCGTCGGGATCCACCTCACAGTCGTTGGTCGGGAAGCCCCAATCCAACCCCGCCACCCCCCGACACGCCAAACCACCCGGCGCGCCATCTCGACATTCCGCCCACAGCGCAACGTTTCACGTGAAACACCGCGCCTGGCTTGGCCTTTGGTCGGGACGCTTCGGTCGCCGTTCGCTCGGGTCGCGCTACAAGGACGGATCGCCGGAGTCCCATCCGCGCTCGCGCGCTGAGCGCACTCCGCGCTCCCGTCAGGCCCAGCCAGCGGCGATCCGTCCTTGCTTCGCTCCCCTGCGGTCACTTGGGTCTGTGGTCCCGTTTCACGTGAAACATCACCCTGTCTCAGTCCCGACTCAGTCTCCGAGCAGCTCCGCTGTGGGCGGCTCGTTTCACCGCGACCTTCAACTCACCACCGACCACTCGTCAGACCATGGCGTGCCCGGTCGTCACCTCATTCACGGGCGACATCCCGGAACGTGAAGTCGGGACAGGCGTGAGCCGGGTAGGGCGAGAGTGCTCAGCGCTGGGCGGCGACCGGCCACGGCCACCCGGGCCAACGAGCAGTGGGATGCCAGGCCGTGCACCTCCGGTGCGAGGCTGGCCCGACTCGCGCGAGAGATCCGACCCGACTCAGTGATAGGTCCGGCGAGACTCAGGGATCGGTATGCCTGAGGACCGGGCCGGGCTGTGAGGTGCCGTTGGGGAGTCAGGCTGTGCCGGTTCGCCGCTGGCTGGGTTTGGCGGGAGCGCGAAGCGCGCTCAGCGCGCGAGTGCGGATGGACTGCAGCGAACCGGCACAGCCGGACGACCACCCAGGCGTCACGGGGACAGGGGCGCCAGGCAGGTAGAAAGCACGCGGCCCCGGTTCGGAGGAATCGGGGCCACGAGCAGGGAGCAGCAGGAGCTCAGCGCTTCTTCTTGCCCTTGGTGGGGCGTTGCTTGGGTTGGAAGACCAAGTCCAGCGTGAGGGTGGGCTCGTCGAGGACGGCGGCACCGTGCTCGGAGAGGGTCGCGTCCACGAGGCCGAGCTTGTTGAGGTCGCGACGGTCGGCGTCGAGCTCCTCCTGGGCGGAGCGGCCCTTCATGGCAACGAGGGTCCCGCGACCCTCGAGGAGTGGCACGCACCAGCGGGCAAGCTTGGCGATGCGGGCGACGGCGCGGGCAGTCACCCAGGGCGCGGAGAGCACGCCGACGAATTCCTCGGCCCGGCCTCGGTTCACGGTCACGTTGTCGAGCCCGAGCTCGGTGACGGTGGCGGTCAGCCAGTCGGTCCGCCGCTGCATCGGCTCCACGAGGTGGATGTCGAGATCGGGGCGGGCGATGGCCAGCGCCAAGCCAGGGAGCCCGGCGCCGGAGCCGACGTCGATGAGCTTCGCGCCCTGAGGGAAGGCGTCTTCGATGACCGCGCAGTTGAGCACGTGCCGCTCCCACAGTCGCGGCACCTCACGAGGACCGATGAGCCCATGGGTGACACCGGTGTCGGCGAGGATCTCGACGAACTGGGTGGCGGACGGCATACGGTCCCCGAACACCGCAGCCGCACCCGAAGGTGCGGCTGGCGGGGTAGTGACGAACTCCTCGGAGTGCGTCACCGTTTCACGTGAAACATCGCTCACGCGGGCAGGACCACGACGTGACGGCGCGGCTCGACACCCTCGGACTCCGAGGAGAGACCGGCGGCGAGGACCTCGTCGTGGACGACCTTGCGCTCGAACGCGGTCATCGGCTCGAGAGCAGCCTTCTCGCCGCTCTCCTTGACCGTCGTGATGGCCTCCTGCGCGATCTCGACGAGCTCGGCCCGCCGACCGGCGCGGTGACCCGCGACGTCGAGCATGAGCCGGCTGCGGTGGCCGGTGGCGGACTGGACGGCGAGGCGCGTGAGCTCCTGGAGGGCGTCGAGCACCTTGCCGTTGTCGCCGACGAGGCGACGGGGGACGCGGCCCTCCTCGGAGTCGACGATCGCGACCGCAGCACGGTCACCGTCGATGTCGACGTCGATGTCGCCGTCGAGGTCGCAGATGTCGAGGAGGTTCTCGAGGAAGTCAGCGGCGACCTCACCCTCCTTCTCCAGGTCCGCGGGCGCAGCCGAGGGCTCGGAGGCAGAGTCCGTCGCCGTGGTGTCGTCGGACATGGTGCCCTGCTCCTCCGCCGAGGTGGGCTCGTCGGCGTTCGCCGCCGGCTCGACGGCCTGGTCGGTCACTTCACTCATGGGTGGTTCCTCTCGTGGCGGCTGACGTGCTCGTCAGCCGGTCCGGCGCCACATCGTCGCAGGTCAGAGACCTGATGCGGCTGGAATGGGTTCAGTTGTCGGTCTGCGGGGCCTTCTCGGTGACGGCCCCCGAGGTCCCCTTCTTCTTCGCGCGCTTCTTGCCCTTGGGCTGGGCCCGCTGGCCCTGCTTGGCTGCCGCCTCGGCGGCTTCGGCCTCCTCGGCCGCCTTGCGCTCGGCCCCACCGGGGATCGGCTTGCCGCGCTTGGCCAGGCGCTCGTGCAGGGCCCGCTCGGCGGCCGACCCGGGAGCCGGCATCTTCCGGATGACGTAGAACTGCTGGACCATCGACCACAGGTTGGTGGTGAACCAGTAGAGCAGGACACCGATCGGGAAGTTGATGCCGGAGACCGCGAAGACGATCGGCATGACGTACATGATGAGCTTCTGCTGCTTGGCGAAGGGGTTGTCCAGCGCGGAGGCCGGCATGTTCTTCGTCATGAGCTGGCGCTGCGTCGTGAACGTCGTCGCCGACATGAGGATGATGAGGATGACCGTGACGACGTAGGTGGCGGTGTTGTCCGCGCTGAGGAACGTGTCGGAGAGCTGGGCACCGAAGAGCGTCGCCTGCTCGGCCTGACCGGCCACCTCGCGGGTGATCGGCCCGATCTCCTCGTTCTGGCCGGTCGAGATCTTCTCGAGGCCGTTGAGCACGCGGAAGAGGCCGAAGAAGAAGGGTGACTGCACGAGGATCGGCAGACACGAGGAGAACGGGTTGGTGCCCTCCTTGCGGTAGAGCGCCATCGTCTCCTGGGTCATCGCCTGGCGGGACTCAGGGTCGGTCTTGCCCTTGTACTTCTTCTGGATCTTCTGCAGCTCGGGCTGGATGAGTTGCATCTTGCGCGAGGCGTTGATCTGCTTGACGAACAGCGGGATCATCGCCGCCCGCATGACGATGACGAGGCCGATGATCGACAGGCCCCAGGCCAGACCCGACGCGGGGTCGAGCCCGATGGTCGTGAAGAGCGAGTGGAACCCGTACATGATCCACGCGACGAGAAGCTCGATCGGGCGGAGCAGGGTGTTGAAGAAGTCTCCCATGCTGTCCTTCGGTTGTTCCGGCGTCTCTGCCGGGGTGGGCCCACGCGGGCGTGGGTCAGGTGGTGGTCTCGTGGGGGATGTGGCGAGCGACGAGCTCGCCGTCATCGGGCTGCCCGGGGAGGGCGGGGACGTGGTCGACGCCGCCGGGCGACCAGGGGTTGCACCTGCCCAACCGGCGCAGGCTCAGCCAGGTTCCCCGGACGATGCCGTGCCGGCTCAGGGCGGTCACGGCATACGCGGAGCAGGAGGGGTAGTAGCGGCAGCTGGGCGGGGTCAGCGGCGAGAGGACGAGCTGGTAGGCGCGCACGAGCCAGACGAGTGGCTTGGCGGCGACCTGTCCCAGCGTCATCTGGCGACCTCGAGACGCCCAATTGCCTTGTGCAACAACGGATTCAGCGCATCGGACAGTTCGGCGAACGTCGCGCCGGCGGCTGCCGGTTGCGCTCGGACGACGACGTCGACCCCTGCCGGTATGCCGGGCAGCTGGGTCGCGACGGCAGCGCGCAGGCGGCGCTTGGTCCGGTTGCGGACGACGGCGTTGCCCACGGCCTTGGACACGACGAAACCGACCCGCGGCGGAAGTCCCGCACGAGAGTCGGTCACGTTGGCGTGCACCACGAGGATCCTCGATCCCGCTCGCGTCGCACCGGGGGCCCGGATCGCCGACGCGAAGTCCGACCGCTCACGCAGTCGGTTCGGCGCCGGCAGCACCGAGGCCTCAGGCGGAGAGCTCGGCGCGACCCTTGCGGCGACGGGCAGCCAGGATGGCGCGGCCGGCGCGGGTACGCATGCGCAGGCGGAAGCCGTGGGTCTTGGCCCGGCGACGGTTGTTGGGCTGGAACGTACGCTTGCTCACGGAAATCTCTCTTCACGAGACGACCCACACGGACGGGATCCGCATGGTCTGGGGCTGGTCATGGTGGTGCTCGCTCATAGGCTGTGGGCAGGCGTCAACGACCGCCACAACAGGCCTGTCAACGGTACGGGAGACCGTCCGTCCGGGTCAAACTCACGCAAGCGCACCATCCGGCTGGAGGCAAACCGGTTAGGGTCTCACCTCACGACGCGTCGTTCCGTGCACGACACGCCGTCACCCCACACTCGAGCCGTGCTGAAAAGGCGCGACGGGTTGCCGCAGGGTTCACCCCTTGTTAGCGTCACCCGGCATACCCACAGTCTGTGGACAACCCTGTGGACACACGCAGGGGACGCGCGCACAACATCGGAAGGCTGAGTGGTCAGGTGCCAGACGTGGGGATGGACCAGATCTGGCGGACGACGCTCGACGCCCTGGACTCCGACGGGATCCCCGTGCAGCAGCGCGCCTTCCTCTCGCTGGCCAAGCTCGTCGGCCTGCTCGACGACACCGTGCTCATCGCCGTCCCCAACGACTTCACCAAGGACATCGTCGAGACCCGGTTGCGCGACCGGGTCGCCGAGACCCTGGGCAGCCAGCTCGGTCACCCGGTCCGCCTCGCCGTCACGGTCGACCCGAGCTTGGGTGACGTCCCCGTGCAGGAACCGCCGGCCACCACCCACGAGGACGTCCCCCACGGCACCTCGAACGGAGTGGCCAACGGCCTGCCGCACGGCGCGCCGACCCACTCCGACACAGCGGTCGGCCACACCGGCCCCACCACCGGGGACGCCGACGGCCGCCGGGCCGAGCGCCGCGCCGAGCTCGACGGCATCGCCCTCGTCGACGACGACGACGACCAGAACGCCGCCCGCACCGACCGCGCCACCGCGCACACCCGGTCACCCGGTGCCCTGCGTCCCCGTCCCGGCGCCACGGTGCCCGAGCAGGTGGAGCTGACCCGGCTCAACCCGAAGTACACCTTCGACACCTTCGTCATCGGCGCGAGCAACCGGTTCGCCAACGCGGCCGCCCTCGCGGTCGCCGAGACGCCGGCCAAGGCCTACAACCCGCTGTTCATCTACGGGGAGTCCGGGCTGGGCAAGACCCACCTGCTCCACGCGATCGGGCACTACGCGCGCAACCTCTTCCCGCACGTCAAGGTGCGCTACGTGAACTCCGAGGAGTTCACCAACGACTTCATCAACAGCATCCGCGACGACAAGGCCGCCAACTTCCAGCGCCGCTACCGCGACGTCGACGTGCTGCTCATCGACGACATCCAGTTCCTCCAAGGCAAGGTCCAGACCCAGGAGGAGTTCTTCCACACGTTCAACACCCTCCACAACGCCAACAAGCAGGTCGTCATCACGAGCGACCTGCCCCCGAAGCTGCTCAGCGGCTTCGAGGAGCGCATGCGCAGCCGGTTCGAGTGGGGACTCATGACCGACGTACAGCCGCCCGACCTCGAGACCCGCATCGCGATCCTGCGCAAGAAGGCCGCCCAGGAGCGGCTCAGCGTGCCCGACGACGTGCTCGAGTTCATCGCCTCCCGCATCACGACCAACATCCGTGAGCTCGAGGGCGCCCTCATCCGCGTCACCGCGTTCGCCAGCCTCAACCGCCAGCCGGTCGACATCTCGCTCGCCGAGATCGTGCTCAAGGACCTCATCCCGCACGACAGCT
This sequence comes from Knoellia locipacati, assembly GCF_044791685.1. Taxonomy (GTDB): domain Bacteria; phylum Actinomycetota; class Actinomycetes; order Actinomycetales; family Dermatophilaceae; genus Knoellia; species Knoellia locipacati_A. The sequence goes on from NZ_CP087730.1 coordinate 1,545,032, forward strand.
CCAGCCAGATCACGAGCGCGACGATCATGGCGCAGACCGCCGCCTACTTCGGGCTCACCCTCGAGGACCTCCAGGGACAGTCCCGCTCGCGCGTGCTCGTCACAGCCCGCCAGATCGCGATGTACCTCTGCCGCGAGCTCACCGACCTCTCGCTGCCCAAGATCGGCCAGCAGTTCGGCGGCCGGGACCACACCACGGTCATGCACGCCGACAAGAAGATCCGCCAGCTCATGGCGGAGCGCCGCGCGATCTACAACCAGGTGACCGAGCTGACCAACCGGATCAAGCAGCAGTCGCGCTGACCGCACCTGGCTGCGCGCTGCCTCAGCCGACGCCCCTGGGCCTCCGATCGTCCACACCGGAGCCCTCTGTCCACAGGGCTGTCCACAGCTGTGGGTCCACCGACACCGGTTCGTCATCTTCGTGACGCCGCACGGACGTGCTCAGCGACCCGTCCACGGGGTGTGCACAACTCTGTGGACAACGCCGGATCCCCGCACGTTGGACAAACCTTCCATCCCCAACTGCCTGTGGATGGCTGTGGACAACTGCGCTGCGAGGGTGGACGGACGGTGACGGACCGGTGGACCGGGCGGGACGGCATACGGGCCGTCAACAGGCGACCGAGCTCGCTCCACACCCGGTCCACGGCTCGTCCACCGACGACAAACAGGCTCTGACCTGCACGGATGGCAGGTTGTCCACAGAATCCACACCTCCTACAAACCTGACGAGATCCATCTATCTCCGGTCCTGCCCCGATGACCTGCCTGTGGAACCCCTCCCGACCCGAGACCGAACGACAACATTCCTGCTCGGGTGACCCCGCGCTCGTTCGTGCACTAATGTCATCTTTCCCGCGTGCCCGGGCCGTCCCGGGATGCGCCCTTGCCTTGTCGTCCTGTCGTTCCACCCCGTTGCACCCACACAGTTAGGTCGGTATGCCGTGAAGTTCCGCGTCGAGCGTGAAGTCCTGGCCGAGGCGGTCACCTGGGTTGCGCGCGGACTTCCTGCGCGTCCTCCCGTCCCCGTGCTCGCCGGCATCCTCATCGAGGCCAGTGACGAGGGCACCGTGACGCTGTCGGCCTTCGACTACGAGGTCTCCGCCCGGCTCAGCGTGCCCGCCGAGGTCAGCGACTCCGGCACCGTCCTCGTGCTCGGCCGCCTGCTCGCGGACATCTCGCGCAACCTGCCCAACAAGCCGGTCGACGTCGAAGTTCTGGGCTCCAAGGTCCAGGTGACGTGTGGCTCGAGCCGGTTCAGCCTGCTCCAGATGCCGTCCGACGACTACCCGACCCTGCCGTCCTCGCCCGAGCCGAGCGGGTCGATCGACGGCCACGTCTTCACCCAGGCCGTGAACCAGGTGTCGGTCGCGGCCGACCGCGGCGACACCCTGCCGATCCTCACCGGCGTGCGGGTCGAGATCGAGGGCGACAAGATGACCCTCCTCGCGACCGACCGCTACCGCCTCGCCATGCGCGAGCTCACGTGGAACCCCACCGACAGCGCCGCGAGCCACATCGTCCTCGTGCCGGCCCGCACCCTGGCCGACACCGCCCGCTCCCTCGGCGCGAGCGGATCGATCGACGTCGCGCTCGGCTCCGCCGCCGGCGGCGACGGCCTCGTCGGCTTCGAGGCCGGCTCGCGCCGCACGACCACCCGCCTGCTCGACGGTGAGTACCCCAAGGTCAGCTCGATCTTCCCGTCGACCTCCGAGACCGAGGCCGTCATCAACACGGCCGAGCTCGTCGAGGCGGTCAAGCGCGTGGCCCTCGTCGCCGAGCGCAACACCCCCGTGCGCCTGCGGTTCACCGAGGGCCAGGTCGCGATCGAGGCCGGCACCGGCGAGGACGCCCAGGCCAGCGAGGCCGTCGAGGCCACGCTCACCGGGCCCGACATCGAGGTCGCCTTCAACCCCGGCTTCCTGCTCGACGGACTCGGCGCCGTGGGCACCGACTTCAGCCGGCTCTCGTTCACCCAGCCGTCCCGGCCGGCCGTCCTCAGCGGCCAGGCCGAGGCCGACGGCGAGGCGGACACGAGCTACCGCTACGTCATCATGCCGGTGCGCTTCGCGAGCTGACCGGCGTAGCCTGACCAGCACTGCGCGCACACCACCGTCCGTCACCTGAAGGGGCAGCCACATGCAACTCGGACTCATCGGCCTGGGCAAGATGGGCGGCAACATGCGCGAGCGCATCCGCCGCGCCGGCCACGAGGTCGTGGGCTACGACCGCAACCCGGACGTGTCGGACGTCAGGACCCTCGCGGCGCTCGTCAAGAAGCTCGAGGCGCCGCGCACCGTGTGGGTCATGGTCCCGCACGGCGACCCGACCCGTGAGACCGTCGCCAGGCTGGCCGACCTTCTCGACAAGGGTGACCTCGTCATCGACGGCGGCAACAGCCGCTTCACCGACGACATCGAGAACGAGAAGCTGCTCAAGGCCAAGGGCATCGGCTACCTCGACTGCGGCGTCTCCGGCGGCATCTGGGGCCTCGAGAACGGTTACGGCCTCATGGTCGGCGGCACCAAGGCCAACGTGGCGAAGGCGATGCCGATCTTCGACGCGCTGCGCCCCGAGGGCCCGCGCGACGAGGGCTTCGTCCACGCCGGCGACATCGGTGCCGGCCACTACGTCAAGATGGTCCACAACGGCATCGAGTACGGCCTCATGCACGCCTACGCCGAGGGCTACGAGCTGCTCGCCAAGAAGGACATCGTCAAGGACGTCCCCGGGTCGTTCAAGGCGTGGAGCCGCGGCACGGTCGTCCGCTCCTGGCTGCTCGACCTCATGGTCAAGGCGCTCGAGGACAACCCCGACCTCGAGGACGTCTCGGACTACACCGCCGACTCCGGCGAGGGTCGCTGGACCGTCGAGGAGGGCATCGCCAACGCCGTGCCCATGCCGGTGATCTCGGCCTCGCTCTTCGCCCGGTTCGCCTCCCGTCAGGAGAACTCGCCCACGATGCAGGCCGTCGCCGCGCTCCGGGGACAGTTCGGTGGGCACCAGGTCATGACGAGCGACGAGGGCGAGAAGCTGCGCCGCGAGGCCGCCGCCGGTCCGAAGTCCGTCAAGGCCGCCCAGAGCAAGGCCGCCCGCAAGGAGAAGCCCACCCAGAGCGCGGCCAAGGCCGCCTCCAAGGGACGCGAGGCAGCCGCCGCCGGTCCCTCGTCCGGGTCGGGCTCGACCGGGTCGCCCGGTGGCCCGACGTCGGGCACCGCGTCGACGCGGAAGCGCGCCACCACGAAGGCCTGAGCGGGTTCGGTGTTCGTTCGGCACCTCTCCGTCGGCGACTTCCGGAGCTATCCGAGCGCCGAGCTCCCGCTCGAGCCGGGCATCACGACGTTCGTCGGGCTCAACGGCCAGGGCAAGACCAACCTCGTCGAGGCGATCGGCTACCTGGCATCGCTGTCGAGCCATCGGGTCTCGAGTGACGCCCCGCTGGTGCGCTTCGGTGCGAGCCAGGCGATCATCCGCGGCGCCGTCGTGCGCGACGGCCGCGAGGCGATGGTCGAGATCGAGGTCAACCCGGGCCGTGCGAACCGGGCCCGGCTCAACAAGTCGGCGCTGACCCGCACGCGCGACGTCCTGGGCCAGGTGCGCACCGTACTCTTCGCGCCCGAGGACCTCGCGCTCGTCAAGGGCGACCCGTCCGAGCGGCGACGCTTCCTCGACGACCTGCTCGTCGCCCGCCAGCCGCGGTGGGCGGGCGCCCGGGGTGACTACGACCGGATCCTCAAGCAGCGCAACGCCCTGCTCAAGTCGGCCGCACCCGTCCTGCGCGGCCGGGGCAAGCAGCGGCGCCCCGTCGAGGGCGCCGACACCGCGACCGAGCGTGAGAGTGCCCTGCACACCCTCGAGGTGTGGAACACCCAGCTCGCCCAGGTGGCTGCTCCCCTGCTCTACGCCCGGCTCCGGCTGCTGCGAGACCTCGCTCCCCTGCTCGGTAAGGCCTACGACGAGGTGAGCGCAGGGCAGTCCGATGCCCGTGTCTCCTACCGCTCCTCGTTGCGCGAGGAGATGGCCGCGCGCATCGCGGCCGGCGAGGTGCCCGAGCTCGAGGAGCTGCACGCCGAGCTGCTCGAGACCTTCGCCGAGGTGCGAGCCCAGGAGATCGAGCGCGGCGTCACCCTCGTCGGACCGCACCGCGACGACGTCGTGCTCACCCTGGGCGAGCTGCCCGCCAAGGGCTACGCCAGCCACGGCGAGAGCTGGAGCTTCGCGCTGGGACTCAAACTCGCGGCATACCACCTGCTCCGCCACGACCTCGGCGACGACCCGGTGCTCATCCTCGACGACGTCTTCGCCGAGCTCGACTCGGGGCGGCGCGAGCGCCTCGCCGCCATGGTGGCCGACTGCGAGCAGGTGCTCATCACCGCTGCCGTCGAGGCCGACGTCCCTGCCGAGCTGCGCGGACGCACGTATGCCGTGTCGCTGGGTGAGGTGATCGCGCGTGAGTGACGACGTGGATCCCGCTGCGGGACAGGGGAACTCAGCAGGCGCGAGCGGCGTGGGGCCCGGGGGCGACGCCGAGGGCGCGATGGTTTCACGTGAAACCGACGAGGACCTGCAGTCGGCGCCGGCCGACGCGCTGGCGCGGGCCCGGGCGGCGGCTCGGTCCCGAGGGCTGCGGCCCGGGGTCAAGCCGAAGCGCCGCTTCAAGGATCTGCCCGGAGGCGGCGGCGAGGGACGGCGTGGCGGCCGTGACCCGCAAACACTGGGTGACGAGCTCGACGCGTTCGTGAGCGAGCGCGGGTGGAAGGTCGACGTCGCGGTGGGCTCGGTCATCGGGCGATGGCCCTCGATCGTCGGAGCCGAGGTCGCCCAGCACTGCCAGCCGGTGGAGTTCGTCGAGTCCGTCCTCACCGTGCGCGCCGACTCGACTGCGTGGGCCACCAACCTGCGGCTCATGTCGAACACCCTCATGACCTCGCTGGCCCGTGAGGTCGGCGAGGGCACGGTCAGCGAGATCCGGGTGGTCGGCCCGAGCGCGCCGTCGTGGTCGCGAGGGGCGCGGCGGGTCCAGGACGGCCGGGGGCCGCGCGACACCTACGGCTGATCCGTCGCGATCGCCGAAGGGACCCGGCTCCGGCTCGAGCGCCGAACCACGAAGCCGCCCCGCAACACTGCCCCGCGACCGGGCCCGGGACTCAGCCGCCGACGAGCCGGGGGCGGACCACGACGCTCGAGTCGTGGCCGCGGGTGAGCACCGGGTGCGACTGCGTCGTGATGAGGTCCCCGACCTCGACCTGTCGGCCCTGCCCCGGTCGCTGCGTCACGTGCACGCGCACGACGAGGTCGGCGCCGGGGTCGACATCGTCCACTTCGACCGCAGCCCGGGTCGGTCCGCTCGGGTCGAGCTCCTCGAGGACGGTCTCCCCCACGACCGTCGCCGCGGCGTCCAGGGCGGAGACGTCCTCGACGCTGACCCGGGCGCACGCGCCGGCCGGGAGGGCGATGCCCTCGGGCCACTCGATCTGCACGTGCACGGTGGTCATCGGGGCTCCCGGGGTGTGGGTCGGAGTCGGTCTCGCGTGTCGGGGTCGCTACGGTTCTCGGAGGAGCGTCGCTCAGGGCTGGAACGGGTCGAGGTCGGTGAGCAGACGGGCCATGGCCGCCGTCACCGGCTGGCCGGTGACCTCCTCGACGAACCTCCACTGCCCCGCGGGGTTGACCTCGAGGAAGACGTGGCGGCCGTCGGGGGTGCGCCGCATGTCGACCGCACCGTAGCGCAGCCCCGCGGCCTTGAGCAGCCGCAGCAGGGCGTCGTTGACCTCGTCGGGCAGGGTCGTCGCGGTCATCCGCACACCGGCTCCCCAGTCGAGGAACATCCGGAAGTCGAGCGGGTAGGGCAGCTCCTGGCTGTGGATGGCGGCGGCGAAGACCTCCTCGCCGACGACGGTGACCCGCACGTCGACCTCCGCCGGGACGAGCTCCTGGAAGATCACCGGAGCGAGGGCGACGCGGTCGAGGAGCTCGTACTCGGCTGGTCCCACGCGCCGGGTCTCGCGCCAGTGCTCCTGGGTGGCCGAGAACGCCTTGCAGATCACCTGGCCCTGGCCGATCCGGTCCACGAACGCCCTCGCCTCGCCCGGGTCGCTCGTCACGAGGGTCCTGGGGATCTCGAGGCCGACCGAGCGGGCAGCCGGGAGCTGCCACGTCTTCATCATCGACGTCTCGATGGCCTTGGGTGGGCTGACCCAGGCGACCGGCAGCGCGTCCCAGAAGCCGGTCATGGCCTCGTAGGTCTCGTTGGCCGCCCACGACGCCTGCGCCGGGTCCTCGATCCGGGGGTCAGGGGCCGGCGGGAGTGGTCGGCGCCACCAGCCCGACCCCACGCGGTCGAGGTCGAGCCACGTGCCGTCGATCAGTCGCAGGCGCCGCCGGTCGCCGCCGGGACCGTGCTCCGCGGCGACCGCGATCGACGCCGGCAGCCCGGCGGTGTCGACGACGACCGACTCGCTCCCGATGCGGGCCAGCTCGGCGAGCATCGGGGCGAGGTGGTCGTCCTCGTCGTGGGAGACGAGCAGGATCACGGTGTCAGCCGAGTGACTGCATGGCCGCGACCACGGCGTCGTAGCCCTCCTGGGCCCGGGCCAGCTCGGACGTGGCCGAGGTGAGCGCGGTCTGGAGGGCGACGACGTTGCGACGGGCCTCGTCGACGGCCGCGCCGGCCGCGTCCAGTGCCTCCGCGAGCTCGGCATCCGCCGCATCGAAGCCGCCGGCCCCAGCACCGGCCGCCCCGACGTCGGCGTGGTGCCCGGTCGAGAGCAGGAACGGTGACAGGCCGCCACCCAGAGGGCCCGGCAGGCGCGGGAACGGGAAGGGCACGCGCACGTCGTCCGCGACCTTCTTGAACCTGGGCCCGGACACGTCGTCCCGCAGCTTCTTGATGGGGAGAGGGTCGCGCCAAGGCGGCTTCGGCGTAACGTCGTCGCGCAGCTTCTTGATCCGGGGCGGGTCGGTGAACGGGGTCTTGCCCCCACCCATCCCGTCGTCCCTGATCTTCTTGAACGTCTGGAGCCCCCCACCGTCGTCGAGGTTCTTCTTGACCGTCGGACCGGGCGAGCCGTACATCGCCGCCACCGCGTCGAGGTCGCCCTGGCTCAGCGCCGTCCGCTGCCCGATCTGGGCGGTGGCAGGACTCGTCGGGGTAATCGTGTCCTGACCGTTGCTCGAGAACGCCGTCCGCTCGTAGTGCATGATCGAGCCGTAGTCGTAGGCCCCGACGTCGTCGCCGTCCACGATGTGCTGGTTGAAGTTGTGCTCCCGGCCGGCCTGGATGTTCTGCCAGTGGATCGTGACGAACTGGTCGCGGTCCTCGCGGCTCTGCTCGTGCCAGAGGCCCACGGCGTGCCCGATCTCGTGGATGCCGCGGCCGGCGTCGCAGCCGGTGCCCATCGAGATGTCCTGCCGCCCCGTGCCGCGCATGCCCACCTGCGAGGAGCAACCGGTCCCGTGGATGAACCGGACGAAGTTGGGGAAGCTCGCCGCGTTGGCCGCGGTCCGCACGATGAAGCGGATGACGGTGTGCTGCTCCCAGTGGGCGATCGCGTCGTGGACCCGCTGCTGGTCCGGCATCGCCGGGTCGATCTCGTAGGGCACCTGCCCACCGGGCCAGCGGAACTGGCTGCCGGGCAGGATGACGCCCTGCTCGAGGCCGCCCTCGCCCCGCATGGCGGCGGTGGCCGCCTCGACCTCCTCGACGCTGCCGAGGTCGATGTCGCCCTCGAACATCGCCCGTCCGTCGACGACGGCGTACTGGACCGCCTTGGGCCCGAACGTCAGGCCCGAGATGATCGCGGTCCCGACCTCCGGAGAGCTCATGAGCTCGGGGTTCTCGGTGGATCCGGATGACCCGGACGATGCGCCGGAGCGCGACGTGGACTTCTTGGTGGTGCTCTTCCTGGCGGCACTCTTCTTGGCACTGCGCCGCGGTGTCTCTGACATGCCCGTACCCCTTGCACTAGGCGAAGTGGGTGGCCACGTCGGGGGCGGCCGTCCGAGGAGTCCTCGTGTCCAGCATCTGCGGCCGACGCCACCCACTGGGCAGGCTAGGCCCGTTGGGGGGAGTGGACAATGATCCGCAATGACCACGCGGGGCTGGTCACCTCAGGACGTTGGTGGCGCATCGCCTGCGTTCGGACCCGAGTACCACTGCGGGTCGTCCCACTCGTGTCGTGCCGGCAGCCGGGAGGCGTATGCCGGGTCGCGCGTCACGCGGTCCTGAACACTGGCGTGGACCAGGGCTCCCTCGGGAACGGTCCGGCGGCGGTAGCCGAGCAGGGCCCAGGCCCGGCCCATCTCGTGGATGCGCCCATGGGCGAACTCACGGTCGACGGCCAGCGCCGCGGCATACGGCTTCTCCTGCGTCAGCAGGTCCCACGCGACCGCGTCCTCGACCATCCACTTGAGCACGATGTCCGAGAGCTGGTGGTCCTCGAAGGTGCCCCCGACGTCGGAGTGGACGCCGGCGAACCACACCTCGGAGAGCTCGCGAGCGGGGGCCTTCTCGGACTGCAGATCGGTGGGAGGGACGAGGTAGGCCTCGAAGGGGCGTCGCTTCTCGTCGATCGAGACCGCGTGCCGGATCCGGTGGACGTTGGGCAGCTTGCGGGTGTCGGGCCACTTGAGCCCGCCACGCAGCATGCCGGCGGCCTTCACGGTGTCCCAGATGCCGAGGTAGTGCACGCGCAGGCCCATCCGGCCCTCGGCGTCCTTGCGTGACATCGCGCTGCCGAACTGGCCGAGCCGCGCCCAGTCCGGGTCGCGCGAGGTGAACAGGTTCACGGCATACGGGACGAGGTTCTGGGCACCGTTGCGCAGCAGGCCGAGCTTGAGCAGCATCCCGCACAGGGCCCGCGCGGTGTAGGCGCCGCGGCTGAAGCCGAAGACGTAGATCCGGTCGCCCTCCTCGTGGTGGCGCATGAGGAACTCGTAGGCCTCGCCGAGGTTCTCGCGCAGACCCAGGCCGAAGCCGAGCCCGAGGACCTTGGTCGTCCGCTGGCCCCACGGGGTCCACGAGCGTGACGAACCCATGGTGCCGACGCCGGGGTCGTAGTAGCCGACCTGACGGCTGGCATCGGAGAGGTCGAGCAGCGAGAACATCCGCACCACGCTGGTGTTGTCGCGGGCCTGGACCTGGTTCCCCGTGCCGTCGAAGCAGATGACGATGTTTTTCATCGGTTCGCCCTTCTCCGTACCGAGCTGAGGTCCATCATCGTGGGAGAGGAGCGGGTCTGTCAGCGGAATGCGCCGGGAGGACGACGGCGCAACACACCAACCACCACGGGGGTCGGGCGCTAAGGGGTCACGATGAAGCCTGCCGAGGTCAGGGCACTCAATCCCCGCCTGTCCCCGAAGCTCGACGTGTTCCTCGGTGGCTCCGACGAGGTCAACGCCGGTCGGGCCGAGCAGTGCGCGTCGGTGGCCGTGGCCGCGCCTGCTCCGCTGGTCCCGACGGACACCGCGGCGTCCCCGGGTGGGGAGCAGGGAGCCGAGGTGGGAGCGCAAGCCGAGGAGGCCGCGTGGCCCGCACCGAGCGGGGCGGAGGCGCCGGACGGCCTCGCCGCCTCCGTCGACGCCGGTGCCGTGGGGGCCGTGGGTGCCGCGGGTGCCGTGGGTCCCACGGGCACGACGGTGCTCGGCGCCGAGCCCGACCCCGAGGTCACCCGGTCCATCAGCATCCTGCCCGTCGCCAAGGTGGCTCGGCTCGCAGCACGGCTGGAGGAGGACGTCACCCCGACCCAGGTGGGCTTCTCGCTCTTCGTTCAGATCGACCGTGACCTCGACCCGGACGCGCATGCCGCGGCCGTCGATGCGGTGCAGAAGTGCGCGACCCGGGTCCGGTGGAAGCTCGACATGGCCTCCGTCGAGGCGCCCGCCGGGCAGGTCGCCAGGCTGTTGGAGATCCCGGGCGTCTCCTACGTCGAGCCGGGGCAGTCGCTGCGCGGACCGGAGCCGGCGGTGGGGGCCCGCACTGCGGCACCGGAGCGCACCGCTCGCCGGGTCGCCTCCGAGCGGCGGCGGCACAAGGACGGCCAGGAGGTGCTCGTCGGGGTCATCGACGTCGGCGGCTTCGACTTCGCCCATCCCGACTTCCTCGACGGCGACACGACCCGGTGGGTCGCGATCTGGGACCAGGGCGGCACGACCCGCCCTCCCCCGCACTCTGAACGGCAGGACGACCGCGAGGCGATGGGCTACGGGTCGGAGATCCTCGCCGACCACATGAACGCCGCGCTCAAGGCGTCCGCGAAGCGCCACATGGCGGCGACCGCGCTCGAGCCGCAGTCGCAGATGGCGGTCGCCTCGCACGGGACGCACGTGGCCTCGATCGCGGCCGGCAACCGCGGCGTGGCGCGCAAGGCCCTCATCGCAGGCGTGCTCGTCGCCCTGAGGCCCGAGGACAAGGACGCGGCGTCGAGCTTCTACGACTCCACCCGAATCGCCGACGCGGTCGACTACCTCATGGACCTCGCCGCCCGGCTCGGTGCGCAGCGGCGCGAGGACAAGGCCCCGATGCCGGTCTCGATCAACATCAGCCTTGGCACGAACGGCCACGCGCACGACACCTCGAGCTCGATGGCCCGCTGGATCGACAACGCCCTCGCCACCCGCGGCCGGTGCGTGTCGGTCGCTGCGGGCAACGCCGGCCAGGTCGAGCCCCGCTGGGCCGAGGACCGCGACTACGTCAAGGGCCGCATCCACGCCGGCGGGACCCTGCCCGCGACCAGCCTGCGCCACGAGCTCGAGTGGGTGGTCGGCGGCGAGGACATCCTCGACGTCTCCGAGAACGAGCTGGAGATCTGGTACGGCCCGCAGGACCGGTTCGACGTCGAGGTGAAGCCGCCGGGACTGCGCTGGCTGCCCCGGGTCTCCCAGGGGTCGAAGATCCGCAACCAGATCCTCGAGAACGGCACGGTGCTCAGCGTCTACAACGAGGCCTACCACCCGGCGAACGGGCTCAACCGGATCTCGGTCCTGCTCTCGCCGTTCTTCGGCGAGGTGGCGGCCGACGGCTCGCGCTCGCTCGGTCCGATCGCCTCGGGTGAGTGGCGGGTGCGGCTCACGGGGGTGGTCGTTCGGGACGGGAGGTTCGACGCGTGGATCGAGCGCGACGACCCGGTCCGCCTCCCGGGCACGGGCAAGCAGTGGCGCTACCCGTCGTACTTCGGGCCTGCCTCCTACACCGACGACCGGATGATCAGCTCCCTCGCCTGCGCGGACCGGATCCTGTCGGTGGCCAACGCCGACCTCGGCCTCAGCGCCGCCCACGTCACGTCGAGCCGGGGCCCGACCCGTGACGGCCGGTCCAAGCCCGACATCGCCGCTGACGGGACGAAGGTCGTCGCGGCTCGCGGCTTCGACGCCCGGTTCCCGTGGATCGAGATGACCGGGACGAGCATGGCCTCGCCCTACGTCTGCGGCGTCGCCGCCCTCATGCTCGGCGTCTCGCCGTGGCTCACCTCGGCGCAGATCCAGGGCATCATGCGCTCGACGTCGGCACCCCTGCCCGGGCAGACCTTCGGCTGGCGCAACGACACCGGCTTCGGGGTCATCGACGCCGAGGCGTGCCTCAACCGGACCCGGGAGTTCGCGGACATGCACCACGAGATGCTCAAGGACGAGCGACGCAAGGCGGCCAAGTGATGCGGCTCAAGGTCTTCTTCGCCGGTGACGGTGACTGCCTGCTGCTCACCACCGGCGACGGGCGCCACGTGCTCGTCGACGGGGGCCGCACGGCAGCGTTCCGGGAGAACGCGCGGCCCCACCTCTCCGAGCTCGCCGCTGCAGACGAGCCGATCGACCTGCTCGTCGTGAGCCACATCGACGCCGACCACATCTCGGGGGTCATCTCCCTGCTCAAGGAGGTGGCCGCCTGGGAGGTCCACGACTACCAGGTCGGCGAGGGGCAGAACCCGACCTTCCCCGAGCCGGCGACGCCGCGACCCCCGACGATCCGAGGCCTGTGGCACAACTCGTGGCGGGCCCAGCTCGGCGACCTCGAGGGGCCGATCAGCGCGCTCGCCGCCCAGGCCTCCGAAGCCCTCTCCCTCGCGACGTCAGAGGTCGAGGAGCTGACCGGCGCCGGTCAGCTGGCACTCGAGTCCGTCGCCGGACTGGCCGAGAGCATCACCGACGGCGTCACGCTGCTCCGCCTCGTCGACGACGAGACACCCGTCGTCCGCAACGCCGCCTTCGACTCGGGCCTGGTCCTCCTGCGCAGCCCGGTGCACGAGGAGCAGGTGGGCTCGGCGACCCTGCGGGTCATCGGCCCCGGGGAACACCACCTCAAGAAGCTCCGCGAGGAGTGGCGGGCGTGGATCGAGCGCCAGCCGGCCGCGGTGAGGAACGCCGCGGCCCGGGGCGGCGGCGGCAGGAGGGGGTCGGGCACCGGCTCCGAGACCGGGCACGAGGTGGCGGGGAGCACGCTGCCCATGTCTCCGCCGCAGGCCCACGACCTCGTCCGGGACGTCGCCCGGGCCGCCGAGGCCATCGCGTCCTCCGCGCACGCCGACGAGGCGGCCGACCCGCGGGCCCTCCCGGCGATCATCGAGAAGACGCGCCCGACGAACGTCACCACCCCCAACCGCGCCTCCATCACCCTGCTCGTCGAGGAGGACGGCCGCACGCTGCTGCTCACCGGGGACGCGGCCGAGGAGGAGATCCTCGAGGGCCTCACCGCGTCGGGACACCTCACCGACGGCGACCCGTTCTGGTGCGACGTCGTCAAGGTCCAGCACCACGGGTCCGAGCACAACCTCAGCCGGGGCTTCGCCAGCCGGGTGCTCGCCGACCAGTACGTCTTCTGCGCCGACGGCGCCCACGGCAACCCCAACCCCTCCGTCGTGCGCACCCTGCTCGAGACCCGCATCGAGGCGGACCCCGAGCGGCCGTTCACGGTGTGGTTCAACTGCTCGGAGGAACGCACGATCCCCCAGCGCCGCAAGGCGATGCGCGCGGCGCTCAAGGAGGCACGACGGCTGGAGTCACGGCATACGGAGCAGGTCACGGTCCGCGTCCTCGCGGACGACGAGCCGTTCCTCGAGATCGAGGTGTAGGCCCCACGAAGGAGGAGTCATGACACGGACCCGGATGGACGTCTGGAACCGGACGCAGGGCGAGGGCGACTGGCCGGAGGTGCTGCTCGCCTACGCGAGGGCGGTCGAGGTGATGCGCTCGCTCGACCCGAGCACGGGCAAGCCCACCGACCCGCTGTCGTGGCAGTTCCAGGCGGCGATGCACGGGCGCGCGACCCGGACCGGCAGTGCCGACCGCAGCCACGCGCTGTGGAGCCGGTGCCAGCACGGCAGCTGGTTCTTCCTGCCGTGGCACCGGATGTACCTCGCCGCCTTCGAGGCCGTCGTCCAGCACCACCTCGGTGACGACCAGTGGTCGCTGCCCTACTGGTACGCGCTCGACCCCGACCGACCGGCGACGTCGGTCCTGCCCCCGGCCTTCCGCGAGGCCCGCGCCGACAACCACCTCTTCACGGAGAACCGCTCCGTCCTTGCCAACGGCGGCGACCCCCTGCCCGACGTCTCCGACTCGGTGACCCAGGCGCTGCAGGTCGAGCTCTTCAGCACCGACACGGGCGTCGCGTCGTTCGGGGGTGGCGAGCGCTCGCAGCCGAGCTTCTTCGGCGAGGAGATGGGCGCCGTCGAGGACACGCCCCACGGCTTCGTGCACGTCGTCGTCGGCAACGACTTCGACGCCGCGGGCAACACCGTGCGCGAGGGCTGGATGGGCTCGTTCTTCACCGCCGGGCTCGACCCGCTCTTCTGGCTTCACCACGCCAACCTCGACCGACTCTGGCAGGTCTGGCTCGACGCCGACCCGTCGCACCGCAACCCGCCCGACGGCGACCCGGCGTGGTTCAGGACGAAGTTCCGCTTCCCGGACCCCGCGGGTGGCACGCGCACCTACCGCGTCGGGGACGTGCTCGACCCCGAGGCGCTGGGCTACACCTACGAGGACCTGTCCGTGCCGAGCACCTTCCCGGCGCCGCCCCCGGTGCCTGCGCCTCCGGCGCCACCCGCACCCGAGGGTGGGGGCATCGAGATGGGTGGGGCCGAGGAGCCGCCTCCTCCACTCCGGGCCACGCCGCAGGTCGTCGGGGCGACGCAGGACGTGTCGCTGGCAGCGGCGTCACCGGCGATCGTCGAGCTGAGCGAGCCGTCGGACCTCGGCCTGGGCGATGCCGGGGTCACCGGACCGACCCGGGTCTACCTCAGGATCGAGGGCATCACCGGGACCGCAGCGGCGCCGGCATACGAGGTCTACCTCAACCTCCCAGCGGGAGACGCGGGCGCCGACCACCCGGAGCTGCTCGCCGGGCGGCTCGCGACGTTCGGGCTGGCGGAGGCCTCGCGGGGCGACTCGGTGCACGGCGGCTCGGGGCTCACCAAGGTCTTCGAGATCACCCCCGTGCGTGACGCGCTCGCGGACCGCGGCCGCTGGGACCCGGCTCAGGTCACGGTGTCGTTCGAGCCGGTGCTGCCGACGCCGTCGGACACCGATGCCCTCGCCCAGGCCGCGACCGGTGAGGCGCGTGCGCCGGACCTGCGTGCCGCCCGGGTCGTCGTCCTCAGCGCGTGATGCGCGATGACGGCGCTCCCGTTGTCGCGTCCGGTCGCCGGCTGGTCTCGGCTCACGCGACCTGACCGGCGGCCGCCGCTCTGGCTCGCCGCGGTGGCGGTCGTGGCCGGGGCGGTCCTGCTCGGGCTCTCCGTCGGCGGGGCCGGGCACGCGGGTCACCACGAGCAGGGTTCTCTCGTGCGCGACTGGGGCGTGTGGGCGCTCATGGTCACCGCGATGATGCTGCCGATGGTCAACCCCGTCGTATGCCGTGTGGCCGCCGGTGGTCTGTGGGCTCGCCGTGGGCGGACGGTCGCCGAGGTCGTGGTGGGCTACCTGCTGCCGTGGCTCGGGTTGGGGCTCGCGGCAACGGTTCTCGTGAGGATAGCGGCGCCGCAGCCGGCGTCGGCCGGGGTCGTCGCGGCTGTGCTCGTGCTCGCTGCGGCGTGGCACGTCGCACCGCCTCGGCGCCGGATCATGAGCCGGTGCGGGGCCGTCCAGCCCGGCGCGCTGCGTGGACGCCGGGCGACGATCGACGCGTTGCGCAACGGCGGGGTTCTCGGGCTGAGGTGCGTCGCGACGTGCGGTCCGGCGATGGCGGCGATGCTGCTGTCGCACTCGCCGGTGCTCATGGCCGGTGTCGCGGCGGTGCTGTGGAGCGAGCGGCTGCGCGGGCCGAACCCGGCCGAGCGCGTCGCGCACCCGGCGCAGGCGGTGGCGCTGCTCGTGGTGGCGCTGGCCTCGGTGATGACCGCGTCGTAGCCGGCGACGCCGTGGGTGCGTCCGCAGTCAGGTCCGCCGGGCGGTACCCGTCAGGTCGGCGCTGTGCATTGCTGCGCTCAGGTGCAGCAGTGCACAGTCGAGCGGGTCCAGCAGTGTGCGTTGCTGCGGTCCGGTGCAGCAGTGCACAGTCGAGCGGGTCCAGCAGTGTGCGTTGCTGCGGTCCGGTGCAGCAGTGCACACGCGAGCGGGTCCAGCAGTGTGCGTTGCTGCGGTCCGGTGCAGCAGTGCACAGCGTGCGCCGAGGACCACCGCGTGACCGGCCCCGAGGATCGCCCACCTGCCGCCCGAGGATGACCACGGGGTGCCGCCGCCTCATCCCCGGGCGCGCTCGGAGTGCGGGTGTCGGAGGGCTGGCACAGGATGGGGTCATGACGACGCACGAGCCCCACCCGCAGCCCACGACGACGAGTCGAGCGGTCGTGCGGTGCGGGATCGTGCCGCCCTACCTGCTCGAGGCCCTCGCCACGTCGGGTGAGCCGCACCTCGAGGAGCGGGCTCGCGAGACGCTGCGTCTCGACCAGCTCCGCTACGAGGAGCGCGCCCGTGAGCGGGCCCTGCGCCCTGAGCCGCGGGTGAGCCGTCGCGCCAACCGCGCCACGACCGAGTCGCCGAACCGCGTCGTCCACGACGCCGAGAACTCCACGACCCTCCCGGGCACCAAGGTGCGGGGCGAGGGCGAGCCGGCCACCGACGACACCGCGGTCAACGAGGCCTACGACGGGCTGGGCGCGACCTGGGAGCTGTGGAACGCGGCATACGGGCGCAACAGCCTCGACGACAAAGGGCTCGGCCTCGTCGCGACCGTCCACTATGGCACCAACTACGACAACGCCTTCTGGGACGGCAGCCAGATGGTCTTCGGCGACGGTGACGGAGAGGTGCTGCTCGGCTTCACGCGCAGCCTCGACGTCATCGGGCACGAGCTCGCGCACGGCGTCACCCAGTACACCTCCGGTCTCGTCTACCAGGACCAGCCCGGCGCGCTCAACGAGCACGTCTCCGACGTCTTCGGGATCCTCGTCAAGCAGCGGGCGCTCGGGCAGAGCGCCGAGGAGTCGGACTGGCTCATCGGCGCCGAGCTGCTCGGACCCGACGTCAAGGGTGTCGCGCTGCGCTCGATGAAGGAGCCGGGCACGGCCTACGACGACCCGCGCCTGGGCAAGGACCCGCAGCCCGGGCACATGCGCGACTTCGTCGTCACCGACGACGACAACGGTGGGGTGCACATCAACTCGGGCATCCCGAACCGCGCCTTCCACCTCGTCGCGACCACGCTCGGCGGCAACGCCTGGGAGCGGGCCGGCGCGATCTGGTATGCCGCGGTCACCGGTGACATCAAGGCGGACTGCGACTTCGTCACCTTCGCCGGGCTCACCGAGGTGGCCGCCGTCGAGGCGTACGGAGAGGACTCGGCCGAGGCCCAGGCGGTCCGCGACGCGTGGCGCGAGGTCGGGGTCACCGGCGACCAGACCCCTGCGTCCGGTGACGCGTCCGGCGCCGGCTCGACCGGCACCGACTCGACGGGTGACGACTCGACGGGTGAGGACTCGACGGAGGACGACTCGTCGGACGGCACGCCCGCGCCGGCGCCCGACGGCGAGGGACCGCGCGAGGTGCAGGTGCGCCGCACTGGTGGTTTCGCTGGCCAGGTGCGCGAGCGGACCGTCCTGCTCGACGAGCTCCCCGACGACGACGCCACGGCTTGGCGCACGCTGCTCGCCAGTCCCACGCTCAGGTCGCTCGCGCAGGGCCGGATGATCCCGGACGCCTTCCGCTACGCCGTGCGCTGTGACGTGCCTCCGCTCGAGGTGACCATCCCCGAGCCGGCCCTGCCCGACGGGGTCCGAGAACTCTTCGACCGCACGCTCGAGGCCTGAGCCCGGCACGTCGTACGCGGAACCACGGCCCGCGTCGAAGCGTTCGTCCGGTTGTGCGGCCAGCACAGAACCGATCCCCGGCGTCGTCGCGAGAGGATGAGCCATGCAGCGGCTCGTTGAGGCACGGCGTCGACGCACCGGCCTGAGCGTCGCTGGTCCCGCCCGGTCGGAGACCACCACAGCCGTCCGCGCACGCATCGCCGCGCCCGTCCTCGTCGGGTTCACCGGCCTCGCCCTCCTCCTGGTCTCCGCCGCCCCGGCTTCCGCCGCACCGGCTTCCGCCGCACCGGCTTCCGCCGTCCCGGCGTCGGCCGCGCCGAACCTCGCCTCGCGTGCGCTCGCCGAGAGCGCCGGCCCCCAGGTCACGACGACCGACCGGTTCGTCGACGTCGGTCCCGACACCGACGGCACCCCGGTCCGGCTCGACACCCGCCTCTACCTTCCGGGCGGCGACGAGCCCCTGCCAGCGGTCCTGCTCGCGCACGGCTTCGGCGGCAACAAGGAGTCGGTCGACGAGGAGGCTCGGCAGTACGCCGCCGACGGGCACGTCGTCCTCACCTTCACCGCCCGCGGCTTCGGGCGCTCCGGCGGCCGGATCCACCTCAACTCCCCGGACCACGAGATCAAGGACGGCACCGTCCTGCTCGACCTCCTCGCCAAGCGGCCCGAGGTGAGGCAGGACGGACCCGAGGACCCACGGGTCGCAGTCGTGGGCGGGTCCTACGGCGGCGCGTTCGCGCTCATGCTCGCCGGGGTGGACCGGCGGGTCGACGCCACGGTCGCAGCGATCACCTGGCACGACCTCTCGAGCGCCCTCTTCCCCCAAGCAGCGGCGGGCAGCACGACGCCCGGCCCCTACAAGCAGCTGTGGGGCAGCCGCTTCTTCGGCGCGAGCGTCGGCTCGCTCGCCGGTGGTGTCAACGGCGCGGCACCGAACCCGTCGGCCACCTCGACACCGCCCCCCTCAGCTCCCAGCCCCACGACGACACCCTCAGGCGCCCCCGCCGGACCCACCACCCCCGCCACCCCCACCGACCAGGGCACCCCGGCCGACCTCCTCTGCGGCCGCTTCGAGCTCGCCCTCTGCGCCGAGCTCCAAGACGCCGCCGAGCCCGGGCGCCCGAGCCCCGAGCTCGCCGCCACCCTGCGCCGCAACAGCCCGCGCCAGACGATCTCGTCGGTCACCGCGCCCACGCTGCTCGTCCAGGGTGAGGCCGACACCCTCTTCGGACTCGACCAGGCCGACGCCAATGCCGCCGGTCTCGCCTCCGCCGGCACCCGCCACGCTGTGCGGTGGACCGACGGCGGGCACGACGGTGCCTCCTCCAACCCGGGCCTCGACGAAGCCGCCGCTCGCACCTGGCTGCGCACCTACCTCGCCGGCAGCCGCACCGACCCGCTCCCGGTCCCCGCGTTCACGTACTCGCTGCCCGTCCCCCGACGCAGCGACACCGCGCCGGTCGCGACCCTCGACACCTACCCCGGCCTGCGGGGCAGCACCCAGCAGGTGCCGCTGCGCGCCCCCGACGAGCCGGCCGTCCTTCTGACCCCACCCGGCGGCCAGCCGAGCTCGATGACCTCACTGCCAGGCCTCGGCTCGCTCGAGCTCCCGACCTACCGCCTCGCCGCCCTCCCCGGGATGTCGGCCGCGTTCGACAGCACCGTGCTCGAGCGCTCGCTCACCGTCGTCGGGGCGCCGAGTGTCCGGCTCCAGGTCACCTCCACCGGCAGCGAGGCGACGCTCTTCGTCTCGCTCTGGCGGATCGAGGGCGCCGACGCCGTCCAGCAGCGTTCGCTCACCGCCCCGGTCCGGGTGGCGCTCACCCCCGGCCGGCCCACCGACGTCACCGTCGACCTCCCCGCGTCCGTGTGGTCGATGGCGGCGGGCAGCCGGTGGCGCGTCCTCGTCACCTCGACCGACAGCTCGTTCACCACCCCGCGCGAGGCGCGCGGCGACCGGGTCACCCTGGCCACCCCCACGCTCACCGTCCCGACGGCGGAGGGCCGGATCCTGCCGTCGACGACCGAGCGCGACACCGAGTCGCTCGCCCTCGGCGGTGGCATCCTCGTCCTGCTCGCCGGGATCGGCGGCTCCGCGCTCCTGCGCAGCCGGCGCCGACACCGCGAGGTCATCCGCGAGGAGTACGCAGACGTCCCGCTCGTCGTCGACCGGCTCGTCAAGACCTACGCCGACGGCCACCGCGCCGTCGACGACGTGTCGTGGCGCGCCGAGCGAGGCCAGGTCGTCGGGCTGCTCGGCCCCAACGGCGCGGGCAAGACGACGACGATGCGGATGATGCTCGGCCTCATCACCCCCGACTCCGGGTCGGTGCACGTCCTCGGCCGTCCGGTCCACCCCGGCTCGGAGGTGCTCGGCCGGGTCGGCGCGCTCGTCGAGGGCCCCGGCTTCCTCCCCCACCTCACCGGCCGCGAGAACCTCCGCGCCTACTGGGCCGCCACCGGTCGCCCCGCCGAGGAGGCCGCCATGGACGACGCCCTCGCCGTCGCCGCGCTCGGCGGTGCCCTCGACCGGCCGGTCCGCACCTACAGCCACGGCATGAAGCAGCGGCTCGGCATCGCCCAGGCCATGCTCGGCCGGCCCGAGGTCCTCTTCCTCGACGAGCCGACCAACGGGCTCGACCCGCCCCAGATCGCGGCGATGCGCCCGATCCTCCAGTCGTATGCCGCGTCCGGCCGAACCGTCGTCGTCTCCAGCCACCTCCTCGCCGAGGTCGAGCTGACCTGCAGCCACGTCGTCGTCATGCACGCCGGCAAGGTCGTCACGGCCGGACCCGTGGCCGCCCTGCTCTCGAGCGAGGACACGACGGTCTTCGAGCTCGCCTCGGTCGCCTCGCTCGCCCCGGCCCGCGCCGCGCTCGCGGGGGCGGACGGCATACGGTCGATCGAGGTCATCGACGACCCGTCCAAGCCCACCCTCACCGTGGTCGCCGACCGCCCACGCGAGAGCGTGGTACGCGCGGTCGTCGACGCCGGCGCCGAGGTCGTCGGGGTCGGCAGCCGCCGCCACCTCGAGGAGGTCTTCCTCGGGGTCATCGCGTCCTCGCAGGCCCCGTCCGACGACGCGGCCGGAGACGGCTCGCTCGTCGAGCGCCTCCGTCAGGTGCGGGCCCGATGAGCCGGCCCCTGTCGTGGCGCGCCGAGCTCCGGCGCCAGCTCGGTCGACGCCGCACGCTGTGGGTCCTCGGGATCGTCGCCGCCCTGCCGCTCATCCTCGTCGCGGCGTTCTCGCTCGACGACGACCCGGGCCGGCCCGGCGACCCGACCATCCGGCTGGTCGACCTCGCCACCGGCGGCGGCCCCAACTTCGCGGTCTTCGCCTTCTTCGTCTCCGCCGAGCTGTTGCTCTTCATCGTCGCCGCGCTCTTCGCCGGCGATCCCGTCCCGGCCGAGGCGTCGTGGGCCTCGCTGCGCTACCTGCTCACCGCGCCGGTGTCGCGGGCGCGGCTGCTCACCAGCAAGCTCGTCATCGGCTTCCTCTCGACCGCCGCGCTCGTCATCGCCCTCCCCGTCTGGGCGCTCACCGTCGGCACCCTCGCCTACGGGACCGAGCCGTTCAGCATCCTCGGCGGCGGCGAGCTGCCCTGGGGCGAGTGGCTGCCGCGGATGGCGCTCGCCATCGGCTACGTCCTCGTGATGATCGCGCCGATCGGCGCCTTCTCGTTCTGGGTCGGGGTGCGCAGCCAGACGCCGCTCGCCGCGGTTGGTGGCGCGCTCATCCTGCTCATCGTCTCGGGCATCCTCGACTCGATCGACGCCCTCGGCGACTGGCGCAAGGCGCTGCCGGGCCACTACTCCCGGGCCTGGCTCGACCTGCTCGTCTCGGGCCCGATCGACTGGGCGGACCTGCGACACGGGGCACTCTGGGCGGTCCTCTACACCGTGCTCTTCGTCGGGCTCGGCTACCGGCGTTTCCGCCGACAGGACATCCTCAGCTGACGGAGCGGGACCTCGGCACGCGGGCCCCGACCCACCGGGCGACCGGCTCGATGAGCGGCGACGAGCCCCGCCACGCGATCCAGCCGGTGAGCACCGAGACCGCCGCACCGAGCAGCGAGTAGCCCACCCGGCCCATGACCTCCCACTGCACGAGGTAGATGAACAGCGACGCTGACGCGATCGGCACGACCACGGGCACGACGAACGCGGGCACCTTCACCGAGCGCACCCAGAGCAGGACGAGCAGCCCGGCTGCCATCGTCGCGTCGCGCACCGGGTCGGTGAAGAAGCCCGGGACGACGACGAGCACGTATGCCGTGAGCAGCCACCGCTGCCACGTCACCGTCGCGCGGGCCATGGCCCACCCGAGGACGAAGAGCCACAGGACCACGGCGGGCCGGCCGTTGACGTGGTGCGAGCCGACGTCGACGATCCCGTAGCGGAAGACGAGGGCGAGTAGCGCCAGCGCCATCGGGACGGCGAACGGGCGCACCCGCTCCAGCCGATCGAGGGCAGGGACCGCGAGGAGGGCGGTCATCGCGACGAGGATGTGGACCACCGCCTCGACGAACCAGTAGCGCCACTGCGGGTGGACGTTGCTGCCCCCGACGGAGGTGAGCAGCACCGGGTTCCACCACGAGTACCGCTCGTCGACGAGGAAGAGGACGCCGAGCCACACAGCGCCCGGGACGGCGATCCGTGTCACCGACTCGAGCACGTGCGCGACCCGCTCCGAGCGCGGACCGCCCGAGAGCTGGAACCGCGCGAACGCGAACCCGGCGACGGCGAGCAGGACGTGCGCCCCTCCGCGGACGTCCAGCACACCGGCGTGGGTGAGCACGATGACGGCGATGGCGACCGAGCGCAGGACGACCGAGGTCTCGAGCGAGCGCCAACGACGCCACCGCGGGATCCCACGGACGATGCCGGAGGCGGCAGCGTTCGGGGTGGACGCGGGCAGGCGCCGGGCGAGCTCGCGCACCGGCCGGACATGCCAGGACTCGGGGAGCTCACCGAGCAGCCCCTCGAGCCTGACCGAGGCCTCGACGTAGGACAGCGAGTCGCCGCGCAGGCTGACGAACGAGTCGTCGAGGGTCGCGTCCGGGCGGTCGAGCAGCTCGGCGTAGAGCGCCCGCACCCGCTCCGCCTGCGACTGATGGACCGTTCCAGCGCCGTCCGCGGCACCGTTACCGGTGTCGGGACCGCCGGAACGGGCAACCAGTCGGGAGGGGGTCGGGCAGGTGCCCTCACCGAACGCGTCGACGAGGGTGGCCAGGGCCGGGCGGTCGACCTTGCCCGACGCGGTGCGCGGCACCTCGCCGACGTCGCTGATGTCGGTGACCACGACGGCAGCGCGCGGGACGGCATACCGATCGCTCACCTCGCGGCGCACGGCCGCGACGTCGACCGGGTCCCGACCCTCGTCGGCCGTGACGGCGACGAGCAGGCGGTCCCCGCCGTCCATCGCGTATGCCGTGCGGCCACCTCGGGTGAGGTCGCTCTCGACCCGGTCGAGGTCGATGCGCAGGCCGCACACCTTGGCGAACCGGCTGCGGCGCCCGACGATCTCGACGAGCCCGTCGGCGGTGAAGCGGGCGAGGTCGCCGGTGTGCAGCGAGGTCACCTCGGCGCCACGGGCGAGGTCGGCCGGGGACGTGGCGTAGCCCATCATGACGTTGCCGCCCTCGTAGACGAGCTCGCCGACCCCGGCTGCCGCACCCTCGACGGGGGCCAGCGAGAAGCGACCACCGCGCACGGCGACGCCGATGCTCGACGGGTTCTCGGCGGCCAGATGCGCTGGGAGAGTTGCCATCCGGGCCGTGGCCTCGGTCTGGCCGTACATGACGAGCAGGTCGAACCCGCGCTCCTGGCCGAGCTCGGACCAGCGCCGCACGGCGGCGGGCTCCATCCGGCCTCCCGCCTGGGTGACGAGCCGGAGCCGGGGCAGCGCCATCGACGTGAAGCCGGCTGCGTCGAGCAGGTCGAACGTGTAGGGCACGCCCGCGAGCGTGGACCCGCCGGCGGCGCGGAACGCGTCCCAGAAGCAGGCGTCGACGACGGAGAGGTCGCTGAGCAGCACCCCGGCGCCGACGGAGAGGTGGCTGAGCAGGACCGAGAGGCCGTAGCAGTACTGCAGCGGCAGGGTCGTCGCACCGACGTCGTCGCCGGACAGCCCGAGCGCGTCGACGATCTGCGCGGCGTTGCAGTCGAGGTTGGCGGTGCTGATCCGCACGAGCTTGGGCGAGCCGGTGCTGCCCGACGTCGAGAGCATGAGGGCCAGGTCGGGGTGCACCTCGTGGGCGCTCCCCTCCCGGCGCGACTCGAGGTCGGCACCGCTCGCGACGACGTCGGGGTCCCACGCGTCGACCATGCCGTCGCTGCCACCGGGTGCCGTGAGGATGACCGGGTGACCGCCGGCGAGCGCGGCGAGCAGGGTGACCACCGACTCGACGTCGTTGCCCGCCTCCAGCACCACGAGGCGGGGAGCCCTGCCGAGCGCGGACCGGCGCTCGTCCACGCGACCGGCGAGGACGGCATACGACATCGTCTGCATCCCGGACGGGCCCGCCCACTGGAGCGCGACCGCGTCGCCGAAGGACCGCAGCCGCCCGACGAGGGCGACGCGGTGCCGTGGCAGGACGGGCGTCGTCATGACGCAGGATGATAGGGGGATTTGGACAGGCTTACCTAACTCCGCAAGAATGCACGCGTCAGCGTTCGACCCTCCCAGGAGTCCCCGTGCCCTCTCGTCGCCTCGTGCGGACCGGCCTCGCCGGCCTCGTCGCCACCGCCACCGTCCTGCCGCTCGCGGGCTGCGGTGTCCTCGGGATCGGGGGCAGCACCGCCGACCTCCAGATCTACTCGGCGCGCCACTACGACCTCGAGGGCGCGTTCAAGGAGTTCCAGGACGAGACCGGCATCAGCGTCGAGTTCATCTCGGGCAGCGACGCCGAGCTCCTCCAGCGGATCAAGGCCGAGGGTGGCGACGGCGAGGCCGACGTCTTCATGACCGTCGACGCGGGCAACCTCTGGAACGCCGCCGAGCAGGGCGTCCTGCGCCCCCTCGACTCGGCCGCGCTGACCGAGGCCGTGCCCGAGGACCTGCGCGACAGCGGCAACCAGTGGTTCGGCCTCGCGATGCGCGCCCGCACGACGATGTACAACCCCGACAAGGTCACGCCGGCCGACTTCGACGCGACGAGCACGTATGCCGGTCTCGCCGACCCGAAGTGGAAGGGTCGCCTCTGCATGCGCGACGCCACCTCGGCCTACACGCAGAGCCTCGTCGCCAGCCTCATCGGGCTCGACGGCCGCGACAAGACCCTGGCCACGGTCAAGGGCTGGGTGGCCAACGAGGTCGACATCAAGTCCAACGACGTCGAGCTGCTCAAGGCGATCGACGCCGGCACCTGCGACGTCGGCATCACGAACCACTACTACCTCGCCCGCGAGCTGAAGAAGAAGCCGGACATGAAGGTCAAGCCGTTCTGGGCCTCGCAGGACGGCGCCGGCACGCACGTCAACATCTCCGGCGCGGGCGTCGTCAGGACCTCCGACAACGCCGCCCAGGCGCAGCAGCTCATCGAGTGGCTCGCCACCAAGGGCCAGAGCTCGTTCGTCGACGGCAACCACGAGTACCCCGTCAACGAGAGCGTCGAGCCCGAGCCGGTCATCGCCGAGTTCGGCGAGTTCGAGCGCATGCCCATCTCGGCGGAGGCCTACGGGTCCGAGAACGCCGAGGCCGTCAAGCTCCTCGCCGAGGCCGGCTACAAGTGACCGTTGCCGCGAGGGCACTGCGCCGCGAGGGCGCGGCGCGCGCGCTGAGATGATGCCTGCGTGAGCGCCGAGGTCGAGACCGACCGCCCGGTCGCCGGCTCCGGCCGCGCGACCCGGCTCTCCGGCTCCGGGCGACCCCGCTGGTCCGCGCTCGTCGTCGTCATCGCGCTGGTCGTCTCGGTCCCCGTCGTCTCGGTCCTCGTCCAGGCGCTCGCGAGCGCCGGTGACCTCGCCCTGCCCGGCGATCTCGGCGAGATGGTCCTCACCACGGTGGCGCTGCTGGCGTTGGTGGGTCTGGGGACGGGCGTCCTCGGCGTGGGGCTCGCGTGGCTCGTCACGGCCTACGACTTCCCCGGGCGCCGGCTCTTCTCGTGGATGCTCGTGCTGCCGCTGGCGATGCCGGCCTACGTCCTCGGCTTCCTCTTCCTCTCGACGTTCGGGCCGGCGGGTGGCCCGGCGCGCGCGGCGCGCTCGGTGTTCGGCGGCTCGGGTGGCGTGGAGCTCCTCTCGGGGTGGCTCGGTGCGCCGGTCGTGCTGTCTCTGACGCTCTATCCCTACGTCTTCCTCTTGGCGCGTGCGGCGTTCCGCGGCCAGGGGCAGGTGACGTGGGACGCCGCGCGGATGCTCGGCGCGACGCCGTGGCGAGCCTTCCGCCAGGTGCTGCTGCCGCTCGCGCGACCGGCCCTGGCCGGCGGCCTCGCCGTCGTCATGATGGAGACGCTCACCGACTTCGCGACGGTCCAGTACTTCGGGGTCCGCACCGTCTCCGTCGGGGTCTACCTCACGTGGAAGGGCACGTTCGACTTCGCCTCGGCCGCTCAGCTGTCGGTGCTCGTGCTCGGCTTCGCGGTCATCGTCCTCACCGGCGAGCGGCTGCTGCGCGGTGGCGCCCGCTACGACGCCCGCGGCTCGCACCGCCCGCCGGCCGCACCCCACGTCCTCACCGGAGCCGGGCGCTGGTGGGCCTTCGCCGCCGCGACCTCGGTGCTCGCGGCCGGCTTCGTCCTCCCCGTGGTGCAGCTCCTCTGGTGGGCGGTCACCTCGACCCTCGACGACTCGTCGTCGCTGTCGACCGGCCGCTTCGCGACCAACCTCTCCAACAGCGCGGTCATGGCGGCGCTCGCCGCGCTCGCGTGCGTCACCCTCGCGCTCCTGCTCACCCACGGCGTGCGGATGACCGGCGGTCGTCTCGCCCGGGGTGCCGCGCAGCTCACGACCTTCGGGTATGCCGTGCCGGGCGCCGTCATCGGTATCGGCGTCCTCGTCTCCTTCGCGGCGCTCGACCGCTCGCTCGAGGCCCTCGGCGTCCCCGGTGGGACCGGCCTCGTCGTCACGGGCTCGGTCATCGGGCTCCTCGCGAGCTACGTCGTGAGGTTCCTCGCGCCGGCATACCAGGCGGTCGACGCGAGCTTCGCGACGATCTCGCCGTCGGTGACGAACTCCGCGTTCTCGCTCGGCGCCTCCCCGCTGCGGGTGCTGCGGAGGGTGCACCTCCCGCTGTCGCGTTCGGGCATCGCGGTTGCACTCGTGCTCGTGGCCGTGGACGCCGTGAAAGAGTTGCCCCTCGTGCTGCTCCTGCGTCCCTTCGGCTTCACCACGGTGTCGGTGTGGGTCTACGAGCTCGCCAACGAGAACTTCTGGGAGCAGGCGGCGCTGCCCGCCCTCCTCATCGTCACGCTCGCGATCATCCCGGTGTTCTTCCTCGTCCGGCAGGTGCGCCTCGCCGAGCCCCACCGGCAGGTGACGTCGTGAGCGCGGTGGTGTCATGAGCGGCGCGGTGACCCTGCGGGGCGTCTCGAAGTCCTACGGCGACACCCTCGCCGTGCGCGAGCTCGACCTCACGGTCGAGCAGGGCGAGATCGTCGCGCTCATCGGCCCGTCCGGCTGCGGCAAGTCCACCCTGCTGCGGCTCGTCGCGGGGCTCGAGCGCCCGGACGCGGGCACCGTGACCGTCGGCGACCGCGTCGTCGCGGGCCAGGGCTGGGTGCCGCCGGAGCGCCGCCGGGTCGGCCTCGTCTTCCAGGAGCACGCGCTCTTCCCCCACCTCAGCGTCGGTGACAACATCCGCTTCGGCCTCGACGGCCAGCCCCGCTCGGAGCAGGACGCGCGGGTGCGCGAGGTCCTCGACCTCGTCCACCTCCCCCACGTCGTCGACCGCTACCCGCACGAGCTCTCCGGCGGCGAGCAGCAGCGCGTCGCGTTGGCCCGGGCCCTGGCGCCGCGGCCCGAGGTCGTCCTGCTCGACGAGCCGTTCTCCTCGCTCGACGAGTCGCTGCGCGCCCGGGTCCGCGCCGATACGGTGAGCGCGTTGCGCGCCACCGGCACCACGGCGATCCTCGTCACCCACGACCAGACGGAGGCCCTCTCGGTCGGCGACCACATCGGCGTCATGCGCGACGGCGTCGTCGAGCAGTGGGGTCGGCCCCTCGAGGTGTTCGAGCGGCCGGTGAGCCGGTTCGTCGCCTCGTTCATGGGTGACGCCGACTTCCTGCCGGTCACGCTCGTCGACGGCGGGCTCGCCTGCGAGCTCGGCCTCGTCACCGTCCGCAAGGACGTCGCCGACGCCGAGGTCGTCGTCCGCCCGCACGAGGTCAGCCTGCGCCTGCCCGGAGCCGGGGTGACTGGTGCTCCGGCGGTCGTCGACCGGGTCGAGTACCAGGGCGCCTTCATCCTCCACACCGTCCGCCTCGCCTCGGGACGGACGGTCCGGTCCTGGCAGCCGCACTCGGTGCGCTACCCCGTCGGCACCGAGGTGCTCGCCTCGATCTCGGCCGGGATCGTGCCGAGCCTGCTCAGCGGCGACGCCGCGCTCACGCACCACGCCCCGGTCGACTCCGCCCGCCACCCCGACCCCGAACACATCTCCCCCGCCTGACCCGCACTTCGTCACGTCAGCGTCGACGGTTGTTCTATCCACCGTTGACGCTGACGTTGCGAGCAGCGGCATTCCGACTCGTATGCCGTCCCGCCCAGTCCCTGAGACCACCTCACCGCCGATTTGCTTATCTATTGGATAACGTCTACTTATTGACGGGTGGTTGACGATTCATCAGATGTGACGGCGCTCGCCGTGCGTGACCTCACCAAGGTCTTCGATGCCAGGGGGACGAGGGTCACCGCCCTCGACGCGGTGTCGCTCAGCGTCCCCCGGGGCGAGATCCACGGCATCGTGGGCCGTTCGGGTGCCGGCAAGTCGACGCTCATCCGGTGCCTCACCGGTCTGGAGCGCCCGACCTCGGGCGAGGTCGTCGTCGCCGGCGAGGACATCACCGCCCTGCGCGGCGCCGACCTGCGTGCGGCCCGGCGACGCTTCGGCGTCGTCTACCAGCACGCCAACCTCCTAGACTCGCGCACTGCCGCCGACAACATCGCCCTCCCCCTCGAGGTCGCCGGCTGGGACAAGGCGGACCGCGACGCCCGCGTCGCCGAGCTGCTCGACCTCGTCGGCCTCACCGACCGCGCCGGCAACCACCCGGGCCAGCTCTCCGGCGGTCAGCAGCAGCGTGTCGGCATCGCCCGGGCGCTCGCCGCACGGCCCGAGATCCTGCTCTGCGACGAGCCCACCTCGGCCCTGGACGCGAGCACGACCGGCCAGATCCTCGACCTGCTCCGTGAGCTGCGCGACCGCCTCGGCATCACCGTCGTCATCATCACGCACGAGCCGTCCGTCGTCCGCGAGATCTGCGACGCCGTGACCCTCCTCGGCGACGGCGCCGTCCTCGAGCAGGGGCGCCTCGGTGAGGTCATCTCGGACCCGACGACCCGGCTGCACCGCGAGCTCATCCCGCTCGTCGAACCGACCACCGACGGTCTCGTACGCCTCCAGGTCGCGCTCGGCCACCCCGACTCCACGGTCGGCTCGATCGACGGCATCATCGCCCTGCTCCGCCACGAGGGCATCGAGGCCGACCTCGCCGCCGCGACGGTCGAGACGATCGCCGGCCGCCGGGTCGGGCGCCTCCTGGTCGAGCTCGCCGACGCGACGACGACCGACCGCGCCCGCGACCTGCTCGAGCAGGCGCGACTCCACCCGGAGGTGGCGGCATGAGGTTCGAGGCCGACCCCACCTGGCTCGACAACCCGGTCATCCGCGAGGGCCTGCCCACCGCGCTCTGGGAGACGCTGGCCATGACCGTCGGCTCCGCGCTCATCACCGCGATCCTCGGTGTCGTCGTCGGTGTGCTCCTCCACAACTCCTCGCCCGGCGGCATCAACCCGCAGCCGACCCTCAACCGTGTCCTCGGCGCGGTCGTCAACGTCGGCCGGTCGCTGCCCTTCCTCATCCTGATGATCGCGATCATCCCGGTGACGCGGTTCATCGCCGGCACCACCGTCGGCTGGCGGGCGATGATCGTGCCGCTCACCGTCGGCGCCGTGCCCTTCTTCGCCCGGCTCGTCGAGACCTCCCTGCGCGAGGTGAGCTCCGGCAAGGTCGAGGCGGCCACGATCATGGGCGCCACCCGCTGGGAGATCACCCGCAAGGTGCTCCTGCCCGAGGCCCTGCCCGGCATCGTCGCCGGGCTCACGACGACGGTCATCGCCCTCATCGGCTACAGCGCCATGGCCGGCGCGGTCGGCGGCGGCGGGCTCGGCGCGACGGCGATGTCCTACGGCTACAACCGCTTCCAGACCGACGTCATGATTGCGGCCGTCGTGCTGCTCGTCATCGTCGTCCAGCTCGTGCAGGTCGCCGGCGACCGGGTCGCCCGCGCCGTCGACCACCGCTGACCCCACCTTCAGGACGGCCGTATGCCGTCCTCCCCCGACACCGTCGTCGGCCCACCTGACCTGCCGGGCACCTCCCGGCACGACACGTGTCGGCCACGAGGCCGGCATACCCACGTCGGCCGACCGGCCGGCATACGAAAGGAAGTCCCATGTCCCCGTTCTCCCGTCGTGGCCTCGTCGCCGGTGCGTCCCTGCTCGCCGCCATGAGCCTCGCGGCCTGTGGCGCGGGCGGTGGCGACTCCAGCGGTCCCGAGGCGGACGACAACGGCGTGACCACGCTCGTCGTCGGCGCGTCCCCGACGCCGCACGCCAAGATCCTCGAGTTCGTTGACGCCAACCTCGCCAAGGAGGCCGGCCTCGACCTCGAGATCAAGAGCTTCGACGACTACGTCCAGCCCAACGTCCAGCTCGCCGAGGGCACCCTCGACGCGAACTACTTCCAGCACCTGCCCTACTACGAGGCGCAGGTGAAGGACCGCGGCTACGACTTCGCGCACTACGACGGCGTCCACATCGAGCCGTTCGCCCTGTACTCGAAGAAGGTCAAGGACGTCTCCGAGCTCGCCGAGGGCGCCCAGGTCGGCATCAACAACGACCCGTCCAACCAGGGCCGCGCACTCGAGCTGCTCGCCAAGGCGGGCGTCATCACGCTCAAGGCCGGCAAGGACGCCACGAACGCGACGATCTACGACATCGACCAGAACACCAAGAAGCTCCAGTTCAAGGAGACCGACCCGGCGCAGCTCGTGCGCTCGCTCGACGACCTCGACGTCGCCGTGATCAACGGCAACTACGCCCTCGAGGCCAACCTGTCGCCGACCAAGGACGCGATCCTCGTCGAGGAGGCGGAGGGCAACCCCTACGCCAACTTCCTCACGGTGCAGAAGAAGGACGAGAGCAACGCGGCGCTCAAGAAGCTCGACGAGCTGCTGCACTCGCCGGAGGTCAAGGCCTACATCGAGAAGACCTGGGCCGACGGCTCGGTGCTCCCCGGCGCCAACGCCTGAGTCGTCGATCCGCGTCATGGCGTCGGCGCGGCTACTGTCGGCGCCATGACCGCGGATCCCCGGACCCTCACCCGCGCCGACTTCCCCGAGATGCAGCGGGTGAGCACGCGGTGGGCCGACAACGACATGTACGGCCACCTCAACAACGCCGTCTACTACGAGCTCTTCGACTCGGTCCTCAACGCGTGGCTCATCCGCGAGACCGGCACCGACGAGACGTCGACCTCGACGCTCGGTGTCGTGGCCGAGTCGTCGTGCCGCTTCTACGCCGAGCTCGCCTACCCGCACCCGATCGACGTCGGGGTGCGGGTCGAGCGGGTCGGCACCAAGAGCGTGACCTTCGCGTTCGGCCTCTTCGCCGACGGCAGCGACGCCATCGCGGCGCACGGGCTGTGGGCGCAGGTCTACATCGACCGTGCGGGCCGGCACTCGGTGCCGATCCCGGACGACGTGCGGGCGGTCGTCGAACGCGCCCTCGCCGCCCAGGCGTGATCTCCGCACGCGAACTGGTCCTGCGCGCCTGGCGTGGGCCGGACCTTCCCGCGGACGGTTCCTGGGTGCGCATGTCGCCCTGGCGTCCGGACCTGTATGCCGTCCTGGCCGTCAACGCGCACGCCGCGGTCAGCGCCCCGGACGAGGTGACCGACGCCGAGCTCTCGTCGTGGGGCGTCGACGGGTTCGGCGGCGCGCACGATCCGCGCGTCATGACCCGGCTCGCCGGACAGTCCGGCTGGGTGGACGTCCTCGACGCGGTGCTCGTCGCACCCGGGACCGGGAGCAGTCCCCTCGTGGCTCGACCCGACCTGGCCGACCACCCCCGGGTCCGGCACGCGGCGGAGGTCCGGGACGCGGTGCGGGTCCTCGGCTGGCCCGACCGGGACGACGTGGTCGTCACGGTGGGCGACTCCCTCGGCGGGCTGCCGGTCGTGAGCTACGAGGTCGCGCCCTCGGCTCGTGGCGTGGGACTCGGCGGGCGGACCGTGGCGGCAGCCCGCGGGCTGGTGCCGGAGGGCGAGCCCGTCGTCGCCCTGGTCGCGCCGGGCAACACCCCGAGCCTGCGGGCTGCACTCCGGGCGGGGTTCGTCCCCGTCGGGTCAGTTCAGCTCTACGCACCGGAGGGCCGCCCCGGTGGCGCCGACGAGTCGAGATCGGGTGAAATGCACTCCTGATCGCCGCCGGCGAGCACTCTGCCGGATCTCGACGGAGCCGAGCGTGGCAGCAAAGTCACACGAGTCACTCCCGTTACAGTGGGCGGCATGACGAACCGGGGCCCCGTCCTGTCCGCACGCCGTGTCACCCGCACGGTGGCTCCGCTCCTGTTGGCCGCGCTCGCGCTCGGCGCGTGCTCGGACGACGAGCCCACCGCGGCGCCGTCGCCCTCGACCAGCGAGAGCGTCGCGAGCGACAGCCCGATTCCCACGCCGACCCCGACGACGGAGACGGCCACCGCGACGCCCACGCCCACCGCGACGCCGACCCCGACGCCCACGCCGACGACGAAGGCGCCGACCCCGACGCCGACGCCCACCCGCACCCCGACCTGCGCCGCGGCCAGGGCTGGCGCGGTCAACACCACTGGCATGTCCGGCGCCGCCGCCACCAAGGCGAAGAAGCTCCACGCCGCAGCCAGGAAGTGTGACGCCAAGACCCTCATCGCCCTCGCTCGCGCGGACGGCACCGGCCTCGTTGGCGACAAGGCGGCGACGTCGGTGTTCACGAGCACCTCGGCGCAGAACTACTCGGCGCTCGCCATCCTGCTCTCGCTGCCCCCGACCGAGTCCTTCGACGGCACGATCCAGCCCAAGGTCTTCTCCGAGCAGTTCGCGCAGAGCGACACTGAGTGGGAGCGGGTCATCGACGCCGGGCTCGTCACCCGGACCCAGGCCGCGCGGATGCGGGCCGACGACGGCGGCTACACCGGCTACCGGGTCGGCATCGCCGAGGATGGCACCTGGACCTTCTTCACCACCGGTCGCTGACGCCCGCTCCCCTCGTTCGGGTCCCAACTTGCCCACGCAGAGCGTGGGACCCACCGCCGGAAGTGGGTTCCTCGCACCTCGCCTGACGGCCGCGGCGACGCGAGGTGAGAGCTTCCCCGGTGGAGTGCCGCGGCCGAGCCCGAAAAACGCCTCCAGACCGCCTCAGAGGGGTGGGGGCCGTATGCCGGGTCGGAAACAGGTGTGAAATGTCGAAGAAACCCGGTTCCCGGGCCTCCAACGGCGTGCGCTGACAGGACTGACAGGTAAACTGGACGGTGAACGTCGCGCCCAGGGCGAATTTCCGCCCCGGGCGCGTGGCATGAGCCAGACCAGCTGAAGGAGCACCGTGCCCAGCACGCCCGAGGACAACAGCATCGAGACTCCGGACACCGCCCCCGACGGGACGCCGCAGCACGCCGAATCCGCAGCGGCGACCGACGCCTCCGACGCGATCAGCGCAACCGACGCCGGCGACGCGGCCACCGGCGCAGTCGACCCGACGCGCGAGGCCCGGACGACCACACCGGGACGGTCCTCGTCCGCGGTCGCCGAGGGCACGGCATACGACGCGTCTGCCATCCAGGTGCTCGAGGGTCTCGAGGCGGTGCGCAAGCGCCCCGGTATGTACATCGGGTCCACGGGTGAGCGCGGCCTGCACCACCTCGTCTGGGAGATCGTCGACAACGCGGTCGACGAGTCGCTGGCCGGCCACGCCGACACCATCGACGTCACGCTGCTCGCCGACGGGGGCGTCCGCGTCACCGACAACGGCCGTGGCATCCCGACGGGCATGAACGACGCCTACGGCATCTCCACCGTCGAGCTCGTCCTCACCCAGCTGCATGCCGGTGGCAAGTTCGGCGGCGGCGGCTACAAGGTCTCCGGTGGCCTGCACGGCGTCGGCTCGTCCGTCGTCAACGCGCTCGCCACCCGGCTCATCGCCGAGGTGCGCCAGCTCGGCCACGTGTGGCGGATGGAGTTCGACCACGGTGAGCGCCTCGCGCCCCTCGAGAAGGTCGGCGAGACCGACGACACCGGCACGACGATCACCTACTGGGCCGACGACCAGATCTTCGAGACCGTCGCCTACGACTACGAGACGATCCGCGCGCGGTTCCAGCAGATGGCCTTCCTCAACAAGGGCCTGACGATCAACCTCACCGACGAGCGCGTGCAGGAGGTCTCCGAGGAGGACGAGGCCGAGGCCGTCGAGGGCAACGAGACCCGCAAGCGCACCGTCTCCTACCGCTACGACAACGGGCTCGTCGACTACGTCACCCACCTCGTGTCGAGCAAGAAGTCCGACCCGGTGCACCCCGACATCATCAGCATCGAGGTCGAGGACACCGACCGCGCGCTGAGCCTCGAGCTCGCGATGCAGTGGACGACGGCCTACAGCGAGTCGGTCCACACCTACGCCAACACGATCAACACGCACGAGGGCGGCACCCACGAAGAGGGCTTCCGCGCCGCGATGACGAAGATGATCAACGACTTCGCGCGCAAGCAGAACCAGCTCAAGGACAGGGACGAGAACCTCACCGGCGACGACGTCCGCGAGGGCCTCACCGCCGTCATCAGCGTCAAGCTGGGCGAGCCGCAGTTCGAGGGCCAGACCAAGACCAAGCTCGGCAACTCCGAGGTCAAGGGCTTCGTCCAGCGCGCCATGACCGACTCGTTCGGCGACTGGCTCGAGCGCCACCCCGCCGAGGGCAAGGAGATCGTCCGCAAGGCGATCCAGGCCGCGACCGCCCGCCTCGCCGCCCGCAAGGCGCGCGAGGCCACCCGCAAGCGCGTCCTCGAGTCCGGCGGCCTCCCCGGCAAGCTGCGCGACTGCCAGGCCAAGGACCCGGCAGTCTCCGAGGTCTTCATCGTCGAGGGCGACTCCGCCGGCGGTTCGGCCGTGCGTGGCCGCAACCCGCACACCCAGGCGATCCTCCCGATCCGCGGCAAGATCCTCAACGTCGAGCGCGCCCGCCTCGACAAGGCCCTGGCCAACCAGGAGGTCCAGGCGCTCATCTCGGCGTTCGGCACGGGCATCGGCGAGGACTTCACGATCGAGAAGGCCCGCTACCACAAGATCGTCATCATGGCCGATGCCGACGTCGACGGCATGCACATCCGGACGCTGCTGCTCACGCTGCTCTTCCGGTTCATGAAGCCGCTCATCGAGGCCGGCTACGTCTACCTCGCGCAGCCGCCGCTCTACCGCATCAAGTGGAGCAACGCCCCGCACGAGTTCGCGTTCACCGACCGTGAGCGTGACGCGCTCGTGGCCGAGGGACAGAGCAAGGGCCGACGCATGCCCAAGGACAACGGGATCCAGCGCTACAAGGGTCTCGGCGAGATGGACTACCAAGAGCTGTGGGAGACCACGATGGACCCCGACAACCGGGTCCTGCTCCAGGTCACGCTCGACGACGCCGCTGCTGCCGATGAGATCTTCTCGGTGCTCATGGGCGAGGACGTCGAGTCGCGGAGGTCGTTCATCCAACGCAACGCTCGCGACGTGCGCTTTCTCGACATCTGATGCGTATGCCGGTCAGCTGGGTCTCGCGAGTCGCGGAGGGGTACGCCGTTCGGCGCAGTCCCATCCGCGCTGCGCGCGCAGAGCGCACTCCGCGCTCCCGCCAGACCCAGCCAGCGGCGCACGGCACACCTGCTCGCTCGCAGTGGCGCGCACCCGGCGCTTGCGTCGCCCTGCGGAGCGCTCGCTGCTCGACTCCCGGGCCACAACTGGTCCGGCACGACTGAACGATTTCCCCCGGCATCTGCCGAAATGTATTGAGAGACAAGGGAACTGATGGCTGACGACATCGATGGCACGGAGAACGAGCTGGACACCGAGGACACCGGTGAGCTCGGATCGGTGATGCATGACCGCTCGCCCGGTGAGACGGACCGGGTGGAGGCGGTGGATCTCAACACGGAGATGCAGCGCAGCTACATCGAGTACGCGATGTCGGTCATCGTCAGTCGCGCCCTGCCTGATGTGCGGGACGGCATGAAGCCGGTGCACCGCCGCGTCATCTATGCGATGTACGACGGTGGCTACCGGCCCGACCGCGGCTTCAACAAGTGCAGCCGCGTCGTCGGTGACGTCATGGGTCAGTACCACCCGCACGGTGACGGCGCGATCTATGACGCCCTCGTCCGGTTGGTCCAGGACTGGTCGCTGCGC
The DNA here is from genome assembly GCF_044791685.1 of Knoellia locipacati. Lineage (GTDB taxonomy): Bacteria > Actinomycetota > Actinomycetes > Actinomycetales > Dermatophilaceae > Knoellia > Knoellia locipacati_A. Next base: position 1,580,900 of record NZ_CP087730.1, read on the forward strand.
TACCCGCTGGTGCAGGGGCAGGGCAACTTCGGCAGCCCCGGTGACGACCCGGCTGCTGCCCCGCGGTACACCGAGTGCCGGATGGCGCCGCTGTCCATGGAGCTCGTGCGCGACATCGACAAGCGGACCGTCGACTTCGCCCCCAACTACGACGGCAAGACGCTCGAGCCGACCGTGCTGCCGGCGCGCTTCCCCAACCTGCTCGTCAACGGCTCGTCCGGCATCGCCGTCGGCATGGCCACGCAGATCCCGCCGCACAACCTGCGCGAGGTCGCGGCCGCCGCCCAGTGGGTGCTCGAGAACCCGAAGGCGTCGCGCGAGGAGGCCCTCGAGGCCGTCATGTCGCGGATCTCCGGGCCGGACTTCCCCACCGGCGCGCTCATCATGGGCCGCAAGGGCATCGAGGACGCCTACCGCACGGGCCGTGGCTCGGTCATCATGCGGGCGGTCGTCGAGGTCGAGGAGATCCAGAACCGGCAGTGCCTCGTCATCACCGAGCTGCCCTACCAGGTCAACCCCGACAGCCTCGCGCAGAAGATCGCCGAGCACGTCAAGGAAGGCCGCCTCCACGGCATCGCCGACATCCGCGACGAGACGTCCGGCCGCACCGGCCAGCGGCTCGTCATCGTGCTGCGGCGCGACGCGGTCGCCAAGGTCGTGCTCAACAACCTCTACAAGCACACGCAGCTGCAGACGAACTTCGGCGCCAACATGCTCGCGCTCGTCGACGGGGTGCCCCGCACGCTGCCGATCGACGCCTTCATCCGGCACTGGGTCGACCACCAGATCGACGTCATCCAGAGGCGGACGGCATACCTCCTCAAGGAGGCCGAGGACCGGATCCACATCCTGCGCGGCCTGCTCAAGGCGCTCGACCTCCTCGACGAGGTCATCGCGCTCATCCGTCGCTCGCCGACGGCCGAGGCCGCCCGCGACGGGCTCATCGAGCTCCTCGAGATCGACGAGATCCAGGCCCGCGCGATCCTCGAACTCCAGCTGCGTCGCCTCGCGGCGCTGGAGCGCCAGAAGATCATCGACGAGCACGACGCGATCCAGCGTGAGATCGAGGACTACCAGGACATCCTCGCCAAGCCCGAGCGCCAGCGGACCATCGTGTCCGAGGAGCTCGCCGGGATCGTGGACAAGTACGGCGACGAGCGCCGCACCGCCATCCACGGCTTCGACGGCGACATGTCGATGGAGGACCTCATCCCCGAGGAGGACGTCGTCGTGACGATCACCCGGGGTGGCTACGCCAAGCGGACCAAGGTCGACGCCTACCGCTCGCAGAAGCGCGGCGGCAAGGGCGTCAAGGGAGCGCAGCTGCGCGGCGAGGACGTCGTGGCGCACTTCTTCACGACGACGTCGCACCACTGGCTGCTCTTCTTCACCAACCTCGGCCGGGTCTACCGCGCCAAGGCCTACGAGCTGCCGGACGCGAGCCGTGACGCCAAGGGCCAGCACGTCGCCAACATCATGGCGTTCCAGCCCGACGAGCACATCGCCCAGGTGCTGGCGCTGCGCAACTACGAGCAGTCGCCCTACCTCGTCCTCGCGACGCGCAACGGCCTGGTCAAGAAGACCCGCCTGGCCGAGTACGACTCCCCGCGCTCCGGCGGCCTCATCGCCGTCAACCTGCGCGACGGTGACGAGCTCGTGGGCGCCGGGCTGACGTCGTCCGCGGACGACCTGCTGCTCGTCTCCAAGAAGGGCCAGTCGGCGCGCTTCCACGCCGACGACGCGACGCTGCGCCCCATGGGTCGCTCGACGTCCGGCGTCACCGGCATGAAGTTCCGCAACGACGACTCGCTGCTGTCGATGTCGGTGGTCGAGGACGGCACCGACCCCGACGTCTTCGTCGTCTTCGAGTCGGGCCTGGCCAAGCGCTCCAAGGCGTCGCAGTGGACCGTCAAGGGCCGCGCGATCCTCGGTGTCGCCGTCGCCAAGCAGACCGAGAAGGGCGGCGACCTCGTCGGCGCCCTCACCGTCGACGAGGACGACGAGGTCATGGTCGTCTTCGAGCGCGGCAACATCGTCCGCTCCCGCGTCGACGAGGTCCGCCTCACCGGCCGCAACACCGCCGGCGTCTGGTTCGCCAAACCCGGCAAGAACGATGCCATCGTCGGTGTCGCCCGCAACGCCGAGAAGGTCGTCGAGGAGGAGGTCGCCGAGGCCGACGCCGAGGGTGTCTCCCCGGTCGACGGCGAGCCGCTCAGCGCGGAGGAGGCCGAGGCGGTTCTGGCTACCGCCGGAAGCTCCGACGAGGGCTCGGGTGACGTCGCCGGCGACACGTCGGCACCCACCCCTGCGGAGGATGACCACGCGGTGACCGATGGCGTACCGTCGTCGGACAAGGACGACGCTGACGCAGAGGCAGCGGACGAGGGAGGCGACGAGTGAGCACGGCAGACCAGGCAGGTACCTCGATGCGATCGGTGTCGGGTTCCTCTCCTGAGCCCACGCGCTCGATGAGCCGCCCCTCCGACAATGCGGCCTCGGCTGGGCGTCCGGTCGGGCAGGCCCAGACGGGCTCGGCCTCGTCGTCCGCGCAGGGCGGGCGGGCAACGGGACGTCGCGTCCGCCTCACCGTCTCGCGGGTCGACCCGTGGTCGGCGATGAAGATGTCGTTCCTGCTGTCGGTCGCCCTCGGCATCGCCGGTGTCGTCATGGTCGCCGTGCTGTGGACGATCCTCGCCGGCATGGGCGTCTTCGAGTCGGTCAACGGCCTCGTCGGCCAGATCATCCAGGACGGCGAGAACACCTTCGACATCATGGACTTCCTCGGCTTCGGCCGGGTGGTGTCCTTGGCCATCGTCGTCGGCGTCATCGACGTCATCCTCATGACGGCGCTCGCGACCCTCGCTGCCTTCCTCTACAACGTGTCGAGCAGCCTCGTCGGCGGCCTCCAGCTCACCCTCACCGACGACTGACCGAACCGCCCACATCCGGTATGCCGGCCGCTCTCGTGAGCGGCCGGCATACCGTTTTGGTGGGGGGCCGGAGGGTGAGGTAACCTCGTCTCTCGCGCCGCCGTGTGGTGGCGCCGCCGGATCGGCGACGGGCCTATAGCTCAGACGGTTAGAGCGCTTCCCTGATAAGGAAGAGGCCAGAGGTTCAAGTCCTCTTAGGCCCACCATTCGATCCCCAACCCGCCAGGTGGTGCACTCGTGAAGAAACTCCTCTTCGTCGTCCTGACCGCGCTGACGGCGGGCGTGGTCAAGAAGAAGCTCGACGCACAGGGCGCCGACCAGCGCCTGTGGGCCGAGGCCACCGACTCGGGTTCGGGTTCGGTCACCACCCAGAAGTGAACACCCGGCGGTGCACGTCACCGCCCAGGGGCCATGGCGCAATTGGTAGCGCACCTGCTTTGCAAGCAGGGGGTTAGGGGTTCGAGTCCCCTTGGCTCCACCACCTCACGATTCCCGGCCCGGCATCAGTTCGGTTGGACGCGGGTCGGCCCTAGCTTCGGTGGCTGTCAACTGACAAGCTCCCGAGGTGGCCATCGAGTACCAACGACTGCAGCGGTCCCGTCTCGAGGACCATCTGCATTCCGTCATGGCGGTCGATCGATTGGCGGAGCGCTTGAGGATCGCCCTCGAGGAGCACGCGCTGGCGATAGACATCGCGCATGTTCATGGCGCCAGCAGTGCAGCTGTCCAGCGGATCGTCTCCACCATCCTCAAGGACGAACTCGGCTTCGACGAGGAGGTCCTCTTGACCGCTGAGGACGGAATCGTCTCGAAACCACGCCCCGACTTCTACTTCTCGCTGGGTCCGTCCGAGGGTGTGATCGCAGAGGTCGAGCGCGGTGGCACCGTGACGAACAACCACGACCTGAAGGACATCTGGAAGGCTCACATCGCTCCGGATGTCCAGCATCTCTTCCTCATAGTCCCGAACTCGAACTGGCGTGAAGACGGTCGTTCGCGCGAGCGTCCATTCGTCCGTGTCGCTCATCGGATGAGTGCCTTCTTCGGAGATGCTCGGCGCGAGATCGACGTCCTCACGTGCCACGTGTTCGGCTATGGCCGACCAGGTTGAGGCCTCCCGGCCCTGCTTCCTGTCACGGGGTTCGCCGTCGCGTGACGGGCGAGGACGCTGTGAAGCGACGCCCGCATCCGACACGGCATACGGGCAAGCCCGCAGGGCAGAGTCAGTGCGACGTCGGCCGGTGCCCCAGGTTCTCAATAACGCGGCGTTGCAGGACAGCCCGCTCGCCCTCGTTGTTCGTGAGTCCGGCCGCCTCGGTGAAGGCCTCGGCGGCCTGCGCGTGCAGACCGGCACGCTCCAACAGGTCGCCGCGCACGCTGGGCAGGAGTGGGGAGTCGCGCAGTGCGCCTGCGTCGAGCCCTGCCAACACCGCGAGCCCAGCATCCGGGCCGAACGCCCGCCCGTGGGCCACCGCCCGGTTGACCTCGACGACAGCTCCCGGTGCAGCCGAGGCCAACACGTCGTACAGCGCCGCGATCCGGTGCCAGTTCGTGTCCTCCGCCTGCCCCGCCCGAGCATGCTCTGCAGCGATGCACGCCTGCAGGAAGTACTTCCCGACCGGATCGCCACTCGCGGCCAGCTGCTCGGCCCGCCCCAACACGGCCAGCCCACGTCGGACCAGCAGTGCGTCCCACCGCGACCGGTCCTGCGCCTCCAGCAGCACCGGCTTCCCGTTCGAGTCAAGCCGTGCAGCCATCCGAGACGCCTGGATCTCGAGCAGCGCCTGGAGCCCGAGCACCTCGACGTCGTCGGGAGCGAACGCGACGAGCATCCGCGCGAGCCGCATCGCCTCGTTCGCCAGGTCGACCCGCATCCAGTCCTCACCCGCGGTGGCGGAGTAGCCCTCGTTGAAGATCAGGTAGATCACGGCCATGACGTCCCCGAGGCGAGCGGTCCGCTCCGACCCGCTCGGCAGCTCGAACTCGGCGCGCGTCGTCACGAGCGTCTTCTTTGCGCGCGAGATGCGCTGACCCATGGACGACTCGCTGACGAGGAACCCGCGGGCGATCTCCGCAGTGGTGAGCCCACCGACCAGCCGCAGCGTCAGTGCGGCGCGCGACTCCGGCGTCAGCGCCGGGTGGCAGGACAGAAAGATCAGGCGGAGGACGTCGTCCTCGATGTGGTCGACCTGGCCGTCGAGGTCGGGCATCGCCGCCTCCTCTCCAGCATGGGCACGCTCGAGCTCGGCCGTCTTGTGGCGCAGGGTGTCGGCGCGACGGAAGTGGTCGACACCGCGGCGCTTCGCGACCGCCATGAGCCAAGCACCCGTGTTCTCGGGCACCCCGGTGGTCGGCCACTGCTCCAGCGCGGCGACGAGGGCGTCCTGCGCGAGGTCCTCGGCCAGGTCGAGGTCGCGCGTCATCCGCGTGAGAGCCCCGACGAGGCGGGCCGACTCGGCCCGCCACGTCGTGACGATGACGTCGTTCAGGTTCTCAGAACTGGGCTCCGCCGGCACGAGGCCAGCGTAGGCAGTCCCACCAGTCCCGGTCAGTCGCCGGGTGCGTCCGGGCCCTCGGAGATCTGCCGGAGGGTCGCGACGACCGTGACCTCGGGCCAGTGCTCGGCGTGCAGCTCGGCGAACTTCTGCTGGTCGGCCACGGCGTCCTCGAGGCTGTCGTACTGCAGGAGCGACCATCCGCCGACGACCTCCTTGGCCTCGGCGTACGGACCGTCGACCCGGCTCACCTCACCCTTGCGGACGACGAAGTTCACCGCGTCCTCGGTGCCGTAGAGCCCGCCGCCGTCGAGGAACACCCCTGATGCGGCACGCTCGCCGATGTAGGTGTCCATCGCCTCGAACAGCGACTGGGGCGGCATGCCGATGCCCTCTTCCATCCTCACGAATCCCATGAAACGCGGCATTGGAGTTCCTCCTGCTTGCTTGACGGTGTGGTGCTTCGTGCACGTACGTCGAACGACTCCCAGTGTCTTCGACATCGGGTTCCGACGTTCTTCTCGCCGCTCCTACGGGTAGCACCCGACGGGGTAGGGCCCCTGAGGGTGTTCTCAGCGCCGTATGTCGAGCGCGGCCAGCCGTGCGGCCAGGTACGGCGCTGTCACCGAGTCCTTGGACCGGGCGACGTCTCTCGGTGTGCCCGTCGCCACGACCCGCCCGCCGTGGTCGCCTCCACCGGGACCCAGGTCGAGCACCCAGTCCGCACCGACGATCGTGTCGAGGTCGTGCTCGACCAGCACCACGGTGTTTCCGGCGTCCACCAACCGGTGCAGCTGGTCCAGCAACAAGGCGATGTCGGCCGGGTGGAGGCCGGCCGTGGGCTCATCGAGCAGGTAGAGCGCGTGCCCACGGCGGGCTCGCTGCAGCTCGGTCGCGAGCTTGATGCGCTGCGCCTCCCCACCGCTGAGCTCGGGAGCCGGCTGCCCCAACCGCAGATAGCCCAGGCCCACCTCGCGCAGCGTCGCCAGGCTGCGGGCGGCAGCAGGAACGTCGGCGAGGAACTCCGCAGCCTCGTCCACCGACAGCGCCAGCACCTCGGCGACGTTCTTGCCGCGGTGCTCGATCTCGAGAGTCTCCGCGTTGTAGCGCGCACCGTGACACGTCGGGCACGGTGCGTAGGTGCCGGGCAGGAAGAGCAGCTCGACGGAGACGAAACCCTCGCCTTGGCAGGTTTCACAGCGGCCCTGGGCCACGTTGAAGGAGAAGCGACCGGCTCCATAGCCGCGCCGACGCGCCTCGGGTGTCGCGGCATACACCTTGCGGACCGCGTCGAAGAGCCCGGTGTAGGTGGCGAGGTTGGACCGTGGGGTGCGTCCGATCGGACGTTGGTCGACCCGCACGAGCCGGTCGAACGCCTCGAGGCCGGTGGCGTCGTCGACGTCGATCTCGAGCTCGTCGTCGTCCACGTCGTCGACGGCCTGCCCCAGGTGGCGACGGACGAGCTCTGAGAGAACCTGGGAGACGAGGGTCGACTTGCCCGAGCCCGACACGCCGGTGACTGCCGTCATGACATCCAGCGGTATGTCCACCGAGAGGTCCACGAGGTTGTGCCGGCTCACCCCGTGCAGGTGCAGCCACCCGTGCGGGGTGCGCTGCTGCCTCTCCGCAGGCACCGCCCGGCCGAAGAGGTGCTCCCCGGTGATCGACTCCGTCACCGTCTCCAGACCGGCGACCGGTCCGGAGTAGAGCACCTCACCACCCAGCTCCCCCGCGCCGGGACCGATGTCGACGACCCAGTCGGCCCGGCGCACGAAGTCCATGTCGTGCTCGACGACGAAGAGCGAGTTGCCGGAAGCCTTGAGGGAGTCCAGCACGTTGAGCAGCGGCTCGGCGTCCGCAGGGTGCAACCCGGCCGACGGCTCATCGAGCACGTAGACCACCCCGAACAGGCCCGAGCGCAGCTGTGTGGCGATGCGCAGACGCTGCGCCTCCCCGGGGGAGAGCGTCGTCGAGCTGCGCCCGAGCGACAGGTAGCCCAACCCGAGGTCGAGCAGCACCTGCACCCGGGCCACGAGGTCGGCGCAGATCCGCACCGCCACCTCGGTGGCCTCCCCCGAGTCGGCCGAAGCTGTGGCTGCTCCAGCGTCCGCGAGCTCGGCGACCGGGCGCAGCAGTGCCGTGAGCTCGACGAACGAGAGCGCGTTCAGCTGCGCGATGTTGAGGCCTGCGAACGTCACGGCGAGTGAGTCGGCCTTCAGTCCGCTGCCGCCGCAGGCCGAGCACCGCATGCTTCGGACGAAGCGCATCGCCTTGTCGCGCATCATCTGGCTCTTCGACGTGGCGAGGACATGGTTGACGTGCGCGCGGGCGCTCCAGAACAGTCCGTGGTAACCGTGGTCGATGCGGTCGCGCTCCGGCTTGATGAGCACCTTGGGCTGCTCGTCGGTGAACAACAGCCACTGACGGTCCTTGGCCTTGAGCTTGCGCCATGGAGTGTCGACGTCGATCCCGAGCCCGGAGACGATGCTGCGCAGATTCGCGCCCTGCCAGGCACCGGGCCACGCAGCGATGGCTCCCTCGCGGATGCTCAGCGAGGTGTCGGGCACCATCAGCTCCTCACTGACGTCGTGCTCCTCACCCAGGCCGTGACAGCGCGGACAGGCACCGGCCACGGTGTTGGGTGAGAAGGCCTCCGCCTCCAGCCGCGACGCCCCCTGTGGGTAGGTGCCGGCCCGCGAGTAGAGCATTCGCATGAGGTTCGACAGCGTCGTCAGGGTGCCAACACTCGAGCGCGAGCTCGGTGCACCGCGTCGCTGCTGCAGTGCCACGGCGGGCGGCAGTCCCGTGATCTCCTGGACGTGGGGCGCTCCCACCTGCTGGAGCAGCCGGCGGGCATAGGGCGCCACCGACTCGAAGTAGCGGCGCTGTGCCTCGGCATAGAGCGTGCCGAACGCCAACGAGGACTTCCCCGAGCCCGACATCCCGGTGAAGGCGACGATCGCGTCGCGTGGCAGGTCGACGTCGACGTTCTTGAGGTTGTTCTCGCTGGCTCTGCGGACACGGACGAACTGGTCAGTCGGATCATGGGGCACCGACCATGTCTATCCGCTCCCGGTGGCCGAAGCACCATCCGAGTTACGGTCGAAGCCCACAGCCCAACCTTCCAGAGGACGACATGGACCATCACGAGGTGCTGATCGTCGGCGGCGGCAACGCGGGCATCTCACTGGCCGCCAAGCTGCTTCGCGACGGCGCGAAGGACGTCGCGATCGTCGAGTCGGAGTCGGTACACCGCTACCGCCCGATGCTCAACTACGTCGGGGGCGGCGAGGCCACGATGGAGGATCTGGAGCGACCTGCCGCCGCGGTGATGCCGAAGGACGCCACATGGATCCGGGGCAGAGTCGTCTCCTGCGACCCCACCGGGCCGAGCGTCACCACGCGCGATGGCCGCACGATCACGTGCACCACGCTCGTCATCGCCACCGGCTTGGAGGAGGACTGGGGAGACACCCCCGGACTCGAGGAGGCGTATGCCGCGGGGTGGGCCGGGTCGACCTTCCTCGTCCAGACTGCCCCGAAGGTGTGGCCAGCCGTGCGGGACCTCACGAACGGGCGGGTCGTGTTCTCCATGCCGCCGGAGCCGGCGCCCTGCGCGGCGACCGCGCTCAAGCCGCTGTTCATGGCGTGCGACCACTGGCAGCGGGCGGGCGTGCTTCAGAACCTCGACATTCACCTCGCCCTGCCCGGCCCCACATCGATCGGTGTGCCCAAGGCGGACTCGATCCTCGAGGATGCGCTCACGGCATACGGCGTGCAGGTCCTGCGCAACGCGCGCGTCACCTCGGTGAGCGAGCGCCAGGTGACAGTGAGGACCGACGAGAGAGACGTGGTGCTCGACGAGATCGCCTACGCCCACGTCATCCCGAGCTACCGCGCTCCTCGCTGGGTCGCCGAGAGCGACCTGGCCGGGACGAGTGAAGCCGGCCTCGTCGACGTCGACCCACTCACCCTGCGCCACCGGCGGCATGACGGTGTGTGGTCGCTCGGTGACGTCGCCGACCTCGGGATCAAGCCCTCGGGTGGTGCCCTGCGCAAGCAGGTCGCCGTGCTCTCACCGAACATCCTCGCGAGCGGCGGCGGTGAGCTCCAGCACTACGACGGCTACACCGTCATGCCGATCACGGTCGCACGCCACCAGCTCATGCTCGTCGAGATCGACCGCGAGGGCCGGCCAGCGCCCTCGGTCCCCGTGCTCGACCCGGTCCGGCCGCGACGGCTGACCTGGGCGATCGACCGGTACGCGCTGCCGGTGGTCTACTTCAGGCGCATCCTGCGCGGCCGCGTCTGACCCGACTGCGGAGCCGAGCCGGCCCGCGCCACCCGACGCCCCCCGGCACCGCGTCCAGACCCGACGATGTCCCGGGTGCCCCCTGCAGGCACCCGGGACATCGCGGCCGTGTCACCTCGGCAGGCGGCTCACGCCTTCCCGCGAGGACGTCCCGGCACAGGGTGGTTGGCGGCGAACAGCCCGTCGGGGTCGACCGCGGCCCGGATCGTGCGCAGCCGCTCCCAGTCGCCCTTGCCGTATGCCGTGCTGGTGTCGGTCCGCTCCTCGGTGAAGTTGAGCACCGAGGTCCCGGTGGCCCACGGCGCCAGCGCCGCCACGAGCGCGCGAGCATCGGCCTTGCCCTGCTGCGCCATCTCCGGGGTCGCCGCGATCGCGACGAAGAACCCGGCATACGCGCCCTCCAGGCGAGACAACGCACCGGCGTCGGCGGACGAGCGACCCAGCGCACCACCCAGGTGGCGGAGCTCGGCGGCGAGCAGCGAGGTCGTCGTGCCCGGACCGACCTGGGCCAGGAACGCCTCGATCGCGGCGTCGGGCAGCTCGTCGAGCACCGTCGCCGCAGCAACCGCGGGGGTCGGGCCCTCGGGGTCCATGTGCAGCCGGGTGAGCGACGCCGACGGGACCCGAGCGAACGTGTCCATCTCGGGCTCGAGGGCGCGAAGCGGAGCCAACACAGCCTCCGCCACGGCGTCATCCGCGAGCACCGCCCCGTCGATGACCACGAGCTGGCGACCGCTGAGGAACGGCGGCAGCTCGGGCAGCGGCGGGAAGCTCAGCACCCGCATCGACGTCGTCACCGAGTCAGGCGCGGTGCGGGACCACTCGGCCCAGGCCCGGACCACCTCAGGAGCGCGCTCGCGGTCCCAGAGGAGCATGCCGGCATACACGTCCGGGATCGGGTAGAGACGGAACTCGATGGCCGTGACGACACCGAAGTTGCCGCCGCCGCCGCGCAGCGCCCAGAACAGGTGGGGGTGGTTGCGCTCGTCGGCCCGGACCAGCGCACCGTCGGCGGTGACGACCTCGACCGCGGTGACGCTGTTGGTGGCGAGGCCGAGCTGGCGGGCGTACCAGCTGAGTCCGCCGCCGAGCGAGTAGCCGACGACGGCGACGTCGGGCGAGGAGCCGTGCAGCGCTGCGAGTCCGTGCGGTGCCGCGGCCTCGACGACGTCCTGCCAGAGGGCGCCGCCCTCGGCGCGGGCGATTCGCCTGGAGGCGTCGACGTGCACCGCCGCCATCTCGTTGGTGCGCAGGAGCACGACGTCGTCGAGGCGCTGGTCGGCCAGCGCGCCGGCGTTGTGCCCCGTGCCCTGCGGGGCGACGCGGAGTCCGGCGGCCGCCGCGGCTTGCACGACGTCGACGACGTCCTGCGCGTGGCGCGGGAAGGCCACGGCGGCGGGCCGCTGGTCGACGGCGACGTTCCACGGCATACGGGCTGCGTCGTAGCCGGGATCGCCGGCCAGGTGGACGGCTCCGCCGCACAGGTCGCGGAGCGACTCGGCGGGGGACGACGGGCGGGGGTCGAGGGTGGTCTCGACGGTCATGGTGGTGTCCTTCTCTGGTGGGGCACACGGGTCCCCGGGTGCGGGGCCGTGACGGAGGGGGGTGGGTGGTGGTGATGGCACCGGGACTGAGGAGGGCGTGGACCCGTCTCAGATACGTCCCGAGCGATCGGGTTGGCCCGGTGTGCCGAGGGCGAGGCCGTCGAGGTCGACGAGCGCTCCCTCGACCGGCAGGGCCGCAACGCCGATGACGCTGAGTGCCGGCGTTGCGCCGACCTCGGTGAGGCGGTCGGTGAGGGTGTCGATCACGGCGAGCACCGCCGGCAGGTCGGTCGCACTGACCCGGAGCTGGGCCAGGTCGGCGGGTGACAGCCCGGCTGCTGTCACGCTCGCCTCGATCCCGGCGAGGGCCAGGGCCAGCTGGGCTGCCGGGTCCTCGGCGTGCACGAGGCGGCCCTGGTCGTCGAACGGTCCGTGGGAGCCCAGCGGCAGGATCGCCACCGGGTTCTCGTGGAGGGTGGCCGTCGTGGAGAGGGTGACCGTTCCGGGTTTGGTGTCGGTGCTCGTCATGGGACCAAGGCTCGATCCGAGCCCGTATGCCGCACCATCCCTCGCGACCGGGGACCTCGCGCCCCACTGTGGTGGGCCATCAAAGACCCCACTTTTGTGGGATGGCGCGCCGTCGACAGCGGCCGCCACACTCCGAGGATGGCCAACGGACTGACCGCCGAGCGGGTGCGCAGGGACGTGGAAGTCGTCGCCCGCGCCGGCCTCGACATCGACACCTTCCTCACGGAGGCGGTCGAGTCGCTGCAGCGCGCCGTACCCCACGTCGCCGCCTGCCTGGCCACGGTCGACCCGAGCACCGAGCTGCTCACGAGCACCCGCAAGTTCGGTGACCTGCAGGGCAAGGACGACCACGACCACGAGTGGGGCTTCATCGAGTACGGCACCGTCGAGCCGACTGGCTTCCTCGAGATGTCCCGCACTGGGATGACCGCCGCCGGCGTCCACGCGACCCACGGCGACACCGAGCGCTCCCTGCGGATGAGCTCGTTCATGAAGCCGCACTTCGGCTACGGCGACGAGCTGCGCGTGCTGTTCCGCGACAACGGCCAGGTGTGGGGTGGTGCCGCGCTCTTCCGTGAGCCGGAGAGCCGGCCGTTCGAGGCCGACGAGGTCGCGTTCGCCGGGTCGCTGTCGGCGATCTTCGCCGCGGGCGTCCGCACGGGGCTGCTGGCCCGGATCGCGACGACCGCGCCGGCACCCTCGACCGGGCCGACCGTGCTCATCGTCGGTGCGGATGACCAGATCCGGCAGATGAGCATGGGCGCCGAGGAGCGGCTGCGCCAGCTCGAGAGCCCCACACACAACGTCCGCTGGACCGGCATCATCAGCTCCCTCGTCGCCGCCGCCCGGCGCTACGCCCGCGGGGCGACAACCGTGCCGCCGCGCAGCCGGGTCCGCGCCCAGAGCGGCATGTGGCTCGTGCTCCACGCGACCCCGTTGCTCGGCCCGGACGGCGTGAGCGGGGACGTCGTGGTCACCGTCGAGGAGGCGCGTCCACCCGAGATCGTGCCGCTTGTCGTCGCCGCCTTCGACCTCACCCAGCGCGAGCGCGACGTCACGCAGCTCGTCCTCCAGGGCGTCGACACCAAGGAGATCGCGGCGACGATGCACGTGTCGGCCTACACCGTGCAGGACCACCTCAAGTCGGTGTTCGACAAGGCCGACGTCCGCAGCCGTCGCGAGCTCATCGCCCGGATCTACTTCGACCAGTACGTCCCGCGGATGGGTGCCGAGCTCGGCCCGTCCGGCTGGTTCACCTCGACGGCACCCGCGTCCGGCTGACGCTCACCCTGCGGGCCGCACGTGACCGTGCCGCGCGCCGTCCTGTCAGCCGCGGTCCTGACGGTCGCGGCCGTGCCGAGTGCGACCGTGCCGAGACCTCGGCTGCAGCGACCTCGTCCCGAGCGCGGTCGCGCCGGAGGAGGACCACCGCGACGACGACCATCCACAGCAGCCACGCCCCCATCCCGACCCGCTCGAGCAGGCCCATCCAGGGCGTCGGGTCGCCGGCCTCGATCCGCTCGACCTGCGCGCTGAGGCTGCCGAACACGAGGGCGGTCGCGAGCGTGAGCGCCGAGTAGACCCGGAACCGCCAGCCGAAGCCGAACGCGAGGACCGCGACGTACGCCGCGACGAAGAGCCCGGTCGCCGCGGCCAGCACGAGGTGCATCGTGTCGGCCGAGGTGGAGCCACCGGCCGCGATGACCTCACGCCGCGACATGGGGGCGACGATCCAGAGCAGGCTCGTGACCCCGTGCGCGACCATCAGGGCGCCCGCGATCCTGACCGAGCGTCGGCCGTCGGCGGCCCGCCAGATGCCGACGCCGAACCCCACCTGCAGCAGGACGAAGACGGGCGCGAGGACCATGAGGAAGGTCCGCGTCGGGGCACCGGTGGCGGACAGCTCGCTCACGGCCTGCGACATCCGGTCGTACCCCTCGTAGGCCGTCGCCGCGATCGCGTCGTTGGCGACCGGGTAGAGCACGGCATACAGGAGTCCGCACGCCAGCAGGGCCCGGCCCAGGTCGAACCGCGTGCCGCGTTGCCGAGGGCCGTGCCCGAGGTGGTGGATGGCGGGTCGCGTGCTGGTCGACATGGCGTCCTCCTCCGGTGGTGACCGGAACCCTTCTGTGACCACCCTTCTCCCGTATGCCGTGCCTCGGCAGGGACCTATGTCACCCGACGCGTGGCTCGGGAAAAGGCGGACTCCGTCCTTGACACCCCATTCGGGCAGGACTAGGACGGAGACGACGCCTCGTCGAGGCCTCGGCGGGCGAGTGCAGGACGGGTCGGCGGCTGAAGCCTCGCTGCCGAGAGGAGCACGCCATGTCCCTTCGCAGAGTCATCTCCCTGATCGTCATCGGCCTCCTTCTGGGGCTGGCCGCACCGCAGGCGGCGCAGGCAGGTCGGCCCGGAGCGGGCGGGTCCGGTGGCCAGAGCGGCATCAGCTGCAGCCTGCCCAGGTCCGACGCCGAGGCGCTGGTCATCCTCAACAACTACTACCCGGGCTACTGGTGGGACCACACCGACCTCACGATCGCGGTCCAGGCGCACCCCAGCGCCACCGACGAGCAGCTCGCGGCGATCCAGGATGCGATCGCCACGTGGAGCAGCGTGCTGGAGGAGTGCTTCGACGGGCTCATCACCCTCACCGACGTCACCGGGTCCAAGCGCCAGACGGCCGACATCGTCGTCCACTACGTGCCGACCGCCGGTGGTGTGGTGTTCGGGGGCTACGCGCTCTGCGGCGACCACGGCTGCCCGAACATCATCGTCCGGTCCGACCTGCCGCCGAGCCTCGACCGCGACCCCTACGACCCGGAGTACCTCGGCTGGGTGACCTTGCACGAGGTCGGCCACGCGTTGGGTCTGGGGCACGCGACCAACCTCCTGGAGAGCACCGACCTCATGGGCTACGGGTGGCCGGACCTCGGCGACCCGGTGCTGTCGCAGTGCGACATCGAGGCACTCGCCTTCGTCTTCGCCTGGGCGCCGGAGAGCGCCGAGCCGTACGAGCCCGCCGAGGGTCCCTTCGTCTGCTGACCACCGCTGACCAGGGCCCGGCCCAGCCGTCGCCCGTGACGCGAGTGCCGGACACCTAGCCGCAGTGCTCCAGCAGGTCGAACACGTCGGACAGTGACGTCTCGGCCATCGCGATGACCGTGTCGGCTCCGCCGTAGTAGAGCCGCAAGGTCTCGGTGAACGGGTCGTGCACCCACCCGCAGGGGAAGACCACGCCGGGCACGTCGCCCTGCAGCTCGTACGGAGCGACGGGCCCGAGGACCCACTCGCGCGAGCGGCGCAGGACGACCCGAGGATCCTCGAGGTCGAGCAGCGCCAGCCCGACGCGGTAGAGCTGCCCGGCCACGGTGTCTCGCACCCCGTGGTACGCGACCAACCACCCGTGCTCGGTCTCGATCGGTGGCGGGCCCATGCCGATGCGGGTGCTGTCCCACATCCCCGCACGGGCCCGGAACACCGGCTCGGGGGCCAGCCAGCTGACGAGGTCGGCCGATCGGGACATCCAGATGTCGGCGTGGTTGCCGACGACGGTCCTCGGCCGGTGGAACAGGACGAAGTGACCGTCGATCCGGCGCGGCAGGACGGCGGCGTTCTTGTCCTCCGGAGGGCAGACCACACCGATGCGCTCGACGGTGCGGAAGTCCGTGGTGGTCGCGAGCGCGACCGCCGGCCCGGTGGGCCCGTATGCCGTGTAGGCGATGACCCACAGCCCCAGCTCCTCGACCCGGGTCACGCGGGGATCCTCCACGCCCCAGGCCTCGGCGGGGTGGTCGTGCGAGGGGTGGATGAGCGGCTCGGGCTCGATGACCCAGCCGCTGAGGCCGTCCTCGGAGCGCGCCACGCTGAGGTGGCTGTGGCCCTCGAAGTCCTCGACGCGGCATACGAGGATCGTCTGTTCGCCGTCGTGGGCCGCGGCCGGGTTGAAGACCGCGTTGACCGGGTAGGGCCAGTCGTCAGCGGTGAGCAGCGGGTTCCCGACCGCCCGGCGGAAGATCCTCTGCTCACTCGGGTGCCAAGACTCCGGCATAGACCTCAAGGTAGTCCTCGACCATCCGAGTTGCACCAAATCTCTGCACCGCACGTTCGCGACAGCGGCGCCGGTCCAGGGCCGCGGCCACCTCGACGGAGGGCACTGCTTCATCGACACCCGACACCAGGAAGCCGGTCACCCCCTCGTCGACGACCTCCGGCATCGAGCCGCGGCGATAGGCCACGACCGGTGTGCCACAGACCATCGCCTCCACCACCGAGAGGCCGAACGGCTCGTCGAACCCTATGGGGTGCAGCAGCGCTGCCGCCTCGCCGAGCACCCGGGACCGGTCGCCGGGTCCCACGGGGCCGAGGAACACCACGGCGTCCCCGTCGACGTGCGGCGCCACCTCGGCGTCGAAGTACTCCCGGTCGTGGACGATGCCGCAGATGACGAGGCGCCGACCGGCCCGTCGCGCGATGGTGATCGCGTCGGCCGTCCCCTTGTCGGGGTGGATCCGACCGAACGACACGAGCGCATCGCCACCCCGGCCGAACGGCAGGCCGTCGACGTCGACACCGTGGTGCACCGTCGCGACGTAGTCGAGCTCGCGAGCGCGGTCGGAGTCGGAGATCGAGACGTAGGCCGACGCTGCGCGCAGATAGGCCGGGAGTATGCCGTGTCCCGAGAACCCGTGGATCGTCGTCACCATGGGTGCCGCGAACGAGTGGGAGAAGCACAGCGGCAGCCAGTCGAGGTGGTTGTGGACGAGGTCGAAGTCGCCCGAGCGGGCCAGAGCATGCGCGACGTGCAGCCCTTCCCAGACGCGGCCGTCCATCGTGTCGTCCTCTGAGTACCCGTGTGGCGCAACCGACTCAAGGTGGGCACGGGTCTGCGAGTCGGCCGTCGCGAAGAGGGTGACGTCGACGCCACGGTCCGCGAGCCCGTCCGCGAGCAGTCCGGTCACCTGCTCCCACGGGCCGTAGTGCACGGGCGGGGTCCGCCACGCGATCGGCCCCAGGAGCGCGATCCTCACCTGTGGCCGCCCGGCGGGAGCAGGTCGACCGAGTCGAGCGCGAGCCACGCCTGGAGATAGGCCAGCGTCGACTCTGCGCCCTCGTTGGCGTTGAGCCCGCGCGGGCCCACCCCGTCGTGACAGCCGCCGGAGACCGGGTCGTGCACGGTGAGCCCCCACCGGTTCCGTCCGTGGAACCACCCGAACGCGGCCCGGGCTCGCTCGGCGAACTGCGGTGAGCCGGTGGTCCGGTAGGCCTCGACGCACGCCTCCGCGAGCGCGGCGGCGTCGAGCGGCTGCTCGTCACCCTCGTCCCGCCCGCTCTGAGCGCCACCGGAACCCTGCGGCCGGCGCCGCCAGGAGTTGCCGACGAGGGAGACGGCACCCGAGTCGACGTCGCACTGCCCGCCGTACCACTCGAGCGACTCCAGCCCGAGACGGAGCAGGGTGGCGTCCCGCTGCGCGGCACCAGCGGAGATCAGGGCCTGGGCGAGGCGGGCGTTGTCGTAGGTCAGCTCGTCCTCGAACCAGCTCCACTCGGGCGTGGCGTTCTTGGTGTAGAGCGCGCCGAGCTGCTGGGCGAGCTGCCCGAGGCTTCGGCGCCCCGTGGTGCCCAGCTCGTGGGCGGGCACCCGCGCGAGCCCGATGACCGCGAAGGCGGCGGTCCTCGGGGCGTCGAGCGGCGGATCGGAGGCGAGGATGTCATGGAGCAGTCCCCTGCAACGCCCCGCGACCTCACCCACCCCCGACCCAACCTGTCCGAGGGCCCAGAGCGTCCGGCCCACGTGGTCCCCCGGGTGGGGGTCGTCGACCCACCGACCCTCGAGGTCGCGGAAGTTGCGCATCATCGCGCTCGGGCCGTCCCACGCGTCCTCGAGGAGGTCGAGCCCGCGGGTGCGCATCAGCTCCAGGGTGACCCGCTCACGGTCCGGCGCTCCGCGGCGCAGGAAGCCATCGGCGACGATGACGAGGCGCGCGACGTCGTCGACGCACGTTCCCGTCGTCGGGTCAGGGTGGAGTCCCGTCGCGTGCTGCACGATCCCTCCGGCGTCGACGAGGCGGTGCAGGTGGGTCAGCGTCGGGAGCGGCCCTCGCGCCGGGGCTGCCTCGCTGACGCCGCCCCGAGCGGTCGCCTGCCGCTCCTGAGCGGCCGCTCCGAGGAGCTTGAGGGTCTCGCGGCCGACCTCGGGCCACGTGTACTGGCTCCCGACCCGGTATGCCGTCTCGGCGGCCTGCGCGCGGAGGTCGTCGTCCGCAAGCAGCGCGACCACCGCCTCGGCCATCGCCTCGTGGTCGTCGAAGCCGACGAGGGTGCCAGCACCGGTCCCGAGCAGCTCGGTGGCGTAGAAGTAGGGCGTCGACACCACCGGGCAGCCAGCCACGAGGGCGAAGGTGAGGACCCCGGACACGACCTGTTCCTGGTGCCGGTAGGGCGTGAGGAAGACCTCGGTCCGGCGCAGCAGGGCCCGGATGTCGGCGTCGCTGAGATATCGGTCGACGACGAGGACGTGGTCGTCGAGGCCCAGCTCCGACGTGAGCCGCTCGAGCTCGCTGCGGTAGCCCTCGCCATGCCGCCGGATGACCTCCGGGTGGGTCCGGCCCGCCACGACGTAGAGGGCGTCGGGGTGCTTCTCGACCACCCGCGCCACGGCGCGCACCGCCACCTCGACACCCTTGCCCGGGGAGAGCAGGCCGAAGGTCGAGATCACCCGCCTCGACAGGTGGTCTGCCAGCTCGGGCAGGGCATCGCTCTCGTGGACACCGTCATCGACCTCGGATCCCTGACCCCCGGAGGCGACCCCGGCGGGCTGCAGCTCGGCCGGTGCGCCGTGGTTGACGACGGCGACCCGGCTCCACGGCGCGATGCCGGAGCGGACGAGCTGGTCCCGGGCCAGCGCCGTGAACACCGTCACCACCGCCGCCCCCGCGACGACCTCACGCAGCACGGATCGCTGGTGCTCGTCGGGAGCGAGCAGGAGGGTGTGCAGGGTGGCGACGTAGGGCACCGAGAGCGCCCTGGTGAGGTCGAGCAGGTACTCCCCGGACTCCCCGCCGAAGATCCCGTACTCGTGCTGGACGAGCACGACGTCGACGCCGGCCGCGTTGATCGCCTCAGCCGCACGGGCGTAGTCGGCCCGGTGTTGCTGGCGGATGCTCAGCAGGACCTCCGGCGCTCCGGGGGGCGCAGGCTCCACCGCAGGGTCGTCGAGGACTGCGGCGACGACGATGTCCACGGAGGAGTCGGCATCGAGGAGGGCCTGCCGCAGGTCCGTGGCGAAGGTGGCCAGACCGCAGTGTCGCGGTGGGTACGTGGACAGGATGGCGACGCGCATCGTTCACGCACCCCCTGCGGCGTCACCACCGATGGCGCTGTCGCCTGCCGCCGGCTCCGCTGTGCCCTCCTGGGGCGGGGCGCCTCCCACGAGGTCGCTCTCGAGCCCTTCGAGCGGGTCGATGTAGCCAGGTGGGGGCGGGGGGTCGGGCGTGACCGGCGGGAAGGTGCTTCCATCCGGTTGCAGGTGCGAACGGTGCTGGTCCATGCGGCTGCTCTCCATTCCCGACTCTTCCCCGAGTCGGTGCATTCGAAAACCCTTGGGAGTGACCATTTACCGGGGGGTCCGAACAGCCCGGACCTCATGCGTCCCGACAGATCCCTCGTTCCCGCGCCAGCACATCACGTATGCCGTCCGTCCGGCAGGGACCTTGTGCCCCTGTGGGCACCGGACCCGCGGACCGCGATGGAGGTGAGGAGGTGGGCGCGATGAAGGTGTCCACGCGAGAGAGACGAGACCCGGTCGGACGGAACCGCCACGCCCCCGGACTTTGGCCGGCGGTCGGCGCCGCGGTCTTCCTCTCAGGGGCGACGGCGTTCGCGATCGGTGAGCCCTTCGGAGACCTGGACTTCACCCGAGCGCTCACGCTGACCGCTGTCTGGGTCCTGCCCGCGCTCGTCCTCACGGGCCTGGTCCTGACCGGCCGGACGTGGGCCGCCACCCTCGCCGTCGCCGCGGCCTGGGGCTGATCGTGGTCCAGTCCGTGTTCCGACCGCTCGACGTCAACACCTATGGGCCGGTCACGGCGTTCGCCGCGCTCGCGGCCGCGTGGCCGGTGGCAGCCCTCGGACTCCGACACCCGGACTGGGCGGCGAAGGCGATGCTGGCCTTGGGTGGTGCGATGTTCCTCGCCATGGCCCTGGCCCGTGGGCCGCGCGCCTCCACGGCCGTCGTCGCGCTCCCCCTGCTCCTGCTCGGGGGTGCCTTCGCACTGGCTGGGCGTGGACACGAACGCGGCGCCCGAGTGTCAGGGCGAGATGGGGTCCGCAGGCCCTTGACGAGGTGACCAGGGCCCGCTCCCCCTGGGGCGATGCTCAGACGTTGCCGAGGATGCGGTCGACCGAGATCTCGACGACCACACGCGCAGGGTTGACGCGCGGCTGCCGGTAGCGGACGGCATACCTCTCGACGGCGTCGGCGACGGACTCCGCGTCGGTGAGCACCCGCGACCGACCCTCCAGGGCGAGCCAGTGGCGTCCCTCGACCTGGCACAGCACGGCCCGACCGCCGCGGCCGGCGTTACGCGCCTTCTGCGACGTGCCGCTCGTGATGACCCGGGCGACCCCAGCCGCCTCGTCCCACGTGAAGCCGACCGGCACGACGTGCGGGCTGCCGTCGCGCCGCAGCGTCGTCAGGGTCGCGAGGTGTCGCTCGGTGAGGAAGGCGAGGGCCTGCTCGGACAGCTCGCGGGGGTCGATGGCCACCCGGTGAGGATGTCACGAGAGGACGCCACGAGGATGCCTCAGCCCGTGCCACGACGTCGCCAAGACGTCGCCAACAGGAGCAGACTCGGCCCATGGGTGAGCTGCACGTCAACATGAACATCACGCTCGACGGGGTGATCCAGGCCAACGGCGGTGCGGGTGAGCAGGACGCCGGCTACGAGTACGGCGGCTGGGAGCGCCCCTACGGCGACGAGCAGTCCGGTGCCCAGCTCGTCGCCGACGTCGAGGCCTCCGACGCCCTGCTGCTGGGCCACACGACCTACGAGATCTTCCGCGGCTACTGGCCGGGGCAGCCCTCACCGCTCGGGCGGGCCTTCGACCGCGTCCCCAAGTACGTCGCGTCGAGGGGCACGCCCGAGCTCACCTGGGACATGTCGACTCAGCTCACCGACGCTGCCACCGACGTCCGCCGCCTCCGTGACGAGCACGAGCAGATCCACACGTGGGGCAGCGCGGACCTGCTCCAGACGCTCTTCCGCGAGGGTCTCGTCGACCGGCTCAACCTCTGGGTCTGCCCCGTCGTCATCGGGACGGGCAAGAGGCTCTTCCCGGAGGGCGCCGTGCCGACGCGCTTCGAGCTCGTCGAGGCGCCCACGGCCTACCCGGCCGGCGCCGTGCTCATGCGCTACCGCCGGCTCGAGGGACCGCCGGAGACCGACGGGCCGCCGGAGACCGGGAGCGCCTGACCCTCGCCGACGTTCACCTCACGGGCAGCGCGGCACGGAGGCGCTGAACGAGGTGTTCGACCCGTTCGAGACGTAGTAGTCGCTGACCCACCGGTTGTCTACTAGCTGGTTCCAGACCCGCGTCGTGCCGACGGTCGTCCCTACCTTCTGGCAGGCGACGTAGGCCAGGCCGCCGCCCTGGATCGAGCCGTTGACGGCATACGAGGTCCCGGGTCCCGAGCGGGTGTTGACCGGAGTCGAGATGGTGATCTGACCGGGGTAGGAGCAGCGCTGGAGCGGGGCGCTGAACGTCGTGCTCGACGGCGTCGAGACGTAGCGGTCGGTCACGAAGCCGCCCGTGCCGATCCGGTCCCAGACCGAGGTGGTGCCGACGACCTGACCTCGGGCCTGGCAGATGACGGAGACCGTGGAGTTGGCGGCCAGGGTGCCGACGACGGGATAGGCGCTCGAGGGTCCGCTGCGGACGTTGAGCGTCCCGGAGCTCGTCACCCGGTAGGCCCGCAGCACCGTCGCCACCGGACCCCTGATGATGTCGCTGTCGATGTTGAGCGTTACGCCACCCCAGGTCTCGTTGTGGTCGCCCTGGTACTGCTTGGCGCGCTGCCACTCGGCCCAGAGGGTGTTGCCGGCGGTCGGCCAGTTCGTCGTCGTCGCGTTGAGGTCCCAGCGCGCCATCCACACGGCGTCGGGGCGAGCCAGCGTCGTCGAGGTGTAGCTCGCGGCGAGGTCGCGCAGGCCCGAGTCCTGGTGCACGTAGACACCGGCGAGGTAGCCGCTGCGGTGCAGGGTCCGCGTCCACTCCGAGACGTAGGTCCGGACCGCGCCGATGCATCCGACCGCCGCGCGGTCGTAGTGCTCGACGTCGGCGTAGAGCGCGCTCCCGGCGAGCAGTCCCAGCGCCCGCGCCTGCGCCACGGCGTCGGCGCCGTCTGCGGCACCGCGCGCGGCCGCGCCCGACGCGGCATACCGGTAGGGCTTGGTCCCGAACACGCAGAACGGCTGGTCACCGAAGTACGTCGGGACGAGCGACCAGCCGGCCGCCGTCGCGCTGCGGACCCACGGTGCCGTGAGGTTGGGCTGGGCGCAGCCGCGGTTGCGGCCGCCGAAGTAGATGTTGACGCCGGTGTAGGGCGCCCGCCCCCTCCACGCGGCGAGCGCCGTGAGCGACGGCGCGGTGCACGTGTCGAAGAAGCGGCCCGACACCCGGGTCGCGGACGACGCGGCGGGGTAGCTGCCGGGGGTGGCGGGGTCGGCCTGGGCCGCGGTGGGCGCCGCCACGGCGACCGCCAGCGTGGCGAGTCCTGCGGTCACCCATGCGGTGGTGCGGCGCGCGAGTCCCATGACGACCTCCAGCGCGGAGCCGTCGACGGGCGCGAGGCCCCACCCTTCGATGATGCGCCTGCCTGCACGGGGGCGGGAGGGCTTTGGCGAACTCGGGCCGACGCCGCCTCAGGACGTGGAGCCTCAGAAGGTGGAGCGCAGCAACATCGCCGCCAGGGCGAACATCACCAACCCGATGAGCACCTCGATGACCTGCCACGTCCGCGGCCGCGCGAGCCAGCGCGAGGCGAGGTGTGCGGCATACCCGAGAGCGCTGAACCACACGACGCTCGCGACCCCCGCGCCCAGGCCGAACCACCACCGTCCGGTGGGCCCGTGCGCCGTGCTGAGGTTGCCGAGCATGAGCACCGTGTCGAGATAGACGTGCGGGTTGAGCCACGTGAGCGCCACGGCGGTCAGGGCCGCGGACCCCCGGGCCGGCGCACTCGCGCTCAGGGCCTGCGGGTGCCGCGCCGACAGCAGCGATCGGATCCCGAACCAGACGAGGTATGCCGCGCCCGCACCGGTGATGACCCGCAGCAGTCCCGGTCGGCTCTCGACCAGGGCCCCGACGCCGAGGACCCCGGCGACGATGAGGAGCAGGTCACTGATGGCACAGATGGCGACGACGACTCCGACGCGGTCGCGCGAGATGCCCTGGCGCAGGACGAAGGCGTTCTGGGCGCCGATGGCGATGATGAGGGTGAAGCCGGACAGGAGTCCGCTGAGGACGGCGGCGGTGGTCGTGGTGTTCATCTCGCCTGACGCTAGAGGTGGGCGGACATGACGACCAGCGAAGGATTCTCCGGTTTCCTTAGGCACGCTTCATCTAGGGTCGAGGCGTGCAGACCGACCAGCTCCGTGCCCTGCTCGCCGTCGTCGACGAGGGAACGTTCGAGGCCGCTGCCCGACGGCTGCACGTCACGCCGTCGGCGGTGAGCCAGCGGATCAAGGCCCTCGAGCACGGGCTGGGCCGGGTCGTCGTGCGGCGCGGGCTGCCGTGCGAGCCCACCGAGGCCGGCGAGGTGCTCGTCCGGCTTGCCCGTCAGCAGCACCTGCTCGAGCAGGAGGCCCGCGCCGCCCTCGACGAGAGTGCCGCCCCACGTGAGCTGCCGGTCGTCGTCAACGCCGACTCGCTCGCGACGTGGTTCGCGAGTGTCCTGCACGAGGTGGCTCGGTGGGAGGGCGTCGTGCTGCGGCTCCACGTCGAGGACGAGGGCCACAGCCACGAACTGCTGCGCGCCGGCACGGTGCTCGGTGCTGTGACGTCGAGTCCCGCTGCGGTGCAGGGCTGCTCGGTCGAGCGGATCGGCGGGATGCGCTACCTCCCGGTGGCGACGCCAGAGCTGCGCGACCGGTTCGCGCGGGGGCGCGGTGTCGACTGGGCCCGGATGCCGGTGCTGCGCTTCAACGAGCACGACGACGTCCAGCGCGGGGTGCTTCGAGGTCACGGGGTGCCGGACGACGAGCAGCCACCGACCTCGCGGATCCCGTCGTCGGAGGCGTTCGCCGAGGCGGTGCGAGCCGGACTCGGCTGGGGCGCCCTGCCCGAGGCCCAGTGCCTCGACGACCTCGAGCGGGGGCGGCTCGTCCGGCTGGGTGCTCGGGAGCACGTCGACGTGCCGCTGCACTGGCAGGCGTGGCGGCTGCGCTCACCCCTGGTCGACCGCCTCACCGAGACAATCCGGGCCCACGCGCCGGCTCGCTGAGCTCACTCCGACGGAGGTGGGCCGATGGCGGCGCCTTGGGGTGAGGACGTTCGACCTTCGTGGGCGCGGTTAGGTGTTCACTGGTGCCACAGCGGACGTGCCACGTCGATCGTCGAAATGTCGGCGACCTCGAGCACGGCCCTTCACCAGGAGGTTCTCATGAGCAGCACACCGCACACGCCGGGTTCTCGCGACCGGAACGACGGCCCCTTCGACCGAGACCGTCGGACCGAGCACGACGCCGGGGACCGCGGGCCGCTCGACCGTGACCGCATCCGTGACGACGACAGGTACGACCGCGGCGAATCGGCTAGCCGGGGCGACATGTACGAGCGGGATGATCGCGATCACCGCGATGAGCGGGATCTGCACCGCGGCGACACGAGCGCACCCGTGGTGGCCGGCACCCACTCCGTCACCGATGTGGCGATGCAGAAGGAGGCCTACGGCGGTGTGAAGCCCGGGGCAGCCTTCTTCGGCTGGCTGACCGCCACCGGCATGGCGGTCCTGCTCACGGCCCTGCTCGCCGCGGCGGGCGCTGCGCTGAGCATCTCCACCGGTACGGACGTCGACCAGGCGGCAGGAGACGCGGCCCAGAATGTCGAGGAGGTCGGCATCGCCGGCATCATCGGTCTGAGCCTCATCCTCCTCGTCGCCTACTTCTGCGGCGGGTACGTCGCCGGCCGGATGGCTCGCTTCAGCGGCGCACCCCAAGGCGTTGCCGTCTGGGTGTGGTCGCTCGTGATCGCCGGACTGCTGGCCCTGCTGGTCGTGCTCGCGGGCGACGAGTACAACGTCCTGCAGGACGTCAACGTCTTCCCCCGGTTCCCGGTCGACGAGGGCACGCTCACCACGGCCGGGATCACCGCCCTGGTCGTCGCCCTGCTCGCCAGCCTGATCGGCGCGATCCTCGGCGGCGTCGCGGGAGTCCGCTACCACCGCAAGGTCGACCGCGCCGGCATGGTCGGCTGACCACCAGGTCATCGTGCACGACGAAGGCCCGGAAGCGCAGTGCTCCCGGGCCTTCGTCGTGGGTCACTTCAGCTTGAAGTTGGCGCTGATCTTCGACCCGTCATCGGTCGTCATCGTGACCATGTAGCACGAGCCCGGCGTCTTCGGCGTCTGCCAGTTCTGGACGAACTGACCACCCGTGGCGTCGTAGCGCAGGGTGGTGCCGCCCGTCGTGACGAGCTCGATGTCGTCGGTGATCGTGCTGGTTCCACAGGTCACCTGCTTGACGACGAAGCTGTCGACGATCGACGGATCGGTCAGTTCGGTGGCGCCGGCGAAGACCTCGAACTTGAGGGGCACGGTCGAACCGTTCTTGACGGTGTTCACCACCCCAGCCATGTCGACCGGCTGGTAGAAGCCGCGGAGCGTCCAGGCGAGGACCGAGTACGAGCGGGTCAGCGCGGTGGTGTTGCCCGCGACGTCACCGGCGGTGGCCGTCATGGTCTGCGAGCCGGTCGTGGTCGCGTACCCGCTGATGGCGCAGGCGCCGGGTCCGGACAGGTCGTCGGTCGCCACGCACGAGCCCTCGGCGGGAACCGAGCCGAAGTAGTAGCTCGCACCGGCCGCCGGGCCACCGACCCAGGACACGCCGGGGCCGGTGAGGTCGACGTAAACGTCGCTGACACCCGCCGATGCGCTGTTGCCGGCCACGTCGAAGACGGTGCCACTGTGCTCCTGGTCTGCGCCCTCGCCGAAGAGGTGCGCTGCCGGACACTCCACGACGCCAGAGCCGCTGTCGCCGCAGGTGTACGTCACCGTCGGTGCACCGCTGGTGAGGTTCCACCAACCCGTCCCGGGGCGAACGGGGGTGAGCGCGGCCGAGATGGTCGGGTTGGTCTTGTCGACGTTGATGCCCGTGACCGTGTCCGAGGCCGAGTTGCCGGGGACGTCGGTGCAGGTGCCGGTGGCGGACTGGTCGGCGCCCTCACCGCGGGTGACGGTGGTCGTGGACCGACTCGCGTCGATGCCCCTGAGGTCCGCACAGGACCACGTGACCGTGACGTCGGAGCTGTTCCAGCCCGCGCCGTTGGCGGCAGGGAGCCGGCTCACCCGGGTGATGACCGGTGCGGTGAGGTCGACGTCGACGTTGGTGACCTTGGCGCTGGCGGTGTTGCCGGCCATGTCGGTGACCGTGCCCGTGTCCTCCTGGTCCACGCCCTCACCGAAGGTGCGGGGGGCGGTGCAGGAGTCGACACCAGACAGGTCGTCCTCACAGGAGTAGGTCACCGTCGGGGCGCCGGTGCCGATGTTCCACCAACCGTTCGCGGCGGCAGGATCGAGATCGGCCGTGATGGTCGGGGCGACGGTGTCGACGTTGATGTCCTCGACGGTGTTCGAGGCCGCGTTGCCGGCGACGTCGGTGCAGGTCCCGGTCGCGGACTGGTCGGCGCCGTGGCCCAGCGGGACGCTCGTGATGGAGGCGGCGGCGTCGATCTCGCCGTTGTCCGTGCAGGACCACGTGACCGTGACGGCCGAGTTGTTCCACCCGGCACCATTGGCCTCGGGCAGGCGGCTGACGAGTGTGATGACCGGCGCGGTGTTGTCGACGATCGAGTACGTCACCGACGACACGGCGTTGAGGTCCCCGTCGTCCGTGTAGTCGCACGTCGCCGTCTGCAGACCGAGACCAGATGCCGCGAGCGGTCCGGTCACGGCGCTGAGCTCGGCGTTGAAGGTGGACGGACCGTCCTCGGCGTCCACGACCGAGCATCGAGCCCTCGGCACCGCTCCGACCTCGTATGCCGTCCCGGCCACCACGTCGATGACGTCCACCGTGGGAGCCGTGTTGGTCGGGGTGGCAGCGGTGACGTCGACCCGGAAGCTGGCCGGCGCGAGGTCGAACGTGCCTGCCGTGGTGTTGCTCGTGGCCGTGAGGCTGACGGTGGTCGACCCTGCCGACACCGGGGTCACGGTGACGACCTTGGTGTCTCCGCAGCTCGTGAACGTCAGGCTGCTCGGTGAGACAGTGGCCCTGCCCGGGTTGAGGGCGCTGACGGACACGGTGAGGGTCGTGGAGCCCGTGAGGTTGCAGCCGTTCTTCCCGTCGCCGTTGGTCTCCACGACTCGGAGGGTGGTGCTGCCCGAGGCGCCACCGACGGTGAGCGGCATTACCTCTGCAGCGGGGTCGACGGAGACATCGAGGTTGTTCGAGATGTCGTCGGCGGTGGCGCTGGCGGCGCCGAGAGCGAGGGTGACCGCCGCGATGGCGACGGCGGATGTTCGGCGGAGCATGGTCATGTTCACGGGCACTCCTGAAGTGGCAGGGTTACTGGGAGGAAAGAGAGAGGGTTCCCACCTGCCGAAAACGTAGGCCTGACCTGCAGGTTCAGGGAGCGGATTGGCACAACCTGACTAGTCAAATCGGGATAGCCACAACGGGCCATCGCGGGGTCATGCCCGCGGCTGATGTGTCCAGTCGAGAGCGGCTCCTGGCCCGCTGCTGACTGGACTCAGACCCACCGCCCGTGGACCCTCAGCCGGTCCAGACGCCGTCGTCCCACGCGGCAGCCAGCACCGCGGCATACGGGGCGATGTCGTGACCACGCTCGGCCACCCACTCATCCGAGTTGTAGGTCTCGTCGTAGCGGTCGCCGCGGTCGCACACCAGCGACACGATCGAGCCGCGCTCGTCCGCGGCCTGCATCTCGGCGGCGAGCCGCAGTGCGCCGTAGATGTTGGTCCCCGTCGACGGCCCCGCCGAGATTCCGGTGCGCTCGCGCAGGAACCGCATCGCCGCGATCGAGGCGCAGTCGGGGACGCCGAGCATGCGGTCGACGACGAGCGGGAGGAACGACGGCTCCAGCCGCGCCCGCCCGATGCCCTCGATCCGCGACGGCTCGAGCCTCGCTTCCCCGTCGCCCTGCCACGCCGGCAGGAACGCCGAATGCTCCGGGTCGACGACGCACACCCGCGTGTCGAGCGCCTGGTAGCGCACGAACCGCCCGATCGTCGCCGACGTCCCGCCGGTGCCGGCGCCGACGACGATCCACGCCGGGACCGGGTGCTCCTCGAGAGACATCTGCTCGAAGATCGACTCGGCGATGTTGTTGTTGCCCCGCCAGTCGGTCGCCCGCTCGGCGTTGCTGAACTGGTCGAGGTAGACCCCAGCGGCAGCCTCCGCCACCCGCCGGGCTTCGTCGTAGACGGCGGTCGGGTCGTCGACGAGGTGGCAGCGCCCACCCTCACGCTCGATGAGGGCGATCTTGGCCGGCGACGTCGACGACGCCATGACGGCGACGAACGGCAGGCCGAGCATCCGCGCGAAGTGTGCCTCGCTCACCGCGGTCGAGCCCGAGGACGCCTCGACGACCGTCGTGGTCGGGCCGACGATCCCGTTGCACAGCCCGTAGAGGAACAACGAGCGCGCCAGCCGGTGCTTGAGCGAGCCGGTCGGGTGGGTCGACTCGTCCTTGAGGTAGAGGTCGATCCGCCCGCAACCGGGCAGGTGCACCTTGATGAGGTGCGTGTCCGACGAGCGCATCGCGTCGGCGCGCAGCTTGCGGATCGCCTCGCTCACCCAGGACCGGTCGGGCTCGGTCCGCAGCCCGGTGTCGACGAGCGGGGTGGGGGCAGACGTCCGCGATGACATGCCGCTCACCGTATCGGTGGCCGAGAGGGCCGCACCTTCGGCCCAGAAACGCAGCGTTCCCCCCGGAACAGTTCCGGGGGGAACGCTGCGTTTCCGTGATCAGGCGGAAAAGGTGGTGCGGGAGGGCCGCGGGTCAGGTGTTGCTCGTGTTGCGACCCTCGTCGATGTTGGGCGTCGAGAGGTCGGAGCCCTCGGAGGTGCCGGACGTCGACGGGGCCGAGCCGTCGGCGAAGTCGCCGGCGTCGGTCCAGGCGTTGCCCTCGGAGACCTGCTCGGTCGTCGGCTCTCCACCGAACTCCGAGGCGCCCGCGTCGTCGCCCAGCTCGTCGCCCTTGTCGGACGCCTTGTCCTTGACCTCGGCGGCCTTCTCCTTGGCAGCGGCACCGGCAGCGGCCGCCTTGTCCTTGGCGGCGGCACCGGCAGCAGCGGCCTTGTCCTTCGCCGCGGACGCCAGGTCGGTCACCTTGTCGCCGACGGACGAGTCACGCCCGTGCGACGGCGGGGTGTAGGCACCGGCGCTGGCCCACGGGTCCTTCTTCTCGGTCGACTTCTTCCACGCGAACGCCGCAGCGCCGGCGGCGAGGAGCAGCAGGAGCGCGCCCTTGCCACCCTTCCGCTTCTGCTTGACGACGGCGTCGCCCTTGAGCACGTGGTAGGCGTCGGGTGCGCGGTCGGCGGCCTCGGCGGCAGCGCCCTTGGCGGCAGCCGCACCGGCGATCACGGTCGCGAGCGCCGAGGCCAGCTTGGGCACGACGTCCTCGACGAACGTGTCCCTGGCGTCCTGCACCTTCGGGGCTGCTTGGTCGGCGTACTCGCGGGCCGTCTCGCGTGCGGTCTCGACCTTGGGGGCGGCCTTGTCCTTGAGGTCCGCGGCACGGGCGCGCAGGTCGGCAGCGTGCGACTGCGCGCTCGATCCGGCGTCCGAGGCGGTGGAGGCAGCGGACTCGACCCTGGCCGCGACGGCGTCACGTGCCTGCTCGCTCTTGCTCTTCGTGCGGAACACGTCGTTCTCCTATCGATGGACGATCGGGTTCCTTCCATCAAACACTGTTTCCCCACGTCACGACACCTAGGGGTCCTGCCGAACCCACCTTTCGTATGCCGGGTGCACCCTCCCCGCGCTCCTCACCCGCCGTGGGCCTCCCCATAGAGTGGAGGCATGAAGGCAACCCTCAAGACCAACCACGGCACCATCAACCTCACCCTGTTCGCCGACCAGGCGCCCAAGACCGTGAAGACGATCACCGGTCTGGCCACCGGTGAGCTCGACTACAAGGACGACTCGGGCCGGACCAACCCCGACAAGTTCTACGACGGCCTGATCTTCCACCGCATCATCCCCGGCTTCATGATCCAGGGCGGCGACCCGATGGGTCAGGGCTTCGGTGGCCCCGGCTTCACCTTCGACGACGAGATCCACCCCGAGCTCCAGTTCGACCGTCCCTACCTGCTCGCCATGGCCAACGCCGGCAAGCGCATGGGCAAGGGCACCAACGGCAGCCAGTTCTTCATCACGGTCACTCCGACCCCGCACCTCAACGGCAAGCACACGATCTTCGGTGAGGTCGCCGACCAGGAGAGCCGCGACGTCGTCGACAAGATCGCGGCCGTGAGCACCGGCGCGAACGATCGGCCCCGCGAGGACGTTGTCATTGAGAGCTTCGACATCGAGGCCTGAGACACAACGTCCGGCACGCCGACGGCCTGGCCACCGAAGTTGCGGACGCAAGACGGAAGGTGACCTGAGCGCGTGAGCGAGCCCACGGCATACGGACAGACCGGCACCCCAGACGAGGTGCCGGTCTGCCCGCGTCACCCCGACCGGATCTCCTACGTGAGATGCCAGCGCTGCGGGCGACCGGTCTGCCCCGAGTGCCAGCGACCCGCCGCCGTCGGCGTGCAGTGCGTCGACTGCGTGCGAGAGGGCCAGAAGTCGGTGCGGCAGGGCCGGACGATCTTCGGCGGCGACGTGGCCGGCGTCGGCGAGAAGCCGTTCGTCACGATGACGATCATCGGCATCTGCGTGGCCGTCTTCCTCGGCCAGATGGCCCTGCCGCGGCTCACCGACGAGGTGGCGTTCGCGCCCTACCTCGGCGACAGCGAGCCGTGGCGCTTCCTCACGTCGGCGTTCGCGCACTCGCCGCGCAACTTCCTGCACATCGCGTTCAACATGTACGCGCTGTGGATCATGGGCCAGTACCTCGAGCCGATGCTCGGTCGCGCCCGGTTCGCCGCGCTCTACCTCATCACCGCGTTCGGCGGCTCTGTCATGTACCTCCTGCTCGCCTTCCCCGCCTCGGTGGAGGAGCTCAACCGTGGCGAGTTCGGCTCGTGGGAGACCCCCGCGGTCGGTGCCTCGGGCGCGGTCTTCGGGCTCTTCGGCGCGTTCCTCGTGCTGCAGCGCCGCCTCGGCCGCTCGGCCGGCCCGATGGTGGCGACGATCGGCATCAACGCCGTGCTCGGCTTCGTCATCCCGGGCATCGCCTGGCAGGCCCACCTCGGTGGGCTCGTCGTCGGTGCGGCGTGCGCCCTGGTCTTCGCCTACCTCGGGCGCCGACCCGACGGGCCGGGCACCCAGCGCGCGACGTTCGGTGTGCACTGGGTCGGGCTCGGCGCGATCACCGCGGTGCTCCTCGTGCTCGCCGTGGTCAAGTACGCGCTGACGTCGTCCCCCATCTGACGCTGTGCAGTGCTGCGCTCTGCTGCAGCACTGCACAGTCGGGCGACGCGTGGCCGTGGTCGCTGTGCACTGCTGCGCCGTGCCGCAGCAGTGCACAGCGCCGGCACGGGTACTTGGCGGGCCCGCCGCGCCGGGAATCCGTGGATTACACCGCTGTCATTCATCCACACTGGGGACAACTCCTGTGGACAACTCCCGTTTGTCCACAGTTGTCCACAGGCGGCGTGGGGTAAATCCGCTCGTCCGCAGGGCCGGACGGCATCCACACGCGGGACGCAGATCGGCCCCCGACCACAGAGGTCGGGGGCCGCTCGAAGCGTGCAGGGGAGGCGTCAGCGCCAGCGGGTCGTCATGAGGAACCCGGCCATCATGAACGCGAAGCCGGCCCCGAGGTTCCAGCGACCGATCTGCGGCAGCGGGTACTCCTTGGCGCCGGAGATGTAGTAGGTCACGACCCAGACGAGACCGATCAGCATGAGGCCGAGCATCACGGGAACGAACCAGCGCGGGTTCGGCTTGACGCTGTTGCTCTGCGCCGTGCGGGGCGGGGTGTAGGCGGGCTTGGCTCGGCCCTTGGACTCTGGCACGGACTGTCTCCTTGGCTATCGGTGTCGTGGCCTAGCGTAGAGCCTTGAGCAGAGAGGCGGTGACCCCATGGCCCGGCACAGCACGTTCCTCACGGCGCGACCCTCCATGTGGTCGGTCCTCGTGCCGGTCGTCGCCATCTTCGCGGGCATCCTCTTCGCGACCAGCGGGTCGGTCGCCCAGGGCCGCAGCCTGCGCTCGGACGCCTCCGGACTGCCGGACATCATCCGCCAGCAGACCAAGGACAACACGCGGATGACCGAGGAGCTCGAGACCCTGAGCACCGAGGTCGACGAGCTGACCCGCGGTGGGGCTCCGGGCAACGCCGAGGTCGACGAGATCAAGCGTCAGGGCGACGCGCTGGCTCACGCGGCCGGCCGCACCGACGTCGCGGGCCCGGGAGTCGAGGTCCAGCTCACCGACTCCAAGCTCCCGGTCGACCAGCTGCCTGACGGCTTCTCGGTCGACGACATCGTCGTGCACCAGCAGGACGTCCAGGCCGTCGTCAACGCGCTGTGGGCCGGTGGCGCCGAGGCGATGATGATCCAGGACCAGCGAATCATCACGACGAGCGCCGTCCGCTGCGTCGGCAACACCCTCATCCTCCAGGGCCGGGTCTACTCCCCGCCCTACCGCATCCGG
The DNA here is from genome assembly GCF_044791685.1 of Knoellia locipacati. GTDB lineage: Bacteria > Actinomycetota > Actinomycetes > Actinomycetales > Dermatophilaceae > Knoellia > Knoellia locipacati_A. The sequence goes on from NZ_CP087730.1 coordinate 1,613,715, forward strand.
GCCATCGGCGAGCCCTCCCAGCTGCGCGACATGCTCACCCAGTCGCCGGAGGTGCAGATCTACCAGGAGTACGTCCGCGCCGTCGGCCTCGGCTACCAGGTGAGCTCGTCCGACCGGTTCGAGTTCCCGGCCTACGCCGGGTCGATCACGCCCGACTACGCGACGGTGGACGGGCGGTCGTGAGGCGGACCGCTGGCGTGGTCGGCGAGCTCCTCATGACCCTGGGCGTCCTCGTCCTGCTCTTCGTCGTGTGGCAGCTCTTCTGGACCGACGTCGTGTCGGACCGGGCCCAGGCCAAGTCCGTGACGAGCCTGGAGCGCAAGTTCGCCGAGGCGGCGCGGACCCCCGAGGGCCCCCGTGACCCGGCGGCCGCCATCGAGGGCGACGCCTTCGCCGTCGTGCGCGTCCCCCGGTTCGGGGCCGACTACGCGCGCCCCCTCGTCAGGGGCACGTCGGCGGCCGAGCTCGCGCGGGGCCTTGGCCACTACGTCGGCACGGCGGGCCCCGGTGAGGTCGGCAACTTCGCCATCGCCGGGCACCGCACGACCTACGGCAAGCCGCTCGCCGACATCGACCGCCTCCGGACCGGGGACGAGATCATCGTCGAGACCGCCGAGGGCGAGAACGTGTATGCCGTGACGAGCCACGAGATCGTCCGCCCCTGGGAGTCCGAGGTCATCGCGCCCGTGCCCGGTGAGCCCGGGGCGAGACCGACGAAGGCGGTCCTAACCCTGACGTCGTGCCACCCGAAGTTCAGCGCCAAGCAGCGCTGGGTCGTGCACGCCGAGCTGACGCTCACCCGGACGAGGGAGCAGATCGCCTTGTCCGACAATGTGCCCGCCCCGGCCCTGGAGCCGTCCTGATGTATGCCGCGCTCTGGCGTGCGCTGCCGGGTCCCGCCGTCGTGCGGCTCGTCCTCCTCCTGCTGCTGCTCGCCCTCGTCGTGCTCGCCTGCTTCGAGTGGCTCTTCCCGCTCGTCGCATCGTGGCTGCCCTACGACGAGACCACCGTCGGTGCGGATACTGGTGGCACGGCATACCCGTCCTTCCCGACTCCGGAGACCTTGTGACCGACACCGCCCGACGCATCCTCGTCATCGACAACTACGACTCGTTCGTCTTCACGATCGTCGGCTATCTCGAGCAGCTCGGCGCGGAGTGCACCGTCGTGCGCAACGACGCGATCGCCGCGACCGACGGTGCGGACTACGACGGCGTGCTCGTCTCGCCCGGGCCGGGGACGCCCGAGGAGGCCGGCGTCTCGATGGCGATGATCGAGGCGTGCGCCGAGCGGACGCAGCCGATGCTCGGTGTCTGCCTCGGCCACCAGGCCCTGGGCGTCGTCTTCGGCGGCACGGTCGGGCGCGCGCCCGAGCTGCTCCACGGCAAGACCTCGCTCGTCCAGCACTCCGGCGAGGGCGTGCTCGCCGGGCTGCCCACGCCGTTCACGGCGACGCGCTACCACTCGCTGACGATCGACCCGCCGACCTTGCCGGAGTCGCTGCTGAGCACCGGGCAGACCGAGAGCGGCATCATCATGGCCGTCCAGCACCGTGAGCTGCCCCTGCACGGCGTGCAGTTCCACCCCGAGTCGGTGCTCACCCAGGGCGGACACCGGCTGCTGGCCAACTGGCTCGAGGTGTGCGGCGACGAGGGCGCCGTCGGGCGGTCGGAGGGGCTGAGCCCGCTCGTGCACGACGCCGCCGTGGCCCACGTCGCCGCCCAGGTCACCGGCTGACGCCCACCCCCGACGCGCACGCCCCGGCCCCAAACCCCCGACGCCCCAACTTCCCTCCCCATGCGGGGAGCTACGGGCCGGGGAGGGTGATCGACGGCGTCGGCGTGCTGGTCGATGACGCCGTCGGAGACGGGGTCGCCGTCGCGCTCGGCGTGGGCGTCGGGGTCGGCGTGGGCGGGGCGGGTGGCGGCTTCTGCGCAACCCGGATCGTCACCTCGGAACCCTGGGCGATGAGCTCACCCTCGTCCGGCTCCTGGGCGATGACCGTCCCCTCCTTCGCCTCCGCCGTCTGGCGGTAGACCGTCTTCGGCTTCAGGCCGATCGCGAGCAGCGCCGCCGATGCCTCGTCCTGGGTCATCGTCGTCAGCTTGGGCACGGCGACCTGACCGGACGCGACGTTGAGGTTGACGAGGTCGCCGGGCTCGAGCGACTCCCCGACCTTCGGGGCCGTCGACACGACCCGGTCCTTGGGCTGCAGGTGGCTGTTGATCCGATCGGTCTTGCCGACGGTGAGCTTGAGCCGCTCGAGTGCAGCCGTGGCCTCGGCGACGGTCATCCCGGCGAGGTCGGGGACTCTCACCGAGCTGGGCCCGGACGAGACGACGAGCGTGACGGTGGTGTCGGCAGGGTCGACGCGCACGCCGGCGTTCGGGTCCTGGGAGATCACTGACCCCTCAGCGACCTGGTCGCTCTGCTCGGTCCGCTGCGTCACCTGGTCGAGCCCGACCTTGCGCAGGTCGGACAGGGCGGTGGCCACGGGCTTGCCCTCGACGGGTGGCACGGAGACCTTGGCTGCCTCCGCCTGCATGGCGCGGTACTGCATGACGCCGAACCCGAGCAGCGCCAGCGCCGTGAGCAGTGCGACGGTGACCAGGGCGAGGCGTCGTCCGCGGTGTCGATCGGGCGGGGACCCCTGACGGTCGACCGCCGGGAACGTCGAGGTCACCGGACCGGCCGGGGCGCCCGCGGGCGCGTCCTCCCGCGGACGGGTCTGGGCGGCATACACCTCGGTGGGTTCGGAGGTGCTCACGGTCGTCGCGGCACCCGCGGCGAGCACCGCGAGGGCGGCGGCCGCCTCGGCGCTGACCGGGCGTCCGAGTCGGGCGTTCTGGAGGTCGCTGCGGAACGATGCGGCGTCCTGGTAGCGCTCCTCGCGGGGCTTGGCGAGCGAGTGCAGCACGACGGCGTCGAGGTCCTCGCTGAGCGAGTCCTCGATCGCCGATGGCGGGATGGGCCGCTCGCCGACGTGCTGGTAGGCGATCGAGACCGGGCTGTCGCCGACGAACGGCGGGCGTCCGGTGAGCAGCTCGTAGAGCATGCAGCCGGCGGAGTAGAGGTCGGAGCGGGCGTCGACGGCCTGGCCCTGCGCCTGCTCGGGCGAGAGGTACTGGGCGGTGCCGATGACGGCCTGCGTCTGCGTCATGGTCGCGGCGGTGTCGGCGATGGCGCGGGCGATGCCGAAGTCCATGACCTTGACCGAGCCGTCGCCGGTGATCATGACGTTGGCGGGCTTGATGTCGCGGTGGACGATGCCCATCCGGTGGCTGTAGCCGAGCGCGTCGAGGACCCCCTCGGTGACGCGCAGGGCCTCCTCGGTCTTGAGCCGGCCCTCCTCCGTGAGGACCTCGCGCAGCGTCCGGCCCTCGACGTACTCCATGACCATGTAGGGCACGGCGACGCTGGCGCCGCCGGACTCGATGGTGTGGTCCTCGCCGGAGTCGTAGACGGCGACGATCGAGGCGTGGTTGAGCCCGGCCGAGGACTGCGCCTCGCGCCGGAACCGCTTGATGAACGACTGGTCGCGAGCGAGGTCGCTGCGCAGCATCTTGATTGCGACGGGTCGCCCGAGACGCGTGTCATGGCCGAGGTGCACCTCGGCCATTCCCCCTCGACCGATGAGCTCCCCGACTTCGTAGCGGCCCCCCAGCAGCAGGGGATCCTCGCTCATTGCGTCCTCACTTCTTCAGCCCTGCTTCGATCATGGCCTTGGCGATGGGGCCGCCGACGGCGCCACCTCCGCGGGCCTCGCTGTCGGGGTCCCCACCGTTCTCGACGACCACCGCGACAGCGATCTGGGGGTCGTTGGCCGGTGCGAAGCCGGTGAACCAGGCATGGGCGCGCGAGACCCGGTCGGTCTCGGCGGTGCCGGTCTTGCCGGCGACGCGCACCCCGTCGATCTGCGCGGGCTCGCCGCTGCCGTCCTCGACGACGGCCTCCATCATCTCGGTGAGCTGCGCGGCGACCTCGGGGCTCACGGCCTCCGAGAGCTCCTCGGGCTCGGCCCGCTCGATGACGCTGAGGTCGCTCGAGAGCACCGAGCGCACGAGGTGCGGCTTCATGACGATGCCGCGGTTGGCGACCCCGGCGCTGAACATCGCGACCTGGAGCGGGGTGACGCGCACGTCGTACTGGCCGACGGCCGACTGTGCCAGCTGCGGCTGGTTGAGCTCGGCCGGGACTGAGCTCGGCGTGACCCGCATGGGGATCGAGATCTGGTCTCCCACACCGAACTTCGCCGCCTGGTCGCGCAGCGCGTCGGCGCCGAGCTCGAGGCCGAGGTAGCCGAAGGCGCTGTTGCAGGACGTCGCCATGGCGCGCAGGAACGTCGTCCTGTCGTCCGGGCCGCACGAGCGGTCGCCGAAGTTGGGCAGGCCGACGGTCGTCTGCGGCAGGTCGAGCTCGGCCGGCCCGGGCAGCACGGTGTCGGGCGCGAACCTCCCGCTCGAGAGGGCGGCCGCAGCCGTGACGATCTTGAACGTCGAGCCCGGCGGGTAGAGGTCGCCGCCGATCGCCCGGTTGACGAGCGGCTTGTTCGCGTTGCCGTTGAGACCCTTGTATGCCGCGTCGACCTTGGCGAGGTCGTGTCCCGAGAGCGGGGACGGGTTGTAGGTCGGGTTGCTCACCATCGCGAGGATCTCGCCGGTGGACGGGTTGAGCGCGACCGCGGCGCCCTTGCGCCCGTCGAGCGCCTTGATCGCGGCCTGCTGCACGGCAGCGTCGATGGTCAGCTCGAGGCTCGCGCCGGTGGTCTTGCGGCCGGTGAAGAGGTCGGACACCCGCCGGAACGCGAGCTTGTCGCTGCTGCCCGAGAGCAGCCCGTTCTCGGCCTGCTCGAGGCCGCCGCCGGCGCCGTAGAAGGAGTAGTAGCCGGTGACGTGCGCGTATGCCGTCCCCTGCGGGTAGGTGCGCAGCCACTTGTACTCGTTGCTGGCCGGGACCGACTTCGCGATGGCGGTGTCGCCGACGAGGATCTGGCCGCGCTCGCGGGCGTAGCTGCTGAGCAGGGTCCGGCGGTTGTCGGGTCGCGCGTTGAGCTCCTTGGCCCAGACGAACTGGATGAGCGTCGTCGAGACGAGCAGCGAGGCGAAGAGCAGGGCGACGACGAAGGAGAGACGGCGGATCGGCTGGTTCACCTCAGCTTCACCACCTGGGTCTGTTCGTTGGCCACGGGGTTGGGGGCCTCCGGGTCGGGGACAGGACGGCGGGCGTGGTCGCTGATGCGCAGCAGGAGCGCGACGAGCGTCCAGTTCGCGAGGAGGGAGGAGCCGCCCTGCGAGAGGAACGGCATCGTCAGGCCGGTCAGCGGGATGACCCGCGTGACACCGCCGACGACGACGAAGCACTGGAGGGCGACCGAGAAGGCGAGGCCGGAGGCGAGGAGCTTGCCGAAGCCGTCGCGGGCACCGATGGCGGTGCGCAGGCCGCGCTCGACGAGGAGCACGTAGAGGATGAGCAGGGCGAAGAGCCCGATGAGCCCGATCTCCTCGCCGAAGCTGGGGATGATGAAGTCGCTCTCGGCGAAGTAGGTGAGGTCGGGTCGTCCGCGCCCCAGGCCGGTGCCGACCATGCCGCCGGAGGCCATGCCCATGAGCCCGCGCGCCAGCTGGTCGGAGGTGTCGAGCGCCTCCCGGCTGAACGTGTCGAGCCAGAGCAGGACACGGCGCTGCACGTGGTCGAAGAGCAGGTTGGCGACCCAGCAGCCAACGCCGAAGAGGAGCAGGCCGATGGCGACCCACGACGTCCGCTCGGTGGCGATGTAGAGCATCGCGACGAAGAGGCCGAAGAAGAGCAGCGAGGAGCCGAGGTCCTTCTCGAGGACGAGGACCCCGACGGACAGCATCCACGCGACGAGGATCGGGCCGAGGTCGCGCGCTCGCGGCAGGGTCAGGCCGAGGATCCGGCGACCGGCCACGGAGAGGGCGTCGCGGGTCTGGACGAGGTAGCCGGCGAAGAACACCGCGAGCACGATCTTGGCGATCTCACCAGGCTGGAACGAGAACGGCCCGAGCGCGATCCAGATCCGCGAGCCGTAGTTCTCGACGCCGAGGCCCGGCACGAGCGGCAGGACGAGGAGCCCGAAGCCGATGGCGCCGGCGAGGTAGGTGTAGCGGCGCAGGATGCGGTGGTCGCGCAGGATGATGAGCGCCGCGATGGCGAGGGCGGCCGCGAGGGCGCTCCACATGAGCTGGCGCAGAGCCATGCCCTCGGCGAGGTCGCGGCCGTTGGCGAGGTCGAGCCGGTTGATCATGACGAGCCCGAGGCCGTTGAGCAGGGTGGCGATCGGGAGGATGAGCGGGTCGGCGTAGGGCGCGCGCAGCCGCATCGTGATGTGGAAGGCGGCGGTGATGAGGAGGAAGCCGGTGCCGACCGCGACGAGGCTCGGGGGCACGGCGCCCTCGACTGCGATGCCGACGTTGACGTAGGCGAGCGCGACGATCGCCACCGCGAAGACGAGGAGCCCGAGCTCGACGTTGCGGCCCTTGCGCGCGGGGATGGCGGAGACGGTGGTCATGCGTTCGGGCTGGCGGTCGGGGCCGGTGACCCCGTCACCGTCGCGCTCGGCGACGGCGCCGGGCTGCCCGAGGTGGTCGGGGTGGGAGTCGGTGTGGGCGTGGGCGTCGTCCACGTCGAGGGGACGGTCGCGCAGTCACGGCCCTGGGTCTGGGCGTAGCGGCACGCCTGGGCCTGCACCTCGAGGTTGCTGACGAGGGCGGCGGCGTCGGAGCGGGTCTTCATCGTGATCCCGCGCGCGAGCTGGGCGCGGTAGAAGTCGGGCAGGTCCTCGACGACGATGCCGCTCATCGTCTCGGGGCTCGAGAGGTCGATCGGGCCGATCGTCTGGTCGACGCCCTTGAACACGGTGACCCGGCCGTCGTTGACGCCGACGTAGAACTGCGCCTGCGTCCACGCGTAGGCGGCGTAGCCGCCACCGACGAGCAGCACGAGCGCGAGGACTGCGGCCCCGAGTCCTCGCAGCACCGTGCCCGTGCGGCTGCGCGGTCCCTCGTCGGCGAGGTGCAGGTCGTCGTCGGCGGCCCCGCTGGCCTCCTGCGACAGCGCGGCCGCCTTGGCCGCCGGTGTCACGGGGATCGGGCGGGTGTGCGAGCGGATGGCCGCTGCGGCGCCGACGACCTCGGGTGAGTCGCTCGGCACCGGGCCCTTGGTGAGGTCGACGACGTCGCCGATGACGACGGTGACGTTGTCCGGGGCGCCGGCTCGCAGCGCCAGCTGGACGAGACGCTCGGCGCAGTCACCGGGCTTGCGCTCGGTGGTGAGGACCTCGTCGATGGTCTGGCGGGTGACGTAGTCGGACAGGCCGTCGGAGCAGATGAGGTAGCGGTCGCCGACGATCGCCCGGCGCACGACGACGTCGGGCTCCTCACCCTCGGCGCCGGTGAGCACCCGCGTCACGAGCGAGCGCTGAGGGTGCGTCGTCGCCTCCTCGGGGGTGATCCGTCCCTCGTCGACGAGGGACTGGACGAAGCTGTGGTCCTTGGTGATCTGGCTGACCTCGCCGTCACGGACGACATAGGCACGCGAGTCGCCGATGTGCGCGAGGACGAGCTTGTCGCGGGCCCGCAGGATGGCGATGAGCGTCGTGCCCATGCCGTCGAGCTCGGGGTCGTCCTCGGCGAGGTTGCCGAGCGCCGCGTTGGCCGCGGTGATCCGCCGCAGCAGGGCCTTGGTGGCGTCGACCCCCGAGAAGGACTCGCCGTCGAGCGGCACGAGGGCGCCGAGGATCGTCGAGGAGGCGACGTCGCCGCCGGCGTGGCCGCCCATGCCGTCGGCCATCGCGAGAAGGTGCGGGCCGGCATACCCGCTGTCCTCGTTGTTGGTCCGCACCATCCCGACGTCGGAGCGGGCAGCGAAGTGGAACGCGATACCCACGGGCTACCTCCGGAGCTCGACGATAGTCGTCCCGAACCGGATCTCGGTGCCGGTGGTCACCGGCGTCGCGGTGGTGAGCCGCTGGGGACCGATGAAGGTGCCGTTGGTCGAGCCGAGGTCCTCGACGACCCAGCCCTCGGGACCCTTGTAGATGCGGGCGTGGCGGCCGGAGGCGAAGTCGTCCTCGAGGACGAGCGCGGACTCCGGGCTGCGGCCGATGAGGATGCCGGCCTCGCGCAGCGGCAGGCTCGTGCCGGCGAGCGGCCCGCTCATGACGCGCAGGTGGCTGGGGTCGCGGCTGGCGGCACGGGCGTTGAAGCGGCGGCCGACGGGTCGCTGCTCCGCGGGGACGGAAGCCGGTGCGGCGCCACGGGCCACTGGTCGCGGGGTGCTGCCGCGAGGGGGGACGGCTCGACGGGGCGTGACCTGGGTGCCGTAGAGGTCGCCGCGCAGGACGCCGACGACGGCGATGACGAAGGCCCAGAGCGCCACGAGGAGCCCAAGGCGCATGACGGTGATGGTGAGTTCACTCATCGAGTCGTGCTCACTCCTGTCACTTCCGACCGGCGCGGTAGGTCACCGAGGTCCGGCCGACGGTGATCCGGTCGCCGCCCTCGAGGTGCTCGGTCGTGATGGGCTCGCCGTTGACGAACGTGCCGTTGGTCGACCCGAGGTCGCGGATCGTGGCGACGGTGTTGGGACCGTCCTGGGTCACGCGGATCTCGCTGTGCCGACGCGAGATCCCGGGGTCGTCGAGGATGATGTCGGCGCTGTCGTCACGGCCCAGGACCGTGATCGCGCCCATGAGGGGGTAGCGCTCGCCGTCGACGTCGAGCCACGGCCGGTCGGCCGGGTTGGTCCGGCGCGGCTTGGCCGGGGGCTTCGCCGGTCGGTATGCCGTGGTCTCACCGAGGTCGTCGTCCTCCTGGCCCCGGGGTGGCCGGGTCCGCGCGGCGGGAGCGGCTGCGGGAGGTGCGGCCGAGGCGGCGGGCGGGCGGCCGGCATACGGGTCGGCGGTCCGGGACGGAAGGGGCTGGTGCTGGCCGGTCATCCCGGTGGCGCGCGGGCGCTTCGCGGTGCTCGGGCGGATCCGGAAGACGCCGGTCTCGAGCTCGGTGTCCTCGTCGAAGAGGATGTCGATCGGCCCGCCCGGCTGGTAGTGCTGGCTGTCGGCGTGCTCCTCGGCGGCGGCGATGAGCTCGTTCTCGAGCTCGACCCCGTGCTCGGTGAGGCGCTCGTAGTCGGTCTCGCTCAGCTCGATCGTGAAGACGTTGGGCACGAGGCTGCGGCCCTTGCCGGCGGTCGCGGCGCGGTCGTCCATCGCTCGCCGGATGGCGCTCGCGATCTCGACGGGCTGCACCTCGGAGCGGAAGGCCTTGGCGAAGACGCCGTTGACGGCGCGCTCGAGCTTGCCCTCCATGCGGTCGAACAGGCCCACGGCACACCTCCTTGCTCGTCGTCGCGCTCAGCCTCGTCGTGGCCGATGTCCGTTGCGATGCTATCTGCCGGGACTGTGGTGGCTCGCGAGGCGGGCGTGAACGATGTCTGGAGACGATGGACAGGCCGGCGTGATCCCACCATCAGGCTTGCTGCTCGGCGGTGAAGTCTTCGCCCAGGTCGGAGCGCCCTACCATCTCGATGAACCGCCGGAGGAGGGGAAGGTCGTTGTCCCGTCGCCAGGCGAGGACGAGGTCGCTCGAGGCCTTGGGCCACTCGAGCGGTTTGTGCACGGCACCGGTCACCTGGATGTGCCGCACCGACTCAGGGGCGATGGCGACGCCGAACCCTGCTGCGACGAGCGCGATCAGGGTGGAGGTCTGCGTGACCTCCTGGATGATGCGTGGTGAGAAGCCTGCCGTCCTGCACGTCGCGATCGTGGCCTCAAACATTGTCGAGCCGACGCGGCTGTCGTACGTAACGAAGGGGTCGTGGGCCAGGTCGTCGAGGCGGATCCGGTCCGCGCCTGCCAGCCGGTGGTCCCGCGGTAGAACCACGGCCAGGGGCTCGGCCCAAACCACCCGCGACTCCAGCTCGGGGCGAGGGAAGGCGAGTCGGCCGAAACAGGCGTCCAGCCGGCCCGTCACGAGTGCCTCGGACTGGGCCGGCGAAAGCATCTCGCCCTCGGCGTGGAGCTCGGCGTCAGGGAACTCGCGACGGAAGTTGCTCGCGACCACCGGGAGCAACGAGTAGGTGTTCGAGCCGGTGAAGCCGACTCCCAACCTCCCGGTGATGCCCTGTGCAGCACGTTGGGCGGCGGCTGCGGCGATGTCGACCCGGTGCAGGATCTCGCGAGCCTCCTTCTCGAAGGCACGCCCGGCAGCGGTCAGCTTGACCGAACGCGTTGTGCGCTCGAAGAGCTCGGCCCCGATCTCGTTCTCCAGCTGCCGGATCTGACGGCTCAGCGGCGGCTGTTGGATGTGAAGCCTCTGAGCCGCTCGGTTGAAGTGCAGCTCCTCCGCGACCACGACGAAGTAGCGCAGGTGCCGGATCTCCACGTCGGCAGCATGTCACAGCCCGGGAGTGCCCACGAGGGACTCAGTCCACCCTCTCGAAGACCGCCGCAAGTCCCTGCCCACCACCGATGCACATCGTCTCCAGGGCGTATCTCGCCGACCTTCTCTGCATCTCGCGCGAGAGGGTCGCGAGGATGCGCGCGCCGGTCGCGCCAACCGGGTGGCCGAGCGAGATCCCGGAGCCGTTGACGTTGAGGCGCTCGAAGTCCGACGGCGCGAGGTCCCACTCGTGGGTCACGGCAAGGGCTTGGGCTGCGAACGCCTCGTTGAGCTCGATGAGGTCCATGTCCGCGAGAGTCAGCCCTGCCTTGGCGAGGGCTGCTGCAGACGCGGGCACCGGCCCGATGCCCATGGTCCGAGGCGGCACCCCGGCGACGGCCCACGAGACGAGCCTGACGATCGGCTTGAGCCCGAGCTCGTCGGCGCGTTCCCTCGAGGTGACTATGCACATCGCCGCCGCGTCGTTCTGGCCGCTGGCGTTGCCCGCGGTCACGGTGGCGTCGGAGTCCTGTGCACCCAACAACGGCTTGAGGGTCGCGAGCTTCTCCACGGCCGCGTCGGGGCGGGGGTGTTCGTCACGGTCGACCATCCGGGTCGTCCCCTTGGGTCCTCGGACCTCGACCGGGATGATCTCGTCGTCGAAGAGGCCCGACTCCTGTGCCGCGACGGCCCTGCGGTGGGACTCGACGGCCAGCTCGTCCTGCGCCGTTCGCGTGATGGCGTACTCGCGGCGGAGGTTCTCGGCCGTCTGGATCATTCCACCCGGCACCGGGTGGTGCCTCCCACCCGCCATGACCCGGGCGCGGGCGAGGCTGTCGTTGAGTGGCACGGCCGGTGCGGACACCCCCCAGCGCATCTGCGTCGAGTAGAACGACGCGTTGCTCATGCTCTCGGTGCCGCCCGCGACGAGTAGGTCGTTCACGCCGGTCTGCACCTGCATCGCGGCGTTGAGAACGGCCTGGAGCCCGGACCCGCAGCGCCGGTCGAGGTGGTAGCCGGCGACCGAGATGGGCAGCTCGGCGTCCAAGGCGACGACCCGGCCGATCGATGGCGCATCGCTGGAGGCGTTGCAGTGACCCAGGATGACGTCCTCGATGAGGCCTGGGTCGATCCGGGTGCGGTCCACCAGACCACGGAGCGCTGTGGCGCCGAGTTGCGCCGCGGACAGGTCCCGGAAGGCACCGCCGAAGCGTCCGATTGGCGTGCGGACGGGCTCGCAGATGACGACGTCACGCATGGGACGGCTCCTGGGGCCGGCGTGCTTGGTGATCCGACGCCTGGCCACGCCGAATCATGTCCTCGACCAGGTCCTCGTCCAGGCCGACCTCCCTGAGGATGTCGATGGTGTGCTGGCCGAGCACCGGCGGTGCGTGGCGCATGGTGGTCGGGGTGGCCGAGAGCTTGAGCGGTGATCCGACACTCCTGACCGGTCCGACGGTCGCGTGCTCGAGCTCGACAACCATCTCGCGCTCGGCCAGGAGTGGATCGGTGAGCGCCTCGCCGATCGAGTTGACCCGGGCTGCCGGGACACCGGCGGCGTCGAGTCGGTTCAGCCAGGTGCTGGTCACGTCGCTGGAGAGGACCTTCTCGAGCTCGCTGCGCAGCTCGTCGCGGTGCGAGACGCGGGAGGCGTTGGTGGCGAACCGCGCGTCCGCGCTGAGCTCGGGCACGCCGAGGGCGCCAGCCATCCGGAACCACATCGCGTCGTTGCCGGCAGCCACCATGAGAAGGCCGTCCTGCGTGCGGAAGGCCTCGGACGGAACGATGCTGGGGTGCCCGGTGCCGTAGCGCCCCGGAACCTCGCCGGAGGCGAACCAGGCGCTAGCCACGTTGGTCAGCCACGACACCTGTGCGTCGAGCAACGAGATGTCGAGCGACTGGCCCTGTCCGGTGACAGAACGGTGGTGGAGCGCCGCGAGGATGCCGATGGCTGTCCACAGGCCGGCGCTGATGTCGGCTGTTGCCACACCCACACGGGCTGGTAGTCCCTCGACGTCACCGGTGATGCTCATGAGGCCGCTGCGGGCTTGCATCATCGGGTCGTAGCCCGGCTTGCGGGACTCCGAGCTGGCCTGTCCGTAGCCGCTGATGGAGGCGTAGACGAGCCCGGGGTTCTCGGCGCTCAGCGCCTCGTAGCCGAGGCCGAGCTTGGTCGCGACTCCGGGGCGGAAGTTCTCGACGACTACGTCGGACCTGCGGGCGAGCTCGAGAACAGCGGCGCGGCCACCCTCGGACTTGAGGTCGACGGCCAGGCTGCGCTTGTTTCGGTTGATGCTGAGGAAGTAGGTCGACTCCTCGCCGATGAACGGGGGTCCCCACTGTCGCGTGTCATCGCCGACGCCCGGCTCCTCGACCTTGATGACGTCGGCACCCAGGTCGGCCAGGACCATCGTGGAGAAGGGTCCGGACATCACGCGAGTGAGGTCGAGGACCCGCACCCCGTTGAGGGGTCCGCTGCTGGTCGTCCGCGGGTCAGCCACTGAAGACACCGCCAGCGCGACCGAGCGACCGACCGCCGTCGATGACGAGGTTGTGACCGGTGACGTAAGCCGCGTAGTCGCTGAGCAGGTAGGCCGAGGCGTCCGCGGCCTCCTGCCGGGTGAGCATCCGCTTGAGTGGGATTGCGGCGACCTGTTCCTCCCACTGGCCCTCCTCGCCGAAGAGGAAGGTCATGGCCCCGGTGTCCTCAGTGGGACCGGGCGTCATGACATTGACCCGGATTCCATGCTGCGCCCAAGCCGCGCCGAGCGACTTCGTCATGGCGAGGACGCCGGCCTTGGCGGCAGTGGAGTGGACCGTGCTGGGCCCGCCGATGAGCGCGGCCGTCGTGCCGATGTTGAGGATGGAACCGCCCTCACCGCGCTGGATGAGGTGTTGTCCGACGGTCTGCGTGAAGTTCCACGTGCCGTCGAGGACGATGCCCACGACTGCGCGCCACGCGTTCTGCGAGAGGTCCTCGGGGTTGGCCTGGAAGTTGCCGGCGGCCGAGTTCACGAGGTGGTCGATGCGACCGTAGGTGGCGACGACGTCGGCGACGACCTCCTCGACCCTATCCCGGTCGCGCACGTCCGCTGCGTAGGTGCCGATGCGGGTGCCGTGGACTGCGAGCCGGGCGACAGCGGCGTCGAGCGCCTCCTGCCGTCGCGCGACGATCACTACGTCTGAACCCAGTCGGGCAAGTTCGGTCGCGATCCCCTCGCCGATCCCGGAGGACCCGCCAGTGACGATCGAGACCCGGCCGGCGAAAGAACCGTCAGGAAGCATCGTTGACTCCTTCATGCGTTGTGGGCCCGCGCCGGGCGCTCGAAGCGCTGTTGAGGGGCGGGGTGGAGTCCACCGTAGGGAGACTGGGAGATACCTACAAGGACTTGTTTGGTCCGCTATTGATACCTGTGACTACGAGGAGGCGTTCAACCGATTGATACCTGGGGCCGGGCCTATTGATGGCAAATAGGTCCTTCCCATCGCATGAGTCGTCAGGGAGTCTGGTCAGCGACGGGTCGCTCGACCCCACCCTGATGAGGAGAATCGCAATGGCGCGACGCACTGTTTCTGCAGCCCTGGCCGGATCCACGGCCGTCCTGACGCTCGCCGCGTGTGGTGGCGGTGGAGGGTCCCAGGCGGCGGCTGGCTCGGCAGATGGCTATCCCAGCAAGACCGTGCGAATGGTCGTCCCGTACCCGGCCGGAGGTGGTCTCGACATCGCGGCCCGCGCCGTGGCCCCCTGCCTCGAGAAGGACCTCGGCAAGAACGTCATCGTCGAGAACAAGGCCGGAGGTAGCGGTGCCGTCGGCACGACCGACGTCCTCGGCAAGCCCGCTGACGGCCATACGCTCGAGATGGTGCTCACCAGCTCGGCCGTCATCACCCCGCTGAGCAACGAGGTCGGCTACAAGCTGGCCGACCTGCAGCCGGTGGGACAGGTCGCGGAGTTCCCGTACGTCGTCATCGTCGGCAAGGGCTCGCCCCACCAGAGCCTCGAGGACCTGCTCACATCGAGCGACTCGCTCAAGGCCGCTGCGCCGGGAGCCTCCTCACAGGGAGCCGTTGAGCTCGAAGCCCTCAAGCGCGCGGGGGCCCCCATCACCCTGGTGCCGTTCGACGGCACCGCTGGCGTGAAGACCGCACTCCTGGGCAAGCAGGTGGACTTCGGCACGGCCGTCGTCGACGACGACATCCTCAAGCAGCACGCGGCAGGCACGCTGCGGATCCTCGGGGTCACCTCCGGCGACCGGGTCGATTACCTCCCGGACACCCCTGCGGTGAAGGAGATTTCGGGCTTCGAGAGCCTCGGCGCCGGCATGTCGTACTTCGGCATCGTGGTCAAGAAGGGCACGCCCGCGAACGTCATGACGAAGCTGAGCGGAGCGCTCCAGGGATGCCTCAAGGACTCGGCGACCCGGGGACAGATCGGCGACGAGTTCGTCGGCGACACGTTCGTCGACGGCGCGCAGCTCACGAAGGCGTTCGAGGCCCAGTCGGAGGCCTACGCACCGATCGTCAACAAGAGCTGAGCTGGCGATGACTGCCCACGCATACCGGCTTGGGGCGGCCGTAGTGCTCGCGATCGGGGCGTTCGCGGCATACGGCGCTGTCCGGCTCACGCTCGGGAGCCTCGCGGCCCCGGGGTCCGGGCTGTGGCCGTTCATCGTCGCGGTGGTGGCGCTCTTCTGTGGGCTCGTCCTGCTCGCGGTGGACACCCCGGACGATTACGAACGCTGGACGAGCCACTCGCGCAAGGTCGGCCTGGCCTTCGTCGCGCTGGGCGTCTTCATCCCCCTCTTTCAATACCTCGGCTTCATCGTCTCGGGTGCGGCGCTGCTCTTCGTCTGGCTGCGCTTCCTCGGTCGTGAGACGTGGCAGCGCTCGCTCGTGCTCGCCGTGGTCGGGGCGGTCGTCGTCTACGTCCTCTTCGGCCAGCTCCTCGACGTGCCCTTCCCGTCGGGCCTGCTGGCGCGGGCGACCGGCATCGAGATCGGACTCTGATGGACATCTTCAACGGCGTCGTCGAAGGATTCTCCACGGCAGCCAGCGCACAGAACCTGCTCTACGTGTTCCTTGGTGTCCTCATCGGCACCGTCATCGGGGTTCTCCCCGGACTGGGGCCGTCGGCCACCATCGCTCTGCTCTTGCCGCTGACCTACACACTCGAGCCCGCAACCGCGGTCATCATGCTCGCGGGCATCTACTACGGCTCGATGTACGGCGGGACCATCACGTCGGTCCTGCTCCGCCTGCCCGGTGAGGCCGCATCGGTCGTCACGAGCATCGACGGATACGAGATGGCCAAACGGGGCCGCGCCGGGGCCGCCCTGGGCATCAGTGCCGTCGGGTCGTTCATCGGCGGCACGGTGTCGGTGATCGGACTCATTCTGCTGGCGCCCACCCTCGCCTCGGTGGCCGTCAGGGTGGGCCCGCCCGAGTACGTCGCCCTCGCGGTCCTCGGCCTTCTGCTCGTGACCTACCTCGGCACCAAGCACCCGTTCAAGGCCATGGCGATGGCTGCGGTCGGGCTCCTGCTCGCGACCGTCGGGCAGGACCCGATCAGCGGAGCCACGCGGTTCACGTTCGGCCAGCTCTCCCTCATGGACGGCTTCGACTTCGTCGCCGTCGCGATGGGCCTCTTCGGCGTCGGCGAGATCCTCCACAGCATCGAGCAGGACACCCCCGTCAAGCTGCTCACCTCCAAGGTGAAGAACATCTGGCCGACGCGCCAGGACTTCCACGACTCGAGAGGTCCGATCGCTCGAGGCTCGGTGCTGGGCTTCTTCATCGGCGTCCTGCCCGGCGGCGGTGGCGTCGTGTCGTCGCTGGCCTCCTACGCCACCGAGAAGAAGGTCGCCAAGGGCCGCGCGAACTTCGGGAAGGGGGCGATCGAGGGTGTCGCCGGGCCCGAAACCGCCAACAACGCCTCCTCGACCTCGGCGTTCGTGCCGCTGCTCACCCTTGGCCTGCCCTCGAACGTCGTGCTCGCCCTGATCTTCGGTGCCCTGACCATCCAGGGCATCACGCCCGGTCCGACGCTCATCAACGACCACCCCGACATCTTCTGGGGCGTCATGGCCTCGATGATCATCGGCAACGTCATCCTGCTCATCCTGAACGTGCCGCTGGTGGGCCTCTTCGTCCAGCTGCTCCGGGTGCGACCCGCCGTCCTCGGCGCCTTCGCCCTGCTCGTCACCATGACCGGCGTCTACTCGATCAACAACGACGTGACGGACATGTGGATCGTGCTCGGGTTCGGCATCGTCGGGTGGCTCATGAAGAAGACCGGGTTCGAGCCCGGCCCGCTCGTGCTCGCCTTCGTCCTCGGCCCGATCCTCGAGGGCTCGTTCCGCCAGACGATGCTGCTCTCGGACGGGAGTCTTTCGATCTTCGTGCAGCGCCCGTTCACCGCGGTCGTGCTCCTCATCGTCGTCCTCCTGCTCGCCTTCAGCACGTTCTCGGCCCTGCGGGGCCGCGCGCAGAGCGGCGCCGAGCTGTTGGAGCACGCAGCGATGGACGACGCGTCCGAGGTGGACAAGCCCATCGACCACGCCCGCGAGACCGAGTCGCCCGTCGACGACGACCGGCCGATGTCGAAGTCGCTGCGGTGACCACGGCCGAGGCCCCGACCGCAGAGCGCCCAGTTGTGGGTCTTGCGGTCGACGAGCGAGGCGTCGCCAGTTTGCGCCTGCAGCGACCTGAATGCGGAAACGCCTACGACGGGGACCTGCTCCGGTCCTGGCACGCGGCGCTCGACGACCTCGAGTGCGTCGAGGACCTTCGTGTCGTCGTGCTCTCGGGCGAAGGTCGCCACTTCCAGGCGGGCGCGGACCTCGACTGGGTGGCCCGGGTTCGTGAGTCCTCCGTCGAGGAGAACGCCGCTGCCTCGGCGCTCACCGCCACGGCGGTCGAACGGCTGGAGGCCCTGCCGGTGCCTGTGATCTGCCTCGTTCAGGGCAGCTGCTTCGGTGGCGGCACGGGACTTGCTGCGGCTGCCGACGTCGTCGTCGCGGCGGAGGGGGCCACCTTCTCCGTGGCCGAGGTGCGGTGGGGTCTCGAACCGTCGATCGTCCTCCCACAACTCACGCGGGCGATGTCCGGACGTCACCTGCGGCGCTATGCCGTCACAGGAGAGACCTTCGACGCCGTCGAGGCGGTCCGGACGGGTCTTGTGCACGAGGTCGTCGACGGAGGGGAGCTGGCACGACGCTCCGAGGAGCTCGTCGTCGAGGTGCTTCGCTGTGCCCCGGGAGCGGTCCGGCACACCAAGGGCCACCTCACCCGAGCACATCTGCGGGACGACCTGCTCCGCGCGCACATCCTCGCGCGCACCTCCTCCGAGGCGGCGGAAGGGTTGGCGGCCTTCGCATCGCGTCGTCCACCGGCCTGGTCCCAGTCGGGCTATCGGGCGACGCGCCACCTGTCACCCCGCCACCAACCCAGCACGAAGGAAGAGAACTGATGGCACTGCTCGAGAACAAGGTCGCCGTCGTCACCGGCGGCGCGCAGGGCATCGGCCTCGAGATCGCCCGAGCCTTCATCCGTGAGGGTGCTCGCGTTGTGATCGGCGACATCAACAAGGAGGCGGGGGCCGCGGCCGTCGCGGAGCTCGGCGGTGACGAGGTGGCGCGATTCGTCCACTGCGACGTCCGGTCCACCACGGACGTTGACGTCATGCTCCGCGCCGCCGAGGAGTCGTTCGGGCCGATCGACGTCATGGTCAACAACGCCGGCATGACCCGCGACGCGACGATGCGCAGGATGTCGGAGCAGGACTTCGACGACGTCATCGCCGTCCACCTCCGCGGTGCCTGGAACGGCACGCGGGCGGCTGCCGAGCGCATGCGGGAGCGGGAGACGGGGTCGATCATCAACATCTCCTCGATCTCCGGCAAGGTCGGCATGTTGGGGCAGACGAACTACTCGGCCGCCAAGGCGGGCATCGTCGGGCTCACCAAGGCCGCCTGCAAGGAGGTCGGCTTCAAGAACGTGCGGGTCAACGCCATCCAGCCCGGCTACATCCGCACCGCAATGACCGAGGCGATGCCTGAGGCCGTCAAGGAGCAGAAGAAGGCCGAGATCCCGATGGGCCGACCCGGTGAGGCCGTCGAGGTCGCCAACGTCGCAGTCTTCCTCGCCAGCGACCTGTCGAGCTACATGAGCGGCACCGTCCTCGAGGTCTCGGGCGGGCGGCACATCTGATGTCGGCGCGCAGAATCTTCGAGAGCCCGGGCCACCTCGCCGACGCGATCGGCTCCTCGCTCGGCACGAGTGGCTGGGTGAGCGTCGACCAGCAGGCGATCGACCGCTTCGCCGTTGCCACCGGTGACGACCAGTGGATCCACGTCGACCCCGAACGTGCCGCCGACGGTCCCTACGGCATGACCATCGCGCACGGCTACCTCGTGCTGTCCCTCCTGCCCGCCCTGGCTGCCGAGGTCTACACGGTGCGCGGGGTGCGGGCGGCCGTCAACTACGGGCTCGACCGAGTGCGTTTCCCCGCCCCGGTCCGCTCGGGCAGCCGTGTCAGGGCTGCCTTCGAGCTCGTCTCGGCCGACACCCGCAGCGACTCCGCCGTGAGGATCGTCGTCCGGGGCACCGTCGAGGTGGAGGGTGAGGCGCGGCCCGCGTGCGTGGCTGACACCATCCGGCACCTGATGCCCGAGCCCGCTCCGGTGACGGCCTGACATGGACGACCGCACGCTCATCGCGAACCGGGTGGACGGCATACTCACGCTCACGCTGAACCGGCCCGAGCGCAAGAACGCTCTCGACGACTCGACCATCCAGCATCTGCAGGACGAGCTCCGGGTGGCGCGGGACGACGTCGGGATCAAGGCCCTGGTCGTCACCGGCGCCGGCGGGGACTTCTGCTCGGGTGCCGACGTGGGTGCCGAGCGGCGCCCGGGCCACCCGGTCGACCGCATGAGGTGGTTCGGCGACACGGCGCTGCTCCTGCACGAGATGCCCAAGCCCGTCATTGCCAAGGTCTCCGGCGTCGCAGTGGGCGCCGGCTGCAACCTCGCGATCGCTGCCGACGTCGTTGTCGCCACCCCCGACGCACGGTTCTCCGAGATCTTCAGTCGGCGCGGGCTCAGCGTTGACTTCGGCGGCACGTGGTTGCTGCCCCGCGTCGTGGGGCTCCAGCAGGCCAAGCGACTCGCCCTGCTCGCCGAGATCGTCGATGCCGAGGAGGCGCACCGGATCGGCCTCGTCACCTGGGTCAAGGAGGCGGCCGAGATCGACGGCTTCGTGGACGACCTCGCGCGCCGGTTCTGCCAGGGTCCTCCGGTCGCCCTGGCGCAGACGAAGGCGATGCTCGACCAGTCCTCGGCGATCGGCTTCCGTGACGCCCTGGACAACGAGGCGCGAGCAGCCGCGATCAACCTCGCGACCGACGCCCTCGAGGCCCGCCGCGCCTTCGTCGAGAAGCGCGAGCCCACCTTCGACGGTGGCTGGCTGCTCGACCCGGTCGCCGCGCACACCACCACCTGACGGCCACCTCCGGCCAACGAGAAAGCGAGTACCCCCATGGAAGGCCTCTCCGAAGAGGAAGTGGCGATCGTCCAGATCGTCCGCGAGTTCGTGAACCGTGAGGTCAAGCCGGTCGTCAACGAGCTCGAGCACGCCAACACCTACCCCGGGAAGCTCATCGACCAGATGAAGGAGATGGGGATCTTCGGACTCGCGATTCCCGAGCCGTGGGGTGAGGCGCAGGTGTCGCTGCCGGCCTACTGCCTCGTCACCGAGGAGCTGGCACGAGGGTGGATGAGCCTCGCGGGTGCCATGGGCGGCCACACGGTCGTCGCCAAGCTCATCCTCACCTACGGCACGCAGGAGCAGAAGGACCGCTACCTCCCCCGAATGGCCTCGGGAGAGCTGAGGGCCACGATGGCCCTCACCGAGCCCGGCGGCGGCTCAGACCTCCAGTCGATGCGGACCACCGCGCGTCGCGACGGCGACGACTACGTCGTCAACGGGTCGAAGACGTGGATCACCAACGCACGCAAGGCCGAGCTCATCGCGCTCATGGTCAAGACCGACCCCGGGGCCCGGCCCAAGCACAGGGGCGTCTCGCTCCTCCTCGTCGAGAAGGACGGCGAGGACGGCCTCGACGGCTTCCACCTGTCACGTGACCTGCCCAAGCTCGGCTACAAGGGCGTGGAGTCCTGCGAGATCACCTTCGACGGGATGCGGGTCCAGGCCTCGGCTCTTCTGGGCGAGGCCGAGGGACAGGGCTTCGCGCAGATGATGAAGGGTCTCGAGGTGGGCCGTCTGCAGGTCGCCTCCCGCGCCCTCGGCGTCGGCCGGGCCGCACTTGAGGACTCACTGAGGTACGCACAGGAGCGCGAGTCCTTCGGAACCCCGATCTGGAAGCACCAGTCGATCGGCAACTACCTCGCCGAGATGGCGACGAAGCTCACCGCCGCCCGCCAGCTGACCCTGTACGCCGCACGTGCCTTCGAGGATGGTCGCCGCGCCGACATGGAGGCGGGGATGGCCAAGCTCTTCTCCTCGGAGATCGCGATGCAGATCGCGCTCGACGGCATCCGCATCCACGGTGGTTACGGCTACTCGACCGAGTTCGACATGGAGCGCTACTTCCGTGATGCCCCACTCATGATCGTCGGCGAGGGCACCAACGAGATCCAGAAGAACGTCATCGCCAAGCAGCTGGTCCAGCGCGGCCACGTCAACCCGGTGTGACCGTGCCTGCCACCGAAGCCGCCGGAACCTCGTATGCCGTGACGTCCCTCGCGGACGCTCGCTCGCTCCTCTTCGTCCCCGGCGACCGGCCGGACCGCTTCGACAAGGCAGCCGCCTCGGGCGCCGACCTCGTCGTGCTCGACCTCGAGGACGGCGTCGCCGCCGAGCACAAGGACGCCGCGCGGACGGCGGTCTCGGGCTGGCTGCGCGCTGGTGGGCCTGCCGCCGTCCGTGTGAACGCGCTCGACAGCGCCGAGCGCACGGCCGACCTGCGGGCACTGGGCGGCCTCGACTCGCTCGTCGCGGTCGTCGTACCCATGGCGGAGGACCCCGAGGCGCTGCGGGTGTTCGCCGACGCGCTCGGGGCGCAGGTCCCGCTCGTGGCGCAGGTCGAGACCGCCGTCGGAGTGGCTCGGGCCCAGGATCTGGCCGGCGTCGACGCGGTGGCACGGCTGGCCGTCGGCCACCTCGACCTCGCCGCCGACCTCGGGTGCTCACCGGGTCGGGACGGTCTCCTGCACGCTCGTTCCATCATCGTGCTGGCGTCACGGGTGGCGCGGCTGCCCGGGCCCGTGGAGAGCGTGACGACCGCCCTCGGTGACCCCGAGGCCGCACTGGACGACGCGGCCTACGCCCGTGACCTCGGGTTCACCGGCAAGCTCGCGATCCACCCGTCGCAGGTCGCCGCCATCCACGCAGCCTTCGTGCCGGACGAGGACTCGATCCGGTGGGCCCGCCGCATTCTGGCCGTGGCCGACGGGATGGGTGCGGTCCGGCTCGACGGTGAGATGGTCGACGGGCCGGTCATCGCAAGGGCGCGTGCCGTCCTGCACCGGGCGCGGGTCGGCGCATGACCATCCAGACACGCACCGAGGTCATCGCCAACGAGCCTGCCGAGTCCCTGGCGGCGCTGCTCGACATCGAGCAACCCGGCATGGGGGTGCTCGTGCCCCCGCTCTGGCACTGGACCTACCTCCTCGACCGCCGTCGTCAAGCAGAGCTCGGACCGGACGGGCACCCGAGCTCGGGCTTCCCCGCACCGGCGGCTCCCGGCATGCGTCGGATGTTCGCCGGCGGCCGGGTCGAGACGCACGCCCTGCTCCGGATCGGCGCCCCCGCCACGCGCGCCGTCCTCGTGGCCAGCACCACCGAGAAGCGGGGGCGGTCAGGACCCCTGACCTTCGTCACCGTGCGCCACGAGATCACCCAGGACGACCAGCTCTGCATCGTCGAGGAGCAAGACATCGTCTACCGCGCTCCCGGGGCAGGTTCGCTGCCCGTCACCGACCAGTCGGTGTCGGCGCCCGTCCCGGTTGGGCTGCACCTCACCCTTGATGTCGACGAGACCCTGCTCTTCCGGTTCTCCGCCGTGACGTGGAACGCACACCGGATCCACTACGACCGCGAGTGGGCCCGGCACGAGGGCTACGACGACCTCGTCGTCCACGGTCCGCTGCAGGCGCTCATGATGGGAGAGTTCCTGCGTCGCAGCGGAACCGACCTCGTCGGGCGAGAGTTCGCGTTCCGACTCGTCGCCCCGATGGTCGGTCCGCAGCCCCTCGTCCTGGCCCTGGACCAGTCCGGTCAGGGTGCAGAGGCTCGCGACCTCACCGGCCGCGTCACGGCCACGAGCACCACCCGACCCCTCCCCTGACCTTCCGACCGGAGGTCCGGTCGTGTCGCGAGGCGAGGGAGAGCGCGTCAGTGGGTGAGGCCCAGGTGGCGGAGGATCGCCGGGGTGATGGTGCCGGGCTGCTCGTCGTTGGCGAGGTGGGCCGAGTCGGGAACGACGAGACAGTTCCCGTCCTGCACCGAGTCGGCGATGAGCTGGAGGTGGGGCGGCGGCGTCGCCGGGTCGTCGTCGCCCGCGATCGCCAGGGTCGGCGCCACGATCAAGGGGAGGTCGGGCCGCAGGTCCATGCCGGCGATCGCCTCGCAGCACCCGGCATAGCCCTCAGCCGGCGTCGCGCTCACCGTCGCGATCGCCGAGGCGACCCGAGCGGGCTCGGACGTGCGGAAGCCCTCGGTGTACCAGCGCGACACGACCGCCTCGGCCACAGTGGAGGTGCCGCCCTCGCGCACGGTCGCGGCGCGGTCGTGCCAGCCCTGGGTGGGCTCGAGTCGCGGGGAGGTGCAGAGGACGACGAGCCGGTCGACGCGCTCGGGGTTGCGCGCGGCGAGCCGCATCCCGGTCATCCCACCGAGCGACAGCCCGACGAAGTGCACCTTCGCCAGGCCGAGCCGGTCGAGCAGGGCGATGACGTCATCGGCGAGGTCGTCGAGGGAGTACGGCCCCGGGACGACCGGCGACTCCCCGTGCCCTCGGACGTCGTAGCGGACGACCTGGGCGACCCGCGACAGCTCGGGCACCTGCGCGTCCCACATCGACATCGCCGATCCGAGCGAGTTGGAGAGGACGACCGTCGGGGCGTCCGCGGGGAGGGACGCGTCCCTCTCGATGCGATGGGCCACGTCGACGATCCCCATCAGGTCACCCGCTCGAAGACGGCCGCGAGGCCCTGCCCGCCACCGATGCACATCGTCTCGAGCGCGTAGCGGCCCTCGCGGCGGCGCAGCTCGTGCGCCATCGTCGCGAGGATCCGCCCGCCGGTGGCCCCGACCGGGTGGCCCAGGGAGATGCCGGACCCGTTGACGTTGACCCGCTCGACCTCGGCGTCGGTGAGCCCCCACTCCCGGATGCTCGCGATGACCTGCGAGGCGAACGCCTCGTTGAGCTCGATGAGGTCGAGGTCGGCGAACGCCAGACCGGCCCGCTCCAGAGCGAGCCGGGCCGACGGCACCGGGCCGATGCCCATGAGCTCGGGCTCGACCCCCGAGACCGCCCACGACGTGAGCCGCAGCATCGGGTCGAGGCCGCGACGCTGCGCCTCGGCCCGGGTCGTCACGACGCACATCGCGGCGCCGTCGTTCTGGCCGCTCGCGTTGCCCGCGGTGACGGTGGACTCGGGGTCGAGCTTCACGCGCACCGGACGCAGCCCGGCGAGCACCTCGGCCGTCGTCTCGGGGCGGGGGTGCTCGTCGGCCGAGACGGTCACCGGCTCGCCACGACGGGCGGGCACGGTCACCGGCACGATCTCGTCGTCGAACCGGCCGGCCGCGACGGCCGCCGCGGTGGCCTGCTGCGATCGCAGCGCCCACGCGTCCTGGTCCTCGCGGCTGATGCCGTACTTCGCGCGCACGTTCTCCGCGGTCTCGAGCATCCCGCCCTCGATCGGGTGGTCACGGCCGCCGGCGGTCACGCGGGCCCGGGCGAGCCGGTCCATGAGCTGCACCCCGTCGCCGCGAACCCCCGTGCGCAGCCCGAGCGCGTAGTGCTCGACCTGCGACATCGACTCCACCCCGCCGGCCACGATGGTGGTGGCACCGCCGGACGCTACCTGGAGCACGGCATACAGGATGGCCTGGAGACCCGACCCGCAGCGGCGGTCGACCTGCACGCCGGGCACGCCCGTGCCGAGTCCGGCGTCGAGGGCGGCGATGCGGCCGATCGCGGGCGCCTCGCCGCTGGGGTAGCACTGGCCGAGGATGACGTCGTCGACCTCCCCCTCGCCGAGGCCGGTCCGTGTGGCGAGCTCGCGCAGCAGACCACTCGCGAGGTCGGCTGCCGTGAGGGACGCGAAGGCGCCACCGAACCGCCCCACCGGCGTACGCAGGGGTGAGCAGATGACGACGTCGTCGAGGGTCATGTCTCGAGGGTAGGTTCGCCGGATAGAGACGGGCCAATACTCATTCCGGCATCACCATGACGTCGAACGTCTGGACGATGTCGTATGACGTCCCCTACCGTTCCGAGGGTGGAGCTCCGTCACCTGCGCTACTACGTCGCCGTCGCCGAGGAGCTGCACTTCGGCCGGGCCGCGCAGCGCCTCCACATGGCGCAACCCCCGCTGTCGCAGCAGATCAAGCAGCTCGAGGCCGAGATCGGGGTCGTGCTCCTCAACCGGTCGACGCGCCGGGTCGAGCTGACCCCGGCCGGCGAGCGGTTCCTGGACCGGGCGCGCGCGATCCTCGCCGACGTCGACCACGCCGGCGACGAGGCGCAGCGGGTGGCGGCGGGTGAGGTCGGCCGGGTTGCCCTGGGTCTGATCGGCTCGGCGACCTACGACCTGCTCCCCACCATCGTCCCGGCCCTGCGGAAGGCGTGCCCGGACATCGTGCTCGACCTGCGCGGTGAGCTGCTGACGCCGGCGCAGGAGGAGGGGCTGCGCGACGGCACGCTCGACATCTGCATCCTGCGACCGCCCGTGCGCGACCCCGGTCTGCGCGTTCGGGTCCTGCGGCAGGAGCCGCTCATCGCGGTGCTGCCGGCCGCCCACCCGCTGGCCGAGCGGGACGGCATCCGGCTCGAGGACCTGCGGGACGAGCCGTTCATCACCTACCCGTCGCGCCACCGGTCCGTGCTCCACGACGCCACCTTCGACGCCTGCCAGCGTGCGGGCTTCGTGCCCAAGGTCGTGCAGGAGGTGAGTGAGACCTCCACTCTCGTCGTGTTCGTCGCCGCAGGGCTCGGGGTCGCGCTCGTCCCCGAACCGGTACGGCACCTCACCATCACCGGCGCCGTGTACCGCCCGCTCGTAGGGGAACCATCGTTCGTCGAGCTCGCCGTGGCGACGCGCGGCGACGAGCGCTCGCCCCACGTCCTGCGGATCCTCGAGGCCCTGCGCTCGCTGCTCACCACCCCGGACTGACCGGCCTCACCGCGACTTCTTGCCCCAGGACCACCGGTGGTGGCCCTTTTCGTGGCGGTTTGGGTGGTCGTGGGGCAATGAGTGGGTATGCCGGGCGGTCCGGGGAGCGGGAGCGCACCTGGCCGGACGGCATACGGGCGCCTGTTTGAGAGGCGCAGCCTCTCAGTGTCACGGATCTGCGTACTTCACACGACAAGATCGGGCGAGCAGACTCGACAGGGTCCGGTACCGCTGCCGGGCTCGACAAGGAGCTCACGTGAAGATCACGGCCGTCGAGGCGATCCCCTACGCGATCCCGTACCGCAAGCCCCTGCGCTTCGCGAGTGGCGAGATCCTCGCGGCCGAGCACGTGCTCGTGCGGGTCCACACCGACGACGGACTCGTCGGCACCGCGGACGCCCCGCCTCGCCCCTTCACCTACGGCGAGACCCAGGCGTCGGTGACAGCGGTCATCGACCAGCTCTTCGCGCCCGCCATCACCGGCCTCGGCGTCCTCGAGCGGGAGGTCGTCCACGCCCGCATGAACCGCACCGTCGCCAACCCTGTCGCCAAGGCGGCCATCGACATGGCGATCTGGGACGTCCTCGGCCAGTCGCTGGGGGTCTCGGTGAGCGAGCTGCTCGGCGGCTTCACCGACCGGCTCCGCGTCTCGCACATGGTCGGGTTCGCCCCGCCTGCCGAGATGGTGGCCGAGGCCGAGCGGATCCGTGACACCTACGGCATCACGACGTTCAAGGTCAAGGTCGGCCGCGACCCCTTCACCGACGACGTCGCCGCGGTGCGCGCGCTCCGGGAGGGCCTGGGACCGGACGTCGAGCTCTACATCGACGGCAACCGCGGGTGGAGCGCCCGCGACGCGGCCCGCGCGCTGCGCCAGATGGCCGACCTCGACCTCACCTTCGCCGAGGAGCTGTGTCCTGCCGACGACGTCCTCGGCCGGCGCTGGCTCGTCTCGCAGAGCACGATCCCGATGTTCGCCGACGAGAGCGTCGCCCGCCCCGGCGAGGTGACCCGGGAGCTGCTCGGCGGCGCCGCCAACGGGATCAGCATCAAGACCTCCCGCACCGGCTTCACGACGAGCCAGCGAATCGTCGGGCTTTGCGAGGGGCTCGGCGTCGACGTCGTCATCGGCAACCAGATCGACAGCCAGATCGGTTCCCTGTGCGCGGCGGCGTTCGGTGCGGCCTTCCCGACCACCGCCCGGCGTCCGGCCGAGCTGTCGAACTTCCTCGACCAGACCGACGACCTGCTCGCCGAGCCCCTCGAGATCTCGCAGGGCTCGCTCCGGGTGCGCCAGGGCGTCGGCCTCGGCATCGAGATCGACGAGGACAAGCTCGCTCACTACCGCAAGGACACCTGAAGTTCCCCACCGACGGCAACGACGCCGCCACGATGAAAGGCACGACCATGACCACCGAGACCCACCAGCTCGACGAGACGGACGCCAAGGCCGCCGTCACCGGAGCTGACGCGACCCGCTACTTCAAGGAGAAGGAGAAGTCGGGCGGAGCCGTCGACCCCGAGCGCGTCTCCACCGTCGCCGGTGCGGCGCTCAAGGCGCTGCACGACGTCATCCGCGAGCACGACGTCACCTACGACGAGTACGACGCGCTCAAGGCGTGGCTCATCCGTGTCGGTGAGGACGGCGAGTGGCCGCTCTTCCTCGACGTCTTCGTCGAGCACGTGGTCGAGGAGACGGTCAACAAGGAGCGCAACGGCACCAAGGGCAGCATCGAGGGCCCCTTCTACGTCCCGGGCTCCCCGAACCTCGGCGCCGAGGGCACCCTGCCCCAGCGCGACGACGAGCCCGGCACCCCGCTCGACTTCGGCGGCGTCGTGGAGTCCGAGGACGGGACCCCGCTCGCCGGCGCGGTCGTCGAGCTCTGGCACGCGGACGACCTCGGCTTCTACAGCCAGTTCGCTCCGGCCCTGCCCGAGTGGAACCTCCGCGGCAGCTTCACGACGGGCGAGGACGGCCGCTTCCTGGCGCACACCGTGCAGCCCGCGCCGTACCAGATCCCGCACGACGGGGCGACGGGCGCGCTCATCGCGGCCGCCGGCTGGCACGCCTGGCGTCCGGCGCACCTCCACCTCAAGGTCACGGCGCAGGACCACCAGACGATCACGACCCAGCTCTACTTCGAGGGCGGCGAGTACCTCGACTCCGACATCGCCTCGGCCACCAAGCCCGAGCTCATCCTCGCGCCGACCCCGAAGGCCGACGAGACGGGCGTCGAGGTCACCTACGACTTCACCCTGGCCAAGGCCTGACGTGCTGTATGCCGTGACGATGGTCGTCGACCTCCCGCGTGACCTCGACGAGGACGTGCGGACCGAGACGCTCGCGCGCGAGAAGGCGTACAGCCAGGACCTGCAGCGGGCAGGTCAGTGGGTGAGCATCTGGCGGCTGCCGGGGCAGTACGCGAACCTCAGCATCTTCGACGTCGCGGACCACGACCGGCTCCACGAGATCCTCTGGAACCTGCCGCTCTTCCCGTACATGGAGATCGAGGTGCAGCCGCTGGCACAGCACCCCTCGGCGCTGCCGGCGGACCAGCGCTGATGGTCGACTTCGTCGAGACGGCCGCCGAGGCGGTCGCGGGCATCGGTGACGGCGCGACCGTCATGGTCGGCGGCTTCGGCGCTGCCGGCCAGCCGGTCGAGCTCATCGACGCGCTCATCCAGTGCGGCGCCCGCGACCTGACGATCGTCAACAACAACGCCGGCAACGGCGACTTCGGGCTCGCAGCCCTCATCCGGGAGGGCCGCGTGCGCAAGGTCATCTGCTCGTTCCCGCGGCAGAGCGACTCGTGGCACTTCGACGAGAAGTACCGCGCGGGCGAGGTCGAGCTCGAGCTCGTGGCGCAGGGCAACCTCGCCGAGAGGATCCGCGCCGCGGGTGCCGGGATCGGCGGCTTCTTCACCCCCACCGGCTACGGCACGCTGCTCGCCGAGGGCAAGGAGGTCCGCGAGATCGACGGGCGCCACTACGTCCTCGAGCTGCCGCTGCGGGCCGACGTCGCCCTCGTCAAGGCCCACATCGCCGACGAGGCCGGCAACCTCACCTACCGCAAGACGGCCCGCAACTTCGGCCCGATCATGGCCGCGGCTGCGACGACGACGGTCGTCCAGGTGGCAAAGGTCGTTCCCGTCGGCGGCATCGACCCGGAGAACGTCGTCACCCCGTCGATCTACGTCGACCGGGTCGTGCGCGTGACAGGAGCAGGACAGTGACGACACCGGCGAAGGCCGCACACGGCATACCCCTCGACAAGGACGGCATCGCCCGCAAGGTCGCCGCGGACATCCCCGACGGCTCCTTCGTCAACCTCGGCATCGGCCTGCCGACGACGGTCTCCAACCACCTCGACCCGGCGAGCGGCGTCGTCCTCCACACCGAGAACGGCATGCTCGGGATGGGACCCGAAGCGCACGGCGACGAGGTCGACCCCGACCTCATCAACGCCGGCAAGATCGCGGTGACCGAGCTGCCGGGGGCGTCGTACTTCCACCACGCCGACTCGTTCGCGATGATGCGCGGCGGCCACCTCGACTACTGCGTCCTAGGCGCCTACCAGGTGTCCGCGACCGGCGACCTCGCCAACTGGCACACCGGGCGACCGGGTGACATCCCCGCGGTCGGCGGCGCCATGGACCTCGCGCTCGGGGCCAAGGAGACGTTCGTGATGATGACGCTGCTGGCCCGGGACGGGACTCCCAAGCTCGTCCCCGAGTGCACCTTCCCCCTCACCGGCGTCGGCTGCGTCTCGCGGGTCTACACCGACCTCGCGACCTTCGTCATCACCGGTGACGGGGTCGAGGTGCGTGAGGTGTTCGGCACGACCTTCGCCGACCTCGCTGCCCTCCTGGCGGTGCCGCTCATCGACGCGACCCCCTGACCCCCTGACCCCTGACCCCCTGACACTTTTCGACCAATAGGTCACGAAGTGTCGCGACAGTTCGTGGCCTATTGGTCGAAAAGTGCGGGGGCCGGACATGGGTCGACCGCCGCACCGGAGGGGATGCGGCGGCCGAGTTCTGTGGGTCAGCGAAGGATGCTGTCGCTACCGACGATCCTGCTCCACCAGCGGCCGAGACCGAGCTTGTCACCGGCGAAGGTGTAGGCGAGGACGATGAGGCCGAGGGCCTCGATCCAGTGGCTGTCGAAGATCGGGTTGGTGAAACCCTCACCGTCGCGGCCGATGGGGAACTCCGCGAAGTACATGAGGGCCATGAGGAGCGTGCCGCCCCATGCAGCGATCTTCATGCCAGCGCCGGCGAGGAACGCGACGCCGATGCCGAGGAGTCCGAACATGAACAGCCAGTCCCAGACCCCGCCGGCGAAGTTGGCGAAGAAGTCACCGAACGGACCTTCGACGACTGCGGGGTTCTTGGTGAGGAACCCAGTGGTCGGCGAGCCTCCATCGATCCAGGCGTTCTCCGCGGGAGTGCCGTAGCCGAGTCCGAACATCTTGTCGAGGAACGGCCACAGGAAGGTGAAGCCGAGGACGTAGCGCAGGGCGACGAGCGCCCAACGTGCGACCGGGTTGCGGACGACGTCCTCGAAGTGCGTGGCCCCGTGGTCCGGGACCGTGTCGAGGTCGTGCCGCGTGGCGTGAGTGGTGTTCATGGTGCTGACCTCCGGTTGATGGTGGGCCGGTGGTGTTTCCTCCGGTGTTCTCAAACTAGGTCGGCGCGCTCGGCACGGGATGGGCCTTAGGTCCTGACTTCCACAGCCCGCGTGCAGGTGCCGTACAGACCACTGCTCAGCCCCCGCTCACGACGTGAACGAGGACTGGGCAGAGGGCTGGGCAAGAGCTGAGCGAAGGCTGGGCAGAGGGCTAGTCGTTGTCGCCGCCGGTGAGCTGAGTCGCGTTCGGCCCGCCCTCCCCGGTCCCGGTGTCACCGGCGTCGGCCCACACCCAGTCACGCACCTCGGGCAGGTCGTCGCCGTGGGTGATGGCATAGGCGCGTGCCTCGAATCGCTTGTCCTGCATGCGTTGTCGCAGCCCGGCCGCCTTCGAGCCGAGCCCGGGGACGCGGTCGATGACGTCGATGACGAGGTGGAAGCGGTCGAGGTCGTTGAGCATGACCATGTCGAACGGCGTCGTCGTCGTCCCCTCCTCCTTGTAGCCGCGGACGTGGAGGTTCTCGTGACCGGATCGGCGGTAGGTCAGCCGGTGGATGAGCCACGGGTAGCCGTGGTAGGCGAAGATCACCGGCTTGTCCGGCGTGAAGATCGTGTCGAAGTCGCGGCTGCTCAGACCGTGCGGGTGCTCGAACTCGTCCTGCAGCCGCATGAGGTCGACGACGTTGACGACGCGCACCTTGAGCTCGGGGAGGTTCTCGCGCAACAGCTGCGCGGCGGCCATGACCTCGACGGTCGGGACATCGCCGGCGCACGCGAGGACGACGTCGCACTCCGCGCCCGACCCCTCGGACCCGGCCCACTCCCAGATGCCGAGGCCGCGGGTGCAGTGGTGGATCGCCTCCTGCATCGTCAGCCACGACGGACCCGGCTGCTTGCCGGCGACGACGACGTTGACGCACTGGTCGGTGCGCAGCAGGTGGTCCCACGTCGAGAGCAGGGTGTTGGCGTCCGGCGGTAGGTAGACCCGGATGATGTCGGCCTTCTTGTTGACCACGTGGTCGATGAAGCCGGGGTCCTGGTGGCTGAAGCCGTTGTGGTCCTGTCGCCACACGTGCGAGCTGAGCAGGTAGTTGAGCGACGAGATCGGGCGGCGCCACTCGATGTGGTTGGTGACCTTGAGCCACTTGGCGTGCTGGTTGAACATCGAGTCGACGATGTGGATGAACGCCTCGTAGCTGCTCATCATGCCGTGGCGCCCGGTGAGCAGGTAGCCCTCGAGCCAGCCCTGGCACTGGTGCTCCGAGAGCATCTCGAGGACCTTGCCCACCCTGGCCATGGGGTCGGCCTCGTCGAACGGCTCGTATGCCGCGTTCCACTGCTTCGCGGTGACGTCGAAGACCCCGCCCAGGCGGTTCGAGGCGGTCTCGTCCGGGCCGAAGATCCGGAAGTTCTCCGGGTTGGCGCGCATCACCTCGGCCAGCCAGTTGCCGAGGACCCTCGTCGCCTCGGCCATCTGGCCGCCGCGCGCCGCCTCGTCGACCTCGACCGCGAAGTCGCGGAAGTCGGGCAGGCGCAACGGGGTGCGCAGGAGTCCGCCGTTGGTGTGCGGGTTCGCGCCCATCCGCAGCTGGCCCTCGGGCGCCAGGGAGGCGATGTCCTCGTGGAGGCGACCGGACTCGTCGAAGAGCTCGTCGACGGCATACGACTGGAGCCAGTCCTCGAGGTTCTGGAGGTGCTCGTCGGTGTCGCGTGCGCTCGCGAGAGGCACCTGGTGGCTCCGCCAGTGACCCTCGGTGGGCTTGCCGTCGATCTGCTTGGGGCCGGTCCAGCCCTTGGGGTGCTCGAAGACGATCATCGGCCAGCGCGGTCGCTCCACCTTGTCGGCGCCGACGCGCGCGGCCTCGGCCTTGATCGCGGCGATCTCGTCGAGGACCTCGTCGAGCAGCTCGGCGAAGCGCCGGTGGTAGCCCTCGGGAGACTCGTCGTCGAATCCGGCCTTGAAGAAAAAGGGCTTGTGCCCGTAACCGACCATGAGCGACTCGAGCTCGTCGTGGCCGATGCGGGCGAGGACGGTCGGGTTGGCGATCTTGTAGCCGTTGAGGTGCAGGACGGGCAGAACGACGCCGTCGGTCGCCGGGTTGGCGAACTTGTTGGCGTGCCAGCTCGTCGCGAGCGGACCGGTCTCGGCCTCACCGTCGCCCACGACGGCGAAGACGAGCAGGTCGGGGTTGTCGAGCGCGGCGCCGTAGGCGTGCGAGAGCGCGTAGCCGAGCTCGCCACCCTCGTGGATGGAGCCGGGCGTCTCGGGCGCGACGTGCGAGGGGATGCCGCCGGGGAAGCTGAACTGCTTGAAGAGCCGCTCCAGGCCCGCCTCGTCCTGGGT
Source organism: Knoellia locipacati (assembly GCF_044791685.1). GTDB lineage: Bacteria > Actinomycetota > Actinomycetes > Actinomycetales > Dermatophilaceae > Knoellia > Knoellia locipacati_A. Next base: position 1,646,508 of record NZ_CP087730.1, read on the forward strand.
GATGTCGTGGTAGGTCTCGGTGTAGGTGCCCTCGAGGTAGGTGTTGGCGACGAGGCCGGGACCGCCGTGCCCGGGCCCGGTGATGTAGATCGTGGGCTGCTTGCGCTCGTCGATGACCCGGTTGAGGTGGGCGTAGAGGAAGTTGAGCCCCGGCGTCGTCCCCCAGTGCCCGAGGAGGCGGGGCTTGACGTGGTCGCGGTGCAGCTGGGTGCGCAGCAGCGGGTTGTCGAGCAGGTAGATCTGGCCGACCGAGAGGTAGTTGGCCGCGCGCCACCACCGGTGGATGCGGTCGAGGGTGGTGTCGTCGAGCGACTCGGGTCCGGCGTCGGCGCGGGACTGCCAGGGCGTGCCCAGGGCGGCGGTGGTCATCGTGTGGCCTCTCGGGAGGGGACGTCGACTGCCTTCCTCACCCTAGTGACGCGGCGCCTCCTGTGCCGGTGTTCAGCGAGCTCCCCAGCCGCTCCCGCGCGGTGCGTCCCCGACGCATCACCGGCACCGTCCCGGTGACGGCCCCGAGGCCCACCCTGGCGCCGTTGCCGTAGATCGACTCGACCGAGCCGGCGGGGACGGCATACGTCTCGTGCCAGATGCCGACGGCGCCGGGTGAGCGGCGCGCAGCGGCGTTGAAGGCCCGCCACGCCGGGAGGTGCGCCTTCGTGGCCATCCGCGAGTAGGCGTAGAGGTGCTCGGTGCTGCGCCACCACTGGACGATCCAGGGCCCCTTGGCGCCGACGAGGGTCGTCGCACCGAGGAACCCGAGGTCCTCGGCCTCGCCGCGCGCCGCTGCCGCCTTGTTGCGCTCGAGCTCGGCGAGCATCTTGGGCATGGCGAGGAAGACCGGCATCCACAGGTCGACGCGGTGCGGCTTCTCGAACGTCATGCCGATGTGGAAGACGACGATGGAGTCGTCCCACGCGTGGGTCGTGCGCACCACGGCGGGCACGTCGGTCGTGGACGAGGGTGCGGCGGTGTCGGTCATGGCGGCCTCCGGAGTTGTTGGATAGTGGCACTATCCGGGCTCTCCACAGTTTGGAGACGTCTACTATCCAAAGTCAAGGGTTTTCCCATCGAGGAGGTATGCCGTGCGGCTCGCCGAGCTGTCCGCCGAGACCGGCGTCGCGATCCCGACGCTCAAGTACTACCTGCGCGAGGGGCTGCTCCACCCGGGCCGGAGCCTGTCGCGCACCCAGGCGGACTACGACGAGTCGCACGTCGACCGGGTGCGGCTCGTGCGGGCACTGAGCGAGGTCGGCGGGCTCTCGCTCGCCCGGATCGAGCAGGTGCTCGACGTCATCACCGACCCCGGAACCGACCGGCTGCACGTCCTCGAGGCGGCGCAGCGGACCCTGGCGCGCTCCGGCCGGCCCGGCGAGGGTGACGAGGGTGTCTCCACCGATCGGGTGCGTGCGTGGGTCGAGCAGCACGGTTGGGAGATCGACCCGCAGGACCCGTTCCTCGACGACCTCGCCCTGGCCTGGGAGGCGTGCGACCACGCCGCGCTCGGGCTCGACGAGGAGCGGATGAGCCGCTACGCCGACCACGTCGAGGGCGTTGCCGCGGTCGACGTCGGGACGGTCCCGGCGGATCCGGAGGGCGCTGTGCGCCACGTCGTCGTGGGAACCGTGCTCGTCGACCCGGTGCTCGTCGCCCTGCGTCGGCTCGCGCAGCAGCACGTCTCACGTCGTACTGAGAGGGTGGGGACATGAGCTCCTGGTGCGCGGTCTACGTCGACGTCGGCTACCTCCTGGCGTCCGCGGCCACGCGCGTCACCGGCTCGTCCCTGCGCAGCAGCGTCGAGGTCGACTACCCGGGGCTCGTGCGAGCCCTCGTCGAGCAGGTCGAGGCCGACTCGGGGCTGCCGGTGCTGCGGGTCAACTGGTACGACTCCGGTGCCCGTCCCGGTGGCCAACCCGACCACCACCAGGACCAGATCGGACTGCTGCCCAAGGTCAAGCTGCGCCTCGGCCGACTCTCCTACGCCGGTGAGCAGAAGGGCGTCGACGTGCGCCTCGGCCTCGACCTCGCGCTCCAGGGACGGGCCCGGGTCGCCGACGTCGTCTACCTCGTCTCCGGCGACGACGACCTCACCGAGGCCGTCGAGGAGGCGCAGGGTGCCGGGGTGCAGGTCCGTCTGCTGTCGGTGCCGGGCGTCAACGGCACCTCGCACGCGGTCTCCAAGCACCTGCGGCGGGCCGCCGACGACGAGCTGCTCGTCGACACCGAGATCATCGACACGTGCGTGCGCTCGCGGGCGCTGGCTGCCGGGCTGGTGCCCACCCTCGACGAGGACGACGCGGCCGCGGACGAGCTGGGCGCGCCCAACGACGAGGCCGCTGCCGAGGTGCTCGAGCCGACCGACGTGGACCCGGCGGCCGCGGTGTCTCCGACTCCGGAGCCCGCAGCCAAGGGTGTCGTCGAGGCCGAGCCGGCCGATCCTGTTGTGGCACAGGGCGAGCCGGACCCCGAGACGGAGGCGGCCGGCATACCGGTTCCGTCGCCCGCCGTCCTCGGACGCAAGCGCGCTCGCGAGGTCGTCCTGCCGGAGCCGCTCACTCCCATCGTCGGTGCGGGGACCGAGTCCGGTCCCGGTCTCTGGGACGCCGTCGCGTATGCCGTCGTGTCGTCGTGGTGCCGCACGGCCACTCCCGAGTCGCTCGCCGAGCTGCGCGGCGCACAGCCGACGGTCCCCGGCGAGCTCGACCGGGCGCTGCTGCTCGACCTGTCGAGCCGGTCCGGTGCCTACGACATCGACGACGCGGCCAGACATGGTGTGCGCGAACGCTTCTGGCACCACGTCGGGAGGATCCGCCTCACGTGAGGGTCAACATCCTCGCCGCCGGTTCGCGCGGCGACGTGCAGCCGATGGTGGCTCTCGGGGTGGGCCTGCAGCGGGCCGGTCACACCGTCACGATCTGCGCCGGTGACGACTTCGAGCCGTTGGTCACGTCGCACGGCGTGGGCTTCGTGCCTGCCGGCCTGCGGATCGACGAGCTCATCGCCTCACCGCTGGGCGTCGCGTGGCTCGGCGAGTCCAGCCGCAGCCCGTGGCACGAGCTCGTCGCGCTCCGCCGCTTCGTGCGCTCGACCGTGCGCGAGTATGCCGGAGCCTGGCTCCCGCTCGTCGGCTCGGCCGACCTGTGGGTCAGCGGGATGCTCACGGTGCACGCCGTCGACGCCCTGGTGTCGGTCGGCGGGGGGCGCCACGTCACGACCGAGTTCGCGCCGATGCGGCCGACCCGAAGCGGGTGGGCGGGGCTGCAGCCCGTGCTGCCGAGGCGGTCGTCGATCGCGAATCGTGTTGCGGCACAGTCACTTCTCGCCACGACCGCCTCGGTGTTCGCGGTGGCCGGGGACGAGGTGCGCCGGGAGCTCGGACTCGAGCCGACCGGGCGCCGGGGCATGGTCGACGCGATCCGCCGCACTCCGGGCCTCCTCGCTGCCTCGCCGCTGGTGGTGCCCCCGGCGCCCGACTGGCGCGGGAACCCGCAGGTCACCGGCTACTGGTTCCTCGACGAGATCCAGGGGTTCGTGCCGGACGAGCGGCTGGCGGGCTGGGTCGCCGACGGGGAGCGCGGGTCCCACGCTCTGCGTGGGCCGGCATACGTCGGGTTCGGGTCGATGTCGACGAGCGAGGCGAGCCGACTCGGGGACCTCGTGGCCCGCGCGGCGCGGGCGGCGCGGGTGCGGGTCGTGCTGCACTCGGGAGCGGCCGGGTTGGCCTCGCACGACGACGCGTGGGTGCACGAGGTGGGGAGCGTGCCGCACGGGTGGCTGTTCCCGCGGATGGCCGGGGTCGTGCACCACGGTGGCGCGGGGACGACGGCGGCAGCGCTGCGCGCGGGGGTGCCGCAGGCGGTGGTCGCGCACATCGGTGACCAGCCGTACTGGGGACGACGGGTGTGGGAGCTCGGCGTCGGCGCACGGCCGGTGCGACGCCACGAGCTGTCGGTGGAGTGGCTCACGGAGGTGCTGCGGGGGTTCGCTCGGGGCGAGTCCGCGACGCGAGCATCGGCGCTGGGAGCCGGAATCCGCCAGGAGGACGGGGTGGCACGGGCTGTGGAGCTGCTCGGCTGAGCACGGGATCGCGTCACGCAGGCATCAGTGCCAGCGGAACCGGACCGGCTGGCCGGGCTGGAGCTGGGCGGCGCGGTCGACCGAGGCCGACCTGACGACACCGATGACGGGGTAGCCCCCGGTGACAGGGTGGTCGTTGAGGCACAGGACGGGCTGGCCGCCGGGTGGGACCTGGATCGCGCCCCGGACCATGCCTTCGCTCTGGAGCTCGGCGCCGCGCAGCTCGGGTCGGCGGGCGAGCGGGGCGCCCTCGAGGCGGATTCCCCTGCGGTCGCTGCGTGACGACACCGTCCACGGTGAGCCCGCGAGGGCGGTCGGGTCGGCGAACCAGTCGTGACGCGGGCCCGGCGTGACGTCGAGCTCGACCGTGCCCGAGGCTGGATCGGGGACGACGGCTGCGTCGAGGACGGGGAAGCTCTCGGTCCGGCTGCCGACGGCGAGCACCTGTCCGGCCATGAGCGGTGCCGGGCCGAGGCCGGACATCGTGTCGCTCGACGCCGAGCCGAGGGTGCGCGGCACCTCGAACCCGCCGCGGACGCCGACGTAGGTGCGCAGACCTGCGGAGGGCCTACCCAGGGTGAGGACCTGACCGTCTCGGACCTCGACGAGGGCAGCGTGGGCGACAGGGCGGCCGTCGACGTCTGCGGGTGCGGGTGCCCCGGTGAGGCTGACGAGTAGGTCGCCGACAGCGCGCAGTCGGAGGCCGCCGAGGGTGACCTCGAGGGCAGGAGCGCCGACGGCGTTGCCGACTAGCCGGTTCCCGAGGAGGTAGGAACCTCGGTCGGCGGCGCCCGCGTGACCGACACCGATGGCGAGGTGCCCGACGCGACCTAGGTCCTGCACGAGGGTGAGCGGGCCGGGGTCGAGGACCTCGACGGCGTGAGCCCGACTCACGTGGGCACCTGCGTGAAACGGACGGTGGTGCCGGGCGTGAGCAGTGCCGGCGGATCGCGGTCGGCGTCCCACATCACGAGGTCGGTGGTCCCGATGAGCTGCCAGCCACCGGGTGACTCGCGCGGGTAGACCCCGCTGAACTCGCCTGCCAGCCCGACCGCACCGGCGGGGACGTGGGTGCGCGGCTCGGTGTGACGGGCGACGGCGAGGCGCGGGTCGCCACCGACGAGGTAGGCGAACCCGGGTGCAAACCCGCTGAACGCGACCCGCCACGGAGTGCCGGTGTGGGCGGCGACGACCTCGGCGGTGCTGAGGCCGGTGTGGGCGGCCACGGTGTCGAGGTCGGGCCCGTCGTAGCGGACGGGCACCTCGACGACCTCGGTCGCTGTGGTGGGCGGGGTCGGGTCGGTGGTCGCGGCGACGTCCCGGATCTCGTGGGCGAGGACGTCGAGGTCCGTGCCCGGGCGGGCCACGACGAGGAGCGTGCGGGCCGCGGGGACGAGGTCCTCGACGTCGGCCCAGACGCCCCGAGCGCGGTGGATGAGCGGGTCGAGGGCCGACTCGAGGGCCAACACGGAGTCGAGGTCGTCGGTCTCGACGAGCCAGGCGAACTCGCCCATCGGCAGGATCCGGACGCGGATGCCTCGCTCGGGTACCTCGGTCATGTCGCGAACGGGGCGATCTCGATGCCCGCCCCGGTCAGGGCGGCGCGGACGGCGCGGGCCGACGCCACGGCACCCGGTGAGTCGCCGTGGGTGCAGATCGACTGGGCACGCACGTCGATGTCGGTGCCGTCCACGGCGGTGAGGCGCCCCTGGGTCACGAGCCGAACCATCCGCTCGGCGATCTCGCCGGGGTCTTCGAGGACCGCTCCTGGCTGGCTCCGAGGAACGAGGGTGCCGTCCGGCGCGTAGCCGCGGTCGGCGAACGCCTCGGCCACGGTGGGCAGCCCGGCGGCCTCGGCCCGGCGCAGGAAGACCGAACCCGGCAGGCCGAGGACCGGCAGGTCGGCGTCGACCGCGACGACCGCTCCAACGACCGCTGCCGCCTGCTCCTCGTGGTGGACGATCGCGTTGTAGAGCGCGCCGTGCGGCTTGACGTAGGCGACGCGACCACCGGCGACCCGGGCCAGCATCTCGAGGGCGCCGATCTGGTAGATCACGTCGGCGGTGAGCTCGGCCGGGTCCATGTCGATGAACCGGCGTCCGAAGCCGGCGAGGTCGCGGTAGCCCACCTGGGCGCCGATGACGACGCCGCGCTCGACCGCCATCGCGCAGGTCCGCTGGAGGGTGAGGCTGTCACCGGCGTGGAACCCGCAGGCGACGTTGGCGCTCGTGACGACGTCGAGCATGGCCTCGTCGTCACCGAGCCGCCACGTGCCGAGGGACTCGCCGAGGTCGGCGTTGAGGTCGATCCGCCCGGCTGTCGTCGCGCCCGTCATGGGGGCCAGTCTGCTCCGAGTGGTCGCCCGGGGTCGCGGATCGGGGTCGTGTGTGCGGTTGGCCGCGATCCGGGGGTGGCCGGCCGACGAGGGGTCGTGTGGAGGAGTGCCTGTGCTTCACCAGCTGACGCAAAGGCACGTCCACGACGCACACCCTCGCGACGCCCCGACCGAGTGGAGCCGGTCCGAGGGACGCGGGCGGACGGCATACGGGCCCTGGTTTGGAGGACGCGGGGTGCGTGCGGCACACTGAGACGGCTCACGCGCAAGTGGCGGAACGGCAGACGCGCTGCGTTCAGGTCGCAGTGTCCGAAAGGGCGTGGGGGTTCAAATCCCCCCTTGCGCACGTGTGTGATGTCTCAGGACATCGGCAACACCCCGAACCCCCACGGTTCGGGGTGTTGTGCGTTCTGGCCCGGGCGCTGCGCTCGGGCCGCGGGCGCGTCGGGCCCACACAGCCCCCGCTACGATCGACGCGGACGTCGCCCGCTGACGCGGGCTGCACTCACCCCTGCAAGGAGTCGATGCCCCATGGGCGGACATCACGCCCGCCACGGTGGGGACGAGTCCGCCTCGATGCGGATGCTGGCCGTCGCCGTGATCGTGCCCATCGCCCTCGCGACCCTGGCCGCCCTCATCTGGCTCTGGCCCACGGGTGAGGTGGCCCAGCCGGACCAGCCGGCCCAGGGTGAGCAGACCAACGGCCACGTGGTGTCGGTCGAGAGCGCGCCGTGTCCCGAGGGCCAGCCCGGCACCGACCGGTGCGGGACGGTGCAGGTGCGTCTGAGCGAGGGGTCCGGGCGCCAGGTGGTCGAGGCACCCCTGCCCACGGGTCCGGGCGCACCCCCGATCGCCGAGGGCGAGGACGTGGTGCTCCTGCGCCTCGACAACCCCCAGGGCGGCGAGTATGCCGTCGTCGACCACCAGCGTGAACGCCCCCTGTGGGTCATGGCGATCGCCTTCACGCTGGCCCTCGTCGCGTTCGGCCGGTGGCGTGGCGTGTCGGCGCTGGCCGGACTCGCCGTGACCTTCGGACTGCTCGTCTACTTCGTGGTCCCGGCGATCATCGGCGGGGAGTCCCCACTCCTCGTGGCCATCGTCGGCTCGGCGGCGATCATGCTCACCGTCCTCTACCTCACCCACGGGTTCTCCCTGTCCACGACAGTGGCCGTGCTGGGGACCCTCATCAGCCTCACCCTGACAGGGGTGCTCTCGGCGCTCTCCGTCTCGGCGCTGCACCTCACCGGCATGACCGACGACATCTCCACGTCCGTCGGACTGTCCCTCGGGATCAACATGCAGGGTCTGCTGCTCGCCGGCATCGTCATCGGGTCACTCGGCGTCCTGGACGACGTCACCGTGACCCAGGCGGCGACCGTCAGCGAGCTGGCGGAGGCGAACCCGGCCTACGGGTTCGTCGAGCTCTATCGTGCAGCCGGGCGCGTGGGGCGCTCGCACATCGCCTCGGTGGTCAACACCATCGTTCTCGCGTATGCCGGCTCGTCCCTGCCGCTGCTCATCCTCATCGTCGCGGGAGGAGACTCGCTGGGCGGCGTCCTCACCGACCAGGTCATCGCCCAGGAGATCGCGCGCAGCGCCGTGGCCACCCTGGGGCTCGTGGCGGCGGTGCCGGTGACCACGATCCTCGCCGCGCTGACCCAGCAGCGGGTGCAGAGGGGGACGACCGCGGGTGCGGAGCACGGAGGCAGAGGCTAGGGCCGGACGACGGGCAGCCTGATCGTCAGCACCGTGCCGTGACCGGCGCCCGGGCTGGCCACCGACAGGCCGCCACCATGGGCCTCGACGAGCGCCTTGCTGATCGTCAGGCCGATCCCGCTGCCACCCCGGATGCGGCTGCGGGACGGGTCCGCGCGGTAGAACCGCTCGAAGATGTGCCCCAGGTGCATCGCGTCGATGCCCTCACCGTCGTCCGCCACGACGATCTCGACCCACTCCGGGTCGGGGCGGCGCAGCGACACGTGGACGGAGCCTCCGGAGGGCGTGTGCTGGAGGGCGTTGTCGAGCAGGTTGGCGAGCACCTGGGCGATGCGGTCCGGGTCGGCCAGGATGGAGGTCGGCTGCCCGGCGTCCACGACGAGGGCGACCCCGTGGGCGGCGAAAGCGTCGGCTGCCGCTGCTGTCGCCGACACGACCAGGGTGTCGGCCCCGACCACCACCTGACGGAGGTCGAGACCGTCCTCCTCCGCGCGGGCGACGGCGCCGATGTCCTCGGCCAGGCGGTGCAGCCGTGCCGTGTTGCCATGCAGGATCTCGAGGGTTCCGTCGTCAAGGCGGCGGACGCCATCCTCCACCGCCTCGAGGTGCGCCTCGATGCTGCCGAGTGGGGTGCGCATCTCGTGGGCGAGGTCGGCGAGGAGCCTGCGACGCGTCGTCTCCACGTCACCGAGGCGCTGGGCGAGGTCGTTGATGGTGGACGCGAGCTGGTCGAACTCCGCACCGAGGCCGGGGCGCGGGACCTGCGTGCCGTAGTGCCCGTCGGCGATCCGCGAGGCCGAATGCGAGACGGCGGCGGTGGAGCGCTGGACGCGTCTGGTGAAGAACGCCGTGACCCCCAGGGCGAGGATCACGGACGCGGTCAGGGCCGCGCCGAGTGAGATGAGCAGCGCCGAGCCGAACGCCTCCTCCACGTGGGCAGCCTCCGACGTCGAGTGTCCGACTCCGGCCTGGCGCAGGTGGTCGTGGAAGATGCTCGGCCCGACGACGGAGGCGACCAACCAGGTCGTCACGGCACCCGCCAGCAGCACCAGCGTCTGGGCGATGAGCAGGCGCGGAGCGAGCCCGGCCCGCCCGGCTCGCTCGGCCCGCGCTGGCCGCGCTGGCCGCGCTGGCCGCCTCTGCGGCTCGCCGGGCCCGCTCATGCCCCGGAGCCCATCCGGTAGCCAATGCCACGCACCGTGCGAATGAAGCGGGCCGCCCCTGCGTCGTCCCCGAGCTTGCGCCGCAGGTGTCCGACGTGGACGTCGACGAGGTGCTCGTCGCCGACCCAGGTTTCGCCCCACACCTGGTCGATGAGCTGCCGTCGATTGAACGCCATCTGCGGTCGGTGCGACAGGGCCGCGAGGACGTCGAACTCCGTGCGAGTCAGCCGCACCGGCTCCTCGTCGAGCCACACGTCCCGGCCGATGGGGTCGATGGCCAACGAGCCGAAGCGGCGCAGCGACGGCACCTGGCCCGATCCGCCCATCGGACGCGGACGACGGAGCATCGCCCTCAGACGTGCCACGAGCTCGCGAGGGCTGAAGGGCTTGGTCATGTAGTCGTCGGCGCCGACCGACAGCCCGACCAACGTGTCGAGCTCGTCGGTGCGGGCGGTCACCATCACGACGTACGCATCCGAGAAGGTGCGCAGCTGCCGGCACACCTCGATCCCGTCCAGCCCCGGCAGCCCGAGGTCGAGGATCACCACGTCGGGGTCGACGTCACGAGCCGCCTGGACGGCGTCGACGCCGTCGTGGCTGACGTGGACCTCGTAGCCCTCGCGTTCCAGGTAGCTCTCGATGAGGGTCGCCATCGGGACGTCGTCCTCGACCACCAGGGCCCGGACGCCGCGAAGCGGCACCGAGTTCGTCGGCCGCTCGGCTGCCGTGTCGTGGACCATCACCACATCGTGGCAGCCCGGGTCCCTCGGACAGGCGGGGGCGAGGGGTGAGCGGCACATCTTCAGCGAACCTTCACAGAACGGCGGCCGGACGAGCCGGGTGGGTGTCCGACAGTGAGGTCACAGACCGACGAAGGAGCTGAGGACGATGATGTGGAACGACGGTATGGGTTGGTCCGGATGGCTGCTGATGAGCCTCACGGCCATTGCCTTCTGGGCACTGGTGGTGGTGGCGGTCGTGGCGCTGTTCAGGGACAGCGGCCGCGACTCGCGGCAGCGCCCGCGTGAGGACCACGACGCGCAGCTGATTCTCGACCAGCGTTTCGCGCGCGGTGAGATCGACGCCGCCGAGTACCACGCCCGCCAAGGCGTGCTGCGTTCGGCGCACTGATTTCGCCCTGAACGGAATACCCCTAGGGGGTATATGGTTGTCGCGTTGACAGCGGTTTCGACACCGACCCACGGGAGCTGAGTTGTCATGAGCCAGAGAACCGTCCTGCAACTGGGGGGCCTGCACTGGGCCACCTCAGCCCGCGTCATCGAGTCGACGCTGACACGCCGGCGAGGTGTCGAGCAGGTGGCGGCCAACGCCGCGAACCAGACCGCCACCGTCACCTACGACCCGTCGGTCACCTCCGTGGCCGAGCTGGCCGGGTGGGTGCGCGACTGCGGCTACCACTGCTCCGGCCGGTCGGTGCCTGACCACGTCTGCGAACCGATGGACGAGCCACCCGCTCACGGGACACACGAGGGAGCCGGCGCAGGCGAGTCGGTCCACGCGCCCGTCCGGCATACCCCTGACCCAGGGGAACCCGGGACTCACTCACCGCACGCGATGATGGGCCACGGCGGGCACGGCGGGCACGGCGGCATGTCCATGGACGACATGGTCCGCGACATGCGCAACCGGTTCCTCGGCGCGCTCGTGCTCACCGCAGGGATCACGTTGTGGTCGCCCATGGGCCGGGACATGTTCGGGTTCACCGTGCCGACGCCGTTCGGACTGCGCGACGACGTGTTCGCCCTGATTCTCAGCCTGCCGGTCGTGTTCTACTCCGCGTGGATCTTCGTCGACGGCGCCTGGCGGGCGCTGCGCAACCGGACGCTCGACATGATGGTGCTCGTCGCCGTCGCGGTCGCGGCGGGGTGGCTCTACAGCGTCGGCGTCACCCTCACCGGCGGTGGCGAGGTGTTCTACGAGGCGGCCGCCATGCTCACGACCTTCGTGCTGCTCGGTCACTGGTTCGAGATGCGTGCCCGCGGAGGGGCCAACGACGCGATCCGCGCCCTCATGGACCTCGCGCCCCCGATGGCGACGGTGCTGCGGGACGGCCGTGAGGTCGAGGTGCCGACCGCCGAGGTGGTCGTGGGCGATCTCGTGCTCATCCGCCCCGGAGGCAAGATCCCGGTCGACGGGGCGGTCGAGGAGGGCGTCTCGGAGGTCGACGAGTCCATGGTCACCGGCGAGAGCCTGCCCGTCGGCAAGTCGCCCGGCGCCGACGTCATCGGCGCCTCGATCAACACCACTGGCACGTTGCGGGTCCGAGCCACCAGGGTCGGGTCCGACACCGCGCTCGCACAGATCGTGGCCCTGGTGCAACAGGCGCAGAACTCCAAGGCCCCGGGGCAGCGACTCGCCGATCGCGCGGCGTTCTGGCTCGTGCTCGTCGCGCTCGTCGGCGGCGTCGGGACCTTCCTCGTGTGGCTGGGGGTCGGCGCAAGCGTGCAGGTGGCCCTGTTGTTCGGCATCACGGTCGTGGTCATCACCTGTCCCGACGCGCTCGGTCTGGCCACGCCGACCGCGATCATGGTCGGCACCGGGCTCGGCGCCAGACGAGGAGTCCTGTTCAAGAACGCCACTGCCCTGGAGTCCGCCGCCCGCATCGACACGGTCGTGCTCGACAAGACCGGCACCCTCACCAAGGGCGAGCCCGACGTCACCGACGTGGTCGTCGCCGACGGGCTCACCGAGGACGAGCTGCTCCGTCTGGTCGCTGCCGTCGAGCGGGAGAGCGAGCACCCGTTGGCCGGGGCAGTCGTCCGGTATGCCGTGGAGCGGGGGATCGCGTCCCCGGTCCCCTCGGGCTTCCGGAACGTCCCCGGGCACGGAGCCATCGCCGAGGTCGGCGGTCATCGGGTGGTCGTGGGCAACCGCACGCTCATGGCACAGGAAGCCATCGACGTCGAACCGCTGCTGGCTCGCCGCGACGAGCTGGCCGCCAGCGGCCGGACCGCGGTGCTCGTGGGAGTGGACGGGCGGGGCGCAGGCGTCATCGCCCTGGCGGATGCGGTGAGGCCCACCTCGGAGCAGGCCATCCGTGAGCTGCACGAGCTGGGCACCGAGGTCGTCATGCTCAGTGGCGACAACCGGGCCACCGCCGAACGCATCGCGGGCCAGCTCGGCATCGACACGGTCATCGCCGAGGTGCTTCCGGGCGACAAGGCCGCCAAGGTGGCCGAGCTGCAGGCACGGGGCAAGAAGGTCGCCATGGTCGGCGACGGCGTCAACGACGCTCCCGCGCTCGCGCAGGCCGACCTCGGCATCGCCATCGGGGCCGGGACCGACGTCGCGATCGAGACGGCCGACCTGGTGCTCATGCGCTCTGACCCCCTCGACGTGCCCATCGCCCTGAGGGTCGGACGAGGCACGCTGCGCAAGATGCGACAGAACCTCGGCTGGGCCGTCGGCTACAACGTCGTCGCCCTCCCCATCGCCGCCGGCGTCTTCGAGCCGTCCCTGGGCCTCGTCCTCCGACCGGAGGTCGCAGCCCTGTCGATGTCCGGGTCCAGCGTCATCGTGGCCGTCAACGCGCTGATGCTCAAGCGGCTCAGACTCCCTGCGCCGCCGCCGGCGGTCGACGGTGCGAACCCCGGCCAGCACTCCCTCGCACCGGCCACTCACCACGTCTGACGAGTCCGGCCACGGGCCGAGGCCGGGCGACTCGTCGTGCCTCCGCCATCTACATCAAACCTTCAGGGAATCCATGTCCTTCGGCCGGCCGTCACTGTGCAGGCTGGTCACCGGTGCGTACCCGCCTCCCCCTTCACGCGGGTGCGCCCACCACGACCACGCGACCAAGGAGCAGACCTCGTGCACCGCCACCAGCGCCACCTCATCCTGACGGCACTCGGGACCACCGCCGTGCTCACACTCGGCGCCTGCGCGTCGAGCGGCGCCGGATCCGGCGCGCACGGCGGGATGATGTCCACGTCGTCGAGCGCGTCGACGAGGGCGAACGCCGGCGAGAGCGGCGACGTCATGTTCGCGCAGATGATGATCCCGCACCACGAGCAGGCGGTCGAGATGGCGGACCTGGCGCTGCAGAAGGACGCCTCGGCTGAGGTGACCACGCTCGCCCGGCAGATCAAGGCAGCGCAGGATCCCGAGATCGCGACCATGACGCGCTGGCTCGACGAGTGGCAGGCGCCCATGTCATCAGACCAGGGCCATGAAGGACACGGCGGCGGGATGATGTCCGGCGGGGACATGAGGGAGCTGTCCGCGGCAACCGGACCGAAGTTCGACGAGCTGTGGCTCACGATGATGATCGAGCACCACGAGGGCGCGGTCGTCATGGCGCAGGATGTACTCGGCACGACCGCCAACCCGGAGGTCGAGACGATGGCTCGGGCCATCGTCAAGGGTCAGAAGGAGGAGATCGCCACCATGAAGTCCCTCCTCGCCACAGCCTCATGACGGCCAAGCGAGTCGCGCGAAACGCGTCGCCCCTGGCGCGGCCCATGCGCCGAGCAGTCCGCGCGGCACTTGCCGCGGCGACCGTCGCTGTCCTGCCGGCCGGGTGCGCGACCGATGGCGGAGGCGCGGCCGCTCCTGCAGCGGTGGCGCCCAGCGTCGCGAGCGACCCCAGCACCTCGGTGGGCGCGAAGAGCGTCACCCTGCCGGCCGCACACGTCCACGGCGTGGGTCGCGATCCGGGTGACGGGACACTGCTCCTGGCGACCCACGAGGGCCTGTACCGATACGGCCCGACCGGCCCGACGAGGGTCGGCCCGAGCATCGACCTCATGGGTTTCGCCGTGGCCGGTCCCGGTCACTACTACGCGTCGGGTCATCCGAACAGCGTCCGTGAGCTGCCGCAGCCGATGGGGCTCATCGAGAGCACCGACGGCGGAAGGAGCTGGACGGTGCTCTCCCGTGGTGGGCAGTCGGACTTCCACACGCTCACGCAGGCGGGCGACACGCTCGTCGCCTTCGACGGAGTGCTGCGACGTTCGAAGGACCGCCGGAGCTGGTCCACCACCGGGCTCACGCAACAGCCGAGGACTCTTGCCTCCGACCCCGAGGGACGGACCGTTCTCGCGACGACTCAGGACGGACTCATGGCGTCCCGGGACCAGGGTGCCTCCTGGGCGCCGGTCGCAGGTGCTCCGCTGCTCCTTCAGGTCGCCTGGGGTGATGCCCGCTCGGTGGCGGGGGTGACACCCGCAGGGGCCGTCGCGATGAGCACCGACGGGGCGCGGACGTGGCGCCTGACGGGCGCGAAGGTGCCACCTCCGCAGGCCATCAGCGCGAGCATGACCGCGACCGGGTTCGAGGTTCTGGTCGTCACCGAGCGGGAGGTCCTCGGATCCCGCGACGGAGCGACGTTCACCCCGGTCAGTGGCTAGACCGCCCTCGAGTGTTTCGTGATGCGGTGCTGACCGGGCCTCAGTGGCTGAGCTGGCCGGCCGCGTCGTCGTAGAAGCCCAGGAGCTCGTCCATCGGCACCGCCCCGCGGGACACGGCCGACAGGTCCTGGCCCTCGACGGTGAACGGCGGTGGGTACAGCGCGAAACCCTCGGTGGACGCCAGGCGGGCGCACTCCTCCTGCCAACCGGGCCAGCGCTGCCCGTCGTAGAAGCGCTCGGTCGCACCGCCGATCATCGCGTGGACGAAGGCGGTGTGGCCGATGTCGAGGCTGTCCCACTGCAGCGAGTCGGGTGCGAAGTAGCAGACCTGGCCCGTGGCCACTCCCAGCCCGCCGCCGTCGATGGCGAAGCGGCCCCCGAGGACGTCGAGCGCGACCAACAGGTGGGGCGGATCGGTCGAGGAGTCCGAGGGGTCGTCCAGTCCGTTGGCGGTCGCGAGATCCGGTATGCCGTCGTGCCCGCCTCCGAGGATCCGGAGCCACCCGTGGTCCACGAGGAGGCCGCCACACTCCAGGGCGAGTGCGCCGAGGGCGGAGTGCGTGGTCACCTGGAGGCGGTGGAGCGTCCGCTCGCCCTGCTCGCGGGTGACGGGGAGGACCTCGACCGTCGTGGCCGTGCTCTTGGTGGCCTCGACGAGCTGGGGCCAGGTGGGGCTGTCGACGTCGACGAGCTGCTCGACGGATCGGGTCATGACGGGTCTCCCTCGGCGTCGCTCGACGGGGCACCCGCCATCACGAGACCACGGGAGCGACGATCCGGGTCCTGCCGGCGACGACGGTCACGTAACCGCGGTCCGACACCGCGTCGTCCCAGCCCGCGGGGGTGAGGTCGGTGCCGTTGCCTTCGAGGCGACGGATCAGGAAGCCCTCGTCACCGGGGCCGTCGACGACGAGCAGCGTCGCGCGGTTGAGGACGGACCACCCGTCGCCGGCCGAGACCTCGACGCCGGCCAGCGTGATGGTCGGGATGCCGTCGGACAGGCTCAGGTCGACACGGTTCGGCTCGAGGAACTCTGGCATGGCGCGACGATACCGACGGCGGGCCCGGCAGCAGGGCGCAGCGCAACACCCGATCCGTCGGTGCTTCACCGTGGGCTCCCTCTTGGCGACCCGAGGCCCATCCGGCCTAGGCTCGATCACATGACGTCAGGAGGGAGATCGCGCGTGGGTGAGCCGGAGGCTCTTCTTGCCGGCCGCTACCGACTCCTCAAGGTGATCGCCACCGGAGGGATGGGTGTGGTCTGGGAGGCCTGGGACGAGCGCCTGGAGCGGTCCGTGGCCATCAAGCAGCTGCACGCCCTTCCGGGTGTCCCGGACGACGAGGCGGAGCTGGCGAAGGAACGCGCCATGCGTGAGGCACGCATCACCGCTCGGCTGCACCATCCCCATGCCGTGCCGGTGTTCGACGCCGTGGAGCACGACGGCCAGCCGTGTCTCATCATGCAGCTGCTGCCGTCGACCCCGTTGTCCAGCGTGATCCGCGACAGCGGACCCCTGCCCCTGGGCCAGGTGGCCAGGATCGGCAGCGAGGTCGCCTCCGCCCTGAGCGCCGCCCACGAGCTCGGCATCATCCACCGCGACGTCAAGCCCGGCAACATCCTCATCACCCCCGACGGCGGGGCGCACATCAGCGACTTCGGCATCTCGCACGCCATGGGCGACGCCACCCTGACCCGCACCGGCATGATCCACGGCACCCCGGCCTACCTCGCGCCGGAGGTGGCTCGCGGCGAGGATGCCTCCTTCCCCGCCGACGTCTTCTCGCTGGGCTCGACCCTGTATGCCGCGCTCGAGGGCGCCCCTCCGTTCGGCATGGACGGCAACTCCATCGCCCTGCTCCACAAGGTCGCTGCGGCCCAGCTGCCGCCACCGACCCGTGCGGGGAGCCTGACCCCGTTCCTGCTCGAGATGCTGGCCTCGGAGCCCGGCGAGCGTCCGACCATGGAGGTGGTGGCCCGATCGCTGGCGGATCTCGACACAGGGGACCCATCGCTCGCGGTGTCCCCGACGGTTCCGCTGGCCCCAGTCCCCGCTGGCTCGACGTCGACGCCGGAGCCGCACGACATCGAGGTCCAAGAACACCGCGAGCCCGTCGTCCCCGACGTCGATGAGATCCGGCGCCGACGTCGTGCCTCGCCGTGGGTCGTGCTCCTGGGTGCCGGGATCGTGGCCGCGCTCGCATGGGTGATGGTCGCCTCGCTGAACGACGACCCGTCGGGTGGGGGCGCCGCTGGGGACCGAACTGCCACGACGGAGACGACCCCGACCAGCCCGTCTCCGAGCTCTGATCAGCCGACCCCGACCACCGCTGCGCCCACGACCGCCTCCCCCACGAGCGCCACGCCCACCGCGTCCGCCACCGGTTCGGCAGCCCCCAACCTGGCGACCCGGCTCTCGGCGGCGATCACCGACTACTACGCCCTGCTCCCCGACGACACGTCGGGAGCCTGGCCACTGATGACCGCCGACTACCAGACCGGGACGTCCGGCGGCCGGAGCTCGTACGAGCGATTCTGGGGTGCCATCCGCGACGTGACCGTGACCGACGTCCGGGCCACGCCACCGGACCGGGTCGTGGCCACGATCACGTACTCGCGCGACAGCGGCCGGGTCGACATCGAGCGCACCAGCTATCGGCTGGTCGACGAGGGTGGTGTGCTCAAGATCGCCGCGTCCCAGGTGCTCAGCAGCCGACGCGGGTGACGCCCGAGGTTCAGGCGCCCAGCGCTTTGACGACCGTCGCGATGTCGGGCTCGTCCCGACGGTTGTAGGGCAGTCGCGACAGCAGCATGCCCATCGCGCAGCTGTTGGTGAGGGCGGCGAACGCGAGCCCGGCGCCGATGGCCGCAGAGACCCACTTCGCCCACGGCGCCATGGTGCTGGCCAGCACCCCCGCGAGGACGATGCTGCCCGCCACGAGCCTCACCTGGCGCTCCAGCTCCCACGTCTGCCGCCCGCGGTTGAGGGCGCCGCCGGCGTTCTCCCAGGCGGTGATCCCGCCGTTGAGGACGTGGAGGTGCTCCAGGCCGGTCGCCCCGAGCAGGGTCTCGGCCTGCGTGGCCCGGGCGCCGGACCGGCAGACGAGGACGACCTCGTCGTCCAGGTGGTTGCGGAGCTCGTCACGGTGCTCGCGGAGCAGGTCGAGAGGGACGTTGTAGGACCCCGGGATGTGGGACGTGGCGAACTCGGCTGGACTGCGCACGTCGAGGAGCCGTGGTCCCGCGTCGGACGAGAGCCACTCCATGACTGCGTGGGCGTCGAGCGCCGCCGCGTGTCGCGCACCGGTCTGGGCGGAAGGGGTCTGGTGGGCAGGGGTGGACGAGAAGGTGGAAGGCACGGTGACCTTTCGGTGAGTGGAGAAGAGGATGGACGAGATGGACGAACAGGTGGATCTCGAGTCAGACCAGCGCGGGCAGGCTGCTCGCTGCCGTGTACGTGGCCACGACGAGCACCAGGGAGGCGAACGCGCGGGTCAGCACGACGGGTTGCAGCCGTGAGGCGAGCCGGCCTCCGACGAGGCTGCCGGCCACTGCGGCGACGGTGAACCCGGCGATGAGCGGCCAGTCGAGGTCCGCCCCCACCGTCGACACCCGCGCGAGCAGGGCGGTGCTGCTGTTGACGGCGATGACGAGGAGCGAGGTCCCCACCGCCACCGGCATGGGGAAGGACAGTGCGAGGACGAGGGCGGGGACGAGCACGAACCCGCCTCCGACTCCGAAGAAGCCGGTGAGGAGCCCGACCCCGGTCGCCGTGAGCACGAGCTTGGCGAGTCGAGGACAGGCGCAAGTGAGCGGGCGCACGGTGACGATCGGCTCTCGCGAGAGGTCAGCGGGACCGTCGCCCGCCCCGCCGCGTCGTGACCGGACGAGCATCACGGTGGCGACGACGAACATGAGCCCCGCGAACGCCGTGAGGAGCACGGCAGGGGCCACGCGCGACGCGAGGAGCGAGCCGGCATACGAACCGCCTGTCCCGAGCGCTCCGAACATCAGGCCCTGACCGACGCGGACGCGTCCGGCCCGCGCATGCGGGAGGACGGCGATGAGCGACGTGGCGCCGACGATGAGCAACGAGCTCGTCGTGGCCGTCCCGGGCTCCTGGCCGAGCAGGTAGACCAGGGCCGGGACGGTGATGATCGAGCCACCTCCGCCCAGCGCGCCGAGCGCGAGGCCGATGATGAGCCCGAGGGGGATGACCAGGGGTGACACGCGGCGTCAGGAGCGACCGAAGAAGCGGCCGAAGACCGAGCCGCTGGCTGCGGCAGCCTTCTCCGAGTCGCTGTGGCCGGGGCAGCGCTCACCGCGCGGGACGCCGGCCATGACCTGGTCGACGTGCTGGCCGCAGCCGGCCCAGGTGGTCTTGTTGCAGATCTTGCAGGTGGCGGGACGGCACATGGGGGTTCTCCTTGGGTGTGTGAGAGAGCAGGGGTGAGGGTCGGTCAGGGGCGGGCGGGCTGTGTCAGGCGGCCGTGGCGATGGGCAGGCCCGCCGGAGCGGCGCCCTCGTCGAAGCTGTCGTCGACGGCCACGACATTGACGCCTCGAGCGGCGAGGACCGACGCCGCGATAGAGGCCCGGTAGCCGCCGGCGCAGTGCACCCAGACCTCGCCCGAGGGCACCTCGTCCGTGCGGGACAGGAGCTCGTGGAGGGGGATGTTCACGGCGCCCTCGATGTGGCCGGCGTCGTACTCGGAGGCGCGGCGGACGTCGAGGACGGCGACGGCCCGGTGGTGCCGGACCTGGGAGAGGTCGGCGAAGACCGCGCGGTCGAAGCGCCCGAGGTCGCCGTCGGTCCAGTCCTGCGGGGAGCCGGTCGCGGCACCCTCGAGGCGGTCGATGCCGATGCGGACGAGCTCACGCTGTGCCTCGGCCACCTGCTCCGGCGAGTCGCCGAGCAGGGTCAGCGGCGTCCCCCAGGGGATGAGCCAGCCGAGGTAGGTGGCGAACTGCCCGTCGAGACCGAAGTTGAGCGTCCCGGTCACGTGGCCCGCGGCGAAGGCGGTGCGGGTGCGCAGGTCGACGACCCACTCGCCGGAGTCGATGCGCGCGGCCAGGGTGTCCTTGTCCGCGGTCTCGGGGGCCGACAGGTCGGGTGCGGCGGGTCCGGCGCTGTTGCCGGGGCCCATGTGGGCGTAGTAGGCGGGGTAGGCATCGAGGCCGGCGAGGGTGTCGGCGACCCACCGCTCCTCGTCCTGCGTGAGCGCAGGGTTCTGCCGCTTCTCGGCGCCGATCGTCGACTCGGTCGTGTCCCCGGTGGAGCCGGCGGAGCAGAACGAGCCGAACCCGTGGGTGGGGAGGACGGCCGCCTGCTCCGGGAGCTCGTCGGCGAGCCGCTGGGCAGAGGCGAACTGGTGGTGGACGAGGTCGTGCGTGTGCTCGGTGCCGAGCAGGTCGGGACGGCCGGTGGCTCCGAAGAGGAGCGATCCGCCGCTGAACACCCCGACCGCCTCGTATGCCGCGCCGGAGCCTTCGGACGTCGCCGCCTCGAGGGCGTAGGAAAGGTGGGTGTAGGTGTGGCCCGGCGTGGCGATGGCCCGGATCCGCATCGTCGGGGACACCTCGACGACGTCACCGTCGCTGATCGGGGCGCGGTCGTAGGCCACGTCGTCTGCGGCGTTCACGTGGTAGGTCGCACCGGTGGCCTCGGCCAGGGCGAGCCCACCGGTGAGGTAGTCGTTGTGGATGTGGGTCTCGAAGACGTGGGTGATCCGCACCCCGGCCTCGTCGGCGAGGGCGATGACGCGGTCGATGTCGCGCTGCGGGTCGACGACCACGGCAGACGTCCCGTCGTGCGCGAGGTACGAGCGGTCGCCGAGGGTCGGGGTGTCGATGGGGATGATCACGGGGAGGGTGGTCATGGGCTGGTCGGTTCCTTCCGTGGAACGGGGACAGGGTGTCAGGGGCTCGGTTCAGGTGGTCAGCAGGTCAGGTGCTCTGCAGGTCAGGAGGTCTGGAGGGCCGGGTGCGCACCGGTGACGACCGGCCGACCGGAGCGGACCCAGCCGCCGACCCCGCCGAGGACCGACTTCGCGTCGAAGCCCTGGCCGATGAGGAAGTGGGTCATCGCGCTCGAGCGGTTGCCGCTCTCGCACACGACGTAGACGGGCCGTGACCGGTCGAGCTCGCCGAGCCGCGACGACAGCTGTGTCAGCGGCACGAGCAGTGACCCGGGAATGTGTCCGGCGACGTACTCACGGGGTTCGCGCACGTCGATCACGCTGGCGCCACGCGACAGCTCGGAGGCGAGCTCATCGAGGGTGATGTCGATCATCGGGGAAAGCTCCTGGGACGTGTTGGTGCATACCCAGTGGGGTATCCGTGCAGTTGCCACCGTAGTACCCCCGGGGGTATATTTGTCAAATACCCCGCGGGGTACCTCAGAAACCGCCCGACCCCACAAGAAGGAGCACCGTATGACCACCACGAACCTCACGGCCGAGACCTTCGAGCCGACCGTCACCGCCGGCGGGATCGTCCTCGTCGACTTCTGGGCGTCCTGGTGCGGCCGTGCCGCCAGTTCGCGCCGGTGTTCGAGGCGGCCTCGGCACAGCACCCCGACATCGTCTTCGGCAAGGTCGACACCGAGGCCGAGCAGGCCCTTGCCGGGGCAGCGCGGATCACGTCCATCCCCACGCTCATGGCGTTCCGCGACGGCATCCTCGTCTTCAGCCAGCCCGGTGCCCTCCCGGCCTCCGCCCTCGAGGAGCTCATCGAGAGCGTGCGCTCCCTTGACATGGACGAGGTCCGCGCGAGCATGGCAGCACAGGCCCAGTCCGCCTGACGCTCATCTCACGACCTGCAGCCACCCACCCAGCCGTACCCCACGAGGAGCCCACCGTGACCTACGCCCTGAGCACGACCGTCCACCGTCCCTTCGACGCCACGCTCGACGACGTGCGCGGCGCGCTCGCCGACCAGGGTTTCGGCGTCCTCACCGAGATCGACCTCGCCGCGACCCTCAAGGCCAAGCTCGACGTCGACATCAACCCGCAGGTCATCCTCGGGGCGTGCCGCCCACCGCTGGCGCACGCGGCACTCTCGGCGGAGCCCTCCATCGGGCTCCTCCTCCCGTGCAACGTCGTCGTCCGGGCGCTCGACGCGGACACCACGCTCGTCGAGGCGATGGACCCCGACATCATGGTGAGCCTCACCGGCAACCCGGAGCTCACCGACGTCGCCACCGAGGCGCGCGACCGGCTCACCTCAGCCCTCGACGCGCTCGCGCGCTGACCCTCGACGCGCTCGCGCGCTGACCCTCGACGCGCTCGCGCGCTGACCGCGACACGCTCACAAGCTGACCCGCGACACGCTCACCAGACCCACCGTCCCCACCTCCAAGGAGTTCCCCGTGGTCACGCTCAACCAGGACGACATGGCACCCGTCGTCAACCGCCTGCGCCGTGCGCAGGGTCAGCTCGGCGGCGTCATCCGCCTCATCGAGGAGGGGCGCGACTGCAAGGACGTCGTCACCCAGCTCGCCGCCGTGAACCGCGCCCTCGACCGGGCCGGCTTCGCCATCGTCTCGTCCGGTCTGCGCGAGTGCCTCACGGCGCCGGACGGCATCAACGCCGAGGACCACGCCGCCATGGAGAAGCTCTTCCTCACCCTCGCGTAGTCGGTCCGGTCGGACCATCGCAGGGGGGTGCCCTGAGGCTATTGGCGAGGTCGAACGGCGCGAGGACCGTGAGTCGTAACCAGCAGAAGCACACCCTCCAGGAGGACCTCATGCTGCGCCGACTCGCCATCACCCTGCTCGCCCCCTTCTTCATCGTCGTGGCCGCTCCGGCTCACGCGGCGCCACCCACCACGACGACGACCACCCAGCAGGGCGTCATCGAGACCTTCGTGGACCTCGTGCCCACGTGCGAGGGCGGCGGGCCCCTCTACACGATCACGACGACGACCAACCGCATCGAGCACGAGACGGTGTTCGAGGACGGGCGGGTGCACGCGACGTTCACGGACACCGGGACCTTCTCGGCGGTGCCGCTGAGCGACCCGAGCCTGCCGAGCTACACGGGCAAGGTCACGATCTGGGGCGGCTTCAACCAGAGCATGAAGAACGTCAACGGGACCTTCACGTTCAACGTCCGCGGGACGGGCTCGGACGGCTCGACGTTCTCCAACCACATCGTGGAGCACTTCAACGAGCGTCCGAACGGGACCGTCCAGGAGTTCTTCCGCTGTCACTGACCTGATCCGGGAGCCAACGGTGCTCGCGGACTCGCGACCGGTCAGCTGGAGAGCTCGCTGACGATGGCCCGTGCCCGGTTGACGGGCTCGTCGCCGGCGAGCTCGTCCCGCGCCGCCTCGTCGGTGGCGTAGAGCGCGACCATCTCCTGGTAGGGCAGGGGTGGCAGGCCGCGGCGTGGAAGTCCGATGGCCTCGTCGAGCACGACGCCTCGCCGACCGAAGAGCGGGAGCATGCGGTGGATCGGCACCACCGGTCGGGTGGTCTCGACGATGAAGTCCGTCGGAGTCGTGACGAGGCCGCGCACGACGTCCCACGGCACGAAGACCTCGGAGCCGCCGTAGAGCTGGTAAAGGCCTTCGGGGGTGAAGGTCAGTGTCCCGTCGCCCGCTCGACCGGTGGCGCGAGCCCAGCCGACGTAGCCCATGAGCCCGCCTCCCACGAGACAGAACGCGGCGGCATACGGAGCCGAAGGCAGGTACCACAGACCGAGTGCCACCACCCCGGCGACGAGGACCCAACCCAGGACGAGGACGACTGGGTGCCCACGCCACGGGTGGATGGCGAGCCCGTCACGGCCCCGGGCCGAACCGCGGGTGATGACGTCGTCCACCGGGCGCCTCCGCATCGACAGGGCGATGACCGCGACCGGCAGCGCGATGACGGCGGTGAGCGCGAGGACTCCGCCGAGGGTCACCCTCACGGCCTCTCCCGTATGCCGTCGCGCGGCTTCGCGGCCGCGCTCGGCCGCGCTTCGGAGGCGAGGAGAGCGGCCAGGACGTGCGAGCACGGGCCGCGCCCGCCGGCATACCTCGCGTACCAGCGACACGTGCAGCTCGGCGGCACGTCGGCCAGTGACACCCAGTGACGATGGGTGCCGTCCCCGACGACCCAGCGCTGCCCGTCGGGTGAGACCGCGCCCTCGTCGACGAGCCGGCGAGCGGAGCGCAGGCGCGGGTGGTCGCGCTCGACGGCGTCGGTGTCGAGCGGCACCTCGCGGTGGAACCAGGCGGCGTCCGTGACGTCGTAGCCGACCTTGCCCGAGGCGGCCAGCTCGGCGATCGCAGCGACCACACGCGACTCGTCGAGCGAGGTCTCGAGTGCCAGCCAGGTCGGGTCGATGACCGGCTCCCAGGCCAGGTGCTCGAGGAGCAGTGCCGCGTCCCCGCCGTGGCCGCGCCCAACGCCGGCACCGGCGAGCGAGGGCAGGAGCTGCCCCTCGCCGGAGAAGCCCCGGTAGGGCTGGGGGCTGACGAGCAGCGTCACCCGGCCGCCCTCGACCTCGGCCACCCAGCCGCTCGCCCCGGACTCGTGGGCGAACACTGAGAGCGTCCGCACGTGCCGCATGAGGCGCCGCAGCGAGGTGAGCCGGGCGGCGCCAGCGAGGGTCGCTCCGCCGCCGACCCCGGACGCGGTCGTTCGCAGGCCCCGCGGTCCGGCGACGACACCGATGGTCGGGCCCGGTGCGCCACGCGGGAGCCCGGCGAGGAAGGCCATCGCCTGCGTCCGGCCGACCTCGGCGACCTTCGTGAGGCCGCGCGCGATCATGGGGACCTCGGCGAAGCCACGGACCCAGCGCGTCGGGAGCTCGACCTTGCGCTCCTCGTGGACGGCTTCCGGGGTCGACATGCGCAGGGCGTCGGGGCCGACACCTAGGTGCATGAGCTCGTGCCGTGGGAGCGAGGCGAGCGCGCCGCGCAGGGGCTGGTTGACGTCGACGTTGGTCGTGCCGAACCCGACCTCGCCCGAGGCGATCCCGTCGGCGAGGAGGTCGAACCGCGCGTGCACACCGTTGCACCCGCTGAACGACTCGAAGCGGAGCCGGTCGCCGCTCGCGGTGACGACGGGGTCGCGGATGCCCGCGAGCGCCGACAGGTCGAGGTAGGTCGTCGATGCCACGTCGGCGACCGCGAGGATGCCCGCCGCCACGACGTCCGGCCGCTCGACGATCCCCGAGAAGAAGGTGGGGTGCTCGACGAGCCCGGTCGGGGTCAGGCCGGTGCCGGTCTCGAGCTGGAGCCGCACGTCCTCGGAGACGTCCAGGCGCGAGGCGCCGACGAGGTTGCTCACGCGGACCTCTCCTCGGAGTCCTCGGAGTTCTTGGTTCCGGTGGAGTCGTCGGGGCCGGCCGCAGCATCCGGCGCCGGCGAGTCGGCGAGCTCGGGGAGCTCGGGGAGCGCGGCGAGGTCGACAAGGGCACGCGCCTCGGTGACCGCCTTGCCCCTGCCCTTCTCGCCGGCGACCTCGCGAACCGACGCGGGCAGGACCTCGCCCTCGACGTGGGCCGCGGCGACCGGCACCTGGTCGCGGGCCGCACGGAGCAGGTCGGCGAGGCCGGCGGGCTTGCGGGAGGCCCGGCACGCCTCATCGAGCACGGCGACCCACGCGGGCCAGACGACGGCGAGCCCGGCCATCGACGCCAGTTGCTCCCACCCGTGCGCGGCGCGGGGCAGCGACAGCTCGCCCGCCTCGAACAGCGACAGGCTCCGCTCCCCCAGGAGCTCCGGGTCGAGCCGGCCCTGTGTCGCGAGCTCGGCGGTGTACTTGGCCGCGAGGAGGCGGCTGTCCTCACGCGGATGGACGAGGAGCCGGGCGATGTGGTGGTGGGTCGCGGCGCCGATCGGCCCGGCCGACCACGCGAGGACCGGCAGGTTCTGGGCGTGGAAGACCGAGTCGAGGTCGCCCCGCTGCTCCGTCGTCGTCACGGCCACCTCGGTCGCGAACGGCGTGACACCCAGCACGAGCGTCGGCGAGTCGAAGAGCCCTGCCGGCACGTTCGAGTCCCCGTGCCCGACCGCTGCGCAGATCTCGGCGAGCCCGTCGAGCCCGGCGAGGGGCCCGGGCAGCGGCAGGGTCACACCGCCCAGACGCGGTCGCGTCCCGTCGAAGTCCAGCTCGCGTCGCGGCATCCCACCGGCGGCGATCCAGCCGCGGATGACCTCGACGCCGTCGACCCCCGCCGAGGCACCGCCTCCCCCGCTGCCTCCACCCTTCCTGCTGCCGCCGCGCCCCAGCAGCCGCCGCCACGACGAGCCCTGCTCCTTCGGCACGTCCGACGGCACGGCCGCCGGGGGCAGGGTGAGCCCGTCGAACGCCCCCACGTCGTCGGCATCACGCAGGTCGAGGCGCAGCAGAGCCTGCACGAGGTCGTACGGCGCGTAGCCGGCCCTGGACGCGCGCCTCACCCGAGCGGCGAGGTCGGCCACGGTGACCGTCCCGTCCACCCGCGACGGCGTGCTGAGCAGCTCGGTCACCGTCCCCAAGCGGCGCAGCGACTCCTCCACGAGCCGGTCGGTGAAGACGACGCACCCGGGTGGGACCCACTCGTGGACCCGGGTCGTCGTCACCGGGTCCTTGCCGGGCTCGTGGGTCGTCATCGTCCCGGTGCGGCGGTAGGAGCGGTGCGGGTCGCCCGTCGTCACCCACTGGTGCAGGAGCGCGCGGGTGCGCGCCGCCGACCACCAGTCGACCCGCTCGTCGGCCACGACCGAGGCCCTGAGCACGTCGAGGTCCTTCGCGCCGACCCGGACCACGAGGTCGAGCCAGGCCGCCTCGCTGGTGATCCGCAGCCACGTCTCCGAGTCGGAACGTGCGCGGTCCAGCCCGGCTGCGTCACCGGCATACGGGGAGAAGTCCCCGGGACGGAAGCCGGTCGCGGGCCGTGACCACGTCGAGACCGCGTCCGGTCGCCCTGCACCCTCTCGTATGCCGTCCGCCGACTCGTCGTCGCCGTCACCGAGGAGCGCGCGTGCCTTGGCGGCGAAGGCGGCGTCGTCGCTGTCGGCGGCCATGGCGAGGAGCGGCTCGCGGGCGTCGGAGGTCGAGGTCTTGAGGTGGCGCAGGAGCGTGGCCTTCTGCGCCTTCTCCTTGCGGGCGAGGACGACCGTGCCGAGCTCGACGAGGTCGTCGTCCTCCAGCCCGGCAGCCAGCGCGAGGTCGAGCAGCACTGTGGTCACGCTGCCGTGCACGGTCGGCAGGACGTGCAGGATGAGCGCGGCGCGCTCGCGGACCTCGTCGGGGGTGGGCTCGAGACCGAGGATGACCTGTGCGGTGACGCGTTGGGTGCCGGCGCGGTCGTCGCGGCTCAGGGACCGGAACGCGGGGTCGAGGGCCGCCTCGCGGTCGAGGATGCCGTCGGCGACGGCCGCACGGATCGCCGCGGTGAGGCCCCAGCCCTCCCCCTTGAGGTCGGTCCACTCCGCCAGCGCGTTGGGCAGGTCGAGGGCGGCGACGAGCAGGGCCGTGAGGTCCCGGGTCCCGTGCAGGCACGCCTCCAGCGAGGCCTCCGGACCGAGCGGGTATGCCGCGTGCGCACCGCTGTCGTCGGCGGCCAGGAGGGTGAGCGGCCGCCACTGCGAACCCTTGTCGGCACGTGTGTGGGAGTGAGCCAGGCCGACGAGGGTGGTCCAGCCGCGGACGTAGGTCTCCTCCAGCGGTGTGTCCAGGTCGAACGCGTCGACGGCGGCGCTGGCCAGCGTCGTGATCTCGCCGGCGCCCCGGCGCGAGTCGCCCCGCAGGGTGGTGGCGGTGGACAGGGTGACGAACGCGCGCGCCCACTCCTCTCCCCGTGCGAGGAGGAGGTCCGCGCAGCCGGGCACGGCGTCGAGGTCGTCGCTCCAGATCCAGCGGCGTCCCCACTGGCAGTTCTTGCTCGCCTCCTGCGGCGTCTCCGAGAGCCCGAGGGCGAGCTGGAGCTGGACGATGCGCGAGTGGGGACGCCAGTCTCGCTCGGAGACCTTGCGGGCGCGGGCCCGGCCGGTGCGCCGGTACCACGTCAGGGCGGCGGCGCGGCCCTCGTCGTCGAGAGAGGTCAGGGCGCGCTGGAGGCCCCGCCAGTCGCTCTCGTCGACCTGCTGCTCCCACCCCGCCGCATCCACAGCGACAGGCTAGGGGTCACGAGCCGCGCCGACGCCGGTACTGCGAGACCTCTTGGGGTCAGGCCTGGGGGCGGGCGACGATGACGGACCTCAGCGGTGCTGCGGTGTGCTCGAGGCCCTGCACGGCGAACTCCGGGACGCCGTGCTCGCGCATCGCGTTGCCGAGGGTGGCCGCCAGTCGGTCCCAGACCGGCTCGCTGATCGGCTCACCGCCGGCCTGGACGTGGTGCAGGTGGGCCTCGGCCAGCCGGCGCACCGCCCCGACGGTGACGCCCTCTCCGGTGAGCATCATCAGGGTGGACATGACGTGGCGCTGGAGGGTGGCCCGCTCCAGCGAGCCGAAGAACGGCTCGAGCTCACGGTCGCCGGTGATCCGGTCGGAGATGCTCTGGATGACGCCGGACCAGGCGTTGCCCTCGGCGTAGTAGCGCAGCCAGTCCTGGAGCGGCACGTCCTGCGCCCGCACCCGGATGGTGGGTGGCGAGCTGAGCCGGTGCCCGATCGGACGGTCCGCGAACAGCGGTGGAGGCTTGGGTGCGGCGGTGGGCAACGGTGCGAGGCCGGCCTTGACGGCTCGCCTGCTCAGCACGGGTTCCGTGGAGGGCTCGAAGGTGGGCTGCGCGGTCTGCTCGGCGCCTACGTGGACGGCTGGACGGGAGGTCGGCCGGTCGGGCTCCGGGGTGGGCTGCACGATGGCGGGCTCCACGGTGGCCGGCCGAACCGTGGTGCGTTCGGCGGCAGCCCGCCCGGCGAGGGCGCGTTCGGCTGCGAGGTTCACGGCGTCGACTCGCGAGGCGACCTCGGCCGCGCGCGCGGACGACTCACCCTGGGCGAGCTGAGTCCGGTAGTCACGCATCATCCGATGCCGCGCGACGAGGGCTCCGATGATGATGAGCGTGCCCGCGATGATCATGAGCCAGGGCCACATGACTGGCGCTCCTCCTGAGGGATCCCGATCGTGGATGTGCCGGTCAACTCTGTCAGGCGCCTCGGCAGATCGCCACAGCGGCCGGTGCGCGGCGGTCTGGCTGGCCGCATCCGGGCACTACGGGACGTGGGTCCAACGCGCCCCCGGCCATGGTCATCGCGGATCGTTGACGCGTCGTCCGACCGGGGAGGATGGTTGAGGGTTGCAGGCGGTCCCCTCGGGTGCGGGAGTTGGGTCAGATGGCTGATGTGACTGTGGTGGTGTCGGCGGGAGACACCGTTCCGAAGATGGCACGTCGGACCGTCGAGGTGACCTACACCCGTGAGGTCGCGAGCGGCGATCCGGCCAGCAAGAAGCCGGTCAAGGTCTTCGATGTCGCCCTGACCGAGCTCGCCGCCGACGCGGCCGCGACGGTCCTCCTCGAGGACGCCGACATCGAGAGCCCGCTGGCAGTCAGGTTCCTCAGCGGGACCGGCTCGGTCCGGCTCCTCCGGACCGTGGACCCGCAGCTGCCGGCGAGCGTCGACGTGAAGCTGACCAAGGAGGACCTCAAGGCAGTGGCCGAGGAGGAGCTGACGGCCGAGGTCCAGGACAAGCCGGCACTCCGTCGCGCCACGCTCGTCGCCGTGGGTGCCGTGCCCGTCCGATTCGTGACCTCCGAGCTGCGCGTCGTGCCCTTCAAGCAGGCAGACTGGACGGCGCTTGGACTGTCCACGGTCTTCGCCCTTCCGCAGCCCGCGACCACCTCCGTCGAGGCCCAGCCGGCGAGCGTCCCCCAGCTCGTCAACCTCCCGTGGATCCCGGTGGTGGTGGGCGTGGACGGCGGGTTCGTCGCCGCCCTGCCACGGGACAAGGGCACGCCCACCAACTGGCTCTGGTGGCTCACCGACGGCTCGAACGTCGCCTTCGGCGCGGTGGCCGATGACCTGGACGTCGACCGCCCTGACGAGCTGGCCCTACCCCTGCCGCCCTTCGCTGCGGCGCCGACCGGCGACGTCCCGCCGGGGCGCACGCCGTTCGCGACGAGTGACCGTGAGCTCGCGGACAACCCCGACGTCTACGGCGAGGACCCGGGAGCCTTCTGCTCCCCGTTCTCCAACCCTGAGCGCATCCTGGGTGAGCGGGCCTTCCACGTGATCCTGCGCGCCGAGCAGCCGGCGATCAGCTCCGAGCCCACTCGGAGATTCCCGTCCTTCCCGGTCGTGGACTACGACCCGACCGTCCTCGGACCACGAGAGGAGGAGAGTCCGACGCGCAAGCGACGCAACGTCTTCGACGCGCGAGTGCGAGTCCCCTTCGACCAGGTGGTCAACCTCGGCAACGCCGTGGCCAGACCGTCCCTCCCGGAGGAGTATCTCGACCTGGTCCGCCGGACCCCGCGGGGGAGGCAGGTCGTCGACGCGACCAACCCCCTCGACTGGGAGGGCGACTCGTCTCGCTACCAGGCCGCCACGGTGGCCCGCGGCCACATCCTCGAGTACCGCATGCGCTGGCGCTCCAACGGCTACTCCCTCGGCACCGTGGCGCACACGCTCACCCTCGCTCCACGCCAGCAGCGGCGGATCCAGAAGATCGAGTTCGAGCGGCTCGAGCGCACCCGCCGCACGGAGACGACGCAGCTGGTCGACGAGGTCGCGGACGAGGTCTCCCGTGACCGGACCTACCAGGACACCGTCGAGGCCAACCTGTCGGAGTGGGCCAAGGGCGAGTCGTCCTCACGGACGTCCTCGGGAGCGGGCGGCTTCGGGTTCGCGGTGGGGTCCTTCGTCGCGGGCGGCGGTGGCGGGCACTCGCGTGCCTCGAGCACGTCGACGCAGTCGGGCGGACGGGAGACCCGTGCCGCCGAGGAGCAGAAGCTGCGCGACACGATTCGCCGCTTCGCCGACTCGCGTCGCCGCCTCGACAGCGTCGTCGTCACGGAGGTCAGCCAGGAGGAGACGGTCACCGGCACGGTCGAGGTCGTGCGCAACGCCAACTACGCGCACTCCCTGACCGTCATCTACTACCAGATCCTGCGGCACCTCAAGCTGGACACGGAGTTCGCCGGTGTGCGCGAGTGCGTCTTCGTGCCCTTCGCCATCAAGCCGTTCACCCTCGCCCGCGCCTACCGGTGGCGGGAGTCCATCCGCAAGGGCCTGCGGGACCGGCAGTACTCCACTGCCCTGACCTACCTGCGAGACGTGTGGAGCAACTTCGCCGACTCGCCCGTGCCGGACCTCGCCAGGGCCGACCAGCCGGTCCGCCACCTGCGGGGGTCGATGACGATCCACCTCGGCGTCGAGCGACCCCAGACGACCTTCGACGCCTTCGACGACATCCCGTGGGCGCCGCTGCGCCCCTTCCTCGGTTCCCCCGCCCTGTCGATCTTCTCCCGGCTCCGCGAGCTCGTCGACTCCGCGCGCGACGCGTGGTTCCAGGCGGAGCAGGCACCACGCATCGCAGCAGGCTGGGTCGACACGCTCTCGGTCACGGTGGGCGGCACCTCCCTGCCCGCCGACTTCACCCTCGCTTCCCGTTATCGGTTCAACGGTTCGGTGCGGGTCGACTTCACGGTTCGGATGCCGGTGGGATCGACCATCACCCGTCGACGGCTCACCGACCTGCGTATCGACGCAACGCGGCCCCTCACGCCCGGCTCGGTGGCCAACGTGACGTCGCTCAGCTACACCTATGACACCGACCACTTCCGACGGTCCGTCAGCGTCCAGACCGGCGTCGACGACCTCATCTCCCCCGAGACGGGCGCGGTGGACACCCTCGGAGTCACCGGGTCTCAGCCACCCGACGAGTGGGAGCTGAAGAACGAGCGTGACGAGATGGTCAAGGCCGTTCAATCGCTCCTGGGCCACCTCAACGAGCACGTCGAGTACTACGACAAGTGGGTGCTGTGGGACATGGACCGCGACCGCGTGTTCATGATCATCGACGGCGCGCTGATACCCGGCACGAACGGGGTGAGTGTGGCCTCCGTGGTCGAGCGCGACCCGATCGCGATCATCGGCAACTCGATGGTCTTCCGCGTGTCGGCCGGCGCCTTCCTGGGGATCGATGGGCTCAAGACACCCGATGACCTCTACGGCTGGTACGCGGGCAAGGAAGGGCACAGCGAGCCGATGCACGTCGCGCTGCCGACCGACGGGCTCTATGCGCAGACGATCATGGATCCCTGTCTCGCCCTTGAGGAGCACTACGGCGACCTGGACTGGGTCCTGTCCGACACCGAGCCGGAGCTGGGCGAGCTCGACCCGTCGCTGCTCATGTCCCGGCGCACCGACCCGATGGCGACCGCGCCCAGCGCCTTCCCGCAGACCATCATCAGCCTGCAGAACGCTCCCGACGCCCCGGCGCCGGCCGGGCTGGCCGGAGCCCTCGGCGCCGTGCAGAACGCCGGTGCCTTCCGCGACATGGCGGGGCTCGCCGGAACCCAGGCCAACGCGGCAGCGGGGCTGCAGACCGCCGCCAACCTCGCCACGTCCTTCGGTCAGCAGGCTGCCGCACTCAAGATGGCCGAGATGGCGGCGAACACCCAGAAGACCAAGGAGGCCAACCAGAAGCTGGCGTCGGTCAAGAAGGCCGCCGACGACAAGCTCGTCGAGCCCGCGAAGGCGAAGGAGGAGGCTGGCAAGATCCTCGAGGGCCTGACGGAGAAGTCGTCCATGCCCGTCTTCGGAGGGCTGGAGGGCCTCGGCGCCATGCTCAAGAGCGCTGCTGCCACACCCGGCAGCGACGTCGTGGCCACCCCCGACGGCCTCAAGGTGGCTCTTGGCGGAGGCGGTGGCAGCGGCGTCGGTGCCGCGGCGGGCGCCCTCCAGCTGGCGTCCTTCGGGTCGGTGCTGTCAGGCACCTCGGGTGTGCTCCCCGGCGGTCTCGACTCGATTGTCGGACTCATCCCCGGGGTCGGCGGCGCCCTCGAGGCGGTCCAGGACTGGATGTCCAAGGTCGAGGTGTTCAAGCGCGAGGCGGCCCTGGCTGCGCGTGCTGAGCTGGCGACGTGGAACGGCCGCGCCGAGAGTGACCCGGCCGTGCTCCCCCTGCTCGTGGCCTACGGTCGCGCGGGCAGGACCTCGGATCCCGCGGGATGGGCTGCCGGAGCGGCCACGGGGACGACTGCCTGGAGCGCCGGCTTCATCTCCTTCTGCGTGCAGGAAGGGGCCAGGGTCGCCGGGATCCCGGGGGACCCGTTCGGACGGAGCACCCTGCACGCCCGCTACGCGTTCGCGGCCAGGACGAACCGGGAGAAGAAGATGATGGGCTTCGCGAACCCGTTCTGGCTCTACCGGCTGGACGAGATCAAGCCAGAGGTCGGTGACTTCCTCTGCAAGAACCGGCCGGGAAGCAACGCCGTGACCTTCGACGGTCTCCAGGGCACCGAGGCCAGCCACGTCGACATCGTCACCGAGGTCGTCAGCGACCAGCAGCTCCTGGCGTGCGGAGGGAACCGTGGCGGTGGAGGAGTGACGGTGGTGGAGGCTCCGGTCACGCTGACCGACGGCTTCGTCACCACCGCATCCGCCACGCAGGCGGCCGGTCCGTACTTCGCGATCCTCAGAGTGCGTACCAGCCCTCTCGAGGGGATCACCCTGCCGTGACGCGTCGCGAAGGGGTGAGGACGCCGTGCTGGATGCCGAGCTGAAGATCGTGGGGACCCAAGGACCCTTCCGCAGTGGACCCGACCCTCGGGGTGGCACCGGGATCACCATTCTCGAGGTGCGGCATACGCTCGTCTCCGTGCGGGACGCCACCACCGGTCAGGCGACCGGGAAGCGGCGGCACTCCCCGATCGTCGTCGTCAAGGACGTCGACCGTGCCAGCCCTTCGCTGGCGTGGGCCTGGGCGTTCCACGACGTCCTCACGACGTGGCGTCTCGACGTGTTCGGGACGGACCAGTTCGGTCGACGCAGGGCGACCTACTCGATCGAGCTGAAGCGAGCCGCCGTCGTCGAGATCACGGTGACCACGCCGGAGTCGGCGCCCGCGCTGCGTGAGGCGGTGGCGTTCGGCTACGAGGGCATCACGTGGACCTGGCACGAGGGCAAGACCACCGCTCAGGACGAGTGGGTCGCCCAGACGTGACCTCGACGCGCGGCTCCAGCTGGCGCCGGTCCCCGACCTCAGCGGCCGGCCATCGGCCACAGCTTCTTGGGAACGACCATGCACCACGCGTCGAGGACGAGCTCACGCATCCGGTCGTGGTCCAGCGCGGCGAGGTGGCACTCGACCCAGTTGAACCGCAGGTCCGACGGCCGCGGCATGAAGAACACGTCCGGCTCGCTCGCGACCAGCGCCTCGCGCTCCTCCTTGGGGAACGCGAACCCCATCTCGGTCTCCTCCTGGTTGAAGGCGAGCCAGACGATGCTGCCGACGCGGAACTTCACCCGGTCGCGCACGACGACCTCATGGCTGCGCGGCAGGCCGTCGGCCACAGCCCGCACGTCCTCGATGGTCACCGCCATCCGACCAGAGTGACAGCCCCGACCGACAGGCCAGGCCGCTACCTGCGCGGTCCGATAGGACCGGCCTCGAGGGCGCGGCGATGGCCCGGGAGGTCGGGGTTCTCGTCACTGAGCAGCCGGAACATCGCCGCCCGCAGCATCGCCTGCCGCGAGGCTCCGCGAGACCACTCGCCCATGACCGCCACGTCGGCGCCGAGGTGGACGACGGCATCGAGGACGCACACCGCCTCTGCCCAGAGCGTGGGCCGCCACGCCGGAGAGACGTCGATGACGAGCGGCACGCCGTCCGCGTCGAGCAGGACGTTGTGCGCGAGGTCGGCGTGAACGAGCTGGTTCGGGCCCAGGTTCGTGGCGTCGAGCTCGGCCAGGAGCCGTGAGACGACCGCTGCGACCGCATCCGGTATGCCGGCCGGCTGGTCCTCGCCGAACGCCATGCGTTCCGCTGCGGCCCACCGGTCGTCACGATCCCGTATGCCGTCCGGTGCGTTCGGGACCGCCTGCGCGAGCCGGGCGTGGAGGAGCCGGCCGGTGGCCAGCAGGACCTCGAGGTCGCGGCAGGGCCGGGTGTCGGGCTCGTACCTCGTCGCCCCCCAGCCGCCCACGACCCACTGGAGGTCGCGCGTCGGGATGGGCATGACCAGCCGGAGGGAACGGGGCCGCTCGTGGTCGAGCTCGGCAGAGAGCGGCGCGATGATGGGGTTGAGCCACTGGGCCACCCGTCGGCTGCGGCCGGGCGAGAGGACGAGGTCACCGGCGAGGACGCTGTGGCCGTGACCGCCCTCGACGGGCACGGCCTCGCCCGGCACGGCGAAGAGGTCGAAGACGTCCGGACTGGGCTTCACCCTCCGAACGTAGCCCTCCGGGCCGGACGCGGGACAACGGCCCGGTGTCACCGGAGCACCCAAACGGCTGACGCGTCCGTCCCTGCGCGAGCACACTGTGGGGATGACCCCCAGCTCGATGCTTCGGGCTCGCTTCGGCGCGGCGCTCGCCGGCGTCGCGATCGCCCTGGCCGCGGCGACCGTCGTGGCGCACTCCGCGACGCGTGCGACCGAGCGTGCGCCGTCCTCCAGTGCGCCGGCGGACGTCCCGAGTCCCACTGCGTCGCGGAGCCCGGTCGGGCCCGACGCCACGGGGCCTGCTGCGTTCGGGCTGTGCAGGGCGTGGGCGAACCACGCGAAGCACGACGACGGCAAGGAGCGGGCGGCCGGGTCGGTCGCCATGCGCAACCTGGCCGAGGCTGCCGGCGGTGAATCGAAGGTCGAGGCGTACTGCGCGACGGTGCCCCACCCGAGCCAGCGGGCCAAGCCCGATCGTGGCAAGGGCGAGAAGGCCGGTCCGAAGGACGAGCTCGAGAAGGACGAGAAGGCCGGCCCGAAGGACAAGGTGGAGAAGGAGCCGGGCAAGGCCGGGCGGTCCGGCAAGGACAAGCCCGCAAAGCCGTCACCCTCCGCATCGCCGTCCGCGTCCTCGAGTCCCAGCGGCTCCTGAGGGTTGACGGTGCCGCGCGACCACCGACCGCACGCGGCAGGGTCGTTGGTCCCTGTCCGGCCTGCCCTCCGAGGTCTTGACTGACCGTGGAGGCACCACCCACCGAAGGAGCACAGCATGAACAGGCTCGAAGGCCGCGTCGCGCTCGTCACCGGAGCAGCCAGTGGCATCGGCAAGGCGACCGCGCAGCGTCTCGCCGCGGAGGGCGCAGCCGTCCTCGTCACCGACATCCAGGTCGAGGCCGGTGAGGCGACGGTCAAGGACCTCGTCGACGCGGGCCATCGCGCCGCCTTCCTGCGCCACGACGTCACGAGCGAGGCCGACTGGGAGGCAGCCACGGCCAAGGCGGTCGAGGATCTCGGCGGGCTCGACATCCTCGTCAACAACGCGGGCATGGGTGACATCAAGCCCATCGAGGACACGACGCTCGAGGAGTGGGACCGCACGATCGCCATCGACCAGACCGGCGTCTTCCTCGGCATGAAGATCGCTGCCCCGCACCTCAAGTCCTCCGGGCACGCATCGGTCATCAACATCAGCTCGATCTTCGGCACGAGCGGCGGCTTCGGTGCGTCGCCCGCGTACCACGCCGCCAAGGGCGCGGTCCGGACCCTGACGAAGAACATCGCCCTGCACTGGGCGACCGAGGGCATCCGGGTCAACTCGATCCACCCGGGGTTCATCGAGACCCCGATCCTCGAGCAGGCCAGGGGCACGGAGATCTGGGACGGCATGACGGCGCTCACCCCGATGGGTCACCTCGGACAGCCGGCCGACATCGCCGCAGGGGTCGCCTACCTCGCCAGTGACGACGCGGCGTTCGTCACCGGACTCGAGCTCTACATCGACGGGGGCTACATGGCTCGCTGACCAGCCCTACGCCCCCAGAAAGGGCGCTCGTATGCCGCGCAGCCGGCTCCACGGCATACGGGCGTCTTTGCGTCGTCGGCCAAAGGCCTGCCGCGAGGTCTCCGGGTGCGGGACAGTGGAAGGCGCAGAACTGGCGGCGGGAGGTGCGACATGAACGAACCGCCACCGCCCGGATCGGGCAACGTGTCCACGGACGTCGCGCTCGACCCCGTCGTGGCGATCATCGAGGGTGCCGGCCACCAAGCCGACCCCCGGGTGGTCGAATGCGCCGCCGCGGCGGCCGCCGCGCATGCGCAACGACTCGAGGACCGCCGCGCCGATGGTGCTGCGGTCAACCGAAGCACCTTCTTGTGGGCGCTCGGGCGAGGCGACGACATGGTCCGAGCCGCACTCGAGCAGAACTCGGTTCGGGTCGAGGCATTGCAGAACCTGCTCGGGATCAGGGCGGAGCAGCGTCCGCTCACCGGTACGTACGCGCTGGCGGAGGACCTGGAGCGAGCTCTGCGGAACTTCGTCGAGCCCACCCGGGGCATGGGGCTCATGCTCACCCCGTGGTCGATGGGGGTGGCGGTCCTCCAGGACGTCGTGGCCAACGGAGGCCTGCTCGGGGACCGGCTGCGTCGGCTGGGGACGAGCGCCGAGGCCGTGCTGGCGACCCTCCGCAGCCTCCTGCTCGAGGCCTCCGGACCACCTGACGGTGCGCTGGACTTCCTGACCCTCATGCGCGACATTCCCCCACGCCGGTTCGGGGTGGTGCTGCCCCCGGGGGAGGCCGAGCCGAGACCCTATGTGCCCCGTGACGTCGACCGCGAGCTGCGCCGACAGCTGCAGGAGCAGCTGCCCGTCGTCACCGTCGTGGCGCCCGCAACGAGCGGAGCGATCCGTACCGTGTACGAGGCGCTTCGTGCCGAACGCGCGAATGACCGCGTGCTCCTGCTCCACGAGTGGCTCGAGGGGCGCACGGGTGAGCGCCAGCCTCGACACGAGGACATCGAGCGGCGCATGGTCAACGGCGCCGACGTGGTGTGGGTGCGCAACCTCGGAGAACTGGTTCTGCTCCACCCCGCGCTCGAGGGCTGGTTCCGGTCACATGATGACATCACCCCGACGATCGTGAGCATCGTCCGTCCGGACTTCGAGGAGCAGGCGCGGGGGCTGGGTCTCCTGTCGGACACCGCGGTTCGGCTCGGCGTGCAGCTCTCGGAGCCGGAGCAGCAGCGGGCCGAGAGGCTCTACGAGGGCGAGGTCACGGCGGCGTCCGCGCTCGCGGCCGCGAGCGTTCGGCGTTTGGGCGGCGTGCGGGCCACCTATGCCGCCGACTCGGCCAGGGCCGAGCTGCTCGACGAGGCCAGCGACGACCTCGACATCCGCGCCGACGTCGACATGATCGCCAAGCTCATCGCGTCGAAGAACGTCACGCCTCCCCTGTCGATGGGCCTCTTCGGGCCGTGGGGGTCGGGGAAGAGCTTCCTCATGCGGCAGGTCCGGCTGCGCATCGCCGACCTGTCCCGCCGCTCCCGCGAGGGGGTGACCAGCGGAGCCGAGACGGGCTACCTGCGCGAGGTCGTGCCCGTCGAGTTCAACGCGTGGCAGTACGCCCATGGCACGGCGCTGTGGGCCGCGCTCATCAACCGCGTCTTCGAGCAGATCCAGGAGCAGCTGAGCAACGACGCGCGCTACCAGAAGGTGCTGCAGGACCTCGCCGACAAGGACATCGGTGTCGCCCAGGCGCGCCAGCGTCTCGAGGCGGCGCAGGCAGTCGTCGAGGACTCGCGTCCGGCTGCGGCCGACCGCGTCATCAAGGTCGTCGCCCAGGAGCACGCCCTGGGCGAGGACTCCACGAAGCAGATCAAGGAGGGCCTCGACCTCGACGTGGCGAAGCAACAGGTGAGCGACCTCAAGACGGAGTACGACCGCCTCATGACCACCGGGTCACGGCTGCGCAAGGGGTGGGCGACCGCGTCCGATCGGCGCAAGGCACTCGTCTTCGGCCTCGCGGTCACCGGCCTCGCGCTCGTGGTGCTCTGCCTGCTCGTCCCGGCGGCGCTGGGCCAGCTCGCGGCCCTCGCGACGGCAGCCGTGTCGCTCGTCGGTGCGGTGGTGCAGGTGCTCAGGCCGGTCAACCAGGGGCTCGAGCAGGCAGTCAAGGTGCTCCGGGCGGACGACGCCGACAAGGAGAAGCTCCAGCGCGCGCGCGACGAGCTCGACCGCGCCACGAAGGAGCTGACCGCCGCCCGGGCGTCCGGTCTGGCCGGGCTCTACGGATTCGTCAGCGACCGCAGCAGTGCGGCGGAGTACCGCCAACAGCTCGGCATGGCACCGATGATCCGCGACGATC
This sequence comes from Knoellia locipacati, assembly GCF_044791685.1. Taxonomy (GTDB): domain Bacteria; phylum Actinomycetota; class Actinomycetes; order Actinomycetales; family Dermatophilaceae; genus Knoellia; species Knoellia locipacati_A. The sequence goes on from NZ_CP087730.1 coordinate 1,685,331, forward strand.
TCGAGCGCCTCGCGGAGCTGTCGCGCAGGGCGGAGGGCATCGACGGGATCGACCGGATCGTCATCTTCATCGATGACCTCGACCGCTGCCCGGCGGAGGAGGTCGTCCGTGTCCTCGAGGCGGTCAACCTGCTGTTCGGGTTCGAGCTGTTCGTCGTCGTGGTAGCGGTCGACTCCCGCTGGCTCATGCGCTCGCTGCTGAGCAAGTTCAGCGAGGCCTTCGACGCGGACGACGCCTCGGCACCGACACCTCAGAACTACCTTGAAAAGATCATCCAGATCCCGTTCTGGGTGCAGCCGATGCGGCCGACGGGCTTCGGCAAGCTCGTCACCAGCCTCGCCGGGGAGGTGGACGTCTGGCAGCGCAACGGTAGCGACGCCGACGGCGACGGAGCCGGTGGGAGCGGCTCTGCGGACGGGGGCACACGCGCTGACGGCGTGGACCTCATGCCGGGGGTCTCCTGGCCCGGCCGCGAGAGAGGCGAGGACGGACACCTCACGGACGCGCTGCGGGAGGCGGACGTGGCCGGGGTGACACCCGACCTCGGTCAGGCCGCGGGCGTGGGCGAGGTCCCCGATGAAGCGGTCGAGGAGGCCGAGCCGGAGGACCTCAACCCCGCTGCTCTGCGCCTCACCTCCGACGAGCGGGATCTCATGAAGAAGTTCCTCCCGCTCGTCGAGACCCCGCGGGCCGTCAAACGGTTCATCAACACGTACCAGCTGCTGCGCGTCTCCGTCGACGATGTCGACGGCTTCCTGGAGCGACGGGAGTTCGAGCCCGTGCTGCTTCTCCTGGCTCTCATGACCGGGACGGTGGGGCTGTCCGATGACCAGATCCGGGAGGTGGCCTCGATGACCGAGACTGACTTCGCGACGTTCCTCAACCCGCCCACGGGTGCGGAGCCGGAGGCCTCCACCCTGCCGCGGGCCGGCTGGGAGCGGGTCGCCGCCGCCTGCACCGGGCTGCCGATGAGCACCCTGACCCCGGTGCTCATTAGGGAATGGCTCCCGCGGGTGGCGCGCTACTCGTTCCACCCCGTGGAGGGGTGAGGATCCGCCGAGAGCCGGGCAGGAGGGGCCGATCGGAGGTACCCCGTGCGGGAGGTGCCTTTGCTGCGAGATGTGACGCAAAGGCGCGTCGGCGCAGACCACGTGAACGGGCGTCGAACCCAGAGCCGGCCACCTCGTGGCCGCCCGCCACGGCCGCGGGCGACTGCACTGATCCGGGCCGGGGGCGGTGACAGGGGTCGGTCGTAGCATCCGGGGATGGAGTTCCGATTCACCGCTCCACTGTGGGAGTGGAGTGCTCAGGGCGGGTGGTTCTTCGTCACCCTGCCCACGGACGCGGCGGACGACATCGCCGAGATCCACCGCGCGGCACGGGGCTTCGGCTCGGTGCGCGTGCAAGTGGTCGTGGGGCGCACCACGTGGTCCACGTCGGTCTTCCCGGACACGAAGCTGGGCAGCTACGTCCTCCCTGTCAAGAAGGCGGTGCGCTCGGCCGAGGATCTCGCGGTCGGCGACGCGGTCGACGTCGCGCTCGAGGTCCTCGACAGCTGATCGTCGCGCCAGACGTGGGCGGAGATGTGTCGCAGGCGATGTGGCCAAAGTTCGAGTCAGAGCGCGGTGGCAGGCGGCCGTCGTGCTGGCGCTCAGCCGGCAGGGAGCTGAAGGGTGAAGCGGCAGCCCGGACCGGCGTTCTCCACGTGGACGGACCCTGCGTGGGCGTCCGCGACGCCGCGGACGATGGCCAGCCCCAGCCCTGCTCCCCCGGCGTCCGGCGTGCGGGCGTCGCTCCCGCGCCACCCCGTCTCGAAGACTCGGGCGAGCTGGTCCTCGGGGATACCACCGCAGCCGTCGGCCACGGTGACCACCGCACGCTGGCTCTGTTGACCCGGCTCTCGGCGTCCGTGAACTCCGACCTCGACCCGACCGCCGCGCGGCGTGTGCCGGATGGCGTTGACGAGGAGGTTGCCGACGGCCCGTCCCACCTCCCGGGCGTCGACGACGGCGGTCACGGACTCGGTCACGCCGTCGACGGTCACCCCGGCCTCGTCAGCCAGTGGTTGCGCCGCGGCGACCGCATCGGACACGAGGTCGGTGAGGCTGACCGCGTCGCGTCGGAGTCTCAGCTCCGGAGACTGGAGCCGCGACAGGGCCAGAAGGTCGTCGACCATCGCGTCCATGCGGTCGATGTCGGCTCGGAGTCGATGGAGGTATGCCGTCGGGTCGGCTACCAGCCCGTCCTCCAGGGCCTCGGCGATCGCTCGCATGCCGGCCAGTGGTGTCCGTAGGTCGTGGGACACCCACGTCACGAGCTCGCGTCGCTGGGCCTCGACCTCCTGCTCGCGCAGGCGCTCCATCTCCGAGCGGGCCGCAGCGCGGTTGAGCGAGTGGACGCGCACGGCGATCACCAGGCCCACCCCGAGCGCCACGGGCACGGCAGCGGCGAGCACGAGCAGCATGGTCGTGGAGTCACCCGGGTCGAGGAACATCGCCCGCGAGCTGGCCCACACACCCGCCGCGAGGGAGAGCACGACGACCAGTGGAGCGCCGGCCGCAGCGACGACGACCCGGCGACGGGCCGCCGCGAGCACCACGGCCGCGCCGACGATCCCGAGGACGAAGGTGACTCCGGCGGCGAGCCCGACCGCGTCGAGGGACAGCCCGCTCATGGTTGGGGGTCCCAGCGGTAGCCGACCCCGAACACGGTGACGAGGCGGCTGGGCATCGAGGGTGTCCGCTCGACCTTCTCCCGCAGTCGGCGGACGTGCACCGTCACCGTCGACGGGTCGCCGAAGTCCCACCCCCACACCTCGGTCATGAGGCGCTCCCGCCGGAACGCCTCCCCCGGGTGCTTGAGGAACCATGCCAGCAGGTCGAATTCGCGGGCGGTGAGGGTGAGCTCTGCGCCGGCGAGCTCCACCCGGTGGGCCACCTGGTCGAGCCGCAGGTCCCCATCGACGAGGATGCCGGGCCCGTCGCCGACCCCCGCAGTCACCGCCGCGGTCGCGTCGCCCGTCGTTGCCGGACCGGTGGGCGCCGTCGCGCGCCTGAGGACGGACTGGACGCGCAGGACGAGCTCGCGCGGGCTGAACGGCTTGGTGACGTAGTCGTCCGCGCCGACCTCGAGGCCGAGGATGCGGTCCTCCTCCTGGCCGCGGGCGGTGAGCATCACCACCGGCAGCCCGGGCGTGCGCTGGCGCAGCTGACGGCACACCTCGATGCCGTCCATCCCCGGGAGCATGAGGTCCAGCACGACCGCAGCGGGTACGACGGCGCTCGCCGCGGCGACAGCGGCAGGTCCGTCACCGGCATACGAGGTCTCGAAGCCGGCACGCTCCAGGTAGGCGCGCACCACTCCGGCGACAGTGGCGTCGTCGTCGACGACGAGCACGAGGGGCACCTCGTCAGGATAGGCGGGCGCTGCACGCCGACCGAGGGTCTGCGCAGCACGTCACCAGCTCGTAAGCACGGGGTAAGCCGGCCGTCATGGTCACCGGGCGTGCCTCTGCCCTTGACTCGAAGGGAGCCGGTCAACAGGCCGGACACCCTCCCTTCCTTCGAGGTGAATTCCCGTGTTCCACAAGCGCATTCGTCACAGCATCGGAACCCTGACCGGCGCCGGTCTCGCCGTCGCCGGGCTCGGCCTGGCTCTCGCGGCGCCCGCATCGGCCGGTGTCAGCGGCCCCGCCTTCTACGTCGACGGAACGTGGTACCGCACCGTCGCCACACCGACCGACCTGTCCGGCACGGGCGCTCCGGCGCACAGCTTCGACACGATCTACTCCCTCGGCGTCCAACCGAGCATCGCGACCGCTGCGCCCGGCGACCGCGACTACAACGGTGGCCGCTGGGTGGTGCACGCGGTGAGCCTGCCCCACGGCTACGCGGCAGCGCTGGACTCCGGCGACCTCGACGGGGACGGCGTCCTCACGTCCGACACCGAGCTCATGGCCGCCATGATGGCCGGCGACGCCGTCGACGCGGGCGCCGTGAAGTACTTCGTCTGCACCGTGAACAAGCTCCCGGCCGGCCAGCGCTGACCTCCGGACCGGATGAACGCGAGCCCTGCTCGTCCGCGGCCGGTCGATGGCCGCGGACGAGCAGGTTCACGCAGGCTCAGAGGGAGCCGGTGCGCCAGGGGCCGATGATCGCGAAGGTGATGCCGGGGCTCTGGGCATTCGCGAAGAGCCAGTTGCCGGCCTTGGGGTCGAAGACCGAGCCGCACCACTCCGAACCGGTGTAGTCGCCCGGCGCCACGCTCTTGCCGGGGACGCCGCCCTGCGGGATGACGACCTGGTTGAGTGCGAACGGGAAGATCTCTCCGTCCTGGGTCAGGCCGTGGAGGTACTCGCCGCTGCTGCCGTCCTCGCAGAGGACGATGCCGCCGCGCGGGGAGACGCAGATGTTGTCGGGGTTGTTGAGGACCGACGCGTCCGGGGAGGCGAAGAGCACCTTCATCGTCTCGGTGGCCGGGTCGTACTCGAAGACCTGGCCCTGGCCCTTCGGGCCACCACTCGTCGAGACGACGTAGGCGCGGTCGTTGCCCCACCAGATGCCCTCGAGGCGCTTGAAGACCGCGGCACCCTTGGCCTGACCTTGGAGCGCCGGGCGCAGCTCGCCCGGCGCGTAGTCGGGGTTGTCGATCGTGACCCACGAGGTGCGGTACTCGGTGCCGGTGGGGTCGCTGTAGGTGTTGTAGGAGACCCCACCGTTCTCGATGACCATCATCTGCAGCTCGCCACCGGCGGCGAGGTCACGCCGCACCCTGGGCAGGTAGCGGTAGAGACCGGACGGCGTCGCGTCCTCGGTGAGGTAGACGATGTCGGTGCTCGGGTCGACGCAGACGGCCTCGTGGCTGAAGCGACCCATCTGGGTGAGCGCCTCACCGGTGCCCTGCCCTTCGGCCGGGACCTCGAACACGTAGCCGTGGCGGGTGCCGTCCGGAGCGATCTCGGTCGTCTCCTCGCAGCTGAGCCACGTGCCCCACGGCGTGGTGCCGCCGGCGCAGTTGCGGATGGTGCCGCCGAGGCTCGGCTTGGTCGAGAGGAACTGGCCGGCGTCTCCGTCGAAGACGAGGGTGGTCGTGCCGCCGCGGGCGGACGGGTTGTATGCCGGCGTGCCGGCGATGGCGCCCGTGTAGCCGCCGCGCTCGTGGTTGCGCACGATCGCCGTGGTGCCGTCGGGGCGGATGAAGGCGCCCATGCCGTCGTGGGCGCTGGGGGTCGGGTTGCCGTCGTCCATGGCGTCACCGGTCCAGCCGTACGAGAGGTACTCGAAGCCGCGCGGGAGCCGCAGCAGCTCCAGTCCGGTCGTCTGGTCCTTGACCGGGAAGAGCGGGCCGTAGTCGGGGCTGAAGGGTGCGCGCGCCATCGGCGCTGCGCCGGCGGTGCGGGCACCGAGGGCCTGGAGCGGGCCGAGGGCGGCCAGGGCAGCGAGACCACCCGTGAGGGCGGTGCGGCGGTCGATGCCGCGGGAGTCGGTGGGGCGAACGTCGGTCATGGAGAACCTCTCGGAGCTGTCAGGGAGCGTGCACCGTCAGCCAACCGGGTCGTTCGCCGCGCCGGACAACGTCCGCATGGCCATCGGGCGGCGAGGAGGTGGCCGGGGGCCATCCCTGACGTGCCGGCCCCGCTCCGGCAGCGGGCCCACCCGGTTCGCGGGCGCTCAGTCGAAGGCGGGCAGCCCGCGGCGTCGCCCGAAGAGGAAGTAGGCGAACGGGCCGATCGTGTTGACGAAGGTCGCGCCGACCCAGGCCCACTTCGGGCCCTTGACCTCCTCGGGCGCGCGGCGGCGCAGGTCACGCAGCGCGGCTCCCTGCAGCGTCAGCTGTAGCGCGCCGCCGAGCACGACGAGACGGCGCTGGGTCGGGGTGAGTTGGGACCAGGACTTCTTGGGCATGACGGGTCGCTCCTGTCGGTCGGGTTCGTCCGGGTCCAGCCCACCCGAGCTGGTGCGGGCGCGGCAGGGCCGGAGGTCCCGAGGAGACGGTGCGTGGCGGTACGTGACGACGTGGAGAGACGGAGCCGACTGCACCCGAGTGTGGTGACCGCTGTCGTTGCCGACTCGGTGTGTACTGGGCTCGCCCCGTGCCCGGCCCTGATCGGCAACCGCTGGAGAACTTCACCATGACGACCGCGCCCAAACCCCTCCCCCTGTACCGCCGGCCGTCCGAGCTTGGCCGCAGGCTGGTCGGCGCGGTGGTCGCGTTCGTCCTCAAGGCCTACGGAGCGGCGGCGGCCCTCAGCGTGGTCCTGAGCAGCTCAGAGACGGTGGGCGGCAAGGCCTACGACGCGGTCCACGCCGTCCCCAACCTCACCGAGCGCCTCGGACAGGCGAAGTACGTCGTCGAGCACCGCGAGCAGGTCCAGGCCACCCTCGACTACGCCCGCGACCATGCACCCGACCCCGAGGAGCTCGACGCTGCAGTGCAACGGAGCTCCGAGACCGCTCAGCGCATCAGCGCGACGTTCGACGAAGTCACCGCGGCCAAGGATGCCCTGCTGGGCGTCCGCCCGAACAACGTCCTCGGGAACGGCCCGAAGGCCATTGAGCACGTCAAAGCAGCGTGGGCTGGCAGGCCCTCACTCGACTCGATCGGGGATCTCGCGGACGAGGCACAGAATGCGACGGCCTTCCTCACGCAGCTCAACCTCCAGGATCCAGTCGTCCGCAAGATCTACGGCGACCTGCGCAGCGTCCTCGACAACTTCGCGAGCGACGAGGTCGCCGCCACCCTCGGCGTCATGGCGGCGGCGCTCGCGCTTGCGTGGGTCGTGAGCACGGCGGTCGGCTTCTGGAGTCGCCGGGGCAGGCCGGGGTTCATCGCAGGGACCCTCCAGCGCTGGGGCGCGCGGCGCTTCAAGCCCTGGTATGCCGGGAACCTGGAGTACGCCATGGGCGGACCGATGTACGCCGTGGCCCGGGAGCGCATCCAGCAGGACCTCGTCGAGGACCCCGCAACGACGCTTGATCCCGAGGCGCTCGCCGAGCTCGAGCGATGGTTCGAGCGCCGGCGCGCCGTCACCTCTGCCTGGTCCGCAGCCGACTGAACCCCATCAGGCATCTCGCAGCACGCGATTGAACCGTCGCGCAGCGAGGATTCCCACGACGGCGAGCATGCTGACGAGCAGCACTTGGTATGCCGTGTGCGCACCTGTCCGTGCCGGGTCGGAGTAGCCGCCGTCGAAGAATCCCGAAACGATGCAGACCGGTTCGACGAGCGCGAGCAGCGCGCTCGCGACGAGGGCCGGCCGGCGGCGACGTCCGGATGCCACCCAGGCGGCGACGAGCTGGGCGAGCATCATCGGGACCGGGATCGACAGCCGGCCGGTGGGTCCCATGGCGTCGAACAGGGTCTCGGCCAATCCTCCCGTGACGGAGACGACCGCGCCGCCGACGGACACGGCGGCCAGAACGACGGTGGCGACGAGGGCTCGGCGGTCAGGGGCAAGGGCGCGGTCCGAGGTTCTGAGTCCGCCCGGGGTCTCGGGTCGCTCGACGATGGGGGCTGTGCGTGTGCTGGTCATGCAGCCAGAGTCCCGGTGGGCGCTTGAGCCCGGCTTGAGTGCGGCTGACGCCAAAGCGGCCACCCCGCATCGGCAACCTCAGTAGCGTGGCGGCGTGCCGGAGCAGGTGCAGGTCAGCGTCCTCGGGGCGACCGCGCTCGAGGGGCCGGACGGGCCCGTCGACATCGCGGCGCGCAAGCGCCGAGCGCTCCTTGCCGCCCTGGCGCTCGACCTCGGGTCGGTCGTCTCCGCGGACCGGCTCGTCGAGCTCATGTGGGGTGACGACGCTCCGCCCGGAGCGTTCGGCACGCTGCACTCGTACGTCTCGAGCCTGCGCCGTCTGCTCGAACCCGGGCTGCAGCCGCGCGCGCGGCCGACGATCCTGCTCACCTCGGACGAGGGCTACCGACTGGCGCTCCCCCGGGAGGCAGTCGACGCGACGGCGTTCGTCGACGAGGTGCGCTCACGCCACCGGGTCCTCGACCCCCTCGCCTCACAGCTCACGACCGGACCGGATAACAGCTGGCCCACCCGCGCCGAGGTCGAGGAGCAGGTCGAGGGACTCGAGCAGGTGCTGCGGACCTGGCGCGGCACTCCCTACACCGACCTCGGCGACCACCCCGACGTCCTCGCCGAGCGCACTGCCCTCACCGGACTGCGCACCACGGCCAGCGACGACCTGGCGCTCGGGCTGCTCGCCCTCGGCGAGCACGCCACGGTCCTCGCGCTGACCGAGCAGTCGACCGTTCGCGACCCCATGCGCGAGCGGGGCTGGTCCCTGCACGCCCTGGCGCTCGCCCGCGCGGGCCGGCAGGCGGAGGCGCTCGACGCGATCCGACGGCTGCGTCGGCTCCTCGACGACGAACTCGGGCTCACTCCAAGCCCAGAGGTCCGAGACCTCGAGACCGCTCTCCTGCAGCAGGATCCGGCCGTCCTCGGCGGGTGGCTCGCCCCGGAGTCGTCCCCCACGACATCGACCCGGCCGGCGACCACCACCCCCGCCCCCATGCCACCGACGTCGTCACCCCTCGATCCAGCCGACAGGCCCCTCGTCGGGCGCTCGCGCGAGCGCGAGGTCATCGGCCACCTGCTCGAGGGGGTGGCAGCGGGACGGCCAAGCACCTTGCGGATCATCGGCGAGGCCGGCGCCGGCAAGTCCCGCCTCGTCGAATGGGCCGTGGGAGAGGCGACCAGCCGTGGCATGGGCGCTGCGGTCGGCACCTGTTCCGCCGACGAAGGAGCCCCACCCCTCTGGCCGTGGCGGCAGGTCCTCACGGGTCTCAGGCTCCCTGCGCCGCCGGAGCTCACCGCGGCCCTCTCGGGCGACCTCCCGGCCGACTCCCCGTCGGATGACGGCGCCCGGGGCTCTCGCGGGGCCAACGTCGCCGTCGCCGAGCGCGCGTTCGCGACCCATGACGCCATCGCCCGATCCCTGCGCGAGGCGGCTCAGGACTGTCCCTTGCTCGTGGTGCTCGACGACCTGCACTGGGCGGACACCTCGACCCTGCGCTGCCTCGCGCACGTCGTCGCCAGCCTCGTCCCCGGTGACCGGATCGCCCTCGTCGCGACCCGACGCCCCATCGCGACCGGCAGCCCCGGACTGGCTGAGCTCGATGCGACGCTCGCCCGTCACGGCGTGGTGACGCTCGAGATCGAGGGTCTCGGCGCCGAGGAGGCACATGACCTCGTCGACTCGATCCTCGGTGAGCACACCGATGCCGGGGTCGTGGAGGACTGGCGGGCCCGCACCGACGGCAACCCCTTCTTCCTCGTCGAGCTGGCTCGCCTCGCGGAGCACTCGGGTCGGGTCGACGGCGAGGTCCCGGAGAGCGTCCAGTCGGTGGTGCGGCACCGCATCGCGGACCTGCCGGAGGCCACGCGGGACGTCCTGCTCCTCGCCGCGGCGTTGGGGCGTCAGCACCCGCCGCTCGTGCTCGCGCGCGTCGCGGACCTCGATCCGGACGAGCTGCTCGACCGGCTCGAGCCCGCGCAGGAGGCCGGTGTCATCCACGGCCAGCAGGGGCTGCTCACCTTCGACCATGCCCTGACCCGTGACGCCGTGCTCGCCATGACCACGCAGAACCGGGTCGCCCGGACTCACGCGCGTATCGCCCGCAGCCTCGAGTCGACGCCACCCGCGCCGGCCGGCGGAGCCGAGCGCGCTTTCGACCTGGCCCGCCACTGGATCGCGGCCGGACCTCTGTATGCCGCGAACGCCTGGCCCGCGGCTGCCGCCGCCGGGGCCATCGCCGCGGACGACTTCGCCAACGTCGAGGCCGCCGACCTGTATCAAGCGGCGCTCGACGCGCACGCGGTCGACCCGTCCGGCACGACGCCCGAGCGCTACGACCTGCTCCTGCGGTTCAACGAGGTCGCGGCCCGCGCCGGCATCTGGCGCGAGGGTGTCGCCGCCGTGACGTCGGCCGTCGCCCTGGCCCGCTCGCTCGAGGACCCGGTGCGGGTGGCGGGCGCGGTCGCTGCCCTGACGCGCTACTCGGTCTGGACCCCCATGGAGCTCGGCGTCGTCGACCACGAGCTCGTCGAGGACCTGCGGGCCACGCTGGCCCGGCTGGGCCCGGGCGACTCCGTCGAGCGCTGCACCCTCATGCTCGCGCTGGCAGCCCAGCTCTACTACCAGCCCGGCTCGGACGCCGAGGTCGAGGCGCTCGTCGACGAGGGCATGGCCCTCGCGCGGCGGCTGGGCGACCCGGCGCTGCTCGCGTGGTCCGCGCGGGCGGCATACATCGCCGTGTGGCGCTGCGACCTGCTCGACCGGCGGCGGGCGCTGGCGGCGGAGGAGGTCGAGGCTGCGAGAGCCAGCGGCGACGCCGCCGCGAAGGCCGTTGCCCTCACCGGGATGGCAGGAGCCGCGCTCGAAGCCGGCGACCGTGAGGTCTGGGAGAGCGCCAGCGCCGCGGCCTTGGCCATCGCCCGTCGGCGACGCCTGTCCTTCGTTGAGTTCGCGCTCCGCTTCGTCGAGCTGGGCCTCACCGTCCTGCGTGGCGACGGCGACGAGGTCGCCATCGCCGATGAGCTGCGCGCGTTGACGGGCGTCAAGATGTCGATCCCGGCGACCGAGTACATCGAGTTCGGCATCGCCTACATCCTGGCGGGGAGGGATCCCGTCGCCGCACGGGCGCTCGCCGAGCAGATGCTCGCCGTCGACCCCGAGGTGGTCGACGACATGACCCGCACCCCGGTCCTCCACCTGCTTGCGGTCGCCGGTGAGGGTGAGCGGATCGGGCCGCTGCTGCGCGGTGCCCTGATGCCGGCGGAGGACTGGAGCGAGTCGACGGACCTGGCCACGCTGGCGGTGGGGGCAGCGGTCGCCGGTGACGTCGAGCAGTCACGCCAGGTGGCCGCCCGCCTGGGCGCCCTCTCCGGCCGGATGGCGGTCGCCGGGATCGCTAACCTCGAGGGACCGGTCGACTGCTTTCTGGCGATCGCGCTCGCTGGCTCCGGGGACACGGCTGCGGCCCGCGAGGCCGCCGACCGCGGAGAGGCGCTGGCTCGCGAGTGGGGGTTCACGGCATACCTCGAGCGGTTTGCGGAGCACCGACGCAGGCTCGGCTTCTAGGCTGCGGGCGAGCGGACGGCATACCCGGCTGAGGGGGTGCCTGTGCTGCACGACGTGACGCAAAGGCACGTCGGCGCACGACAGGTCAGGCGGACGGACCCGGCCGCGCCAGGTCGAGCTCGTCGAGCCGCGACAAGGGCAACCGGTCCGGGACCGAGCCGCGGAGGGCGCGATACGACGGGTCGCCGACAACGACGTCCTCCCCCTCACACGCGCCGTAGTACTCGTCGAGGAAGGCCCGGAGCAGGCCCCCGTCCACCTCGGCCGGCGGGGCGGCCGACGGGATCGTGATGAGCAGCAGGTCATCCACCCGCGGCGAGCCCGGACGCAGAGACGGCTGGGTATAGGGGATCGCGAGCAGGTGGCTGCCGAGCCGGTCGTAGAACCTCACCCGCGCCGATGGGTCGCCTCCGTGCTCGTGCGCCTCGTGGAAGCGAGGGTCCTCGATCTCGGCGAGCACCAGGCGGGGTTCGTGGCCGACCGCTCGACGGATCAGCCGCGACCCCAGACCCTGTCCGCGATGTCCTGACGACACGACGACGTAGGCCAGCAGGAGCAGCGAGGCGTCGAGATAGTCCTCGGTCACGAGGCCGGCCACGGGCTCCCCGTCGTCGAGGAGGAGAAGGCCCTCCGTGCCGCGCGACGCCAAGGCCTCGTCGAGCTCGTCCCACGTCATGAGCTCGGCGGGCGCGAAGGCGGGCTGCATCAGCTCGTCGTAGTAGCGGCGCAGCGCCGTGCGTGGCACCTCGGTCATAGGCACGGTCTCCATGCACTCCATGGTCTGCTCGTGAGCGGTGCTTGTCGACATCGGTGCGGTGGAGGAGCACCATCGGTGCATGGAGATCGTGCTCTTCAAGATCAGGACGCGCGCCGACATCGACGAGGCCGAGTACGAGCGGACGTTCGAGGAGATGGTGGGGATCGTCTCGGAGGTGCCGGGTTTCGTCAGCATCGACGGGTATGCCGCGGAGGACGGGACCGAGATGGCCGTCGCCGTCTTCGAGTCGGCTGAGTCCCTGGCGCACTGGCGCCGGCTCGAGGAGCACGTCCGCACGCAGGAGCGAGGGCGGGAGGAGTTCTTCGAGGCCTACGACATCACGGTGGCGACGGTGAGTCGTCACTACTCGTGGGACCGAGAGGGAGGTCGTCGGCCAGCATTCGGAGAAGCTGAGGGACCCGTGGACGGATCTCTGACATGAACGCCGAGGTCGTCTGACCCAGCTCCTCGACCTTGGGCCCGCGGGCGAACAACCGGTCGGCCAGATCGGGCACACTCAGCGAGGCCATCTCGTCGGCGAGCCCCTCGGGGTCCGGGCGTGGCCACCGTGACGTGGGCATCGAGCCGACCACTGCCTCGATGCCGCGGACGAGTGCCGCACGGTCACCGCTGTCCCGCAGCGCGAGCAGACGTTCGAGCGCTCGACCGCGGATCTCGAAGTAGAACTGCATCGTGTAGTCGTCGGGCGACTCACCCGCGTGGTGGAACAGGTAGGCGTGCAGGACCGCAGAGGCGCACTCGCGCAAGGCCGCTTCGTGATCGCCCGTCGACCACAGGCAGTCTCCTCGCAGCCGATGCAGGTTGGCGACCAGCTCGTCGTCCACGTCGTCCTCGATCTGTGCGTGGATCGCGGCCGCCCGCTCCGCACCCCGGAGGGCTTCCGCCACCCTCCCCGCCTCGAAGAGAGTGTCGGCGTGCTCGAAGACGACCCAGGCGAAGTCCCAGTTGCCCCGCATGCCCTCCAGCGTCGCCGCGGCCGACTCGTAGTGCTCGAGGGCCAGGTCGATCGTTCCCTCGTAGCGGTGGCTGTGCGCCATGAAGACGTCTATCAGCCCGGTCACCTGCCGGGTCGTGTCCAGTCCCTTGGCGGCCGCTGCCACTGCCGGGGCTGCGGCGGCGGCACCCGCGCGGCGGGAGGTGCGGCGGGCGAGGAGCCCGCAGTGGTCGAGGATGTCGTAGAGCGCTCCCCGCACCTGCTCCCAGTCCGCTGACTGATGACGGTCGTCGAACTGACGCCGGTGCTTGGCGCGGTAGGGGTAGTGGTGGCCGAAGCGTCGCAGGGCGTCGGCGAACTCCGCCATTCGAGCGTTGTCCGGCACCGTGGTGGCGAGGTCGGCCAGGTCCTCCACGAGCACGTCGCAGAAGTCGAAGTGGACGTAGTTCCCCCACCACCAGAAGGCGTCGAAGTAGATCGAGGCCACCTCGAGGTAGGACGACTCGTCCTTGGTGTTCACGAGCTGTCGTAGCCACTTGCGGAGCAGGGACTGGGTGGCCGGCTGCTCGTAGGTGAACATCTCGCCGTAGTCGGAGCGACTCTTGAGCCTCGCAAAGTAGTAGGTGGCTGCGATGCGGTGCAGCCTCGTCAGGAGGTCCGCCTCGTCGTGGCGGGCGAGCGACTCCACAAGACCCTTGGCGATGAACGGGTGCACCCTCACGTGGTAGCCGTTCTCGTCCCTGAACTCCTCGGTGAAGCTGAACGTCTCCAGGTCCTTCATCACCTCGCGCAGCCGGAAGTCCTCGTGGCCCATCTCCCGGAGGAGGTCGGCCAGCAGCTCGGCATCACAGTCGTCGGTGACGCTCACCGCCCGGAGCGCATCCCCCACGACGTCACCCTCCAGGCGCTCGACCATCCCCGAGACGACGCCGGCGATCCGGTCGTGGGGGTCGGAGGAGGACATGTCGAGGCGACCGCGCAGGTGGTCGGCCGAGAGCCCGGTGCTCCTGTCGGCCAGCAGGTCGGCGACGAGAGCGACGCCGATCGGGACGCCGCCGCTGGAGCGGTGGACGAGGGCAGCGAGTTCCGGGCCGTTGTCGGCCACCTGTCGCCGCTCGAGGTAGAGCGCCACCTCTTCCACCGTCAGCGGTGGGATCCGGACTCGCTCACCGATGCCCTCGGGCAGCTGGGTCTCGCGTCCCGGCTCGTGGGTGAGCACGACGACGGTGCGCTCGAGCTGCTGCACGACGCGGAGCAGCCAGCTCCCCAGCTCGGTGTCGATGACGCGGTCGACGTTGTCGACGAGCAGCATGATCGGGCGAGTCCGGGAGATCTCGTTGAGGCACTCGATCAGCGCGTCACTCAGGTCGATCCCGGCACTGATGATGCGTTGCACGCGCAGCTGGTCGTAGGCGGCTGCGGAGTCGTCGCCCGCAGAGGCTGAGGACTGGCCCGAGTCGCTGACGCTGGCGTGGGGCCCCACGTTCATGACGTTGGAGACGCTGATCTGGGAGGGCGTCTGCAGCTCGAGGACGGGCACCCGGGCCAGCCGCGCGGCCTCCTCGATGCGGTCGACGAGGTCGGGGCGCAGGTGCTGAACGAGGGTGCGCGCCACGCTCTTGAGGGCGTCGAAGTTCTTCAGCGCGTCGGTGTGGGTCATCCTGGAGTGGGATCGTCCGGCGTAGCCGGGCTCATAGAAGGTGAGGTCCAGGAGCACGGTGGAGTAGGCAGACTCGTGTGCGGAGTCCCGGATGCGGCGTAGCAGTGTGCTCTTGCCCATCCCCGTCGCACCGGTGACCTCGTCGGCTCGCATGGCTCGGTCGGGTTCAAGGTCGCGAACGACCCTGCGCAGCAGGTGCTCGCGGCCGACGAAGTAGGCGTCGTCGTCGCGCCTGGGCTCCATGACGTCAGGAGTGTGGGGCGCCGGAGCCGGAGCCGGGACGAAACCCGGAGCCGCCCGCGTCTGCGCTCTGACCGCTGCCGGTGACCGTGGCGCCCTCGCCGACCTCCATGCGGTTCGTCGCTGTGGAGTCGCCGCTCGCCGTCGCGCGCTGGGGTGAGTCGCTCACCCGCGCGTCTCGCGCCAGACGCATGATGTTCTCGGCTGTGCTTCCGGTGGCGTCGACCACCGACTGGGCCATCGCCACGAGCTCCTTGTCTTCGCCGGCGCCCTCGTCGGACAGCGCGAACGTGAGGGCGTCCCGCCGGTCGACGTTGTCCGGGTGCTCCTCGAGCCGTTCGACGCCCTGGGTGACGCTGCGCCGATCCGAGAACCTCGCGAGCAATGCCTTGCGCAGAGCGGAGTATGCCGCCTTGACCTCGTCCTTCACGGCGTCGCTGAGCGCGCTCCCCGCTCCCGCGACGACGGCCGCGACAATGATGCTGACCGGATCCACGTGGACCTCCCCGAGTCGACCTGCACGTCTTCGCAGTGTCGACCCACTTCTCCGGGTTGGCAAGGGACCTGTGTCTCTTCCCAAGCGCCGCACGACGACGGTCGGGACCCGAGCGTTCGAGCCTTGGCTCTCGACGCTGGCTTCGGGTGATCAGCCCGGCTGGACGGTCCACTCCGGCGGCTCGTCAGTGCCGGCCTCCTCGTCCCTCTCGGCGTCCTCGGCGGTCTGGTGGACCTTGCCCGGGGCGTGGTGTGAGGGCGCGTAGATCGCATAGAGCTTGAGCGGCTCGTCACCGGTGTTGACGACGTCGTGCCACGTGCCGGCGGGCACCTGGATGGACCAGCCGTCGCCGACCTCGGTGTCGGTGAGGTCGGCCTCGGAGGGGCCCATACGGCATACGCCCTGTCCCGCGTCGAGGCGAAGGAACTGGTCGGTCTCGGGGTGGACCTCCAGCCCGATCGCCGCGCCCGCGGGGATCGACATGAGCGTCACCTGGAGGTACTTGCCCGTCCACGCGACCGAGCGGTATGCCGTGTTGTCCTTCGTCGCCGCCTCGATGTCGAAGGCGTTGGGCTGCGGTCCGTTGTCGGTCGGGCTCATGGCGGGAGGTCCTCTCGGTCGGCTGGATCGAGCCTAGCCCCGGCGCCGTCGCCACCGTTTAGCCTTGGACGGCGGTGAGCAGCCCGCCGTAGCGGAAGGCACGCTGCTCGCGCCGGGCGTGCGAACGGCGCACCACGGCATACAGGAGCCGGAAGGGCGGACCGCCCTGGGTGAGGATGCGCTCGAGGACGTCGGCGGGGAGTCCGTCGGCGACCCAGCCGATGAGGAAGGCCGAGTCGCGCACCCGGTAGCTCCGCTCGATGGCCCGCTCCACCGCCGCGAACTCGTCGGCGCTCATGACCCGCTGGATGAGCGGCAGGACCACGGTCTCCTCGTGCTGGAGGTGGGCGCCGAGGACCTCGCGCAGCCCGGCCAGCCGGATCTCGAGGGCGTGCCGGTGGTCCTCGCAGGGGTGCTCGGCCATGGCGCGGTAGGCGGTGGTGAGCGCAGCCAGCGCGGGGTCGATCTGCGCGTGCTCGTCGCTCATCGCCGCGACCTCGGCGCGGTCCTCGGGAGTGCCGTGGGCGTTGACGGCGGAGTGGAGGACAGGCCAGTAGTGCTCGTCCTCGGCGTGGTGGTGCTCGTGCAGGACGTGGGTGAATCGGTCCCAGCGCCGGCTGATCGCCACCCAAGTGTCGACCTCGCCGAGCGGCGTCATCGCGACGGCCGCCTCGAAGCGGGCGAGGTCGCGCCGGAACGCGTGGTGCATGACGTACATCCCGGTGTGGTCGTGCGGCCCGTCTGCGACATGGGTCTGGCCGGGCAGGTTGACCTGGCCGACCTCGCTGACCCGGCTCACCGGAGTGCCGCGTCAAGAGGAGCCGGTATGCCGTCGGCTCCCGTGGCGCTCTGGGGCTGCGGCGCGAGTCCGCGCTCGTGGACGATGCGCAGGACGAACTCGGTGAAGTCGGTCGGCGGGCGGCCGAGCAGCCGCGTCGTGGCGTCGACCTCGGACTTCTTGGTCTTGATGGCGAAGCCGCGCAGAGCCTTGAACGACGACTTCCAGTCCTCGAGGCGGTAGCCGGTGAGGTGGGCGGTGAGGGCGGCATCGATCGCCTCGTCGTCCTCGCCCGCGTAGGTGACGGGGACGCCGAGCGCGTCGGACCAGGTGGCGGCGCACTCCTCGCCGGTGAGAGAGCGCGGGCCACAGACGGGGTAGGCACCGGCGGGGATCGTCGGGTCGAGCAGGACGTTGGCAACGATGTCGCCGAGGTCGCGCAGGTCAACGCGGTTGAGGCCCTTGGGGTGGGTCGGGAGGACGAACTGGCCGGCGCGGATGACGTCGAGGAGGACCTCGTCGCACTGCATGAAGTTGCCGACGCCGAGGACGACCGGGCGGGTGTCGGAGGTCTCGACCAGGTGGCCGATCGAGATCTTGCCGCGGTAGCGCGGCATCAGCCGGCCGTAGACCGTGCGCATCGCCCACCGGGCGAGCGGGTTCGAGGCGTCGATGTGGATGCCGGAGAAGACGAGGCGGGCGCCTTCGTGCTCGACGGCGTCGAGGACCGTGCGGGTGAGCTCGACCTCGTCGGCCTCGTGCGGGGAGATGTGGAAGACGGCGTCGACGCCTCGCATGGCTTCGCGGAGGGAGGCGGGGTCGCGGAGATCGCCGATGCGGAGGTCGACCTGGTCAGTGGGGCGAAGGCGGGACGGGTCGCGGACGAGTACTCGCGGCGTGACGCCGCGCTCGTTGAGACCGCGGACGACCTCACGGCCCATGAGGCCGGTCGACCCGAGGACGAGGATGGTGGGGCTGGACATCGTGTGCCTTTCGTGGACGGGTGTGTTGCTGTCCACGAGGTTGGCCTGACGGTCTTGAGTCGCCCTTGAGTGAGGCTTCAGGCCAACGAAGGCCGGGCTGCTCACGAGAGGTTGGCTACGTGCATTCACGACGATTAGTCAGGGGGCGCCCGCACCGAGCCGCACATCAACGCAAGTCCGGACCCCCAGCCTCTTTCAGCTCGTCGACAACGCTGATCACCTCGTCCGACTCATCTGCCTCCGCACCGTCCAGGTCAATCAGGTCTGTCGGCTCGGCCTCGAGGAGCTGCGGATACTTCTCCAGTAGGAACCGGCGCCGGTAAGCGAAGTTGGCTGCATCCACGATGGACTCGGCGGTGGCCCAGTTGAGGCTTCCAGCGATGACGACGCCGACTGCCGGGACCAATTTGCCCAGACCTTGTTTCGTGAGCCGAGTGGTGAACTTCTTGGCGAACGCATTGGCCACCCGAGCCACGACGGACTCGTTGAGCACGGCCCAAGTCTTGCCTCGCACCAGTGACTGGGTGAGTTGGGAGAGGTCCCGCATAGCGGCCGTCTTGGCGCCCGACGTTAGGGCCGTTCCTGCGTTGACGATCGAAAGAATGAAGAGTTTCTCGGAGGGCTCCTCCGGGTCGAAGCCATAGTGCAGGGCGATGTGCCCGACTGACCGCGAACCGATGCCCAGCATCCAAGCCGCGTCTCCGGCCATGGCACCCATGACAGCACCCGCCGATGGTGCCGCAGCAGCGCCTGCGGATGCAGCGGTGGCGACCTGCCCGCCTGTGATGACGATCGCAGACCCGACTCCGGACAGGGCAGCACTCGCTGGGTAGTACCAGCTCGCCGCGCGTCCGCGGACTGCGTCGACCTGCTCAAGATCCAAACTGCGCACGTCAGAGAGGCGCCGCACTGAATGGCCATGCTTCCTGTGCTTGGAGACCACACGCTTGGGTGACAGGCCAGCACGCGCCACCTTTGCGCCGCTTCGACGCGCTGCATGCAGGGTGGTTCCCGTCCAGTCGGGTAGGACCTCCCCAAAGGCCTTTGCACCTTGCCCCAGAGCGCGACCGCCCTTGGATGCGGCCTGCTGTCCCCTGGACACGGCCTCTTGAGCCCTCGGATGCTTTTCCAAGGCGGTAGAGGTTCGTTCCCCCAAGGCGTTGAGCCCTGATGCGGCCCTCTGACCCAGCTCGGTGACGATCCGCGTCGAAGGGCGGCCGCGGAAGCGTTGGAGCTCGGCCCACGCGTCGAGCTCGTACTCAGAAGGCTCACTCATGGCGTCACAGTAGAACGTTGACGGTTACAGCCATCTCTGCCACTCCCGACGGGCCACTCACTGAGTGGGTAGCCTGCCCAACGTGATCACAGGAGACCTCAAGAGCAAGATCGACCGAGTCTGGGACGCCTTCTGGTCGGGCGGCATCAGCAACCCGATCGAGGTCATCGAGCAGATCACCTACCTGCTCTTCATCCGTCGCCTGGACGACCTGCAGACCCTCAAGGAGAACCGGGCGCGCACGACGAAGCAGCCGGTCACCGACCCGACCTTCCTCCCCGGTCAGGAACACCTGCGCTGGTCGCGATTCAAGAACAACGACCCGGCCGTGATGTTCAAGGTCGTCGGCGATGAGGTCTTCCCCTTCCTCCGCCAGTTGGGCGGCGAGGGTTCGACGTACTCCGACCACATGCGGGACGCCCGCTTCACGATTCCCACGGCGGCACTGCTCAGCCGAGTCGTCGACATGCTCGACGACGTCCCGATGCACGACCGCGACACCAACGGGGATCTGTACGAGTACATGCTCAGCAAGATCGCCACCGCCGGTCAGAACGGCCAGTTCCGCACCCCACGCCACATCATCCAGCTCATGGTCGCCATGATGGCGCCGAAGCCCGACGACGAGATCTGCGACCCGGCATGCGGCACCGCCGGCTTCCTCGTCGCCGCATCCGAGCACCTGCGCGAGACACACCCGAGCGTCATGACCGACGCCGCGCAGCGCCATCACTACAACCACTCGATGTTCCACGGCTACGACTTCGACAACGCCATGCTGCGCATCGGCAGCATGAACATGCTGCTCCACGGCATCGAGGCCCCGGACATCCGCTACCGCGACTCCCTCTCCGAAGGCGCGGCAGGCGATGAGGGCAAGTACTCCCTCATCCTCGCCAACCCGCCCTTCGCCGGCAGCCTCGACTACGAGTCGGCGAGCAAAGCACTGCTCATAGATGTCAAGACGAAGAAGACCGAACTCCTGTTCCTTGCCCTTTTCCTTCGCCTACTCAAGCCCGGTGGTCGCGCCGCGGTCATCGTCCCGGATGGCGTCCTCTTTGGGTCGAGCACTGCGCACGAGACGTTGCGCAAGCGGCTTGTCGAGAATCAGAAACTCGATGCGGTGGTGAAACTCCCCTCCGGTGTCTTTCGTCCGTATGCGGGAGTCTCGACTGCCATCCTCTTCTTCACTCGCACCGACTCGGGCGGTACTGACGATGTGTGGTTCTACGACGTCCAAGCGGACGGATGGAGCCTTGACGACAAGCGAGCACCTTTGCTTCCCGAAGAACAACTCGGTTGTATGCCGTCCGCTCCCCTCTCCGATGGCGTTCACCTCAGGAACAACTTGCCCGATGTCCTTAATCGTTGGGGGACTCAGGAATCCGATGAGGAGCGAGACCGGGCCCGGACCGAACAGTCGTTCATGGTGTCCAAGGCTGACATCGTTGCGACCGGGTACGACTTGTCACTCAACCGGTATAAGGAGATCGTTCACGAGGAGGTCGATCACCGCCACCCGCGCGATATCATCGCCGACCTTGAGAAACTCGAAACCGAAATCCAGCGAGGCCTCGCCGATCTCAAGTCGATGTTGTCATGAGCACGGCTCTGCTCGGCGACATCGCTAACTTGGAATATGGCTTCGCCTTCGACTCGAAGAGGTTCAACTCCGACGGTCGCGGGCTGCCACTCGTGCGCATCCGTGACGTTGTCCCTGGTCGGTCCAGCACCTACTACGAGGGCGAGTTTGCAGATCGGTACCTCGTGGAAACAGGCGATCTCCTGATCGGGATGGATGGACAGTTCAATCTCGCTTCTTGGCGGGGAGGGACGGCTCTGCTCAACCAACGTGTGTGTCGCATTGGAAAGACCGAGCGTCGCGTGCATCGACGCTATCTGTTCCATTTCCTGCCGTCAGCGCTCAAGCGGGTTGAAGACGCAACGCCCTTCGCCACGGTGAAGCATCTGTCGGCGCGGGTGCTCAAAGGGATCGAGGTGCCACTGCCCCCGATCGAGGAGCAGCGGCGCATCGCCGCCATCCTCGACCGCGCCGCCGGCCTGATCAAGGTCCGTCGACAATCCTTGAAAGGGCTGCAGTTGGTCGGGGATGCCGTCATTGGACGGCTACTCGCCTCGGAAGCGGCCGCGCGAGAGGTCCCACTAAGCCAGTTGGCCGAGATACGGATTGGACCATTCGGATCCTTGCTGCATCGCGACGACTATGTCCCGGACGGTGTTCCACTAGTAAATCCGATGCATATCGTGGATGGTCGCATCGTTCCGAACGACAACTATTTGGTCTCGCAGGAGAAGATGTCCACGCTTCGTCGATATCAGCTGCGACGAGGCGATGTCGTGATGGGCCGGCGTGGAGAAATGGGAAGATGCGCGGTGGTGGGCGAGCAGGAGGATGGGTTCCTATGCGGTACCGGTTCCTTGATTGTGAGGCCCAAGACTAGCTCGGCGCGCGCGGTATTCCTGCAAAGAGTTCTTTCGCACAGTTCAACGGTTCGGTCGCTTGAAGCGCGTGCCAGGGGAGTGACAATGCTCAACCTGAATACTCAGATCTTGGAAAACCTTCCCGTCCCCAACGTTGGCTTGCAGCAGCAAGATCGGCTACTCGAAGGGTTGGCAGCCCTCGAGGCCCGCCGGGACCAGATGGAATTGAGCCACGCCAATTTGGTTGAGCAGCTCGATTCACTGCAGGCACGCGCGTTCTCGGGCAGGCTGTGAACCATGCCAGTGGAAATGGGGATCTGGCGGATTGACGGGGACACCCCGCGCCGCCTCGAAGGGTCGACGCTCCCGTCGGAGTCGACGCTCGAGGAGTACTTGGAACACGACCCATCTCTGCTGGGTGATCGCCTTCTCGTTGTCGGGCGCCAGGTCCGGACGCCGCACGGCAAGTACATCGACCTGCTCGCGATGGATGCCGAGGGCAATATCCACGTCCTCGAACTCAAGCGTGACAAGACGCCGCGTGATGTCGTGGCACAGGTTCTGGACTACGGGTCCTGGGTGTCCACCCTCGACCGCGACACGATTATCGACCTCGCCAACGAGCACCTCGACGTGCCTTTCGAGTCGGCCTTCGAGGACGTGTTCGGCACGTCGGCCCCCGACGAACTGAACGCTGCGCTCCAGCTGACCATCGTCGCCACTGATCTCGATGCCGGCTCGGAGCGGATCGTCACCTACCTCCGCAGCTTCGGTGTCCCGGTCAACGCCGTCTTCTTTGCCTACCTCGAGGACGGCGATCGTCGCTACCTCGCTCGATCTTGGCTGGCCCGAGATAACGAGTCCGAGGCCGGGTCAGCCAGCACAGCAAAGACCAAGAAGGGAAAGCGCGCCGAGTGGAACGGGCGTGACTGGTTCGTCTCATTCGGTGCGTACACCGGCGGCCGCAAATGGGAGGACGGGCGGAAGTACGGGTTCGTGTCAGCCGGGGGCGGGGCGTGGTACTCACGCACGCTGCGCGAGGTGCCCATTGGGGCTCGGGTCAACGTGTGCATTCCCCAGCAGGGCTACGTCGCCATCGGTGAGTCAACTGGTCCGGCGCAGCGATTCGATGCCGCTCACGTGACTGTCGAGGGCGCCGACGTCGCGCTCGCGAGTCAGTCGTTGGTCGGGACGTACCTCCACGGCGGGGAAATGGAAACCGATGAGGACTCTGAATGGGTCGTGCCGGTGCGGTGGTTCACATCGGTGCCGGCCGAGGACGCCTACTGGGAGAAGGGCATGTTCGCCAACCAGAACAGCGCCTGCAAGCTCCGCCAGGAGTTCACCTTGGAGCGTCTGGCCAAGTACTTCAAGATCGACGAGGACGAGGACTGATCGGTGGGGACAAATTTCGACTTCGTGCCGGACGCTTGGGGGGACGTGCGAGCCGACGCATTGCGTGCCGAGGCGTACGGACGTAGCGATCCGCGGTCGTGCGTCTTCTATGCGCGACGAGTTGTTGAACAGGTCGTCGTGCGGATCTTCGACCTTGAACGGCTCGATGTGCCCTACAAGTCGGACCTGGCTGCGCGGATTGGCGACAGCGGTTTTCGCGCGGCCGTTGGCCCCGACGTCGCGGCCAAAGCGAACATCATCCGCAAGACGGGCAATGTGGCGGTCCACGAGAGTCGGGACGTCACGCCCCAAACCGCCCTGAATGTTCTCCGGCAGCTGCACGACCTCCTCAAGTGGGCGGCATACACGTATTCGACGGCACCGGAGCAGGTGCCAACCGCGACGGCATACGACCCCGCCCTCATCCCCGCTCCGGCCGAAAACGGGAGCCCGCCGCCGCTGAGTCCCGCCGAGCTCAACCATCTGCTCACGACCTTTGAGGAGAAGGACACCGCCCTCGCAGACCAGAAGGCCACGAATGCCAGCCTTCAGGACGAGCTGGAGAGGCTGCGTCAGGAGGTGGCGGCTGCACAGGCAGCGAAGGCACCCAAGGCGCTGACCGTCAGTGTGAAAGAGGCCGAGACTCGGAGGCAGTTCATCGATGCCGACCTCCTCGAAGCTGGGTGGGAGCTCACGGAGGAGCAGGATCGCGAGTACCCAGTCACGGGAATGCCGAACGCCCGGGGCGCAGGTTTCGTGGACTACGTCCTCTGGGGTGACGACGGGTTGCCTCTGGCCGTTGTCGAGGCGAAAAAAACGATGGTCGACGCCTTGGTCGGGCAGCAGCAGGCCAAGCTCTACGCCGACTGCCTGGAACAGATGATGGGCCGGCGTCCGGTCATCTTCTGCACGAACGGCCACGAGCGATGGATGTGGGATGACGCCGCTGGCTATCCACCACGTCGGGTCGCAGGCTTCTTCACCAAGGGCGAACTTCAACTCATGGTCCAGCGGCGTCAGACGCGGCTGTCACTCAAGGACGCTGTCATCGACAAGTCCATCGTCGAGCGGCACTACCAGACCCGCGCCATCCGATCGGTGGGCGAGGCGTTCGAGTCGCAGCGGCGGGAAGCGCTGCTGGTCATGGCGACCGGCTCGGGCAAGACCCGCACCGTCATTGCTTTGGTCGACCAACTCATGAAGCGTGGATGGGTCAAGCGGGTTCTCTTCCTCGCCGACCGCGTCGCCCTCGTCAACCAGGCGGTCGGGGCGTTCAAGACCCACCTCCCGTCTGCCACGACGGTCAACCTCATCACCGAGAAGAACGCCGACGGGCGGGTATTTGTCGCGACTTACCCCACGATGATGGGTCTCATCAACGGGACCGATAGCGGGGGTGGGCGTCAGTTCGGCCCGGGCTACTTCGATCTCATCGTCATCGATGAAGCGCACCGGTCGGTGTACGCGAAGTACAAGGCGATCTTCGACTGGTTTGATGCGATGCTCGTCGGTCTCACCGCGACCCCGAAGGACGAGATCGACCGCAACACCTATTCGCTGTTCCACCTGGAGGACGGCGTCCCGACCGACGCCTACAGTCTTGACGAAGCCGTGGCCGAGGGCTACCTCGTGCCCCCCGTGCCTGTTTCGGTGCCACTGCGCTTCATGCGGACGGGCATCCACTACAACGAACTCTCCGACGCCGAGAAGCATGACTGGGACTCGCTCGACTGGGGTGAGGATGATGACGTCCCCAGGGACGTCAACCCCGAGGAGCTCAACAAGTGGCTCTTCAACGCCGACACCGTCGACAAGGCCCTGAAGCACCTGATGAAGCATGGGCACAAGGTTGCCGGCGGCGACCGGTTGGGCAAGACCATCATCTTCGCCAAGAACAACGCCCACGCTGAGTTCATCCGTGAACGGTTCGACACGGCATACCCAGAGTTCGGGGGTCACTTCGCGCGGGTGGTGACGTACAAGACTGAATACGCGCAGAGTCTCATCGACGACTTCTCGATCAAGGAGAAGGCACCGCACATCGCGATCAGTGTCGACATGCTCGACACCGGCATCGACGTGCCCGAGGTCGTCAACCTCGTCTTCTTCAAGCTCGTCCGCTCGATGTCGAAGTTCTGGCAGATGATCGGACGTGGGACTCGCCTCCGCGAGGACCTGTATGGGCCGGGCGATCACAAGAAGAACTTCTACGTCTTCGACTTCTGCATGAACCTCGAGTACTTCAGCCAGCCCGGTGCCAGTTCCGAGGGCTCCTTGCAGAAGTCCTTGGGGCAGCGTCTGTTTGAGGCGAGGCTCGGTCTTGCGGCGGCGCTGGACGCCGAAGACGTGGAGGGTGAGGTGGTCACGCTGCGCGAGGACACTGCCCGTCACCTGCACTCCGTGGTCGCTGGGATGAATCTCGACAACTTCGTCGTCCGTCCTGAGCGAGAGTGGGTGCAGCGCTATGCCAGCTGGGAGGCATGGGCTGCCTTGTCGCCCCACGAGGCTGGGGACATCGCCCAACACCTCGCTGGGTTGCCCTCGTCGGTGCGGGACGACGACGAAGAGGCCAAGCGATTCGACCTGATCATCCTCAAGGCTCAGTTGGCGCGGCTGGACGGGGACGCGTTGACGCTCGACCGGCTACGTGGGCAGGTGCAGCAGATCGCGTCAGCTCTGCTGTCGCAGACTGCGATTCCCGCGATTGCCGAGCACGCTGGGCTCCTGGCGGAAGTCGCAGAAGACGAGTGGTGGGTGGACGTCACGCTATCCATGCTTGAACTGGCGCGTCGGCGGATCCGAGGTCTGGTTCGACTGATCGACAAGACCAAGAAGGCGATCGTCTACACCAACTTCGAGGATGAGATCGGGGACGCGTCGATCATCACGCTACCTGGGGTGAGTGTGGGGACGAACTGGGAGCGGTTCAAGGCGAAGGCTCGCGCGTACCTGAAAGAACACGAAGACAACGTCGCCTTGCAGAGGCTGCGTCGAAACATGCAACTCACGGACACCGATCTCTCGGCTTTGGAGCAGATGCTGATGGCCTCAGGCGCTGGGGCCCCCGAAGACATTGCGCGGGCCAAGGAGGAGTCCCGAGGGCTGGGCCTTTTCATCCGGGGACTCGTGGGACTCGACAAGGCAGCCGCCATGGAGGCGTTCTCTGATTTCTTGGCTGACTCCAAGCTCGACGTCACCCGTATCCGTTTCGTCGAGCTGATCGTGGACCAGTTGACCGCCAATGGCGTGATGGAGGCGAGTCGTTTGTACGAGGCGCCATTCACCGATCACGCGCCCACAGGACCTGATTTCTTGTTCTCTGAACTGGACGTCGATCGCATGGTGTTCATCCTCGACCAGGTTCGGTCGCATGCCACGGCTACCGAAGAAGTGGCCTGACTCGCA
The DNA here is from genome assembly GCF_044791685.1 of Knoellia locipacati. Lineage (GTDB taxonomy): Bacteria > Actinomycetota > Actinomycetes > Actinomycetales > Dermatophilaceae > Knoellia > Knoellia locipacati_A. Next base: position 1,711,405 of record NZ_CP087730.1, read on the forward strand.
GTGCCGACCGAAGAAGCCGGATCAGGCCGCAAGGCCGTTCACCGAACTTGGACGACGGAGCTTCGCTGGACCAGCGTGGCGATCACGTCGAGAGTTCTACACTCACGGGCATGAGCGAGGAAAGTGCGGCAGCGGGCTGGTACCCGGTTGACGGAGGGCGACTTCGTTACTGGGATGGCTCGGCTTGGACGGAGCACTTCTCGGATGTGCCAGCCGAGGGCACAGGTGCCGGTGCGGGCGGTACGGGGAGATTGAAAGGTGCGGCCTCGGCCGCTGCACGGAATTTGACGTCGAACGAGATGGAGCTTCCAGAGGGGACCCTCTGGTCGGCGATCGGTAAGGGCGTGAGCGGTATCACGACCGGCAGATACCGCCTCGATATTCACTACCTGTACTTCGCCAAGGGTGCCTTGAGGACCGATGCTCAGCAGATTCCCGTCTCGGGCATCGTGGACGTGGACGTTCGCCAGACCATGACCCAGAAGGCGCGGAATCTCTACACGGTTGTGGTGCACGTCCAGCGCGCCAACGGCATGCGCGAGATCGCCATGATGGATGACATCCCAGATGGCCCTGCTGCGCAGCGCATCCTGAACAAGGTTTCCTACGACGCCAAGCTGCTGCTGGAGCACCGTTCGATCCAGATGGACGGGCTGAGGCATCAGGCAACCAACACCACCCGCCAAGAGGTTTCGTATCAAGGCGGCGTTCCGCTCATACATCAACCTGGCATGACTACGGCGCCGCCGATGGCGTTGTCGACGGGGCCAGAGCCCGCCCAGATCGAGCCGGCGGAGCCGATCCTTGACGGTGTCGTGGTGGATCCCATCGCACAGCTCAAGGAGCTGGGCTCCCTTCGTGACATGGGGATCCTCACCGAGGAAGAGTTCTCTGCAAAGAAGGCTGAGATTCTCCGCCGTCTCTGAGGAACCAGCGGGCGTCCCAGCCGCTGGCGGCTCACGGCATACGAAGATGAGCCATCGCTGGGAGGGCGTCGAACGCGACGACGACGGCAGTTGGCGACTCTCCGACGACGCCGGCAAGTGCCTCAGCCACCACGCAGGGGTGGCCCCTGCGTCGTCGTCCTGCTTCGGGACGTGGTCCTGCATCGCGGGCCAGGGGGACCTTCGCCCCTGCCGGGCCTTTTCATCCGCGTGTGAGCGTGGAGGGGCAACGGACGAGGTGGGCAGTCATGAATCTTCCTGGTGTGCGGTCGAGCCGCAACGAGCGGACCACAAGCCGAGGGAACGAGCGCTCCCGAGCGTCGCGCTCGGACCCGCCGTCGCAGTCGCCGGACCAGTCGCCGGACCAGTTGCGGGACCAGTCCTCAGACCGGTTGTGGCGCCCGGATCCAACGTGGCGCCGGCTGTACCGCGTAGGGGGCTGGGCGGCCCTGGTTTACGTCCTGCTCGTCCTCGTCCCGGTCACGCTCGTCTTCGTCGCGCCCCTTCCTCCCACCCGCGGCGCCGCACTTCTGGACTACATCGCGGACCATCGAGCCGTCTACCTCACTGAGCTGGTCTGCTTCGTCGGGCTGGCCGTCCCTGCGATGGTCGTGTTCGGTGCCCTGTCGACAGCACTGAAAGGCGTGGACAGGAGCATCGCTGCCATCGGTGGGCTCTTCGGAGTGACCTCCGAGGTCATCGCGCTGGCCCTCGGCAGCAGTCCACAGTCGTTGCACGGCGGGCTCGTCGTGCTCGCCACCGCCTACCAGGATGCTGAAGCCGACGCCGAGCGAGCTGGACTGGTCAGTGCCGCGGAGGCGCTCATCGCCACCACGAATGCGGTGTCCTGGGCCGGGATCCTCACCGCGGCCGCCATCCTGCTCCTGTCGCTCCTCATGCGTCGGGAACCCTCTTTCGGACCCATGATCGGCCCTCTCGGGATCGTCACCGGGGCTGTAGGGATCGTCGCCGAGGCGTTGCGCCCCATGATCGGCCCGGGCTATCTCCTCTATGGGTTGCTCCTTCCGGCCTGGTTCGCTTTGGTGGGATGGAAGCTGCTCCACCTGGAGCCCGACGCCCAGCTCCCCAGTTCACCCGGCGCGAGGTCGCGCCGGGAACCCGTCACCGCCGAACGCCGTTGAACTCCTCATGCCTCTCGCGCCGCTCCCCTCGTTGACCGACCAGGCCCGTCGACTCGTGGAGCTGGGGGTGCACGACCTCGCGGGCGTCACCCAGTCAGAGCTCCTCGAACGCGCCACCACCCCTGACGCAGAGGCACTCCTCGTCACGCCAGCCAAAGCCTCAGCCCTCGCGCCCCTCCTGCGGCTGGACGGCATACAGGGTTTCGTCGTCGAGGACATGACCGACGTCGACGACTTCGCTCCGATCGAGGAGGCGGCCCGTCCCGACGGCACCTACGTCGTCAGCGGTCTCGACCTAGGCGACGACTACCGCAACCGCACCCCCGCCGAGTCGCTCCCGGAGATCGTGGCGGCAGGACGCTCGCCGCTCACCCTCGAGGAGAGGCTGCACTGGGCGATTCAGGATCCGAGCGTGCTCGAGCGCAACCACTGCTTCATGACGATCGGCTCGCGGCTGCGCAAGCCCAAGGGCGGGTTCGACGCCCGCACCCCAGCCTTGTGGATCAGCAACGGCACCGGCCGCGACGGCCGTGCGCGGGCCGGCGCGCCGAAGCTCGGGTGGTGCTGGTGGGGCAACCGCCACACGTGGCTCGGCATCGCCTCATGCTCGGGCCGCCACTGAGCGGGACCAGTCAGTACTCGTGACGTCCGAAGGACAGCTCGAGGGCGTCGATGGTGGCGGTCCGCTCGCGCACCGCGAGCCAGTGGAGTACCGGGGTCGCCAGCCGGTAGAGCCCGTGCGTCTCGAGTCTGGCGTGGTGGTGGACGAGGGTCGTGTGGTCCCCCTTGGCCTCGAGCCGGTACCCCGGCCAGCCCTCGGCAGTGACCTTGCCGCGCCTCGTCTTGTCCCACCAGTGGTAGACGAGCGTGGTGGGGCGTTCGAACTCCGTGACGTCGCCCGGCGTCCACCCCACGATGGTCTGGTCGAGGAAGGTGGTCCCCACGCCGATGGGGCCCGGCGACGTCTTCTCGCTGTGGTGGAGGATCGTGCCCTTGGTGGGCATCCAGTCGTTGTGACCGTCGATGTCGGCGAGGCGGTCGAAGACGTCCTCGATCGGCGCGTGGATGATGCGCTCCATCTCGAACTCGACGACACCCATACCTCAGAGTCCTCCGCCGAGCGGTGATCCTCAAGAGGGCGAGCAGCCCCGAGGCGCAGCGATCAGACGACGAAGCTGTCGGCGTAGACGAGGCGCTGCCGCACCGTGCTCCGGAAGAACAGGAAACCGGCCTCGCGCACGCTGTCGAAGGGGTCCAGCTCGTCGCCCTCGTCGGTGGGGTGGATCTCGAACTCCCGGATCAGCAGCCGGTGGGAGAAGCCGGGCCGCTCGATGGGGGCGGCGACCAGACCGCTCCAGCTGACGTCACCGAGGCCGGCCTCACCGACGCTCACGGCGAGCTCCACGGGATCGGCGTCCTGCACCCACTCGAGGTCCGGGTCTCCCCCGTCGGCCAGCCGCTCGATCGTGGCCGTGACGAGGCGCGTCGCGCGCACCGAGCTCACGGTGACGGTGGTCCCGCCCAGCTGCCCCACGCCGACGGGACCGGACAGGCTCACCGCGATGCCCCGCGCCTGGGGTCGCACCGTCGCGACGCGCCGCGGCAGGAGCTGGGCGAAGTCGGCGAGCACGACCTTCGAGATGTGGTGTCCGTCAATGGATTTGGCCTGGTAACGGCAGAGCGCCAGCCGCACGAATGGCTGGTAGGCGGCGCCGGCGTCGAGCTCGATGTCGCAGTACCAGAGGTTCCGGTCCGGGTCGAAGCGCGGCGTGTGCGCGACGACGGTCACCGTCGCCTTCGAGGTCTCCGCGAGCGACAGGCCGCCACGCACCCCCGACCGGAGCGGGAACTGCGAGATGTAGGGGCCGGTCGTCGCGGACTTCGACGCGAACACCGGGTCGGCACCGACGCGGGTCAGGAGCTTCTCCGGGTCCAGGCCGAGCTTGAAGGGCCCGATGAAGATCGGGTTGATCAGGACGTCGCCGACGCGGCCCATGAGGTCGCTCAACGCGAGCTGCAGCGCGTCGGTGTCCCCGTCCTCCCCGTCCTCCGCGAGCTGCTTGGCGGTGAGCCCACCACCTCGCAGCACCTGCTCGAGCGCTGTCGCCCGCTGGGACCCCGCCACGGGGAGCGCTCCTGCCTCCACCACGCGCGCCGCGAACTCGTCCGCGCGCAGCCGGTCGGACACGGCGACGTCCAGGCCCCACCGCACGTCGATCGGCCACGTCAGCCACGGCTGGTCCTCCAGCACGACCCCGAGCCGCTCGTCGTCACCCGAGGAGTACCAGGGCCGGCGGAGATAGACCCGCAGGCCACAGTGCCGCACCCGTCGGCGGGCCAGGCCGGCTGCCGGCCGCCCACCCCCTCGAACCAGCTCCGTCGTCCACCTGAACGTGGGGATGACGTAGGCGATGTCCGGCGGGTCCGGCCGTCGTGAGCTCGGCACGGGAAGCGTGATCTTGCCGCCGGTCCGGGTGATCAACGACGCCCCCGTCTCGTCGACACCCTCGGTCACCGCGGCCGGGAAGTACTCGCGGAAGCGTGTCGTCGCCATGGCCTCGTAGGTGACCGTGCGGTGCCGTGTGTCACCGAACTCGTGCCGCAGGCGGTGCGTCGGCCCGGTCCCCCCACCCGCCTTGACGTCGTCGCGCCCCACGAGGCAGGCATCCTCCGTCGCCTCGAGCAGGAAGTCGCCGACGTGCCCCTGCACCGCCGGAGGCGGCTCCCGCCCGTCGACCCCGTCGACCGGCCGGTCCTTGGTGACGTCGTCGACCTGCTCGGTCCAGGTGGCGTCGATGTCGAGGCGACCGGTGCTCTTGGCGTGCGTGGCGATGCTGCCCACGAGCGCGCAGAACGTCTCCCCGGACCCGCGGGTCATCCCGGCTGCGGTCACCCCGATCACCGGGTCGGCGAGCGGCTTCTCGACGGCGTGCACGATGGTCAGCTCGACCCACGGTGTGAGCAGCCAGTTGCGGCTCTCCAGAGCCTCGTGTCGACGCGCCCACCAGTCGTCGGCGTCGGTCGCCCAGAGCAGCCGCTCGTACATCCCCATGAGCTCGAGGTCGGTCTCGTCGACCGCAGAGCTGATCCGCACGGTCCGCATGTCGGCCTGCGCGACGGGCACGGTGAGCGTCCCCTGCGCCGCGTCCCACACCGGAGTGGCGTAGGCGCCCGTCGGGGTCACCGGCGACGGACCAGCCCCGTCGACGAGGACCACCCGGAACGGCTGTCGGTCCCACCACCCGCCACCCGTCGTCGGCCAGTCCTGGCGGCGGTAGTCGGCCTCGGCGAGGAACCGGTTGAAGCGCACCCCACGACTGAACACGTCCGGCAGGTACGGCGTCACGAGCGACGCGTCGGGCACGAGCTCGGGCAGCTGCCCCGCCTCACGTGCCGCCACCTCGTATGCCGCCTGGATCCGTGCCGGGTCCCCGCTCCCGATCGCGTCGTCGAAGACACCGTGCAGCTCGGCCAGCTGCTGGGAGGTCTTCGGCGGCACGACCCAGCGCTCGTCGGACGCCAGGTAGCCGATCCCCGTCACCGTCGCGGGCGGCAACGCCGTGACCCGCGGCAGCGCGAGGTAGTCGGCGACCCCCACACCCGCTGTGCTGCGGATGACCATGCGCAACTGTGACTCGCCCTCACCGAACGCCCGTCGTGCGACGAGCACGGGAGCGGGCACGGGCTCCCACCGCTGGAACCGGGTCGGTGCGCTGGCGTGCTGGTCGTCAAGCCGGTCGGCCTCGATGCTGTTCGCGGCGAGGTCGACCGTGCGGGCGCGCAGCCGGTACTCGTGGCCGAACCGGAGCGTGGGCAGGCTCCCCGGCCGCGCCCGGAAGCTCGTCTCCAGCGGCAGCCCCGAGTCCAACGCGTCCGCGTCGCGCTCGAGCGGCGTCTGGCCGCCGTCGAGCTGGTCGTCCTCCGTGACGCCACCACCCGGCCGCGGCGTCACCATGCTCCAGCCGGACCACGACGCGATCGCCTCGTGCAGATAGAGGTCCTCGTCGCCGGGCACCGAGGTGGTCGACGACCCCTTGACGAAGCCCTCGTCCTCGGCGGGCACCGCCACCGGAACGACCGCGCCTCCACCGCTCGGGTGGTAGGCGTAGGTCCCGACCCTGGCCACGAGCGACCGGAACTCGCCGGTGCCGTCCTTCTCGGCCTCCCAGCGGTAGCCGCGGATGACGTCGTCAGCCCACAGATCCGCCCGTATGCCGTTCAGCTCACCCTCCGCGTGGGTCTGGGTGTGGTCGAACTGGCCGACGACCGTCTCCGCCGTGTCCTGGCGCGTGACGGTGAGCCCCGCACCGCGGAGTGCCGGGAGCGACGACGTCGTCGAGGCCATGGTCTGCGCCTGGGCCTTCGCGATCCGGAGCTGGCGGCTCACCGTCGAGGCGGTGTTGGTCGCCTTGAGGGCCGACCCGTCGATGTCGATCTGGTGGACCCGGAACCAGTCGGTGCTCTCGAGGAGGAGCTGTCCGTCGCGGATGTCGTGCCGCCCGTCGTCGCGGGTGCGCGGGACGAACCAGCGGTCGTCGTACCACTCGTAGTTCATCCACGGCGTGGCCGTGTCGTCGTTCATCCACGGCTCGGGCTCACCCTCGACGACTACGCGGTAACGGTGGGTCCCGGCGAAGGCCGGGTCGGACGGCATACGGACGTCGATCGCGAGGCCGAGCATCCGCAGGAGGTTGCGGTAGTCACCGAAGGCGGCCACGTAGTTGTGGAAGTCGAGCTCCTTGCGCTCGGGGCGGGGTGGCACGTCCCCGGGCTTGATCGGTCCGCGGGCGTCGCGCAGCCGCTCATCCTCCAGGCGCCGGTCGTAGAAGCGGTTCGCGAGGGCGAAGGCGTTTTCGCGGCTGGCCCGAGCGACGCCGGCGGGCACGAAGCGCCCACGGCGACCCTTCTGCCCGCGGTCGTCCGCGGCGAACCACCCGCGCAGGCGGTCCTCCTCCTCCTCAGGGTGGTCCCCGATCCGACCGAGGTCGGCGGCGAGGTCGGCGATGAGGGGGTCGTGGATCGACGGGTGCTCGGTGGCGTGCTGGGCGGCGACCCGTCCGTAGAGGCCGAGCAGCTCGTCGGCGACCATCGCCGCCGGGAACGAGTGGACGCGGCGGGTGCCGAGGTCGCGGACCTCGGTCTCGTCGACGAACACGTCGCCGCCGAACAGCAGGTCCCACGTGGCGAGGTCGGGAGTGCCGTTGCGGTCGTCCCGCTCGAGGTCCACGGTGCCGATGCCGTCGACCTCGGCGAGGAACTTCAGCCGGTCGAGGGCCGCCGGCCAGTGGTGGAAGGTCGGGAAGGCCTTGAGCGGCTCACGCGTCCCGCCGGTCCGCAGCCGGGGGCTGACGAAGATCGTCGAGCGGAGCTCTCCGGTCTCGAGGTCGAAGCCGTCGGGAAGGAGGGTCCAGATCAGGGATTCGGTGGTCATCGCGAGTCCTCTCAGACCGGGGCGAACGCGTCGCAGTACTCGTCCCAGGGCCGGACGGCCAGCCCCGGGTTGCCCATGACCTCCGCGAAGGTCGGGTCGGCGTTGGACCCGGTGAACTTCTTCTCGCACGAGATCTCCACCGACGTGGAGAGGAAGAGCACCTCGACCTCGATCGTCAGCGTGGCGCGCCCGGTCGCCTTGCCCGAGGGTGGCTCGTAGGCCAGCTCGAGGTAGAGCTCGATCGAGGCCGAGATGAGGCCGAGGACGTCGACCTCGCCGCGGATCCGGAAGTAGCCGGTGAGCTCGCCGTCGTCGGTGCCGTCCGGGTTGCTCTCGAGGCGGAAGTACACCCCGGCCATGCACTCGATGCTGCCGCTCGCCACCCCGAAGTCGAGGGCCACCGCGGCGCCGAACTCGAACGCGGCCTCGAGCATGCGGCACCGGTCGGGGGTGACCGAGATGGCGAAGAAGCCGCCACCCCCGAAGCACCACACGGTGAGGCGGAACGGGTTCTCCCGGGTGCAGAAGCTGAACGTGAAGTCGAGCGAGTCGCCGATGAAGGGAACGCGGGCCTCGGCGCCGAGCGAGATGTTCGCCAGCGTGAAGACGCCGATGGAGATGTCCGGCAGGGCCAGGTCGAAGCCGGCCCGAAGGCCCTTGCTGTCGACGTCGAGGTAGGGCGGGTCGGAGAACCCGTCGAACGGGATGAGCTCCTGGAGGGTGTTGACGAAGCTCAGCGGCCCGCCAAACACCATGCCGGGGTCGGCGAGGACGATGTTGACGTCCGGCTTCCGGCCCGGCAGCAGCGTGAACTCGAGGGTCTCGACGACGAGCTGGATGAAGGGGTCGTCCCCGAGCAGCCTGAGTGAGAAGGGGCTGATCGAGCAGACGATCGTCGCGGTGGGGTCGCCCGTGGCCGTGACCGGCGCGCGCACGTCGACGGCGAGGTCGAGCCTTGCCCGGGCTGCCGCTGGCGTCTGGCTCGGCTTCGGCCGGGGCTGGAACAACGCGGCGCCGGCCGGCCACGGTGCCAGCTCGGTCGACCAGGTGAGCCGGGCGTTGACCGTCTCCGGCAGCGCCTCACCGCTGAGGAACTGCCCCGCGAGCGCCAGCAGCTGGTCGGCCGACTCGAGCGCCTGGGCCAACCGCCGCACGACCTCCGCAGCATCGGTGAGGAGTGCGGTCGGCACGGCTGCGGCCACGCCGTTCGCCGCGGCCACCGTGGCCGACGCGGCCTCCTTGACTGCGGGCAGGGCGTCGGGCGCGACTCCCGCCGTGGCCTGGGCCGCAGCGCTCACGGCGTCGGCCGCCCTGGCCACCGCGGCGTCGATGGCCGTCGCGAGCTGCACGAGCTCGGCAGCCAAGGCGTCGAGCGCGGGCTCTGCCGTGGCGACCGAGCTGATCGTGGCGAGGGACTGCAGCGCCGCGGTGGCGCGGGTCTGCACCACCGCGAGCCGCGCGGCGAGGTCGGCCACGGCGGCCTTGGCTGCGGCGACGGCCGTGGCGACGGCGGCATCGACGGTCGGCCCGACCGGCACGCCGGCGCCACCGGCCAGCCTGCTCCCGAGCGCACCGGCGAGGTCGATGATGCGCTGCACGTCGGTGAGGAAGGCGCTGACCTCGTTGATCGAGTCGGCGACGAAGGTCGGCATGTTGGCGGGGGTGAGCCCGACGTCCTTGAGCAGGTCCGAGATCTTCACCGCGCCGAAGAGCTTGGCGGCGTCGAGCCCGCCGAAGAAGGCGGTCGGGTCCATGACCCCGTCCATCGCGCTGGCGACGGGCCCGCCCACCGGGCCCTTGCTGCCGGAGAGCCCCGTCACCGCGAGGTTCGGCGTGACGAAACCGCCCGAGCGGTCGCCGCGGCCACTGAAGCTCAGCGCGGCGGTCGTTCCCGCCACCTCGAGGAACACGTGGGTCTTGTTGCCGGTCCAGCCCTGCTCGAGGTAGCGCTGCGGCAGCCGCATGGGCGTCGGCGTCGAGGCGCCGGCGAGCGCGTTCATGGCAGGCACGACGACGTCCGACTGGCGCAGCACCGGTACGAACCGTGGCTCGTCCTGCGTCCGGCCGGCCACCATGACGGCGGCGTCGAACTCGAGGGCCTCGGTCGCGAGCGTCGTGTCCAGGATCGAGCCATCGGGTGCCTTGCTGCTCGCGAAGGCGACGCGCTGACCACGCAGGGGGTGCCGTCGCTGGTGCACCGGAAGCTCCCAGTAGGCCTGTTCGATGAGATCGAGGGAAGCCTTCGACGCGTTGAGTCCACGTTCGACGAACATCAGCGGGCCGGCATACTCGACGAGGTTGTCCTCTCGGTCGGTGGCGAGGACGTGGAACGCGTAGGGGACCCCGTCGACGTGCGGGACGAAGCAGAATCCCGTGATCCCCGGCGGCGTGGTCGGTTGCGTGGGTGCGTTGAGGTCGGGTGTGACCCGGGTCAGGATCGTCAGGGACGACAGGGGCATCGCCAGGTCGAGCTGCTTGGGGCCGGAGCCGGCTGGGCTGCGCGGGTCCTGCCATGTCGCGCCCGACAGGGGGAAGGTGAGGGTCCGGTCGCGGACGACGATGAAGAACCGCTGGCGCAGGTAGGCGATGCGGCCGGTCATCCCCGACCCGGCAGGGGCGTCCTCGAACTGGCGCTCGGTGAGCTTGACGAGCGAGGCGCGGTGCCCGAACGGGAAGAGGAAGCCGGCGTAGACCACCTTGACCTCGTGGTCGCGGCCCATCGTGGCGCGGTGCTTCCACTCGGTGATCGAGTAGTCGCCGTTCGGCAGGTCCGGGACGTCGAGGTCGGAGCTGAGCCAGCCGCCGAGGGCGGTGAGCATGAGGCGGTCGACCTTGACCGGCTGGGGCTGCCAGCGCGCCCGGCCCCGGCGCAGCCGCCAGTTGGACGTCTCGTCGACGAGCATCCGCCGGTCGTGGGTGGTGAGCGACTTCGTCCAGCTCGGTACGTCGGTCGTGCCCGTGGCGTCGGGCGCAGCCGGGGCGAGCGGGCCGGCCGTCATGTCGCGGGTCCAGATGGCCCGGACGGTGCGCGCGCTGGAGTCCTTCTCGTCGACCGTCGGCGTACCTGCGTCGTCGGTGGCCCGCTGACCGAGACGGGAGTGCCACAGCTCGACGCGGCCGTCGTGCTCCACCGGCTGGTGGGCGTGGGTGAACGCACCCTCGTCGTGGGGGGACAGCTGGAGGCGCCAGGGCAGCTCGATCGCGGTCTCGGTCGGCTCGGGTGCGCGTGGAGAGGGGAGCGGGAACTCAGCGCCCCTCGGCGGTCTGATCGGGAAGGGGCTCTCGATCTCGATCGGCAGCCTCGGGGTGACCCCGAACTCCTTGGCGATGTTGGACGCCGAGCCGATGGCCAGGCTGGCTCCCCGACCGAGGCGCTCGTCGAGGACCCGCGAGAGGGCGGCACTGCGTGCGACCGCCCGGACGGTGCCTGGGACCGCGAGGCCGCCGCGGGCCGCGAGCCGCCGCTGGACCTTGATCGTCTGGCTCTTCTTCACGAGCTCGAAGGGGAGCTCGATGAGGATGAGCGGCCGGCCAGTGGCGTGGGGCGCGACGCTCAGCGGGAGAGTGCTCATGGCGGTGAGCAGCCCGTCGAGCGACCACGGGATCGTCTCGTCCGTGACCACGAACGACAGGCGCGAGTGCTGGCTGAGGATGGCGGACACGGGCGGAGCGGTCGTTGTGGAGTCGGGGTTCTCCGGCGTCTCGGGCTGTACGACCGTGCCGCCGGGGAGTTCCCTCTTGCGCGCCAGCTCTGGAGGTCCACTCTTGGGGAACGCCTGCTCGACGAGGTGCTGGGGTGGGAAGTCGGCGATGAGGTATGCCGGGCTCGTCGCCTTCCGTCGCTGCAGGGCTCCCCGGCCGGCGTCCGACCGGACCCACTGGAGGTTCTCGAAGCTGAAGCGCACGAGCAGCATGTCGGTGGTGCGCAGCGCGGTGACGGGGGTCATCCTGCGGAGGAACTCGGCGAGCTCGTCCGGGTCGAGCCGGGCCCAGTCGACCTCGCGTGGGGGCTGACCGATCCACACCGGCTCAGCGGGCTCGGGACCGTCGATCCCACGCTTCTTGACGGTGATCCCGGGCGGCCGACGCCACTCGTCGGGACCGACGCGTCGAACCTCGCCGTCGGCGTCGTTGTCCTGCGGCATTCGCCTCGCCCCGATTCCGGCGATGTGGGTGATGCTGGCGCCGTGCGTGCGCGCGGCCATCCCACGTCTCGTGCACCTGCCCCGGGCCCGCTCTCCCCGGTGTTGCGCGGCCCCCTGCGTTCTCAGGCGCGCCTCGTGGACTCACCCTGAACGTAGCGCCGATGCCGGGCCCGGCGACATAGCCCGCCTGAGCCCCATCGGCGTCCCGCTGACGTTCTGCGTCCGGTGCCCTTCCCTGCCCGGGCGCCCCGCAGCGCCCCCGATCTCAGTCGTCGGTGATGGCAGGGAACTCGCTCACGAGGACGGTGAGCCGACGACGGAGGGGGAACCGACTGGGCTGATGGTCCCGCCGGTGGACCGCCTCCACAAGAGCCGGTCGTGACCATCTGTCGATGCATCGAGGGGCTTCGGGTCACGGTTGTCGACGTCTGCCCACGGTGCGTTTCGCTCCCGAGTAGCGTCTCGGGTCATGACACGGACGTCAGCCGGGTCGCGTCGCTCGGACCCCTACAGGAACTTCAACTTCAGGGTGAGTTTCGAGGGTAGACCGGTCGCCGGGGCCTCCACCGCCAGCGGGCTCAAGCGAGCGAGTAAGCCTGTGCGACAGCATCTTTCAGGTCGTGAGCCCGAACCCGGAGCCGTGACCATGGAGCGCGGAGTGAGCCACGACGCCGACTTCGTGGCGTGGGCCGGCCGCGGCTCCGAAGGAGGTCGGCGGGAGCTCACCATCGAGGTCCACGACGCGGCCGGCGAGGTGGCGACGGCATACCGGCTGTCCGGTTGCTGGGTGTCGGAGTTCGAGGCCCTGCCCGACCTCGACGCGGATGCCCACGCGGTGAGGATCGAGCACCTACGGCTCGAGCACGATGGCGTGGAGGCCATCGACGTCACCCCGGGGCCCATCACCTCTGGTCTCGAGGACGCCTCCGGCCGACCCGTGACCCTGCGCCTGGTCGGCGATGACTGGCGGGCCGTCGCCGACGTGCGCCCGACCGACGCCCAGCGGGAGTTCGTCTTCCCGATGGCCGCGCGCTACCTGCTCATGACCGAGAAGGGCGGCCCGTGGACCTCGCTCGGCATCTACGCGGGCGAGCAGGTCGTCGGGCACGTCATGTGGGGCCTCGACGACGACGGCTCGCACTGGATCGGCGGCCTCGTCGTCGACCAGGCGGAGCAGGGGCGTGGCCTCGGGCGAGCGACGACGCGCACCCTCATGGCGTGGTTCGAGCAGCTGCCGGGCCACTGGACGACGCGGCTCACCCATCACCCCGCCAACACGGCAGCGGCTCGGCTCTACGCCGACCTCGGCTTCACACCGACGGGTGAGGTCGACGAGGACGGCGAGGTCGTCCTCGAGCTGCTCGCGTAGCTGTCCCGGCGCGCGCGAGTCCTGTTGTCCGACAGACGCTTTCGTATGCCGTCACGCACCCCGCGCGCCACCCCCGCTGCGTGACTCGTTTCGTCACAGATGGCCCGCCACCCGCGCGGCCCGCGCGGCCCAGCTGAGGTTCGTGTGAACCCTCGACAACGTCGAGGAGTCCCCGAGGTTCAGGGCAAGCTTCTGGCTCAGGTTCGGGGTCGGCGTCAGCACGCGGGTCGGCATGTGCACCCACTTTGCGGCGGCGACGCACTTCTGCGCCTGGACACTCGCACCGACCACGTCCAGGAGGAAGCTCTGGGTGTCTGCGTCAGTGAGATCGCGCGAGTCCGGCGCGATGAGCTTGGGCGCCGAGAGCCCGACCTGGAAGCCCGAGAGGGTGCACTGGGTCAGCGCGGCTCGCTCCGCGCCGCGCCTGTGCAGCGCGGCCTCGATCCGGCCCACCCCGAAGGACGTGATCTGGTCCAGCGTGACGTCGTGCGCCTCCCACGCCAGGTTCGTCGGCAGGTCGATGGTCCAGCGCACGAACCTGGGCCCGCTGTCGATGAAGACCTCCTCGCCGGGAGCGAGGAGCTGCAGCTGAGAGGGATTGCTCGCCATGATCGCGCGGAAGGAGATCCCCTTGAGAGTCTCGACCCGATGCATGAGGGATGCGGGATCCGCGACGGGAGCACTGCTGTGGACGACCCAGACGACCGTGGAGTTGTTCTTCAGCCATGTCCGGGTGTGACCTTGCGCGCACGCTGGCACCTTCTGCAGGTAGCCGATCTCGGCGGGGGCCCCGGCCTGCACCGTGAGGCCACTCCACTGGGCATCGGGACACAACCAGGTCGGCGTGGTGTGGTGCGCCCAGGGCATGAGCCACGGCGGCTTGGCGCCGGGACCATCCGGGGACCCGCGTATGGGCCCTGCGGGGGCCGGCGCGGGTGAGGGCTTCGGGGCCGTGAGTGACGCGGCACCCAGGTTCGGTGACACACACGCCGTGCCGCACAGGAGGGTGAGTGCTGCGACAGCGCCCGACACGAGGCTCCGATGGCCCGAACGCGCTCGGTGGCGCAGGCTGATCGCCTGGGCTGTCAGGTGAGATGGCATGGAAGCCTCCCTCGAACGCGCGGTTCACCTTCAAGGCTCCGCTCGCTCACGACCGGCGGACATGGCCCAGGAGGGCGGCCCTCGCGGTCGCATCGGGATGACCGTGCCTGAGCACCACGAGTCCGACGTTGGCCGGCACGCTCAGTGGACGATGCCCAGCCCGTCGACGTAGATCCGCTTGGTGCTGACGCTGCGAACGGCGACGGTCCCGTAGCGGGTCCTCGTCTGCAGGGGCAGCCAGATCACCTGGCGGACCTTCGTGGTCGACGAGTACAGGCTCACCCGGCCGACCTTCACCCCCGCGTGGTAGACGTCGACGGTGCCGCAGGTGGGGCAGGTCGTGGCGACGAGGGCGAGGCGTCGGGCGCTGACACCGGTCCGGGTCAGCTGCGCTCCGCTCCTCACCGTGGTGCTGTAGGTCGAGAACAGGTAGTTCGTGTGCTTCCCGCGGGTCCACCCCGTCGAGGCGCTGAGGTTCCCGTCGTCCAGGGGCATCGAGGTGCACCGCTCCGCGCTCCAGCCGCCGAGGTTGCCGGCGCGGTCCCGGGCACGCACCGAGAAGCAGTACTGGTAGCCCTTGCTCAGCGTGAGCGGCAACGTCCGGACGGTGAGCTTCTGCCAGGAGGTGGGGTACTGGTAGGCGCCGAAGCCGGAGGACGGCGCAGCAGTCCGGGTGCGGACGTCATAGTTCGCGAGGCCGGAACCCCCGCTGTCGGCTGCGACCCACGAGAGCGTCATCGGCGTGGCCGTCTGGACGAGCGCAGGAGCATTGAGCGTGGCGGTGGGTGCTGCGGCGTCGACGACCCAGCTCTTCGTGACCACCGCAGACTGCTTGCCGCTGGCATCGGTCACCTGGGCACTCACCGTGTGCGTGCCGGCGGCAAGTCCGGTGAGCGCCACTGTCGGGCCGCAGGCGGTCCATGCCCCCGCGTCGACACGGCACTGTCGGCGCAGCGACCCCACGAAGTCGTCACCGTCCGCTGCCCCGATGGCCAGCGTGGCGTTGCGGCTGGTGTGGCTGCCCACGGTGACGCTCGTGGTCGGGGCCAGGCGGTCACCCACCGACCACTTGAGGTCGATCCACCCGAGAGTGCTCGAGGAGAGCTGCTCGGCGCCCGATCCGTCGGCGGCCGCGGTCCAGAGCGTCGCCTCCCAGTCACTGGTGTAGCGCGCGAACGCCACGCGGGTGCCGGTGTGGTTGAACGTGGCCTGCCGGTTGTCGCCGACGGGGAGTGCGAGGCGGCGCGCCCCCGAGCCGTCGAGGTTCATCAGCGTCGTGGTGCGCGGCCCGTGCGTCACCGACTTGTCGTCACGGCTCTCGACGACAAGCAGTCCCTGGGTCGTGACGGTGAAGTCGTCGATCCACTCGGTGCCGGGCACCGGCGTGATCCGGCCGTCGGCGAGGGCCACCCGCTCGAGCCGGCCGAAGCCCTCCATGCTGTGGACGACAACCTCACCGTTGCCAGCAGTCGCGGCGAGCTGCGCGCGCCGCGGCAGGTTGGCGACCTTGCGGAGACCGGAGCCGTCGACGTCGACGACCCACAGGCTGCGCAGCTCCTCGGACCATCCACGCAGGAAGGCGATCCGGCCGTCGGGGAGCCACACCGCCTCACGAGTCGTGTCGGCGTCGCCGGTGCCCGCGATCCCCGGCACAGTGACGCACTGCTCCGTCGCCACGGGACAGACGCTCACGTCGCCGCGGGCAGCGGTCACCCACCGCGTGCGGGATGGGTCGAGGTCGACGCGCTCGAGACCGAGCTTGCGCGGCGGCAAGGGTGATGCCGGTGACGTTCCCGCATCGGTGGTCTGGACGGCGACGGCGTCGCCGTACCAGTCGTTGCCGACCACCTCGCTCGCGACGGAGGGGACGTCCACCGTGACATCCGGGGACTCCGCGTAGCGACCGTTGATCGCCACGACGGCAAGGGTCCGCGGGCCAGTGCCGGGGACCAGGACCGACGTCACCGACGGAGCCGTCGTGGTCAGGAGGGTGCGTCCCCCGCCGGTGACGTCGTAGACCCGGTAGCCGGTGACGGTCGACGTGCCCGAGGGCTGCCACGAGACGGTGGCCGAGAGCCGGCCCGGTGCGGCGGTCACGGCCGTGGGCGGCAGCACGGGGGCATAGCCCTCGAGCGAGATCGGCACGACCAAGGTCTGCTCGGCGTCGCCCCCGACGAGCAGGTGCTCGTTGACCCACCACGTCGGGGCCGTGGCGGAGACGGCGAGAGTGCACGTCTCGCCCGTCCGGAGCGTGCGCCCGGTGCAGGCGTTGGCCTCCGGGACGACGGTGAACCGTGGGGACCAGCTGTTGGTCGACGCCGTCCCGGCGGCACCGACGGTCCAGGGCTTGGTGCCCGAGTTGGACAGGGTGATCTCGTGGGTGACCACCGTGCCGGCGAGGGCGCCGCTGGAGAAGCGCGCGGGCTCGGCACGCGGGGTCGCGAGGACCCGATTCGGGTCGGGGTCGCCGATGCGGACCTGGGCGCTGGCGTAGTAGCCGCCGCCGTACACCTGGCACGATCCGGTCACGTCGGCGGTGAGCGCAGCCACCTGCCCGGTGGACGTCGCCTCGGCGCGGTGGACCGTCAGCGTCCCGGCGGTGAACGTGCACTCCTTGCCGTCGCGGGTCAGCTTCACGAGCTGCTCGGGTTCGGTCTGGGAGATGCCGAGCGACCACGAGCCGATGCGCGCTGGCCAGGCCATCGTCATCGTGCCGGTGGAGTCCAGGGTCTGGTCGGCGACCGTCACGGTGACCGTACGGGCGGCCGAGTCCACGAGGGTCGTCGGGCTCCCGGCGACCGGACCTGCCGTGAACCGCTTGTAGCCACCGGCCTGGGCGCTCGGCGCCACCCGGTCACCGATGACGGCGTAGTCCGTCTCGGCAGCGGCGTCCACGGTGGCCGCCGCGCCCGACGCGCCTGCCCCGCCCGCCCCGGCAGCCACGGCCGAAGGTGCTGCAGTGCCTGCGCCACCCATCCACGCCAGTGCCGCGACGACCACCCATGAGACTGCGCGCACGCCTCGCACCATCCACCCCTGCTGTCATGCCTGGGTGCACGATGCCCCCGATCCGGCGCACAGCCTACGGTCGGCCCGGGCCCCGCGCAGCGGGAATGCGCAACCGCGCCAGATCGACGACACCCACGACTTCGACACCCCCGCCCCCGAACTAGCGTGGACGGATGCCCGAGCCGACCGCACTGTTCGCCCTTCCCGGGCTAGGTCTCGGTGCGGAGGCGTGGCAGCCGACGCTGGAGCACCTCGGTGACCGGCCGGCATACGTGCACCTGAGTCCGGGGTACGGACGGCCGGCCAGTGGGCGGGAGGAGCTCGATCCGAGGCGCTTGGCCGAGGGCGCCCTCGCTGCGCTCCCACCCGGCGCCGGCGACGTCGTGGTCCTGGGTCACTCCGCCGGCTGCCAGATCGCCGCACACCTGACCACGCTCGCCCCGGACCGGGTCCGCGCGCTGGTGCTCATCGGCCCGTCCACCGACCCCCGGGCCGCGACCTGGCCCCGTCTGGTCAGAAGGTGGGTGGCGACCGCCGTGCACGAGCCGCCGCGGCAGTTCCCGGTGCTCGCGCGGCAGTACCTCCGTACGACGTTCCGGACGATGCTCCACGGCATGGACGTGGTTCGGCGCGACGCGATCCTCACGACCTTGGGCGACGTCCACGTGCCGGTCCTCGTCGTCCGCGGGGCGCACGACCACATCGCACCGGCCGACTGGGTGGCGGAGGTCTCTCGGCGTGGCGGTGCGGGCAGCCGACACGTCACGTTGTCCAAGGGTGCGCACATGGTCCCGCTGACTCATGGTCCGTTGGTCGCTGAGGTGGTCGCTCCGTTCCTCGCCGAGCTCGACTGACGCGGTGGCTCAGTCCCCGGACTCGGCAGCCAACAGCTCGCGCACCCGCGGTGCGACCTCCTCCCCGAACAGCCGGATCGACGACATCCGCAGCTCGTGCGGCAGCCGCCCGTTGGAGTACTTGAACTGGAACCTCGTCGCCCCGAGCGTGCGACACGTCGCCACGATCTTGCGCGCCACCGTGTCCGGCGAGCCGCAGTACGCCGCACCCTCCGGGCCGACCTGGGCCCGCGCCGCCTCCTCGGTCATCGGCGCCCACCCGCGCTCGCGCCCGAGCTTGCGCATCTGCTCGATGAAGTGCGGCAGGTACTCCTCGACCGCCTGCTCGTCGGTTGGCGCAACATGTCCCGGCGAGTGCACACCGACCGGCAGGCCGGCATACCCGTATTCGGCACACGCCCGCCGATATTGGTCCGCGAGGGGTGCGAACTGCGCAGCCGACCCACCGATGATCGCGATGACGACGGGGAAGCCGTACTGCGCGGCCCGCACCACCGACGCCGGCGTCCCGCCCACGCCGACCCACGTGCGCAGCGCACCCGACTCGGTCGGCGGCATCACCGGACCCGTCCGGACAGGCGGCCGCACGGTCCCCGACCACTCGAAAGCCCTCTCCTGCAACACCTTTGCGAGCAGGTCGAGCTTCTCGCTGAACAGCACCTCGTAGTCGTCGAGCGACAACCCGAACAGCGGGAACGACTCGATGAACGACCCGCGTCCGACGCAGATCTCGGCACGCCCGCCCGACAGTGCGTCCACGGTCGAGAAGCGCTGGAACACCCGGATCGGGTCGTCCGACGACAGCACCGTCACCGACGTGCCGAGCCGGATCCGCGAGGTCGTCGTCGCGAGGCCGGCCAGGAGCGTGTCCGGCGCCGAGATCGCGTAGTCCGGCCGGTGGTGCTCGCCCACCCCGAAGAAGTCCAGGCCCAGCGAGTCGGCGAGCTGCCCCTCGGCGAGCACCTCGCGGATGACGACGGCGGCCGGCAGCGGCTCGCCGTCCGGCCCGAGCGCGATGTCACCGAAGGTGTCGAGTCCCAGCTCCAGAGCCGTGTCCGTCATGCGATCGAGACTAGCGAGCGAGTCCGGCGCGGTAGGCGACGACGACGGCCTGGAGCCGGTCGCGGACACCAATCTTGTCGAGCACCCGGGCGACGTGCGTCTTCACCGTCCCCTCACCGATGTAGAGGGCCGCGGCGATCTCGGCGTTCGACGCACCCTCGGCGAGGAGCAGCAGCACCTCCCGCTCACGCGGCGTGAGAGCGTCGATCGTCTCGGGCACGGCGGGCCGGCGCACCGAGGCCAGCTCGTGGGCGATCCGCCGGGCGACCACCGGCGACAGGACGGCGTCACCCGCCGCCGCCGCGCGGATCGCCGCGACGAGCTGGTCGGCCGGCGCGTCCTTGAGGAGGAACCCGCTCGCCCCCTCGGCCAGCGCGGTCCGGACGTTCTCGTCGGTGTCGAACGTCGTGAGCACGACGACCCGGGCCGCATCGCCCGCAGCCGTGAGCGCCCGGAGCGTCCCGAGCCCGTCGAGCACCGGCATTCGCAGGTCGAGCAGGACGACGTCGGGCTCGGTCGCCGCGACGACCTCGAGCGCCTCCGCCCCGTCCGCGGCCTCCCCGACGACCTCGATCCCGTCCTCGGACCCCAGGATGAGCCGCAGGCCGCCGCGCGCCAGCGCCTCGTCGTCGACGAGCACCACGCGGACGCTCACGGGCCCGCCACCCTCGCCGCCCCACCCGCGCCGTCCACGCCGTCCACCGGGAACCGCGCCGTCACCTCGAAGCCGCCCCCGTCCCGCGGCCCCGCGACGAGCGTGCCGCCGTAGAGCGCCGTCCTCTCGCGCATCCCGATGAGCCCCCGCCCCGCCTCGGTCCCTGCACGCTCAACCCCGTCCCCCGCGTCCGGCATCCCTCGCCCCGTGTCGACCACCGACACCGTCAGCGTCTCCCCCCGACGCGACACCGCGACCCGGGCGGTCGCCGGCCCCGCGTGCCGCAGCGAGTTCGTCAGTGCCTCCTGGACGATCCGGTATGCCGTGAGGTCCAGTCCCGCAGGCAGCGCCCGGTCCGCGCCCCGCCCGTCCGCGCCTTGCCCGTCTGGGCCACGCAGGTATGCGCCCCGCGCGTCCGCCGCCAGCTCCACCGACAGGTCGACCGGCAACCCCGCGGCACGCACCCGAGCCACCAACGCCTCGAGGTTCTCGAGCCCTGCCGAACCCCCGGCGTCGTCAGGTGCCTCGCCCATGATGCCGAGCAGCCGGCGCAGCTCAGCCATCCCGTCACGCCCCAGGCCCTCGATCGCGCCGAGCGACGACCGAGCCGCGACCGGTTCGGAGTCGAGCACCCGCTGCCCGGCCTGCGCCTGGAGCACGATGACGGACAGGCTGTGCCCGACGAGGTCGTGCAGCTCCCGCGCGATGAGCGCCCGCTCGTGGGCGACGGCTGCACGGGTCGCCTCCTCACGGTCCGCCTCGGCGGCCAAGGCCCGCTCGTGCAGCCGAGCCTGGTCCGCGCGACGCGTCGACACCCACCGCCCCAACCCGTACACCGCGCCGACGATGAGCCACCCCGGCAGCACCTCGTCGAGGGGCGCGTCGTCCCGCAGTCGCGGCAGGTCCACGGCCAGCGTGAGTGCAGCAACCGCCGCCATTCCCACCGCGCGAGCAGCCGCACCGGCGCGGTCCGCCAGGACGTACACCGCCACGAGCGTCGCGAACCACGCCTGCCCCAACGACCCTCCCAGCCAGTAGTCGAGACCCGCGCCCGCGAAGACGAGCAGCCCCGCCGGCAGCGGCCACCGGTCGGCCACGGCCAGCGGCAGGGTGAGGAGCGCGGCGATCGCGGTCTCGGCCACCCGCCCACCGGCGAGCTCCGGATCCGACGTCCAGACCTCCGCTGCGCACCAGGCGAACAGCCCGAGGGACAGCAGGGGCAGCACGCCGCGGAACCCCCGCCGCCGCGCTACCCACCGGGGCGCCGCGGACGCGCCCGCCATGGCGCCGCCGCTCATGCCACCGAGAGTACGACCGCGCGCACCTCCCCACGTCTGCCTTGAGGCAGACCCGGCCGCTCCGTCATGAGGGTGACGACCCGGCATACGGGCCGCTCCTAGCGTCGAAGGACAGCAATCCCGACCCGAGGAGTCAGTCATGAACCCGTTCCCCCGAGCCGTCATCGGATCGCTCCTGCTCGCGGTGCCCGTCGGTGCCGAAGCGGTGCTCGACGAGCCGTTCGACAACCTGGCCGGCGACGTCCTGTTCGTCATCACCCAGCTGCTCGGCTGGGCCCTCCTGCTCACCGTGGCTCGACGGGTCCGCCGGCTGTCGACGTGGGGCGCGCGACTCCTCGTCGCCGGCTGCGCGTTCCAGCTCGTCTTCTCACTCGCGTATGTCGTCAGCCTGCTGTCCGAGGGAGAGGTCGCAGACTGGGCGTTCCTGCCGTTTCTGCTCGGGTTCGTCTGCCTCGCCGTCGGGTCCGGTGTCACCGTGCGCTCGTCCCGTCGTGTCCGTGAGGCCCGCCTCGCGACCCGGGGTGCGGCCCTCGTCGGTGGACTCGGGCTCGCCGCAGTGGTTGTGGGCACCGACCCCTGGCACGACATCGCCCTCATCGGCAGCTACCTATCGTGGCAGCTGCTCGCCGCCGACCGGCACCTCCACTCCTCACCGAGTCGGGTCCACAGGCACTCTCCGCTTCTCGCTCATCGCGACGGTGGTGACCGGGTTCGTCCCTGACTGCCCGCTGGGCTCACCCCTTGGGGTTCACGATGAGCGCAAAGCGCACACCTCGCTGCCACCACGTCATGGCCGTGTGGGCCTTGCCCAGCGCGGTGGGGTTCACGAGCCGCGCCTTGAGCCCCGCTTCCATGGTCTTCGTCGAGCCAGGAGTCGATACGGATCGAGTGGCACTCCAGCACTGACTCGAATCGACACCGATGCCCAAGGCCTGGGTCATCAACGTCTGTGTGTCGACCGGATCCGTCGGCATCTTCATCTCCGCCGCCGTCCTCCCCATCTGGAAACCCGACAGCGTGCACGTCGCGAGCGCGGAACCCGCAGTGTTTCTCCGCCGCAAGGCGCCATCGGCGATCCCCTCGCCCCAGGACTCGAGCTCATCGGCTCCGATGTCATGGGTCAGCCAGGCGATGTTGACTTCGGAGTCCAACTTCCAGGAGACGCTCGTTGGTCTGGCAAAGATGACTACCTGATCGTCAGGTGCAAACACGGTGCGACCTGGCAGGTCCCGCGACAACGGGCTTTGAGCGAGCGCACCGCGGTAGGAGGTCCCGCGTAGCGAGCCATGGGTGCGTTCGGGTGTCTTGGTGATCATCGGCGACGTGATGACCCAGACCGCCTCGGAGTCGTTGCGCAGCCAGAGCTTGGTGCCGTCGGTCGTGCACGCCTGGATGCTCTGGAGGTACTCCACCTCTTCGTCGAGATGCGTGACGACGGTCAGCCCTGTCCACTCCTGCGGGCACTTGTCGTCCGGCGTCCTGTAGCTGCCCACGGGCATGGGAGTCGCCGTGGGCGTGCGTGTGACTGACGTCGGCGTGGGGAGAGGCTCGAATGTCTGCCCATCGTCGTCAGCCGCGTCCCCTGGCGCCGAACCACAGCCGGC
The DNA here is from genome assembly GCF_044791685.1 of Knoellia locipacati. Classification (GTDB taxonomy): domain Bacteria; phylum Actinomycetota; class Actinomycetes; order Actinomycetales; family Dermatophilaceae; genus Knoellia; species Knoellia locipacati_A. The sequence goes on from NZ_CP087730.1 coordinate 1,734,019, forward strand.
CAGCACCAAAGCAGTCACGAGCGAAATGCCGCAGGCGCGCCCTGAACGCATGTCGTCCCCCTCGCCACGTCGAGTGCAGACCCCAGCCCTCACCAGGGCTGTCGACATGTTCTCGCTGCTCGTCGACCGGCGGCACCACCCGTAGTGACTCCCCGACAACCGCCCAACTGGAGCCCGTGAGGAGCGTGTGGCCCAGATGTGGCTCGGCGGCAAGCCGCGCGACGTGCTTCCTTGGGTCCTATGGTCGAGTGATGGACGAGATCCTCAGCACCCACCCGAAGAAGGACACGTTCGGCCTCGAGCTGCTCCGCGCGGCCATCGACGCGGCCAACCGCTGCGCCAGCACGTGCGCCACCTGCTCGGACGCCTGCCTCCACGGCGAGGACGCCGGCTCCATGACGCGCTGCATCGACCTCGACAACCAGTGCGCCGCGATCTGCCGCACGACCGCGGACATCCTGTCCCGTCCCGGACCCAACGGCGACAGCTGGCGGGCGATCGTCGAGGCCTGCATCGCCGTCTGCACGGAGTGTGCCGACGAGTGCGCGCAGCACGCCGACCACCACGACCACTGCCGGATCTGCGCCGAGGCCTGCCGCGCCTGTGCCGACGCCTGCCGCGCCCTGCTCGACGCCGCCAACTGACCCAGCCGCCTCCCAGCACCGCGTCGTAGGGTCGCAGCCATGCCCCTGCGCCCCGCTGCCAAGCTGCTCGACTCCGCGCTCGACCGCACCGTCGTGCCCGGCTTCTCCAAGATCGGGTATGCCGTGCGCCGGCGCCTCCCGACGTGGCCGGCCGACCCGGCGCCCGGGTCGCTCGACGGCAAGCACGTCGTCGTCACGGGCGCGACGTCCGGCCTGGGCACCGCCACGGCGCACCAGCTGAGCGCCCTGGGCGCACACGTGCACCTCGTCGTCCGCAACGCCGACAAGGCGGCCGAGGTCGCCGCCGAGCTGCCCGGTCCCTCGACCACGTGGACCTGCGACCTCGGCGACCTCGACAGCGTCCGTGCCTGCGCCGCAGCGATGCTCGCCGACGCCCCGCCACTCGACGCGATCGTCCACAACGCCGGCGCCATGCCCGCGGAGCGCACCGAGTCGCCGCAGGGCCACGAGCTCTCGATGTCGATCCACGTCCTCGGCCCGGTGCTGCTCACCGACCTGCTCCTGCCCAAGCTGGAGGGACGCGAGGCTCGGGTCGTCCTCGTCACCTCGGGCGGCATGTATGCCCAGGCGCTGCCCGTCGACGACCCCGACTACGAACTCGGGGACTACGCGCCGCCCACGGCATACGCGCGGAGCAAGCGCACCCAGGTCGAGTTCCTCTCACTCCTGACGGTCCGCTGGGCCAAGGCGGGCGTGGCGGTCTACGTCATGCACCCCGGGTGGGCGGCCACCCCCGGAGTCACCGAGTCGCTGCCGACGTTCGAGAAGGTCATGGGGCCGGTCCTGCGCGACGCCGACCAGGGCGCCGACACGACGACCTGGCTCGTCGCTGCCCAGCCCCGACCGCGTGGCGGGGGGCTCTGGATGGACCGGCGTGAGCGTCCGACGACGTTCTTCGGACGGAACGCCCCGACCTCGGACGAGCGGCGCCGGATGTGGGAGTGGGTCGCGGACGCCGCCGACCTCACGCCCTGACCCGGAGCTGACGTGGAGCAGGCGCACTGGGAGCGGCACGTCCTCGACGTGGCGGCCCGGCATCCGCACCTCGCGGCCGAGCTCGACGACCACGGGCTGCCCGAGCGTTGGTCGCGGCCGCCGGGCTTCCCGAGCCTGGTGCTCCTCATCCTCGAGCAGCAGGTCTCGCTCGCGTCGGCGGCTGCCTGCTTCGCCCGGGTCCGTGCCCGAGCGGGAGCGATGACGCCGGCCGCCCTGCTCGCGACGACGCCGGAGCAGCTGCGCGAGGACGGCGTCTCGCGCCAGAAGGACCGCTACCTGCGGGCGCTCGCGACCGCGGTCGAGACCGGCGAGCTCGACCTCGATGCGCTGGCCACGCTCCCCGACGCCGTCGTCGCCGAGCAGCTCACCGCCCTGCCGGGGATCGGCCGCTGGACCGCCGAGGCCTACCTCCTCGCCTGCCTCGACCGGCCCGACGTCTGGCCGGTCGGCGACCGCGCCCTCCAGGTGGCCGTGGCCGAGCGCCTCGGGCTGGCCGACGTTCCGGTCGGTGCCGCGCTCGAGGCACTCGGCGAGCAGTGGCGCCCGCACCGGTCGACCGCGGCGCGGCTGCTCTGGCACGGCTACCTCGCGCGGCGTGGCCGGCGGGAAACGGTCGTCGACCTCGCTCCGTGACCTGTCCCGGTGTCCGTGGCCGGGCGTAGCGTCGACACATGGACACCACGGCAGCAGCACCGAAGGCCGACCGTCCCGAGTTCCCTGACGGCTACGGCATTCCCGAGACGACCAAGGGCCTGCTCACGTGGGCCGACGTCGAGCCCCGGCTCGAGAAGTCACTGCACTACTGGATCAGCAGCGTCCGACCGGACGGCACACCCCACTCCGTCCCGCGCTGGGGAGTCTGGCTGGACGGCCGGTTCTGGTACGACGGGGCGCCGACGACCCGGCACACCCGCAACGTCGAGCTCAACCCCGCCGTCACCCTCACCCTCGAGAGCGGCACCCAGGTCGTCATCGTCGAGGGTGAGTCCGTTGCGACCCGCGCCGATGCCGACGGCTTCGGCGTCGAGCTCTCCACCGCCTTCCGCAAGTACGCCGACAGTGCTTACGCGCCCGGCCCCGACTCCTGGTCCGGCGAGGACGGGGGAGGCCTGCGCGTCATCACGCCCCGCCGGGCGATGGCGTGGTTCGCCTTCCCCAAGGACTGCACCCGCTTCACCTTCTGACAATCGCGCCGTCCACAGTCCCCTGGGGACAAGCTGGGGACACGAGCACGGAACGTGTGCACAACCGCACTGAATCGGTGGACAGGCTGTGCACGACGAAAGTTCTTCGAGAAGTTTGGTCAAACCCCTTGTGGCACAAGGCAACTGAGGCGTAGACATCTCCTACGCACTCCCCTCGGGGAGAGCGGGACAGCTCGGAGACGAGGGTCCGCACGGCGGGTTCGCTCGCCGCGAGAGCCAGGTGACGGGGCGCTCGGGACCGGAGTGGAAGAGCAGTCGATCGGGATCGTCACATCGACCGGTCACCCAGAAGGGCCCTTGGAACTCATACTTCCAAGGGCCCTTCGCCCGTCCCCTGGACTTTGCCTTCTGTTTTCTTGACACATTCAAGAAAAGGGAGCAGGGTGGCGGTCGTGTCCATGGATGTCGAGCAGCTGCTCCGTGGGGCGAACCTCCGGGTGACCCGCCCCCGCGTCGCCGTCCTCCACGCCCTGCACGACAGCCCGCACGCCGACACCGGGACGGTCATCGAGGCGGTGCGCGGACGGCATACCTCGGTCTCCCACCAGGCGGTCTACGACTGCCTCCACGCGCTCACCGACGCGGGCCTCGTCCGCCGCATCCAGCCGACCGGCTCGGTCGCGCGCTACGAGCTGAGCCTGGACGACAACCATCACCACGCCGTATGCCGTGTGTGCGGCTCGATCACCGATGTCGCCTGTGCGACCGGCGAGGCTCCGTGCCTGCACGCCGCCGACCCCAAGGGCTTCGCCGTCGACGAGGCCGAGGTCATCTACTGGGGCCTGTGCCCGAACTGCCAAGAACCCACCGCAACACAGAATGAGAAGGGACGCCGATGACCATCCACGACAACATGCCGGATGACGCAGAAGTCAAGGAGATGAACCAGGAGGCGCCGACCACCCCGGACGGCGTCACCACCCCTGAGGGCGAGGAGCCGAGCGGCTGCCCCGTCATGCACGGCGCCGCGGCGCACCCGACCCAGGGTGACGCGAACCGTGTGTGGTGGCCGAACCGCCTCAACCTCAAGATCCTCGCCAAGAACCAGCCGGTGACCAACCCGCTCGGTGCCGACTTCGACTACGCGGCGGCCTTCGAGGCGCTCGACCTCGCCGCGGTCAAGAGCGACATCGCCGACGTGCTCACGACCTCGCAGGACTGGTGGCCCGCCGACTTCGGCCACTACGGCCCGTTCATGATCCGCATGGCGTGGCACAGCGCCGGCACCTACCGCGTCCAGGACGGCCGCGGCGGCGGTGGCACCGGTCAGCAGCGCTTCGCGCCGCTCAACTCCTGGCCCGACAACGGCAACCTCGACAAGGCCCGCCGCCTGCTCTGGCCGGTCAAGAAGAAGTACGGCAAGTCGCTCTCCTGGGCCGACCTCATGATCCTCGCCGGCAACGTCTCGCTCGAGACGATGGGCTTCGAGACCTTCGGCTTCGCCGGTGGTCGCGTCGACGCCTGGGAGCCCGACGACGACGTCTACTGGGGCCCCGAGACCGAGTGGCTGGGCGACAAGCGCTACCAGGGTGACCGCAAGCTCGACAACCCGCTCGCCGCCGTCCAGATGGGCCTGATCTACGTCAACCCCGAGGGCCCCAACGCCAACCCCGACCCGCTGCTGTCGGCCATCGACATCCGCGACACGTTCGGGCGCATGGCCATGGACGACGAGGAGACCGTCGCCCTCATCGCCGGTGGCCACACCTTCGGCAAGACCCACGGTGCCGGCGACCCCGGCGCGTTCGTCGGTCCCGAGCCCGAGGCCGCATCACTCGAGGAGCAGGGGCTGGGCTGGAAGCAGACCTATGGGTCCGGCAAGGGCGCCGACGCCATCACCTCCGGCCTCGAGGTCACGTGGACCCCGACACCGACGCAGTGGGGCAACGGCTTCTTCGACATGCTCTTCGGCCACGAGTGGGAGCTCTCGCAGTCGCCCGCCGGCGCCTCGCAGTGGGTCGCCAAGGACGCCGAGGCGATCATCCCGGCACCCGACGAGGGTGGCGCCAAGCGTCTGCCCACGATGCTCACGACCGACCTCGCGCTGCGCTTCGACCCGATCTACGGGCCGATCTCCAAGCGGTTCCACGAGAACCCGGCCGAGTTCGCCGACGCGTTCGCCCGTGCCTGGTACAAGCTGACCCACCGCGACATGGGCCCGGTCGACCGCTACCTCGGCCCCGAGGTGCCGCAGGAGGAGCTGCTCTGGCAGGACCCGATCCCGGCCAACTCGCTGGGGACCTCGGCGGATGACATCGCTGCCGCCAAGGCCGCGATCGCCGACTCCGGTCTCTCGGTCAGCCAGCTCGTCAAGACGGCCTGGGCCGCCGCTGCATCGCACCGGACCAGTGACAAGCGTGGTGGCGCCAACGGTGGTCGCATCCGCCTCGAGCCGCAGCGCTCGTGGGCGGTCAACGACCCGGCCGAGCTCGGTGACGTCATCGCGAAGCTCGAGGGGGTCGCGTCGGCGCACAACGTCTCGTTCGCCGACGCCGTCGTCCTCGCCGGCAACGTCGGTGTCGAGCAGGCCGCTCGCGCCGCCGGTGTCGAGGTCGAGGTGCCGTTCACCCCGGGCCGCGGCGACGCGACCCAGGAGCAGACCGACGTCGAGTCGTTCGCCTGGCTCGAGCCGGACGCCGACGGGTTCCGCAACTTCGAGAAGCGCGACAACCGCCTCCCGGCGGAGTACTCGCTCGTCGACCGCGCGAACCTGCTCAGCCTCTCGGCGCCCGAGCTCACCGTGCTCGTCGGCGGTCTGCGTGCGCTCGGCGCCAACGCCGGTGGCTCGACGCACGGTGTCCTCACCGACCGCGTCGGCACCCTGAGCAACGACTTCTTCGTCAACCTGCTCGACCTGGGGACGACGTGGACGCCGGCGGACGACGACACCTACACCGGTCGCGGCGCGAACGGCCAGGAGTGGACGGGCACGCGGGCCGACCTCGTGTTCGGCTCGAACTCCGAGCTGCGCGCCGTCGCCGAGGCGTACGCCTCCGACGACGCCGGTGAGAAGTTCGTGCACGACTTCGTCGCCGCGTGGGCCAAGGTCATGGACCTCGACCGCTACGACCTCAAGAAGTAGTCACTGCGACTGATTGCCCCATCGGGACCCACCACGGACGCCGCACGTTCGCTGGAACGCTCCCGATGGGGCAATCAGTCGTCCAGGGGTGTGTATGCCGGCCGCCCCAGGCGTTGTGCACCCCTCCCCGCACGGAGCAGACTGGTTCCGAGGTGAGCAGGATGGTCGTCACCCTCGGCATGGTCGCGCTGGTGATGTTCTGCGCCGTGACGGCGGTGGTCGTCGCCGTCCGGGAGCGCCCGACGAAGGAGCCGGTGCCTCCCGTGCTCCTCGCCCTCGAGCTGGCCCGGCTGGCCGAGCACGTGGTGGAGGTCGAGGAGGGCAACCAGCCGTGGAAGGCCGAACGCCTTGCCGCCAGCACCCTGGCCTACGACCTGGCGTTGCGGGACTACTGCCGCAGTGTCGACCTCCCCGTGCCGGAGGGGCGCGGCTCGTTGTCCCGAAGCGAGCGGTTCGAGATGGAGTCGGCGCTGCTCCTCCACGGCCACGACTGGTAGCCCACCCCGGCGACTTATTGCCCGTTCCAATGCCTCCCAGCAGAGGTGCGAGACCGCGGACCGCGCTGGAACGGGCAATACGTCGCGCTGACCTGCGACGATGGCGCCCATGACCCGACTGCGCACCGTCTCCCCGCAGGACCGCGGCTGGACCCGGCGCCGCGCCGGCAAGGGCTTCACCTACCTCGACCACGAGGGCAAGCGCCTCCCGCAGGACGAGGTCGAGCGGATCCGCTCCCTGGCCATCCCGCCCGCGTGGGAGGACGTGTGGATCTGCTCGGTCCCCAACGGGCACATCCAGGCCGTCGGCACCGACGACGCCGGCCGGCGGCAGTACCTCTACCACCCGGACTGGCGGGTCAAGCGCGACCAGATGAAGTTCGACCGCATCCTCGAGGCAGCCGCCCATCTGCCGGCCGCGCGCCGCCGCGTGGGCCGTGATCTCAAACGCGACGGTATGCCGCTCGAGCGCGCCTGCGCTGTCGCCGTCCGCCTGCTCGACCTCGGCTACTTCCGGATCGGCAACGACGTCTACACCGACGCCAACGGCTCGTTCGGCCTCACCACCCTCGAGCGCCAGCACGTCCGGAAGGTCGGCGAGGGCCTGCAGTTCGAGTTCGAGGGCAAGAGCGGCATCGACCAGCAGGTGACGATCCGCGACAAGGACGTCGCGGTGGCGATCGGCGAGATGCGCCGTCGGCGCACGAAGTCCAAGCGGGTGCTCGCCTACCAGGCCGACTCGGGCTGGCGTGACCTCGAGGCACCCGACGTCAACGCCTACCTGCACGACCTCGTCGACGCCGAGCTCACCGCCAAGGACTTCCGCACCTGGCATGCCACCGTCCACGCGGCCGTGGCGCTCGCGTCCTCACCCGAGCCGGGCGACACCCAGGCGTCCCGCAAGCGTGCCGTCAAGGAGGCCGTCGAGCAGGTCTCGGACTACCTCGGCAACACCCCCACGATCGCCAAGAACTCCTACGTCGACCCCCGCGTCATCGACCGCTACGACCGTGGCGAGACCATCACCGTGCCGAAGTCGTCGGGGCGGAACCCGATGAAGCGGCAGGAGGGCATCGAGAAGGAGGTCCGCGCGCTCCTCGGCTGAGGCGCGCGGCCCGCCTCCGACCTGTCACGGTGATAGCTCGGAGCTCCGACTCGAAGTCCCCCACCGGCCGGTGTTCGCCGAACCGCCTCCGGGACCGCGGCCACAGGAATAGCCTCCGGGAATGACGAACCCCTCGGTCGACCGCCGCAGCCTGCTCAAGGGCGTGGCCGCCGCCAGCGCAGCGCTGGCCCTTCCCCGCGCCTTCGATCCTGCGGCTGCCGCCGCACCCGCCAGCAAGGGCATCTTCGGCTACGGCGTCGCCAGCGGCGACCCCACCGGCGACGCCGTCATCATCTGGACGCGAGCCACCCCGCCCCCGCGCGGCAAGGACGACGCGATCGCCACCCCGGGCAGCGGTCTCGGTGCTCCGATCCCGGTGCGCTGGCAGGTCGCACGGGACGCCGGCTTCGCCAAGGTCGTCGCCCACGGCACCGTCATCACGAGCCCGGACACCGACCACACCGTCAAGGTCGATGTGGGCGGGCTCGACGCCTACACGCGCTACTTCTATCGCTTCTCGAGCCTCGGCGAGTTCTCCGAGGTCGGCCGCACCCAGACCGCCGGCGACGTCGCCGGCGAGACCCACGCCCTGCGTCTCGCGCTCGTGAGCTGCAGCAACTACACGGGCGGCTACTTCACGGCATACAGGGCCCTCGCGCAGCGAGACGACCTCGACTTCGTGCTCCACGTCGGTGACTACATCTACGAGTACGGCAACGGCGCCGACCGCTACGGCCCCGCGTCGCTCGCCGGTGTGCGCGACAGCAAGCCCGAGACCGAGACGATCGACCTCGAGGGCTACCGCCTGCGCCACGCCCTCCACAAGGCCGACGCCGACCTGCAGGCAGCGCACCGGCAGCACCCGTGGATCACGATCTTCGACGACCACGAGGTCGCCAACAACGCGTGGGCGGCCGGTGCCGGCAACCACTCGGGTTCCGAGGGCGACTACCTCGAGCGGCGCGAGCAGGCCATGCAGGCCTACCTCGAGTGGATGCCGTTCCGTCTGCCCGACCAGTCGCAGTCGACGCCGCACCAGGGCACCCGGTTCTTCCGGCGATTCACCTTCGGCGACCTCGGCGACCTCTCGATCGTCGAGACCCGCCAGAACCGCAGCCTTCAGGTCACCGTGCCCAACGTGCCGTTCGACGGCTTCGTCCCGGTCGGCCTCAGCCCGGCGATCGACGGCGCCATCGCGCACCCGGGCCGGCACCTGCCCGAGCCCGAGCAGCTCACCTGGATCAAGGACGGGCTCGAGGAGAGCCGCCGCTGGCACCTGCTCGGCAACCAGGTCATGGTCTCGCCGGTGCTCTACCCCGGTGCCGCCCTCGGCGCGCCCGGCTACACGTTCGTCAACGCCGACCAGTGGGACGGCTACACCGCCGACCGCACCAACCTGCTCACCCACGCCGCCGCCCAGCCCAGCGCCGACTCCGGCGACGTGGTCGTCCTCACCGGCGACATCCACGCGTCGTTCGTGTGCGACCTGCCCGTGGCGGCGGCACCCGGCAGCCCGAGCTACACGTCAGCAGGCGTCGAGTTCGTCTGCCCCAGCGTCACGAGCGACGGGTTCGTCGAGGTGCTCGCCGGGACGCCGCAGCTCGCCGGCCAGCCGCCGGAGGTCGTCGTCGGCGCCACCCGCCAGGCCATCGGCGCGGCGCAGCAGCTCAACCCGTGGCTGCGCTACATCGACGGCGTCAGCCACGGCTACACCGTCATCGACGTCACGCCCGAGCGGGTCCAGGCCGACTACCACCACACGCCCGTGCCGACGAGCGCCCAGCCGGACCCGCGCGTCGTCTCGAGCATCACGCCGACCTACGCCCGCAGCTTCCAGACGGTGGCCGGCAGCCGTCGGGCCACCCCGGCGACCGGCCCGGTCGGCCCCCGCTCCGACCGGCCCGCCGGCGACTGACCCCTCCCCTCGCGCACGGTCCTCACGAACGCGTCACATCTCACGCGTTCGTGAGGACCGTGGCGTTCCCACCCCTGTCGAGGTTCAGGCGAGGTCGAGGACCAAGCGCGCTGCGGCCCACGTCGCTGCCGCCAGCACTGCTGCGAACGTCAGGACCCAGACGGGAGCCGGTATGCCGGTGAGCTGGCCGAGCACGGCCGAGTCACTTCCCGGGTCGCGGCGTCCGCCGACGAGCGCGCCGACGTGGCGCCAGGCGCCGACGAGGAGGACGAACCCGGTGGCGACGACGGCGAGGAGCTGCACCTCGTCGTTGCGCCACCACCACAGCGCGCCGACGCCCGCGCCCGCGGCGAGCACGGTGAGCAGCGTCCCGCCGGAGCGCACGAAGACCAGGACGACGACGAGGGTGAGCAGGCACGCGAAGAGGAGCGCGTCGGCATACCCTCGCGTTGCCCCCCACAGCATGAGGAGCCCGACGAGAGCCGGCATCGGGTAGCCGGCCCACGTCGTGACGACCCGCCCGAGACCGCGCGCCGGGCCGACGGTCACGGCGTGTCCGGACATGTCACCGCGCACGACGAAGCCGGTGAAGCGGCGGCCGGACAGGACGCCGGCGACGGCGTGGCCGAGCTCATGGACGAGGGTGATCGCGATGCGCAGCCGGAGCCAGACCGTCGGGATGAGCACGACGACGAGCGCCGCGATCCCCGCGGTGGCGATGGCGCCGGCCGGGATGCCCGGGTTCGCGGCGACGAGGCGGGTGCTGAGCTCGGGGCCGACGTCCATGGGGGCAGAACGTAGCCGTCGAGCCTGTGACCGCGTTCGTGCCAGGGAGATGTGCACTTTCTGCAGTTCAGGTCAGGGGTCGGCACAGCGTTTGCTGATGCGCATCGATGTGCTCAACGCCCGCCCACCTGGAGGATCCTGTGGCTCGCCCATCCCGCCTCATCCCGCTGACGTTCGCGGTGTCCGCGCTGATCGCCTGCGGCGCCGTGCCGGTCGTCAGTGCGCTCCCGCTGCCGACGGTGACCGAGTTCCCTGTCCAGCTGGTCACGGTCGACACACCGACGCGCGAGCACAAGGCGCTGCTCCAGACGCTTGGACTCGACCTGACCGAGCACGCCGGCCACGACTACGTCGAGGTGGTCCTGCACCGTGCCGCTGACGCGGAAGCGCTCCGGGCCGCAGGCCTGACCCACACGGTCCGCATCCCCGACCTCACCCGGCGCGAGGCCGAGAACAACCGCACCAACGCCACCTTCGCTGCTGCGAACGCGACGACGGCGCTCCCGTCGGGGCGCAACGCCTACCGCACCCTCGCCGAGTTCAACGCGGACATGGCCGCACTCGCGGCGGACCACCCGACCCTCGTGAAGGAGATCACCCTCAACCGCCGCAGCCTCGACGGCCGGGAGGTCAAGGGCGTCGAGATCGGGCGCAACGTCACCGGAGCCGAGGACGGCAGGCCGGTGTTCGCGATGCTCGGTGTCCACCACGCCCGTGAGTGGCCGTCGGGCGAGCACGCGATGGAGTTCGCCGTCGACCTCGCCAGCGGCTACGGGACCGACGCGCGCATCACGGCGCTCCTGGACCAGGCCCGAGTCGTCGTGGTCCCGGTCGTGAACGTCGACGGGTTCCACCTCTCGCGCACCGACGGTGCCCTCATCGACCTGCGTGAGGCAGACGGCGGCGGCACGGCCTCGATCCTCGGCACCCCCGGCAACGCCTACAAGCGCAAGAACTGCCGGGTCGTGGACGGCCAGGACACCCCGGACGGGACGTGCGCCGCGTTCAGCGCGACGAGCCCAGGTGGGTTCGGCATCGGGACCGACCTCAACCGCAACTACGGCGGTTTCTGGGGTGGCCCGGGCGCGTCCGACCTCGGGGCCGACCCGACCTATCGCGGCGCCGGGCCCTTCTCCGAGCCGGAGACGGAGAACATCCGCGAGCTCGTGAGCAGCCGCCAGGTCACGACGCTGATCACGAACCACACGTTCTCCAACCTCGTCCTGCGGCCCAACGGCGTCGCCCCGGACACCATCGGCCAGGACGGCCTGCCCGTGGGCAACGCCCCGGACGAGGAGGGCATGAAGGCACTCGGCGCGCGCATGACGGCGCAGAACGGCTACTCCAACCAGCACGGGTGGGAGCTCTACGACACGACGGGCACGACGGAGGACTGGTCCTACAACGCGACCGGCGGCTACGGCTACACCTTCGAGATCGGTCCGGACGAGTTCCACCCACCGTTCCCCAAGGTCATCGACGAGTACCTCGGCGCGGGCGCCTACGCCGGCAAGGGCAACCGCGAGGCCTACCTCATCGCCCTCGAGAACGCCGTGGACCGTGCCACCCACTCAGTGGTCACGGGCAAGGCCCCGGCCGGTGCGACGCTGCGCCTGCGCAAGACGTTCGCGACCCCGACCTGGTCGAGCTCGGTCTCGGACACGCTCGACACGACGATGGTGGTGGGCCCGACCGGTCGCTACACCTGGCACGTCAACCCCTCGACGCGTCCCGTCGTCCAGTCGCGCCAGATCCGAACGCTGGCCGGTGAGCCGACGAAGACGGAGACGACCACGGGTACGACCGCCCCACTCTCGTCGACCGACACCGAGTTCGTCGTCGACCGTCCCGCGTCGGTCATGGAGGTCAAGCTCGACTGGGCCACGCCCGACGACTTCGACCTCGAGGTCTACCGCAAGGCAGCTGATGGCACGCTCACCCTGGTCGGCTCCTCGGGCAACCTGCCGGGTGAGAAGGAGCGGGTGCTCCTCCAGGACCCGGCCCAGGCGACCTACGTCCTGCGAGTTCTCAACTACGCCGCGGTCTCGCCGACCTGGACGATCACGGCCTCCCTGTTCGACGCCACCACCTCGGCGACAAGCGGGCTCGTGGAGGCTTGGACACTCACCTGCGAGCGTGCTGGCCGAGTGCTCCAGACGATCCCGGTGGTCGTCGAGCGCGGACAGCAGGTCAAGGCGGACCTTCGCACCTGCGCCACCGCCTGGGCGAAGGGGTGACGGTCCCAGCCCCCTGACGAACGGGTCGTATGCCGCATCCCCTGTCCGCGGCATACGGCCCCGCTCGTCCGTGGTGGGCCTGTGCAGGGGCCTCGGACTCAGGGGTTCTCGCCGAACAGCTGGGCGAGCTTGCGCTTGGGAACTCCACCGAACTTCTCGCGTACGTGCAGGACGTGGTTGCGGGCGGTTCCGATGGAGATGTGAAGGCTCTCCGCGATCTCCTGCGCGGTGAACCCGCGAGCCGCGAGGACCGCGACCTCCCGCTCCCGGGGCGTGAGCCCGGCGCTCGCGACCATCCGCTGACTCTCGGGGACCGGAGGCAGGTCGGGCCCACGGTGCAGCTTGCGGTCGCGCAGGACGATCGCGAGCGACCGCTCGGCGCGGTGCTTCCGGAAGATCTCGATGGCCTGCCAGCGCAACCGGTTCCCCTCGTGCGTGGTGGGAGCGACCGATGCGGCCGCATGGAGGGCCCGCGCCGCCGTGATGGGCTCGGGGAGCGAGGCGAAGGCCTCGGCCGCATGCATGAGCTCACGGAAGCCGGAGTCCTCCTCGGCGACGAGGCCTGCAACGTAGGAGCGCACCGCCTCACCTCGCGGGTAGGTCGGCCAGAGGTCGGCCATCCGGGCCAGTGCGGCGCGGGCGTCGGCAGGACGGTGCTCGGCCATGACGAGGACGAGGTCCTCCCAGCCGAAGTGGATCTGCATGCGCTCGGCCTGCTCGAGCGCGGGGGCGACGTCCCGCAGCGGTGAGGGTTCACGGCGGGCCACCCGCAGCGACGCCTGCACGGACAGCGCGAGCCAGAGCATCTGCTCGTCGAACTCGATGTGGCGCAGCGAGTCGTCGATGAGCCTCGTGTCGGGACGGCCCTCGCGCTCGAGGGCGTAGGCGGACATCGCGACGCCACCCATGCCGGTCGCGATCTGGTGTCGCCCCGCGCGGGCTGCCTGGCCGGCGTGCATGGCCTGGTCCAGGTCGCCCGTGCGCCACGCGACGAGCGCCTCGACGCCGGCGAACTTGCGGGCCCACGTGGCGCCGTGTGCGAGGACCTTGCCCTCGTTGGAGACACGGCTCGCCAAGCGGTAGTTGCCGTGCCCGAGGGCGGTGTGCGCCCAGTTGAACTGGTTGAGGGAGGCGATCTCGGCCGTGATGGCGTCGGGGCTGGACGGCAGCACCATCGCCGCCTGCTCCCAGTGCTCGAGGGCGCCCGGCATGTCGAGGTAGGTCTCACAGCCGGCAAGTCGACCGGCACAGAAGGCGATGGCCCACTGGTCTCCCGTCTGCTTCGCCAGGTCCAGGCCCTCCGTGCCGACGCGGACGCGGTACGCGGAGCTCAGGCCGTCGTCGCGCGGCCACGCGAGCTCGCCGAGGGTGACCGCACGGCCCCGCAGGTCGCCGGCGATGGTGAACTCGCCCAGCGCCTGCGTGAGGAACTGTGGTGTCTCGGACGCGGTGCCGGTCCGGCCACGGGTGAAGAGCAGCGCGCCCTTGGCCTTGGGGTGCTCCGCAGACTCGGCGAGCGACTCGAGGAACTCGTGGTGCGCCGGCAGGTCTCCACCCCACGTGGCGACGACGGTCGCCATCTCTCCGATGGCGACCAGGTCGTCGTCGACCCCGGGCCTCCCGGCGAGGGCGGCCGCGGCGGACCGCAGGATCTGCATCGCGGCCTCGGTGTCGCCCCGCAGACCCAGCAGCTCCGCGGCGCGCAGATCCTTGGCGACCTCCGGCGTCACCTGCTCGGCGAAGGACGCCCACGCGGACCGGGACGCGATCCGCCGGTTCCTGGAACGCCGAGGAGAGGGGGGCACGTGACGAAGATATAGGCAGTTTTGGCAGATCACGTGCACACAGGGATCCGATTGGCTTGGCCGACGGCGCGGACACCCTGCGCGCCGACGGAGTGGAGGATCCCCCATGCGACGGTTCACGACCATCGCCGTTGCCACCACGTCGATCGCCGCGATGGCCATGACCATCGCGGCGGTGGCGCCGACGGCATCAGCGTCCAACCCCGCCTCGACCACGCTTGGCCCCCCGACGTCGGGGAGCACGAGCTCGGTGACCTGGACGGGCGGCCCCTACACGGGCGCGGTCCTCGCCCCCGAGGCCTGCACGGCCGCGACCTGCGACACGCATGCCGTCTCGCTCGAGGTCCCTGCCGACTACTGGCAGAGCCACGACGGCGGCGTGACCCTCGACATCAGCTGGGCCTCGAGCACGGACGACTTCGACCTCTACGTCGACGGCCCGGACGGGAGCCAGATCGCCTCGAGCGCGGCGGGCGGCACCACCTCCGAGTCCGTCGACCTCGGTCAGCTCGCGCCGGGTCGCTACACGGCACGCGTGGTCCCCTACGCCACCGCCGGGTCCGGCTACACGGGCACCGCGAAGATCACTTCGAGCGCGGTCCCGACCGGGATGAAGTACCCCGAGACGCGCCAGGCGGTGGAGGACGAGCTGACCGTCGACTACCCCGTCAACGTCGTCTTCGTCGGGCGCACCCCGAGCGCGCAGGAGGTCGCCGACCTCAAGGCGTGGACTCCGGACAACTACAAGCCGACGGTGAGCTCGAAGAGCAGCTCGAGCGGTGAGCTGACCGGGGTCGGAGCGGGACTGCTCAACTGGAACAAGGACCACGTCACCGCCGACCCGTACTTCCTCGGCATCAAGTACAACTACAAGGTCAACGTCCTCACGGCGACCGACGAGTACGCCAAGGCGCTCTTCGCCGTCGCCGAGCAGAACACGGCCCAGGCGCAGACCTACCACGCGGGAGCGACCAGCGCCCGCACGGTCAACCAGGTGAAGTACGACCAGACCCACGGCAACACGCGCGTGCTCGCCAAGGGCGGCGACACGGCATACAAGGTCACCGACCCCAGCAAGACCGACCTCGTCGACGCCTATGCCGTCGAGGACTGGATGTTCAACACCCGGGCCGACGCCACGTGGTCCTGCGCCTTCCGGAACCTCGAGACCGGCGCCTGCGTCCCGGCGTCCATCATCAACCCGGACGCGACGGCCTACCACGACCCCTACTACGACAAGAAGGGTCTCAACCTCGACCGGATGCCGCAGGGCCTCAACACCGGCTCGTCGTTCTTCTTCCTCGACACGTTCACGCCCGACTACGCCAAGGACTACTTCCGCCCGAACGCCTACCACACGTACGGCACCGACAAGGTGATCGACGGCGCCATCGTGCCGAAGAAGGTCGAGGACGGTGGCTCCTGGCGGATCACGGACCCGGACACCGGTGACTGGGACGGTGTGGACTACGGCCGCACCTGGGGTGGCCGGTACCGCTTCCACTTCGTCGACCTGGGTGCGGCCCCCAACGACTTCGAGTCCGCGACGTGGGCGGGCAGGGGAGCCGGCATGTCGAGCGACTATCCGCACGGCGACCCGCCGGTGTGGCAGTACGCCGCCGACCCGCTGTGGCAGCAGACCGGCGACACGTGCAGGACCGAGGGCATCAAGGTCTTCGAGAACAACCTGCCCTACAACAACAACACGCCGTGCCGCATCATGCCGCGACTGGCTCGCGACGTCGCCTACGGCCTGTTCTTCCGGTCGACGCCCGGCTACCTCTACCGTCCGATCCCGCGCGGTGACACCTACTGGCTCGCCGTGTCCTCCTGGACCGACTTCTACTCGCGCCCGCAGTGGGTGAACGGCCAGCTGACCAACGCGCCGTACTACGGCACGTGGTGGACCGACACCTCCAAGCTGTACAAGATCGGCGACGTCAGCGGCGGCCGCACCCAGGACGACACGTTGCGCTGGCTGTCGTCCGCGACGCCCTACGCCAAGTGGGTGGGGCGCAAGAACGAGGTCATCCCGCTCTACGACCCGACGAACAACCAGCCGACGGGCGAGGTGCTCGACACGTCCCCCAAGAACGAGGACCTGCCGGCCCCCTCGCACCACGTCCACACCAACGAGGGCGGTGACTCGGGCCTGGTCCCGGAGCCGCTGCACGACGGGCACGACCACAAGGTCACCTACGGTGACAAGACCGTCAACCTCACCGCGGTGTCCAACGCCCTCGAGAAGGCGAAGGCTCGGGGCACGGGTCTCGGCGCAGGGTACGACGGAGCCGTGAGCCACGAGTCGTTCCGCGACTTCATCGACGCCAACCCGGACGGCATCGCCGACCAGGTGCCAGGGGTCAACACCATCCCGTCGATCAACATGGTCTTTGAGAAGGCCTACACGTGGGCCCTGCCGGCGATCGTCGGCGGAATCGCGGTCGGCACCGACGACGGCGAGGCGTGGGGCGTCATGAACAACGTCAACGATCGCTTCAAGTGGTCGGAGTCGCACTACCCGGGCGTCCAGCCGGGTGACGCGCCGGGCTCGAAGCGCTCGATGACGGACGCGTCCCTGCCCACGCAGGACTCCGGCGGCGGCTTCAGCTACACCATCGAGCACGAAGCGGCGCACAACCTCGGTCTCTCGCACCCGCACGACGGGTCCATGGGCGTCGACAAGTGCCCGGCCGGTCACCCGAAGGCGGGCCAGTGGGCCTGCTACTGGCAGGGCCTGGGCTGGATGTACGACATCTCGGCCGCTCCGACGACCTACGCGATGTCCTACCGGCCCTACGAGGTCGAGGACCAGGACAACCTGCAGCGTGGGCACACCGCGGAGTACCTCGTGGGCTCCCAGGAGGCGCTGACCGAGCGGCTCCGTGCCGAGGCCGAGAGTGGCCGGACGACTCCGTCGGCGGCGTGGACGGCGGACTTCACCCGGATGAAGGAGTGGCGCGCGAAGGCGGGCGAGCTCTTCCGCAAGGGTGACTACCTCCACTCGGAGTACGCCGCACGCAACGCGGCGCTCGCCGCCCGAGGTGTCCCGCAGACGACCGCCAACACGTCTGCCCCGAAGCTCCTCGAGGCCGGGCAGGTCTTCTACTTCGACGTGAACCCGCAGGCCGACGGCCAGGCCACCAAGGCTGACCTGTCACCCAAGAACGTCGTCGCGACCCAGCCGCAGCCGAAGCAGACGCTCGTCACGGTCACCGTGACGAACACGGGTGGCACGGCTGCCCAGGGCGTTGTCGCCGAGGTCTTCGACGGGTCCACCTCACTCGGTCGCACGACCGCCGCCGACCTGGCCCCCGGGGCGCAGGCCGATGTGACCCTCCCCTGGGACACGCGGCAGGTCAAGGGCGAGCGCGTGCTCACCGTCAAGGTCGATCCCGCCAACGTCGTGACGGAGTCCAACGAGGGCAACAACGAGGCGACCCGCACCGTGACGATCAGGGGCAACAGGGTCACGAACGGCTCGTTCGAGCAGTCGACCGGCGGCACCTCGCCGAACAGCTGGACCGGTGGCCCCGGCACCGAGTACGAGAAGACCGGTGTGTGGTCGACGGACGGGCTCGCGGCCGTCGGGCTCAAGGGCGGCGTCCTCGGCTCGACCTGGGAGTCCACACCCGTCGCGGTAACTGCAGGGCAGGCGTACCAGCTGGCCCTGACCTCGGCCGGGGAGGCGCCCGCCGTCACGGCGTCGTACCTCGACGCGGCTGGCCGGGTCGTCAGCAAGATCGCCGTCGAGACCGTCGTGAGCAAGATCGGCGAGTCCGGAGTCAGCAAGATCGCGACGTCCGGCGTCAGCAAGATCACGAGCACCGGCGTGAGCAAGATCAGCGGTCAGCTCGTGGTCCCGGCTGGGGCGACCCAGGTGCGCCTCTCGCTCGATGCTCCGCGGTCCCTGCCGCTGGGTACGACGACGTGGGCGGACGACCTCTGGCTCTGGTAACCCCCGGACCGGCGCGGCGCCTCCCACCACTCCGGGGGGCGCCGCGTTGGTCGTGCGTGCGTGAAGGGTGAGGCCGTCGCCCCGTCGCCCCGTCGGACGGTGGGCGACCGGCTCAGGGGGCGCTGGAGACGTCCGACGAAGGAGCGCGGACGGCATGCGGCCGGACCGAGTCCCGGCCCTGGAACGAGAGAATGGCCGGGTTGCGGATCTCGCCGTCCTGGATCTCGATGGCCCGCCCGATCGTCGGCTCGGCGGCCCACGCGTCCGGCCCGGACATCACGGTGCGCAGGTGCGGCAGCAGCGCCTCGCTGTTGACCCACGTCGCGGAGTTCCAGAGGTAGGACGGCGTGTGGTCGACGGCGTAGTAGGTGATGTTGTCGCCCACGACGAACGTCGGGTCCTCGAACGACGTCGGCCTCGCCCAGCTGAAGCCCATGGCCTCGTCGCACGACACGTCGACGATGAGGCTGCCGGGCCGGAACGCCTCGAGGTCGTCCTCGGTGAGGAACGTCCAGGGCGCCAAGGGGTCCTGGAGGACGCAGTTGACGACGACGTCGTTGTCCGCGAGGTAGTCGGCGAGTGGCACCAGTCCCTCGATGGTCACGGCGGAGGTCTGTGACGGATCGTCGGCGTCGTGGTCGACGTGGACGATCTGCACCGAGTGGATCGGTGAGGCGACCGCGGCGACCTTGCGGTGGGTCAGCACCCGGACGTCGCTGATGCCCAGGGCGCTGAGGCCGGTCACCGCACCTCGGGCCGTGGCGCCGAAGCCGATGACGGCGGCGCGGAGCTTGCGGCCGTAGGTGCCCGTCCTGCCGGACAGCGAGAGCGCGTGCAGCACGGAGCTGTAGCCGGCCAGCTCGTTGTTGAGGTGGAAGACGTGCAGGAGGAAGCCGCCGTCGCGGCCCCAGTGGTTCATCGCCTCGAACGCGATGAGGGTCAGTCGGCGGTCGATCGCCTCCTGGGTCAGCTTGGTGTCCTGCACGCAGTGCGGCCACCCCCAGACCACCTGGCCGTCGCGGAGCTCGGTGAGGTCCTCGGACTGCACCTTGGGGAGCAGGATGACGTCGCACTCGGCGATGAGCTCGGCCCGGGTGCGGACGCCCCCGAGGGCAGCGGCCAAGGTCTCGTCGGAGATGCCGAAGGGCAGGCCGTAGCCCTCCTCGACGAAGATCCGGGCACGCAGGTCGGGGTCGATCCGGTCGACGTGCTCCGGGTGGATCGGCAGCCGGTGCTCGTTCTCCTTGCGGGAGTGCGCCGGCACTCCGAGGGTCAGTCCCCCGCTCGCGGAGGGACCGGTCTCAGCGCTTCTTGCCATGCAGTGTCGTCTCGATCCCCGTGGCTTCGGTGGACTTGGCACGCTTGTCGGCGCGCTTCTCCTTGATGGACTTGCTGGACTTCTTCGAGAGGGAGTGGCGTGGTGACTTGTCGGACATGATCAGTCCCTTGGGTGGGGAGACCCGAAGGGTCCCGCTACCTCGAGCGTACGCCCGTGACGTGCCGCCTGGCTGCGCCCATCCCGATCGGGTCGCCGCTCATGTCACCGGGTCGCTTCACCGGCTCGCGTCACCGGGTCGCGTCACCGGGTCGCGTCATCGGCTCGGGTCACCGGGCTCGGGTCATCGGGTGTCGGCGCGGACGACGGCGACCGGACAGTGCGCCCGAGCCAGCACGCCTTGGCTCACGGAGCCGACCAGCCTGCCGCTGAGGCCGCCGAACCCTCGGCTGCCGACGACGAGCAGCTCGGCCCCACGGGAGTGGTCGACCAGCGCCGTGACCGGGTCGGCGCGCAGGACGTGCTGTCGGACGCGGACGTCGGGGTACTGCCCCGACCAGCCGGCAACCTCCTCTGCCGTGACCGCCTGCTCCTGCGCGACCTTGGCCGCCGGGTCGTCGGAGAGCCACGGAGCGACGTAGCTGCCGCTCGATCGAGCCGGGCACGCGTGCACCACTGTCAGGGGGAGTCCCCGGAGGGAGGCCAGCGCGAAGGCGTAGCCGATGGCCTCGGTGGAGAGTCCCGACCCGTCCGTCCCCACGACCACGCTCGGCCGCTCGGGCTCGACCTCCGCCAGGCGGCGCACCACGACGACGGGGCAGGCCGCGGTTGCTGCGACCTCTGCCGAGGTCGTCCCGAGCACGGCTCCGACGAGCGCTCCACGACCCCGCGACCCCACGACGAGGCTGAACGCGGATCGCGAGGCGCTCACCAGAGCGTGGGCCGGGCTCTCGTCCGTCAGCTGGGTCGTGACCTCGAGGCGTGGAGCCACGGCGCGGGCGCGAGCCAGCGCCGCGTCGAGGACCGTCCGGGCGGGGTCCGGCTCAACGGCGTCGCTGTCCTCGACGTGGGCTCCTTCCGGCCGACGATCGTCAGGGTGGGCGCCGGCATGCAGCAGGTGGAGCGGTCGCTTGCGGCGCACCGCCTCCTCGATCGCCCACGTCAGCGCGAAACGGCTCTCGGGCGCACCGTCCACGCCGACGACCACCGGGCGTCGCTGCGGCATCACTGCCGCCCCGTGCGACGGGTCCGCTGCAGAAGTCATCGCCTCGTCCATCCCCAGTCCGTCCGCGCGCTCATTACTCCTTGGTCGCCACCCAGCCTCGCGAGGCGGCGTCCCGTCGGACAGTGCCGAACGTCCCGAGTCCCCGGGAGTCGGATCCGAGCGTGGGAGGCGCGTCCAGGGCGCCGGGCACTGGCTCAGGCGCGCGATCGGGACGCCCGGCCCCGGCTCAGGCGCGTGGGCTGGTCCGCTCGATGTGCGCGGCGAGCGTCGACCGCAGCTTCGCCGCCCGTCGTGATCGCAGCAGCGACACGAGCTCGGCGTGCTCGCCGACGAGCCCGAGCATGTGGGGCGTCGTCGTCGCCTCGCCCAGCCGCCCGAGCCGCACGAACGCGCCGAGCTGCTCGAGCATCCGGGAGAGCGTCGGCATGCGGGCCGCACCGGCCAGCGTCAGGTGGAACGTCTCGTCCAGACGGAGAAACGCCTCGGCGTCACCGGCCTCGGCCGCGCGCTCCTGCTTGAGCAGCAGCAGCTCGAGCCCGTCGAGGTCGTCCTCGTCCCGCAGCTCGCAGGAGGCCGGGGTCGCGGCGCCTTCCAGGGCCACGCGAAGCGTCATGACCTCGCGTCGGCGCTCCGGCGAGACGTCGACGACGAGCAGCTGGCGCCGTGGCCCCACCGAGAGCAGCCCGTCGCTCTGGAGCCGGCGCAGGGCCTCACGGACCGGGGTCCGTGACACCGAGTGCTGCTCGGCGAGGGCGACCTCGTCGAGGGGCGCGCCCGGCGCGAGCGCGCCCGACATGATGTCGGCGAGCACCGCCCGACGCACCCGGTCGGCCTTGGTCGAGCCCGCTGGGGAGGTCACGGGCGCAGACCCTACTTCGCGAAGATCTGCGACTCGTCGGCGAAGGCCTTGAACTCCATCGCGTTGCCGGCCGGGTCGAGGAAGAACATCGTCCACTGCTCACCGGGCTGCCCCTCGAAGCGCAGGTACGGCTCGATGACGAACGTCGCGCCCGCGGACTTCATCTTGGCGGAGAGGTCGTGGAAGTCCTCCACCGCGAGCACCGCGCCGAAGTGCGGCACCGGCACCTCGTGGGAGTCGACGTGGTTGTGCCCGGCTGGGCCGGGGTGCACGGCGACCTCGTGGGTCACGACCTGGTGGCCGTAGAAGTTCCAGTCGATCCACTGCTCGGCAGAGCGTCCCTCGGACAGTCCGAGCACACCGCCGTAGAACTCGCGGGCGGCGGCGATGTCGTCGACGGGGACGGCGAGGTGGAAGCAGGGGCGAGCGGTCACGGCATACTCCTCAGTTCTTGTGTGCAAGTTCATCAAATGTATACATACGTCGCAAAGTCGCGCAAGGCCGAAGCGGGCTCGCGCGCACCCGGCCGGGAGTAGCGTCGGCGCCATGACCTTCGACGTGGCGGGTGAGGCGTACGGGCGGTTCATGGGGCGCTACTCGGAGCCGCTCGGCCCGGTGTTCGCCGACTGGGTCGGCGTGCGGCGCGGCGACCGCGTGCTCGACGTCGGGTGCGGTCCGGGGGCGCTCACCGCGGAGCTCATCGACCGCGTCGGCGTGAACCATGTCGCGGCGGTCGACCCGTCGGCGCCGTTCGTCGAGTCGGTGCGGCAGCGCTTCCCCGACCTCGAGGTCCACAGGTCGCCGGCCGAGCAGCTGCCGTTCGACGACGGGCTGTTCGACCAGACCCTCGCCCAGCTCGTCGTCCACTTCATGCAGGATCCCGTGACCGGGCTGGGCGAGATGGCCCGGGTGACCCGGCGCGGCGGTCTCGTCGCGGCCTGTACGTGGGACCTCGCCGGCGACCGTTCTCCGCTGAGCCACCTGTGGAGCACCGTCCGGCGCATCGACCCGCTCGTGGGCGACGAGTCGCACCTGCCCGGTGCGCGCGAGGGTCACCTGGTCCAGCTCGCCACGGAGGCTGGCCTGGTCGACGTCGAGAGCACCGAGCTCTCGGTCACGGTGACGCATCCCGACTTCGACGAGTGGTGGGAGCCCTTCACGCTCGGGGTCGGCCCCGCCGGCGACTACGTCGCGTCCCTCGACCCGCGGTCCCGCGACGAGCTGCGCGACGAGTGCCGCGAGGGCTTCCCGGCCGACGGCCCGTTCGACGTCACCGCGGTGGCGTGGGCCGTCCGCGGGCGGGCCTGACCGCACGCCTAGCCTTGTGCGTGGGCCTGCCCGAACGACAGGGTGGGTCAGGACAGCCACCCTTCGAACCAGGAGAACGCCATGGCAGGAACCACCCGCACGGCAACGAACCACTGGGAGGGCGACCTCTTCAACGGCAACGGCCAGGTCACCCTCGAGTCGTCCGGCATCGGCACCTTCGACGTCAGCTGGCCCTCGCGCGCCGAGGAGGCGAACGGCAAGACCAGCCCCGAGGAGCTCATCGCGGCGGCGCACTCGTCCTGCTTCAACATGGCCTTCTCGAACATCCTGGCCAAGGCCGGCACCGCGCCGACCTCTCTCGACACGACGGCGGCCGTGACGTTCGTGCCGGGCCCCGGGATCACCGGCATCGTGCTCAAGGTTGTCGGCTCGGTCCCCGGCATGTCCGCCGAGGACTTCCAGGCCGCGGCCGAGGACGCCAAGGAGAACTGCCCCGTGAGCCAGGCGCTCAAGGCCGTGCCGATCACCCTCGAGGCGAGCCTGTCCGAGTGACCTCCCTCGTCTCGCGGCTCGGGCTCGCCCTGGTCAAGGGCACCCGCCACACCGACCGGGACGAGATCGAGCTCGACGACCACGGCCCTGTCGGCGACCGCACCTGGTGCGTCGTCGACAGGGCCGCGGCGCGTGTCCTGCGCACCGTCGAGAACCCGCGCCTCCTCCGTCTGACCGTGGCGGAGCACGGCGACCGGCTCGTCGTGACGACCCTCGAGGGTCAGAGGGTCGAGGCGACGACGCGCGGCGCCGCGCACGGCATACGGGCGTTCGACTACTGGGGGCGAGGCGCGCGAATCCGGTTGCAGGACACCGCACTCAACGCGCTGTTCTCCGAGGAGCTCAGGCGCGATGTCGTCCTGGCTCGCGCCGAGCGGGGTGACGTCGTCTACGCCGACCCGGTCTCGATCGTCACCACGGGTGCCCTCCGTCGCCTCTCCGAGGCGCTGCGCGGCAGCGGGTATGCCGTGCCGTCACCTCTCGACGCCCGCTTCCGGGCCACGCTCACGCTCGACCTCGATGACGACCCGCCGGCCGGGTCGCGGGTCCGGGTCGGCGACGCGGTGGTCGAGGTGACCGCGCCGCTCGAACGGTGTGCGGTCATCGACCTGGACCCGGTGACGGGCGAGCGCACGGGTTCGGCTCTGCTGCACCACATTCAGGCTCAGGACGGTCGCCTGCTCTTCGGGATGGGAGCCCGCGTCGTGACGCCGGGGACCGTCAGGCGCTCTGGCTGACGGACGTCTGCCGGTACGCGGCGGCTCCCACCTGCTCCGCCACCTCCATGGCGGCCCGGCGAGCGGCGCGGCTGGCGCCGATGGTGCTTGCCGAGGGCCCGTAGCCGACGAGGTGGACGCGTGGGTCGTGGGCCGCGGTCGTCGCCGCCTGCACATTGCCGGGCACCCGCACGAGGGGGATCCCACCCCGTGGTCCGCGCAGCCCGAGCGGCTCGAGGTGGTCGACCGCGGAGCGGAAGCCGGTCGCCCAGAGGATGGCGTCGGCGCGTTCGACGGTGCCGTCGGCCCACCTCGCACCGCTGTCCTCGAGGCGCTCGAACATGGGGCGTGGGTCGTCGTAGGCGCCGAGCCGAGCCGCTTCCTGCTCCTGCTCGCGCAGCATGAGTCCGGTCGCCCCCACGACACTCGTGGGGGGAAGTCCTGCGACGACGCGCCGCTCGACCTCGGTGACGACCTGCAGCCCCGTCTGCGGACTGAACTCCTCCGTCCGCCACTGCGGTGGGCGTCGGGTGACCCACACGATGTCGGCCACGGGCGCGAGCTCGCCGATGAGCTGGACCGCCGAGGCACCCGCGCCGACGACGATGACCCGCTTGCCGCGCAGGTGCTCCGCGCCCGGGTAGGTGGCGGTGTGGAACTGCTCGCCACCGAAGTCGGCCACCCCCGGGTAGTCGGGCCAGTTCGGTCGCGTCCACGTCCCGGTCGAGTTGACCAGGGTGCGCGTGCGCCAGCGACGGTCACCGGCGTGGACGACGAGCAGGTCCCCCTCGCTCGTGACCTCGGTGACCGTGACCGGCCGCTCGACCGGGAGGTCGTGTTGCCGCTCGTAGTCCGCGAACCACGTCGGCACGGCGACGTTCGCCCGGGCGGTCGAGCGCTCGGGGGCGGGCTGGCCCGGGAGGTCGGCGACGCCGTGCACGTCGTGCATCGTCAGGGAGTCCCAGCGTTGCTGCCACGCGCCGCCCGGGGCCGGGTTGCCGTCGAGGACGAGGTGGTCGACGCCGCGCTGGGTCAGGAAGTACGACGCGGCCAGTCCACCTTGGCCCGCGCCGATGACGATCGAGTCCCACACGTCCACATGTCGTTGAACATCGAACCAACCGCCTGTATGCCGTCCGCCCCGACTGCAGTGATTCCGCGCCTTGTCACTCCTCTGCCCCATCGACGAAAACCGCTGTGCGACTGCGAAATTCAGTCGAAAGAGATCCAGCGCGAACTTGACAGTCGAACGCATGTTCGAGACAATGGAGCATGGACGAGGACGTCAGCAGCCCGGAGGTCGCGCAGCTGTGCGCGGCCCTCGACGGCGCTCGCGATGCCCTCGGCTCAGACGGCGTAGGGGAGGTCTTGGCCCGCATGAGTGGGCCCGAGCTGGCGCGAGTGATGCGTGTCGCTGACGACGTTGCTTCCCGTGCCCGAGCGGCGCAGGTGCGGGTCACCGCGGAAGCGGCGCACCGGGGCGAGTTCACGGCTGCCCGCCGCGGGATCGGGTCGGTGGACGCATGGGTGCGCGAGCACGCACCGTCGCTGCGACAGGCCGGGTGCAGCCAGGTGGCGCACCTGGCACAGGAGGTCGCCTCGTCGGTGCCCGGCGGGCTCTGGTCGAGCGCGGGTCCGGCGGCGGGCGCGTTCACGGACCTCGACCGGGCCGAGGGAGTGGTCTGGGCCCGGGTGGTGACCGGTGAGGTCGCGCCGGCGTTGGCCGTGACGGCCCTGCGCGAGATGGCCCGGATGAAGGACCTCCTCAACCCGGCCGCCGTCCCGACGGTGGCCGGTGCCGTCCTCGACCACGGGGTGGCCTGGGGTGCGCGGGAGGCGCAGAAGATCCGCCCGCACCTCCTTGCCCGGTTCGGGGCGGAGGGTGAGTTCGACAAGCATCAGGGGCGCCTGCGGTCCTCGGCCTTCCTCACGAGCCCGCGGATCAACGACGGCGACATCACCGAGTACAGGCTCGGGCTGACGCCGGAGCAGGCCGCCACCCTCGAGGCGGCAATCGGTCCGCTGTCGCGACCCGCGCCGAACGAGCAGACGGGCGAGCGAGACCTCCGGCCGGCCGAGCTGCGACGTGCCGAGGCCCTGGCTGCCGTCTGTGCCGGTGCCGCCTCCGAGGAGGGTGCCCGGCGTTCGGGCCCGGGGTCGGCGTCGATGTCGTTGCACGTCTCGATGACCCTGGCCGACCTCATGAGCCGTCTCGAGACCGCAGGCCAGGCGGCCGACGCAGACGACGCAGACGACGCAGACGACAGGGTGCGCACGGGATGCGGGCAGGTGCTCGCCTCGCGAGCGCAGGGGACGATCCTCGCACCGGCGGTCGTGCGTCGACTCGCCTGCGACGCCGACGTCCTCCCGGTGGTCCTCGGCTCGGAAGGTGAGGTGCTCGACCTCGGGCGTGCCGTCCGGCTGTTCAGCCGGGGACAGCGGCGTGCCCTGTGGACCCGCGACGGTGGCTGCACGTACCCGGGCTGTGACATGCCCGCGGGATGGTCCCGCGCGCACCACGTCGTGCACTGGGTCGACGGAGGACGGTCCGACCTCGAGAACGCTGCCCTGCTGTGCCAGCGCCACCACACCTTCGTGCACGACCGGCGTCTCATCGCGACCGTCCACCCACCCGACGAGCACGGCCGCTCCGTGACCTGGGACCTCACGCCGGGCTCCTACGACCGGGTGCTTCCCGACCGGATGGCGTCGCTCCGCCGCGCCCGAGTCGGACGAGCCGAGGGCCGAGCACGGCTCGACACCGGACCTCCCGACGCGTGGGCCAGCAGCCCTCCGGACGAGGTCCTGCGCGAGCTCGTCGACGACCTCCTCGCCGAGCACCTCGCACGCGACGCCCACGAACGCGACGCACCGGGACTCGACGACGTCGACCCCCGTGACCTCGTCGACGACTGGCGCCTGACCGCCTGACTCCCGTGCCCTTGCGACGCCTGGCCACCTGACCTGCATGCTCGTGCGCGGGCCCGACCGCGCCCCCAGCCCGGTGATCACACGTCCCCTGACTCCGGTCTCGGCGTCCATGACCAACGTCCCTAGCCCCATCAGGGTCACAGGGGAAGTGTGGAAGTGCAGCGAAGGAGGTTCGCAATGACCACCTCGAACATCGGACCCCGAAGCGACCACGCACCCGTCGCCGCGGTTCCTCACAATGACGCCGATCGGGCCTACCGGCGGGCCTGGTGGTCGCTGGCCTTCTTCCCGGTGTCGTTCGTTCTCGCGTTCGTCATCGGCGAAGGGCTCTTCAGCATGCTGACGGATGGCGAGGTCGACCCGGCCGTGTGGAAGGTCCTGCTCTCGGGACTGCCGGCGCTGGTCGTCCTCGTTCTCCCCGGCGTGCTCGCGGTCCACCAAGGACGACAGGCGCGCCGGCTCGGCCGCCGCGACGGTTTGATCCCCGCGATGGTGGGTGGGGCAATCGCCCTCGGTGTCGTCGGGCTCAACGCCGTCTCCTACCTCCTCATCCTCCTCGTCGAATGACGCGGCCGTGAGCAGGCGAGGCACGGCAGCCCCAGATCGGAGGCCGAGGATGAGCACCCCCGCAACGAGCCCGTGGGCCGGGTCGGCCCGAGCGGGGACAGTGGCACTCGTCGCGGGCGCCGTGACGCTGGCTGCCACCGCCTTCACCTACGTGCTCAGCCTCAGCGACGTCATCGATCCGCCCAACTGGCTCCGGATCCTCGGCATCGTGTGGATGCCCTTGGGATTCGTCGCCACACCCATCCTGTGTGCCGTCGCTCGGTTGGGTCCGGGACGTCAGCGAGCCGGCGTCGGGCTGGCCCTGGCACTGGCCGGTCTGGTCGCCTTCGTCGTGCTCCTCTTCGTCGCGGGCTGACCGGTCCCGGGGGACCGTTGTCGGGGGCGAGCTTGATGGCTACTGTCCTTTCGTCTGGTCGTGGCAACAGAGGTGCCAACGGAGGTGCCATGAGGCGGTCGTGTCCGCGAGTCCTGGCGGTGCTCGCCGCCGCCCTGCTCGGCTGCGCCGCACTCACCGCCTGCAGCGACGACGGCGCGGACGCCTCGCCCCCAGCATCCGCGGCCCGCTCGAGCGCCGGCTCCCCCACAGCGGCACTCCCACGGTCAGCGGGCTCGACCTCGACCTCGACCCCCTCCGCATCCCCAGCCACGGCTCCGGCGACGCCA
Organism: Knoellia locipacati; assembly: GCF_044791685.1. Taxonomy (GTDB): domain Bacteria; phylum Actinomycetota; class Actinomycetes; order Actinomycetales; family Dermatophilaceae; genus Knoellia; species Knoellia locipacati_A. The sequence continues at coordinate 1,762,328 of NZ_CP087730.1, forward strand.
GCGCCCACCAGCACGGCTCCTCCTCCTGAGCCGCGAGAGCCCACGGCCGCCCGGTCTCAGACCCCCGAGGGGGCGGCGGCCTTCATCACCTACTACGTGGCGCTGCTCGACCGCGCCTACCGGGTCGCCGACCCCAGCGGTGTGGCGGCATACGAAGGACCCGAGTGCGCACAGTGCCGCACGCAGGCTGCCGAGATCGGAGCGCTGCGTGCGAAGGGGCAGCGAGCCGGCGGGCCGGCATACACGGTCGTCGTCGAGCCGCCCACAGTCCTGAGGTCCACGCGCTACGACGTGCCGGTGACCCTGACGCGGGCGGCGGCACCGCTGGTCGACCGCTCCGGGGCCACCGTCGGCAGGCTCAGGGCGAGCACGACGCGGCACAGGGTGGTCCTTGACTGGACCGGTATGGGCTGGCAGCTCAGCCACCTCCGCCCGCTCGGCGCAGCCTGAGGCCAGCCGGGGCGCCAGGTGCCGGGAGGAGAAACCGCGCCGTCACGTGGCAGCAACATGGGGGCCTGCGTTCGGTCGAGACTGACAACCGCGCGGACCACCGTTGGCAGGTGCTGCCAATGAGCGGCTGTCTCTCGCGGAGCCAGACTGCTCGGCACACCGAGTGACCGACCTCGAGCCCCAGGGGTCGGCCCCGTCCACCAGAGGACCCGTCATGACCCGCTCGCGCATCTCCATCCCCTCCATCGCCGCGCCGCGAGGCCTGACCCGCCGCGCCGCCACGACTCTCGCCTTCGCCTCGATCTCCGCCCTCGTGCTCGCCGGCTGCGGTGGCGCCGAGGAGGGTGGCGACACCGGCAGTGATGCCGGTGACGGCGGTGACAAGCAGGTCATCGCCGCGATCTTCTCCGGCCCGACCAACGACGCGGACTACAACGCCGTCGGCCTCACCGCCCTCAAGGCCGCGGAGTCGGCCGGCGCCGAGATCTCGTTCAGCGAGAAGGTCGCCGTCCCCGACGTCGAGGCCCGCCTCACCGAGGCCGTCGGCGACGGCGCCACGGTCGTGTGGACCCACGGCTCGCAGTTCTACGACGCGACGGCCAAGGTCGCCAAGAACAACCCCGACGTCAACTTCATCGCCGAGTACGACGGCGTGCCCAAGGACCAGCCCGCCAACGTCTGGACCATCGACCGCCAGTTCCACCTCGGCTTCTACGGGATGGGCGTCTTCGCCTCCAAGCTGAGCAAGACCGGAACGGTCGGCTACGTCGGCGGCCTCTCGCTGCCGTTCTCGATGGCCGAGGTCCACGCGATGGAGCAGGCGCTCAAGGACACCGGGGCGAAGACCACCGTCAAGCCCGTCTGGACCGGTGACTTCAACGACGCCGCGAAGGCGCAGCAGTTCGCCACCCAGCTGCTCGGCCAGGGCGCCGACGTCATCGTGGGCTCGCTCAACCAGGGCTCGACCGGCACCTTCCAGGCCTTCGAGGGCCGCGCCGCCGGCGACGGCTGGGTCACCGCGAAGTACACCGACAAGTCCGCGGCCGCCGGTGAGCACTACGCCGGCAGCCTCGTCTACGACTTCGACAAGCCGCTGGCCGACGTCCTCGCCAAGATCAAGGCCGGCGAGGAGAAGGGCAACTACCTGCTCGGCTTCGACACCGGTGTGACGATCAAGATGGCCGACGGCGTGCCCGCCGACGCCAAGGCCGCGGTCGAGAAGGCCATGGCAGACGTGAAGTCCGGTGCGGTCAAGGTCGAGCTCAACACCGAGAAGATCGGCTGACCCTTGCTCCAGATGTCCGGCATTCGCAAGACGTTCGGGCCGGTCGTGGCTCTCGACGGCGTCGACTTCACCGTCGCCGACCGTGAGATCCACGGCCTGCTCGGGGGCAACGGCGCAGGCAAGACGACGTTGATGAACGTCCTCTACGGCCTCTACGCGCCCGACGCCGGGACCGTGCAGATCGACGGCACCCCCGTCGAGATCCAGTCCCCGAAGGACGCGATCGCCGCGGGCATCGGCATGGTCCACCAGAACTTCCTCCAGGTGGACGTCTTCACGGTCGCCGAGAACATCGTCCTTGGCACCGACAGCTCCGGGCTCACCGCCGCGGACGGCTCACCCCAGACCGCGACGCAGCGGATCACCGAGCTGTCCGAGCGGTTCGGCCTCACCGTCGACCCGTCCGCGCGGGTCGCCGACCTCCCCGTCGGCGTCCGCCAGCGCGTCGAGATCCTCAAGGCGCTCTATCGCGGGGCCAAGATCCTCGTCCTCGACGAACCGACGACGAACCTCACCCCGCAGGAGGTCGACGACCTCTTCTCGTCGATGCGCGCCATCGTCGACGACGGCATGTCGGTCGTCCTCATCACCCACAAGATCCGCGAGACCATGGAGGTCTGCGACCGGATGACGGTGATGCGCGACGGCCGGTGGATCGCCACCGTCGACAAGGCCGACACGACGGCCGACGACCTCGCGGCGACCATGATCGGCGAGGTCGGCGGCAGCGAGGCCGAAGCGGCCGCACTGGCCGAGGCGGCGCAGGTCGCCCTCGGTGAAGAAGACCTTGGTGAGGCCTCCCTCGCGCACGCCCTCCCGGGTGCGCAGGAGGCCGAAGCCGGGGGTGGCGTCGCGGACACGGTGGCCAGGACCCCTGCCAGGGTCACCGTCCGCGGCCTCACCGTTGCCGGGCAGGGGGGCAAGCCGCTCGTCGACGACGTGACCCTCGCCCTCCGGCCCGGCGAGATCCTCGGCATCGCCGGGGTCGCCGGCAACGGCCAGGGCGAGCTTGCCGAGGCCCTCACCGGCACCCGGACCGCCACCGGCTCGCTCGTCGTCGACGGCGAGGAGCTCGTCGGCCGGCCCACCGCGACGTGGCTGCGCAGCGGCGTCGTCTACGTTCCCGAGGACCGCCAGCGGGACGGCATACTCCCCGGAGCCGGCATCACCGAGAACCTCGTCCTCGGATCGCACCGGAGCCGAGCGAAGGCCGGGATGATCAACTGGCGCGCCGCGCGCGCCGAGGCGGTCGAGGCGATCAAGGAGTTCAGCGTCAAGACGCCGAGCGCCGCCACCGCCTGCGGACAGCTCTCCGGAGGCAACATCCAGCGCGTCATCCTCGCCCGGGCCTTTGCGCACCACCCCAAGCTGCTCCTCCTGCACAACCCCACCCGCGGGCTCGACATCCGCTCGACCCAGTTCGTCTACGACCGGGTGCGGGGCGCCGCCGCCGACGGCTGCGTCGTCATCGTCATCTCCGAGGACCTCGACGAGGTGCTGGCACTCGCCGACCGCGTCACCGTCGCCTACTCGGGCCGTCTCGTGGGCGAGTTCTCCCGCGGCGAAGCCAACCCCTACGACCTCGGTCGACTCATGACAGGAGTCGGCGCATGAGCACCGACGTCACCCGGGCGCCGGAGGTCGGCGACGTCGCCGCGACCCCGCCGCTCTCGCAGCAGGCGCGTTCGCTCGCCTTCGCAGCCATTCCGTATGCCGTCGCCGTCCTGGCCGCGTTCGTCGTCGTGGGCGTGCTCATCACCGTCCTCGGGCACGACCCGGTCAGCGCGTTCCGGGCGGTGCTGACGAACTCGTTCCGCAACCAGACGGGCATCGTCCAGACCCTGCACAAGTGGGCGCCGCTGACGCTGCTCGCGCTGGCGTTCGCCATCCCGCTCGGTGCCGGCCGGTTCAACATCGGTGGTGAGGGCCAGATGATCCTTGGCACCGTGGGCGCCGCGGCGGTCGGCATCACGATGTCGGAGCTGCCGCTCGTGCTGCTGCTGCCGCTCGTGCTCGTCGTCGGCACCCTGGCCGGCGCGGTGTGGTCTGCCATCTCGGCCTGGCTCATGGAGTCGTTCAAGATCAACGAGATCCTGTCGACGGTGCTGCTCAACTTCGTCTCGTTCGAGGTCCTCGACTACATCGCGTCCGTCGTCTGGTCCGACCCCGGAGCCGGTGGTGCGGTGACGCTGCCCGTCGGCGAGGGTGCGGTCCTGCCCGGCATCGGCCGTCCGCCCATGCACACCGGCGTGCTGCTCGTGCTCCTCGTCTCCGTCGTGGCGGCCGTCATGGCCAAGCGGTCGGTCGCCGGCTTCGAGCTGCGTGCCGTCGGCCTCAACGAGCGGGCGTCCAAGCTGCACGGCATCCGCACCGGGCGGGTCGCGGTGACCTCGATGATCGTCGCCGGTGCGCTCGCCGGGCTGGCCGGGGCCATCGAGGTCGCCGGTGTCCACCAGCGCACGCTCGAGGGCATCCAGTCCAACTTCCTGCTGCTCGGCATCATCATCGGCCTCATCGCCCGCGGCTCGCTCACGGCGGTCCCGTTCGTCGCGTTCGGCATCGCCGTCCTCGAGGTCGGCGCCGGCTCGATGCAGCGCGTCTCGGGGGCTCCCTCCGAGATCGTCCTCATCCTCGAGGGCCTGATCCTGCTCTTCCTCCTCATGTCCGACGTCGCGACCGAACGGTTCCGGCGAGCCAGAGCCTCACGTGCCGCCAGGTCGGCGCAGCTCACGAAGGGAGCGGTGGCATGAGTGAGTTCCTCACCCTGACCATCACCGCCATGGTGCCGTTCCTCTTCGTCGCGCAGGGCACGATGCTCAGCGGTCGCGCCGGCATCTTCAACGTCGCCCAGGAGGGGCTCATGCTCCTCGGTGCCGCGGTCGGCTACATCATCTCACTCAAGGCCGGTGGGAACGTCGTGGGACTCGTCGTCGCGGCGCTCGCGGGTGCCGTCGTCGGCTTCGTCCTGTCGTGGGCGACGACCTCGCTCCGGCTCGACCAGTTCGTCGTCGGGCTGGCGCTGTTCTTCCTCGCCGGTGGCACCGCCTCGCTGCTCTACCGCGTGGTCATCGGCAACGACGAGCCGCCGCGCATCAAGCCGCTGCCCGACCTGATCCTGGGTCAGGACGCGATGGTGTTCGTGGCGATCGGGCTGTCCGCCTTCCTCTGGTGGTGGCTCTACCGCACCGACGCCGGCATGCGACTGCGCTCGGTCGGCGAGAACCCGAAGGCGGCCGACTCGCTCGGCATCAACGTCGCCCGCACCCGCATGTGGGCCGGCACGGTCGGAGCGGCGCTCATGGCCGTCGGTGGCGCCTACCTCCCGATGGTGTTCTCGGGTGTGTATGCCGACGGGATCGTCGCGGGTCGCGGCTGGCTCGCGATCGCCCTCGCCTTCTTCGGTGGCTGGCGTCCGCAGTACATCCTCGCCGGCTCGGCGTTCTTCGCGGCGATGGAGGTGCTCGCCCAGCGGGCCCAGGTCTCGGGGATCGGCATCCCCCACCAGTTCGTGTCGATGCTCCCCTACGTCGCGACCCTGCTCGTCATGGTCTTCGCCCTGCGCTGGGCCCTGGTGCCGCAGTTCCTCGGCAAGAACTACGACCGCGAGTCCCGCATCGTCGGGTGACCCAGCCTCACCGGTCGACGGCCCGCATCGTGGGCGATTCGGCCGAACCGCCCTCACCCTCGAGGCCGCGCCGATAGCATCGGAGCGGCCTCGACGTGAGCAGTACGGCGATCCGCCACCACTGCAACCGCCATCCACCATCACGAGGCCGGTGCACGCGCTCGCACCGTGTTCTCGTACCCGAGACAGGGGTGCCACCACGATGCGTCGTCCCGCCGCCGGGGCCGTCAGTGCCCTGCGAGTCCGCCGCGCCGACGTCCGGAAGCCAGCTCGTCGATGAGTGACTTCCGGAGGATGACGGAGGCGAACGTCGCGGTGCCGGCGGGGCGCCGGATGGGCATCCTCGTCGCCTGTCTCATCGGACTCGCCCTCACCGTGCTGGGTGCGACCGGAGTGGTCGCCCTCACCGGCACCGTGCGCCCATCGGACTCGACCGACGTGGCGAGCCGCGGACCGGAGCGCGGGCCCGCCGCGCCCGGAGACACCTCGGGCCCATCGGCCACGCCGTCGTGGACGTCACCCGGCGCGACATCCACCTCGACGGTTGCGCCCTCCTCTCCGACCCCGGGCGACCCGGGCGCGACGGGTGGCACCGGCGCGACGCCGACCGGGTCCACGGGCCCGTCGTCGACGGCTGCTCCGCGGACCCCGCGCCCTGTGGCACCCCCAGCCGGTGGTGGGGCCGGTGCCTTCGTCCCCGTGGTCGGGGTGACCGACGGCGACACGATCAGGGTGCGGGTCCCCAGTGGCACCGAACGGGTCCGGCTCATCGGCCTGGACGCACCGGAGCGCAAGGGCGACGAGTGCTGGTCGCAGCAGGCGGCGAGCCGGCTGCAGAGCCTCGTCCAGAGCCGCACCGTGCAGCTCGTGGCGGACCCGACGCAGGCGGACCGTGACCGCTACGGGCGGCTGCTGCGCCACGTCGTCACCGAGGACGGGCAGCTGGCCGCCCAGGTGCTCATCGAGGGCGGCTTCGCCAAGGAGTACACCTACGCGGCGGCCTACGAGCACCGCGACACCTACCTCGCCGCGCAGAAGCGCGCGCAGACCAAGCGTCTCGGGGTGTGGAGCGCCGCCTGTGCAGCGCCGACCCGAGCCCGCCCGGCCCCAGCCGCGACGCCCGCGCCCGGAGCGTCGGCCGGGACACCGGCGGATGGGACTCCGGCCTCGGGGTGCGTCATCAAGGGCAACATCTCCTCCTCGGGCGAGAGGATCTACCACGTGCCCGGCGGCGGCAGCTATGACGACACCGTCATCTCGCCCGGCAAGGGCGAGCGCTGGTTCTGCACCGAGCAGGACGCTCTGGATGCCGGCTGGCGCAAGGCCCTCAACTAGCTCGGGCCCGCACCCGGCTCAGGCCAGGGCGGCCTCGGTGAGCTGGTCGGCCGCCTTGGCGAACAGGTCCTGCAGGTCACCCTCGGGATAGCTCGCCGCGAGCTCGGCCGCGGCAAGCGCCCCACCGAGCAGCGTCGACGGGGTGATGTGGCCGCCCCGCGGGTCCGGGAACGGGCCGGGCTGCGGCGGGCGGGGCCAGTGCTTCGGCCACCCGGTGCCGCACCAGTCCTCGATGTCGGCGAGGAAGGCCTCGCGGGCATCGGCGTCCCGGCCGCCCACGATGATGATGCCGCGAGCCATGACCTGGAGGAGGAGCCGACCCGCGTCGACCGGCGGCAGTGGCTGGGGGTTGAGCGACACGAGGTCCACGCGGCTGCGCAGACCCTGGGGCCCGCCACCGACGAGTTCCCAGATCCTGTCGTTGAAGTGGGCGGGGAACTCGAGGCGGTCGTTGTGCGGTGAGGTGATCCTCGAGGCCGCGATCGCCTTGATGAAGTCGGATGCAGTGGCCATGGGCTGGTCCTTCGTGAGGTCGGGGCGGCCCGCACCGGGCCGTCACGACCAAGGAGGGCGAAACCCTCCGCCAGATACGCCGACCGGCCACGACCACCTCTGCCGGTCGCGCCCAGCGGAGGCGTCCACGTGCGCGACCTCGTCAGCCGAGCGCGGGCACGCGGCGGCACACGGCATACGTCACGAGTGAGGCGACCGCGGTCGCGAAGGTGCCCCAGGCGAGGTCCACGGCGACGATCGACGCCGGGAAGCCCTCGATGACCGCGAGGTTGGTGAGGTCCCACGTCGCGTAGGCCACGAAACCGAGCAGGGCGCCGGCGACGAGCGCCTTCCGCCCGGAGCCCGCGGCGAGCGCCGGGCGGGTGACGAAGTAGGTGATGCCGACGATGTAGATCGCGTAGAACGCCACTGCCGCAAGGGCGTTGGGCTCGGCGGCGAGGAGGTCGCCGAGCTGGTCGTCATAGATCGGCCGGCCGATGACGCCCAGCCACAACCCGTCGAGGATGCCGAACACGACTGCGGCGACGGCGTACTGGCCGAGCGCGGCGCGCATCAGTCGCGGGTCGGCAGGTGCTCGTCGAGCCACGCGATGACGTCGGCGGTGACCTCGTCGCGGTTGGTCTCGTTGAGGATCTCGTGCCGGGCATCCGGGTAGAGCGTCATGGTCACGTCGGCGACGCCAGCCTCCCGCAGCCTCTGGGTGACCTCGCGCGGACCCTTGCCGTCCTCACCGACCTGGCACCGCGACCCGGAGATCACGAGGACGGGCAGGTCCTTGGGAAACGCCTGGAACGCCTCCGGCCGGGTCACCGAGCGCCAGCCGCGAAGCAGGTCACCGTAGGACGCCGCGCTGAGGACGCCGCCGCAGAGCGGGTCCGCGAGGTAGGCGTCAACCTCCGCCTCGTCGCGCGAGAGCCAGTCGAAGGCCGTGCGGCTCGGCTTGAACGCCGAGTTCACCTGGTTGTTGTAGATCTTGTCGAGGAGTCCGGAGGGGCGGCGCCGTCCGAGGACCCTGGCCTGTGCGACCGACAGCGCGAGCGCGGGGAGGGCGACGGCCGGGGGGTTGCCACCGGTGGCCGACAGGACGAGGCCGGCCAGGTCGTGGGCGTGCTCCACGACGTACGCGCGGCTGAGGAACGAGCCGAGGCTGTGCCCGAAGAGCACCACCGGCACACCGGGGTGCTCGGCCTGGGCGAACTCGGTGACGGTGCGGAGGTCGCCGACGACGGTGTTGAAGCCGTCGTGGTCGCCGAAGTGCCCGAGCTCGCCGTCGCGCGCGGTGCGACCGTGGCCACGGTGGTCCTCCGCGTAGACCGCGTACCCGGCCGCGGTGAGCGCCTCGGCGAACCGCGCGTAGCGGCCGGCGTGCTCGGCGACCCCGTGCACGATCTGCACGATCGCGCGAGGTGGACCGTCCGGGAGCCAGCGGTAGGTGTGCAGTGGCGTGCCGTCGGTGGCGCTGACGGCGATGGTGCTCGACTCCATTGACGGCTCCTGAGGGGGATGTGGCTCGCGGCTGCCGACGCTACCGCGTGGGCGCCGCCCTCACGTCCCGGTTGTGGCTGACTTCTCGCGCGCCGGTATGCCGTCCGCCCCCGGACGCGACTGTGCCCCGCCGCGCGAGGCGACGGGGCACAGGAAGCGAGGCTGGGTCAGCCCCGGTAGCCGCGCGACTGCGACGAGAACGCCGCGGCGCCGCCGCCGGTGCTGCGCTGGCCGCCACCCTGGCCGCCGGAGCGACGCGGGGCGCCGCTGCGCTGGCCACCGGACTGCTGCCCGCGAGCCTGGCCGCCACCGCTGGAGCGCTGGGCGCTGCCGGTACGCGGGGCGCCGGAGCGCTGACCGCCACCGGAGGCCTGGCCACCGCCGGAACGCTGGCCGCTACCGGAGGCCTGGCCACCGGCGGAGCGGCGACCGCCACCCGAGCGCTGGCCACCGCCGGAGCGCTGGCCCCCACCCTGGGGTGCGGCGCCGGGCACGGTGAACGCGCCGGGGAAGGTGCGCTCGCCGGGAGCGAGCTCGGTGAGGAGCGGGTGCGCCTTGTTGACCTTGGTGGTGGTCGGCTTGATGCCGGCCTTGCGGGTGAGGTCACGCACGTCGCGGATCTGGTCGTCGAGCATGAGCGTGACGACGGTGCCCGAGTTGCCGGCGCGGGCGGTGCGGCCCGAGCGGTGCAGGTAGGCCTTGTGCTCGACCGGCGGGTCGGCGTGGATGACGAGGCTGACGTCGTCGACGTGGATGCCGCGCGCCGCGATGTCGGTCGCCACGAGGGTGTGCGCGGTGCCGGCGTGGAAGGCGTCCATCGTCCGGGTCCGGGCGTTCTGGCTGAGGTTGCCGTGCAGCTCGACCGCGGGGATGCCCTCGGCGTTGAGCTGGCGGGCCAACTTCTTGGCGCGGTGCTTGGTCCGGGTGAAGACGACCTTGCGGCCGGGAGCCGCGGTGAGGTCGACGAGCACGGGGAGGTGGGCGTCAGCCGTGACGTGGAGGACGTGGTGGCTCATCGTCGAGACCGGCGACTGGGCCGAGTCGGCCTCGTGGGTCTTCGGCGAGGTGAGGTAGCGCTTGACGAGCGTGTTGATGGCGCCGTCGAGCGTGGCCGAGAAGAGCATGCGCTGACCGTCACGCGGGGTGCGGTCGAGGATGCGCTTGACGACGGGCAGGAACCCGAGGTCGGCCATGTGGTCGGCCTCGTCGAGGACGGTGATCTCGACCGAGTCGAGGTTGACGTGGCCCTGGCCGATGAGGTCCTCGAGCCGGCCCGGGCAGGCGACGACGACGTCGACGCCGCGGGCGATGGCCTGGACCTGAGGGTTCTGGCCGACTCCACCGAAGACCGTCTTGGACGTGAGTCCGAGCGGCTGGGCGAGCGGGGCCAGTGCCTCGTCGATCTGGATGGCGAGCTCACGGGTGGGAGCGAGGATCAGGGCGCGGGGGCGCTTCGGCTGACGGCGACGGCCGTCGGAGGCGAGGCGGGCGAGCACCGGGAGGAGGAACGCGTAGGTCTTGCCGGAGCCGGTGCGGCCACGTCCGAGGACGTCGCGGCCGGCGAGGCTGTCGGGGAGGGTCGCGGTCTGGATCGGCGTCGGCGACGTGATGTCGCGGTCGGCGAGGACGCGGACGAGGGACTCGGGGACGCCCAGGGCTGCGAACCCGGTGGACGTGCGAGCAGGGCTGAGGGTGTCAGTGGACACGAAAGGGTGTACTCCAGAGAGTTCTGATGCAGTCGGTTCTGCCCGGCACGTTCCGGAGTCGCGACGAGGCGAGCAACATCGGTGTTGTCGTCGTCGTGGGTCTCTCGGTCGCAGCGCATCGGCATCGACAGTGAGAAAGAAGAAGCAGGTCCGAGGCAGAACGGTGCGGACCGCTGGGGTCAACACTAGTGGCACGGGGCCACATTCCCCGCATCGGCGCTCGCCGAGACGCCTGCGGACGGCGTTGGGGACGGCCCCTAGACTGGCGCCCGTGGCGATGAGGCTGATGGCGGGAGTCGATGTGGGGGGCACCCGCGTGAAGTCGGTGCTCGCCGACTCCGACGGCTCAGTCCTGTTGTCCCACACCGCTTCCACGCCGGATCACCCGGGCGAGGCCGTCGTCGACCTCATCGTCTCCACGGTCTCCGACCTGCTCGAGGCGGCGCGCGCGAAGGGGATCACGGGCGAGCTGGCCGCCGTGGGGGCCGTCGTCCCTGGACTCGTCGACGAGTCGCTCGGCACGGCTGCGTGGTCGGCCAACCTCGGCTGGCGCGATCTGCCCCTCCGAGAACGGCTCCGCGAGCTGTTCGACGTTCCTGTGGCGGTGGGTCACGACGTCAGGGCGGGGCTGCTCGCCGAGTTCCACCTCGGGGCCGCGCAAGGCGTGCCCGACGTGCTCTTCGTCCCGCTCGGCACCGGCATCGCCAGCGCGCTCCTCGCCTCCGGCCGGGTGGTCGCGGGCACCGAGTGGACCGGCGAGATCGGCCACGTCGTCGTCGACCCCGACGGTCCCGTGTGCGGCTGCGGTCGCCGCGGCTGCCTCGAGGCCGTGGCGAGTGCCGGTGCCCTGGGTCGCGCGTGGCGCTCACTCGGCCGTGACGGCGACGCCGAGACGCTGAGCCGGGCCGTGGCCGACGGCGACCGTGAGGCGATCCGGCTCTGGGAGGGCGCGATCGACGCTCTCGTCCGCGTCATCGCCCCCGTCTGTGCCGCGGCAGGCACTCGTGTCCTTCTCATCGGCGGTGGGCTCGCCGAGTCCGGCGCCCTCCTGCTGGATCCGTTGCGGGACAGGTTGGTCCACTCACTCGGCCACGACCGCATCACCGTCACCCGTGCGGCGCTCGGCGACCGAGCCGGCGCCCTCGGGGCAGCTCTTCTCGCCATGGAGGCGGCCGCGTGATCTTCACCCTCACCCCCAACCCCGCTCTTGACATCACGTATGCCGTGCCGAGACTTCACGTGGGCGAGTCCCACCGTGTCTCGGTCACCGGGACCCACGCCGGTGGCAAGGGGCTCAACGTGGCCGGGGTCCTCGCCTGCATGGGTGTCGACCACGTCGCGATCGCCCCCGTCGGCGAGCGCCAGCGCGCCTTCTTCACCGAGGACGCGGCCCAGCGCGGCATCCGCCTCCGGCTCGTGGAGTCGCCGGTGTCGATGCGACGCTCCGTCGCCGTCCTCACCACCGATGGCCAGGCCACGGTGCTCAACGAGCAGGGCGACCCGCAGCCCGAGGACGTCTGGGAGGAGATGACCGCCATCGTGCGCGCCAGCGCCCGACCCGGTGACGTCCTGGCCGTGTCGGGGAGCCTGCCGCCCTCCACCTCGGACGACCTGCTCGCCGCGCTGTGCCAGGCGGGTGTCGACGCCGGAGCCGAGCTCGTCGTCGACGGTCGCGGGCGGTGGGTGACCGAGGTGCTGCGCCAGACACCGGCCCTGGTCAAGCCCAACGCGTCCGAGGCCGCGGCCATGACCGGGATCGACGACCCCACCAGGGCCGCGCACCAGCTCGTCGCCGATGGCGCCTGGGCCGCGCTCATCTCGCGTGGAGCCGACGGCCTCGTCCTCGTCACCGAGGAGGGACGGGTCATCGAGGCGCGTCCCCGCACACCCGGCGCGGGCAACGCGACCGGCGCCGGTGATGCGCTCACCGCAGCGATCGCGACCGGCCTCGACGGGACGCCACGCAGCGAGGTCGACTGGCCCGAGGTGCTCCGCGTGGGTGTCGCGTGGTCGGCGGCCGCCGTGCGCCAGACGGTGGCGGGTGTCATCGACCGGACCGACGTCGACGCCCTCCTCGACGACGTCGAGGTCACCGAGCGCTCCTGATCGGGACCCATCGAACGCCACCGGTGCCGACATCTTTCGACCAATAGGTCAATAGATGTCGGGACCCTGCGACAGAACGTGACCTATTGGTCGAAAAGTGTCGGGATGGTGCCCGACCAGAAGTGACCTATTGGTCGAAAAGTGTCGGGATGGTGCCCGACCAGACGTGACGAGAAGTGACCTATTGGTCGAAAGATGCGAGGAGGCGGAGGAGGCGTTCGGCCTCGTCGGTGACGGCGTCGCGAGCCGCGCCGAGGTACTTCCTGGTGTCGACGGTCGGCGCCGCGTCGAGCCGCTCGAACATCGCCTCGGTCCACACCTGGTTGAGGTGGGTGGCGATGTTGACCTTGGTCATGCCGGCCGCGACCGCGGCGACGAGCCCGTCGTCGGGCACCCCGCTCGACCCGTGGAGCACGAGCGGCACCGGCACCTGCGCCGCGATGGCGGCGATGAGGTCGGTGTCGAGCACCGCGACACGTTCGGTCATGGCGTGCGAGCTCCCCACCGCGACGGCGAGGGCGTCCACGCCCGTATCGGCGACGAAGCGTGCCGCGTCGGCCGGGTCGGTGCGCACCCCGGGTGCGTGCACGCCGTCCTTGCCGCCGACCTCACCGAGCTCGGCCTCGACCGAGACCCCCGCCGCGTGGCACTGCTCGACCACCCGTCGCGTCGTCTCGCGGTTGGCGTCGTCCGGCAGCCGCGACCCGTCGAACATCACCGAGGTCAGTCCCAGCCGCACGGCCTCGTCGACGAGCTCGACCGACACGGCGTGGTCGAGGTGCACGACGACCGGCTGCGAGCAGGCCTCGGCGATCGCCAGCGTCGCGGCCGCGATGGGCCGCAGCGAGCCGTGGTATCGCACGCAGTTCTCACTGATCTGCATGACCACCGGCAGCGAACAGCGCTCTGCCGCAACGGCATACGCCTCCGCATGCTCGATCTGGATGACGTTGAACGCGGCGACCCCGCGCCCGGCCGCGCGAGCCTCGGCCAGGACCGGGGTCAGTGCGGACAGGCTCATCAGCTGGCGTCGTCGAGGATGATCGAGCGGGTGAGGTTGCGCGGCTGGTCGGGGTCGATCCCCGCGGCAGCGGCGCGCAGGACGCAGTAGCGGTGCAGCCGCACGAGCTCGGCCATCGGGTCGATGTCGCGGTGCTCGAAGTGGCCACCGGTCGCCCGGACCTGCTCGGCGAGCCCGTCGGGGACCTCGCCGATCGCCCACGTCGCGCGCCCGGGAGCGGCGATGCTGATCGGGCCGTGGCGGTACTCCATCGCCGGGTAGGCCTCGGCCCAGAACTGCACCGACTCGCGCAGCTTGAGCGCAGCCTCGTTGGCGAGGCCGACCGTCCAGCCGCGCCCGAGGAAGCTCACCTGCTCGACGTCGACCAACCCGGCGTATGCCGTGTCGTCACCCTCCGCGAGCACCTCGCGGGCGTCGGCGATGGCGGCGTCGAGCGACTCGCCGAGCGAGGCACGGAGCAGAGCCAGGACCGTGGTGGCGAACCGCGTCTGGACCACGGACTGCTCGTCGACCTCGGACAGGAGGATGACCGACTCGGCGGCTTCGGCGACGGCGGTGCCTGCAGTGGCGACGAGTGCGACGTGCGGCGTCCCGGCGGCACGCAGCTCCTCGACGACCTCGATGACCTCGGTCGTCGTGCCCGAGCGGGTGATGACGACGACTCGGTCGTACCCACGGGCCAGGTGGTGCTCGCTCGCGGCGAACGCGTCGGTGACGCCCTGACCCAGGGACTCGCGCAGGACGGCATACGCCTGGCCCATGAACCACGACGTGCCGCAGCCGATGGTCGCGACCCGCTCACCCGGGCGTGGCAGGAGCTCGGCCACCTCGGGAAGGCGGGCGGCCACGGCGGCCCAGTCGTCGGGCTGGGTGGAGATCTCCTGCTCGAGGTGGGTCACGGTACGTCCTCACATGGTCGGCTGGTTGCGCGAAACTGATCGACACCTAGCCTAAGTGTGCAGAGTCGTGCACGACAACCCTTCGCCCCTGCGTGAAGTGCGCGTTAGAGTCCAGCCATGTCACCCACGGACGAGGCGGTCCAGGACGCGCCCCGCCACCGCGCCTCGCGGCTCTCGGCGATCCTCGACCTGCTCGCCACCCAGGGCCGTCTCACGGTCACGGCCGCAGCGGACGCCCTCGCGGTCTCGGAGGCGACGATCCGGCGGGACTTCGCCGAGCTCAGCCAGCGCCAGCTCGTGACACGCAACCACGGCGGTGTGGTCGCGACGTCGGTGGCCTACGAGCTGCCCTACCGCTACCGCTCGAGCCAGCACGACACCGAGCTCGACCGGATCGCCCGTGCCGCAGCGGACCTCGTCGAGCCCGGCGCGGTCGTCGCCATGAACGGCGGCACGACCACGACGGCCGTCGCCCGTGCCCTCACCGCACGTGACGACCTCGAGAGCACCGGCCTCACCCTCGTGACCAGCGCGCTCAACATCGCCGTCGAGGCGGTCCTGCGTCCCCACGTGCGCTGCGTCAGCCTCGGCGGGATCCCGCGGCCGGAGTCGTACGAGGTCACGGGGCCCCTCGCGATCGCCGGGCTGGGCCAGCTCTGGCCGGACGTCGCCATCCTCGGGGTCAACGGGCTGTCGCACCGCGAGGGCGCCACCTGCGAGCACGAGGACGAGGCCGCGGTCTCGCGCCTCATGGTCGAGCGCTCCACCGAGGTGATGGTCGTCGCGGCCGAGGCCAAGCTGGGCCAGCGCGCCTTCACGGTGATCTGTGACGCCGACCAGGTCACCACCCTCGTGACGACGGCCGCGCAGGACCATCCCCAGGTCGTCCTCATGCGTGGGACCGGAACGACCGTCCACTGCGTGTGAGGACCAGCCCCTCGTCGCACTAGGGTCGGTGACCATGACTGACCAGAAGACCCAGCTGACGCTGTCCGACTTCTCCGCGACGACCCTCGACGGCCGGCCCCAGGACCTGAGTGCCTACGACGGCCAGGTCGTCCTCGTCGTCAACACCGCCTCCGAGTGCGGGCTGACCCCGCAGTTCGAGGGCCTCGAGAAGCTCTGGCAGGAGTGCCGCGACCAGGGCCTCGTCGTCCTGGGCTTCCCGTGCAACCAGTTCGGCGGCCAGGAGCCGGGCGAGGCCGAGCAGATCGGCGAGTTCTGCCAGCGCAACTACGGCGTGAGCTTCCCGATGTTCGACAAGGTCGAGGTCAACGGCGACGGCGCCCACCCGCTGTTCCAGTGGCTGCGCCAGGAGAAGGGCGGCCTGCTCGGCAGCAAGATCAAGTGGAACTTCACGAAGTTCCTCGTCGGGCGCGACGGCCGGGTCATCGACCGCTACGCGCCGACCGCCGCCCCGGACTCGCTCGCCGGCGACATCGAGAAGGCGCTCGCCGAGAGCTGAGCGGGGTCCGCGACGCCGGCCGCACGGCATACGAGCGGCTCGACCCGAGTTGGTCCCGCTCGACCCGAGATGCCAACTCGGGTTCAGCGGCGCAATATCGGGTGACCCGATATTGCGGCCGCTCGGCGCTGCCGTGTTGCGCGAATGTGATCGAAAGTCGGCAAATTCGCTCATGTTTGTCATTGCGTATGCCGTCATCTCGCCCTACGTTGGCTGGCAGCCGGTCCGGGCGCACCGAAGCGCACCGGGGCAAGTGCCGGGAGCTGATGGGAGAGTCATGAGGTCGACAAGGAAGTCCGCCCTGATCGCCGGGGCCGCGTTCGCGGTGCTGTTCGCGAGCGCCTGTGGGGGCGGCTCGGGAGCCGGCGACGCCAGCGGCGGGGACGGCAGCAGCGGGGGCGAGGAGGTCAAGACGATCAAGCTCGTCGCGGCCGAGTACTCCAAGGACAACACCAAGGCGTTCTGGGACGCGTTCGCCAAGACCTACAAGGAGAAGACGGGCTACACCCTCGAGGTGCAGGTCGTCAGCTGGGACAACATCGACCAGCAGTCCTCCACGATGATCCAGAACAACCAGGCGCCGGACATCCTCAACCTCAACGCCTACGCCAGCTACGCCAAGGATGGCCTCCTCCACGACGCCGACACCGTGCTGCCCGACGCGGTGAAGTCCGACATCCTCGAGACCTTCGTCAAGTACGGCACCTACGACGGCAAGTTCTACGGCTTCCCGGACCTCTCCAGCGCCCGCGCCCTGTTCTACAACGCCGACCTCTTCAAGCAGGCCGGCATCGCCGGCCCGCCGAAGACGTGGGCCGAGCTCGAGGACAGCGCCAAGAAGGTCGCGGCCCTCCCCGGCGGCAACGCCGGCTACGCCCTCCCGCTCGGGCCGGAGGAGAGCCAGGGCGAGTTCTCCATGTGGCTGTTCAACAACGGCGGCGCGTGGAAGGACGGAGACTCCTGGGCGATCAACTCGGAGAAGAACGTCGAGACGCTCACCTTCCTCAAGAAGATGACCGACGCCAAGCTCACCCAGAACAACCCGGCGCGCACCAACCGCGCCGACGCGTTCGACCTCTTCAAGTCCGGCAAGGCCGGCATGGTCGTCGGCTTCAGCCCGCTCGCCGCGGCGCTCGACACCGACAAGAAGGTCAACTACGTCGTCGCGCCGTTCCCGAGCAACGACGGGTCCGAGTCCAAGACGTTCGGCGTCACCGACTACCTTATGGCGTTCAAGAAGCCGGGCAACGAGAAGGCCGTCAAGGCGTTCTACGAGCTCTACTACCAGCCCGACCAGATCAACACCTTCATCGAGAAGGAGGGCTTCCTCCCGGTGACGAAGACCGGTGTCGAGAAGTTCCAGGGCAACGAGAAGCTCAAGGTCTACCTCGACACCCTGCCCAACGCGCAGCTCACCCCGACCGACGACCCCACCTGGGACAAGGTCAAGCTCGCGGTCCAGCAGAACCTCGGTGGCGCCATGGGCGGCGACCCCAAGGCCGTCCTCGACGGTCTCCAGAAGACGGCTGAATCGCAGAAGTGAGCCAGGACGTCTCCCGCGCCCCGCGGCATACGAAAGGTTCGTATGCCGTGGGGCGCGTCCGCCCCCTCGTCGCCCTCGCCTGGCTCGCTCCCGCCCTCGCATTGATCTTCGGGGTCGTGCTCTTCCCGGCGGTCATGCTGTTCCAGGCCTCGCGCAGCGAGTACTCGATCACGGGCCTGCGCAAGGGGGCGGCCGGGTGGCGCAACTACACCAACGTGCTCGAGCACCCCGACCTCGGCACGGTGCTCACCAACACCGTCATCTGGGTCGTCGCGGTCGTCGGTCTGACGATCGTCATCTCGCTCGGCCTCGCGCAGTTCCTCGTCAAGAACTTCCCGGGGCGGCGGTTCGTGCGGTGGGCGATCATCGTGCCGTGGGCGGCCTCGCTCGTCATCACGGCGCAACTGTTCGTCCTACTCTACGACTACAACTACGGCCTCATCAACCACGCGCTCAAGTCGCTCGGGATCATCGAGACCTCGATCGACTTCCTCGGCAACGACTCCTGGACGATGGCCTCGATGGTCCTCGTCGGCGTCTTCGTGTCGCTGCCGTTCACGATCTTCGTCTTCATCGCGGGCATCAATGCGATCCCCGACGACGTCCACGAGGCCGCGGTCGTCGACGGGGCCTCGCCGTGGCAGCGCTGGCGCCGGGTGACCCTGCCGCTGCTGCGCCCGGCACTCCTCGTCGCGACGGTGCTCAACGTCATCTACGTCTTCAACAGCTTCCCGATCGTCTACACGCTCAACGACCGCAACCCGGGCTACCTGCACGACACGACGATCACGTTCATGTACAAGCTCGCCTTCAAGAGCCAGGAGAAGGACGTGGGCATGTCGGCCGCCGCAGGCGTCATCAACGTGCTGCTCATCCTCGTGGTGGTCGCGATCTACCTCAAGGTCGTCAACTGGCGGGAGGAGACCAAGTGAGCTCGCCCACGACGACCTCGCGCCGCCGCTGGACGCTCAGCGCCATGGGGCTGCTGCTCGCGGTCGGCTTCCTCGCGCCGTACGTCGTCATGGTGCTCGGCTCGCTCCGCTCGTCCTCGGACAACAAGGCGACCCCACCGTCGTTCCTGCCTCAGGTGTGGCAGTGGTCGACCTATGCCGACGTGCTCGGTGACGAGCGCTTCCGGTCGTGGCTGTGGACCTCGATGCTCGTCGCGGCCGCGTCGACCGTCGTCGTCGTCCTCGTCTCCGTGCCGGCTGCCTACATGACGGCCCGCTACAAATTTCCCGGCCGCACGCCGTTCCTGCTCCTCGTGCTCGTGACGCAGATGTTCTCTCCGACGGCGCTGGTGGTCGGCCTCTACCGCGAGTTCTTCGAGCTCAACCTCATCAACACCTACGGCGCGCTCATCCTCACCAACGCGGCGTTCAACCTCGCCTTCGCGGTGTGGATCCTGCACGGCTTCTTCTCGTCGATCCCGACCGAGGTGGAGGAGGCGGCGCTGCTCGACGGGGTCTCGCGCTGGCAGTCGCTGCGCAAGATCATGCTGCCGCTCACGCTGCCCGGGCTCGTCACGGCGACAATCTTCACGTTCATCGCCGCGTGGAACGAGTACGTCGTCGCGCTGACCCTGATGATCGACGACTCGAAGAAGCCACTCACCGTGGGCTTCCGGTCCTACGTCACCGGCTACGAGCAGAACTGGGACCAGCTGTTCGCGGCCTCGGTCATCGCGGTCGTGCCCGTGGTCATCCTCTTCGCGATCATCGAGAAGCACCTCGTGGGTGGCCTGACCGCCGGCTCGGTGAAGTAGCCCCAGCCCCACCCCACACCACCCCGGCCCTGACCACTTTT
The DNA here is from genome assembly GCF_044791685.1 of Knoellia locipacati. Lineage (GTDB taxonomy): Bacteria > Actinomycetota > Actinomycetes > Actinomycetales > Dermatophilaceae > Knoellia > Knoellia locipacati_A. Next base: position 1,781,567 of record NZ_CP087730.1, read on the forward strand.
GACCAATAGGTCACGAACTGTCGGAGACATTCGTGACCTATTGGTCAAAAGATGACGGGCTCCGTGGTGTGGCGGGGTCGGTAGCGGGCGGGTTGTGAGTCGCTCGTGAGCGCTTCGCGACCCCGGTGCGGTGGCCTTGGCGGGTTGTCCCGAAGAGGAGTCCCGCATGCCAGCCCAGCCCTACCATCGCCCCATGGAGTTCGGCGTCCTCGGGCCGTTGCTGGTCCGCGGCAGTCAGGGGGTCGTCGACGTCGTCGGCGGCAAGGAACGCCTGCTCCTCGCCCACCTCGTCTCCGCCGCCGGCCGGATGGTGAGTGTCGACGAGCTGAGCGACTCGCTGTGGGGCGAGCGGCCGCCGCGTGCGCCGGGCAAGGCGATGCAGACCTATGTGCTGCGCCTGCGCAACGCGCTCGAGCCCGAGCGCCGCGGCGTGCCCACGGTCGTCCTCACCGAGGGCACGGGCTACCGGCTGGCGGTCGGCGCCCACGAGGTGGACGCCGCCCGGTTCGCCCGGCTCGCCGACGCGGGACGGGCCGCGCTCGACGACGGCCGGCCCTCGGACGCGGCCGTCGCGCTCCGTGAGGCGGACCAGCTCTGGCGCGGGCCGGCATACGCAGGGTTCGAGGAGACCCCGTTCGGGCGCTCGGAGGGGCAGCGGCTCTCGGACCTGCGGGTGAGCGCGACCGAGAACCTCTGGGCGGCCGAGGTCGACCTCGGTCACGCCGCCTCGGCCATCCCGGAGCTCGAGCGGCTCGTCTCCGAGAACGCGTGGCGCGAGCGGGCCTGGGCCACCCTCGTGCTGGCCTACTTCCGCGCCGGCCGGCAGGGCGACGCGCTCGGCGCGCTCGACCGGGCGAGGTCGCGCCTGGCCGACGACCTCGGTGTCGACCCCGGCCCGGAGCTGCGCGACCTCCAGGCCCGGGTGCTCGCCCACGACGAGGAGCTGCTGCGCCTGCCCGTGAACCCGACGGTCACGGCGACGAGCCCTCCCGTCGACGCGCGGGAGGTGGCCCGCGTGCGAGCGGAGGCGACCGCCGTCGTCCGGCAGGAGACCGACGCCGTCGCCTCCGCGGGGGACCGGGCCCGCGGCGGCCGCGCGGCGCTCGCCGAGGGGATCCTCGTCCTCCAGTCCGGGGCTCAGCCGGGCAGCCTGCCGAGCGAGGTGTGTCCGTGGCGCGGGCTCGCGGCATACGACGTCGAGGACCACCCCTGGTATGCCGGCCGCGAACGGCTCGTCGCCGAGCTCCTCGCGCGCGTGTCCACCGACCGTCTCGTCGTGGTGGTGGGCGCGTCGGGCAGTGGGAAGTCGTCGCTCGTGCGGGCGGGTCTCGTCGGCACGCTCGCCTGCGGTGGCCTTCCGGGAAGCGGCGCCTGGTCGACCATCGTCATGAGACCGGGTGCCTCCCCGATGCGCGAGCTCGCCGAGCGGGCGCTCGGAGCCGCCCACGTCACCTCGACGCTCGGGGACCTGCTGCTGAGGATGGCCAGCGAGGGCACCGATGGCACCGAGGGGGAGGGCGACCAGCGGGTCGTCCTCGTCGTCGACCAGCTCGAGGAGGTGTGGACGGCCTGCACCGACGAGCACGAGCGACGCAGCTTCCTCGACGCGCTCGCGGGGATCGTGCACGAGACCGACACCCGCGTGGTGCTCGCCGTCCGCGGCGACTACTTCCCCCTCATCGCGGAGCACCCGGCCCTGGCAGAGCTGACCCGCGACGCCACGGTGCTCGTGGGAGCGCCGACCCGGGCCGAGGTCCGCCGCATGGTCGAGGTGCCGGCAGCGGCGGCGGGGTTGGAGCTGGAGCCGGGGCTGGCCGAGACAGTGTCGGACGACGCGGGTGAGGCCGCGGGGCTGCTCCCGCTGCTCTCGACCGCACTGCTCCAGCTTTGGGAGCGCCGCGACGGCCGGCGGCTCACCTACGGCAGCTATGTCGGGATGGGCGGCCTCGTGGGCGCGGTCGCGCACGTGGCCGAGGAGGCGTATGCCGCTCTCGACGAGGCCGACCGTCCCGTCGCACGCACGGTGCTGCTCCGGCTCGTCGGTCGCGCGTCGGGTGGAGACGTCGTGCGTCGACGCGTCCCGCTCACCGAGCTCGACGGGCTGCGCGGCAACGCCGCCGAGGTGGTGACGGCCCTGGCCGGTGCCCGGCTGCTCACGCTCGACGGGGACAGCGTCGAGGTGGCCCACGAGTCGCTGTTCCGCGAGTGGCCCAGGCTTGCCGGCTGGATCGCGGACGACGAGTCGAGCCTGGCGGTGCAGCTGCGGCTCGCGACAGCAGCGCAGCAGTGGGACGAGCAGGGGCGCGACGGCGACCTGCTGTGGCGGGGCGCCGGGCTGCAGTCCGCCCTCGAGGTCGAGGCCGCCCGACCGGAGGAGCTCACCGACCTCGAGCGCGGCTTCCTCGCCGAGAGCGAGGCGGCGCTCGAGGCGGAGCGCCGCGAGGCCGAGGACCGGGCCACCCACCGGGAGCGGCAGAACCGAGTGCTCCGAGCGCTGCTCGCGTCCGCCACGGTGCTGCTGCTCGTCGCCGTCATCGCCGGCGTTGCCGCGGTGCTCTCCCGTCGTGATGCTGCCGAGGCGCGGGACCAGGAGGCGGCAGCCGCGGTGGCGGCGGACGCGCGGCGGCTGGCTGCGGCGTCGCTGTCGGAGACGGGTCTCGACCTCGCGCTGCTCCAGGCGGTCGAGGCGGTGCGCACCGAACCGGGTCCGCAGACGCACGGCGCACTGCTCACACTCCTGTCCAGGACACCCGACCTCATGCACCTGCGGCGCGGGGAGACGCCGTTCCTGCGGGGAGCGGTGAGTGCGGATGGACGGCTGGTCGTCGCTGCGGAGTACGACCCCCGGGTGGTCGCGCTCGACGCCGTCACGGGCGAGGAGGTGTGGAAGCGCGGGGTCCCCGGGGACGGGCACGTCTGGAGCATCGACGGTGGCGAGAAGGGGTTCCTCGTGTCGTCCGAGGACGACCGAGGTGGTGCGCGGCTGCAGCTCTGGGACGAGCGCACGGGAGCGGACGTGTGGACCGTCGAGCCGCCGGACCTCACCGGGGTCGTGGGTGCCGACGGGGACGCACGACCCGGCGACGCGGTCTGGGACGCGGCCGGCCGGGTGGTGCTGCTGACCTCGACCCACGTCGTCGTCCTGACCGCCGCGGGCACGCCGGTGCGCGCCACCCCGCTCAAGGACAGCCCGTCGGGCTATCTCGAGGCCTGGCCTGACGGGAGGGTCAGCTACGAGGCGGGCCCGGACGTCGGCGCGGTCCTCCACCCGGATCGACCGGGAAGGGTCACGACCCACGGCTTCACCATCCACTCCGTCTCGCCGGACGGGTCACGCGTCGTCACCGCCGACCGCTCCGAGGTGGGGATGGCCCGCGTGGTGCTACGGGACGCCGTGACGATGCGCCCCGTGGGGGAGGAGATGACGGTCGAGTCCTTCGACGGTCCCGTGGCCTGGTCCGCCGACAGCCAGTCGTTCGTCCTCGGGGCAGGGCAGGTGCTCCAGCAGCGGGACCGCAACGGTCGGCTGCTGCGGGAGCTGTCGGGGGCCCACAGCGGCCAGGTCATGGCTGTCCTGCTCGCCGGCCCGGCACGCGATGTCGTGTGGGCACCGGGCAGGGACGGGCTCGTCTCCGCGTGGGACCTGTCGGGAAAGCGGGGGCTCATCGGGAGCGTCCCCCTCGAGCGGGGACCGCACAACGGACAGGCCGACGCGTCGGGCGCCACCGGCGCGGGCACCCTGTTCGCCTCGACCACCGAGAACACCGCGTCGCTTCTCGACGCAGGCACCGGGCGCGCCCGACCGCTGGCGCTCCCGCCCGGGTGCGAGTGCCAGGTGGCGTCGACGGCGATGAGTCCGCGCGGCGACCTGGTGGTCGGTTCGGTGACGGGCTTCTCTGCGGTCGTCAACGCCGACCTGAAGTCCGGAGCCCTCGTCGTCTGGTCGGCGACCGACGGATCGCTGCTCCACGACGTGACCCTCCCGTGGGACGCGATCTCCGCCGCCGTGACCCCCGACGGGAAGCGCGCCGTCGTCAACGGCTGGGGCGGGATCGCCGTGGTCGACCTCCTCACCGGAACCATCGTCGGCCCGGCGCTCGACCTGCCCGAGCTCCAGCCGTCCGGGACGGGGCGGACGGTCTCGGTCGCCGCCGATGGCAACGTGGCTGGTGTTCTGCGTCAGGGGGAGGTGGTCCTGGTCGACACCACGACCGGGAAGCTGCTCGGGCGCCAGGAGCTCGGGAGCGCATCCGCCACCGCAGGCGACGGGACCGCCATCGCGTGGGCCGGCGACAACCTCGTCGTCGCAGGCCTCGACGGGCGGCTCAGCTTCCTCGACGGCGTCACGCTGCAGGCGCTCGCGCCTCCACGGGAGGCGGCGGCGGGCTTCGTGGTCGACCTCGTGACCGTCGGCGACACCCTCGTGAGCCTGGGCTCGGACGGCGACCTGCGGCTCTGGGACGTCGCCACGTGGGAGCCGGTCGGGCTCGGCCTCACCAAGGAGAACGCGTGGGGCTTCCTGTCCGCCGGGGACGGCGTGGTCAAGGCCTGGTTCGAGGGTCCCACCGAGGGAAGTCCCGGGCGCCTGCGCACCCTGCCCCTGAGCCCCTCCGTGTGGCGCGAACGAGCCTGCTCCCTCGTTTCGCGCGAGCTCAGCAAGGACGAGTGGAGCGTCATCCACCCCGGCAAGGAGTGGCGTCCCACCTGTTCGTGAGCGGTTCGTGAGCGGACCGCGACCGGTCACGGCCAGCGTGGTGCCACCGGGATCGCCCCGGGTGGGTCGCAGCCACATCGTTGGCCGGCCACGAGGACAAGGAGCACGACATGCGCCGCACCGTCATCTCTTCCGCAGCCGCCGCACTCGCCGTGGCGGGATCCGTCGCCCTGGCATCCCCGGCCTCGGCGGCCGCCCCGACCGCCGCCGCCGGACCCTCCGAGAACGCCTCGTGCGTGGGGATCGTCTTCGTCCCTCAAGCCACCGGCGACCCGCGGGCCATCGCCCTTCGCATCGCGGAGATCAAGCCCTGGAGTGAGCTGCCGTGGGGACAGGTCGTGAGCCACCTGCTCGCCCACTGGGACGGCTGCAAGGAGGCCTGACCCCCGGCTCGGTGAGGTGACCCCCGGCCATGTGTGCCTGAGCGCGGGCTACGGCGCGCGCTCAGGCACACAAGGCGAGGTTCTAGGGTGGGTATGTGAGCACCTCGAACCTCGTCGACCTGCACTGCCACGGCGCGCTGGGGCACGAGTTCGGGAAGGACACCGCAGGCTCATCAGCCGCTGCGGCCCACCACCGCGCAGCCGGTGTCGGGTCGCTCGTCGCCTCGCTCGTGTCGGGGACTCCGGACACGCTCGTCGCCCAGGTCGCCACCCTCGCCCCGCTCGTCGCGCGTGGCGAGCTGGCCGGAATCCACCTCGAGGGACCGTTCCTCTCCGAGGAGCGCCGCGGGGCGCACGACCCCTCCGTCCTCACCGACCCGGACCTAACCCTCGTCGAGTCCCTCGTCGCCACGTGCGCCGAGGCGGGCGCCCCGGACGCGCTGGTGCAGTGGACCTTCGCACCGGAGCGCCCCGGCTCGGGTGACCTGGTGGCAGCCCTGGCGCGGCACGGCATACTCCCCGCCGTCGGCCACACGGACGCCTCGGCGACCGTGGTCTCGGACTCGCTCGCCGCGATCTCGGACGCCTGCGGTCGCCCGCCGCTCGTGACCCACCTCTTCAACGGTATGCCGGCCTTCCACCACCGCGCGGGCGGTCCCGTCGCAGCCGCGCTGGCCTCGGCGGCGAGGGGCGAGTGCATCGTCGAGCTCATCGCCGACGGCGTGCACGTCGCGCCGGACGTCGTGCGGATGGTCTTCGAGACCGTCGGCCCGGAGCGGATCGCGCTGGTGTCGGACGCCATGGCCGCGACCGGGCTCGGTGACGGGGCCTACACGATCGGGACGCTGGCGGTCGAGGTTTCGGACGGTGTCGCCCGGCTGGCCGACGGCAGCTCGGGCCGGGGGTCCATCGCGGGGTCGACGTCGACGCTCGCCGACTGCGTGCGGTGGGCCGTCGAGGAGGCGGGCCTCCCCGAGGCCGACGTCCTCACCGCGGCGACGACCACCCCGGCCTCGATCCTCTCTGCCTGACCCACCCGCCACACCCCGACTTCTTGCCCCTGGACCACCGGGAACGCCCTGATTCAGGGCTCGGGCGGTGGTCGTGGGGCATTCAGTCGGCGGAGCGGGCGGGGGTGAGGAGGCGCAGCGAGGACTCGATGGCGACGTCGTTCCAGCGGTCGGGCCGGCCGAGCATGTAGTGACCGAGCATCCCCATGTCGACGAGCTCGGCGTGGGCGGTGACCGCGCGAGCCCGCTCGACGAACCGCCGGGTGTGCCCGAACGAGGTGATCCGGTCGCGGCGCCCGTGGGCGGCGACCAGCGAGCGACCGGCGAGGGTGCGGACCGGGTCGGTGTCCGCCCACCAGGGTGCGAGCGCGACGACGCCGGTCACCGAGTCGTCGTCGGCGACGTGGACGGCGACCCGGGCGCCCATCGAGTGCCCGAGCAGGACGACGGGCACGTCCCCGTGGGCGGCGCGCACCTCGTCGAGGGCCCAGCGGGTGTCGGCGGTCCGGTCGCGCCCGCCGTTCCAGCCGCGCTCGCGGTAGCGCAGCAGCCAGACGCAGGTGTCGGCATCGTGCGCGCGGCCGGCGATGGAGCGCGCCATCCAGGCCGAGCGCTGCCACGACGCGCTGAGGTTCTCGACGGGGTCGGTGGAGCGCGGCTTGCCGCCGTGCAGCATGAGGATGACCGCACGCGGCGTGCCGGGTGCGTCGAGACGGGTCAGCGAGGGGGTCGGAGTGCTCACGAGTTCTCTTCGGAGTGGGCGGGCTCAGCGATGGGTCACCGCGGACGGAGCCGCGACTCGGGCCGTGAAACGGTCGGCCGTCACCGGAGCAACGACCGGAGCGACTGGATCGTGTCGGCCTCGCCTGCCGGCTTGGCATCGTCGCCCACCCGGTAGCGCTTGACCCGGGCGAACCGCAGCGCCACGCCGCCGGGGTAGCGCGACGAACGCTGCACCCCGTCGAGGGCGATCTCGACGACGACCTCCGGGCGCATCATGACCGCCCAGCCGTTGTCGTCGACGGCGAACTCCGGGAACGTCTCGGTCTGCCAGCGCAGCAGCTCGTCGGTGAGGCCCTTGAACGTCTTGCCCACCATGACGAACCCGCCAGCCGGCCCGAACTCGCCCTCGGGGTCACGGGCGCCGAGGTGCAGGTTCGACAGCCACCCCTTGCGCCGGCCGGACCCGCGCTCGACACCAAGCACGACGAGGTCGTAGGTGTGCACCGGCTTGACCTTGACCCAGTGCTTGCCGCGGCGGCCGGCGGCGTAGGTCGAGTCGATGCCCTTGACCATGACACCCTCGTGCCCGGCGGCCAGTGCCTCGCGCGAGATCCGCTCCGCCACGGCGGGATCCGTGGTCACCGCGCCCTCGATCCGGTATGCCGGCGCGATCCGTTCGAGGACCGCGAGCCTCTCGCGCAGTGGCTGGTCGATGAGGTCCTCGCCGTCGACGTGCAGCACGTCGAAGAACCGGGGCGCGAGCACGCGAGCGGCGGTGGCGTCGCCGACCTCCTCGGCCGTGATCTCCTCGGCGTTCACGTCGGAGGCGGCGCCTGCACGTCTGGCCTCGGCCCGCTGCTCGTCGGTGCCGAACCGGCTCATCGTGTCCTGGAAGGGGCGGGGCGACCCGTCGTCGTCGAGCATGAGCGTCTCACCGTCGAGGATGACCGACTCCACGGGCAGCGACAGGGCCACCTCGACGATCTCGGGCACCCGCGGCGTGATGTCGGCGAGCGACCGCGTGTGCACCCGGACCTCGGTGCCGCTGCGGTGGACCTGGATCCGGGCGCCGTCGAGCTTGTGCTCGACCGACGCCTCGCCGGTGACCTCGAGCGCGGCGCCGACGTCGGCCGCCGTCGACGCGAGCATCGGCTGGACGGGGGTGAGCACGGCCAGCCCCACGCCCGCGACGGCGGTGGGGTCGGCGAGCGCCACCCTGACGGTGCCCGAGAGTGAACCGCTGAGCATGACGGCACGACGCACGTCGGCCAGGGGCAGCCCGACGGCCTTGGCGAGCCCGTCGGTGAGCACCCCCTCGAGAGCGCCAGTGCGCATCTCACCGGTCATCGCCCGCACGAGGTGGTCCTGCTCGGTCCGTGTGGCCCGAGCGAAGAGAGCGACCAGCTCGGCACTGCGCGCTCCGGACGAACCGGAGCCGCTGAGCCCGGCGATGGTGTCGAGCACCGCATCGACGTCGGTCACGGTGAGAGAGGGCTCCTCGGCCGCGTCCGCGGTGTCGCGGGCAGCACCCACCGTCCGGTAGCCGAGCCCGATCGAGCCCTGGCGGAGCCGGCCGAGGAGCAGACCGACCGCAGCCTCGGCCTCCTCGGGTGCGAGGTCGCGGATGAGGGCGGCGAGCAGCTCGGTCTTGGCCGTCCGGGAGCGGGTCGCGGCGAGTGCCCCGGCGGTCTCGACGAGGCGAGCCAACGGCATACGGCCGCCGGCAGGAAGCACGCTCACTCGGAGGCGGCCTGCTCGCCGGCGATGTTGACCATCCAGCCGATGCCGAAGCGGTCGCTGCACATGCCGAACTCGTCGCCCCACATCTGCTTCTCGAGCGGGACCTGGACCTGACCGCCGTCGGCCAGCTTGTCCCAGAAGCCACGCAGCTCGTCGGCGTCGTCGCCGGAGAGGCTGATCGAGATCCGGGCGCCGTCGGAGCCGGGCATGCCGGGAGGGGTGTCGGAGGCCATGAGGGTCATGCCACCGGCCTCGAGCTGGCCGTGCATGACGCCATTGGGGTCGGCCTCGCCCGGGTCGCCGAAGTCACCGAAGGTCGAGATGGTGAGGTCGCCGCCGAAGACGCCCTGGTAGAACTCCAGCGCCTCGCGCGCGTTGTCCTTGAACTGGATGTAGGGGTTGAGTGTCGTAGCCATGACCCTCAACGTAGACCCGTCCCCCGACAGGCGAGGCCGACTTATTGCCCTTTCCAGCGGCGCCCGGGAGGTGAGCCAAACCGCAGGGCGCTGGAAAGGGCAATAAGTCGGGGTGGCGTCGGGTCGTGGATCAGCGGCCGTGGCGGCGGTAGGCGTGGATCACCGACGGGCGGGGCTGGCCGTCGCCGCGGTAGGGGAACTGCGAGACGACGTTGTCGGGGCTCGCGTTGCCCACCTCACCGGGGTGCTGCACGGCCACGATGACCGAGTCCGGGCCAAGGATCGTCGGGCCGCACGTCTCCGCACCGACGGGCACCGAGAGGAACTGCTGGAGCTTGCCCTTCTCAACGCCCTCGAGCGGCATGACGTAGAGCGCGTCGCAGTAGTTGAGCGTGCCCGGCATGCCGTCGGTCGAGATCCACAGGTTGCCGACCGCGTCGAAGGCGACGTTGTCGGGGCAGCTGATCGGGCTGACCTCGGACTTGTCGTAGCCGTTGAAGTACGTCTGCGGGTCGCTCGGGTTGCCGGCGACGAGGACGATCTTCCAGGTGAAGGTGAGCGCCGCGTGGTCGCCGCCCGCCTCGGTGAACTCGGTGACGTGGCCGTGCTTGTTGCTCGCCCGCGGGTTCGCCTCGTCGATCTGGGCGGGCGTGCGCGCGGTGTTGTTGGTCATCGCGGCGTAGATGCGGCCGTTGACCGGGTTGGGCTGGACGTCCTCGGGGCGGTCCATCTTCGTCGGGCCGACCTTGTCCGCGGCCAGGCGCGTCCAGATGAGGACCTCCTCGACCGTGAAGCCCGGCACCGCGGAGACGCCGTCGACGACGAGCGGCAGCCACTGGCCGGTGCCGTCGTACTCACCATCGGCGGCACCGTCACCGGCGAGCTTCGCGACGTAGAGGTCGCCCTCGGAGAGCAGCCCCATGTTGTGCCGCTTGTCGCCCTCGCGGTAGGTGTCCCGGGAGAGGAACTTGTAGATGTAGTCGAAGCGCTCGTCGTCACCCATGTATGCCGCGACGCGACCGTCCGCGGTGAGCGTCACCGTGGCGCCCTCGTGCTTGAAGCGACCGAGCGCCGTGTGCTTGACGGGCGTCGACGTGGGGTCCTCCGGGTCGACCTCGACGATCCAGCCGAAGCGGTTGACCTCGTTGGGCTCGCCGACGACCGAGAAGCGGTCGCGCACGCGCTCCCACCCGCGCCCGCCCGACGTGACGCCGTAGCGCTTGAGGCGTCCCTGCGGGTCCGGGGCGCCCTTGGCGTTGAAGTACTGGTTGAAGTTCTCCTCGCCGGAGAGGTAGGTGCCCCAGGGGGTCTCACCGCCGGCGCAGTTGTTGAGCGTGCCGAGCACGCGCTCGCCCGTGGGGTCCTCGGAGGTACGCAGGTGCACCGAGCCGGCGGCCGGTCCGTCGACGGCGAAGGGGGTGTCGGTGTGGATGCGGCGGTTGCGCTTGCCGCCCTGGACCCAGCGCCACGGCGAGCCGGCGTCGCGCCGGGCGACCTCGGTGATGGTGATGCCGTGGGCAGCGAGCACGATCTCGAGCTGCTCGTCGCTGAGGTCGGCGGACGAGGAGACGCCGCGGAACATCAGCTCGTCGTTGGTGTACTCGTTGTTGAAGGCGAGCAGGCCCTTGTGGGCGCCCTTGTTGCCGGGGCCGCCCTGCATGAACTGGGTGTAGTCGGCGTTGTAGCCGGCCTGCTCGCGCTGGGCCTCGGGCGTCTGGTTGTCGAAGTCGAACGCGGGAGTGCCGTCGAAGAGCGGGTCGCCCCACGAGATGATCGGCGCCCAGGCGAAGCCCTCGGGCACCTTGACCGCGTCGGTGGAGGCCGGGGTCGGCGCGATGCCGGTGAAGCCGAGGGCGCTGCCGGAGCCCGTCGCCGCCGCAGGGGCCGCGACGGCAGGCGCGGCGGCCGCGGTGGTGGGCAGCGCCCACGCGGTGAGCCCGACGAGCGTGGCACCGGCGCCACCGGCTCGCAGGGCGGCGCGGCGCGAGACGCCCGCGGCGACGAGGTCACCGAAGTACTCGTTGTCGGACGTGTTCGGCACGTCCTGGTCGCAGGCGTTGCCGCAGCGGTACTGACAGGTCATCGAGTTGCGGCCGCCCTCGTGCGAGCGGGTGAACAGCGGGAGCAAGCGTGCGGGAGTTGTCACGTCGGATCCTTCGTCAGGGCAGGGAGAAGCGGGGCCGCGGTTGACGCTAGGGAGGCTGAGGGCCCTCCCGCAGTCGCGGTGGTGAACGGTGGGTGACGGCTCGTCGACGGGTGGGAGGCTGTGGGGGTGACCTCGGACCCCGCCTCGGTGGACGAATTCTTCGCCGGCCACCCGGACGGCGCGGCCGTCGCGGCGCGGGTGCTCGCCACCGTCGACGCCCTCGGGACGCACACGGTGCGGGTCACGAAGAGCCAGGTGGCGCTACGGCGGCGCCGTGGTTTCGCCTGGCTGTGGCGCCCCGGTCAGTACCTCCGCAGCGAGGTGCCCGTCGTCCTCTCCGTCGCCCTCCCGCATCGCGACCCGTCACCCCGTTGGAAGGAGGTCGTCCGGCCCAGCCCACGTGCCTGGATGCACCACCTCGAGCTCGGCTCGCCGGACGAGGTCGACGACGAGGTCCGCGCGTGGCTGCGGACGGCATACGACGCCGCTGGGTGACGCCCGGTGGTAGGCAAGGGGCATGTACCTCGAGAACGTCGTCGTCGACGCCGCGAACCCGCAGGGCCTCGGACGCTTCTGGGGGTCGCTGCTCGGGTGCACGCCCCTCACCGACGAGCCCGGCAGCTACGAGACCCGGCTGACCGTCGCCGACGGGCCGACCCTCGACCTCTGCTTCGAGAAGGTCGCCGAACCTCCGCGGCCGAGCCCGCGGCTCCACCTCGAGGTCTACGGCGGGGAGGCGGACGACCAGGCCGAGGTCGTCGCGCGGGCCCTCTCGCTCGGCGCGCGACACCTCGACATCGGCCAGCGCGACGTGCCGTGGGTCGTCCTCGCCGACCCCGAGGGCAACCCGTTCTGCGTCATGGAGGCGCGGCCGGAGTATGCCGTGTCCGGCCCGCTCTCGTCGCTGCCGTTCGACTCCGCTGACGTCGACCGCGACGTGAAGTTCTGGTCCGAGCTCTCCGGCTGGATGCCCGTCGACAGCGCGATGCCGGGTGCCCTGCGACACCGCAGCGGCCGCGGCCCGCTCCTCGAGCTGTGCCCCGAGAGGGGTCCGAAGGACCCGGCGCTCAAGAACCGGGTCCACCTCGACCTCAGGCTCGAGGCGGGTGAGGGCGCCGACGAGGTCGCCCAGCGGGTGCTCGACCTCGGTGGCCGGCGCTACGAGCACGACTGGGGGGACCTGCCGTGGCAGGTGTTCACCGACCCGTCGGGCAACGAGCTGTGCGTCCTGCCTGCTCGCGACCAGGAGGCCGAGGACGCAGCCGTCAGCGACTGAGCGGCAGCAGGACCCCGGTGCGGACCATCTCGTCGATGCCCTCGCGGACGACTCGCGCGGCGTCGGGGTGCTCGCCGAACGCGTCGACGACGGCCCGGGCGGCGGCGTCGACGCCGACGCCCTCACGTGTGTCCCGGGCGGCCTCCCACACGACCTCGCCGACGCCGCCGAGCCGGACGACGTCCTCACCGACGAGCACCACCGTCCCACCCTCACCGTGCAGGGCGTCGCGCCACGGCGCCCGCACGACCCTGCCCTCCTCGCGCTCCGCCCTCTCCTCTCGCCTCGTCGTCGCTCCCGGGGTCGTGCGCCACGGTGCGCGCGCCGGGCGCTCGCGGTCCTCGAGCAGGTCCCGCACGAGGTCGACGCAGTCCGAGATCTCGGCGTAGCGCAGCACCCAGGGCCCACCGGACCGGCTCGCCAGCTCCGCCAGCCGGTGCAGCGGTCGCTCCAGCAGCGGCTGCGAGGAGGTCTGCGCGATGACCGCGAGCACCGCGTCGACGATCGGCAGGGGAGCGAGCTCCGGCACCTCCCGCTGTGGGTCACGTTCGAGGACGACAAGCGCTTCGAGGTATGCCGTCCCGCTCACCTCCCGCAGTCCGAGGGCGTCGGGACTCTCCTCGTGCTTGTCCCACGGCGTGTCCGGGTCGGTGACGACCGACACCGGCTTCGGGTAGGGCGACACGCTGCCGTCGGGCTCGACGGCGACGGTCTCGTCGCTGAGGTAGCCGAGCTCGCGACCCAGAGCCAGCGCCGCGGTGGACTTGCCGGCCCCCGACTGCCCGACGAGCGCCACCGCTCGACCCTCCTGCTCGAGTCCGGCTGCGTGGAGCAGCACTGCGCTGCCGCGGCGACGTCGCAGGGACTCCAGCGTGACGGCACGGGACACGGCATACGGATCGGGGTCGGTGACCACGAAGGGTTCGACGCCCGGGTCGCCGGGTCGCGCGCCCGGGACGCGGCACCGTTCCCAGAGCGTCTGCAGGCGTCCCCGCTCGACCGTGTGGAGCAAGCCCAGGTCGAGGGCCCACCGTGCGCCGAAGGCGTCGATGACGAGGTCCCCGCTCATGCCCGCATCCTCGCAGGCGCCTGCTTGCCCGGACCGTCCCAAGAGGCCGGACGCCGGGTCATACTTGGCCGAGGAACGAACGAGGAGAGCCATGACCGACACCACCACGGGTTCGCACCCGCACGAGGACCTGCTCAGCGAGGTCTCCGGCGTCCTCTCCTCGGTGGACGAGCTGCAGGACTACCTCACCCGCACCGTGCACGCGGTCCGCCGACACGTCACGGGCTGCGACGAGGTCGGTGTCACCCTCCTCGTGGACGGTCGACCGAGCACCGCCGCCTACACGACCGTGACGACGCTGGAGGTCGACGCCGTCCAGTACCAGCTCGACCAGGGCCCCTGCCTCGAGGCTGCTCGCGAGCGCACCGACGTGGCCGCGACGATCGGTGAGGGCGGCGACGCCGACGAGCGCTGGCCGCTGTTCGCCGAGGCCGTCCGGGGCGACGGCATCAGGTCGCTCATGGCGCTCCCGCTCCTCAGCGGGGCCGAGTGCGCCGGCGCCCTCAACCTCTACGCCCGCGTGCCGCACGCCTTCGACGAGTTCGACGCCTCGGTCGCGCGGGTCGCCGCCGCCCGTGCTGCGGACGCGATCGTCGCGGTGACCCGGCTCGACGGTGCCCGCCGGCTCGCCGGCCAGCTCGAGCAGGCCATGGCCAGCCGGGCCGTGATCGAGCAGGCCAAGGGGGTGCTCATGGCGCTGCGTGGGGTCGACGAGCACGAGGCCTTCGACTGGCTGCGGACGTCGTCGCAGGCGCGCAACGTCAAGGTGCGGGACCTCGCGACGCAGGTCGTGGCCGGGGTCGTCACCGGGCGCGCCCAGGATTCGACGGCGGGCTGAGCGCAGCCGGGGGAGCCGCACCCCGCGCAGCCGCACGCCGCGGAACCGCACGCTGCGCTGCCGCGCCGGTCGGGGACACACCCGCCCACTAGAGTCGGTGCATGGCCCGCCCGCACCTCGCCGCGCTCATGGAGGACGCGTGGAACCGTCGCAAGAGCGACACCCTGCGCGAGCGCGGCTGGGGCACGAAGATCGTCCCGCACACCGGCTACGGCAGCGTCGGGTTCGTCCGCGTCCTGGCCCGCGTCCTCATGTCGCGCGACCCGATGCGGGCCGCCTCCGGAGATGCCGCCGGCAGCGTCCAGTCCCTCAAGTCCGCCGACGACGAGACGCGGGGCTGGCGGGCGTTCGTCACCTCGCCGGCCATCGACGTCCCGGTGACGATCCGTATCGGCGAGCGCGAGATCGACGGGCGCACCGACCGCTCCGGGCTGGTCGATATCGTCGTCCACGGGCACGGGCTCGGCCCCGGGTGGCACCAGGTCGAGATCGACTCGCCCCTCGCCCGGCCGCGCACGGCGTCGGTGCTCATCATCGGCACGCGGCAGACGTTCGGACTCGTCAGCGACATCGACGACACGGTCCTCTCGACGTCGCTGCCGCGTCCGGTCATCGCCGCCTGGAACACCTTCGTCAAGGCCGAGGGCACGCGCAGCCCGGTGCCGGGGATGGCGACGTTCTACCGCGCGCTCATCGACTCGCACCCGGGCATGCCGGTCATCTACCTCTCGACGGGCGCGTGGAACACCGCTCCGTCGCTCACCCGCTTCCTGCGCCGCAACGGCTACCCGCCGGGCCCGATGCTCCTCACCGACTGGGGGCCGACGCACACCGGATGGTTCCGGTCGGGCCAGGACCACAAGCGGTCCGCCCTCGCCCGCCTCGCGCGCGAGCTCCCGCACGTGCAGTGGCTGCTCGTCGGTGACGACGGCCAGAACGACCCCAAGCTCTACACCGAGTTCGCGGCGCGACGGCCGGACTCGGTGCGGGCCATCGCGATTCGCCAGCTGAGCGCCGGAGAGCAGGTGCTCCAGAACGGCATCCCGCTGGCCAACGACGACCTCGTGCCGGCGCCCACCGAGGACATCGCGGCGCCGGTCCTCCGGGCACCTGACGGCTACGCGCTGGCGCGCCTGGTCGCGCCCATCGTCGAGGGCGACGTCGCAGATCCCGAGGCCGGGGCGAGGGCGCTCGAGGCCTCCGACATGTGGGGAGTGTGAAGCCATGCCAGAGCTGCCCGAGGTGCAGGCGCTCGTCGACTTCCTCGCATCGCGCACGGCCGACCTGGCCGTGACCGGTGTCGAGCTCGGGTCGATCTCGGTGCTCAAGACGTTCAACCCGCCACCGGAGGCGCTCGTCGGCGCACCCGTCGACTCCGTGTCGCGCCACGGGAAGTTCCTCGACCTCGACTGCGGCGGGACGCACCTGGTCTTCCACCTCGCCCGGGCCGGGTGGCTGCGGTGGTCGGACGCGCTGTCCGCGACGCGGCTGCGGCCGGGCAAGTCGCCGATCGCCCTCCGGGTGCGGATGTCCGACGGGTCCGGCTTCGACCTCACCGAGGCCGGGACGAAGAAGTCGCTCGCGGCGTACATCGTGTCGTCCCCGGAGGAGGTGCCCGGGATCGCGGCGCTGGGACCGGACCCGCTCGCGGACTCGTTCTCGCTCAGCACCTTTCGCGAGATCCTCGCCAGCCGCAACGCCCAGGTCAAGGGTGTCCTGCGCGACCAGCGCATCATCGCCGGGGTCGGCAACGCCTACTCGGACGAGATCCTGCACGTCGCCAAGCTCTCGCCCTTCGCGATGGCTGCCAAGCTCGACGACGAACAGACCGAACGCCTGTATGCCGCGCTGCGCGAGACGCTGTCCGCTGCGGTCCTCGCGGCGTCGGGCAAGCCGGCCGCGGAGCTCAAGGACGCCAAGCGACAGGGGATGCGCGTGCACGGTCGCACCGGTGAGATCTGTCCCGAGTGCGGTGACACCGTGCGAGAGGTGTCGTTCGCGGACTCCTCGCTCCAGTACTGCGCGACCTGTCAGACCGGCGGCAAGCCGTTGGCCGACCGGCGGACGAGCAAGTTCCTCAAGTAGGCATCGTCAGGCCTCCGGGCCTCTGGCTCACGCTGGGTCGCTGGAGCGAATGACCTATAGGTCGTTGACCTCGAACACATGCACGGTGCGGGTCCCTCGGGTCTTGGTGCAGAGCAGAGAGACGGTTCACCCGATCGCCTCGTGCGCGTCCCCCGGACGTCGCTGAGGGGCCGAGAGGGTGGAGGTCATGGACACCACACGTCGCACGGCCCTTCGCACCGGCCTCGTCGTCGGCTCCGCAGCCCTCGTCACGGGAGCGGGCGCGCGCGCCGACGCCCGGCCGACCGCCGCCGCCGTCACCCCGCGGACGGACCCGTTCACCCTCGGCGTCGCCAGCGGCGACCCGGAGCCGGACGGCTTCGTCATCTGGACCCGGCTCGCGCTCGAGCCGCTCGCCGCCGACGGGCTCGGAGGTATGCCGGCCTCGACCTACCAGGTGAACTGGCAGGTCGCGACGGACGAGCGCTTCGAGGACGTCGTCCGGGCGGGGGTGACCGTGGCGGACCCGGCGTGGGCGCACTCCGTCCACGTCGAGGTCGTCGGGCTCGCGCCGGGGCGGGAGTACTGGTACCGCTTCCGGCTCGGCCCGCACCTCTCCCGCAGCGGGCGCGCGCTCACCACCCCGGCTGCGGGCAGCTCGCCGTCCTCGCTGCTCATGGCCTTCGCGTCCTGCTCCAACCTGCCCGCGGGCTGGTTCACCGCCTACCGCCACCTCGCCGAGGAGCGGCCCGACGTCATCCTCCACCTCGGCGACTACCAGTACGAGGGCGGCGGCACGGGCACCGGCCGCACCCACGCCGGCCCGGAGACGAAGACGCTGGCCGGCTACCGGCAGCGGCACGCGCAGTACAAGACCGACCTCGACCTCCAGGAGGCCCATGCCGCGGCGCCGTGGCTCGTCGTCTGGGACGACCACGAGGTCGACAACAACTACGCCGACGACATCGCCGACCGCGCCGTCGAGCGACCCGGCTTCCTCGACCGCCGCGCCGCGGCCTACCGGGCGTACTACGAGAACATGCCGCTGCGCCGTCGGTCGGTGCCGGCCGGTCCGGACCTCGACCTCTACCGGCGCAGCACCTGGGGCGACCTCGCCACCCTCCACATGCTCGACACCCGGCAGTACCGGTCGGACCAGGCCTGCGGCGACGGCTACAAGGACTGCGCCGCCGCCGACGACCCGGCGCGCTCGCTGCCGGGCCTCGAGCAGGAGCAGTGGCTGCTCGACGGCTTCCGCGACTCGCGGGCGCGGTGGGACGTGCTCGGCCAGCAGGTGTTCTTCGGGCGCCGCGACAACGACCCCACGGCGGCGACGACCGTCTCGATGGACGCGTGGGACGGCTACCGCGCCTCGCGCCGGCGGATCACTCAGGGCTGGGTGGACGCGGGGGTGCGCAACCCCGTGGTCCTCACCGGCGACGTGCACGCCCACTGGGCCGGGGACCTCTACCTCGACTACGACGCGGTCGAGAGCACCAAGCCGGTCGGCTCCGAGCTCGTCACGTCGTCGATCACGTCCGGCGGCAACGGCTACGACGAGGCCGACGGGACCCACCCGTGGGCGGAGTGGAACCCGAACCTGCGCTTCTGGACCAACCTGCGCGGCTACGTCTCGACGACGATCACGCCCACCGAGATGACCGCCCGGTTCCGGTGCGTGCCGTTCGTGACGACACCCGACGCCGAGGCGTTCACGCGAGCGACGTTCGTCATCGAGGACGGGGTGCGCGGACTCCAGCAGGAGCAGTCCGCACCCACACCGCAGCTGCGCTCCAGCCGCACGGACGAGCAGAAGATCGCCGACACCATCCGCGCCGAGACCCACGGCGACTGACCGACGGCGTGCGGCTCCCTCTACGTCCGGCATGGTGGGGGGTATGCCGTCGGGTTGCCGGACGCAACGCGGTGCACCTGTGCTTGCGTCCGGCAATGTGGGGGGCATGCCGTCAGGTTGCCGGACGTTGCGGGCGGCGGCGTGGGTTAGCGTCTGAGGCATGAGCCAGTTCCCCCAGGTGCAGCCGACCGACCTCGCCGACGACGCCGTCTTCCTCGACATCCGGGAGCAGGATGAGTGGGACCGCGGCCACGCGCCCGGCGCGGTGCACATCCCGATGAGCGAGCTCCCGGCCCGCGTCGACGAGCTCGCCCCGTTCCTCGAGCGCGACGAGACCGTCGTCGTCGCCTGCCGCAGCGGCGGCCGGGTCGCGCGGACCCTGCCGTGGCTCGAGCAGCAGGGCTACGAGGTGGCCAACCTCGACGGTGGCATGCGTGCCTGGCACTTCGCCGGCAAGCCGATGGCGACCGCCGACGGCAGTGAGCCCCTGGTCCCCTAGTCCGACAGCGGCTGGAACGCGCTCATGATCCGCACGTCGCGCTCACTCAGCCATGGGCGGACGGTCGTCAGGATGAGGTCCCGGGTCGGGGCGTCGAGCACGGTGACCTGGACGTCGAGCCGGCCGTTCATGGCGTCGCCCCCGCTGCCGAGCAGCCCCGGGACCCGCGTGGCGAGAGCGTCCTGGGCCGCTCGCACGTCGGCCTCGGTCGGGAGGTCGCGCTGCTCGACGCACAGCCCACCGGGCCACACCCGCCGCAGCTCCGCCCGCGCCGCAGCCGCGTCACGCGTGACGAGCACGTTGAACATCGAGGACCCGTCGGAGACCCACGAGCCGACGTAGCCGTCGAGTGCGGTGAGCCGCTCGCTGAGCTGGGCCTGCTCCTCGGGTGACCCGGCCCCGCGACGGCCGCCGCCGGCATACGGGTCGTCGCAGAGCTGGGGGAAGGTGACGGGCGACTCGGACGGGAGCGTCACGCCCGCCGGCGGGGTGAGGCTGACCGGCCGGGTGAGGGTCACGGTGCCACCGGCCGATCCCGGTCGGCCGGTCGCCGGCGAGTAGCGCCCGACGACCCACACCGCACCCTCGGTCCAGGTCACGCCGCTCGCCCGCTGCGGCCGCAGCGCCTCCCAGTCGACGTCCCCGTCGAGCCGGGGTCCACCGCACTGCGGCGGGTAGGACTCGGCGACGCCACCGACGCAGAGCTCGACCGGGCTCGTCGGGCTGTCCTGCATGAGCAGGCCGCTGGCGACCAGCTCGTCCGTCGTGTCGACGACGGTGCTGGTGGGGGCTGGGGTCGACGTCCGCGGTGTGCTCGAGCCACCGCCGGGCTGCTGGGCCTGCCCGCACGCGGTGACCGGCGCCAGCACCAGCAGGGCCACCGCTGTCGTCCGGGCCGCAAGGCGCCCGGCCCTGCGGTGTTGCGGGTTCGTGCGTCGTCGCACCGTGGCCGCCTCGGGGTCGTCCTGTTCGTTGGACGCCGCGCAGGACCCCGCGGTTCCCGGCCGCGCGCGGCCCGGGCCGGAACCGCAGCGCTTCCGCAGCGGTTCCGCAGCGGCATACCCGACTGTTCGTGGAGGCGGGCACCTCGCTCCGCCGCAGCGGGGTCCGTTGACCTCCGAACCTCCCGAAGGAGCACAGTGAAGACAAAGCGTGTGTATGCCGGCCTCGCCGGTGCGGTGCTGGGTGCGGCCCTGATCTCGGTC
This sequence comes from Knoellia locipacati, assembly GCF_044791685.1. Lineage (GTDB taxonomy): Bacteria > Actinomycetota > Actinomycetes > Actinomycetales > Dermatophilaceae > Knoellia > Knoellia locipacati_A. The sequence continues at coordinate 1,801,505 of NZ_CP087730.1, forward strand.
GCCGTGCCGACCGCGGGTGCCACCGCCGGTCAGGCCGGCACGATGAGCGTGGCCGCGATGGAGGACCTGTCGTGGAGCCTCTACAACCTCGACGGTGGCCGGATCACGGCCGGCTTCGACGGCTACACCAGCACCTCGGGTCGTCACGAGGGGATCGACATCGCCCGAGCGTCCGGCTCGCCCGTCCGGGCCCTCATCGGCGGCACGGTGACCAACGTCGTGGAGTTCGACGCCTACGGCATGTCGACGATCGCGATCTACAACCCGACCTTCGACAAGACGATCGTCTACCTGCACACGAACCCGCTGGACGGCCTGTACGTCAACCAGTCGATCGCGCGCGACCAGAAGATCGGCACGGAGGCGTCCCGCGGTGCGGGTGGGGTCCACACGCACGTGGAGATGCGGACCGACTACCGGACGCTGGCAGCACGCAGCAGCGACTCGGTCCTCGACAACCCGAACCCGAACGAGTTCTGGCGGGCCAGGGGCTACTACATCCGCTGACCGTCCGCCACCCGCTGCGGGTCCGCAGTGGATCCGCAGCGGCTTCGCAGTGACCCGTCGGATGCTGCGAGGAGCACGGTGGCGTGCCGCGTGCCTGGGGGCGCGGCACCCCACCTGCGGCACCCCACCAGCGGCAACGCAGCCGGCACGTCGAGGGGCGCGGGTCACGACTTGGCATCTGGCACGCCGACGCGCGCCGGGCGAGCCGTGCCCGTGCCCGTCCTCGTCGGGTCCTCCTCGTGGCTCTGGCAGCGCCCGCTGGTGGCCCGTGCAGGCGCGACACGGCATACGTCGTTATTCGGATGTATGCCGTCCGCCCTAGACATGCGGATACGGTGCCATCGTGGATCCGATCCGTAACCCCTATGCCCCGGGCGCGGGCCAGCGCCCGCCCGAGCTCGCCGGTCGCGACGAGCAGCTCGACGCCTTCGAGGTCGTGCTCGAACGCGTACGCCGGGGGCGCCCCGAGCGCTCGATCGTGCTCACCGGGTTGCGCGGTGTCGGCAAGACCGTGCTGCTCAATGCGTTGCGGTCAGCCGCTGTTCGCGCGAAGTGGGGGACGGGCAAGCTCGAGGCCCGTCCCGACCAGTCGCTGCGCCGCCCGCTGTCGTCGGCGCTGCACCAGGCGGTGCGCGAGCTGGGCCACCCGAGCGACGACGAGGTGCAGCACGTCCTCGGCGTCATCAAGGCGTTCGCCCAGCGCGACGCCCCGAGCGGGACGAAGCTGCGCGAGAAGTGGAACCCCGGCATCGACGCCCCGGCGGCCTCGGGGCGCGCCGACTCGGGTGACATCGAGATCGACCTCGTCGAGCTGCTCACCGACGTCGGCGGGCTCGCCTCGGACACCGGTCGCGGGATCGCCGTGTTCATCGACGAGATGCAGGACCTCGGCCCGGACGACGTGTCGGCGCTGTGCGCGGCGTGCCACGAGATCTCCCAGTCGGGGCTGCCGGTCATCGTCGTCGGCGCGGGACTGCCGCACCTGCCCGCAGTGCTGTCGGCGTCGAAGTCGTACTCGGAGAGGCTCTTTCGCTACTCGCGCATCGACCGGCTTCCCCGCACGGCCGCCGATGCGGCGCTCGTCGTGCCGGCCGAGGAGGAGGGTGCCGCCTACGAGGGTGAGGCGCTCGAGGCCCTGTATGCCGCGACGGGTGGCTACCCCTACTTCATCCAGGCCTATGGCAAGGCCGCGTGGGACAGGGCGCCGGCGTCACCGGTCACGGCCGACGACGTGCGGGTCGCGGCGCCGGAGGCGGAGGCCGAGCTCGCGGTCGGGTTCTTCGGTTCCCGCTTCGAGCGGGCGACGCCGGGTGAGCGCGAGTACCTCCGGGCGATGGCCGACGTCGCTGTCGCGATCGCCGAGGGCGGGGTCGAGGAGCTCGACGAGATCGAGTCCGTGCCGACCGCGGACGTCGCGTCCCACCTCGGGCGCAAGCCGCAGTCGCTCTCGCCGGCGCGCGACGCCCTGCTCAAGAAGGGGCTCATCTACTCGGGCGAGCGAGGCCGGATCGCGTTCACCGTGCCGCACTTCGGAAGGTACCTGCGCGAGCAGACGGCCTGAAGATCCACGCCGTGGGCAGGGCCGTGCATCGACGGAGCGGACCCCTCAGATGTCGACGTGGTGGTTCGACCCGCGGTGCTCGTCGTGATCGACAAGGACTCATCGACCACGACGAGCACCCCTGCGGTGGGAGCAGGACGCCGCCCCTGGGTCGTCTCAGCGCCAGGAGATCTCCACCGAGTCGTAGTTCGTGCGGTAGTCGCCGGCGCTGCAGGTCGCGCGAGACGTCGAGCCGGACGCCACCCACGGGCCGTAGGCCCAGTAGAGCCGGGCCGGCCTCCACGAGTCACGACACTGGGTCTTCGTCCGGAAGATGAGGATCTGATAGCTCGTGCAACGTTGGGACACGCCCGTCGACGTCGCGTTGAAGATGTAGCAGCCCTCCGCCTGTGCGGGCTGGGCAGCGACCACTGTGCCGCCAGCCATGAGTCCGGCAACCATCAGCCGTCCGAGAATCCTGCGTATTGCTTCCCCTCCTGTCGGGAGCCCCCCTTGGGCTCGCGCCGCAACACTAGGGCCCGCTGTGCCCTGTCACGCGGAAGAGCGACAGTGTTTGTGGGCGACCCCCAGACGCAACCTCCCGTCGGCTCAGGTGGTCCGCGGCCCTCGCGGTCGACGGCGGGTGAGGAGGACGCCGACGATGGCGAGCGCGCCACCGACGAACGTCAGGGCCGGCGGGACCTCGGAGAGCAGCGCCCACGCGATGAGGGTTGCGATGAACGGCACGAGGAAGGTCGTCAGCGTGACCTTGCCGGCGTCGCCCCGGGACAGCACGTAGGCCCACGTCGTGAAGGCGATCGCGGTCGGGAAGATGCCGAGGTAGGCGATCCACAGGATCGTGCCCGCGTCGGCCACCCGGACCACGTCGACGAGCTCACCGCTCCACGGCAGGCACGTCACGGTGCCGATCACGCAGGCGATCCACGTGACCTCGGCAGCCGGCAGCCGCCCGAGCAACGGCTTCTGGGCGAGGACCCCGATGGCATAGGTGACGGCGGCCAGCACGGCCAGCCAGACTCCCACGGTGTCGGCCGAGCTCTCGCCGGAGAAGCCGCGGGCGATGACCGCCACACCCGCGAAGCCGACGACCATGCCGGCGAGGAGCCAGCGGCTCATGTGCTCGCCGAGGAACACGGTGGCGAGCAGCGCCACGATGAGCGGGCCGATCTGGACGATGAGGGCGGCTGTGCCGGCGTCGACGCGGCGCTCGGCCTCGTTGAGCGCGAGGTTGTAGATCCCGAACCAGCCCACCCCGCAGACGACGAGGAGCCACCAGTCGCCGCGCCTCGGCCAGGTCGGGCGGCGGCGGAACACCAGCACGGACAGGGCGACCGAGGCGACCAGGAGCCGTCCGAGGGAGAGCGCCCCGGCCGGGACGTCCTTGCCGAGGTGGCGGATTGCCACGAACGCCGACGCCCACAGGACGAGGGTGACCCCCATGGCCAGCAGCGCGCGCCACTGGAGTCCTCCTGATCCGCCTGCAGTGGGCGCAGCGGAGCTCGGGGCTGCGGCGGGTTCGACGGGCAGGGGTGCGCCGTTCGAGAGCGTGGTCACCCGTGCCACGGTAGGCGGACCGGGCCGCCCGGCTCGCATGATTTTCGGTCAGATGAGGTCAGGTTGTTGCCACTTTCTTCCACGACTTCTGCGAACCGTCGGACAGGTGCGGCAGCGTGCGAATAGCGTCCGCCCATGAGCCAGACCCCTGACGAGACGTTTGCCCACCGAGGCCTTCCCGCTGCTCCCACCTCCGCGCCCCTCGGGCAGGGCATGGTGCACGCACCGCCGGCCCACGCACTCCTGGGCCGGCCGGCATACGGGATCGGCAAGGTCCGCTCGACGGGCACGTGCTTCCTGCTCCTCGTGGTGACCCTCGGCTTCTACTCGCTGTTCTGGTACCACGGCACGCACTCGGAGATGCAGCGTCACCGGGGCTCCGGCGTCGGCGGTGGCGTGGCACTGCTCCTGGGCTTCTTCCTGCCGTTCGTCATGCTCTTCATCACCCCGTCCGAGGTGGGATCCCTCTACACGGCTCGAGGCCAGCGGTCGCCGGTGAGCGCAGCCACCGGGTGCTGGATCCTGCTCCCCTTCGTCGGTGCGATCGTCTGGTTCGTCAAGACCAACGGGGCGCTCAACGAGTACTGGCGGTCGGTCGGCGCCTCCTGAGCCTCGGTGCGGGTCAGACCCGCGAGGCGCCGTGGAGGTCGCCGCCGGTGCGGTCGAGGAGCTCTCGTGCCGACTCGCGACCGGACTCGATCATCTGGTCGAGCTGGTGGAACTCGAGGAGCCCGACACCCTTCGAGGGCGGGGCGATGACGTGGATGCCTGATCCGGCCGCGGCCGAGTAGTCGGAGCTGCCGATCATCATCGTGCGCAGCAAGGTCTCACCGAGCATCGGGATGCGGATGGCCCGGGGCGGCCTGGCGGGCTGGGTTCCGTCGGCACCGGGGGAGACCGGTCGGTGCGGTCGAGCACCCATCGTCACGTTGACGACGACCAGTGGCCCCTCGTCGCGCTCGGTCAGGACGTCGACGGGCGTGTTGTCGAGCACCCCGCCGTCGACCAGGAGCTGGTCGGCCGTGGGGATCGGCGGGAAGAGTCCGGGCAGGCGGGACGACGCGCGGACGGCGTCACGCAGGGACCCGTTGCGGAAGACGACCTGGCTGCGGGTGAGCAGGTCGACACTGACACAGCGGAACTGGCGCGGGAGGAGCTCGATCTGCTGGGAGCCGAAGATGCGGTCCAGTGCCTCGTCCGTGCGCTTCCCGCGCGCCAGGGCGACCCGGGGGACGGTGTAGTCGCTGAACGGCTTGCGTCGCACCATCTCCTCGTAGACCACCGCCTCGAGGTCGCTCGCGCCCAGGCCCAGGGCGTAGCCACCGGCGATGATGGCGCCGAAGCTCGCGCCTGCGAGGCGGTCGACGTGGAGCCCGGCCTCCTCGAGCTCGAGGAGGACACCGACGTGCGACAAGGACCGCGCACCACCGCCGGACAGCACGAGGCCCAGCGAGCGCCCGGCCAGCCGAGCACCGAGCCTGGCGAGCCCGGCGTGGAGGTCGTCGCGCGCCGCCACGGTGACGTGCCACGGCTCGAAGGCCGACCACGCAGCGAGCTCGGCGTCGGTGGGGGGCCGACCGACGAGGACGACGTCGGGCCCGGCCCGCTCGGTCGGCTCCACGGTGACCGGCTCTCCCGAGTTCGCCACGAGCACCACGACGTCGGCCTGTCGGCGGCACGCCGACGCCCATTCGGTGCCGTGGTCCGTGGCGACGAGCAGCACGCGGTCGTGGTCGCGCTCGACCCGGTCGAGCTGCCCGTCGCCCGTGCCCCGCAGGACGGCGACGCGGAGGTGTCGGGCGAGTGCGGCCCGCAGGGCCTCGGCCACGTCGTCGACCGGGGCGCCGGCGGTGGCCGCGACCACGGCCACCACCCCGGGCCGCATGACCTCGGTGACGGGTGGCCGCGCCTCGGCGAGCTGGTGGGCGAGCGCGGTGACGAGGGCGGTGAGGGCGCGCTGGTCGGTCCACACGGTCTCGCCCAAGAGGTCGCGATCCACCTCGAGGAGGGTGCAGTCGCGGCGGGCACGCACCGACGCCGAGCGCCGCCCGCCCGTGAGCAGGGCGAGCTCGCCGATGACGGCACCGGGACCGAGCTCGCGCACCGACTGCTCGCCGACGAGGACCTCGGCGCGCCCCGCGGTGAGGACGAACAGGGTCTCCGCGACGTCACCCTCCCGGACGATCCACGAGCCGGCGGGGAAGGTCGCGGGCCGCGCGGAGGCCTCGATCCGGGCACGGGTCTCCTCGGGCAGCTGCGAGAAGAGCGATCCGCGAGCAGCCGTGACGGCGGCGTCCGACTCGGCCAGAGCGGTGGCCTCGTCGTCCCGCCCGGAGGACCCAGCACCCGCACCCGCCATCACTTCGGCCGGCGACGGTGCCGACTCGGGAGCCCTGACCCCACCGAGGAAGAGGGCCGCGACGGCACACAGGACGAAGCAGACGATGCTGAAGGTCCACCCGTTGCGCAGCACCTCGACGGCGTTGAGCGGGGTGGGCGTGCCGAGGATGACGACGAGCAGCGCGATGCCGATGACGCCGCCGACCTGCCGGACGCTCGACACGATCGCGGACGCCGTGGCCGAGCGACCACCGGGCACGACCTCGAGCGCGAGGCTGCCGAGCAGCGGCAGCGTGGCTCCGACCCCGATGCCGCTGAGCACCTGGCCGGGCAGCCACTCGCGCAGGAACTCCGGCTCCGTCCCCACCGCGCGGACGTACCAGACGAACGCGGCGACCCACACGAGCGCACCGAGGACGATGACCCCGCGGTAGCCGCGTCGGGCCGCGACCGGCCCGAGGGCACCCGCCACCACCGCGGCGGTGAGCGCGCCCGGCACGAGCGCCATCCCGGCCGAGAGAACCGAATAGCCCCAGACGTACTGCAGCCACAGGATGTTCGTCAGCAGGTAGGCGAAGAACCCGGCGCCGGCGACGAGCGTGACGACGTTGGACATGAGGAACGGACGACTGCGCCACAGCTCCACGTCGATGAGCGGGGACGGGTGGCGGCGCGAGCTGACGACGAAGCCTCCGGTGAGGACGAGGCATCCGACGACGACGGCCCACAGCCGGGGGTTGCCCGGGCCCCAGTCGTTGCCCTTGATGACCGCGGTCGTGAACAGTCCGAGCGCACCCGCGAAGAGCAGTGCGCCCATGAGGTCCGGCATCGTCCGGCGCCCTGGCGCCCGGCTCTCGACGAGCATCCGCTTCGAGAGCACGAGGGCCACGGCGCCCAGGGGGAGGTTGACGAGGAAGGCCCAGCGCCAGCCGCCCGCCTCGACCAGCGCGCCACCGATGGGCGGACCCAGCCCGGCGGCGACGGCCGCCGCCGCACCCCACAGGCCGATGGCGTGCGCCCGGTGCTCACCCGGGAACGCCTCGATGACGAGGGCGAGGGACGCCGGGATGAGCATCGCCGCGCCGAGGGCCTGGACGAGCCGCGCGATGATGAGCACGTCGACCGACGTTGCGAGCGCGCACCATGCCGACGCCGCCGTGAAGAGCGCGATCCCCGAGACGTAGAGGCGTCGCCGGCCCAGCAGGTCCGACAGGCGGCCGCACACGACCATGAACGCGGCCAGCACGATGTTGTAGGCGTTGAGCACCCACGAGATCGTGCCGATGGACGCGTCGGGGAAGGACTCCCGGATGCTCGGGAAGGCGACGTTGACGATGGTCGCGTCGAGGAAGGCGAGCAGCGCGCCGAAGGACGCCACGATGAGCACGGTCCGGCTCGCGACCCGCCCCCTGCGCACGAGGGGCGCACCGACCGCGACACTGCCCGCACCCGGACCGCCGCCCATCGCGCCGTCGCCGACCGAGCCCGGGCTGGTGTCGACTGTCGAGGCCATGTCAGCATCCTCCGGACCCCACGCCCGCGCTGGCATCGGTGAACTCACGGAAGTTCGCCTCCCGACACCCGTGCCCCGTCTCCCTCCCAAAGTTCAGTGAGGACACGGATGCCCGCCCGGTCGGCGTCCGGGACAGTGGAGAGGTCGCGGCCACGTGCGCGCACGGTCGGCCGTCCCCCTTTGCCAGGAGCCGTCATGCCAGATGCACGCCACCCGTCCCGGCCGACCCGGCCATCCCAGCCCGGACGCCGCAGGCCGCGCTCCCGGTCGCGCCTCGGGCTGACCTTCGCCGCCGTCGTCGGCCTCGTCCTCGGCCTCGGCCAGGCGGTGTCCTCGCCGGCCGTCGCCGGCCCGCTGCCCACGCCGACCGGCATGGTCGTCAGCGCCTACAGCCCCGAGTCGGTCATCGGGCCGATCTCCGGAGCCCCAGGAGCGGCGATCCCGGCGGTCCTCGCGGCCAAGGGTGACACCTTCCTCGTCTCCGTCCGCCTGACGGCCGGCGACAACGGGACTCTCGACGCGGCATACCCGAAGGACCAGGCGGTCACCCTCGTCGCCTCCGGGCCCGGCGTCCTCACGTCGCCGACCCCCACCATCATTCCGCGCAACACGACGCTCTCGGTGTTCGAGGTCTCCTACTCGAAGGAGGCGACGGGCGTCACCGTCCGGGCCTCGGCCGGCAAGGCCTCCTCGCTCATCTCCGGGACGAGCAACGCCTTCGACATCAACCGGTTCCTGAGCTTCCTGCCCGGCACCGCACCGTCGCTGCTCAACGGCACCGCCGGCGCCGACGGTGCGGGGTGCGCGGTCGTCGACCGCGACAACCCCCTCTGTGGGCGCGTGCTCCTGCCCGAAGGTGCCTCAGGGTCGGTCGCGCTGTCGCTCGGCCTGTGCCCTGCGGACGCGGGATGCAAGCCCGGCAGCCTCGTGACCCAGCTGATCGGCGACCTCACCGACCAGGACGGCGTCAACATCTACGACCGGCAGAACCCGGCACGGATGGAGCTCATCTGCGACAAGACGTTATGCGGCAAGGCCGGGGTCAGCGCCTTCACCGCCCTGTGGTCGACGCAGGCGTTCGGCGAGCTCGACACCGTACTGCCCTGTGCCGAGAAGGACGTCATCGACCCCGCCCCGGTGACGTACTGCACCGACTACCGGTCGAGTCGGCGTGACGGCGCCGGCGACCTTCACCTCATCGTGCTCTTCCTCACCGACGTCCGGGGAGGCATCTGAGCAGGCCCGACGCCGACCAGCCGCTCCACCCCGAGCTGATCGAGGTCGGCGCGTCCGCGGGCGCGCATCGCCTCGACCTCGTCCAGCGCACCCGGGTCCAGGACCGCCAACGCCTCGGCCCGAGCCAGGGCCAGCAGCGCTGTGTCGTAGCCGTGGTCGTCGCTCGCGACGAGCGCCAGGCCCTTCTCGGCCTGCTCGAGGGCCGCGCCCGGCCGGCCCGCTGCCAGGAGGGCGAAGGCGTGGACGCGGTGCAACCGCGGAAGCGCCTCGGTCAGTCGGTCGGCCACGGCCTTCCGCGTGGCCTCCTCGACCAGCCGCAGCCCCTCGCCGACCCGATCGGCGTCGAGCAGCGCCTCGGTCCGCGCGGCGTCGAGCAGTGCGGTCTCGATGGGCAGGTGCAGGTCGACGAACCGGGTCCGGGCGTCATCGAAGAGCGTCCACGCCCGCTCGGTGTCGCCGAGCGCGGCATACGCCCTCGCGCCCTCGCGCAGGGCGAGGGCGACGAGCTCCTCGTCGTCGACCCCACGAGCGAGTCGCAGGGCGCGGCGGAGCACGGGAAGGGACTCCTCGAACCTCCCCCTGGAGACGTGGACGTCGCCGAGGTTGTAGGTGACGTTGCCCTCGTTGGCCTCGTCGCCGACCCGCCGGAAGATCGAGGCGGCCCGTTCGAACATCGCCGCCGCCTCGGTCCACCGCCCGGCCCGGTAGTCGTCGATGGCGAGGTTGTTCGTGCACAGCGCCTGCCCGCCGAGGTCGCCGAGTCCCTCGTAGGCGGCCAGCGCGAGCCGGCCGTAGGGCTGGTCCTCCGGCACGCTCGAGGCGCCATGGGCGAGGTGGAGCGCGTTGTACGCGTGGGCGATGACCTCGACGTCGCCGCTCGCCTCCGCCCAGCGCGCGCCGAGCGTCGACCACCGCAGCGCCTCGTCGGGGCGCCCCTGGAGGTGGCGGCAGAAGCCGTAGCGCGTGGCGAGCTCGGCACGGACCGCGTCCGCCGACGCCCCCGGCCTGTCCCCGACCGTGCCCAGGGCCCGCGTGATCATCCGCAGCGCCTGCGGGTGCTTGCCGAGCCGGAGGGCGATCCGCGCCTCGCGGTACATGAGCCGCGCCTGGCCGACCGGGTCCCCCGGCAGCAGCCGTCGCGCCGCGCGGTAAGCCGTGATCGCCTCGACCGAGCGACCGGCCATGTCGCGTGCCTCACCCAGACGCACGTATGCCGTGGAGCGCGTCTCCGGGGCCAGCTCGGGCAGGTGCGCGGCGGAGTCGAGCGCACGCCCGAAGAAGTCGGCCGCCTCGCCGTACGCGTACGCGGCGGCGGCGTTCTCGCCCGCGGCGAGGGAGTGTGTCCACGTCTCCTTGTGCATCCCGGCGGCGTGGAAGTGGCGGCTCAGGGACGCCGGACCGGCATCGCCTCCGCCACCCTGCGCGAGGAGCACACCCACCTGCGCGTGCATCGTGCGACGCAGTCGGAAGGGAAGCCCGTCGTAGGCGACGTCGCGCATGAGCGCGTGCCGGAACTGCACCGTCCCGTCCTCGAGCGCCTCGACGAAGTCGACCAGCTCCTCGACCGCGCCGGCGGCGAGGGTGCGTGGGACGAGGGACTCGAGGAGGCGGGGGTCGAAGCGGGCACCCAGCACCGCGGCATACCTCAAGAGGGTGCGCGCTCGCGGCTCGAGCCGGTCGAGCTCGTGGACGTAGACCCCCTCGACCGAGGCGGGGAGCACGGCGCCGTCGGACCCCCGTCGGGCCATGGCGGCGAGGGAGGTGAGGAAGAGCGGGTTGCCCGCGCCCCGCTCGGCCATCGCCTCCACGGCGCGCAGGCCCAGCGACGCCTCGCCGGTGATGGCCTCGACGAGGTCGACGGCCGCGTCGTCGGGCAGCGGGCCCAGGGCGATGCGGACGTTGCCGGGACGCTCGCCGGCGGCCGCGAGCGCCCGGGCGAGGTCGGCGCCGGGCCCGGCCTCGGAGGTGCCGTCGAGGTCTCGGCGGGTGACGACGACGCACCACGGCCGGTCCGGTGCCGCCTCGACGAGCCGCGTGAGCAGCGATGCCGAGGCCTCGTCCGCGAGGTGCGCGTCCTCGAGCACGAGGACCGTCGGCGTGGGGAGGGTGGACGTGAGCAGGGCGAGGGTGACCTCCTCGAGCCGGTGCCGCCGGAAGCGCGGGTCGAGGTCACGGGTCTCCGCGGTCGAGGGCAGCTCGATCGACAGGACGGGGCCGAGAAGGGGCAGCCACGGCACGAGGTCGGGGGAGTCGTCGCGCACGCGTCGGGCCAGCCGCTCGAGGACGAGGTCGCCGGGATCCTGCGCGCGCACCCCGAGCAGGTCGCGAAGCATCGTGCGGAACGCGACGTACGACGTGCTGGAGTCGTAGTCGCTGCAGTCGGCCTCGAGGAGGACGAGACCGGCGGGCAGCGGGGCGAGCTCGGCGACCAGCCGCGACTTGCCGATCCCCGGCGGCCCGGACAGGTCGACGACCGAACCGACCCCGCGCGTCGCGGCCTCGACGGCCGCGCGGAGCCGGCCCAGCTCCTCCTCGCGCCCGGTGAAGGGCGCCTCCGTCGCCACGGCGGCGTGGCCCTCCGCCAGGCCGAGGACACGCAGCGCGTGCACCGGGTTCTTCTTGCCCTTGGCCGTGAACGGCGCGAGCGGCTCCGTGCGCACCTGGATCCGTGAGCGGGAGACGACCTCCTCGGTGGCGAGGACCTCGCCCGGCGCGGCCCGCGCCATGAGCCGCGCGGCGAGGTTCACCGCATCGCCCTTGACGGAGTAGGTGCGGCGGAAGTCCGGGCCGAAGTCGCCGGCGAAGACCGACCCGCGGTTCACCCCGACGCGGGCCGGGAGCACGCCCACGGCGTCGACCACGTCGCGGGCCGTGCGCAGCAACCTTTCGCTGTCCTCCCCGGCGCTGCGTGGCGCACCGGCCGTGAGCAGGAACCGTATGCCGTCCTGCGCCACGTCGGTCTCGAAGAAGGTCACGTCGTGGGCCAGGCATGCGCCCTGGACGGTTCGCACCGCCTCGTCGAGGGCGTCCGTCAGGGCCGTGGGGCCATGCTCGGTCAGCAGGCCGCCGACCCCGGAGAACTCGACGAAGGCCACGGCGACGGAGCGGTGCTCGGACTCTCCTCGGGCGCTGACGAGGTGGGCCCGGATCCTCGGCGGGATCGCCACGGAGACGTCGGTGCCCGCTGACCCGGATCGGGAGGTGGGGGTGGTGGCGTCGGGGGGACGGGTGGCGTCGGGGGGACGGGTGGCGTCGGGAGGACGGGGAGTGGCGGCGACAGTGGACGGGTCGCGGGTGGACGGCGGGTGAGGCGAGGAGCGCAGCAGCCGGCCGCCCGGCGTCGTCGTCCCCTCCAGGGCTGGGCCCCGTGAGGTGGCGGGCAGGAGGGCCGCGGTGGCTGCGCTGACCGCGATCTGTCCGGCATCCGCGAGGCGCTCGAGCTCGACGAGCTGGTCCGAGGCTCCGCCGGCCACGAGCAGCTCGCGGTGGCTCGAGGGGTCGCCGACGAGGAAGACGTCGAAGGCCCCGGTGTGGACGCCGATCGACATGCGGAGGTCGACCCGGACCGGCAGCGCCCCCCGGCGCACGAGGTCACGCAGCACTGCGCGCATCCGGTGGGCCGTGCGCGCGGCGCGCACCGCGTGGTCCTCGTCCTCGAAGAGGAGGATCACGGCGTCTCCTCCCCACTTGAGCAGGTCGGCACCCTCGGCGCGTGCGGCGGTCAGGAGCTCGCCGAACGTGCAGTCGAGGGTGTCGCTCATCTGCTCCGCACCCACGGCCCCGAGCCGGGCCAGTCGCTCGGTCAGAGCGGTGAAACCGGAGATGTCCGCGAAGAGCATCGAGGCGTCCAGCGTCCGGTGCCTCAGGTCCGGGGTCGCCTCCAGCCAGGTCGCGACGAGGCGGGGGACGTAGGGCAGCAGCTCGGCCGGACTCGGCCAATCGCCCTCGGGCCGACCCTCGTCGGCGCTACGTTGGGACATCCTGGGCACGGTTTGCGGCATCAGCTGCTCCGACAGCGTCGTCCCGCACCGGTGCTCCCCAGACCGGACGAAGGGTTCCGATGGCGCGTGCCGTGCACGGTCCGGGAGCCGAGCGCCCGTTCGTCGGACGAGACGCCGAGCTGCGCACCCTGGTCGAGGCGCTCACCCGACCGACCGACGGGCGCTTCGTGCTCGTGCAGGGGGAGCCGGGAATCGGCAAGTCCGCGCTCATCGCGTCCGCCGTCGCCAGGGCCGACACGGGCTCCGGGTCGGTGCTGCACGCCACGGCCGACGCCATGGACCAGCGGCGTCCCTACGGACTGCTTCTCGACGCGCTCGCCTCCCGGGACACGCGCGTGAGCACGCGGGTGGCCGGCCTCGTCGAAAGGGGTCGGCAGGGCACCGCGCCGAACGTCGCCCGCTCGGACGTCGAGATCGGGGAACAGGTCCTCGACCTCGTCGACGTGCTGGCGACGCGTGAGCCGCTCGTCCTCGTCCTCGAGGACCTCCAGTGGGCGGACCCGGGCTCGCTGGCGGCGCTCACCCGGCTGAGTCGGACGCTGCACCAGCAGCCGGTCGTCGTCGTGTGCTCCCGTCGCCCCCTGCCGGCGTCGCCGGACGTCGACCACATCCTCGTGGAGGCCGATGCGCGCCAGCACCTCACCACCATCGACCTCGGTCCCCTGGGGCCGCAGGAGTGTGCCGCCCTCGTGGAGGCGGTCACCCGGGCACGCGTGGACGACGTCGTCCTGCACCAGCTCGACGCTGCCGGCGGCAACCCGCTGTTCCTCCTCGAGATGCTCGGCGTGATCCAGCGCGAGGGCTCCCTGACGGTGGACGCGGACGGCTCGGCGCGACTCGGCGCCATGCCGGCCAGGCAGCCGTCGCTGGCCCTGATGATCATGAACCACCTCGGGTCGCTCTCGGCGCCGGCCCGTCACCTGCTCGTCCTCGCCGCCGTGCTCGGCGTCCGGTTCCCCATCGCGGACCTCCGGCTCATCGCCGCCCAGCCGATGACCGAGCTCATGCCGGTCCTCAACGAGGTGATGACCGCCGGTGTCCTCGACGAGGACGGCGAGCGGATGCTGACCTTCCGCCACGCCCTCATCCAGGAGGTGCTCATCGCGGACGTCCCGGCGACGATCCGGGGTGAGCTGCACACGGAGATCGCTCGGCGACTCGACGCGGTGGGTGCACCGCCGGTGTCGGTGGCAGAGCACCTCCTGCGTGCGCCCTCCTCTGCCGAGCTGGTGCCATGGACGCTCGAGCTGGCCGACCGGGTGCGGTCGATCTCGTCCGACACCGCCGTCGAGCTGTGGCGCCACGTGGTGGAGGCCGTCGGTCCCGAGGACTCCAGCCACGTGCGGGCCGTGTCCGGCATCGCGCGCGCCGTCGTGAGCGCGGGGCGCAGCGCCGAAGCGGCCGAGCTCGCTCGTGGAGCCCTGGAGCGGCGCGTGCCCGCGGCGCTCGAAGGGGCACTGCGCACGACCCTGTGCCACGCCCTGCTCTTCCTCGGCGACCCCGTGGGTGCCCAGGCCGAGGCGGACAGTGCCGCGCAGAGCCCCCGGCTGTCCGCGGCAGAGCGTGCCGCGCACCTCGCCTTCTCGGGGTGGCCGCGTCTGCTGCTCGGTGAGACCGCGCAGGCCGTCGCCCGCGCCCGGGAGGCCGAGGACGCCGCGAAGGCGGCGGGCAACGTCGATGCCCAGATCTTCGCCATGATCCTGCGCGGTCACGTCGCCGCCTGCCGGGGCGAGCTGGACCTCGCCCACTCCGTGCTCAGCGAGGCCGTGTCCCTGGCCGACGGCCGGCAGACCGTGGCGGCGGTCGAGGCGTTCCCGCACCAGATGGCCGCCACGCTCCTCGCCGACCTCGACCGGCCGGTCGAGAGCATCGGGTTGTTCGAGCGCGGACGCAGGCTCGCCGAGCGGCTGGGCTACCCACCCGGTGTCTTCACCGCCTTCCAGCTCGGCTCGCGGGCCCGGGCCCTCACCGGCCACCTCAGCGACGTCGAGGCCGACCTCGAGGCGCGCGACTCGCTCCGTGGCCGGCTCGACCTGCACAGCGAGGCACCCGTGCTGGGCACCCGCGCCTGGGTGGCCCTGCACCGTGACGGACCGGACGCCGCCGACCCCTGGGTCCAGCGGCTCGGGGACCTCGACGCGATCTCCGGGCTGGGCCGAGGGCTGGCGTGGGTCTACGGACCGGTCGGCGCGCACGCCCTCTCCCGCGGCGACCGGCGCGGTGCTCTCGAGGTCCTCTGGCGCGGCTGGGAGCGCTGCGTCGCGCGCGAGATGGTCATGGACTGCGTCCTGCTCAGCGTGCCGTTGGTGGTGCTCGCCGTCGAGGCCGGTCACCACGACCGGGTGACACACGTCGTCGACGTGGTGACGGCGGTGGCAGACGGCAACCCCGACGTCGTCCACCTCGGTGCGACCGCCTCGGTCGTCCGTGGCCTCGCTCGCGGCGAGACCGACGAGCTGCTGGCGGGCGCGAACGGGCTGGCGACGACGCCACGCCGCATGGCCCACGCCCAGGCCGCCGAGCTCGCCGCGGCTGCCCTCGCCCGGGACGGCCGGGTCGAGGAGGGCACCGTCACCGGCCTGTCCGCGTTGCGCTCCTACCAGGAGGTCGGTGCCGACCACGAGGTGGCGGAGGCGCGAGCGCGACTGGCAGCGGCCGGCATACGGCTCAAGGGCCACCGCGTCGTGCCCCGGCCGACCACGGGCTGGGCCGCTCTCACGCGTACCGAGGAGACCGTCGCCCGGCAGGTGGCCACGGGACTGTCGAACCCCGAGGTCGCCGAGGTCCTGTTCGTGTCGCGGCGCACCGTCGAGACCCATGTGTCACACGTCCTCGCCAAGCTCGGCCTGCGCTCCCGCAGCGAGCTCGTCCTCTTCGTCTCCCGACGCGCCCACGAGCGCGCCGAGAGTGGCGAGGAGGTCGAGCCACCCCAGGAACGGCGTCGCCGCCGCCCCTCCGATGACGGCGACGCTGCCCGCCGGAGGGCGTGACGCGTCGAGGGTGATCTCAATCCGCACGCCTCACCGTTGCACCAGCGCCATGCGGTGTCGTCCGTGGTCTCACTGAGGTTGGAGCGGTCAGCCGCCGCGGGGAGCCGGCGCTCCTCAGCGCGACGGGCCGTGCCGGTGGAGATCGGCCCGGGCGACCTTGCGGTCGGTCGTGATGATCCAGACGGCGAGGGCGATGCCGGCGACGGCGGCGAGGAGGAAGAAGAGGATGGCGATCCCCGGGTAGCCGAGCACGGTCCAGGACGAGGGCACCCGCATCATGAACGCCGCGCCGATGAGGGTGGCGGCGATGACGAGGCCCAGGGTGAGGCGGTTCGCGACCCGCTGGAGGACGAGGTGGAGGCGCTGCTCGTCGATGGCGTCGACGCGCAACCGGAACTCGCCGTCGGCCATGGCGTCGAGGATCCGGTTGGCTCGCCGGGGCAGTTGGGCGGTGAAGTCCTTGGCCTCGATCGCCGCCGAGAGCAGCCCTCCGGGCGAGGTCTTGAGGCCCGAGGCGAAGATCTCGCTGACGTTGTCACGGATGCACTGGGCCGGGGCGAACGTCGGGTCCAGGTGCGACGTCGCCTGGTCGAGGTTGAGCATCGCCTTGCCGATCATCGACATCTCGGCCGGGGGGCGGAGGCCGTGGATGCCGGAGAGACGGCTCAGGCCCACGAGGGTCGTGCCGACCTCGAGGTCCGCCCCGCTGGCCACGGCCTCCGACACGAGGTGGCTCACGTCGTCGCGGAAGGCGGCGGCGTCGTAGCCCTCGACCGGGTGGCCCATCGCCGCGAGGATCACCGCCGTCTCCTCACCGTCGCCGTCGCTGATCGACAGCAGGAGCTTGACGACCTCGTCCTGCAGGCGCGGGGAGACGGAGGCGGTCATCCCGAGGTCGAGCAGCGCGAGTCGTCCGTCGTCGGTGAGGAGGAGGTTGCCCGGGTGCGGGTCCGCGTGCAGGACGCCCTGGTCGAGGATCATCCGCAGGTAGGCCCGGAAGAGCTCCTCGACGATGGGGCGGGCGTCGATGTCGGTGAGCCCGAAGCGACCGATGTCGGTGATCTTGCGACCCTCGATGCGGTCCATGACGAGGAGGTTGCTCGTCGTGTACTCCATGACGGGCTGCGGCACGACGAGGTGCTCGTAGTCGGCCGTGAGCTCGCCGAACGTCACGAGGTTCTTGGCCTCACGCCGGTAGTCGAGCTCACCGGCCAGCGACCGGCGGAACTGGGTGAGCAGCTGCCCGAACCCGAACCTGCGACCGGCCTCCGTGCGGGCGTCGGCGACCGTCGCCAGCCGGGCGAGCACCTCCATGTCCTCGCGCACCGTCTCGCGGATTCCCGGCCGCTGGACCTTGACGACGACCTCGTGGCCGTTGCGGAGCGTCGCGGCATGGACCTGCCCGATCGAGGCCGAGGCCAGCGGGTCCATCGAGAAGTCGCTGAACCGCTCGCCGATCGTGGCACCGAGCTCGGCCTCCACCACCTCGCGAGCCTCCGCGAAGGGGATGGGCTCGACGTCGTCCTGGAGCCGGGTCAGCGCCGTCGTGTAGGCAGGAGGGAGCAGGTCGAAGCGGGTCGAGAGCAGCTGTCCCAGCTTGATGAAGGTGGGGCCCATCCGCTCGAGGTCGGCCGCGAACCGCTCGGCGGTGGACTGGTCGCCGGTGACCGGGTCGTCCGCGTCGGCGTCGTCCGCCGCGAACTCGTCGAGCTGGGCTCCGGAGACGAGGTCGGACCGGCCGTAGCGCCGCAGGAGCCGGACGAGGTCCATGTAGCGGCTGTCGAGGGGGTTGCGCATGGTCACATCCTTGCGTGCGGCCGCTCCTCAGTCGTCCATCGCCTCGATGCCGAGCTCGGCGAGCTCGGCCACGCGTGCGCGCATGTGCCGCACCGTCTCTTCGGGCGGAAAGGTCAGACCGACGATTTCCTCGACCACACGAAGCGGCTCGGTCGTGCGGTAGGACCGGGTCGGGTTGCCGGGGAAGCGCTTGTCCGTGACGTTGGGGTCGTCCTCGATGGTGCCCAGCGGCTCGACGCGGTAGACCCGTCCCGGTCCCTCGCCGCGGGCGAGCGCGGCGGCCAGTGGCGCGCCGTCCCGGGTGGCCGTGAGGTAGATGTGGCCGGCCCTTTTGCCAGACCCGTAGTTCGTGTCCCACCCCGGCGTGAGCAGGTCGCCCGGGCGCAGGTCCGCCCGAGTCCCGTGGAAGAACGGACCCGGGTCGTCGACGACGCGAGGCGTGGGAGGGGGATCGCGCAGCAGGCTGTCGAGCCGGGTCATGAGGACGCTGACGCGGCTGCGCCCCTGCGGTGCCCGTGGATATCGCGACAGCACGCCGAGCAGCTCCGGGGTCGCGCGCTTCGCCGCCGCGTGGAGGACGTACTCGGCAACCACCGGGTCGTCGCCGCGTGAGAGCTCGGCCGCGCGCGCCGCGTGCGCGGCGGCCCCGAGAATGTGCCGCACCTGGGTCGCCGTGGCGATCGGATGCAGGTATGCCGCGGCGGCGGCGTCGCCCGCGGCCGTCGCCGCGTGCCCCGCGGCGGCGGCCGCGCTCGCGGCGTCGCCCGCGGCGTCGTCGTGCGCGTCCTTCGCAGCCCGGTGGGCCTCGGTCGCGGCGGTCCTCTGGAGGCTGGAGCGCGCAGCGCCGCCGGCGAACACGCGGGCGGCGTCGAGCGCCGCCGCAGGACGCGGGTCGTCGGGACGAGCCCGCCGGAAGAGCACGAGCACCGGTTCGGCGCAGGCGACGGCATACCGGGTGACCGAGCGCAGCTCGTCGGTCGTCAGCTGGAAGTCTCCCGAGGTGCTCCCCACCTGGACGAGTCTGGCACGCCTCCACCTCCCTGCGGGTGGAGCACGACCACCCAGGGGTGGCCACAATGGGCAAGGCGCCGGCGCCCCGTGCGCCGCACCCACGTCCCGACGAGAAGGAGC
Organism: Knoellia locipacati; assembly: GCF_044791685.1. Classification (GTDB taxonomy): domain Bacteria; phylum Actinomycetota; class Actinomycetes; order Actinomycetales; family Dermatophilaceae; genus Knoellia; species Knoellia locipacati_A. The sequence continues at coordinate 1,820,135 of NZ_CP087730.1, forward strand.
CGAGCATGCAGCACCACGACGGGGTCGTCACGATCCTGCGCGACGTCGAGGCACCCGCCCAGACAGTGTGGGACGTGCTCAGCGACGGCTGGTCGTACGCCATGTGGGTGGTGGGCGCCTCCCGGGTCAGGGAGGTGGACGAGGGCTGGCCCGCCGAGGGCACGCGCATCCACCACTCGGTCGGTCTCTGGCCCGCCCTGCTCGACGACAGCACCCACGTCGTGGAGTCCCTCGAGCCCATCCGGCTGGTGCTCGGTGCCCGGGCCTGGCCGGCCGGGGAAGCCCGCGTCGTCATCGAGATCCGGCAACGAGGCGCGCAGGCGTGCACGGTGACGATCGAGGAGGACGCCCACAGTGGCCCGGGTGCCCTCGTCCCCAAGCCCATCCGTCAGCTGGGCATCGGACCACGCAACGTCGAGGCGCTCAAGCGACTGGCCTACCTCGCCGAGGGCCGCCATCGTGACGCAGGTGGCTCCGGCCCGGTCCCGCCTGACGGTGCCTGATCGGGGCCTGATCGGGGCCTGATCGGGGCCTGATCGGGTCCCGTCCGAGCAGAGGCGAGCCGGGCCGGGGCGACGCGAGACGAGGCGACTGAGCCGTGCCGCGGCATGCGGCAACGGTCTCGCCAGCGCCCCACCGGGGTGGAGACTGGAAGGCAGGCGGCCGCCCTCACCCGGACGCCGGTGTATCTGACGCGCGCGCGATCGCTCCTCCCCTGGAGAGCCCGTCGTCGCCCAGGAGGCCGTCATGCCCGGTTGGTACGTCCACATGGAAGCAGCCCACGACACGGCCGCCCGGCTCCGGAACGGCACCGTCCCGTCGGGCTTCCCGATCCCGATGGCCGACGCCCAGGGCATCGGGGAGCACTGCCACACCTGGCGCAACTACCTCGAGCTCGGCTCGCTCGGACCGGACCTCTTCTACCTGCTGCCGGACTTCAAGAACACGACGGGCCAGGTCATCCGCCAGGTCGTCCAGTGGTGCCTCGACGTGTGGGAGGTCATCGACGGCGAGTTCGTCTCCAAGTGGGAGAAGTGGATCGACCCGATCACGACGAACAACTCCCAGCTCGCCTCGCAGCTCACCGGTGGCCTGTCGACCCAGCTCGCGCAGGTCCTCGACGAGGTGATCTCCTCGATACTGTCCGCGTTCAAGGGGCTGCTCGCCGAGATGGGTGACTGGTTCGGCATCCTCACTTCCGGTGTGCCACAGGCATTCGGTGACGACGCGTTCTACTGGTCCGACATGTTCCACTACCGCCGCACCTACCAGTTCCCGTTCGTGCTCTTCCAGCAGGCGCAGCAGGCGCTGGCCAACGCCGGCTCGGACGCCGAGCGGCAGGACGCCGAGGCCCGGATCGCCTTCGCCGTCGGCTGGATGTCTCACTGCGCCACCGACGTCACCGGGCACGCGTTCACGAACGCGAAGTCCGGGGGCCCCTACCGCGACCACTGGCAGCGCCACCACCTCGTCGAGAACCACATGGACTCCGAGAACTACGGCGCCCGCCACCCAGGTCCCCTCTACGGCGAGTACGGCACCTCGGCGCTGCACTTCCGCGTCGCGTTCCGGCAGCGCAACGACTCGCCGTACAACGGCCGCGACGACGCGCCGGCATACGACTACTGGAGCGGCTTTCCGGCATACGACAACGGAGACGGGCCGACGGCCACGTCGCACCGGCGCACCTTCTTCGACCTCGAGACGGGCCCGCTCCCCAGCCACCTCGTCGAGGGGCTGCTCGACGCGATGTCGTCGGTCTACGGGTCCGAGGGGCCGCACATCCTGCTCCAGGACCCGCCGTTCTCGGCGACCGACCCGGCGACCGGTGACCCGGACGGGCGGCCGAACGAGGACGCGATGGCGCAGATGTGGGAGATCGTCTACCGCTACCTCAAGATGACGAGCTCGGACGCGATCAGCCTGCGCCTCCCACCGCCACCGTCGGTCTTCACCGACCACTCCTTCCCGACGCCACCAGGAGGTGGTGGCTCCGGCATCGACGACGACCCGAGCCGCGGCGCCGACGTGGACGACGACGACTCGTTCACGCTCCTCGACCTGCTGCTCGCGCTCTTCGCGTGGATCGTCTACATCGCGCAGGTCGTCGTCTGGCTGCTCACGGTCCTGCCCGGGCTCATCGTCGACATCACGACGTTCCCGGCGCGCGCCGTCATCTACTGGGCCGTCATCGTCCCGCTCTGGAACACCTACCTCCTCGCCCGCCGCTCGCTCGTCATGTCGGGCTTCGCGATGCCCAAGCCGGCCGAGATCAACACCGGCCTGACGACCCTGGGCAAGGCCGGTACCTACGACATCGCGTCCGCCCTCGACAACCCCCTGGGTATGCCGTCCGCTCCCAGCGCGGTCACGGAGCCTTCCGGGCGGCTCACCTCCTCCCACCCGCGAGGGCTGGACCGCGCCTACCCCCGTGGCATCGTCCGCGACCTGCCGAGCGCCATCGGCCGACCCGACCTCGCAGGAGCGCTGGGACTCACGAGCGCGCTCCGCTACCGCGGCGACGCGGCGAACGAGGAGTTCAAGCCGTCGGAGTGGGTCGCTCCGTGGCGCTACCCGCTCACCAACCAGGCCGGCGCGGGTGTGGCCCAGGAGGGTGCGGAGACCCATGCCGGTCCCTACGTCGTGGGCTCGCGCTCGACCATCCTGCTTTCAGGGTTGGTCGGTGACGATGGCGCCCGGACGTCGCTGGAGAAGGCGGCGTCGCCGGCCGAGACGCTGGCCGCCCTCGACGCCCACCTCCCCTCCGACGAGCACCTCGGCGGTCCGGTCGACTACGGGCTCTACCTCGTCGGCCGGATGGTGGCGAAGTCCGGTCAGTCCCAGTTCGACGTCCCGGACTTCAACCTCGACGGCGACCGCGGCTACGCCTGGCGCTGCTGGGACTGGGACCGGGGCAAGGAGACGTGCCGTCCCGACATCAACCCGGCGTTCGGGGAGGACTACTCCTACCCGCAGCCGTGCACCTCGCCGCAGTTGTTCCACGCGGACCACGACCTGCCCTCGCAGCCCGGCCTCTGGTACGTCGAGACCCAGGACCTGGCGGTCCACTACCTGCCCGGTGACGGTCCCCCGACCTGCCTCGAGCGGCACGACCACGACCCCGTCACCGACCCCCGGTGGCGCGACCAGCTCCGCGAAGGGAGGGGATGACCATGCCGCGCAGCAGGAGACGTCGTCACGACGAGCACCCGGTCCTCACGCTCAAGGAGGACGAGGTCCAGCGGGGGAGCGACCCGCCGGGGTCCTTCGGGCACGTCGACCCGCCTTCGGGTGAGCTCGGGCAGGGTTGGACGCCGGGGAGCGCGAAGGACGATGCCGAGTCCCTCATCAAGGAGATCGGCGGCGGCGAGCACCGACCGCGACGCGAGGACGTCTACCCCTACCTCCTCATCCGGGCCCACAGCCCCGGTGACCGCGGGGCGAGGCCGACCTGGCCGCCCGTGCCGTGCTGGGAGTCACCGGACATCGGGCTCATCGACGCCAGCTGGACCGGCCCCTACGACACGAGCATGCTCGTGGCGAGCCCGACCGCCGGTCGCCGCTACCGGGTCTTCGTCCGGATCTGGAACCTCGGGCTGCTTCCGGCGATGGGCGTCCACGTCCGCGCGTGGGCGGTGAACCCGGGCTTCTTCGGCGGGGACCCCTCGAACCCGGCGTACCAGCCGGTGCCGATCGGTGGCGCGATGGTGCACCTCGAGGACCGCACGCGTCCCGGTGCCATGGCCGTGGTCGAGCTCGACCAGACCTGGGACATCCCGCCCGAACTCACGGGGCACGAGTGCCTCATGGCGACGGTGAGCTGCCCGCTCGACCCCTGGAGCGGGGTCCTCGACGCGAACAACGACCGGCACGTCGGTCAGCGCAACCTCACGATCCTCGCCGGGACGACGAGCGCCAAGGACCTCCTCCTCACGCTGGGGGCGGCCGTCACGAAAGGCGGCACCCTGGAGCTCGTGCACGGCGGCGCCGCCGTCCTCCCGCTGCTGCGAGGTGTGCTCGGCACGGCGAAGTCGGAGTTCGGTCCCGTGACGAGGCTTCGGGCCCCGAGCGCTCGCGCCTTCCGGCTCGGCGTGGACACCGGAGTCGGACGGCACCTGCTCACGATGTTCATGGTCGAGGGCGGGTGGCTGGTCGCCGACAGTGCGCGCGTGTGGGAGCTCGCCGTCGAGCACGAACTCGTGCTCGACCGTTTCCACGGTCGTGGCGGCGAGCAGCACCCGTTCGCCACGGTGGGCGGCGCACGCAGGATCATCGAGGAGCTGGGCCCGAACGCCTACGAGCGGATCGGCGTCGTCCTCGACTCCGATGCCGGCTCTGCGCTCATCGACGGCCTGATGCGCCTGTGGGACCTGCAGGGCCTGGACGCCGGGGACCTCGCTCGCGCGGTGGCGGGCGACAAGGCCGCAGCCCACCTGCTGCGGTTCGCCCACGTGGACCCTGAGCTCCAGGACGTCGGCGGCTACTCGCTCGTCGTCATCGGCTGATGCCCACCGAGGACGACCAGATGCGGTCGCCAGCTGTTTGGCCTGTGTGTGTTCGCCTGCAGCAGAACCGAATTCGTGCCGTGCGCACTTGTATTCGAACACCTGTTCGGGTAGTGTGGGTGCATGGACACCAGCAGCGACGCAGCCGCCCGTGAGGGCCGGTATGCCGCGCTGCTGGGGTCCGCTGCCACCCTCACCACCGAGGAGCTCCTCGACGTCATCGAGGACGCGCAGCGCGACAAGGACGCCGCCTCGGCCCGGCAGGCCGTCGCCCTGGCGCACCTCTCCGCACTCGAGCCGACGCGGCAGGAGGATGGCACCGAGGCCGAGGTGCACCACGGGATCGGCCACCAGCGCCTCGACGCTCCCGAGCTCGCGGCGCCGCGGCTGGGGGTCTCGGTGCACGTGGCGACCAACAGGGTCGCCGACGCGATCCGCCAGATGAGCCGCACGCCGGCCGTGGTCGACGCGATGGCCGAAGGCGAGCTCGACGAGCGTCGCGCCGCGGTCGTCACCGAGGAGACCGACCTCCTCGACGCCGCCGAGGCGGCCGAGGTCGTCGACGCCGTGCGCGAGCACTGGGGTGGGCTCACCGTCGGCCCACTGCGCCGGTTCGTGGCCCGGACCGTCGCCCGTCTGTTCCCCGAGGCCGTCGCTGACGACGCCGAGAAGGCCCGCGAGCGGCGCGGTCTCACCCGCGTCACCGGCGAGCACGGCACCGACCAGTGGCGTGCCGAGCTCGAGGTCGAGAAGTCGCGGCTCGCGTGGAGCGCGGTCACCGAACGCGCCCGTCAGCTCGTCCGCGACGGCCACGCCGACTCCCTCACCCAGGCCCGCGCGGACGCCATGACCCAGCTCATCCTCGAGCACAGCGACGTGCGAGTCGTCCTCCACGCCACCCGGCCCGCCACCGACCCCTCCGGTCAGGACGCCGCCCCTGCGGTCCCGACCGCGGCCGCTGACGCCGACGGCAGGGACGGCACGAACGGGACGAACGGGACGAACGGCGTGAGCGGGACGAACGGCGCGAGCGGCTGGTGCGAGGTCGGTGGGCTCGGCGCTCCCGGCACCACGTTCGTGCCCGCACGGTGGCTCGAGGGCGCGACCACCGCGGGCGCGTTGACCTGCCACCCCGTGACGGGCGCGCTCCTCGGCGGTCACGTCCCCGCCGGGCTCGCCACCGGTCGCGACACCAGCCGCACCACGCCGGCCACGGCCACGAGTCCCGCCACGACCTACCGGATCCCGGCGGCCATGGCCCGCTTCGTCCGCCTCCGAGACGGCGGCTGCCGGTTCCCGGGCTGCTCGACCCCCGCCCGGCAGTGCGACCTCGACCACGTGCGCCCGTGGCCCACCGGCCCGACCGACCCCAGCAACCTCATGGCACTCTGCCGCCGGCACCACCGAATCAAGCAGCGCGACGGCTGGACCGTGCGCCTGCGCCCCGACGGCACGGTGGTCTGGACCGACCCCTCCGGCCGGAGTCACACCACCTCGGCCGTCGACCACCTCCACCTCGGCAGCACCTCAACCGCCTCGCCCGCCGCCTCCGCCTATGCCCCGGCCTCCGCCGATGCCGCGCCGTGTGCCAACACCGTGCGGTCGAGCGCGCCTGCCAACGGGACCGCGCCTGCCGTGTCCACCGGGACAGCGCGGCGCACCCACCACATCGACCTCAGCCTCCTCGACGAGGACCTCACCGAGCTCCTCGCCGGCGCAGCCCGGGGTCGACGGCGGACTCGACGGCCCGACGCGATGACCGAACCCCTCGCGATGTGTGTCGACCACCATCCCGACAACCCTTGGGCCACGGTCCTGCTCGACATCCCGCCGCGCGAACCCCAGCCAGACGTCATCCCGTTCTGACGGCGGCTCGCATCGCAGGGCGCCGCGCCCTGCTCGAGGTCATCCCGTTGTCACGTCTCGGCTCGCAGCGTGCGCCCCACCCTGTTCGAGGTCATCGCGTTGTGACGGCTCGCAGCGTGTCCCGCTCTGACCGAGGCCATTCCGTTCTGACGGCCCGGCTCGGCTCCGCTTGCCGCCCCGACGCGCCCCTTCCGGCCGGACACCATCCGGCCCTGTGCCCTCAGCCTCCGCTGGTGGGGCGCCAGCCGGGCGGGGGATCCTCTCCCACTCGCCCGTCGACCGCCTCGCGCAGCAGGTCCGCGTGCCCCGTGTGCCGGCCGTACTCCTCGATCGTGTCCAGCAGCAAGCGCCGCACGCTCGCGTGCCGGCCTTCGTCGCTGACGTGCACTGGATGGTCCAACCCACCGGCCGCCAGGACAGCCGCCGTCCGCGCGCGGGACCGTTCGACGGCCCTGTCCCAGAACCCATACAGCGTCGCAGGGTCGTCGGAGTCCGCGGACGTGAGCTCCCAGTCGTCATCGTCGTCCCACCCGTTGTCGGCCCAGTCGTCCGGCATCGGGTCGCCGGCCAGCTTGACCTGGAACGTGTGGTCCTCGGCGACGGCGAGGTGCTTGAGCAGGCGCCCGAGCGTCAGCGTCGAGGCACCGATGTGCTGCCCCAACCCGTCGGCGTCGAGCCCGTCGGCCTTCCACCGGAACGTCCACCGCAGCCGGTCGAGCGCACCGAGGACCTGCTCCGCCTCCCTTCCGGCGATCGGTGGCTCCCAAGGCGTGTCGTCGTGCGGCTGAGCTGCGTCGGTCATGACTCCTCCACCGTCGTATGCCGTCCACTCGAGTCCGCGTCCGACCTGGCCTCGAGAACGGCGAGGTCTCGTTCGGCGAACTGGCGGTGCCACCACTCCTCGTTGAGCAGGGTGTCGAGGCACTCCCTGACCGGGAAGCTCTCACCGGCGGGCGGCCAGCCGACCCCCTCGGCCGGAGACGTCCGCCCGGCCAGCGTCTCCTCGGTGAGGCTGGCCAGGAACGCCCGAACTCGCTCGAACCGGTCGCGCCGCAGCGCCAGCGCCTCGTCGAGCGACGGCCGGGCAGTGCGGTCCCTCGGCACGCCGGGCGTCTCACGCATCTCGTCCCAGGGCAGCTCGAGCGGGTGCCATGGGGACGGGTCGCCCTCGATGGCCCGGCTGAGCCACGAACTCGTCGCGAAGGCAAGGTGGCGCAGCGTCTCGATGAAGGACCACTCGCCCTCGACACTCTCGTGGAGCACGCCGGGGTGGATCGCCTCCAGCGCTCGGGCTCGCTCGACCGTGCCGCCCCACAACCCGTCGAGCACCTTCCACGCCTCCCGGTACCCCGCGGGATCGGTCGGGTGCATCGCCCGACGCTCGGGGTGCCGTCGGTCGAGCTCGGCCTCGACCAGCGCGCCGACGTCAACCCCGTTGATGCTCACTCGCTCGACCTCACCCCAGATCTCGACGTCACTGAGGTAGGCGCCACGCACCCTCGCCTGCGTGATCGCGACGTTGCGGATGTCCACCTCCGTCAGGTCGACCGAGCGGAGCGTCGACCCGGTGAGGTCCACGCGGTTCCACCGGGAGCCGGAGAGGTCGACGTGGTCGAAGGTGGCACCCAGCAGCTCTTCGTCGCGAAACTCCCGCCCCGTGGGGGGCGGCTCCACCACGGGCTCGCTCACAGCGTCCGCAGCCACTCGATCGAGCGCTCGAGCACCAGCCGGGTCGCTTCCTCGTCGTGGTCCGGGAGCGAGCTGTCCGCGAACAGGTGGCCGTTGCCGGGATAGAGGAACAGCTCCGCCTCGGGGTGCGAGTCGATGAAGGGCCGCACGGCGTCGAGATCACCCTCGTCGACGAAGTACGGGTCGGCGTCCATCGAGTGGACCTGCACGGGAACCCCCGACGGCCACTCGCCGAACTCCTTCGGGTCGACGAACGAGTGGAAGAACAGCCCGCCGAGCGCTCCCGGCCTGGTCTGGAGGAGCTGTTGCGCCGGCATGACGCCGAGGGAGAACCCGGCATACACGAGGGCGTTCGGGAGGTCCGCCACGGAACGCTCCCCACGCTCGCGCACCTCGCCGAACCCGACCTCCTTGCAGAACGCGGCCCCCTCGTCGATGGAGCCGAAGGTCTGCCCCTCGAAGAGGTCGGGGGTGTGGACGACGTGGCCCGCGCCGCGCAGCGTGTCGGCGAACGCCGTGACGCCGGAGGTGAGGCCCTGGATGTGGTGGAAGAGCACGATCTCGGTCATGGCGGACAACGTAGGAGAGATTGCGGACGGAAGCCTTCCGCAATCGTCGGCGATGCGAAAAACTCTCGACCATGACCCTCGATGCCGACCTCGTCGACGCCAGCCCCACCGCCCGGGCCCTGCGCACGCTCGAGCTCATCCAGGGCCAGCCGGGCATCACCGCCGACCGCCTCGGTGACCGTCTGGGCGTCACCCCGCGCGCCGCCCGCCGCTACGTCGCGACGCTGCGGGAGGCCGGCATACCCATCGCGTCCGTGAGCGGACCGGCCGGCGGCTACCGGCCCGGACGCGGTCTCCGGCCGCCACCGGTCGTCTTCACCCCCGCCGAGGCGCTGGGCCTGGTCATGGCCGTCCTCGACGGTCCCACGACCCCGACGACACCGATGACCCGGTCGGCAGCGGGATCGGCAAGATCCTGCGCACCCTGCCCGAAGCCGTTGCGGCACAGGCGGAGACGGTTCGCCGAGTCGCAGCTCCCGTCCCCGACCACCCGGACGCGAGACCGGCGCCCGAGTCGACGGCCGTGCTCGTGCAGGCCTGCGCGGACGGGAGGGAGGTGCGGATCGACTACCGCACCGAAGCCGGTCGTGAGCTCCTGCTCGACGTGCAGCCGTGGGCCGTCGTCGTCCGGCACAGCCGCTGGTACCTCCTGTGCCACTCACTCACCTCCGAGGCGACCCGCGCCTACCGCATCGACCGGGTCCGGCGGGTCTCGCTCCTCGACGGCACCTTCATCCCGCCGAGCGACCTCGACCCGGTTGAGGCGCTCGTGCGCCACCTCGGCGAGGGCTGGGACTACGCCGTCGAGGTCGTCGTCGACGCCCCGGCCGACCAGGTCGTGCAGTGCATTCCGACGACGATGGGCCGGGTCGAGCCGCTCACGCCCACCACGTGCCGCCTCGTCGGGAGCACGAGCAACCCCCGTGGGTATGCCGCTGACCTCGCCACCCTGCCCGGCGCGTTCCGGGTCGAGCAGGGTGACGAGGTCAGGGCGGCGGTGCGGGCCCTCGGCGAGAGACTGGTCCGGGCCGCCAGCACCTGAGGGGCGGCCGCCCCGCTCAGCTCACCTCAGCAGCCAGCGCACCCCTCAGCTCGCCGGACGCTCCAGGAAGGCGTTGCGCAGCAGCGGCTGGTTGTTGACGAAGCCGTACGACGCGCAGTCCGCGCCGCTGCAGCCCACGCGCTCGTCGACGCCGACCCGCATGTCGAGGTGCAGGTGCGCCGGCGTGCCGAGGGCGTGCGTCGACGTGCCGACGGTTCCGATCCGCTCGCCCTTGCTCACCCGCTCGCCCACCACCACGACCGGGGCCGGGCTGTGGTGCATGTGCGCGAAGTACCAGAGCCGCCCCAAGTCGTCCTTGACCGTCACGGTGCTGCCGACGCCGCTCGAGCGGACGTTCTTCGTCATGACGACACCGCCGACCGGTGAGACGACCGCGGTGCCGGCGGCCGCGAAGATGTCGGCCGCGTTGTAGTCGTGGTGGCAGTTGGTCTTGCTGTCCCAGCACCAGTGCGGCGAACGGTTCTTGATCTGCGCCTGCGTCACGTTGAGCGGGAAGCGCAGCGACGCGTCGCCGAGGATGTGCGAGGCGTTGTCGTTGTAGACGTTGGCGTTGAGGTTGGCCTGGACCCCGCTCGGAACGACGTCGTAGGTGCCGCCGAAGTCGGAGCTGTAGAACTCGTATGCCGTGCCGCCGGTCCGGTTCCACACCGACTTCGCGTGGTTCTGGACGCAGACCCCGTTGCCGGCCTTTCCGGCACCCTCGAACGTGATGCACGACCCGCTCTCGGTGTAGTCGCGCTTGCTGTTGGTGAAGTCGGCGACCGCACCGGTCTGTCCCTCGCCGTAGTACAGGCAGAACTCGCCCGCGTTGCAGGTGCCGTCGCGCGGTTCCGCCGAGGCGGGTGCCGCGGTGGTGCCGACGAACGTCGCGCCCATCAGGGCGGCGGCGGCACCGGCATACAGGGCCTTCTTCAGTGTCCTCGCAACGGTCGTCACGATGGCCTCCTTGCTCCGGGCGGGCCGGGTGCCCGCGCGCAGGACGAGGCTCCGGTATGCCGCTGCGGAACCACTGCGGTCACGCTGCGCCCGCGCTGCGGACGATCTGTGGACGATCTGCGGGTGCGACGACCAGGAGAGAGTCAGCCGATCTGCCCCCGGATCTCGCCGCCGGGGATGTCGCCCGGCTCGTTGGTCACGGGTGTGACGCCGTCGTTGGTGTGGGCGTTGACGTAGGTCCCGCCCGACTCGATCGCGTCGACGAGGGCCGACAGGGGCTGCCCGGCCAGCGGGCCGACGAGGTTCGCCGCCGTGATCGTCCCCGTCGCCACGACACCACTGGTGCGCCCGCCTCCCGGGGGAACCGCGCCGAACAGGAAGGCGACGACAGGACCGTTGACACCGGCCGGGGCGAGGTGGATGTGCGCCGCCACCAGGTTGTCGATGTTCGCGACGACGAGGCGGTAGTCCAGGGCGGTGCCGTCGTCGGACAGCGAGAGGATGAGCTGTCCCTGGGCCAGCGAGGCATTGGGCGGGACCTCCTGCGCGGCACTGAGGTGTGCGGTCCACCTGTCGTCCGCGGCGGAGGCGGGCTGGACGGACAGGGCGCTCGCCCCGAGGACGAGGGCGAAGGACACAAGGACGCGAGACATCAGCTTCATGGGGAACCTCCGGGATCCGCGCCGGCCCGGGACGAGCCGGACACCTCCCACGATCCTCCGGACCTCGCCTCGCGCACATGGTCACTGGGAGTGGTATGCCGGTAGGGCGAGTTCCCCAACCCTCACCGACGACGAAGGGAGTGACCGCCATGGGCAGCCACCCGGCATACGTCCACACGGTTCTGGACTGCCAGCGGCCCCGCGAGCTGGCCGAGTTCTACCGCCGGCTGCTCGGACTGGTCTACCGCGCCGGCGACGAGCCGCCGGCCGACGGCAGTCCCGACGACGCGGACTGGCTCGTCCTCACCCGGCCCGACGGCACGCGGCAGCTCGCGATCCAGGAGGAGCCGGAGCACCGGCCCACGACGTGGCCCGACCACTCCGTGCCCCAGCAGGTCCACATCGACTACATCGTCGACAGCGTCGAGGAGCTCGAGCGCCACAAGGACGTCGCGCTGGGGCTGGGGGCCGAGCTGCGGCTCGACCGGAGCGACGACGAGGAGGAGCCGCTCTACGTCCTCGCCGACCCGGCGGGGCACACCTTCTGCCTGTTCACCGGCGGCTCCGTGGGGTCGACGCCCGGCACCTGAGCCCGCCTCACCGGGGCGGCCGCTCGCCCGGCACACGGAGCCTGCCGTCAGACTGGGGGCATGCTGGAGTCGGTCAACGAGCTCATCGAGGCGAACGCCGGCGCCGGTTGGCTGCTGCCGGCGCTCTTCGTCTACTTCGCCGTCGACGGCATCGTCCCGCCGCTGCCGAGCGAGGGCGTCCTCATCGCGCTCGCGGCGGTCGGCGCCTCCACGGGTGCGCCGCACTGGTTGGGTCTGCTCGCCGTCGCCTGGGCAGGCGCCTGGGTGGGCGACAACCTCGCGTACCTGCTGGGAAGCCGCACCGGCTTCGACCGGCTCGTCCGGCGCAGTGACCGTGGACGACGGACCATGGACTGGGCGCGTCGCGGCTTCGACAGTCGCGGCGCACTCATCGTCGTCGTCGGTCGCTGGATCCCGGTGGGACGTGCGGCCGTCAACCTCATGGCCGGCGCCGCGGGGTACTCGCAACCGCGCTTCGCTGCCTGGACCGTCCTGTCGGCTGGTCTGTGGGCGGCCTGGTCGGTCGCGCTCGGGACGCTCGCCGGACGGTGGGTGGAGGACAACGCCCTGCTCGCCGGCGCGCTCGGTGCGGGCCTCGCCCTCGTCGTCGCCGCCATCGTGGAACGCGTCTCGCGCCGGTTCGCCACGTCGTGAACCGAGATGTGACGATCCGGTGTGGATCGGCGCCACCCCGCGCGCTCGGTGCGACCTGGCCCTGCCGTCGGTGACAGAGTGACGAGGGCGGGCCGGTCGAGCGGCCCGTCAGGGATGTGACCAGGAAAGCCGTCGGACCGTGAGGGGTCGTGCAGTGCGTTCGCGTGGGTGGGGAGTCAAGGTCGGGGTGGTCGTCGTCGTGCTGGCACTCGTGGCGGCAGGCGGCTTCGTGTGGTGGCGCGACAGGGAGGCCGAGGCGGTCCGAGCGGCGGCCGCACTCGTCGCCGAGGACCTCTCGCAGGGAGGGTTCGCCGACTCGGGCGCGATGGTCGACGCCTCCGGCGGGACGCCCGAGCTCGAGCCGATCATCAGGGGGATGGGCGGGGCCACGCACACCGTGCGGGCCCAGGCGGTCACCGAGCCGGACGGCGGATCGGCGCGTGCCACCCTCGCGCACTCGTGGACCCTGCCCGGGAGCGAGACCCCGTGGACATACGAGACACCGCTCCGGCTGACGAAGGTGGACGGGAGGTGGGTCGGCAGCTGGGATCCCGCCGTCGTCGCACCGGACCTCGCCGAGGGTGAGCTGTTGCGGACGAAGCGCCAGCAGCCCGAGCGCGCACCGGTCCTCGGGGCCGGCGACCGCCCCATCGTCGAGCTGCGCGACGTCGAGCGCATCGGCATCGACAAGACCAAGGCCACGCCGGCACAGGCCGCCTCGTCGGCCCGGCTGCTGGCTCAGGCCGTGGGAATCAACGTCGAGAACTACGTGTCATCGGTGCAGAAGGCGGGCGAGCGCGCCTTCGTCGAGGCCCTGACCGCCCGGGTCGGCGGCCCCGAGGAGCTGGCGGCCCGTGAGGTCGACGAGCCCGGAGTCTTCTTCGTCAGCGCCAAGGTGCCGCTGGCGCCCACGGCGACCTTCGCCCGGCCGATCCTCGGCGTCGTCGGTGACGCCACGGCCGAGATCGTCGAGAAGTCCGAGGGCCGCGTCGTCGCGGGAGACCGCGTCGGCATCGGAGGCGTGCAGGCGGCATACGACACCCAGCTGGCCGGCACCCCGGGCTACACGGTCGTGACCTCCGGAGGCGCAGAGGAGCGCACCCTCTTCACCACCGAGCCGGAGCCGGGCACCCCGGTGACCCTCACGCTCGACATCGCGACCCAGACAGCGGCCGAGACGGTGCTCGCCGGCGTCGCGCCCGCCTCCGCCGTCGTCGCGATCCAGCCGTCGACCGGTCGCGTCCTCGCCGCCGCGAGCGGACCGGGCAGCAAGGGGGTCTCGACCGCGACCCAGGGTCGCTACGCACCGGGCTCGACGTTCAAGACGGTGTCGACGCTCGCCCTCCTGCGCTCCGGGCTGACCCCGACGGCGCCCGTCCAGTGCACGCCGACCGTCACCGTCGACGGGCGCTCGTTCAAGAACGTCGACGGCTTCCCGGCCTCGGCCCTGGGCTCGGTGCCGTTCAGCACCGCCTTCGCGAACTCGTGCAACACCGCCTTCATCCGCGCCGGCGAGGACCTCGATCCCGCCGAGCTCCCCGCCGCTGCTGCCGGTCTGGGCCTCACCGCCGAGCCGCAGCTGGGGATCTCGGGGTTCCTCGGCTCCGTGCCCGAGCCCGAGCCCGGCACCGACGAGGCGGCCTCGATGATCGGCCAGTCCAAGGTGCTCGCTTCCCCGCTCGGCATGGCGACGGTGGCGGCCTCCATCGCAGCCGGCAAGCCGGTCTCCCCGACCCTCGTCGTCCCCGGCGCGGCAGCGACTCCCACCGCGCCGAAGGCCCCGGCCTCGCCCGTGACCGCGGCCGAGGCGGGCCAGCTCAGGGCCCTCATGCGTGGCGTCGTCACGTCGGGCAGCGCGACGTTCCTGGCGGACGTGCCGGGCGAACCCGTGCTCGCCAAGTCGGGCACCGCCGAGTTCGGCGAGGCGGGGGCGCTCAAGGAGCACGCCTGGATGGTCGGCATCCAGGGCGACCTCGCGGTCGCGGTCTTCGTCGGCGAGGGCGAGGGTGGCGCCACGACGGCAGGCCCTCTGCTCGAGAGGTTCCTGCGCGCGGTCGGCTGACGCAGGACCTCGCGGTAGGTGGGCCCTCAGTGCTTGGTGGCGTCCAGCCGACGCAGCGCCTCACGCCGCTCCTCGGTGTGGTCGACGATGCGCTTCGGGTAGTCGTGGGCGTAGCCGTCGTCGTGCTCCCACGGCTGGTGCGCCGCCTTGCCGCGCAGGTGCGCGAGCTCGGGCACCCAGCGCCGGACGTACTCCCCGTCGGGGTCGAACTTCTCGCCCTGCGTCACCGGGTTGAAGACGCGGAAGTACGGCGAGGCGTCGGTCCCCGTCCCCGCGACCCACTGCCACCCGTGGTTGTTCGACGCGATGTCACCGTCGACGAGGTGGTCGAGGAAGTGCCTCGCGCCGACCGGCCACCAGACGTGCAGGTCCTTGGTGAGGAAGCTCGCCGTGATCATCCGGACGCGGTTGTGCATCCACCCCTCGGCGAGCAGCTGGCGCATCCCGGCGTCGACGATCGGGTATCCCGTCGTGCCGGTCCGCCACGCCTCCACGGCGTCGGACTCGTCGTCGTAGGCCATCCCGTCGAGGGCGTCCCGCAGGTCCTTCCACGCGCTGGAAGGGTTGTGCCACAGCACATCTGCATAGAACTCACGCCACGCCAGCTCGTTGACGTAGGTCTCCTTGCCCTCGCCACGACGGCTCGCGAGGTCGGCGAGGAGCGTGCGTGGGTGCGCCACGCCGAGCTTGAGGTACGGCGACATCCGTGACGTCCCGTCGGTGCCCGGCCGGTCTCGGTCGCCCTTGTATGCCGTCAGCGCGCCGTCGAGGAACTCGCGCCACCGCGCCATGGCGGCCTTCTCACCCGCAGCCGGCAGCCGGGGCAGGTCGGGTGCCGCGAGCGCCTCCCGGATCGCACGGGTCGCCTCGGCGTCGTTGCGGGCCTGCCGCAACGGGAGGCTTGCCGGACGGGGTGCGGGGTCGGGCCAGCCGTGCGCCCGCCACGCCTTCGCGAAGGGCGTGAAGACCTTGTATGCCGTCCCGCTCCCGTTGGTCACGAGACCGGGCCCGACGGCATACGGGGTCCCGGTCTCGACCCACTCGACACCGGCAGCCGACAGCGCCTCCGCGACGGACTCGTCCCGGCGGTGGCCGAAGGGCGTGGTCTCGCGGGTGACGTGGACCGATGACGCCCCGACCCGCTCGGCGAGGGCCGGCAGCACCTCGAGGGGGTCACCCCAGAGCAGGGTCAGGGCGTCGTCGTACTCCGTGTTGGTGGCCTCGAGGGTGGCGGCCAGCCAGGCCCGTCGCACCGGCCCCGCGCCGTCCCAGAGCCCGGGGTCGATGACGAAGGCGACGACGAGGTCGTCGCCCGCGGCGTCACGGGCCGCGAGCAGCGCGGGGTGGTCGCTGCGCCGCAGGTCACGACGCAGCCAGAGGATCGAGGTCATGCCCCGATCGTGTCATCTCGGTCCTAGGGTGACCTCCCGTGAGTGCGTTGTCGTCGGTGCTGCCCTACCTCGGGTTCCTGCTGCTGTGCGTCCTGGGCGGAGTCGCCTTCGCCATGCTGCGGGACGCGTCGGCTCGGCGTGGTGTCGCAGCAGCCCAGCGGGGCAGGGCCGTCACCGTGCCCGTCCTCGTGGGCTCCGGCGACGCGCAGCGTCGGGCCCGCGCCTACGTCGATGGGGACGATGTCGTCGTCATCGGTCCACGAACCCATCTCCGGGTGGGCCGAACCACGTTCCGCGACGCCGGGGCACGCCGCCAGGTCGTCGACGACGAGCTGCTGGACTTCGCCGAGCAGCGGGGGTTCGTCGACGCCTCGGGTCAGCACCACCTCGTCGGAGCCCTCGACGAGTGGGGGCCTGCGTTCGACGCCCAGCTCGACCGTCCTGCGAGCCGGGCAGGGCGCTGGCGACGGGTGCGCGCGGCCCTGCCGACGGTTCCCCTGGCGCTCATCGTGCTCTCCGTCCTCGCCTTCGCCGCCTTCCAGGGACTGTGGGCGATGGGCCGGGACGTCGACGCGACGATGGTGCGCGCGGTCGAGTACCCCGAGGACGGCTACACCGACTGCGGTGTGCGGTGGCCCGACAGCACCGACGGGTCGGTCCTGGGTGGCTATGCCGAGGTCGACTGCTACGAGCCGTACCCCGCGGTGGGCGACACCGTCCCGATCCGTGTCCTGGCCTTCCCGTTCGAGGGCAGCGCGCTGGACCGCCCGGACTCCTACGACGCCCTCAGCGTGGTGACCGCGGTCCCCGGAGTCCTCAGCCTCCTCGCGCTCGGAGGCATCACACTGGTCCGGCTGCGCCGACCGCCGATCCGCCTGGGCCGGCTGGCCATCCCCGAGGTGAGGGTGGCGCCGACCGTCGAGGTGGCCGCGGACGCCGACCTGCTCACACTGCTCGACGCGCTCGCCGTGAAGGAGGGCTGGGACCGGGACGGCACGGGCAGCCCACCCGACGAGCCGGCCTACCGACCTCTCCTCATCGCCCTCGGCAGCGCGCGGTGGTGGCCGGCGGTCGTGCTGGGGGCGGCCGCGCTCCTGGTGTTCGAGCTCCCCATGAACCTGCGCTACGGTCTGGGCGCGGGGGCGGTCGCGGCCCTCCTGTGGGCGCTGGTCCAGTCGGTGGGGACCTTGCTCACGGTGCGACGCGCGTATGCCGGCCCGGTGACGTCCGAGTGGGACTACAGCCTCGTCCGGGGCATCGACGACGAGTGGTGCGCCCTGCTGACCCTGGGCCGGAACCCGCACTGGCTCGTCTACCTCGCCGGCCCGAACCACCCACCCGTCCGGGGACGGTGCGGGGTTCGCGGTGAGCTCGTCGACGGCGGGGCGATCCACCTGAGGATCGCCGGGGAGTTCTGGCCGACGGACTCGCCGGTGGTGCGCATGGACGACGAGATCCTGGCCGACATCGTCGAGGACGTGGGCTACCGGCTCGGTCCGGCGGGCGGCCGAACGGGTCGACCGGGCACCGGGCCCGTCGGGTAGCGCTCACGCCAGCGTGCTGTCAGCGCCAGCGGCAGGGCCAGCGCCCTCGTCCCGCTCCTCTCGTCCGGACGGCGACCCGGCGTCGTCGACGTGCTTCGATGGGCACATGGAGACCGAGAACCGCGTCGTCAACGCCACCAGGACCATCGCCGCTCCCGCCGAGACCGTCTTCGAGCTCATCGCGGACCCGCGCCGCCAGCCGGAGTGGGACGGCAACGACAACCTCGTCGAGGTCATCAAGGGCGACCGGATCCGCGCCGCCGGTGAGGTCTTCGCGATGCGGACGACCAAGGGCAACCACAGGGACAACCTCATCGTGGACTTCGAGGAGGGCCGGCGCATCGCGTGGCGCCCCGGGAACGAGGGCGAGGCGCCGGCCGGTCACGAGTGGCGCTGGGAGGTCGAGGCCCTCGAGGACGGCAGGTCCCGGGTGGCGCACACCTACGACTGGACCGGGCTCACCGACGAGGCCCGTATGCCGCGGGCCCGCGCCACGGGGGAGCCGCAGCTCCGCGCCTCGCTCGATCGGCTGGCCACTCTCGCCGAGTCGCTCGCCTGAACCGCCCCGCGCGCCACACGCCACTCGCCGCTGGTCCGCCGGTCCGCGCCCCTCGCCCGTGACGCGGAAGTCGTGGTGCGACGCGGATATTGCCGCGTCGTGTGACGACTTCCGCGTCACGACAGGGCGCGGAGCGTTCCTGGGCTCGGTCTCCGACGCTGGGAGGGGTGTGGCGTCACGTCTCGGCGCGGAAGCCACGCAGCCGCAGGCTGTTCGTCACGACGAAGACCGACGACAGGGCCATCGCCGCACCGGCGAGCATCGGGTTGAGCAGCCCGGCTGCCGCGAGCGGGATCGCGGCGACGTTGTAGCCGAACGCCCAGAACAGGTTGCCCTTGATCGTCGTCAGGGTGCGTCGCGCGAGCCGGATCGCGTCGGGTGCGACCCGGAGGTCGCCGCGCACGAGGGTGAGGTCGCTCGCCTCGATGGCGACGTCGGTGCCGGTGCCCATGGCCATTCCCAGGTCCGCGGTGGCGAGGGCCGCCGCGTCGTTGACCCCGTCGCCGACCATCGCGACGACCTTGCCCTCGTCCTGGAGTCGCCGGACCACGTCGACCTTGTCGGCCGGCATGACGTCGGCGATGACGTTGGCAGGGTCGATGCCGACCTCGGCGGCGACCGTGCGGGCCGCCTCGACGTTGTCGCCGGTGAGCAGCCACGGAGTGAGGCCGAGGTCGCGCAGCCGCGAGATCGCCTGCGCCGCCTCGGGCTTGACGCCGTCGGAGACGGTGAGGATGCCGCGTGCCTCGCCGTCCCAGCCGACCACGACCGCGGTGCCACCGCTCGCCCGGGCCGCGGCGAGTGCCTCCTCGAGCTCGGCCCCGACAACAATCGACCAATTGGTCAAGAACTGCGGGCGGCCGACGACGACGGCGTGGCCGTCGACGACGCCCTGGACGCCGAGCCCGTCGGTGCTCGTGAAGCCCTCGACGGGCAGGAGGTCCAGGCCCGCGGCCTCGGCACCGCCGCCGATCGCGCGGGCGATGGGGTGCTCCGAGCCGTGCTCGATCGAGGCGGCGAGGGCCAGGACCTCGTCGCGGTCCTCGCCCGGGGCGGCGACGACGTCACGCAGCGACATCTGCCCGGTCGTGACGGTGCCGGTCTTGTCGAGGACGACGGTGTCGACGCGGCGCGTGGACTCGAGGACCTCCGGGCCCTTGATGAGGATGCCGAGCTGGGCGCCGCGCCCGGTGCCGACCATGAGGGCGGTCGGCGTCGCCAGCCCGAGGGCGCAGGGGCAGGCGATGATGAGGACCGAGATCCCTGCCGTGAGCGCAGCCGTCCAGCCGCCGCCGCTGCCGAGCCAGAAGCCCAGCGTGCCGACGGCCAGCGAGATGACGATCGGGACGAAGATGCCGGAGATCCGGTCGGCAAGCCGCTGGACCTCGGCCTTGCCGTTCTGGGCGTCCTCGACGAGCCGGGCCATCTGCGCGAGCTGGGTGTCGCCACCGACGCGGGTTGCGCGCACGACGAGGCGACCGCCGGAGTTGACCGTGGCACCGACGACCGCGTCGCCGACACCGACCTCGACCGGCACGGACTCGCCGGTGAGCATCGACGCGTCGACGGCGGAGGCGCCCTCGGTGACGACGCCGTCGGTGGCGACCTTCTCGCCTGGGCGGACGACGAACTCGTCACCGACGGCGAGCTGCTCGACGGGGATGCGCTGCTCGGTGCGGCCGCCGGGACCGTCGCGCAGGACGGCGACGTCCTTGGCGCCCATCTCGAGGAGCGCCCTCAGGGCCGCGCCGGAGCGCCGCTTGGCCCGGGCCTCGGCATAGCGCCCGGCGAGCAGGAACGTCGTCACGCCGGCGGCGGCCTCGAGGTAGATGTTGCCCGAGCCGTCCCCTCGCTCGATGGTGAGCTCGAAGGGGTGCGTCATGCCCGGCGTCCCGGCAGTGCCGAGGAACAGTGCGTAGACGGACCAGCCGAACGCCGCGAGCGTGCCGACCGAGATGAGGGTGTCCATCGTCGTCGCGCCGTGGCGCAGGTTGACCCAGGCGGCCCGGTGGAACGGCCAGCCACCCCACACGACGACGGGGGCGGCGAGCACGAGCGAGAGCCACTGCCAGTAGGTGAACTGCAGGGCTGGCACCATCGCCATCGCGACGACCGGGACCGACAGGACGGTCGAGATGAGGAGCCGGTCGCGCAGTGCCCGCGTCGGGTCCGGCTCGGCGTCCTCGCCCGAGGGCCGAGGTGCGTCGGGTGCGGGAGGCAGGGTCGCGGCATACCCGGCCTGCTCGACGGTCGTGAGCAGCTGCTCGGGTGAGACGGTCTCCGGGAACTCGACCCGCGCCTTCTCGGTGGCGTAGTTGACCGTGGCCGTGACGCCCTCGAGCTTGTTGAGCTTGCGCTCGATCCGGTTGGCGCACGAGGCGCAGGTCATCCCGGTGATGTCGAGGTCAATGCGTGTGGTCACTGCTGCCTCCTGTCGGCAGGGCAGCGGGCGTGCCCGCGGTGACGGTGAACGCGGCGGTCCGCACGACGCCCGCGTGGCGGAAGTCCAGGAAGAGCCGGTAGGTCCCGGCGCTCGGGACCGTGGTGCCGAAGGTGATGCCGGGTCCGGGCTGCGTCGAGCCGTCGCCGGGCTCGCCCTCGGGGTGGACGTGCAGGTAGGCGAGGTCGCCGGTGCGCAGCGCGACGAGGTGCCCGTAGGCGCCGAGGTAGGGCTGGAGGTCCGTGACCGGAGCGCCTCCGCGGCTCACCGACAGGGTGACCTCGGAGTCGGTGCCCGGTGTGAGGTCGCCGGCGAGCTCGACGGTGTAGCCGTCGACCGTGGCGGTGCGAACGTCCCGCGCCGGGGGAGCGGCGGGCGCGTAGGCCCCGGCCACGGAGACGTCGGCGCCCAGGGTCAGGGGCTCCGCACCGGCCGGCGTCATGTCGGCGAAGACGCGCCAGGCGCCCGGCGTCAGCGCGAGCTCGGTGCCCCAGGTGCCGTCGGCGTCACGGGTCGGGTGGACGTGCTGGAAGCCGGAGAAGTCGCGTCGCACCGCGATGAGGTGGAGCTCCTTCTCGTGCTGCGGTGTGTATGCCGTGACCGGCCTGCCGTCCGGACCCTCGACGACGAGCTCGAGCGGGGTCCGTGCCCCGGCCGGGAGGTCGTCGTGGAGCAGGCGGAGCGTGTAGCCGTCCTGCGAGACCTGGAGGCCGCCGGGCTGGTGCGCCGCGTCGGCGGACCCGTCGGGCGCGCCGGACGGGTCCGGCGTCGCTCGACCCGGGGTGGGCGACGCGTGGGTGTCGTGGGTCGGGGTGCTCCCGCCGCCCAACGCCTCGACGGGGCCGATGGCGCGACCCGCGGCGAGCGTGATCCCGAAGACCGCCGCCAGTGCGGCGAGGAACCCGACGACCCGCACGGAGGTGCTCATGCCAGCTGGTAGCCGGCTTCCTCGACGGCGGCGCGCACGGCGTCGTCCTCGAGCGGCTCGGTGCTCGTGACGGTGACGGCTCCGGTGGCGAGGTCGACGTCGACGTTCTCGACGCCGGAGAGCTCGCTCACCTCCTCGGTGACGGAGGCGACGCAGTGGCCGCAGGTCATGCCGGTGACGGTGAAGGTCTGGGTGCTCATGGATGGCTCCTTCGGAGTGGTGGGTTGGGAGTGGTGGCTCAGCGGATCAGGACTTGACGAGGCGGGCGATCGCGTCGCTCGCCTCCTTGAGCTTGGCGTCGGCCTCGGGGCCGCCCTGGCGCGCCGCGTCGGCGACGCAGTGGCTCATGTGCTCGTCGAGCAGGCCGAGGGCGACCGACTGCAGGGCCTTGGTCATCGCGGAGACCTGGGTGAGGATGTCGATGCAGTACTTCTCCTCCTCGACCATTCGCTGGAGGCCGCGGGCCTGCCCCTCGATGCGACGCAGGCGCTTGAGGTAGTCGTCCTTGTTGCCGCTCTCGATGTAGGCGTGCTGGTGGCCCTCGTGCTCGCTCATGCCTCGATACTATACCCCCCTTGGGTATCTGTCGAGGGTGCGGTCAGTGCCGCCCGTGGCGGTCCCGGCTGCGGAGGCGTCCACCGGGGAGCTCGGGGGCGGGCAGCCAGGTGAGCCGGCCGGCATACCCCTCGACCTCGCCGAAGCGCTCGGCGCGCGACTGCCACGCGTCGCGGAAGGCGACGATCTCGTCGTGGTCGCGACCGATGAAGTTCCACCACATGACGATCGCCTCGTCATAGGGCGTGCCGCCGAGCAGCACGATGCGGGTCGGCTCGAGCGCCTCGACGGTGAGCTCGCCGAGGCCGGCGTCGACGATGCCGAGGTCGCCCCGCCCGAGCGGGGTGCCGTTGAACGTCACGCTCCCGGTGTCGACCAGCACCCCGTGCTCGTATGCCGTGTCGACCGGAGCCGTCCACGTCGCGCCTGCCGCGAGGGTCACCTCCGCGCCGAGCAGCGGTGTGCGGGTGCGGATGGGCGAGGAGTGCCCGGCGAGGGACCCGACGAAGACGCGCCCCTCGACACCGTCACCGAGGCGGAGGACGGGTGCGGCGTGGTGCTGGAACTCGCGCTCGAGGTCCCGGTCGGCCTCCGGCAGGACCACCCACAGCTGGACGCCGTGCAGCTTCCTCGTCCCCGCGGTCGAAACCTCGGAGTGGGCGATGCCGTGACCGCTCGTCATGAGGTTGACCTCGCCCGGGCGCACCATGGCGTGGACGCCGCCGCTGTCGCGGTGCTCGACCTCGCCCTCGAAGAGCCAGCTCACGGTCTGTAGCCCGGTGTGCGGGTGCGGCGGGACGTCCATCCCGCCGGTGCTGTCGACGTCGTCAGGGCCGTAGTGGTCGACGAAGCACCATGCGCCGACGAAGGACCGGTCGCGGTGGGGCAGGGTGCGGCGCACCGTCATGGCGCGCGGACCGCCGAGGGGCACCTCGCGCGGGGTGAGGACGTGGACGTCTGCCATGGGGCGCTCCCTGGGGTTCTCGGTCCGGGTGGCGTGTGGTCTGATGACCAGCATGGCTGATGACGTCGTCGTGACGAACAACCAGGGCAAGAACCGCTACGAGGCGCACGTGGGAGGGGACCTCGCCGGAATCGCGGCCTACCAGCTGACCGACGAGCTCATCGTCTTCACCCACACCGAGGTCGAGCCGGCGTTCGAGGGCAGGGGTATCGGCTCCGCTCTCGCCCAGTTCGCCCTCGACGACGTGCGCGAGGCCGGCACCCGCAAGGTGCTGCCGCTGTGCCCCTTCATCAAGGGGTGGATCGAGCGGCACCGCGACTACGTGCCGATCGTCTACGGCGCCCGCCCGAGCACCGCCACCGACTGACCCGTCACCGCGGACGCCCGTCCTGAGGGCTCAGCCCGAAGGCGGTGGGCCGTCGCCGCCGAGCGACTTCTGGAACCACGCGACGTCGCGCCAGGCGCCGAGCTTCCAGCCGATCCTGCGGTAGGTGCCGACGGGCTCGAACCCGAGGGCCCGGTGCAGGGCGACGCTCGCGTCGTTCGGCAGGGTGACCCCTCCGCAGGCCATCCGCAGGCCGAGCGACTCCATGCGACCCAGCAGGACGGCATACAGCTCCCGGCCGAGGCCGGCCCCGCGAGCCGAGGGGTCGAGGTAGACGCTCACCTCGCACGAGAAGCGGTAGGCGGCACGCGCCTTGAACGGGCCGCCGTAGGCGTAGCCGACCACGACGCCGTCGCGCTCGGCGACGAGCCAGGCGTGCTGCTCCTGCGCCACCGCGATGCGCCCCGCCATGACCTCCGCCGAGGGCGCGACCTCCTCGAAGGTCACCGTCGAGTGCTCGACGCAGTGCGCGTAGATGGCGGCGCACGCCGCGGCGTCATCGGCGGTCGCGTCTCGGAGGGTCACGTCGCTCACGGATGACATTGTGGGCGGGTGGCTGCTCCGGATGCGACATGGGTCAAGCGGGTCGACGGCGGACCCGTCGGGTACGCCGACTGGGAGGCTGCCGGCTTGAGGTGGCTGGGCGAGGCGACCACCGGGGGTGGAGCCGACGTCGTCGGGGTCCGTGAGGTGCGGTCCGACGGGCTCGTCCTCGACCGGCTCGTCGCAGCGGCGCCGACAGCGAAGGCGGCCGAGGACTTCGGCGCAGCCCTCGCGTCCACGCACCGCGCGGGCGCGGCCGCGTGGGGTGCCCCGCCACCCGGTTGGGACCGCGAGGGCTGGTTCGGACCGGCGGCGTCCCCGCTTCCCCTCGAGGTCGGCTCGTGGCCCAGCTGGGGAGAGATGTATGCCGTCCGCCTCGCCGCCCTGACCCGGCTCGCGCGTGATGCCCGCGAGCTGGACGCCGAGGATGCCAGCGCCGTGGACAGACTCGGGGGGCGCTGTGCCGCAGGAGATTTCGACACCGGCGACACGCCCTCCCGGGTCCACGGGGACCTCTGGTCGGGCAACCTCATGTGGACCGCGCACGGTGTCGTGCTCATCGACCCGGCGGCGCACGGGGGTCACCGTGAGAGCGACCTCGCGATGCTCGCCCTCTTCGGTGCTCCGCACCTGGACCGCATCGTCGCGGCCTACGAGGAGGTGAGTCCGCTCGACGACGGGTGGCGCGCCCGGATCCCACTCCACCAGCTGCATCCGCTGCTCGTCCACGCAGTCCTCTTCGGGGGTGGCTACGCCGGACAGGTGATGGCGGCGGTCCGAGCCTGCTGACGCTGGCGCGGCGGCGAGCGGACGGCATACGGTCGCGGCATGGCGACGCACGCGCAGAGGTGGCCGGCGGGAACGCCCTGCTGGGTCGAGATCACGGTCGGCGACCTGGCTCGCAGCCAGGAGTTCTACCGGTCGGTCCTCGGGTGGGAGTTCGAGGACAGCGGGCCCGAGTACGGCCACTACAACAACGCCCTCGTCGGCGGCCGCCGCGTGGCCGGCATGTCCCCGCCGATGGATGCCGGTGGCGAGTGGGCCTCGGTGTGGACGACCTATCTCGCGACCGACGACATCGGGGCGACGGCGCAGGCGGCTGCTCTCGCCGGCGCGCACCTCGTGCTCGAGCCGATGGAGATCGGGGCCTTCGGGCGGATGGGGCTGTGGGTCGACACCGCCGGTGCGGCGTTCGGCGCGTGGGAGTCTCGCGAGCACACCGGCTACGACGCGCACAACGAGCACGGCGCCGTCGGCTGGGTTGACCTCGTCACGAGCGACCTCGACGCTGCGAGGGCCTTCTACGCCGGCGTCTTCGGCCTCACCTACGAGGACCTGTCGGTGTCGGGCATCGGCTATGCGACCTTCACCCCACCGGGCGGGAGGTGGCCGGCCGGCGGCATGGGCGACCAGCAGGACGGTGACTCGCTGGGGCCCCGGTGGTGCGTGACCTTCGAGGTCGACGACGTCGACGCGGCCCGCCAGCGCGTGCTCGACGCGGGCGGCGCGGCGCCGGACGACCCCTGGGACGTCGAGTTCGGCCGGATCGCGACGGTGCGGGGTCCCGACGGCGAGGAGTTCTCGCTCATGCGTTCCGCTGGTCCCACCGAGTCCTCCGATGGTCCGGGGATCAGCGGGCGCGGCTGACCCGCGCCTCGTCCCACACCGGCTCGGGCGTCTCGACGACGCGCCCGTCGCTGCCGAACACGAGGAACCGGTCGAACGCGCGCGCGAACCACCGGTCGTGGGTCACCGCGAGCACTGTCCCCTCGAAGGCGCCGAGGGCGATCTCGAGCGCCTCGGCCGAGTGCAGGTCGAGGTTGTCGGTCGGCTCGTCGAGCAACAGCAGTGTGGCCCCCGACAGCTCGAGCAGGAGGATCTGGAAGCGCGCCTGCTGACCGCCCGAGAGCGAGTCGAAGGTCTGCTCGCCCTGGCGGGCCAGCTCGTAGCGGTCGAGGACGCGAGAGGCCTCCTCGCGGCCGCGCCCGGCGCGGTGCTCGTCGCCGCGGTGGAGGATCTCGAGCAGGGTGCGTCCCCGGAGCTCGGGGGAGTCGTGCGTCTGGGCGAACCAGCCCGGGCGCACGCGTGAGCCGAGCCGTGCAGAACCGCTGTGCCGCACCGGTTCCGGTGCGATCTCACCCACCGGTTGGTGCTCGACGTCCGGGTCGCTGCCGCCGGCCGCGAGGAGCCGGAGGAAGTGTGACTTGCCCGAGCCGTTGGACCCGAGGACGGCGACGCGCTCGCCGAACCACACCTCGAGGTCGAACGGCTGCATCAGGGCATCGACACCCGAGGGTTCGGCCGGATCGCCCGGATCACCCGGCGCGAGCAGCTCGACAGCGGTGCACACCACGGCGCGCTTGGCCGTCCGGCCACCGGTGAGGCGCATCGTGACGTTCTGTGCGAGGGCAACCTTCTCGGGCGGCCCGGCCTTCTCGAACTTCGCGAGCCGGGTCACCGCCGCCTGCAGCCGCGAGGCCATGCCGTCGTTGTAGGCCGCCTTCTGCCGGTACATGACGACGAGCGCCTTGAGCTTGGCGTGCTCCTCGTCCCAGCGTCGGCGCATCTCGTCGAGCCGGTCGTTGCGGTCGACACGCGCCTGGTGCCACGTCGCGAACGAGCCGGGGTGCGTCCAGGCGCTCGCACCGTTGGCCCCGGGCTCGAGCGTGACGACGGCCGTGGCGACGCGTGACAGCAGCTCGCGGTCGTGGCTGATGAAGAGCACCGTCTTGTCCGAGGCGATGAGCCGGTCCTCGAGCCAGCGCTTCGCCGGCACGTCGAGGTAGTTGTCGGGCTCGTCGAGGAGGAGCAGGTCGGCCGGGCCGCTGAGCAGCGCCTCGAGCACGACCCGCTTCTGCTCGCCTCCCGACAGGGAGGTGACGGCACGCCACTGGGCCCGCTCGAACGGCATACCCAGGGCTTGTGTCGTGACGGTGTCCCACACGGTCGTCTCGAACTCGTAGCCGCCCGCGTCGCCCCAGTCGGCGAGTGCCTGCGCGTAGGCCATCTGCGCCGGCTCGTCGTCGACCTCCATGATCCGCAGCTCCGCCGCATCGACCGCCAGCGCCGCCTTGTGGATGCGCTCCGGGGCGACGGTGATGAGCAGGTCGCGCACCGTGGAGTCGTCGCGGACCTTGCCGACGAACTGGTTCATCACCGCGAGCGTGCCGCTCAGCGTGATGGCGCCCTCGTGCGCGGCGAGGTCCCCGGAGATGATCCGGGTCAGGGTGGTCTTGCCGGTGCCGTTGGGCCCGATGAGCGCGACCCGCTGGCCCTCGCCCACGCGGAACTGGACGCCGTCGAGCAGGGGACGCCCGTCGGGGAGCGTGAACCCGACCTGGTTGACCTCGAGATGTGCCACGAGAGTCCAGTCTCCCTGCCCGTATGCCGTCTCGTCACCTGTGTTTCGGCGGGCCCTGCCGTCGTGAATCCGACTCGGGTGCTGGGCCGACCTGTCGGTGGTCGATCGACCCGAGGCGGCACTGCGGCCGGGCGATCATCGGCTTTGGCGTGCCGTGTGCGCGCTCGGAGGACTACGTTCGGGTCGTGAAGTCTCCGCGTGACTGTGCGGTCGAGCGGGAGCGGCATCCGCAGCTCCCGCCCGGTGCTGACGAGCGCGTCTCGGGCTACGGGGTGATGGGGCAGCCGTTCGACTCCGGTCATGTGCTCGGGTTGCGTCGGTGGACCGCGTCGTCGGTCGGCGACCAGTTCACCTCGATCTGGCATCGCGACCCGGCCGGTGTCTGGCACTTCTACGAGTCCGCCCAACCCCGGTTTGCCTGCTCGCGCTGGTTCGGCCACGGTGTGCGGGAGTCGACCGTGGTCGACATCGACCTCACCTGGGACGCGCCGAACGTCCTGCGCGTCGAGTCGCCAGGGCTGGTCGACTGGACCGTGACGCTGGGCAGCTCGCCCATGACCCACGTCATGAACGGCGTGAGCTCCGTGCTGCCCTACCGCGCCTGGCGGTCGGCGGCGATGCTCAAGGCGATGGGAGCCGTCGCGTCCGCGACGTTGGGCGCGGGAAGGGTCGGCATGACCGGGCTGACGGCCAACGGGCAGCCGTTCGATGCCAACCCACTGCGCATCTGGCGCGTCGTCGACTCCGTCGCCCGGATCGACGGTCAGGATGCCGGGCATCCGGCCCCGCTGCCCGGGCAGGCGCGCCTGGGCGACTTCTGGATCCCTCAGCGGGGGATCTTCGCGATGGGGCGCGTCTTCGTCGGGGCATGAAGGATCCAGTGGGGGACAACGGGGATCGTGCCGCTTGGCGCACTCCGATGGCCACGGTCTCCTCAGTTCGTCGAGGTCGTGTGACGGCTGAACCGCTCTGGCATGCTTCGATCCTCGAGCGCTGGGTGCGGCGCAGGTAGGTTGGCGGCATGGCCCAGCACGCTCAGCACCCCCTCGACCTCTTCGGCATCGACGGCCTGCTCGCTGCCGACGACCGCGACATGCGCGACACGGTGCGGACCTTCCTCGACTCCGAGGTCCGGCCCCACGTGCCGGGATGGTTCGAGTCCGGCTCCGTCCCGGTGCGCGAGCTGGCGCCCCGGTTCGGCGAGCTCGGCCTGCTCGGGATGCACCTCGAGGGCTACGGCTGCGCGGGAACGAGCGCCACGGCATACGGACTCGCCTGTGCGGAGCTGGAGGCGGTCGACTCGGGCATCCGCTCGCTCGTCTCGGTCCAGGGCTCGCTCGCGATGTTCGCGATCCACCGCTTCGGCAGCGAGGAGCAGAAGCAGGAGTGGCTGCCGCGGATGGCCGCGGGCGAGGCGATCGGCTGCTTCGGGCTCACCGAGCCGGACTTCGGGTCGAACCCGGCGGGCATGCGCACGCGCGCCCGCCGCGACGGTGACGACTGGGTGCTCGACGGCTCGAAGATGTGGATCACCAACGGGTCCGTTGCCGACGTCGCCGTCGTGTGGGCGCGCACCGATGACAGCGACGGCGCGACGGTGCGCGGCTTCGTCGTGCCGACGGACTCGCCCGGCTTCTCGGCGCCGGAGATCACCGGCAAGCTCTCGCTGCGTGCGTCGGTGACCTCCGAGCTCGTGCTCGAAGGGGTGCGGCTGCCCTCGTCGGCGATGCTGCCCGAGGCCCGGGGTCTGTCCGGGCCGCTGTCCTGCCTCTCGGAGGCCCGCTTCGGCATCGTCTTCGGTGCGCTGGGAGCGGCGCGGGACGCACTCGAGGTGACCATCGCCTACACGCAGGACCGCGAGATCTTCGACAAGCCGCTCGCTGGCTACCAGATCACCCAGACCAAGCTTGCCGACATGACGCTCGAGCTCGGCAAGGGCATGCTGCTCGCCCTCCACCTCGGCGCCCTCAAGGACGCGGGCACGCTCCGTCCCGAGCAGGTCAGCCTGGGCAAGCTCAACTCGTGCCGCGAGGCCATCAAGATCGCGCGCGAGTGCCGAACCCTGCTGGGCGCCAACGGGATCGCGCTCGAGTACTCGCCGATGCGGCACGCCAACAACCTCGAGTCGGTCCTCACCTACGAGGGGACGTCCGAGGTCCACCAGCTCGTCATCGGACAGGCCCTGACCGGGCAGTCGGCCTTCCGCTGACGCGCCCCGGTTCGGCGGTCGATCGGCACGGATAGCGAAGTCTAGGACGGTTGCTAGAAGACGCTAGCGGCTGGCATCGAAAGGGATCGAAGGAGATCGACATGAGCGACGCGACGTTCGCCGACGACTACGAGGCGGCGCGTCAGAGGTTCGAGACGGGGGAGTACCGCGAGGCGGCCGTGCTCTTCATCGACCTCGTCGACCGCAGTGCGCTGGAGCCGCCCCTGCACGGGACGACCGAGCTGCGCCTCTACCTCGCGCGGTCGTACTACCACTCCGCCCAACTCGCCCGGGCCGAGGAGATCCTCCGGGCGATGCTCGTCGACCACCGTGACGACCACTACGCCCTGCTGCTCCTCGGGCGGACGCTGCAGCGCCAGAGCCGGCACGACGAGGCCAGGCCGCACTTGGCGATGGCCAAGCTGCTCGGCGGCTACGACATCGACGGCCCGGACATCGACGGCCCGGACCCACGCCGGGGCTGAGCTCTGCGAGCCCAACGTTGTACAAACCCTTGACAAAGGTTGCACAACGGAGTCTTCTTGACGTCGAGGCCCCAACGACTCGAGGGCCCATCCCGACCCAGGAGACCGCCATGCACAAGCTCGTCACCACCGCCGCTGCCGCTGCTGCCGCCGCCCTCGCCGTCGCCGTCGCCCCCGCGGCGAGCGCCGCCCCCGACACCGACTGCCAGCGAGCGGGAATGGGCGTCCTCAAGGACGCCGGCCTGTTCTCGGCCGTCGCCAAGGGCGGCCTCCCGATCAGCACCGCGGTGTCCGTCGGCGTCGTGCCGCGCGCCGGCACCGACGTGGCCTCGCTGCCGGACCCGCTGCCGCTGAGCGTCGTCCTCGCCGACCACCGCGCCGGTGACTCGAGCCTGTTCATCTACCCCTGGTGCTGAGGGGGGTCCCCCCTTTCCCCCTCGCAGCCGGGCTGCCACGCGCCGCCCCCCACCCCGGACAGGGGTGAGGGGCGGCGTCCTGCGTGGACGCTCACGCCCCTCACCCCACGCGGCCGGCCTCCGGCCCAGCTCGGGCTCAGGCGCCGCCGCGCGCCCGAGCGCGGCCGAGTGCGTCGCCCAGCGCCTCGATCCCCGCGTCGAGGTCGTGGCCGAGCAGGAGGGCGCCGGTGACGTCCTCCTGGTGACGGCCTCCGACGGCGACGACCACACCGGGTGTGCTCGCGATGATCCGGTCGACGATGACCTGGGCCGCGACGACGTCCGCGAGCCGCGGGACCGCCAGTACCGCCGCTCCGGCGTGGCGTCCCGACACCGCGCCCACCCAGTCGATCGTCGGGAGGTCGGCGCCGAGGTAGGCCGTCCGCAACCCCGCCTGACGTGCCCCCACGGCGAAGGCGAGGACCCCGAGCTCGTGGCGTGAGCCCGGGGGCAGGCCGAGGACGACGAGGGGTCCGCTCGTCACCCTCGGGGCCGCGTCGTAGAGGGCGGCGAGGCGGCGGTGTACGGCATGGCTGACGAGGTGCTCACCTGCAGGCGAGATCCGGCCGTCGGCCCACGCACCGCCGACGGCGGAGAGCATCGGAAGCAGCCACTCGTTGGCCCGGCGGGTGAACTCCTCCGACCCGTCGAGGCCGCGGTCCAGCGCGGCGCCCAGCCGGGGTCCGTCGAGGTCGCTGGCGGCGGCGAGGACCTCCTCGATCCCCTGGGGCGGGGGGTGCTCGGCCGAGGCGAGGACGGCGTCCGTGCCCAGCGCTTCGGCCCGCGAGACGCCACCGACGCCACCGACGCGACGCAGGGTCTCGGCCGCTGCCTCGCTCGCCGTCCACCCGTCGTCGACGAGCGTGGCCATGATGGTCAGTGCCCTGACGTCGGCGTCGGAGTAGAGGCGGTACTTGCCCTCCGAGCGCACCGGTGACACGACACCGTAGCGGCGCTCCCACGCCCGCAGCGTCGGCAGGCCGATGCCGGTGAGCTCGGCGGCACGCTTGATCGTGTACATGGTTTGTCCAGAGTAGACCTGCGGCGGATCCGCCGCCCGGACGCGGTGCCGCGGCGCGCTGCTTCGGTCAGGCCGACGGCCGGTGGGTGGCCTCGAGCGCGAGGAGGTACTCCTTGGCCGCCGGCCCACCGGCATACCCGCCGACGCCGACCCGGCCACCCACGGACCCGCCGGCCGGCAGGACACGGTGGCACGGCACGAAGACGCACACGGGGTTCGCACCGAGCGCCGTGCCGACCGCGCGAGAGGCCTTCGGCCGCGAGATCGTCGACGCGAGCTGGCCGTAGGTCGTCGCCGAGCCGTAGCCGACGTGCGCCGCCAGCTCGCCGAGCACCTCGCGTTGGAACGCGCTGGCCAGTGCGAGGTCGGTCGGCACGGTGAACCGCGTCAGCCGCCCGGCCAGGTAGTCGTCGAGCTCGCGGCGTACGCCGTCGAGGGGTCGCGCGTGGCGCAGGACGCGCGGCGACACGACGTCGGACAGCCGCTGGAGCCAGGCTGCCTCGTCGTCGGCGGACCGGACGTACGCGCTCGTGACGAGCCGGCCGTCGGCCCGCACCGCGAGCAGCAACCGGCCCACGGGCGTGTCCTCGACGGCATACGAGACGTCGGACTCGGGAAGCACGGGTGGGCGCACATCGGGGGCGTAGGCGTCGAACACCTCGGCAGCAGTCATCGCAGATCCTCCAGATCCACTCGGAGAGCGGCGAGCGCGTCCGACACGAGTCGGCGGCTCATCGCGGGAGTCGTCCCCAGCGCCGCGGCGACGGCGCGGTGGTCGAGGTCGCCGACGTACTTGAGGACGACGGCCTCGCGCTGGCGCGGTGGCAGGTCGGCCACCCGGGACCACAGGCCGTCGTCCGGAACGGACGGGCCCTCGACGACCGGCGCGGACGCCAGCGACGCGGGGTCCTCGTGGACGGTCGTGCGCCGTGCGGCACGGTGCGCGTCCATCGCGCAGCGGTGGGTGATGGTGAGCAGCCAGCCACGCAGGTTCCGCGTCGAGGTGACCCTGGGATAGGCCGCGAGGGCCTGCGTCCACGCCTGCTGCGCGACGTCGTCACCGAGGTTCGGACCGGCCAGGGCGTGGGCGAGCCGCCCGACGTCGCGCCAGTGCGCGTCGACGAGGCTCTGGAAGGGCGGGAGGCTCACGATGGTGAAACGGTATGCCGTGCTCTCGTGTGAGTCGCTCCCGTCACCGGGCGCTCCGCACTGGGACGATGGCGGGATGGAGGCGCGCTGGGCGGGCGCCCCGGCTGGGCCGGGGGACCGGACGCGACCCCTCGTCGTCGCGCACCGGGGAGCCAGCGCCGAGGAGCCGGAGCACACGCTCGAGGCGTACACGAAGGTCTTCGCCCACGGCGTCGAGGGCATCGAGTGCGACGTGCGGCTCACCGCGGACCACCACCTCGTCTGCGTCCACGACCGGAGGGCCGACCGGACGAGCAGCGGGAACGGCGTCATCTCCACGCTCGAGCTCGCCCGGCTCGAGGAGCTCGACTGGGCGAGCTGGAAGCGTCTCGACGACGGCACGTCGCGCGAGGACGCCGACGTCGACACCGAGCGCGGGCGCCTGCTCACCCTGCGGCGGCTGCTCGACTCGCTCGTCTCGCAGCGCCAGGAGCTGCTCACCCTCATCGAGACCAAGCACCCGACCCGCTACGGCGGACTCGTCGAGCGGCAGCTCGTCACGGTGCTGCGGGAGTTCGGGCTGACCATCGGCGACCTGCCGCAGCTGCCGCACGTGCGGGTCATGTCGTTCTCGATCCTCGCGCTCATGCGGATGCGAGGCCTGGCTCCGCAGGTGCCGCTCGTCTATCTCGTCGAGGCCTCGGCTCCCCGGTTCTCGTGGGACGGGTCGTTGCCTCCGGGGGTCAACACCATCGGGCTGGACGTCCGGATCCTGCGCCGGACCCCCTCCGTCGTCCGGGCGCACCAGCGGCGCGGGCACGAGGTCTACGTGTGGACCGTCAACGAGCCCGACGACGTCCAGCGGTGCGCCGACCTCGGTGTCGACGTCGTCATCACCGATCGACCCGGGGACGTCCGGAGCATGCTCGACTAGAGTCCCCCGCGTGACTTCCTCCAACGAGCCCGAGCTCGACGAGTTCGGCGGCGCGATCGGCCACGGCCAGGTTCGCACCATCCGCGCGCCCTGGGGCCCCTCGACGGTGACGCGCGTCCGCAAGGCCGTCGTCGCCGACCTGCGTGCCCGCGACCTCGACGAGCAGACCATCGACGAGTCCGAGATCGTCGTCTCCGAGCTCATGACCAACGCGATCCGCCACGCCCGTCCGCTGGCCGACGGCTGCCTCCGCGTCCGCTGGAAGGTCCGCGGCGAGGTCGTCGAGGTCGAGGTCACCGACGGTGGCGGCGACACCGTCCCCGTCCCGGCCGCGCCCGCGGTATGGCTGTCGAGCGGCCGCGGCCTGCGCATCATCCGCTCCCTCGCCCACGAGTGGGGCGTCGGTGAGGACAAGGGCGGCCAGACGGTGTGGGCCGCCATGGGCGGACCGAGCCGCCGACGCGCCACCTGACGAGGCACTGCCACCGCACCACTACGCTGACGCCCATGGGCAAGGCTTCTCGACGACGCAGGACCACCGACGACCAGGGCGCACCCGCCAAGCGGCAGCGCACTGCGGCCGTCCCCTACGTGAACCGGCCCTTCGAGGGCCTTCCGCAGGAGACCGAGTGGGTGGCGATCCGCGAGATCCTCCCGGCGGCCACCGTCAACGTGCGGTTCGCCGAGGGCCAGGCGCCCGAGGGCATCGACGCCGCCACCATCGCCACCGTCCTCCCGATGGCGTGGCCGGCGCTGCACCGCGCCGACGGCACCGTCCTCGTCGGCACCCAGTCGGGGTCGACCACGGGTGACCCGAGCCGCGACCTCGCCGCCCAGCTCCTCGCCGGTGCCGCCGCCGAGCCCGGCAGCGCCGTCCAGCACGTCCCCGCCGCGACGGCCGAGACGCCCCGCCTCCAGGACCTCCTCGACACGAGCGCACCGTTCGAGTTCGTCGTCCACGAGGGCTTCGACTTCTGGGTCGAGGGTCAGGACCTCGACGAGGAGGGTCGGGCCTCGCTCGACCGCGCCAACGAGTCGGTCGTGCCGACGCAGCGTATGTCGGCGCTCACCTCGGCCTACTGGGTCCGGATCGGTGAGCGCACCTACATCCGCCTCGTCCTGCCCGACGACGAGGACACGGCCACCGACGCCCTCGCCCGCCTGCACGCCGCGGCCGAGTCCGGCCTAGGTGACGGCACCCGCCTGCTCGGCGCCTTCCGCGCCTGCGGCCTGCTCGTGCCCGTCTTCGAGGTCCCCGCCGACAGCGACCCGGCCGACCACGAGGACGCCCTCGGCGTGTTCGGGACCCGGTATGCCGCGGCGCTGGCCTCCAAGGAAGCCCTCACCGCGGACGAGCGGCGGGCACGTTCGGGCCTGCTGAGCCGCCAGGTCACGCTGCGCTGATGAGCCCGGGCACCGGCGCCGCCCCCGACCCGTCCCCGCCCGGTGGACGCACCGTCGCCGCGATCATCCCGTGCAAGGACGAGGCGGACCGGATCGCTGCGACGGTCGAGGCCGTCCTCGGTCTCGAGGGGGTCGACCGGGTGGTCGTCGTCGACGACGGCAGCACCGACGACACCGCTGCCGCGGCTCACGCGGCCGGCGCCGACGTCATCGTCCACGCCCGCAACGCCGGCAAGGCCGCCGCACTCGAGACCGGGGTCCGCCACCTCCGCGAGCTCGAGGCCAGCGAGGCCCGCGATGCCACGAGTCCACTCGCCACCGGCGCCCACGCTCCCCGCCACCTCCTCTTCGTCGACGGCGACCTCGAGGGCTCCGCGTCCAATCTCCACGTCCTCGTCCCCCCGGTCCGCGAGGGCCGCGCCGACATGACGATCGCGACGCTGCCCCCGCAGAAGGTCGCCGGCGGCGGACACGGCTTCGTCGTCCGCCTCGCGCGCGAGGGCATCGAGGACCTCACCGGCTGGATCGCGGTGCAGCCCCTCTCCGGGATGCGGTGCCTCACCGCCGAGGCGTTCGAGGCGGCCAGCCCGCTGGCGCCGGGATGGGGTGTCGAGGTCGGCCTCACCGTCGACGTGCTCGGGGCGGGCCTGCGGGTCGAGGAGGTCCCGTGCGAGCTCCACCACAGGGTCTCCGGCAGGGACTGGCGCGGCCAGGTGCACCGCGCCAAGCAGTACCGCGACGTCTGGCGGGCCCTCACCCGACGGCGTGTCCGCCGGGCCCTCTCCGAACGTGCACCCGGTGTCGCACACCGCATCTGACGCCGAGCAGGGCCGGGCGCCGAGCCGCCTCGCGCTCGGCGGCGCCGGCGAGCTCATCCACGGCCGCCTCGGAGGGCGAGTCCGGGCCGTGCTGCTCGCCGCCTCCTTCGTCCTGCTGCTGCTCGTCGGGCTCGCCCTCCCGCACGCCGCGGCCCCCGACCTCGGCCAGCGCGGCTGGGCGCCGGGCACCCTCCTGCCGATCACGCTGGGACCGGCGCTCGTCACGGCAGCGATGTGGACGGCATACGTGCTGGGGGCCGTGGGCGTGCTCCTCGCGGTCCTGCGCCGCGACGCCGAGCTGCCCCGCCCCCTCGTGGCGGTCCTCGCGGTGGGCGCGGCGCTCACTGCGCCGTTCGGCTCGGGCGACCACGTGAGCTACGCCGCCTACGGCCGGATCCTCGCGCTCGGCGACAACCCGTGGCTCGAGTCGCCCGTGGACTGGCGCGGTGGCACCGACCCCGTCGTCTCGGCGGTGGAGGCACCGTGGACCGAGGAGCCCAGTGTCTACGGGCCGTTCACGACGATCGTCCACGGGCTCGCGTCGCTCGGCGGCGGCGACAACCTGCGCCAGACCGTGTGGCTGTGGCAGCTCGTCGTCATCGCGTCGTGGCTCGCCGTGCGCTGGTGCCTGCGCCGGATCCTCCCCGGCCGCGAGGGGCGGATCGACGCCGTCTGGACCGCGAACCCCCTCGTCTTCTCGGTCGGCGTCCTCGGCGCGCACGTCGACCTGCTCGCGACCGCGCTCGCCGTCGCCGCGGTCTGGGCCGCCCACCGGTATGCCGGCCTCGGCGGTGCCGCGCTCGCCGGCACCCTCGCGGCCCTCGCCGTCTCGTCGAAGTTCACGTATGCCGTCCTCCTCCTCGCGATCGTCGTCGCGTTCGCCGCACGCCGGGTCGCCCGCTCCGGCGTCCTGCTGGCCACGGCTGTCGTCGTCACCGCAGCCCTGCACCTGTGGGCTGGCCCCCACGTCTACGACCAGCTGGGCCGGTCGGCGCGCGCGGTGTCGCTGGCCACCCCTTGGCGGTGGGTGTTCGAGACCCTTGGTCGCGACGTCGCGGCGCGCAGCACCGTCTCCGCGCTCGCCGCCGTCACCGCGATCGCCTTCGCGCTGTGCCTGTTGCGGGTCGTGCGGGCCGCAGACGAGAGCGTGGGGGCGCGGGCACTGACCGGGGTCGCCGTGCTCACCGGCGCCTATGCCCTGGCCGCGCCCTACTCCCTGCCCTGGTACGACGTCGTCGTCTGGGCGACGCTGCCGGCCGTCGTCGCCGGCGTGGCCGACCGCATCCTGCTGCTGCGGCTGTGGGTCATGGCGATGGCCTACACCCCGGGACGCGTCCTGGGCATGACCCCGACGGTCGAGGACGTCACGATGACCGTCCGGACGACCGTCGCCCCGCTGGTGCTGCTCGGGGCGTGGCTCTGGCTGCTCAGGAGCGCCTGGCGCGGCGGGTTCCGGCGACCGCTCGCAGGTCCTCCTCGAGGTTCCTCACGACGACGCTGACGATGAGCGGCACGGCGACCGTCGCGCCCACGGCGGGGATGGCCGTGCCCGAGTCGTTGATGAGGAAGCCGATCGTCAGCGTGATGACGAGGGCGATGAGGCCGGCGCGCAGCGTCGGAGCCTTGTCGAACGACTTGCCCAGGCCTCGCGAGCCCCACGAGGTGGGGCGCGCGAGGACGTAGATGACGAACAGCAGCGCCGCCGGGACGAGCAGGGTGAGGGGCGCGTTGCCGAGCAGGATGCTCCAGTTCTGCTCGGCCTTGCGCACGACGATGTCGAGGGCGTTGCCGTCGATGATGGCCTGGATGAAGCGGCCGAGGTGGCTGCGGCTGTCGGCCGTGCGCAGCCAGTCGAGGAACGCGACGGCGAAGAAGAGCGCGACCGACCCGAGCCCGATGAGCGCGACCCGCTGCCACGTCATGCGCAGGCCGAGGATCGAGAGGACGAGGTAGGCGATGCCGGGGATGAAGGCCGGCGGCCCGCCGCCGTCGGCGCCCCAGAACGGCGCGCCGTCGACGATGACCGTGGCGACACCGATGGCGAGCACGACGATGGCGGCGATCCGCTGCCGCCCGTGGCTCACGAGATAGCTCGAGACCGCCGTCGCCAGCAGGATGGCGGAGGTCGCGAAGAGCGCGAAGGTCACGTTGCCCATGCCGTAGAAGCGGCCGGCGACGACCGGCTGCAGGCCCATGAGCGAGGACTGCTGGAGCCGTGACCCGGTGATGACATCGCCGGCGAGGACGGCCACGGTCACGGCCGCCACGAAGGCGAGCGGCCCGAGAGCCGCGCGGCCCCACGGACCGCGCAGGGCGGCATACGCGATGAGGGCGACGAACAGGCCGACGGCACCGACGATCGAGAGCATCGGGACCGGGAAGCGCCACCACGGGAGGAGGTTCGCGAGGAAGGTCGAGGCGGGCACGGAGGCCGCGGCGACGGCGACGACGCGCACGATGCCGAGGACGCGGCGGCGGGTGTCCGGGCCACCGATCTTGCCCTTCCAGACGAGGAGGACGAGCAGGTAGATGACGAGCTGGCCGTAGGCGAAGGTGTTGAAGAACGGCGGCACGAGGCTGTGCACCTCGTGGCTGGCGAGGTCGTAGTCGACGAGGCTCTGGAGCCGGTCGGCCGCGCGGCGCTCGGAGTTGTCCGGCGCCTGCTCGCTCGTCATCGTCGTGCCACCGAGGCCGTCGGGGACGGCAACGCTCGTGAGCGACATGACCGTCGCCGGGATGTCCTGTGCCTGGACCAGGCCGGGCTGGCGGGTCGAGGGGGCGTTGAGCCGGCCGGGGCCGAAGTGTGGTCCGCGGGCGACGACGAGGCGGAGGCGCTCGGTCACGCCCGCGTCGGACAGGCTCGCCACGATGAAGTCGGCGCCACCCGGAGCCGCGTCGATGACCTCGCCGATGCGCTGGTCGACGCCCGCGATCTGCTCGCGGCGTGACTGCGCGACCGGCTCCTCGCCCTCGGCGATGTCGGCGGGGTCGCGCACGCTGCCGACGTCGACGATCGTCAGTGGGCAGGTGTTCATGTCGACGAGCAGGGTGGAGGGGGAGTAGGTCGAGTAGCGGTCGGTGGTGCCCTCGGGCATGGCGGCGGCGATCGCTGCACCCGGGCCGACGGGCTTGATGCAGATGTCCGACTTCGAGGCCGCCTCGCCGAGGAGGCCGAGCTTGCTGTCGAACTTGCGGGACGCGGCGGACTCCTGGAACTCGGCCCAGCCGGGCACGACCCCGCCGCTGGGCTCCTCGAGGGGGCCGCACGGGCGCGACTGGGCGCTCCCCGTGCCGTCACGCGGGGCGGCGGCGCGGTTGGCGGCGGACAGGCCGAGCCACCCGTCGACCGGGCAGGTGTTGGTCTCGACCGAGCGGATCGACATCGCGGCGCTCGACCCGTCGCGCAGCAGCATCCAGAGGTTGGGGGTGTCCTTCTCGCTGACGTCGGTCCAGGTGATGCCCCCGGTGCCGATGAGCACGGTGGCGCCGAAGGGCTCGGGCGTGGCCGGCGCGGAGGCGGCCGACTCAGCCGTGGCGGGCGTGGCGGGCGTGGAGACCAGCGCTGCGCCACCCAGACCGAGGACAGCCGCCACGGCGGCGAGGAGTACGGCCAAGGCTCGACGAGTCACGCGAGCGATCCTACGTGCGGCCGGTCGGGCGTCATGTGGTGAGCAA
Organism: Knoellia locipacati; assembly: GCF_044791685.1. Lineage (GTDB taxonomy): Bacteria > Actinomycetota > Actinomycetes > Actinomycetales > Dermatophilaceae > Knoellia > Knoellia locipacati_A. The sequence goes on from NZ_CP087730.1 coordinate 1,859,530, forward strand.
GTGCGCGGGGCGTGAAGACAGAATGGTCCGGTGACCCCGACGCAGCCACGCCCCAGGCGATCGCTCCCCGCCCGCTGGCAGTGGCCGCTCGCCGTGGCGCTCATCGCCCTCGCGTCCGTGCCGGTGGTCCTGCGCTACCTCGTGTTCTGGCCGATGGACCAGTGGCAGGTCGACGTCGAGGTCTACCGCGAGGCCGGCGTCTCGATCCTCACCGGCCGCCCGATCTATGCCGCGATGACCGAGGCGCCGCAGCTGCTCCCCTTCACCTATCCGCCGTTCGCGGCTCTGCTGGCCATACCTCTCGCGTGGGTGCCGTTCGGCGTGGCCGGCTGGCTCTGGACCGCCGCCCAGGTCGCGGCCACGACCGCGATCGTCTGGTATGCCGGGTGGCGGCTCATCCATCGCGCCGGTCCCTGGGTGCCCCTCGCGCTCGCGGCGCTCGTCGCGCCGATGCTCTGGCTCCACCCGGTCTCGGACGGCATCCGCTTCGGGCAGGTCAACGCCTTCATGGTGCTCGCCTGCCTCATGGACCTGCGCCGGCCGCGTCCCGGCCTGCTGCGGCACGTTCCTGCGGGTGTGCTCGTCGGGCTGGCGATGTCGATCAAGCTCACGCCCGGGGTCTTCGTCATCCACTACCTCGTCAACCGCCGCTGGCGCGAGGCGGCGACCGCCGTCGGGACGGCCGTGGGCGTGACGCTCGGGTCGTGGGTGCTCCTGCCCGAGGCGTCGTTCGCGTTCTGGGGAGGGGCGCTGCAGGACCCTGCCCGGCTCGGGCCCAACTTCGGCACGTCGAACCAGTCGATGCGCGGGTTCCTGCTCCGGGTGGGTCCCGAGGGCTTCGTCGGGACGGCGATCTGGCTCGTGCTCGTCGCCGTGGTCGGGGTGTTCGGCTACCGGCTGGCGCGGCAGATGTGGCTGCGCGACGACTCGATCGGCGAGGTGGCCGTCGTCGGGCTGCTCGCCTGCCTGCTCTCGCCGGTGGCGTGGATCCACCACTTCCACTGGATCGTCGTCGTGGTGTTCGCGCTGCTGGGTGCGCGGCCCTGGGAAGGCTCCGTCGCCGGGGCGCCTTGGTGGCGTTCGAGGCGGCTCGTCGCCGGTGTCGTCGTCGGCGCGTGGTTCCTCATGCGGATGCCGTGGTGGGGGATCACCTGGCTCAACCACCCCGATTGGCCCGAGCTGCCGGGGCGCATCCTCCAGAACGCCGACGTGGCCGGTGGGCTGGTGGCGCTCGCCCTGCTGTGGTGGGTCAACCGCGACCCCGGCCCCCTTGCGTCCGCCACTTCGGGGGTCAGGGCGGCATCTCGGCGGACGCAAGCCTGAGGGGTGACTCCGGCGTCAGAAGACCCCGAGGATCTGCAGGACGCTGACCGTCGCGAGGACGAGGCAGACGACACCGCCGACGCGGCGGATCGTCGACAGCCGGATCCGCTGGAGCAGCGTGCGGCCCAGGAGCGCGGCGAGCCCGGACACCGCGGCCAGCGCGAGGAACGCGCCGATGAAGACCGACAGCGGGTCGTCGAAGCGCAGCACCATCGACGCCGTGAGGATCTGCGACAGGTCGCCCCACTCGGCGAGGAAGAGCACGGTGAAGGCGAAGGTCACGACCTTCCACCCGGCGAGCTGCCTGGCGGCGGACTTCGCGCCGAACTCCTCCTCGGTCTCGGCCTCCTCGGCGTCGGCCTTGGACGCCCCGCGCAGGAGGATGATGCCGCCGACGAGGAAGAGCAGCGCGGCGACGATCTCGATCGGGCGTTTGGGCAGCTGGGACAGCACTCCGCCGATGGCGACCGCGACGAGCGTCTGCACGAAGAAGGCGGCGACCACTCCGACCCACACGAGCAGCGGCCGGAACCGCGTCGACATCACGAGCGTCGCGATGAAGGTCTTGTCGGGGAGCTCGACGACGAAGATCGTGCCGAAGACGATGGCGATGGTGACGATGTCGATACCCATGGTGGGGCCAAGCCTAGGAGCCGGGGCGGCAACCGCCGGAGGCGAGTCCACGACTCGGTGGGGCACGCACCGGAGGTGGGCGGACGGCATACGCTGGCGGGCATGTTCGCGTCCGGCGTCGTCGAGGTGGTCCTCCTCCTCGTCCTCGTGCTGCTCCCGCTGGCCGCGCTCGTGGCGCTGGTCGTCGGGGTGCTGCGACTGCGTGCCCGGGTGCAGCAGCTCGAGCGGCAGCGGCCCGTCGGCGCCGGTGACCTCGCCGCCCTGCGGGCCGACATCGGGCAGGCCCTGCGGCACGTGGCGGTCGTCCGCTACGACGCGTTCGGTGACATGGGCGGGCGGCTGAGCTTCAGCGCGGCCATCGTCGACGACCGCGGCGACGGCGTCGTCCTCTCCTCGATCCACGCACGCGGCGAGTCCCGGACCTACGCCAAGGGCATCACCGGCGGCGGGTCCGACGCCACCCTCACCCCCGAGGAGCAGCAGGCCCTGAGCGCCGCACGGACGGGACAGCAGCGATGAGCGCGCCCACGCGCTACGGCTACCTGGGACCCGAGGGGACGTTCACCCAGATGGCCCTGCTGGCCTGGTCCGAGTCGCACGACGGTGAGCACCTTCCGTTCGGGTCGGTGGACTCCGCGCTGGATGCGTTGCGCCGCAGCGAGATCGACGCGGCGATGGTCCCGATCGAGAACTCCGTCGAGGGCGGCGTCTCCGCGACGCTCGACGCCCTGGCCAGTGGCGACCCGCTCGTCGTCATCGGCGAGGTGAACGTCCCGATCACGTTCGTGCTGGCGGCCCGCGCCGGTATGCCGCGTGCGCACATCCGTGCCGTCGGCACCCACTCGCACGCCTGGGCCCAGGTCCGCGGCTGGATGGATGCGAACCTCCCGGGCGCGGCATACGTCCCCACGCTGTCGACGGCGGCTGCCGCGGCGGGACTCGCGGGTGGTGTCGGGCAGGGCTACGACGCGGCGGTCTGCGCACCCGTCGCCGCCTCCAACCACGGGCTCGAGGTGCTCGCCTCCGACATCGGTGACCGCGCGGGCGCCGTGACCCGGTTCGTCCTCGTGTCGCGGCCCGGCTCGTTGCCCGAGCGCACCGGCGCCGACAAGACGACGGTCATGCTCTTCCAGCGCGACGACCGCGCCGGCGGGTTGCTCGAGCTGCTCGAGCAGTTCGCGGTGCGCGGCATCAACATGACCCGGCTCGAGTCCCGCCCGACCAAGGACTTCCTCGGGTCCTACTGCTTCTCCATCGACTTCGAGGGGCATGTCCTCGACGAGCGCGTCGGCGAGGCGCTCATGGGACTCAAGCGCGTGTGCGCCGAGGTGCGCTTCCTCGGGTCCTACCCGCGTGAGGACGGCGCGGCCGTCGAGGTGGCCCCGCTCACCGAGGACGCCGACTTCGCCGGTGCGCGCGACTGGCTGCGCTCCCTGCGCGGAACCTGAGCCTGCGACCTCCCAGCGGTCCCGCGTCCGGCGTGGTCACTGCTCGTATGCCGTGACCCACGCGTCGATCTCGGTCCAGCGCTCGTCGAGCCAGGCCTCGATGGCCGGGGCGTCGTCGGGCACGTCGCCCGCGGCATAGGTGTGGGTGCGCACCAGGAACGGGCGGTCGGTGAACGGGATCGCCTCCCACAGCTCCTTGGGTGAGCTGAGCCGTCCGAAGCCCGCGTGGCCGACGATCATGACGTCGGCGTCGGGCCGCTCGTCGAGCACCGCGACGACGCCCTTGGTCTTGGGCGGCAGGGTGTTCCAGAGCGAGAGGGCACGCCGGGCCCGCAACTCCTGTCCGGCGTCGCGGAGCCGGTCGATGAGCCGGCGCCTCCGGTCGGGGGAGAAGTTCTGGCCCTCCGGGAAGAGCAGCAGCACATCGTCGTGCTTGAGCCCGCGGGCCAGCTCGCGCACCCCCTCGACCCGGTCGTCACCGGCGCCCGTGCGCGACGGCACGAAGTAGGACCGCATCTGGGTGAGCAGAGTGTCGACCATCGGGTCCCACCGCAGTGCCTCTGCAAGAACGATCTTGGGCATCCGGCCCGCCGTGTGGCCGAGCAGCCACGCGAGGGCGACCGAGTCGCCGGGACCTGCGTGCCGTGCGAAGGCGACGAGCGGCGCACCCTCGTTGCCGAAGTGCATGCGCCCGTCGAGCTCGACCTCGAAGCCCACCCACCTCTTCGCGAGGATCATGGCCCGGTTGAGCCCCGCGAGGAACACCGCCTCGTGGTCGTCCTCCCACGTCGGGCCTGTGCCCTTGGGGTCCTTGAGCGAGAGCCGCCAGCACTCCATGAGCATCCGCACGTCGATCCACATGATCCCGACGCCGAGGCAGCTCACCCGGAAGAGCCGGGCCCGCTTGTCGACGAACGACGCGAACGCCCCGACGACCACCACCGGCGTCGCCAGCCCGGTCAGTGCCGCCGCTCCGACCGGCCACACGAAGGGGAGCACCCGTCGGGCGACCAGCGGCGGCTTGGGGATGCCCGCGAGACCCATGGGGGTGAGCGTATGGGGTCAGAGGGAGGAGAGGTATGCCGTCGACGCGGCATACGCCTGCTCGGCGCGTTCGGTGAGGCGCGCGGCCCGTCCGTAGGACAGGGCGACCGAGGGCGAGTCGGGCGCGCCGCTCGGGAGGACGTGGACCTCGACGCCCTCGGGGATCGACTCCATCTCGTGGACGTAGCGGTGCCGCCGGGAGATCTCGAACGCGACCACCCCCACTTCCCAGGGGCGCCGCGGCGGGGTGAGCGGCTGCTCGACCCGGCCGACCTGGAGCACGAAGATCCGGTCGGCGCCGAGGCTGACCGCCCGGCCCACCGGGATGGAGTGGACGAGCCCGCCGTCGAGGTAGTGCTGGCCGTCGATCTCGACCGCGGGGAAGAGCCCCGGCACCGAGCACGACGCGACGACCGGGTCGACGAGCTCGCCGGACGAGAACCACCTCGAGCCGGCCGTCTCGATGCACGCGGCGACGCACTGGAACGGCACCTCGAGCTCCTCGAAGGTGTCGACCGGCAGGTGGTCGTCGACGATCGAGCGCAGCGGGGCGCTGGAGAGCAGGTGGGTGCGGAAGCGGGCGATCCGGGCCGCCGAGCGCATCGGGTTCTCGAGGAAGATGCCACTCGCACCCACGGCCCGCCACGCGTCGGCGAGCGCGCGGATGCCGTCGACGGAGGGGTCGGCGGCGACGAAGGCCCCGTTGAGCGCGCCGATGCTCGTGCCGACGACGAGGTCCGGGCGCACCCCCCGCTCGGCGAGCGCGCGCAGCATCCCGAGCTGGGTCGTGCCGAGGACACCGCCCCCGCCGAGCACGTACGCCGTCGTCATGCCGGCCAGCCTATGCACCTGCCAGCGGACGCACCTGCCAGCGGATGCACCTGCAGCGGCGGCCATAGGCTGTGGCCATGTCCGGCGCCGCGTTCTTCGACCTCGACCGGACCCTGCTCCAAGGGGGCACGGGTCCGCACCTGACGCAGGCGATGGTCGACCTCGGCGTGGTGCCGCGATCCCTCCCCGGCCAGGGCCTGCTCTTCAAGGCGTTCGACCTCGTCGGGGAGAACCTCGCGTCGATCTTCCTCGCCCGTCAGGCGACGCTGGTCGCGAGGGGCAAGGACTCGCGCAGCTTCGACGCCGCGGCCACCAACGCCGCCGAGGTCATCGCCGAGCTCGTCCACCCGTTCGCGCTCGCGCTCATCGAGCAGCACAAGGCCGAGGGGCGCCCGGTGGTCATGGCGACGACGACGCCGGAGCACCTCATCAAGCCGCTCGCCGACCTGCTCGGCTTCGACCACGTCCTCGCGACCCGCTACGGCACCAAGGAGGACGGCCGCTTCGACGGCTCGATCCGCGGCCCGTTCGTCTGGTCGACGGGCAAGCTCACGGCCGTGAAGCACTTCGCGGCCCAGCACGACATCGACCTCGCCGACAGCTTCGCCTACTCGGACTCGATCTTCGACGTGCCGCTTCTCGAGGCGGTTGGCTCGCCCGCCGCGGTCAATCCGGACCCGCGACTGGCGATGTATGCCGTGGCTCGCCGGTGGCCGATCGTGCACTTCGACGTGTCGCCGGGAGTGTTCAAGATCCCCGTCGTCGGCATCGAGCTCCAGCGGTTCATCCTCGAGGGGCTGCGCTCGACGTTCTTCCCGTGCGCGAGGTTCGACATCGAGGGCATCGAGAACATCCCGCGCCACGGCCCGGTCATCCTCGTCGGCAACCACCGCAGCTACTTCGACGTCGTCGCCATGGCCAACGTCGTGCGCCGGTCGGGTCGCACGGCCAGGGTGCTCGGCAAGAAGGAGCTCTTCGACGTCCCGGTCCTCGGCTCGTTCATCTCGGCGGCCGGAGGGATCCGGGTCGACCGGGCCGAGGGCGGCGCCCTCTCCTACGACATGGCAGCGCTCGCGCTCGAGGGCGGCGAGATGGTCGGGCTGCTGCCCGAGGGGACGATCCCGCGCGGCGAGAAGTTCTTCGACCCGGTGCTCAAGGGCAAGACCGGGGCTGCCCGGCTCGCGGCGGCCAGCCGGGCGCCGGTGGTGCCGGTCGGCATGTGGGGGACCGAGAAGGTGTGGCCGCGTTCGTCGAAGCTGCCGAACCTGCTCAACCTGTCGAACCCTCCGACCGTGCGGATCCGGGTGGGTCCTCCGGTGGAGCTGAACTACCGCTCGCCGGCCGCCGACACGAAGCGGATCATGGCCGCGATCAGCGACCTGCTCCCGCCCGAGGCCCGCGAGGCACGGGTGCCCACCAAGGACGAGCTGCGCACGACCTACCCCGACGGGCGCATCCCCGGCGACGAGTGACGCCTGCGGACGCAAGGGCAGGTGAGCGGGCGGCATACGCAATGTCCACCGGGGTGACGGTGGGGGCACCACAGTGGCGGACGCACGGGCAGCCTGTGGATGACGGTTCCGGGGTGTCGGCAGGACGGCATACGGTGGACGTCGGCTGCGCGGACGAAGGAGGTGGGCCCGGCTGTGGAGCGAGAGGCAGACACCCTGGCCGAGGTCTCGGACCGCGAGCTCTCCGGCGCCTTCGACGCGGGGACCCTGGTCCGGGCCGGTGACTACGCCCGCGCCGGGCGCGTGACGAGCATCGTCGTCGCCGACGGGGGGACCCGGGCGGCCGCGAGGGTCATCGGCAGCGGACCGGCGATCTACCGCACCGAGGTCTCGCTCGCGCACGACACCCACGGGCCGTTCCTCGACAGCGACTGCACCTGCCCCGTGGGCGTGGCATGCAAGCACGCGGCGGCCCTCGTCATCGCCCTGCGCACCCAGCGGCCGTGGCGCTCCGACGTCGGCTCGGGCGAACCCTCGCGCGGCACGTCCTGGCGCGACGCCCTCGACGAGCTCCTCGACGTCGTCGAGCCCGAGCCCGAGTCCGGGACGGTCGGTCTGCTCCTCGACGTCGAGACCCCGCGAGGTCGGCCCAACCCGTGGCAGCCGGACTCCGACACCGTGCGGATCCAGCTGCGACCGGTGGTGCCGGGTGCCGTGCCCGGTCGCTGGATCAAGACCGGTATCTCGTGGGAGGCCGTGGCCGGCGGCTACTACTCCTCCTACGCGTTCCGGCTCGACGGTCCGCCGCTCGACGCGCTCACGGCGATCGCCGACGCCCACCGCCGCGGCACGCGGATGGCGTCCTACGGGCGGATGCCGGCCTCCATCCCGCTCAGCCAGCTGGGACGCGGGTGGGTCGACCTGCTCGTCCGGGCGCGTGACGCCGGGGTCGTCCTCGTCCCGCACGCCACCGCCGGCGGCGAGGTCCACCTCGTCGACGACGAGGGGCACTTCGTGCTCGACCTGTCGCCGGAGGACGACGGTGGGGTGCGTGCGGTCCCCAGCCTCGACCTCCCCGACGGAGAGGGAGAGGTGGTGGTCGTCGGCGACCCGCCCACCGGCTGGTTCCGGCAGGAGGGGCGCGACCTGCGGCTCGGCGGGTTCGGAGCCGACGTCGACCTCGCGGCGGCGCGCGTCGTCGAGCGCGGGCCGTTCAGCATCCCGCGTGAGGACTGGTCGACCTTCGCCATCGAGAAGCTCCCCGTCCTTCGTCGTCGCGCCACGGTGCGCACCCACGACGGGCTGGCCCTGCCCGAGGTGGCCCCGGCGCGGCTCCACCTGTCGGTCCGCTTCGGTGCCCACCACCGCGCCAGGCTCGCGTGGTCGTTCCACTACGGACCCATCGAGGCGCCGGTCCGCGTGCCGATCACGCGCGAGCACGTGACCTTCCGCGACCCCGAGGCGTTCCGTGACCCCGCCCGCGAGGCCGAGCTGCTCGATCTCGCACCCGCCCGCCAGGACCTCCCCGCCCTCTGGGACCTCACCCGCCTCGGCTGGCGGTTGCGCGACGAGGTCACGCTGAGCGACTTCGACACCGTCGCCCTCGCCGAGCTGCTGCCCCGTCTCGAGGCCCACGACGAGGTGGAGGTCGACGTCATCGGGGAGCGGGCGGCATACGCCGAGGTGACGGAGGCTCCGCGGATCGCGGTCGGAACGACGCAGTCGAGCGAGGGCAACGACTGGTTCGACCTGAGGATCACCGTGACCGTCGGCAGCCACGAGGTGCCGCTGGCCGATCTCGTCACCGCGCTCGCCCGCGACGAGGAGCGGATGCTCCTGCCCGACGGTGCGTGGTTCAGCCTCGACCACCCCGAGCTGCACCGCCTGCGCTCGCTCGTCGAGGAGGCACGGGCGCTGCAGGACAAGGCCTCCGACCCGTTGCGCCTCTCCGTCCTGCATGCCGGGTTGTGGGACGAGCTCGTCGAGATCGGCGTCGTCGAGGAGCAGTCGACCCGCTGGCGGCAGTCGGTCGACGCGCTGCTCGGCATCGACACCGAGCACACGCCGCCGCCGGCCGAGGTCCCGACCACGCTCAAGGCGACGCTGCGCCCCTACCAGGAGGAGGGCTTCCGGTGGCTCTCGCTCCTCTGGGACCTCGGGCTGGGTGGGGTCCTCGCCGACGACATGGGGCTCGGCAAGACCGTGCAGGTCATCGCCACTGCGCTGCGGGCCAAGGAGCGGGGCGAGCTCGCCGACCCGATGCTCATCGTCGCGCCCACGTCGGTGCTCGGCACGTGGGTCGACGAGGTCGCGAAGTTCGCCCCCGACCTCACCATCGCCGTCCTCGACCGCACCCGCGCCAAGGCCAGGGTGCCCATGGCCGAGGCGATCGCGGGCGCCGACCTCGTCGTGACGACGTATGCCGTGGGGCGGATCGACGCCGAGGCGTTCCGGTCCGTGAGGTGGTCGGCGGCCGTGCTCGACGAGGCGCAGTTCGTCAAGAACCACCAGGCGAAGACGTATGCCGCGATGCGCCGGCTCCCGGCGCGCGTCACCTTCGCCCTGACCGGGACGCCGCTCGAGAACTCGCTCATGGACCTCTGGTCGCTGCTCTCGATCGTCGCGCCGGGGCTGCACCCGCGCCCGCAGGTGTTCCGCGACCAGTGGGCCAAGCCGATCGAGGCGGGGACGTCGCCCGAGGTGCTCACCACCCTGCGCCGGCGGATCCGTCCGCTCCTGCTGCGCCGCACCAAGGAGGCCGTCGCCGCCGATCTGCCGCCCAAGCAGGAGCAGGTCCTCCACGTCGCGCTGCACCCCAAGCACCGGGCGATCTACGACCGGCACCTGGCTCGCGAGCGCCAGCGGCTGCTCGGCCTCATCGACGACCTCGACGGCAACCGCATCGCCATCCTTCGCGCCCTCACCGTGCTGCGCCAGATGGCCCTCGATCCGACGCTCGTCGATGCCGAGGCCTACGGCGGGGCCGCTCCCAGCGCCAAGGTCGAGGCGCTCATCGAGCAGGTCGCCGAGCTCGCCGCCGAGGGGCACCGGGCGCTCGTCTTCAGCCAGTTCACCGGCTTCCTCGCCCTCGTGCGCGCCCGGCTCGAGGAGGAGGGCATCGCCCACGCCTACCTCGACGGGTCGACTCGCGACCGGGCCGAGGTCGTGCGCGACTTCCGTGAGGGTGACGCGCCGGTCTTCCTCATCTCGCTCAAGGCCGGCGGGTTCGGCCTCACCCTCACCGAGGCCGACTACGTCTTCGTGCTCGACCCCTGGTGGAACCCGGCCGCCGAGAACCAGGCGATCGACCGGGCCCACCGCATCGGCCAGACGAAGTCGGTCAACGTCTACCGGCTCGTCTCGAGCGACACCATCGAGGAGAAGGTCGTCGCCCTCCAGGGCAAGAAGCGCGACCTCTTCGCCCGGGTCGTCGACGACGGCAACCTCCTGTCGAGCGCCCTCACGGCCGAGGACCTGCGCGGACTGCTCGAACGCTGAAGCCCGACGCGTGCGAGTCTTTGGACATGAGTGACACTCCGGAACCCGGCGCTGAGGAGCCCGGCGACGAGGAGCCCGGCGCTGAGGAGCCCGGCGGGGACGAGCACGAGCCGACCCGGGTCGAGCAGGCGCTCACCCGCGGCGTGCGCCGGGTCGCAGGTGTCGCCGACGACCTCGTCCACCACCCGGCGCCCAACGGTGCCAGGGCATTCGTCAACGCCTTCGTCGGTGACCGGCTGCACGGGTCGGGCTCGCCGCTGTCGCACACGATGGGCGTGCGGCGCCGCGGCCGGTCGGTGCCGCTCACCGGCGCCGGGCTGGCCGACGCCTACCCCGACGCGACCGGCGACATCGTCGTCCTCGTCCACGGCATGCTGCTGACGGAGACGGCGTGGGTGGCCGGCGGCTACGGCCCACGCCTGCGCGACGACCTCGGCTTCACCCCGGTGACGGTCCGCTACAACACCGGGCTGCGCATCTCGGCCAACGGCCACGACCTCGACCGGGTCCTCACCGCCCTCTCCGCGCACTGGCCAGTGCCGGTGCGACGGATCGCCCTGATCGGCCACTCCATGGGCGGTCTCGTCATCCACAGCGCGCTCGCGCAGGCCGACGTCGAGGCCGACTGGATCCCGCTCGTGAGCGACACGGTCACGCTCGGCTCACCCCACCTGGGCGCGCCCCTCGAGCGAGGCGTCAACCACGTCGCCCGTGCTGCCGACACCCTGCGCCACGCGCGGCCGGTCGCCCGGCTCCTCCGGGTCCGCAGCGTCGGCATCCAGGACCTGCGCCACGGCAACATCCTCGACGAGGAGTGGGACGGGTTCGAACCCGGCGACCACCGGAGGCGACGCGTCGACGTCCCGCTGCACCCCGGCATACGGCATCTCGCAGTGGTCGGCCTGCTCGGCAAGCGGATCGACGGCCGGGTGGCCCAGCTCTTCGGCGACGGCATCGTCACCGCGTCGAGCGCGCGCGGCTCGGGACGGCACTCACCCGAGCGGCGCCGCTTCCCGGCGGAGGACGTCGTCGTGCTCCCGGGGGTCAGCCACCTCGCGCTCGTCCACGACCAGTCGGTGTATGCCGCGATCCGCGAGCGTCTCGGTGCCAGAGTGGACCCATGAGCGAGCCGACGACTGCACCGACGACCGTCATCCTCTTCGGTGCGACGGGGGACCTGGCCAAGCGCAAGCTCATCCCCGGTCTGCTCCACCTGTTCCAGTCCAAGCTCCTCGACGACCTGCGCGTCGTCGGGACCTCGCTCGACGAGATCACCGTCGACGCCTTCCGCGACCTCGCCCACGAGGCGATCAAGGAGTTCTCGACGCGAGAGCTCGACGAGGCCGAGTGGCAACAGTTCGCGGTGCGTCTCGACTACGTGCCGCTGTCCGCGGGTCCTCAGGCGCTCGGGGAGGCGGTGCGGGCCGCCGAGTCGCAGCTGCCCGGCGAGACCGAGCTGCGGCTGCACTACCTCTCGGTGCCACCCAAGGCCGCGCTGTCGGCGATCCGGACCATCGCCGAGGCCGGTCTGGTCGACCGCAGCCGGGTCGTCATGGAGAAGCCGTTCGGCACCGACTACGCCTCCGCCGTCGAGCTCAACCGGCAGGTGCACGAGGTGTTCGCGGAGGAGCAGGTCTTCCGGATCGACCACTTCCTGGGCAAGGAGCCGGCCCAGAACATCCTCGCGTTCCGCTTCGCGAACGGGCTCTTCGAGCCGATCTGGCACCGCAACTCCATCGCCCACGTGCAGATCGACGTGCCGGAGACGCTGGGGCTGGCCACCCGAGGCGACTTCTACGAGGCCACCGGCGCCTACCGCGACATGGTCGTCACCCACCTCTTCCAGATCCTCGCGTTCACGGCGATGGAGCCGCCGACCTCGCTCGAGCCCGACGCCATCAGCCGCGAGAAGAACAAGGTCTTCCGGTCGATGCTGCCGATCAGGCCGAACGACGTGGTGCGCGGCCAGTACATCGGCTACCTCGACGAGCCCGGCGTCGCGCACGACTCGGACACCGAGACCTTCATCGCGCTCACCTGCTACATCGACAACTGGCGCTGGGCCGGTGTCCCGTTCTACCTGCGCACCGGCAAGCGGATGGCCGAGGGCGCGCGGATCATCTCGATCGCCTTCCGCGAGCCCCCGCAGTCGATGTTCCCGCCCGGCTCCGGCGTCGGCGACCACGGCCCGGACCACCTCACCTTCGACCTCGCCGACAAGGCCCGGATGTCGCTGTCCTTCTATGGCAAGCGTCCGGGGCCGGGCATGAAGCTCGACAAGCTCTCGATGCAGTTCGCCATGCAGGAGACGCACTGGGCGGGTGCCGTGCTCGAGGCCTACGAGCGGCTCATCTACGACGCCGTGCGCGGCGACCACACCCTCTTCACGTCGGCCGAGGGCATTGAGCGGCTCTGGGAGGTCAGCCAGCCGCTGCTCGACAACCCTCCGGTCGTGCGGCCCTATGCCATCGGCACGTACGGCCCGAACCAGATCCACCAGCTCGTCGCACCGCACACGTGGCGGCTGCCGTTCGAGCGCAAGTGGCGCGACAAGAACCCGGACCCGGGGCCGCAGTCGCCGATCGAGGGCGGCGCCCGGCACTGACGCGTGCCCGGTCGGCCGGCGCCAGAGCTCGCCACTGACCACTCCCTGTGGGTCTGGTCGTCGGGTCACCGCCGAACCTAGGGTCGGGCGCATGACGCCTGACGGCAGCAGCCGGCTCCGCCATGCCGCGGCCGCCTTCACGAGCAACGCCCGGAACCAGAACCTGCGCCGCGCACAGCTGAGCTTCCTCGGTGCCTGGACGGCCGAGTGGGCCTTCACGGTGGCCCTCGGCATCGTCGCCTACCGCGACGGCGGGGCGGCGGCAGTCGGGCTCGTGGGCCTGCTGCGCATGGTCCCCTCGGCGGTGCTCGCCCCGATGCTGTCGCCGCTGGTGGACCGCGGTCGTCGCGAACGCGTGCTCGTCGTCGTGTCGACGTTGCGTGGGCTGGCCACGGCCGCCGCCGCGGTCGTCGTCACGCTGGACGCGTCGGTGGTGCTCGTCTACGCCGCTGCCGTCCTGTCGACGATCGCCGCCACGCTCTACCGGCCGGCGCACTCGGCGCTGCTGCCCTCGCTCTGCCGCACCGGACACGAGCTCGCGAGCGCCAACGTCGTCCGTGGCCTGCTCGACTCGGTGGCGACGCTGGTCGGACCGCTCGTGGCGACGGTACTGCTCGGATTCGCCGGGGTCGACCTGGTCTTCGCGGTGGCCGCACTGGCGTCGTTCTGGTCGGCGGCGCTCATGGTCGGGCTGCGCTACGACGCACCACCGCGACCCGCCGCGACCCGCCCGAACCTCGTCGCCGAGGCCCTCGACGGGGTTCGTGCCGTGGCCCGTCACCGTGGACTCTCGTTGGTGCTCGGCCTGGCGGCGGCGCAGGCGCTGACCCGTGGCGCGCTCACCGTCCTGTCCGTCGTCGTGGCGATCGAGCTGCTCGGCACGGGGGAGCCGGGGGTGGGTGCGCTCATGACCGCCGTCGGGGTGGGGGCCGTCCTCGGGTCGCTGGCCGCGTCCTTCCTCGTGGGGACGGGTCGGCTCGGCGCCTGGTTCGCCCTCGGGGTCGCCCTCTGGGGCCTGCCGCTGGCGCTGGTGGGGGCCTTCCCGCAGGAGGCCGCGGCGCTGGTGCTCGTCGCGTTCATCGGGGTGGGCAACGCGCTCATCGACGTCGCCGGCTTCACCCTCATCGGCCGGATGGCTGCCGACGAGGTGCTGGGCCGGGTGTTCGGGGTGCTCGAGAGCGTCGTGACCGTCTTCATCGGGCTCGGGGCCATGTCGGCGTCACTGCTCATCGGGTGGTTCGACGTGCGCACCGCGCTCGTCGTGACGGGTCTGCTCTGTCCGGTGCTGGCCATCGCGTCGTGGCGGTCGCTGCGTGGGCTCGACCGGTCGGTCCACATGCTCGACGACGACGTCGCTCTGCTCCAGGGCGTGCCGATGCTCGCGCCGCTGCCGCTCCCGGCGGTCGAACGGCTGGCGCGAGGTCTCCGGACCGTGACCGTGGAGAGTGGCGCCGCCGTGTTCCGGCAGGGTGACGAGGGCGACGACTACTTCGTCGTCGGGTCCGGGGAGGTCGACGTCGTGGGTGACGGGCAGCTCGTCACCACGCTCGGGTCCGGGGAGGGGTTCGGCGAGATCGCCCTGCTCCGACGCACCCCGCGCACGGCGACAGCGCTCGCTCGCAGCGACCTCACCCTGCGCGCCCTCGCGTCCGAGCGCTTCCTGCCCGTGGTCCTGGGCTATACCCCGAGCACCCGGCAGGCCGAGGAGGACATGGCCGGCCTGCTCGAGCGGTTCGACCCGGAGAGCGCCTGAGCGCCTGAGCGCTTGAGAACCCGCGCGCCTGACGTCGTCGCCCGTCGGTCAGACGTAGCGGCCGAGCTGGTCGGCCGCCACCACACCACTCGTGCGCACGATGAGCGACTTCGGCCGGACCTCGAAGCGCACCCGGCGGGCCTCGCCGATGACGTCGCCGTCGATCTCCACCAACTGCGGTGCGTCGAGGGAGACGAGGATCGACTGGCAGCGGTAGCGGTCGAGCTTGGGGTGGTTCTGCCCGCGCTTGGCGAGCACGTGGACGGCCACACCGGCCCAGCCGACGATCCCCTTGGGGGTGATCGCGACGACGTCGAGGATGCCGTCGTCGACCTCGGCGTCGGGCATGAGGGTGATGCCGCCGGTGAGGCGCCCACAGTTGCCGACGACGATGGTGCGGGCGGTGTGCGCGATCGGGTCCCCGCCGTCGATCCGCAGGCGGGTGGCGAACCGGGCGCCGAGGAGGTTCCTGGCACCCGTGGCGACGTAGGCGCCCCAGCCCATCCGGGCCTTGGCCTCCTCGGTCGTCGAGTGCATGATGCTCGCGTCGAGGCCGAGGCCGGCCATGACGAGGAAGGCGTGCTGGTTCGGCGCCGGGTCGGAGCCGTGGGTGTCGTCCGCGCCGACGTCGGGCTCGGTGGGGCCGTCGCGGTCGGGGTCGAGCTCGGCGGTCGAGGCCTGCTCGGGGTCGGGGTCCATCGTCAGCCAGCCGACGTCGATGTGCCGGTTGCGGCCGGTGAGCGCGACCTCGATGCCCGTGGGGACGTCGAGCGGGAGTCCGAGGTTGCGACCCATGAGGTTGCCGGTGCCCGCTGCGATGAGGCCCATCGGGGTCGAGGTACCGGTGAGGACGTGCGCGACGGCGCGGGCGGTGCCGTCGCCACCGATGGCGCAGACGAGGTCGACCCCGTCGGCCAGCGCGGCCCGGGCCTGCCCGAAGCCGGGGTCCTCGAGCGTCGTCTCGCTGATGATCGGCTCGTCCCACTCCGGGTGGGCGAGGACCGACTCCCGCACGAGGGCGTGGGCAGCCGGGACGTCGACGAACTTCGTCGGGTTGAGGATGACGGCGACCCGCTTCTTGGGCGGCTCCGGAGCGTCCTCCTGGCCCTGGCGGAACGACGAGCGCGCCGGGCGCTTCGGCGAGGCGTGCCGTCCGCGCGAGCGGCCCCACCCGGTCGCCACCGCGACAGAGATGCCGATGACCAGCAGGAGTCCGAGGATCGCTGCGATCACGGGAAGGGTGTCGGTCACGACAGGGACCGTACCCCAACGTCGAAGGCCCCCACGCCCGGTGCGCAGCCCGCCTACCCTGTGGTCATGAGCGAGATCGTCCCTGACGACAAGGACTGGACCTGGACGCTCGAGCGAGCGTGCCCGGACTGCGGCTTCGACGCCCCGAGCGTCGGCGCGGACGAGGTCGCGGGTCTCGTCACGGCATACACGCAGCCGTGGAGCCAGGTGCTCGCCCGACCGGACGCGGCGACGCGACCGGACCCGACGACCTGGTCCCCGCTCGAGTACGCCTGCCACGTCCGCGACGTGTGCGACCTCTTCGCAGCGCGCGTCCGGCTCATGCTCGACGAGGACGGCGCGCGCTTCGCCAACTGGGACCAGGACGTCACCGCGGTCGAGAGCCGGTATGCCGAGCAGTCGCCCTCCGTGGTCGCGACCGAGATCCCGGTCGCTGCCGCCCGCCTGAGCGAGGTGTATGCCGGCCTGTCCGGTCCGCAGTGGGACCGGCGGGGCGTGCGGTCCAACGGCTCGGAGTTCACCGTGCTGTCGCTCGGCCGCTACGCCCTGCACGACCTCGCCCACCACCTCTGGGACGTCAGGGAGTGAAACCGGCCTGGATCTACCTCGCCCTGGGACTGGCCCTCTTCCTCGCTGTCACCCTGCCCCCGCTGCTCGACCGGTGGCGGGTCAACGCGCCGATGGTCCTCGTGTCGCTGGGCCTGCTACTGGGCCTGCTCCCCGGCTTCCGCGACCTCGACCTCGACCCGGTCGCGCACGGTGATGCGGTCACGCACATCGCCGAGTTCACGGTGCTCGTCTCCCTCATGGGCGTCGGGCTGGCCATCGATCGCCCGCTGAGCTTCCGTGACCGGGGCTCCTGGCGGTCGTGGTCGCCGGCGTGGAGGCTGCTCGGGATCGCGATGCCGCTCTGCATCGGTGCCGTCGCGGCGCTGGCCTGGGGGGCCTTCGGGGTGGCCGCGCCCGCGGCCCTGCTCCTGGGCGCCGCGCTGGCGCCCACCGACCCCGTGCTCGCCTCGGACGTGCAGGTCGGCGGGCCCAACGAGAACACGGCCGAGCCGGATGCCGAGGCGAACGAGGTCGACGAGGAGGACGAGGTCCGGTTCGCCCTCACGAGCGAGGCGGGGCTCAACGACGGGCTCGCCTTCCCCTTCGTCCACGCCGCGATCATGCTGGCGGGCGTCGGCGCCGTGTCCGAGTGGGGCGCCGGGTGGGTCGCGTGGGAGCTGCTCGGCAAGACCGTCATCGGGGTCGCCGTCGGCGTGGCCCTCGGCTGGGGCGTCGCGCGGCTGGCCTTCACGTCCCGCGCGGAGGAGATCCGCTTCGCCGCAACCGGGGAGCCGCTCGTGGCGATCGCTGCGCTGCTCGCGGGCTACGGGGTGGCCGAGGTGTGCGGCGGCTACGGGTTCCTCGCCGTCTTCACGTGCGCCATGGCCATCCGCAGCTTCGAGCGCAAGAGCTCCTACCACCACGACATGCACGAGGTCATCGAGCGGCTCGAGCGCCTGCTCACGCTCATCGTCCTCCTCCTGCTCGGTATGGCCCTCACCAACGGACTCCTCGCGCACCTCGACTGGCAGGGCGTCGTCCTCGCACTGGCCCTGCTCCTCGTCATCCGTCCCCTCGCCGGGCTCGCCTCATTCGTCGGCCACCGACGCTCCCGCGGGCTCGCCGGCTTCGACGCCCGCGAGCGACTCGTGGCCGCCTTCTTCGGCGTGCGCGGCGTCGGCTCGATCTTCTACATCGGGTATGCCGTGACGCACGCGGACTTCCCCGAGGCCCGGTGGCTGTGGTCGGTGATCGCGTTCACCGTCGTGGTGTCCGTCTACCTGCACGGGTTCACGGCGCCGTGGGCGATGGCGTGGCAGGAGCGCGGGGAGCAGTCGAAGGCTCGAGCTGCAGCCCGCTCCTAGCGGCACCTGCGCAGGCTCGCCCTGTGTCCAGCAGAACGAGGGCGAGAGCCCGCGTTCGACCGGACTCCAGATTGCGGAGGCACGGCGCCTTCCAACTCGCCAGATCCCCTGGCTTCGCTGCCTAGTTTCGACCGTCGCCGTTGAGTCGGGTGCTGGTCTTCCTCTCTGGCACACGGATGAGATCTACATCGATGCCATCGCGACGGGGCACGTAGTGCCAACCGTCCACCGTGTCTGGGTCGTAGTGGACGACGGCGTCAGCCTCCGCCAGGTTGATATGCCACATGGCAAGCCGCTGCTCGTCGACCGAGCGGAGGGTGAGGCCCGCACGAATGCGGGCCTCTACGCGGAGCATCGCGAGGGGGTAGGCCCATCGGTGCTCCGGTCGCACGGCCCACGGGATCAGGTCGTCGTTACGGGCGATTCGTCGAGTGAGGCCCTTGCGCCGCCGAAAGTTGCTCCAGAGCGACGGAACCGTGTCGATGTTGTACTTGCGTCGATACTCGTCTGTCATCCACTGATAGGTCTTGCCTTCCTGTATCCACCGAACAACTTCAGCCTCGTCCTGAATCTTCGTGGCCGCCATGGATGCAATTCCTGTCAGGTCGAATGGGGAATGTTAGTGACGCGCGCCGACTTTAGACGGCCGGTCAAGGAGGCGGTTCACCGCTCGCATACGATCTCGTCGAACTCACGGAGGAAACAAGGTGGCGAAGATCAGCCTGACAGTCTGCGATGTGGACCAGGACCGTTCCAAGAGTGCGCGCAGCTATCACCTCACGGTCGAAGGCAGGTCCTACAGCGCTGACCTGTGTGACGAACACGCGGCTCCGCTGTTCAGGCTCATGTCTTTGTCGATCCCCCCGCGCGCCCGGAAGGTGGACGGCCGTAATCGAGGAATCGCCACCAAGATCAGGACGATGGACGAGATCGAGGCCGAGAAGCGCAACCGCCGGGACACGCGTGGGTGAACGCGTGGGCAGGTGAAGAGGCCGGGCAGCCAACGTCCCAAGGCGACTGGTTATCGTGGCTCACCTTCCGACTGAGCGCGGTATGAACGCCGCGTCCTTCAGGACTCAGACGTGGTATCTGTTACTTCCACATGAAGAGGTCGTCGCCGCCGAAGCTGTCGGTGAGCATGATGATGGCGAACGGACCCTTGGGTGCTTCGAAGGTGAGCGTCGACGAGTAGGTCGAGCCGGGGCGCATCGTCTGCGAGTACTCCATGGCGTTGTCGGGGGTGTAGTCACTCGCCGCACCGTCATTCGGCTCCAGCCGGGTGCCGTCGGCGAACTCCACCACGAACTGGCTCGAGCTGACCTCGATGGGCGCCGAAGAGGTGTTCTTGATGACGACCTTGGTGGTCACGACCCGATCTCCCGTCTTGGGCTTCTCGCAGCCCAGGGACGAGTACTGACACTTGGCCTTGCCCGGTGCGGCCACGTTCACCGTGAACGAGTTGGTGTCGTCCTGAGTGAAGGATCCGGTCTCGCCGAACTGCGCCTGGCCGAGAGTGGGGGTCGGCGTTGGGGTCTCGACGACCGGGTCGTCGGTGGGCGTCGCCTCATCCGGCGGGGGCCAGTTGCGGCTCTCGCTGACCGTCGGCGACGCAGCTCCGGGCTCGGCAACTTGGTTCTTCTCGGCGCATCCGGCCGAGATCAATGCGACGACGGCGAGTGCGGCTGCAGTCCTGAGGTGGTGGTTCATGCGCTCTCCTTGTGTGCGGTTGGGGTGTCAGATGTCGCGGATGACGACGTGGTGGAGACGAAGCCACTCCTGCATGGAGTCGCGCAGCGCCTGACGGATTCGGTCGTCGAGATCGGGTGGCAGTGGGCATCCGTTGCCTCCGTCCGCTGTCCCGGTCGGCGCGGTGCACTGCACCTGAGGAGGCAGGCCGGGGTGAGCCGAAGGAAGGCAGAGCCGGTGCTCGTGCCCGTGTCGGCATAGGAAGAGGACGCTGACGTGGCGCCTCGCGAGCTGGCTCATGGCGTCACGGCGCTGTCTGGTAAGACCGATGCATGGGTGCCGACGTCGCGAGGCCAAGGCACAGGCCCAGGACGAGAAGGGTCAGCAAGGCAGCCGGGCGGTGGTCGCGGGCCTCGACACCTTGGGTCGCGGTCAGCTCGAGCAGGTCTCGGGCTGTCCAGCCGTTGACGACGGACTGCTGTGGCGCGCCCTCCGTCCTGCCCTGGTTGAGGGTGTCATCGAACATGACGCTGGAGACGTCGGCGGCGGTGACGCTGTCGTGCGGCGCTAGGGCCACCATGACGACGGCAGCTGCGATCGCAAGCACCAGTGCTCCGAGCCGGCGCACGAGCAGCGCTCGATCGCGTCGGTGAGGCGGCGTGGCAGGTGCGTGAGGCGTTGGTGGTGTGGTCAGTTCTTCGGTCATTGGGTTCTCCCTATGAGTGAGGTGGTGCCCCGGCGCTCCGGAACGTGATGGGGGTGAGTCGGCCGCTCCCCTCCTTCTGTAGCGGCCGACCCACCTGGTCAGGCGGCGCCCTGCGCCGACCCGTCGGGTGCCGAGGCGTCGCCCTCGACGGCCTCCATGGCCACCCCGGCGAGGGCGTCGAGGGCCTCGCCCAAGTGACGGGTGATGCCGGTCTGGATGCTGTTGCACTGCTTGTCGATGAGATCGGCGTTCTTGCGAACCGACCCCGACGCCTTGCGGATCGTGTTGATCCCCTCGAGGAGCGCGATGGCTGCCTGGATGCTCTCCTCCGCGGTCTCGAGCCCCTCGACGTCACGACGGGACGACGCCGCGATCGCGGAGGTGCGGACGAGCTGCACGACGGTGCGGAGCAGGTTCGAGTCGTCAGAGGCGGGGTCGAACGCCAGGACGACGCGTCGCGGCCCGAGGACCCGGATCGTCTGCCCCTTGTTCTGACCGGTGTTGCGCACGACGCCGATGGACGCGACCGCCTCACGGTTGCGCTCGGCCTCGTCGAGGTAGTCGTTCCACACGCGACCGTCGGTCGAGTCGTGCATCTCGATGACGACACGCGCCTGGCCCGCCCCGACGACGAGCAGCCCGTCGCCCTTCTTGCACCGCGCGATGGTCCCGGCGATCCCGCCCGTGTCCGAGTACTCGTCGCCGAGCCCGACCGCGATGTGGTCGATGACTGCGCCCACCTCCGATTCGAAGGTGCCGCCCTTGAGCGGGGTCACGCTCGCGGTCCTGACGACCGCGGCCCGTGCCGCCTTGTCGACCTCGACGGCCTTGGCGAGCTCCTCGACCTTGCCGACGAGGGCGAGGTGGTTCTTGTCCATCGAGGCGGTGAGCGCCTTCTGCTGCTCGGCGAGCGCGGTCGCCTGCTTGGCGAACGGTGACGTCGGGTCGGCCGGGTCGAACTGCCGGCTCACCTTCGCCAGGAGCTTGTCCGTCTGCTCGAACGCCTGCTCCCCCATCTTGCGACCGGCGGCATCCAGCACCGGGCCGAGCCGCGCGAGCAGCTCCGGGTTGTCACCGCCGACGAGGCGCTCGACCTCGTCGCGCAGCGCCTTGGTCGAGACGGCCACGGTGTCGGCGAAGCCCTTGCGGGTGGACGCCTCCGACTCGGCGATGGCCTTACGGGCAGCCTCGGCCGCCTTGCCCATCGTCTCGGCGGCGTCTGCCGCTGCCTTGGCGGTGGCGTCGGCAGCCTCTGCGCTCGACGCGACCGTCTTGTCGCCCACCTCGGCGACGAGCCGCTCCAGCTCGAACGTGTCCTGCGCGCTGCCCGCGCCGGCGATGGCCCGGGCGCCCACGGACATGGCCTGGGTGACGAACGAGCCGAGGTCGGCATCGCCCATCTCGAGCGCCGCGATGGCCGCTCCACGGCGACCGGTCGACCAGCGGCGGGCCTCGGCGACGACCTCGCTGTCTGTCAGGGCAAGGTGCTCGATGACGACGGCCGGCTGGCTCGGGTCGAAGGACGCCGAGTGCGGCGTGGGGTTCGTGGTGCTCATGAGCGAGCTCCCTTCTCGTCAGCGGCTGCGTGGTCGCTGCCGTCGAGAAGGACACTCCTCGGTTCTGGCTAGGCTCTCGATCCAAACGGGTGATAAGCGGGGTTATCACCAAGTTGCGCGTGCACGTGGCCATCGAGTCGTAGGTTGTGCGGAAGGCCAGCCCGCTCGAGAGGAGATCCGCATGACGACAGCAACTCGCCATCAGCTCTCCCTCAGCGACATCGCCCGTCTCGCAGGTGTCCAGCGTCCGGTCGTCTCCATGTGGCGCCGTCGACCGCTGGCGGGCCACGTCTTCCCTCCACCCGTGGGCCGCGTCGGAGGCGAGGAGCGCTTCGACGCCGACAAGGTCGTCGCCTACCTGACCGCCACGTCTCGCGGCAACAACCCCGAGGCGGCCGACGACCTCGCGGCGCACTCCCAGCTCGCCCAGCTGACCGACCTCGACGAGGTCGTGGCCGTCCAGGGCCTGACTGCTCTGCTCTGTCTGGCCGCCGCACACGACGAGCCCCTCGCTGACCTATCCGAGCGAGACCTCCTGGCCCTCGTCCGTGAGGTCGACCCCGACGACACCTTTCTCGCTCGCGAGGTCGTTGCTCTAGGCCCTGACCTGTCGCGGCTCGCCAACCATGCCGACGACCTCGCGAGCGCGTCCTACTCCGCGGAGGCCGCCGTCGAGCGCATCCTGCGACGGCATGCCGCCGCGGTCCACCCCGGCGTGACCGCGACCGCCCTCGATCCCGTGGCTCGTGCGCTGGTGGCCCGGACCGCGGCAGCGCTTGCGGCCGATGCGACCGACGGCGTCCCGCTCTTCGTCGACGTCACCGACAGTGCCGCTGACCTGTTGCTCGCAGTCGAAAACCTGTATGCCGGTGAGCTCGCTCCCAGCGTCGCCACCCTCGCGCTCGACACCCCGACCGCTCGGCTGGCTCGGCGCCGACTTCGCATCCACGATGTGCACCGCATCGATGTCCTGACCGACAAGGTTGGGGACTTCAGCCTCAAGGGCGGTGCGAGCGACGTCGCCGTCCACGTCCTCCAGCTCCCGCCGGCGGGTGACCCGGGCCTGTCCGACCTCGACGTGCTCGATGTCGTCGGCGATCTCCTGGTCCAGCTCGACGACACCTCACGGGTCGTCGTCATCGGTCCGGCGAGTGCGCTCAC
Source organism: Knoellia locipacati (assembly GCF_044791685.1). GTDB lineage: Bacteria > Actinomycetota > Actinomycetes > Actinomycetales > Dermatophilaceae > Knoellia > Knoellia locipacati_A. Next base: position 1,882,389 of record NZ_CP087730.1, read on the forward strand.
CGATCGACCGCGCACTGCCGAGGTCGACCGGGCTCGGGACGCCGTGCTGCGCAGCGATCGCCTTCGCGCCGCGGTTCGCCTGCCCAAGGGTCTTGTGGTGCACTCGCCGCGGAGGCCCCTCGCGCTGTGGGCCTTCGGCCCAGCGCACCCCCAGGTCGCGGTCCGTGACCGCTGGACCGTCGTTGCCGATGTCGGCCACGACGTGCTGGATGAAGCGATGCTCGAGGGGCTCGTCACCGACGTCGTCGCGGCGATGCGACCTGACGAGCGCTCAGCGAAGGATGGCGACGTACTGGGCCTCGTGGGGGCTGACACCGCACAGGTAGTGGGGCACCAGTTCCGCTTCGGTCGCCGGGTGGCGACCTCGCAGCTGGTCGTCGGGAGGAGGTCGCTGGTCGACGTCACCAGCGTTCGACCTCGCATCGACGTCCACGAGGTGCCGGGCATGGAGCTGGCGTCCGTGGTTCGCCGGCTTATCGACGACCTTGCCTCGGAGTCGCTGGCCGGTCTGCACATCGAGGCCACGCCGACCGCGGGCACGGCATCGCGGCACGCTTCCACCACTGGGGCACGCGCCGTGGCTGACGGACTGCTTCGAGTCCTGCCGGGAAACCGGATCGAGGCAGCGGATCTGTCGTCCAGCCCGGAAGGTCTCGCCGTGCTCGGTCGCGACGAGGTGCTCGGGCGCATCACGCGCGGTGGGCGCCGGATCGCTCTGACGACCCTCGCCACCCGCTATCCCTCGGGTCGGCTGACGGAACCGGGAGATGTGGTCATGTGCACCTCTCCCCGCGTGGGCGCGCTCGTCGACGCGGAGGGCGGCTCGGTCGTCCAGTCCCCGGCACGAGTCCTCAGGATCACCGAAGCAGGCCGTCGTCGCCTGCTGCCCTCGCTCCTCGCCGCCGACGTCAACGGCCCCGCCACGCAGCGCGTGTCCGAGTGGCAACGGTGGCCGCTGCGGCTCCTGCCTCCCGATGCCAGCGAAGCGCTTGCTCTCGCCACTGCCGCACTCGACCGCGAACGTGACGCCCTGCTCGCCCGGCTCACCACTCTCGACCAGCTTGTCGCGACCGTCACCGACGGCGTGGCGCAAGGAACGTTGACCATCTCCATGAAAGGACTTTGAGACATGCCCCCCAGGACCAAGAAGGTCGTGGCGCCCGCTGCGCCGTCGACGATGAAGGAACTCAAGGACACGCTGTGGAAGGCGGCCGACAAGCTGCGCGGCTCGATGGACGCGTCGCAGTACAAGGACGTCATCCTCGGCCTCGTCTTCCTCAAGTACGTCTCCGACTCCTTCGAGCACCGTCGTGAGGAGATCCGCGCCGAGCTCCTCGCCGACGGCTGGGACGAGGGCAAGGTCGAGGGACAGCTCGACGACATCGACGAGTACACCGCCCACAACGTCTTCTGGGTCGGACCGCCCGCCCGCTGGGCGTACCTCGCGCACCACGCCAAGGGCCTGCCGGCGCAGGACGGGCAGCCGGCCAAGAACATCGGGCAGCTCGTCGACGAGGCGATGGACCTGCTCGTCGGGGCGAACCCGAGCCTCAAGGGTGCAGTACCGCGGATCTACAACCGCGACAACGTCGAGCAGCGCCGTCTCGGCGAGCTCATCGACCTCTTCAACAGCGCCCGCTTCGGCGGTGAGGGCGTCTCGAAGGCCCGCGACCTGCTCGGTGAGGTCTACGAGTACTTCCTCGAGAAGTTCGCCCGCGCCGAGGGCAAGCGGGGCGGCGAGTTCTTCACGCCGCCGAGTGTCGTGCGAACGCTCGTCGAGGTGCTCGAGCCGACCAGCGGTCGCGTCTACGACCCGGCGTGCGGATCGGGTGGCATGTTCGTCCAGGCCGAGAAGTTCCTCGAGTCCCACCACAAGGACCTCACCGCGATCTCGATCTACGGCCAGGAGCTCAACGAGCGGACCTGGCGGCTCGCGCGCATGAACCTGGCGATCCACGGGCTCAACGGGAACCTCGGCACGGTGTGGAACGACACGTTCGCGCACGACGTCCACGCGGACGCCGAGATGGACTACGTGATGTCGAACCCGCCGTTCAACATCAAGGCGTGGGCGCGCAAGGAGGACGACCCGCGCTGGCGCTTCGGAGTGCCGCCGGTCAACAACGCGAACTACGCCTGGATTCAGCACATCATCAGCAAGCTCGCGCCCGGGGGCTCGGCCGGCGTCGTCATGGCGAACGGCTCGATGTCGTCGAACTCCGGTGGGGAGGGCGACATCAGGGCGCAGCTCGTCGAGGCCGACCTCGTGTCGTGCATGGTGGCGCTGCCAACCCAGCTCTTCCGCAGCACCGGGATTCCGGTGTGCGTCTGGTTCTTCGCCAAGGACAAGTCGAAGGGCAAGAGCGGGTCGGTGGACCGCACCGGCGAGGTGCTCTTCATCGACGCCCGCGAACTCGGCTTCATGGTCGACCGCGCGGAGCGGGCGCTGGCGGACGAGGACATCGCGAAGATCGCGAACACCTTCCACGCCTGGCGCGGCACGAGCTCCGCTGTCGCACAGAACCTCTCGTATACCGACCTGCCCGGTTTCTGTCGAAGCGTCCCACTCGCGGACATCAAGGCTTCGGACTACGCACTCACGCCGGGGCGGTACGTCGGCGCTGCCGAGGCCGAGGACGACGGGGAACCCATCGAGGACAAGATCGAGCGCCTCACGAAGGACCTCTTCGCCCAGTTCGACGAGTCGAGTCGGCTTGAGTCCGAGGTCCGTTACCAGCTCGGGAGGGTCGATGTCTGAGCGACGTGTTGTGCGCTTGGGCGAGGTCGCAGACGTTGGATGGGGCGACACGGCAACAACGAAGTCTGCTTACGCCCTCGACGGGTATCCCGCCTTTAGCGCTTCAGGGCCTGACGGCTTTCTTCCGTGGGCACAGTTCAATGGACCTGGGATCGTCCTCAGCGCCATTGGGGCACAGGCGGGGCGAACGTGGCTCGCTTCGGGGGAATGGTCGACAATCAAGAACACGATCCGGATCCTGCCGAAGGACCCGTCGGTGTCGATCGAGTTTCTCTATTGGGTTACGCGCGATCCGTCGATCTGGCCGATCCGGGGGTCGGCTCAACCATTCATAAGTCAGGGAGACGCGAGGGACCTGCTCGTATCGCTTCCTGACCTGCAGCAGCAACGGGGGATTGCGGAGGTGTTGGGGGCCCTCGACGACAAGATCGCCGCCAACGCCGCACTCGCCCAGTCCGCGGACGCGCTCGCAGGGCCAGTCTTTGCTCGGGCTTGCACGGATCCGGACGTTTCCGCTGCGCCGCTGGGCTCGCTAGCGACCATGGTGCTCGGTGGGACACCGAGCCGGACGAACGAGGCTTACTGGCGCGACGGCACTGTTCCCTGGCTCAATAGCGGCAAGGCCAACGAGCAGCGGGTGATCAGCCCTTCTGAGCTGATCACGGAAGAGGCGTTGGCCAAAAGCGCGGCAAAGATGATGCCCATCGGAGCGACTGTTCTCGCCATCACTGGGGCCACCCTGGGGCAAGTTGCACGTCTTGAGATTGAGGCATGCGGCAACCAGTCACTCGTCGGCGTGTGGGGTCCCTCGGACGCTGACACGGACTGGATCCACTTCGCTGTCCGTGAGGCCATACCCGAACTCCTCAAGTCGGCAACTGGGGCTGCTCAGCAGCATGTGAACAAGCAGGCCGTAGCGAATTTGCCCATCATCACCGCGTCAAAGGAAACGGTTGCGAAGTTTGGTGCTGCAGTGCGGCCCCTGCTTTCACGAGCGGCTCAAGCGGACCGAGAGTCTGCAGTGCTTGCGGAAACGCGAGACGCGCTGCTTCCGCAGCTGATGTCCGGGAAGATCCGGGTCAAGGACGCGGAGCGCGTCGTCGAGGAGGTCGTCTGAGATGGCGGCTGTTGCAGGGGGAGCCACCATGGAAGGAATGTCGGAGGCGGCGTGGGAGGAGTTCGCTCTCGAGGCCCTGGCGGAGCAGGAGTGGCGGCCGGTCGACGGACGGACTGTCGCCCCGGGCTCGGGTGAGCGAGAGTCGTGGGACGAGCTCGTCATGCCGACGCGGTTCATCAGGAAGCTGCGTGACCTCAACCCGCTCGTCCCGATTGAGTACCTCAAGCAGGCCGCCGCCGACATCCTTCGCCCGACGTCGGGCGATGCCCTGACCGAGAACCACCGCGCCCACGGCTTCATGGTCGAGGGCTACCGCGGGGTGTCGTGGATCGACAGCGACGGCACCGAGCAGAACCCGACGATCCGGCTGATCAGCACCGACCCGAGCGAGAACGACTGGCTGGCCGTCAACCAGGTCACCGTCCGCTCCCGCGACGTCGAGCGCCGCTTCGACATCGTCCTCTACTGCAACGGCCTGCCCGTCGCGATCATCGAGCTCAAGAAGGCCGGCACCGTGGGCGCCACGTCTGCTGCTGCCCACGCCCAGCTCCAGACCTACATCCGCGAGCTGCCGATGGTGTTCCGTTTCGCCGTCCTCACGGTGGCGAGCGACGGCGTCACGGCGAAATACGGCACGCCGTTCACGCCGCTCAACCACTTCTCGCCGTGGAACGTCAACGACGACGGCAAGCCGGTGGTGTTCGGCGAGGCCAGCGACGACGAACACATGGGTGTCGAGCTCGAGTTCCTCATCGAGGGCGTCTTCAACGTCGAGCGCTTCCTCCAGCTCCTGCGCAATTTCGTCGCCTTCGACGCCGGCGCGGAGGGGCTGTCGAAGCGGATCGCCAAGCCGCACCAGTACTTCGCCGTGACCAAGGCTGTCGCCTCAACGGTCGACGCGGTCGAGTCCGACGGCAAGGCCGGTGTCGTCTGGCACACCCAGGGCTCGGGCAAGTCGATGGAGATGGAGCTCTACACCCACGCGGTGCAGCACCACCCGAAGCTGCTCAACCCGACGATCGTCGTCGTCACCGACCGCACCGAGCTCGACGGCCAGCTCTTCGACTCCTTCAGCAGGAGCGAGCTCCTCGGGGAGAAGCCCAGGCAGGTGACGACGCGCGCCGAGCTCCGTCGGGAGCTGACCGACCGTACGACGGGCGGCATCTATTTCACGACGCTGCAGAAGTTCGGGCTGTCCAAGGACGAGAAGGACGCGGGCGACAACCACCCGCTGCTCTCCGACCGCCGCAACGTCATCGTCATCGTCGACGAGGCCCACCGCAGCCACTACGACGACCTCGACGGCTATGCGCGCCACCTCAAGGACGCGCTCCCCAAGGCGACGCTCATCGCCTTCACCGGCACACCGATCTCCTTCGACGACCGCAACACCCAGGCCGTCTTCGGTGACTACATCGACATCTACGACCTCAGCCGTGCGGTCGACGACGGCGCCACCGTCCCGGTGCACTTCGAGCCGCGCCTCATCAAGATGCGCTTCGCCGAGGGCGTCTCCGAGGAGGAGGTCGACCAAGCCGCCGACGAGCTGACTTCCGGCCTGGACGACGTCGAGCGCGAGCAGCTCGAGCGCAGCGTCGCCGTCGTCAACGCGGTCTACGGCACGCCCCAACGGCTCGCCGAGCTTGCGCGCGACCTCGTGCAGCACTGGGAGACCCGGCGCTCCGCCATGGAGAAGTTCATCTCCGGACCGGGCAAGGCGCTTGTCGTGTGCGGCACGCGCGAGATCTGCGCCAACCTCTACGACGCGATCATCACCCTGCGCCCCGACTGGCACGACGACGCCATCGACAAGGGCCGGATCAAGGTCGTCTACAGCGGTGACCCCACGGACACGCCACCAGTGTCGAAGCACGTCCGCCGTGATGCACAGAACAAGGCGATCAAGAAGCGCCTCAAGGACCCCGACGACGAGCTCGAGATCGTCATCGTCAAGGACATGATGCTCACCGGCTTCGACGCGCCGGCGTGGCACACCCTCTACCTCGACCGTCCGCTCAAGGGCGCCCTGCTCATGCAGACCCTGGCCCGGGTCAACCGCACCTTCCGTGGCAAGGAGGACGGTCTCCTCGTCGCCTACGCACCGCTCGCCGAGAACCTTCAGAAGGCACTTGCTGAGTACTCGCCGGAGGACCAGGAGCGACGTCCGCTCGGGCGCAACGTCGCCGAGGCCGTGGTCCTCACGAAGGAGCTCATCGCGAAGCTCGACGACCTGCTCGCAGGGTACGACTGGCGCAAGGCGTACGCCGACCGGAGCGCGCGAGGCGACCGGACGGCATACGGCTTCGTCGTCAGGAAGGCCGTCGAGCACCTCCGGTCACCGAGCACGCCGGGGAACGAACCGCGCGCGGACGGCGACGACAGCGAGACCCTCGGTGCGGCATACCGGCGACTGTCGAGCCAGCTCTCGCGCGCGTGGGCGCTGTGCGGAACGTCCATCGACGTGCACGAGCTCCAGCCCGTGGCGCGGTTCTACGAAGAGGTGCGCGTGTGGATGGCCAAGCTCGACGCGGCCGACCGCGAGTCGCGCGGCGAGCCGATCCCCGAGGACATCCAGCGGCTGCTCGGAGCGCTCATCGCCGAGAGCACTGAGACCGGTGAGGTGCTCGACATCTACGAGGCCGCGGGGATGCCCCGGCCGAGCCTCATGGACCTCAGCCCCGAGTTCCTCCGGCAGACCCAGGAGGCAACGAACCCGCACCTGGCCATCGAGGCGTTGCGTGACCTCATCGCCAAGGAGTCGGTCAAGGCGACGGGATCAAACACCATTCGGCAGCAGGCGTTCTCCGACCGGATCAACGACCTCATGCGCAAGTACACGAACCAGCAGCTGACCTCGGCCGAGATCATCGCCGAGCTCATCTCGCTCGCGCACGACGTGGTGGCTGAGGCGGGGCGGGGCGCGACGTTCTCGCCACCGCTGGATTCGGACCAGCTGGCGTACTTCGACGCGGTAGCGACCAACGAGTCAGCGGTCGACGTCATGGGTGAGGGAGTGCTCGCCGAAATTGCGCGTGAACTCGTGGCGATCATGCGGCGCGACATCCGCACGGACTGGACAGTGCGCGAGGACGTGCGGGCGAAGCTGAGGACCTCGATCAAACGGCTGCTCGTGAAGCACGGGTATCCGCCGGACGGTCAGCCGGCCGCGATCAAGCTCGTCATGGATCAGATGGAGTCGATGGCGCCGCGGTACGCGCAAGATACCCGTCATGAGGGGGTGGGTGGTTGATGTCACGTCCCATCCCGACGCCCATCATGCATTTCACCCGCGTGGAGCACTTGCCCACGATCCTTGCGGAAGGGCTGCTTAGCGATACGGGGGCGCAGCGGTCCGGCAGCTTGCAGATCGAGATCGGACACAACGAGATCAAGGAACGTCGACGCCGCCTCAGAGTGGACGTAGGACCAGGCGGTGTGGTGGCGGACTACGCACCCTTTTACTTCAGTGAGCGGAGCCCAATGATGTACACGCTCAGCCGAGGAAACGTGGCCACGTATCAGGAGGGTTTCGATCGTGTGATCTACCTCGTCAGCACCGTGGAGGCACTGGATGACTGCGGATGCCAGTGGGTCGTCTCGGACCGAAACGCCGCCCAAAGTCTCGCGTCGTTTGCCATGGGGGCGGATGGGTTGAACGACTCCGTCGACTGGCCCCTGATGTCGGCCATGCAATGGGGCTGGTGTGCCGAGGATCCCGAGCGTCCGGATCGCCGTGCGGCTGAGTGCCTCGTACACGAGGTGGTTCCATGGCGAGCGTTCAACGAGGTGGTCGCCAGGAACAACTCGACGGCGGAGGAGGCACGGGCGGTGATCGCGGCCACCGGGCACGACACACCGGTTAGTGTCAGACCCGACTGGTATTTCTAGTTCATGGGAAGCGACAGGATGATTTCGTACGCCGAGGGCAACCTGCTCCAGGCCGACGTCGACGCCCTGATCAACACGGTTAACACCGTCGGCATCATGGGCAAGGGCATTGCACTGCAGTTCAAGCGCGCCTACCCGCACATGTTCAAGGCCTACGAGCGTGCAGCGAAAGCTCGCGAGCTCTCCATCGGTCGCATGCACGTGTGGCCAACGGAGCAGATGACTGGACCGCGGTTCATCATCAACTTCCCGACGAAGAGCCACTGGAAGTCGCGGTCACAGCTCAGTGACGTCGAGCGGGGCCTTGACGCATTGGTCGATGTCATCCACGCCGAAGGCATCCGCTCCATCGCGGTCCCACCGCTCGGTTGCGGCAATGGCGGCCTCGACTGGCGTGACGTGGAGCCGCTCATCGTCCGCAAGTTGTCGCCGCTCACCGATGTCGACGTGATCATCTACCCGCCCAACGGCGCTCCCGCGGCCGTCGACATGCCCAACGCTGAAGCGAAGCCCGACATGACCGCCGGTCGAGCCGCCCTGATCTCACTCATGGCCGGCTACGAGACCCATGCCTTGGCGATGCCCTCCCTCATCGAGTCCCAGAAGCTCATGTACTTCCTACAAGAAGCGGGTGAGCCGCTCCGGCTCGAGTTCACCAAGCACCTGTACGGCCCGTATGCCGACAACCTTCGGCACGTGCTTCGGGTCGTTGAGGGGCATTACGTCACCGGCTACGGGGATGGCTCGAGCCCGGTACAAGAGGCCGAGCCACTCACGGTCCTCCCCGGGGCGCTCGAAGAGGCCCAGCCAGTTCTTCAGGCTCATCCCGAGACGAATCAGCGCATCGAGCGTGTACTCGAGCTTGCGGCGGGATTCGAATCGGCCTACGGACTCGAACTCTTGGCCACGGTCCATTGGGTTGTGCGTGAGAATCCGGCCCAGGCGGACGATCTTGACGCTGTGGTCGATGGCGTACAGCGGTGGAGCTCGCGCAAGGGACGGATGTTCAGTCGCGACCACATCGAGACCGCATGGCAGAGCCTCCGCGACCGCGGCTGGATTCGAACTCTCACGTCGGTCTAGCGCCCACGTTGTTTGGTCTGTCCCAAGAGGGATACGGCTCCAAGGCGGTTGTCAGTGGTTGCGCCTAGGTTTTGGGTCATGGAGGGGACGCCAGCACTGAAGGGGCCTGAGGGCTTCGTCCGTTCGGTGGTGTCCGCGCTCGCACAGGTCACCGCCGAGGGGCTGACCGAGGCGGAGCGGATCGAGGTGGTGTCGGCACTCGAGTCGCTCAAGGGTGGGGCCTCGGCAGCGCAGGCGCGCATCACCGCTTCGGCGGTGACGGATCGCGAGGCGCTCGGTGAGGACTCTCGCAGCGTGCGCGCGGACCTCGCGTTGGCGCGGCGGTGCTCGCCGACGCTGGCGGACCAGCACGCCGGTGTCGCGCGGGCCCTGGTGGACGAGATGCCCAAGACGATGGCTGCGCTGACTCGTGGTGAGATCAGCGAGCGCTGGGCGGCGATCGTGGACCGCGAGACCGCGTGCCTGAGCCGTGAGCACCGCAGCGAGGTCGACCGGCGGCTCGCACCCGGCATCTCGCGTCGCTGGGCGACAAGGCTCTGGCCGCCGCCGCGCGGCGGGCGGGTGCTGCGCTCGACTCCGAGTCACTCGCGGAGCGCCACCGGCGTGCGGTCGCCGGCCGACGTGTCAGTGTCCGCCCGGCCGCGGACGGCATGGCATGGCTCTCGATCCTCGGTCCGATGAAGGAGATCATTGGCGCCCACGTGGCGCTCGTGCGCGAGGAAGGCCGCCGGCACGTCATCGACCCCGACCTGCCCGACGACGAGTGGGAGAAGGCGGCGACTGCGGCTCGCGCTGACACCCGTGACAAGGGCGCGTGGCTGGCCGACCGTGCCCTCGAACTGCTCTCCGGGCGCGCGCAGGGCCAGCCGCAGCCCGTCGAGGTCAACCTCGTCATGACCGACCGCACGCTGTTGCCGGCCGCGTTCGGTGGCACGGCGCCGGTCGACGACTGCGCCTCCATCCCCGGCTGGGGTCCGATCCCCGGATCCGAGGCCCGCGCTGCAGTCTCCGCCGTCCTCGACTCCGACACCGACGACTCCTCGGCCTTCGCATGGCTGCGACGGCTGTTCACTGATCCGACCGGTCGCGACCTCGTCGCGCTCGACTCCACACGGCGCCGCTTCCACGGCGGGCTGCGACGATTCCTCGAGCTCCGCGATCCCACCTGCCGGATCCCGTGGTGCGACGCGCCCGCCATCGACGCCGACCACACCCAGCGAGCAACCGACGGCGGCGCCACGACCGCCGCCAACGGAGACGGCCTCTGCCGACGCCACAACCAGGTCAAGGAGCATCTCGGCTGGCACGTGCGCGTCGAGTCCACCGGCCTCGACGGCGAAGGCTCGCCACGAACGGGACCACACGGCATACGGATCACGACCCCGACGGGGCACACCTACGACTCGACTGCACCACCCATCCTCGGTGAGGGCTGGGTGCCACCCGTGCCCGACGACTGGCTGGACGACGTCCACCTGCTCGATCGGCCGTTGCCCGTGGACCCGTGGGGAGGTTGGATCCCCGACCCGCCCGACGAGTGGTTCCCGCAGGAAGACGAGATGCGGGCCGCGTGACCCTGCCCCACTAGGCTGACCCGCGTGATCGACCTCAAGCTGCTCCGAGAGAACCCCGACCGTGTGCGCGCCTCCCAGCGCGCCAGGGGCGAGGACGAGAGCGTCGTCGACGCCGTCCTCGCCGCCGAGGAGAAACAGCGGTCGAGCCTCACGGCATACGAGCAGCTGCGCGCCGAGCAGAAGGCGATGGGCAAGCAGGTCGCCCAGGCGCAGGGCGACGAGAAGCAGGCCCTGCTCGCCCGGACCAAGGAGGTCTCGGCGCAGGTCAAGGCCAACCAGGCCGCCGCCGACGAGGCCGCCGAGGAGCTGGGCCGCCTCACGCGGACCATCGGCAACGTCATCGAGGACGGCGTGCCGGTCGGTGGCGAGGACGACTACGTCGTGCTCGAGGAGGTCGGAACCCCGCGGGACTTCGCGGCCGAGGGCTTCGAGCCCAAGGACCACCTCACCCTCGCCGAGGGCCTGGGCGCGCTCGACATGGAGCGCGGCGCCAAGGTGTCGGGCTCACGCTTCTACTTCCTCAAGGGCGTCGGCGCCCGCCTCGAGATGGCGATGCTCAACCTCGCCATGCATCGCGCCATCGAAGCCGGGTTCGTCCCGATGATCACGCCCACCCTCGTCAAGGCCGAGGTCATGGCCGGCGCCGGGTTCATCGACCACCACGCCGACGAGGTCTACCGCCTCGAGGCCGACGACCTCTACCTCACCGGCACGAGCGAGGTCGCGCTCGCGGGCTACCACGCCGACGAGATCATCGACCTGAGCAAGGGCCCGGTCCGCTACGCGGGCCAGTCGACCTGCTACCGCCGCGAAGCCGGCAGCTACGGCAAGGACACCCGCGGCATCATCCGTGTCCACCAGTTCAACAAGATCGAGATGTTCGTCTACTGCCGTCCCGAGGACGCCGCCGAGGAGCACCAGCGTCTCCTCACCTGGGAGCGCGAGATGCTCGAGCTCATGGAGCTGCCCTACCGCGTCATCGACACCGCTGCGGGTGACCTCGGTGGCCCGGCCGCGCGCAAGTTCGACTGCGAGGCATGGGTCCCGACGCAGGGCCGGCACCGCGAGCTCACGTCAACCTCGAACTGCACGACCTTCCAGGCGCGTCGCCTCAAGACCCGTTACAGGGTTGAGGGTGGCGGCACCCATGTTGCCGCCACCCTCAACGGGACGCTTGCCACGACTCGTTGGCTCGTCGCCATCCTGGAGAATCACCAGCAGGCGGACGGCTCCGTCGTCGTCCCTGAGGCATTGCGTCCGTTCATCGGGCTCGACGTCCTCACCCCAGCCTGAGGGCGCCGAGCAGGCCCCCCTTCTTGAGGCTTCGTGGAGCTTTCTCCGTTGTCAGGGATACCACCGCGCCAGTTGGGGCGTCGAGCGTTCGGATGAATCTGGTCATTCTGGGAGGGATCCCCTGGCCACCCCTTTCGTCCACACAGGCTGAGTCGTATGCCGTCCGCCCACCGATCGCTGTCACCGTCGGGGACGTCATCGCGGCCCCGGGCTGATGCGCTCGGTCCAGGGCCCGGCTCAGCCCACGCCCAGCGCGGTCCACGCCCGAAGGGCCGGGGCTCGACGCCAGCGATGAACGGGATTTGACAAGGTGAGGGCACCCTAACTTAGGTTTGCCTTACTGACCTTGTCGCCGCGTCCGTGCGGCCCGATCCCAGAAGGCTCCATGCTGACACGTCGCTCCCTCGTCGCCGCCGCCGCATCCGGCGTCGCCGCGCTCGCCCTCACCGCCTGCTCGACCGGCCCGACGAGCGAAGCCTCGGCCGACCCGTCGACGTCCACCTCGTCTGCGGTCGACGAGGGCGCCTTCCCGACGACCGTCACGCACGCCTTCGGCGAGACGACGATCAGCTCCGAGCCCAAGCGGGTCGCGACCGTCGGCTGGAACGACGCGGACGTCGTCGTCTCGCTCGGCGTGCTGCCCGTCGGGGCCACGAAGATCACCTGGGGCGGCAACGCCAAGGGCTCGACCGACTGGTTCGACGCCGCCGTGACCCAGCTCGACGCCGACGCCCAGATCGCCCGCTACGACGACACTGCCGGCATCCCGGTCGAGGAGATCGCGGCGACCAAGCCGGACCTCATCCTCGGCGTCAACTCGGGCATCACCAAGGAGGACTACGACAAGCTCTCCAAGATCGCTCCGACCGTCGCCTACCCGGGCGCCGCCTGGGGCACCGCTTGGGAGGACAGCGTCAAGGTCGTCGGTCAGGCCCTCGGCCGGACCGAGCTGGCCACCCGGGTCGCCGCCGACACCAACAAGGCGATCGACGACGCCGTCGCGAAGTACCCCCAGATCAAGGGCAAGTCGGCCGCGTGGGCCTGGTTCACCCCGACCGACCTCTCGACGGTCGGTCTCTACACGAGCAGTGACCTGCGCCCCCAGATCCTGCGCCGCTTCGGCATGGTCGACGCCCCGACCGTCACCGCACTGAGCAAGGGCAACAACCAGTTCAGCGCCAACCTCTCCGCCGAGAAGTCCTCGACGCTGGCCGCCGACGCGCTGATCTTCTACGTCGAGAAGCCCGAGGAGGTCGAGACGCTCAAGAAGCACCCGCTCCTCGGCCAGATCCCCTCGCTCAAGAGCGACCACTTCGTCGCGAGCGCCGACAACGCCGTCGCCCTGACGATGTCGTCCCCGTCCCCGCTGTCGATGCCGGTCGCGCTCGAGAAGTTCCTGCCCAAGATCGCCTCCGCGGTGGACGGAACGCCGGCCCAGTGAGCGTCCGGGCCACCACGGCGCCCGGTATGCCGGCCCATGCAGAGCGTGGGACCCGCGCCCGGTCGGCTGGCCCGGCCCACCTGCTCGAAAAGACGGGCCGGGGCGGCCGCGTGCCCTTCGCCGTGGTCGTCGGTGGCGGCCTCCTCGCGGTGGCGCTCGCCGTGACGCTGTCGCTCCTCGTCGGGACCCAGTCCGTGTCACCGTCGGACGTCGTCGGAGCCCTCACCGGTGGCGTCGTCAGCGACGAGGTCCGCGGCATCGTCGACTCGCGCCTCGACCGCACCCTAATCGGTCTCGTCGTCGGGGCGGCCGTCGGCATCTGCGGGGTCGTCCTCCAGGGCCTGACCCGCAACCCGCTGGCTGAGCCGGGGATCCTCGGCATCAACTCCGGCGCGGCCCTCGCCGTTGTCGTCGGCATCAAGGTCTTCGCGATCTCGAGCGTGGCCGGCTACGTGTGGTTCGCGCTCGCCGGCGCCGTCGTCACGGCGGTCGTCGTGCAGCTGCTCGCCCTGCTCGCCCCGCTGCGTTCCCGCCCGGTGACCATGGCTCTCGCCGGGGCGGCGGTCATGGCGACCTCGACGAGCCTCGTCGGCGCGATCCTCGTCTCGGACCAGGGCGCGCTCGACGTCTTCCGCTTCTGGCAGGTCGGCTCGGTCGCCGGCCGCGACGCCTCGATCGTCCTTGATGTCGCGCCGTTCCTCGTGATCGGCTTCGCCCTCTCCTTCGCCTCGGGGCCGCTGCTCAACACGGTCGCGCTGGGCGACGACCTCGCGCGCGGGCTCGGTCAGCGGGTCCTGCTCCACCGGTCACTGGCGGCCGCCGGGGCCATCCTGCTCGCCGCCGCGGCCACCGCCCTCGCCGGACCCATCGCCTTCGTCGGGCTCGTCGTGCCCCACGTCGTGCGGGCCGTCGTCGGACCGGACCACCGGCGCATCCTGCTCGGCTCGCTCTTCGCCGGACCGGTGCTCGTCGTCGTCGCCGACACCCTCGGTCGCGTCGTCGCGGCGCCGAGCGAGGTGCAGGCCGGCATCATCTGCGCCGTCGTCGGCTCACCGTTCCTCGTGGGCCTCGTGCGCCGGATGAACGTCGCATGACCACCCCACGAAGTTCCGCCCACGCAGAGCGCGGGACCCGCTCCGCTGCGCTCCCCCAGATACTTCGCGGGGACCCCGGCATGAGCGCGGCACCCGTCATCGAGCCGGTGCGCACCGCGCGCGACGAGGCAGCCGCCACAGGCGGTCGCGACACCGTTGCCTCGATCCGCGCCGTGCGACGCCGGGTGCACCGGCGCCAGCGGCTCCTGCTCGTCGCCCTCACCCTGTTCGTCGTCGCCCTGTTCCTCGTCCGGGCACTCCTCGGCGACTACCGCGTCTCGTTCGTGGACGGCATACGGATGATCTCCGGGACGACGATCCCGGGTGCGTCGTTCATCTTCCTCGAGTCGACGCTCCCGCGCGCCTGCATGGCGGTGCTCGCCGGTGCGGCCTTCGCGTCCGCGGGCGCGGCCTTCCAGTCGATGCTGCGCAACCCGCTCGCCAGCCCCGACGTCCTCGGGATCAACCTGGGAGCCAGCGCCGCCGCGGTGTTCGCGGTCGTGCTCCTCGGCTGGTCCGGCACCCCCGTCGCCATCGTCGCGTTCGCCGGTGCGGTGGCGGTCGCGGTGACCATCCACGGGTTCGCCGGCCGTGGCGGAGCCGCGACCGGACGGATGATCCTCGTCGGCGTCGGTCTCGCGGCGGTGCTCAGCTCGGTCGTGCACTGGGTGCTGCTCCGGGCCGACATCTACCGCGCCCAGGACGCCCTCGTCTGGCTCACGGGCAGCCTCGGCTCGGTGTCGTGGGACGAGATCGCGCGCCTCGCGGTCGTCGTCGCCGTCGTGCTGCCCCTCCTCGTCCTCGTCACCCGTCAGCTGGGGGTGCTCGGACTCGGCGACGACCTCGCCGCCGGGCTCGGCGTGCGGGCCGGGCGGCTGCGCGGGCTCATCACGGTGCTCGTCGTCCTGCTCACCGCGTCGGCGACGGCCGCGTGCGGACCCATCGCCTTCGTCGGCTTCCTCAGCGGCCCGATCGCCCGCCGGCTCATCGGCGGTCGCACCTCCGTGCCGGCTGCCGCCCTCGTCGGCGCGGCCATGGTCCTCGCCTCCGACTACGTCAGTGCGTATGCCGTGCCTGGCACGGCCTACCCCGTCGGGGTCGTGACCGGTCTCGCCGGCGCACCCGTCCTCGTCTGGCTCCTCGTCGCCGGCCGCCGATCGATTCAGGAGCACGCATGAGCACCCTCGTCGCCGAGTCATTGAGCCTGGCCTACGACAAGCGCGTCGTCGTCGACGGGCTCGACCTCGTCGTCCCCACCGGCAAGGTCACCGCCATCGTCGGGCCCAACGGGTGCGGCAAGTCGACGCTGCTGCGCGGGCTGTCGAGACTGCTCGCCCCGACCGAGGGGCGGGTGCTCCTCGACGGGCAGGTCATCGGCGAGCTGTCGACCAAGCAGGTCGCCCGGCAGCTCGGACTGCTGCCTCAGCAGCCGATCGTGCCCGAGGGGATCACCGTGGTCGAGCTCGTCGAGCGTGGACGCCACCCCCACCAGGGGCTCTTCCGCCAGTGGTCGCGAGAGGACGAGGCGGTCGTCGCCGCAGCCCTCGAGCAGACCGAGCTCGTCGAGCTCGCCGGCGTCCCCGTGGACAGCCTGTCCGGCGGTCAGCGCCAGCGCGCGTGGATCGCCATGGCCCTGGCGCAGCGCACCCCGGTGCTCCTGCTCGACGAGCCGACGTCCTTCCTCGACATCGCCCACCAGATCGACGTGCTCGAGCTCGTGCGCGACCTCGGCGCTCGCGAGGAGACCACCGTCGTCATGGTCCTGCACGACCTCGCCATGGCCGCCCGCTACGCCGACCACCTCGTCGCCATGAACGGCGGCGAGATCGTCGCCCAGGGCACGCCCGCCCAGATCGTCACCCCCGATCTCATCGAGTCGGTCTTCGGGATCGCCGCCTCGGTCGTCGCCGACCCGACGACCGGAGACCCCGTCGTCATCCCCCACCGCAGGAAGCGAGAGAAGCCATGACCGTCCTCGACAAGGTCGCCCTGAAGGCCGCCACCGCCTACGCCCGGCTCACCATGGCCTCCCCCATCTACCGCGACAGCGACGCGCAGTTCGAGATGACCGTGGCCGCGGTGAGCGACCTCGGTGGTGGCATGCGCCGCATCACCTTCGCCGCCGACGAGCTCGCCGACTTCCGCCGCGTGGGCGCCGACGAGTACTTCGGTCTCCTCATGCCGCGTCCCGGTGCGGGCCTGACGCTGCCCGACGCCGACAGCGACAACGTCCGGGCGGCCATCGCCGGCATGCCGGAAGGCGAGCGACCGGACCTGCGCTGGTACACGATCCGCGCCCACCACGCCGTCAACCGCACCATCGACGTCGACATCGTCACCCACGGCGACTCCGGTCCCGGCTCGGCGTGGGCGGTGCGTGCGATGGCCGGTGACCGCGTCGGGTTCCGCTCCGGTGGCGCGCTCTTCCGCGGGCACGAGTGCGACGGCCCGGTGCTCCTCGCGGCTGACGAGACGGCCGTGCCTGCCCTCGCCGCCATCGCCGACGCGCACCCCGAGGTCCTGGACCGGGCCACCATCCACCTCGAGGTGGCCGACGCGGCCGTGCTCACGGCATACACCTTCGGCGGAGCCGACGTCACGGTGCACGTCCGCACGGACGGGGTCCCCGGCTCGGTCCTGCTCCCGGCACTGGCGGCCGCGGAGCTCGGAAGTCTCGGCTACGCCTGGGTCTGCGGGGAGTCGGGCATGGTCACCGAGGCGCGACGGCACCTCGTGCGCGCCGCGGGAGTCGACCGGCGCAAGATCCTCTTCTCCGGCTACTGGAAGCTGGGCCAGGAGCGCGGCTGACGCCGCAACGCCGCCGCACGACGCAGCCCGATCGGGCGGGTCGGGCCGTGCGATCGGGCCATGCGTGCCGACCGCCCCGGTCCCTACGCTGGGCTGGTGGATGCGTTCCGGCGCCTCCAGGAGCGCCTCCCGGCGGTCCTGGCCCTCAACGACCTCGGCGGCACCGCCTCCCACGTGGTCGTGGCGCTGCCGTCGTTCAGCATGGGCGAGACCCTGCTCTCGCACTACGCGACGAGGCTCCCGGCCATGGAGCACCGCTACCTGCTCGCCGCGCTCCTCGTCGGGCGCATCCCCGGCGCCAAGTTCCTGCTCGTGACGTGCGGCGCGGCCGACGACGTGGTCCTCGACTACTACGCCCGGCTCGCGAGCGGTGACGCATCAGGCCGCTCGGACGGCGTCCGGCGCCGCATCTCCACGCTCGTCGTCCCGGACGACACCCCACGTGGCGTGGCGGCCAAGCTGCTCGACCGACCCGACCTGCTCGACGAGCTCCGTGCGCGCATCGGTGACCGGCCGGCGTTCATCGAACCGTGGAACGTCACGACCGACGAGGTCGAGGTGGCGCTGGCCCTCGATGCGCCCGTCAACGGCACGCATCCCGACCTGTGGCCGTTGGGGTTCAAGAGTGCGGGGCGCCGCCTCTTCCACGAAGCGGGCGTCCCGACGCCGGCCGGCGCGGAGGACGTGCACGACGCGGCCGAGATCGCCCAGGCGGTCGCGCTGATCCGGCGCAGCAGGCCGCGGCTCGACCGCGTCGTCGTCAAGCAGGACAACAGCGGGGCCGGGGACGGCAACCGTGTCGTGTCCACGCGTGACGCCTCGGGACACCGACTCTCGCGCCGGACGCTGGGTGAGCAGGCCCTCGTCGGAGCGTCGCCCACGTTCGCGGTCGACCTGGCTGCGGGCGGGGTCGTCGAGGAGCTCGTCGCCGGCTCGACCGTCACCAGCCCCAGCGTCCAGCTCGACCTCCGCCCCGACGGTGACGTCCGTGTGGTGGCCACCCACGAGCAGATGCTCGGCGGTGACAACGGACAGGTCTTCGTGGGTTCCCGCTTCCCTGCGGACCCGGCCTACGCCGACGTCCTCGCGCGGCACGGCCAGGCGGTGGGGCGCCTCCTCGCGGAGGCAGGCGCCGTCGGTCGGGTCGCGATCGACTTCGTCGCGCTGCGGCGCGCAGGTGCCTGGCAGGTCTTCGCGCTGGAGCTCAACCTGCGCAAGGGTGGGACGACCTACCCGTATGCCGCCCTGCGCCACCTCGCCCCCGGCCACTACGACGTGCAGGCAGGTCGGTGGCGGGCGGACTCGGGCGGGGAACGCTGCTACCGCGCGGGCGACGCCGTCCTCGACCCGGCCTGGCTCGGCATGCCCCCAGAACAGGCGATCGACGCGGTGGACGCGGCGGGTCTGGCCTTCGACCCCGCTCGGGGCACCGGCGTCGTGCTGCACATGCTCGGAGGCCTCGCCATCGACGGACGCGTCGGTGTCGTCGCCATCGGCGGGACGCGGCAGGAGGCAGAGACGCTGTATGCCGCCGTCCCGGCAGCCCTGCACCGCACCGTGCGCCGCTGAGGGTCGCGCCACTGGATAGGTTGGCCGCATGACGGTCACCCCGCACCTCGTCGCGCTCGACGTCGACGGCACGACGATCACCCATGCCGGCGAGATGTCGCCGGTGGTCCGTGACGCCGTGCGAGCGGTCGCGGACGCGGGCCACCACGTCACCATCGCCACGGGTCGCTCGATCGTTGCGACCACCCCGATCCTCGCGGAGCTCGGTCTCGAGACCGGGTATGCCGTGTGCTCCAACGGCGCGGTCACCCTCCGCCTCGACCCGGGGCTGCCGGAGGGCTACGAGGTCATCGAGGCCGTGACGTTCGACCCGGCCCCGGCGCTCAACCTGCTCCGGTCCGAGCGTCCGGACGCCGTCGTCGCCGTCGAGGACCTCGGGGTCGGCTTCAAGGTGAGCGCGCCGTTCCCCGACGGTGAGCTCCAGGGCGACATCACCGTCGTCCCCTGGGAGGAGCTCGTCGCAGACCCGGTCACGCGTGTGACCTTCCGGGACCCGAACGGCACCGCCGAGGACTTCATGGGCCTCGCCGAGCGGATCGGCCTGCACGGGGTCAACTACGCGGTCGGGTTCACCGCCTGGCTCGACATCAACCCCGAGGGCGTGAGCAAGGGCTCGGCCCTTGAGATCGTGCGCCGCCACCTCGGCGTCGAGCCGGCCCACACGGTCGCCGTGGGCGACCAGCGCAACGACCTCGAGATGCTCCACTGGGCCGCGCGCGGTGTGGCGATGGGCAACGCTCCCGACGAGGTCAAGGCGATCGCCGACGAGGTCACCCTCGACGTCGACGACGACGGGCTCGTACCCGTCCTTCAGTCGCTGCTCTGACGGTCAGCTCGTGACCCTGGCCGCCTCGCGGTCCCAGGTCGACGCCGAGACGCCACGCTCACGCAGCTCGGCCTTGCGGACCTTCGCCGTCGGCGTGCGCGGGACCGACTCGACGATCTCGACGTAGCGGGGCTGCGCGAAGCGGGGCAGGACGGCGTGCGCGGCGACGGCAGCCTCGTCGAGGCTCGTCCCGGACGGACCGGAGTCGCGGACGACCGCAAGCATCACCTCGTCCTCGGTGCCCGCGTCACCGGCGGGCACGGCATACGCCACGACCTCGGCCACCCCGTCGAGCCGGCTCACCGCGGCCTCGACCTCGAAGGACGAGATGTTCTCGCCGCGGCGGCGAATGCAGTCCTTGGTGCGGTCGACGAAGGTGACCCAGCCCTGCTCGTCGATCAGCCCCGAGTCCCCGGTGTGGAACCAGAAGCTGCGCCACGCCTCGAGGGTCTTCTCGGGGAGGCCGACGTAGCCGGCCATGAACCCCGCTGAAACCTTCGGTCGCACCATGATCTCGCCGACCTCGCCGGTGCCGACCTCGACGTCGGTCTCGGCGTCGCGGACGGTCACCTCGAACCAGCGGTCGAGGACGAGGCCGGCCGTCCCGGGGCGGGACACCCCGAGCCGCCCGTAGAGCGGGATGTTGACCTCGGTCATGCCGTAGGCCGACACGACGTCGGGGACGCCGAACCGGTCCCGCCACACGGACTCGTGGGCGGGTGGGTTGGGCACCGGGCACACGACCCGCAGCCGGTGATCGCGGTCCGCGGCGTCAGCGGGCTGCGCGTGGACGAACTGCGTCATCGACCCGAGCAGGTTCGTGACGGTGCAGCCATGCTCACGGAGGTCCGTCAGCCACCGGGTCGCACTGAAGCGGGGACGCAGGACTGCGGTGGCTCCGGCGACGAGCGTCGCGGCGAGCTGCATGAAGAGCCCGTTGGCGTGGAAGAGGGGCATGCACACGTAGTAGCGGTCCGCGCTCGTCACGGCGAGGGCCTCGATGCTGCCGAGGCCGAAGAGGTGGCAGTGGGCGTGCGGCATGAGCACGCCCTTGGACGGGCCGGTCGTGCCGGAGGTGTACATGACGCAGGCGGTGTCGGAGAACCTCGGGAGCGGCCCGGTCCACTCACGCGACCCCTCCCAACCCTCCGGTCCGACCACCGAGAGACCGGGCAGCCCCTGCGCCACCGCACCGGCGACCGCTGCCAGCTCGTCGGAGGCGACCACGAGACGGGCGCCGGAGTCGCTCAGCTGGTGGAGGAGGAACTCGCCGGTGAGGGCCGTGTTGAGCGGCACGACCGTGGCGCCCAGCCGACCCAGCCCGAGCCAGAGCCGCAGGAAGTCGAGCCCGTTCGGCAGCAGCAGGGCGACCCGGTCGCCCGGTCCCACCCCGAGTCCGGTGAGCCAGGACGCGACCTGACGGGCCTGGACCGCCGCCTCGGCGTAGGTGAGCTCACCCTCGTCGATGACCGTGACGAAGACCTGGCCGCCCCGGTCACGCTCCTGCTCCTCCAGCACCGCCGGCAGTACCCAGCCGGTCGGGTCGTCCTCAGCACTCATTCCCCGACACAACCACGCGTCGTCGGCGCCGTCACTGTGCCGCCCACACACAACGTGAGCAGCCTCGTGGTCCGCCCACGTGACCGAGGCGGAGTGACGGGGACGGTCCCGGCGTGCTCCAATGCACCGTGACCCAAGACCCCAGCATCACTGCCCAGCACACAGCCCGCGAGATCGGCGACCATCCCGTCGTCGAGAAGGGGGCACGGCTCGGGTTCGCCGTGAGTGGGTTGATCCACCTGCTCATCGGCTGGCTTGCCCTCAAGATCGCGTGGGGGCTCGGCGGCAGCTCCGCCGACAAGTCCGGTGCGCTCGAGACCGTCGCCGACGGCTCGACCGGTCCGTTCCTGCTGTGGCTGGCCGTCATCGGGTTCGCGCTGCTCGCGCTCTGGCAGGTGACCGAGGCGGTCGTGGGCCGTCACGGCGGCGAGGCGAAGGACCGGGCCAAGGCCGCCGGCAAGGCCGCCATGTACACGTTCTTCGCGTACTCCGCCTTCGCGGTGACCAAGGGCGCGGTCTCCTCGGACGAGAAGAAGACCGACGAGGCCACTGCCGGTCTGCTGTCGAGCCCCGGCGGCAGGGTCCTCGTCGGTCTCCTGGCGGTCGCGATCCTCGCCACGGCCGCCTACCACCTCCACAAGGGCTGGACCAAGGGCTTCCTCGAGGAGCTCGAGAGTCACCCCGGCACCTGGGCCGAGCGGTTGGGCCGCGCGGGCTACCTCGCCAAGGGCGTCGCCCTCGCGGTCGTCGGAGTGCTCTTCGGCTCCGCCGCACTGTCCTCACGGGCGGCCGAGGCCGGCGGGCTCGACGCCGCACTCAAGACGTTGCGGGACCAGCCGTTCGGACCCTTCCTGCTCACCGTCGTGGCGCTCGGTTTCGTGGCGGCCGGGCTCTACTCGTTCGTCAAGGCGCGGCACGCCAAGCTCTGACCAGCCGTGCCGGGGCAGGATGGGCGGCATGCCCAAAGCACCCTGCCGCCCGAGGTCGCCGAGCTCTTCGCCCGACCCAACCCCGCCGTCGTCGCCGTCCTCCGGCCCAAGGGCGCACCCATGTCGGTCGCCACGTGGTACCTCGTCGAGTCCGACGGCACCGTGCTGCTCAACATGGACGCCGGCCGGGCGCGCCTGGACTGGATGCGCGAGCGACCCCAGGTCGCGCTCACGGCTCTCAAGGAGGGTGAGTGGTACACCCACGTCAGCATCCGCGGCGAGGTCGTGAGGTGGGACGACGACCCCGAGCGCGGGCTGGCCGACATCGACCGCCTGTCCGTGCACTACACGGGCAAGCCCTACCGGGTCCGTGACCGCCCGCGGGTGAGCTGCTGGGTGCGGGTCGACCACTGGCACGGCTGGGGCGGGGCCAAGGCCGACTGAACGTCACCCACAATGACCCGTATGCCGTCCCGCCCCGACCTCGAGATCACCTCGCCCGCCAACCCGCGCCTCAAGCAGCTCGTGGCCCTGCGCCGCCGACGAGCGCGCGACGAGGCCGGGGTGACGGTCGTCGAGGGCTTCGAGGAGCTGGGCCTCGCCCTCGACGCGGGCGTGCGACCGCGCACGCTCTTCTACTCGCCCGACCTCATGCTCGACCCCGACGAGCAGGGCCGCGTCGTCGACGACATCCGCGCCTCGGGAGTCGAGACCGTCAGGGTCTCGCGGGCCGCGTTCGAGAAGGTGGCCTACCGCGAGGGGCCGGACGGGTTCCTCGCCCTCGTGCCGGCCGTTCGCGCCGGGCTGTCCGACCTCGAGCTGCCGCCGTCGCCGCTTTTCCTCGTCTGCGAAGGGCTCGAGAAGCCGGGCAACCTCGGCGCGATGCTCCGCACCGCGGACGCCGCAGGCGTGGACGCCGTCATCGCCGTCGACCCGGTCACGGACTGGGGCAACCCCAACGTCGTGCGTGGCTCCAAGGGGACGGTGTTCTCCGTCCCGGTCGCGAGCGCCACGCTCGGCGAGACGCTCGACTGGCTGCGGGAGGGCGGCATACGCCTCGTCGCGACGACACCGGACACCGAGACGCTCCACACCGAGGCCGACCTGACCGGGCCCGTCGCGATCGCGGTCGGGACCGAGAAGTTCGGGCTCACGGACGAGGCCCTGCGCGCCGCGCAGGTGCGGGTGCGCATCCCCATGCACGGCAGCGTCAACTCGCTCAACGCCTCGGCGGCCGCCGCGATCGTCGTCTACGAGGCGGTTCGCCAGCGCTCGTCCTGAGGCCGTGACCGGGCGAAACCGGGCCTGATCAGCGGCGGAGGGTCGTGGTCGGGTGCCCCTGTGTCAAGAGCACCCCTCGAGATGTGCCACGATAATCGGCATGCGAGTTGACCATGTTGTCTATGCCGCAGAGAACGACGGCGCACGAGCGACGGCCGAACGCCTGGCCGCGCAGCTCGGGGTCGAGGCCGTCGACGGGGGTGTGCATCCGCGCTTCGGGACGCGCAACGTCATCCTCCCGCTTCTCGGCGACCGTTACCTCGAGGTCGTCGAGGTGCTCGACCACCCCGCGTCCGACAAGGCCCCCTTCGGCCAGGTCGTGCGCGCCCGCTCCGCGTCCGGCGGTGGCTGGCTCGGCTGGGTGCTGAGCGTCGACGACATCTCCCAGCAGGAGGCGCGACTGGGCCGTGAGGCCGTCATCGGCAGCCGTCACCGCCCCGACGGTGTCGAGCTCCGCTGGAAGCAGCTGGGCATCAAGGGCCTGCAGTCCGACCCGCAGCTCCCCTTCTTCGTCGAGTGGGACGCGGAGGTGCCGCATCCCTCGGGCGTGGGTGAGACCCGGGTCGCCCTCAAGTCGCTCGAGATCGCCGGCGACCCCGACCGCGTGCGCGACTGGGTGGGCGTCGACGTCGACTACGTGCCCGAGGGCATCGACTTCAACTTCGTCTCGCCCAAGGGCAACCCCGGCATCATGTCGGTGACCTTCGAGACCCCGGACGGTCTCGTCACCCTCTGAGGCGACACCACGGCATACCGAAGCGCCCCGCACGGACCACGGTCCGTGCGGGGCGCTTCGCTGTGTGCGGCGGGGAGGTCGGCGCTCAGGCGAGGTGGTCGACGAGCGCCGGTGCGACGCCGACGTAGGTCGCCGGCGTCATCGCCGCGAGCCGCTCCTCGACCTCGGCGGGCAGGCCGAGGCCTTGGACGAACTCGACGAGCTCCGGCTGGCCGATGCGACGGCCACGGGTGAGCTCCTTGAGCCGCTCGTAGGGCTCCTCCATGCCGGGGACGCCCTGGGCGCCGAGGGCACGCATCGCCGACTGGATCGGCTCGCCGAGGACCTCCCAGTTGGCGTCGAGGTCGCGGGCCATCGCCTCGGGCACGGCGTCGAGGCCGGCGAGTCCGCGCGTGGCGTTGTCGAGGGCGAGCAGCGAGTGACCGAGGGCGACACCGATGTTGCGCTGCATCGAGGAGTCGGTGAGGTCGCGCTGGAGACGGGACTGCACGAGGGTCGACGCGAGGACGTCGAGCAGGGCGTTGCTCACCTCGAGGTTGGCCTCGGCGTTCTCGAAGCGGATCGGGTTGACCTTGTGCGGCATCGTCGAGGAGCCGACGGTGCCCTGGCCGCGGACCTGGGCGAAGTAGCCCATCGAGATGTAGGTCCAGACGTCCGTGCACATGTTGTGCAGCACCCGGTTGAAGCGGGCGATGTCGGCGTAGAGCTCGGCCTGCCAGTCGTGGCTCTCGATCTGGGTGGTCAGGGGGTTCCACGTGAGGCCGAGGCCCTCGACGAAGGACTCGCTCACGTCCTCCCAGTCGGCCCCGGGGACCGCGGCGAGGTGGGCGCCGTAGGTGCCGGTGGCGCCGTTGAGCTTGCCGAGGAACTCGGCGTCCTCGACGCGGCGCAGCTGGCGCTGGAGCCGCCACGCGAGCACCGCGAGCTCCTTGCCCAGGGTCGAGGGCGTGGCCGGCTGACCGTGGGTGTGCGAGAGCAGCGGAACCTCGCGCAGGTCGGAGGCCATGGTCGACAGCGCCTCGACGAGGGTCGCGGCACGCGGGAGCCACACGTCCTCCACGGCGCCCTGCACCATGAGCGCGTAGGAGAGGTTGTTGATGTCCTCGCTCGTGCAGCAGAAGTGGATGAGCTCGGCCAGGCCGCGGTCGGCCTCGTCCGGGGCGATCTCGGCGAGGCGCTTCTTGAGGAAGTACTCGACGGCCTTGACGTCGTGCTGGGTGACCTTCTCGGTCTCGGCCATCTCCGCGATCTCGTCCGGGCCGAAGTCCCCGACGATCTGGCGCAGCGCGGACTTCTCGTCGTCGGTGAGGGAGCGCACGCCCGGAACGACCTGCCGGTCGGTGAGGTGGATGAGCCACTCGATCTCGACGTGGATCCGCTGGCGGTTGAGCGCCGGTTCGGAGAGGTGGTCGACGAGCGGTGCCACGGCCCCGCGGTAGCGACCGTCGAGGGCGCCGAGCGCGATGGGAGGAGTGACGTCAGCGAGGGAGGCCATGATGCTCATTCTCCCATCCGGGCCAGGGACGCCCGCACGTGCTCGACGATGCCGGGGAGCGCGGCACGCACCTCGGCATAGGTCTGGTCGAAGGCCTCGTCGTCGCCCCACCACGGGTCGGCCATGTCGAGGTCGTCGGCGGCCGTGGACGCCGGGTCGAACGAGCGGATGAGCCGCACCTTGGCCCGGTCCTCCTCGCTCGGGGCGAGCCGGTGCAGCGCACGCTCGTGGCCGCGGTCGGCGGCGAGCACGAGGTCGAGGTCGGCGAAGTCCGAGGCGGTGAAGCGTTGCGCCCGGTGCGCGTCCCACCCGCCGTCGGCGTGACCGTTGCGGCGCATCACCGCGGCCGTGCGGGTGTCCATCGGGTTGCCGCTCTCCTCGGCGGACGTCCCGGCGGAGGACACGACGGCGCCGTCCCCCAGCCCCGCGTCGTCGAGGGCCTCGCGCAGCAGCCACTCGGCCATCGGTGACCGGCAGATGTTGCCGGTGCAGACCACGACGATCCGGTATGCCGTCCGCTCACCCTCGGTGCCCTCGCTCATGTCCCGATCCTCGCACCGCCTTGTGCCGCGTCCGTCGGCGAGAGCAGGGTGGGGCCATGAGCACCGTGGTCGCCGACATCACGATCTCCCTCGACGGGTTCGTCACCGGCCCCGATGCGGGCCCGGACGCCGGACTCGGCCGAGGAGGCGAGGAGCTGCACGCCTGGGTGATGTCCGACCACGAGGTCGACCGGGCGATGCTCGAGGAGGCCAGCGCGGCCTCGGGAGCGGTCGTCATGGGCCGCAACCTCTTCGACGTCATCGACGGACCGCACGGCTGGAACGACGAGATGGGTTACGGCGCCGACGTCGACGCCAGGCCGCCGTTCTTCGTCGTCACGAGCAGCAGGCCCGAGACGGTGCGACTCGCCCCGAGCCACGACTTCACGTTCGTGCTCGACGGCCCGGCTGCGGCGGTCGAGCAGGCACGGGCCGTTGCGGGCGACCGGGACGTCTACGTCATGGGTGGCGGGCAGGTCGTGCGGAGCTGCCTCGACGCCGGTGTCGTCGACCGGCTGCGCCTCCACATCGCCCCGCTGGTGCTCGGCGGCGGCACGCCACTGTTCGACGCAGCGGTGCCCCGGTCCCTCGTGCAGCAGGACGTCCGGGTGTCACCCCACGCGGTCCACGTGACCTACGACGTCACGCGCTGAGCCAGCCGTCGTAGGTCGCGCGACGGTCAGCGTGCCAGCCAGTGCCAGTCAACGCCAGGCGAGCCAGAGCAGCGCGAGCGGCAGCGCGACGACCGCGACGGCATACACGTACATCACGGCGACGGTCGGCGCGGGAAGCGGGTCCTCGGCCAGGAGCCGCATCCGCGCCGCGGTGGTGCCGTCACCGCCGGCGCCGAGGCCGGCCTCGGGGGCCTGGCCCTGAGCGAGGGTGAGCAGTGCCCGGGCGGTGACCACCGGTCCGGACGTGCGGACGGCGGCCCGGTCGGCGAGGGCCTCGACGAGCAGGCGGACCTCGCGCAGCGCCTCGGGCGAGCGCACCGGCTCGGGGACGGAGTGGTGCAGCACCGTGAAGTACTCGAGGAGCAGGTCGTGCCTCCCGCGCAGGTGGGCGCGCTCGTGCGCGAGCACGGCGTCGAGCTCGTCCGCGGGCAGTGCTGCGAGCGCGCCCTCGGTGAGGACGACCCGCGAACGGCGCCCGGGGAGGCAGTAGGCGGTCGGCGTGGCGTGGTCGAGCACCCGTATGCCGTCCTCCTGTCCCGCGCTTCCGGGTGCGGC
This sequence comes from Knoellia locipacati, assembly GCF_044791685.1. Classification (GTDB taxonomy): domain Bacteria; phylum Actinomycetota; class Actinomycetes; order Actinomycetales; family Dermatophilaceae; genus Knoellia; species Knoellia locipacati_A. Next base: position 1,909,612 of record NZ_CP087730.1, read on the forward strand.
GAGCACGTCCACGAGGTCACGGTGGCGGGTGCGCGCCGCACGGAGCCGGGTGCCGATGCGGTGGCCGGACAGGAGCAGGCGGGCGAGGACGGCCAACGTCACCGCGCCCGCGATCCCGACGACGACCCACTGGCGGGTTCGGACCCAGCCCAGTGCCCCAGCGCAGTCGTCGGTGCAGGCGAACCACCCGGGTCCGTCGAGGTACGGCACGGCGGCGGGCGCCGCGCAGAGGGCGGCGAGCACTGCCGCGAGGGAGACCGCCTGCCAGGCGACGAGGGCGGCGCGCGGTGCGCGACGGAAGCTCACGAGGCGGGCCATGACCCGGGGCGCGACCCCGGACAGCACGACGGCCAGGGCGGTGAGGAGGAGCGCGAACACCGATGCGCACCCGGGGTCAGCCGCGCCGCTGCTCCACCTCGGAGAGGGCTGCGCGCAGGTCGTCGAGCTCCTCCGGGGTGGCACCGTCGAGGAAGTGCAGCAGCGCCGCGCGACGGTCGGTCACGTCGTCGAGCGAGGCCCGCATCGTCTCGGCCGTGAGGGACTCGCGCGTACCTGCCGGGGTGTAGCGCCAGGCCCGCCCGTCGCGCTCGCGGGTGACGAGACCCTTCTTGCTCAGGCGGTCGAGCACCGTCATCACCGTCGTGTAGGCGAGCCCGCGCTCGGCCGGGAGGGTCTCGAGCACGTCGCGGACACTGGCACCCTCGGGACGCTGCGCCGCGAGGTCCCACAGCTGCTCCATGACGGAGCGCTCGAGGTCACCGAGGCGGGGGGCGGAGGAGGTGGGCACGGCGGGGTCCTAGCGGGCGGGGCTGAGGTCGAGGACCTCGTCGAGGGAGTCGAGGCCCTCGTGGCGGTGGCTGACGACCACCACGGTACGCCCCGCGAGGGCGGCGCTGACGTCGCGCATCACGCTCGTCGCCGTGGGGTGGTCGAGGTGGGCGACGGGCTCGTCGAGCAGCACGACCGGGCGGCCGGACAGCACCGCGCGGGCCAGGGCCAGGCGCGCTCGCTCGCCGCCGGAGATGCCGCGCCCGCCGGAGCCGAGGTGGGTGGCCAGGCCCTCGGGGAGCTCGGCGAACCACCCTCCGAGCCCGGCGACGTCGAGTGCCTCGACAAGGTCGTCGTCCGAGGCGTCCGGGCGGGCGAGGAGGAGGTTGGCTCGCAGGTCGGCGCCGAACACGTGGGGCTCGTCGTCAACCACTGCGACGAACTCGCGAACGGCGTCGAGGTCGAGGTCCTTGGCGTCCTGCCCGCCGACGAGGTAGCGGCCCGACGTCGTGTCGAGGGCGCGGGCGAGGACGGCCAGCGTCGTCGACTTGCCCGACCCGTTGGCGCCGACGATCCCGACCCGACGGCCAGGGGGCAGGTCGAGCTCGACACCGGACACGTCGGTGCGGCCGTCGACCCACCCGGCGCTCACCCCCTGCAGACGGAGGTGCGGTGCACGCGAGGTCGGACGCGCCGTGCCGCGTGCAGCGACCGCCGGCTCCTGGTCGAGCAGGGACTCCACCCGCCGCTCGCTCTGCTCGGCGCGGGCCCGGGCCCGGACGGCGTCCGCCAGCGGCAACATCGCGTCGGCGAGGGCGGCAGGCACGACGACGAGCAGCGCCATGACGCCGGGCGAGACGTCGGCACCCACGGCGACCCGGGCCATCGCGAGGGTGGCGACTCCGGTGAGGGCGAGGACACCGCCGGTGACGAAGGCCCGGCCGCGGCTCTGGCGACGCAGCGCTCGCCCGAGGTCGTCGTGGGCCCGGTCCAGCCGGGCGAGCACGTCGCCCTCGGCTCCGATCGCCCGGAGCTCGGACGTATGCCGTGCCACGAGCTCCGCCGCCCGGCTCACCTCCGCGCGCGCCGCGCCGAGGACGGGCTGGGCCGAGCGCTCGAGCGCCAGACCGGCAGCCGCCACCGCCACGACGAGCGCCACCCAGCCGAGGACGACGACGGCGGCCGTCGGCACGAGCAGTCCGGTGAGCAGGGTCGTCGACGCAGCGGCCACGACGGCCGACAGGACGGGGACGCGCACGCGCACATGGGCCTCGACGACGTCGGTGAGGTCGTCGACCACACCGGTGAGCACCGCGCTGCGGGACCGGCGGCCGAGGCGGGCCGGGGTGAGCGGGACGAGTGCGGCATACACGCGGGTGCGGGCGTCGGCAAGGTCGCCCAGCGCGGTGTCGTGCGAGCGGAGCCGCTCGAGGTGGCGGAAGAACGGGCGGGCCATGCCGAAGGCGCGGACCCCGACGATCGCGGTGAGCAGGGTGAGGATGACGGGGCGCTCGGCGGCGCGCACGATGAGCCAGCCCGAGGTCGCGGTGAGCGCGACGCCCGAGGTGAGGGCGAGTCCGCCCCACAGCCCGGCGAGCCGGCCCTTCATGCCGGCACCGCCTCGACCGTGGACCCGGCGAGGTGCAGGTGCTCGTCGGCGACGGCCACGAGGTCGGCCGCGTGCGTCGCGGCGACGACGCAGCGGTCGGCGCCGAGGTCACGGACGAGGGCCCGCACGAGCGACTCCGATCCGGCGTCCAGGTGCGCGGTCGGCTCGTCGAGCAGGAGCACCGGAGCGGTCGACAGCACGGCCCGCGCCAGCGCGAGCCGGGTGCGCTGCCCCGCCGAGAGGCCGAAGCCGTCGTCCCCGAGCGCACTGTCGAGTCCCCGGGGGAGCCCGGCGACGAACGCCGACAGCCCGACCCGGCCCAGCGCCGACCACAGGTCCGCGTCGGTCCGCGGCTGTGTCGCCCCGAGTCGCAGGGCGTCGGCGATGCTCCCGTCCGGCAGGAACGGGCGCTGCGTCACGTAGTGGGTCGCGGCCGACGCCACGCGCCCGGCCGTGGGCACGCGGAGCCCGGCGACGACGTCGAGCAGGGTCGACTTGCCGGCCCCGGACTCGCCGGTGACGACGGTGAGCCCCGGCCCGGCGACGAGCGAGACGTCGTCGAGCACCCGCCGGTCAGCCTGAGGGAAGACGTACGAGACCCGCTCCACCACCACCCGACTTCTTGCTCCGGGACCACCCATCTGGCCCGAATCCGGGGCTGAGTCGGTGGCTGCGGGGCAATCAGTCGCGGGGGTGAGCTCGGCGAGGATGGCGTCTACGGCCGTGGCACCGTCGGCCGCCGCGTGGAACTCGGCGCCGACGCGGCGGATCGGCCAGTACGCCTCCGGGGCCAGCAGGATCGCGAGCAGCCCGGCCTCGAGCGTCATCGACCCGTGGGTGAGCCGCAGCCCGACGGTGACGGCGACGATGGCGACCGAGATCGACGCGAGCAGCTCGAGCGCGGACGAGCTGAGGAAGGCCACCCGCAGCGTGCGCATCGTCGCCGTGCGGTGCTGCTCGGAGACCGCGCGCACGACCTCGACCTGACGGCCGGCCCGCCCGTAGGCGACGAGGGTCGGCAACCCGCGCATGACGTCGCCGAAGTGACCGGCGAGCTGCTCGAGCGCGCGCCACCGGCTCATCGTGTCGTCTTGCGTCGTCCGGCCGATGAGGGCGGCGAACAGCGGCAGCAGCGGCAGGGTGAGGACGACGATGAGCGCACTGAGCGGGTCGACGACGACGAGGGCGCCGACCGCGAGCACCGGCACGACGACCCCGGCGACGAGGGCCGGGAGGAAGCGGGCGGCATACGGCTCGACGGCGCTCGCGCCCTGGACCGCGAGGGTCGAAGCGCGCTCCGCCTCGGGGCGGCGTTCGACCGGCTCCGCGAGCCAGTGCTCGAGGAGGCGTCGCCGCAGCACCGAGCTGACCCGGTGCGAGGTGCTCGCCCCCACACGTTCGACGAGCATGCCGAGCAGGGCGCGCACGCCGAAGACCCCGACGACCCAGACCCCGCTGCGCTGCCACTCGCCCCCGGACACGACGTCCGTGACGAGCCGGGCGAGGGCGAACGCGAGCCCGATCGCGGCCATGCCCTGGAGGCCGGCGACGACGACGAGCGCGGCCACCGGTCGCCGCACCGCGGGTGCCCCGCTGAGCAGCCGTGGGTCGAAGGGCCTCATCGGGTATGCCGTCCGCTCACTTCACGAGGACCGGTGCCGGGATGTGGTGGGTCGCCAGCCGGCGCCGGAACACCCAGTAGGTCCACGTCGTGTACATGAGGACGATGGGCACGAAGCACACGGCCGCGATCGTCATGATCTGGAGCGTCATCGTCGAGCTGGCCGCGTTCTCGATGGTGAGCGACGTGCCGCCGGCGAGGGTCGTCGGCATGACCGCTGGGTGCAGCGCCACGAAGTAGGCCGCGGCGGCAGCCACCCAGGTCAACGCGGTGCCGGCGAAGGCCGGGCCCTCACGTCCCTGCCGGTTGGCGGCGAGGGCGCCGACGAGCGCGACAGCCGCGACGAGGGCGAGGGCAACGACGGCGACCGACCCCTGCGTCACGACGAGCCAGCCGAGGAGCGCCACCGCGAGGACGGCCGTGCCCACGCCCACGCGCTCGGCGACCCGTCGCGCGTCCTCACGGATCGGGCCGTCGGTCTTGAGCGCGAGGAAGAGCGCGCCGTGCGTCACCGAGAGGGCGACGAAGGTGAGGCCGCCGAGCAGGCTGGGCACGTTGAGCAGGGTCCAGAGCGAGCCGACGTACTCGAAGTCGGCATCGAGCGGGACGCCCCGCACGACGTTGGTCAGCGCCACTCCGACGAGGAAGGGCGCGAGCACGGACCCGGCGATGATCGCAACGTCCCAGCGCCGGCGCCATGCGTCGTCGTCCCGCTTGTGGCGGTACTCGAGACCCATGTTGCGCACGATGAGCGCCACGAGGAGGAGCAGCAGCGGCAGGTAGAACGCCGAGAACATCGTCGCGTACCAGTGCGGGAACGCCGCGAAGGTCGCACCGCCGGCAGTGAGCAGCCAGACCTCGTTGCCGTCCCAGTGCGGGCCGATCGCGGTGAGCATGACGCGGCGACGGTTCTCGCCGTCCTCGACGGCCCGGCCGACGCGGGCGCCCCGGCCTCCCAGGACGGGGAGCAGCGCGCCGACCCCGAAGTCGAAGCCCTCGAGGACGAGGTAGCCCGTCCAGAGGACGCCGATGAGCAGGAACCAGATGAAGGGGTAGTCCATGTCGAACTCGCTTCTCAGTAGGCGAACTGGAGGGGAGCGTCCTCGGCGGGCACGTCCTCCGCCGGGTCGTGGAACGGCTCCGCCCCGTGAGCGACGTAGCGCAGGAAGAGACGGACCTCCACGACGGCCAGGACGGCATACACGAGCGTGTAGACGACCATCGAGATCCACACCTCGGCCGCGGAGACCGACGGCGAGACGCCGAAGGCGGTCGTCATGAGGCCGTTGACGAGCCAGGGCTGGCGACCCGTCTCGGTGAAGATCCATCCGAAGCTGTTGCCGACGATGGGCAGCAGCGGCGCGGCGACCGCGGCCCAGACCCACCACCGCGAGACGGGCGGGCGCTCCCGGCCACGGGTGACCCAGAGCAGGAGGGCGGACAGCGCCATCGACGCGAAGCCGACGCCCATCATGAGCCGGAACGTCCAGTAGGCGAGGGGCACGTTGGGGGTGTAGTCGCGGTCGGCGGTGATGCGGGCGACGTCGCTGCCATAGGTCCGCTCGATGGCGGCCACCATCTCCGCGTTGCGGGCCTTGATCTCGTTGATGCCCTCGACCGTGCCGTTCGGGTTGCCGGTCGCCATGAACGCGAGCACCTTGGGCACCTTGACCGAGAAGTGCTCCTGCGTGCCGTCGAGGGAGCCGATGGTGAGGATCGAGAAGCCGGCACCGGCCTCGGTCTCGTAGAGCGCCTCCGCCGCGGCCATCTTCATCGGCTGGACCTCGGTCATGATCTTGCCCTGGACGTCGCCGCTGACGATGACGCCGAGGCTGGCGACGAGCGTCATCACGGCACCGAGCCGTGCCGCCCGGCGGTACATCGGCACGTCGGACGCGTCCGCGGCGCCCGGCCTCGCGGCCCGTCGCCACAGCCACACGCAGACACCCATGACGGTGGCGCCGCCGACCATGTAGGCCGACGTGATGACGTGCGGGAACGCCACGAGCTGGACCTTGTTGGTGAGGATCGCGACGAAGTCGGCCATCTCCGCCCGGCCGTTCTCGGCGTTGTAGCGGAAGCCGACCGGGTTCTGCATGAACGAGTTCGCGGCGAGGATGAAGTACGCCGAGAGGAGCGTGCCGACGTGGACGACCCACATCGTGGCGGCGTGGACCTTCTCGGGGATCCGGCCCCACCCGAAGATCCACAGGCCGAGGAAGGTCGACTCGACGAAGAACGCGAGGAGCGCCTCGAGCGCGAGCGGCGCACCGAAGATGTCGCCGACGAAGCGCGAGTAGTCCGACCAGTTCATCCCGAACTGGAACTCCTGGACGATGCCGGTGACGAGGCCCAGCGCGAAGTTGATCGTGAAGAGCTTGCCGAGGAACTTCGTCATCCGCAGCCACTCCGGCCGGCGCGTGCGCACCCAGGCGACGTGCGTGACGCCGACGACGAACGAGAGGCCGATCGTCACGGGCACGAAGAGGAAGTGGTAGACGGTCGTGATGGCGAACTGCCACCTCGCCAGGTCGACGGGGTCCATGGGTCTCCTCGGGGCAGTCCTGACGGGGCGATCTACTACGACGGATCGTAATACGACGTCACGTAGTAGTTCCAAATCCGTCCGTATGCCGTCCCTCACGTCCCTCGCGAGGGCGGCGCGGTCGTCCGCGCGCGAGTTTGGCGACGGCGCCCGAATGGCTAGCGTGGCGGTGTCATGACGCAACGCCACTCACCACGCCACTCCGCCGCCAAGACCCCTGGCAGCTGGCTCGCGCTCGCGGCCGCCGGCGCCTGCCTCGTGCTCGCGGGCATCTTCGCGCTCGTGAGTGGCGACGACGGCGTCCCGTCCGGACCGGCGTCGACGCCGCGCACCCAGGAGGGCGACGGCGGGCCCACCGGCGTGGGTGGGTCGTTGCCGAGCGGGGAGAGCCCGACGGTGAGTCCGTCGTCGACGACGACCGCGGATCCCCTCGCCAGCTCGTCCCCGGTGCGGACCGACGGGGTGACCCAAGCGACCCCGCGACCGACCTCGACGACTGCGGAGCCGGCCCCCGTCCAGACCACGGCGCCGACGACCGGTGCCGCGACGGCCACGGCGACCGCGACCAAGCGCCCGAAGCCGACACCCCCCGGTGTCACGAACCGGCCGACGAAGACCCCGAAGTAGGAATCCCTGGCTCAGGGACCTTGGCTCAGGGAGCCTGGGAGGGCTCCCGGGCGAGGAGGGCCTGGACGAACACCGTGAGCAGGTCGTCGGAGGTGTTGGCGGTGTAGCTCGCGCCACCGGACGCCGCCGCGATGGCCTGGAGTGCCTTCGGGTCGGCCTCGCCCATGCCGATGGTGATGCTGCGCACCGGCCTGGTCGGGTCGTGCGCCGTCTTGATCTGCGCGAGGAGCTGGCTGAGCCCGAGGCCGCCGCCGGGGTCGTCGTTCTTGCCGTCGGTGATGATGACGACCGAGTTGAAGTACCCGGGGTCATAGGTCCGCGTCATCTCGGCGAAGGCCGCAGCCGTCGTGTCGTAGAGGCCGGTGTCGCCGCTGATGTAGCTCGGGAACTTGCGCAGCGCGGTGACGATCGCGTCGCGGTGGGTGCCCGCGCCCTCGGGCTCGTCGAGCCGGGCGATGGGTGCGATCGGCGCCCAGTCCTTGCCCTTGCCGCCCTTGTCGGTGGAGAAGATCCAGCCACCGACCTGGCTGCCGTCGGGCAGTCGCTGGACCGCGGTGGTGAGCGACTCCTCGGCGACCTTGGCGCGGGTCTTGCCGCCGGTGTCCTTGGCCACCGTCGTCATCGACCCCGAGACGTCGATGATCGCGAGCATGCGGGCGTCGGCCTTGAGGACGTCCCACTGGCGCAGCGCCGCCAGCCGGGCGTCGGTGGGCATCGCCTCCAGCGTGGTGAACCTCGCTGCCTCGACCCCTTCGATCACCGGACCGCCGCTGTCGTCGTCACCGCGGAAGCCGGCCGCGGCGAACGCCTCGGCGGCACCGGGAGAGGTGACCGCGCGCAGGCCGGCGTCGGCGACCTCCTTGAGCGCGGGGGACAGGTCGGGTGCGGGCACCCACGGGTAGTCCATCGACAGTGTCCCGGCGCGGGGGAAGAGCGGCCTGAGCAGGCCCGGGCTCTCCTTCGTGTATGCCGCGAGGGCCTGTTCGCTGATCGGGAACGGCTCGCTGCGGGTCGTCGTCGACCTCGACGGGTCCTCGGCGCCCGCGAGCAGGTCGCTCGTGCTCGTCGCAGCGAACCGCGACAGCAGGATGATGCGCTGCCCGGCCGTGACGTCCTTGGTCGTCGCCCCGGCGCCGGCCCTGGACCCGAGGTAGGCCAGCCGGCTGGCGGTGTCGAGGTGGGGGTTGGCGAGGTGGATCGCCCCGCTCTTGTTGATGAGGGCGTTCCACGACGCGAACTCGCCGGACAGCTTGTCCGCGCTCGTCACCGGGTTGGCGAGGACCACGGGGGAGTGCGCGAGCGAGTCCGCCGCGACCCAGTCGGCCGTGACGGCCGAGCCGGTGCTCCCGGCGGTCGTCTGGTCGAGCCACACCGACGAGTCGGGGACCCACACGTCCGGGGCCCGGTCCTGCCGGATGCGGCTCGCGACGCTGGACGAGCGGCTGCCCGACACCTCGAAGCGGTGGCAGGGGTTCGCATTGGTCGCGCTCGCCAGCTGAGCCTTGACGAGGTCGGCGAGCTCGGCCGCGACCTCGACGCGCAGCGGCGGGGTGGTGCAGGCAGGCCCGTTCCCCGAGGCGGCGGTGCCGTCGTCCGAGCCGGTTCCGCGGCCGAGGGCGTAGGCGCCACCCGCGACGACGAGGGCGCCGGCGACGAGCGCGGCGATGATGCCGCGCTGGCTGGGGGCGGCGCTGGGAGCCTGGTGACGACCCATGAGTGAGGCAGTTCGTGAGGAGGGGAGCTGGTGCCGGTGGTCAGTCGTCGTCGCCGTCGGGCAGGACGACGCTGAGGAGCCACGAGACGATGGTGATGATGACCGCGCCGAGGACGGCGTCCCAGAAGAACTCGGTGATCGTGAAGGCCAGTCCCAGCGGCTCGGCGATCCACTCGGTGATCTGCAGCATGAACGCGTTGACGATGAACGTGAACAGGCCCAGCGTGAGCACGATGACGGGGAACGACAGCACCTTGGCGATCGGCCGGATCACGGCGTTGACCAGCCCGAACACCAGGGCGACGAGCACGATCGTCACGACCTTGCTGGTCCACGCGTCGTCCTCGCCGAAGCTGATGCCGTCGATGAGGCCGGCGGCGGCCCAGAGGGCGACCGCGTTGATGAGGACTCGGATCAGGAAGTTCTGCACGCGGTCATGCTCCCATGAGCACCACGACGGGGGGAACGAGTGGCCCGGAAGTGGTGTCTCTCTCGTCCTCTGGCGCTGGCCCTACAGTGGCGGGCATGACCGACGGCACGCCTTCGACCCCCTCCACCACCGTGCGGCTGCGAGGGTCGCTCGACGCCGTTCCCGCCTACGTGGCAGGGAAGCCGGCCGCGGCGCAGGCCGGCATCACGGCATACAAGATGTCGTCCAACGAGAACCCGTACCCTCCGCTGCCGTCGGTCCTCGACGTCGTCCGGGAGCAGGCGGCGCAGATGAACCGCTACCCCGACATGGGGGTCACGGCCCTCACGGCCGCGCTCGCCGAGCGCCTCGACGTGCCCGCGGCACGCATCGCGACCGGTCCGGGCAGCGTCGGCGTCCTCGGGCAGATCATCACCGCGCTCTGCGACGCCGGTGACGAGGTCGTCTTCGCCTGGCGCAGCTTCGAGGCCTACCCGATCCTCGTCGCGCTCGCCGGCGCCACCGCCGTCCAGGTTCCGCTCACCGCTGAGGCGCGGCACGACCTCGACGCCATGGCGGAGGCCGTCACCGAGCGGACCAAGGTCGTGCTCGTCTGCACCCCCAACAACCCGACCGGCCCGAGCGTGCGTGCCGACGAGCTCGAGGCCTTCCTCGACCGCGTGCCGCAGGACGTCCTCGTCGTCCTCGACGAGGCCTACCTCGAGTTCGTCACGAGCGAGGAGGCGCCCGACGCGCTTGCGATCCACCGCGCTCGCCCCAACGTCGCCGTCCTCCGCACCTTCTCCAAGGCCTACGGCCTGGCCGGCCTGAGGGTCGGGTATGCCGTGGCGCACGAGCCCGTCGCCGAGGCGCTGCGCAAGGCCGCCATCCCGTTCGGGGTGAACTCGCTGGCGCAGGCCGCCGCCATCGCCTCGCTCGAGGGCTACGACGAGCTCGACGTCCGGGTCAAGGAGCTCGTCGCCGAGCGCGCCCGTGTCGTCGCCGCGCTCGAGGAGCTCGGCTGGGACGTCCCGGACACCGACGCCAACTTCGTGTGGTTCGGCGTGGGCGAGCGCACTGCCGAGCTCGCGGCGGCATGCCAGGCGGCCGGTCTCACGGTGCGGCCCTACGGCACCGACGGCGTGCGCGTCACCATCGCCGAGCCCGAGGCCAACGACCGGTTGCTCGAGGTCATGGCGTCCTTCCCTCGCGACTGACCCCGGTCTCCTGGGTTGCGCTTGCGTCCGCCGCTTTGGGGCCCAGGCCGTCAGGTTGTCGGACGTTGTGTATGTCGTCCGATGTGACCAGAACACATCCACCGAGTGGGTGGTGCGTCGGATCCTGTCCACCCCTAGGGGTGATAGTTCGATGACTTCCCGCACAACGCACAGATTTCTCTGGCAAACCTCTGGCGGGTCGCGGCTCCAGAGGTCACACTCATGGTTCTGCCCGCGAGTGCGGGTGAGTCGTGGCCCTTGCAGGTGTCCACGAGAACCGAGAGGACACCGAACGTGACCCGACGCACCATGCGCCGAAGCTTCACGACGGTCGCCGGAATCGCCGCCGCCGCACTTGCCGCGACGGCTGCTGCACCCCAGTCGGGTGCAGCACCGGGAGACCGTGAGATCACCGTGGCGAAGGCGCCCACGGCGCAGTCGCAGAACGGCAAGGTCAAGGCCGCCAAGGCCAACGACAAGCTGGGTCGCCACGACCGCGACCTGCTCGAGAAGGCCGTCAACGCCAAGACGTCCAACGTCGTCGTCATGATCTCGACCGAGAAGGGCCAGACCGCGAAGGCGGTCAAGGCCATCACGGCGAGCGGGGGAAGCGTCGCCACGGTCAACGACCGGGTCGGCTACATCAGCGCCAGCGTCCCGACCGGCAAGGTCGACGCCGTGGCCAAGGACGCCGCCATCGTCGCGGTCGACCTCAACGAGCGCATCGAGCTGCCCCGCCCCGAGGCCGAGTCGGCCGCCGGCGCCGAGGCCGCAGGCGTGACCGCACCCGGTGCGGGCACCTCGGACGACAACCCGTTCATGCCGACGCGCGACACCGGGTCTATCGCCTTCAAGCAGGCCAACCCGACGTTCGACGGCCGGGGCACGACCATCGGCGTCATCGACTCCGGTGTCGACCTCGACCACCCCGCGCTGCAGACGACCTCGACCGGCGAGCGCAAGATCGTCGACTGGGTCACCGGTACCCACCCCGTCCTCGAGGGCGACGGCTCCTGGCGGGCCATGGTGACGGACGTCGCTGGCCCGAAGTTCGGCACTTGGACCGCGCCTGAGGGCACCTACAAGTTCTCCACCGTCGCAGAGTCCATCTCAACCGCCTCCGAGGCCAAGGGTGACTTCAACCGTGACGGCGACAAGACCGACACGTGGGGCATCCTCTACAGCGAGACCACCAACGACATCTGGGTGGACGCCAACCAGGACCGCACCTTCTCGGCCTCCGAGAAGATGCGTCCCTACAAGGAGAAGTTCGACATCGGCCACTTCGGTGTCGACAACCCCGACACCGACATCGCCGAGTCCATGCCGTTCGTCGTCGAGTACCGCGAGGACGTCGACATGAGCCCCTACGGCGGCACCTGGGTCGGCCAGAAGCGCGACTTCGTCAACATCGGCGTCGTCGAGTCCGCGCACGGCACGCACGTCGCCGGCATCGCCGCGGGCCACTCGCTCTTCGGTGGCGAGATGGACGGCCAGGCGCCCGGCGCCAAGGTCGTCTCCACCCGCGCCTGCTCCTGGGGTGGCGGCTGCACCGCGGTGGCGCTGACTGACGGCATGGTCGACCTCGTCGCCAACCGTGGCGTCGACGTCGTCAACATGTCCATCGGTGGCCTCCCGGCCCTCAACGACGGCAACAACGCCCGGGCCCGTCTCTACGACGCGCTCATCAAGGAGTACGGCGTCCAGATCGTCATCTCCGCGGGCAACAGTGGCCCCGGCATCAACTCGATCGGTGACCCCTCGGTCGCCACCGACGTCGTGTCCGTCGCCTCCTCGATCACCAAGGAGACGTGGAAGTCCAACTACGGCGCCGACGTGAGCTCGGCCGTCGCGCTGCACAACTACTCCTCGCGCGGTCCGCGTGAGGACGGCGGCTTCAAGCCCAACGTCATGGCTCCCGGCTCGGCCGTCTCGTCGATCCCGACCTGGCAGCCCGGAGGTCCGGTCCCCGAGGCCGGCTACCAGCTGCCCGCCGGCTACGCCCACTTCAACGGCACGTCGATGGCCTCGCCGCAGACCGCCGGTGCCACGGCGCTGCTCATCTCGGCCGCCAAGGCGACCAAGGTGAAGATCACGCCGCGCCAGATCCGCGACTCGCTCTACACGACGGCCGACTACAAGGACAACGTCGAGGCCATCGGCCAGGGCGCCGGCCTCGTCGACGTCCCCGAGGCGTGGACCCTCCTCAAGACGGCCCCGAAGTCGCAGGACTACACCGTCACGGCACCGGTCTGCACCCCCCTGTCCGGCTTCCTCGCGACGCCGCACCAGGGCACGGGTCTCTACAACCGCTGCGCCACCGGCGCAGGCGGCCTCACCTCGGGCGTCGAGCAGAACTTCGTCGTGAAGTCGACCCGCACCACCGGTGCCAAGGGCAACGTCTTCCACAAGCTGCGTCTCGTCGGCAACGACGGCACGTTCAAGCTGCCGGTGACGTCGCGTCCGCAGCCGCTCGGCGAGTCGGTCGACATCCCGGTCACGGTCAAGACCTCGACGCCGGGCGTCCACTCGGCGATCCTCGAGATCGACGACCCGGCCACCACGGTCGTCGACAAGCGGGTGCTGCTCACCGTCGTCCTCTCGCAGGACCTCAAGGCGCCGTCGTTCCAGGCGTCCAAGAGCGGCTCCGTCGAGCGCAACCTCTTCGAGAAGTTCTACGTCACCGTCCCGGCGGGCGCCAAGGCCCTCCAGGTCAACCTCGGCAAGTACGCCGACGGGTCGCAGGTCCGCTGGATCGCCTACAACCCGTACGGCAACCCGGTCGAGTCGACGTCGTCCCTCATGTGCTTCACCAACTTCAACGACGGTGGCGGCTGCAACTCCACGTCGCGCAGCTACTCGAACCCGCTCCCGGGCATCTGGGAGCTCCAGGTCGAGGCGCGTCGCACCAGCCCGGTGCTGGCCAACCCGTTCGAGATCACCGCGAGCGCCCAGGGTGTCGCCGTCAACCCGGCGACCCAGACGGTGCCGTCCGCCAAGGTCGGGGTCGCCACCCCGGTCTCCTGGACGGTCACCAACCAGCTGGCGCCCGTGACGATCGCGCCCAAGGGCGGGCCGCTCGGCTCGGCCGTGGCCGAGCGCAAGACGATCGCCAACCACGAGCTGCAGAGGTTCACGGTCACCATCCCCTCGGGTGCGACCAAGTTCGTGGCCAAGATCGGCAACCCGTCCGACCCGGCGGCTGACCTCGACCTGTTCGTCCGCGACGCGGCCGGCAAGATCGTGGCCCAGCAGGCCGACGGTGACAGCGAGGAGGCCGTGACGATCACCGCCCCGGCTGCCGGCACCTACACCGTCGAGGTCGACGGCTACGCCGTTCCTGCCGGCTCGACCCAGTACGACTACCTCGATGTCTTCTACTCGGCCGGTCTCGGCACCCTCACGGTGCCCGCGACGACGACCGAGCTGGGCACGGGCGAGTCGACGTCGGTCACCGGCGAGCTCACGGTCGCGGCGGTCCCCGCCGCCGGCCGTCAGGTCTCTGGCGAGATGCAGGTCCAGTCCACCTCCGGTGCGCTCCTCGGCACCGGTGAGGTCCTCATCGGATCGGTCACCCCGTGACCTCGGTCTGACCACGACGAGGGGCCCCGCGGCGAGCTTTCGCCGCGGGGCCCTTCGCTGTCCGCGCAGACCTGGGTATGCCGTTCAGCGGACGGGGATGACCGTCTGCACCTCGAACGCCGGGCCCTGCTGGCAGGTGGTCATGAGGTCGTCCCGGCGCACACCGCGCACCGTGACGCGCTGGCCGTCGGGCACGGTCACCGAACCGACGAGGACGAACGTGCCCTGATCGCTCTGGAACACCCGGCAGCCGGCCTCGACGCCGTCGGTCGCGACGCCCGTGAGCGTCATGGTCTGTCCGGTGGAGGGCGGGGTCGGCAGCACAGGCAGGTCCTCGACGTAGTCGCCCTCGATCGCCCGGCTCACGAGGAAGGGCAGCCCCTGGGGGCAGTCCGGGTTCACCGCGTCCATCGCGACCCCCTCGACACGGTATGCCGTCCCGGCCCGCAACCCGTCGACCTCGCCGATGAGGACCCACCGGGTGGCGTCACGGTCGTTCTCGAAGACGGTGCAGGCGCCGGTGCTCGTGACGCGGCCGCCCATCGTCGTCGGGCGCGCGCGCCCGCTCGGCGGCATGCTCGGGGTCGTCCCACCGGGATCGGCAGAGTCCGAGGGCGAGGGGGAGGGCATGCTCGAGGGTGACACGCTCGACCCGCCGTCGCCACCGTCGCCACCGACCGAGCCGCAGGCAGACAGGAGAACGAGGGCGAGGAGTGAGCCCACGGCATACCTGGTCGTCGGTGGGGGCGAGGGCGTCCGCATGGTCATGAACCTACGACGCGACCTGCGCCGTCCCGGTTCCAGACCTACGCTCGACGCATGGGCACCACGCGACGCCGGGTCCTCATCACGGGGGCGACGGGGACCATCGGCCAGCTGCTGTCGGAGCGGCTCGCCGACGACTACGAGCTGATCCTGCACGGTCGCACGCCCCGCACCCCGGCACAGAAGGAGTCGCTGCGGCGGGCCGACCTCCAGGACGAGGCCGCCGTCGCGGCGCTCATGACCGACGTGGACACCGTGGTCCACCTCGCCGGCTCGGCCTCACCGGACTCCTCGTGGGAGGACGTTCTCTCGGCCAACATCGTCGGCTGCCGCAACGTCATGCAGGCCGCCGTGTCGGCGGGGGTTCGGCGGATCGTCTACGCCTCGTCGAACCACGCCATGGGGATGTACGACCGGCACGGGGAGTGGCCGGTCTCCTCCGGCGACCTCCCGCGCGCCGACTCCCTCTACGGCGTCTCCAAGGTCTTCGGCGAGGTCCTCGGGCGCTTCCTGCACGACGAGCACGGCATCGACGTCATCAACCTGCGGATCGGGTGGACCTCGGGCGACCCGTTCCTCTCCGACCTCGAGCTGCTGCGTGCCATGTGGCTCAGCGAGGACGACACCGAGCAGGTCTTCCGGCGTGCCATCGAGGCGCGGGTCCTGTTCGGGACCTACTACGCCGTCTCGGACAACCCCGACCGGCGCTGGGACATCACGGACACCATGCTCGACCTCGGCTACCGGCCCCGTGACTCCTGGACCGAGCGCGCCGGCGGCGAGCACCACACCGAGCCCGACGTCATCGAGGGTGGCGCGCCCTCGCCGAAGGACTGGCCCAAGGGCTCCTGAGGACCCGGCCGGCCAGCACGTTTGGGAGGACGCGGCACCCTCGCGGTACGTTTGGGCCAGCAGGCTTGGTGAGCCCGTTCACACCCCGAACGCGCTCCCCAGACACCGCCGTCCGGGCCGCGCGCGCACGAGCGTGTGGAGCCGGCGGCCCGAACCGGACGACCGCCACGAGCGGACGCCCCAGGGAACAGGAGCCCCCGTGAGCGACACCGACGTCGCTGCCACCCCGCCGCCCGGCGGGATCGACCACCACGTCTCGGTCGACCCGGCAGTACCCACTGAACCCCGTGCGGCGGCCGACGGCGGCCCCGACATGGTCCAGCTGCTCACCCCCGAGGGCGAGCGCGTCGCGAACGCGGAGTACGACGCGATCATCGACGCCCTGAGCCACGACGACCTGCGCGGCCTCTACCGCGACCTGGTCCTCATCCGCCGCGTCGACCAGGAGGCCACGGCCCTCCAGCGCCAGGGTGAGCTCGGCCTGTGGGCCTCGCTCCTGGGCCAGGAGGCGGCCCAGATCGGTGCCGGCCGCGCGATGCGCAAGCAGGACCACTGCTTCCCCGGCTACCGCGAGCACGGCATCGCCTGGGCGCGCGGCGTGGACCCCATGCGGCTCATCGCGATGTACCGCGGTGTCGACAAGGGCGCCTGGGACCCGGCCGAGTTCGGCTTCCACCCCTACACGATCGTCATCGGCAACCAGAGCCTCCTCGGCACCGGTTACGCCATGGGCATCCAGCGCGACGGCGCGGTCGGCACCGACGACCCCGAGCGCGACTCCGCCGTCATCGCCTGCATGGGTGACGGCGCGACGGCCCAGGGCGACAACAACGAGTCCTTCGTCTTCGCCGGTGTCTACAACAGCCCGGTCGTCTTCTTCTGCCAGAACAACCAGTGGGCCATCTCCGAGCCCAACGAGCGGCAGACCCGCGCGCCGATCTACAAGCGCGCCGACGGCTTCGGCTTCCCCGGCATCCGTGTCGACGGCAACGACGTCCTCGGTGTGTATGCCGTGACGACCGCGATGCTCGACCGCGCCCGTTCCGGTCAGGGCCCGTCCCTCATCGAGGCCTTCACCTACCGGATGGCGGCACACACGACCTCCGACGACCCCACCA
Source organism: Knoellia locipacati (assembly GCF_044791685.1). Lineage (GTDB taxonomy): Bacteria > Actinomycetota > Actinomycetes > Actinomycetales > Dermatophilaceae > Knoellia > Knoellia locipacati_A. The sequence goes on from NZ_CP087730.1 coordinate 1,926,439, forward strand.
AGTACCGCGTGTCCGCGGAGGTCGAGATCTGGAAGCTGCGCGACCCGATCGCCCGCTACAAGCGCTGGCTCCTCTCCGAGGGCGTCGCCGACGCCGACTTCTTCGACGCCCTCGACCGTGAGGCCGACGAGCTCGGCGAGCACGTGCGCAGCGCGACCATCTCGATGGCCGACCCGGACGTGTCCGACATCTTCGACCAGGTCTACGTCGAGCCCCACCGCCAGGTCGCCGACGACAAGGCGGCGTTCACGGCATACAACGACTCCTTCGACACCGCACAGGGGGCCTGACGCGATGGCTGTCCAGAAGACCACGATCGCCAAGGCCCTCAACGCCGGCCTGCGCAAGGCGATGGAGAACGACCCCAAGGTGATCCTCCAGGGCGAGGACATCGGCAAGCTCGGCGGCGTCTTCCGCATCACCGAGCACCTCCAGAAGGACTTCGGCGAGGACCGGGTCATCGACACCCCGCTCGCCGAGTCCGGGATCATGGGCACCGGCATCGGGCTGGCCCTGCGCGGCTACCGACCCGTCGTCGAGATCCAGTTCGACGGGTTCGTCTACCCGGCGTTCGACCAGATCGTGTCGCAGCTCTCCAAGCTGCACTCGCGCTCGCGCGGCGCCGTCAAGGTGCCCGTCGTCGTCCGCATCCCCATGGGTGGCGGCATCGGCGCCGTCGAGCACCACAGCGAGTCCAACGAGGCCTACTTCGCGCACACCCTCGGGCTGCGCGTCGTCTTCTGCTCCAACCCCGAGGACGCCTACTGGATGATCCAGCAGGCCATCGAGTGCGACGACCCGGTGATCTTCTACGAGCCCAAGCGGCGCTACCACGAGAAGGGCGAGGTCGACTTCGACGCGCCCTCGGCGTCACGCGACCTCTTCTCGGCGCACACCGTGCGCGAGGGCACCGACGTCACCGTCGCCTGCTGGGGCCCGATGGTCAAGACCTGCCTCGACGCGGCCAAGGTCGCGCAGGAGGAGGGCACGTCCCTCGAGGTCATCGACCTGCGCTCGGTGAGCCCGCTCGACATCGACGCGATCACGCGTTCGGTCGAGAGGACCGGTCGCCTCGTCGTCGCCCAGGAGGCGCCGTCGTTCGTGTCGGTCGGCTCCGAGATCGCGGCGCTCGTCACCGAGCGCTGCTTCTACTCGCTGGAGGCGCCGGTCATCCGCGTCGCCGGCTGGAACACGCCCTACCCGGCGAGCAAGCTCGAGGAGCACTACCTGCCCGACCTCGACCGCGTGCTCGACGGCGTCGACCGCGCGCTGTCCCACTGACCTGAGGAGACTGGACCACATGGGTGCCAAGCACTTCAACCTCCCCGACCCCGGTGAGGGCCTGCTCGAGGCCGAGATCGTCGAGTGGAAGGTCGCCGTCGGCGACACCGTCAAGGTCAACGACATCGTCGTCGAGATCGAGACCGCCAAGTCGCTCGTCGAATTGCCCATCCCGTGGGCGGGCACCGTCTCGGCGCTGCACGTCAACGTCGGCGACGAGGTCGAGGTCGGCACGCCGATCATCACCATCGACGACGGTCAGGGTGGCGACTCGGCGCCCTCCGCGACTCCCGACGTGCAGGCCGGTGCGCAGAGCTCGGTCGAGGTCGGACCGGGCAACGCCGCCGCTGCGGCCGACGCGGAGGTCGAGGAGGAGCCGGTCAAGACCCTCGTCGGCTACGGCCCCAAGGCCGGCGGCACGACCCGCCGCGCGCGCAAGGCGTCCGCCCCGTCGGCCGCTGCTGCTCCGGCGGCTGCGCCGGCGGTCCCGGCGCCTGCTCCCGCACCCGAGCCGGCTGCTCCGGAAGCCGCTCCGGCGTCGGGCGGCAAGGCGCTCGCCAAGCCTCCGGTCCGCAAGCTCGCCAAGGACCTCGGCATCAACCTCGCGTCCGTCCCCGGCTCCGGCGAGGGTGGCATCGTCACGCGGGCCGACGTCGAGGGGTATGCCGCAGGCGCACCGTCCTCGACCGGCTCACCTGCTCCTGCGGCCGGGGCCACTGCGGCACCGGCGGGCGGGATCGGTTCTGGCGCAACGGCATACGGCGCCTTTGGTTCGGGCGAGCGAGAGGTGCGCGTGCCCATCAAGGGTGTGCGCAAGATGACCGCCCAGGCGATGGTCGGCAGCGCGTTCACGGCGCCGCACGTCTCCGAGTGGGTCACCGTCGACGTCACCGCCACGATGGACCTCGTCGCCAAGCTCAAGCGCGACAGGGAGTTCAAGGACGTCAAGGTCACGCCCCTGCTCATCCTCGCCAAGGCGATGATCCTCGCCGCCCGCCGCAACCCCGGCATCAACGCCTCGTGGGACGAGCAGGCCCAGGAGATCGTTCTCAAGAGCTACGTCAACCTCGGCATCGCCGCGGCGACCCCGCGTGGGCTCGTCGTGCCCAACGTCAAGGACGCCGACCGGCTCGACCTGCGCGGGCTCGCCGAGGCCATCGGTGCGCTCACGGCCACGGCCCGCGAGGGTCGCACCCAGCCGGCCGACATGTCCGGTGGCACGATCACGATCACCAACATCGGTGTCTTCGGGATCGACGCGGGCACGCCGATCCTCAACCCGGGGGAGGCGGCGATCCTCGCGTTCGGCACGATCAACCGTCGCCCGTGGGTCGTCACCGACGACGACGGCAACGAGACGATCGAGCCGCGCTCGGTGACGACGCTGGCGCTGAGCTTCGACCACCGGCTCGTCGACGGCGAGCTCGGGTCGCGCTACCTCGCCGACGTCGCCGCGATCCTGCAGGACCCGGCCCGCGCCCTCGTCTGGGGCTGACACCACCGCGGCCGCGCCGCACGTCGCATCACGCACACGCGAGGTCCCTCCGACAGCTTGTCGGGGGGACCTCGCGCTGTCGCCGGTCTCTGCCCGGGCGACAGCGCAGGATGCGCCCGACAGGCGGGGAACCCCTCGCCGCCGCGTGACAGAGTTGGGCCCGTGCTCTCGACGTACCGCCCCCTGTTCGCCATCCCGGGAGCGTGGCGGTTCCTCGCGGCGGGTGCGCTGTCGCGGGTCGGCGGTGCGATGTTCGGGGTCGCGATCATCGTCATGATCGCCACCCGCCGCGACTCCTACGGGCTGGCGGGCGCCGTCTCGGCCGGAGGGATCGTCGTCCTCGCCGTGGCCGGCCCGGTCATCGGCCGCCTCGTCGACAAGCACGGCCAGCGCCGGGCCTCGTTGCCGTTCATCCTCGTGACGTTCGTCGCGGGACTCGTCACGGTGGTCCTCTCCGCAGTCGGCGCACCTGCGTGGACCCTCTTCGTCGGGTATGCCGTGTCGGCGTTCCTCCCCGAGATGGGACCGATGTCGCGGGCCCGGTGGGTCCACCTCTTGCACGACGAGCCGGAGGCGCTGCACGCAGCGATGTCGCTCGAGCAGGTCGTCGAGGAGGCGACGTTCGTCCTCGGGCCCGTGCTCGGCGTGCTCGCGGCCACGACGCTCTTCCCCGAGGCGGGTCTGCTCCTGGCGTACGTCGTCTTCACGGCCGGGTCGGTGCTCTTCCTCGCGGAGCGGCGATCGGAGCCGCCGGTCGTGCCCCACGACGAACGCCCGCACGGTCTGGCGATCGGCCGTCCCGGCGTGGCCGCGGTGGCCGGCGCCCTCTTCATGGTAGGTGCCGTGTTCGGCGGCAACGAGGTGGTAGCCGTGGCCGTCGCGGACGAAGCGGGGCGGACGGGGATGAGCTCGGTGATCCTCGGTGCGTTCGCGCTCGGGTCGGCGCTGTCGGCGATCGTCTTCGGCACCAGGCGGTTCTCGGGGCCGATCGCCCGGCGGTTCGTGTGGTGCGCCCTCGCGATGTTCGTCCTCGAGGCGCCGGTACTCCTCATCGACGACCTCTGGGGTCTCACCGCGATGATGTTCGTGGCCGGCTCCGCCACGGCGCCGACCCTCATCACCGGGATGACCCTCGTGCAGCACCTCGTGCCGCGGGCCTTCCTCACCGAGGGCCTGGCCGTGGTCATCACCGGCCTGCTGATCGGGCTGGCTTCGGGGACGGCACTGAGCGGCATCCTCGTCGACGCCTGGGGAGCGCACGAGACGTACGCCCTGCCCGTCACGGCCGCACTGCTGTCGGCCGTCATCGCCGCAGCATCCGGGCGCGCCCTCGGCCGCTCCGTTCGTCGTTCCTCCCACGGCTGACGCGCGGACGTGTTGGGCGCGGCCCGGCGACGCGGACGCGTCAGCGGCCCCGCGGCGGAGGCCCTGACGCGGCCCCGGGGGGCTGGCGCGTCAGCGGCCCGCTGCAGCCTCCGACGCCGCCTCGGCGTCCGCCTCGTTGCGCTCCTGGTAGGCCGACCCCTTGCGGAGCTCGACCTCGGGCAGGAGCCACATGACGAGGAAGCCGAGCACCATGACCGCAGCGCCGACGAGGAACACGTGGTCCATCGCCTCGGAGAAGCCCATGAGGAACGGCTTGGCCAGCCGCTCGTCGAGGGTGGTGAGGAACGAGCTGTCCTGCAGCACACCGCTGCTCGCGGCTGCGGAGGCGTTGCCTCCACCGCCGGACTGGGCGAGCTGCTTCGCGAACTCGGCGTTGGCCGGGTCGCGCAGGGCTTCCTGGAACTCCGGGGTGGGGGCCGCAGCCCGCATGGCGACGGCGATCTTCTCGGGGACCTGGGAGAAGAGGATCGACAGGAAGACGGCGGTGCCGATGGTGCCGCCGATCTGGCGGGTGAAGGTCGCCGTCGACGTGGCGACGCCGATCTGCTGCGGCGGCACGGCGTTCTGGACGGCGAGGGTGAGCGGCTGGAAGTTGAAGCCGAGTCCGAGGCCGAAGAAGACCATGACGACCATCGTCTGCCACAGCGGGGTGTCGTAGTGGACGTAGTGGAAGACGAAGAGCGAGACCATGAGCAGCGTGACGCCGATGATCGGGAACACTCGGTAGCGGCCGGTGCGGCTGATGACCTGGCCAGAGATGATCGAGCCCGACATGATGCCCAGGGTGAGCGGCAGCAGCAGGAGTCCGGCCTCGGTGGGTGAGGCCCCCTTGACGATCTGCAAGTAGAGCGGGAGGGCGGCCAGGCCACCGAACATCGCGATGCCGATGACGATCGAGGCGATGGACGAGACGGCAACGGTGCGGTTGCGGAAGAGCGACAGCGGCAGGATCGCCTCGGGTCCCATCCGCGACTCCTGCCAGAAGAACAGGACGGCGGCGACGACGCCGACGGCGTAGCAGGCGATGGCGTTGCCGGATCCCCAGCCCCACTCGCGGCCCTGCTCGGCGACGAGCAGCAGCGGCACGAGGGCAACCGACAGCAGGGCCGCGCCGGTCCAGTCGATGCGGTGGTCGAGGCGCTGGTGGCGCAGGTGCAGCGTCTTGGAGACGAGGGCGAGGGCGGCGATGCCGATCGGCACGTTGACGAGGAAGACCCAGCGCCAACCGGTGATGCCGAGGATCGAGTCCGCGCCGGCGAAGAAGCCACCGACGACCGGGCCGAGGACCGACGACGTGCCGAAGACGGCGAGGAAGTAGCCCTGGTACTTGGCCCGCTCACGCGGCGGGACGATGTCGCCGATGATGGCCAGAGCCAGCGAGAAGAGGCCGCCGGCGCCGAGCCCCTGCACCGCGCGGAACGCCGCGAGCTCGAGCATCGAGGTGGAGAAGGTGCACAGCACGGAGCCGATGACGAAGATCGTGATGGCGGCGGTGAAGAACCGCTTGCGGCCGTAGATGTCGGAGAGCTTGCCGTAGAGCGGCGTGACGATCGTCGACGTGATGAGGTAGGCCGTCGTCGCCCAGGCCTGGTGCTCGAGCCCCTTGAGGTCGTCGGCGATGGTGCGGATCGCGGTGGCGACGATCGTCTGGTCGAGCGCGGCGAGGAACATCCCCGACATGAGCCCGACGAGGATCGTGACGATCTGCCGGTGGGTCAGCGGCTGCTCCGCCGGTGCGGTGGTCATGAGGGGTCCTTGGTGGTGAAGGGCGGGTGTGCCTCGACGTCGTCGGAGAAACGGCGGAGGAGGGAGTCGAACGTCGCGAGGTCCTCATCGCCCCAGTCGGAGGTGACGTCGGCGAGCCAGCCGTTGCGACGGTCGCGGATCTGGGTGAGGAGCGTGCGGCCCTCGTCGGTGAGAGTGAGCATGTGCGCCCGCCCGTCGCTCGGGTCGGAGACCCGGGAGACGAAGCCCTGCGCAACGAGCGCGCTGACCTGCCGGCTCACCGTCGAGATGTCGAGGTAGACGCTCTCGGCGATCTCGGAGACCCGGCGCGGCTCCCCCGTGAGGTTGAACATCAGCGGGTAGCCCACGGGGTCCACGAGCGGGTTGACCCGTGGGGCCTTCTGCCTGACGGCCCCCATGAGCTTCATCGCCCGGACGAGCGCGTCGCCGAAGGCGGAGCGGTCGACAGCGTCCTCAGGTGGTTGCGGCATACAAGCAACTGTGCACCGATTGGTTGCAGGATGCAACTTTCAGCTGCTCGGGCTGGGCTGGGGCCGGGACGGGGGTTGGTGCTGCCGTGGGACGGCCCGCGTCAGGGCGCGATGACGAGGGCGTCGAGGACGCGGCGCGCGATCTCCTCGTCGCCGGTCACCGTGACGTGCGTGTCGGCCGTGCTCACCCGGCCGGCCGCGCGCCGCGTCGCAGCCTGGGTCGACAGCGTGAGGGTCGTCGTGACGACGTCCGGGTGCTGGTCGGTGCCGCCGGTGAACAGCGGTATGCCGTGCGGCTTGCCGTCCCGCTCCTCGACCCGGGCGCCCGCGCGACCGACGACTGGCCCGCTGAGGTCGAGGATGACGGCGTGCCCGGCGGGGACCTTGGCGGTGCGGGCGACGATGCGGGGGAGGGCGTCGAAGAGGAGCCGCACGACGTGGGCGGCGGCGGGGCTGTCGAGGTTGCCGGGGCGGCCGATCGCCTCGCGAATGTCCTGCTCGTGCACCCAGAGGTCGAAGAGGCGGCTCTCGGTGAGGCCGAGCACGGTCGTCGGCCCGAACGGCCCGATGGCCGGGTCCTCGGGAGAGGTCGACTCGGCCTCGAGGTGCTGGACCCGGCTGCTGGCGAGGAAGTCGAGCTCCTCGAGCAGCTCCTCGAGCGAGCGGTCACGGCGGGACGCGAGGAAGCGCTCGACGATGCCGCCGATGCCCTCCTTGACGTCCGGACGGTCGGTGAGGTTGATGTCCGGGACCTCCTCGCCCTGGACCCACGCCTCGAGGCTCACGACGTGCGCGAACTGGTCGCGCACGGTCCAGCCGGGGCAGGCCGTCTCCCGCTCGACGTCCCCGGGACGCAGCGAGTGGCCGAGGTCGCTGATCGTCTGGATCGTCTGGGCGTAGGCCGCCGTGAGTGCGGGCAGGTCCTCGGGTGCGGCGGGGTGCAGCGACATGTCGTCACCCTAACGAGTCCCGGCGTGCCTAGGGTGAGGCTGTGACGACCGGTGCCGGGGCCCTGCTGCGGGCGGCCCACGCCGGTCCGGGACTCGCCGTCACCGTGCTGGCCGGCCTGCTCGCCCTTTCCGCCGACCTCTCAGCGGCCCGGGTCGCGACCGTGACCGCGGCCGTCCTCGCCGGACAGCTCTCCGTCGGGTGGTCCAACGACCTGCGTGACCGCGTCCGTGACGCCACCGTCGGCCGGACCGACAAGCCCCTCGCCACCGGGGCGCTCTCGGTCACCACGGTCCAGCGGGCCTGCGCGCTCGCGGTCGTGGCCACGGTCGTCCTCTCGCTCGCGTGTGGCCTCCTGCCGGGACTCGTCCACCTGATGTGCGTCGCGTCGGCGTGGACCTACAACTTCTGGCTCAAGGCGACGGTGCTCTCCTGGCTCCCGTATGCCGTGTCGTTCGGCGGCCTGCCCGTCTTCGTCCACCTCACCGGGGGGTCGGCCCCGCCCGCCGCGGTCGTCGTCGGTGGCGCACTCATCGGGGTCGGCGGGCACCTCCTCAACGTCGTGCCGGACCTCGCCGACGACGCCGCCACCGGAGTCCACGGCCTGCCCCACCGCCTCGGTGCCCGTCGCAGCACCCTCCTCGCTGTCGGCCTGCTCGTCGGCGCGACGGCCCTCCTGCTCGTCAGCGGATCTCTCGCCACCGCACTCGTCGTCATCGGGGCCGTCGTCGTGGCAGGCTTGGCAGGGCTCGCCCTCGTCGGCCGGGGCCGGGCACCCTTCTACTCAGCCGTCGGGATCGCCCTCACGGACGTCGTCATCCTGGTGGTCCGATGAGCCGCTCGACTCGAAGCGAGGCCCCTGTGCGCACCCGCCTGCTGTCCGTCGGGACGGCCCTCCCCGGCCACCGGCACGAGCAGGGCGAGATCACCGACACGTTCGCCCGGGTGGTCGGCACGCGGGGGGTCGTCAGCGAACGCCTGCTGCGCTCGATCCACGGCAACGCCGGTGTCGCGCAGCGCCACCTCGTGCTCCCGCTCGAGGACTACGAGGGCCTCGCGGGGTTCGACGAGGCGAACGACCTCTTCCTCGAGCACGCGGTGGCTCTCGGGTCGCGGGCCCTCCAGGACGCGCTCAAGGCAGCGGACCTCACGCCCACCGATGTCGACCTCATCGTCTCGACCACGGTGACCGGCCTCGCCGTGCCGTCGCTCGACGCCCGGATCGCCGGGGTCGTCGGGCTGCGAGAGGACGTCAAGCGCATCCCGCTCTTCGGCCTCGGCTGCGTCGCCGGTGCCGCCGGCATCGCGCGTCTGCACGACCACCTGCTCGGCCACCCCGGCGACGTCGCGGTGCTCGTCGCCGTCGAGCTGTGCTCCCTCACGGTCCAGCCCGACGACGTGAGCGTGGCCAACCTCGTGGCGAGCGGACTCTTCGGCGACGGAGCCGCCGCGGTCGTCATGGGTGGGGCCGAGCGCGAGGGCCGGATCGAGGTCCTCGACAGCCGCAGCCGGCTCTATCCCGACAGCGAGCGCACGATGGGCTTCGACGTCGGCGCCTCCGGCCTGCGGATCGTGCTCGACGCGCAGGTCCCGGCAATCGTCTCGCGCTACCTCGGGGAGGACGTCGACCGCTTCCTCACCGACCACGGCCTCACGCGTGACGACATCGGCTGGTGGGTCTGCCACCCGGGCGGTCCCAAGGTCATCGACGCGCTGCGCGACACCCTCGGGCTCGCCGACCACGACGTCGCGCTGACCCGCAGCAGCCTGTCGCGGATCGGCAACCTGTCGTCGGCCTCGGTCCTGCACGTCCTCGCCGACACGCTCGCCGAGCGGCCACCCGCGCCCGGAACCCACGGCCTGCTCATGGCGATGGGGCCCGGCTTCTGCTCCGAGCTCGTCCTCCTGCGTGCACGCGACGACGAGGAGATGGACCGGTGACGACCCTCACCGCCTTCGTCGTCCTCGTGCTCCTCGTCGGGCTCGAGCGGCTGGCCGAGCTCGTCGTCTCCCAGCGCAACGCGGCCTGGAGCCTGGCCCGGGGCGGTGTGGAGACCGGTCAGGGCCACTATCCCTTCATGGTCGTGCTGCACACCGGCTTCCTCGTGGCGATGCTCCTCGAGGCGTTCGTCCGCCGGCCCGACGTGCCCGCCGCCCTCGCGTGGTCGATGCTGGCGGTCGTCGTCGCGGCGCAGGCCCTGCGCTGGTGGTGCATCGTCACGCTCGGCCCTCGGTGGAGCACCCGGGTCATCGTCGTGCCGGGCCTGGCGCCCGTGCGTTCGGGCCCCTACCGCTGGCTCTCGCACCCCAACTACGTGGCGGTGGTCGCCGAGGGTGTCGCGTTGCCGCTGGTGCACGCGAGCTGGGTCACGGCGCTCGTCTTCACCGTCGCGAACGCTGCCCTGCTCACCGTGCGGCTGCGTGCCGAGAACGCCGCGCTCGCCACCCTGCCCCCGGTCGAGGTGGGCTCCCGTGCGTGACCTGCTCGTGGCCGGCGGCGGTCCGGTGGGGCTGGCGACCGCCCTGTATGCCGTCCGCTCCGGTCTCGACGTCACCGTGCGCGAGCCGCGGGCCGGGACGATCGACAAGGCCTGCGGGGAGGGGCTCATGCCGGGCGCCCTCGCGGCGTTGGAGGACCTCGGGGTCGATGTGGAGGGTGTGCCCATCGACGGCATCCGCTACGTCGACGGACACCACGCCGTCGACGCGCCGTTCCGGTCGGGCCAGGGACTCGGGGTGCGCCGGACCCGCCTTCACGCGGCCCTGCTCGAGCGCGTCATCGAGGCCGGGGTGACCATCGAGCAGTCGGCGGTGAGCTGGGTCGAGCAGCGCTCCGACCACGTCGTCGTCGACGGCGAGAAGGTCCGCCACGTCGTGGCCGCCGACGGCCTGCATTCTCCGCTCCGCAGACTCCTTGGCCTCGACGCCCCCCGCGCGAGGCACCGGCGCTACGGGCAGCGGGTCCACGTCGACTGCGCGCCGTGGTCCTCGATGGTCGAGGTGCACTGGGCTGCTGCGGGCGAGGCCTACGTGACCCCCGTCGGGCCCGATGAGGTCGGGCTCGCGCTCCTCAGCGCCCAGCGTCGGCCGTTCGACGACCTGCTCGGCGAGTTCCCCGTGCTGCGAGACCGGATCGCCGGCCACGCGAGGTCATCGGTGCTCGGCGCAGGCCCGCTCCGGCAGCGCTCGCGCCGCCGGGTCCGCGGGCGGGTCCTGCTCGTGGGTGACGCCGCCGGCTACGTCGACGCCCTCACCGGCGAGGGTCTCGCGCTGGGTCTGGCGCAGGCCAGGGCGGCGGTCGAGGCGGTCGTCGCCGGGGACCCGGAGTCCTACGAGGCTGCGTGGCGACGGGTCGGCCGCAGCCACGACCTGCTCACCCTCGGGCTCGTCACCGCGACCCGGGTGCCGTCCGTGCGCCGCGCCATCGTCCCCGCTGCCCGCGTCGCCCCGCGGGTCTTCCGGGCCGCGGTCAACCAGCTCGCGCGGCCCGCATGACGACCGCACCGGAGCGGGTCGTGCTCCTCGCCGAGGACGGACGGCCGATCGGCGACGCCCTCAAGAGCGAGGTGCACCACGAGGACACCCCGCTGCACCTCGCCTTCTCCTGCTACGTCCTCGACGACGCCGGCCGGCTGTTGGTCACCCGGCGCGCCTGGTCGAAGGCGACCTGGCCGGGGTCCTGGACCAACAGCTGCTGCGGCCACCCGGCGCCGGGTGAGCCGGTCGAGGACGCCGTGACCCGCCGCCTCCGCCAGGAGCTCGGGATCGAGGTCACCGACCTGCGCGCGGTCCTGCCGACGTTCCGCTACCGCGCCGTCATGGACGACGGAGTGGTCGAGAACGAGGTCTGCCCCGTCTTCGTCGCCCGCTGCGAGGACCCGATTCAGCTCTCTCCGGACCCGACCGAGGTGGCCGAGCACGAGTGGGTGGACTGGACCACGTTCCGCAGTGATGCCCTGGCGGGCCGTCGCGAGATCAGCCCGTGGTGCCGCCTCCAGCTGGACGTGCTTCCGCCAGTGCTCTGACCCGCCGCAGGCCGAGCCACAGGACGGGCGCGTAGCCCCCCGCCCACCACGGCGCCGACATCTCGACCCGGCACCTGCCGGGCGCGAGCCGGGTCACCGTGTGGCCGGTTGCCGGTATGCCGGCCACGCGCCACGACCAGTGCCGCACTTCGTCGTCCGCTCGCCAGCCCTCGACACGGAACGGCACCCAGGGGCCGGCGACCGTCCGCACCCGACCGGCCGCGCCGGCATACAGGACGGGTGAGCCGTCGTCGAGACGCGCCTCGCGCACCGTCGGCCCCCACCGCGGCCATTCCGACACCCGGACGAGCAGCTCCCAGACGGCATCGGGACCCGACTCGACGTCGAGGCCGAGGGTGAGGGGAGAGGTCGGGGTGATCACGGTCCCGCCAGTCTGGCAGGACCGTGCCGGAGGGCGGGTGGCTGGACCGTCACCGCCTCCCCCTGCCTACGCTGTGGGGCATGAGCACCGCCACCGCACCCGCCCGGACGCCGATCGGGCCGGTGGCCGTCGTCGGCGTCTCCGGGCTCGTCGTGGCCCTCGTCGTGTCGTCGCTGGCGGGTGTCCTCTCGCCGCTCGTCCTCGACGACCCCGGTCCGCTGGTGCGCTGGTCCCTGCCGCTCGTGCGCGTCGTGAGCGACCTCGCCTCGGCCGCGACCCTCGGCCTCCTGCTCCTCGCCGCGTTCCTCGTCCCCGAGCGCCGCTCGACCGAACGCCGGGTCCAGGCCTCCCGCCTCGCCGCGGTCACGGGCGTCATCTGGTTCGTCGCCGCCGGGCTCGGTGTCTTCTTCACGTTCGCCTCGCTCGCCGGGCTGCGGCTCGGCGACCCGGAGCTGGGGCGCCAGTTCCTCACGTTCGTGTGGTCGCTCGAGGTGACCCGGGTGCTCTCCATCTCCACCGGGGTCGCCCTCGTGGTGACGATCGGGGCGCTCCTCGCGAGGTCGCGGACGGCATACGCGTGGCTTGCGGCCGCAACGCTCGCCGGCATCGTCATCGTCGCGCTCACCGGGCACTCGGCCGGCAGCGCGAGCCACGAGGACGCCGTGAACTCGCTCGGCGTCCACCTGGTCGGCGTCACGGTGTGGGTGGGTGGACTCCTCGCCATCGCCCTCATGCAGCCGCGGATCGGGCAGGACCTCGCCGCGACGGTCGGGCGCTACTCGGTGCTGGCCGGCTGGTCCTACGCAGCGGTCGCCGTCACCGGGCTCCAGCAGGCAGTCATCCGGCTCGGGTCGTTCGCCGGGATCACGTCCGCCTACGGCGCGATGGTCGTCGCCAAGACCGTGATCATCCTCGTGCTCGGGGTCATCGGGTGGCAGCAGCGGCGTCGCGTCATCGCGACGATCAGCACGGACGGCACCGGGTTCGGTCGCCTCGTGCTCGTCGAGCTGGGTCTCATGGCCGCGGCGCTCGGCCTCGGCGCCGTCCTCGGCCGCACGCCGCCGCCGGTCCCGGACGCCGAGCTCACCCCGAGCGCGGTCCTGTCGATCACCGGCTTCCCCGACCCGGGTCCGATGTCGACGGCCGACTGGCTCACGCAGTGGCGTCCGAACTGGCTCATGCTCGCCATCGCGGTCGTGGCGGTCGGACTGTATGCCGCGGGCGTCGCCCGCCTCGCCCGGCGCGGTGACGCGTGGCCGGTCCACCGCACGGTGCTCTGGACGCTGGGCTGGTTCGCGTTCGTCTGGGCCACGAGCGGTGCCCCCGACATCTGGGGCCGGGTGCAGTTCTCGGTGCACATGGTCATGCACATGGTCGTCGCCATGGTCGTGCCGCTGCTGCTCGTGCCGGCTGCGCCCTTGACCCTCGCCCTGCGCACCCTGCCCTCCCGGCCCGACCGCACCTGGGGGCCACGCGAGCTCATCCTCCAGGTCGTCCACTCACGCGCGATGGGAGTGCTCGCGAACCCGGTCGTGGCGGCGGTCCTCTTCTTCGGCAGCCTCGCCGCGTTCTACTGGTCACCGCTGTTCGAGCTGGCCCTGACGACGCACTCGGGCCACCTGCTCATGCTCGCCCACTTCTTCCTCACCGGCTACCTCTTCACGTGGGTCCTCATCGGCATCGACCCCGGCCCGCCGAAGTGGTCGCCGGCCATCCTCCTGTTCATCCTCTTCGCGACGATCACCTTCCACGCCTTCTTCGGCGTCGCCCTCACCGGCACCCAGTTCCTGCTGGCCCCCGAGTTCTTCGAGCAGATCAACCTGCCGTGGGCTCCCGACCCGCTCGCCGACCAGCAGCGGGCCGGCGAGATCGCCTGGGGCTTCGGTGAGGCGCCGACGCTCGTGCTCGCGATCCTCGTCGCCCGGCAGTGGTTCCGGCGCGACCGGCAGGAGACGGTGCGACTCGACCGGCAGGCCGACCGCGACGAGGACGCCGAGCTCAGGGCCTACAACGAGCGCCTGCGAGGTCTCGGCAAGCAGGTCGAGGAGGTCGACTGACATGCGCATCGCCCTGGTCCAGGTGGGGTACGACGACGACGAGCCGCTCGCCCAGCGCGTCGACCGGGTCTGCGCCCTCGTCCGATCCGTGGCGTCCGCACCTTCGGGGGCCATGTCGTCAGGACGCCGGACGCAACAGGGCCCGGACCTCGTGGTCCTGCCCGAGCTCTGGGCGCCGACGGGCTTCGACTACCGACGGTGGGAGGACGCCGCCGAGCCGCTCGATGGCCCCTGGGTGGGTGCGATGGCGAGCCTCGCTGCCGAGGTCGGTGTCACCCTGCACGCCGGGTCCTTCGTCGAGAGGCTTCCCGAGCCCGGGCCCGACGGGCGCACGCTGGCCAACACGTCGCTGCTCGTGACCGCGGACGGTGGGCGGACGGCATACCGGAAGATCCACCGCTTCGGCTTTGGTGCGGGAGAGCCCAAGCTCCTCGAGGCGGGCACCGACGTCGTCACCGTCGAGATCCCCTGCGGCGCAGGCGAGTCCGTCACTGCCGGGCTCTCGACCTGCTACGACCTGCGGTTCCCCGAGCTCTACCGGCGGCAGCTGGACGCCGGCGCCGAGATGTTCGTCGTGCCCGCGGCCTGGCCGGCTGCTCGCGTCGCGCACTGGACCCTGCTCGGGCGGGCGCGCGCGGTCGAGGACCAGGCGTTCGTCGTGCAGTGCAACACCGCCGGGACCCACGCCCGCACCGAGATGGGCGGGCGCAGCCAGGTCGTCGCGCCGACGGGCGAGGTCCTCGCGGAGGCAGGCACCGACGAGGAGGTCCTCGTCGTCGACCTGGACCCCGGGCTCGTCGCGAGGACCCGAGAGGCGTTTCCCGTGCTCGCCGACCGCCGGCTCTGAGCACGGCCGGAGAAACTTTGTAGAAAGTTTGTCCAAGGTGCATCCCTCTGGGGGGTCGGGGCGGAAGTAGAGGCATGGACGTACTTCCGCGTCCCCGAGAAAAGGGAGCCCGACCGATGACGCCTCGCAGGATCCTCGCCGCCGCAACCGCCGCCGGCCTTGCCGGAGTGATGCTCGCCCCGTCCGCCTCAGCCACGAGCACTGCCACCGGGACGACCGGCACGCGCAGCCTCGCTGCGGTGCTCACCGCGGACGGCAACCAGTTCGACAGCAACTGGTACGACTACGACATCGTCACCGAGGCGGTCCTCGCCGTCCTCGCGAACAAGCCCGCCAGCAAGGTCGGGCTGCTCGCCGACGGGTCCGTCCCGCTGACGGCCTTCATCCCGAACGACCGTGCCTTCCAGTCGCTCGTCGCCGACCTGAGCGGCTCGCGCCCCTCCTCCGAGAAGGCCGTCTTCGGGGCCGTTGCCGGGCTCGGCATCGACACCGTCGAGACCGTCCTGCTCTACCACGTCGTCCCCGGCCCCGCGATCACGTCGAGGCAGGCCATCGCCGCCAACGGCGCGGTGCTGAAGACGGCCCAGAGCGGAACGATCACCGTCCGCTCCTACAGCCGCTACCTGCCGATCATCGAGCTCCGCGACCAGGACACCGACGACCGCAACCCGTTCGTCAACCCGTTCGCGCTCAACCTCAACAAGGGCAACGCCCAGCTCGCCCACGGCATCACCGACGTCCTCCGTCCGGTCAACCTCTGACCGCGCCCACCCCACCCCTTCTCGCCAGACCGAACTTCAGGAGTCCAGCCATGCGACACACCCGTCCCCTCGCCATCCTCGCCGTCACGAGCGGCCTCACCGCCGCCCTCAGCGCCCCGGCGTATGCCGCGGACGCGACCGTCTCGATCCTGCACGCCGTCCCCGGCGCCACCGTCGACGTCTACGCCAACGGTGACGCGATCCTCGAGGACTTCACGCCCGGCACCCTCACCGACCCGCTGACCCTGCCCGAGGGGTCCTACGACCTCAAGGTCACGGCAGCGGGCGCGGGCGGCGACGGTGCGGCGGTCATCGAGGCCAACGACGTCGCCGTGCCCGGTGGCGCCAACGTCACCGTCGTCGCGCACCTCAACGAGGGCGGCACTCCCGTGCTCACGCCGTTCGTCAACGACACCGCGCCGACCGCGGCCGGCCAGGCGCGGATCACGGTGCGCCACACCGCCGCCGCGCCCGCGGTCGACGTGCGGGCCAACGGTGAGGTCGCGTTCCCGAACCTCGTCAACCCCAAGGAGGCCAAGACGGACCTGCCCGCGGGCTCCGTCTCCGCCGACGTCGTGCTCGCCGGCACCGACACGGTCGCGATCGGCCCCGCCGACGTCGACCTCAAGGAGGGCACGAACACCATCGTCTACGCCTGGGGCTCGGCTGCCGACGACAACCTGGACCTCGCCGTGCAGACCATCGACGGGCTGCACAGCGCGCCGAGCGGCGTCCCCAGTGGTGACGGTGGCCAGTCGGCCACCAGCGGCTGGCAGCAGCTGACCGTCGCCGGTGGCGCGGCGCTGCTCATGGGTGGGTTCGCCTTCGCCGCGACCCGCCGTCGCCAGGACGTCCGCGCCTGACGTGAGAGTCACGACCAGCTCCGGTGTGGGGAGGGCGGCCATCGTCACGGTGGTCGCGCTCCTCGCCGGTGTGCTCGGCTTCGCCGGGTATGCCGCCTTCTCACCACCGAGGCTCACCGACCCCGTCGAGGTGACCGCGGCCCTCGAGCCGTCGTCCTCGGCGGGGTCGTCGCGCACCACCCCACCAGCGACGCCCTCACCGCCGGGTTCCCCCACTGCGAGCAGTGCCCAGGATCGGCCCGTCGTCCGACCGGCGGTCCCGTCCCGCACGCCGGCTGCTCCCGCCCCGGAGCAGGACGCCGGCGCCGACCGGTTCCGCGTGGAGATCCCGTCGCTCGACGTCGTGCTCCCCGTGGTCCCGGTCGGGGTGGCGGCCGACGGCCAGATGGCCCTGCCCAAGGATCCCGACATCGGCGGCTGGTACCGCTTCGGCCCCGAACCGACCGCGGCGGCCGGCGCGAGTGTCATCTCGGCCCACGTCGACTCGCGCGACGAGGTCGGGCCCCTCGCGAAGCTCCCCCGCCTGAAGAAGGGCGCCACGATCGTCGTCACCGTGGGCGGCGCGCGGGTGAAGTACGTCGTCGAGCGGGTCGACCAGTACGCCAAGACCGCCCTGGACACCGACGCCCTCTTCTCACGATCCGGCCCAGCCCGTCTGCACCTCGTCAGCTGTGGCGGCGAGTGGAACCCGAGGACTCGCCACTATGAGGACAATGTCGTCGCCATCGCCCGCCGTGCCACCGTCACTGATGGTGTCGCCTATCGTGAGCCGGGTGGTGAGTGATGCGCCCCCGGGGGTCAGCGACGCCGCGCTCATGCAGCGAGTCGCCGACGACGACCGGGATGCCCTCGCAGAGGTCTACCGCCGGTTCGGTGGCCTCGTGCACACCCTCGCCATGCGGTCGGTCGGGAGCCACCACGACGCCGAGGACATCACCCAGCAGGTGTTCGTCGCCCTGTGGCGGAGCCGCCGGTCCCTCGACCCGCGGTCGGGGTCGCTGGCCGGATGGCTCGCGACGATCACCCGCCGTCGTTGCGCCGACCACCACGCTGCGAGGGCGCGCCGTGACCGGGACGAACAGGTGCTCTCCGTCGTCGCTCCCGACGTCGCGACCGGTGCCCACCCCGAGGACGCCACCGACCGCGTCGTCCTCGCCCACGAGCTGCAGGCGCTGGGCGACCCCCGCGCCACGATCATCCGGATGGCGATCCTCGAGGACCGCCGTCAGCAGGACATCGCCGATGCGCTGGACCTGCCGCTGGGCACGGTGAAGAGCCACATCCGTCGCGGTCTCCTGGACCTGCGCAACCGCCTCGAGGAGGTGACCGCATGACCCCCACGCCACGCTCGCACGACAGCCTCACCGATGGCACCCACATCGCCGAGGAGCGCCTCGTCGACCTCGCGCTGGCCGACGTGCCGCAGGGCGACGAAGGCTCGCACCTGGCCGAGTGCCCGGTCTGCGGGGACCTCCTCGCGTCGTTGCGGCGCACCGTCGAGGTGGCGCGCGACGGGTCCACGGTGAAGCTGATGACTCCTCCTCCCGCAGTCTGGGAGGGCATCGAGGCCGAGCTCGACGCCGACCCGTCGGCTGTCGACGACCCGTCGATCGCGAACGAGTCCGCTGGCGACCACTCCTCCGCCGACCGGCCGTTCGCAGGGCTCATGTCCGACGAGACCACCTCGGCGGCCACGACCACAGGTCCACCCGAGGTCGTCGTGCCGCTGCGGACCCGCCAGAACGCGGCGTCGTCGAGTCCGCGTCGACGCCCTCCGCTCTCGTGGCTGGCCGCTGCGTGTGCCGCAGGGGTGCTCGTCGGTGCAGGCGGGTTCGTCATCGCGGACCGGATCCAGACCCCAGGCTCCGAGCCCGCTCGCACCGTCGCGTCCGCCGAGCTCGACACCCTCGACACCCAGCAGCAGCTGGGTCGGGCGACGGTAAGCGAGCAGGCAGACGCGGTCACCCTGCAGGTGTCCGCGTCAGCGCTCGACCGCGGCGCGAGCGGCTACGTCGAGGTGTGGCTCATCAACCGCGACGGCAAGCGCATGGTCTCGGTCGGTGTCCTCGGGGAGGACGCCCGCGAGGGGTCGTTCCCGATCTCGCGCCGGCTGCTCGACGAGGGCTACGTCGTCGTCGACCTGTCTCGCGAAGAGTTCGACGACAAGCCGCAGCACTCCGGCGACAGCATCGTCCGCGGCTCGCTGACGACCCCGGCCTGAGCAGCGTCGGTCAGCCGGCGTCGAGGTCGGCGAACGGCCACCCGTCGACCATGCCCGCCGCGCGCCCCGGCTCGATGTAGAACTCGGTGCCGAACCAGGCGAGGAAGACGTCCTCTGGCATCTGGAGCATCATCCCGACGTCGCTCGTCTGGCTCGCGTGGCAGGCCAGTGCCGCCCGCTTGGCCTCGATGTCGGCGGTGACGTCGACCCGCCAGTGGATCCCGGCCTCGGGAGTCCCCAGTGGCTCGCCACCGTCGATGGGGGCGTCGGGATCCCAGCTCTCGTCTCCCCGACCCGCCGCCAGCGCCTGCTGGTAGCCGACGCGCATGGCGTCGCGGTTCATCGTCGACTCGAGCAGCCGCGGCCGCTGCGCAGCCAGGTCCGCGGCACGGTGGGCCACGTGGTGGACCTTGACGTGGTCGGGGTGGCCGTAGCCGCCGTGCCAGTCGTAGGCGACGAGGACGTCGGCGTCCTCCTCGTCGAGCACCTCGACCAGCCGGCCCGCGGCCTCGTCGAGGTCGGCGCCGTGGAACGACTGCTCGTGCGCGTTCTGCTCCCAGCCGTGCATGCCCGAGTCGACGTAGCCGAGCCACTCGATGCGCTCGGCGCCAGTCACCCCGGCGGAGGCCTCGGCCTCGCGCCGCCGGAACTCTGCGAGCGTCATCCCATCAGGCAGGTCGTCGGGCGAGGTGCCGTGCTCGCCGCCGGTGCCGTAGACCACGACGACGCGGTGCCCCTCGCGGGCGAGACGGGTCATCGTGCCCGAGGTCCCGGAGGCCTCGTCGTCGGGGTGGGCATGGAGGAAGACGATCGTGGCCATGCGTCCCATCCTGCCCCGAGCCTCCGACACCGAGTGACGCGTTCAGCCCTCGAGGATCCGCGCGATCTCGGTGTGACCCTTGGTCCGGGCATGCTCCAGCGCGGTCACGCCGTCGCGGTCCGCGAGTGAGCGGTCCGCTCCGGCCTCCAGGAGGATCCGCACGATCTCCTGGTGGCGGGAGCCGCCGTCACCGAGGAGCACCGCCTCGAGCAGCGCGGTCCAGCCGAGGTCGTTGACGTGGTCGACGTCGATGCCGGTCCGGACGACCCGGCGCACGTAGTCGACGTGCCCGCGCTCACTCGCCGGGATGATGGACACCCCGCCGTAGCGGTTGCGGATCGTCAGATCGGGCTGCGCCGGCAGCAGTGCCTCGAGCATCGCGACGCTGCCGGTCACCCCCGTGACGAGCCAGGGGGTGTCGTGTCGGTCGTCGAGGGCGTCGGCCGACGCTCCCTCCGCGACGAGCACCTCGGCCACCGAGACGTGGTCGTGGGTGGCGGCGAGCAGCAGCGCGGTCCGGCCCAACGAGTCCCGCGACTCGACGTCCGCGCCGGCGCGCAGGGCTGCGGTCACGGCCTCGGCGTCGCCGGCCTCGGCGGCGGTGAGCAGGTCCGTCGCTGGTGTCGTCATCCCCGCATCCTCCCGCGCCGTGCATGCAGCCGCCGTGAGCGCGAGCGCGACCAGCACGGCGACGACCCACCAGCGCCTCACAGGACCCTCCTCCACGGCCTCGACCGGCACTCCAGTGTGCGCGTTCCTAGGATGGCCGGGTGACCGATCGCAGCGCCGCCGTCGCCGAGCTCGCCGACTCCCTGCCCGAGGGGGTGGTGGCCACGAGGCCGGAAGCGCTCGAGAAGTACCGCTTCGACTGGGCCAAGGACCCCGAAGCCGGTATGCCGTGTGCGGCCGTGCGTGCCGAGACCGCCGAGCACGTCCAGGTGGCCGTGCGCTGGGCGGCGAGCCACGGCATACCCGTCGTCCCCCGCGGAGCGGGATCGGGACTGAGCGGAGGCGCGTCGGCGGTCGAGGGGGGCCTCGTCGTCAGCCTCGAGCGGATGACCGCGATCGAGATCGACCCGGCTGCGCGGTGCGCCGTCGTCGAGGCGGGCGCGTTCAACGCGGACGTCAAGAAGGCCGCGGCCCAGCACGGCCTCTGGTACCCGCCGGACCCCAGCTCGTTCGAGATCTGCTCGATCGGCGGCAACGTCGCGACCAACGCCGGTGGACTCTGCTGCGTCAAGTACGGCGTGACGACCGACTACGTCCTCGGCCTCGACGTGGTGCTCGCCGACGGGCGGCTGGTCACCCTCGGTGGCAAGCGGATCAAGGACGTCGCAGGACTCTCCCTCCTCAAGCTCTTCGTCGGCAGCGAGGGCACGCTCGGCATCGTCACCCGGGCCACGCTGCGTCTCGTGCCGGCCCAGCTCGCGCCGTCGACGCTCGTCGCGACGTTCGACACGGTGCGCGCCGCCGCCGACGCCGTCGTCGCCATGGGCCGGGTCGTGCGCGCGTCCATGGTCGAGCTCATGGACCGGCCGACGGTGAACCAGGTCGAGGACTTCGCGCCGATGGGCCTCGATCGCGAGCGCACCCTCCTGCTCGTGCAGTCCGATGCCCCCGAGGGCGCGCGCGAGCAGGAGATGGAGGTCATCGAGAAGGCCTGCGTCGAGGCCGGCGCGGTCGACGTCTTCACGACCCACGACCCGGCCGAGGGCGAGTCGTTCGTGCGCGCCCGCCGCCTCGCCTTCCCCGCGGCGGAGGCGGCGGGGTCGTTGCTCCTCGAGGACGTCGGCGTTCCCGTCCCGCAGCTCCCCGACCTCGTGGCGCGGGTCGAGGAGATCGGTGTCGAGCGCGGCGTCGACATCGTCTGCGTCGCCCACGCCGGTGACGGCAACACGCACCCGATCGTCATGTACGACGCCGCCGACCCGGACTCGACAGCCCGGGCCAGAGCGGCGTTCGAGGACATCCTCGCCGCCGCCATCGCGCTCGGCGGCACGATCACGGGCGAGCACGGCGTGGGCCGGCTCAAGCGCGACGCCCTCCCGGCGATGCTCGGTCTCGACGTCATGGAGCTCAACCAGCGGATCAAGAACGCCCTCGACCCGGAGGGCCTGCTCAATCCGGGTGCTGTCCTCCCCGTCATTCGCGCAGGTCAGAGGTAGAGTCGATCACCGGATCCGGGCACCCTGACCCGGACACGGCCACAAGGAGTGACCATGTACATCGGACTCGGAATCGTCCTCATCGTCATCGGCGCGATCCTCGCGTTCGTCCTGCAGGTGGACATCCCCGGAATGGACGACGGGATGCTCGGGTGGATCCTCATCGCCGCCGGCGTGCTCGCCATCCTGCTGTCCTTCGCCATGCGCGGCCGGACCCGTCCGGCGGGCTTCACGACGACCCGCTCCTCGCAGGTCGACCCGGTGTCGGGCTCGCGCGTCGACGAGACCCGCGTCGACCCGGACTCGCGTCTCTGACCGACTCCGCGGCACCACGACGACACCCCGGCGACCTCGGTCGCCGGGGTGTCGCGCGTCCGGGGGAGGGCTCCCCATCGACACCCGCCGACAGGGCTGGGAAGGTTGGCACCAGCGCGGATCGGGGGATCCGCCGGCTCGAGCGGGCGACCGGTCGAGGCCCGTGGCCGGGCGCCTGCTCGTGGAGGGGAGAGCAGGCGCCCCGGCCCGGTCGTGCCAGCCCGCACTCACCCGTGTGAGGCATGTCCGGTCGAGCCCACGGCCCATACCTTCGTGGTGTGGCCGAGCTGAGCATGAACGAGATCATCCACTCCGCGGTGCGTCGCGACTTCGCGCGCTTCGAGGCGGCGCTGCGCTCGTTCCCCGACGGTGACAGCCGCCGCGCGCGACAGCTGCGCCGGGCCTGGGAGACGGTGGACCGCCAGCTGCACCACCACCACCAGAGCGAGGACGCCCACGTCTGGCCCTACGTCCGGAACCTCGGTGTGGCCGACCCCGCCCTGCTCGACGCGATGGAGAGCGAGCACGGGGCGATGGCCAGCGGTCTCGACGCGGTCTCGGCGTCCCTCGACACGCTCGTGACCTACCCGACCGCCGCGAGGGCCGCGGCCGCGGGGGACGTCCTCGCGGAGACGGCCCGGGTCACCGAGCGCCACCTCGAGCACGAGGAGACCGAAGTGATGCCGATCATCACCGAGCGGGTCGAGACCCCGGAGTGGAAGGCCGTCGAGAAGCAGCTGCGCAAGGGCCCACTGAGCCTGTCCGGGGAGCTCTTCGCGTGGCTCCAGGACGGCGGCGACCCCGCCACCCACGAGGCGCTCGCCCGGACCGTCCCGGCACCGGTGAGGTTCCTCCTGAGCAAGGGCTTCGGCCGCAGCTACCACCGCGAGGTCGCCCCGGTCTGGCGCACCTGACGCCCTGCTCGCGGCACTGACCCCAGACGCAGGTATGCCGTCCGCGCTCGTGGCGCGGACGGCATACCTGGTGTTCGTGACCGGGAGCCCTGGCTCAGGAGTGGATCAGAAGGCGGACTCGGGCACGTCCATGAGCTCGTTGTCCGTGGCCTCGGCCATGGTGCGCTCGGCCGCGAGGCGCGGGAGCACCTGACGGGCGTAGAACTGCGCGGCCGCGACCTTGCCGGTGTAGAAGTCCTTGTCCTTCGCGCTGACCTCGCCCTCGAGCGCGGTGAGGGCGACGTCGGCCTGGCGCAGGAGCAGCCAGCCCACGACGAGGTCACCGGCGCCGAGGAGCAGGCGGCTGGTGTTCTGTCCGACCTTGTAGAGGTTGGTGACATCGCCACCCTGGCGCGGGTCGGACTTCATGAGCTCGCCGACCATGTAGCCCAGGATGCCCTGGACGTTCTCGAGCGCCTCGCCGAGGAGCTCGCGCTCGCGGTCGAGCCGGCCGCCGTGGCCGCCGAGGTCCTTGGCGAACTCCTGGACCTGCATGGCGATCGTGGTCAGGGCCTGCGCCTTGTCCTTGATGATCTTGCGGAAGAAGAAGTCGAGGCCCTGGATCGCGGTCGTGCCCTCGTAGAGGGTGTCGATCTTGGCGTCGCGGACGTACTGCTCGACCGGGTAGTCCTGCAGGAAGCCCGAGCCGCCGAACGTCTGGAGCGACTCGGTGCCGAGCAGCACCCACGCCCGCTCGGAGCCGAGGCCCTTGACGATCGGGAGCAGCAGGTCGTTGACGCGGTTGGCGAGCTCGGCGGGCGTGCCCTGGTCGATCTGCTCGGCGCCGGTGCGCAGCTGCTCGGTGTCGACGACGTCCTGCTGGCTCGCGGTGTAGTGGACGAGCGCGCGCAGGCCCTCGGCGTAGGCCTTCTGCAGCATGAGGCTGCGGCGCACGTCGGGGTGGTGGGTGATCGTCACGCGCGGCGCGGCCTTGTCGGTCTGCTGGGTGAGGTCGGCGCCCTGGACGCGCTCCTTGGCGTACTCGAGAGCGTTGAGGTAGCCGGTCGAGAGGGTCGCGATGGCCTTGGTGCCGACGAGCATGCGGGCGTTCTCGATGACACGGAACATCTGGGCGATACCGTCGTGCACGTCGCCGAACAGGGTTCCGGTGGCGGGCTTCTCGCCGCCGAAGGTCAGCTCGCAGGTCGTCGAGACCTTGAGGCCCATCTTCTTCTCGACGTTGGTGACGTAGACGCCGTTGCGCTCGCCGAGCTCACCGGTCTCGAGGTCGACGGCGTACTTGCTGAGGATGAAGAGCGAGAGGCCCTTGGTGCCGGGGCCGGCACCCTCGGGGCGGGCGAGGACGAAGTGGACGACGTTGTCGACCATGTCGGACTCGGCGCTGGTGATGAAGCGCTTGACGCCGGTGATGTCCCAGGTGCCGTCCTCGTTCTGGGTCGCCCTGGTGCGGCCGGCGCCGACGTCCGAGCCCGCGTCGGGCTCGGTCAGGACCATCGTGCAGTGCCAGTCCTTCTCGATGATCCAGCGGGCGAGCTTCTTCTGGTCCTCGGTGCCGAGGACGTAGAGGAGCTTGGCGAAGGAGTAGGAGGCGTTGAACATCGCGAGCGCCGGGTTCGCGCCGAGGACGAGCTCGTTCATGGCCCAGCGCAGGCTCGGCGGGGCGACCGTGCCGTCGAGCTCGCCGGGGACGTCGACGTTCCAGAAGCCGCTCTCGCGGTAGGCGGCATACGACCTCTTGAACGACTCCGGCATCGTCACGACCTGGGTCTCCGGGTCGTAGACGGGCGGGTTGCGGTCCGCGTCCTGGAAGGACTCGGCGATCTCGTTCTCGGAGAGGCGCGCCAGCTCCTTGAGCATCTCGCGCGCGGTGTCGGCGTCGACGTCGGCGTAGGGGCCCTGCCCCAGGACGTCACCGCGACCGAACACCTCGAAGAGGTTGAACTCGATGTCGCGCAGGTTGCTCTTGTAGTGGCCCATGGATTCCATGGTGCTACCGGCGAGTAGGTCGAGGCAAGGCAGTGTCCGGGTTTGTGACTAAGCGCACGCTTAGTGGGCTGGGTCACGTCGCGGGGGCGGACGGCATACGGGCAAAGCGTTCGTATGCCGTGTGTGCCGGTCGCGCGGACAGGTGCGGCGGTGTGGTTCGCTGGCTGTCATGCCTGACGCTCCCCGCGACTCCGCACCGTCGACCGACAGGTCCGACACACACACCACGTCCGACTCCGCCGCCGACGCCGGTACGAGCAGCCCGGTCGTCACGGAGGCGACCGCGGCGATCGAGCGCAAGGAGCTGTGGGTGGCGCGCGACCTGCTCGCAGCGCACGTGCGCGAGGAGCGCGACGTCGAGGCGCTGCGCCTGCTCGGTGAGGTCCACCACGGCATGGGTGACCTCCCGGCCGCGGGGGCGGCGTGGTTCGGGGCCGGGGTCAAGGGGCCCGAGGTCGAGGCTGCGGTCGAGGCCTGGCGGGCGACCCACGGCGACGACTTCGCCGCGATGTGGCGCTCGTTGCCGCGCTCGGTCCGGCAGGAGCCCCGCTCCAAGAAGGTCGAGGCGCTGCGGGCCAAGGCCCTGGAGGCGAGGGACGCTCGTGATGCGGCCGCCTTGGCTGCGATCGGGACGCCCAGCTCGCCGCCGGAGTCGACGGGTGGCATCGATGCCGCCCAGATCATCGCGTGGGTCATCGCGGCGTTCGTCGTGGTGTGCGCCGTCGTCGGGCTGGTCGAGATCCTGCGCTGGATGGTCCCCGGCGGTTGAGCCGTGCGGTTCATCGCTCACGCGTCGCCCACTCGTGATGTCCACCGCGGGCCCGCGACCTGCGACAATGGTGTCCAGCCGTCCCTCCGATGTGGAGGGCGCCCACCCGCCAGGACTCCCGTGACCACCGCTCGTCCCTGCCTCCCGATGCCCTGCACCTCCCCCGCCGCAGGTGATCTCGGGCCTCGCCCGTGAACTACGCACCCGGCCTGCTGCTGACCGACCGCTACCGCCTCGAGGAGCTCATCGCCGAGGGAGGCATGGGTCAGGTCTGGCGCGCCCTCGACGAGACGCTGCAGCGACCCGTCGCCGTCAAGGTCCTGCGACCCGACTCCAGTGGCGACGAGTCCTTCGCCGAGCGGTTCCGCATCGAGGCGGTGAACTCCGCCGGCCTCCAGCACCCCAACATCGTCACCGTGCACGACTTCGGCGAGGGCGAGCATTCGGCCTTCCTCGTGATGGAGCTGCTCGAGGGCAAGCCGCTGTCCTCGGTGATCTCGGAGCGGGGTGCGCTGCCTCCTGAGGAGGCCACCGAGATCCTCCACCAGGCGGCGTCGGCTCTCCAGGCCGCCCACGACGCCGGGGTCGTCCACCGCGACGTCAAGCCGGCGAACATTGTCGTGGATGCCGACGGCTACGCGCGCCTGACCGACTTCGGCATCTCCAAGGCGATGGCGGGCTCCGGCCTGACCCAGACCGGCGAGATGCTGGGCACCGCGCACTACCTCTCTCCCGAGCAGGTCCAGGGCCGCCCCGCCGGGCCCGCCAGCGACATCTACGCGCTGGCGGTCGTCGGATTCGAGATGATCACCGGCACCCGACCGTTCGTGGGTGAGTCGATGATCACCACCGCCTTGGCCCACGTAGGGCAGCCGGCGCCGGAGCTGCCCGAGACGGTGCCCGAGCCCCTGCGCACCACCGTGCTGGCCGGTCTGGCCAAGCTGCCCGAGAAGCGCCCCGCGGACGCCGCGGCCTTCGCGGAGGCGCTGCGGCTGCCCGCCGGCACGGCACCTGAGCACCTGCTCGAGGGCGCCGCGTCCGCGGTCAGCCCCGTGGTCGCCGGGCTCCCGGGCGGGATGTTCACGCCCTACCCGCCGGCGCGCGTCGACACGGCCGAGGGCGCCTGACCCGGATGGTCTCCGACGGTGGACCCCACCGTTGTCTGTGCGGCCGTGCGCCCGGTGGCGAGGTCAACACCAGTTGGTGAGGACGGAGCATTCGACCTCGTGAGCCGGTTCGCGCGCTGGGTGAACAGCCCCACCGTGGCGGGGTGGACCCTGACGAGTGTGGCGTTGGCCTGCCTGGCCGGGACGTGGATCTCGTGGGACGCGGCAACCTCGCTGCGAGATCACGGAGTGCGGGCGACAGCTGTGGTGACCGAGGTCCACGGGGGGCGCAGCTCCCACGTCGTGCTCGAGTTCCGGGACGCGGCCGGCCATGGTGTCGTCGCCGACGTCGGCAACTACTTCTGGGATCCCGAGCCCGAGGTCGGTGATCGAGCCGAGATCCTGTACGACCCCGAGGACCCCGAAGGCAACGTTGCGGACCTCAGGATGGGCCCGGACTTCACCGCTCCGTGGTTCTTCGGCGTGGGGGCCGCCGTCGCAGCGGGGCTGGTCTGGCCGACCTTCACCGGTCGGATCGACTGGGACACGCTCAGGAGCTGACCGGGACTCGAACCCGCGAAGGACCTGACCAGCCGAACCGCTGGCCCCCTCGGCCATGTCGGCGACCCGAACGGGGTCAGGTCTTCTTCGTCTTGTCCTCGGTGAGGCCCGCGGTGTGCTTGTCGAGGATCCCGGTCAGAGCCTGTTGCGCGTAGCCGAACGCGACCCCGATGAGCAGGGCTGCAGGGACCGACGTGAACTTGCCCACCAGGACCCCGGTCCCGACGGCGACCGCGGCGATGACGCTGGCCCAGGCCCCGACCGACACCTTCGTCAACGCCAGGGCAGGACGCGGGTCGAACCAGCTGGTGTCCTCGACGTCCTTCGTGAGGTACAGGGAGAACATCGCGCTCAACATGCCGCCCAGTGCGCCCGCGCCCAGCAGCAGGGCGAGGAACAGGGTGGGCTCGACCTTCGAGGACCCCGGCAGCGGCACGAACGCCTCCGAGGTGCGCGACTGGGCGAAGACCGTGATGGCCGCGAAGACGGTCAGCGCGGCCGCGCACCAGTTCAGGCCGATGCGGGTCTTCCGGGCGGAGTCGAACTTGACCCGCGAGCGGCTGTGCGAGTCGCGGATGATGGCTCGGGCCCGCTCCAGCGCTCGCGCGTGCTTCGCGGTGTCGGAGGGGTGGTCCTGCGCCTGGCGCTGAAGCCGGTCGAAGTCGGCTCGTGCGTTGCGGCGGGCGGTGGCGCTCGGCTCGTTGGCGAGGTGATGGCCCAGCTGCTCGGCCAGGAAGTCGAGCCTCGTGTCGCGCGCGTTCACCCGTTCCTCCAGTGAGTGGACCTGGGGCCATCCCTGTTCCGCGCGCCAGGTCTCGCGTGCGAGGCCTCGGCATTCCTCGAGCTCCTCCAGGATGCCCTTGCGCCATGGGCTGTTGCCGTCCGGTTCGACGACCTCGACTCGCTCGATCAGCTCCGTGAGCCGGCTGATCGCTCGCTGGTCCCCGCTCATGCCAGTCCCCTTTCGTCGAGGGCCCGACCACCGTCCGGGAGCGGTGCGTGGACCGGGTTCCCCGGAGGAGGTGCTCGGTGGCTCCCTCCAGTCCCGCTCATCTCCTCCTCTTCTCATTGTGACGACCAGAGCGCTCCGCAGGGTCCGCAATCGGAGGATTGGTGACGGTGCGGGGGAGGGGAGGGCGACGGCATACGGAGCGCCTGAAAGGGTGAGGTGTGACGACGATCGTGATCGGTGGCGGGATCATCGGCCTGACCACTGCGTACCACCTCGCCCGCGAGGGACACCCGGTGTCGGTCGTGGATGCGCGGACGCCGGGACAGGGCGCGTCCGACGTCAACGCGGGGTGGGTGGTCCCCGCCGTCAGCGGGCCCGTGCCGGCGCCGGGCATGGTCCTCGCGTCGTTGAAGTGGATGCTCAGCCGAGACAGCCCGCTCTCCATCCGGCCGTCCGTCCGGCCCGAGTTCATGCGCTTCATGCTCGGCATGTGGCGGCACTCGAACGCTCGCGACTACCGGCGCGGGTTCGAGGCGCACCTCCGGTTGGCCGCGGGGAGCATGGAGATGCTCGACGAGTACCGCGCCGACGGGCTGGACTTCGAGATGCACGACGGTGGGCTCCTCATGGCGTTCCTCGACGAGGGGCGGCTCGAGCACTACGCCGACGACCTCGAGCTGGTGGGGAACCACGGGATCGAGTCACGAGTCCTCCTCGGTGATGCCGTGCGCGAGCAGGAGCCGCTGCTGTCCGACCGGGTGCGGGGCGGCATCCACTTCCCGGCCGAGCGGTACCTCGACCCCGGTGCCCTGGTGGCTGCGCTGCGGGGTCGACTTGCCTCGATGGATGTCGATGTCATCGAAGGAGCGCCCGTCGACGACGTCGTGCTGCAGGGGGACCGGGTCACGGCCGTCGTGTCGCGCGGGCGGCGGTTCGAGGCCGACAGCGTCGTGCTGGCTGCGGGCGCGTGGACCGGAGTGCTGTCTCGCCTCTTCGGCGAGCCACTGCCGGTGCGGTCGGGCAAGGGCTACTCGCTCGACACGGCACCCCTGCCACTGCGCAGCGCCGTCAGCCTGTCCGAGGCCAAGGTGGCGGTGACGCCGTTCGACGGGCGCCTTCGGCTCGCCGGGACGATGGAGTTCGGAGGGCTGGACGAGGACGTCGACGAGGTGCGCGTCGACGCGATCCGGAGGGGGCCAGCGGCGTACTTCCGGGACTGGACGCCCGTGCCGCCGACGTCCGTGGCGCGAGCGGGGATGCGCCCCATGACCCCGGACGGCCTGCCGATCATCGGGCGCCTCGGTCGGCTCGCGAACGCCTACGTCGCCACGGGGCACGGGATGCTCGGCGTGACCTTGGCTCCGGGTACGGCTGCTGCGCTCACCGGGCTGGTCGTTCGCGGAGTTGCCGTGCCCGCCCTGGAACCCTTTGGTACGGGTCGTTTCCGTCGGCAGTGAGTGCCGACAGCCGATACGGCACACGCTCGGTGGTGGCCTTTCCGGCTATGGGCGCGACCTCAAGGAGGGTGGCCTGACTGGGCACCACGGGCTCTGGTCCGTGTGCTGCTGCGGCCGGACACTGGCGAGGTCGTCATCAAGCAGGGGTGCGTTCGGAGGGACTCCCGTCTTGGCAGCGGCGGCCCCGCGCCGCCGCCCTCTTCCTCGAACTGACCTCGGACCTTGGAGCCGTCGTGGCCCAGACCGCTCGAACTCGGCTGTTCCCCCTCGCACGCGTGGTAGCCGTCGCGGCAGCGGCCGCGGGCCTCGTCTTGGCGCCCGCTCTCGCCCCACCCGGTGTCGCGCCGTCCGCACGGGCGGCCGTGCAGTCGTGCTCGTCGACCACGCCCGTGGCCGACCGGCCCACCCTGCGTCGCGGTGACACCGGCAGCTGCGTCCGGGTCCTTCAGCGACTGCTCATCGCCAAGGGGTACTCCGTGGGTAGCGCCGGGGTCGACGGATCCTTCGGGGCCGCGACCCACCTCGCGGTGAGGCGCTTCCAGTCGGACTACGTCGGGGTGACGATCGACGGCATCGTCGGGCCGCAGACGTGGGGGACCTTGGTGAACGGCGGCACCCGTTACTCGCGGACTCGAGGACCCAACCTGACGAGCCGCGTCGTGCTGAGCTTCGACGACTGCCCTCCGAGCTACTCGGCCTTCCAGGGTGCGGTGCTGGGCGCCGAGCGCCTCGGCGTCGCGCTGGTCCTCTTCCCCACGGGGAGCTGCCTGTCGACGGGACGGTTCAGCCCGTCGTACGCCCGCAGCCATGGCCACTACGTCTTCAACCACACGATCTCGCACCCGGACCTCACGCGGTTGAGCTACTCGAACGTGCTGACCCAGCTGGGTTCACCCGGCGTGGTCACGACGTTCGGACGCCCGCCCTACGGCGCCGTCAACAGCACCGTCCTCAACGCGTACGCGACCAAGGCGATGCGCCCGTGGACCTGGACGGTCGACACGAGGGACTGGACCGGCAAGACGCAGGCCGCAGTCGTGTCGTATGCCGTGGCCAACTCGACTGCCGGCGGGACCGTCCTCATGCACATGGGTTGGCGGGCCTTCAACACGACCGCCATCACGCAGATCAAGGCCGGCCTCGCCAACCGTGGGCTGGGAGTGTGCCGCAACGTCGGAGCCACCCTGGTCGCGCCTCGGACCGTGCCCTGCTGAGCGGTGGACTCGTCGACCCGGAGCCAGCACACGCAACGGTGACGAGGTGGCCACCACCCCATATCGTGA
This sequence comes from Knoellia locipacati, assembly GCF_044791685.1. Lineage (GTDB taxonomy): Bacteria > Actinomycetota > Actinomycetes > Actinomycetales > Dermatophilaceae > Knoellia > Knoellia locipacati_A. The sequence goes on from NZ_CP087730.1 coordinate 1,957,249, forward strand.
GCGGCATCGGTCCGCACTCACGAAGGGTCGCGCGATGGGGTTCTTCGGCGATGTCTCCAAGGCGCTGCGGCGAGGCGTGACCCGCGCATCGTCTGCGGTCACCCACGTGACGGCCGCCCTGAACGGCGGTCGCGGCCTCGGGACAGTCGACCCGCCGCCGGACCAGCCGGCCTCCATCGCCGAGGTCGTCGAGGAGATGCGGCGCCTGCGAGCCACCATGCCCGCCGACGACGGGGTCGCGGACTTCCACCGCATGTACCTCCACGTCACCGAGCTCGTCGGGCATGCGGCAGCCGCGCGCTCCTTCAAGGACGCGGTCTTCATGGAGCGCCTCGACTGCGTGTTCGCCGGGCTCTACCTCGACGCCTGCCGGGCGACCGACGAGAGTCGCAGCAGTGCCTGGCAGCCGCTGTTCGCACTCAGGGCGCAGCGGGACACGGTCGGACTGCAGTACGCCCTGGCCGGGATGAACGCCCACATCAACTTCGACCTCGGGCTGGCTCTCGTGCGCACCTGCCGTCAGCTCGGCCGGACCCTGGACTCCCCGGGAGTGCGCGCCGACTTCCTCGCGATCAACGCGATCCTCGCCGGTGCCGTCCAGGAGGTGCGCGAGTCGTACCTCGCCGGGGTCGCCCTCCACGTCGACCGAGCGGCATCGCCGGTGCTCGACGTCGTCGGTGGCTGGAGCATCGAGGCCGCGCGTGACGCCGCGTGGGTCAGCGCCACGGTCCAGTGGGCGCTCCAGAGCCGTCCGGACGCGTATGCCGCGTACCTCGACTCGCGCGCGTCGATCGTCGGGCTCGTGACCCGGCAGCTGCTCACGCCGGTGACGTTTGCCGAGCTGGACCCGGCGCCGGGCAGCGGCGGCTGACAGCTGTCCGATCGTCGTGTGCGGCGACGTCGAGCCGCTGCCGTGCCACTCCGAGCCCGGCGCCGTCGGGCGCTTGCCATGGGTATGGGCCCTTCGGGGGATTTCCCGCCATTCCGCAGAGGCCGTGCGGCTGTGGGGAGCACACTCGTGGGTGACCTTCGGCAGCCACGGCCGGCGGTGGGATGGAGACCTCGGTGGACACGACTCGCGATGCGGAGAGAGGGGAGTCACTGTCGCCCGGGTCGGGTGACGGGGTCACCGACGAGCATCGTGAGGTGCGACGGCAGCTGGCAGCGACGAGCGAGATCCTCGCCATCCTCGCGGCCTCATCCTCCGCACCCGACGACGTCTTCGGCGCGATCGTCGAGCGAGCGCGGGTCCTCTGCCACGCGGACGCCGCCCAGATCCACCTCCTGCGCGACGACCACTTCCGCCTGACCCGGGCCGTGGGGGTGAGCGCCGAGCTCGTCGACCTGTCCGAGGTCGAACCCTCGCCCCTCGACCGCAACTCGCTCGTCGGCCGGGTGGGCCTCGACCACACGACCCAGCAGATCCACGACGTGCTCGCCGACCCGGAGTACGACCGTCCCGACTTCCAGCGGATCGAGGGGTACCGCACCATCCTCGGCGCCCCGATGCTCGTCGACGACGAGGTCGTCGGGGTGCTGTCCGTGTGGCGGACCACGGTCTCGCCGTTCGACGACCGGATCTGCGCCCTGCTGACGACGTTCGCCGCCCAGGGCGCGCTGGCGGTGCGCAACGTCGAGCTCATGCGCGCTCTGGAGGCGCGTTCCGCCGAGCTGGCGAGACGCGTGGACCAGCTCGAGGCGCTGTCCGAGGTCGGCGACGCGGTGAGCTCGAGCCTGGACGCCGACGAGGTGCTGGCCACGATCGTCAACGTCGCGGTCGAGCTCTCCGGGACGAGCGGCGGCTCGCTGGTGGACCTCGACGAGGACTCCGGCCTCTTCAGCGTTCGCACGGCCACCGGCACGAGCGCCGAGGTCCTGCAGGCGCTGCGGGACAGCAGGATTCACATCGACGAGACCCTCATCGGACAGGCCTGTCGCGAGGGCAGGCCGATCCAGGTCGCGGACCTCTCGACCATCGAGGAGAACCTCGACCCGCACCTCTCCATCCTGTATACCGCCGGCTGGCGGTCCGTGGTCGCCGTCCCTCTCGTCCGGTCCGGGAAGACCGTGGGGGCCCTCGTGGTGCGTCGCAAGATCCCGGGCGAGTTCAGCGAGGAGACGTGCGAGCTGCTGGAGGCCTTCGCCAACCAGTCGGCCATCGCCCTGACCAACGCCCGCATCCACCGCCAGCTGGAGGTGCAGAGCGCCGAGCTCGCCGAGGCGAGCCGGCACAAGTCGGAGTTCCTCGCGAGCATGTCGCACGAGCTGCGCACCCCGCTCAACGCCGTCATCGGCTTCTCTGAGGTCCTGCTCGAGCGCATGTTCGGCGACCTCAACGAGCGGCAGGAGGACTACCTGCGCGACATCCTCACGTCGGGCCGCCACCTGCTCGACCTGCTCAACGACGTGCTCGACCTGAGCAAGGTCGAGGCAGGACAGATGGAGCTCGACCGCACAGACTTCTCGATGGAGGACTGCATCGCCTACGCCCTGTCCATGGTGCGCGAGAGGGCCGTCGAGCACCGCGTGACCCTGAGGACGGAGCTGCCCGAGGGACTGGGCCCGGTGAACGCCGACGAGCTGCGGATCAAGCAGGTGCTGCTCAACCTGCTCAGCAACGCCGTGAAGTTCACGCCGGACGGGGGGACGGTCGTCGTCGGTGCCACCCGTCGGCACGACAGCCTCGAGGTCACGGTCTCGGACACCGGCGTCGGCATCGCGGCCGCCGACCAGGAGCGGATCTTCGACTCCTTCCAGCAGGGCAGCCGGGCTGCTCGCAAGGTCGAGGGGACGGGTCTGGGTCTCACGCTCACGCGTCGCATCGTCGAGCTGCACGGCGGACACGTCTGGCTGCGCAGCGAGCTCGGCCACGGCAGCACCTTCGGCTTCACCGTGCCGCTCGTCCGTTCTCGCTCTGAGGCGGTCGCGACGTCCCGAGACCCGCGGGCCCAGGCCGACGAGGAACAGTCGGACGGGCCCGCGCCGCCAGACGAGCGTCCTCTGGCGGTCATCATCGAGGACGACCCGAGCTCGTCGGAGCTGCTGTCCCTGCACCTGGGTGCCGCCGGCCTGCGCACCCTGGTGGTGTCCGACGGCCGGAGCGGGCTCCAGGCGGTGCGTGACGAGCACCCGGAGGTCGTCGTCCTCGACATCCACCTGCCCGAGATGGACGGCTGGGACGTCCTCACCGAGATCAAGAGCGACCCGCTCGTGGCGGCGACGCCCGTCGTCGTGGTCTCGGTCCTGCCCGACCGCAGCCGAGGGATGGCGCTCGGTGCGTCCGACTACTTGGTCAAGCCCGTGGCCCGGGACGAGCTCGTCGACGCGCTCCGGCGAGTGGTGCCGCTGCCCACCGAGGAGTCGGGGCGTCGGGTGGCGGTGCTCGTCGACGACGACCCCAGTGCACTGGAGCTCGCCCGGCTCGCCCTCGACCCGGCCGGGTGGACCCTCCTGACGTGCACCCGGGCCGAGCAGGTGTTCACGCTGGTGCGGGAGTCGCGCCCCTCGGTCGTCCTCGTCGACCTGCTCATGCCCGACATGGACGGCTTCGAGGTCATCGACCGTCTCCGCAGCGACCCGGTCAGCGCGTCCGTGCCGATCGTCGTCCTCACCTCGAAGACCCTGACCCCCGCGGAACGCCGCACGCTCGAGGGGCGGATCGAGTTCGTCACCTCGAAGAACGCGGTGGACCTCGGTCTGCTGGCCACCCGGCTCAGCGAGGTCACCGTGCCGCGGGGAGCGGCGGGAGGTGATGGCGCATGAGCGACAGCCATGTCGGGGGCAGCGTCGTCCTCCTCGTCGAGGACAACGAGAAGAACCTCAAGCTCGCTCGCGACGTCCTCGAGTTCGCGGGCTTCACGGTGCTCGTGGCCACGTCCGGCGAGGAGGCGGTGGACCGCGCCCGGGCGGACCTGCCGGACATCGTCCTCATGGACCTCCAGCTCCCCGGGATCGACGGTCACGCCGCCCTGGCGCGGCTGCGCACTGACGAGCGGACGGCCGGCATCCCCGTCGTGGCCCTCACGGCCTTCGCGATGCAGGCCGACCGCGACCGGGCGGCGGAGGCCGGGTTCGACGGGTACCTCGAGAAGCCGATCAGCGTGCGCCAGTTCCCGGACCAGGTCCGACTCCATCTCAGAACGGAGCAGCCATGAGCATCGATGACCAGCTGACCCCCGCCTCGGAGGACGTGCCGCAGCCCGCGGCGCGCGGCGGGAACGCCGACGGCGCCGTGGTGCTCGTCGTCGACGACCTCGAGCCCAACCGCAAGCTCATGGACGCCGTCCTCTCGCCCCGGGGCTTCCGCGTGCAGATGGCGGAGTCCGGGGAGGACGCGGTCGCCCAGCTGGCGGGGGACCTGCCGGACATCGTGCTCCTCGACATCCAGATGCCCGGGATCGACGGCTACGAGACGTGCCGGCGGATCCGCGCGGACGAGCGGACGGCATACCTGCCGGTCGTCATGGTGACCGCCTCGGGAGGTGAGCAGAAGGTCCGGGCCATCGAGGCGGGCGCGGACGACTTCGTCACCAAGCCGTTCGACCAGTCCGAGCTGCTCGCGCGCGTGCGCTCGCTCATCCGGATCAAGCGCTACCACGACACGATCGAGCGGCAGGCGGCCGAGCTCGCGGCGTGGAACCGCGAGCTCGAGGACAAGGTGGCCGCGCAGGTGGACGAGCTGCAGCGGGTCGGTCGGCTGCGCCGGTTCCTCTCGCCGCAGGTGGCCGGCCTCGTCGTCGAGAGCGGGGACGAGGGGTTCCTCGCGAGCCACCGAGCCGAGATCACGGCGACCTACTGCGACCTGCGGGGGTTCACGTCGTTCGCGGAGACGGCCGAGCCCGAGGAGGTCATGACCGTGCTGCGCGAGTACCACGAGGCCCTCGGGGAGCTCGTCTTCCGCTTCGAGGGGACGCTCGAGCACTTCGCCGGCGACGGTCTGCTCGTGTTCTTCAACGACCCCATGCCGTGCCCGGATGCGCCGGCCCGCGCCGTGCGGATGGCCGTCGCCATGCGCGGGCGCGTCGAGCAGCTGGCCGAGGAGTGGCGTCGGCACGGCTACGACCTCGGCTTCGGTGTGGGCATCGCGCAGGGGTACGCGACGCTCGGCCGGGTGGGGTTCGAGGGGCGCTACGACTACGCGGCGATCGGCACCGTCACGAACATGAGCGCGCGGCTGTCGGGGCTGGCGCAGGCCGGTCAGATCCTCATCACGCAGAAGGTCGCGGCCCGGGCCGGTGAGGTGGCGGTGACCCGAGCACTCGGCGCGCTCGAGCTGCGCGGGATCACCAAGCCGGTCGAGACGTTCGAGGTCCTCGGACTCGACGCCGCGCGGACCGCGTCATGAGCATCGACGACCGCCTGCGCAGCAGTGAGCCCCAGCTGCTCTCGGACCTCGACGAGGCGGGGCGGAACGCGGCGTTCGACCGGCTTCAGGCGCGGCTGCCCGACGTGTGGCGGTCGATGCGCCTCAACGAGGCCGACGAGTCCGTGGTGGTCGTGCCGTCGGTGTCCCTGGACCGTGTGAACGCCAAGTTCGGAGCGGTCAACCAGGCCATGGAGGAGCGTTATCTCTTCCTCCTGCTGCTGCTGCGCCAGCCACGGCTGCGCATGGTCTACGTGACGTCGGGGCCGGTGGACCCGGCCATCGTCGAGTACTACCTGGCGCTGCTGCCCGGGGTCATCCCGAGCCACGCGTGGTCGCGGCTGACGATGGTGTCGGTCGGCGACCTCACGCCGCGCCCGCTCAGCGAGAAGCTCCTCGAGCGACCGCGGCTGCTCGCCGACATCGCGGCGCTCATCCCCAACCCGAAGCGGTCGCACCTCGTGCCCTACACGACGACGACGCTGGAGCGGGACCTGGCCATCGAGCTCGGGATCCCGATGTACGGCGCGGACCCACGCCACCTCGCGCTTGGGACCAAGTCGGGCTGTCGGAAACTCTTCGACGAGTCGGGCGTCTCGTACCCCGTCGGGTTCGAGGACCTGAGCTTGCTCGACGACATCGTCGACGCGTTGGCCCGGCTGAGGGAGCGGCGGCAGGACGCGTCGGTCGCCATGGTCAAGCTCAACGAAGGCGTCTCCGGTGCGGGCAACGCCGTCGTGGACCTGGCGGGCCTCCCCGCGCCCGGTGCCCCTGACGAGCGGTCCGCCCTGCTCGAACGGGTGCGTGTCATGGAGCTCGAGGGCCGCTCCGTCACGCATGAGACCTACTTCGCCAAGTTCGAGCAGAAGGGCGGGATCGTCGAGGAGCGCATCGTCGGCGACGAGGTCCTCAGCCCGAGTGTGCAACTGCGGGTCACCCCGCTGGGCGAGCTGGAGGTGCTCTCGACGCACGACCAGATCCTTGGCGGCGCCACCGGGCAGTCCTACCTCGGGTGCACGTTCCCTGCGGCTGCGGGGTACGCCTCGCTCATCACGCGGGAGGCGGAGGCGATCGGGCGGAGGCTGGCCGAGCTGGGCGTGCTGGGGAGGTTCGCCGTCGACTTCGTCGTGGTCAGGCATGGCACCGCGTGGACGGCGCACGCGATCGAGGTGAACCTGCGCAAGGGCGGCACGACCCACCCCTTCCTCACCCTGCAGTTCCTCACCAACGGGCGATACCACGGCGACACCGGGCTCTTCACGACGCCGATGGGGCGCGAGAAGCACCTCATGGCGACGGACCACCTCGAGGACCCGAGCCTGCGAGGTCTGCGGGTAGGCGACCTCTTCGACATCGTCGCGCGCACCGGGCTGCACTTCGACCCGGCCCGTGAGAGCGGTGTCGTGTTCCACATGATCAGCTCGGTGACTGAGGCCGGGCGGGTCGGCATGACCGCTGTCGGTGACACTGCGGCGCACGCTCGGGAGGTGTACGACCGGGCCGAGCGGATCCTTCTGGCTGAGGCTCGCGAGGCAGTCTCCCCACGTCCTGTCCGGGCCTAATACCGATAGGTATGCCGTCCGCTCACGGTTGGGCGGGTCACAGGTGGAGCCGGTGACGGGAATCGAACCCGCGTGTCCAGCTTGGGAAGCTGGCGCTCTACCATTGAGCTACACCGGCGTGCGCCGCCCGGAGCCTGAGAACAAGACCCGGATGACGGCGCGGCAGGCAGTCTAACCCGAAGCCCGCACCTCCTCGTGAGCAACCCGGCCGCCTGCAGCCGACAAGCAAAAGAGAGCCGGACGGGCAACCGGGGCACACGGCATACGGCTCGGTTAGTCTCGACCCCGTGCTGCTGAGCGACAGAGACATCAAGGCCGAGGTCGAGGCGAACCGCGTGGTCCTGGACCCGTGGGACCCGGCGATGATCCAGCCGAGCAGCGTCGACGTGCGCCTCGACCGCTACTTCCGGCTGTTCGACAACCACAAGTACCCCTACATCGACCCGTCCGAGGACCAGCCCGACCTCACCCGCCTCGTGGAGGTCGAGCCGGACGAGGCGTTCGTGCTGCATCCGGGCGAGTTCGTCCTCGGCTCGATCTACGAGACGGTCACGCTCCCCGACGACATCGCCGCGCGGGTCGAGGGCAAGTCGAGCCTGGGCCGCCTCGGTCTGCTCACCCACGCCACCGCCGGCTTCGTCGACCCCGGCTTCTCCGGTCACGTCACGCTCGAGCTGAGCAACGTCGCGACGCTGCCGATCAAGCTCTGGCCGGGCATGAAGGTCGGCCAGCTCTGCTTCTTCCGGCTGTCCAGCCCGGTCGAGAACCCCTATGGCTCCTCGGCCTACGGCTCGCACTACCAGGGCCAGCGCGGGCCCACGGCGAGCCGTTCGTTCAAGAACTTCCACCGCACCCAGGTCTGAGCCATGGCTGGTGGCAACGGTCTGCTCGAGGTCCGCATCGCGGTCCCGGCGAAGGACGCTTCCCGCATCGCCCGCCTCCTCGTCGAGGAGCGCCTCGCGGCGTGCGCGCAGGTCGTGCCCGGCATGACGTCGACCTTTCGCTGGGACGGTGAGGTGACGACCGCCGAGGAGCAGCTCATCCTCGCGAAGACCCACCGCTCGCGCTTCGAGGAGATCCTCGACCGCGTCGGCGAGGCGCACCCCTACGAGACGCCCGAGATCATCGCCGTCCCGATCGTCGAGGCCAGTGCCGCGTATGCCGCGTGGCTGGTCGACGAGGTCGCCGCCGGCGAGCGTCCGTGAAGGACCCACTCGGCCGGCTCGTCGCCCACGACCTGCGCGGCACCATGCCCGACTCCCCCGAGGGCGTCGCGCTCGTCCTGCACGGCGGCGGCGAGCGGGGTTTCGGCCCGATGCCGTGGTGGGAGGGTCCGGTCCTGCGGATGCGGCCGTTCGCCAGGGCGATCGAGAAGCGGGCCGGCGACCGGATTGCGGTCGTGCGCCTCAAGAACCGCTACTTCGGCTGGAACGGCCCCGAGCAGACGCCGCTCACCGACACCCGCTGGGCGCTCGACCGCATCCGCGAGAGGTATGCCGGCCTGCCCGTCGCGCTCATCGGTCACTCCATGGGTGGTCGGGTCGCCACCCATCTCGCCGGTGAGCCGGACGTGACGACCGTCGTCGGTCTGGCGCCCTGGGTCGAGGAGGGCGACCCGCGGCCCGGCCGACCCGGTCTGCGCGTCCTGCTCATGCACGGCACCGCCGACCGCACCACCGACCCACGCCGGACGAAGCGTCTGGCCGACGAGCTCCGCGCCAAGGGTGCCGACGTCACGTGGCGGCCCATCGACGGCGACATCCACGGGATGTTGCGACACGCCCCGACCTGGCACCGTGAGGTCGCCGAGTTCGTGACGGCCTCGCTCCTGCGCTAGGCGCCCTTCGGGATGGCCGAGAGCAGCTCCTGCGTGTAGTCCTCGCGCGGCGAGGTGAACAGCGCCTCGGGAGAACCGGACTCGACGATCTTGCCGCTCTGCATGACGTGCACCTCGTCGGAGATCATCCGCACGACGGCGAGGTCGTGGCTGATGAACAGGTAGGCCAGCCCGAGCTCGGACTGCAGCCGCGCGAGCAGCTCGAGGATCTGCTGCTGCACGAGGACGTCGAGGGCCGACACCGCCTCGTCGAGGACGACGAGGTCGGGCTCGAGCGACAGCGCCCGGGCGATCGCCACGCGCTGACGCTGCCCGCCGGACAGCTGGTGCGGGTGCCGGTCGGCGACGTCGGGCGGCAACGCCACCTGCTCGAGCAGCTCGGCCACCCGCGCCCGACGCGACTCCTTGGAGCCGATCCCGTGCACCACCATCGGCTCGGCGACGCTGCGCCCGACGGTGAACCTCGGGTCGAGTGACGCGTACGGGTTCTGGAACACCGGCTGGATCCGCCGCCGCACGGCCTTGAGCGCCTTCCGCCCGCCAGCGACCTCTTTGCCGTCGACGAGCACAGTGCCCGATGTCGGCTCGACGAGCCCGAGCAGCATGTTGGCGACCGTGGACTTGCCCGACCCGGACTCCCCGACGATCGAGACCGTCCTTCCCGCCGGGATCGTGAGGCTCACCCCGTCAACCGCCGCGTATGCCGGCCCACGCAGAGCGTGGGACCCGCGCCCACCTCCGTAGACCTTCACCAGGTCGCGGACCTCCACGAGCGCGGTGGGCCCGGCGTCGGCGGGGGCGTCGCGCAGGTCGCGTGGGGTCGCCGTCGTGCCGGGGATGGCGGCGAGCAGCCGCTTCGTGTAGTCGTGCTGCGGCTGGTGCATGACGTCGTGCGCGGTGCCGATCTCGACGATCTCCCCGGCCTGCATGACGGCGACGCGGTCGGCGCGCTCGGCGGCGAGGGTGAGGTCGTGGGTGATGAGGAGGACGGCGGTGTCCATCTCGGCGGTGAGGTCGTCGAGCAGGTCGAGCACCCGCCGCTGCACCGTGACGTCGAGGGCCGAGGTGGGCTCGTCCGCGATGAGCAGTGCGGGCTTGCAGGCCAGGCCCATCGCGATGAGCACGCGCTGGCGCATGCCTCCGGAGAACTCGTGCGGGTACTGCCGGGCGCGCTCCGCGGGGTCGGCGATGCCCACCGCCGCCAGCAGCTCGACGGCGCGGTCGTGGGCGGCGGAGCCGCTCGCGATGTCGTGGACCTCGAACGCCTCGGCGATCTGCTCGCCCACCCGCATCACCGGGTTGAGGTTGGTCATCGGGTCCTGGGGGACGAGTCCGATCCCGGCTCCGCGCAGCGCCTGCAGCTCGCGGGCCGGGAGCTCGGCGACGTCGCGACCGGCGACGACGATGCGCCCCTGGCTGATCTCGGCGGTGTCGGGCAGGAGGCGGTTGACAGCAGCGGCGGTCGTCGACTTGCCCGAGCCGGACTCGCCGACGAGGGCGAGCGTCTCACCGGGGGCGATGTCGAACGACACCCCGCGCACGGCGGTGGAGAGCCCACGCCGGGAGCGGAACCCGATGTGCAGGTCGGTGATGCTCAGCGCGGGGCCGGGCGTCGGGTCGGTCGTGCGACCCGTCGTGGCGTCGGTCATGGGTGCGCCTCCTCGGAGAGCAGCTCGGCCTGGAGCACGCGCTCCCACAGCCGGTCGGTGGGCACGGGCACGCCGTCGTGCAGGTGCCGGTTGGTGGCCATGGCGACAACGGCGGGCTCGGCGCCGAGCCGCACGCCGAGCGCGGTGCCGGTGAAGCCGGGGTGCCACGCGAGCCGCGAGCCACGCCGGGCTCCCGCGACCGTCGGACCGGCACCTTCCGGACCGAAGCCCGCCAGACCCGCGGTCGGCAGTGGTCGGACGCGGAATCCCAGTCCCTGCAAAGGGTCCGGGCCGGGAGTGGTGAACTCCTCGACGACGTCGTCGCTCCACAGGCCGTGGCCGGTGTCGACGAGCGCGCGTCCCAGTCCCAGGAGCTCGGGGACCGAGCCGAACAGGCCGGCGTGGCCCGACACGCCTCCCATGGCGTGCCACGCGTTGGCGTCGTGGACGCTCCCGCGGATGGGGCCGGTGCGGCGCACCACCGGCGGCAGGTCCGGGTCGGGGGAGAGGTGGACCGGGTAGGGCTCTCCGGTGGCGATCATCCGCTCTTCCCAGCCCTCGTCGAGCGCCGACTCGGCGATGTCCTCGTCGGTGCTGGTGCTGGTGCTGGTGGTGGTGCCGGCTCCGTCGAGGGTGCGGGCATCCCCCAGCGTGTCTGCGGCATCGACACGGCCTGCAGGACGGAAGTGCAGCCCCAGCCCCAACGGTCCTGTGACCAGCGACGCGAGCGCAGCGTCCAGCGACTGCCCGGTGACCGCCTCGACGACGGCCCCCAGGGTGATGAACGACAGGTCCGAGTAGGCGAACGACTCACCGACACCCCCACTCCGCGGCAGCCCCGGCAGCATCGCGAGCACGTCCTCGCGGCGCCGCGCGACGTGGTGCAACGGCTGCCACGGCAGCAACCCGGCGCGATGCTGCAGCAGCTGACGGATCGTCGGGTCCGCACCCGACCACGGGACGTGCTTCGACACCGGCGCATCGAGGTCGAGCCGCCCGGCCGAGACCAGCGACATCACCGCGCAGGTCGTCACGAGCTTGGTCACCGACGCGAGGTCATGAACGGTGTCCGGCGACATCGGCGTTCCGGCGGTGTCGCGCACCCCGGCCGCAACGACCGACTCGCCGCGCGCCGTCCAGACCCCGACGACGGCACCGGCCGGCGGCTTCTCGGAGTCCGTCACGCACACGCCCGGGCCCACGAGGACCCGTGCCGCCCGTCCGGGCGCCGTGCGCGTGAGGTGGGCCTCCGGCATACCGAAGCGGTCGTCGACCCGAGTGGCGCCGTCCGGCAGCCAGCCGCGTCCCTCGTAGAACGACCGGGCGGTGTCGTTGTCGCAGAACACCCAGAGGTCGGACCCGGAGACGTCGCCCACGGCCTTGTCGACGGCGTCGAGCAGCTGCCCACCGATGCCTTGCCCCTGAGCAGCGGGAGAGACGTAGAGCGAGTGCACCGCCAGCCGGACGTCGTCGGCGGAGAACCGCACGACCCCCACGACCCGCTCGTCATCGTCCGTGGCCACCAACGTCCGGTCGCGACCCAGCGCATCCGACCACAGGCCATCGGCGTCTGCCCGCGACAGCCGCGCGAGAACCTCCGGAGGTGCGAACGCGGCATACGAGCCCGTCCAGCACTCCCAGAAGACGTCCTGGACCGCCGCGAGATCCTCTCGCGTCGCGACTCGCACTCGCGTCACTCGACGACCACCAGCGCTCGGGGCAGGGCGACGATCGGCTCGGGCAGCCGCAGCGGCTCGGCGCCCGGGGTGATCGAACCCAGCACGCGCGGCCCCGACGCGCCGGTCGCCGCCGGGACGTTGCCGGGCAGCCCGTGCCACGTCGCCCACCCCATGAGCGCGAACGCGAACGCCTCCTTGAGGTCCGTCGGGATGCCGAGGTCCTCGGTCGTGTCGATCCGCACGCCGGGTGCCGCGTCGGCGATCGCCTGCATGAGCACCGGGTTGTCGCAGCCGCCGCCGGACGCGAGCACTCGAGCGACGCCGGTGCGCAGCAGCTCTCGCCCGACGACCTCGCCGGTGAGCCGGGTCAGGGTCGCGACGAGGTCGGCGTCGGGGAGCGTCCGCCCGCCGAGGGCGGCGAGGACGTGGTCGAGGTGGAAGTACTCCTTGCCCGTCGACTTCGGCGCCGGCAGGTCGTAGTAGGGGTCGGCCAGGAGCGTCGTGAGCAGGTCGTCGTCGACCGTGCCGCTGGCCGCGATGACGCCACCCACGTCGTAGCCCTCCGGAGTGAGTCCGCGTGCGGTCACCACCGCGTCGACGAGCCCGTTGGCCGGACCGATGTCGTATGCCGTGATGCTGGGTTCGCTGCCCGGCTGCGGCTCGACGCGGGTCATGTTGGAGATGCCGCCGAGGTTGAGCGCGGCGACGACGTCCTCGGTGTCACCCGCGCCGGCCAGCGCGAGCACGTCGAGCAGCGGCACGAGCGGTGCGCCGTGGCCCTGTGCCGCAACGTCCCTCGCGCGCAGGTCGCTCACGACGGGGACGCCCAGCCGTTCGGCGATCCACGCGGGCTGGCCGATCTGCATCGTCCCGAGGGCGCGGCCACCCTCGACCCAGTGGTAGACCGTCTGGCCGTGGCTCGAGACACCGTCGACGCCGCCGTGCTCGTCCGCGACCGAGGCCGCCACGTCGGCGAAGTGCTGCCCGACGAGGGTGTCGAGCCGGGTGAGCTCGTGGGCGGTGCAGGGCCCCGGCGGCAGCGCCGCGACCAGACGAGACCTCAGCTCCGGGGGATAGGGCGTCGAGCGACCGCCGACGACCCGCGCCTCGAGCACGTCACGGGCGGGGTCGCCGCCGTCGGCGTCGTCGCCACCACCCAGGGTGAGGTCCACGACGATCGCGTCGACCGCGTCGAGCGAGGTGCCGGAGATGAGTCCGAGCCAGCGCATGTCAGTCACGTCCCTTGACGTCGAAGGCGTCGCGCAGTCCGTCGCCGAGGAGGTTGAGCCCGGCCACGAGGAGCACGACGATGATGCCGGGCGCGATCATCGTCCAATTTGCGATCGACACGATGTTGCGCGACTCGAAGATCATCGAGCCCAGCGACGGTGCCGGCGGCGGGGCGCCGAGGCCGAGGAACGACAGCGATGCCTCGGTGAGCACGGCCCACGACAGCGAGAGCGCGGTCTGGACGATGACGAGCCCGCTGATGTTGGGCAGCACGTGCAGCGCCATGGTGGCCCACGGGTTCTGACCGGTGCTCACAGCAGCGCGGACGAAGTCCTGCTCGCGCAGCGACAGCACCGGCCCGCGCGCGACCCGGAAGAAGATCGGCACGTAGACGACGGCGATGGCGAGCGCGACGGTGAACCATGTCCGGTCCAGCACCGACACCAGCGTCAGCGCGAGCAGCAGCGGGGGGAACGCGAAGAACACGTTCGCCACACCACCGGCCACGGCGTCGACCGCACCACGCAGGTAGCCGGCGACGACACCGGCCAGCGTCCCCACCACGGCGGACAGAGCCACGGCCACTCCGGCGATGAGCACCGAGTTCGCCAGGCCCGCCGCCACCCGCGAGAAGACGTCGCGCCCGAACTGGTCGGTGCCGAACCAGTGCGCACCCGAGGGTCGCTGGAGCCGGTTCGGGGCGTCCTGCGCGATCGGGTCGTAGGGGAGCACACCGAGCCACGCCAGCACCGCCACCACGAGCAGCACGGCCATGATGGCCAACCCGAGCAAACCGGGCACCGAACGCCGCAGCCGGTGCCACGGCCTCGTCGGCGCCGACGTGACGTCGACGCTCAGCCCGGCGGTTGCCTCGCCACTCATGACGCACGCACCCGGGGGTCGACGACGCGGTAGGCCAGGTCCGTGACGATGTTGACGAGCACGAAGGCCAGGGCGATGACGAGGACGGTGCTCTGCACGACGGCGTAGTCCTTCTGCTGGATCCCGAGCAGCACCTGTCGTCCGATGCCGGGGAGCGAGAAGATCTGCTCGACGACGACGGCGCCACCGAGCAGGTATCCGAGCTGGAGGCCGGTCATCGTCGTCACGGGCAGCAGCGCGTTGCGCAGCACGTGTCGACGACGCAGCCGGCGCTCGCCGACTCCCTTGGCCCGCGCCGTGCGCACGAAGTCCTCGTCGCGCACCGACAGCACTGCTGTCCGGGTCGTCCGGGCGATCGGTGCCGCGATCCCGAACCCGAGCGTGAACGCGGGCAGCAGCATCTGCTGCAGGTTGAGACCCAGCGACGACACCGAGGCCCACGGGACGGCATACGGCTGGCCGTTGGGGTTGAAGCCGAGTCCGGATGCGGCATACGTGAGGAGGAAGCTCGCCAGGAGGAACGCCGGGACCGACAGGCCGAGCAGCGCGACGAGCTGGCCGAGGCCGTCACGCCACGTGTTGGGCGCGGCGGCGGCGAGCATGCCGACCGGGATGCCGATGAGCAGCGCCACGATGATCGACAGCAGCGCCAGCTCGAGGGTGACCGGCAGGGCCGCTGCGGTCAGCGACGCCACGCTCGTGCGCGAGCGCACCGACCAGCCGAGGTTGCCCGTCACCAGCTCGCGCAGCCACGAGAAGAACTGGGTGACGAGCGGCTGGTCGATGCCGTAGTACTCACGCAGCGCCGCCTGCTGCGCCGGGGTGAGCGCCGCAGCCTCGGTGCCGAGCGAGGCGGTGATCTGGTCGCCGGGGATCGCGCGGAGCATGACGAAGACGAGCAGCGCGACCCCGAAGAGGGTCGCCGCGACCGCGACGAGCCGCCAGGCGAACCGCCTCAGGGACTGCGAGGTCACTGGATGGTCGTCGTGCGCAGCGACTGCAGGCTGCCGTTGCTCATCGGGACGAAGCCCGCGACCTTGGACGACGCGACGGTGTTCGAGTTGCCCGTGAACAGCCACACCCACGCGGCGTTGTCCTCGAGCTCCTTCGAGACCTTGACGTAGACCTCCTTGCGCTTGGCCTCGTCGGACGTCGCCTTGCCCTCGGCGAAGAGCGCGTCGAGCTCGGGCGAGGAGTAGCCGGCGACGGCCTGGAGGTTGCCCTTGCTCGTGAAGTAGCGGCCGTACATCGTGTCCGGGTCCGGGCGACCGCCGTTGAGCGCGACCGCCGCCTCGAAGTCACCGGCGACCCAGCGCTTGACGAAGGCCGCGATGTCGAGGACCTCGAGCTCGAGCGTGATGCCGGCCTCGGCGAGCTGGGACTTGAGGTTCTGGGCCTCGTTGACCGACGTGGCGTACTCGCCCTGGCTGACGATCGTCTTGATGACGAGGGCGCCGCCGCCCGCCTTCGCGAGGTGTTCCTTGGCCTTGGCGACGTCCCGCTTCGGGCAGGGTCGAGCGTTCGGGTCGGACTTGTATGCCGGTGCCGTGATCGGGCCGGTCACCTCACCCTCGCCGTATGCCGCCGTGTCGAGGACCTGCTGCCGGTCGATGGCGCACTGGATCGCCAGACGGACGTTGACGTCGGCGAGCGCCGGCTGGGTCGTGCTCGAGGCCTTGAGCTGGAGCGTGTGGTAGCTGAGCTGGGGCGTCCTGGTGACGGTGAGGTCGCCACCCTCGGCGGTCTGCGCGACGAGCGGGTCGTTGATCGAGGCGAGGTGGACGTTGCCGGACTTGAGCGCCGTGACGATGGCGTTCTCGTCGGGCATGACGCGGAACTCGATCCCGTCGAGCAGGGCCTTGTCGCCCCAGTAGGCGTCGTTGCGCGTGAGCTTGACCGACTGCGACGGCGTGCGGCTCTCGAAGGTGAAGGGCCCGGTGCCGTTGGGCTTGGTCTCCAGCGCGCTCATCGCCGCCGGTGCTGAGGACTCGGAGGGCAGCATGGCGACGTTGACGCTCGCGAGGCCGGCAGGGAGGGCCGCGTCGGGCGCGGACAGGGTGAGCGTGACCGTCGACGGGTCGGTCGCGGTGACCTCGGTGACGCTGGCGAGGGCGCTGCGGGCGACCGCCGCGGTCTTCTCGTCGCGGATGGCGTCGAGGGAGAACTTGACGTCGGCGGAGTCGAACTCGCTGCCGTCGGTGAACTTCACGCCCTTGCGCAGGGTCAGGGTGAGGGTCTTGCCGTCCTCGGACGGCTCCCACTTCTCGGCGAGCCCGGGGACGGTCTTGAGGTCCTTGTCGTACTCCGTGAGCGTGCCGTAGACGTTGCCGAGGACGTTGACGGCCTGGAACTGGGTGGCCTTCCACGGCATGAGGGTGTCGGGGTCGCTCGTCATCGCGAACACCGCCGTGCCGCCGGCCTTGCCGGGCTCCGTCCTGGCCTCGGTGCCGCTGCCTGTGCCTGTGCCAGCGCCGCTCGAGCAGGCCGTCACGAGGACGAGGGAGGCGGCCGCGGTGGCGGCGAGGCTCATCGGTGCCAACGGGCGGGCGGTGCGGATCATCGTCGATCTCCTGGTGCCATCGGGTGCTGTCGAGGGCTGTCGGGGGCGCAGCCAGACCGGAGAAACCCTACAGTCGACAAGCGCTCGGCGGAAGATTCCTACATGACCATCTCACGGTCGCGGGGCGCGGTGCGGGCCAGGCCGAACCAGCTCACGACGCCTCCGATGGTGAGCAGCACGGCGCACACAACCATCGCGTCCCGGAAGCCCGAGGTCATGGCAGACGGGTCCAGGTAGTCGTCACCGGACAGGCCCACGAGGGCCGGAAGCGCTGCCACCGCCAGCAGCGAGCCGGCGCGCGCGACGGCGTTGTTGACGCCACTCGCGACGCCGGCATACCGGTCGGGGGCCGCGGCGAGGACGGTCGAGGTGAGCGGGGCGACGAGGAGCGCGAGACCCAGTGAGAAGACGACGAGTCCCGGGAGCACGCTCCACCACGTCGCGTCGCGCCCGGCTGGCAGCAGGAGCAGCACCCCGGCGGCGCAGATGAGGGGGCCGAGGGCCATGGGGATGCGCGGCCCGATCCGTTCGGACAGCTGCGACGCCTTCGACGAGAGGAACATGAGCGCGATGGTCGTGGGCAGCCCGGTGAGCCCCGCGGCCAGTGCCGACCAGCCGGCGGACACCTGGAGCTGGAGCACGAGGATGAAGAAGACGACGCCCAGCGCGCCGTAGACGACGAAGGTCATCGCGTTCGCGGCCGAGAACACGCGGTCGGCGAAGAGCGAGAGGTGCACCAGCGGTGTGCGTGAACGCGACTCCACGACGACGAACCCGACGGCGGCAGCCACTGCGACCACAGTGACCGCCACCAGCAGGGGCCGGCTGATCGTCGCCGAGGCGGTGAGGGCGTAGGTGAGCCCACCGAGGGCGAGGACGGTGAGGGCACCACCGAGCACGTCGAACCCCCGTCCGGTGGCCTCGGTGTCACGCGACTCGGGTGTCGCCCACAGGGTCAGCCCGATGACGACGAGGCACAGGGGAACGTTGATCCAGAAGATCCAGCGCCAGCCGCCGTTGTCGACGAGCCACCCGCCGACGAAGGGGCCGATGGCCGCGGCGATCCCGGACAGGCCCGCCCAGGTCCCGATCGCCGCCGCGCGGTCCTCGCGCCGGAAGGCCGACTGGATGATCGCGAGACCACCCGGCGTGAGCAGCGCCACCCCGACTCCCTGGAGCACGCGCATCGCGACCAGCTGACCCGGCGTCTGCGCGACGGCACACAAGGCGCTGGCCAGGAGGAACCAGCCCATGCCCCAGAGATAGACCCGGCGTCGGCCGAGCCGGTCCCCGAGCGCGCCGCCGACGAGGACGAGGGACGCGAGCGCGAGCATGTAGCCGTTGATGACCCACTGGAGCTGCTCGAGCGAGGCGTCGAGCTCGGTGCCGATGGTGCGCAGGGCGACGTTGACGACCGAGCCGTCGAGGATCGCGATCCCCGACCCGAGGGTCACGGCCGTGAGGGTGAGGCGGCCGCGGGTGTCGCCCCGGTCGAGGAGTTCGGTCACCCGGCCATTGTCGCCCGACCCCGCTCGTGGTGGATGCTTGTCGGTGCCATGACAACGACCAGCCCCGCCACTGCCCCCGACGTCGACGCCCGCGTCCGTGACCTGGCCTGGACCAGCTACGCCCGCATCGTCGCGATCGTCGCCGTCGTCCTCATCCACGTCGCCGGCTACACGTACGCCAATCCCGCCCTCAAGGGCACGGGCACCTGGGACCTCGCCGCCGTCCTGACCTTCAGCACGAAGTGGGCCGTGCCCGTGTTCGTCATGGTGAGCGGCGCCCTGCTGCTCAAGCCGCCGCGCGACGCGTCGCCGCTGACCTTCTACCGCCGACGGCTGTCCCGTATCGGGATCCCCCTCGTGGTGTGGCACGCGGTCTACATCGGTGTGCTCGTGCACCAGGCCGAGGGTGCGGTGAGGTGGCGCTCGATCGCCGCAGGCCTGCTGCGGGGCGAGGTCTACACGGCGATGTACTTCTTCTGGCTCATCCTCGGTCTCTACGTCGTCACGCCGCTCATCTGGCCCGTCGTCGCGGCGTTCAGCCGTCGCGCCCTCGTCGTCACGGGACTCGGTCTCACCGCCCTGCCCGCCCTGGACCTCACCCTCCAACGCCTGATCCCGGTCCTCAAGGGGACCAACAGCGTGCTCAACGGACCCACGCTCGTCACCCAGTTCCTGCCCTACGTCGGGTTCTTCGTCCTCGGGTACGCGCTCAAGGACGTCATCGTCCGAGGTGGCCGCCTCGTCGCCCTGACCCTCGCGACCCTGGCGATGAGCGCGATCTTCACGCTCCAGGTGACGCTCCTGCCGAACCTGCCCGACCCGTGGCCCAAGGCCGTCAACACGCTGCTGCCGCTGTCCTACCAGGGCTGGCTCCTCGGTCTCGGGGCGATCGGCGTGTTCATGACGTGCCGCAGCATCGCAGCGCCGAGCTCGCGGCTGGCCGCCCCCGACATCGCCTCGAAGGTGCGTCACCTCGGCAACCTCACGCTGGGGGTCTTCGCCTGCCACCTGCTCGTCCTCTACGTCGCGCTGCGCGTCCTCGACCTCCCGAAGGGCGCCACCAGCCCCGGGATGCTGCTGGCGCTCAACGCCGGGGTCGTCGTCGTGTCGTTCGTCGTGAGCGAGGTTCTCAACCGCCTCCCGCTGGTGCGCCGGGCCGTCTGAGGCCGAGGCCTCCACGGGCCTGCACGGGTGGAGCGCGAAGAGGCCCCCTCGAGATCGATCTCGAGGGGGCCTGTCCGGTCCTGCCTGCGTCAGTGGGTCAGTCCACCGAGCTGTTGTACTGGCTGATCTGGCTCGACAGCGACTCGGCGGCCTTGGTCATGGCCTCCTGCGGGTCGGTGCCGTTGAGCGCGGCCTCGAGGCCGTCCTCGGACGCCTTGCGCGCCTGCGGCATGACGCCGAGCAGGCAGCCCTGGGTGGCCTTGCTCAGCTTGGTGCTCTCGAGCTGCTTGACGGCGACGTCGAAGAGCGGGTTCGCCTTGCGGTACTCGACGTCGGACGGCTCGTTGAGGGCGCCCTTGCTGATCGGGAAGTAGCCGGTGCCGATGTGCCACTGCGCCTGGCTCTTGGGGTCGGCGAGGAACTTCACGAAGCGCCACGCGGCCTCCTTGTTGGCGTCCTCGTGGTTCTCGCCGTTGATCCACAGCGAGGCGCCACCGATGATCGGGCCACCCTCGGTGCCGGCCTTGATGTGCGGGTAGTTCGCCGCACCGAGCTCCCAGCCGCCCTCCTTGGCCGCCTTGCTGAAGCCGCCGAGCTGGCCCGTCGACTCGAGCGTGATGGCGAGCTGGCCGGACTTGAAGGCCGCCTGGGCCGCCTTGGTGTCACGGCCCGTGTTGGCGGCGAGGCCGTCCTTGACCATCGTCTGCCACCACTTGACGACCTCGACAGCCTCCGGCGCGTCGAACTGGACCTTGGTCGCCTT
This sequence comes from Knoellia locipacati, assembly GCF_044791685.1. Classification (GTDB taxonomy): domain Bacteria; phylum Actinomycetota; class Actinomycetes; order Actinomycetales; family Dermatophilaceae; genus Knoellia; species Knoellia locipacati_A. The sequence continues at coordinate 1,977,445 of NZ_CP087730.1, forward strand.
GCCGTCGCGCCCGTTGCCCTGGTCGCAGTACTCCTTGCCGTCGGTGGCGATGAACTGCTCGAGCAGCCAGCCGTAGATGGCCGCGCCGAAGCCGTAGTCGGCCGGGCCGCCGCCCTTCTTGGACAGCTTCTCGGCGGCGGTGCGGATGGCGGCGAGGTCCTGCGGCGGGTTCTCGGGGTCGAGACCGGCCTTCTTGAACAGGCTCTTGTTGTAGTAGAGCACCGGCATCGAGGTGTTGAACGGCATCGAGTTGAGCTTGTCGTCGATGCTGTAGTAGCCGGTGATGTTGGGCTGGAGGTCGCTCACGTCGAGCTTGTCGCGGTCGATGAAGGACTGCATCGGGATGGTCTGCTTCGCGTCGATCATGAAGCGGGTGCCGATGTCGTAGATCTGGATGACGTCCGGCGTCGACTTGCTCTGGATCGCCGCCTTGTACTTGGTGATCGCGTCGTCGTACTTGCCGGCGTAGGTCGCCTTGACCTCGATCTTGCCGGAGTTCTGCGAGTTGAAGTCGGCGACGAGCTTGGTCAGGGCCTCGGCGTTGGTGCCGTCCATCGCATGCCAGAACGCGACCGTCGTCACGCCGCTCGCCTTGTCGAGGACGTCGGCTGCGGGAGCTCCTCCGCTGCCCCCGTCGCCACCGTCGCTCCCGTCGTCCGTGCCCGAGCCGCCGCCGCAGGCCGCGAGGAACAGCGACGCGGACGCGAGAGCCGCCGGGACGGCATACCGAAGTCTGCGCCTCGTCGGGACGCCTGGTTTCGTGGTGATCACGTGGAACTCCTTTGTTCGCAACTTCACTGGGGCACTGCTGGGACTGCGTGGACTACTTGACGGCACCCGCGGTGAGGCCGCGGACGATGAAGCGCTGCCCGAAGATCACGAGCAGGAGGGTGGGGAAAAGCGCGAGCATGACGCCGGCGAGCACCATGCCGGGGGAGTCGGAGTCCGAGCTCTGGAGCTGGCTGATGCCGATCTGGATCGTCTGGTGCTTGGGGTCCTCTGTGGCGAGCAGCGGCCAGAAGTACATGTTCCAGGCCGACAGCGCCGACCAGATCCCGAGCGCCGCGAGGCTGGGACGGCTGAGCGGCAACAGGATCGAGAAGAGGAACCGGAAGTGTCCGGCGCCGTCGACCCGCGCCGCGTCGCGCAGCTCCATCGGGAACGACAGGAACGACTGCCGCAGCAGGAACGTCCCGAAGCCGGTCGCGAGGAACGGGAGCGTGAGCCCGGCGATCGTGTCCTTGAGGCCCCACTGCGAGATGAGCAGGTAGTTCGGGATGATGATCGACTCGAACGGGATCATCATCGTCGAGAGGAAGACCCCGAACCAGAACGCGCGCCACCGCAGGTTGAGGAAGACGAACGCGTATGCCGCGAGGGCGCTGGTGACCATCTGGCCGAGCGTGATCCCGAGGGTCTGCAGGACGCTGGTGAGGTACTGGTTGCCCAGCGGGATGATGTCGAGCGCGTTGGAGTAGTTCTCGGGGTGCAGGCCGTTCTTGGGCCACAGCGCCGGCGGGAAGCTGTTGGTGTCGCGCTCGCCCATGAACGAGCCGACGAGCCCGTAGTAGACGGGGAACAGCACGATGAGGAAGAGCACCCCGAGGATGAGGTAGGTGCCGACGTTGGACGGCTTGCGGGAGCTGCGCCTGGGGGACGTTGTCGCCTTCGGTGCAGGTGTGGGCTCGACGGGCCTGGCTGTCTGCGCAGTCACCGGTAGAACACCTTCCGCTCGAGGACGCCGAACTGCAGGGCCGTGATGACGAGGACGATGATGAGCAGCACCATCGCCTGGGCCGAGGCGTACCCGTAGTTGCTGTTGTTGTTGGCGAACGCCTGCTCGTAGATCGAGTAGACGAGCGTCGTCGTGCGGTCCTCGGGCCCACCGACGGTGAGGATCTTGATCTGCCCGAAGCTCTGCAGCGAGTGGATCGTGCCGACGACGACGAGGAAGAAGAGCTGTGGCGTGAGCAGCGGCAGGACGATGGACCGCTGGAGCCGCAGCCCGGAGGCGCCGTCGAGGCGCGCGGCCTCGAGGACGTCCTCGGGAAGGGCGCCGAGCCCGGCGGAGAGGACGAGCAGGTTGTAGCCGATCTGCATCCACACCGTCGCGCCGGACACCGACCACAGGGCGAGGTCCGGGTTGGTCAGCCACTGCACCTTATCGACGCCGAAGGTGTTGAGGATGCCGTTGAGGACACCGGAGGCCGGGTTGAAGAGCACACCGAAGATCACCGACGCCGTCGCCACCGAGAAGGCGAAGGGCAGCGCGAAGGCGGTGCGGAAGAACCGAACTCCCTTGATGCGCGACTGCAGGAGCAGCGCGATGACGAGGGCGATGGCGATGCTCGGGATCACGGTGAGGATCGTGAACGCGAACGTCACCCACAGCACCTGGAGGAAGTCGGGGTCGCTGAACAGCCTCGTGTAGTTGACGAACCCGACGAACCCGCTCGGGTTGCCGAGGATGTCGGTGCCCTGCACCGAGAGCAGGATCGACTTCACGAGGGGCCAGAAGATGAAGAGGCCGAAGATCACGAGAGCCGGCACGAGGTAGCCGAGGGCGACCCAGCGCTCCCGCTTCGCCTCCCTGCCCGCCGGGCTCGTCGTCTGCGGCGGTGGCGGCTCCTCGGGGTCGTGCTCGGCGAGCACCGGTTCACCGGTCGTCGTCGTCACGTCACACCTCGTCCCTCGTCGTTGTGGGTGGTCGGCGTCATGCTAGGCGCGATTGCGGGCTTTCCGCCGATCCAGCGTCGCAGTCCGGGGGTTTTCTCCCCGGCGATTCCCGGGCCCCTGAACTGCGCGTATGCCGTGGGCGCCGGTTAGTTTGGGGGAACCATCCGCTTGGCGAGGGGCAGGGCATGATCCGGTTCGACGGCGTGACGAAGAAGTACCCCGACGGCACGGTCGCCGTCGACGACCTGACCCTCACGGCACCGACCGGCAAGATCACGGTCCTCGTCGGCCCGTCCGGGTGTGGCAAGACCACGTCGCTGCGCATGATCAACCGGATGATCGAGCCGACCAGCGGCCTCATCTCCCTCGACGGCCAGGACACCGGCCGGATGAACGAGGCGCAGCTCCGCCGTGGCATCGGCTACGTCATCCAGCACGCGGGGCTCTTCCCGCACCGCACCGTCCTCGACAACGTCGGCACCGTGCCGCGCCTCCTCGGCTGGGACAAGAAGGAGACGCTCGAGCGCTCGCGGGACCTGCTCGACCGGGTGGGGCTGGCGCCCGAGCTGGCCGACCGCTACCCGTCGCAGCTGTCCGGTGGCCAGCAGCAGCGTGTCGGCGTCGCCCGGGCGCTCGCGGCCGACCCACCGGTGATGCTCATGGACGAGCCGTTCAGCGCGGTGGACCCCGTCGTGCGCGAGCAGCTCCAGGACGTCTTCCTGGACCTCCAGTCCGAGCTCGGCAAGACGATCGTCTTCGTCACCCACGACATCGACGAGGCGATCAAGCTCGGTGACCAGGTCGCGGTGCTCCGCGTGGGTGGCAGGCTCGCGCAGATCTCGGACCCGGCATACCTCCTGGCCCACCCGGTCGACGACTTCGTCGCGGACTTCGTGGGACGCGACCGGGGCTACCGCTCGCTGCAGTTCACGCCGGCCCCGCGGCTGCCACTGGCCGCCGAGCGCACCCTGCTGCTCGGCGAGTCCACCGCGGGCGTGGGCGGGGAGTGGGTTCTCGTGGTCGACGAGGCCCGTCGGCCGCTGGGCTGGGTCGAGCCCGAACGCGTTGGTGGAGAGGTGCGGACGGAGCACCTCCACCGCGGTGGGACGGTGGCGCGGGCCTCGGGGTCGTTGCGCGGGGCGCTCGACGCCGCACTGTCGTCGCCGTCGCGACGAGGGGTCGTCGTCGACGACGAGGGCGAGCTCGTCGGCACCATTCGGGCGCACGAGGTGCTCTCGCTCATCGAGGAGACGGACCGGCCCAAGGAGGACAAGGCGGACGCGTTCGCGCAGGCACGTCCCGAGGGCGGCGCTGGGTCAGGTGCCCGGGCCGGGGACTCGCCGTGACCTGGGTCAACGACCACTGGGGCGACATCTTCGCGCTGGCGCGCAGCCACGTCTGGCTCGCGGGGCTGCCGTTGATCCTCGGGCTGCTCATCGCGCTGCCCCTGGGGTGGGCGGCCCGTCGGTGGTCCCGGCTCTACCCGGTGCTCATCTCGGCGTCGGGGCTGCTCTACACGATCCCCAGCCTCGCGCTGTTCGTGCTCATGCCGCTCATCCTCGGCACCCGCGTGCTCGACCGCGTCAACGTCGTCGTCGCGATGACGGTCTACACGGTGGCGCTGCTCGTGCGGACGGTGGCCGACGGTCTGGGCTCGGTGCCCGACCACGTGCTGCAGGCGGCCCGCGCCATGGGCTACAAGGGTTTTCGTCGCTTCTTCGGGGTCGAGCTGCCCCTGGCGGTGCCCGTCATTGCCGCCGGGCTGCGCGTCGCTGCGGTGAGCAACGTCAGCATCGTGTCGGTCGCGTCCCTCATCGGCGTCTCACAGCTCGGCAACCTGCTCACCGACGGCTACGACCGCTTCATCACTGCCGAGATCGTCGCCGGCATCGTCGCGTGCGTCGTCCTCGCGCTGCTGTTCGACGGTGTCATCCTGCTCGGCCAGCGGCTGCTCACGCCGTGGCTGCGCGTGCAGGGAGGCCGGTCGTGATCGCGAGCATCCTCGAGTGGCTGACCTCCTCCGCGACGTGGTCGGGCGACACCGGTCTGGGAGCGCGGATCCTCCAGCACCTCTGGTACTCCGTGCTCGCCGTCGGCATCGCGGCGGTGATCGCCGTGCCGTTGGGGCTGTGGGTCGGTCACACCGGGCGCGCGAAATGGCTTGTGTCGCTGGCGAACTCACTTCGTGCAGTGCCGACGCTCGGCCTGCTCTTCGCCGTGGCGCTGTGGCTCGGACCCAAGATCCAGTCGGACCTCGCGTTCCTCATCCCGAGCGTCGTCGTCCTCGTCATCCTCGTGATCCCGCCGATCCTCTCCGGCGTGTATGCCGGCGTGGAGGCCGTCGATCCCGCCACCCGTGACGCTGCGCGCGGCATGGGGATGCGAGGCAGCGAGATCGTGCTGCAGGTCGAGATCCCCAACGCCATGCCGCTCATCCTGTCCGGCCTGCGCTCGGCGTTCCTCCAGGTCATCGCGACGGCGACGGTCGCGGCATACATCGGTCTCGGCGGCCTCGGCCGCTACCTCGTCGACGGGATCAAGACGGGCGACTACGTCTCCACCGCGGGCGGTGCGCTGGTCGTTTCGGTTCTCGCCCTGGTCGTCGACGGGGTGCTGGCGATCGTGCAGCGACTCGTCGTCTCGCCCGGGCTCACCGGTGGACGGTCGGGGCGGGCGCGTCGCGGTCGCCGCAACCCCGAGCTCGCGAACTCGTCTTCCCGAGCCGGAATGTCCGGAGCCGATGGTGGAGTTGACTCCGATGCGACGTGAGCCCCTCGTGCGATGTCGCGCGCTCCACCCCAGGCCCGCTCGTCACCTGCTCTGATCTCAGATCGATCGCAACCGAAGGATTCCCCATGAAGCGCATGACCGCCGTACTTGCCCTCACCACCTCAGCGATCCTCGGTCTGTCGGCCTGCGGCGGCGGGAGCGACCCGCTCGCGTCCGACTCGCCGTCCGCCACGGGCTCCGCCGGCGGCGGCGACGTCATCATCGGTTCGGCCGACTTTCCCGAGTCCGAGCTGCTCGCCGAGATCTACGCCGGCGCCCTCAAGGCGAAGGGCATCAACGCCACGACCAAGCCGCGCATCGGCTCGCGCGAGATCTACCTCAAGGCACTCGAGGACGGCTCGATCCAGGCCATCCCCGAGTACACCGGCGCCCTCGGCTTCTTCTACGACAAGAACTTCAAGGAGACCGACCCCGAGAAGGTCTACACGACGGTGCAGGGTCTCCTGCCCGCAGACTTCGCGATGCTCGAGAAGTCGGCGGCCGAGGACAACGACTCGATCGTCGTCACCAAGGAGACCGCGGACTCCAAGCAGCTCAAGACGATCGCCGACCTCAAGGCCTCGGCCGGCGAGATGTCGCTCGGAGCCCCGCCGGAGTTCAAGGCGCGTCCGCAGGGTGTGCCGGGTCTGACCAAGACCTACGGCGTGACGTTCGGGTCGTTCCGTGAGCTCACCGGCCAGGGACTCGTCCAGGCGCTCAAGAACGGCCAGGTCGACGCGGCCAACATCTTCACCACCGACCCGTCGATCGCCGAGAACGGCTTCGTCTCGCTCGAGGACACCGACAAGCTCTTCGGATCCCAGAACATCGTGCCGCTCGTGGCCAAGGACCAGGCCGAGCAGCTCGCTCCGGCGCTCAACGCGGTGTCGAAGGTCCTCACGACCGAGGTCATCTCCGGGCTGCTCAAGCAGACGGTCACCGACAAGAAGGACGCCAAGGACGTGGCGGCCGAGTTCCTCAAGGAGAACAACCTGGGCTGAGCCGCCGCGCTCACCTGCGGGTCACCCGCGGAAGGGGTGCCGAAGGCGTCGGATCTGACGCGCTTGGCGCCCCTTCGCCGTGCCGAGCGTGGGTCCCCGAGTCCGGTCGGGCGAACCTGCCGGGTGCAACACTGCGACCATGCAGATCCCCGACCCTGCGCTGGTTGTCCTGGTCGGCGCGGCCGGATCCGGGAAGTCGACCTGGGCGGCGGCGCACTACCGGCCCACCGAGGTCGTGTCCTCCGACGCCCTGCGCGCCGCGGTCGGGAGCGGGACTGCTGATCTCGACGCCTCGGACGAGGCCTTCCAGATCCTCGACCAGGTCGTGGCAGGACGATGCCGACGCGGGCTCACCGTGGTCGTCGACACCCTCGGTCTGGACGCCGACCGGCGTGCGGGCTGGGCGGCACTGGCGCGCAAGGCGGGGCTCCCCGTCGTGGCAGTCGTGTTCGACACCCCCGCTGCGACGTGCCGAGCCCGCAACGCCGCGCGGGACCGTCCGGTTCCTGCGTCAGTCCTCGGCTTACAGCTGCACCGCATGCGCGACATCCAGCGCGAGCTCGAGGCCGAGGGTTGGGACGTGCACGTCGTCGACAGCGAGACGTCTGTGGCGGCCGCGCCGACTGCGCCGGTCGCGACGGGGCCGGTCGCAACGCGGCCGATCGCGGCGCGGCCGGTCGCGGTCGCTCGGGGACGGCATACGGGGCAATGCCCGTGGCGACACCGGGAACCGACGGTCCACGGGTGATGCTCCAGGTCTCACGCTTCCCGTGGGGCGAGGATCCTCTCGACTGGCTGCGTGGCATCGCGCTCGCCGCGGACGAGGCCGGGTTCGCGGGCATCGCGCTGATGGACCACCTGATCCAGATCCCGCAGGTCGGGCGCGCGTGGGAGCCGATTCCGGAGCCGTGGGTGACGTTGGGCGCGCTGGCGGCTCTCCCCACTGACCTCAGGCTGGGCACCTTGTGCACGCCAGCCACCTACCGACCCGCCGGCATCATCGCCAAGTCGGCAGCGACCCTGGACGCCCTCAGCGGAGGGCGCGCCTTCTGCGGTCTGGGCGCGGGTTGGTGGGAGCAGGAACACGCGGCGTTCGGGGTGCCCTTCCCCGACACTGCCGGCCGTCTCGACGGGCTCGAGGTGGCCGCGGAGACACTGCGTGCTCTGTGGGCGCCTGGCACCAAGGCGTACAAGGGCGCGCGCGTGGCTCTGCCCGAGACCACCTGCTATCCCAGACCAGTGGGGACGTTGCCGCTCATCATCGGTGGGGGCGGCGAGCAGCGCACCTTGCGCATCGCAGCCAGATGGGGCGACGCCTGCAACGTGCAGGGCGACCTGGACGTCGTCACGCACAAGACCGGCATCCTTCGTCGCCACTGCGACGAGGTGGGCAGGCCCCACCACGAGGTCGAGGTGACGGTGCTGGACGTCGCCATCGTCGGCTCCGACCGGGACGACACCTGGACACGGGTCGAGCGACTTCGTGGCCGTACGCAAGCGGCCCCCTATGCCGCCAGACACCACGCCGCTGAGGTCGCTGCTCACCGGGAGCGGCATGACCGGCTCTTCGAGGCGGGCGTCGGAACGGTGTTCCTGGCGCTGCCGGATCTTGCAGGTGCTCACGACGTGGAGAGGATCGGTGCGCTCGCTCGGCGCTGACGACATCGAGAGGGTTGGCGCGGGCTCGGAGCTGATGCCCCTCTCCGGCGCTCATGGCCCCCTCTGGCGCTGGCGAACACCGCTTGGTGCTGATGCCAACCGTGGGTGCTGGGAGAGATCGAGCCCCACACGCGCCTGTGGCCCCGTCGCCTGTGTGGCTTCGGGGTGTGGGGCGGGCTCATGGTCGATGCCAGGTGGTGTCGTCGCCGGAGACGCGTTGTTCGTGGTGGGGCTGCCGGATCTGTCCCGCAGCTGGGCCACGGCCGAGTCCTGGGTCGGGGTGTGTGAGGGCGGTGTCGTAGGAGCCGCGGGTGAGGTCCCACGTGACGCGCTGGCGCCCGTCGTCGTCGATCGTGACGTGGCCGTGGAGGCGGCGCGAGTGGACGGTCGTGTGATGTCGCTGGCACAGCAGGGCCGCGTTGGACAGGTCGGAAGGTCCGTCGTCGGCCCAGTGAATGAGGTGGTGCGCGTCGGTCCAGGCCGCAGGTGCGTCGCACCCGGGGTAGGTGCAGTGCCGGTCCCGCAGCCACAGCCGTTTGATCTGGGCAGGGGTGAAGAGACGTTCGGCGCGACCGAGGTCGACGACCTCACCACACGAGTTCAGGACGGCGGGAATGACCGTGGCGTCGCAGGCCCAGCGTCGGACGGTGTCGGCGGTGACGAGGTCGCCGGTGGTCAGGGCACCGAGCAGCGACCCTGCACCGGCGGAACGTTGGAGATCCTCGAGGCCGACGGTGACGAAGACCTGCGTCTTGGTCGAGGACCAGGCGCTGTCTCCCGCCTTGAGCGCACGCCCGATCACGGCGACCAGCGCTTCGGCGCGGCGTTGCTCGTGCGGGCGTTCGTCGCGTTCGCCGTCGGATCCGGGAGTGGGCGCGGACAGCGGCCCGATGGCGGCTTCGAGCAGGGCCCGGCCCTCGCGGGTGACCCGCAGGAGGTACTCGAACAAGCCGGGCGCGATCTCCTTGCCCACGGTGAGGCCGGCGCCCTGGCGGGCCTTGTCCTCGGTGTCCTCGAACGCGTCGTCGGCGCCGTACGCGGCCAGGAGCCGTTCGCGCAGCTGCCGGACGGTACGGGCGTCGTGCCGCTCACCCAGGGTCATCAGCCCGTCCCAGACGGTGTCGACCGCGTCCGGGTGCAGGTGGGGCTTGAGCAGTCGCATCTCCTTGAGCGCGACCTGTGCGGTGCCGATGCTGACCCGCCCGCTGACCACCGCCGCGCGCAGGATGTGGTGGCGGGTGTCGCGACAGGCCTGGGCGACGTCGACGAGGCGGGAGGCGCCGGCGACGGCATACCGGCGGTGGTGCGCGACCACCCACTCGCGGGGCGTCTGTGGGGGTGAGGCGCACCCGGGCTCGCCGCGCTCGATGGCCTCCGTCGTGATCGCGACCTCGGCTCCCTCGGACACCGCGGACAGCTCACCCAGAGCCTCCAGACCGTTGACGAGGTCGGCTCCACTGGCCTGCCACAGCACCGACGGCAGGGCGGCCGCGGCCTCGTGCGCAGCCGCGATCCGAGCCACACACTCGGCGTAGCTCAGACCCGGCTGCTCCGCTGTCCCCTCTGTCATGCCACCCACGCTACGGGCCGGCACTGACAGTCTCACCTCCCGAACTCCATTGTCCTGCAACCATATTCGCGTCGTTGAATGGGTTACGTCGCACCCGTCACACCCACCTCAGGGGTTGCGCATCACCCCGGAACGTTCCCACTCAAAATGGATGGGCATACATCGAGCCCCGCCGACACGAGGTCGACGGGGCTCGACGAAGAGCAGGTGCGCTCAGTCCCAGGGGTCGGGCGCGTTCAACAGCTCATCGGCGTTGGCGACGGGAGCCGCCGGCTTGCTGCCCTTGGACTCGGCCTCGGGCGACCCCTCCTCGGTCGACTCGTTGTCAGCCGCGGGCTCGGATTCCGCGTCCGGTTCGGCGTCGACGTCGGAGCTCGGTTCTGAGTCCGCCTTGGCAGGTGCTGGGGCGTTGTCGTCGGCGGTGGCGCTCGGCTCGGTGTCCGGCGAGGCGCCCGAGTCGTCAGCCGTTGAGGGTGCCGTGTCGTCCGAGGTAGCCGCCTGCGTCGCGGCTTCGGTGGTCACGGTGGCGCGCTCCGAGAGGGAGCTGGCGTCGTCCCACGGGTCGGGGGCTGCCAGCAGCGCGTCGCTGTTCTCGACCTCGGCGGCCGTGTTCGCCGTGGGGGCCGGCTCGGAGGAGTCGGAGTCTGTGGTGTCGGCGAGGGGCGCCGCCGGCTCGTCGGTCTCGGGCTCCGGCTCGGGTGCCGTGTCCTCGGCTGCCGGTGCGGCGGGTTCGTCCCAGGGGTCGACGTCGTCGCTGGCCGCGGGTGCTGCGGGCGCCTCGGTCTTGGCCTCGGGCTCGGGTGCCGTGTCCGCGGCGTCCTCGGTGTTGGCACCCTCGGCGGCCGGGGTCGCGGGGGTGGCGGGCTCGTCCCAGGGGTCGACGTCGTCGCTGGCCGCGGGCGCTGCGGGCGTTTCGGTGTTGGCCTCGGGCTCGGGTTCCGTGTCCTTGGCTGCGGGTGCTGCCGCGGGGGTGGCGGGTTCGTCCCAGGGGTCGACGTCGTCGCTGGCGGCGGGTGCTGCGGGCGCCTCGGTCTTGGCCGCGGGTGTTTCGGTCTTGGCCTCGGGCTCGGCTGACTTGTTCACGGACGTGGGAGCAGCCGCTGCGGGTGCAGCGGGCTCGTCCCACGGATCGACGTCGTCGCTGGACGCGGCGGCTGCTTCCTCGAGCTTCTCGGGCGTGGGCTCCCCCTCGGACGCGCTGGCCTTCTCGTCCGCGGCCGCGGGGGTGTCCCAGGGGTCCGCGTCCGTGTCGGCGGTGGTGTCAGCAGGGGTCGATGCGGCCGGGGTGGTGGCCGCGGGGGTGTCCCAAGGGTCCGTGTCCGTCTCGGCAGCGGAGGTCGATGCGGCTGGTGTGCTGGCCGCTGGGGTGTCCCACGGGTCTGCATCCGCGTCGGCGGTGGTCTCGGCAGCGGAGGTCGATGCGGCTGGTGTGCTGGCCGCTGGGGTGTCCCACGGGTCTGCATCCGCGTCGGCGGTGGTCTCGGCAGCGGGGGTCGAGGCAGCCGGCGCGGCAGCAGGGCTGTCCCATGGGTCGGCGTCGGGCGGCGTCGCGTCCTTTGCGTCACCAGCGGGAGCAATGGCACTCCCCGAACCAACAGGTGTCTCAGCCTCGTCCCCGCCCTCGGCAGAGTCCGCACCAGCACCAGCACCAGCACCAGCAGCGCCCGCGGCCACAGCGGCCCCGCCAGCAGCAGCGGAACCGGACTGACCGGCATACGACTCGGACTCGGAGGCGACCGCAGCGGCAGCCGACTCGTCGACGCCAGCCTCGTCGTCAGCACTGTCCTCAGCACCACGACGCACGGCCGCGAGCAGCATCTGCGCGACGTCGACGACCTCGACGTCCTCGCCGACGCCCTCGGACTGCTTGGCGGTGAGCCCGTCGGAGATCATGACGCGGCAGAACGGGCAGCCGATGGCGATCCGCTCGGCCCCGGTGGCGAGAGCCTCCTCGGTGCGGTTCATGTTGATCCGACCGCCGAGCTTCTCCTCCATCCACATGCGAGCACCACCGGCGCCGCAGCAGAACGACTTCTCCTTCGAGCGCTCCATCTCACGCAGCTCGACGCCGGGCAGAGCGCCGATGAGCTCGCGCGGCGGGGCATAGACGCCGTTGTGGCGACCGAGGTAGCAGGGGTCGTGGTAGGTCACGGACGGCGCGGTCGAGGCCGCGTTCTTGGCCGACGACATGCCCGGAGCATCGGACGGGCGCGCGACCGGCACGAGCTTCTTGTCGCGCACGAGCCGGTTGAGCAGCTGCGTGTGGTGCACGACCTCGAACGTCCCACCGAGGTCGGGGTACTCGTTCTTGATCGTGTTGAAGCAGTGGGCGCAGGTGACGACGATCTTCTGGACGCCCGACTCGTTGAGCGTCGAGATGTTCTGCTCGGCGAGCATCGAGAAGAGGATCTCGTTGCCGGCCCGTCGCGCCGAGTCGCCGGTGCAGGTCTCGCCGTCACCGAGGACCGCGAAGGACACCCCGGCGGTGTCGAGGAGCTCGGCGACCGCGCGCGTCGTCTTCTTGGCGCGGTCCTCGTAGGCGCCGGCGCAGCCGACCCAGAACAGCCAGTCGACCTCCGAGGCGCTCTCGACGTCCTTGCCGAGGATCTTGACCTCGAACGGCAGGTCCTTGGCCCAGTCGAGGCGGGCGCGCGCACCCATGCCCCACGGGTTGCCCTTGGACTCGAGGTTCTTGAAGAGGCCACCGAGCTCGGAGGGGAACGCCGACTCGATGAGCGTCTGGTAGCGACGCATGTCGACGATGTGGTCGACGTGCTCGATGTCGACCGGGCACTGCTCGACGCACGCGCCACAGGTGGTGCACGACCACAGGACGTCCTCGTCGATGACGGCGTCCGGGCCGTGGGGGTTGTATGCCGTGAGCGGGTTGGTGATGTCGTAGCCGGTCTGCCCGATGAGGGGGAGCTCCGCGAGGGCCGTCGTGGCCGCGGGGAGGGACGCGCGCGCCTCCTCGGACGCGGTGAGCCACGGCGACTTCGCGTTGGCGTGGTCGCGCAGCGTCATCATGAGCATCTTGGGCGAGAGCGGCTTCTCGGTGTTCCACGCGGGGCACTGCGACTGGCAGCGACCGCACTCGGTGCAGGTGGAGAAGTCGAGCAGGCCCTTCCAGGTGAAGTCCTCGACCTTGCCGACACCGAGCACCGGCTCCACGGCGTCCTCGTGCTCGTGCAGCTCCTCCATCGCCTCCATGGAGAACGGCTTGCCGTCGCCCATCGTCATCGGCTTGAGGTTGCCGAGAGCGGTGCGCCCGGAGGCTTCACGCTTGAACCAGATGTTGGGGAAGGCGAGGAAGCGGTGCCACGCGACACCCATCGTCGGCTGGAGCGAGACCGTGATCATCCAGGCGAACGAGATGATGATCTTGATCGCCGCGACGATGACGACGAGGGTCTCGAGCGTGACGGCCGACATCCCGGACCAGAGGCCCGACATCCAGCCGGTCAGCGGGAAGTGCAGCCCGATGCTCTCCTCCGGCAGGCGCGCGGAGACGAGGGCGGCCTCGAGCGTGCGCAGCGTGAGGATGCAGAGCGTGACGCCGAGGATCGTGGCCTCGACGTAGTACGCCTGCCACCACGTCGAACCGAAGAAGCGCGAGCGGCGGCCCTGCTCACCCGCCGCGGAGCGGGGGTGCTGGCGCTGGCGGATCGCGATGAGCACGACGATGCCGATGAAGCCACCCCAGGCGAACACCTCGGTCATCCACTCGAACGGCGGGAAGTGCCCGACGATCGGCAGCCGCCACATCGGGTCGATGAGCTGCCCGAACGCGTTGACGAGCGTCCCGAAGAGCAGGAGGAACGACAGTGCCGTGAACCAGTGCGCGACCGCGACGACCGGCAGTCGTGCCATGCGGGTGTGCCCGAGGAACTCCTTGGTCAGCGTCCACGTGCGCGACACCGGCGCGTCCGTGCGGCGCGGATCCGCCTGTCCCACGCGGTAGAGCGCCACGAAGCGCCCGATCTGCCGGAAGAGCAGGGCCCACCCGACGAGCATCAGCGGGAAGCAGATGGCGGAGGCGACGATCTGGAGCGCGGACATGCCGGCGAGTCTAACGACGGCTAAGCGCTCGCATACCGCTCAGTGACCGCCCTCGCACGCGTTGTGTCCGGACTCACGAGAACCCGATGTATGCCGTGGCCCTGCAGCTCTGGGGCCGGTCCGGTCCGGGCCGGGCCGGACGCCGGCTCGGATGCTCCCGAGGTCAGCGGCGCGAGCCACGGACGCCACGGTTGGGGACGGCATACGGACTCGTCTGTCGGCCCGAACACGCGAGAGATAACGTGGTGTTGGAATGCACATAAGCAGTGCCGACGTTTCTGAGACACTGGCACCACGACCCACCGACCCACCCACCGGCCACCGCGCCGGGCGACACGAAGCAACGGAGACCCCATGCCCATCCTCGAGGACGTCACCCAGGCCGTCGGCAACACCCCGCTCGTGCGGATCAACCGCATCATCGAGGCCCCGGAGGGCACGACGGTCGCCGCGAAGCTCGAGTTCTACAGCCCGGCCAGCTCGGTCAAGGACCGCATCGGTGTCGCCATCGTCGACGCCGCGGAGGCCTCGGGTGAGCTTCCCGCCGGCGGCACGATCGTCGAGGCGACGTCGGGCAACACCGGCATCGCGCTCGCGATGGTCGGCGCGGCCCGCGGCTACAAGGTCGTCCTCGCGATGCCGGAGTCGATGTCGAAGGAGCGCCGCGCGCTGCTGCGTGCCTACGGCGCCGAGCTCGTCCTCACCGACCCGGCCACGGGCATGAAGGGCGCCGTCGCCAAGGCCGAGGAGATCGTCGCCGAGCGCGAGGGCGCCGTCCTCGCCCGCCAGTTCGCCAACGAGGCAAACCCCGAGATCCACCGCAAGACCACCGCCGAGGAGATCTGGCGCGACACCGACGGCAAGGTCGACATCGTCGTCGCCGGCATCGGCACCGGCGGCACCATCACCGGCGTCGGGCAGGTCCTCAAGGAGCGCAACCCCGACGTCAAGATCATCGCCGTCGAGCCCGAGGAGTCCGCGATCCTCAACGGCGGACAGCCCGGCCCGCACAAGATCCAGGGCATCGGCGCCAACTTCGTCCCCGAGATCCTCGACACCGACGTCTACGACGAGGTCATCGACGTCAACGCGGGCACGGCCGTCGAGTGGGCGCGCAAGGCAGCGACCCAGGAGGGCCTGCTCGTCGGCATCTCGTCGGGTGCCGCCCTCGCCGCCGCCAACCAGGTCGCCACCCGTCCCGAGAACGCGGGCAAGACGATCGTCGTCATCATCCCGAGCTTCGGTGAGCGCTACCTGTCCACCGTGCTCTTCGAGGGTCTCGTCGACTGACGCCGTGCTCACCTCCCCACCTCCCGGTATCCCGTTCGCTCGCCTGCGGTCCCGCCTCGCGCGGGCCGCGGCGAGCGTGCGCGAGGACGTCGACGCCGCCGTGGCCCGGGACCCGGCGGCCGCGTCACGCACCGACCTCGTGCTGAACTCGCCCGGCCTGCACGCGATCTGGTCCTACCGGCTCGCCCACAAGCTGTGGTCGCGCGAGCACCTCAAGCCTGCGGCGCGCGTGTTGTCCACGGCCACTCGGGCGGTGACCGGCGTCGAGATCCACCCCGGCGCCACGATCGGCCGGCGCTTCTTCATCGACCACGGGATGGGAGTCGTCATCGGCGAGACCGCCGAGGTCGGTGACGACGTCATGCTCTACCACGGGGTCACGCTCGGTGGTCGCTCGCTGGCGAAGGTCAAGCGCCACCCGACCGTCGGCAGCCGGGTCACGATCGGTGCCGGCGCCCGCATCCTGGGGCCGGTCGAGGTCGGAGACGACGTTCAGATCGGCGCGAACTCGGTGGTCGTCAAGGACATCCCGGCGGGGGCGATCGCGACGGGTATCCCGGCCCGGGTGCGCTTCCCCGACCACGTGGGCGAGGACCCCTACGAGGCCCTCTTCCGCGAACCGGCCCTCTTCATCTGACCCGTCCGCCACAACAATCGACCAAGAGGTCACATCCTGCGCGTGCAGAACGTGACCTATTGGTCGATTGTGGCGCGGGACCAGGTGCTGCCGTAGGCGCAGAACGCCTCGGCTCCCGGCACCGCAACGGCCGTCTGCTGCAGGGCTGCCGCGACATCCGTGCCGGCCACCAAGCGGGCGTGCAGGTCGACCATGGCCGCCGCCGCGACGTCGTCGTGCACCGGGTTGGTGGCGGCGACGACGCACTGCACGCCGAGGCCGAGCAGCGCCGCCGCCAGGCCGAGCGGCTCGTCCCCGGTCCGGCCCCGGCTGCGGCCGACGTCGCACGCCGACAGCACGACGAGCTCGGCCGCCAGCGGCGCCCTCAGCTCGTGGGCGAACACCGGCCCGTCGGCCATGTCGAGCGACGAGAAGAGCGGGCTCTGGTCGACGTGGTGGCCGTGCGCGGCGAGGTGGACGACGCTCGCCGACGCGAGGGCGGAGCGCACGTCCGCGCTCACGGCATACCCGTTCGTCGTGGTCCCCGAGAAGGCCTCGGTATGCCGTCCCCACGCCTCCGCGACCGCTCGCACCTCCTCGCGCCCGCGGGGGAGACCGGGACCCGACAGGCTGGCGACGACCGGTTCGCGGCCGGCGCGCACGGGTCGACGGACCCACGCGGTGGCCGACGGGGCGGCGACCACCGGGTGCTCGCGCAGGGACGGGAGAGCCCGCCACGGGAGAGCGGTCAGCGCCACGGTAGGGACGACCACCACGGTGCCGGTGAGCTGGACTCCCTGCAGGAGCAGGGCGTCCACCTCGCGCAGCGACGACTCGCGGGCGCGGGCGAGGAACGCCGCCATCGAGGGCCGGGCGACGGCTGCCGCTCGCACGTCGGACGTCAGGCGTGACGTGACGGCGGCGATCTCGCGCACCGGTCCGAGCACGCTCTGGCTGGTCGCGCCGCCGCCGACCACGAGGCGCACGAGGGTCCCGCGGACCTCGTGGAAGGTCACCACGGTCGCGTCCCGCGCGGTCGCGGCTTGCACCGTCTGCTCGAAACCCACGGCGCGCACGTCGGCCTCGGCGCGGGAGCCCTGGGCGGCGCGCAGCCGATCGGTGATCTCGCCCTGGAGGACGACCACCTCGCGCTGGGTGCTCGACAGCGGGCTGTCGTCGTCGCGTTGGCGCAGCCGCCGCAGCTGGCCGACCAGCGCGGCGGTCCGCTCGTCGTCGGGTGGCCGGAGCGGCGGGGCGCGGTGCGATGCGGCCCGCCAGCGCTCGACGCTCTCGAAGAGCTGCGGCAGCGAGCCCGAGTCGGTCGCCACCGCGACGTCGGCATCACGGATGCGGGCGGCGTGGAAGGCGAGCCCGGCCCGGATCTCCATGCTGTGCACCCCTCCCTGCTCGAGGGCCAGCTCTTCGGCCGCGTCCTCGAGCATCGCGGTCGCGCGGGCCGGGTCGCCGTCCGCGGCCGCGACCCGGGAGGCGAGGAGGTGCTCGTGGAGCCGGGCGCCGAGGGACTGGTGCTGGTCGGTGCCGAGCTGGTCGAGGTGGGTGCGGGCCGTCTCGTGGTCGTGGCGCGCGAGGGCGACCTCGGCCCGGATCCTCGTCGCGAGGCGTTCGGGCGGGGTGACGGGCGTGGGGGTGGCCCACTTCGCCGCAACCTTTGCGGCTCGGGTGAGATGGCGCCCGACGCCGAGGTCGACCGCCGCACCGAAGAGCTCCACCTCCTCGGTGCGGCGGTCGGCATGGAGCGAGCGGAAGGTGCGCACGGCGTGGCCGGCCCGGACCCGGGCCAGGGCGACGTCCCCGCGCAGCAGGGCCGACCGGGCGAGGTCGAGCTGGACGTCTCCACGCTCGAGCGGCTGTCGGTCGCGGCGCGCGGCCTCGAGCCCGCGCTCGAGCACGGTCTCGGCCTCGTCGATGAGCCCGGCGTCGAGGAGGACCTTGCCGAGGTCGAGCAGCCCACGGGCCGTCGTGATGTCGACCGGCATCTCCGACGCCTCGCGCATGAGCGTGAGGGCGCCGGGGATGTCACCGGCGAGGTAGGCGACGCAGCCGAGGTTGTGGCGGGCCTTGTACTCCTGCGCGGCGAAGCCGTGCGTCACGGCGAGGTCGAGGGCCCGGTCGAGGTCGGCCCGACCGCGGTCGAGGTCCCCGAGCGAGACCGAGGCCAACCCGCGGTTGAGCAGCGCGGAGCAGCGCTCGCGGGGCACGAGCTCATCGAGGTGCGCCTCCACGTGGCTCAGCTCGTCGAGGGACTCGATCCAGTTCGAGCACATGACGTGGATGGCGCCGGCCTGGAGGTGCGCCTGCACCTCGAGGATGGGCGCCTCGTTCCTCCGGGCGATCTCCCGCACCCCTGCCAGCAGCGCCAGGGCGGCCTCCGGACCCTCGATGCCGAGGCGCGAGACCGCCCGCGTGATGAGGATGCGGGCGCGCATCCGTTCGAGGTCGCGGCTCAGGCCGGTGGGGTCGTGCGTGCCCGGAGCGTCCGGCGCACGCGTCTCGTCGTTCGCGTATGCCGGGCCGGCCGCCGACCCGATCCGGTCCAGCGCCCGGAGGGCGCGCGACAGCGCGGCGTCGGCACGTCGGTAGTGTCCCGCCGAGTTCTCGGCCTGGCCCTTCTGGTGAAGGCTGCGGATGCTGTCGAGCGTGGTCGTCGGCCGCCTCTCAGATCTCGATCCCGGGAGTGATCACCGGGCGTGCGCCGGGTTCGTCGGCATGGCGGATGACGAGGTGGACGGTGCCGCGCTCGACGCCCTCGAAGACGAAGCGTCCCTCGTCGTCGGCGGTGGTCGTCGCCGAACGGGAGCGCTCGCGCAGCTCGACCTCGGCGCCCGGAGAGGTCACCCAGCCGCGGACGGTGGTGCTGCCGCGGTCCACCTCCTCGAGGGTCACCATGATGCTCAGCCCCTCGCTCTCGAAGGTCACGGTCGTCGCCCGGTCGTACTCGGTCTTGCGCACGGTCGCGGCCATCGACCCCTCGCTCATGAGGTGGGCGACCTCGGCCTCGAGGCTCGCCACCGTCATCGCGAACTTGACGCGTTCGGCGAGGTCACCGGGCACGGGGTCGACGAGCGTGAGGTGGCGACGGAGGAGCGCGAGGGCTCGCTCGTCGTCGGCGTCCATCGGCTGACCGGCGAGCACGTCCTCGTCGGGGTGGGGTGCGTTCATGCCGTCACCTCCCAGGCCGGGTCGGCGGTCAGGGCCAGCCGGAGCTTGGCCAGGCAGCGGCCCCGGGTGGGTCCGATGCTGCCGACCGGCATCCCGAGGGCAGCGCTCACGGCGGAGTAGTCGGGCCGGTCGACGAAGGCGACGAGGCGGAGCAGCTGCTGGCAGCGAGCCGGCAGCAGCTCGATGTGCCGCCAGATGGCCGAGGCGAGCTCGGACTCCTCGGAGGCGACCGCCGGGTCGGGGCCGGCGACGGGTGCGGTGGGGTCCCCCGGGGTCGGCTCCTCCCACGGCTCGCGCGGCACGGTGCGCCGTCCGCGGCGCACGGCGGTCCAGGCCTCGCGCTTCGTCGTCATGAGCAGCCACTGCAGGACGGCCTGGGGGTCGGTGATGTCGTGGGTGTGCTCGACGAGCTTGAGCCAGGTCGTCTGGACGACGTCCTCGGCCATGGCCCGGTCCGCCCCCTGGGACCTCGCGGTGTGCCAGAGGAGTGGCGTCACGTCGTCGACGAGGGTGTCCATGGCGCTGGAGTCGCCGTCGCGGTGCAGCGTGAAGGCGCGTGCCGCCGCGGCCGCGAGGCCGGGAGCGGTCTGCCCCGACGGCCCGGTGCGCTCGGTGGGCCCGGTTCTCACGGCGTCTCCTCGAGCGCCTTCGCCGTCGACTCGAGCACCGTGTCGACGACCGTCTTGGCCTGCTCGCTCCGCTCCTCGACCCCCGTGACCCCGCGGCCCGCGAGGCCCTGCGCGATGTCACCGGCGAGGGCGGGGGCCGCGAAGGACGTCCCGCTCCACAGGCCGAAGCCGCCGCTGTAGTCGTCGGTGTCGACGGCCCCCCGCGTGGGCACGGCCGGGAGGGCGCCGGGGTTGGCCTGCTGGAGCATCTCCCCTCGGCGGGAGGCGTTGAAGCCGGTCGGCATCGTGCTCACGACCGACGTCGCGGCGAAGTAGGTCCGCACCCAGGGGCCGGTGTTCGAGTAGACCGAGACCGTCCGGCGGTCGGGGTTGAGGGCGCCGACGCTCACCATCGGCGCACCCTCGGTGACGTGGGAGGCATAGGCCGCCGGGAAGAACTCGAGGTCGCTCGCGTTGTTGCCGGCCGCCGCGACGACCGTCACGCCGAGGGACGCCAGACCACGCAGCACCCTGAAGAGGGCCTCCTCGTCGTCGAACGCTCCCGGGGTCTCGTGCCGGTAGCCGAGGGACAGCGTGACGACGTGCAGGGCCCGCTCGGTGTCGCCGTCTCGCACGGCGAGGAGCTGGCGCAGGTAGAGCCCGGTGAGGGCCCGGACCACGTCGTCCTCGTCGGCGACCCCGTCGCCCCACATGACCGGAACCGACAGGATGCGCGCGTCCGGGCAGTGCTGGCGGATGACGCCGGCGATGAACGTCCCGTGACCCGCGAGGCGGTCGAGGTGCCCGTTGACCGGGTCCATCGTCACGCCGTGGTCCTCGGGGTCGTACCCGTTCGGGAAGGTCACGCCGAGCGACCCGGCGGACCCGTCGGGGTGGCGCTCGACGCCCGAGTCGAACCACGGGTGCTTGCCGAGGCCGGTGTCGAGGACGGCGACGACCGGGCCGTCCTTGGTCGAGGGCGTGGGCACCGGTGCCGACCACACGACCGGCATGCGGCCCCCGGACCCTCGTCCGATGCCGTCACCCCAGCCGATGCCATCGCCCCAACCGATCCCGTCACCCCAGCCGATGCCATCGCCCCAACCGATCCCGTCACCCCAGCCGATGCCGTCGCCCCAACCGGCGGCAGTCATGACGTGGGCGAGCCCGACCCCACGGGCACCCCGGGTCCGGACAGACTGGAGGATCTCCCAGGCGTCCGCCGGCGGTGTGTTGCGCTGCGTGCCGACGAGCTGGACGGCGGTGTACCCCACCGCATTGAGCTGCTCGACGAGGTCGTTCTGCCGGGCGAAGCCCAGGAGGGAGTCGCCGGGAACCGGCTCCACGGCATACCCGGCCTCCTTGGCCACCTCGGCGAGCACGTCGTAACGCGCGTCGAAGGCCGAACCCTCGAGACCGCTGACGAGGAGCACGTCCCCGACGTATGCCGTGGGGTGCGGAGCGACTCCCTTGGTCCGCAGCGACGTGGTCGGGTCGAGGAACCGGACACCCAGGCGGCGTACGGCCGTGCCCGGGATGACGGTCGTGGGGATGCGTCGCATGGCCCGATCGGGGCGCTCGTCGTGGTTCATCTGTGCCTTCCGTGAGCTCTGCTGCTGACTCGCGGCGGCTGGTGCCGTCAGTTCAGCGTAGGGATTGGCCGGTCACCACGAAAGGAGTTTGGGGAACCTCCCCAGATACCCGTTCGCCACATATTTCTCTGCGAATCCGCTGGCCTCGGATGTATCTGGCGGGCGCCCGCCGACTCCTCCTGGCTGTCGGGGCCGCGCAGGGGCGGCCCCGGCACTCACTTTCGGAAAGCAGCAAGGAGCAGTCATGGCACCGTCCGCGGACCAGGCCTTCCGGACCGACATCCCGGCCGGTGTCTGACATGGTCGCTCCCCTCCAGCTCGCACCGGCCCCGATCGTTCAGCCGGCATCGGGGTCGGTGTGGGGTACGGCAGTGCCGGGCATCGAGCTCGATGGCGTCGGGGGAGATGCCGTCCTCCGCCCGGTCGCCGTCGGCCTCGGGCGTGCCCTGGCCCGTCGGCACCGCGTCCCGGTCGCGGGCTCGCACCTGCCATCCGCCGCTCGGCCCTGGCCGCTGCTCGAGAGCCTGCCGCCGTCGATGGCAGGCGGCCCGCAGCGCGCCACCACCCGCGTCGTCCTCGGCCGCCTCGCCGACCCGGTGATCCGCCGCGCGGTCCGGGTGGCCCGCGACCAGTCGCGACCGACCCACGTCGTGCATGGCGACATCGCCCCCGGCAACATCGTCGTGGAGACCTCCCCGGCGGGCACGGTGCGGATCGGGCTCATCGACGTCGGGTCCGGCGGTCTCGGCGCCACGGAGTACGACCTCGTCGCTGCGGCAGCGACGCTCAATCAGTTGTCGCGTCCCGGGCTCGACCTCGAGGCGCTCTGCCTGGAGGCCTACTGGGCCGCGTGCGGGCCCGGCTCGCTCAACCCCGCCTGGCGCTGCATCAGCGCACTCATGTCCGCCTGGCAGGTCGCCCTCCACCACGGCGACGACAGGGCCACGGACGTGGCCCGACTTCTCTCGCGGGCCACGGCAGCCGCCGAGGAGGTCAGGTCATGAGCGGGTGGCGACCCGAGTACCTGGCCGCCCCGGGTTCGTCACCCAGGAGGGGTGGTGACGCGCTCGGGGCCGTCGACAGGACCGAGGTACTCGATGCCGCCTCACCTCGCTGCGGCACCCCGGAGATGGAGGCAGTGCGATGAGTGCTGCCACGAACGAGATGGAGCTGGTCGGGATGCGGAGTACGGACCCGATCGACCACCACGCACCCGTGCTCGATGCCGCCCACCGCTGCGTCGACCTGCTCGTGCGGACGGCGGTCATCGACGACACCGGAGCGCCCACCTGGCCGTCGTGGGAGATGGGGCCCGAGGGTGCCCTCGGCGTCGTCGCGGGACGGCGCTCCCTCTGTGACGGCGATGCCGGGGTGGTGTGGGCGCTGACCCACCTCGGCACCGCCCTGAACCGCGCGGACGCCAAGGAGCTCGCGGCGTCCGGTGCCGAGATGCTCCTGCGGGCGCGCCCGACCGACCCGGACGCGCCCGCAGGCCTTCTCGTCGGCGAGGCCGGAGTCGACCTGCTCCGAGCCGGTGGCCGCGGCGCCGTTGCCGGGTGGTCCGACGGCAGCGACCTCACTGACGGGCTCGCCGGGATCCTCCTGTCGTTGGCGCTCAGCCGCCGCCACGAGAGCCACGCGGCGGCCGTCGTCGCCGAGCTGCGCCACCGGTCGCGCGTCGAGCCGTGGGGGCGCAGCTGGCCCGACGCGCGACTCGCGGGTGAGGCGGCGCATCCGCTGTGCGGTCTGGCGCACGGGGCTTCGGGGATCGCGTGGGCGCTCACCGAGGCGGCCGCCGTGTGGCCGTCCCTGTCCGGACCGGCACTCGAGCTCGCGGCCGAGGCGCTGGACTGGGAGGCGACGTGGTCCGAACCCGTGCGCGGCGGGTGGCCCGACCTGCGCGAGGGGGAGGTGACCTGGCCGGACCTCTGGTGCCACGGCAGCGCCGGCGCCGGGGCGGTGCGGCTGCGCATCCTCGAGCTGGTCGCGGCGGGCCTCGAGGTGCCGTGGTCGGGCGACACGACGCGCGCCGAGGCGGAGTTGGCGGTGCAGCGGTGCGGTCGCGCGATGAGCGAGGCGGCCGAGCAGGCGGCGTCCAGCGGACCCGAGTCGGTCGCCGGTGGGTGGACGCTGTGCCACGGAGTCGGCGGTGCGGCAGGTGTCGTGGCACTGGCCGCGGACGTCTTCGACGTGCCGGAGCACCGCGAGCAGGCGCTCGCGGCGGCGACGGACTTCGTCGCCGCAGCACCGACGGACCCGGGGGCCTGGCCGTGCGGGCTGCGTGGTGCCGACAGGGACGTCTCCCTGCTCACCGGCGTCGCGGGGACCGCGGTGGTCCTCGCCGACCTCGCGCTGCCCCGATCGGTCCCATCGGTGGTCCTCCTGGGCGCCGGCGGTGTGCGGGCGGCCTCCGGCTAGGGCCGGTCGGCTCCGGGTGGGGCCCCGGACGGGGAGAAGGGCTCAGCGACGGGTGGCGGTGCCCCAGGGGTCCTCGTCGCGTGCGGTGGACGACGCCACCCACGGGTCCTCACCCGTCGTGCGGTCGCGCCCGGTGCTCACCTGCGAGGGAACGGTGCGCGAGGCACGCAGCTTCTCGCTGGTCGCCTTGGCGGCGTCCGCGACGAAGTCGGCGACGACGGGAGCGGCCTTGGTCCTGGCGCTCTCCTTGGCCGCGGCGACCTGCTTCTGGACGGGCTTGCTCTGCCAGACCTTGCCGGAGACGGTCTTGATCTGGGCGTAGCGCTGCTTCCCGGCGCGTGCGCCGAGGACGTAGCCGGCCGCGAGGCCGACGAAGAAGCTCATTCTGGGCATCGGTGGCAGTGTCCCTTCGGTTGGCCTTCGACCCTACCTGCCCGACGCTGCGGTGCGGGTTCCGCGTCAGGGGCGCTCGCGGCATACCCTGTCTGTCGGTCACCGGTTCTCCGGTGGGCCGGGCGGGTTCGCATAGTGGCCTAGTGCAGTCGCCTTGAAAGCGACCAGAGGGAGACCTCTCGTGGGTTCAAATCCCACACCCGCCGCCCCGTGTGCGACGCCGTCGGCTGACCTCCGACGCGTCTCACGATGCGACACCCCCGGTTGACGTACTCGCCGGTCACGTGTGTCGTGTCTTATGACAACGTTGTCATATCCGGGGAGACCAACCACATGTCACATCTCGTCAGACCACATGCGCGCCGCCACGGGCTCGTCCTCTTCGTCGTCGCGGTCCTCACGGCGCTCGGCGTCGCACCGGCCTCGGCCGACACTCCGCAGCACCGTCCCGCCTACCACTTCAGCCCGGCCAAGAACTGGATGAACGACCCCAACGGGCTCGTCTTCCACAAGGGCGTCTACCACCTCTTCTTCCAGTACAACCCGCTCGGCGACCGCTGGGGCAACATGTCCTGGGGCCACGCGACGAGCACCGATCTCGTCCACTGGGAGGAGCAGCCGGTCGCCATCCCGTTCGACGCGAACGAGGGGGTGTTCTCCGGCTCGGTGGTCGTCGACACGACGAACAGCTCCGGCCTCGGCACGGCGCAGAACCCGCCGCTCGTCGCGATGTACACCAGCGCCTACACGCAGGCGAGCGGTCGCGACGGCATCCAGGCTCAGTCGCTCGCGTACTCGACCGACGACGGCCAGACCTGGACGAAGTACTCCGGCAACCCGGTCATCGACATCGGCTCGCGCGAGTTCCGGGACCCCAAGGTGTTCTGGTACGAGCCGGCGAAGGAGTGGCGGATGGTCGCCGTCATCGCCAACGAGCACAAGGTCCTCATCTGGCGCTCGGCCGACCTCAAGCAGTGGACGCGGCTCTCGGAGTTCGGCCCGCGCAACGCCGTCGGTGGCGTCTGGGAGTGCCCCGACCTCTTCCCGCTGGCCGTCGACGGCGACCCGGCCAACGTCAAGTGGGTCATGCTCGTCAGCCTCAACCCCGGCGGGATCGCCGGCGGATCGGGCACGCAGTACTTCGTCGGCGACTTCGACGGCACGACCTTCACCGCCGACGGCCCCGCCACCTACGAGCCGCCGACCGGCACGCTGCTCCAGGGCTTCGAGGACGGGTATGCCGGCTGGACCCCGACCGGGACCGCCTTCGGCTCCCAGCCCGCGGCCGGCACGCTGCCCGGGCAGCAGACCGTCACGGGCTACGTCGGCGAGCGACTCGCCAACAGCTTCATCGACTTCGACGCCGCCCAGGGCGAGCTGACGTCGCCGGCGTTCACGATCGACCAGCGCTACCTCAACTTCCTCGTCGGCGGCGGCCGTCACCCGGCTGTGCCCGGTGCGACGCAGGGCGACCCGGGTGGCGAGGTGTTCACCGACTTCGAGACCCTCGACCCGGCGACCCACCTGCCCGCGGGCTGGAGCGCCACCGGCGAGTTCGTCGGCTACGGCGCGACGAGCTCAGGCCTGCCCTACCACCAGGGCGACAAGGTCCTCGACACCTGCGTCGTGCCCGACCGCTGCGACCCGGCGACCGGCACGTTCGTGTCGCCGGAGTTCACGGTCACCCGCGACTGGGTCAACCTGCTCATCGCCGGTGGCACCCACCCGCTCGGGACCAGTGGGCCGACCGTGGTCGAGCTCGTGTCGGGTGGCCAGGTCGTCGGCTCCGTCACGGGCAACAGCTCCGGCGACATGGACTGGCGCCACATCGACGCGCGCTCGGTCGTCGGCTCGCAGGCTCGCATCGTCATCCGCGACGAGAACAGCAGCGGCGACTGGGGACACCTCATGGTCGACGACATCCGGTTCTCCGACACCGCAGCCGGCCCGCGTGACACCCAGACGACGGTGAACCTCGTCGTCGACGGTGAGGTCGTGCGCTCGAGCACCGGCTCCGACAGCGAGGCCCTCGACTGGGCCTCCTGGGACCTCGCCGACCTGCAGGGCCGCTCGGCGCAGATCCGCGTCATCGACCACAGCTCGGGTGGCTGGGGGCACATCCTCGCCGACCAGTTCATGCTCGCAGCGGCTCCCGCGAAGAACGGGACCGACCGGGCGGACTGGGTCGACTACGGGCGCGACAACTACGCCGGGGTGACCTTCAACGGGCTGCCGGACTCGCAGCGCACCACCATCGGCTGGATGAACAACTGGCAGTACGCCCAGGACGTGCCGACGAGCCCGTGGCGCGGCCAGATGACGATGCCGCGGACGCTGTCGCTCGTGTCGTCCGCGGCGGGCCCGCAGCTGCGCCAGACACCTGTCGCCGGTGTCGAGGCGTCGCTGGTCAACCGGGACAAGCAGCAGGTCAAGGTGCGGCCGGTCGCCGCTGGCGAGAAGGCCACGGGGCTCGACGCGACGGTGGCGCGGGTCGAGGTCCGCGTGGCGCTCGGCTCGGCGACCGAGGCGGGCGTGGTGCTGCGCCGCAGCGCCGACGGCTCGGTCGGCACCCGGGTCGGCGTGCGCCGTGACGGCACCCTCGTCGTCGACCGGACGGCGAGCGGTGACGTCGGGTTCCACCCGCTCTTCCCCAGCGTGGAGGAGGCACCGGTGACGGTGCGCGACGGTGAGGTGACCTTCACGGCATACCTCGACCGGAGCTCGGTGGAGGTGCTGGCCGAGGGCGGTCAGCGTTCGGTGACCGACCTCATCTACCCGCCGGCGTCGGCCACGGGCATCGCCACCTATGCGGTGGGTGGGACGGCCAAGGCGGTCGACGTCAAGGTGACGCCGCTGCGCCCCTGACCACTGCGGACTGATTGCCCCGGGACCACCGGCGGAGCCCCGAAAAGGGCCTCGCCCGGTGGTCCCGGGGCAATGAGTCGTGCGGGTCGTGCGGGTGGTGGGGGGTCGCCGGGTCGCGACGCTCAGGCCGGGGGCGGGATCTCGCCCGAGCCGCGCACGACGAGGGTGGGCTCGATGACGACGCGCTGCGGCGGCGAGGCGTCGCCGTCGATCCGCGCGAAGAGGATCTCGGCGGTGATGCGGCCGATCCGCCCGACGTCCTGCCTGATGACGGTGAGGGCCGGCGTGAGCAGGTCGGCGAGGGGGAAGTCGTCGAAGCCGACGACGGCCACCGACTCGCTCAGCCCGCGGCGGCGCAGGGCCCGGACCGTGCCCTGGGCGAGGTCGTTGCGGCCCGCGAAGACGGCCGTCGGCGGGCGGTCGAGGTCGAGGAGCTGGATGACCGCCTCCTCGGCCGCGGCCGCACCGCGCAGGCCCGAGATCGCCAGACGCTCGTCGGGTCTCTGGCCGCGCTCGGCGAAGGCCTGGACGAAGCCCGCGTACCGCCGCTGCGCGGTGGAGATCTGGGGCAGGTCGGTGAGGCAGGCGATGCGCCGATGTCCCTGTGCGAGAAGGTGTTCGGCGCCCATCTGGGCGCCCTCGAAGTTCTCGACGCTCACCGAGTCGGCGGCCACGCCCTGCGGCTCGCGGTCGACGAAGACCACCGGGAGACCGACGCGGACCTCCGACGACAGGTAGTCCTGCCGCAAGGTCGAGGGCATGATGACGAGCCCGTCGACCCGCCGGGAGACGAGGTCGTTGACGAGGCTGACCTCGCGGTCGGGCTCCTCGTCGAGGCTCGCGGAGAGGATGGCGGTGCCGCGGCTGCGGGCGGCGTCCTCGAGGGAGCGCAGCAGCGCGGCGGAGAAGCTGTTGCTCACGTCCTGGAGCAGGGCGCCGATGAGACCGCTCCGGCTCGACCCGCGGCGCAGGTTGCTCGCCCCGAGGTGGTGCCGGTAGTCGAGCCGGGTCACCGCGTCCTGCACGCGCTCGCGCACCGGGTCGGCCACGCCGGCCTCGGCGTTGACGACCCTCGAGACGGTCTTGATGCTCACTCCGGCGAGGGCGGCGACGTCGCGCATCGTGGCCCGCCCAGCGCGCTCAGTCATGGCCGAGAGGGGGCTGCGGGCCTGACAACGATGTCACCTTCATGTCACGAGTTGTACGGCATCCCTTGACCTGAGCGCAAGGTGCCCCTATAAATGACCTTGACAACGTTGTCATCGGACACTCAAAGGAGAGACCACCCATGCGCACCACCTCACGCGCCAAGCGCACCATCGTCCTCGCCGTGGCGGCCACGACCGCGTTCGGACTGTCGGCCTGCAACCGCGCCAGCGAGTCGGACACCGGCTCCGGGGGCGAGGCCGCCGTCGGCGTCGTCCTCATCACCAAGGACTCGACGAACCCGTTCTTCGTCGCCATGCAGAACGGCGCCAAGGCCGACGCGGCCAAGAACAACGTCAAGCTCACCATCGCCTCAGGCAAGCAGGAGGGTGACGACCAGGGCCAGATCACGGCCATCGAGGACGCCATCGCCCGCGGTGACAAGGGCATCCTCATCACCCCGATGAGCACCGGCGTCAACGCCGCCATCAAGAAGGCCCGCGACGCCGGCCTCTACGTCATCGCCCTCGACACCCCGCCCGACCCGGCCGACACCGTCGACATCACCTTCGCCACCGACAACCGCCAGGCCGGCAAGCTCATCGGCCAGTGGGCTGCGGCTCAGGTCGCCGGCAAGCCGGCAACGATCGCGCTGATCGACCTCTTCAGCGACAAGATCGTCTCGGTCGACTACAACCGCGACCAGGGCTTCCTCGAGGGGATGGGCATCGACGTCGCCGACGGCAAGAAGAACGGCGACGAGGCCAAGACCGGCAAGTACACCGCGGCCGGCGGTGGCGACTACACGATCGTCTGCAACGAGGCCGGCAACGGCGAGGAGGCTGGTGGCCGGTCGGCCATGGAGAAGTGCCTCGCGAAGAACCCGAACATCAACGTCGTCTACACGATCAACGAGCCGACGGCTGTCGGCGCCAACGCTGCCCTCAAGGCGGCGGGCAAGACGGCGACGATCGTCTCGGTCGACGGTGGTTGTGCAGGTGTCGCCTCGGTCAAGAGCGGCGTCATCGGAGCCACCGCGCAGCAGTACCCCCTGAAGATGGCCACGCTGGGTATGGAGGCCATCGCCAAGATCGCCCGTGGTGGCGAGAAGCCGAAGACCACGGAGGGCCTCGACTTCTTCGACACCGGCGTCGCGCTGGTCTCCGACAAGGAGGCCGAAGGCGTCGAGAGCATCACCTCCGACGAGGGCTCCAAGATCTGCTGGGGCAACTGACCATGAGTGCCGACGTCACGTCTGCTGCCGCCGAGTTCGCTCGGCGGCAGCAGTCCCCGGTGCAGAGGCTGCAGCACCAGCTGCACGGCAAGCCCTGGCTGAGCCCGCTGTTCCTCCTGCTCGTCGCGTTCCTCGTGTTCTTCATCGCGACGCCGACGTTCCTCACGGCGAACTCGATGGGCATCCTGCTCCAGCAGACCGCGGTCGTCGCGGCCCTCGCCGTGGGTCAGACGCTCGTCATCCTCACCGCCGGCATCGACCTCTCGGTCGGCGCGATCATGGTGCTGTCGATGATGGTCATGGCCACCCTGGCCAGGGACGACGGCATGCCGGGCATCCTCGCCATCCTCATCGGCGTCGCCCTGGCCACGGGGGCAGGGTTCCTCAACGGCCTGCTCGTCACCAGGATCAACCTGCCGCCGTTCATCGTGACCCTGGGGACGCTGAGCATCTTCACGGCGATCGCGCTGCTCTACTCGGGCGGCTCGAGCATCCAGGCCGACCGCATGCCGGACCTCCTCAACTTCCTCGGTGAGGGATTCGGGATCGGGCAGTTCCGGCTCACGTGGGGCATCGTCGTCGTCATCCTCCTGTACGTGGTGATGGGCTTCGTCCTGTCGCAGACCGCATGGGGTCGTTACGTGTACGCCGTCGGCGACGACGCAGAGTCGGCTCGCCTGTCGGGCGTCCCGAGCAAGCGGATGCTGCTCGCGGTCTACACCGTGGCCGGTCTCATCTACGGCGTCGCTGCGTGGATCCTCATCGGCCGTGCCGGCGCAGCGACGCCGAACGCCGCTCCGGACGCCAACCTGGCGAGCATCACCGCTGTCGTCATCGGTGGCACGAGCCTCTTCGGCGGACGCGGCCGGCTCGTGGGCACGCTCATCGGCGCTCTCATCGTCCAGACGTTCGCGTTCGGTCTGTCCCAGATGGGTGTCGACCAGCAGTGGCGAGTCCTCGCCACCGGCATCCTCGTCATCGTCGCGGTCGCGATCGACCAGTGGATTCGAAAGGTGAAGGCATGAGCACCACGACATCCGACCTCGAGGTCGCCCACGGCGGCGTCCCCGCGGGCAAGGAGCACGTCTACGACAAGCCTCCGGTCCTCTCGGCCCGCAACCTCGTCATCACCTTCGGCCGCGTGGTCGGGCTGGACGGCGTCAACCTCGACCTCTACCCGGGAGAGGTGCTCGCGGTCATCGGCGACAACGGCGCCGGCAAGTCGACGCTCATCAAGTGCCTCACCGGCGCCTACGTGCCCGACTCCGGCGAGGTGACCATGAACGGTCAGCCAGTGTCCTTCAAGAAGCCCCAGGACGCCCGCGACGCAGGCATCGAGACGGTCTACCAGCAGCTGGCCGTCATTCCCGCCCTCGACATCGCGAGCAACCTCTACCTCGCCCGCGAGGAGCGGCGCAAGGGCCCGCTGGGGTCGGTGCTGCGGATGCTCGACAAGAAGGGCATGGAGAAGCGGGCCGGCGAGTCGGTGCAGAACCTCGGCATCCAGACGATCCAGAACATGGGTCAGGCCGTCGAGACGCTCTCCGGTGGTCAGCGCCAGGCCGTGGCCGTCGCCCGCGCCGCCGCGTTCGGCAGCAAGGTCGTCGTCCTCGACGAGCCCACTGCCGCGCTCGGCGTCAAGGAGTCGGGCATGGTGCTCAACATGGTCAAGCAGCTGCGCGACAAGGGGCTGTCGGTCATCCTCATCTCCCACAACATGCCGCACGTGTGGGAGGTCGCCGACCGCATCCACATCCAGCGGCTCGGAGGCCGGGCCGGTGTCATCACGCCCGACACCCACGACATGGGCGAGGGCGTGGCGATCATGACCGGCGCGACCAAGCTCAGTCAGGACGCGCCGTGACCATCGTCGTCGGCTACATCCCCAGCCCCCAGGGGCTGGCTGCCGTCGACGCAGCGATCGTCGAGGCGCAGCGGCGCGACGAGCGGCTGGTCGTCGTCAACTCCGGTGTCCTCGGCGACTACACGGTGGCGAGCTTCGCCGACCCGAAGGACCTCGACGCCCTCGACGCCCAGCTCACCGAGAAGGGCATCGACCACGAGGTCCGTCAGTCGACACGGGGCCTCGCCCCGGCCGAGGAGATCCTCTCGGTGGCCGCGGAGGTGAACGCCGACCTCATCGTCATCGGGGTCCGCAAGCGCTCGCCCCTGGGCAAGGTCGTCACCGGCAGCACGGCCCAGCAGGTGCTGCTCGACGCGACCTGCGCGGTCCTCGCGGTCAAGGCCTGAGACGCACGACGAGAGGTATGCCGGGAGCCCGCTTCCCGGCATACCTCTCGTGCGTTTCTCACTGCGTGAACATTTGGGGACGCGACTTCGCCGAGCAGGCACACGATGAAGGTTTGCTGGTAAGTTCGTGAGCGGTTGCACAACAGCAGTTCCTCGCAGGTCGCAGTACGCGCCCGTCTCGCTTCCACAGAAGGCGGGCGTTGATGTGTCCGAACCGGTTGTCCGGTTCACCTGGGGTTGGGCAGGAGTGCGGCCGGTGGGCGCCGCGATTCTGCTGCGTCCGAGTGCTACACACAGGAAAGAGTTACCCCACATGG
Source organism: Knoellia locipacati (assembly GCF_044791685.1). Taxonomy (GTDB): domain Bacteria; phylum Actinomycetota; class Actinomycetes; order Actinomycetales; family Dermatophilaceae; genus Knoellia; species Knoellia locipacati_A. The sequence continues at coordinate 2,009,088 of NZ_CP087730.1, forward strand.
CACAGGGCACCGTGAAGTGGTTCAACGCTGAGAAGGGCTTTGGATTCATCGCCCAGGACGGCGGTGGACCCGACGTGTTCGTTCACTACTCCGCCATCGACACCCAGGGCTACCGCAGCCTCGACGAGAACCAGCAGGTCGAGTTCGAGGTCACCCAGGGTCCGAAGGGTCCGCAGGCCGAGCAGGTCCGCCCCCTCTGATCGAGGACTCCACACAGTCTTTGAGCGAGGCCCCCTCCGCCACTGGCGGCAGGGGGCCTCGTCACGTCCGGGCCGCCGCGCCGCGCCCCGGAACCGGGGTGTCAGCGCGCTCTCAGAGTCGGCCCCTAGAATCGTCGCGCTCCGTGGGGGACGGAGCGCAGGTCCCACTGGTACGACGAAGAGGAACGTGTGCAGGACGACGAGCGCGCAGGACGAGGTGAGCTGGAGGAGCACGGGCCGGGGTCCGGCACGCGCGCCGCGATGCGTGGGCAGCGCCAGGCACGCAGCCAGCGGCGCCGTCGTCGGTGGATCGGCGTCGTCGGTGCGGTGGCCGCCCTGCTCGTCGTCGGCATGGTCGGCACCTACCTCAAGCTCAACGGCAACATCGACCGCCTGGACGTCTCCGACATGGTGGGCGAGGACCGGCCGACTCCGGCGGGGAACGTGTCGAGCGGCCCGCTCAACATCCTGCTCATCGGCTCGGACGTCCGCACCGGCGAGGGCAACGAGAGCTACGGCTCCGGCGACTGGGAGCCCGGCCAGCACTCCGACACCAACATCCTCATGCACATCTCCGGTGACCGGAAGTCCGTGACGATGATCTCGATCCCGCGCGACTCGATGGTGCCCGCACCGGTCGACTGCGACGGTGACGCACCCGAGGACCAGTGGCGGGTGCACCAGTGGAACCAGAACTTCAACACCGGTGGTCCCGGCTGCGTCATCCGCACCCTCGAGGGCAACACCGACGTCTTCGTCAACCACTTCGCGGTCGTCGACTTCAGCGGGTTCAAGGACATGGTCGACGCGCTCGGCGGCGTCCCGGTCTGCACCCCCTTCGACATCGACGACCCCAAGGCGAAGTTCACCCTCGCCGCCGGCCGGCACACCCTCGACGGCGAGCAGGCGCTGGGCTACGTCCGCACCCGCAAAACCGTCGGTGACGGCTCCGACATCCAGCGCATCAAGCGCCAGCAGGCGTTCATGTCGTCGGTGGCGCAGAAGGCCACGGACACCAAGCTGCTCCTGCGCCCCGACAAGCTCCTCCGCTTCCTCGGCGCGGCGACGAGCTCGCTCCAGATGGACCCCGACTTCGGGCTCGGGCCGATGAAGGACATCGCCGAGAGCGTCAAGGGCATCGGCGTCGACAAGATCCAGTTCGTCACGGTGCCGACGCAGGTGTACCCGAAGGACCCCAACCGGGTCGAGTGGGCTCCGGAGGCCGATCAGCTGTGGGAGTCCATCCGCTCCGACCGCGAGCTCGGGGCGCCGACCCCCACGCCGAGCCCGTCGTCCACCGAGCCCCTCACCGTCTCACCGGACTCGATCCGGGTCGAGGTGGTCAACTCCTCCGGCGTCATGGGCCTGGCGAAGCAGGCCGTCGCCGCGCTGCGCGTCCAGGGCTTCGGCGAGGTGGTGTCGAGCAACGGCGACGCCGTCGTCAAGGGTGCGACCGTCGAGTACTCCGGGGCCAACGAGGAGGCCGCGCGCACCGTGGCCGCCGCCTTCCCGGGAGCCACGCTCAAGGAGTCTCGGACCGACCTCGGCCAGCAGGTCCGCGTCACCCTCGGCACCGGCTCACCCGACGTCGTCGAGGTCCCGAACCGTCTGGGCACCGAGCCCCTGCCCAAGCCGACGCTGTCCTCGACCCCGTCGTCGTCGGTGACGATCGAGCCGCGCAAGGCGAGCGACGACATCTGCTCCTGACCGTCTCAGAAGAGGCGGGACTCGGCGACCTCGGGCGGCTCCTCGATCGCGAGGAGGCGGGCCTTGCGGTCCAGCCCACCGGCATACCCGGTCAGGGAGCCGTCGGCTCCGATGACACGGTGGCACGGGATGAGCACGCTCACCGGGTTGCGGCCGACCGCCTGCCCGACGCGTTGCGCCAGACCGGGGTTGCCGAGCTCGCGCGCGATCGCGCCGTAGGTCGTCGTCTCGCCGTAGGGGATCGTCACGAGCAGGTCCCAGACCCGCTCGGAGAAGGCGTCGCCGTGGGTGACGGTGGGGACGGAGAAGGAGGTCCGCTCACCCCGGACGTACTCCGCGAGCTGGTTGCGAGTGGCCTCGAAGACCGGGTCGCCGGTGGCCGAGACCTCAGGGCCGATCTCGCCGGGCTTCGGCGGGTGCCAGTGGCTCGGGAAGTAGAGGCCCGCGAGGGCATCACCCTCGGCGACGGCGAGCAGCTCCCCGAGCTCGGTGGCGAGGGTGGTGTGGCGGCGGGCTCGATGGGTTGACGCTGGGGTCGCGGGCGACGTGCTCATCACGGCCATTCAACGCCACGCCACCGACAGGTGTGAGCGCGTCCGCCGCGGGACCTGAAAATGCCCCGGGTCGCGGGCGACCCGGGGCAGTTCCAGTGTGCGGAGGCGGAGGGATTTGAACCCTCGATGGGCTTTTAGCCCAAACCGCATTAGCAGTGCGGCGCCATAGACCGGACTAGGCGACGCCTCCTCAGCCGGAACAGGGTAACCGTCCAGCCAGTCGCACAGCAAAAGCGCCCTCTCCGCGTCTCGCCGGGCGGCGTGTTTCGACCGTATGCCGGGCGGTCACCTCACGCCTCCGCCCCGGGGCCGGCTCGGTGCTTCGGCAAGGGTGGGCGGGTGCTGTGACCTCGCGGCGTGGGTGAGGGTGTGAGCCATGGGCGTGCGGTCGTCCCCGGCCGGCGCTGTGCACTGCTGCGCTGGGGTGCAGCAGTGCACACGGCCGAGCGGAGAGGTGCGCGGAGTGGACCTCCGGGGCCGGCTCAGGCGTCGGCGGGGAGCATCACGGCGAAGGTCGTGTGGCCCGGGCGGCTGTCGAGGCTCACCCGACCACCGTGCGACCGTGCGACGGCGTCGACGATCGACAGCCCGAGGCCGGTGGAGCCGTTCGCCCGGACGCGCGCCTCGTCCCCTCGCGAGAACCGCTCGAAGACGGTGTCCTGCAACGACTCCGGCACTCCCGGTCCGTCGTCGGTGACGGCGAGCCGGACCCAGTCGCCCTCGCGCCGCAGCGAGGTCACCACCCGCGTCCCCGACGGGGTGTGGGTGCGGGCGTTGGCGAGGAGGTTGGCGACGACCTGATGCAGGCGGGCCTGGTCCCCAGGCACCTCGACCGCCTCGTCGGGCAGGTCGAGCTCCCACGTGTGCGTCAGGGCGGCGGCGTGCGCGTCGGAGACGGCGTCCATGGCGAGCAGCGACAGGTCGACGGTCCCGCGCTCGAGCGGGCGGCCGGCGTCGAGACGGGCGAGGAGCAGCAGGTCCTCGACGAGGCTCTGCATCCGGAGGGACTCGGACTCGACCCGGGTGAGGGCATGGGTGACGGAGGCCGGCACGGGTTCGCGCTCGCGGCGCGACAGCTCGGCGTAGCCGCGGATCGAGGCCAGCGGCGTCCGGAGCTCGTGCGAGGCGTCCGCGACGAACTGGCGCACCTGGGTCTCGGACTCGTGGCGGGCCCGGAGTGCGCCCTCGACGTTGTCGAGCAGGTCGTTGAGGGCCTGCCCGACCTGCCCGACCTCGGTACGGGGGTCCGTGTCGGCGGCCGGGACGCGTTGCGCGAGGGCGACGTCGCCGGAGTCGAGCTGGAGCCGGCTCACCTGGGTCGCCGTGTGCGCCACGCGCTGGAGGGGAGCGAGGTTGCGGCGGATGAGCCACTGCCCACCGAGGGCGACGAGGGCCAGTCCGGTGATGGTCGTGCCGACGACGAGTCCGAGGATGGCGTCGATGATCCGGTCGATGCCGCCCATCGGGAGGCCCGACACGACGGTGGCGCCGCCGGGCTGGCGGGCGGCGGCGATGCGGTAGTCCCCCAGCCCCTCGATCTCGACGGTCCGCGGTGTCGGCCCGAGGCCGGCCCGGTTGAGGGCGACGAGTTGCTCGACCGTCAGCTGTCCGACCGTCCGTCCGCTCTCGACCCGGTTGACGACGACCTCGCCGTCACGCCGGACGACGAGCAGCGACTCGCCTCCACCTCCGGGGATGGGTCCGCCGCCACCTTCGCCCGAGCCGCGGGGCCCGCCGGCGCGCACGAGGCTGGACGTGACGTCCTGGTCGATCTGGTCGAGGAGGTGGTTCTCGAGGGCGAGGACGGTGAAGGTCGACGTCGCCACGGTGATGACGAGGAAGAGCCCGACGACGGCGGCGACGAGCTTCGTGGTGAGCGACCAGCCGGTCGGGTCGAACCACGAACGGACCGGGCGGGCCGTCGTGGGCGTGCTCACGGAGCCGGCTTGAGGACGTAGCCGACGCCGCGCATTGTGTGGATCATCGGCTCACGACCGGCGTCGATCTTCTTGCGCAGGTAGGAGATGTAGAGCTCGACGACGTTGGCCTGGCCGCCGAAGTCGTAGTTCCAGACCCGGTCGAGGATCTGCGCCTTGGAGAGGACGCGCTTGGGGTTGCGCATGAGGTAGCGCAGGAGCTCGAACTCCGTTGCGGTGAGGGCGATCTCGACACCGCCACGGGTCACCTCGTGACTGTCCTCGTCCATCGTCAGGTCACCGACCACGAGCAGCGACGAGGACTCCTCGGCGACGACGGTGGTGCGCCGCATGAGGGCACGCAACCGGGCGACGACCTCCTCGAGGCTGAACGGCTTGGTCACGTAGTCGTCGCCACCGGCCGTGAGTCCGGCGACCCGGTCCTCGACGGCGTCCTTGGCGGTGAGGAAGAGCACCGGGACGGCGTCGTTGTCGGCGCGCATCCGGCGCAGGACCTCGAGCCCGTCGAAGTCGGGCAGCATCATGTCGAGCACGACGGCGTCGGGCTGGAAGTCACGCGCCGCCTTGACCGCCTTGATGCCGGTGCCCGCCGCCCGGACCTCCCAGCCCTCGTAGCGCAGCGCCATGGAGAGCAGCTCGGTGAGGTTCGACTCGTCGTCGACGACGAGGACGCGGACGGGGCTGCCGTCGGGGCGCTGCAGCTTGGCGGAGGAGGTGGGAGTCGTGCTCATGGGTACCAGTAGACCGGCGCCGGCTCGGCCCAGTCCATGAGTTGCCTGTGTGCTTCCTGTGAACCGTCGGGCACCGGCGGCCGACCCCGGCCTCCCACGCTCAGAGGCTGCGCGAGATGAGCTCCTTCATGATCTCGTTGGTCCCGCCGTAGATCTTCTGCACGCGGGCGCCGGCATACAGACGCGCGATGGGGTACTCGAGCATGTAGCCGTAGCCACCGAAGACCTGGACGCACCGGTCGATGACGTCGCACTGGACGTCGGTCGTCCAGTACTTCGCGCGCGACGCCGTCGCCGCGTCGAGCCGACCCTCGACGTGGAGGCCGATGCAGTAGTCGAGGAAGGTGCGGGCCGCGAGCACGTCGGTGCTCACCTCGGCGAGGGTGAAGCGGGTGTTCTGGAAGCTCGCGATCGGCGCCCCGAACGCCTCGCGCTCCTTCGAGTACGCCACCGCCAGCTCGACGGCCAGGTCGGCCGCGCCCACCGCACCGACGGCGATCGCGAGCCGCTCCTGGGGAAGCTGGTGCATGAGCTGGTAGAAGCCCCGGCCCTCCTGCTCGCCGAGGAGGTTCTCGACGGGGACGTGCATGTCGGTGAACGAGAGCTCGCGGGTGTCCTGCCCGTGCTGGCCGACCTTCTGGAGGACGCGTCCGCGCTCGAAGCCCTCGAGCCCGTCGACCTCGGCGGCGATGAGCGAGATGCCCTGGGCGCCCTCTCCACCGGTGCGGGCGACGATGACGACGAGGCCGGCGTGGGAGGAGTTCGTGATGAAGGTCTTGCTGCCGTTGACGACGTAGTGGTCGCCCTCACGCTTCGCGGTGGTGCGGATGCGCTGCAGGTCCGAGCCGGTCGACGGCTCGGTCATCGCGATCGCACCGATGAGCTCACCCGACGCCATCCGCGGCAGCCAGCGCTGCTTCTGCTCCTCGGAGCCGTAGGTGAGGACGTAGTGCGCCACGATCGTGGAGTGCACCGAGTAGCCGAGCGCGTCGTCGCCGGCGCGACCCTGCTCCCACAGCACCGCGGCCTCGTGGGCGAACGTGCCACCACCGCCGCCGTACTCCTCCGGCACCGAGATGCACAGCAGTCCCGCGGCACCCGCGGCGAGCCAGGTCTCCCGGTCGACCTGGTGCTGCTCGGCGAAGCGCGCGAGGTGCGGGGTCACCTCGCGCGCGAAGAAGGTGCGCGCCAGCTTGAGGACGTCGGCGACGTCGTCGTCCTGTCCCCACGCGGGCACGTAGGGCGGGGGCTTGAGGATGTCGGCCATGGTGACTCCTGGGTGCGGTTGGGGCGAGGGAGGTCGGGCGGGTCAGGGTGTCGCGGATCCTGGCTCGGCGACGGCGGCGAGCGGGATGTCGTGCTCGTCGGCCCACTGCTGCCACTCGCAGGCCGATCGGCCTGCGAACACCTCGGCGAGCCGCTCCCGCGTGACCTCGTCGGGCGCGAGGTCGAGGGCGGCGAGCAGCCGGGTGACGAAGTGCGGCTCGAGCGCGGCCAGGGCGACGTGGCCGTGAGCCGCGGCATACACGTCGTAGACCGCGAGGCCGCCACCGATGGGCCCACCGGGTGAGGTCAGGCCGTGGGCCACGGGACGCGCCAGGGCGTCCGCGACGTCGGACAGCGCCACCTCGCGACGGGAGCCGCGCCCGGTGCTGGCGCGCTCCAGGAGAGCCGCGCACGCCTCGGCGGCCACACGCTCGGCGCCGGCGAGGTCCACGAAGGTCGTGGCCGGCATACGGCCGTCCCTGAGCAGTCCCGACGAGGCCTGGTAGGTGAGGTCGTGGCCGGGGACCTCGGCACCCGCACCGGGCTGGCCGACGACGTCGACCTGACAGACCTGGGTATGCCGTCCGCCCACCGTCGCGTGGTCGAGGCCGAGCCGGGCGAGGGCGGAGGGCCGTGAACTCGTGACGAAGAGGTCGGCACCGGCGAGGAGCTCGTCGAGGCGTGCCCGGCCCTCATCGCTCTTGAGGTCGAGGTGCTCGAGCATCTGGCCGGCGTGCAGCTCGTCGAAGTAGGCCCTGGCGTAGTGCTCGAGTGGGTCACCGCTCGGGGGCAGCACCGTCGTGACGGACGCCCCGAGCGAGGCCAGCCGCGCGACGGCGGCCGGCCCCGGCAGGTTGATCGCGATCGAGACGACGCGCACGCCCGCGAGTGGCCCGGTCACGGCGGTCACGACCTCACGTCGCCACGGGAACGGGCGCGTCGACGAGGGTGCCCGTCGCGGCGCGCGCGGTCAGCCAGGCCGACGGGCGGAAGCGCTCGCCGTAGGTGTCGGCGAGCTCCTCGGCCCGGGCGACGAACCCGGCCAAGCCGCCCTCGTAGTTGGTCATGAACGTCGCCGGGCCGCCCGTGTGCGGCGGGAAGCCGATGCCGAAGATGCCACCGATGTTGGCGGACGCGGTGTCGCGGAGCACGCCCTCCTCGAAGCAGGCGGCGGTCTCGAGCGCCATCGCGAAGAGGTAGCGATCCTGCAGGTCGCCCAGCGGGACCTGCGTCCCACGGCTCCAGCGCTCGCGCAGCCCCGGCCACAGGACCTTGGGCCCGTCCGCGGGGTAGTCGTACATCCCCGCGCCGGAGGCCCGGCCCTTGCGGCCCAGCTCGACGAGCTCGTCGATGAGCACCTCGCCGGGGGAGCGCTCGAGCGCGCGGCCCTCGGCGGCGGCGGCCTTCTCGGCCTCGGCGCGGATGTGCTGGGTCAGGGTGAGCGACACCTCGTCGAGCATCGCCAGCGGCGGCGCGGGGAAGCCCGCCGACGTGGCGGCCCGCTCGACGGTCATGGGGTCGATGCCCTCGGCCACCGCCACCGCGCCCTCGAGGATGAGGGTGCCGAACACCCGGCTCGTGTAGAAGCCGCGGCCGTCGCCGACGACGACCGGGATCTTGCGGATCTGCTGGACGAGGTCGATGGCGCGGGCGGTCGCCCCGTCGGAGGTCTGCTCGCCGCGGATGATCTCGACGAGCTTCATCCTGTCGACGGGCGAGAAGAAGTGCAGCCCGATGAAGTCGGCGGGGCGGCTCGTGAAGCCCTGGAGCCCGGTGATCGGCAGGGTCGAGGTGTTGGAGCAGAGGAGGGTGTCGGGACCGACGACGGACTCCACCTCGCGGAAGACGCTCTCCTTGAGGGCGTGGTCCTCGAAGACCGCCTCGATGACGACGTCGACGCCGGCGAGGTCCGCGACATCGGCGGTCGGGGTGATCCGGGCGAGGATGGCGTCACTCTCGGCGGCGTCCATGCGGCCCTTGGCCACCTGGGCGTCGAGGAGCGTCGCGGCGTGGGCCTTCCCCCTCTCGGCCCCCTCGACGCTCACGTCCTTGAGGACGACGTCGATGCCGGAGGTGGCGCAGGCGTGGGCGATCCCGGCCCCCATCATCCCGGCGCCGAGGACCCCGACGCGGCCGACGGAGCGCTTCTCGACACCCCGGGGACGCAGTGCACCCCCGTTGACGGCCTGCAGGTCGAAGAAGAACGCCTGGATCATCGCCGTCGACTCACGTCCGGCGGCGAGGCCCGCGAACCAGCGGGACTCGATCCGGCTTGCCGTGTCGAAGTCGACCTGGGCCCCCTCGACAGCGGCGGACATGATGGCCCGCGGTGACTTCACCGGGCTGCCCTTGAGCTGCTTGCGCAGGGTGGCGGGGAACGCCGGGAGGTTCGCCGCGAACGCCGGGGTGGTCGGCGTTCCGCCGGGGATCTTGTAGCCCTTGACGTCCCACGGCTTGGTCGCGGCGGACTCGTCGCCGGCGTGGTCGCGGATCCACTGCTTCGCGGCCGGCACGAGCTCCTCACGGGTGGCGACGAGCTCGTCGATGACGCCCTTGGCGTGGGCGTCGGCCGGGGTGCGCTGCTGGCCCTGGAGCAGCCAGCCCATGAGTGCGTCGGAGATGCCGAGCATCCGCACGAGGCGGGTCACGCCACCGCCGCCGGGCAGGAGCCCGAGGGTCACCTCGGGCAGTCCGAGCCGGACCCTGTCGTCGTCGACCGCGATGCGGTGGTGGCAGGCGAGGGCGATCTCGAGCCCGCCGCCGAGCGCGGCGCCGTTGATCGCGGCGACGACCGGCCGCCCGAGGCGCTCGAGCCGCCGCAGCTGGGCCTTGAGCTCCTCGACCTCGGCGAACGTCTCACCGACGGTCTCCGGGGTGACCTTCTGGAGGTCGGTGAGGTTGCCGCCGGCGAAGAAGGTCTTCTTGGCCGAGGTGAGGACGACGCCGGTGATCTCGTCGCGCTCGGCCTCCAGCCGGTCGATGGTCTCGCCCATCGCGACCTTGTATGCCGTGTTCATCGTGTTCGCGCCCGCGGCCGGGTCGTCCATCGTCAGGGTGACGATGCCCTCGTCGTCGCGCTCGTAGCGGATCATGTTCTCGCTCATGGTGTCTGTGGTTCCTGTCCGGGTTCAGGTGCAGTTCGGGGCGCTCAGATGCGCTCGACGACGGTGGCGATGCCCATGCCGGCGCCGATGCAGAGGGTGGCGATGCCGCGCTCGAGGTCGCGCCGCTCGAGCTCGTCGACGAGCGTCCCGAGGACCATCGCGCCGGTGGCGCCGAGCGGGTGGCCCATGGCGATGGCGCCCCCGTTGACGTTGGTCTGCTCCTCGCTCCAGCCCATGTCGCGCATGAGCTTGAGGGCGACGGCCGCGAAGGCCTCGTTGATCTCGACGAGGTCGATGTCCTTGGCGGTCATGCCGACCCGGTCGAGGGCCTTGCGGCAGGCCGGCGCCGGGCCGGTGAGCATGATGGTCGGCTCCGAGCCCACGACGGCGGTCGAGATGATGCGGGCCCGCGGCGTGAGGCCCATCTCCTGGCCGATCTGCTCCGTGCCGACGAGCAGCAGGGCGGCGCCGTCGACGATGCCGGAGGAGTTGCCGGCGTGGTGGACGTGGTTGATCTGGTCTACGCTCGGGTACTTCTCGGTGGCGACGAAGTCGAACCCGCCCTTGTCGCCGATGCCGGCGAACGACGGCCTGAGCGCCGAGAGGGACTCGACGCTCGTGTCGGGGCGGATGGTCTCGTCGCGGTCGAGGATGGTCAGCCCGTTGGCGTCCCTGACGGGCACGACCGAGCGCGCGAAGTGGCCTGCCTCCCAGGCGGCGGCGGCGCGCGCGTGCGACTGGGCGGCGAAGCGGTCGACCTCGGCGCGGTCGTAGCCCTCGAGGGTCGCGATGAGGTCGGCGCCGATGCCCTGGGGCACGAAGTCGGTGGCGAGTGCGGTGGCCGGGTCCATCGCCCAGGCCCCACCGTCGCTGCCCATGGGGACACGCGACATCGACTCGACGCCACCGGCGAGGATGAGGTCCTCGAAGCCCGAGCGGACTCGGGCCGCGGCCTGGTTGACCGCTTCGAGGCCGGAGCCGCAGAAGCGGTTGACCTGGACGCCGGCGACGGGCTCGGGCAGCCCGGCATACATCGCCGCGACGCGGGGGAGCACGGCTCCCTGGTCCCCGACCGGCGACACGATGCCGAGGACGACGTCGTCGATCTGCGCGCTGTCGAGCCCCGGGTTGCGCTCGCGGAGGGCGTCGATGAGGCCGACGACGAGGTCGATCGGCTTGACCTCGTGGAGGGCGCCGGTGGACTTCCCCCGGCCGCGGGGAGTGCGGAGGGCGTCGTAGATGACGGCCTGGGACTGCTCGGGCATGGACCGGCTCCTTCGAGGTGCGCGAGAGGGGTTCGTCCAGCACGATACGCAGCGGTTGAACACTTGTGCAATGCCGTCGCCGAGTGTTGACTGTCACCCACGTCCACGACAGGGAGGGCTGGCGCCATGACGCAGCGAGCGACGGGTTCGGCGGTCGGCTCCGGGGCCGCCCCGGCGTCCGACTCGCGCGTCCGGATCCGCACCGCCGCCCTGCGGCTCTTCGCCGCGCGCGGGGTCGCCGCGACGAGCCTGAGAGAGGTGGCGCGGGAGTCGGGGGTCGCCCCTGGCCTGGTCGTCCACCACTTCGGGGGCAAGGACGGGCTCCACGCCGAGGTCGACGAGTTCGTCGTCGGCCTGTTCCGCGAGGCGCTCGACTCGGTGGCGCTCGAGGGCGCTGCGTCCGAGGTCGTCGCCGCCCGCGACGACGCCGTGACGACCATGTTCGAGGACAACCCCGAGGCGATCGACTACCTGCGCCGGGTGGTCGTCACGCCCGACCCGGGTGACGAGGGGCTCGCTCGCCGGCTCGTCGACGAGACCATCGCGCAGACCACCACGCTGCGCGAGCACGGCATCGCCCGGAGCCGGAAGCCGGTGGAGGAGCAGGCCGTGGCCGTGCTCGTCGGCCAGCTCGGCAACCGGCTGCTGCAGCCGACGCTGGGTCGGCTCTGGGCCCTGGCGGGCGCGACGTCACCGGTCCCGTCGGTGCGGGTCGACCTGCGGCGCCCCGGCGACTGAGCCACCGGACATGCACAACCCGCAGTGAGCCGAGCGGTCGTGCGGGGCGCGCGACAGCGGCGATCCGTTGTGCATGTCCGACGGCTCGACGAACCGCCTCAGCGGCGGCACTCCAAGTCCTCGAGGTCCACGGCGGCGGCCATCGCCTGGTACCCGGCGTCACCGGGGTGCAGGTGGTCGCCGCTGTCGTAGGCGGGCAGCATCCGCGTCGGGCGCTGCGGGTCGCGAAGGGCCGCGTCGAAGTCGACGACGGCGTCGAACTCGCCGGTCGTCCGGATCCACTGGTTGACCTGGACCCGGATGGCCTCGCGCTGCGCCGACCACCGGCTGCCGCCCTCCCAGGGCGCGATGGTCCCGCCGACGATGCACACGCCCCGGGCGTGGGCGCGCGCCGCGAGCTGGCGGTAGGCGTTGATGAGGTCGGCCGGCTTCGTGGCGAAGTCCCAGCGCAGGTCGTTGACGCCCTCCATGACGACGACGGTGCGCACGTCCGGCTGGGCGAGGACGTCGCGGTCGAAGCGCGCCTGCGCACTCACCCCGGAGCCGTCGGCGAGCACCCGGTTGCCCGAGATCCCGGCGTTCATCACGCCGTACTGCAGCGGCGCGGGCCGGTCGAAGAGGCGGCGGGCGAGGTAGTTGGGCCAGCGCCGGTTGAGGCTCGTGGTCGACTTGTCGCCGTCGGTGATCGAGTCGCCGAGGGCCACGACCGTGTCCACCTGCTGCGGCGTCTCGACGACCGCGGACTCGACCCACGCGTAGCTGTTGGTCGGCGTCGGGAACGCCTCGGCGCCCTCGTCCGCGGCGTGGTCACCGGGCGTCGACACCCAGTTCGTCTGGTGGGCCAGCTTGTGCCCGCTCACGGTCCCCGCGTCCCCGACGACGTGGATGCTCACGGCGAGGGTCGACGCCGGGGGCAGGTCGCCGGGCAGCGGGTCGCTGAGCACCTCGGCGCCCACCGGCACGGTCACCGCCTCGTCCTCGCCGAACGTCAGCTGGCGGTTGGTGCCCGGCTCGATGCTCGCGCCCTCACCGGCCACGCCCACCCACACCGAGTCGAACGTCACCGGCACCGAGCCGAAGGCGTTGGACAGCGAGATCCGCAACCCTGACCCGCCGACGCTGGTGTGGACGATGTTGCGCACCGTCTGGTCGCTGAGGGTGAAGCTGGTCGTGTCGACGGCCGTCCCCCAGGTCCCGACCTCGTTGGTCGGGCCGCCCGAGACCGCCGGGGCCGGCTGGGGCAGCAGGGCCACGGCGGCGGTCGTGACAGCCGCCGCCGCTGCGGCGACGACGGTGGTCCGGGTGCTGCGCGCGAAGCTCACCCGACCAGTGAACCCCGTCGTATGCCGTCCCGCCACCGCTGGCGGCCGGCGCACCGAGCGCTCCCGCAGCGCTCACCTTCAGGCCACCACCCGGCATACGGGCTGTTGCGTCCGCAGGTGTGGTGGTCAGGGCGGCATCGTGGCGGACGCAACGCGAGGCGGGCTGTTGCGTCCGCCGGTGTGGTGGTCAGGGCGGCATCGTGGCGGACGCAAGGAGCAGCGAGAGGCGCCGCCCCCCCCGGGAAGGGGAGCGGCGCCTCACGGTTGAGGTGTCACGTCACTTCCGCAGAACCTGCACCTCCGACACCGCGATCGTCCGCGCACCGGCGTAGGCCGTCGTGCAGTCGGTGGCGTTGTTGGGGTCGTCGTCCTGCTCGCCCTGGAACTGCGGGCCGCCCTGGCACTGGTTGGCGTCGAGCTGGAAGCGCAGGTGCGTCGCCGCCGTCTGGGGGATGGCGAACGTCCGCATCTTGAGCTCCGGGGCCACGGGCCGGGGAGCCGCTCCGGGGAACGCATCCGGCGCGGACGTGAAGACCGGCCGGTAGTCCGCGTCCTGGTCGCACAGCACCGCACCCTTGGCGTCGCAGGCGAGCACCGTGAACGAGCGCAGGTTCTGGAAGCGCCCGGCGGCACCCGGCTCCGGCAGGGCGCTCACCTGGACCGCCCGGACGACCTGACGGCCGCCGGCGAGGTCGATGGTGAAGCGCTTCTGGGCGGACGACGGCGCAGGCACCGTCGTCGTCGTCGAGCCCTCGTCGCCGTCGATCATGGCGGGGAGGTCGACACCCTCACCGGTGACCGTCGCACCCGCCTGGCTGCTCGCCAGGTTGGTGAGCAGCTGCACCGGCATGTCCCGGGTCTGGGACGGGTTGGCGGTGAAGCTCAGCGACGTCTGGGCCCGTCCCGGAGCGAGCACGGTGTAGGTGCGCGTCCCGGGCAGGATCTCGAAGGTGTCGTCGAGCTCGGTGGCTGCGTCGGTGTCAGCGACGGGCGTGGACCGTGCGGTGTACTCGCCGACGAAGAGCTGGGCCCCCGTCACGGGGCGTCCGTCCTCGTCGGTCGGGTTGAAGCGCAGCGTCGCCGGGGAGCCGTGGCTCGAGGTGAACGACGGCGTCGGGTTCGAGTCGCCGCTGCTCGTCGAGGAGGCTCCCTGGCCGAGGCCGCGTCCGGCGAAGCCGTTCCACAGCAGGTCCTGGTTGGCCCCACCGAAGCGGAGCAGGTCGGCCGCGAGCATGGCGTCGCGGGCGTTGACCATGCTCACCGACCCGCTCGGCATGAGCAGCCAGGCGTCGAAGACGAGCTGCATCCATCGCCGGTTGCCGGGGCAGGCCGTCACCGGCGTCTCGCCGGTCGCACAGCTGCGCTGCACCGCGGCGTCGCCGACCCCGTAGCGGTCCATGAAGGCGCTGCGGAGGTCGCTGTTCGTGGCCGACCAGATCTCGCCGTCGGCGTGCACCTGCGGACCGGTGAGGTCGTAGCCCACGTTGCTGTAGTTGAGCGGGCTCTTGCTGAAGTTGTAGTTGCGGATGCCGCGGCTCTCGTTGCCCGTGACGTACGCGCCCATCGGGGTCGCCGTCGCGCTCACCGGGACGTAGCCCCACTCCTGGAGGTACTCCGTGGCGATGAGGTCCGACCAGCTCTCACCCATCGCACCCGCCTGGAGACCGGACAGGCCGCTGTTCGGGCCACCGGCCATGCGGTTGCTGATGCCGTGGCCGTACTCGTGGCCGATGACCGACATGTCGTAGTCGCCGTCGACGCAGGGTGCGTAGAACGAGCCCGCGAGCGGCTGCCAGAGGTACATGTTGCTGTAGCCGCTCGTGCCCTCGGGTGGAGTGCCGAAGTTGGCGTTGTTGCGCGACCCCGACTGGGCCCCGGACTGGCTGTAGCCAAGAACTGGGTCGTTGCCGAGCCCGCCCTTGCCGGCGTTGTCGCGCTGGAAGTTCCACGCGGTCTCGGTGAAGCCGAGGTTGTAGGCCCAGTCGTGCGTCCGGTTGTGCATCGCGAAGAGGTTGGCGGTGGCCGCGTCGATGTCGTTGCGGGCCGCGCTCGTGTAGGTGGCCGGGTTGCACTTCTCCTCGGACCACTGGTTGGTCCACGGGTAGACGTAGCTGCGGTCGGCGGTGAGCGGCACCGGGTTGACGGCGCCGAAGCCACGCCAGCGCTCGCCGCTGTAGGCGTTGTTGCCGTTGGTCGTCGTCGTGCTGAGGCCCGTCACCGGGTCGACGTCCCACGCCCGCGGCGAGGCCGGGTTGCCCACGGTCTCGGTGCAGCCCGCGGCCGTCGTCCAGCACCACTCGACGCGGGTGTCGGTCGAGCTGTGGTCGGTGGACGGCGTGCCGGTGAAGACCTTCCAGCGCGGGTTGTCGCTGTCGAAGTCCACGAGGGACTCACGGGCGATGACGTCGCCGGTCGCGGCGTCGACGTAGACCGAGTAGCCGCTGTCCTCGCCGTCGCGAAGAACGACGTGGTATGCCGTGCGGGCGTCACCTCCCGGGACGGGCACGACGACCTGCTTGGCCTGCTGGTCCCCGACGAGGCCCTTGGCCGTGAGGGTCGTCCAGCCGGTCTCCTTGGCGCGCTGGGTGGCCGCGCCTCGCGTGACCTCCGAGGCCTTGGCGCCGACGTTGGCCGCCGCCTTCTGGAGGGCCTGCTCGGGCGTGACGGTGGCGGCAGCACGGCGGGCGCCGCTCTTGCCGCGCAACGGCGCCAGAGTGGAGCTGACGTAACGGGCGCTGCCCTTCTCGACCGCGACCACGACGAGGCCGTCGATCCCGGCGGAGACACCGCCGATGACCTGGCGGAGCATGACGACGGACGAGCCGCCGACGGTGTTGGTGCTCACGTGCTCCATCGACGAGATGTCGGCGGCGGTGAGGCCGAAGGCGGTCGCGTTGCGCTGCAGGTAGGTGCGGGCCGCGGCCACCGGGTCCGACCCCAGGCCGGTGGCCAGGGGTGCCGTCCCGGCCGGCGTGACCGTGCCGACCGAGCCGAAGCGGTTCCAGGTGACCGTCGCCCCGCCGGTGCCGCGGCGGGCGTCCCCGCCGGGAGCCGCTGCCGACTTCTGCGCGGCGGCCGGTGCGACCGACGCCCGGCGCAGGTCGAGGTCGGGGAGCTGCTCGTGGCTGTCTCCCGCGGGTGGCACGGAGCCGGGCCGGTTGTCCGGTGCTGCGACGGCGGCACCCGACGAGACTGCACCCACCGCGACTGCCGCTGCCAGTGCCGCCACGGAGACGGTGGTCCCCGGGCGCCTTCTTCTCTGCGTCATGTACGACTCCCCATCTCGGGGCACCCTCGACGGTCACGATCGCGCCGCTCGACCTGGTGCCGCCCCCAGCCAAGTCGGTCGTGGGTAAGGAGCGTTACCCGCTACGAGTCAGTAGTTGGCAAAGAGGGGGACGCGCCCGTGAACCGTTGGCGCGGACGGCATACCTCCGGCTTGCGTCCGCCACTGTGGGGGTCAGGGCGTCATCGTGGCGGACGCAAGGGGAGTGGACGGTGTACCTCAGGCTTGCGTCCGCCACTGTGGGGGTCAGGGCGTCATCGTGGCGGACGCAACGCGAGAGGCGCCGCTCCCACGAGGGGAACGGCGCCTCTCACGACGCGTCAGTGCCAGATCACGCGACGCCGAGGCGCGCCTTGAGACCGTCGAGCTCGACCTGCAGCGCGGTCGGGAGGTTGTCGCCGAACTTGGCGAACCACTCCTCGATCTGCGGGATCTCGGCCTTCCACTCCTCGGGGTCGACGGTGAGGGCCTTGGCGAGCTCGGCCGGGTCCATGTCGAGGCCGTCGGTGTCGATCGACTCCGGGGTGGGGACGTGACCGATGGGGGTCTCGACCGCGGCGGCCTTGCCCTCGATCCGCTCGATGGCCCACTTGAGGACCCGCGAGTTCTCGCCGAAGCCGGGCCACACGAAGTTGCCCTCCTCGTCGCGGCGGAACCAGTTGACGTAGAAGATCTTCGGCAGCTTGGAGGCGTCGGCGTCCTTGCCGATGTTGATCCAGTGCTGGAAGTAGTCGCCGGCGTTGTAGCCGATGAAGGGCAGCATCGCCATCGGGTCGCGGCGCACGACGCCGACCTGGCCGGTCGCGGCCGCAGTCGTCTCGGACGAGAGCGTCGCGCCCATGAAGGTGCCGTGCGTCCAGTCGCGCGACTCGGTGACGAGCGGCACGGTCGTCTTGCGGCGACCGCCGAAGAAGATCGCCGAGATCGGGACACCGTTGGGGTCGTCGTACTCCGGCGCCAGGATGTCGCACTGCTTGATCGGCGTGCAGTAGCGGCTGTTGGCGTGCGAGCTCAGCTCGCCGGCGGCGCCCTTCTCGGGGGTCCAGTCCTCGCCCTTCCACGACGTCGCGTGCTCGGGTGTGTTCTCGAGGCCCTCCCACCAGATGTCGCCGTCGTCGGTGAGGGCGACGTTGGTGAAGACCGAGTTGCCCTTGTTGATCGTCGACATGGCGTTGGGGTTGGTGTGCTCGTTGGTGCCCGGGGCCACGCCGAAGAAGCCGAACTCCGGGTTCACGGCATACAGGCGTCCGTCCTTGCCGAAGCGCATCCAGGCAATGTCGTCACCGAGGGTCTCGACCTTCCAGCCCGGGATGGTCGGCTTGAGCATCGCGAGGTTGGTCTTGCCGCAGGCGCTCGGGAAGCCGGCCGCGATGTAGTAGACCTGCTGCTCCGGCGAGGTGAGCTTGAGGATGAGCATGTGCTCGGCCATCCAGCCCTCGTCGCGCGCCATGACGGAGGCGATGCGCAGCGAGTAGCACTTCTTGCCGAGAAGGGCGTTGCCGCCGTAGCCCGAGCCGTAGGACCAGATCGTCCGCTCCTCGGGGAACTGGACGATGTACTTCTCGGGGTTGCAGGGCCACTTGACGTCCTGCTGGCCGGGCTCGAGGGGGGCGCCGAGGGAGTGCAGCGCGGGGACGTACTTGGCGTCGTCGCCGAGTTCCTCGATCCGGCGCAGGACGTCGGTGCCACAGCGGGCCATGACGCGCATCGACGCGACGACGTACTCGGAGTCGGTGATCTCGACGCCGAACATCGGGTTCTCGGACTCGACGTGTCCCATGACGAACGGGATGACCCACATGGTGCGGCCCTTCATGCAGCCGGCGTAGAGGCCGCGCATGAGGTCCTTCATCTCGTTCGGGTCCATCCAGTTGTTCGTCGGACCCGCGTCCTTCTCGTCGACCGAGCAGATGAAGGTGCGGTCCTCGACCCGGGCGACGTCGCTGGGGTCGGACGCGGCGTAGAAGCTGTTGGGCTTCTTGTCCTCGTTGAGGCGGACGAAGGTGCCCGCGGCGACGAGCCTGTCGGTGAGCTGGGTCCACTCCTCGTCGGACCCGGTCACCCACACGACCTCGTCGGGTGTGGTCATCGCGGCAACCTCGTCGACCCAGGCCTGGAGGCCTGCGTGCGTGGTGCCCTGAACGGGTGCGGCGGGGGCGGTCATCAGCGTCCGTTGTCCTTCCGGTTCCGGGGTTGAGCCCGGCATTGTGGCCCGGTCAGATGCCGGAGCCACCTCGGAGGCGATCCGACGACTGACCTGCTGGAGGTTTCACGGTACTCGCATCGTGAGACGCATCTTGCCTCGCGGACGAGGACCGTGGCTCGTGCCCCGAGGAGCACGATCTGTCCACCGTAGGAGGTCAGCCGGACAGGGACGGCAGCGGAAACCTTTCCGCATCTATGAGGTCCCTCACACGCGGCCCTACCTGCGGGTATGCCGTCCGGTCCGGCCCCGCCGGAGCGGTCGCGAACCCTGCCCCGTGGGCGGATTTCTCGTGCGGGCCGGTGCTCGCGTATGCTTTCCGATCGTTGCCCCGACGGGGCGACACGCGCCCGTAGCTCAACGGATAGAGCATCTGACTACGGATCAGAAGGTTAGGGGTTCGAATCCCTTCGGGCGCACTCTGTGTTGAGACAGAGGGCGAAGCCCCGGCCAGCGGAAACGCGGCCGGGGCTTCGTCGTGCGCCGGGGTGGTCTCAGTCGGCGATCTGGAGCGCCTTGACCTCGTCTCGCGCGGCGACCACGGCCTGGTGCTGGCGGGAGACGACCTCGCGGAAGCCGGCGCTCAGGTCCTTCTCGAGCGCCTTCTCGTACTCGGACACCGCGTGGTTCTCGCCGGTCACCGCGGCACCGAGGACGGCGCCGGCGTCGTCGCCGGTGAGGGCGTCCTTGAGGGCGATCCAGCCACGGTGCAGCGCGGCGGCGGCGGTGCCGCTCTCGTCGACGTCGTCGCCGTAGGCATGGCCGAGGGCCACGATCTCGCGCCGGAACTCGGCGCGCTGCTCGGACAGGCGCTGCAGGATGCCCGCCCACTCGGCGTGGTCGCTGTCCCGCAGCTTCTGGGCGGACTCGGCGAAGCCGCGCTCACCGTCGCGCAAGGTCTCGACCAGCTCCTCGGCAGCCTTCTCGTCGTCCGACATGGTGCTCCTTCCGTAGGGGTCATGACCCGGTGGGGCCTGCTCTCGACGTTACGTGAGGCTGGTGGCCGAAAGGGTTATTGAGGCCCCCTGACCTGCAGGAACGTCGAAGAGGGCTGCTGGTGGGGCGGGAGGGGTCCTCCGCGGTCGGGCCGGCGTCGCGCTCGTGAGAGGTCGGTGGTTTGGGTGGGGTGACGCCTTCCAACTACGCTTTCTCGGCATGATCGTGACGGCTGACCTCGCTCGGCGCCTCGGGCGCCTGCTGGTCGTCCTTGTCTGCGCCGTCGCTGCGACGTGGGGCTTCGCCTCCGGTCCGCACACCACGAGTCACGTGGTCGCTGGGGCCGCTACCCCGGGTCACCACCACGCGCCCGGTGGCCACGCACCGCAGACGACCGACGAGGGCACCCAGGTCCGCACCCGACGTCGCGTGCGTGACGTCGTGGTTCGCCTGCGCCCGGCGCCTCTCGTCCCTGCTTGGGCCGGGTTGAGGTCTCTGGTCCGGCGACGGCTCCGGCAGGCGCTGAGCGCGGACCTCGTGTCCGGATCCCGTCACGCCGCGTACTGGAGCTCACCGACGCTGCTCTGCGTCAGCCGGACCTAGGGCGAGCTCTGCCCGCCGGCGCCACGAGGCGCCGACGCATCCGAGGCACCCACCTGACCACCGAGCACGTCGCCGTCCTCCGAGCCGACGACCCGAAGACCGCTGGCGCATCGCGGAAAGCCGCTCCACGCCCCCAGGACACGAAGCACGCAAGAACGGACATCCACGCCATGACCACGCCCCATCCGGTCGAGACGCCGAGACGTCGACCGTCGATGCCGCCCCCGGGGCTGCGAGCCAGCCATGGCTGAGGCTCCCGCGCACGCAGCAGCCCGGGCTGTCGGGTCCCACGGCCCGGGACGGCTGCTCGCCATCGATGCCGCACGCGCCCTGGCTCTCATCGGCATGATGATGGTCAACCTCGGCACGGTGCGCTCCGACGGCTGGTTCAACAAGGTCTGGACGCTGCCCTTCGGCAGGGCGTCCATCCTCTTCGTCGTCCTGGCCGGCCTGGGGATGTCGCTCTTCCTCGGGTCGCGGAAGGCCGAGAAGCGCTGGCCGGTCATCGTGTGGCGTGCCCTCATCTTCATGGTCGGCGGTCTGGTCCTGCAGATCCTCACGCCTGCGGTGAGCGTGATCCTCCCGACCTACGGAGTGCTCTTCCTCGGGGCGCTGCTCTGGGACCGGTTGTCCAACCGCCTGCTGGCGGGGCTGGCACTGGTCATGCTCGTGCTGGGCCCGGTGCTCGTGCTGGCGCACCAGCTGCCCGGCGAGCACAAGACCCGCATGCCGACGATCCTCGACAGCCCCGACGTGCTCGTGCACTCGCTCTTCCTCTCGGGTGCCTACCCGCTGCTCGTGTGGGTCGTGCCCTTCCTCGCCGGGATGTGGCTGGGCCGTCAGGACCTGCGCGACATCCGGCTCCAGCGCCGCCTGGTCGCGGCGGGCGGTGCGGCCGCCCTGTTCGCCTTCGTCGTGGGGCAGGTCGCTGCACTGCTCCTCGACGCGGACGAGGAGGAGGGCTGGCCCCGGCTCCTCACCGGTGCCGCCCACGGACAGATGCCCCTCTGGCTCGTGAGCAGCGTGGGCAGCGCGGCCTTCGTCATCGGCGTCATGC
Source organism: Knoellia locipacati (assembly GCF_044791685.1). Lineage (GTDB taxonomy): Bacteria > Actinomycetota > Actinomycetes > Actinomycetales > Dermatophilaceae > Knoellia > Knoellia locipacati_A. The sequence continues at coordinate 2,029,997 of NZ_CP087730.1, forward strand.
TGCTGCTCTGGCCGCGGATCAGCGGCTGGGCCCTTCCGCTCGCCCACGTCGGCCAGCTCGCGTTCACGCTCTACGTGACGCACTTCTTCGTCATCGCAGCCATGGGCGGCCGGATCGACTCCCGGCTGGTCGGCGTCCCGGTGACCATCGCCCTGGTCGTCGTCTTCACCATCGCTGCCACCGTCTGGGTACGCCGACGAGGGGTCGGCCCCCTCGAGCGTGTGCTGCGGGCGTCCTGGCTCTCCAACCTCTCGAAGGGTGCACAGTCATGAGCACGTTCGGCCCTCACCCCGACGACGCACGGCGCCCGAGCCGCCGTGAGCTGCTCGGAGGGGTCGTCGGCGCCGGTGTGCTCCTCGCCGGGTGCACGGAACCCGAACGCCGCCAGCCGTCCACACCAACGCCGACCGCGACCTCGACCCCGCCGGCACCGACGACGTCACCGACGCGCGCTGCGCTCGGTGCGGCGGGCGCCAACACGGGGCACCCCCTGGCGACCGAGGCAGCCATGGGCGTCCTGCGTAGGGGCGGCAACGCCATCGACGCCGCGGTCGCGGCAGCCTTCGCCGACGCGGTGATGCAGCCGGCGTCGTCGGGCATCGGCGGCGGCGGGGTCACCATCGTGGTCCGGGACGGCGTCCGGGCCAACCACGACTACCGCGAGGTCGTCGCCCGGTCGGGCAAGGTCCCGGCCAGCGGCGTCGGGGTCCCCGGCTTCGTGGCGGGGATGGCCGACCTGCACGAGCGCTACGGCACCCAGAAGTGGGCCGACCTGCTGCAGCCGGCGATCGCCATCGCCGACGAGGGTGGCCCCGTGTCAAGGTACCTCGCGGACGTCCTGGCGACGACCCGCGGCCGCCGGGTCGTGCGCGACCTCGAGCACTTCCACCGGCCCGACGGCAGCGTGCTGCGTCAGGGTGACCGGCTCGTCCAGAAGGAGCTCGCCAGGACGATGAGGCTCATCGCGGCCGAAGGACCCGATGCCGTCCTCGACGGCCCGCTCACGCCCGCCCTGACGAAGGTGCCGGGGCTCGACGCAGAGACGTTCAAGGCCTACACGATCCAGCACTCGGTCCCGGCGAGCGGACGCCTCGGCGACGTCGTGCTGCTCTCCGGCGCACCCGCCCTGCCCGGCGGCGCGATCATCCAGATGACCCAGATCGCGGAGGCGCTCGGCATCCGTGGAGTCGGACCCGACTCGGCCGAGTTCATCGACCTGCAGTCCCGGGGCTGGCAGGTGGCCGACCGGTCGGTCCACCGGTGGTTCGGCGACCCCGACTTCGTCGACGTGCCCCTCGCGCAGGTCACCGACCGCGAGCGCAACGCCGCCCTGGCCCGGACTCTCAAGCGCGAGCCGCGCGCCAGGACCGGGCCGGACAGCTCGGGGGATCCGAACACGACCCACATCTCGGTCGTCGACGAGGACGGCATGGCCGTCTCGATGACGAACACCATCACGAGCTACTGGGGGTGCGAGACCTACGTCGGAGGCTTCTTCCTCAACGACCAGCTCGGGCGCTTCGACCTCATCGGCGACGGCAGGGCCAACCGGCCAGAGCCGGGTCGGCGGTCGGTCACGTGGAGTGCGCCGTCGATGGTGCTCGACCTCGACGACCGTCCGGTCCTCGTCATCGGGGCACCCGGCGGGAGCCAGATCCCGAACACCACGGCCTCGGTCGTCCTGAGGTGGGCCCTGCACGGACAGTCCCTCGCACAGGCCGTGCCCGCGCCCAGGTTCAAGCTGGACAACGGCCTCATGAGGCTCGAGTCGACCCAGCACGTCGCGGCGCTGAGGAAGCTCGGCTACCGCACCCGGGTGATGCCGAAGTCCTACCGAGCCTCGTGGGGATCGGTGCAGGCCCTCGAGGTCGACTGGGACGCCCGCCGGGTCAGCGGCGTGGCCGACACCCGACGCAGCGCCGGTGTCGCCGTGGCGTGAGGCCGCCCCCGGGACGCCCACCGCAGGTGCCACCGACGCGCGACGGGACGACCCGGCATACGGTGAATGGATGGACTACCGATACCTCGGCAACAGCGGGCTCAAGATCTCCGAGATCACCTACGGCAACTGGCTCACCCACGGCTCCCAGGTCGAGAACGACCTGGCGACCCAGTGCGTGCGTGCGGCGCTCGACGCCGGCATCAGCACCTTCGACACCGCCGACGTCTACGCGAACACCAAGGCGGAGACCGTCCTCGGCGAGGCACTCAAGGGTGAGCGCCGCGAGAGCCTCGAGATCTTCACCAAGGTCTACTGGCCCACCGGGCCGGGCGGCAAGAACGACACCGGCCTGTCCCGCAAGCACGTCATGGAGTCGATCAACGGCTCACTGCAGCGGCTGCAGACCGACTACGTCGACCTCTACCAGGCCCACCGCTACGACACGGAGACCCCGCTCGAGGAGACGATGCAGGCGTTCGCCGACATCGTCCGGCAGGGCAAGGCGCTCTACATCGGCGTCAGCGAGTGGACCGCCGACCAGATCCGCGAGGGTGTGCGGCTGAGCAAGGAGCTCGGCTTCCAGCTCATCTCGAGCCAGCCGCAGTACTCGATGCTGTGGCGCGTCATCGAGGACGAGGTCGTGCCGACGTCTGCCGAGCTCGGGGTGAGCCAGATCGTGTGGAGCCCGATCGCGCAGGGCGTGCTCACCGGCAAGTACCAGCCCGGCCAGGCACCACCCGAGGGCTCGCGCGCGACGGACGAGAAGGGTGGCGCCGACATGATCAAGCGGTTCATGAACGACGACGTCCTCACCCGCGTGCAGGGGCTGAAGCCGGTCGCCGACGAGGCGGGTCTGAGCATGGCCCAGCTCGCCGTCGCGTGGGTGCTCCAGAACGACAACGTCGCGGCGGCCCTCGTCGGCGCCTCGCGGCCCGAGCAGGTGCACGAGAACGTCAAGGCGGCCGGGGTCCGGCTCGAGCCCGAGCTCATGGCCCGCATCGACGAGGTCCTCGGTGACGTCATCGAGCGCGACCCGGCCAAGACGGCGGAGAACGCCCCGAAGCAGCGCGTCGCCTGACGCCGCTGGGCGCTCGCCTGACCGCGGTCGGCGGGGCCGGGCACGTGACGCGAAAGGAGTCCGCGTCAGGTGACGCGGACCCGCTCGCCGAGCCGGGGCACGACCACCGCTGACGAGAGCTCGTCCCGGATGCGGTCGGCGAGCGCCTCGGCGGACCGTGGCTCACCGTGGGTGACGAACACGGTCTCGGGGTCCTGGGGCAGCTCGTGCAGCCAGACGAGCAGCTCGTCGGCGTCGGCGTGCACCGAGAAGCCCTCGTCGTGCGCGATCTCGGCCCGGACGGGGACGTAGGTGCCGGCGATCTTGACCTCGTGGGCACCGTCGGCCAGGGCACGGCCGCGGGTGCCCACCGCCTGGTAGCCGGTGAGGAGCACGGTGTGCCGCCGGTCGGGGAGCATCGAGCTGAGGTGGTGCACGACGCGGCCGCCGTTGGCCATGCCCGAGGCCGACACGACGATGCTCGGCGTCCGGGGGCGGTTGAGCGCGCGGGACTCGTCGGCGGTGAGCGCCAGCTGCCACCGCGGGAGTGACGCGAGCGTGGTCTCCATGTCCTCGGCCAGCTCCCCGTCGGCGGCCGTGCTGCGGTAGACCTCGAGCACCTTGAGCGCCATCGGGCTGTCGAGGTGGATGGGGACGTCCGGGATGAGCCCCTGCGCGAGCATCCGGCCGAGGGCCTCGAGCACGAGCTCGGTGCGGTCGACGGCGAACGCCGGGATGAGGACCGACCCGCCGCGCTCGACCGTGCGCCTGATGGTGGCCGCCATCTCGTGGTGGTCGAGGTCGGGGAGGGGATGCGTCCGGTCGCCGTAGGTCGACTCGACGACGACGTGCCTCGCCGCCGGCGGCGCCGCTCGCGGCCGCAGGAGAGGGTGGCTCGGCCGTCCGAGGTCGCCGGAGAAGAGCACGGTGGTGTCACCGACGTCGACGAGGGCACTCGCCGAGCCGAGGACGTGCCCGGCCCGCACGAGCGTCAGCAGCCCTCCCGACCTCAGCCGGGTCGGGGAGTCGTATGCCGTGACGGCCAGCGAGGCGATCGCGCGCTCCGCGTCGGCCCCGGTGTAGAGGGGAAGGGGCGGGTCGTGCTTGGAGTAGCCGGAGGTGCGTGCGTACTCCGCCTCCATCTCGAGCAGGTGGGCGCTGTCCCGCAGGACGATCGGGGCGAGGGAGGCCGTGGCCCGGCTGCACCAGGTCGGGCCGGCGAAGCCCTGCCGGACCAGCGCCGGCAGGTAGCCACAGTGGTCGAGGTGCGTGTGGGTGAGCACGACCTCCTCGATGCTCGCCGCGGGCACCCGGAAGGGCTCCCAGTTGAGCCGGCGCCACTGCCGCTCGCCCTGGTAGAGGCCGCAGTCGACGAGGACGCGGCGCCGGTCGTGCTCGACCACCGTCTTGCTGCCGGTGACCGTGCCCGCCGCTCCGAGGAAGGTCAGGACGGCGCTCATGCCACAGGCCCGTCCGCGACCGCCGCATCGGTCTGCGACGGCACGACGACCACGGGGCAGTGGGCGTGGTGGACGACGTGCCGGCTCACCGAGCCGAGGAGCAGGCCCGGGAAGCCGCCGAGACCCCGGCGTCCGACGACGAGCAGCTGCGCGCCGCGAGACGCCTGCACGAGGCTGGTGCCGGCGAGGCCGTGCACGATCGACTCGGTGACCCGCACCTCGGGGTACTCCTCGCGGAAGCCCGCGAGCATCTCGGCGACGACGAGGCGGTGCGACTCGATGATCCGCTCGCGCTCCTCGTCGGGGTCCAGCCTGGCGAGGGACACGTTCCCCTCGTCCCACCACCAGGAGTGCTCGGCGACCAGGGGTGCCTGCCGGCGCTCCGCCTCGGCGAAGGCGAACGTCACTGCCGCTTCGGAGTGTGGGTGGGCGTCGACGCCCACGACGACGGGTCCGGTGGCCGAGCGGTCGGCCGCGAGGGGGACCACCATGACGGGGCACTCGGCGTGCGCCATGACCTTGTCGGCGATGGCCCCGAGGAGCACGGCCTCGGCCTGCCCGAGGCGGCCACCGTCGACGACGACCATCGCGGCCTCGCGACTGGCTGCCACGAGCATCGCCGCAGGGTCGTCGACCTCGGTGGCAGCCGAGACGGTGAGGTCGGGCGCGACGTGGAGGGCCCGTTGGCGGCACCGTTCGGTGTGGGCTGCCACCCGCAGGAGGTGCTCGTCGGTCCACGGGACGATCGTCAGCCCGGTGGCGTGCATGACGCGCAGCGGCCTGTGCCACCTGCGAGCCTGCGCGGCGGCCTCCTCCACCGCTCGTCCTGCGGACTGCCCGTTGTCGACGCCGACGACCACCGGTTGGCCGGACTGCGTGTCGGTCGTGCTCATGACGCTCTCCTTCCGCTCGTCTCCAGCGTCGCCCCCGCTGCGGCGCGGAGGGGAGGGGCCAAGGTCCTTCGGCGACACGGCATACGGGAGGGTTTGGGCCCTTCGGCCCTGTGCGGGTGACAGTCAACGTCGTTGACTGGGGTCACGGACCAGCTCGAGGAGGAGACATGACGCGACGATCGCGACGGACGCGAGTGGCGGCGGGAGCGGTGCTCCTGCTCGTCGGCCTGACTGCCTGCGGTGACGACGGCGACGGCGGGCCGACTCCGTCGGCGACCTCCTCGAGCTCCGCCACCACGACGAGTGCGCCGACGGCCACGCCCTCGACGAGCGCTCCCAACACCGGCACCCCGACGCCGAGCACGACCACCACCGGGTCGACGCTGCGCAGCATCCCGGTCTACTACGTCGGCGAGTCCCGCCGGGCCGTCCGGCTGTTCCGCGAGTTCCGGAGCGTCCCCGACACCGGCGGTCCGGTCGCGTCGGCGGTGGATGCGATGACGCGACTGGCTCCGCTCGACCGGGACTACTCCTCACCATGGCGGCCGGCTCGACGGGTCGCGGTGTCGCAGACGGGATCTGCGCTCACGGTGGACCTCTCGGGCGACGCGTTCTCCAACACCTCGGTCGGTAGCGAGTCCGCAGGGCTCGCGATCCAGCAGCTCGTCCACACCGCCACCGCCGCAGCGGCCCAGAGCGGCAGGCCGGCCACGACCGTGACGATCACGAAGGACGGTCGCGCCGCCGACGTCTGGGGCGTCGTGCGCGTCGGCAGCCCGGTGCGGCGTGCTCCGATGGCGGACGTGCAGGCCCACGCGTGGGTCGTGTCGCCCCAGCAGGGCCAGGCCGTCCGGGCCGGGCGGGTCGCCTTCACCGGCTTCGGGACCTCGTTCGAGGCGACGTTCTCGTGGGTGGTCCGCACCGAGACCGGCACCGTCGTCGCGCGCGGCAGCGCCATGGGTGGCACGGGCACGGGTGGCTTCGGGACGGTGCCCTTCAGCGCAACGCTGACCCGGGGCACCTACGTCGTGACCCTGTCGACGGACGACCCGTCCGGCGGCGCCGAGGGCAGCGGGCCCGCCACGGACGACAAGAGCTTCGTCGTCCGCTGACGCCGGCCCTGCGCCGGCCCTGCGCCGGCCTGCGCCGCCCCGGCGCCGCCCCGGCGCCGGCCCGCGCCGGGCGGCATTGGCGCCGTCGGCGTGCGCGGTGGCACGATCGAGGGCTGACGTCGACGACAGAGGAGGCCGAGATGGCAGAGCGGTTCGGTCGCCCCAGCCCGAGGGCGATGATCTCGATGGCGTGGCACCACCCGATGTCCGCGCTCGCCGCGAAGTCCGCGGCTGCAGCCGGGCTGGCCTTCTGGCTCGGCGGGCTGCTGCCCGGGGACCTGGGCGAGTACCGCTACTACGCGGCCCTCGGGGCCTACACCGTGATGTACCCGTCTGTCTCGGACTCGCTCACCCAGGCCGCGCGGGCCGTGGTCGCCGTGCTGCTCGGCGCCCTGCTGGCGATGGGCCTGCAGCTCACGGCGTGGACGAACCCGATCACCGTGGCCCTCGCGATCGGCCTCGGCGTCCTGGTCGGTGCCTGGCGGTGGCTGCGTGACCAGACGACCTGGGTGCCGGTCGTCGCGCTCTTCGTGCTCGCCGTCGGCGGTCCGCGGCCGGAGGGCTACGTCGAGGCGTACGTCGTCCAGATCGTGCTGGGCGCCCTCGTCGGCGCCGCCGTGAACTTCGTCGCGTTCACCCCCCTGCCGATCCACGAGCTCCAGAAGTCGACGACGGACCTGCGCCGCGAGCTGGCCCGACAGCTGCGTGCCGTGGCCAACGCGCTCGCGGACGACGGCGGCAGCCGCGCCGAGGGCGTGCTCGCCGGCCTGCCCGACGTCAGCCCCGCGCGAGAGCGGGTCCGGCTGGCCATCGCCCAGGCGAGGCGGGCCCGCAAGGGGAACCCGCGAGCCCCGCGCACCGCCCACATCCACCGCGCCCTGTTCGACCTGGGCGAGACCCTGCAGCGCTGCAGCACGAGCGTCGAGTCGATGGCCGTCGTCATCCTCGATCCCAACGCGCAACCGCTGACCGACAACCTCCGCCGCCGCACCGCCGACCTCATGATCGCGCTCGCGACCCTGTTCGAGGAGCTCGAGCACGAGGTGCCCGACGAGCAGCAGGTCGCGGCCGCGCGCGCCAGTGTCGACGGGCTCATCGACGCCGTCGAGAACGAGACCGGTGGCCGTGAGAGCCGCTACGTCGCCGCGGCCGCGGCGGTGTCAGGGCTGCGGTGCCTCGAGGCCTTCGTCACGGCGCAGCGCCGTTCGGGAGCCGACGCGACCGTCGTGCCGGGGCCGCCCCTCCCGTGAGTGGCCATGCAGGCCGCCGTATGCCGCGACCCGAGAATTTGGTGCGTTCGCAAAGTCGCCGTCGCGTCGCCCACAGGGCAGAGTGTGGCGAATGGCGACAGACACCGAGGTCACGGAGTCCGGGGAGACCGAGACGAAGCTCAAGAGGGGCATCACCCCGATGCTGCTCTTCTTCTTCATCGTCGGAGACACCCTCGGGGCAGGCATCTACACGCTCGTCGGGAGCATGGCGAAGGACGTCGGCGGAGCGATCTGGCTCCCGCTCCTGTTCGCGCTCGTGCTTGCACTGCTCACCGCCGGCACCTATGCCGAGCTCATCACGAAGTATCCGCACGCCGGTGGTGCAGCGCGCTACGCCGAGCGGGCGTTCAACAAGCCGTACGCGACCTTCATCATCGGCTGGCTCATGCTGGCGTCGGGGATCACGACCTCCGCGGCCCTGGCCAACGCCTTCGCGGGTGACTACCTCAAGGCCCTCATCGACCTGCCGTCCGTCCCGGTGACCCTGGTCTTCATCGGCCTGCTCGTCGCGATCAACCTGCGCGGTGTGCGCGAGTCGCTCATGGCCAACGTCGGTGCCACCGTCATCGAGATGACCGGCCTGCTCATCATCATCATCGTGGCCGCCATCGTCTTCGGCCGGGGCGACGCGGACCCGGGCCGGCTCACCACGTTCGCCGAGGGAGTCACGCCGATCCAGGGTGCCTTCGCCGCGACCGTCACGGCCTTCTTCTCGTTCCTCGGGTTCGAGGCGGCCGCCAACATGGCCGAGGAGGTCAAGGCGCCGACCAAGGCCTACCCGCGCGCCCTCTTCGGTGCGATCCTCACCGCCGCCGTCATCTACCTCCTCATCGCCCTGGGCGCTGCCGCTGTCGTGCCCACCGACCAGCTGGCCGACTCCGAGGGCCCCCTGCTCGAGGTCATCAAGGCTTCGGCCGTGTCCTTCCCGCCGTGGCTCTTCGGTGCCATCGCCCTCGTCGCGATCGGCAACGGCGCCCTGCTCTTCATGGTCATGGCCAGCCGCGCCACCTACGGCCTGGCCGAGGCCGGCCTGCTCCCGCGGATCTTCGGCGAGGTCGCCTCGACGCGTCGCACCCCGTGGTTCGCCATCCTCGTCGTCGGCGCCATGACGATGGTCATGAGCTTCGTCGGCGACGTGAGCACCCTCGCGGACACCACGGTGCTGCTGCTCGTCCTCGTCTTCATCTCGGCCAACGTCTCGGTGCTCGTCCTCAAGAAGGACGAGGTCAGCCACCCGTACTTCAGGACCCCGTCGATCGTCTCGATCCTCGCGCTGGTCGCGAGCATCGCGCTGCTCACCCAGCAGAGCCTCCAGACGTGGCTGATCAGTGGCGCCTACGTCGTCGTCGGGACCGTGCTCTTCCTCATCGCCCGTGCCCACCGCGGACGCCAGGGAGACCCGGTCGGCGACAGCGACCCGGTGGCCTGATCGCGCGGCTCGCCCGTGGTCGTGCCCGCGCTGTCGTGGGTGACACTGTGCAGATGCGGACCACGGGCGCGCACGTCCTCCTCACCGGCGCAACCGGGACCATCGGAGCGGCTCTCGCGCGCCGACTGGCGGACCGTGGTGCGCGCGTCACCCTCCTGGCCCGCACCCCTGCTCCGCTGGAGGCCCTCGCCCTTGCGACCGGAGGCACCGCCTTCGCGGCGGACCTGTGCGACCCTGCCAGCCTCGAGGGGCTCGTGGCGCGGGTCGAGGCACAGAACGGACCCGTCGACGTCCTGCTCAACAACGCAGGTGCCGAGACCACCGGGCTCCTGACCGACCTCACGGCGGAGCAGCTGCGCCGCACGATCGACCTCAACCTCACGGCGCCCCTCGAGCTGTGTCGACAGGTGATGCCGGGCATGCTCGAGCGCGGCAGCGGGCACCTCGTCAACGTGTCGTCCATGGCCGGCGTGGCGACGTTCCCGGGACTCGCGGTCTACGGCGCCAGCAAGGCCGGCCTGACCCACGCGACGTCGGGCCTGCGGGCGGACCTGCGAGGCAGTGCCGTCGGCACGCTCGCCGTCGAGATCGGCCCGGTCGCCTCCGAGATGATGGACCGGATCGGCCTGTACGGACCCAGCGAGGCGGCCTTCGCCCGGATCCTGCGGGCCAGGCTCCTCACGATGCTCGACCCGGACGACGTCGCGCGGCGGGTCGTGTCGGCCATCGAGCAGGGGCGTGCGCACCTGCGACTGCCGAGGAGGGCCGCGCCACTGGCGGCCGTGACGGGCACTCCCCGGGCGATCGCCCGGATCGCGCTGTCCGGCATCGCGACCCGCCACTCCTCGGACGCCCTCCCGTCGCGGACCACGCGATGAGCAGGCGCCGGACCTCGGTCCGACGCAAGATCGCGGTGGCGACGTGGCGAGCGCCGCGCGACGGCCGTATCTACGCCCGCATGGAGGTCGACGTCAGCGCGGCCCTGGCCTACCTGGAGCGCGTGCGGGCAGAGTCGGGGGAGCGTGTCACGATCACCCACGTCGTCGGTGCGGCGCTGGGACGGGCGCTGCGTGAGGTCCCGGAGATCCGTGCCCGCGTCGTGCTGGGGCGCCTCGTCGACCTCGACACCTGCGACATCGGCTTCGCGGTCGACATCGAGCAGGGGTCGGACCTGGCGCCGGTCAAGGTGCTGGGCGTCGACCGGCTCAGCCCCCTCGAGGTGGCGCGCGCGGTGGGGGCCGGTGCGAACCGGCTGCGGGCCCGCGAGGACGCGGCCTACCGCCGCACCTCCGTCATCGTCAGATGGGCTCCGACCTGGGCGATGCGGCCGGCGCTGGGGTTCGCCAGCCTCGTGGCCGGTGGCTTTGGGCGGTCCGCCCTGGGCCAGCCGGGCTTCCCCCTCGGCACGGCGTTCGTCTCCAACGTGGGCTCGCTCGGTCTCGACGAGGCGTTCCTCGCACCGCTGCCCTTCGCGCGCACCCCGGTCTACCTCTCCATCGGGGCGATCCAGTCCAAGCCGGTCGTCGTGGACGGTGAGGTCGTCGTGCGCCCGGTCGTCGTGCTCGTCGCGACGGCCGACCACCGCATCGTCGACGGCGCCCACGCCGGGCAGCTGGCGGGCATCGTGCGCGACCTCGTGCTGCACCCCGAGCAACTGGACTGAACGCCGCGGACCGCGGCTACCTCGCGGATTCGGGGCGGTCGCGGTCGAGGGCTCGGGCGGCCGCGTTCGCCTCCGCGAGGACGACCCGCTCCGGTATGCCGGTCGCTGCGGCTGCCGCCCGCACGTCCTCGAACTCGGGGGTCGCGTGCACGACCCGTCCGTCTGCGTTGTGGGACAGCTTGATCCGCACGTCGTGCCCTCGCACCGTCACGGTCTCCCACGAGCGGTCGAGGGCGACCCGCGCCACGGAGTGCTCGCGCACACCGAAGGTCGTCGTGTGCTCGAGGACGACCCGGCGCAGCGGCACGCGGTGGGCGTCGTCGCACAGCACGGACAGGGTGTGGGCGGGACGGCCCTTCTTCATGAGGATCGGCGTGAGCCAGGCGTCCGCCGCGCCTGCGTCGAGCAGCGACTCGACGACGCCGGGCCACAGCCGCGGGTCGAGGTCGTCGACGTTGGCCTCGAGCACCCAGAGGGTCTCCACGCTGCCGGTGCTCGAGCCTGCCGGCTCCCCGAGGACGACCCGGGTGACGTTGGCGCGGCCCTCGACGTCCTTGGTCCCGGCACCGGTGCCGGACGCGCTGATGCGCATCGGTGGCAGCGCCTCGCAGGTCTGGGCCAGCGCCCGCACGAGGGCCATCCCGGTCGGGGTGGCGAGCTCGCCGTCACCGACGGCCGCGACCTCCCAGCCGGTGGCCAGCGCGAGCGTCGCGGGCGCCGGGACGCCGACGGCGCCGTGGCTGGTCCGCGCCGTGCCGGAGCCGAGGGCGACGGGTCCGGCCGACACCGACGTCACGCCGAGGAGGTGGAGGGCGGCGGCCACACCCACGACGTCGGCGATGGAGTCCCAGGCCCCGACCTCGTGGAAGTGCACGTCAGCGACAGGCACGCCGTGCACCCCTGCCTCGGCCTCGGCGAGCACCTGGAACACGCGAATCGCACTGTCCTGCACGGGGTCCGGGAGGTCGGCGGAGCCGATCATCGACCGGATGTCGCTCCACCTGCGGTGCGGCTGGTCGGGGGTGAGGACCTCCACATCGACCTTGGCCGCCCGCAGGCCGGCCCGATGGACCTCGGTCACGGTCAGCCGCACGGTCTCCGGGAGGACGGTGTCGACGACCGACTGCACCTCCTCGAGCGAGGCGCCTGCGTCGACGAGCGCGCCGAGCAGCATGTCCCCGGCGACCCCGGCACTGGCATCGATCCAGAGGTGGGCGGTCATGGGTGCACGGTAGTGGCAGGCTCCCGCGAGGTGTCGAAGAGACCGCTCACTGCGGCATACGAGTCGATGAGGGCCGGGATGCGCTGGCGCGCGAGGGCGTATGCCGTCCGGTCGCCTTCCGGGACGACGACGGGGTCACCGGACGCCCGCAGGCCGGGGGAGAGCAGGTCGAGCCCGTGACGCAGTGACGTCGCCCGTCCGACCGCGAGGAGGCCGAGGGCGGCGGCGCCCAGCGCCGACCCCTCCGCACCGCCGGTGACCGTGACGGGGTGCCCGAGGACGCCGGCCGTGACCTCGCGCCACACGCGTGACCGGAAGACGCCACCCGTGGCGCGCACCGACGTGACCGGGGAGATCGCGTCGAGGCCGTCGACGATCGTCCACAGCTGGAGGGCGACGCCCTCGACGACGGCGCGCACGAAGTGGCCGCGGGTGTGCGAGTGGCGGACGCCGAGGATCGCGCCGCTGAGCGAGGGGTCCCACAGCGGGGCGCGCTCGGCGAGGAGGTAGGGCAGCATGACCAGGCCGTCGCTGCCGGCGGGCACGGTGGCAGCGAGCTCGAGGAGTGCGGCGTCGTCGCCGCCGTCGCTGCCGAGGATCTCGCGGGCCCAGCGGATCGCGATCCCGCCGTTGCTGATCGCCCCTCCGACGACCCAGGCGTCGTCGGTGAGGGCGTAGCAGAAAAGCCGTCCACGGGGGTCGGTGACCGGCTCGGGCACGACCATCCGCGCCGCACCGCTCGTGCCGACCGAGAGCCCGACGACACCCGGGTCGAGCGCCCCGGTGCCGAGGTTGCCGAGCGGCCCGTCCGCGGCGCCGACGACGACGGGGAGGGCGGGGGCGAGGCCGAGCCGGGCGGCCACGGCCTTGCTCAGGCCGAGCACCGCCGTGGTCGGCAGGATCGGGGGCAGCTGGTCCTCTCGTATGCCGGCCAGCTCGACCGCACGCGGGTTCCACCTGCGCGTCGTGACGTCGAGCAGGCCGGTGCCGGACGCGCTCGAGAGCTCGGTGACGGAGGTGCCGGTGAGGGCCTGGAGGACGTAGTCCTTGAGGCCGACCCAGGCACGCACCTTCGCGGCGAGGGCGGGCTCGTGGCGGGTGAACCAGAGGAGCTTGGCCAGGGGGCTCATCGGGTGGATCGGAGTGCCGGACGCCGAGTGGAGTGCCTCTGCCTCGTCCGAGGCCCGCAGCTCCGCGGCCTCCGCCACCGCGCGGGAGTCGGCCCAGGTGACGAGAGGGGTGAGGGGCTGCAGGAACTCGTCGAGCCCGATGACGCCGTGCATCGCGGTGCTCACCGAGATGCCGACGACCCGGGCACCGCGCGCGGCGGTGACGACCTCGGCGAGTGCACCCATGACCGCGGCGACGATGGTCGAGGGGTCCTGCACCTGCCAGCCGGGGCGGGGGGCGAGGAGCGGGTACTCGCGCACGACCGTGTGGCGCCAGCCGGACGCCAGGCCGAAGGCCACGGCCTTGGTCCCCGTCGTGCCGACGTCGAGGCCGATGACGACCTCGGCCGGGGGATAGGGACTCGTGGACATGGTCAGGACACCTGGACCTCGGTGCCGCCCTGCGACCACTGCGTGTGGAAGGCGCCGGGCCGGTCGGTGCGACCGTAGGTGTGCGCGCCGAAGTTGTCGCGCAGCCCTTGGACGAGGGCGGCGGGGAGGCGCTCGGCACGGACGGTGTCGTAGTAGGCGAGGGCGCTCGAGAACCCGGGGACCGGGACGCCGGCCGTCGTGGCGAGACCGATGACGCGGCGCCACCCGTCCTGGCGCTCGGTGAGGCCGGTGACGATGCTCGGTGCGACGAGCAGGGTGGCGAGGCCCCCCGCGGCGTACTCGTCGCTGATCTGGCTCAGGAGCCGGGCTCGGATGATGCAGCCGCCGCGCCAGATCCGGGCGACGGTGGCGACGTCGACGTCCCAGCCGTACTCCTCGCTGGCGGCGCGGATCTGCTCCAGGCCCTGGGCGTAGGCGACGACCTTGCTCGCCCACAGGGCGTGGCGGACGTCGTCCACGAGGCGCTGCCGGTCGACGTCGTCGAGGTCGCCGAGCTCGCGCGACGGGCCGGTGAGCGCACCCACGGAGGCCGCGCGGATCGCGGTGTCGCCGGAGGCCGCCCGGGCGAAGACGGACTCGGCGATCGTGGACACCGGCACGCCGAGCTCGAGCCCGGACTGCACGGTCCAGCGGCCGGTGCCCTTCTGCTCCGCGGCGTCGACGATGACGTCGACGAGGGCCTTGCCGGTGGCCGGGTCGACCTGGTCGAGCACCTCGGCCGTGATCTCGACGAGGAAGGAGTCGAGCTCGCCGGCGTTCCACTCGCGGAAGACGTCCGCGGCCTCGGCGGCGGAGAAGCCCGCCGCGGACAGCACGTCGTAGGCCTCGGCGATGAACTGCATGTCGGCGTACTCGATGCCGTTGTGGACCATCTTGACGAAGTGGCCGGCGCCGTCGGGGCCCATCCAGGCGCAGCACGGCTCACCGTCGACGCGGGCGGCGATCGACTCGAGGATCGGTCCGAGCGCGGCATACGACTCGGGAGAGCCGCCCGGCATGATCGACGGGCCGGTGAGCGCGCCCACCTCGCCGCCGGAGATGCCGGTGCCGACGAAGTGGAGGCCGAGGTCGCGCAGCCGCGCCTCGCGGCGGCGGGTGTCGGCGAACTGGGCGTTGCCGCCGTCGACGACGATGTCGCCCTCCTCGAGCAGTGGGACGAGCTCGTCGATGACGGCGTCGGTGCCTGCTCCGGCCTTGACCATGATGATGACGCGGCGCGGCCGCTCCAGCGAGGCGACGAGCTCCTCGAGCGTCTCGGCTCCCACGAAGGCGCCGTCGACGGCATACGACTCGAGGTGGGCGAGCGTGCGGGCGTGGGTGCGGTTGAACACGGCGACGGTGTGACCGTGCCGGGCGAGGTTGCGGGCGAGGTTGCTGCCCATGACGGCGAGTCCGATGACGGCGATCTGGGCGAGTCCGGGTGCGGGTGCGGTGGTCATGGCTCAGGCGTCCTTGTTCCAGCGGCGGCGCAGCGCGAACGCTGCGGACTTGGGGCGGCGGTCGCGGGTGAACGCGCCCTTCTTGTTGCCGTCGACGCGCATGATCCCGGAGGTCGTGGCGAAGTCGGCGAAGTTCCAGACGTGCTCACCGACGACGGCGTCGACGGAGTCGAAGACCCGGTGGTTCATGTCGAGGTAGTCGACCTGGTACTCCTCGCTCCACGGCTGCGGCGTGAGCGAGTGGTTGCCCGACAGGGTGTCGGCGCCGTACTCGGTGATGACGATCGGCTTGCCCTCGGTCGCCCAGCCCTGCAGCTCCTCGGTCCAGGCGATCTCCGCGCCGGCGAGGTCACCGGTGTTGACGTACCAGCCGTAGTAGCGGTTGAGCATGAGCACGTCGGCGAACTGCGAGACCCGGCACGTGCCGTGGGGCGCGAGCATGACGTTGACGAAGCCGACGGGGCGCGTCGGGTCCGCGTCGCGGGCGACGTCGAAGAGCGGGCGGAAGTAGTCCTCGGCGCCCTGGGTGTCGGACTCGGGCTCGTTGGCGATCGACCAGAGAACGACGCTCGGGTGGTTCTTGTCGCGGGCGACGAGCTCGCGGATGGCCTGGGCGTGGACCTCACGGGAGGCGTCGTTGATGGTGTCCGGGGAGAAGGTCGTGTAGCCCTGCCCGCCGAAGATGCCGCCGCCGAGGCCCATGTTGAGGCCCACCGCGGCGGTCTCGTCGATGACGACGATCCCGTGCCTGTCGGCGTAGTCGAGGACGTCCTCGCTGTAGGGGTAGTGCGACGTGCGGAACGAGTTCGCGCCGATCCAGTCGAGCAGCTCGAAGTCGTTGACCAAGTGGGCGTTGTTGTGCGCCTTGCCGATGACTGCGTGGTCCTCGTGCATGCCGAAGCCGGTGAAGTAGAACGGCTCGCCGTTGACGAGGAACTCGGTGCCCCTCACCTCGACGGTGCGGACGCCGACGTGCTGGTGGATCGAGTCGCGCACGGCGCCGCCGTCGTCGACGAGCCGGACCTCGAGGTCGTAGAGGTAGCCGTCCCCGGGTGCCCACAGGTGCACGTCCGGCACCTCGAGCGTGCCGGAGGCGCCCGACCCCTCGGCGACGGTCTCGCCGGTGGCGTCGCGGAGGACGACCTCCACGTCGAGCCCGTCGTGGTCGACGGCCTCCGCGGACCACTGCACCGAGCCCGTGCTCCCGGAGAAGCCGGTGACGACGGTGAGGTCCTCGAGCCGGGCCTGCGGCGTCGCTGAGAGCCACACCGAGCGGTGGAGGCCGGCGTAGTTGAAGAAGTCGTGCCAGTAGATCTGGGTGGCGCCGCTCGGCCGCTGCTCGATGACACCCGGCGGGATGCTCTGGAAGCTCAGCGTGTTGTTGACCAGTGCGGTGACGAGCACCTCCTCGCCGGGGGTGACGAACTCGGTGATGTCGGCCTCGAACGGCGTGTAGCCGCCCTCGTGGCTCACGACCTCGTGCTCGCCGACCCACACCGTCGCGCGGTGGGTGGCCGACTCGAAGTGCAGGACGACGCGCTGGCCGTCCCACCCGCGGGGGACCCGCACGGTGCGCTGGTACCAGATGTCGCCGAAGTAGTCGCGGACCTCGGCGTCGGCCGTGAGGTCGTTGAAGCTGGCGGGCACGGCCATGTCACGCGCGTCGGTGAGCGGGACGGCATCCCAACGCTTTTCGCGACCCAAGGACTCGGAGTCGAGACGGAACGACCAGATCCCGTCGAGGTTCTTGCGCTCGCGGGTGCTCGTGTCCTGGGGTCGCAGCATGAGAGGCCTTTCGGGTCCTGGGTCGGTCGGCGGATTGACACCCATTGAGTCAGGTCGCGGCTCGACTGAACAGCGATTGCCATCTGTTGCCAACGTCCGGAAGCATGTCCCCAAACGGGATCTCCAGGACGAGGCCGGCCCACCGCTGGCAACCCCGCGCAACAACTGGCAACTCGTTGTCGGCAGGCGTCGTCCGTGGCTTCACTGGGTGGCAGCACTACACCCCACACCGAAAGCGTTGCCATCAAAGGAGATTGACATGTCCAACGTGACCAAGGAGGAGATCGCCCAACGGTTCGTCGACGAACGGCTCCCCAAGCGCTCGATCGTCGGCTACGGATTCGGTGACTTCGCCAACAACCTGGCCTTCACGCTGGGCACTGCCTTCCTGCTCTACTACTACACCGACGTGGCCGGCCTCTCCGCCGCGTCCGTGGCCACGATGTTCTTCGTCGTCCGCCTCTGGGACGCCTTCGCCGACGTCTTCGCCGGCCGCATGGTCGACCGGACGATGACCCGCATGGGCAAGTTCCGGCCGTTCATCCTCTTTGGTGCGGTGCCCCTCCTCTTCCTCAGCTTCCTCACCTTCCACGTGCCGGCGTCGCTGGAGCAGGGCCAGAAGCTCCTCTACGCCTACGTGACGTATGCCGTCCTCGGCCTCGCGTACTCCCTCGTCAACATCCCCTACGGCTCACTGGCCTCGGCGATGTCCCAGTCGGTCAACGAGCGGGCCAAACTCGTCGCCTCGCGCTTCTTCGGTGGCGCCCTCGGCGGCATCGTCCTCACCTACGTCATCGCCCCGCAGATCTCCGGGCTCAAGCAGGAGAAGAAGACGCTCCGCTCGGCCGCCTACCAGGAGAAGGTGCAGGCGATCTTCACCCAGACGACCCTGCTCTTCGTGGTGATCGGGACCGCGGCCTACGCCGTCACCTGGTGGTTCTGCCGCGAGAAGGTCGTGCGCACCCAGCCCCGCGTCAACCTGCGCGACACCTGGCTTACCCTCAAGGACAACAAGCCGCTGGGTTACCTCTGTGCCGCGAGCTTCTTCTACCTCATCGGCCTCTTCGCGGTCGGTGGCGCGTCGGTCTACTACGCGCAGTACGTCCTCGGTGACATCAAGTGGGTCGGTCCGATCACCCTGGTCAACAGCGGCATCTCGATCCTCGCCGCACCCTTCATCCCGTGGCTCGTCGACCGCTTCGGCAAGAAGGCGCTGTTCCAGTACTGCGGCATCTTCACCATGGTCGGTGGCCTGGCGCTCTTCTTCAGCCCCGCGGGTGCGGTCATCCCGGCACTGGTCTTCCTCGGGATCAAGGGCATCGGCGCCGCCCTCATCAACACGCTGATGTTCGGCCTCGAGGCCGACACCGTCGAGTACGGCGAGTGGAAGTCCGGCATCCGCTCGGAGGGCACGACCTACGCCCTCTTCTCCTTCACCCGCAAGATCACCCAGTCGGTCGGTGGCGCCCTCGGCGCGGCGGCCCTCGCCTGGGGTGGCTACCTGTCAGCCACGGCTGACGTGCCGAACCCCATCCAGCCCGAGAGTGCCGTCACCGCCATCCGGGCGACGATGGGACTCATCCCGGCGCTCGCCGCCCTCATCGCGATGGTCATCTTCTGGAAGTACCCGCTCACCGACGCGCGCTTCCGCGAGATCCGCAACGAGACCGAACTGCGCAAGCAGCAGCAGGGGCACCTCACGGCCCCGGACGGTCACGTCATCGACTGAGCGCCCTCTCGGCTCGCGACCAGCCGGAGTGGCACGGCAACTCATGGCAACTCGTAGGCGGCTCACAGGCGGTGCACGAGCCTGTGTCAACCGGGCGCCACGGTTCGTCGATGCACCCGCCCGGGACGTCCTGCATCGCGTCTAGGACAGGAAGCCCGCCCTATGAAGCCCTCCCCACACCTGGTGCGGCACCGAGTTCTCCTCGGCCTCGCCACTGCCGTGCCGCTGACCCTGAGCCTGGGAGTCGCTGCAGCAGCGACTCCCGCCTCCGCCCCGGCTGCCCCCGTCGTCGGACTTCCCACCGCAGAGCTGGGCGACGAGGGCAACCACGGCCGCCCCCCGAGCCTGGAGTCCCGCGTCAAGGACGTCATCCGGGTCACCGGGCGCTCGTTCAAGGACCTCAACGACAACGGCCGGCTCGACACCTACGAGGACTGGCGCAAGCCCGTGACCGACCGGGTCGCCGACCTCGTCGCGCAGATGACGCTCGAGGAGAAGTCAGGCCTCATGCTCATCGACACGGTGAACGCGGCATGCGACCCGGTGACGAAGCAGCGCGGCACGGTCCCGGCCTCGGCCCTCGACTACGTCAACAACCAGAAGATGCACCGCTTCATCTTCCGCAACGTCGTCACCTCGCCCGACAAGGCCGTGTGCGGCGGGACCGACGGTGGCTTCGGCGCCTCGACCTCCGTGACCCCGAGCGAGGCCGCGAGCTTCATGAACTCGATGCAGGAGCTCAGCGAGCGGACCCGACTCGGCATCCCGGTCCTCTACAAGTCCAACGCCCGCAACCACATCGACCCCGACGCCCGCGCCGGGATCAACGAGTCCGCCGGGGCGTTCACGGCCTTCCCCAAGGAGGCCGGCGTGGCTGCTGCGGCGCTCGGCGAGGAGGCCAAGCGCACCGGCAAGGCTCCGACGGTCGGTGACATGTCGGTCGTCGAGGACTTCGCCGAGGTCATGGGCGACGAGTGGTCCTCGATCGGTCTGCGAGGCATGTACGGCTACATGGCCGACCTGTCGACCGAGCCGCGCTGGTACCGCACGCACGAGACCTTCACGGAGGACGCCGACCTCGGCGCCAACATCATGGGCTCGCTGGTCGAGACCCTCCAGGGTCCGGTCGGCACGGACGGCACCTCGCTCAGCCCGCAGACCGACGTGGCACTGACGATGAAGCACTTCCCCGGCGGCGGTCCCCAGGAGCTCGGGCTCGACCCGCACTACGCGTTCGGCAAGGCGCAGATCTACCCGGGAGGTGCCTTCGGCGAGCACCTCAAGCCCTTCACGTCCGCGATCGCTGCCGGCGTCAGCGCGATCATGCCGTACTACGGCGTGCCCGTCGGCGTGACCTACAACGGCAAGACCTACGACGAGACCGGCATGGCCTTCTCCGACCAGATCGTCAACGAGCTGCTGCGCGACGAGCTCGGCTTCAAGGGCTACGTCAACTCCGACACCGGCATCATCAACGACCGCGCCTGGGGCCTGGAGGAGAAGACCGTCCCCGAGCGTGTCGCCGCAGCCCTCAACGGTGGGACGGAGACGCTGTCCGGTTTCCACGACGTCAAGACCATCACCGACCTCGTCGACGCCGGCCTTCTCTCCGAGGAGCGCATCACGCAGGCGGCAGGTCGCCTGCTGGAACCGATGTTCCGCATGGGCCTGTTCGAGGACCCGTACGTCGAGGAGTCCGTCGCCACGGACACCGTCGGGAGCGCGGCCCACCGCGCCGTCGGCCTCGACGTCCAGCGGAAGTCCGCGGTGCTGCTCGAGAACAAGGAGCGGGCCGACGGCAGCAAGGCGCTGCCGCTGAAGTCGGGTTCAAAGGTCTACATCCTCGGCGACTTCAACGAGGCGACCGTGCGCAGCTACGGCTACGACGTGGTCAACGGCAACACCCTCGTCGACGGGAAGCGCCCGAGCGCCGCCGGGGCCGACCACGTCCTCATCTCGATGAGTGCGAAGAACAAGAACACGGGCTCGTACGTGAGCAACAGCCCCGCGACGGGCCTCAACCCGGACCACATCAACCCGAGTGTGGTCGACGGCCTCGCCGGCCTGGACGGCAAGAGCACCTACGGCACCGCCGACGCCTGTGTCTCGTACGGCGCCAGGGCGTGCACCGACAACGGCCTCCGTTTCGGCGGGTCCTTCCCCTGGGAGTCGAGCATCCTCGACTTCAGCGGGATGGCGAGCTCGCAGTCGTGGCAGGTCGTGCCCGCCCTCGACACGATCCAGCAGGTCATGGCAGAGGTCGGCGACCCGAGCAAGGTCGTTCTCCAGGTCTACTTCCGGCAGCCGTTCGTCATGGACGAGGCCAGCGGCCTGCGTGACGCCGGCGCGATCGTCGCCGGCTTCGGGATCAGCGACACCGCCCTGCTCGACGTCCTGTCGGGGAAGTTCGCACCGCAGGGCAAGCTGCCCTTCGCCCTCGCCGGCACCCGCGCGGCGATCGAGGAGCAGAAGGCAGATCTGCCCGGGTACGACGAGACGGGTGACGGAGCGCTCTACCCGTTCGGCCACGGGCTGAGCTACGAGGACAGCGCCGGCTGACCCCCGGCGTCTGGCTGACGACACGACGAGGCGGCCCGCATCCACCCGGTGCGGGCCGTCTCGTCGGCGCTGGGCGGCAGGCGCTGGGCGGCATACGCAGGCTGTTCTTTCCGCAACGGATCCGGACGTTCGTTGCCCCGGAGGCCCGGACGTCCATAGATTGACGGGATGGAGCGACGGCCGACCATCTACGACGTGGCTCAGGCCGCGGGTGTCGCGGCTTCGACGGTCTCGCGGGCGTTCGCCCGCCCGGGCCGGGTCAACGCCGAGACGGCAGCGAAGGTCTTCGCGGCCGCCCACAGCCTGGGCTACCGCTCGTCGTCGCTGCCCGGGCTCACGACGACGCGCACCCACACCATCGCGCTGGTCGTCACCGACATCACCAACCCGTTCTATGCCGACATCATCCGTGGTGCCCACGAGGCGGCGGGCGAACTCGGCTACACCGTCCTGCTCTCACACACCCAGGAGGACGCCCAGCTCGAGCGTGAGTGGACCGAGCGGGAGCTGCGTGGGGTCGACGGTGTGCTGCTCGCGAGCTCGCGGATGTCCGACAGCGCGATCCGGATGATGGCCAAGCAGAAGCCCGTGGTCGTCCTCAACCGCCGCCTGCCGGAGGTCCCCAACATCCTCGTCGACAACGCGCGTGGGGTGCGCCGGGCCATCGAGCACCTCACCGAGCTGGGCCACGACAGCGTCACCTACGTCGCCGGCCCCGAGTCGAGCTGGACCGACGGCACCCGGTGGCAGGCCATGAGGGAGGCGGCCTACGAGCTCGACATCCGGCTCCGGAGGGTGGGTCCGTGTGCCAACCCCACGGTGCAGGCTGGTTTCGCGCGGGCGCGCGACGTCGCCGAGCAGGGCGCGACCGCCGTCATCGCCTACAACGACGTCGTCGCCATCGGTGTGCTCAAGGGGCTGATCCGTCTCGGCCTGCGGGTGCCCGAGGACGTGAGCATCATCGGCTTCGACAACACCCTCCTGGCCGAGATCACTGAGCCGGAGCTGACGACCGTCGCGGCGCCCTTGCACGCGATGGGAGCGACGGGGGTCAAGAACCTCGTCGGCATGATCGGCGGGGCCGTGCCCAGCCGTGAGCCTGTCGTCATGCCGATCAAGCTCGTCGTGCGCCGCTCGACGGGTCAGCGCAGCCGGAAGAGGACCTCGCCGGCGTTGGGCACGACGAACGTGCCGCCCTCGGCCTCCGCGGCGACGTCGATGGAGTCGGGGTCCACGTAGCCGAGGTTCGCGCGGCGGCACTGCTCCTCGGGGATCCTCGTGGCCAGGGTGACCTTGACCCGCAGCCTCTCCTCGCCGGTGTCGGCGTCGTAGGTGCCCGCCCCGCGCAGGTGCGTCGAGTGCGCGAGAGTGCCCCAGTGGACGTGCTTGAAGCGGTCCCACTGCTTCACGAAGTAGTCGCGGCAGTGGTAGCCGATGTCGAGGATCTCGGGGTGGCTCGTCGAGATCTCGGTGATGTGGGGCGCGTAGAGGATGACCTCACCCCCGTCGGCGACGACCGGCTCGAGCTTGTAGAAGCCCTTGGCCCCGGTCCAGATGTCCTCGTACATCTCGGGGATGAGCGAGATGACGCGCGACACCGGATCATCGAGGTGGTGCACGTGGGTCGCAGCGCACACCTCGGCAGCGCTCGCCCACGACGAGATGGTGTCCCCGAACGAGATCGAGTGCAGGTCGAGGCTGCCGGCCTCGCCGACGACGCAGAACGCGAGCTTCTCGGCGGGGACGAGCGACGCGCCCTCGTTGATGAGTGCGCGCACCGGCGTGATGGCCGTCGTGCCGATGATCTCGGCCGAGGTGATGAGGGCACCGATCCAGTGCGAGACGTCGATGATGTCCTGACCGGCGACGCCCGGGAAGAAGTACTTGTTGCCACCTGAGATGCCGACGACCTCGTGGGGCAGGACTGGCCCGACGACAAGCGCGATGTCGTGCTCGACGACGGCCCTGTTGAGCAGCACCGGGACGTCCATCGTCAGTCGGCCCTCGGACAGCTCGGCGAGGCGCGACGCCGGGATCGTGCCGAGGTTCGCGAACGTCGACTCGTCCCACCACTCGTGGTTGACGACAGTCATCCCCGGATAGGTCTCCTCGAGCCGGCCCGCCTCGTAGCCGAGGTGCGCAGCGAGCGCCTTCTCGCTCATCGGCTGGTGTGTGCCGAGGGCGATGAGCGTCGTCATCCGAGTCACCCGCCCGTGAAGTGCTCCGTGCACGGCCTTGACGAGCATGGGCAGCGGGCACGTCCGGGTCCCGTCCGGGACGACGATGCAGACGCTCTTGCCGTCGACGTCGGTCTGCGCGAGCTGGTCGGCGATGAATGCCGTCACCTGCTCTGTGGGCAGGACGCCGTGCTCGTCGCCGATGCGGGCGGCCCGCGCCGCTGCCTCGGCGGGCGTCTCCAGGGCAGGTTCAGTCGTCGTCATGGCCTCACTCTCGCCGCGGTACGACGTGCAGGGCAAGACTGCCCGGCAACAGGTGGCAACCTGTGGACGCTGCGTGCAACCAGAACGGACGATGCTCAGCATGACCTCTCTGCACCCCGATCGGCTCCTGCCCGCTGACCCCGGTACGCGTGACATCGCCCGTCGCCTGTACGCCGCGACGGCGAGCCTGCCGATCATCTCCCCGCACGGTCACGTCCCCCCGGAGTGGCTGGCAGAGGACGTCCCCTTCGCCGACCCGACGGCCCTGCTGCTCTCGCCGGACCACTACATCTTCCGGCTGCTCCACGCCCAGGGCGTGCCCCTCGCCGATCTCGGCGTCGCCGGCACCGCGCTCGACGAGCAGGGCTCGAGACGGGCGTGGCGGCTCTTCTGCGAGAACTGGACCGCCTTCCGGGGCACGGCGAGCAGGTACTGGATGGAGAACGTGCTGGGCGACGTCTTCGGCCTGACCGACACGCCGTCCGCCACGACGGCGGACACGCTCTACGACTCCATCGCCGCCGCCCTGACGACGCCGGAGTTCCGCCCCCGTGCCCTGGCCAAGAGGTTCGGCATCTCCGTGCTCGCGACGACCGACGACCCGGTCGACAGCCTCGAGCACCATCGAGCACTCCGGGCCGACACTCGCTTCAAGACCCGGGTCGCGCCCACCTTCCGCCCGGACCGCTACCTCGAGTCGTCGCGCCCCGACTTCGCCGAGCTGACCAAGGCGCTCGGCCACGCCGCCGACATCGACACCTCGACCTACGGCGGCTACATCGCCGCGCTCGAGGACCGGCGCCGCCACTTCAAGGACCACGGCGGTGTCTCGACCGACCACAGCCACACCGACGTGGTCACGCTCACGCTCGAGCCGGGCGAGGCCGCGCGGATCTATGCGGCGGCGCTCTCAGGCGAGGCGAGCGAGGCGGAGGCCACGGCCTTCCGTCGCCACATGCTCGTCGAGATGGCTCGGATGGCCACCGAGGACGGCCTCGTCATGACGCTCCACCCGGGCTCCCTGCGCAACCACCACGCGCCGACCTTCGACAGGTTCGGTCCTGACACGGGCCACGACATCCCGATCGGGGTGGAGTTCACCCGGGGTCTGCAGCACCTCCTCGGCCGTTTCGGCACGGTCGAAGGCTTCCAGCTCATCCTCTTCACTCTCGACGAGACCGTCTTCAGCCGCGAGATCGCGCCGCTCGCCGGCTTCTACCCCAGCGTGTATGCCGGTGCGCCCTGGTGGTTCCTCGACGCCCCCGAGGCGGTGCGTCGCTACCGTGGTGCCGTGACCGAAACAGCCGGCTTCCACCGGACCTCGGGTTTCATCGACGACACCCGCGCGTTCCTGTCCATCCCCGCACGACACGACATGTCGCGTCGCCTGGACGCGGCATACCTCGCCCAGCTGGTTGCCGAGCACCGGCTCGGCGAGGACGAGGCGCACGAGACCGCGATCGACCTCGTCACGACGATCCCGACCCGCGCGTTCAAGCTGTGAGCGCCGCCGGCACCGCGCGCCGACTGTCCCGCACCGACGGGCGGCGGGAGGCCCCGGTGCGGATCATCCACCTCGGCCTCGGCAACTTCTTCCGTGCGCACGCCGCCTGGTACACCGAGCACGCCCCGGACGCCGACGACTGGGGCATCGCTGCTTTCACGGGTCGCTCACCTTCCGCGGCCGAGTCGCTCACCGCCCAGGACGGGCTCTACACGCTCCTCGTCCGCGGGCCCGAAGGCCCCGAACCGGAGGTGGTCTCCAGCCTCTCGGCGGTCCATGCCGGTGCCGACCTCGCCGCCCTTCGGGACTACTTCTCCCGCCCCGAGGTCGTCGTCGTCACCCTGACCGTGACGGAGGCGGGGTACCGGCGCAACACGGACGGCGGCCTGGACCTCGACGACGCGGGCGTCCGGGCCGATCTCGCTGCTCTTGCCGCGGACCCGGTGGCCGGACACGTGACGACGACCCCCGGCCGGCTCGTGGCGGGGCTTCTCGCGCGTCGTGCATCGGGTGCAGGTGGCATCGCGATCGTCCCCAACGACAACGTCCCGGACAACGGGGCGATGGTCGCGCGCGTCCTGGCCGACCTCGTGGGCGCCGTCGACCCGAGTCTCCGGCCGTGGGTGGACGAGCACGTCTCGTTCGTCACGACGATGGTCGACCGCATCACTCCTCGCACCACCGACGCCGACCGCGCCGAGGTGCTGTCGCTCCGCCACGTCGACGACCCTGAGGTCGTGCCCACCGAGCCCTTCAGCGAGTGGGTTCTCGCAGGGAGCTTCCCCGGTGGCCGGCCGGAGTGGGACGCGGTGGGAGCCCGCTTCGTCGATGACGTCGCACCGTTCGAGCAGCGCAAGCTGTGGCTGCTCAACGGTTCGCACTCTCTCATGGCCTACGCCGCCTCGATCCTCGGCCACGAGACCGTGTCCGAAGCGATCGCCGACCCGCAGGTGCGCCAGTGGGTCGAGGAGTGGTGGGACGCCGCATCGCCGCACCTCTCGCTCCCCGAGGGGGACGTCACGGCATACAGAAAGGCCTTGCTGGAGCGCTACTCCAACGCGAACATCAGGCACCTGCTCGCGCAGATCGCTGCCGACGGCTCCCAGAAGGTCCCGATCCGCGCCGTGCCCGTCATCCGGGCCGAGCTGGCCGACGGAGAAGCCAGCCTCGGTGCCCTGCGGCTCGTCTCGGCGTGGGTCGCACATCTGCGCGGCGCCGGCGCAGCGGTCACTGACACGCAGTCGGACGCGGTCGTGGAGCTTGCCGCCGGGTCGGTCGACGACGCAGTGACCCGGGTTCTGAAGTGGCTGTCCCTCGACCCGGCCGTCGTAGGTGACGTGGTCCGCGACCAGGTCCGCGAGCTCGAGGGACTTGAGAGCACCTCCTGACCCCCCGCTCGGCGGACCCCAGCCGAGGGCGCGGACTCCATGAACCACGAAGGCGGCGACCGGCATCTGCCGGTCGCCGCCTTCGGCGGTGGTGTGGTCGATCAGGGCGTGATCGTCATGAGGCCCATCTGGGTCGGGAGCCAGGTGGAGAGCGCCGGGACGAAGGTGACGACGAGCAGCCCGATGCACAGGGCCCAGAAGAACGGCATCACCTTGGCCATGAGGGGCTCGATCCGGACGTTGGCGACGCGTGCCGCCACGAACAGGTTGTTGCCGATAGGGGGCGAGATGTTGCCGAGGCACATGTTGAACACCATCATCGCTCCGAAGTGGATCGGGTCGACGCCGAGCTCGGTCACGGCGGGCAGGAAGATCGGCGTGAAGATGAGGATGGCCGGGGTCGGGTCCATCACGGTTCCCGCGATGAGCAGCACGACCATGATGATGAACAGGACGATGACGACGTTGTCGGTGAGGCCTAGCAGGGACTTTGCGATCGTCTCCGGGATCCTGGCGAACGACAGGACCCAGGCGAGGATCCCCGAGACCCCGACGAGCAGCATGACGATGGCGGTGGTCTTCGTCGCGTCGAGCAGGATCTGGGGCAGCTCACGGACCGGGAGCGTGCGCTGGATGAGCCCCTGGAGCAGGGCATAGACGACGGCGATCATCGCCGACTCCGTCGCGGTGAAGAAGCCCGCCAGGATGCCGCCGATGACGACGACGATCATGAGGAGCGACGGGACGGCCCGCAGGAAGACGGTGAAGGCCTGCGACGGCGTCGGGCGGGCGGTGCTCTTGAGCTCGGGGTGCTTGCGCGCGTAGAGCGCCACCATGAGGACACAGATTCCCGCCCAGAGCAGCCCCGGGCCGACGCCCGCCATGAACAACGCGGCGACCGATGTGCCTGACACCAGCGAGTAGACGATGAAGGTGTTGCTCGGCGGGATGAGCATGCCGGCGGGTGAGGCCGCTGCGTTCACACTGGCGGCGAAGGCCGGGTCGTAGCCCTCGTCCTTCATCCGGGGTGAGAGGACGGTGCCCACGGCAGCCGCGGAGGCGACCGAGGCGCCGGAGACGGCGCCGAACATGGCGTTGGCGACGACGGTCGTCTGCGCCAGGGAGGCCGGCAGCCGCCCCGACACCACGAGGGCGAGGTCGATGAGTCGTTTGGCGATGCCGCCGTTGTTCATCAGCCCGCCGGCGAGGATGAAGAACGGGATGGCCAGGAGCGCGAAGGAGTTGCTCGCCGAGAAGACCCGCTGGGCCGAGGTGAGTGCGGCGCCCTCGGGTCCCAGGAGGATGGCGATGGCGATCGCGGATGGCACGCCCATCGAGACGGCGACAGGCACGCCGAGGGCGATGAGCACCGAGATCCCCGCGAGCAGGACGACGGTGGCAAGGGTGACGTTCTCCATGGCGGTCTCAGATTCCTTGGTTGGCTTCGTCGATCTGCGGCACGGCTTCCTTCTCGCCGGCGAGGATGCCGACGAGGTGGCAGATCGCGAAGTACGTGATGAGGACCCCGGCGACGGGCAGGACGGCGTAGATCTGGCCCACGCTCAGCGGCATCGTCGAGATGTTCTGGCCCCAGGCGTTCCTCGTCGCTCGCAGCCCGCCGTAGATGAGGACGAAGACCGCGAAGAAGACGACGGTGAGCTCGACCGCCACGGCCATGGCGCGCTGGACGCCGAGGGGGAACCGGGTGGCGAGGAGTTCCACCGCGATGTGTCCCCGCTCGGAGAACACGAGGGCGCTGCCGAACATCGCGAGTACGACGAACACGTAGCGCGCGGTCTCCTCGGTCCAGGAGGCCGGGGTCGGGAGGACCTGCCGGGAGAAGACCTGCCAGCCCACGATGAGGACGAGGACGGTGAAGATCACCACGCACAGCACGGCGAGGACCCGGTCGATCACCTTGCGGGGGGCGTCGAGACCGCGGGCCACGACTCTCCAGCGCTCTGATCCGTTTGCGGTGTCCTTCGCCGCCGGTGCATCGGACCCGGGGTCGCCCGGGGGTCTGGGTCCACTGGTGCTCATGTCATCCTCCACGCTGTTTGCCGATCTGGCGCGATGCCGCCAGCCGCCCTCGAGCTCGGGACGGCTGGCGGCTCCGCGTTGGTGCTTGCCCGGGAGCGGGCGGTGGGCAGGGTCAGCCCGCGGCCTGTGCGGTCTCGTAGAGCTTCTTCTGCACGTCCGAGGTGAGGAACTTCGCCTTGAGGGGCTCGAGGGCCGCCTCGAAGGCAGCGGCGTCGACATCGTTGAACTTCGCACCCGCGGCCTCGGCCGCAGCGACGGCCTTGTCCGTCTCCTTGCCCCAGAGGTCGGTGTGCTCGGCCCACGCGGCCGCCCACTCCTTGTCGAACGCAGCCTTGTCCTCCGCCGAGAAGCCCTTGACCAGGTCACTGTTGACGACCAGGTAGTCGAGGCCGACGAGGTGGTTGGTGCGCGAGTAGTACTTGGCCACCTCGAAGTGCTTCTGGGTCACGTAGGAGACCTCGTTGTTCTCTGCGCCGTCGAGCACGCCGGCCTGCAGGGCCGTGTAGACCTCACCGAAGGCCATCGGGGTGGCGGAGGCGCCCATGGCCGAGATCATCGACGTGTGGAGGTCGCTCTCCTGCACGCGGATCTTCTGGCCCTTGAGGTCGGCGGGGGTGTTGACCGGACCCTTCTTCGAGTACACGTTGCGCGTGCCCTGCGTGAAGGCGCCGACGACCGTGATCTTGTTGCTCGACTCGAGCGACGAGTAGAGGTCGCCGACCGTCTTCGGGTCGTTGACGACCTTCATCTGCCCCTCGACGGACGTGAACGCCAAGGGCATGTTGAAGACGGAGAAGTCCTTGTTGAGGTTCTCGAGCTGGGTGCCGGAGACGATCGCGAGGTCCACGGTCCCGTCACTGACGAGCTGGAGGGTCTCCTGCTGCGCGCCGAGGGTCTCGTTCGGGTACACCTGAATGGACAGGCGACCGCCCGTCGACTCCTTGAGGCGCTTGCCGAAGTTCTCGAGGGCGATGAACGATGGGTGCTGCTCGGTCTGGTTGAGGGCGAGCTTGAGCGTCTTGCTCTCGCCGCCGCCGCCGGCCGCGTCGTCGTCGCCCGAGCCACAGGCAACCAGCGCCAGGGAAGCCACGGCGGCAACCGCGCCGGCTCGCAGGAAGGTGGTGTTGCGCATGAGTGTTCCTTTCGTGCCCACGGCTGCGTGGACGTCCTGCCGCCGGGATCTACCCGGCTGGTGGTGCCGCCATGGGGCGGAGTGCCCCAGCGCGTCGGTTCATTGACGCAACCCCCGACCGGGGGTGACAACTGGTTGCCGGATGTTGTCGTGACCGCCGACTCGATCCCCGGCCACCGCTTCATTCAGGGCAACACATGGCAACCCCTGCCATCCATCGGAGTCCGCGACATAGCCTCTCGGCCATGGGGAAGCTGCCGACCATCTACGACGTGGCCGAGGCCGCGGGGGTCGCGCCATCCACGGTCTCCCGTGCCTTCTCCCGCCCGGGACGGCTCCGGGCCGAGACGGTCGAACGCGTCAGGGTCGCCGCAGAGACGATCGGCTACCGATCCGCGCCGGCGCGGAGGCTGCAGGTCCGGGCGCGCACCCGGATGATCGGGCTCCTCGTCCCCGACATGACCAACCCCTTCTACTTCGAGATCATCCGCGGTGCCGAAACCGCGGCCTCCGAGGCGGGGTTCACCCTGGTGCTCGCCGATACGCAGGAGTCGCAGCGGCTGGAGCGCGAGGCGTTGGAGCGCGCCCTGCCGGTGGTGGACGGCATGCTCCTCACGAGCAGTCGGATGGCCGACTCGGCGATCACCGCCGCGGCAGGTGAGAAGCCCCTGGTCGTCCTCAACCGGGCCGTGGCCGGCGTCCCGAGCGTCACCACGGACAACGCCGCCGGAGCTCGTCGCGCCGTCGAGCACCTGGCCGAGCAGGGCCACCGATCGGTGGCCTATGTCGCCGGGCCGAGAGCATCGTGGGCAGACAGGGTTCGTTGGGCCGCGACCGGCGCCGCAGCGGAGGAGCTCGGCATCCACATCCGTCGGTTGGGTGAGTACCCACCCACCCTCGAGGGAGGCGTGTACGCCGCCCAGACCCTGGTGGCGGAGGCCGCCACCGGGGTCATCTGCTACAACGACGTGCTCGCCATCGGCGTCATACGCGGCCTCGACCGCCTGCACGTCAAGGTGCCCACCGACATCAGCGTCGTCGGGTTCGACAACACGCTCATCGCGGATCTCGTGACTCCGGGGTTGACGACGGTCGCGGCGCCGCTGTCGACACTCGGGTCCACCGCGGTTCAGAACCTGCTGGCCCACGTCGACGGCGCGGAGAGCCCTCCGGGGGATCCGGTCGTCCTGCCCACCCGGCTCGTCGTCCGCGGGTCGACGGGGAGGGCGAGGTCCGGGCATCGCGCGATGCCACCGACACTCCGCGACACGGCGGCGGACATCACCTCCACGAGGGCCACCCTGGATCACGTCGCCGGAGTGCTCCCGGCGTCGTGAGCTGTCCCGGACGCCGCCCTGCCCGCCGTCGAGGTCGGGGCGTCCGGCAACCCGCCGATCGGTGAGAAGGTGAAGCCATGCAGAGCGTGATGTTCGGGCAGGACCGACCGGGGGTCGAGCACGTCATGCGTGCTCTCGTGTCGTTCGACCGCATCGGGGTCGCCTACTCCGGTGGGGTCGACTCGGCCACGCTCCTGGCTCTCGCCGCCCTCGAGCTCGGCCCGACCCGCGTCGTCGCCCTGCTCGGGGTCTCACCGAGCCTCGCAGCCGACGAACGCACCGCGGCCCACGAGGTGGCCGCCTTCATCGGTGTGCCCGTCGTCGAGGTGCGGACCCACGAAGGCGACAACCCGGCATACCGCCGCAACGGCCCGGACCGCTGCTTCCACTGCAAGGACGAGCTGTTCACGCGGATCGACGACACGGTGGTCACCGCGCACCGGCTCGACGCGGTGGCCTACGGCGAGAACGTCGACGACGCCCTCCGCCCCGACCGCCCCGGCTCGCGGGCCGCGACCGAGCACCACGTGCTGCGACCGCTCGCGGACGCCGGCCTCGACAAGGCCGCGGTGCGCCGCATCGCCCGCGTCCTCGAGCTGCCCTGCGCCGACAAGCCCGCGGCGCCGTGCCTGGCGTCGCGGATCCCGCACTTCGAGGAGGTCTCGCCCGAGAAGCTCGCCCAGGTCGAGGCGGCCGAGGCCGGCCTGCGCTCGCTGGGGTTCGCCGACTGCCGGGTCCGCCACCACGGCGAGGTCGCCCGCCTCGAGCTGCTGCCCGAGGACATCGCGCGGGTCGCCGAGCCGGGTCTGCGTCAGGACGTTGAGGGCGTGGTGCGGGCCGCCGGGTTCCGCTTCGTCACGGTGGACCTCGCCGGGATCCAGTCCGGCGCGTTCACCCTCCCGCTCGTGGTCGCGGCCCGTGACTGAGGTGCCGTGGGAGCCGGGAGAGGCGCTGCGCGAGATCGCCGAGCTCGACCTCGACCGCTCTGCCCGCCGCGGCTACCCCGAAGCCGTCTACTGCGAGGGCAAGACCCCCGAGCAGGTCGGCGTCATCGCCGCCGCCGTGGGGGAGCGTGCGGCTCGCACGCTCTTCACCCGCGCCGAGCCGGCCCACGTCGAGGCGATCCTCGCGGCCCTCCCCGACGCCGTGCACGACGCGACGGCTCGCCTCGTGGCGTGGCCGCCCGACCCGCCGGAAGCCTCCGGCGGTCGGGTCCTCGTGCTCGCTGCGGGGACCTCCGACCTGCCCGTGGCCCGTGAGGCCCTGCTCGTGGCGCGCCACCTCGGCCGCGACGCCGACCTCGTCGTCGACGTCGGCATCGCCGGACTGCACCGCATCCTGTCGCGGCTCGACCAGCTTCGCGCGGCGCGGGCGATCGTCGTCGTCGCCGGTATGGACGGCGCGCTCCCCGGCGTGGTCGCCGGGCTCGTGGCGGCGCCGGTCATCGCGGTGCCGACCTCGGTGGGCTACGGCGCGGCCTTCGAGGGCCTCGCCCCGCTGCTCACCATGCTCAACAGCTGCGCCCCTGGCGTCGCCGTGGTCAACATCGACAACGGCTACGGCGCCGGCCACATGGCCGCCCAGATCGCCGCACCCGTGACGGATTGACCGCTCGCAGGCGGTAGCGTGCCCCCGAGTCTCCGTTTCCGTGAGGCGCGCCCCAACCCCGCACGGGAGTCCGACGGTGTTGAACTCGACGCTGCTCATGTCGTCCGCCCACTACTTCGGCAACGACCACAAGCTCAACCCGTACTACCAGGACGGCGCGACCGTCGACACGGCCAAGGCCGAGGTCGAGCACGCGGGCATCCGCGACGCCCTCCACACCGCCGGCGCCGAGATCATCTCGGTCGACGCGCCCCCGACCAGCCAGGACGGCGTCTACACCGCCAACTGGGCGCTCGTGCGCGGTGGTCGGGCCCTCATGGCGACCCTCCCTCCGTCGCGCCAGAGCGAGGAGGCCTGGGCCAAGGACCGGCTCACCGAGCTCGGCTACCAGATCGACCACCTGCCGAAGCCGTGGCGCTTCAGCGGCCAGGGCGACGCGCTCGTCTGCGGTGACCTCGTCTTCTGCGGCGCCGGCTACCGCTCGGACGAGGCCGCGCTGGAGTATGCCGCCCACCACTTCGGTCTCGAGCGCATCCAGCTCCAGACCCTCCCGCAGCTCGACGAGGCAGGGCAGCCCGTCACCAACGTCGTGAGCGGGTGGCCGGACAGCTACTGGTACGACATCGACCTCACCCTCGCCGTCCTGCGCGAGCCCGACTCGACCGGTCGCGGGCTCATCGCCTACTGCCCCGAGGCGTTCACCCCCGAGAGCCGCGCGCTGCTCGCCGGGCTCGACGTCGTCGACACGATCGAGATCGCCGAGGTCGAGGCGCGCGAGTCGTTCGCGTGCAACCTCGTCTCGACCGGGACGACGGTCGTCATGAGCGACAGCGCCCCGCAGCTGCGCGCCGACATCGAGAGTGCCGGCCTGTCGGTCATCACCCCGCACGTCGACGAGCTCGCCAAGGGCGGCGGCTACATCCGCTGCACCAGCCTCTGGGTCTGAGCCGCTAGGACCCGTTCTGCTGGGCGCGGGCGTGCCGCTCGTGCAAGCGCTCGCGCACCTCGTCGGGCGTGTAGGCCCGACGCTGTCGCTCACCCCGCGCGATGACCGCTCCCGTCGCCACGACCGACACGACTCCCGCGAGACCGAGCAGCTTCCACCAGTTCGACTGCATGACCGCAGCGTATGCCGTCCGCCCCCACGCGACTGATTGCCCTTTCCAGCGGCTCCCGTGGTCCGTCCGCGTTCCCGGAACGGCGCTGGAAGGGGCAATCAGTCGGGGGCTGGGGGGTCCGCCTCGTCTCATGGGCGAGACTGGGGGCATGAGCGCTTCCGCCGGGTCCTCCGAGCAGCTGTCCCTCGACGAGGCCGTCGAGCTCACCCGCACCGGCGACGTCTGGATCTTCCGCGGTCGCTCGGTCGCGGACCGGGCGATCCAGGCGGCGACGAACGCCCCGGTCAACCACGTCGGCATGGCCGTCGTCCTCGACGACCTCCCGCCGCTCATGTGGCACGCCGAGCTGGGCAAGTCGTTGCAGGACATGTGGACCGGTGACTTCCACCGCGGGGTCCAGCTGCACGACCTGCGCGCGGCGGTCACGCGGTGGCAGGAGAAGTACGAGCAGCGCGCCTGGCTGCGACAGCTGACCCCCGAGGTGGGGGAGGAGCACGAGGACGCGGTGCTCCGCTGCGTCGCCCGCCTCGACGGTGTCTCGTTCCCGTCGACGGGCCGGCTGGCGTGGCGCTGGCTCACCGGGCGGGACGGGCACGTGTCGGCGCGCGACCTCGACCTCAAGGCGATCCGCCCGGAGGTTGCCTACTGCGCCGAGGTCGTCGCGCTCACCTACGAGGAGATGGGGCTGCTCACGCCCGACGCGCCGATGAACTGGTACGACCCCGGCCGCTTCTGGAGCGGCGACACCCTGCCGCTCGTCCCCGGCTGGGACCTCGGTGTCGAGATCGCCGTCGGCCGAGGAGCCACCGCCGACCGACCCTGACACCTTCCGACCAGCCGGTCACGACGTGTCGCGACAGTTCGTAACCAATTGGTCGAGAAGTGTCGCGACAGTTCGTGACCAATTGGTCGAAAAGTGCGTGCGGTCGACGAGTTGGGCGCATCTGGTTACTCCGTGACAAGTGTGCGGTACCCTCGGTATCAGGCACTCGGAGTACCGGATACTTTGCCGCCACCGGGCGAGCCGCATCCTGACCACTTCCTCGAAGGGAAGCCACCATGGCGACGACGTCGTCCACCCTCGCCGACCGGGGCCAGCGCCTCGGCCTGCGCCTCATCTCCAAGGCCGGCGGCCTGCCCGTCATGGCCGACCCCAAGGTCCGCGGCCGGGTCGAGCGGATCCTCAGCCGCAGCGCGCACTCGGGCTTCAAGGCCCAGGTCGCCGTCGGCCGGGCCTTCAAGCAGGCCAAGGGCGCGGGCTCGGCGGCACGTCCCGCGGCCGCGCCCCGGCGTGGGGTCTTCGACCTCACGCCGACCGAGGACCAGCAGATGCTCCAGCAGGCCGCGCGTGAGCTCGCCGACGAGGTGATCCGTCCCGCCGGCTCACGCGGCGACGCCGACCGTGCCGTGCCCGACGACGTGCGTGAGGCGATGCAGGAGATGGGGCTCGGCCTGCTCGGCGTCCCCGAGGAGCTCGGCGGCATCGCCGAGGAGCGCTCGGCCGTCGCCGGCGTCCTCGTCCTCGAGCAGCTCGCCCGCGGTGACATGGGCATCGCCGTGTCGCAGATGGGCACGGCTGCCGTGGCGACCGCCCTCGCGCTCTACGGCGACGCCGACCAGCAGGCGACCTACCTGCCGCACTTCACCGGTGACGAGCCCGTGGCGGCCGCAGCCCTCGCGCTGCAGGAGCCGCAGCCGTTGTTCGACCCGTTCGCGCTGACGACCACCGCTGTGGCACAGGGGGACTCGCTCGTCCTCAACGGAACCAAGGCGATCGTCGCGAACGCTGCCACGGCCGAGCTGCTCGTCGTCTCGGCGATGCTCGAGGGCGAGGCCCGGCTCGTCGTCGTCGAGGCCGCCACCGAAGGAGTCACCGTCGAGGACGACCCGGCGATGGGAGTGCGGGCCGCCCACACCGGCCGCGTCGTCCTCACCGACGTCACCGTCCCCCGCGCCAACCTCCTCGGCAGCGCCGACGACCACCGCGACGCCGTGCGCCGCGGCCGCCTCGCCTGGGCCGCCGCCGCGGTGGGCACGGGCCAGGCCGTCCTGGACCAGGTCATCGGCTACGCCAAGGGGCGCAAGGCCTTCGGCGAGCCGATCGGCCAGCGTCAGGCCGTCGCGTTCATGATCGCCGACATCGCCATCGAGCTCGACGGACTCCGGCTCGCCGTCCTCAGGGCCGCGGCGAGGCTCGACGCCGACAAGGACGCCGGTCAGGTCGTGGCCGAGGTGCGAGCCATCACCGCGACGTATGCCGCCCAGATCGGCTCGCACGCGGTGCAGCTCCTCGGCGGGCACGGCTTCGTCAAGGACTTCGACAACGAGCGGTGGTACCGCGACCTCCGTGGAGCGGGTGTCCTCGAGGGCACCCTGCTCGTCTGAAACGGCATACCCAGAATGAACTCAGAGCAAGGGGCAGTGTTGTGATCGATCTCGAGGTTCCCCGCAAGTTCCGACCGCTCGTCGAGCAGGCCCGTGGCATGGCCGAGGAGGTCTTCCGCCCCATCTCGCGCAAGTACGACCTCGCCGAGCACGAGTACCCCCGCGAGCTCGACCTCGTCTCGGCCGTCATCGACGGCATGAGCAGCTCGGGCGCCGGGCAGGGCGCGGGTGCATCGAGCTCGACCCGCGCCGCCGAGGGCGAGGGTGAGGGCGAGGTCGCCGCGGTCGGCTCCGGCCGCCGGCTGCCCGCCACCGGCAAGGTGCGCAACGGCTCCAACATGTCGTCGGCGCTGTCGATCCTCGAGACCTGCCGCGGCGACGTCGGCCTCACGCTCTCGATCCCGCGCCAGGGCCTGGGCAACGCCGCCATCGCGGCGGTGGCCAACGAGGAGCAGAAGGCGCGCTACGCCGGCCACTGGGCCGCGATGGCGATCACCGAGCCCGAGACGGGCTCGGACTCGGGCGCGATCCGCACCACCGCGGTCAGGGACGGCGACGAGTACGTCCTCAACGGCGAGAAGATCTACGTCACCGCCGGGGAGCGGGCCGAGCTCGTCGTCGTCTGGGCGACCCTCGACAGGAGCCTGGGCAAGCAGGCCATCAAGTCGTTCGTGGTGCGCCGCGACAACCCCGGGCTCAAGCTCGTCCGGCTCGAGCACAAGCTCGGCATCCGGGCCTCGGACACCGCGGCCTTCCACCTCGACGACTGCCGGGTCCCGGCCGAGGACCTCCTCGGCGACCCCGAGATCCGGATCGAGGGGGGCTTCGGTGGTGCGATGCAGACGTTCGACAACACGCGACCGCTCGTCGCCGCGATGGCGCTCGGCCTGACCCGGGCGAGCCTCGACCTCACGACCGAGCTGCTCGCGAAGGCGGGCGTGAGCGTCGACTGGGACCGGCCGGCATACACGCAGTCGTATGCCGCCGCGCGCCTGCTCCAGATGGAGGCGGACTATGAGGCCGCGCACCTCCTCACGATGCGTGCCGCGTGGATGGCCGACAACGGCAAGCCGAACTCGATGGAGGCCTCGATGGCCAAGGCGAAGGCCGGACGCACCTGCGTCAACGTGTCGCTGGCCTGCGTCGAGCTGGCCGGCGCGACGGGCTACGCCGAGCGCGAGCTCCTCGAGAAGTGGGCCCGGGACTCCAAGATCCTCGACATCTTCGAGGGCACCCAGCAGATCCAGCTGCTCGTCGTCGCGCGGCGTCTGCTCGGGATGAGCTCGAGCCAGCTCAAGTGACCTGAGGCCGGAGGCGAGCGTCAGCCTCGGCGGCGCTCGCGCTGGCGCTGCACCCAGGGCACGCCGATCGCCAGCGTCGCCAGGGCGAGCACGACCGCCGCCGCAAGCAGTCCGCAGAGCACGGCGAACCCGACCTTGATGATCCCCTCCCACACGAGGTGGGTGTAGGCGAGGTCGGGCTCGTTCTGCGTGCCCGTCCAGAAGCCGAGGACGAAGGCGAGCGCGGTGAGCACCATGAAGCCCAGCGACAGCCCGGCGCCCTTGGCGACCTGGACGGCCTCCAGCGGCTGCTGGGCGTGCTCCTCCTCGTCGACCCGGTGCGCGAACGTCTCGAAGACGTCCGGCATCGGTCGGGTCGGGCGACGCTTGGGCATTCGCGAAGCATATGCCGCGGTCACCGGCGCCTCTGGTTTTCGACCCGCCACGCGAGTAGAACTGGCGCACCGCGGTTCTCCGAGAGGCAGGAGCTCGACATGGAGGTCAACGGTCTCCCCGCCCACGTCCTCGTCGTCCACGGTGCGGTCGTGCTCACGCCCCTGGCCGCCCTCGCCGCGATCCTCTTCGCCACGGTGCCGCGGTGGCGCTACCTCACGCGGTGGCCGGCTCTCGCGCTGGCGGTGGTCGCGACCGTCACAGTGTGGGTGGCGCGGGTCAGCGGCGCCGCCTTCTTCGACTCGCGCTTCGCGGCACTGCCCGCCGACAACCCGGTGCGGGACGCGATCCTCGAGCACCAGGAGCTCGGCGAGACGCTGTCGCTCGTGGCGACGCTGTTCCTCGTCGTGACCGCGGTCGGCGTCGGGATGCTCGGAGGGGCCTCGGGCCTGGCCAGCGGTCGAGGTGCGAAGGAGCGCGCGCAGGAGTGGGTCGAACGAGCCGTGCCCGTCCTCGTCGTGGTGGCTGCCCTCGCGACCCTGGTCTGGGTGTTCCTCACCGGTGACGCGGGCGCGCGGGCGACGTGGGGGGAGCCGGGCTGACGCTTCGGAGGTCGGGTGTCTGTCGGAGCCGGGTCCTAGGCTTCCGGGTCATGGCATCCGTCGAGCGACCGCCGGTGCCCGTCGAGTGGGTCGAGCGGCTCTCCGCGATCGTCGCCGCGTTCCCGGAGGTCCGCGAGCACGATGCGTGGGTCGGCATGGCCTGGCGGGTCCGCTCCGCCACCATCGCCCACGTCTTCGGCGGCGAGGACCAGGGCTTCCGGATCACCTTCCGCGCCGAGCCCGACGAGGTCATGGCGTTCCAGCACATGGGCGAGCCCTACTTCAAGGCGAGCTGGGGCAGCAACGTCGTCGGGCTCCTCCTCGACGACGACACCGACTGGGACGAGGTCGCCGAGCTGCTCACCGACTCCTACTGCATCCAGGCGCCGCCGGCCCTCGCCGAGCAGGTCCCGCGCCCCACCTGAGCGGTCCGGGGCCGCGTCCCGGCGCTCCTCGAGATCGGGGAGATTGCAGGCTCGGGGCCCGAGATCGTGCCGTCTGCCCGATCTCGACCGTGGGCCCTCGACCTGGGGCGGCGAGGTCAGGACGTGAGCGCCCAGCCCAGCCACGCGGCGCCGACGCCGAGCAGCAGGTGCAGCAGAACGTTGACGACGGCATCGCGCGGACGCTCGTCACCGAACGCGTCCTGCAGCTCCAGCGCGAGTGTCGAGAACGTCGTCAGCGACCCGCAGAAGCCGGTGCCGACGAGCGCCAGCCGGGAACCGTCGACGCCTGCACCCACGACCACCCCCAGAACCAGCGACCCGATGACGTTGACGGCGAGGGTGCCTGCGGTCGGGGTCGCGCCCCAGCGCTCGCGCATCCAGTGGTTGACGGCGTAGCGCAGGGGTGCGCCCACGGCCGCGCCCAGTGCGACGAGCAGCGCCGTCATGCCGGGATCCTCCAGAGGCGCTGTCCCACGGTCGATCCGAGCGTCACCGCGAGGACCCCTCCGAGGAACGACGCCAGCACGTATGCCGCGGCCTCACCTCCGTGGCCCGTCTCCAGAAGCGTGACGACGTCGATCGCGAACGCCGAGAACGTCGTCCAGCCGCCGAGCAGGCCCACGCCGACGACGGGGCGGGCCAAGCGGTGCGACCCGGGTCGGCCCAGGAGGAACGCCACCAGCAGTCCCATCGCCACCGCTCCTGTGAGGTTGACGACGATGGTCGACCACGGGAAGGAGCCGACGGGGTGCGGCAGGACCAGCCCGACGGCATACCGCCCGAGCGAGCCCACGACGCCACCGCCGGCGATCCCGACAAGGAGCGCGGGATCCGGCCGCGTCGCAGGGCTGCTCACGTCAGCGGCGGATCGTCTCGAGGTACTCCCCGATGCGCCCGATCGCCTCGGTGAGCACCTCGGTGTCGGGCAGGGTCACGAGGCGGAAGTGGTCCGGCTCGAACCAGTTGAAGCCGGTCCCGTGCGTCACGAGGATCTTCTTGGCGCGCAGCAGGTCGATGACGAACTGCTGGTCGTCCTCGATCGCGTACATCTCCGGGTCCAGCCGCGGGAAGCAGTAGAGCGCACCGTGCGGCTCGACCGACGTCACTCCGGGGATCTCGTTGAGGAGCCGGTTGGCGAGCTTGATCTGCTCGTAGAAGCGCCCGCCCGGCACGATGAGCTCGTTGATCGACTGGTAGCCACCGAGCGCTGTCTGGATCGCGTGCTGCGCGGGCACGTTGGCGCACATGCGCATGTTGGCGAGCAGGGTCAGGCCCTCGAGGAAGTCCTCGGCCATGTGCTTCGGCCCCGACACCATGACCCAGCCGGCGCGGTAGCCGCACACGCGGTAGGCCTTCGACAGCCCGCTGAACGTGAGGCAGAGGACGTCGTCCTCGGCGAACGTCGCGACGTGGTGGTGCACCGGCGTGATGGCGTCGTCGGCGTAGAGGATCTTCTCGTAGATCTCGTCGGCCATGAGGACGAGGTGGTGCCGGCGGGCGATGTCGACGAGACCGCGGACGATCTCCTCCGAGTAGACCGCGCCGGTGGGGTTGTTGGGGTTGATGACGACGAGCGCGTGGGTGTTCTCGGTGATCTTGGACTCGATGTCGTCGAGGTCGGGGTTCCACCCGTTCTCCTCGTCGCAGCGGTAGTGCACCGGCGTCCCACCGGACAGCGCCACCGCGCCGGTCCACAGCGGGTAGTCGGGCGCGGGGATGAGGATCTCGTTGCCGTCGTCGACGAACGCCTGGAGCACCATCGAGATGAGCTCGGAAACGCCGTTGCCGATGTAGACGTCATCGACGGTCGTCTCGGTGAGCCCGCGCGACTGGTAGTACTGCGCGACGGCGGTGCGCGCCGAGTAGATCCCGCGCGAGTCGCTGTAGCCCTGCGCGTCCGGCAGGTTGTGGATCATGTCGGCGACGATCGCCTCGGGCGCCTCGAACCCGAACGGCGCGGTGTTGCCGATGTTGAGCTTGAGGATCTTGTGGCCCTCGCCCTCGAGCCGCTGGGCCTCGACAAGGATCGGTCCCCTCACGTCGTAGCGGACGTGCTGCAGCTTCTTGCTCTGGACGATCGGGCGCATGGACGCATCCTGTCAGGAGCCGTATGCCGTCCGCTCGCCCGTTTCGTCGTCGAGCCCCGCGAAGAGATCGGTGAGGCGGGGTCGCCCGCGCTCCTGCGGCGGCCAGGCGATGGTGTGCCACTCGCGGGTGACGACCCGCCGGAGGCGGTCGAGGTCCAGAGGGGTGTCGAAGATGACGTGGTGCTGGCTGCGGTGCTCGAGCAGCCCCGCGATCGTCCGGTCGGTGACGGGCCGGGTGTCGACCTCGATGTCGATGGTCTCGTCCGGCACGCCCCTCATGTGGTAGATCACCGTGGGATCGAAGACCCACAGCCCGAGAGCGGCCCGCTGGGCGTTCCACCGCTCGAACACCGACTGGGGGATGACGCCGTGGACGAGGCGCCGGAACCCCGGCCCCCCGTCCGCGACCCCGCGCGCGAAGGCGGCATCGGTGGCCGCGCCCACTGCGACGTGGTCGGGGTGGCCGAAGATCCCGTCCGGGCCGAAGGTGCACACCACCGAAGGCCGCTCCGCTTCGAGCACCGACCAGATCCCGTCGACGAGGTCGGTGAACGGCACGTCGGCCACCTTGCCGTCGGGGTGCCCGAGCCACTCGTGGCGGTCGGGCACGCGCCCCGCGGCTCGCCACCCCGCCTCGTCCTCGGCGCGCCGGATCGCCCCGAGGGTCTCGCGCGTCGCCGGGAAGCCCGGGCGGATGTCGCCGGCGGCGCCGTCGGTCGCGTGCACGAGGACGAAGCGGAAGTCCGGGTCGTCGGCGTGCAGGCCGACCGAGCCCGCGATGCCGTACGCCTCGTCGTCGGGGTGGGCGAACACGCCCACGAAGGTGACCATGCCCGATTCTTGCGCGTCGCCGCCCCCGCGTCAGGCGGCTCCGAAACCGCGTCCCGATCATCGGTGCGGGAGGTCGCTACGGGGTATGCTGTCCGCTCGCCTCGCTGCCCCCGGCTCGGCCCACGCTCCGGCGGGTGACCGTTGCACCGCGTGCGGCCGACGTCACGACTGTCGTCACCACCGTCGTCACCGACGGCGTCCGTGGCGTGGAGGAGAACCCGAACCGGCAGGGCGGGTCGATGTCGGTGAGGCCGCCGAGCGCGGCCCCGTCGAACCGCCCGGCCATCGAGGTCACCCGCCGGAGGTCGGTCGCACCGTAGAACTCCCGGCGTCCCTCGAGGGCCGTTCCGACCGTGCGCACACCGGGGACGAGCACCCGGGCGACCGGGTCCACGAGACGGGCCCACACCGGGCTGGCGCCGAGCGGGCGGGGCACGGCGCGCAGGAGCCAGCCCAACGGCATACGGGATCCGACCTCGAGGTCGAGAGACAGGGACGGCGAGCGGACCTCCCACGAGGAGCCGTCGACGCGGCACGAGACCGGTTCGACGCGCACCTCGTCGAACGCGTAGGTCGACGTGACGTAGTCGGCGACGTCCTCGGTGGGTGCGAGCAGCACGCGGTGACCGGCGCCGGTCTCGACCATGACGTCGGCGAACGAGCCCAGGGGAGTCGTGTGCCACCGACCGACCACGACGCGGGTGCCCGAGGTCGAGCCGACGCCCGCGATGTGCCCGTGGAAACGGTCGCGGCGCCTCGGCCGTGACGAGCCGCTGTGAGTGCTGATCGGTCAGTCCGTCTGCTCGGCGCGCACGAGCATGACCGGCGACGCGGCCGTCTCGAGGACCTTGTGGCTCTGCGAACCGAGGAGCATCCCCGCGAACCCGCCGCGACCACGGGTTCCCATGACGAGGATCCCGGCCTCGGCCGACCGGTCGGAGAGAACCTTGGCGGCACCGCCGTGGACGATCTCGACGGTGCAGTCGACGTCGGGGTGCTGGGCGCGCAGGGGGTCCACGACACGGTCTGCGACGGCGCGGTACTTCGCCTCGACGTCCTGCCAGGCCTGGGTGCCCGGGGTCGTGACGACGAGGCCGTCGACGACCTCGACGTTCCACGTCGTAATGGCGACGAGCGGCGTCCTGCGCAGCTCGGCGATCCAGAAGGCGCGCTCGGCGGCCGCGACGCTGTGGTTGGAGCCGTCGATGCCAACGACGACCGGACCCTCGGACTCGACCCGGGCCCCCTGGGGAACGATGACGACGGGACACTTCGAGTGCATGGCGGCGGCGAGCGAGGAGCGGCCCAGGCCGAAGCGCTGGAGCGCGCTCGGGCGGGCGGCGCCCACGACGACGAGCCGGGCCGTGCGGGAGGCCTCGATGAGCGCCTCCTCGGGGCGTGAGAACGGGAGGCTCCCCGTGATCGCCAGGTCCGGCCAGCGCTCTCGGGCGCTGGCGAGGGTGTCGTCGAGCAGGCTGGCGTTGCCGATGTCACCGTCGGGCCCGAGCGAGATCGGGTTGCCCGCCACCGGGTCGATCGCCGAGAGCTCTGCGCCGAGGTCGTGGGCGTGCACGATGTGCAACGGGCTGCCGGACCGCTGCGCCGAGCTCCCGGCCCACGTCAGGCACTCCTCGTCGCGGTCGCTGTTCCCGATCCCGACGACCACTGCACCTTCTGGGATGGCGTCACCCTCGCTCGCGTCCATGCTCGCGACCATACCCACGCCGAGGCGGTGAGGAGTAGGTTCGGGCATCCACGCTGGCGAGAAGGGGATTCCATGACGAGCGTCGCCGACCTGAACCTGTCCCACGCCGTCGGCCCGCTCGAGCCGCCGCTGCTCGAGCAGACCATCGGAGCCAACCTCGACGCGACCATCGCCCGTCACGGGGATCGTGAGGCGCTGGTCGACCGCGCCCAGGGACTGCGGTGGACGTATGCCGTCTTCGGCGCCGAGGTCGACCGGCTCGCCAAGGGGCTGCTCGCGGCCGGCTTCGAGAAGGGTGACCGGGTCGGCATCTGGGCGCCGAACTGCGCGGAGTGGACCGTCGTCCAGTACGCCACCGCGAAGGTGGGCGTCATCCTCGTCAACATCAACCCGGCATACCGCTCGCACGAGCTGGGCTACGTGCT
Source organism: Knoellia locipacati (assembly GCF_044791685.1). Taxonomy (GTDB): domain Bacteria; phylum Actinomycetota; class Actinomycetes; order Actinomycetales; family Dermatophilaceae; genus Knoellia; species Knoellia locipacati_A. The sequence goes on from NZ_CP087730.1 coordinate 2,073,842, forward strand.
CGGGCAGGCCGGCATAAGAGGGCTGTTCACGGCTCGCTCGTTCAAGAACTCGGACTACGTCGCGATGATCGAGGAGGTTCGCGGCGAGTGCCCCGACCTCGAGCAGGTCTGGGTTCTGGGCGAGGACACCTGGGCCGACCTCGTCGCAGGGGCGGAGCTGGTGAGCGACGAGCGTCTTCAGATGGTGGGCGCCGAGCTCGACCCGCGCGACCCGATCAACATCCAGTACACGTCGGGCACGACCGGGTTCCCCAAGGGCGCCACTCTCAGCCACCACAACATCCTCAACAACGGCTACCTCGTCGGCGAGGTCTGCCGCTACACCGAAGAGGACCGGATCTGCATCCCGGTGCCCTTCTACCACTGCTTCGGCATGGTCATGGGCAACCTCGCGGCGACCACACACGGTGCCTGCATGGTCATCCCGGCGCCCGGTTTCGACCCCGCCCTCACGCTCGCGGCGACCGCCGAGGAGCGGTGCACCAGCCTCTACGGCGTGCCCACGATGTTCATTGCCGAGTGGGCGCTGCCGACGTTCGGGGACTACGACCTCAGCTCGGTGCGCACGGGCATCATGGCCGGCTCGCCGTGCCCCGCCGAGCTCATGAAGAAGCTCATCGCAGCCGGGATCGACGAGATGACGATCTGCTACGGCATGACGGAGACCTCACCGGTGTCCACGCAGACCCGCACCGACGACGACTTCGACCGCAAGGTCGGCACCGTCGGGCAGGTCGCCCCGCACCTCGAGGTCAAGGTCGTCGACCCGGTGACGCTCGAGACGGTGCCGAGGGGTGAGGCGGGGGAGCTCTGGACCAAGGGCTACTCGGTGATGCTCGGCTACTGGGGCCAGGACGAGAAGACCGGCGAGGCCATCGTCGACGGCTGGATGCGCACCGGGGACCTCGCCGTCATGGACGACGCCGGCTATCTCCAGATCACCGGCCGGATCAAGGACATGGTCATCCGCGGGGGCGAGAACATCTACCCGCGCGAGATCGAGGAGTTCCTCTACACCCACCCCGACGTCGTCGACGCCCAGGTCATCGGCGTCCCGGACACCAAGTACGGCGAGGAGCTCGCGGCATGGATCCGGATGCGCGAGGGGACCGAGCCCTTGACCGCCGAGACGCTGCGCGAGTTCGCCACGGGCAAGCTGGCCCACTACAAGATTCCGCGCTACGTGCGCATCGTCGACGAGTTCCCGATGACGGTGACGGGCAAGGTCCGCAAGGTCGAGATGCGTGAGATCTCGGTGGACGAGCTGGGACTGGAGCGGCGCGGCTGAGCCCACGCAGGACCCTGACCCCATCTGTGCAGGTCCGGCGGTAGTTTGGGGCGCGAAGCGGGTGCCGCCGCACTCGACGACGACGTCAGGAGCAGTCACCGTGAAGTACCTCATCGGCGCCCTTGTGGTTCTTGCCCTCCTCTTCCTCGCGTGGTGGTTCATCTCCCGGGGCAAGCAGCGCCAGCTCGACGAGCAGCGCGCCGAGGCCGCCCGCATCAGGGCCGGAGCCGGGGAGCGCGACGCCGCGCTCCGTGGCCAGGAGACCTTCGCCCAGCAGTCGACCGAGCGCGCCGACCTCGCGCGCCGGGAGGCGGAGGAGCGGGCCCGCCAGGCCGAGGAGAGCGCTCGCGAGGCGCAGCGGGTCGAGGACGAGGCCCGTCGCCACCAGGCCGACCTCGAGCGTGGGCGCCTGGAGCGCGACGCCGAGCTGCGTCGGGCCGACGAGCTCGACCCCGACGTCGAGATCGCCGACGACGACCCGCGTCCGCTCCCCGAGGACCTCGACGACGACGTCCGGCCGGTCGACGAGACCCGCGTCCACACGCCCGTGGCCGCCGCGGACGACTCCACGTCCGATCGCGACGTCGCTGACGCTGACCGTGACGCCGACCGTGACGCCGACCGTGACCGAGACCGTGGTTGGGGCACGGGTGCCGCAGCTGCCGGTGCCGGGGCCGCAGCCGTCGGCGGTGCGTATGCCGCGACCCGGGGCAACGAGCCCGACGACGCCTCCGCGCGCCTCGCGTCCGGGGTCGACTACGCCGACAACGAGCCAGCCCCCGCAGGGTCCCGTGAGCCGGGGGACACCACGCCGGCGGACGAGCCGGCCACGCGCGAGTGGGCGCCGGTCGAGGGTCGCCACGAGGCCGGGTCGACCTCCGCGGAGGACGCCCGCGACGACGAGGTCTTCGAGACGACGGTGTCCGACGACGAACTCTTCGGTGCGGCTGCGGCTGAACAGCTCTCGAATGACGAATCGCGGACCGGTGCACCGTCCGACGAGCACCTCGCCGACGGCGACTCCTTCGACGGGGACGCCACCGACCGTGACACCTCGAACGCGTCGGTGAGCGACGACTCCGACGGCCGCAACCGCTGGTCCGATGACACCGTTGCCGCCGGAGCCGCCGGAGCCGCCGGAGCCGCCGGAGCCGCCGGAGCCGCGGGAGCCGCGGGAGCCGCCGGGGCCGCCGGAGCCACCGACCGTGACGACTCAGGAGCCGATGCGGGCGCCAACACCCACGCCGATGGCGGAGCAGACATCGGAGCGGACGCAGGTGCCGACGCTCACGCCGATGCGGGGGCTGACGCCGGTGCTGAAACCCGCGCCGACGCGGGCGCCGACACTCACGCCGACACCGGGGCTGACACCGGTGCCGACGGCAGCGCCGACGCTGGGGCCGACACCTCGGACCGCGACGGCGAGATGACGATCATCAACGACGTCGAGGACTACGCGTCCACGGAGCCGCTGCCGGCTGACGAGCAGACGTCGGGGGTTTCGCCCGACTCGGCGGACCGCGGCTACGACGGGTCGCGCGACGACCTCGAGGACGACGACGCCACCGCCCGTGATGTGGACACTTCCCGCGAGAATGTTCTCGCGGACGAGCCGACCACCGAGGAGACGTGGGAGGACTCGACCGACGTGTCGGCGACCGACGCCGACGCGACGCGGGAGTCCGACACGACCGACGCCGACCGTGCGACGGACGTCGACTCCGCCACCGACGTGGAACGCGGCTCGGACTCCGACGCCACCTCTGCTTCGGACGCCGAGGCCGGCCGCGACACCGACGACTCCCGCGACTGGGGCACGACTGCGGCAGCTGGTGCAGGAGCTGCTGGCGCTGCTGGTGCCACTGCAGGTGCGACGTCCGACGCGGACAGGGACTCCGACACGACCGACCACGACGTGCAGAAGACGGACCGCACGAACTCGACGACCGAAGCGGACGACTCCCGCGCCACCGCCGACACCGACGACACGGACAGGGATGCCACGTCCGACAGCGACACCACGCCGGCCGACAGGCCGAACGACGGCACGTCGGACGATGGCAGCTCGGACGACGACGGCTCGGACGACGGCTCGTCGGACGGTGGCGACGCGTCGCACTGGCCCGACGGCACCGACCGGATCAACCCGGTCGACGACGGCTCGGACGGCGACGGGTCCACCACTGACGAGTCCAGCAGCAACGGGTCTGCCGCCGACGACTCCAGCAGCAACGGGTCTGCCACCGACGAGTTCGTCACCGACGGCGACCGCGGTGCCGACGGGGGCGACGATGCGTACGCGGACAGCGAGACCCGCTCCGACACCGGCGAGGACTCCGACCAGGACTCCGACGGTGACTCCGATGGTGACTCCGACGGTGACTCGGGCGCGTGGTCGCGCCGGATCTCCGAGGTCGAGGAGATCCGCGACGGCGGCTACGGCGTCGGCTCGGCAGCGCCGTTCGAGGACCGGGCCCAGCCGGTGGACCACCCGGTGCAGGCCTACCGCGACACGATGACCTACCGGGCCCCCGGTGCGGAGGGCTACGACTCGGCGGAGCCGGACGTCTGGTTCTACGACGAGGACGCCGCGCGCCGCGCCGGCTTCAGCCCCTCGGAGGGCTGAACCGCACACGCGGACGCCCCGCCGGTCTCGACCGGCGGGGCGTCGTCACGTCCCGGGCTCCGCGTCGGTGCCGCGAGGCGTCGGTGCCGCGAGGCGTCAGTGCGTCCGGCCGTCGCTCACCAGTGGCCACCGCGACGACGGTCGAGCTCCTCGTCGACTGCCGGGTTGGGATCGGACTGGTCGATCGAGACGTGGTGGTCGAGGGGGACGTCGGAGCCCTCCGCGGACGGGTCCTCACCCCGGGTGGGAGAGGAGCCGGCATACGCGTCGGTCGTCCTGCCCTCCGGCGCCGCTCCACCGTCACGCCATCCGGCGCCGCCGAGGCGGCTCAGCGGGACCGTCTGGTCGACCGTGGCGGTGGGCTCAGCGGTGTCGTCGGCGCCGAAGGTGACGTTGCCGCGGCCGCCGCGGTCGCTCGCGTCGACCTCCGGCGCGTCGTAGCCGTGGTGCTCGGGCAGGGCCGCGTCCTCACGGTGTCGCAGGACCCACACCAGCGCGGCGACGACGACAACGAGGGCAACCGCTCCGACCAGCCACAACACCGAGTCGTCCATGCCCACGACCGTAGTGGGCGGGCCGCTGACGAGGGGGACTTGGCGACCGCCGGAGACGACGAGCCCGTAGTCGCAGTCACATCAGCGCGCCTTCGACGGGCTCGACTAGTAGGTTCGCGGTCGTATGTCTGTCCCGGACCAGGAGGTCGTGTCATGCGCATCGGTGTGCCGTTGGAGTCGTTGGCGGGTGAGACCAGGGTCGCGGCGACGCCCAGGACCGTCGAGCAGCTGATCGACCTGGGGTATGCCGTGTTCATCCAGTCCGGCGCGGGTCACCTCTCGAGCTTCGAGGACGCGGCCTATGTCGCGGCCGGCGCCGACATCGTCGGGGACGACGTCTGGAACACCGACATCATCCTCAAGATCAACGCGCCCTCGGACGCCGAGATCCCGCACCTGCGGGAGGGCCAGACGATCGTCAGCCTGCTCTCGCCGGCCCTTCGCCCCGAGCTCGTCGCCGCGCTCGCGGAGCGCGGCGTGACGGCGCTCGCGATGGACGCCGTGCCACGCATCTCGCGGGCGCAGTCGCTCGACGTGCTGTCCTCGATGGCCAACATCGGCGGCTACCGCGCGGTGATCGAGGCGGCGCACGAGTTCGGCTCGGTCTTCACCGGTCAGGTGACGGCTGCCGGCAAGGTGCCTCCGGCCAAGGTCCTCGTCGTCGGCGCGGGCGTCGCCGGGCTCTCGGCGATCGGGACCGCGGGTTCGCTCGGTGCGGTCGTGCGAGCCTTCGACGCGCGCAGCGAGGTCGCCGAGCAGGTCGAGTCCATGGGTGCCGAGTTCCTCCGGATCGACGTCGAGGACACCGGCCCCTCCGCCGACGGCTACGCGAAGGAGACGGGGGAGGACTTCAACCGCAAGGCCGCGGAGCTGTATGCCGCCCAGGCCGCGGACGTCGACATCGTCATCACCACGGCGCTCATCCCCGGCCGACCCGCCCCGCGCCTCCTCGACGAGACGATGGTTGCCTCGATGAAGCCGGGGTCGGTCGTCGTGGACATGGCAGCAGCCAACGGTGGCAACGTCGCCGGCTCCGTCGCGGACCGCAAGGTCGTCACCCCCAACGGAGTGACGATCCTCGGCTACACCGACCTGCCCGCGCGGCTGCCCACCCAGGCCTCGCAGCTCTTCGGGACCAACCTCGTCAACCTCCTCAAGCTCGTCACGCCCGAGAAGGACGGTCACTTCGACCTCGACCTCGACGACCCGGTGCAGCGCGGGATGACGGTCGTGCGCGACGGCGAGGTGCTCTGGCCCCCACCGCCGGTGCAGGTGTCGGCGGCGCCCGCCGCGGGTGCCCCCGAGCAAGGCGGCTCGTCGAGTGCCGTGGCCGCCCCAGAGCCGAAGAAGCCGCGGGACCCGCGCCTGAAGTACCTCTGGATGGCGATCGGCGCACTGGTCTTCGCGCTCGTCGCGTCGGCGTCGCCCGCGGTATTCCTGGGTCACTTCACCGTCTTCGCGCTCGCGGTCATCGTCGGGTTCTACGTGATCTCCAACGTCTCGCACGCCCTTCACACGCCGCTCATGGCAGAGACCAACGCCATCAGCGGGATCATCGTCGTCGGGGGGCTGCTGCAGATCGACTCCGACGACCTCGTCGTCAAGACGCTGGCGTTCCTCGCGATCCTCGTCGCCAGCATCAACATCTTCGGAGGCTTCGCAGTGACCGGCCGCATGCTCGAGATGTTCCGGAAGGACTGAGGCGACGATGACATCGAACGTGGTCTCTGCGGCATACATCGTCTCTGCCGTCTTCTTCGTCCTCTCGCTCGCGGGCCTGTCCAAGCACGAGAGCGCCAAGGAGGGCAACGCCTTCGGCGTCACCGGCATGGTCATCGCGCTCGGCGCGACCATCTGGCTGACCCTCTCTCGGTCCGAGCACGCCCTCGTGACACTGCTGCTCATCGCCCTGGCCATGGGCATCGGCGCGGCGATCGGACTGTGGCGGGCACGCAAGGTCGAGATGACCCAGATGCCCGAGCTCGTCGCGATGCTGCACAGCTTCGTCGGGCTCGCGGCCGTGCTCGTCGGCTTCAACAGCCAGCTCACCGTCGGGGAGGCCTCCGACACGATCCACTCCATCGAGGTCTTCCTCGGTGTCTTCATCGGTGCGGTGACACTGACGGGCTCGATCGTCGCGTTCCTCAAGCTCTCGGCGCGGATCGCGTCGACGCCGCTCATGCTTCCCGCACGTCACTGGCTCAACCTCGCGGCCCTCGTGGTGTCGGCGCTGCTGCTCGTCTGGTTCGTCCAGTCGCACTCGCTCGTCGCCCTCGTGCTCATGACGCTCATCGCGCTGGCGTTCGGGTGGCACCTCGTGGCCTCCATCGGCGGCGGCGACATGCCGGTCGTCGTGTCGATGCTCAACTCGTACTCCGGGTGGGCGGCGGCTGCGGCGGGCTTCATGCTCGGCAACGACCTGCTCATCGTGACCGGTGCCCTCGTCGGCGCGTCGGGTGCGATCCTCTCCTGGATCATGTGCAAGGCGATGAACCGCTCGTTCGTCTCGGTCATCGCCGGCGGGTTCGGGCAGGAGGTCGTCGTCGGTGACGACAAGGACTACGGCGAGCACCGTGAGATCACCGCTGACGGGGCCGCGGACCTGCTGCGCGAGGCGAGGTCGGTCATCATCACGCCGGGCTACGGCATGGCGGTGGCGCAGGCGCAGTACCCCGTCGCCGAGCTCACGAAGCGGCTCCGCGACCGGGGCGTCGACGTGCGCTTCGGCATCCACCCCGTGGCGGGACGCCTGCCCGGCCACATGAACGTGCTGCTCGCCGAGGCCAAGGTGCCCTACGACATCGTGCTCGAGATGGACGAGGTCAACGACGACTTCCCCTCGACCGATGTCGTGCTCGTCATCGGCGCGAACGACACCGTCAACCCTTCGGCCGCCGAGGACCCCACCTCGCCGATCGCCGGGATGCCGGTCCTCAAGGTGTGGAACGCCCACGACGTCATCGTCTTCAAGCGGTCGATGGCGACGGGGTACGCCGGCGTGCAGAACCCGCTGTTCTTCCGCGAGAACTCGCAGATGCTCTTCGGCGACGCCAAGCAGCGCGTCGACGACATCCTCACCGCCCTCTGACCCCAGCCGCTGCCGCGCAGTCCGGCCGGGCGCCCCTCCGGTCCGGTCGAGATAGCAGGACCTGCCGTGCCCGTCGGCTGGCCGCGGCGTGTCCTGCTACCTCGACGTGGGCTGGGGACAACTCTCCGGCTCCATCCCACGAATCGGCCATGATCCGACTCGATGAAGCCGTTGCCCAGTGCCTTGAGGGACGGGCCCTTCTCCACGAGAGAGGCCCGGGTCCTGGGCGTGCGTTCGAGGGACCTTCGCAGCCCGCAACTGGTGTCGGTCACGCACGGCGCTCGCGCGCACGAGGAACCATCTGACCTGGTCGGTCGGGCGAAGGCGTACCTCGCCGCCATGCACGGCGACGTGTGTCTCTCCCACATCACCGCGGCGCAGCTCTGGCGGCTGCCGCTGCCGGCAAGTGTGGAGGAGCAAGTTGATCTGGACGTCATGTGCGGTCCGACGGCGGGGCCAGTCCGACGCTCCGGATGCATCGGGCACCGAGGCATCGACCGGCGCAAGGTCGTCACCCGTCACGCCCTACCGGTCACCGACCTCGCTCACACGTGGGTCGATCTGGGTGAGGTCCTCGGGCGGGGGCGTGGCCTCACACTCGACGACCTCGTGGTCGCGGGCGACGTGGTGGCACGCCTGCTCGACGAGGCCCGTGGCGAGGGTCGAGGCGTCATGGCGATGCGGACTGCGCTCGACGCGAGGACGAGGCCCCGCGGCAAGGTGCTGCTCACCGAGGCGCTCACGCTCGTCTCGCCACGATCCGGCTCGCCCGTGGAGACGCGTGCGCGCTTGGTGTTCGCACGCGGAGGGCTGCCCGCTCCTGAGCTCAACGCCGCGGTCCACTTCGACGGCGGCAGGGTGGGTGACGGGGCGGCCGGATGGATGCTCGAGGGCGACTTCGTGTGGCGCAGGCAGCGCGTCGTCGCCGAGTACCAGGGCGACCACCACAAGACGATCGGACAGCGGGCCGTGGACGTGTCGCGTCGGCACCTCGCCGAGGACGACGGGTGGACCTTCGTGGAGGTCTTCGCCGGCGACGTCTACACCCGGGGCAAGCGCATCGCCATGCTGCGTCGGCTGGGCCGAGCGCTGGGTGTCTCCGACATGGACCTCAATCTGACGTAATGCCGACCCGCAGAGGCAAGGCAGGTGGGGCAGCGGGGCAGCGCTGCGGTCAGGTGCTCGTCATGCTCGGCACCTCGTCCTCGCGGGCCTGGCCGGCCAGCTTGGAGCGCTTGTAGCCGTAGACGAAGTAGATGAGGAACCCGAGCGCCATCCAGATGGCGAAGCGGATCCACGTCTCCACCGGCAGCGTGAACATGAGGTAGGCGCAGATCGCCGCGGACAGCCACGGCAGCCACGGGCTGAACGGCACCCTGAACGGGCGCTCGAAGTCCGGGCGACGCTTGCGCAGCACTGGCACGGCGATCGACACGAGGAAGAACGCCGTGAGGGTGCCGATGTTGATCATGAACTCGAGCTTGCCGACGGGAGTGACGGCGGCGACGATCGCGACGAGCAGTCCCAGGCCGATCGTGATCTTGAGCGGCGTGCCGGTCTTCGGGTTGACCTTGCCCAGCGCCGCCGGGAGCAGCCAGTCGCGCGACATCGCGAAGACGACGCGGGACGAGCCGATGAGCAGTGTCATGACCACCGTCGTCAGACCCGCCACCGCACCCGCCGAGATGAGCGTGGCGTAGGCCGGCTTGCCCACCTGCTCGAACGCGCCGGCGAGCGACCCGGCCTCCTCGAGCTGGTCGTACTTGACCATGCCGGTGAGGACGAGAGCCGTGGCGCAGTAGAGGACCGTGCAGATGACGAGCGAGCCGAGGATGCCCCGGGGCAGGTCGCGCGCCGGGTTCTTGGCCTCCTCGGCGGTCGTCGCCACGACGTCGAACCCGATGTAGGCGAAGAAGACGAGCGAGGCCGCCGCGAAGATGCCCGAGATGCCGAAGGCCGACGGCGCGAACCCGAAGAGGAACTCGACGAGCGGCTGCTCCATCGTCGAGCCGCTCTCCGACGGCTTCGACGGCGGGATGAACGGGCTGTAGTTCGACGTCTTGATGTACGACAGCCCGGCGAAGATGACGAAGAGGACGATGAAGATCTTCAGCGCCACGAGCGCCATGTTGACCCGCAACGACTCCTTGATGCCGATCGAGACCAGCGCGGTGAGCAGCAGCACGAGGACGAACGCCGGCAGGTCGAAGGACGACCCGTAGGCCACCGACTCCGGGATGGTGATCCCGATGTGGTCGAGGAAGATGCCGAGGTAGGCCGACCAGCCCTGTGCGACAACGGATGCGCCGAGCAGCAGCTCGAGCAGGAGGTCCCAGCCGATGATCCAGGCGACGAGCTCGCCGAGCGACGCGTACGAGAACGTGTACGCCGACCCCGACACCGGGATGGACGACGCGAACTCGGCGTAGCAGAGGGCCGCCAGCGCACAGCAGATCGCGGCGACGATGAACGAGATGATGACCGCCGGCCCGGCGAGCTGGTTGGCCGCGCGGCCGGCGACGGTGAAGATACCGGCGCCGATGACGACGCCGACACCGAAGACGGTGAGGTCGAGGGCGGTGAGGCGCTTCTTGAGCTGGTACTCGGGCTCGTCACCCTCACGGATGGTCTGCTCGATGGTCTTCGTCCGCATGACGCTCATCGCATTCCCTTTCGTCCAGGGCGACGCTGGGTGCGCGGCCTGATGACGGGGATCTCACCCGTGTCCTCCAACCGAGAAGCGTGCAGGAGATCGGAGCTCCGGTAAAGGGTCTCGTGCGGCGGTGTCACGGTGTGCCGGTCGCGAACCGGACTCGGTATGCCGTCCGCCCCCGTGCCGCGCTCGCCTCGCCCGAGGTAGTCGCGCCAGCCGTGCGGGTCCTCCCACCCGTCCTGCCAGCCGTCGTCCCAGCCGCCGCCGGGACCCGGGCCGTGGCCGCCACCGAAGCCGCCACCGTGGCCGCCACCGGGGCCTTCCGGGCCCTCGTCGCCGTCATCCCAGCCGTCCTCGGGGTCGCGCGCCGCCTCGTTGGACCCGAAGAGCACCGTGCAGATCGCGCGGTAGTGACGGGTGGCGTCGGGGACGTACTCGATGTGCCCGAGCGCCTGGTCCTGGCCGGCCGACTCGAGCAGGAAGGTGCCGTAGCCGATGATCCGGCCCATGACCGAGCGGTCGAAGGTCATGTCGGTGACCTTCATGAGCGGCATCATCGCGACCTTGCGCCGGATGAAACCGTAGAAGAGCAGGAAGCGCTTGTCGGTGGCGACGAACCAGTCGTGGCGCCAGTTGAGGTAGCGCCAGAGGAAGTAGCCGCCGCCGGCGAACGCGGCATACCAGAACAGGTTCGCGAGCGTCGCCCCGCCGCGGGTCTGCGGGGCCTCGGCCTCGACGAAGGTCGCGAGGAAGAGCAGGCCGATGAAGAGGGCGGCCGGGCGGATCTGCGAGAACCAGTGCTGCCGCACCATCGTGACGACGTTCTCGCCGTCGACGAGGTAGCGCTCCAGCTCCCGGTCGAGGCGCCCGGACGCCAAGGTCAGCTCCGGGCGATCAGCGAGTCGAAGAACCGACCGATGTTGCGCACGCCGTTGGCGATGACGTCCCACGCGCTGCCGACGATGTTGGCGGCGTCAGCGGGCGACGTGAAGATGGCATAGAGCAGGAAGATGACGAGCAGCCATGTGACGATCTTCTTGACCGGGGGCATGGACACGTCGACTCTCTCTCGGGTTCGGGCCGGCGCAGGGGTACGCCGGCTCCACGGTGCAGCAACTCATGATGGCGGATGTGACTGGTGTGACTGCTGAGGTCTCGCGGCGTGTCGGACATCGACACGCCGCCGCACCCCGGCCGCAGTGACGGCGCCCGCAGGCGGCCGGCCCACGCCGCCCGGGGTCAGGCCCACGCCGCCCGGGGGGTCAGACCACGCCGTAGAGGCGGTCTCCCGCGTCACCGAGCCCGGGCACGATGTAGCCGAGCTCGTTGAGCTTCTCGTCGATCGACCCGGTGACCAGCTGGACCGGGACGCCCGCGTCGACCAGCGACTCCTCGAGGTGGGCGATGCCCTCGGGGGCGGCGAGCAGGCAGACCGCGGTGATGTCGTCGGCGCCGCGCTCGAGGAGGAACCTGATCGCGTCGACCATCGAGCCGCCGGTGGCCAGCATCGGGTCGAGGACGTAGACCTGGCGACCGGACAGGTCGTCGGGCAGGCGGTTGGCGTAGGTGATCGCCTCGAGCGTCTCCTCGTTGCGCTGCATGCCGAGGAAGCCCACCTCCGCGCTCGGGAGCAGGCGCACCATGCCCTCGAGCATGCCGAGCCCGGCGCGCAGGATCGGGACGATGAGCGGCTTGGGGTTGGACAGCTTGATGCCGGTCGTCGGGGCCACCGGGGTCTCGATCTCGAACGGCTCGACCCGCACGTCGCGCGTCGCCTCGTAGGCGAGCAGCGTCATGAGCTCCTCGGCCAGCCGGCGGAACGTCGGCGAGTCCGTCCGCTTGTCCCGCAGGTAGGTCAGCTTGTGGGCAATCAGCGGATGGTCCGCAACGTGAACGCGCATGGGTGAAACTTAGCGTGTGCTCCCTCACCCCGGACCAGCCTCGGGTCCGCCAACCGCTCCGGCACGCGAGGAGTATGCCGTCCCCATGCGTCGCGCGCTCGAGCTCGCCTCGCAGGCGGCGCGCGACGGCGACGTACCGGTCGGCGCCGTGGTCCTCGACCCCGGCGGCGAGGTCATCGGCGAGGGCCGCAACCTGCGCGAGGTCGAGGGCGACCCCACGGCGCACGCCGAGATCGTGGCACTGCGGGAGGCGGCACAGCATACGGGCTCGTGGCGTCTCGAGGACTGCACGCTCGTCGTGACGCTCGAACCCTGCCCGATGTGCGCCGGCGCCGCGATGCTCGCCCGCATCTCCCGGATCGTCCTCGGAGCCTGGGACCCGAAGCTCGGGGCGACCGGGTCGGTGTGGGACGTCGTGCGCGACCGGCGCGCGACCCACCGCATCGAGGTCGTCGGGGGAGTCCTCGAGGCCGAGGCGTCGCAGGTGCTGCTCGACTTCTTCGGGGAACGCCGGTGAGCGACCTCCTGGCCACTCTGCTCGACCAGCCACCGTGGATCATCCTCACGATCGCGGGTCTGGTCGTCTTCGGGGAGTGTGCACTCCTCGTCGGCATGGTCATGCCCGGCGAGACGGTCGCGGTCCTCGCCGGGGCAGCTGCGGCTCTGGGCCGCACCTCGCTCGCGTCGGTGCTGCTCGTCGTGCTCGCGGCCGCAATCGTCGGCGACAACGTCGGGTATGCCGTGGGTCGCTTCGCCGGTCCACGCCTGCACCGCCGGGTCACCAACCCTGCGCGCCGCCAGCGCCTCGCGGGTGCCGAGGCGCGGCTGCGGCTCCGTGGAGGACTGGCGGTCTTCCTCGGTCGGTGGACGCCGTTCGTCCGCTCGGTCATGCCCTCGCTTGCCGGCATCTCCCGTATGCCGTACGCCAAGTTCCTTGCCTGGGACCTGCTGGGTGCCGGGTCCTGGGCGGTCGGCAGCGTGCTCGCCGGGTACGCCGCGGGCAAGTCCTACGAGCAGGTCGTCGAGTGGCTCGGCACCGCGGGGGCGGTGCTGTTCGGGGCGTTCGTGATCATCGGCGTGGCCGTGTGGAGCTGGCGCAGGACCTCGTCCGTCGTGGGGTCCTGAGCCGCGAGCCCTTCGGGCCGCGAGATCAGGGGATGCGCACGTCGCCGACGGGGTGGATCCGCAGCCACTGGAAGCCGTAGCCGTCGAGGACGACCTCGAGCGACCCGTCCTCGGTGCGGCGGTCTGCTCCGGTGAGGAGGTCGGCGAGCTCGACGTCGCCCTCGTCCACCCACTCCGACAGGTCGAGCGTCACCGTCTGCGGCTCCGCCCCGAAGTTGTGGACGGCGACGACGGCAGCCTCGCCCGTCGAGCACTGGTGAGCGAGCACGGCCTTGTTGGGCTGGTCGAGCACGGTGAAGTCGCCCCAACCGAGCTCCGGGCAGGAGCGGTAGGTCTGGACCAGGTGGCGCATGAAGCTCCAGAGCGAGTCGGGGTCGGTCCGCTGCGTCACGACGTTGACGTGCTCGGGGCCGAAGCCGCCGGGGGTGACCTTGCGGACGAGCTTGCGCGGCGGCGCCGTCGAGAAGCCACCGGTCGGCCCCGGCGCCCACTGCATCGGGGTGCGGACGGCGTGCCGCCCCTCGCCCGCGAGGTCCTCGCCCATCCCGATCTCCTCGCCGTAGAAGAGCGTCGGAGTCCCCGGAAGCGTGAACAGGAGGCTGTAGGCCATGCGGACCCGGCGAGGGTCGCCGTCGAGCATCGGCGGCAGCCGGCGCTTGAGCCCGCGGTCGTAGATCTGCATCTCGGGATCCGGCCCGAAGGCTGCGAAGACCTCCTCGCGCTCCTTGTCGGTGAGCTTGTCGAGGGTGAGCTCGTCGTGGTTGCGCACGAACGTCGCCCACTGGCAGCTGCGGTGGATCGCGGGCCGGTCGAGCAGCGCCTTGGCCAGAGGCCGGGCGTCCTCACGGGCCAGCGCCAGGTAGAGCTTCTGCATCCCGATGAAGTCGAACATCATGTGCAGCTCGTCGCCGGCGTCCCCGCCGAAGTACTCGCGCTGCTGGGCGTGCGGGAGGTTGACCTCGCCGAGCATCATCGCCGCACCGTTGCGCCGGTTGATGAACGCGCGCAGGTCCTTGAGGTGCTGGTGCGGGTTGAGGTTCTCGACGACGTCGTCGTTCTTCTCGTGCTTCTCGGGCTGACCCTTGCCCGGCTTCGCCGCTGCCGTCTCGACGTCCTCGACGAAGAAGGGCACCGCGTCCACGCGGAAGCCGTCCAGACCGAGCTCCAGCCAGTAGCCGGCGATCCGGGCGATCTCGTCCCGGACCTCCGGGTTCGCGACGTTGAGGTCCGGCTGGTGCGAGTAGAAGTGGTGGAGGTACCACTCGCCGGTCCGCTCGTCGCGGGTCCAGATGGCGTCCTCCTTGTCGGGGAAGACGACCTTGGCGCTCGTGTCCGGCGGTGCGTCCGCGCGCCAGACGTACCAGTGCCTCTTCGGTGAGTCGACGCTGCGCCGCGACTCCTTGAACCACGGGTGCGTGTCCGAGGTGTGGTTGACGAGCAGGTCGGCGATGACGCGCAGGCCGCGGTCGTGCGCTGTGCGGATGACCTCGACGAGGTCGCCGGCGGACCCGACGCGGGGGTCGACGCCGTAGAAGTCCGCGACGTCGTAGCCGTCGTCCTTCTGGGGGCTCGGGTAGAAGGGCATGAGCCAGATGCACGTGACGCCGAGCTCGGCGAGGTAGTCCAGCCGCTCAGCGAGCCCGTGGAGGTCGCCGATCCCGTCGCCGTCGGAGTCGTAGAAGGTCTCGACGTCGAGGCAGTAGATGACGGCCGTCTTCCACCACTGGTCGCTGGTGTCGGTGATGCGCATCTCGGTCTCCTCAGGCGTGGGTGGGCGTGGAGGCGGTCAGGCGCGGGATGACCTCTGCGCCGAAGGCGTCGATGAACGCCTCCTGCTCCTGGCCGACGTGGTGCAGGTAGAGGTCGTCGAAGCCGAGGGAGGCGAGGTGGGCGAGGCGCTCACGGTGCTCGGACAGGTCGGCGGAGACCTGGACCGCGCCGCGCACGGCCTCGACGGTCACCTGCTCGCCGATGGCGTCGAAGGCCTCGGCCGTCTCGGTGTCCCAGGCGACCGGGGCGCCGATGACGTTGCTCCGCCACTGGTCGACGGCGATGTCCTCCGCCTCCTGCTCGTTCTCGGCCCAGCTGAGGTGGATCTGCAGCGACAGCTCACCGCGTCCGCCGGCCTCGCGGTAGGTCTCGATCACCCGTCGGAGCTGGTCCTCCGGCTGCACGATGGTGATGAGGCCGTCGGCCCAGGCCGCGACCCGCTTCGCGCTCTCGACCGACACGACGGGGGCGATGAGCTTCGGCTGCTGCTGGGGCAGGTCCCAGAGTCGCGCGCGGTCGACCGTGACGAGCCCGTCGTGGCTCACCTCCTCGCCGTCGAGCAGCCTGCGGATGACGTCGACGCACTCGTCGAGCCGCTGGTCACGCAGCTCCTTGCGGGGCCAGCCCTCGCCGGTGATGTGCTCGTTGCTCGCCTCGCCGCTGCCCAGGGCCACCCAGAACCTGCCCTCGAACATCTGCGACAGCGTGGCGATCTTCTGGGCGGCGATCGCGGGGTGGTACCTCTGCCCGGGCGCGCTGACGCAGCCGAACGACAGGTCGGTGGTCGCGAGGGCGGCGCCCAGCCACGCCCACGTGTAGCCGCTGTGGCCCTGGCGGGCGCTCCACGGCGAGAAGTGGTCGCTGCACATGGCCATCTCGAAGCCGGCCGCCTCCGCGTGCTGGACGTCGCGCAGGAGGGTGGCCGGACTGATCTGCTCGTGCGATGCGTGGAAGCCGTAGCGAGTCATGTCTCCACCACACCACACCGTCGACGCGTGGACCGCGCCCGCGTGGGGGTTGATGTGGGTCGATAGCGTGCTCCCATGGGCAGCGGGCACCACCACGGCCACGCCGGCGCGACGCACCGCTGGCGCCTCCGGCTCGCCTTCGTCCTCGTCGCGGCGTTCTTCGTCGTCGAGCTCGTGGCCGGCCTCACCTCGGGGTCGCTGGCGCTGCTGTCCGACGCCGGGCACATGGCCGCCGACGTTGTCGCGCTCGGCGCAGCCCTCATCGCGACGCGGATCGCCGCTCGACGCGACGTGTCCGGTCGCCGGACCTACGGGTCGTTCCGCGCGGAGGTCTTCGCCTCGGGACTGGCCGTGCTGCTCATGCTCGGCGTCGCGGCATACATCGTCGTGGAGGCCGTGCGACGCCTCGGCGAGACGACCACGGTCGCGACCGGGGCCATGCTCGTCGTCGGCGCGATCGGGCTCGCGGTCAACCTCGTGGCGCTGGTTCTGCTGCGCGGCGGCGCAGCCGAGTCGCTCAACGTCAAGGGCGCCTACCTCGAGGTCGTCGCCGACACGCTGGGGTCCGTCGGCGTCATCGCCGCCGGGCTCCTCGTCTCCGCGACGGGGGATGCCCTGTGGGACACCGGTATCGCGCTCGCGATCGCGGCGTTCGTCGCCGTGCGGGCGGTCCTGCTCGGGCGCGAGGTCCTCGGCGTCCTCGGCCAGCACGCGCCCGCCGGCATGAGCCCGGACGACGTGGCTGCGGCACTGTCGGCGGTCCCCGGGGTGCGCGACGTCCACGACCTGCACGTGTGGACCCTGACGTCGGGGATGAACGTGGCGACCGCGCACCTCATGACCGTCGAGGACGCCGAGCCGCACGCCGTGCTCGACGCGGCCCGCCAGGTGATGCGTGAGCGGTTCGGCGTCGAGCACGCCACCCTCCAGGTCGAGCCCGAGTCGCACGCCGGGTGCCACGAGGTCACCTGGTGAGTCCTTCACAGCACAAACCCGTTGCGGAGCGGCGCTTCACGAATTAGCGTCGGAGGACACGGAAGGGAGGTGGTCCAGGAAGTGATTTCTCATTGGACGCGTGAGGTGACTGCGCGCTAGTCGTGCACCTCGACTGCCGAGGTCGCGCCGCCCGGCGCAATCCCAGCAGCTCACCGCAGCCCGCGGGCCGTGCAGGTCGTCCCCTGCACCCGCCGACTCCCACACGGAGCGGCAAGGCCCGCGGGCTGTTCCGTGTCGCCCTCCGGTTCGGTTCGAGGTCCGTGGCGCGAGCCGCGGGGCGGTCGTGCCGTGGTCCGAAGGGCGCAGGACGTAGGTCCTCGTGGGTGCGTCCGTGCGCGAGGCATGTTGGTCCCATGCGAGTCCACCGAACTCTTGTCCTCGCGGCCGTCTGCACCACCGTGCTCGCCGGCTGTGCCGCCACCCCCGCCGACACCACGAGGTCGAGCGCCACTGCCACCGCACAGGCCTCGTCCGCGCCTTCGGACGCAGGCAAGGCGCTCCTCGCCAAGCACGCGCTCACGGGCAGGAGTGCCATGGAGGTGATCGACTCCCTCGACCGCATGCCCGTCGAGGAGCGCCCGGCGGACCTCCGCGCCTCGGTGCGCACCGACGTCCTGCTCGTCTCCGGCGACGACGCCGAGGTGTCGCTGCCGATCCCCGCCGACCGCTTCTACCTCTCGGTCGCGCCGTACATCGACACGACGCACGAGTGCTTCAACCACTCACTGACGACGTGCAAGGGCGAGCTCGGCGGCAAGGACGTCGACGTCAGCCTGGTCGAGGACGGCAGCGGTCGCGTGCTCACGGAGGGGGTGCGCACGATCTTCGACAACGGGTTCGTCGGCTTCTGGCTGCCGAAGGACACCACGGCCACCCTGCGGATCAGCCACGAGGGCAAGGTCGCCGAGGCGCGCGTCTCCACCGACGCCGACGCGCCGACCTGCCTCACGACGATGCAGCTGGCCTGAGCCCCGTCGCCCATCACGGGGCGGATGAGGCCGGCGGTCCTCAGGCGCGAACGTGGATCGTCCGGCCGACGCCGTGACGTCACCGTCACGGCGTCGATGGGCATGGTCCAACCATCCGATCGGGCCAGCCGTTCGTGCCCTGTGCCCGCGCCAACATTCGTCATGTCGCCGCTCCCAGTGGCGTCGGATGCTGAGGGGTGGTGCCGACGTCGGCGCCGCCTCGAGGACCGAAGGAGCTCGATGATGATGAGGAGACTGTTCGCGACCGCCGCCTGCGTCGCCGCCGCTGCGGTGATGTCCGCAGCCCCGGCCATGGCCGGAGAGGTCAAGGGTCCGCCCAGCACGGAACACAACGTGAACCTGACCGGCGCACTGGACCACGCCCGTTCGGCCTGTGCAGCCAGTGGGCTCAACGACATGGACCCTGAGGAGGGCCAGAACGCGTCGCAGGTGCAGACCGCAGCGGACTCGTGGAAGTACTACGGCCTGCCCAAGGGATCGCCCGGCACCCTCGGCCTGTGCCGCGGCGCCGGCGCCGCCGACTGACCTGCGTGGACTGGTCCCGCGTCCTCACGAACGGGGCACATTCGCCCCGCTCGTGAGGACCGTGGCCGGGTATGACGAAGGACCCCGGCGGTGACGCTGCCGGGGTCCTTCGTCATCTCGCGGTGGCGGTGGGAGCCGTCGTTCGCGACCGGCCTCGTTCCTCGGCCGTTCGCGAACTCCTCCCAAATCCCCCAGCTCTCGATAAACGAATCAGGACCCGGCGGTGAAGCTGCCGGGTCCTGATTCGTTTGGCGGTGGCGGTGGGATTTGAACCCACGGTGGGCTTGCACCCACACACGCTTTCGAGGCGTGCTCCTTAGGCCGCTCGGACACACCACCGCGAAGCAGGATACGCAACGAGCCCGCCGGAGCGAAATCGAGGGGTGGGCGGACGGCATACGGAGGCAACGTCGAGCCTCCGGGCCCTAGAGGTTCCCGCATTGGGGAGGAAGAGCAGAGGCGACGGCCGCCGTCAGGCCCGCGCGTCGAGCATCTGCTGCATCGCCTGGATCTCCGAGGTCTGGGCCGCCTTCATCGCCCGCGCGAGCGTCACCACCTCGGAGCGGTCGGAGCGGGCGAGCACGGCGTCAGCCATCTCCACGCCGCCCTTGTGGTGCGCCATCATCAGCGTGAGGAAGATCCGGTCCGCCTCGACGCCGCGCGCCGCAGCCAACCGCTCCAGGTCGGACTCGGATGCCATGCCGGGCATGTCCACGGACTCGCCCGAGGCCGACGTGGCGCCGTGGTGGTCCGAGCCCATCCACGCCATCGCCGGCTGCGAGCCCGTGGGCTTGAGGCCCCACAGCTGCACCCACGCGAACATCTGGCCCGACTGCTGCTGCTGGCTCGTCGCGATGTCGTTCGCGAACGTGCGCATCGCCGGGTCCTCGGTGCGCTCGGCGACGAGGAGCGACATCTGCACCGCCTGGCCGTGGTGGGTCTGCATGTCGCGCGCGAAGCCCGCCTCGGCCGACCCCTCAAGGGGGAACCCGCCGCGCCCGAACAGCGCCCACCCGAGCACGAGCCCGGCGAGCAGTGACAGCACGGCGAGCAGCACCGACAGGCCGACGACCTCACCCCGGGAGCGGGATGAGGCCGTCGACACTGTGGAAGGCGAGTCGGTCACGATGCCGACGGCGAGGGGCTCGCGCCGGGCATCGACGAGGGGCTCGTCGACGGCGTCGCACCGTTGGAGGGCGCAGGCGCGCCACCCGCGAGGCTCGGCGACACCGTCGGGTCGGTGCCGTCGGTGCCGTTGGTGCACAGCGCGCCGGGCTCGGGGGTGCCCGGACCCTGGCGGTACTCCTGGATGAACTCCTCGAGCCGCGGGTCGTCCGCACCGGTGAGCTGGAGCTGGTGGCCCCACGACGAGACGACGACCGGCGCCGGCAGGCCCTCGAACGGCGACAGCACCGCGTAGGTGCTCGGCGTGACGTCCTTGAGCTTGTCGACCTCGGCCGCGGCGAGGTCGGGCTGGTAGGTGATCCACACGGCGCCGTGCTCGAGCGAGTGGACGGCGTTCTCGGTGGGCACCGGCACGTCGTAGACGCCACAGTTGAGCCAGACCGGGTTGTGCTCGCCACCGACCGGCGGGCTCTCCTTGTAGGTCACCGGCGTCTGGACGTGAGCCCCGGCCTCGTACTTGTAGTCCTTGACCGCCTCGAGGCTCGGGGTGTTGGCCTTGTCGTTGATCACCGCGAACGCGACGGCGCCGACGACGATCGCGATGGTCACCGCGGCCGCCCCCCAGATGGCGAGAAGCCGGCGCTTGTCCTTCTTCTGCTGCTCCTTGCGCATCTGCGCCACACGGTCGGAGGCGTTGCGCTGGCTCGCGCGCACCTTCTTGCTGCCACTCCCGGACGGGGCCACGTCACACTCCTGAAGATCGATCGATGTCGAGAGATTGTCACCCATGCGTCTGGGAGTTCGCTGGGGCAGTCCGTTTTCAGGCGATCCAGTGACGGGTCGCGACAGCCCAGGTCGCCGCCACGAGGAGGACGGCCGACAGCCCCAGCCCCACGGCATACACGCGCCTGTATGCCGTCCCGTCCCGGAGCGTCGCGAGGGCCAGGTAGGCCGGGAACCACGTGAGGGCGTAGCGAGGTGAGGACACCCAGAGGGTGGAGCACACCACGACCCCGACGGTGAGCGCGAGGTAGGTGAGCTCGGGCCAGCGGCGCTGTCTCGCAAGGAGAACGCACACGCCGACGCCGAGTGCGACGGCCGCGATGTCGGCCGCCCGACTCGCCGCCAGCCAGGCGTTCGGGCTGTCGAGCAGGGCCTGCCACGCCTGCGCGAGACCGGTCCACGGAGTCGCGATCGAGCGGTCCCAGCCGCGGTCCTCGGCCTCGCGCCACGCGTCCCACGAGCCGGTCAGGGAGTGGAGGTGGGCCATGAAGGCGCCGACGCTCACGGCGGGCAGGCCCAGGGCGAGCACGTCCCACCGGGGCCGTGGCCGGCCGTCGCGGTGCCACTGGATGGCGTACATGACGACGAGCCCGGCGGCGAGGAAGAGGCCGTTGACGCGTACCCCGGTCGCGAGGGCGGCGAGCACGCCCGCCCACCACCACCGGCGCCGCGTCGCGAGCAGCCAGGCCCCGAGCGAGAGCGCGAGGAACAGGGCCTCTGTGTAGACCGCGACGAGGAAGAAGCCGCAGGGCGCAAGGGTGAGCAGCAGGACCGCCCGGCGTGCTGCAACCAGTCCGCCGCGGTCGTCCTCGACGACGAGCCGCCACAGGAGCCCGGCCGCAACGGCTCCCGCGACGAGGGAGACGAGGAGGCCGGCGCCGGTGACGCTGCCGCCGGTGACCGGCGCGAGCGCGGCCATGAGCAGCGGGTAGCCCGGGAAGTACGCCTGGTCGCAGCAGTCGAGGCCCGGGGGGAGGTAGCCGAGCGTCGCGATCCGGACGAAGTGGTAGCTGTCCCACGCCGAGAACCGGTCGAGCCACCACGTGCCCGTGGCCCACTCGTGCCCGACCGCGCCCTGCCCGGCGAGCGCCGCCATCGCGAGGACCGTGATGACGAGCAGCAGCCTGGAGCCGAGGAAGGCGAGGCCGGCGCGCAGCTCCGGGGAGGAACGCAGGCTCGTCACCGGCCGCGGTCGCGCCAGAACGGCTCGAGCGCCTCGAGGTGCCTGACCGCGGCAGTCGCCCGCTTCAGGTGAGGCTTCTTGTCGGGCTGGGGCTGGTGGGCCCCGACGAGCTCGAGCAGGTGGTGGCTCGTCTCCAGGTCGCCGAGGTCCCCGAGGGCGTCCTGGAGCTCCGTGGCGCGGCGCTCGAACTCGGACGGCGCGGACCGCGGCTCGTGCGCCGACTCGGGCAGGACGGCATACAGGCCGCTGAAGAACTGGACGCCGTAGCGCAGCTTCTTGGCCTCCTTGCGCACGGCGTGACGCTCGGCACGAGAACCCCGGTCGAGGTGGGCGCCGCCCTTGAGGACCCGGCGGTAGCGGCGTTCGAGCGCGGCGCCGGCGGCGTCGAGCACGGGTGGGTCGAGCGGGACCTCCTCGTGCAGGTGGCGGAGCAGCATGTCCACGTGGGTCCTGAGGTCGCTCCAGCGGTCCGAGCCGATGACCTCGAGGACCTCGTCCCAGGCGCCGGACTGACGGTGCAGCAGGCGCTCGCGCGAGGGTCCGGTGAGGTCTGTGGCGTGGTCACGGACCGCGACGTCCAGGTCGCGCGCCCGACCGAGGGGCACCCCGAGGTCGCGGATCTCCGCGCTCACCCACGCGAGCTTCTCGCCGTCACCGAGGGGTCGCCGCAGGAGGGAGATCGCCACCCGGGCGCGCCGGGCGCCGATCCGGACCTGGTGCAGCGACTCGGGGTCGCGCTCGGTCCGCAGGCGCCCGACGTGCTGGCTCACGTGCTCGCCGGCCGCGCGCACGATGACGTCGAGGGCCTCGGTCGCCGTGAGGTCCGGGGAGAGGATGATCGGCGACACCGGCGCGGGGGTCACGTCGACGATCCGGAGGGGCGCGAGCTCGGCGCCGGGCACATCGGCAGTCCGGCGGACTTGGGCGACGGCGCCAGGGTGGAGAAGGAGCTGCCCAGGACGAGGTCGACCGAGGTGTCCTTGCGCTTGTCGGCCATCGTCGTCGTGCCCCTGCCGCCGAGGGGGCTCACGAGGGCCACCCGGGTGCGGCCCGCCGGTCCGTAGCGCACCTCAGCGACCGCGACCTTGCGGCTCAGCGGGTCGTTGCTGACCGTGCCGATGAGGAAGCCACGCTCGCGCAGGTCGGCCGCCGTGCGCGCCGCGAGGCCGCTCTTGGAGGTCGCGTTGTAGACGTTGACCTTCGTCACCGCGGGCGTGGGCACCTTGGGGTTGAAGGGGCGGCAGGTCGGCCCCGTCGTGGGCGTCGCCTCGCCGGCACCCGAGGCCCGGTAGTACGAGTAGGCGTACCAGAACGCGAAGAAGAGCATGAGCAGCACGATGAGGATGGTCGTGGCCGCCCGCCTGTTCTGGTGGCGGTGGCGGAGCTCGGCGGTGAGGTCGCGGTCGGGCATGGCGGGCTACTCGATGACGAGGACGCGCGCATGCAGCGTCGGGCGCTGGTGCAGGGCCGCGCGCAGCGCCCGGTGCAGGCCGTCCTCGAGGTAGAGCGTGCCCTCGAACTCGACCACGTGGGCGAACAGGTCGCCGTAGAAGGTCGAGTCCTCGGAGAGCAGCATGCCGAGGTCGAGCGTGCGCTTGGTCGTCACGAGGTCGTCGAGGCGGACCAGACGCGGGGGCACGTTCGACCACTGACGCGTGCTGTACCCGTGCTCGGGGTACGGACGCGTGTCGCCGACGGCCTTGAAGATCACGTCGCCACTGTATGGGCCACGGTGGCCTGAGGCGCGCAGCCCCTCGCGTCGTGAGCGCACTGTGACCTGCCCGGTATGCCGTCCGGCCGACTCCTGTGGGTAGGGCTGACTCGAGATCGCGTTCTGGGGTGACCATCGGGTCGACCTGGCGGCACCGACCAACCGGACGCAAGCACGCCCCCGTATGCCGTCGGCCCGCCTTCCGCCCGCACTAGAGTGCCGAAGGTGACCGAGAACGCGACGCCCGAGAAGCCCGCCACCGACGCCACCGCTGCTTCCACGGAGGGTCCAGCGCCCGCCGAGACCCCTGCGGCCGAGGGCAGTGCCCACCTCGACGAGATCCGGGCCGGCTACGCCTTCGACGGGCCGTCGCTCAACTTCGGCGCCGCGGTCATCGACGACACCGCCCACGCCGACGCCCCGGTGCAGATCCCGCTCGCCGTCCTCAACCGGCACGGCCTGGTCGCCGGGGCCACCGGCACCGGCAAGACGAAGACGCTCCAGCTCATGGCCGAGCAGCTCTCCGGCCAGGGCGTCCCGGTCTTCCTCGCCGACATCAAGGGCGACCTCTCCGGGCTCGCGAGCCCCGGCGAGCCCAATGACAAGCTCACGGCCCGCGCGACGGACGTCGGGCAGGACTGGCAGGCCACGGCATACCCCACGGAGTTCCTCTCCCTCGGTGGCGAGGGCAAGGGCGTGCCGATCCGCGCGACGATCACCGACTTCGGTCCGACGCTCCTCTCCAAGGTCCTTGGGCTCAACGACACCCAAGAGTCGAGCCTCGGGCTCGTCTTCCACTACGCCGACAAGAACGGCCTCGCCCTCCTCGACCTCAAGGACCTGCGCGCCGTCATCAGCCACCTCGTGAGCGACGAGGGCAAGCCCGAGCTCAAGGCGCTCGGCGGCCTCTCGTCCGCGACGGCGGGGGTCATCCTGCGCGAGCTCATCGCGTTCGAGGACCAAGGGGCCGACGCGTTCTTCGGCGAGCCGGCGTTCGAGACCAGCGACCTCATGCGCACGACGAGCGACGGCAAGGGCCTCGTCACCTGCCTCGAGCTGCCCGGCGTCCAGGACCGGCCGGCGCTCTTCTCGACGTTCCTCATGTGGATGCTGGCCGACCTCTTCCAGGACCTGCCCGAGGTCGGTGACGTCGACAAGCCCAAGCTCGTCTTCTTCTTCGACGAGGCGCACCTGCTCTTCAATGACGCGAGCAAGGCCTTCCAGGACGCGATCGAGCAGACCGTCCGGCTCATCCGGTCCAAGGGCGTGGGTGTCTTCTTCGTGACGCAGTCGCCCAAGGACGTGCCGTCCGGCGTCCTCGGCCAGCTCGGCAACCGGGTCCAGCACGCGCTGCGCGCCTTCACCCCCGACGACGCCAAGGCGCTCAAGGCGGCGGTGAAGACCTACCCTCACAGCGAGTACGACCTCGAGGAGCTGCTCACCTCGCTCGGCACGGGTGAGGCCGTGGTCACCGTGCTGTCCGAGAAGGGCGCGCCGACCCCGGTGGCGTGGACGCGCATGCGCGCACCGCAGTCACTCATGGCGCCGTCGCCGGACGCGCTGCTCGACTCGACCATCGCGGCGTCACCGATCGGGGCCAAGTACGCCGCCGTCGCCGACCGCGAGTCGGCCTACGAGAAGCTCGCCGCACGGGTCCAGGCCACCGCCCCCGCAGCCGAGGCGCCCCACAGGTCACCGGCGCCGACCCCGGCGAAGAAGACCGCGGCACCCAAGGAGGACCCGGGCCTCGTCGAGCAGGTGGTCAAGTCCAGCGCGTTCCGTTCGGCGCTGCGCTCGGCCGGCACGGTGATCGGCCGCGAGATCACCCGCTCGATCTTCGGCACCCGCAAGCGCTGAGCCGGTGAGCACGCGGGCTCGCCCGGGCACGGCGGAGACTCAGAGGCTGAGCAGGGCCTTCGCGTAGGCGCACTCGACATCGGGATCGGTGACCGTATGCCGTGAGCCCGCGTTCCCGGCATACGTCACCTCCCAGCCCTCGGGGGTGCGCATCAGGGACTCGAGCCGGTCGCCCAGGAGACCGCGCAGCTGGTCCTCGCGGGGGAGCCACACCGCCTTGTCGAGGCTGACCGAGTCCAGCGCCCACTCGGTGGTGCCGTTGAACCCGAGCACCGTCTGCTCACCGAAGGTCTGCGGCTCGACCGTGAGGTCGCTGACCCAGAAGACCTGGCCGGTGAGGAGCTCGGCGTCGATGACGAAGCGGTCGCCGGCGGCGGGCTGCCACAGGACACCGGCGTCGTGGACGATGCGGCGGGCGAGGTCGAGGCTGATCACGTCCCCATCATGTCCCGCGTCGGTGCCGCATCGGTGCCGCATCGGTGCCGCGGTCAGCGCGCGGTGAGGGACGCCCGCGAGACGGGAAAGTCGAAGAACGTCGTCGGGAACAGCTCCGGCTTGTGGGTGAAGTGCCACCACTCCTCGGGCAGGTTGACGAAACCCTCGTCGCCGAGGACGCCCACGAGCAGGTCGCGGTTGGCGCGTGCCTCACCGGTGACGACCGGGTTCGCGGTGTGCGAGAGGACGTCGAAGCAGTCGAAGGCGGTCCCCATGTCGAGCGAGGCGTCGGGCACGCGATCGGCCACCGGGCCGAAGCAGGACCCGCCGGGCTGGGGTGAGTGAGGGGTCGGGCCGGGAGGCGCGTCGAGCGGCTGGATCGTGAGGTCGACGGTGCTCGCGCGGCTGTGCCCGGACTTCGCGGCGATGTAGCCGTCCTCGAAGAGCCGTGACTTCTCGACCCGCGGGTAGAACTCCGACTTCATCTGCTCGTCGTCGAGGTCCTCGGCCCAGCGGACGAAGTGGTCGACGGCGCCCTGCGGCCGGTAGCAGTCGTAGACCTTGAGGGTGAGGCCCTGTTGCCGCAGGACGTCCTGCGCCCGTGAGAGCGCCTCGGCCGCAGGACGGGTCAGGAGGCAGAGCGGCGCCCGGTAGTCGTCGATCCGCTCGCCGACGAAGTTGTGGCTCGTGGTGTAGCGCATCTCGTGGACGATCGTCGGGTCGACGTCGCGCAGGGCGACGATCTCCGGCGGCGCGCTCGGATGACCCTGTGCCGCAGCGCTGCTCGTCGCCCTGACGCCTCCCGAGGGGGCCGCGACGGCGCCGGACGAGACGGCTCCCGCCGACATGGTGGCGGCGACCGTGAGGCCGAGGATGAGGGCTGGGAGCGTGCGACGAGTCATGCCTCGTTCCTAGCAGCGGTCGCGTGGGGCCGCCACCGGAACGGTCGTCACCACCAGGAGATCACCGTCGCGGCGCCCCCGATGACGGCGGCGAAGCGCAGCGCCCGACCGAGCAGCCCGGTCACGAGGAAGACGACCAGGGGCACCCTGAGCGCCCCCGCGAGGACGGCGATCACGGCATACGGAGGGATGCCCACGACGGCCGAGAGGAGGAGCAGTCCCACGGCGTACCAAGGACGCCCCTCGGTGCGTGAGCGCCACCGCGCGAGGGCCGCCTTGGCCCTCGGCTTCTGCATGCGCCGCGCGACGAAGCCGAAGCGTTCGAGCTCGCGGCCGCCGTAGTACCAGAAGAGCTTGCCGAGCATCTGGCCGACGGACGAGACCGCGATGATGACCCACGTGGGTGCGTCGCCCTGGGTCGCCGCGAGCGCGACGATGGCCTCGATGTTGATGAGCGGGACGAGGGCCGAGGCGACGGCGAACCCGGCGATGCTGAGGACCTCAGCCCACATCGGTGGGCACCGGCAGCCCGATCCGCAACAGCCGGGCGACCGACCAGCACTTGAGGGCGAGGAGGGCGAGCGCGATGACCAGGCCGACCCACATCCAGCCGGTCACGAGCAGAAGCACCGCGAAGAGGGCGCTGTTGACGGCCTTGGCCGGCTTGGACCAGTTCCACAGCCAGATCGTCCGGTCGACGACGTAGAAGTAGTTGGGGCTGCGGATCGGCCAGGCGAGGAAGGCCAGCGACAGGAACGTGTCGACGACCATGAACTCGGCGAGGTAGGTGAACACCGCCGGTGCGAGGCCGGGCTCGAGCCACGCGAGCCCGACGTAGAACGCTCCGGCGTTGAAGCGGTCCGAGAAGATGTCGAGCACGGCGCCGATCCGGGTCTCGCACCGGCGCAGCCGCGCCCACGTCCCGTCGAGGATGTCGCCGACCCAGTAGATGCCCAGCGCCACGACGAGCAGGGTGAGGCTGCCCTCGACGGCTCCCCATGCGGCCACCGCCGCCGACGCCACCGTGCGCACGGCAGTGATGACCGTCGCCCCGGTCCACAGGTGCTCGCGCAGGATCCCGACGTCGGCCGATGTCCCCCCGTCCAGCACTGGTCCCGGCATTGGCTCAGGATAGGTGGCCGGAGCCGATCGCGCGCCGTCTCAGCCGAGCAGGGCGGCGATGAGGAGGATCACCGGCACCGACCCCATCGTGGTGATGAGGATCGTGTCGCGCGCGAGCACCGTCGCGCGGTCGTAACGGGTGGCGTGGACGAAGATGTTCTGCGCCGTGGGCAGGGCCGACGTCACGACGATGGCGAGCAGGGCGGGGCCCTCCACGCCGAGCGCGAAGCGCGCCACGGCATACGCCACGAGCGGCTGCACGAACAGCTTGAGCGCGGAGGTCGTCGCGAGCTCGGCGACCGAGCCGGCGGCACCCAGCCCGGGACCGAGCCGGAGCGCGATGCCGTAGGCGAGGAGCATCGCCGGCACCGCGACGTTGCCGAGCAGCTCGAGCGGGTTGCCCACGGACTCCGGCAGCGTCCACCCGGTGACCGAGAGCAGGACGCCGATGAGCGAGCCGACCGTGAGCGGGTTCCGGAGCGGCCGGGTGACGAGCTGGCCGAGCGACGGCGTGCGGCCGAGGGCGTCGGTGTCGAGCAGTGCCAGCGCGATCGGCTGGAGCACGAGCAGCTGGAGCAGGAGCGTCGGTGCGACGAGGGCGGCGTCGCCGAGGACGTAGCTCGCCACCGGGATCCCCAGGTTCCCCGCATTGACGTATGCCGCGGAGAGCGCTCCGATCGTCGCGTCGCCGAGCCGTCGCCGCCAGATGAACCGGGCGCCCGCGGCGTAGACCAGGACCGGGACGAGCACGGCGGCCGAGGTGGCGAGGAGGTTGGCGGACAGGACGTTGTGCACGTCCGCCCGGCTCAGGGTCATGACCATGAGGGCCGGCGAGCCGACGAAGAAGGCGACCTGCGACAGCACCCGCTGGGCGGTGAGGTCGACGATGCGCAGGTGGGCGAGGAGCGCACCGACGGCGATGACCACGCCGATGGTCGCGAACCCCGTGAAGACTCCCTGCACCCGTGCAGGCTAGATGCCCGGATGGATGAGCCGGGGAGCCGTCTCACCGGATTCACCCCTCGTCGTCCCCATCACCGGGGGACTCGAAAGTGTCGTTCCGGAGGCGGACCACCGTTCCTAGACTCCGAGCACGGGGTGCGGGCCGTGCCCACGGGAGGTGAGTGTCGGCATGCCCCCTTGACCGGAAAGGGGAAGGACTCATGCCCACCGTGACCGCGAACCCCAGACGTCGACTCGTCGTCGCCCTCACCCTCTGCTCACTGGTTCCCACGGCTCTGATGCCGGTAGCGGCTGCAGGCTCTCCGCCGCCGGGATGGACCAACGAGCGACTCCTGAGCTGCGACGGACAGGAGGTCCTCACAGCACTGACGCCGGCTGGGTTCGGGACGCCGTTCCACGTCGTCGACAGCCCTGACGTCATCATCCCCAAGCACGTCGAGGTGGTGTTCACCCCCGGGACCGATCCCGTCGTCACCCTCGATGTTCCCGGGTTCGACCCGACCGGCGACGGCGTCGTCCTCTGCGAGTACGTCGACCCGGTGGGCCTTGCCGTCGAGTTCAGCGGTCTCCGGGTCTGACCCGGAGGTGGGTTTCTCCGCTCCGGCACGGGCGCGCCCGGGCGTCCCTACGATGTAGTAGCGGGACGCAGAGCGACTCGCTGGCCCAGTCGGGCAGAAGGAGAACTCCGTGGCCGGAGCAGATCGGGACCTCACCCCACTGGCCCCCGTGGGCCTGGGGCGGACCCGTTCGGGTCCGGTCCGTCAGCAGCGCCCGGTCTACGTCGACCTGCTCCCGCCCTGCAACGTCGGCTGCCCCGCGGGGGAGAACATCCAGGCCTGGCTCGGGCTCGTCAAGGCGGGTCGCGAGGAGGACGCTTGGCGCCAGCTCACGGCCGACAACCCGTTGCCGGCCGTCCATGGGCGTGTCTGCTACCACCCGTGCGAGGCGGCCTGCAACCGCGTCGAGCTCGACGGAGCCGTCTCGATCCACGGCGTCGAGCGCCACCTCGGCGACCTTGCGATCGAGCGTGGATGGCGCTTCCATTCACCTCCGGCGCCGACCGGCCGACGCGTCCTCGTCGTCGGGTCGGGACCCAGTGGTCTCTCCGCGGCCTACCACCTCGCCCGCTTCGGGCACGAGGTCACGGTGCGTGACAGCGGCGCCGAGCCGGGCGGGATGATGCGCTACGGCATACCGTCCTATCGGCTGCCGCGTGCGGTGCTCGACGCGGAGATCGACCGGATCCGGGGGCTCGGCGTCGTCTTCGAGCAGGACCACCGGGTGGAGGACCTCGACGTCGAGCGTCGTGACGGTGGGTTCGACGCGGTCTTCGTGGCAGTGGGGGCCCATCTGTCGACGCGGGTCGACATCCCGAACCAGGACGCGTCGCGCGTCCTCGACGCCGTGAGCTTCCTGCGTGACGCCGCCGGTGGGGCGGGCTCGCCGCTGACCGGACGGGTCGCGGTCTACGGCGGCGGCAACACGGCGATGGACGCCGCGCGCGTCGCCCGCCGGCTCGGCGCCGACGACACGGTCATCGTCTACCGCCGCACCCGCGAGCAGATGCCGGCCCACGAGTCCGAGGCGCAGGACGCCGAGGAGGAGGGCATCCGGATCAGCTGGCTGCGCACCATCGCGTCGATGGGTGAGGGCGACCTCACCGTCGAGGTGCAGGAGCTCGACGAGCACGGGAAGCCACACGGCACAGGGCAGTTCGAGACCCTCGAGGCGGACACCGTGATCCTTGCGATCGGCCAGGAGAGCGACACGACGTTCCTGCGCGGGGTGCCCGGGATCGAGTTCCAGCGAGACACGCTCCGGGTCGACAAGGACACCCTCATGACGGGTGCGGCCGGGATCTTCGCCGGCGGCGACGCAGTCCCCAGCCAGCGCAACGTCACCGTCGGCGTCGGTCACGGCAAGCGGGCCGCTCGCTCCATCGACGCCTGGCTCCGTGGCGTCGCGCACGAGCAGGCGCCCAAGCACCCGCACGCCACCTTCGACAAGCTCAACCTTTGGTACTTCGGCGCCCACGACCGGCGGGAGCAGGTCGAGCTCGACCCCCGGGCCCGGGCCGACACCTTCGACGAGGTGCTCACGGGGCTGTCACCGGCGGAGGCCGCCTTCGAGGCCGGGCGCTGCCTGTCCTGCGGGAACTGCTTCGAGTGCGACGGCTGCCTCGGCGCCTGCCCCGAGGACGCAGTCATCAAGCTCGGCGAGGGCCTCCGCTACGAGTTCGACCTCAACCAGTGCACGGGCTGCGGCGCCTGCTACCGCCAGTGCCCGGTCCATGCCATCGAGATGGTCCCGGAGAGATGACCCATGCGCGTGACGATCGATGGCAACCAGGCGGCGGTCGACGTCGCCTACCGACTGAGCGAGCTGTGCGCGATCTACCCGATCACGCCGTCGTCGACGATGGCCGAGCTGGCCGACGAGTGGGCCAGCCACGGGCGGACCAACGTCATGGGGACCGTCCCCACGGTCATCGAGATGCAGAGCGAGGGCGGTGCGGCCGGCGCGATGCACGGCGCCCTCCAGGGCGGGGCACTGAGCACGACCTTCACGGCGTCGCAGGGTCTGCTCCTCATGATTCCCAACATGTACAAGATCGCCGGTGAGCTGACGTCCACCGTGTTCCACGTGGCGGCCAGATCCGTTGCCGCACAGGGGCTGTCGATCTTCGGCGACCACTCGGACGTCATGGCCGTGCGCCAGACCGGCTTCGCCCTGCTGTCCTCGGCCTCGGTGCAGGAGGCGCACGACCTCGCCCTCGTCGCCCACGCGGCCACCCTGCGCACCCGGGTGCCGTTCGTCCACTTCTTCGACGGGTTCCGCACCTCGCACGAGCTCAACACGATCGAGCTCATCGACGACGACGTGCTCCGTGCTGTCGTCCCCGAGCACCTGGTCCGCCAGCACCGGGCGCGGGCCCTCACGCCCGAGCACCCGTTCATCCGGGGCACCGCCCAGAACCCCGACGTCGCGTTCCAGGCCCGCGAGACGGTGAACCCGTTCCTCGACCGGGTCGCGGGCGTGGTGCAGGAGTTCATGGACGAGGTCGCCACGCACACGGGCCGCAACTACCGCGTCGCCGAGTACTCCGGTCACCCCGAGGCCGAGCGGGTCGTCGTCGTCATGGGCTCGGCGGGCGAGACGGTCCGCGAGACCGTGGCCCACCTCGTCGCCGGTGGTGAGCGGGTCGGTGTCGTCCAGCTGCGCCTCTACCGTCCCTTCCCGGCGGCCGAGCTGCTCGCCGCGCTGCCCGACAGCGTGCGGCAGGTGGCCGTCCTCGACCGCACCAAGGAGGCGGGCTCCCACGGCGAGCCGCTCTACCTCGACGTCGTCGCCACCCTCGCCGAGGCCCACGAGCGCGGTGACCGCGCCACCGTCCCGCGGGTCATCGGTGGTCGCTACGGCCTGTCGTCCAAGGAGCTGACCCCCGGCATGGTCGCCGGTGTCTTCGCCGAGCTGGCGCTCGCCCAGCCGCGTCGCCGGTTCACCCTCGGCATCACCGACGACGTCGGCGGCACGAGCCTCGACTACGACCACGACCTCGACATCGAGGACCCGCAAACCCTGCGCGCGGTCTTCTACGGCCTCGGATCGGACGGCACGGTCGGCGCCAACAAGAACACCATCAAGATCCTCGGTGAGGACCCCGACGTGCACGCGCAGGCGTACTTCGTCTACGACTCCAAGAAGTCCGGCGGCCTCACCGTTTCGCACCTGCGCTTCGGTCCGCACCCGATCCACGCGCCCTACCTCGTGAGCCGCGCGGGCTTCGTGGGCTGCCACCACCTCGGACTGCTCGACACCGTCGACGTGCTCGCCTGCGCCGAGGACGGGGCGACGCTGCTGCTCAACGCCCCGCAACCGCCCGAGGAGGTCTGGGACGCGATCCCCGGCCCCGTGCAGCAGGAGATCATCGACAGGCACCTGCGCCTGTATGCCGTGGACGCGACGACCGTGGCCCGTCTCGCGGGCCTGCCGGGCCGCACCAACACCGTGCTCCAGACGTGCTTCTTCGCGATCTCCGGCGTCCTGCCCGCGGAGGAGGCGATCACCCGGGTCAAGGCGTCGATCCGCGCGACCTACGGCCGCCGGGGCGCCGAGGTGGTGCGGCGGAACGAGGCCGCCGTCGACGCCACTCTTGCGGCGCTGCACGAGGTCCCGGTCCCCGGAGCCAGGTCGTCCGAGCGCGAGCTGCCCGACGTCGTGCCGCAGCACGCGCCGGAGTTCGTGCGCACGGTGACGGCCGAGATGATGGCCGGCCGCGGCGACGCCCTCCCCGTGAGCGCGATGCCGGTGGACGGCACGTACCCCAGTGGCACCACGGCATACGAGAAACGTCGGATCTCCGACCTCGTCGCCGACTGGGACCCGGACACCTGCATCCAGTGCGGCACGTGCAGCTTCGTCTGCCCGCACAGCGTCATCCGCTCGAAGTTCTTCGACGAGGGCGCCCTTGACGGTGCGCCCGAGGGGTTCCGCTCGGCTCCGCTGAACTCGGTCGGCCTCCCCGAGTCGCGCTACACACTGCAGGTCTACGTCGAGGACTGCACCGGCTGCGGCCTGTGCGTCGAGGCCTGCCCCGTGAGCCCGCTCAGCATTCCCGGTATGCCGGGGGAGCCGGAGCGCAAGGCCATCAACCTCGCGCCGCTCGAGCCCCTGCTCGGGCCCGAGCGCGAGAACATCACCTTCTTCGAGTCCCTGCCGGTGAACGACCGCTCGCGCGTCGACTTCGGGACGGTCCGCGGCACGCAGTTCCTCCTTCCCCTCTTCGAGTTCTCCGGGGCCTGTGCCGGCTGCGGTGAGACGCCGTACCTCAAGGTGCTCACCCAGCTCTTCGGCGAGCGGCTGACGGTGGCCAACGCGACCGGCTGCTCCTCGATCTACGGCGGCAACCTCCCGACGACGCCGTGGACCAAGAACGCGCAGGGCCGGGGTCCGGCCTGGTCGAACTCGCTCTTCGAGGACAACGCCGAGTTCGGGCTCGGGCTTCGGCTCGCCGCCGACCTCCACGAACGGCTGGCCCGCGAGCGCCTCACCCAGCTCCGCGACGAGGTGGGTGCCGACCTCACCGACGCCATCCTCGGTGCCGGGCAGGTGCGCGAGTTCGAGCTGACCGCGCAACGAGAGCGGGTCGCCGAGCTGCTGCGGCGCCTCGATTCGATGTCCGGGCCGGTGGTGTGCGACCTGCGCAGCGTCGCTGACCACCTCCTGAGGCGGACCGTCTGGATCGTCGGCGGGGACGGCTGGGCCTACGACATCGGGTCGGGCGGCCTCGACCACGTGCTCGCCAGCGGCCGCAACGTCAACGTGCTCGTTCTCGACACCGAGGTGTACTCCAACACCGGCGGGCAGTCGTCCAAGGCGACGCCGATCGGAGCGGTGGCCAAGTTCGCGTCGGCGGGCAAGGTCATGGCGAAGAAGGACCTCGCCCTCCAGGCCATCGCCTACGGCAACGTCTACGTGGCCCGGGTGGCGATGGGCGCCGACCCGCACCAGACGCTCACGGCGATGCGCGAGGCCGAGGCCTACGACGGGCCGTCGCTCGTCATCGCCTACAGCCACTGCATCGCGCACGGCATCGAGATGAGCAAGGGCCTGGACCAGCAGTACCGCGCCGTGGCCTCCGGGCACTGGCCGCTCGTGCGCTACGACCCGGCGGTGCGGGCGATCGGGGGCAACCCGTTCCAGCTCGACTCGCCGCGTCCGCGCATCCCGCTCGAGGACTACATCTACAACGAGCTGCGCTACCGGATGCTGCGCAACTCCGACCCCGCCGAGGCCGAGCGACTGCTCCACCTGGCGCAGGAGGCGGTCGACCAGCGGTGGCAGACGTACGAGGAGATGGCGACCCGGGGAGCGGAGAGGTTCCCCGCGGATGCGAGGAGGGCGCCGTGACCGACCTGTCGACGAGCTACCTCGGCCTCGCCCTGCGCAACCCGCTCGTCGCGAGCGCCTCCCCGCTCTCGCAGGGGGTGGACCGGGTCCGCGCGCTCGCAGACGCCGGCGTCGGGGCGGTCGTCATGTACTCGCTCTTCGAGGAGGAGGTGCACCGCGACCAGCTGCATGATCTCATGGTCACCGAGACCCACGAGAACGCGTTCGGCGAGGCCCAGTCGTACTTCCCCTCGACCGCAGCCCAAGGTGGCAGTGGTCCCGAGTCCGGTGGGGCGGATCGCTACCTGCGCCTGCTCGAGCAGGCCGCCGTGTCGGTGGACGTCCCCGTCATCGCCAGCCTCAACGGCAGCACACCCGGGGGATGGGTGGGATTCGCGCGGTCGATGCAGGACGCCGGCGCGGCCGCCGTCGAGCTCAACGTCTACTTCGTCCCGGGAGACCCGCACACGAGCGGCAGGGACGTCGAGGACCGGCACGTCGAGATCCTCCA
Source organism: Knoellia locipacati (assembly GCF_044791685.1). Classification (GTDB taxonomy): domain Bacteria; phylum Actinomycetota; class Actinomycetes; order Actinomycetales; family Dermatophilaceae; genus Knoellia; species Knoellia locipacati_A. The sequence goes on from NZ_CP087730.1 coordinate 2,108,806, forward strand.
GCAGGTCAAGGCCGCCGTCACCGTGCCGGTGGCGGTCAAGCTCAGCCCGCACTTCAGCTCCATGGGTGAGATGGCGATGCGCCTCGACCGGGCCGGCGCCGACGGACTGGTGCTCTTCAACCGCTTCCTCCAGCCCGACGTCGACCCCGAGCAGCTCGTCGTCACGACGAGCACCGGCCTGTCCGCTCCGGCCGAGGCACGGCTGCCCCGGACGTGGATCGCGATCCTGCACGGCCACGTCACCGCCTCGCTCGCGGCGACGACCGGTGTGGACCAGGCCGAGGACGTCGCCGCGTACCTGCTGGCGGGCGCCGACGTGGTCATGACGGCCTCCGCGCTGCTGCGACACGGGTTGGGCCACGCCGCAGTGCTCCTCGACGGGCTCGACGAGTGGATGCGGCGCAAGGGCTTCGGGACGCTCGACGAGCTCCGCGGGCGGTTGGCCGTGCCGGTGGGGGTCGACCACGACGCCTACGAACGGGCCGGCTACGTCGCGGCCCTGCAGCAGCTGCGCCGAACCTATGGCGACCCTTTGGGGGCTCGCAGCTGAACCGAGGTCAGCCGCCCGGGCGGAGGACGGGTCCGAGCGTGTCGAGCACGGACGCGTCCTCGATCGTCCCGGGCACGGTGGGCGTGCGGCCGTCGGCGATCTCGCGCATCGTCTTGCGCAGGATCTTGCCGGAGCGCGTCTTGGGCAGGGCGGCGACGATGTCGACCTGCCGCAGTGCCGCCACCGCGCCGACCTCGTCACGGACGCGCTTCACGAGCTCTGCCCGGATCCGGTCGCCTTCGACGCCGTCGGAGTCGACGCCGCCCTTGAGGACGACGAGCCCGCGGGGCAGCTGGCCCTTGAGCTCGTCGGCGACACCGATGACGGCGCACTCGGCGACGTCGGGATGGCCGGCGAGGGCCGCCTCGATCGAGCCGGTCGAGAGCCGGTGCCCGGCGACGTTGAGCACGTCGTCGGTGCGGCCCATGACGAACAGGTAGCCGTCCTCGTCGACGAGGCCACCGTCACCCGTCGCGTAGTAGCCGGGGTAGGTCGAGAGGTAGCCGTCGACGTAGCGCTGGTCGTCGCCCCACAGCGTGACCAGGGTCCCGGGCGGGAGGGGCAGACGGATCGCGATCGCGCCCTCCTCGCCCGCAGGCAGGGGTGCACCGGTCTCGTCGAGGATCGAGACGGCATACCCCGGCATGGGGACCGAGGGGGAGCCGGACTTGATGGGCAGCGGCTCCAGACCGCGGGGGTTCGCCGCGATCGGCCACCCGGTCTCGGTCTGCCACCAGTTGTCGACCACGGGCACCCCGAGCGTCGACGTCGCCCACTCGTAGGTGTCGGGGTCGAGGCGCTCGCCCGCGAGGAAGACCGTCTCGAGCGAGGAGACGTCGTAGTCGCGCAGCAGCTCGCCCCTGGCGTCGTCGCGCTTGATCGCGCGGTAGGCCGTGGGGGCGGTGAACATCGCCTTGACGCCGTGCTCGGCGATGACCCGCCAGAACGCGCCGGCGTCGGGGGTGCCGACCGGCTTGCCCTCGTAGAGGACGGTGGTGGCCCCGGTGAGCAGCGGCGCGTAGACGATGTAGGAGTGGCCGACGACCCACCCGACGTCGCTCGCGGTGAACCACACGTCACCCGGACCGATGTCGTAGACGTTGGCCATCGACCAGCGCAGCGCGACGGCGTGCCCACCGTTGTCGCGCACGATCCCCTTGGGGCGGCCGGTGGTGCCGGACGTGTACAGGACGTAGAGCGGGTCGGTGGCCGCGACCTCGACGCAGTCGGCCGGCTCGGCGTCGGAGACCAGCTCGTCCCAGTCCATCTCCTCCCAGTCGGTGTCGCGCTCACCCACCGCGGCCCGGGCCTGCTCGCGCTGGAGGACGATGACCGACTCGGGCTTGTGGCTGCTGCGGTCGAGCGCCACGTCGAGCATCGGCTTGTACTCGACGACGCGGCTCGGCTCGATGCCGCAGCTCGCCGCGACGACGACCTTGGGCTCGGCGTCCTCGATCCGCGCGGCCAGCTCCGCCGGGGCGAACCCGCCGAAGACGACCGAGTGGATTGCGCCGAGCCGGGCGCACGCGAGCATGGCGACGACGGCCTCGGGGACCATCGGCATGTAGACGACGACGCGGTCGCCCTTCTCGACCCCCAGGCTCGCGAGCGCTCCGGCGAAGGTCGCGACGCGATCCAGCAGGACGGCATACGACAGCGTCTGCTTGACGCCCGTCACGGGACTGTCGTGGATGAGCGCCGGCTGGTCGCCGCGGCCGTCGCGCACGTGCCGGTCGAGCGCGTTGAAGCACGTGTTGAGGGTGGCGCCGGGGAACCAGCGGTAGAGCGCTGGGTTCGAGTCGTCGAGGATCGTGGTCGGCGGCGTGAGCCACTCGATGCCGTCGGCGGCACGGCGCCAGAACGTCTCCGGGTCCTCGAGGGACTGCGCGTATGCCGTCGCGTAGGCGTCGTTGCTCATGGCACCCATCGTGTCGGTCCGTCGCGTGGCGCGACCAGTGGTTCGACGAGCGGCGAGCCGAGCGGCTCGGCAGGTGCGCCGAGTGGAGGCCGGTCGGTCATCTCCGTGCTGGGTGTCGGGTATCCGGGGTCACCGCTGCGCGCATGGACCCGGATCCCCGACACCCAAGGGGTCAGGTGCCCACTGTGGAGCTCCTCGCGCGAGCGCTGAGCCGATTTCGTCGGCGTTCGACGCTCGGGTAGCCTCCGCGGTGGAGGATTCGCATAGTGGCCTAGTGCGCACGCTTGGAAAGCGTGTTGGGTTAACGCCCTCAGGGGTTCGAATCCCCTATCCTCCGCCGGATGAAGGGCCCCGACCATGCGTCGGGGCCCTTCTGCATCGGGCTCGCCTCCCGGGTGGGAATCCCCCATCCGCCCACGCAGAGCGTGGGACCCGCGCCAGACGGAAGGGCCCCGACCATGTGTCGGGCCTTCTGCATCGGGCTCGACTCCCGGGTGGGAATCCCCCATCCGCCCACGCAGAGCGTGGGACCCGCGCCGGATGAAGGGCCCCGCCGATGCGTCGAGGCCCTTCTGCATGCCCGGTCCGTTTGGAGGGACACGGGGCCCCTCGGGTGGGAGCATCTCGACCATGACGGTCCAAGTGGGGGAGACGGTGCGTCCGGCCGAGCCGGAGGGCGCGCTGGCCCGGCCGGTCCTGCGTCGCATCCTGGCTGCGGTCGTCGTGGCGGCGTGGGTCGCCTGGGCGGTGCCGTCGTGGATGTCGAGCCTGCACGAGGTGAGGCCGCACGAGTTCATCGCCGACGTGGAGTCCGGACGGATCTCGGGCTACCAGGTGGTCACCACCGTCCGCAGCGAGCCGTTCAGCCTCGCCACGCAGTGGATGGCCGACGTGCCTGCCGCCGACGAGCAGGGACGTCCCGTCGACGGGCCGCCGCGCCAGGTCGTTTACATGCTCGAGGGTGAGACGCGGACGCGATGGTCCCCCGAGGTGGCGTTCTCGGTCGGCGAGCGCGACGTCCTGACGGCCTTGATCGAGTCCGGTGCCCGGCCGTTCACCCCCGAGACCCAACCGCCGAGCCGTGACTGGGCGGCCTACCCCGCCCTCGTCGCGGCGGGCCTGGCTCTGGTCGGTCTCGTGCTGCTGCCCCCGACACTGGGCACGAGGCCGTTCTGGGTACTCAGCGCCACCTTGGGCATGGGGCTCGGTGTCGTCGCGTATGCCGTCACCGAACTCTGGTGGCGAGGCTCGCCCTCGGCGGCCGAGGGCGCGCGCCTGCGGTGGTGGCACGGCGTGATCGTGGCGTTCGTGGGTGGGCTCGTGGTCGCCGTCCTGCGCGCCGCCATCACCTGACCCACGCGCGGACGTCGGGCGAGCCACAGTTTCGCGATCCTGACAATCGAGGCATGGCTGCATCGCTCGCGAACGTCTGGCTCGCTGGCCGGAGGGCGCGGCCACCCGAGCGATCCGGAAGTGACGGATCCGTATCTGTTGCGCATGTCCTGACGTGTGGCTAAGTTCCACTGTCAAGACCCCGTGCGTGAATCGTTCACATCGTCGTGAACCCTGAGAAACCGGAGATGTCATGTCCCGTCCGTCAGTCACCCGCCGCACCGCGATCGCCTCCGCGGTCGCCGCGACCCTCGCAGCGGGCGCCGTCCCGCTCACGACCGCGGACGCCGCGGTTCCCGCCGGACCGGTCGGCTGGGTCCAGTCGACCCTCGTCCGGATGACGCTCGAGGAGAAGGTCGGCCAGCTCTTCGTGCAGCAGGTCTACGGACAGGACGCGAACACCCCCGACGCCCGCAACGTCCCCCTCTACGGCGTCGCGAAGCCGTCCGAGGTCGTGCAGAAGTACCACCTCGGCGGGGTCATCTACTTCGCCTGGACCGACTCGGTGAAGAACCCGCAGCAGATCGCGGGCCTGTCCAACGGCCTCCAGCAGGCAGCCCTCGGTCAGGACTCGAAGGTCGACATTCCCCTCGGCATCTCGATCGACCAGGAGCAGGGTGTCGTCACCCGCATCGGCCCGCCCGCCACGCAGTTCCCCGGATCGATGGCGCTCGGCGCCGGCCGGTCCGCGCAGGACGCCCGCACCGCGGCCGCCATCACCGGCCAGGAGCTGCGCGCCATGGGCGTCAACACCAACTTCGCCCCCGTCGCCGACGTCAACGTCAACCCGCTCAACCCGGTCATCGGCACCCGCTCGTTCTCGAGCAAGCCCGAGCTCGCGGCGGAGATGGTGGCCGCGCAGGTGGCCGGCTACCAGGAGGACGGCAAGGTCTCGGCCAGCGCCAAGCACTTCCCCGGCCACGGCGACACCGCGACCGACAGCCACACGGCCTTCCCGGTCATCACCCACACGCGTGAGCAGTGGGAGCAGCTGGACGCGCCGCCGTTCAAGGCCGCCATCGACCAGGGCATCGACATGATCATGACGGCCCACCTCGCCTTCCCGGCCCTCGACGACTCGGGCGACCCGGCGACCCTGAGCAAGCCGATCCTCACCGACCTGCTGCGGGGCGAGCTCGGCTACGACGGCGTCATCGTCACCGACGCCCTCGAGATGGCGGGTGTGCGCGCGCTCTACGGCGACGAGGAGGTCGCCGTCCGCGCCCTCGAGGCCGGCGCCGACCAGCTCCTGATGACGCCGGCCATGGACAAGGCCTACGCCGCCGTGATCGGCGCGGTCGAGAGCGGCCGGATCAGCCAGGCCGACCTCGACGCCAAGGTCCGTCGTGTGCTCGAGCTCAAGGTCGAGCGCGGCATCGTGGCCGACCCGATGGTCGACCCGGCGGCGGTCGACACCGTCGTCGGCACCACCGAGCACCTCGCGACGGCCGACGCCGTCACCAACAGGACGAGCACGCTCATCAAGAACGACGACGGCGTGCTGCCCCTCGCGACGACCGGCAAGAAGGTCCTCGTCACCGGCTACGGCGTGACGACGACCCAGATCCTCGCCGACGGCCTGACCGAGGCCGGGGCCACGACGACGGTCAACCAGACCGGCACCTCGCCCACCGACGCCCAGATCGCGTCGGCGGTCGCCTCGGCACAGGGCAAGGACGCCGTCGTCGTCACGACGATGAAGGCGTGGGACACGAACGTCACCGACAAGCGCGGCGGCCAGCAGAAGCTCGTCAAGGCGCTGCAGGACACCGGGATCCCCGTGATCGTCGTCGCGACCCGCGACCCCTACGACATCGCCTACCTGCCCGGCACGACGACCTACCTCTCGACGTACTCGTACAGCCCGGTTGCCATCAGGGCAGCGGCTCGCGTCATCTCCGGTGCGGTCGCACCGACCGGCAAGCTCCCCGTCGACATCCCCGCCAAGGGCGCGCCGGGCACGGTGCTCTTCCCCTTCGGCCACGGCCTCACCTACTGAAACCCGGCCTTGTGTGCCTGAGCGCGACCTCCGGCTCGCGCTCAGGCACACAAGGCGACGAAATGGAGACAGCCATGACCTCACCCAACCGCCGCCAGCTGCTCACCGGTGGAGCCGGCCTCGCCGGAGTCGCTGCCCTCGGCCTCGGAGCGACGCCCGCGTCCGCCAGCCCGACGGCATACGCGACGTCCACGAACGACCCCAACCGCAAGGTGACGCCCGGCGCGGACGTGGCCGCTGCCAGTGGCTGGTCGGTCCTCGCCGGTCGCAAGGTCGGCATCATCACCAACCCGACCGGCATCCTGCTCAACCTGCGCACCATCGTCGACGAGATGCACGACGCGGGGACGGTCGACATCCGCGGGGTGTTCGGGCCCGAGCACGGCTTCCGTGGCACGGCGCAGGCCGGCGAGGCCGAGGACACCTACGTCGACGAGCGCACCGGCCTCACCGTCTACGACGCCTACGGCGCGAACACGGCGAAGTTCGCGTCGATGATCAGGGAGTCCGGCACGGACACGGTCGTCTTCGACATCCAGGACGTGGGTGCGCGCTTCTACACCTACATCTGGACGATGTACACGGCGATGAAGGCGGCCGTGGAGACCGGCGCCTCCTTCGTCGTCCTCGACCGCCCGAACCCCATCGGCGGCACCGCCTACGGGCCGATGATGACCGACGCCTTCACCTCCGGTGTGGGCGCCGAGAAGATCGTCCAGGCGCACGGCATGACCGTGGGTGAGCTCGCCCGCTTCCTCGACGCCGAGATCCTGCCCACCGACACCGGCGGCGCTCGCCTGAGCAGGCTCGAGGTCGTCGAGGTCAAGGGCTGGCGCCGCGACGTGACGTATGCCGGCACCGGCCTTCCGTGGGTCATGCCCAGTCCCAACATGCCGACTCCCGACACCGCGCTCGTCTACCCGGGTACGGGCATGTTCGAGGGGACGAACCTCTCCGAGGGCCGCGGGACCACCCGACCGTTCGAGCTCATCGGAGCGCCCTACGTCGACTACCGCTGGGCCGAGAAGCTCGCGGGTCGCGACGTCGCGGGCGTGGCCTTCCGCGAGGCGTACTTCACCCCGACGTTCAACAAGCACGTCGGCAAGGTCTGCGGTGGAGTCCAGGTGCACATCACCGACCCGTCGGCGATCGACCCGGTGCGGGTCGGCGTCGAGATGCTCGTGGCAGCCAAGTCGATCTTCAGCGCGTTCCAGTGGCGCTACGACACCTACGACCCGGCGCGACCGTACTGGATCGACAAGCTCACCGGCTCGACCCGGCTGCGCGACCAGATCACGGCCGGAGCCGACGTCGACACCGTCATCGGTGCCTGGCAGGCCGAGCTGGCGGCGTTCGACGCGGCCCGCCAGCCCTACCTCATCTACGGCGGCCCGGCCCGATGAGCCTCACGCGACGCAGCGTCATCGGTGGCGGCCTCGCCGCGGGGACGGCCCTGTTCGTCCCCGTGGCCGCGCCGCTCGTGGCTCGCGCCGACGACTTCGACCAGCCCTTCACCGGGTTCGCTCCGCCGTCGACGGTGCTCCGTGAGGGGACGCCGGCCTCGGTGGGCCTCGACCCGGCACCCATCGAGGTCGCCAAGGAGCAGGTGCGCAGCCGCCAGGTCGCACCGCCCGGTGGGCGGCCGCTCTACCCCGGGCACGTCGGGCTCATGGCACACGACGGTGTCGTCGTGGCCACGCAGGTGGACGGCTTCGCGCTGCGCTACCGCACCGCGACGGAGGAGCTCCCGCAGGACCAGTGGGTTCCCATGCGTCGCGACACGATCTTCGACCTGGCTTCGGTCTCGAAGCTCTTCACGTCGATCGCCGTCGTCCAGCTCATCGAGGAGGGGCGGGTCGAGCTGGAGGCGGCGGTCGCAACCTATCTGCCGGAGTTCGCGGCGGCGGGCAAGGGCGCGGTGACGATCCGGCACCTGCTCACGCACACGAGCGGGTTCACGTCGTGGCTGCCGCTCTACAGCCGCTACCCCGACAAGGCGTCGCGCATCGCTGCGGTGATGAACCAGCCGCTCACCAACCCGGTGGGCACGGTCTACCGCTACAGCGACCTCAACCTCATCACACTCGGCGTCCTCGTCGAGCGACTGCGGGGCCAGTCGCTCGACGAGGTCGTCGTCTCCCGGCTCACCGGGCCGCTGGGCATGTCCGACACCGGCTACAACCCGAGCCAGGTCGAGCGCACCGCCGCCACCGAGTACCAGGCCGTGCCGGCCCGGGGCATGGTCCGGGGCGAGGTGCACGACGAGAACGCGTGGTCCCTCGGCGGCGTCGCCGGGCACGCCGGGGTCTTCTCCACTGCGGACGACCTCGCGATCCTGGCCCAGGCCCTGCTCAACGGTGGGACCTACCAGGGCGCGCGCGTCCTCGACCGCAAGAGTGTCGCGCTGCTCATCACCAACTTCAACGAGGCGTTCCCGGGAGACGACCACGGGCTCGGCTTCGAGCTCAACCAGACCTGGTACATGGACGCCCTGAGCGGGCCGCGGACGGCGGGGCACACCGGCTACACCGGGACCTCGCTCGTCATCGACTTCGCCTCGCGCTCGTTCGCGATCCTTCTGACCAACCGCGTCCACCCGTCGAGGTCGTGGGGCAGCATCAACGTCGCCCGGCAGGCGTGGGCCGGCGGTCTCGGGCGCGCACTGCCGATCACCCCGCGGGGCAGCCACGTGTCGTGGGAGACCCAGCCCCAGCACGCGGCCAACGCCGTGCTGTCCGTCCCCCTCAGCCTTCCCGAGGGCGGGGCCAGGCTCGGCTTCGACCTCGTCGCCGAGACCGAGGAGACCGACGTGCTGCGCGTCGAGTCCTCCGCGGACGGCGTGACGTGGACCCTCGTCCCGCTGGAGATCCGGCACCCCGGCGACACGCGGGCCGGCGAGGAGGACGGATCCGTCAGTGGGACGCCGGGCGAGCGTCGCTGGACGCAGGTTCGCGCCGAGCTCGACGGCGCCGCCACGGCGCTGCGGTGGCGCTACACGACCGACGGCAACACCCTTGGTCGTGGCGTCGCGGTGAGCCGGATCCGCGTCGTCGGGCCCGGCGGAGTCGTCGTCGACAGTGACGACTCGGCGACCACATTTGCCGCTTCTGGGTGGACTCTGTCCCGGAGGTCGTAGTTTTGGCACATGTCGACCTCCACTCAGACCTTCGACGTGGCTGACGCCCCGCTCCTCGTCCGGTTGCGCGGGATCCTTCCGTCGCTCACACCAGCCGAGGAGCGGGTGGCCGCGCAGGTGCTCGCGGACGCCCGTCGTGCCTCCGACCTCACGATCACCGAGCTCGCGCAGGAGGCCAAGACCTCGGAGACGACGGTGCTGCGCTTCTGCAAGCGGCTCGGCCTCAAGGGCTACCCGCAGCTGCGCCTCGCCCTGGCGGCCGAGTCGGCGATGCCGCGTGAGCAGCGCATGGCCGGCAGCGACATCAGCGCCTCCGACACCATCGACGACATCATCGCCAAGGTCGCGAGCGTCGACTCGAGCGCCGTGGAGGAGACCGCCCAGCAGCTAGACCGTGACGCGCTCACCGCCGCGGTCGACGCCGTGGCCCGGGCCACGCGGGTGGACATCTACGGCATCGGTGCCTCGGCCACCGTGGGAGCGGACCTCCAGCAGAAGCTGCACCGCATCGGCGTCGTGTCGTTCGCCTGGAGCGACCCCCACATCGCCCTCACGAGCGCGACGCTGCTCACCAAGCAGGACGTCGCCATCGGCATCTCGCACTCGGGGTCGACGAGCGAGACCATCGAGTCGCTCGCGGTCGCTCGCCGTCACGGCGCGAGGACCATCGCGATCACGAACTTCCCCCTGTCGCCGCTCGCGAAGTCCGCGGACATCGTGCTCACCACGGCGGCCCGCGAGAACTCCCTGCGCTCGGGCGCCACGGCGAGCCGGATCGCGGCCCTCACCGTCGTCGACTGCCTCTACATCGCTGTGGCGCAGCGTGACCTGCGCCGTGCCCGCAAGGCCGTGGCCGACAGCCGCAAGGCCGTCGCCAGCCACCACCTCGTCTGACGCGGACCCGTCGAGACCGCGTCACTGATTTACATTCTTGACGCTGAGAGCGTAAGAAACTAACCTGCGGGAATGGCCAGCGACGTCCGGGTGAGTGCACCCACCGAAGAGCGCCATCCGGGCACGACCGAGATCGACACCGCGTCGACCCTCGAGGTCCTCACCCTGATGAACGACGCTGACCGCACCGTGGCCGACGCCGTGGCGGAGACCCTCCCGGAGCTCGCGCGTCTGGTCGACCACGCCGTCGACGCGATCCGGGCAGGCGGCCACGTCCACTACTTCGGGGCGGGCACGTCCGGGCGCCTCGCGGTCCTCGATGCCGCCGAGCTGCTCCCGACCTTCAACGCACCCGAGGGGCTCTTCGTCGCCCACCACGCCGGGGGTCCTGCCGCACTGCTGCGTGCGGTGGAGAACGTCGAGGACGACGTCGAGCTCGGCAGTGCGGACGCCGGCACCCTCACCGCAGCGGACGTCGTCATCGGGCTCACCGCCTCCGGGCGCACGCCCTACGTCAAGGGCGCCCTCATGTGCGCCCGGGAGATCGGTGCGCGCACCGCCCTGGTGACCGCCAACCCGGGATCGGAGCTCACGGCATACGCCGACCACGTCCTCGTCGCCGACACCGGCCCCGAGGTCCTCACCGGGTCGACGCGCCTCAAGGCCGGCACGGCCCAGAAGCTCATCCTCAACGCCTTCTCGACCGCCGTGATGATCCGGCTCGGCCGGACCTGGTCCAACCTCATGGTGGACGTCGTCGCGACCAACGCCAAGCTGCGCGGGCGCGTCGTCCGCATCCTCCAGGAGGCCAGCGGGGCGAGCGACGAGGACGCCCGGCTCGCCCTCGAGGCCGCCGACGGCCAGCTCAAGCCGGCGCTGCTCTCGCTCCTCGCCGAGGTCCCGGTCGACGTCGCGCTCACTGCGCTGGCGGCCCACGGCGGCTCCGTCGCAGCGGCGCTCACGTCCATCAGCACCTCAGATCCCTCAAGCACCAGCCCAAGCACCAGTCCCACCCCAAGCACCAGCCCCACCCCAAGCACCAGCCCCACCTCAAGCACCAGCCCCACCTCAAGCCAGTCAGTGTCGACAGGAGAGTTGTCATGACCCAGCGGACCCACCGCTCCACCCTCACCCTCATCGCCTTCACGGGTGTGCTCGCCGTGGCGGCGTGCGCACCGTCCAGCGACAACGACACGTCGGGCTCCACCGAGGGTGGTGACGGCAAGAAGACCACTCTCACGGTCTGGTCCTGGCGCGTCGAGGACGAGGCGGCATACAACAAGATCTTCGACGCCTACGAGGCCAAGAACGAGGGCGTGACCGTCGAGTTCAAGCCGTTCAAGGCGACCGAGTACAACAAGGTCCTCGCGACCGGCCTCGCCGGCTCCGACGGGCCCGACGTGCCGCAGGTCCGCTCCTACGGTCAGGTCGAGCCGACCATCGCGAGTGGCTCGCTCGTGCCGCTCGACGGCAAGGTCGACCTCTCCGGCTGGGACGAGAACGTCGTCAACTCGGCGAAGTCCAAGGCCGACGGCAAGCTCTACTCCGTGCCGCTCGCCCGTCAGACGGTCCAGATGTTCTACAACAAGGGCCTGTTCGAGAAGAACGGCATCACCGAGGCGCCCAAGACCTGGACCGACTTCACCGCTGCGGGCGACAAGCTGCTCGCCGCTGGCGTCACGCCCATCGCGGTCGGCGCCAAGGACGACTGGACGCTGCCGATCGTGCACGAGGTGCTCGCGGCGCCGCGCTTCGGCGGCGCGGCCTTCCAGAAGGATGTCCTGAGCGGCCAGAAGTCCTTCACCGACCCGAACTTCGTCGCCTCGATCGACGTCTTCAAGCAGCTCACCAAGTACTTCCCCAAGAACGTCACGGGTGTCGCCGTCACGGACGCGCAGACGCTCTTCTCGGCCGAGAAGGCCGCGATGTTCCCCGGTGGTTCGTTCGACATGGCCGTCCTCAAGAAGGCCAACCCCAACATCGACCTCGGTGTGTTCGAGGTCCCGGCGCCGACCGGCTCGCCCGAGGAGAAGACCACGACGCCCGGCTGGGCCGACGGCAACTTCGCGGTCAACGCCAAGTCGCCCAACCAGGAGGCGGCACTCGAGCTCGTCAAGTGGATGTCGACCAAGGAGTTCGGCCAGATGGTCGCCGACGAGGTCAAGCAGATCTCGGCGGTCCCGGGCGTCACCTACAACGACCCGCTGCTCAAGCAGATGGCCGACAACTACGAGAAGTCGCCGTCGCCGTACCTGCTGCTCACCGACTTCCGCTACGGCACCCCGTCGGGCACGGACCTCATGGGCAAGGGTGCGCAGCAGCTGCTCCTCGGCTCCAAGACGGCGGCGCAGGTCGCGGCCGACATCGACACCGGGGTGAAGACCTGGTTCAAGCCGACGCCGTGACGGGGCTGGATTCCGGCCTCGGGGCCGTGGTTGGCTCGCTGTCGTGAAGACGCGCACCGGACTGGCCTTCCTCGCGCCGGCACTCGTCCTCTTCGGCGTGTTCGTCCTCTACCCGATGCTGACGGCGTTCTCCTACGCCTTCTTCGAGTGGCAGGGGACGAGCCGCCAAGGGTTCGCCGGGTTGTCGAACTTCTCGGCGCTCGTCAACCGGGCACCGTTCAAGACCGACCTGCCGAAGGCGTTGCTGCACAACATCCTCTTCTTCGTCGGCACGATGCTCGTCCAGAACACGATCGGCCTCACCGTGGCGACCCTGCTCCACCGCCGGGCCCGCACCCGCAGGATGCTGCAGACGCTCTACGCGATGCCCTTCCTCGTGAGCCCGATCGTCATCGGCTACCTCTGGACGCTGCTGCTGTCGCCGACGTTCGGCCCGGTCAATCAGCTCCTCACCAAGATCGGCCTCGAGCAGTTCGCCCTCCCGTGGCTGGGTGACCCCAAGACCGCGCTCTGGGTGGTCATCCTCGTCTCCGTGTGGCAGTGGGTCGGCTTCCCGGTGCTCCTCTACGGCGCGGCCCTCGGCGGCGTGCCCGAGGAGCTCACCGAGGCGGCGCGCGTCGACGGCGCGTCGCACGGGCAGGTCTTCCGCCGGATCACCTTCCCGCTGCTCATCCCGGCGATCGGGACGGTCTCGGTGCTGACGTTCATCTTCGCGATGGAGGCGTTCGCCCTGCCGTTCGCCTTCGGTGGCTCGACGGGCAACCCGGCGGGGTCGACGGACTTCGTCTCGCTGCTCTTCTACCGGTCGGCCTTCGACTCCGGCGCGGTCGACGCGATCGGCACCTCGTCTGCCCTCGCGACCGTGCTCTTCCTCATCATCTTCGGTGGGGCGATGGCCGCGACCAAGGTGCTCCGCCGGCACGAGCGGGCGATGGCGTCATGACGACGACCCTGACCTCCGCCGACGCCGCGCCCGCGGCGGCTTCGACGAGCGACCCGGCAGCGCGCCGGACGCGTCGTCGCCGCGGCCCCCGCGCCAACGACCCGGTCGGTGGCGCGGGTGCGAGCATCCTGCTCTGGGGCTACGCCGTCCTCGCCCTGGCACCGCTCGTCATCATGGTGCTCAACAGCTTCCGCACCAACGCCGACTTCATCACCAACCCGCTAGGCCTGCCTACGTCCCCGACCGTCGCGGCATACAAGGAGGCCTGGACGGTCGGCAGCTTCGGGACGTACTTCGCCAACTCGCTGGCCGTGACGGCGGGCGCGGTCGCGATCTCCACCGCGGTCTCGACGATGGCGGCATACGGGCTGGCGCGTGGCCGCGCGCGGATCTTCCGCTGGCTCGAGTCGCTCTTCCTCTCCGGCCTCATGCTGCCGATCCACCTCGCGATCCTGCCGGTGTTCTTCCTCTTCGACGGCTTCGGCCTCATCGACAGCCGGCTCGGCCTGGCGCTCATGTATGCCGCGGCCGGTGTGCCGTTCTCGATCTTCGTCCTCACGACGTTCTTCCGGCAGCTGCCCGAGGAGCTCGAGGAGGCGGCGGTGCTCGACGGCGCCAGCGCGTGGCAGACCTTCTGGCGGATCATGGTGCCGATGGTGCGGCCGGCACTGGCGACGGTGGCGGTGTTCCGGTTCGTCCCGATCTGGAACGACTTCCTCTACCCGCTCGTGCTGCTGCGCTCGGAGTCCAAGTACACCCTGCCCGTCGGCCTCACGAACTTCTTCGGCGAGAACGCGACGAACTACTCGGCGCTGTTCGCCGGGCTCGTCATCACGACCATCCCGCTCATCCTGCTCTTCCTCGTCGCGACCAAGCAGATCGTCGCGGGGTTGACCGCCGGCATGTCGAAGTGATCGGCTCACGCCCGTGAGCGTGGACCGGTCGGGTGCCGTCGTGGGCGTGGACGTGGGTGGGTCGGGCCTTCGCCTGCAGTGGTCGTATGCCGGGGAGCTCGGTCCCGTGCTCACCGCACCCGGCGCACGGATCGGGTCCGGTGGCGTCGACGTCGCGGCCCTGGCCGCGGATGCCGCCCGTCTGCTCCGCGAGGGCGGGGTCGACGAGGTCGCGGCGGTCTGCTGGTCGCAGCGTGGGCTGCTCTTCCTGTCGGACCCGGTCGAGGTCGTTCGGACGGTGTCGAGCGCGCTCGGGGCGGCCCGGACTGCCGTCGTCAGCGATGCCGTGGCCTCGCTCGTCGGGGCGCTCGGTGGCGTGCGCCCGGGTGCCGTGGTCGCCGCTGGGTCCGGGGCGGTGGCGTTCGGCTCGGACTTCGGGTCGAAGGACACGTCGGTGTGGCGGCTCGTCGACGGCTGGGGGCACGTCCTCGGGGACCGGGGCTCCGCGGCGTGGGTCGGGCTCGAGGGACTGCGCGCCGGGCTGCGGTTCCACGACGGGCTGCCGGGCGGGTCCGAGCGGCTGCTCGTCGAGGGTGAGTCCCTCTTCGGTGTGACGTCGCACTGGCCGCGTCGCGTCATGACCGGCAGCGACGCCCCTGCGCTCCTGGCGTCGTTCGCGCCCAGGGTCGCGGACGCGGCGACCGCCGGCGACCCCGTCGCGTCGCGGATCTGCTCGACGGCGGGGGAGTCGCTCGCGGAGTCCCTGCTCTCGGCGGCCCGCGGCATCGAGTCTCCGGTTCTCGTGGTGACCGGTGGGCTGTTGGGGGCCGAGCCGGTGCGTGCGGCGCTGGAGGCGGCTGTCGCTGCGGCCGGTGCTGCGCTCACCCCCGCCGTGGGAGGAGCCCTCGACGGAGCCCTGCACCTGGCCACCGTGCTCGGCGAGACGGGCACGATCCCCAGGCATCCGGCATACGTGCATCTCGGCTGAGCATTCCGTGGGCTCGGACCCGCGCCACGTGCCCGTACGCCGCTGTGCAGTGCTGCGCCCCGGTGCAGCAGTGCACAGCGTCCAGTGTGCAGTGCTGCGGCCCAGTGCAGCAGTGCACAGCCTGGAGTGTGCACTGCTGCGGCCCAATGCAGCAGTGCACAGCGCTGACCGGGGACCGTGCCCGCGACGGCGAGTTGGAGTCGGCCGACGGCAGCGGGTTAGACTCGGACCCGGCACCCCGCGTGGTGGTACCTCACTGAACTCCCCCAGGGCAGGAATGCAGCAAGGGCAGGTGAGCTCTTCCAGGTACGCGGGGTGTCTTCGTCGTTCTGAGGGTCAGGCGCCGCAGGCGCAGCCACCCTCGCAGCCGCCACAGCCCCCGCCACGTGCCTCGGGGGCGTTGCCGCGGTCCTCCCACACGAGCTCGAGCGCCCGGACGAGCCCGTCCACGGGCTGGGCACCGGTGACCGCGAACTTCTGGTCGAGGACGTAGGTCGGCACGGCGGTGATGCCGATCTGGTTGGCGGTGGCCTCGTCGGCGCGCACGTCGTAGCCGTAGGCGTCCGAGCCGAGCGTCTCGCGCACGTCCTTCTCGCCGAGACCACCCTCGACGGCGAGCCGCACCAGGGTGTCGGTGTCGCCCAGCGCGGCCCCCTCGGAGTACCAGCCACGCATGACCCGGTCGGTGACCGGCGTCTCGAGGCCCCGGGCCCGGGCGAGGTGCAGCACGCGGTGGGCGTCGAACGAGTTGCCGCCGACGACCTTGTCCCACTGGAAGTCGAGCCCGACCTCGGCCGCGTCGGCGGCCATCGCCTCGTGCTGGGCCACCATCTCCTCGCGGGACCGGCCGTACTTGGCGGCGATGCGGTCGACGTTGGAGCCCTCGGCGACAGCGGGCGCGGACCGGTCGAGCTGGTAGCTGTGCCAGACCACCTCGACGTCGCGCGGCTCACCCGGCTCGGCGGCGGCCACGAACTGCTCCACGGCGAGCTCGAGGCGGCGTCGCCCCACGTGGCAGAACGGGCAGACCAGGTCGAACCAGACATCGATGCGCATGCCCTCGACGATACGTGGGCGACCCGACGACCCGGGCCGTCGGGCCGCCCACGACGGATGTGCCGATCAGGCCGACTGGGGCGTCTGCGACCCGCCACTGTCGGTCTGCGACCCGCGGTCACTGGACGACGACCCGCCGTCGGTCGACGACGACCGGCTGTCGCTGGCCGACGACTCGATCGTGCGCGAGGACCCCGAGCCGGCGTGCGAGACGCTGATCCGGCGGGGCTTGGCCTCCTCGGCGACCGGGATGGTCAGGGTGAGGACGCCGTCGCGGTAGTCGGCCTCGATCCGGTCGAGCGCGAGGCCCCGGCCGAGCGAGAGCTGGCGGGCGAACGTGCCGCTCGGCCGCTCGCGCGAGAGCCACTGCGCGTCCTCGGCCTCGGGGGCGCTGCGCTGGGCCCGGACCGTGAGGGTGCGGTCCTCGACGTCGATGTCGATGCTCTCCGCGTCGACACCGGGCAGGTCGATGTGGGCGACGAAGGTCTCGCCCGACCGGTAGAGGTCCATCGGCATGACGGCGCCGGTCGAGCCGGACGGAGCGCGCAGGCCCTCGGCGAGGAGTCGGTCGAACGTGCGGTCGAGGGCGCGGAAGGGGTCGTGCGAGGTGGTGGTGCTCATGGTGCTCTCCTTGCGGTGAACGGGAGGCCGATGCGGTCGACCTCGGCTGGCCTTTCTTGAGTGGGAGCCGCTCAACTTCGTGCTCAGTTCCTGTTCTAACCCCGACCCGTGGTCCCCGTCAAGCCGTCCTCGCCGACCCGGTGTCACGGGCACGTCCGGAGCCGGTCCGGCTGCTCGGCGCCGTAGCGGTGACCGGCTCCGGCGGGTACCGCCAGGGACGCCACGACGTCCGCGCCGGCGTGCACGAACGAGATGACGGGCAGCCACGGCCGGTGCCCACCGGTGGGCACGAGCGCCATCGAGGGGCTGGCGTGGACGATCGGGTCGTCGTCGTTGGCGGCCACGGTCTCGCGCGGGAGCCCGGTCCGGCCACCTCCCGGCGTGCCGAGCCAGAACGTCGAGCACACCGCCCGACGCAGGTGCGCCGCGTCGGGTGCGAGCAGCGCCGCCTGACCGGCCGTCGCGCCGAGGCTCTCGCCGACGACGTGCACCTGCGGCCGCTGGGCCTCGGGCAGCCGGGACACCACCCGGGTCACCTCGTCGAGCAGCGCCCTCGCACCCTTCACCGCACCCTCGCGGTCGAGGAGGAAGGCGACCCAGCTCGGCCTGGTGTCGTACTGCATCGACACCGTCGCCACGTCGGCACCGAACCGGCGCTCGGTGCCGGCGACGAACTCGGGGTTCACCCACCCGGAACCGGTCGGGATCGCCACGAGCAGGTGCTCACGGGTGAGGCCGCCAGCCCTCACGAGTCGGTCGACGGCGACAAGTGCGCGTGTGGCGTCGTCCTGCGAGTCCCCGATGCCGGCATACGCGCGGACGGCACCGACCGGAGAGGCCAGGAGGAGCACCTGGTCGCTCGCGGGAGCTGCTGCTTGAGCGCTCGCCGGGGCGAACGTGAGCATCGCGAGACCGGTCCCGAACGCCACCGACCGACGCGAGACAAGGGCCCGACGCCGCCAGACTCCTCGCGCCCCGTGACCGGCGACCAGGAGTGCTGCAGCCGTGGAGGCCGCGACACCGATGTCGGCGAGCACCAGTGGATCCATGCCGATGCGGGCCCGCATCCCGTTCTGCGTCGTGAGGGCAAGGAGCGCGACGTATGCCGTGAGCCCACCTCCCAGCCCCGCGGCCAGCTGCCGGGAGCGACCCGTGAGGCGGGGCTCAGGCCCGGCGAGACGACGGGTGACCATCAGGACGACGGTGAACCACAGGACGGCGAGCACCCCGAGCGCCACCGGCTGGAGGGGCAGGTACGACGGGAACGTGGCCAGCCCCAGCGCGACCGGGACGGCGAGCGCCGTCGATGCGCGCGGCATCCGGGTCCGGGGAAGCCGAAGGCACCACCACAGGTGCGGCAGTCGGTTCATCGCGCACCTCCACGACGGGCGCGACGGGCTCCCAGCCCGAGTCCGACTGCTCCCAGGGCCGCGACGCCGGCCGCGGCGCCGGGAGCCAGAGTCAGCGCCGACTCCCGCTCGGGGACGGCGTCGCCCTGCCGGACGCTGTTGATCCGGACGAAGCCGTGGGCGACGTCGGCCCAGGCCAGGCAGATCGCGCGACCGACGGGCCTCTCGCGCTCGGCGCACGACGCCTCCAGCGCCACGCCGAGCTGCGCGTCGATGGCCCGGCGCGCGTCGGGAGGCAGGGTGCGACCGGACCGGCCGGCATACCGGAGGAGGTCATAGCCGAGGTCGTGCTGACGGCACGCTGCCGTGAACTCGACCGGCAGCGGTACGGGGGAGGAGCAGCCGCCCGAAGGGTCGCCGAGCAGGCCGTCAGTGACCGATGGGGTGTAGCCGAAGCGACGTGAGAAGTCTTGTGGCAGAGCCGTGCTCGCGACGAGCGGGGGGCGCGAGACGAGCGCCGTCACCGCGTGTCCGGCGTGCGGGTCGGGGGTCGGCAGTAACGATGCGGAGGGTGCGAGCGTGAGCCCGACGGCAGTGGCGAGACCGCTGACGACGACGATGCGCAGGAGCTGGTGTCCGGGAAACATGCGGCAAGGCTCGGAGCCTCGGGCACTCGCGGTCGTCGCCCTCCGGAGCGGTCGCCCGGTGCGACGTGGGGGTGGGAGACCGTGCTGGGTGATACCCCGGAGTGACCCCGGGATCACCTCCTCGTATGACGACGCGGGGCCGGCCGCTCCCTAGGGTTGTGGACATGGTCCGAGGACGAGTGCGCAGTGGCGACGGACGCTCGAAGCGCGCCCTCGGCGGGCGCGTCGGGCGGGCGCTGCGCTCCCTCGGCCGACCGCTCTTGGCCGCGGCACGGGCCGTGAGCTCTCGCAGCGACCTCGCCCTGGGGCTGCTGGCCGTCCTCGTCCTCGTCCTCGCCTGGTCGACGACGCGGCCGTGGCACGACGTCCCCGCCTCGCTGCTCCCGGTCCTCGCGCTCTGCCAGGCGGCCCCCGTCCTCCTGCTCCGGCGGGCTCCCTTCGTGGGGTGGGGCGCCGCGGCAGTGGCGTGCGTGGTGTGGTGGGGCGTGGCGCCCGCCGGCCCGGAGGCGCCGATGCCGTGGCCGGTCGTGCAGTTCCTCGTGCTGCTCGCCACGATCGTCGCGGTCGGGCTCTGGGGACGGTGGCGCGAGGTGCCGGTCGTCGTCGTCGCCACGGGCGTCCTGCTGCTCGCGGCGATGCCTGACGGGCTCAAGCCCTGGGCCCTCGGTCAGGCGCTCGTCATGGGGGTCGCCCTGCTCGTCCGCTGGCTCGTCATCTCGCGACGCCAGATCGCCGTGCAGCAGGACGAGGTCGAAACCGAGCGGGCACGGCGGGCCGTCGTCGAGGAGCGCAGCCGGATCGCGCGCGAGCTCCACGACGTCGTCGCGCACCACATGTCGATGATCGTCGTCCAGGCCCAGAGCGCACCGCTGCGCCACGGCGTCGACGACCCTGCCGTCGTCGGGGAGTTCGCCGCGATCGAGGGGTCGGCGCGCCAGGCCCTCACCGAGGTGCGCTCCGTCCTCGGCGTGCTGCGTGACGAGAACGGGCCGGTCGAGACCGCGCCCCAGCCCGACCTCTCGCAGCTCCCCGCTCTCGTCCGCTCCTCCAAGGCAGCCGGTATGCCGCTCACGTCCAGCCTGCGTCTCGACGCGGCCGACGTGCCACCCGGGACGGCGCTCGTGATCTACCGCGTCGCGCAGGAGTCCCTCGCCAACGCCGCCCGCCACGCGCCGGGTGCCGCGGTCGAGCTCACCCTCGAGGAGGACTCGGGGTGGGCCCGGCTCATGGTCCGCAGCTCGGGGCCACCCGACGCTGACGTCCGCACCTCTGGGGGCCCTGACCCCCGAGTTGCCGGACGCAACGGTGACGACCGCGAGTCCGAAGGGGACGACGTGACCGGTGGCAACGGCATACGGGGCATGTCGGAGCGAGTGCGGGCGGTCGGCGGGACGTTCGAGGCGGAGTCGGTCGGGGAGGGGTTCGTCGTCATCGCGACGGTCCCGCTCGTGGGCCGGCCGCACGTGGCAGGGCTAGGTTGAGCGACGTGATCACTGTGGTCATCGTCGACGACCAGGCGATGGTGCGACAGGGGCTCGGCGCCCTGCTCGGCGCCCAGCCCGACCTGCAGGTCGTCGGCGAGGCCGCCGACGGCGCCGAAGCGGTGCGCGAGGTCGCGCGGCTGCGTCCCGACGTCGTCCTCATGGACGTCCGTATGCCGGAGGTCAACGGCCTCGACGCGGCCGCCACGATCCTCGCCTCACCGAGTCCGCACCGCCCGCACGTGCTCATGCTCACGACGTTCGACGTCGACGACTACGTCTACGAGGCGCTGCGGATCGGGGCGAGCGGGTTCATGCTCAAGGACGCGCCAGCGGAGGAGCTCGCGCGGGCCGTTCGCGTTGTGGCACAGGGGGACTCGCTGCTCGCGCCGAGCGTCACCAAGCGGCTCATCGCCGAGGTGACGAAGTCGCGGTCGGCGGTCCCGCGCGAGTCACCGCGGCTGCGGGAGCTCACCCCGCGCGAGCTCGAGGTGCTGGAGCTGGTGGCCCGCGGACTGTCCAACACCGAGATCGCGACGCGGCTCTTCGTCGCCGAGCAGACCGTCAAGACCCATGTCTCGCGGGTCTTCACGAAGCTGGGACTGCGGGACCGGGCGCAGGCAGTCGTCTTCGCCTACGAGCACGGCGTCGTCAGCGCCGGATGAAGCAGAGGTGACCTGATGCAGTGCTGCCCCGAACCCGCCGGATACGACGAGGTGTTCACGCGCCGGTTCTCACGACTGGTGTCGCGTCGCTACGAGAGTCGTGGGCTGTCCCGGCTCGCCCGCAGGATGGTCGACTTCCTCGAGTCCCGTGGCGTCGAGGGATCGACCGTCCTGGACATCGGGGGTGGGGTGGGCGACATCCCCGTCGAGCTGCTCCGCCACGGTGCCGGGTCGGCGACGACCCTCGAGCTCTCGTCCAGCTACGACGACGACGCTCGGGAGCTCATCGAGCGCTATGGGCTGTCGGACAGGGTCACGCGCCGGGCCCTCGACATCGCGCGCTCGTCCGAAGAGGTCGAGCCGGCCGACGTCGTCGTGCTCCACCGAGTGGTGTGCTGCTACCCGGACCATGTCGCCCTGCTGTCCGCGGCGGGTGAGCATGCCCGGTCACTGCTCGTCTTCAGCCACCCGACGAGCAACGTCGCCACCCACCTGCTGCTGAGGATGGAGAACGCCTGGCACCGGGTGCGCGGACGTGAGTTCCGGGCCTGGGCGCACGACCCGGCCGAGATGGTGCGGGTGGTCGAGGGCACCGGGCTGCGTCAGGTCATGAGCCACCGGGGACCGATGTGGAGTGCGGTCGGCTTCGAGCGCGTCCCGATCGCCGGTTGATCCGGCGGGGAAGCCAGGGAGCTCGGCCTACGGTGGGCCCATGGGCCTCCTGAAGCGTCATGTCCCGACCACGCTCTCGCAGAACCTCACCCGGCTCGCGCTCGGCGCCTTCATGGCCGGTGCCGGGGTGCTGCACCTCACCACCGGTCGTGAGGAGTTCCGGGCGCAGGTCCCTCACTGGGTCCCGGTCGACGAGGACCTCGTCGTCCTGGCCTCCGGTGCCGCGGAGGTCGGTCTGGGCGCCGCCCTGCTCGCCCTGCCGGGGCGCCGACGGCTGACTGGCCTGGCGCTGGCGGCGTTCTTCGTCGCGATCTTCCCGGGCAACGTCGGTCAGTACGTCGAGGGTGTGGATGCCTTCGGCCTCGACAGCGACACCAAGCGCCTCGCCCGTCTCTTCTTCCAGCCCGTGCTCGTCGGCGGAGCCCTGTATGCCGCGGGGCTGCCCGAGGGTGGGCTGCGACGGGCCCTCACACGTCGCGGTGCGACAGCGACTCGGACTGGACGCGGTTGAGCCCTGCATAGAGCATCAGGGCCGCGGCGACCCAGGAGCCGATGACGAGCAGTCCTGAGGTGGGCCACTGTGTCGCCCCCCAGACCATCCCGCCGACGAGCAGGGTGTCGAGGATGAGCGGCATCGCGAACCAGAGCAGGACGCCCTGCGCGCTGGGCACGGCGTTGAAGCGACTCGTCGGCGGGCGCCCGCGGTAGGCCGAGAGGAGGTTCCCGCCGGCGAGCACCAGCGTGGTCATGACCAGCCAGGGGAGCACCGTGCCGACCGAGGCGCCGGCGACGACGCCGGCGATGGTGCCGGCCACCGTCGTCAGGGTGAGGTGCAGTCCGCCGGGGACGAGCAGGTGCGTCGCGGCGGCACGCACCGGTGGCGACCCGAACAGTGCGGGCGTGCCCATCGTGTCGGCCTCGAGGCGCAGTCCCTCGGACAGCCCGGCGAATCCGACATGGCTCACGAGCGCCGCGACGAAGGCCACGAGCGGCGGGACCGAGCCGCTGGACAGGGTGGACCCCAGGGCCCAGGCCGCGGCGGCACTCAGGGCGAGGCCCACGACGGCCGCGCCCGGGGCGCGTCTCAGGCCGAGGACGTCCCTCGCGACGAGGGTCAACACAGGTCCGCGGTGGCGCAACCGGCTGGCTCGCGCCCGGGTGACGGGCCGGGCCGCCTCGAGCCGGACCGCGCGCAGGTCTCCGGCCTGGACGCCGCCGACCATCCGTCCCGAGCGAGCCGACTGCGTGCGGAGGTCGTGCAGGCCGAGCCTCCGAACCTCCTGCCTCCACACCCGACTTCTTGCGAATGCCGAACGGGATACCGGCCCGTCGGAGGCTGAAGATGTCCGGTTCTCGCGAGAAGTCGCGGGCAGGGGTGGCGACTGCCGGGACTGGCCGAGCAGCCACGCGGCACCAACGACCAGTCCCACGACGAGGCCGGCGAGCAGCGCCGGCGCAGCCACCCAGGTCGGTGCGACGCCCGCACCCCAGAGCGAGGCGCCGGCGAGCAGCCCGGCCATGCCACCGCCGACGAGCACGGCGAAGACCGAGTAGCCGAACCACGGACGCAGCGCCGCCCACCGGTCGACCGACGAGGCGACGACGTGGTCGACCCACGGCACCGGCGCGACGATCGGGCCACGCACCCGACCGGCCTCGCGGGCCATCGCCGCCACGGCTGCGACGGCGACGAGACCGACGAGGGCCAGCCACGGAGAGCGCAGCGCCTCGGCCATCCCGCCCCGGTCACCGGCGATGACGAGTGCTCGCAGGAGCGGGAAGCCGTAGAGGCCGACGACGATGAACGCGACGTAGGCGGCATACGCCACCTCCTTGCGTGCCGGGTTGCCGCCCGGACCATGGAGCACGTGGACGGTGTCGGCGAGGCGCTCGCGGTCGCTCGTGTGTGGGGTGCTGTCGGCACTCACGCGGCTCAGCCCTCGGCGGCGACGAGGTCGACGACCCGGTCCGCCACGCGGTCGGTGATCGCCGGGTCGTGACAGGCGAGGACGACCGTGGTGCCGCTGTCGCGGCGCGCCGCCACGAGACCGGCGACGAGGGCTCGCTTCTCGGTGTCGAGGCGCTGCTCGGGCTCGTCGAGGACGAGCACCTGGGCGGGCCGGAAGAGCGTGAGCGCGAGCCGGAACAGCTGGGTCTGGCCCGACGACAGCTCGTGCGGGAAGCGCCCACCGAGCTCGCCGATGCCCACCTCACCGAGCGATGCGGCGACCCTGTCGTCGCAGGTGTCGGCGTCGCCGGCCCACGTGGCGTCGAGCAGCACGAGATGGTCGCGCAGGGTGAGGTCGCGGTAGGTCGCGGGCGCACCCACGAGGGCGGCCACGGCCGCCCGAACCGCGGGGTCGCGTTCGTCGGCGACGTGCTCGCCGACGTGGGCCGTGCCCGTGGTCGCCGGCAGGGCGCCGATGAGGATGCGCAGCAACGTCGTCTTGCCCGAGCCGTTGGGGCCGCGGAGGACGAGACACGACCCGGTGGGAGCGCTCACCGACACGGGCGCGAGCAGCGACGCCGGCCCGATCACCTTCGACACGCCTTCGGCCCGGACATCCATGACAGGCACGCTAGCGACCCTGTCCACAGCCGCTCCCACGCGGCATACCGGCTGTCGCTCGCGCCGACTAGGTTGGTCGCCGTGAGCACCGCCCTCTACCGCCGCTACCGCCCCGAGACGTTCGCCGACGTCATCGGGCAGGAGCACGTCACCGAGCCGCTCATGCAGGCGCTGCGGACCGGGCGCGTCAACCACGCCTACCTGTTCAGCGGACCGCGCGGCTGTGGCAAGACCACGAGTGCCCGCATCCTCGCCCGCTGCCTCAATTGCGAGCAGGGCCCGACCGCGACCCCGTGCGGCGAGTGCGACTCGTGCGTCGCCCTGGCCCGTGGAGGCCCCGGCACCGTCGACGTCATCGAGATCGACGCCGCCAGCCACGGTGGTGTCGACGACGCCCGTGACCTGCGCGAACGCGCGTCCTACGGCCCGGCGCAGAGCCGCTACAAGATCTACATCATCGACGAGGCGCACATGGTGACGCCGCAGGGCTTCAACGCTCTGCTCAAGATCGTCGAGGAGCCGCCGGAGCACGTGAAGTTCGTCTTCGCGACCACCGAGCCCGAGAAGGTCATCGGGACGATCCGCTCGCGCACCCACCACTACCCGTTCCGCCTCGTGCCGCCGGGCCAGCTCACCGACTACATGGAGCGGCTCTGCGTCGCCGAGGAGGTGTCGGTCGCCCCGGGCGTGCTGTCGTTCGTCGTCCGTGCCGGTGGCGGGTCCGTGCGTGACTCGCTGTCGGTCCTCGACCAGCTCATCGCGGGCTCCGGCGACGAGGGGCTGACCTACGAGTCGGCGGCGTCGCTGCTCGGCTTCACCGACGGTGAGCTGCTCGATGCGTCGATCGACGCCTTCGGGGCAGGCGACGGCGCCGGCGCGTTCAACGCGATCGAGCGAGTCATCGAGACCGGCCTCGACCCCCGCCGCTTCATCGAGGACCTGCTCGAGCGGCTGCGCGACCTCATCGTCGTCGCGGCCGTCCCCGAGGGCGCGTCGGCCGTCCTGCGGGCGTTGCCCCCGGACCAGCTCGAGCGGATGCGCCAGCAGGCGGCCGCCTTCGGGACCGGCGCCCTGTCGCGGGCCGCCGACATCGTCAACGCCGGGCTCTCCGAGATGACCGGGGCCACGGCGCCGCGGCTCCAGCTCGAGCTCATCGCTGCGCGCATCCTGCTCCCGGCTGCCGCCGGAGAGACGGGGTATGCCGCACGCCTCGACCGTCTCGAACGCCGCCTCGACGTCGGCGGAGTTCCGAGCGGCACCGCGCCCGCTGCGACTCGCCAGCTGCCCTCGGCCCCGCCGCCCGCACCGTCGGCTCAGCAGGCGCCGGTGCACCACGCCTCCGTCCAGTCGTCCCCGGCGCAGCAGCCCTCCGGCCAGCAGGCCCCCCTCCAGTCGTCCCCGGCGCACCAGCGCCCCGCCCAGCAGGCACCGGGTCAGCAGCCCGCAGGGCAGGAGTCGCACCCCGCGCCGCAGCCCACCCCGGCGGTGGCGCCTCGTGTGCAGGCGCCGTTCGACCGAGACGAGCGACCCTCCGTCCCGAACCTCCCGCCCGCGGCACCGTCGACCCCTCCGGGACACTCTGAGGACGAGCCTCCCGAGCTCGACGAGCCGGAGTTCATCGAGCCGGAGCCGCCTCGCGGGCCCGAGTTCCTGCAGGCGCCACCGGCATCGACGTCGCCACCCGCACAGCTCCAGCAGCGTGACGGCCGGGCGGCTGAGCCTCAACATCGCGAGCCCCAACAGCCTGAAACTCACCAGACTGAGCCCCAGCAGCCCGAGCCTCAATGGCCGGAGTCCCAGCAGGTCGAGCCCCAGCAGGCTCCGACGCCGCCTGCGCCCGTGGCCCACAGTGCGCCCGGGCTCGACACCGCGGCGATCCGCCGGTCGTGGCCGGACATCCTCGCCAAGGTCTTCGAGCTGCGCCGCACGACGTGGACCTTCGTGTCCGAGCACGCCCAGGTCCTCGACTACGACGGCGAGCGACTCCTGCTCGGCATCGCGACGACCGGGCTCGCCAACACCTTCCGTCGCGGGCCGCACGCGACCTATGTCCAGCAGGCGCTCATCGACGTGCTCGGCATCGACGCGCGGGTCGAAGGTGTCCCTGCGGACGGCTCCTCGATCGGCGGAACCACGAGCGTCCCGACCATCGACCCCAGCCGCCCCGCCCCCCAGCCCCGGACCCAGCCCGAGGCGACCCGTCCCGAGCCGCAGCAGTCGGCGCAGGCCCGCGCCGAGGCGCACGGTGCCGCCGCCCAGGCCTCCTCGGACCGCGGGGGCGAGCATGCGGCATACGTGCCGAGCCAGCCGCCCACGACGCAACCGGAGTGGGGGAGCGGCGGCAACCAGAGCGGTGCTGCCCCCGACTGGGCGACCCAGGCGGCCGTCGCGGGTGGCGTCGACCCGGTCAGTCCGTTCGCGCGCGCCAAGGAGACCGTGGCCGCCGAGCCCGACCCGGATGAGACGCCTGTCGCCGATGACTCCGCGATCAGCGACGATGACGAGGACATCGAAGGCCTCGGTGAGGTCGGTGTCCCCGTCGTGGAGCGAGTCCTGGGCGGGAAGGTCATCCACGAAGAGGACGCATGAGCACCTACTACTGGGTCGGGCGCACCGCTCTGATGTCGCTGGCCCACGCGATCTGGCGCCCCACGATCCTCGGCAAGGAGAACGTCCCCAAGGAGGGCGGCGTCCTGCTGGCGAGCAACCACCTCTCGTTCATCGACTCGTTCGCGATCCCGGTCGCGGCGCCGCGCAAGGTGTCCTTCCTCGCCAAGGCCGAGTACTTCACCGGCACGGGCGCGCGCGGGCGGTTCGTGCGCGGTTTCATGGAGGCCGGCGATGCCATCGCGGTCGACCGTGACAGTTCGCGCGGTGCGCAGGACTCGCTCGACCTCGCGCTCGAGGTGCTGCGCGCCGGCAAGGCGTTCGGGATCTATCCCGAGGGCACGCGCTCGCGCGACGGTCGGCTCTACCGCGGCCGCACCGGCGTCGCCTTCCTGTCGCTCACGGCGAACGTGCCGGTCGTGCCCGTCGGCCTCATCGGCACCGACAGGGTCCAGCCGGTCGGCGCCCGCGGTCTCAAGATGGCCGACGTCACCGTGGCCTTCGGGTCGCCGATCCAGCCTTCCGCGTATGCCGGCTTGCCCGCCGGGCGCGCGCGTCGCCAGCTCACCGACGACGTCATGGACGCGATCGCCGCGCTCACCGGTCAGGAGCGGGCGGACACCTACAACGAGCGCCCGGCCACCGACGACCCCGACGACTGAGGGCGCGGCATCCCGGGACCGGGACCGGGACCGGGGACCGGGGACCGGGGACCGAGGGCATGCGCGGCGGGGTGGCGCTGACGGCCGGGTGGCCTAGGCTCAGGGTGTGTACGAAGGCGCAGTGCAGGACCTCATCGACGAACTCGGCCGGCTTCCGGGCGTGGGTCCCAAGAGCGCCCAGCGCATCGCCTTCCACCTGCTCCAGTCCGACGCCATCGACGTGCAGCGACTCACCGACGCGCTCACCCAGGTCAAGGCCAAGGTCCGCTTCTGCGTCATCTGCCACAACATCGCCGAGTCCGAGCAGTGCCGGATCTGCGCCGACCCGCGTCGCGACCTCACGAGCATCTGCGTCGTCGAGGAGCCCAAGGACGTCGTCGCCATCGAGCGCACCCGCGAGTTCCGCGGCCGCTACCACGTGCTCGGCGGCGCCATCAGCCCGATCGACGGCATCGGCCCCGACGACCTCACCTTCCGTGAGCTCATGACCCGGCTCGCCAGCGGTGAGGTCACCGAGATCATCATCGCCACCGACCCCAACCTCGAGGGCGAGGCGACCGCGAGCTATCTCGCCCGCTTCCTCAAGGGCATGGGCATCAAGGTCACCCGGCTCGCCTCGGGCCTCCCCGTGGGCGGCGACCTCGAGTACGCCGACGAGGTGACCCTCGGTCGAGCGTTCGAAGGCCGGAGGCTCCTCGATGCCTGACGAGCTGCCCGAGCCCACCGGGTCCGACCAGTCCGACCACCTGTCGGACCTGCGCGCCCTCGCCGCGGACTCGGCCGAGGAGGCCCGGACCTACCTCGCGACCGTCACCGACATCGCCTCGGGCGCCAACCCCGCGGCCGCACTCCCTCTCGGGCTGCTGGCCCTGTCGCAGGTGCTCGTCATGGGTGCCCGGCTCGGCGCGATCGAGGACATCGTCCCCGAGGACCGCTTCGAGGTGGACCCCGGTCCGGACGTCGAGCTGGACCCGTTGCGCGAGAACCTCTCCAACCTGCTCCACGGCATCGACGACTACGCCGACGTCGTCGACCCGGTGACCGAGCCCGCCCTCACGACCGGCTCGCTGTCCAACGACCTCACCGTCGTCGCGTCCGCCCTCGCCCACGGCCTGCGCCACCACGACGAGGGGCGGGTCCTCGAGGCGCTCTGGTGGTGGCAGTTCAGCTACCTCTCCGACTGGGGTGAGCGTGCGGCCAGTGCGCTGAGGGTGCTCCAGGCACTCCTCGCCCACATCCGGCTCGATGCCGACGCGGACGCCGTCGCCGAGGCCGAGTTCGACGCGCTCCACCCCTGAACCGCTGGCGCCCGCGCGGGGCCCAGCGGCCCCACCGACATGCACAACGGCCGTGACCGGGTCTCCGGCGTGCTCACGCGGCAGCGACTGCCCCGACAGCAGCGTCTTCTGCATGTCCGTCGGCCCGTCGCCCCTCGCCCCGCGCACATGCCGAGCGCCCGACCGGCGCCGCACACCGGAGGTGACGGACCGGCATACGGGCGTGGGCTCGGCCATCGAGCCGCCTCGTTAGACTCGCTGGCGACCACCTCCGAGACCCAGCCGCACCGGGAGAACGCTCGTGCCGATCGTCGTCCAGAAGTACGGCGGCTCCTCGCTCGCCGATGCCGAGAGCATCAAGCGCGTCGCTCGCCGCATCGCCGAGACGCGCAAGGCCGGCAACGACGTCGTCGTCGCCGTGTCCGCGATGGGCGACTCGACGGACGAGCTGCTCGACCTCGCGCAGGCCGTGAGCCCGCTGCCGCCGCCGCGCGAGCTCGACATGCTCGTGACGGCCGGTGAACGGATCAGCATGGCGCTCGTCGCGATGGCGATCCACGACCTCGGGCTCAGCGCCCGCTCGTTCACCGGCAGCCAGGCCGGCGTCATCACCGACGAGGCGCACGGCAAGGCCAAGATCATCGACGTCACGCCCGGTCGGATCACCGAGGCCGTCGACAAGGGCCACATCGTCATCGTCGCCGGCTTCCAGGGCGTGAGCCAGACGACCAAGGAGATCACCACCCTCGGTCGCGGCGGCACCGACACGACCGCCGTCGCGCTCGCCGCCGCGCTGCGCGCCGACGTGTGCGAGATCTACACCGACGTCGACGGTGTCTTCACCGCCGACCCGCGCATCGTGCCCAAGGCCCGCAAGCTCGACCGCATCTCGGCCGAGGAGATGCTCGAGCTCGCCGCGAGCGGCTCCAAGGTGCTGCACCTGCGCAGCGTCGAGTACGCCCGCCGCTACGACATCCCGATCCACGTCCGCTCCTCCTTCACGCCGAAGGAGGGCACGATCGTCACCGACCAGCCCGGCCCCGTGGGCCCCGAAGGAGAACCTGTGGAAGCCCCGATCATTGCCGGTGTCGCGCACGACCGCAGCGAGGCCAAGATCACCGTCGTCGGTGTCCCCGACACGACCGGCAAGGCGGCCGAGATCTTCACCGCCGTCGCCGGCGCCGAGATCAATCTCGACATGATCGTCCAGAACGTGTCGACGGTCGAGACCGGCCTCACCGACATCTCGTTCACGCTGCCCAAGACCGACGGGCAGACGGCGATGGAGGCGCTCACGGCGATCCAGGGCGCGGTCGGGTTCAGCGGCCTCCAGTACGACGACCAGATCGGCAAGCTCTCGCTCGTCGGCGCCGGGATGCGCTCCAACCCCGGTGTCTCCGCGACCTTCTTCCGCGCCCTCGCGGACGCCGGAGTCAACATCGAGATGATCTCGACCTCCGAGATCCGCATCTCCGTGGTCACTCGCAGCGAGCTGCTCGACGAGGCCGTCCGGGCGGTGCACACCGCGTTCGGGCTCGACACCGAGGAGGGCGAGGCGGTCGTCTACGCCGGTACCGGTCGCTGAGCCGGATCGGCATCGAACGCATGAGCACCGTGTCACCCGCTGCACCCACCCTTGCCATCGTGGGCGCCACCGGCGCCGTGGGCACCGTCGTCCGAGACGTGCTGCCCATGCGCCGTCACCTCTGGGGTGACGTGCGCCTGGCCGCCGGGGCCGAGGACGTCGGTTCCGTATGCCGTGTGGCCGGCGAGGACCTGCCCGTCGAGGCCCTGACCCCCGAGTTCTTCGACGGCATCGACGTCGCCCTCGTCGACATCCCGCCGGAGATCTCCGCCGACTGGGCCGGGGTCGCGGTCGAGCGGGGTGCGGTCGTCATCGACAACAGCCCGACGTTCCGGCGCGACCCGCTGGTGCCGCTCGTCGTCCCGGAGATCAACCCCGAGGCCGTGAGTGATCGCCCCAAGGGCATCATCGCCAACCCCGGCGCGACCGTGATGACGATGATCGACGTGCTCGCGGTGCTGCACGAGCACTGGGAGCTCACCGAGCTCGTCGTCACGAGCTTCCAGGCGGCCTCCGGCCTGGGCCGGGCCGGGATGTCACGGCTGCACGACGAGATGGCGGTCGTCGGTGGGCAGCGGGACCTCGGCATGAGCCCGGGCGACGTGCGCCGGGTCATCGAGCACGAGCTCGGCCCGAGCCTGTTCGGTGGTCCGCTCGCGCTCAACATCCTGCCGTTCGCCGGCTCGCACGTCGGCGACGGCTGGAGCTCCGAGGAGTCCAAGATCCGTCAGGAGACGCGCAAGATCCTCGGGATGCCCGACCTGCGGGTCTCGGCGACCTGCGTGCGGGTGCCGGTGGTGTCCACCCACTCCGTGTCGGTCCATGCCACCTTCGCCAAGCCGATCCAGGTCGACAAGGCGCGACAGGCGCTCGTCGAGGCGCCGGCGGTCGTCGTCATGGACGACCCCGATCACGGCGACTTCCCGACGCCGGTCGACATCGTCGGCGCGGACCCGAGGTTCGTCGGTCGGATGCGCCAGGCCATCGACTTCCCCCGCACCCTCGACCTCTTCGTGTGCGGAGACAACCTGCGCAAGGGTGCGGCGCTCAACATGCTGCAGACCGCCGAGCTCGTCGCCGCCACGCTCTAGCGGGTCGGGCGCGCAGCTGCGCCCCTCTTGACTCCGTCGTGACCTCTCGGCCGGGTCCGCGACACCTTGCCCTGCGACGCTGCGGCTGCCGCCGGGAGGCGCCTCGGGGGCCGGGTCGCAAGGTGCTTGGTCTCGGTTGGGTGACGGAACGGGCGTGTTACGAATGTGACTGGTGTGACTCGTGGTGCAATTCAGCCAAGCGGTTGTGGGACTGCTGTCGGTCGAGAGGTGTGAGGAGTGGTCGTGTTCACGAACCGGAAGTCGACGCCCGAGCGCAGGTCGCTGCCGGCACGTACGGGCCGCGCCGCCCGCGACCTCGCCCGCCGCAGCCTCGGCCTCACGCGTGACACCGTGCACCGCGAGCTGCTCGAGCGTGCGCGCGTCCAGGAGGAGCTGAGCGACGAGCAGATCTGGCGTCGCTACCAGTTCCGCCACCTCGCCGCCTTCATCACCATCCCGGCAGTCATCCTCGGCACCGCAAGCATCGCCACGGCATACGGCACCGGCCTGATGTCCAGCGACCCGGCACCGCCGGCCTGCCAGCCGGTCGTCGTCGCGGCACCGCCCGCCGCGTCGTTCAGGATCAAGGTCCTCAACGCCTCGGGCCAGAACGGCGCCGCCAGCCTCGTCGCCAAGAACCTGGCCCGTCGAGGGTTCACCGTCGTGGAGGCCTCCAGTGCGCCCCGCACGCTCTACGTCAGGGCTCCGGTGCGGATCTACCACGGCCGGGCCGGACTCGACCACGCGTTGCTGGCCGCGCAGACCGTCGCCGGGGCCGAGCTCGAGTACGACGGCCGCGCCGGCACCTCGATCTCGTTCGTCCTCGGCGCCGACTTCACCACCATGCTGCCCGCCCCGCCGCCGAAGCCGCCGGCCCAGAAGTCCTACAAAGTCAACGTCTACAACGCGACGTGGCGCCCCGGCCTCGCCAAGTCCACGCTCACCGAGCTGACCGCCCGTGGGTTCAACCCGGGCAAGCAGGGCAACGACCCGGACCAGTCCTTCCTCCCGAACGACGTCGCGGTGATCCGCCACGGACCCGACGCCGACCTCGCGGCCGCCCAGGTGGCCAAGCACATCGAGGGCGCGGTCCTCAGCGAGGTCCCGCGCGACAACCTGGTCATCGACGTCGTCCTGGGCAACAAGTTCGAGCAGGTCACGCCCTGGGCCGAGGTGCCTCTCACGCCCGTTCGCAAGGACCCGCCGCCGACGGTCTCGCGTCCCTGCGACTGACCCCGGGCCGGCCGCCCGACACGGGCGGTCGACCATGAGACGTCCACGGGTCGGTCACGCCGTGACTGTGCCGCCGGTCACACTGAGAGACTGTGGCCATGGCTGTCCAGACTGTCGCCCTGCTCACCGCCGGCGGCCTCGCCCCCTGCCTCTCGTCCGCCGTCGGCGGCCTCATCGAGCGCTACACCGAGGTCGCTCCCGATGTGCGGGTCATCGCCTACCAGAACGGGTATGCCGGCCTGCTCACCGGCCGCTCGGTCGAGGTCACCCCCGAGGTGCGCGAGGGTGCGGCACTGCTTCACCGTTTCGGTGGCTCGCCGATCGGCAACAGCCGGGTCAAGCTCACCAACGTGGCCGACTGCGTCAAGCGCGGGCTCGTCCAGGAGGGGCAGGACCCCCTGCACGTGGCGGCCGAGCAGCTCACCGCCGACGGCGTCGACGTGCTGCACACGATCGGCGGTGACGACACCAACACCACGGCAGCGGACCTGGCGGCGTTCCTCGCGACGAACGACTACCCGCTCACGGTGGTCGGCCTGCCCAAGACGATCGACAACGACATCATCCCGATCCGGCAGTCCCTCGGTGCCTGGACGGCTGCCGAGCAGGGCGCCATCTTCGCGCGCAACGTCCTCGCCGAGCACTCCTCCAACCCGCGGATGCTCATCATCCACGAGGTCATGGGGCGCCACTGCGGCTGGCTCACCGCCGAGACCGCCCGCCGCCACCACGCCTGGGTGGCCGAGCAGGAGTGGCTGCCCGGCATCGGCCTCGACTCCCGTCGCTGGGACGTGCACGCGGTCTTCGTGCCCGAGTCGCACATCGACCTCGCCGGTGAGAGCGCTCGTCTCAAGGCGGTCATGGACGAGATCGGGTGCGTCAACATCTTCCTGTCCGAGGGGGCCGGGGTGAGCGAGGTCGTCGCCGAGCTCGAAGCCGCCGGACTGGAGGTTCCGGTCGACCCGTTCGGGCACGTCCAGCTCGACAAGGTCAACCCCGGCGCCTGGTTCGGCAAGCAGTTCGCCGAGCGGCTCGGTGCCGAGAAGGTCATGGTCCAGAAGTCGGGCTACTTCTCCCGGTCGGCCGCGGCCAACGACGAGGACCTCGCCCTCATCCGTCGCTGCACCGACCTCGCGGTCGACGCGGCGCTGCGCGGAGAGTCCGGCGTCATCGGGGAGGACGAGGAGCGCGGGGACGAGCTGCGCGCGATCGAGTTCCCGCGCATCGCCGGCGGCAAGGAGTTCGACGCATCGGTGCCGTGGTTCACCGAGCTGCGCGAGTCGCTCGGCCAGGTCTGACGCGATCGCGGCGCACGGCATACCCGACGTCTTTCAGCCGGGTATGCCGTGCGCGCCAGTGATTCGTGGGACCGACCTTCGCTCCTCGCGACCGGCCCACTGAGGAGGAGTCCCTCGACGCCGTGCTGATACGTCGCGGCGGCCCTCACTCGCCGACGCGCGCGGGGTGCGGCGCGCCCGAGGAGGGCGAGTCGTCGACCATCTCGTGGGTGACGCCGTAGGTCGTGCGCAGGCGCACCTCCTGCCGGTCGACGTAGGCGTCGCCGCGACGGCGACGCCAATCGACGAGCGCAGGTGAGCGGTCCATCGCCCGGTTGAGCAGGCCCAGCGGGCGGCCGAGCCCGGCGACGAGGGGCCCCACCCGGGACGGAGGCACGCCCAGGTCGTCGGCGATGTCGTCGCCCAGGAAGAGGCGCTCGAGTCCGTGGACGGTGGTCGGCGACCAGCGCCGGAAGGGGCCGAGGATGACGTCGAGCTCGGGCACGAGGAACTCGGCGTTGATCCCGCGCACGAGAGCCCTGCAGAAGTCCTCCACCGGCGGGCGGGTCATGAGGTGCAGCTCCTCGAGGGCCTCCTGGTCGGCCTGCGTCGCGGGCAGGAGCTCAGGGACGACACCGAGCAGGAGACCGAGGTAGCGCCACCGGGCGTAGTGGCCGTCGGCGATCTCGTCGGGCCGGAAGTGGACACCCACGCGGGCCAGCGCCCGGATCACGATGAGGCAGAACTCGTCGAGCGTGTAGGCGAGGTGGGCCTGGGAGATCGGCTCGCCCCAGGCGGCGAGGTCCCAGGCCGGGTCGTCACGGAGGTGGCGGCGGACGAAGGCGTGGATCATCCGGACCCGCACGGTGCGCTCGAAGCCGGGGGAGAACCGGTGCAGCCCGCCGGGTTTGGTGACGGCGCGCAGCCACGTGGCCACCTCGATGGTGCGCATCCCGGCGCTCTCGACGTAGCGGCCGGTCATCGCGAGTGGGCGCGAGGCGGTGGGGTTCGCGTAGCCCACGAGGAGCGAGGCCGCGCCGAGGACGATGCCGGTCTCGCGGCTGTAGCGCGCGAAGTCGCGGACCCCGGCGTCGATCGCGGGGATGTCGACCCACGCGGGGACGTCGTCGAGCTGCCCGAAGAGGGCGACCAGGCTGTCCGGGGCGTCGGGGACCGCGTCGATGCCCTCGGCGAGAGCCTGACGCAGCAGCCGCATGTAGCGGCCATGTCCGATGCGTCCGGCCTCGTCGGCGCAGGCGTCGGCGAGCGGGTCACCGACCCACATGCCGGCGAGGTAGGCCGAGGCGAGCGGGCCGTGCAGGGCGACTGCCTCGGCCGCGTTGCGCACGCTCGTCGGTGGGTCGGCTCGGTGGGCCATCCTTCGAGGGTAGGAGCCGCCGGACGGCCTGTCCGCACAACGACGAACCCCGCGGCCCGGACGGTCCGGCCCGCACGGTCCGGCCCGCACGTATCTCGGGGTCTTCTCGAACCTCCTTCCCGACGACACACTGGTGTCGTCGAGAGGAGCGCGCCATGAGCAACCTGTCAGCCCAGCTGCCCGACACCCCCCGCCCGGCGGCGGCCGACGCCGCGGCCGGGCCCGGGGCCGTCACGCCGCCACGGGTGCGGGCCAGCGCCTCGGTCCGGACCTACCGCTACCTCCGGCTCAGCCTCGTCGGCCTCGTCGTGCTCCTCCTCTTCTGCGTCTGGACCGAGCGGCTGGGCGGTGCCGAGGCGAACCGCCACCTCGGGTCGATCAGCGCGTACTACTACACGCCCGCCCGCAGCGTCTTCGTCGGTGCCCTCGTCGCGATCGGCATCAGCCTCGTCGCGATCGTCGGTCGGCGCGGGTTCGAGGACACTGCGCTCAACATCGCCGGGATGCTCGCACCGGTCGTCGCCATGGTCCCGACGCCGCGCGGTGCGGGTGGGGCGCCGTGCGACCCTGAGGGCCGGTGCTCGGTGCCACCGGAGTTCGTGCCGTCGGTCGTCAACAACGTCTGGGGCCTCGTGGCCCTCGGGTTCCTCGGCCTGGCGCTCGGGGGCTGGATCGTCGTCGGGCGGCGACAGTCCTCGCGTGCGACGCGCATCGGGTTCTTCCTCGCTGCCGGGGTCTGGGTGGCCTTCGTCCTCTGGTTCCGGTTCGGCCGCGACTCGTTCCTCGACGCTGCGCACTTCGGAGCGGCGGTGCCGCTCTTCGGTCTCATCACCGCGGTCGCCTACGTCAACGCACGCAAGGCCGCGGCCCGGCGCGACGGGGTGCCCGGGCACGAGCCGACCCGGGAGGCGAAGTCGTACCGCGCGGTCTACGGCGTCGTCGCCGGCGTCATGGCCGCGACGTTCGCGGTCGCCATCGTGCTCGCGGTCATCGACCAGTTCCTCGGGGGCGGGACCCCCACCGAGTGGGTGCTGTGGGTCGAGGTCGTGCTGCTCGTGGCCTTCGCCGCCTTCTGGGTGACCCAGACGCTCGACTACTGGGCCGACGGGCTGCCGGAGGAGGCCGCTGCGACGACCTGAGGCCCTGCCCGCCCCTCTGGCGCCTTCACCGGGTTCGCCGCACGTCCAGCTCGCCGACCGACGATGATGGGACGCGCGCACGAACGCCGGGCAACCAGAGGAGCGGGATGAGTTCGCAGGACGAGGCGACCGGCGACGGCGTGAGGTGGATCGGCTCCGCCTGGCACACGCGGTGGCTCGAGGCCGAGACCGACCGGCTGCTGGAGTTCGGCCGTGGCTCCCGCCTCGACTCCGGGGGCTTCGCCCGGCAGGGCGACGACGGAGTGCCGCAGGACGGCTCACACGAGCTGTGGCTCACGTGCCGGATGACGCACGTCCACTCGCTCGGGCACCTCATGGGACGCCCCGGCTGCGGCGCCCTGGCCGACCACGGACTCTCCGCCATCACGTCGATCTTCGCGGACCCCGAGCATGGTGGATGGTTCGCCGAGGTCGGTCGCGACGGAGTGCCGGTGACGACGTCCAAGGCGGCCTATCCCCACGCGTTCGTCATCCTCGCCTCGTCGAGTGCCACCGCTGCCGGGCGCCCGGGCGCCGCCGACCTGCTCGCCTCCGCGCTCCGGGTCAGCGAGGAGCACTTCTGGGACGACGGGGCGGGGATGGTCGTCGAGGAGTGGGACCGGTCGTTCGCGACCCTGGACGCCTACAGGGGCGTCAACGCCAACATGCACAGCGTCGAGGCCTACCTCGCGGCTGCCGACGTCACCGGCCAGCGGATCTGGCTCGACCGTGCGGTCCGGATCCTCGAGCGGGTCGTGCACGGTTTTGCCCGTGACTGGTCGTGGCGCCTGCCCGAGCACTTCGACGAGGGGTGGAACGCCCTTCCCGACTACAACAGGGACCGGCCCGCCGACCCCTTCCGCCCCTACGGTGCGACGATCGGGCACTGGTTCGAGTGGGCGCGCCTGACGCTGCACGCCCGGGCCGCCCTCGAGGCGCTCGGTGACCAGCCGGCTGCGTGGATGCTCGACGACCCCAAGGGCCTCTTCGACGCCGGCGTGCGCGAGGGGTGGAGTGTCGACGGATCGCCGGGATTCGTCTACACCGTCGACTGGGAGGGGCGCCCGGTCGTGCGCGAGCGGATGCACTGGGTCGCCGCCGAGGCGATCGGAGCGGCGGCTGCGCTGCACCACGCGACGGGCGAAACGGCATACGACCGCTGGTACCGCACCTGGTGGGACTACGTCGACGAGGACGTCATCGACCGCGTCAACGGCTCGTGGTGGCACGAGCTCGCGCCCGACGGCTCGGTGTCGCGGACGACGTGGGACACCAAGGCCGACCTCTACCACGCGGTGCAGGCGACCGTCATTCCGCGGCTGCCGCTGACGCCGTCGCTGGCCACGGCCCTGCGGGAGTCACAGGGGGCCTGAGGCCCACCAGGAGAGGCCCTTCGCTCTGATGAGCAAAAGGCCTCTGACCTGCGGTTCTACTGGTCGGGGTGACAGGATTTGAACCTGCGACCTCTTCGTCCCGAACGAAGCGCGCTACCAAGCTGCGCCACACCCCGTGGCACGTCACGTCCTCGTGGAGGAAGCGACACCAGAGGATAGCCGACGCTCGCCCGCCTCCCGAAATCGGCTCCCGAACCCGGGCCCGGGACCCCCGAGTCGTCAGCGCGACACCAGCGTCAGCAGCGTCGCCTCGGGGCGGCACGCGAACCGGACCGGCGCGTACGGCGAGGTCCCGAGACCTGCCGAGACGTGCAGGTATGCCGTCTGCTCCGGTTGCGTGGGCACGTTGCCTCCCGCTCCGGGCCACCAGCGCGAGAGCCCCTTGGCCCGGCGCGTGTCGAGGTCGCAGTTGGTCACGAGCGCGCCGTAGAACGGCACCGCCAGCTGGCCGCCGTGGGTGTGCCCGGCGAGGATGAGCCCGGCGCCGTCGGCCGTCATCGCGTCGAGCACGCGCTGGTAGGGCGCGTGCACGAGACCCATCGTCAGCGCGACGTCGTCGGCAGCGGGACCGGACACGACGGCATACCGGTCCCTCTCGATGTGCGGGTCGTCGACACCGACGAGCTCGACGCGGTGGGGCCCGATCTCGACCGTCGTCCGGACGTTGTCGAGGTCCGCCCAACCACCCGCCGAGAGCCCGTCGACGAGCTCGTCCACCGGCAGGTCGATCCGGTCGTCCTTGGGTGGGCGGGCGTAGTTGCGGGTGAGGTAGCGCGCCGGGTTCTTGGGCACCGGACCGAACCGGTCGTTGGAGCCGAGGACGAACGCGCCGGGGAAGTCCATGAGCGGCTCCATGGCCCGCAGGAGCGGCGGGACGGCATGGAGGTGCGCCAGGTTGTCGCCCGAGTTGACGACGAAGTCCGGTGCCAGAGAGGCGAGTCCGCGGACCCACTCGATCTTGCGACGTTGGTTCGGCATGAGGTGCAGGTCGCTCACCTGGAGCACCCGGACGGGCTCCGAGCCCGGCGGCAGCACCGGCACCGTGGCCTCGCGGAGGGCGAACCAGTTGCGCTCGACGAGGCCGGCGTAGGCGACCCCGGCGACCCCTGTCGCCGCCACTCCGGCCAGCGCGGTCAGGGCGGTCCTGGTCGGGGAGGTCATCGCCCCAGTATCCCGGTTGACCCCGGGTGCGAGACTGGGGGCATGACCGACACGACCCTCAAGGGCACCCTCCGCAGTGACCTGCACGACGCGATCCGCAGCCAGGACAAGGTCCGCTCCGGCACGCTGCGCATGACCCTCACGGCCATCACCAACGCCGAGGTGGCCGGTGACGAGGCCAAGGAGCTCACCGACGACGAGGTTCTCAAGGTCATCGCCAAGGAGGCCAAGAAGCGCAAGGAGGCGTCCGCGGCATACGTGCAGGCGGAGCGTCCCGAGCTCGCCGCGACCGAGGACGCCGAGCTGGCCGTCCTCGAGACCTACCTCCCCCAGCAGCTCGACGACGCGGAGCTCGAGCGCATCGTCCGTGCCGCCGTCGAGTCCACGGGCGCGAGCGGGATGGCGCAGATGGGGCAGGTCATGAAGGCTGCGCAGGGCGAGATCGCCGGCCGCGCCGACGGTGGCCGGGTGGCCGCGATCGTCAAGCGGGTGCTCGCGGGCTGAGTCGAGGGCTGGCGCGCCACGCCCCGGGAACGACCTGACCCCGCCGGATTCCGGCGGGGTCAGTCGTCGTTCGCGTGCTCAGCGGCTCAGGGCCGTTTCGGGGGCTTGGTGGGTTTGGTGTTGGGCTGCGGTCCCACGGTCGGCTCCGAGGGTTGGGGCACGATCGTCTGCCGTGGCTGGGGCGCCCTGGAGGCGGTCTCGGAGGTGGTGTAGCCGCGGGAGATGAACAGGGTGATCGTGGCGCCCTTCGCAGCGCGGGCGGCGGGGCTCGTCTTGGCCACGCGGCCCTCGCGGATCGAGCTGTCGACCCGGCTCCCGATCTTGGCCCTGAAGCCGGCGGCCCCGAGCTTCCCCATGGCCGTGTCGACGCTGTCCCCGACGACGTCGGGGATCGGCACGTAGTTGCCGTTGAGCACGGCTGACGACGGGGCGGTGAAATTGACGACCGGCAGACCTGCCGAGGCGGCCTTCATCACCTGGGCCCAGACCGGCGCGGCGATGGTGCCACCGAACACGCTCTTCTTGCAGCCGTACTCGTTGAAGCACTTGCCGTTGAGGGTCATGAGCTGGCCGTTGGGCCGCGCCACCTTGACGTTGCCGATCCACACCGACGCCGCACGCTGCGGGGTGTAGCCGACGAACCACGACTGGTTGTGGTTGTTGGTCGTCCCCGTCTTGCCGGCCGCCGGGCG
This sequence comes from Knoellia locipacati, assembly GCF_044791685.1. Taxonomy (GTDB): domain Bacteria; phylum Actinomycetota; class Actinomycetes; order Actinomycetales; family Dermatophilaceae; genus Knoellia; species Knoellia locipacati_A. The sequence continues at coordinate 2,148,984 of NZ_CP087730.1, forward strand.
CTCGGCGACGTCCCAGACGCCCTCTGCGGTGCCCCGGCTGTCCTTGAGCGGACCCACGAGGAGCTGGTTGACGCCGTCGGCGACGTCGGGTCGGATGACCTGCTTGCACGTCGTGGGCGGCACCTTGATGACCTTGCCGTTCGACGTCGTGATCGACGCGATCGGGGTGGGCTCGCAGTACTTGCCGCGGGCGGCCAGCGTGGCGTAGGACGACGCGATGGTCATCGGCGTCATCGTGCCGGCGCCCAGTGTGATCGAGGCGACCGAGTCGTAGATCGGCTTGCCGTCACCCTGGTGGACACCCATGCGGTTCATGACGTCGTGGACCTTCTTGCACCCGAGGTCGATGACGAGCTGGCCGAACGCGGTGTTGATGGACTCGGCGGTGGCCTTGGCCAGCGGCATCACCCCGCCACTGCGGTAGTCGTTCTCGACCGACCAGTCCTTGTCGGAGTTGCACCGGCCCTTCATCTCGGCCCGGGTGAACGAGTGCGGGTCGTCCGGGGAGGCCGAGGGCGCGTCGATCGTGCCGTCGAGCGGCATCCCCGACTCGAGGGCCGCGACGAGGGCGTACATCTTGGCCGTGGAGCCGAACTGGTAGCCGTACTGGCTGCCGCCGTAGCGCTGGTCGACGTTGAGGTTGAGCTGGCTCGCACCGAAGTCCGTGGACTGGGCCATCGCGAGGATCTTGCCGGTGCCCGGCTCGACGACGGTCGAGGCCGCCCCGAGGTTGCTCTTGTTGCCGACCGGGACGGCGTCGGTCAGCGCGCGCATCGTCGCCGCCTGGAGTTTGGTGTCGAGCGTGGTCGTGATCGTGAGCCCGCCCTGGTTGATGTTCTTGAGGCGCTCGGCCGGCGTCTTGCCCAGGACCGCCATCTGCGGCGACTTCTGGAGGTACTCCATCATGTAGGCGCAGAAGAACGGCTGGCTCGAGCGCTGGCAGACACCCTTGGGCGGCTTGCGGTTGCCGAGCATGGCGGCCACGGGCTGCTTCTTGGCCGCGGCGACGTTGGTGGCGGTGGCCATGCCGAGGAACTGCATCCGGTCGAGGACGGCGTTGCGCCGCGCCTGCGACTGCTTGGGGTTGATGACCGGGTTGTACTTCGTCGGCTGTTGGACGATGCCGGCGAGGAGGGCGGACTGGCCGAGGGTGAGCTTGGCGGCTGGGACGCCGAAGTAGTTCTGGGCAGCGGCCTCGACGCCGTAGGCCTGGTCGCCGTAGTAGACGAGGTTGAGGTAGCCCGCGAGGATCTGCTCCTTGGTGAAGTTGCGCTCCACGTCGAGGGCGTACTTGAGCTCCTGCAGCTTGCGCGTGTAGGTCTTGGCGACAGCGGCCTCAGCGGCTTCCTTGTCGTCCCGGCGCAGGGCGTTCTCCTGGAGGGTGATCTTGACGTACTGCTGGGTGATGGTCGAGGCACCCTGGACGTCACCGCTGGAGAAGTTCGACACCATGGCGCGGGTGAAGCCGCGGACGTCGAGGCCCCCGTGCTCGTAGAAGCGGGAGTCCTCGATGGCGATCTGCGCCTTCTGCATCCACGGCGAGATCTTGGCCAGCGGGACGATGATCCGGTTCTCGTCGTAGGGGTTGGCGATGAGCTTGCGGTCGGCGCTGAGGATCTTGGACTGCTGCGCCAGCGGCGACACGGCGAACTCGCTGGGCAGGTCGTTGAACGCCTTGACGCTGCTCGTCGTGGCGCTCCCGCCGGCCCCGATCGCGGGGATGGCGATACCGGCCATGAGCAGCCCCATGAGGGCGCTCAGGACGACGAGCCCCAGCAGCAGGCGGAGCACGTGGGGCAGGTTTTGGGCACGACCTTCCATGCCAGCAGGGTAACGCGGCAACATGTGGCCCCCCGTCACGCAGCGCCGCGCGGCGAACGTGCCGGCCAGGCAGGGAAGTACCTAGGAAGTGACTAGTTAGTATGAGCCATATAACTAGTCCCCTAAATCGTCATGGTGCCACTTGCCCCTACTGCCTAGTTTTCGGGTAGCGCCATTCGGGAGGGAATGGCCTAGCCAAGGGAAAATCGCATGACGATCACTTCAGCTCCTGCCATTGCTTCAACCAGCTCGTCCGACTGGTCCACCCGCGGCACCTGCGTGGGCACCGACCCCGATGCACTCTTCGTCCAGGGGAAGGAGCAGCGCACGGCCAAGATCGTGTGCCGCGGCTGCCCCGTTGCCCTCGACTGCCTCGCCGATGCTCTCGACAACCGCACCGAGTTCGGCGTCTGGGGAGGGATGACGGAGCGCGAGCGCCGCGCCCTGCTCCGCCGCCACCCGGAGGTCCGCTCCTGGCGTGACGTCCTCAACAAGACCCTGGGTCGTCCGCACAGCTGACGATTCCTCGTATGCCGGGTCGGTGCCTTCGTGGACCGGCCCGGTTTTCGTCTGTTCTGGGCCTGCTGCCGGGCCGGATGTCGGCCCAGGCGTCAGCCGGCGAGCAGCGCGCCGATCTCACGCAGCCCGTCGAGGTCGTGGACGTCGGTGGCCGAGGCGGCCACCGTGGACACCTTGACGTGCGGGTGCGAGGCGGCGAAGCGCGAGACGAACGCGTGCTGGCGGGCGGTCGTCGAGGCGAGGTCGACGTGCAGGGACAGCAGCCCTGCCGTGACGGAGTCTCCCTGGCCTGCCTCGGTGAGCTGGGCGAGGCCGTCCTCGGCGCGTGACGCCGACAGGGCACTGGCACCGAGCGACTGGAGACGGTTGACGACGACGCCCGCGAGCGGCATACGTTCCTGTCCGAGGCGGTCCACGAAGAAGGCGGCTTCGCGCAGCGCATCGCGGTCGGGCGAGGCGATGACGACGAAGGCCGTGGTGTCCTCCTTGAGGAGGGCGTAGGTGACGTCCGCCCGCTCGCGGAACCCGCCGAACATCGTGTCGAGGGCGGCGACGAAGGTCTGCACGTCCTGGAGCATCTGCCCGCCGAGGACCCGGCTCAGGGTGCGCTGGGCGAGGTCGACCCCGACGCTGAACACCTTGAGGTAGGCACGCCCACCGGCCTTGGCCGGCGCCATGAGCAGCCGGACGAACCGGCCGTCGAGGAAGGAGCCGAGCCGCTTCGGTGCGTCGAGGAAGTCGAGGGCCGAGCGTGACGGGGGAGTGTCGACGACGATGAGGTCCCAGGTGCCGTCGCGCTCGGCCTGGGTGCGGAGCTGGCCGAGCTTCTCCATCGCCATGTACTCCTGCGTGCCCGCGAAGGAGCTGGAGACTGCTTGGTAGAAGGGGTTCTCGAGGATCTGCGCGGCCTTGGCCGGGGTGGAGTGCGCCTCGACGACCTCGTCGAAGGTCCGCTTCATGTCGAGCATCATCGCGTCGAGCGAGCCGCCCCCGGACAGGTCGACGCCGGCGACCGGGCGGGGAGTGTTGTCGAGCTCGCTGAGGCCGAGGGACTGGGCCAGGCGGCGGGCCGGGTCGATGGTGAGGACGACGACCTTGCGACCGGCCTCGGCGGCACGGATGCCGAGCGCGGCTGCCGTCGTCGTCTTGCCGACGCCACCGCTGCCGCAGCAGACGATGATGCCGACGCCGGGGTCGGCGAGCAGCCCGTCGACGTCGAGGCTCGGCGGGGTCGTGGGGGTGCGGGCGGGCATCAGGCGACTCCCTGCGCGAGGAGCTCGTCGGTCAGGACGGCGACGCCGCCGTCCTCGATCCCGTCGGCGAGGGCCGGCAGCTCGATCACGGGTGGCCCCGCGTCCGCGATCTCCCGCGCCATCTCGGCCTGGAGGTCGAGGCGGAGCGTGTGGTCGCGACCCTCCTGGATGAGGCCCTTGACCATGGGACCGGTCGGCCGGAGGCCCGCCGTCGTGAGCTCGGCCCGCAGCAGCTCGTCGAGGGCGTCGTCGGCGGAGCCGTGGAGCACGTCCAGGTTGGCGTCGGTCAGCCGCGGCTCGCGGATCTGGTTGACGACGATCGCCCCGATGTGGAGCCCCACGTCGGCGAGGTCCCGCAGGCCGTCGATGCTCTCCTGCACCGGCATCTCCTCGAGGAGGGTCACCATGTGCACGAGCGTGCGGGGGTCGTGCAGCATCCGGGTGATCGAGTCCGCCTGCGACTTGATCGGGCCCATGCGGGCGACGTCGGCGACACCGGCGTTGACGTTGAGGAACCGGACCGCGCGACCGGTCGGCGGGGCGTCCAGCACGACGGCGTCGTAGTGCAGCCGGCCGCCCTTGTGCCCGCGACCGCCCTCGGGTCGGCCCGCCGCCTCGTAGACCTTGCCGATGAGGAGCACGTCGCGCACACCCGGGGCAATGGTCGTGGCGAAGTCGATGGCGCCGACCTTCTCCAGGGCCGAGCCCGCCCGCCCGAGCTTGTAGAACATCTGGAGGTACTCGAGCAGCGCCGCCTTGGCGTCGACCGACAGCCCCCAGAGCTCGCCGCCGCTGGGGTGGGCCACGAGGCGGACCTCCTCGGTGCCGAGCGGCGCGACGTCGAACGTCTGCGAGAGGCCCTGCCGTCCCTCGACCTCGACGACCAGGACTCGCTTGCCCGTGCTGGCCAGAGCGAGCGCGAGGGCCGACGCGACGGTCGTCTTGCCGACACCGCCCTTGCCGGTGACGATGTGCAGCCGGGCGTCGGAGAGCTCCGCGAGGGTGGATGAGGGCACGGTGCCACCCTAAGGGGGGCCGCACTAGGGTGGGCACCATGCAGAAGTGGGAGTACGCAACGGTGCCGCTGATGATCCATGCGACGAAGCAGATCCTCGACAACTGGGGCGAGGACGGCTGGGAGCTCGTGCAGGTCGTCGCCGGGCCTGACGGCAATGGCCTCGTGGCCTACTTCAAGCGTCCGAAGGGAGCCTGACCATGGGTGCAGTCGAGGACCGCCTCGCCGAGCTCGGACTCACGGTGCCGGAGGTGGCTGCTCCGGTGGCGGTCTACGTCCCCGCCCTCCAGGACGGCTCGCGGGTGTTCACCTCGGGCCAGCTGCCGATGGTGTCCGGCCAGCTCGCCGAGACCGGCAAGGTCGGTTCCGGTGAGGGGTTCGTGTCGCCCGAGCGCGCCAAGGAGCTCGCGCAGCTCTGCGCCCTCAACGCCATCGCCGCGGTGAAGTCGGTCGTGGGTGACCTCGACAAGGTCGAGCGGGTCGTCAAGGTCGTCGGCTTCGTCGCCTCCGACCCGGCCTTCACCGGCCAGCCCGGCGTCATCAACGGCGCCAGCGAGCTGCTCGGCCACGCCTTCGGTGACCGCGGCGTCCACGCCCGCTCGGCCGTCGGTGTCGCGGTGCTCCCCCTCGACGCCCCCGTCGAGGTCGAGATCATCGTCCACGTCGCCGACTGACTCTTTACTTTTCTTCGTATGCCGTGGCGCGAGTTCGCTGCCCCGCGCTCCGACGCGTGGGTCGCCAACGCGCGGGCCTGGCTCGCCGCACCGGGTGAGCCGCTCGTTCCCCGGGGTGCGGCCACGGTCCTCGTCGTCCGGGACACCGCCAACGGTCCGGCGGTGTTCGTCCAGCGTCGGGTGTCCACGATGGCGTTCGCGCCGTCGATGTACGTCTTCCCCGGTGGGGGTGTCGACGCCGAGGATGTCGCGGCCGAGCTCGGCGCCGAGGCGGTCGAGGCTGTGGCCGAGGTCATGGGAGTCGAGGTCGCCGAGGCGGGGCCGCTGCTCGCCGCCGCCGTTCGCGAGGTCGAGGAGGAGTGCGGACTCCGGCTGTCCGTGACCGACCTCGTCCCGCGTGCCCACTGGATCACGCCGCCCTTCGAGAAGCGGCGCTACGACACGTGGTTCTTCGCCGCAGCGCTGCCTGCCGGCCAGTCCGCCGCCGGAGCGTCGACCGAGACCGACCACGACGCGTGGGTGCTCCCGCGAAGTCTCCTCACGGCATACGCCGAAGGCCACGCCGTGATGCTGCCGCCCACCGTGGTCATGCTCGAGCAGCTGGCCGAGTTCGCCTCGGTGGACGAGTTCCTCGCCGACCGGCCGGTCCTCACGGCCGTGTCGCCCCAGCTCGTCGACCTCGGCGACCGCCTCGTCATGCGCTCCGACATCCCCTGACCCGGCCGGTGGGCGCACGGACATGCAGTGCCTCGGCCCGGGCGTGACGTCGCGCGGGCAGCGCGCCGCGGCGAGGGCAACCCGAGTCGCCACTGCATGTCCGCAGGCCCACCTGTGGATATCCCACCTGCCGATCTCGAGGACTTCGGCAGGCTGACGCCATGTCCGTGGCACTGACGCTGACCCGCCTGGGTGGGTGCGCCACGACCAAGGAGCTGCGCCGGCACCACTCTCGCCGGGCCATCGCCAAGGCGCGTGGCGATGGCCATGTGGTCGCTGTGGGCAGGGGGCGGCTGACCCTGCCCACCACCGGCGAGCACCGGCGAGCGGCGCATGCGCGGACTGCCGTGCAGTCCCACCTCAGCGCGGCCCTGCACCACGGGTGGAAGGTCAAGACGGTCCCAGACCTCCCACACCTCACCTTCCCGAGGAACAGACGGCTCAGGGCGTCGCGGGGTGACGGCGTCGTCCCGCACTGGGCGGATCTGTCGACCGTGGAGGTGGCGGAGGGCGTGACATCACCGGTGCGCACGGTGCTCGACTGTGCCCGTACCCTGCCGTTCGACGAGGCACTCGCCGTGGCGGACTCGGCGTTGCGTTCCGGCGCGGTGCACGGGGACGACCTCGTGCGGGCTGCGTCGGGCCTGCGCGGTGTGGGGTCGGCGGCGGCGCGGAAGGTGGCTGCCTACGCCGACGGTCGTGCCGCCAATCCCTTGGAGTCGGTGCTCCGGGCCCTCGCGATCGAGGTGGGCCTGGACCTCACGCCGCAACTCGAGGTGGCCGATCCTGGGCTCTACGCCAGGGTCGACCTCGGCAGCGAGGAGCTGCGCCTCATCGTCGAGGCCGAGGGATACGAATCCCATGGCACCCGCAAGGGGTTGCGGCGCGACTGTCAGCGCCATTCGCTGTTCGCGATCTGGGCGTGGAGCTCGCTGCGCTTCGCCTACGAGGACGTCATGTTCGACCAGGAGTGGACGCGCTGGGTCCTGAGTTCCTGGCTCATCGCACGTCGTGGTGGGACTCCGGCGTCGCCACCGAGCCGGTTCCGTGCGGTGGCCTGAGCCGACGGACATGCAGTGCCGGCGACTGACCGGCCTCCCTCACTGGCTTCTCGCTTGGCCGCTCGCGACCGACCCGCACGTCCCGGCGCACTGCATGTCCGGAGGGTCACAGGTGGCAGGGTGGGGGAATGAGTGAGCAGGCGTGGGCTGGTGGGCAGGTCACGGCGCGGGCGCACTGCGTCCTCGCACCCAACCCCGGCCCGATGACGCTCGACGGCACCAACACCTGGGTCCTGCTCGAGCCCGGCGGCACCGACGCGATGGTCATCGATCCCGGGCCCTTGGACGAGGCCCACCTCCAGCGGGTATGCCGGGTGGTCGCCGATGCGGGTGCCCGCGTCACCGAGACCGTCCTGACCCACGGTCACCTCGACCACTCGGAGGCCGCCCCGCGCTTCGCCCAGATCACCGGCAGCCGCATCCGAGCGGTCGGCCGCGGCCACGACGACCTCGCCGACGGCGACGTCATCACCGCCGGGGCGCTCGAGATCCGCGTCGTCGCCACACCGGGACACACGAGCGACTCGGTGTCCTTCGCGCTCGCCGCCGACCACGCCCTCCTCACCGGGGACACCGTCCTCGGCCGGGGCACCACGGTGGTCGCGCACCCGGATGGTGAGCTCGCGGCATACCTGCGGTCCCTCGAGACCATCGCCGACCTGACGGGCAACGGAGAGGTGACCCGGATCCTCCCCGGCCACGGTCCACTGGTGCCCGACGCCAGCGCCATGGTCGCGTTCTACCGGACGCACCGGCAGGAGCGGCTGGAGCAGGTGCGTCAGGCCCTGCTCGACGGAGCGGCGGCCGAGGCCGATCCGGTGGAGGGCGTCCTCACGCGGGTCTATGCGGACGTGCCGCGTGAGGTGTGGCCAGCGGCGCGGATGAGCATCCGCGCGCAGCTCGACTACCTCGGCGTGCGCTGAGGGTCAGCGCGCTCGGCGCTGGAGCCGCTCCATGTCCTGGACGAGCACGGCGCGCGCCTCGAGCTTGAGCCAACCCCGGGTCGCGAAGTCGGCGAGCGCCTTGTTGACCGTCTCGCGGGAGGCGCCGACGAGCTGCGCGAGCTCCTCCTGGGTGAGGTCGTGGCTCACCATGACGCCACCCTCGACCGGGCGCCCGAAGCGGTCGGACAGGTCGATGAGGGCCTTGGCGACACGGCCGGGGACGTCGGTGAAGACGAGGTCGGCGAGCGACTCGTTGGTGCGGCGCAGGCGGCGGGCCAGTGCGGCGAGCAGCGTCGTGGCGACGCCGGGCCGCTCGCCGAGGAACGTCTTGAGCTGGTCGTGGGTCAGCCCGACGATCTGCGTCTCGGCGACGGCGGTCGCGGTGGCCGTGCGGGGCCCCGGGTCGAAGAGGCTGAGCTCACCGAACATCTCGCCCGGACCAAGGATGGCGAGGAGGTTCTCGCGGCCGTCGGCGGAGGAGCGGCCGAGCTTGATCTTGCCCTCGCCGATGACGTAGAGCCGGTCACCCGGGTCGCCCTCGTGGAAGAGCACGTCGCCGCGCTCCATGTGCTGGGCCGTCATGGACGTGATGAGGCTCTCGGCCGTCTCGTCGTCGAGAGCCGCGAACAGCGGGGCTTTGCGCACGATGTCGTGATCCACGGGGCACAGTGTGCCACGTCGTCGCTCGCCCGGGCGGGCGACGACGCGTCCCGTCACGGTCAGTCCTCAGCCGTAGTCTGGCGTGCGTGCCTGCCTCCACCGCTGCGTATGCCGCAGAGTCACCTGTCGCTCGAACGCGCCGGGCCCGCAAGATCTACCGTGCGCTCGCCGACCGCTACCCCTACGCGCACGCCGAGCTCGACTTCGAGACGCCGCTCCAGCTGCTCGTGGCGACCGTGCTGTCGGCCCAGACCACCGATGTCACCGTCAACAAGGTCACGCCGATCCTGTTCTCCCGCTGGCCGACCGCCGAGGCCCTCGCGGCCGCCGACCGCGCCGAGATGGAGGAGGTGCTCAAGCCCACCGGGTTCTTCCGTGCGAAGACCAACTCGGTCATCACGCTGAGCCAGGCCCTCGTCGAGCGGTTCGGTGGCGAGGTGCCGGCTCGCCTCAAGGACCTCGTCACCCTGCCGGGGGTGGGACGCAAGACCGCCAACGTCGTCCTGGGCAACGCCTTCGACGTGCCCGGGATCACGGTCGACACGCACTTCGGGCGGCTCGTCCGCCGGTTCGGCTGGACCGAGGAGACCGACCCGGTCAAGGTCGAGCACGAGATCGGAGCGCTCTTCCCGCGCAAGGACTGGGTCATGCTCAGCCACGTCCTGATCTTCCACGGCCGACGCACGTGTCACGCCCGCAAACCGGCGTGCGGCGCGTGCCCAGTGGCGCGGTGGTGCCCGTCCTACGGCGAGGGCGAGACCGACCCGGTCAAGGCCCTCGCGCTTCTCAAGTACGAGCTGGCCCCCGGCGCGGTCCTGCCGGACCCGCCGCCCGGACCCCTCCCCGGCGAGCGGGTCGAGGAGTCCGCGTGAGCGCTCCTCGCCCGACGTGGATGGAGCGTGTGCTCGAGTCGATCGAGGGCGATCGGCCCGAGGCGTTCACGACCTTCGCGCCGCCCGACGAGGTCGACCGTCGGTCGGCGGTGCTCATGCTCTTCGGGCCGAGCGACGACGGGGGCGCCGACGTCGTGCTCACGGCCCGGTCGCGGATGCTCAGGGCGCACCCGGGCCAGGTCTCCTTCCCCGGAGGGCGGGTGGACCCGACGGACGCCGGACCGGTCGAGGCCGCCCTGCGTGAGGCCCACGAGGAGGTGGGGGTCGTGCCGGAGAGCGTCGATGTGGTCAGCGCGATGCCCGAGCTGTTCCTCACCCCGAGCGGCAACGCCGTCACCCCGGTGCTCGGGTGGTGGCCGTCACCGGGTCCGGTGAGCGTCGTCGACCCCGCAGAGGTCGAGCGGGTGGAGCGGGTGCCGCTGTCCGAGCTGCTCGACCCGGCGCGACGCTTCACGGTGGCGCACCCGTCGGGCTACCGCGGGCCGGGCTTCGAGGCCGGTGGCCTGTTCGTGTGGGGGTTCACGGCGCTGCTGCTCGGCGCGGTGTTCGACCTCGCCGGGCTGGGTGAGCCGTGGGACCCGAAGGTCGAGCGACCCATCCCCGAGCACGTGCTCTCGGACTGGATGCGCAACCGCGGCTGAGCGCAACGTCCGGCACGGCGACGGCATACCCACCACAGTGGCGGACGCAAGCGCGGGGTGAGGCGCAACGTCCGTCACGGTGACGGCATACCCACCACAGTGGCGGACGCAAGCGCCAAGAATCAGGACTTGAGGGTGGCGATCGTCTGCTGGGCCTCGGCGATGGCGCGGCTCGGCGCGGGCTTGGCGTTCTCGAGCGCCTTCTTGCCGAGCAGGCCGAGCACGGCGGCGACGATGAAGAGCACCAGGGTCGTGATGCCGTAGCCCGCCCACACCGGCAACCACACGGCGATGACGCGGGCGAGGGTGTGGAAGAGGAAGATCAGCCCGAGGAGCCCGACGAAGGCGGCGCCTCCGAGCAGCCCGACGCCCTTGCCCATGACCTTGGCCCCGGAGGAGACCTCGGCCTTGGCCAGGGCGATCTCGCTGCGGACGATGCCCTGCACGTCGTGGGTGGCGTCGGCGACGAGCTGGCCGATGGTCCGCTCGGGTCCGGTTCCGGTTGTCATGCTGCTCACCTTCGCAGGTCGGGAGGGTTTCGGTGCGACTGGACCCGACCTTACCCAGTGGAGACCGACCTACTCGGGTCCGTCCTCACCCGAGCGTCGTGCGAACACGTCAGGAACCCCGTCGCCGTCGTCGTCGACCGCGTCCTCGAGGGCGATCCGCCGGTGGACGGCGTTGCGCCGACGCAGGACGACCGAGGCCAGGAACGCCGCGATGAGCGACCCGGCGATGACCGCGACCTTGGCGTGCTCATCGCGCTCGGAGCCGGCGCCGAAGGCCAGCTCGCCGACGAGCAGCGAGACGGTGAAGCCGACACCGGTGAGCAGCGCGAGGCCGACCACGTCGCTCCACGCCAGGTCGTCGTCGAGCCGCGCCCGGGTGAACCGCGCGAGCAGGTAGGTGCTGCCGAGCACGCCCACGAGCTTGCCGACGACGAGGCCCACGACGATCCCGATGGCCACCGGATCGCTGAGGGTCGCGCCGATACCACCACCGATGACCGTGACCCCGGAGGCGAAGAACGCGAACACCGGCACGGCGAAGCCGGCAGAAAGAGGCCGCAGCCGGTGCTCGAGCCGCTGCGCGACGTCGACCTCGGCGGCCAGGGTCGAGATCGACGGGACGCGCTCGCGTGCCTTGACCGGGACGACCAGGCCGAGCAGCACCCCGGCCACGGTCGCGTGGACGCCCGACGCGTGGACCAGCGCCCACGTCGCGAAGGCCAGCGGCACGAGGAGCCACCACACGACGATGCGGCGCTGCACGAGGAACGCGAACGCCGCCAGCGGCACCAGGGCCAGCAGCAGGGGCACGACCTCGAGGCCCTGCGTGTAGAAGATCGCGATGATCGTGATGGCGATGAGGTCATCGACGACCGCGAGGGTCAGGAGGAAGGAGCGCAGCCCGGACGGCAGGTGCGACCCGATGACGGCGAGCACCGCCAGCGCGAACGCGATGTCGGTCGCCGTCGGGATCGCCCAGCCCCGCAGGGCGTCCCCGTCGTCCCCCATCACGAGCACTGTCGCGGTGAAGAGGATCGCCGGCACCGCGACGCCGGCCGCCGCGGCCAGTACCGGTACCGCGGCCTTTGCCGGGGTGCGCAGGTCCCCGACGAGGAACTCACGCTTGAGCTCGAGCCCGGCCACGAAGAAGAAGAGAGCGAGCAGCCCGTCGGCTGCCCAGTGGCCGAGCGTCAGGTCCAGGTGCCAGGGCTCGTAGCCGACGGAGAGGTCCCGCAGGTCGGCATACGCCTCTCGCCAGGGGGAGTTCGCCCAGACGAGAGCGGCGAGCGCAGCGACCAGGAGGATCGCCCCGCCGACGGTCTCGGTGCGCAGCGCCTTCGTGACGACCTGGGCCTCGGTCCAGGTCGGTCGCCGGAAGAGCCGGTCGCGTGCGGTGGGGGAGATCATGGGGCCTTTCGGGGTCGGCGGCATCGTTGCCGACCAGACTTCCCGGCGCACCTGACGTCGATTCTATCGGTCACAGCGCACCCCTCGCTCCGCCGAACAGTCCGTGAACAGACGGCCGTATGCCGTGTCCGCGCCATCCGGCCGTCACCTCACCTCGCGAGCATGGGTGGCATGGGCTACCCCTCGCACGTCGGCCCGCTCGCCATCGCCCACCGCGGCGGCGGCGGGCTCGCACCCGAGAACACGATGGCGGCCTTCGCGCGCTCGACCGCGCTCGGGATCCGCTACCTCGAGACCGACGTGCGGCTCACGAGCGACGGTCAGCTCGCCTGCTTCCACGACGAGACCCTCGACCGCGTGACCGTGGCGCGAGGCCCGGTGCGTCACCGGACCATGGCCGAGCTGCGGCGGCTCGGCACCGGCGGTGAGCCCATCGTCACGCTGTCCGAGGCGCTCGAGGCCTTCCCCGACTCCCGGTTCACGGTCGACCTCAAGGAGGCAGCTGCCATCGAGCCGCTCGCCCGCGTGCTGGCCCGTCCCTCGGTCGGCGAGCGCGTCTGCGTGGCCGGAGCCTGGGACGGCTGGCTTCGGCGCCTGCGCGAGCTGGTGCCGCACACCCACACCGCGCTCGGCTGGCGGTCGCTGACCACCCTGATCTCCTGCGCCCGCGCCGGAGCCTCCGCGCCGCGCTGGGTCCGAACAGCGGACTTCGCGCACGTCCCGTTGGTTCTGGGTCGGGTGCCGGTGTTCGTGGACCGCCTCGTCGGCACGGCGCACGCACACGGCATACGGGTCATCGTCTGGACCGTCGACGAGCCGGCCCTCATGGACCGGCTGCTCGACGCGGGGGTCGACGGCATCATCACCGACCGCCCTGACCTGTTGCGCGAGACCTACGTGCGGCGGGGCATCTGGGAGCCGTTCCCGGCGCTCACGACCGCACCCGTTCGGCGACGAGCAGGCTGACGGCATACCCGCGACTGATTGCCCTTTCCCGCGGTCGTCGCTGCGCTCCTCGCGCGGGAAAGGGCAATCAGTCGCACATGGGTCAGTCGGAGGAGTCCTTCGACAGGCCCTTCTGGATGAGGTTCATCACCGAGCTGTCGGCGAGGGTCGTGACGTCTCCGACCTCGCGATTCTCGGCGACGTCCTTGAGCAGGCGGCGCATGATCTTGCCCGAGCGGGTCTTGGGCAGTTCGGGGACGACCATGATCTGGCGCGGCTTGGCGATCGGGCCGATCTCGTGCGCCACGTGGTTGCGCAGCTCCTGCACGGTCTGGTCGCCCTGGTCCTCGGCGCCGCCACGCAGGATGACGAACGCGACGACGGCCTGGCCGGTCGTCTCGTCGGAGGCGCCCACCACGGCGGCCTCGGCGACCGACGGGTGCGAGACGAGGGCCGACTCGATCTCGGCCGTCGACAGGCGGTGGCCCGAGACGTTCATGACGTCGTCGACGCGACCGAGCAGCCAGATGTTGCCCTTGTCGTCGTACTTGGCACCGTCACCGGCGAAGTAGTACTTCTCGCCGAACCGGCTCCAGTACGTCTCCTTGTAGCGCTCCGGGTCGCCCCAGATGCCACGCAGCATCGACGGCCACGGCTGCGTGAGCACGAGGTAGCCGACCTTGTCGGGCTCGGTGAACGGCTTGCCCTCGTCGTCGAGGATCTCGGCGCTGATGCCCGGGATGGGGCGCTGGGCCGATCCGGGCTCGAGCGTCGTGACGCCGGGGAGCGGGCTGATCATGATCGCGCCGGTCTCGGTCTGCCACCACGTGTCGACGATCGGCGCCTTGTCGCCGCCGATGTTCTTGCGGTACCAGAGCCAAGCCTCGGGGTTGATCGGCTCACCGACGGACCCGAGCACGCGGACCGAGGAGAGGTCGAACTTGGCGGGGATGTCGGCGCCCCACTTCATGAACGTCCGGATCGCGGTGGGCGCGGTGTAGAGGATCGACACCTTGTACTTTTCGACGACCTCCCACCAGCGGCCCTGGTGCGGCGTGTCAGGCGTGCCCTCGTAGAGGACCTGCGTCGCACCGTTGGCGAGCGGCCCGTAGACGATGTAGGAGTGGCCGGTCACCCAGCCGATGTCGGCGGTGCACCAGTAGACGTCGGTCTCCGGGTGCACGTCGTGGACCACGGCATTCGTGTATGCCGTCTGGGTCAGGTAGCCGCCCGTCGTGTGGAAGATGCCTTTGGGCTTCCCGGTGGTTCCCGACGTGTAGAGGATGAAGAGCGGGTGCTCGGAGTCCATCGGCTCGGCGGTGTGCTCCGGGCTCTGGCTGTCGACGAGGTCGTGCCACCAGACGTCGCGGCCCTCGGTCCACTCGACCTCGGACTCGGTGCGCTTGACGACGAGCACCTTGTCGACCGGGGTGTCGCCGTGGGCGATGGCCTCGTCGACGGCCGGCTTGAGCGGGGCCGCCTTGCCGCGGCGCCACTGGCCGTCGGCCGTCACGACGACGCGGGCCTCGGCGTCGTTGATGCGGGTGCGCAGCGCCTCGGCGGAGAAGCCACCGAAGATCACCGAGTGCGGGGCTCCGAGGCGGGCGCAGGCGAGCATCGTCGCGATGGCCTCGGGGATCATCGGGAGGTAGATCGCGACCCGGTCACCCTTCTTGACCCCGAGCTCGACGAGCGCGTTCGCGGTGCGGCACACGTCGGCCAGCAGGTCCGCGTAGGTCACGGTGCGGGTGTCGCCACCCTCGCCCTCGAAGTACAGGGCGACGCGGTCACCGTTGCCGGCCTCGACGTGCCGGTCGACGCAGTTGTAGGCGACGTTGAGCTCGCCACCGACGAACCACTTGGCGAAGGGGGCTCCGCTCCAGTCGAGCGTCTGGTCGAAGTCCTTGCTCCACGTGATGCGCTCGCGGGCCTGGCGCGCCCAGAAGGCCTCGCGGTCCGCGTCGGCCTCGGTGAAGAGGTCCTCGGTGCCGACGGCCTGAGCCTTCAGCTCGTCCGTGGGAGAGAGGTCGAGCTCGGCCAGGTGGCTGGAGAGGTTCTCGTCGGTCACTTCGGGCTCCTCGTCGTTGGGGGGCGGGCGTGGTGCGTCATGCGTAGTGCGTGAGGCGTGGCGCGTCAGCACGACTCTGGCCCAGCCAACCGTGTCCACTGCCCGGCATCAACACAGGGTGCCGGTTCGTCGCCGGGAGGCAGGTGCCCTGCGGTGGACGGTGCGGCAGGCGGTGCGATGGCCGGTCCCTGCGGGTCGGACGGAGGGTGCGACGAGCGGCACAGCACCCGCCCTCTGCTGGTGACCCCGCAGTAACCTCCTCCGCATGAGCGATGCACGGACCCGCGCAGAGGTGAAGGCTGCCGCTGGGGGCCCACGTGGTGCGAGTGCGGCGCGCGCCGCGGGGGCCACGGGGGCGACCGGGGCTGGGGGCACGAATGCTGGGGGCGCCACGTCGGGTCCGGCTGCGGGGGCGGCTGCTCCGCGCGACCGGTGGGCGATGGTGCGCCGGGTCTGGCCGTTCGCGGCGATGGCGCTCGCGCTGGCGCTGTGGTGGCCGGCAGGCTTCCACGGTCGGGCTGACTGGATGCACTTAGCGCTCGTGCAGGCAGTGGGCGGTGTGGCGCCAGTGAGTGGTGGCGAGCTGTTCCTCGGGGCGCTGGTCGCGTCGGCCGTCGTCTCCGCGCTCGTCTCATCGCCCTGGCCGAAGTTCGGGATCGCCGCCGGGCTCACCGCGATCGCGTGGACCCTGACCGACGGGGACGTGACGTTCGCCGACGGTGAGCGCGTGGTGCTGGCGGCGCTCGCTGCGGTGGGCATGCTGCTCGGCCTCGCAGTCGGGGCCCGCGCCACCCGTGGGGCCGTGTCCGTCGCCGCCTTCCTCGCGCTCGTGTCCGGGCTCTCGCCGGCGACGTGGTCGCGCGGTCTGCTGCTCGCGGTCGCCGTGGCCCTGCCCTTCTGGGTCGCCACCGCAGACCGGGTGGCGCCGACGATCCTAGGGGTGGTGCGGGTCGTGGTGACGTGGCTGGCCGCCGTGGTCCTGTCGATCAGCCTCTGGACCGGCTTCGGAGCACTCCAGGTCGGTGCGCTCGCGGACCCGGCCGCGGCAGCACCGGTGGTCGGGCGGACCTTCGTCGACCATGTGCGGGAGCAGGGTCTGCAGATCGTCCGGACGGCGCCGCAGATCTACACCGGCTGGATCTGGGTCGCGGTCGCGCTGGCGATCGCGTTCGTCGTGGCCGCGACCACGCTCAAGCGTCGGCGCTCGACGTCCAGCTGAGACCGACCCGGGCCGGGGGATGGTGAGTCATGGACGACGGGACGTCCCGTGGTGAGCCAGACCGAGCTGGGTTCGGAGGCTGCCTACTTGTAGAGCCGGGCCTTGGCCTCGCGGACGGTGAGCGTCACGGGCGTGCCCTGCACGGTGACGGTGTCGGGGATGGTCATCCACGCTCCACCCTGGAGGCGGAAGCGGGCGCCGTAGGTCGTGTCGACCCGCGTCGCCATGGCGCCGGCTCGCGTGTAGGTCCAACGGATGTCGCCGTCCGGGTGTGGGCCCCCGAGGGACTCGGTGGGTCCACTCGTGTTGCCGTCGCCGTAGACGTAGGTCAAGGACCGGAGCACCGGTTGGATCTCGAGGCGGTAGCCGAGCAGGTCGCTCGTGTCGACCTCGTCCGGTCCCACTCCTGCCTCTGGCCACGTCGCCTCGAAGTAGGTCGGAAGGTTGACGAGGGTGACGTTGCCGACCGGCTGCATGCTCAGGCCGCCCTCGGCGAAGTCGATGTCGCGGAAGGCCTGCCGGATCATGGCGATCGTCGGAAGGTTGCTGCCCGGGAGCTCGTGGGGGAAACAGGTGACGCCCCAAGTCGCCCATTGACCGCGAGCGTCGGGATAGGCCGACCCGTCGGCGTTGACGAGCCGACGCAGAACGACGGCCTGGAACTGGCCGTTGGTGCAGGCCGCAGCGGCCGTGGCGCAGCCCGAACCAGTCGTGTCGCCGGCGGTGCAGTTGAGGCGCGTTCGGTACTGCCAACGTGGCCCGGGTTTGCCGACGGCCGCAGCAGCCTCCGCCTTCGCCTTCCGAATGTCCTCAAGAGTCAGCGTGACCTTCGTGCCGTCTCCACCGATCTCTCCGTTGATTCCTCCGTCGGGTGGTGGTGGTCCCGCTGGCTCGGCGCTCGCGAGCGGTGAGCTGGCAAGCAAGGTCAGTGCTGCGAAAAGACCGATTACAGGTTTTCCATGCCAAACATTTGCCACGTGCCGTCCACCCACTTCAATGCGGCCCCCTTCTTTAAGGTGCTCGCCTTCGTTTTGTAGGTGGTCGCCGTGCCCCGAAGGTATTGGGTTTGGGCTCGTTCCACTGACGTGAAATTGATGATCACCCGATCCGCCGTTACCTCTGTGGCCAAGGCTGCCTCGCGGACTTCAAGTGGCGACTGCTTCACCGACCACCCGCCCCTCGCGTACTCAGTGATGGATTCTTGGGTCTTCCGGCACGCGATGCAGTCCTTGTCGGCGTATGCCATCAGTTCCGGAGCGTTGGGAGGGTCAAGGAAGCCCTTATTGATTTGGCCGAAATAGAAGTTGAGGAAGGCGATGGCTCCGGCTTCGGTGCGGGCTCGGGCGGCCGCGGGGACACTCGCGTTCGGCGCCGACGATGACGCGCTCGCACTCGCCGTCGGACTCGCGGACCCGGACGGCGATGGTGACGTCGAACCCGACGACGTCACCGACGAGCTGGGCGTCGGCGCCGCACTCGGCTCGGCCTCGTCACCGCACGCGGACAGCGCGACGGCAGCGATGGACAGGGCGACGACAGCGCGCCCCCAAGACTTGTTCACGGTGACTCCCCACCCCGGTCATCTGTCACGGACTGCGTTCGAGTTTAGGGAAATCCGCGGAGACCGCGACTCGAGTTGTCCACAGGGGTGAGGGGACGGCATACCCAGTTCGGTGTGGAAGTGGGCAAAGTGCACCGTATGCCGGTCTCCCGACTGGTCCGAACGTGCACTCTGTGCCCAGCGTGTCCGACAACGGTTCCCCTTTGACCACCGTTCTGCTTCCCTGTGGTCAACACGAACCACAAGGAGGTGGGCCATGTTCGACGACGGCCAGCTGTACTCGCCGGTGACCCAGCACGACGACGGAACCGTCGAGGTGCACCTGAGCGACAACCACCCCGGTCTGCACGACGCGGAGTACCGCGCGCGACGGGGCGAGATCGCGGGCGCCGCCATGGCCTGGACCCGTGGCGAGCCGATCCCGCACATCGACTACACCGAGTCCGAGCACGAGATCTGGCGGACCGTGAGCCACGAGCTCACGCCGAAGCACGAGAAGTACGCGCACAGCGAGTACCTCGCCGCCAAGCACGCCCTGCGCCTGCCGACCGAGCACGTGCCGCAGCTGCCCGAGGTGAGCGCGCTGCTCGAGCCGATCACGGACTGGACCTACATCGCCGCGCCGGGGCTCGTTCCGCTGCGTGACTTCTACGGCGACCTGGGCTCGCGCACGTTCAACTCGACGCAGTACCTGCGCCACGGCAGCCAGCCCCTCTACACCCCCGAGCCGGACATCATCCACGAGGTCATCGGCCACGGGAACCAGCTCGCCTCACCGCGGTTCGCGCGGATCACCGAGGCGGCAGGGCAGGCGTCGCTGCGCCTCGAGACCGACGAGGCGATGAAGTTCGTCGCCGACGTCTTCTGGTTCTCGATGGAGTTCGGGATCATGCGCGAGCACGGCGAGGTCAAGGCGTACGGCGCCGGCATCCTCTCGAGCTACGGCGAGATGGACGAGTTCGCCCACATGGAGCACCGCCCGCTCGACCTCGTCGAGATGGGCACGCTCAACTACGACATCACGGCGTACCAGCCGGTGCTCTTCTGCGCCGACAGCCTCGACGAGCTCGAGGGTGTCGTGGGCGCGTTCTTCGAGACGGTCGACGACGACCTCGCGGCCAGGCTCCGCGCCGAGGCCGCCACGCGCTGACCGGTCCTGACCGCCGCCGTTCCAGAGCAGAGAAGGTCCCGCCTCCCACTGTGGGAGACGGGACCTCCTCTACTCTCGACGGGTGGGGTGGCAGCCCCGCCGTCACCAGTAGTGGGCGACGTCGATGACGAGCCGGCTCGTGCCGGTCGCCGTGTCGTTGAGCGTGAAGACGCGGAACGGCAGCCGCGCCCGAACGCCGAGCCCGACGGTCGACTGGCCCTCGAACGAACCGGCCCACTTGACGTCCCTGAACGTCGTGTAGCCCGCGACGTTCGGCATGGCCGGCGGCGTCGTCCAGCGCGCGGCGCGGTCGACGATCTGGAGCTTGGCCCCGCCGGCGACCGGCACCGGGAAGCCCGAACCGTCCTGGGTCACCTGGGAGACGTAACGGACGTCGTAGCCCGTGGCCGATCCTCGGTGGTCGATGACGAGACGGTCGAAGCAGGTGTGGCGCCCCGCACGCACACCCGTGAGGGTCGTGGCCTTCATCGTCGAGGACGACTTGGCGAGCGAGCCCCAGTAGATGCCGCAGTAGGGGGCGGCGGAGGCGCTCGAGGCGCCGACGGCGGCGGGTGCGGTGGCGGCGGCGAGGCCCAGGGCGAGGGCTGCGGCGCTGCGACGGATGGTCTTGCGGTTCATGGTGTCCTCCTCGTGGTCGGTGTCACCGGGAAGACGCGCAGGTGACGCCTTCGGTTGACCCGGTTCGACCGGGCGGCAGCAACCGCGCTCCGGTCATGAGGAGGAGGAGGCCGCAGCGGCCGGCCAGATACATCGAGGAGGGGAGCGGACGGCATACGCCAACGAACGTCGTGTGCCCCAGCGGTCCCGGGAAGGGACCGCTGGGGCACACGTGGCGCGGGGTCAGCCGATCAGTGGTCGAGCGCCTTCGCGACGCCGTGACCGGTGAGGCTGCGCACCTCCATCTCGGCGTACTTCTGTGCGTTGTGCTCCTGGCTCGTCACGGTGCCCAGCCAGCCGAGGAAGAACGCCAGCGGGATGGTGACGAGGCCCGGGTTGTCGAGCGGGAACCACGAGAAGTCGATGTCCGGGTTGGTGATCATCGACGGGCTCACCGTGGTGCCGGGCAGCGGCGCCTTGCCCGACACGACCGGGCTGAAGATGATCAGCACGACCGTGGAGACGAGTCCGCCGTAGATCGACCACAGTGCCCCGCGGGTGTTGAACCTCTTCCAGAACAGCGAGTAGAGGATCGTCGGCAGGTTCGCCGAGGCAGCCACAGCGAAGGCCAGCGCCACAAGGAACGCGATGTTCTGGCTCTTGGCGAGCATGCCGCCCAGGATGGCGATGACGCCGATCGCGACGGCCGAGATGCGAGCGACCCTCACCTCGTTGTCCGATGTCGTCTCTCCGCGCTTGATGACCTCCTTGTAGATGTCGTGCGCGAAGGTCGCACTGGCCGTGATCGTCAGTCCGGCGACGACCGCGAGGATCGTCGCGAACGCGATGCCCGAGACGATGCCGAGGAACGGGCTGCCACCGAGCTCGAAAGCGAGCAGGGGAGCAGCGGCGTTGGCCTTGCCCGGTGCCGCGTTGATCTTGGCGGCGCCGACGAGCGCACCGGCGCCGTAGCCGACGACGAGCGTGAGCAGGTAGAACCCACCGATGAGCCAGATCGCCCACTCGACCGACTTGCGTGCCTGCTTGCTCGTCGGGACGGTGTAGAAGCGCTGGAGCACGTGCGGGAGACCGGCGGTGCCGAGGACGAGGGCGAGCGACAGCGAGATGAAGTCGATCTTCGACGTCGTCGTCGCGCCGTACTTCACACCCGGTGCGAGCAGCTTCTCGCCGACCTTGGGATTCTTGTCGACCGCAGCCTCGAAGAGCCCGGAGAGGTTGAAGCCGTACTTGCCGAGCACCCAGACGGTCATGATCGCCGTGGCGGCGATGAGCAGGACGGCCTTGATGATCTGGACCCAGGTCGTGCCGCGCATGCCACCGATGAGGACGTAGGCGATCATGACGATGCCGACGGCCGCGATGACGAGGTTCTGCGCGCCTTCACCCTCGATGCCGAGCAGGAGCGAGACAAGGCCTCCGGCGCCGGCCATCTGGGCGAGCAGGTAGAAGAACGACACGGCGAGCACCGAGGTGGCGGTCGCGATGCGGACCGGGCGCTGCTTGAGGCGGTAGGAGAGCACGTCCGCCATCGTGAGGCGGCCGGTGTTGCGCATGAGCTCGGCGACGAGCAGGAGCGCGACGAGCCACGCGACGAGGAAGCCGATCGAGTAGAGGAAGCCGTCGTAGCCCTGGAGGGCGATGGCGCCGGCGATGCCGAGGAAGGATGCCGCCGACAGGTAGTCGCCGGCGATCGCGACGCCGTTCTGGCGACCGGAGAAGCCGCCGCTGGCGGTGTAGAACTCGCCGGCGCTCTTCTTGCCACTCGCCAGCTTGATGATGACGACGAGGGTCACGAGGACGAAGCCGACGAAGATCGAGATGTTGAGCGCGGGGGAGCCGACCTGAGCCGCCTCGGTGGTGAGGAAGGTCATGTCTCAGTGCTCCTTCTGGCCGTCGAGCGTGGCGCCGATGGCGTCCGCCAGCGGGTCGAGCTCACGGTTGGCCCACCGGGCGTAGATGAACGTGATGGCGAACGTCGTGACGAACTGGCCGAGGCCGAACAGGAGGCCGATGTTGATGTTGCCGAAGACCTTGGTGCCCATGAACCCGGGAGCGAAGATCGACAGCAGGACGTAGACGAAGTACCAGACGAGGAAGAAGGCCGTCATCGGGAAGACGAAGCCGCGGAACTTCTTGCGCAGCGCCTGGAACTCGTCGGTGGTCTGCATGGCGACGTAGGGATCCTCGTCGCCTCGTATGCGAGCGTCGTTGCTCACCGTGCACCTCCACTGGTCGGTCCCGGACGGAGCCGGGTTCGCCTCACACTGTCGAGCAGCCGGTATGCCGTCCGCGAGCCTCCGCGGTGGCGGCTCGGCAGGCGGGTGCCCGGCCTCGTTCGGTGGCTCCGCCGTCGTTGCGGCGCTGCGCCGAGCGGCAGGTGAGGTGCGACGAGCGGTCGGGGGCGCGGGTCCCACGCTCTGCGTGGGCCGGCATAGCGAAGGGGGTGTCCGGGTCGTGGGGTTGGATGGGCGCGTGCAGACAGAGGGGCGCGAGCTGGAGCTCGGCGTGGTGCCGTTCCTGGACGAGCGGGTGCAGCGGCTGGTGGACGAGGTGCAGGCGCACTACGTCGCCATCTACGGCGGGCCGGACGAGTCGCCGGTGGACCCGCTGCAGTTCAGCGAGCCGCGCGGGCTGTTCGTGCTGGGGCTCGCCGGGGACGAGCCGGTGGCGATGGGTGGCTGGCGCTGGCGCCCGGAGCTCGACGCGCGGTTCGACGGCGACCGCGTCGCCGAGGTCAAGCGGATGTTCGTCTCCCCGTCGGTGCGTGGGCGCGGCTTCGCCCGCCGGCTGCTGGCCCACCTCGAGTCGACGGCGCAGGCGGCGGGTGTGGAGCACCTCGTGCTCGAGACGGGGCTCATGCAGCCCGATGCGATCGCGCTCTACGAGTCGTCGGGCTACGAGCCGGTGGTGCCGTTCGGGCACTATGCCGGTTCCGAGCTGGTGCGGTGCTTCGGCAAGCGCCTCGCGTGAGGTGAGCCGCAGCCGTCAGCTGAAGTGGCGGACGAGCTCGCGCCAGGTCGCCTCGGGTGCCCTGCCGGTCGGGAAGCGGCCGTCGAGCTCGAGGATGACCATGCCGTGGACCGCGGCCCAGAGAGCCTGCGCCCGGTGCGGGTCGCCGGTCGCCTCGAAGAACGGACTGCCGGACCAGTCCTCGAGCCCCGGCGGCAGGGTGTCGCGGTCGAGGGAGCCGCTCGTGGCGAGCCGGTAGAGCTGCGGGTTGGCGGTCGCGACCGCTCGGTAGCGGCGCACCAGCGTCCCGACGGTGGAGACCGGTCGGACCGCCTCGCCGAACTCCTTGAGCGCCAGGGCCACGAGCTGGGCCTTGAGGGCCTCCTTGCCCGCGAAGTGCTTGTAGAGCGAGGGCGCCGCGATCCCGAGCTCGTCGGCGAGGGTGCGCATCGTCAGCGTCTCCCAGCCCTGTCGCTCGAGGACGACGCGGGCGGCGTCCCGCACCGCTCGGGCGCGTGCCGTGAGGAGCGGCGAGGGGTCGAGCTCCTCGGGGCAGATCATCGGGCGATGGTATCCGTGGCCTCGACCCGCTCCCTGAGGGCGCGGTTCATCGCGTCGAAGTCGTCGCCGACGTCGATCGCCGTGCCGACGAGGGGCACGAGCACGCCGGAGAAGCGCTCGGCCTGGGTGAGGCGGGTGCCGCCGGCGAAGGGCTCGAGGGTGAACGAGTGCTCGCCGTCAAGGAGACCGGGGACGAGGACGCGTCCGAGCCAACGCAGCTCACGACCCGGCTGGGCGGCGATGACGGTGGGCCGGAAGGTCATGGCCTTCCCGGCGGCGGGGGAGATGGCGACGCGGAGCTTCTGGCCGGCCTCCGCGGTCCCGCTCACCTCGCGGATGAACGGGCTCCACTCCCCGTATGCCGTGAAGCCGGTCAGCGTGGCCCACACCTGCTCGGGGGTGGCGGCGATGTCGATGGTGCGGCTGATCTGGCGGACGAACATGTCGTGGCTCCTTCGTGGTGGGCGGGTCGACACCGGCGGTTTGGCTAACGTCGTTAGCCCCACTGTAGGCTAACAACGTTAGCCGCGCAAGAGGCGGCATGATGGGCGCCGTGCGCGCACTCGTGAAGACCACCGCCGGTCCCGGACTCGAGCTCATGGACGTCCCCGAGCCGGAGTGCGGTGACTCCGACGTCAAGATCCGCGTCCTGCGCGCGGGACTGTGCGGCACCGACCTCCACCTCGAGCAGTGGGACGACTGGGCGGCCTCGGTGGTCAACGCCCCGATGACGATCGGGCACGAGTTCTACGGCGAGGTCGTCGAGGTCGGGTCGCTCGTCGACCACGTCGCCGTCGGTGACCGGGTGTCGGGGGAGGGCCACCTCATCTGCGGCAACTGCCGCAACTGCCGCGCAGGCCGTCGCCACCTCTGCATCAAGACCGTCGGGGTGGGCGTCAACCGTGACGGTGCGTTCGCGGACTACGTCGTCATCCCGGCGATGAACGCCTGGGTGCAGCCGGCCGACCTCGACCCGGACCTGGGCGCCATCTTCGACCCGCTCGGCAACGCGACCCACACCGCTCTGCAGTGGCCGGTCGTCGGCGAGGACGTCGTCGTCACCGGTGCCGGACCGATCGGGGTCATGGCGGTGGCGATCGCGCGTCACGCGGGTGCGCGGCGCATCGCGGTCACGGACATGAGCGACCAGCGCCTCGAGCTGGCGCGCGGCGCCGGCGCAGACCTCTGCGTCAACGTCGCCCGGGGCGAGGACCTCGCCTGGGCCCAGCGCGAGCTCGGCATGCTCGAGGGCTTCGACATCGGGCTCGAGATGTCGGGTGCCCCGCGTGCGGTCGAGGACATGCTGGCCAACCTCAACCACGGCGCCCGCGTCGCGATGCTCGGGCTGCCCAAGGACCCCTACCCGATCGACTGGGGCCGGGTCATCACGCACATGATCACGATCCGCGGCATCTACGGTCGCGAGATGTTCGAGACCTGGTACCTCATGGGCTCGATGCTCGCCACGAGCCCCGAGCTGCGCCAGGCGGTCCAGTCGGTCATCACCCACCGCTTCCCGGCGGAGGAGTGGGCCAAGGGCTTCGAGGTGGCGCGCTCGGGGGAGTGCGGCAAGGTCGTCCTCGACTGGAGCTGAGGTTCGCGCCGAGGACCGAGGTATCAGGCTCTGCGGCCCTCCCTCCTTTCTCATGCGCGGGCCTGTCCGGGGTTCGGCACGAAGGAGTGGGCGATGAACGTCAGGCCGTGGAGGACAGTCGGATCAGGTGCGGTCTCGCCGGCGGTGAAGGGCGTCCAGTACCTCCTTCGCGCGCACGGGCGGACGGTCGCCGCGGACGGGTCCTTCGGCCCCGCGACGCGTGCGGCGGTAACCGCATTCCAGGCCGCCTCGGGCCTCACGGCCGACGGGATCGTGGGACCTGCGACGTGGGGCCGTCTCGTGATCCCGACGAGCAGCGGGTCGAGTGGCGACGCCGTGCGGGCCGTCCAGCAGTTCGGGCTCGTGTCGTCACCGGGGCTCGACCCGCTCGTCGTCGACGGTGCCTACGGACCGCTCACCCGGGATCGGGTCACCGAGCTCCAACGCCAGTGGGGGCTCTCGCAGGACGGCGCCGCGGGCGAGGAGTCGTGGTCGTACCTCAGCACCTTCAGCCCCGGTCCGCACCCGTGGCCGCTCGTCAAGCAGGGCGCCACCCAGAGCACGAACTGGCGGGTCCGGGCCGCCCAGCACCTGCTCCGTGCCAAGGGTGCCTCGATCGCCGCGGACGGCAGCTTCGGCCCAGCCAGCGGCAACGCGATCCGCGCCTTCCAGCAGACCCTGCGGGCCACCTACATCAGCACGACGGTGGGCCAGCTCGACTGGCCGGCCCTCATCGTGACGGTGAGGCCGGGCGACAGCGGGGAGGCGGTCAGGGCCGCCCAGACGCTGCTCCCCGGCGGGCTCGCCGTCGACGGGTCGTTCGGCCCGCTGACCGAGGCAGCAGTGCGCGAGTTCCAGACGATGTTCGCGCCCCCGTCCGACGGTGTGGTCGGCCCGGTCACGTGGCACGTGCTGACCATGCCGCTGTTCGAGTGAACGGCGGTCGGCGGCGTCTGGCTCAGCCGAGGGAGGCCTTGGTCCAGGCGTCAGCCTGACCGGTGCAGAAGTGCGTGACCGCGCCGGAGGCGAAGAGCTGCTGCTGGGTGTCGTCGAGGGCCAGGGCCGTGCCGAGGTCGGCGAGGATCGCCGTCGCGGTCGCCTCGTCGGGACTGGCCTCGAAGGTGGTGCAGACCTTCTTGGCGGCTGCTGCGACCTCCTCGTCTCTCCTGTCCGCCAGCGGCGGGAGGGCCTTCTTGAACACCGACGCCCAGGTGTTGTCCGGGACGATTCCGCTGTTACTGGGCTCGGGGGACGAACTGGGTGACGTCGCGTCGCTGGACGTCGACGTGGGCGTGCTGGCGGTGTCGTCGGGCGACTCGGAGCCGCACGCGGTCAGGGCGAGCGCGAGCGCGCATCCGGTGAGCAGGGTCGCGGGCGTGCGCAGTCTCAGCATGTCGACGACGCTAACCAGCGGTCGTCCCGGGCGCGACTCGAGGAGGTGGGCGGACGGCATACGCTCGGGGTTGCCCGCCACAAGCGCAGAAGAAGAGGTATGCCGTGTACGGATCCGTCAAGGACGAGCTCGCCGCCACGCTGGTCGAGATCAAGGACGCGGGGCTGTGGAAGAGCGAGCGTGAGCTGACCACGCCGCAGTCCTCACACGTGGGGACGAGCGGTGGTGAGGCGCTGAACTTCTGCGCGAACAACTACCTCGGGTTCGCCGACCACCCGGACGTCGTGGCGGCCTCGAAGGCGGCCCTCGACGAGTGGGGGTTCGGGATGGCGTCGGTGCGGTTCATCTGTGGCACGCAGACGCAGCACTCGCGTCTCGAGCACGCGATCTCGGACTTCCTGTCGATGGAGGCGACGATCCTCTACTCGTCGTGCTTCGACGCCAACGGTGGGGTGTTCGAGGTGCTGTTCGGCGCCGAGGACGCGATCATCAGCGACGAGCTCAACCACGCGTCGATCATCGACGGGGTGCGGCTGTCGAAGGCTCAGCGCTACCGCTACAAGAACGCGGACATGGCGGACCTGCGGGTGCAGCTCGAGGCCGCGGTCGCTGCCGGGGCGCGGCGCAAGGTCATCGTCACGGACGGCGTGTTCTCGATGGACGGGTTCTACGCACCGCTGGACGAGATCTGCGACCTCGCCGACGAGTTCGACGCGATGGTGCTCGTGGACGACTCGCACGCCGTCGGGTTCGTCGGGCCGAACGGGCGGGGCACGCCGGAGCTGTTTGGCGTGCAGGACCGGGTCGACATCGTGACGGGCACGCTCGGCAAGGCGCTGGGTGGCGCGTCCGGCGGCTACGTGTCGTCGCACCAGGAGATCGTCGACCTGTTGCGCCAGCGGTCGCGGCCCTATCTCTTCTCCAACTCGGTGGCGCCGGGAGTCGTCGCCGGCTCGCTCAAGGCACTGGAGATGGTCGACTCGTCGTCCGAGGCCCGTGAGCAGCTCAAGGCCAACACGGCGCTCTTCCGGTCGCTCATGGAGGAGGCCGGCTTCGAGCTGCTGCCGGGGTCGCACCCGATCACGCCGGTCATGTTCCCCGGTGAGGACGGCGCGCGGCTGGCCGGGGAGATCGCGGACCGCATGCTGGCGGACGGCGTCTACGTCATTCCCTTCTCGTTCCCCGTGGTGCCGCGAGGCAAGGCGCGGATCCGGGTGCAGCTGTCGGCCGCCCACTCGGAGGAGGACGTGCGGCGTTGCGTCGACGCGTTCAAGGCGGCTCGCGACGCCGTCGGCTGACGTGGGCTGTGCAGTGCTGCACTGTGCCGCAGTGCGCTGAGGCGTGGTGCATCACCCGGCGCTGCACTGAGACGCAGGCGTGGGATCAGCTGGGCGTGGCGTAGGCCGCGACCCCGGTGTCGACGAGCACGCACGGCTCGTCACCCACGGTCCACGCGTCATGGCCGGGGTCGAGGTCGATGACGTCGCCGGGACCGATGGTGATCTCCTCACCCTCGTCGGGCTTGACCGTCATCTGGCCGGAGAGGCAGAAGCCGGTGTGGTGGACCTGGCAGGAGTCGGTGCCGGCGATCGGCTTGACGTCCTCGGACCAGCGCCACCCCGGTTCGAAGACGCCGCGGCCCAAGGTGAAGTCGCCGAGAGTGACGACGTCCATGTGGCCGTGCGCCTTGAACGGGCGTCGTTCGTGCGGGGCCTCGATGTTCTGCTTGTCTGACATGAGCCTCTCCTGCCTGTTGAGTTGTCCCTCCGATCCGCATCCTCCTCGCGCCGGACGGCTTCGTCAGTGGCCCGGATGAGGCATCACGGAGCATCCACATGGCGTGGCCTCCCGACGGGTGGAGGTCGAAGGTCAGCAACAGGAGCAGGCCGGCTTCGGCTACGAGCTGGTGCGCTGCTGCTCAGCACCGGCAGTCGTCTCACGGGAGACGCCGTGGCCACCGTGCCAGTCCAGGATCATCAGGGTTGCGTCATCCGTGAGCCCACCCGGAGACCGTTGCACGACGAGGTCGGTGAGCATCCGGGTCGCCTCGCGAGGGTGCAGGGCACGGGTGTCGGTCACGAGGGACCTCAGGTCCAGTTTTCCGGCGGCGCGCTCGAGCATCCCGTCGGTGACCATGACCAACCTGTCTCCCGGCTCGAGCGCGATGTCCGTGGATCGGTACGTGGTCTCGCCGAACATGCCCAAGGGAAAGTCCACCGGCAGCCTGACGTCCACGACGGTCCCGTCCCGGCACAGGTAGGGCGCCACGTGGCCGGCGTTGACCATCGCGAGCACGCCCGTGCCGAGGTCCAGCCGTCCCAGCAGCCCTGTGGCGAAGTGCTCGGCACCACTGGCATCGGCGTGCTCGAACACGGCCGAGTTGGCCTCCTGCGCCTGGGCGAGTAGCGAACCCGTCTGGCGGCGGGTGTTGCGCAGGCTCCCCACGCACAGGGTGGCTGTCAGCGCGCTCGCCACTCCGTGGCCCATGGCATCCGTCAGCGACAGGTGCAGCGCGTTCCGCGCCAGGCAGTAGTCGAAGGTGTCTCCGCCCACGCTCGCAGCAGGTTCCAGCCAGGCCGACAGGGTGAACGCACCGGCCTCGCAGGTGAAGGCGGTGGGCAGCAGCCGGCGCTGGATCTCGGCCGGTAGCGAGAACACTGTGCTGCGCTGGGCCCACTCGAAGAGGTCCGTGTGGCGGCGGTTCGCGATGACGACGAACGCCAGCACGTGCCCGAGCCGGGCGATGTGGGTCAGGGTGGGCGCATCCGGGGCCGCCGGAAGCGACAGCTGGAGGAGCCCGAGGGCCTCACCCCGTTCGGTGACCGGCGCGAGCACCACCCAGCGGGCGGCTCGATCGTCCGGGTCCTCCTCCGTCGGAGCGATGATCTGCACCGTCTGGGTGCGCAGCGCGGCGGACACCGGCCCATCCTCGAACTGGACCACGACCGCCTGCTCGCCGTCGTCGAGCCGAACGACTCCCTCGACGCCACCGAGGCCATGGCTCGCCAGGTCGTCATCGGAGGCGCCATGGGACATGCGTACCAAGGCGCGACCCGAGAGGTCCGCGATGAGGAAGAAGGCGGCCGATGCTCCCAGATCTCGGGCCAGGGCCTCCGTCACCGCGTTGACCGCGTCGAGCGGGGATGCGTTCTCGGCCGCATCCAGCATCCGCCCCAGCGGTTGGTCGCCCTCCACCGGTGTGCGCATGCCGACGACACTACGACCTGGCGAGGCGGGTCTGGTCTTGGCCAGGAGACCGGGACTCGGAGGGGCAACGCCCGACGGCCGACTTCTCCGTTTTGGACGCACCGTGAAGCCGTGGGGTGAATCATTGACAGATGGCGCACATCGAGGTGCGCCGACCTTTCGGTGCGGGGGTCGTCATGCGTCTTCGTCGATCAGCGAGGGCCACTCGGATGGTGCGAGTGCCGGTCATGGTTGCGGTGCTGCTCGCCGTCGGCTCACCCACGACCAGCGTCTCGGCAGCCCCCGGTGACTGCGCAACCGCAACCGCGCTCGTCAAGCAGCAGCTGCCACAACGTGCCGTTGCCCTCCTCGACTCGCTGCCAGCCGCCGAGTGCGCGGCGGAACGTGGCGTGGCGAGGTCAGCTGTGGGACTCGGGGACACCCTCGCAGCCAAGGCCGCGGACGAGCTGACGTCGGAGCGCCTCTCGTCGGCGGAGTCCTTCGCCACGCAGGCGCTGAAGCACGACAGCGAGAACGAGAGCGCTGCCCAGACCCTGAAGACGATCGAGGACGCCCGTCCGTGGTCTGCGCGTCTCCGAGCCGGCTGGGACGGCTTCTGGGAGAAGCATCTCGAGCCGTCCACGCCCTTGGTGCTGCTCCTCCTCGGCGTGCTCGCGGCCATGTTCGTCCTGGCACGACTGGTGGCTCTGGGACGCGCGGAGTGGGCCGAGCCGGGGACCAAGCCGAACGCGTGGCGCGGCTGGATGCGCGTCGGTGCGGCCGCCGGACTGCTGGGCGGGGCCGTGATGATCTCGGTCGGGTTCGCCAACGTGCTGTCGGAGTCCCCCGACGAAGGGCTCATCTGGGCCGGACGAGGCCTCGCGTTCGTCACCGGCGTGGTCGCGCTGGTGGTCGGGGGCGTGTCACGCAGGACCTGGGGCGGGGCTCTGAGATCGTGGACCCTCTGGGCCGGCCTGGCCATCCTCGCTGCCCTTTGGGCAGACCAGTTCTGGGTGACCCTCGAGGGGTCGTCGAGCTGGCGCACCCCGCTCTGGCTGCTGCTCGCTCTGCTCACGGCCGCGGTCGGGATCTGGCTCGCCGCATGGCTGTTGGCCACACGACTCCGCCTCGACATCGTCGTCAAGGGCGAGGACGGGGCAGCCAGCTCCACCGGGGTGGGCACGGTCGTGGCTCTGCTCAGCGAGCTGGGCGCCGAACGAGCGCAGGGGATCGAGGTGCCGCGGGGAGCGGACGTCACAGCACTCGAGGGAGCCTTCTCGACGCTTCCCGACAACGCGTTCCTCAGGACGGTCAAGGGCCTGCTCGTGTCGCTGGGCGGGGTGACGCCATGGACCGCCACCGTCGAGGGTGGGGCGGCCTCGCGTTCGGTGAGCATCAGGCGCAACGGTCACGCCGTCGACTCGGCGGTCATCGACGTCGCCGCCATCGTGCCGTCGATCTCTGGCGAGCCCGGGGTGGAGGCGGCGACCACGACCTCAGAGGCGGACTCTTCGGCAGCCGAGCCCGATGCCTCCCTGCGCCTCGCTGCGGCCTTCATCCTCCTGGCCCTGGCCCAGAAGCACCGCGCGATCCGCTCGGGGCTGGCGGGCGCGACCCGGTGGGAGAGCGTGGGCCTGCAGTACATCGCCAGCTCCGACCTGACCGGCCCCTCCAACTCGGCGCGCCGCAGGGCGCTCCTGGCTGCCGCCCTCAACCGCGACCCGGCCAACCTCTCGGCCCAGCTGGCCTACCGCCACGCCCTGGACCGTCTCTCGGACGACAAGGACACCCTGAGGCGCTACCGCGAATGGCTCGCGGAGTTCGAGAAGGAGGAGAGGCTCACGCGGGGCCTGAAGCTCCGGGCGACCTACACCCGCGCGGTCATCGCCACGAACGAGGCCTTCGCGGGCGGGAGCCGGGCGGGCGGGCTGCAACCGATTCGTGAAGCCCTCGAAGACCACGCCGAGATCGCGGCCACGGTCAAGGAGGACGACCCCGAGTGGCGTCTCGTCCAAGAGCTCAAGGACCGCCTCAGCGGACTGCACTACCTCGCGAACGGCGGTCAGCGACCGTCGCCCCGCAGCCCGTGGGGGATGTACAACCTCGGCTGTGCCCTGGCCTCCCGTCACGACCTCTCGCAGACCCTGGTCTCGCCGGGCAACGGTGGGAAGGCGCAGGATGACGCCGAAGCGGCGATCTGGCTCCGTCGCGCCCAGGAGGACCCCTTGGACCGGGACTGGTACAAGTCGGATCCGCAGCTCGAGGAGTTCCGCAAGCGCGCGTTCTTCCGTCGGACGTTCCTGCCCGCGCCGAACTCAGACCTCTTCGCCGTCCCGGCCGTCGCCGCCGTCGCCGAGCCCCTGAGGCGCGCGGGCTACGGCCATCCACGGCTCCTCGCGGCAGCCCGCCCGCCCGTCGTCGCATCGGTGGCCGAGATCGACCGTGCCCAGGCCGGGGTGGTCGTCCGGCTCGCCGAGATCCACTGCAGCCTCGTGGACTTCGGGCGGGCAGCCGCAGGGAACCCCCTGGCAGACGGAGCGCCGCCGCGCCCGCTCGAGGACTGGGCCGGCGAGCTCGTCCACCGGTTCGTCGAGGAAGGCCGGCCGTCGCTGGAGCACCTGCGCGGCTTCCGCGACGAGCACGCAAGGTGCGGCTTCGCCCAGCTCGTCGCTGCGGACGTCCACGCGACCTCCAGGACGGACAACGAGCTCCCCAAGGTGCAGGAAGGGGCGCACTGGCCCCAGGCCTACCTTGCGGCGCCCGGGGTGAGCCTCACCCAGCTCAGGGGTGCACTCGCCGCGTGGCTCGCGACCCTCTGAGGATTCGCTCGAGGCTCAGTCCAGGAGGCGGCTGCGGGCGAGGTGGACCTGTTCGGGGGTGTGCAGCCGGACCATCAACCGAGCGGTGTCGCGGGGCACCGAGGCGGGAGTCGCGAGCGAGACGATGACCGCGGTGCCGAAGGCCAACGGCGTGCACCACGCGGCAGGGTTGGCCAGCAGCGCGCCGGGCCAACCGTCCAGGGGTCCGGCCACGAAGGTCGTCATCGCAGCGGAGGTCGCCGCCAGCGCCCCGACCGCCAGCCCGGCCACGGCCCCCGCCCGGGACAGCCGTCGCCACCACACGCCGAGCATGAGCAGCGGAGCGAAGGTCGCCGCTGCCAGCGAGAACGCGAACCCCACGGTCGTCGCGATGCCGATCTGCTCGACGAACCCCGACACGACGAACGGCACCACCACCGCACCCACCGTCGCAAGCCGGAACCCGCCGAACCCGAACGCGTCGCCACCGGTCAGCCGCGACAGCTGGGGCCGCAGCAGCTCCTGGTGCAGCACCCCGGTCACCGACATCGCCAGCCCCGACGCCGTCGACAACAGGGCGGCGAACGCCCCGCCCGCCAGCATCGCCGTCAGCACGTCCCCGCCCAGACCGGACACGACCCGCTCCGGCAGCTGGAGCACGATCGTGTCCGAACGTACCCCCGACGGGAGCGACGGCAGGTGCACGCGGCCGAGGACGGCATACACGGGTGGCAGGAGGTAGAAGACCCCGAGCAATGCAACG
The DNA here is from genome assembly GCF_044791685.1 of Knoellia locipacati. Lineage (GTDB taxonomy): Bacteria > Actinomycetota > Actinomycetes > Actinomycetales > Dermatophilaceae > Knoellia > Knoellia locipacati_A. The sequence goes on from NZ_CP087730.1 coordinate 2,181,924, forward strand.
ACCGAGACCGTCGTGCGCCGAGCCGCGACGCCGTCGGGGTTGGTGTAGTAGCGCACCAGCACGTGCGGCAGGCCCATCGTCCCGAGGCAGAGTGCGAGCATCATCGACGCCGTGCGGTAGTGCGGGTGGTCGCCGTCCGATCGCGGCGAGAACGGCAGCGACCAGGCGTCCGAGACGCTCGGGAGCCCTGCGCCAGAACGCATCCAGAGTGCGAGAAGGACGAAGGCGGGCACCGCGAGGCAGGTGAGCTTGATCCAGTACTGCATCGCCTGGACGAAGGTGATCGACCGCATCCCGCCCGCCCCCACCGCTGCCGCGACGACGACCGCCACGAGCAGGGCGCCGACCCACTGGGGCGCACCCGTCACGAGCGCCAGCGCCAGCCCGGCGCCCTGGAACTGCGGCACGAGGTACATCCAGCCGATGGCCACGACGAGCACCGCCGCGAGCCGCCGCACGAACACCGACCCCAGCCGCGCCTCGGCGAAGTCGGGCAGCGTGTACGCCCCGGACCGACGCATCGGCGCCGCCACCATGACGAGGAGGACGAGGTAGCCGAGCGTGTAGCCCACCGGCAGCCACAGCAGGTCGACGCCCTGGTCGTAGATCAGTCCCGCGACACCGAGAAACGATGCGGCAGAGAGGTACTCACCCGAGATCGCACTCGCGTTGAGCCGCGGCGACACCGTCCTCCCCGCGACGTAGAAGTCGGAGGTCCGTCGCGACAGCCGCAGCCCCAGCCCTCCGACGACGACCGTCGTCACGCAGACGAGCGCCACCGCGACGACCGAGAGCGAGTCAGCCATCGCGGCCGGCTCCGATGATGTCCGCGAACTCGGTCTCGATCCGCTCCGCCTGCCGCACGTACGCCCGAGCCAGCAGCCACGCCGCCGGATAGACGAGCACCCCGAGCACGAGCCACGGCAGCGGCACGCCCGCGAGCGTCATCGTCCGGGTCGACGGGATGAGGGTGAGCAGCAGCGGGAAGCTCCCCAGGCCCAGGACCATGAGGCCGAGCACCGTGAGACCCAGTCGCAGCTGGGCCCGCCGCAACCCGTCGAGGTAGACGTCGCCGAGCTCGGTCTGCTCGTCGAGGTCGGTCGACAGGGGACGCGTCCGTGCGGGCCTCGCGCCTCGCCGTGAGCTCGTGACCCGCACCCGCGCCGGGACGTCGCCGCGGTCGGCCCCCATCAGCTGCTCGAGCCGGGTCGCCTCAGCAGCACGTCACGCAACCCCTTCGTATGCCGTCTGCTCACCTGGAGCTCCACGTCACCGATCGCGACCGCGCACCGCCCGTGGTCCATCCGGACCTCGGTGACGTGGGCGAGCGAGACCAGGGTGGAGCGGTGGATGCGGACGAATCCGGCTGCGCCCCAACGCTCCTCGAGCACCGCGAGTGGGATGCGCACGAGGTGGCTGCCGTCGGCGGTGTGCAGGCGGGCGTAGTCACCCGACGCTTCGACCCACCGGATCTGGGACCGGTTGACGAACCGGGTCACCCCACCGAGCTCGACGGGGATGGTCTCGTCCTCGGCGGCGACAGCAGGTGCGCCGGGGAGCCCGGCGGGAGCGCCGGAAGCCTCGGCCTCGGGGAGGGGAGCGCGGGTCCCACGCTCTGCGTGGGCCGGCATACCCGCCTCGTCCTGCTTGGCCACGACGCGACGGACGGCCTCACGCAGGCGCTCGCTGCGGACCGGCTTCATGACGTAGTCGGTCGCGGCGAGCGCGAAGGCGTCGACCGCGTGCTGGTCGTGCGCGGTGACGAAGACGAGCTGCGGGGGCGAGGCGAAGCGTGCGAGCACGCGACCGAGGGCGATGCCGTCGAGCCCGGGCATGGAGATGTCGCTGAAGATGACGTCGACGTCGTGCTCCTCGAGCATCGTCAACGCCTCGGTGCCACTCGACGCCGTGAGGACCTCGCCGATCCGGGCGTCGGAGTCGAGGAGGAACCGCACCTCCGAGAGGGCGGGGAGCTCGTCGTCGACGACGAGGGCTCGAAGGCTGCCGGCACTGGCCATGGTCGTGAGGATAGCCACCGATCGTCCGGCGCGAGGGGGGTGCGAGACGACTGTCATGGGTGGATCGGTGCTGTGCACTGCTGCACCACGGCGCAGCAGTGCACAGCGCCGCTCGTCACTCCGCGTGGACACCGGGTGCGTACTTCGGCACCCGGAAGCTCACCCGGGTCCCCGCGCCCTCGGCCGTCTCGACGACGAGACCGAAGTCGTCGCCGTAGATCTGCCGCAGCCGGGCGTCGACGTTGCCGAGCCCGATCGAGTCGGCCTGCGAGACCCCGTCGAGGATGCGCTGCACTGCCTCGGGCGAGGTCCCCACCCCGTCGTCGTCGATCGAGATCTCGGCCTCCGAGCCCTGGTCCGAGGCGGTGATCGTCACGTGGCCGACGCCCTCCTTGGTGGCCAGTCCGTGGCGAACGGCGTTCTCCACCAGCGGTTGCACGGCGAGGTAGGGGATGCGGACGGGCAGCACCTCGGGCGCGATGAGCAGCGACACCTGAAGACGCTCGCCGAACCGCGCCTGCTCGAGCACGAGGTAGCGCTCGACGTTGCGCAGCTCCTCCGCGAGCGTCGTGAACGGCCCGCCCTGGCGCAGCGAGTAGCGGGTGAAGTCGGCGAACTCGAGCAGCAGCTCACGCGCCCGCTCCGGGTCGGTCCGCACGAAGCTCGCGATCGCCCCGAGCGAGTTGTAGATGAAGTGCGGGCTGATCTGGGCTCGCAGCGCCCTGAGCTCGGCCTCCATCGCCCGGGTGCGGGCGCGCCCGAGCTCGGCGACGTCGAGCTCGGCCGAGACCCAGCGGGCCAGCTCACCGGTCGCCCGCGCGAGGCCCGCCGACGCTGCGGGCGCGTATGCCGTGAGCGTCCCGACCACGCGTTCGTCGGCGAGCAGCGGCGCCGTGACCGCGGCGCGGACCGGGCAGTCGGGGTCGCTGCAGGTGATGACGTCCGAGCCGAGCACGGACGGCGCCCCCGACGTGCGGGTCCCCGAGGCGTGCTCGTGCGCCTCGACTGCGTGGTGCTGTCCCGGCCCGGTCCACGAGAGCAGGCCCGAGGCGTCGCAGATCGCGACCGAGCTGGCGCCGAGGATGGCGAGCAGGTGCCGGCCGGCGCGCTCAGCCGCCTCCGGGGTGAGCCCCTCGGAGAGGTGGCGGGAGGCGAGCGAGGCGGTGTGGAGTGTCGAGTACGTCACCCGGTCGACCGTCGACAGGAACCCCCGTCGCCGACCCCGCCCCGCGAGCCACAGCCCGAGGCCCAGCAGGAGCATCGCCCCGGCCACGACCACGGCGGTGGGCACGTGGAACGACGCTGTCATGCCGTCAGGCTAGGCCCTGCGGCGCTGCCCACACCCGCACGGAGGACCGGGCCGCACGGCATACGCTGTCGAGCCATGACCGAGTTCGACGACGCCCTGACCCTGACCGACGGACGGGCGGATCTCACCGACGGCTGGGTCATCGGCGAGGCCGTCAACGGTGGGCTCCTCATGTCGCTCGCGACGAAGGCCGCCGCCGACGCGCTCTCCGCCGTCGACAGCCACCAGGACCCGGTCGCGTTCAGCACGACCTTCCTCGCCGCGGCCCAGCCCGGACAGGTCCGGGCCGAGACGCAGGTGCTGCGGGCCGGCCGCTCGTTCTCCACCGCCGAGGTGACGCTCTCCCAGGGCGACGTCGCCTGCGTGCGGCACACCGCGACCTTCGCCGACCTGGACGCCAACAGCGAGCCGGTCCACCTCCAGGAGGCTCCACCCGAGCTGCCCGACCCCGAGGTGTGCGCGCCGGCGGCCCGCGGCGGGTTCGCCGAGAAGATCCGCCTGCTCGACCGTCTCGACATGCGGATCGACCCCCTCACCGTCGGCTGGGCGCTCGGCCAGCCGGCCCGCGACGGCGAGATGCGCGCGTGGATCCGCTTCGCCGACGGGCGCGAGCCGGACGTGCTGTCGCTGCCGTTCTTCCTCGACGCGATGCCGCCGGTGACGTTCACCTTCGGGGCCCTCGGCTGGGCGCCGACGATCGCGTTCTCGGGCCACGTCCGTTCGCGACCCGCGCCCGGCTGGTTGCGGATGCGGATCACCACCCGCAACGTCATCGGCGGCCTCTTCGAGGAGGACGCGATCATCTGGGACTCGCGCGGTCACGTCGTTGCGCAGTCGCGTCAGCTCGCCGGCGTCCGTATGCCGGCCGACTCAGAGCGTGGGACCCGCGCCCCCGAGAGCGCCTGAGGCCCACTCCCGTGCCACCGACTCCCCAGACTCCTGCCGAGGTCACCTCCGCCGTGATCGCCCTCGCCTCCCTGCCCGGTGTCGCCGAGAAGGTCGACGCGGCCCGCCAGGCCTGCACCCAGCTCCGCTGGCACAACGCCCTCCGTCGCCGCATCCTCGAGGCCGCGGCCGAGTCGCGCGTGCGCGGTGCCCGCGCGAGCGGTGAGCTCGACGGCGCCCGGCTCTCCGTCGAGATCGTGCGCGACCTCATGCGCGGCGCAGTGACGTGGCACGACGAGCTCGACCCGGTCGAGCAGGTCATGCGCGGCGTCATCGCCGCGACCGCCGAGACCGAGCGGCTCGGCCCAATCGTCCTCAACGCGCCGATGCAGGCCCTGGCCCGCCTCCACACCGCTGCCGCCGCCGGCCTCGTGCCCGACTCCGAGCTCGGGCGCCCTCGCCTCGACGGCGAGGACTGCCGCGAGTTCGTCGAGCTCGGCGAGGCGCCCCCGGCCGCCGAGGCCCGTGAGCGACTGGCCCGCGTCGTCGAGGTCCTCGCCAACGCAGCGACCCTCCCGGTGCCCGTCGTCGCCGCCCTGGCCCATGCCGAGATCGTCACGGCCCGCCCGTTCACCCGCGCCAACGGCGTCGTGGCCCGTGCTGTCGAGCGCGCCGTCATCCAGGCCGGTGGCCTCGACCCGACGGGCGTCGCGGTGCCCGAGATGGGGCATGGCACGGGAGGCGGGCCGGCCTACCTCGGTGGGCTCACGGCATACACGCGGGGTGACGCCGCAGGCGTCGGGCTGTGGCTGACGCACTGCTGCGACGCGATCGTCGCCGGCGCGCAGGAGGGCGAGCGGATCGCCGACGCCGTCCTCGCGGGCCGCCTCACCTGAGCATTTGTCAAGTCTTGTTGTTGCCGCCGCGGGGGAGTACACAGGAGGCATCGGACAGGCCCACCACGGGAACCGGCCGAACCACAGAACAACCGCGAGACGCAACGGGTACCCACGCGCGGGCAGTCCACTGATGGACCGGTCCGTCCGGGCTCGACCCGGTACGACGGCAAGGAAATGCACGCTTGGTCGCCCCGAGCACTCGCGGCGGATGACGCCCCTCTGGTAGGGGCGTCATCGTCGTTTGTGACTACGACTGACCAGATTTGTTCGAGTTTTACGTGTTCGTCTTGCACGGGGTCACTCCATCGGCGACGATGAAGCCATCGCTCCCCTTCGGGGTCGAGCGAAGGGTGGTCCGGCTTCTCCCCCCCGGAGCCTGGCCCACCCGACGGCCCCGGTCCTCCCCCCGACCGGGGCCGTCGCCTTTCCTCCTGCAGACCCGTTGTCCACACCCTCCGTATGCCGTCCGCCCCCGTCCACAGATCGGTTCCGCGGGGTGGTGGCCCGGTCGGCGCGGCGGCGAGGGTCGGTGACATGACCTCTCCGCCAGCTCCTCTCGTCGTGGTCCTCGGTGCCAGCGGTGGCCTCGGTGCGTCGACGTGGTCGGCCGCTCTGGCGCGGCGGCTGTCGCTGCACCTCGGTGAGTGCGTGCTCGTCGACGGGGACGTGCGCGGCGGCGGGCTCGACATGACGTGCGGCACCGAGCACGTGCCGGGGCTGCGGTGGCCGGACCTGGCACGGCTTCGGGGGACGACGTCGTGTCGGCGGCTGGTGTCGGCCCTGCCCTGCGGCGAGGTCCCGGTGCTGTCGGCGGGTGGCAGGGGCTCCTCGGTGCCCGACTCCGCGCTGCTCGACGTCCTCAAGTCGCTGCGCGGGGAGGTGCCGGTGGTCGTCGACGGCCGTGTGGGCACGGTGCTGGGCGAGACGTCGTGCGTCGGCGCGACGGAGGTGCACGTCGTGGCGGGGCTGCGGGCCCGACAGCTGGCGGACGCCGAGGCGGTGCTGTCAGGGCTGCCGGAGGTCCGGCCTGCCGGTGCAGTGGTGGGCATGGTGACGCGGGGTGACCGAGCGGTGACGTCCGAGGTCGCGGAGGTCATCGAGCACCTCGGCGTGCCCCACCTGGCCCACCTGCGCGACGACGCGCGGGTTCGACGCGACGGTGAACGCGGCGACTGGCCGGGGCTGCGCGGCGCGCTGCGAGACCGGGCCGACACCGTGGCCCTGGACCTCGTGGAGCGTCTCGGTCGGGGAGCCGCATGAGAGCCCGCGGAGCGGCAGGAGCGGACCGAGGGGGTGAGGTGGACCGGTGGCCGGGGGTGGCCGAGGCGATCCGCGGTGGCCTCGCGCCCGACGCGGACGTCATCGCCGAGCTGACCGGAGGGGTCGTCGAGCTCGGAGCCGACGGCGCCGCGGTCGAGGGACAGCGGTTGCGCGAACGCGTGCTCGGGTTCGGGCCCCTCGAGCGCTGGGTCAATGCGGCTGAGGTCACGGACGTCCTCGTCAACGGTGACGGCTCGGTGTGGGTCGACCGGGGCGACGGTGTCCGGGCGACCGGCCAGGTGCTCGAGGCGGCCGACGCCCGGGCGCTCGCGACCCGGCTGGCGGGGCTGGCCCGCCGGCGCCTGGACGAGGCACAGCCCTGGGTGGACGGCGTCCTGCCCGGAGGGGTGCGACTGCACGCGATCCTGTCGCCGCTCGCAGAGGCAGGGACGCACCTCAGCCTGCGGGTGCCACGCCGTCAGCCGGTCGGGGTGGAGGGGCTGCAACAGCTCGGCTCGGTGGGCTCGACGATGGCGTCGCTGCTGCGACGGATCGTGGCCGCCCGACTGTCCTTCCTCGTCGTCGGCGGCACCGGCGCGGGCAAGACGACGGTGCTCGGCGCGCTGCTGGCCGAGTGCCCCACCGACCAGCGGATCGTGGTGGTCGAGGACGTTCGAGAGCTCGCGCCCTCGCATCCGCACGTCGTGCGGCTGCAGGGGCGGACTCCCAATGTCGAGGGCGTGGGCGCCGTGACGCTGGTCGACCTCGTGCGGCAAGGGCTGAGGATGCGTCCCGACCGGCTCGTCGTCGGGGAGGTGCGCGGTGCCGAGGTTCGCGAGCTCCTGTCGGCACTCAACACCGGTCACGACGGGGGAGCCGGGACCCTCCACGCCAACGGCCTCGCGGAGACCCCTGCCCGCATCGAGGCGCTGGGGGCCCTGGCGGGGCTCGGGCGCGACGCGGTCCATGCCCAGCTGCGCGGAGCCGTGCAGGTGGTCGTCGACGTGGCGCGTGCCGGCCCGGTCCGCTTCGTCCGGGCTGTCGGGGTGACGCGCTGGACCGGGACGGAGGTGGTCGTCGACGAGGCCCTCGTGGCGCTGCCGGGCGGCGGGCTTGCGGGCACCGGTGGCACGAGTGGCACCGGTGGCACAGGTGGCACCGGGGGTGCAGACCCGGAGCGCGACGCGGTGGAGTGGGGGCCGGGTGCGGCGCGACTGGCAGAGCTGCTCGAGAGTCGACTGGGCACCACGGGTGGTGTCGAGTCACGTGTCGGGACCGGCGGCAGCGCGACTGGCGTCGCGACGCGCGGCGGGGTGGCGTGAGCGAGTCTGTCTGGATCGTCGTCGGGCTCGTGGTGCTCGCGGTGTGGGCTTGGCCGCGTGGTCGACCTCGCGCTGCCGGTGGGGGACCGCACCGGGGTGACGCGGGGTCGGATGGAGAACCCGTCGAGCCGCCGGGCGCGGTCGCGCTGGCTGCGGTGCGCAAGGTGCTGGCCCGCGAGGTGCGGTTCCGGAGGGTCCGTCGAGGCTGGGTGGCCGACTTCGCCGAGCTGGCAGCGGTGGGTCTCGACAGCGGGTTACCCCCCGACGAGGCCGCTCGGCTGGCCTGTGCGGTCGGTGCGTCGTCCGCCCATCCCGGGCTTCAGGCGTTGGCCGCGCGGCTGGCCGACGGCGCGGCCACGGGCGAGAGCGTCGGCAGCGGGCTCGCCGAGGTGGCGCAGGGGGACTCCGATCTGACCTTCCTCGCTGCGGCATGGCGGCTGACCGACGAGTTCGGCGTGCCCGCCGCGCCTGCCGCCCGCGCCGCGGCCGAGGTGCTCCGGGACCGGGCGGCGGCCGACGACCGGCGCACCGTTCTGGCGGCCGGTCCGCGCGCGTCGATGTGGCTGCTCACGCTCCTGCCACTCTCCGGTCCGGTGGTCGCCGTACTCCTCGGTCTTCCCGTGGGTGAGGTGTACACAGGCACGGCCGCGGTCGTCGCGACCGCCGGCGGACTCACCCTCACCGGTACGGGCTGGCTCTGGTGCCGGGCTCTGCTGCGTCGGTCGCTGCGACCAGCGGGGGTCGGCTGATGGTCGCCCTCGCCCTCTGCCTCATGGTCCTCGCGATCCTCATCTGGCCGCCTCGAGCACGGCGGGACGCGGGAGACGCGGGCCCGGCTGCGGTGCGGTCCGTGGAGGTGGATGTCGGCGAGGGCTCGACCGAGCCGACCGTCGACGACGCCGCCGACGCGCTCGTCCTGTGTGCCCTGGCGCTGAGGTCGGGCCTCGGTCCCACCGAGGCCCTCGAAGCCGTTGCCGACCGCGTGCCGGCTGGTGTGGGTCGCCACCTCCGCGTCGTGGCGAGTGCGCACCGATGGGGTCAGGACGCCGCCACGGCCTGGGCCCACGTGGGTGAGGGATGGAGCTCGGCTTCGGTGGCGTGGCAGGCGGCGGAGCGCTCGGGCGCGGCCCCGGCTGGCGTCGTGCTCGCCGCGGCGCAGCGGATGCGACGGCAGGAGGCGGCGCGGGTCGAGGCTGCGGTGCAGCGTGCCGGCGTCCTGCTCGTCCTGCCTCTCGGGGCGTGCTTCCTGCCCGGCTTCGTCGGCACCACCGTTGTGCCCGTCGTCCTGCACCTGGCCCGGTCGTCACTAGGCACATGAGGCCACCCTCGAGCAGGCGGACACACCCCTTCGGACGGGCATCTCCTCATGTGACCCAGGAGGTCGTCATCACTTCGGAGGATCAATGCTCGGACGCCGTTTCGCCTGTGCGACATGGGGTTACGTTCCGAATGGCCAGAACACGGGAGTAGTTCTGTGCCGCGTCTCGACCACATCGCGGCCGAGGCGGACGTCGGCGCTGGTCTCGCGCGACGACCGGCCGAACGAGGGAGAGCACGGATGTTTCAGATGAGAACGATCGGCCGCGGGGTGGCCGTAGCCGCCGCCGCAGGTCTGTTGAGCCTCGGCTTCGCGACGACGGCCTCTGCCGAGCCGAACGCCGACAACCCCAACAACGTGGAGTACTGGGAGGCCTGGCTCACCGAAGAGGGCTTCGAGAACGTCGAGTGCGAGAAGATCCACGACGAAGGCCTCGACACCGACACCTGGGTGTCGGACGGCGACTACCTGCTCGTCGTGCTCAAGGCGGGCTCGGACCAGAGCACTGACGACGGTGAGAACACCGTCTTTGGCGTGGACGAGGACGGCAACGTCGAGGGCGTCCTCGAGGGCGATGAGCTCAGCACCGAGTCCGGCAAGGACATCTCGCACATCATCACGTGCACCGGCGATATGGAAGAGGAGCCGACGCCGACACCGACCCGTCCCACCGGGCCCGTTGTGGAGACCGACGTGCCGGCGTCCGACAGCAGCAGCATGCCGGTGCTCCTCGGTGGAGCCGCAGTGCTCGCCGGCGCCGGCCTCGTCGCTGGTGCCATGCGTCGACGCGGCGGTCAGCACTGATCACACCCTCCTTGGTGAGCAGACGCGCACGCCATGGGTAAGTACTCGCGGAAGCGGGCGGTGCCGCCCGGCACCGCCCGCCTCTCGGGGCCCAGACGCGGCGTCGCCACCGTGGGCGTCGCCCTCGCGCTGACCGGCCTGACGTTGCTGACCCAGGCCTGCGGGGCCGCGGTCGAGGACTCGCGCTCGAAGGAGGCTGCGGCGTCGTCCATGGTCACCCCGACCGCGTCACCCCCCAGCGACTACCCCTCGACCACCCCCACCCCGACCGCAACAGCGAGGTCGGCGACGCCGACCCCGAAGCCGACCGTGGCACCGACCCGACGGCCGACGACGGCCGCCCCCAAGAAGACGAGACCACCCAAGGCGACGACCGGTGCCCCGATGTCGATCTCAGCACCGTCGATCGACGTTTCCGGCGCGTTGCGCCGGATCTCCGCCGTCAACGGCGTGGTCAACCCACCCGCCGGCGTCCTCGCGTGGATCTCCGGGTACGGCAGGGTCCGGCCCGGCGAGGTCGGGACAGCGGTGATCGCCGGCCATGTCGTCAACGGACGTCGTGCCGACGTCTTCCACGACCTCCAGGACATCCGTCGAGGTGACAAGGTCACGGTCTTCGACGCCTCTGGCCGCCGCATCGTCTACACGGTCACGGCCACCCGGGTCGCGACCAAGCAGGCAGTGAGCCACGACGCCGGGGTGTGGGGAGCCAACCGGTCGGTCCGACGCATCGCCCTCATCACGTGCGACGACGACGACGGCTTCCGCCCCGACGGGCACCGCGTGTCCAACTTCGTCGCCATCGCCGAGGCTCGCTGAGGCAGGTTCGTCGAGGCCAAGGCTCGTTGAGGCGTTGGTCTCGCGGACGCTCACTGAGGCAGGTGCGTCGCCGCCGAGGGTCGTTGACCTGGTCGGTCTCGCGGACGCTCACTGAGGCAGGTTCGTCGTCCACAGCCGCGGGCCGCAGCCTTCCTCGTCCACAGCCGGGCCGGCTCGGGCTGGCCCTGCCTCGCGAGGTCCGCTGGACTCGAGGCGAGGCGGGGACCTGCCCCGCACCGATCGAGGAGCAGGCCTGTGACACAGCGTCTTTCGCACCGTCTGGTGCATCTCAAGCAGTCCGCGGAGGCGGGCATGACCACCGCGGAGTATGCCGTGGGCACACTCGCAGCATGTCCGCAGCATACTTCTCAGTCACCATTCGGCCAGCGGCCAAGCGAATAGCCCCAGGCCGCCCGTCCCGCCTGCTGGCCGTCGCCCGGGGTCCGCACCGAAGGTCCACTGGGCCCAATAGGGCCTTCTGGAGCAGAAGCTCCACCACATCGAGCCCAGAGCGATGACGCGGATCACGTCACCGTCGTGCGGCTGGAACGCCAGCAGGGGAACGACGAACTCATAGAACATCAGACCGAGGTCGATCAGCAGGACACCGGAGAGCACCGTGGCCAGGGTCGTCATGAGGTCGGCAGACGCCAAGGTCACCGCCACAGTCATCGTCATCTCAGCTTTCGAGGTCGCGTGGCGGCAAGAGACCGAGAAGACGTCGCCAGTCGGGGGCGACCTGAGTGTGCGCACCGGTGGAGGAGTGTCGGTGCCAACAGGGCGCGAGTCGACCTGACCTAGCCATAGGGTGTTGCCGACATGCGCAAACCCGACTCACTCACCGATCCCACAGCCTTGCGGCTCGCCCGCACGCGCAAGGGTCTGACCCAGCACGAGCTGGCGCGCCTGATTGGCGTAGCCGGCGGCGAGCGGGTCTCCCGCTGGGAGCTGGGCACCTCCGAGCCGAGACCCGACGTTCTCGTCCGCCTGGCCGCGGTGTTGGACGTCGAGACCGCCGCCCTCCTCACCCCACCGGCGCGGGGGCAGGACCTTCGTCGTCTGCGCACTCTTGCCGGACTCAGCGCCCGGCAACTAGCCGATCAAGCCCATCTCTCACTGGCCAGCGTCCAAAGATGGGAAGCCGGTCGTCTTCAACACCTGCCGCCCGAGACCGCACTGGTCCGCATTGCAGATGCAGTGAAGGCGACCCCCGCCGCCGTGGCGGACGCCCTGAACCAGTCGCGACGCTCCACACGCGACCCCCTCGGATAGCCAAGCTCGATCGTCCGCCATTGGTGCATGTGTGGTGCCATAGAGCGGCAAGACAACGAACAGCAGGGGAGTCCTGTTGTGGGGCGAGGGCTGGGGACGATGACCAACACGACCCACCGGTGCGGCGGCGTCGGTGGCGGTCTGCGCCGCAAGTGCACTAGTGTTATCGCATCGATTCCTTGTAGTCTGACCGCCCAAAGGACGTTCGCGGCTTAAGCCATGGAGATCTAGGAGTGGAACACAATGACGATGTTTCGTAGGAACGGGCACCTAGTCCCGGTGGTTCTGCTTCTGACCGGGACCGTGGGTCTATCTGCTTGCGGTCCGGGGGAGCCCTCCTCACCCTCGGTTTCTCCGACGTCAAGCACTCCGTCAACTTCCCCCTCAACGCGTTCGCCGGCCGACGTGGACGAGGAGCGCGCCGGCCAGGCAGTCATCGAGTTGTGGAACGTGATCGACAAGGTCGGTACTGACCCAAAGAGCAAACTCGAGAAGATCAACACTGTGGCGCGGGGGACAGTCAACACGCAATGGACCAAGAATCTTTTCGATCGACGGGTCAGGGGGGAGCGGTTCGTGGGACACACGACGGTCAAGGTGCTGGAGGCATCGCTTAAGAAAGCCGCGGTGTATGAAGTCTCAGCCTGTTTGGATTTCAGTGGCTTGAACGTCGTGGATAGTAAGGGAAAGTCGATTGTCCCGGCAGACCGGCAACCGCGCCTTGGGTACACCTATGAGGTCACCCAAGATAAGAAGGATCAGAAGTGGTACGTGACGACTGAGAAGGTCACGGGCCCATGCTGAACAGCTTGCGGAGCGTCTGGATCGCTGCCCTTCTGACGACCCTCGCGTTGGCAGGGGTTGCGGTCGCCCCAGCGCTTGCGGCTGCAGCGCCACCCGTGTCGTGCCCTCCAGGCGAAGTGCTGGACCCGACGACTCAGACGTGTGTCATCAGCGTTGTCACACCTCCAGCTCCAGACGATCCGGATGACCCCACGGTGCCACCGAAGGGGTCCGATGACCCTGTCGCTGTCGTGAAGTGCGTCGATAGGCAACGGGGGAACCTTGAAGTGCCTTGCGGTTCAAGTGCGTATGGGGTAGCTGCCTACTGGTCGAACAGTTGGAACTGCTACGTGGCCTTGATCTCGCCCCAACCCCCCAAAAGCGAGCCTGTGTGGCAGGGGAACACAGATGGCGCCATCTACGGCTGCGTATACCCCTGGGGTTTCGGGGGCCTTCCCGCCGCCGTTCAGATGTGGTCGGCTACGCCACCTGCCGGGCCAGTGCAACCACCGAACCCCTTGGTGTTGGCGCGTAGAGCGATCGCCACCATGGCCCTAGGCGCCGTTGAGATCGGTATCGTTCCCGAGCCCCGACCCGGGAGCATCGGCATCATCGGGTTGCCGACTTGGATGTGGGTTCAGAACCCGACACAGAGCACTGTCGGACCGATCACGCGGTCTGCATCGGCGGGTGGTTTCACTGTGACCGCGACCGCGAAGGTCACGAAGACGGTCTGGAACATGGGCGACGGCACATCCGTGACTTGCACCGGCCACGGGACCCCGTATGCCGACAAGTACGGCAAAAAGAGTTCTCCAACGTGCGGGCACACCTACACCCGCCAGGGTCGCTATGCCGTGACGGCAACGAGCTACTGGACGGTGGCGTGGGCCGGGATCGGGCAGAGCGGAAACATCCCGTTGGACTTCTCGAGGACGACCAACATCACCATGGGCGAAAGCCAGGTGTTGAGCCAATGAGCAAGGGGGCAGAGATGGCCACGATGGTTGACCGCGCGCAGGAGGCACCAGTGGAGCAGGGTGGTCGACGTCGGCGTGGCGAGCCGGATCCGGTCTCTGAGGTTGCACCCGCACCGAAGCTGCGACGCCGGCCGGCGCTGATCGCCGCGTCGGTGGCGACCGTCTGCTTGGGCGCCCTGCTGGGTGCATGGGCATGGTCGTCGACCAGTAACGCGCAGCAGGTTGTTGCGGTTCGCAGCACGGTCGAGCGAGGCGAGGTGATCGTGCGTGAGGACCTCATGACCGTGCGGGTGGGTGTCGATCCGGCGTTGAAGACGATCCCGGGCGAAGACCTGGCTGGCCTGGTTGGGAGGCGAGCGACGATGGATCTTGCTGAGGGCAGTCTGCTGACCGCCGCGGCGGTGGCGTCAGGCCAAACGATCCCGGCCGCAGGGAAGTCCATTGTCGGTGTCGCGCTTCCTGCGTCCCTGCTGCCGGGGGAGCCGCTGCGTTCGGGGGACATGGTGAGGGTCGTTGCCACACCGGGGCAGGACGGTGAGGTCACGGAGGGCAAGCAGGTTGAGATCGAGGCAACGGTGGTGGGTCTGCACCCTGGTGCCGATCAGGGTAAGACGGTCGTGGCCGTGGAAGTTCCCGAGGCTGAGGCTGGTGAGCTGGCTGCGCGAGCGGCCACGGGCAAAGTCGCCATCGTGCTCGACAGTCGGGAGCGGTGAAGTCATGGCGCTGATCGTGCTGGCATCAGCCTCTGCCTCCCCGGGTGTCACTGCGACGGCCGTCGGCCTCGCTGTGACATGGCCCCGTCCGGTTCTACTCCTGGACGCTGACCCGACAGGTGGTTCAGCGATCCACGCGGGTTACCTGCGTGGGATGGTCCCCCCTGCCGACTCGTTGCTCGACCTTGCGCTGGCCAACCGTCACGGGCACCTGGTCGAGGCCATCTCGGAGACCTCAAGCCCGATCGAAGGCACACATGTCTCGCTGATTTCAGGGATCCGGTCGCACGCCCAAGCACCAACTCTGACAGGTCTGTGGAATCCGCTGGCGGCCGCGCTGAAGTCGCTCGAGCGCACCGGCCAGGACGTCATCGTCGACGCCGGCCGATTGGGGCTGGTCGGCTCTGCAGAACCACTGATGTATGCCGCCGATCTCTGCCTGCTCACCACACGATCTGACCTCGTCTCCCTGTCGGGCGCAAGGTCCTGGGCGGCAACCCTGCGGGACGGGTTCGAGTGCACGGGAGGCCTGTCGTCCCTGGGTGTCTTGATGGCCGGTGAAGGGGACCCGTACTCGGCGCGCGAGGTTCGCAAGGTCCTCCAGTTGCCGGTGACCGCCTCGCTGGCGTGGGATCCCGATGCAGCCCGAGTGTTCTCCAGGGGCGCCAAAGCGCCGAAGAAGTTCGACTCGTCACCGCTCGTGCGCAGCCTTCGAGCCGCACAGACCGCGATCACCGCCACAGTCACGGCCAACCGTGCGGACCTCACCCTCCAGCCTGTTGGGAGTTCACGATGACCCAGAACCCGGACTGGACCGAATCCCATAACCCGGCCGACCCGACGGCCTTGCCCATTTTCGGAGACCCCGCTCCTCAGCGACGCGGCAGGGTCCGTGGCACGTTCTCGATGACGCCACAGGACGAAGCCGCAGACACCGAATCGCATGAGGAGCAGCCAAGGGAGCCTACGTCGCTGCGTCGCGCGGCACAGCGACACGGAAGCGAGCTGGACTGGGACCTCATCGCGACGCTGCGGCATCAGGCATCGGAGCGGCTGAGCACAGCGTTGGGGGAGGACCGGGCCCACATGCCGCGCGACGTGCAGCGCGAACGTGGTCGCGCCATCATCCTCGAGCTGCTCAACGACGAGTCCGCCGCACGGATGACAGCCGGGCAGGACTCGTGGCCGCTCGCCGAGCAGGGCCAGATGGCCAAGGCCCTCGACGACGCCCTGTTCGGGTTGGGCCGTTTGCAGCCGCTCGTCGACAACGACCTTGTGGAGAACATCATCATCGCCGGGTCACAGTCGGTGTGGCTCGAGTACAGCGACGGCCGACTCGTGCGAGGACCCGCAGTCGCGACGAATGACCAAGAGCTGATCGACTTCCTGGTCTTCCTCGCGTCACGGTCGGAATCCAACCCACGCCCCTTCTCTGAGGCACAACCACGCCTGCACATGCGGCTGGACGGCGGTGCCCGGCTCGCGGCCACCGCGTGGGTTCACCCATACCCCTCAGTGGTGATCCGCCGCCACCGCCTGCGCCAGGTGACGTTGGGCGATCTGGTTGAGCGCGGAACCTTGACCGTCACCGCCGCATCCTTCCTGTCAGCTGCTGTCAAAGCCGGGAAGAACATCGTGGTCTCGGGTGCACAGGGTGCAGGCAAGACCACGTTGGTGCGGGCGCTCTGCGCCGAGATTCCCCGTCGCGAGATCATCGGCACGTTCGAGACCGAGTACGAATTGTTCTTGCACGAGCTGAAGGAACAGCACGACATCGTCTTCCCTTGGGAGGCCAGGCCCGGGTCGGGGGAGCGTGGCGCAGACGGTCGGCAGGCGGGCGAGGTCACCTTGTCCGAATGCCTCGTCGACAGCTTCCGGTTCAACCTGAGCCGCCAGATTGTGGGCGAGGTGCGCGGGCCGGAGATCTTGGCGATGTTCAAGGCGATGGAATCCTCCAACGGCTCGATCAGCACCACTCACGCCCGCAACGCAGTCGGCGCACTTGGCAAACTCGTCACCTGCGCCCTCGAGGCCGGCCCGCAGATCACCTACGACTACTCGATCCGCCAGATCGCGGCCAACGTCGACATCGTGGTCCACGTCCACCTGGACAAGAGCCCAATCGGTGACGACGCCTATCAGCTCGCACGGTGGGTCGAGGAGATCATCACCGTGGAGCCTGGCGAGAGGGAGACGGGCTACTCCTCCCAGACCGTGTTCAAGACCAAGCTCGGTCGCCGCGAGGCGGTGCCCTCAGTGATGCCCGATGAGTACCGCGACCTCGAGCTGTGGGGCTTCGACCTCAACGCCTTCTACGCCCAGAACGGGGAAGCTGCGTCATGACACCGCTCGTCCCCGCGCTGGCCGCCGCACTGATCGTCGCGGGTGCGATCGGCGTGCTCGTCGGTGTGCGTGGCACACCCGAGAAGGCGGCCGCACCAACCCGAAGGAGGATGCCCGGGGTGGCGCGGATCCAGTCGATGACCAAGCGCACCCAGAAGCTGCTCCTCGTCGGGGCTGGCGTCGGCCTCCTTGTGGCCATCCTCACCGGGTGGGTCGTGGCGATCATTCTTGTTCCTGCCCTCATCGCCGGCCTGCCCTGGCTGCTGTCATCGCCAGAAGCCAACGACAAGATCGAACGCCTTCAAGCGATGGAGGAATGGACCCGGTCCCTCTCGGGGATCCTGACCGTCGGCGCGGGCCTCGAGCAGGCCCTCATCGCGACCCTGCGGTCGACACCCGACGAGATCCGCCCTGAAGTGGCGCGGTTGGCCTCACGCCTGCGCGCCCGGTGGTCCACTGAGGACGCACTGCGGGCCTTCGCCGACGAGGTCGACGACGCTACCGGCGATCTGATCTCCGCGAACCTCATCCTCGCCGCCCGGCGCCGCGGTGCCGGCCTCGCGGCCGTCCTGGAAGCGTTGGCGGAGTCCGTTGCCGCCGACGTCCGGGCCCGACGAGAGATCGAGGCCGACCGGGCCAAGCCACGTGCGACAGCGCGAGCCGTCACCTTCATCACCTTGGGAGTGCTTGGGTTCCTGGCCCTCAACGGTGACTACATCGAGCCGTACGGGTCTCCACTTGGGCAGATGATCCTCGTCACACTGCTGGCCCTCTACGTCGCCACGTTGATCTGGATGAAGCGTATGGCGCTCGGCGGCAAACTGCCTCGCTTCATCGGGGCGGCCGCGAAGGAGGCGGCGAACTGATGCTGACCGGACTGCAATTGGCGATTACCGGAGGTGCGTTGCTCGGTCTCGGCGTGGTGTTCCTGCTGTGGCGTCTGGCTCCGGCGGACCCCGACCTAGGCCAGGCATTGGAACGGCTCTCACCGCGCGCCACGACAGGCGAGTCCGGTGAGGCCTCGACCACGGCCACGGACTCGCGTGACCGGCTCGGCCGCTGGGGGATGAAGACACTTCCCGCGGGGACCTGGGGAAAGGCGCCCGTCAAGGAACTGGCTCTCCTGAGGATCCCGCTCAGCCGGTTCTACGGGGAGAAGATCCTGTTCGCCCTGCTGGGACTGACGATCCCCCCGCTGTTTGGGCTCATGCTGGCCACGATCGGGTTGGGGCTGCCGATCATCCTTCCTGTTGGTGCGTCGTTGGCCTGCGCGGTGGCGTTCTTCTTCCTCCCGGACTACAACGCCCGCGATGACGCCAAGAAGGCCCGTGTCGAGTTCAACTGGGCGCTGGGTGCCTACATCGAACTGGTTGCCCTGGAACGCAACAGCGGCTCCGGCCCTCGGCAGGCGATGGAACTGGCAGCGGAAGTGGGCGACAGCTGGGTGTTTCGCCGTCTCGGGGAAGAGCTTGCCCGGACGCGGTGGTCAGGGGTGACGCCCTGGGAGGCGCTACACAACCTGGGCGACGAACTCGGACTGCCCGAACTCGATGACTTCGCGGACATCATGCGGCTCTCGGGTGAAGAGGGTGCCCAGATCTACACCAGCCTGCGAGCCCGATCAGCCGGGATGAGAGCAGCCATGCTCAACGCCGAGAAGACCAAGGCGAACGAGAGCAGCGAACGGATGTCGATACCGATGAGCGCGCTCGGCGTCATCTTCCTCGCCATCCTCGTCGTGCCCTCCCTCCTCAGACTCATGGAGGGGTCCTGAACCTGTTCACGTCACCGATAGCAACCAAGCTTTTAAGCCGTCCAACCAGGACCGGCACAACCACAGAAGGGGAGAGCCGCATGCACTATCTGGCCGCAGTTCTACACACGTTGGGCGTCACCGCGTCCGATCACGCAAGCAAGCGCATCAAGGGCGATCCGGAGCGCGGATCCGTGACCTTGGAACAGATCCTTTGGGGCGTGGCCCTCGCGGCCCTCGCGGCCGCTGTTGTGGCCGTCATCAGGACCTTCGTCATGGGTAAGGCCGGCCAGCTCGGCACATGATGTCGCCTCGCTCCTTCCGTTTGCTTCACCCCTTCGTGGGGTCGGGGCAAACCGAGCGTGGCTCGGGGTCGATCCAAAACGTCATCCTGCTGCCGCTGGTGTTCAGTGTGATGTTCCTGGGTCTTCAAGGCGCCCTGCACTACCACGCCCGAACGGTCGCTATCGCGGCCGCGCAGGAAGGCGCGCGAGCAGCAGGAGCTGAAGGGGGCTCAGGTGGGGACGGTTCCGCCGCAGCCTCGAGCTTTGTCGCCGACGCGGGAGGCTCGGACGTCATCAGAGGGGTCAGGATCACCAGTCAACGCTCTGCCACGAACGCCACGGTCACGGTGACAGGGAGGCCACTCACCGTGATTCCCGGTTGGGGACTCATGGTCAGACAATCGGCCACCGTCCCCGTAGAAAGGGTCACCGGATGAGGTGGGGCAAAGGAGGACGCGAGCGAGGGTCAGCGGTGATCGAGGCCGTCATTGGGATCCCTGCGTTCATGCTGTTCGTCGGCCTCATCATTGCTGCCGGACGGTTCACCATCGCCCAGCACAGCGTGGAGTCCGCAGCAAACGCAGCAGCCCGGGCGGCGTCCATCTCCCGTACCCAAGAACAGGCACAGGGTGCAGCCTCCTCGAGTGCTGCCACGACCCTGAACAACCAAGGCCTCAAATGCAGCTCGAAGAGCGTCTCTGTCGACACGACCGGCTTTGCTGCACCGGTCGGGACCCCAGCGCGAGTGACGGCCACGGTCACCTGCGAGGTCCAGGTCGCCAACCTAGCCGTGCCCGGTCTGCCCGGAACCCTTTCCGTCGAGGCGACCATGGCGTCGGCTATCGACACTTACCGAGAACGGTGATTCGGATGCGGACCTTGACCAACCCATGGCGCGACGACGAACGCGAACGCGGATCGATCAGCATCGTCCTCGTCGTGGGTGCCGTGGCCATGATCATTCTGGTGGGACTCGCCGCCGACGTCGGCGGCAAAGTCCACACACTCGAGCATGCCCGGGACGTCGCCAGGCAGGCTGCACGAGCGGGAGGGCAACAGCTCGTCGCCCCGGCAGCCATCCGTGGTGAAGGTGTCCAGGCCGACCCGTACGCCGCGCAGCAAGCAGCGCAGGCATACCTTGCCGGGGCTGGCGTGGCAGGGTCAGCCACCGTCATCAACGGCACGACCGTGAGGGTCACCACCACGGAGACCTACTCCACCAAGTTCCTCAACATCATCGGCATCGGATCCTTCACCGTCCAAGGTGACGCCGAGTCGAGGATCGTCCGCTCCGCTGGAGGTGTCGAACAATGAGACTGCGCACTCGACTTGTCGGACTGGTGGCCACACTCACCATCTTGGGGATCGTCATCGGACTCCCCGTGGCGCTCTTGGCTATCGGCGCCAACCCTCTGCCGAACGAGGTCCCCACCCTCGAGCAGCTCCGCGTCTTCTTTACGAGCCCGGATGACGGAACACTCGCCCTGGGTTTCATCGCACTCGTCGGCTGGGCGGCATGGGCCTTCCTGGCCGCCTCCCTTGCCCTGGAAGGTGTCGCCCGGGTCCGCCGCACCTCCTCGCCGCACCTGCCCGGCCTCGCGCTTCCGCAGTCGGCCGCCCGAGGACTGATCGGTGCAGCCCTGTTGCTGTTCGTCACGGCCCCCGTTGGCATGCCTACCGCCCATGCCAGCGCGGGGACAGCAGCGGCCGCATCCGCTGTTGCGAGCACCCCGTCGAGAGCCGCACCGGTTCCTTCCGGTCAGCTCGCACCCGCTGCGACACCCCAAGCTCAGTTGACTCCACCCGAGGCGAAGCCCTCCACGATGGACCACACAGTCAAGCGGGGGGACACGCTGTGGTCTCTGGCCGAAGCCCACCTTGGGGACGGAGCGCGATACGGCGAGATCGTCGAGCTCAACCCCAAGACCCTGGGTGGCGACCCGGGCTTCTTGACCCCGGGAACCGTGCTGACAATTCCCACTCCGCCTACAGAGGCGGCGGGCGCAGACGGCACCAGGGTCGTCGAACGCGGCGACACGTTGTCAAAGATCGCGAACGAGGAGCTCGGTGACCCTGACCGCTACCCGGAGATCTACGCAGCCTCCAAGGACACCGCTCAGCCCGGCGACCGCCAGCTGGTCGACCCAGACCTGATCCTGCCTGGATGGACTCTCACCATCCCCGGGGCAGCAACACCGGCGACAGCGCCCACTGCCCCCACCCCGAAGACACCTGCAGAGAGCACGGCTCCCTCACCGACCAGCGCCGCACCCCACAACGTGCCGTCGGGCGAAACGCCGGGCACAGAGAGCGCCCGCCCGCCGGCAGCGTCGACCCCAAGCATCCCCCCAGGCCAATCCGCACCAGTGCCTGCATCAGTGACTGACGCCCGCACGGTCGACGTCGAGGAGACTTCCTCCGTCGCACCGTGGATGTTGGCTGGACTCGTCGGTGGGGGAGGGGTGCTCGCCGGGTCGATGGCGCTCCTGCTGCTACGTCGGCGCCGGGCCCAGTTCCGTGCCCGGCGTCCCGGACGCACGATCGCGACCCCCGAGCCCGTGCTCGTCCCCGTCGAGAAGACCGTGACCGCGATCGGGTCAACGACCGCCCCGACCGTTGAGCACCTTGACGCCGCGCTCCGACGGCTGGCGGTCTCACACGCCGGCTCTGGGCAAGCGATGCCCGAGGTCGCGGCCGTCCAGATGACCCTGACCGGCCTCACCCTGCACCTGTCGGGTCCGAGCACCCTCGACGCACCTTGGCAGGGCACCGAAGACCACCTGCACTGGACGTTGCCGGCGCAGGCGGACCCTGCGACCGTCGGGCCACTCGTCGAGGATCAGCCCGCCCCGTACCCGATGCTCTGCACCATCGGAGCCAGCGACGCCGGCGACGTGTGGATGCTCAACCTGGAGGACATGGACCTGATCATCACCGGAGACGTGGACTACGGACGGGACTTCGCGCGGTACATCGCCGCCGAGATCGCGTGCAACCCGTGGTCACACGGCGTCACGGTGGACCTCATCGGGGTCGCCACAGAGGTCGCAGCCATGAACCCCGAACGGGTGCGCGTCCACAGCGGCGATGACCCGGCCGCTGATCTCGTCACGGACGCTGTCGCCATGATCGACCGCTCTCAGGACGCTGGCACCGACGTCAGCACCGCTCGAGCAGCCCAGCTGGGGGCCGACCCTTGGCCGGCGAAGATGCTGATGGTCGACGCGGCCGCGGAAACCACACCCGCCCTGGAGCAGTTGCTCGACCTCGTGCGCACCCACGGCGGGCACACCGGCACCAGCGTCGTGGTCAGAGGGGAGGAGCTCGCCGGCGACGGCATCGAGGTCCAGATCAGCGCATCCGGGCGGATTGTGATGCCAAGGTCAGGACTCAACCTGATTGCAGTGGGTCTGACAGCCGACGAAGCACAAGGGTGTGCGGCCCTCCTGGCACAGAGTGAGGACCTCGAAGATGTCGACATCCCCTCCGTCGACGAGTCAGACGAGGAAAGCTGGAAGGCCTGGACCGACGAGGCCGGAGCTCTGCGAGAGGAATACACACTTCCCCGCATCAGCCTCAACGACGTGGACGAGGAGGACGCCCAACCTGCTGCGCCACCAACGTCGATCCTGGCGGATCCGGACGAGGAGTACGTGGAGCACGGGGCGACCACCGTCGCCGATCTCAACGCCTTGGCGCCGCGGGTGACTCCCCAAGTCCGTGATGCGGTCTTGAATGCCGACCCGACCCTCGACGACGACCTGGAGCGGTGGCACTCAGACACGTGCGACCTTCCCAGACTGACCTTCCTTGGCCCTGTCACGGCGCGCACTCGAGGCGCTGCGCTGGCCAAGCGCAAGCCCTACTTCACCGAGCTGCTGGCGTACCTGGTGACGCGCCGGCACGGGGCGACCCCGGACGAGGTCGCGGACACCTTCAACATCTCCCAGACCAAGGCACGCGACTACGTGAACACCGTTCGCGACTGGCTGGGTACCAACCCTCGCACCGGGAACAAGCACCTTCCCGACGCACGCAAAGCACCACTGGCACAAACGCGCGGCACCAGCGTCTACCAGGTGTTGGACGCTCTCATCGATGCGGACCTGTTCCGTCGCCTCAGAGCGCGCGGCGAGGCGCGCGGGGCCGAAGGAATCGACGACCTCTGCGCCGCCCTGCGCCTGGTCCAGGGACGTCCTTTTGA
Organism: Knoellia locipacati; assembly: GCF_044791685.1. Lineage (GTDB taxonomy): Bacteria > Actinomycetota > Actinomycetes > Actinomycetales > Dermatophilaceae > Knoellia > Knoellia locipacati_A. The sequence continues at coordinate 2,204,890 of NZ_CP087730.1, forward strand.
CAACCTCCGCAAGGGTGGCTGGTACTGGCTCTCCGAAGGAGATCGACTTGACCAACACATGGTCTGTGCCGTCGTCGACGTTGCCCATCTCATCACCACACACAGCCTGCGCGAAGGCGATCTCAAACGCGCCCGCCTGGCCGCCGAAACCGCCGCACTGGCCGCGCCGGACGAGGAGATCCCCCGCCTCGATCTCGCAGCCGTCGCGGCAGCAGAGGGTCACGCCAACGAGGCCGACCGAATCCTTCGGGACGAGATCCTCAACCGGACCGACGACGACGGGCCGCCCGCTGAACTCTCCGAGCGGACCCAACAAATCATCGCCGGAAAGGACTGGCTCAAGCACTCCCAACAGGCCAGCTGACAACTAGGGCCAAGCCAGACGAAAGGGCCTCACCATCCCCACGATGGTGAGGCCCTTTCGTTTTCGCGTGGCTCGAAACCCAACCCACAAACCCTGTGCCAACCCCTCCGCCACGAATTTCTTCAACTTTCGGGGGGACGTTGCATTTGTGCAGGTCACAGACCTGACCGCTTACCTCTAGAAGGTCGTACCCCCCAGCGAATCGCGCTCGACGGGGACAACCTCGGGGACGCCCGATCGGGATCTTCCTTCCATGCCCACACGGCGGAAGGAGCTCGAAATGAGCGTCGCAAGGAACCTCGGTCTGGATGACCCTGACAACAACATGCTGGCCCTCGCCAGGGATCGCTGGAGCAGCTGGCGTCTCGAGCACCAGGCACTCGACGTCGTCGAGGACCTCCTAGACCTGCCCACCTGGATGCGCAACGCCGAACCCGAGAACGCAGACCGGGTGCTGCTCGCCCTGGCCGAACTGGCCTCACCCGAAGGTGGCGACGATCTCGCTGCAACGGGAGCGTTGGCCTGGCTTCTTCTGCCCGGCGCCAGCCTCCTCGCAGCTCGACTGGCGACCCTGACCCCGAGCATCGACGAGGTCCTCGCGGCCCAGCTGTGGGTCGAGGCTCGAACCTTCCCGTGGCAGCGTGGACGCCGCGTCGCCGCCAACATCCTGATGAACGCACGCAAGGCGGTCATGCGGGATCTCGGAGTGGGCGTGGCTGCGGACCCCGCATGGTCCCGAAGCATCCTGATTGCCCCCACTGAGGACGTCTGGGGCGTCCTTCCTGGGCCGGCCACCGACACCCAACCCGAACACGAACTGGCCGAGCTCCTGGAGTGGGCATGCAGCCAAGGAGTCATCACTGAAGACGACCGGGCGCTGCTCGTCGACGTCGCCGCCACCGCGGACCGACACCAGCCGCGCCGTGCCGGTCGCGGGCATGCCGGACTGCTCTCCAACGACGTCTCCACCGAGGTCGCCCACCGCCACGGCGTCTCACCGATCACCATCCGCCGCCGGACCCGACGCTCAGTCCAAGCGCTGCGAGACGCACGAAAGCTGTCCGCCTGATGAAGACCGCCAGTGACCCCCATCCGGCTTTAGACGGCGAGGTGATGACAGTGACCGACCCCGCAGAGATCGAGCGACTCATGTACGTGGCCAACAGCGACGCCACTGTCCTCGACGACCTCGACCAGTGCATGACCAGGCTCCGCCAAGCGCAGCTGGCGAAAGCCGCCTTGGCCCGTCTCGACTCCAGCGACCTGCGCGAACTGTTTGCTGCCCGACGTCTCGCACTGGGAGACGGAACCCGATGAGTGCGACCCAGACGGCACCCCGCGCCGCCATCAGCGTCGACGAGCTGAAGCGTGCCTGGCAGGCCGTACAGACAGGACAGTTCCGCACCGACCAGAGCCGCCGCCCGACGGACACCCGCAACGGTAAGCCCGGGCCGACGTGGGAGCCCGATGAGGATGTCCTCCCAGTCATCGGATGCGGCGGCAACACCGGTGCCAGCACCGTCGCCCTGGCGATCGCCACCGTCGCTGACTCGGCCCGCGTCGTGGAGTGCTGCACCGTCACCGCGACCGGCCTAGCGGCCGCGGCCACTGCCGAGCTCGGGCGGGTTGGCAGCTGGACCCGAGGCACCCGAGACAACGTCACCCTCGAGCGCGGCACCGACGTGCTGCTGGGGATCGACGAGGTCCCACTGCCCCCGCCACCCATCAGCCCACTGGGCCTGACTGTCCTCGATATCGGCTGGGAGCTCGGGCAGGTCCTGGCCACGCCCTCCTGGGTAGGCGACCACATGCAACGTGCGCGGGCCGTCGTCGTCGTCACCTCGGCCACCGTGCCCGGCCTCCGACGACTGGAAGGGGCACTCGCGCTCCTCGAAGGAGCCAACGTCGTGGCCGCAGTCGTCGGCCCACGACGAAAGAAGTGGGCACGCGGCATCGACCACACCATGGGCGCCCTCACCCGTGCTCTGGAGCGCAACGGGCAACTCATCGACATCCCCGAAGACCGCAACCTGGCCAGCCACGGCCTCGACACGCGACCACTACCCGCGGCACTGACCACGGCAACAACCCACCTCCTTCGGCTTGTCCAAGCCAAGAACCACCGAGAAGGGATCTCCTCATGCTGAACACGATCACCTACCACCTCACCGCCCTCCCGACAGCGGTGTGCCCCACCGCGCCACCTCAGGCACAGAAGTACGCAGACCAGCTCATGGGCTACGTCCTGTGGGGCGTCATCCTCCTGTTCTTCGTTGGTGTCGTCGTCGGCATCGGCTCCATCGTGGCCGGTCGAGTGTTCGGCATGCCACATGCCAGCAAGGCCGGGATCGTGGGTGTCGTCGTCGTCTTCCTCGCCGTCATCGCCTACCTCGTGCTGCCGGGCGTGGTCCGTGCCATGACCGGGTCTGGCTGCATCTGATGGATCAGACGACGCACCTCACCGACGGGGCATGGGGAAGGCCACGACTGCTGGCCGTCCTCGCTGGCGGAGTCGTCGTGATGCTGGCCGGTCTGGTCGGGCTGGGCCTGGCGGTCTTCTACGCAGTGCAGTCCGCCGACACCTCCACCGTGGAACCCGGCTCGACCGAAATCCGCACCGGGGCCGCGGGGGAGCCCCACGGTCAGGCTCACCGGGACGCAGTCGCGGCCGCCCCCATGCTCGAGGTGGAACCGGACGACTCCAAGGCCGGCATCCCGGCGGCCACACCCGCGCCGGTCCTGGCCGTGCCCGCCGCCACCACGACGGGACCGGTCGAGGTGCCCACAGGATTCCCCAAGTCGCCGGCCGGGGCGATCGGACAACTTGCGGCAATCGAGACCACCGTCTTGCAGGGCATGTCAATCCCGCACGCCAACGACGTCTACAAGCAGTGGGCCATGCCGGGGAGTGTCGGAGCCGCGAACTGGCCCCTGATCAAGAACGTCCAAGCGTTCCTGGCCAGCGCCCAACAGGGGCAGACCAAGGACCCCACCATCACCGTCAGCGCCCACCCAGCGGCAGCCCAGGTCAAGGGCATCGATGGGTCGGACTGGGTGCTCGCCTGTGTCCTGCTCGACATGCGCGCAGTCATCACCACCGAAGCCCGGGTGGCGTACGGGTACTGCGAACGCATGCAGTGGGTCGGGGACGACCAGAGCGGGCGATGGATGATCGCCCCCGGCGACCTGCCCGCCACCGCACCCTCAACGTGGCCAGACACCGACCTTGCGATCAAGGCCGGCTGGCGTACTTGGGTCGACGCCAAAGACTCGGGGGTGAGCTGACAATGTTCAACCCGTTCGGATACCTCGCATCAGCCGCGGGCAAGGTCGTCGCTGACGGATGGACGGCGGTCTGCCTCGGAGTTTGGAACGCCGGGCTGTGGCTGCTCAAACTGGTGCTAACGATCGTCGACAGTTCCACCACTCCCGACCTCAGCGAGACTGGCCCAGGCGCGGAGATCTACAAGATCACGTTCTGGATCGCGCTGACCATGATGATCACGCTGTCCCTGGCGCAGTTGGGAATCTCTGCCTTCCGCAGGGACGGTCGCTCGGTGGGGCAGCTCCTCATCGGCACCGGCCAGTTCCTCATGGTCTGGGCCGCCTGGCTCGGCTACGGCGTCGCGCTCCTCGCGGCCGTCGGCGGTCTCACCAAAGCCCTCATGAACAAACTGCTGCATATCGACAAGTGGGCCCAGTTCGAACCCTTGGGCACGCAGATCTCCGTCCAAGACATCTCCGACGGCACGGTTGCCACAGTCCTCATGGTGCTCGGCATCTTTCTGGTATTCGCCGCCATCGGGCACCTGCTCGTCATGCTGGCCCGGGCCGGCTCGTTGCTCGTACTCGCTGCCACCACACCCATCGCGGCCGCGGGGCTGTCCTCCGACTTGGGCCGCGACTGGTTCTGGAAGAGTTTCCGGTGGTTCCACGCCGCTGCCTTCACCCCTGTCCTCATGATCCTCGTCCTGGGGATCGGGGTACAGATGACGTCGGGCGTGGCCACTGGCATGACCAACGAGCTGGAGAAGGCCGTTGGGACCGCGGTGCCTGGCGTGGTCTTGCTCTGCATCGGCTGCTTCAGTCCACTCGCACTTTTCAAACTCCTCGCGTTCACCGATCCCGGCACCACCTCTGGTGCGGCGCTACGTACCGGCCTCTCCGCACAAGGCGGGATCTCTGGACTGCTGGGCGGGCTCGGTGGAGCTAGTGCCAGCGACAGCAACTCAGCGGCCTCCGCCACTGACCAGAACGGCAAATCGCAAGGCGAGAGCGCCGGCGAAGACTCAACGAGCAGCCGGTTCAACGGCAGCGCGGCCGGAATGATGGGCAAATTCGGCGGCGCCCTCGGCCAGGCCGGCGCCGCCGGCATGGGCGCCATGGAGAAGATCGGATCCACCGGTGCCTCGGTGGGCGCGGACCTGACCAACCAGATGGGGGTCGGTCACAACAACTACGTCCCCGACTTCACCTCCGCCAAACGCGGCAGCGACGGCGGCCGACCCAAGGGTGGAGACGACGACAACCCCCAAAGCGGTGGAAGCGGTGGCCCCGACCAGGACCTCCACCCTGCCGCGACCGGCACCGACGGGGCACCCACCCCTTCCCTGCCCACCCCACCGACCCCATCGCTCCCAGCCTCCCCCGGAGGTGGGGCGCCATCGCCAGGCGGCGGTGGGGGAGGGACGCCCACCCCCGGAGCGGGTGGTGCGGGCGCAGAAGGTGCAGGAGCAGCAGGAGCCGGCGCGGGAGCCATCCCCGTCGTGCCGGTCTAGGAAGGAAGACACATGGCAGTCATCTACTCGGATTACTCCCGAGCTCGCATCGGGTGGTTCTTCGGACTGTCGGGGTGGCAGTTGGCGATCGTCTCGCTGACGTTCCTACCGATCGCCTGGTCAATGCGTAGTGGGGCCTGGATCTCCGCTCTGCTGTTCCTGCTCCTGTGGACCGTCATCCTCCTGATCACGATCACCCCAGTGCGTGGACGATCGGCCACGGGGTGGGCCACCGCATCCCTCGCCTTCGCCGCTGGCGGTCTGCTCGGTTGGACCAGATTCCGCTCCAAGGCTGCGCTCGGGCGAGCAGACGACCTGGACGAGCCAGACCTGCCCGGCATCCTTCAGGGCATCAAGATCCACGACGGCCCACCCAATGGTGCAATGTTCGCCCGAACGGCGATGGTCCAAGACCACCGATCCCGCACCTGGGCGGTGACCGCCTCCGTGGTCCACCCCGGCATCGGCTTGAAAGAGCTGGACGAGCGACAAAGGCAGGGCGCCGGACTCAGCGACCTCCTAGACCTCGCCGCACGGACTGAACTCATCGACGAGATCCTCTTGCTGGTGCGCACAGTTCCCGAGGACGGTGCCGAACGCGACCAATGGGTCACACGCCACCGCCGCGGGGAAGCGACCGCGGCCCGTGAAATCAACGACGAGTTGCAGAGCAACCTCACCCAGGCCAGCGTTCGCACTGAAGCATTCGTGACGTTCGTGGTCCCCGAGGGACGGATCGCGAAGGAGGCCAAGGAGTCAGGCGGTGGCCTCGACGGGCGCGCCCGTGTCATGTACAGCCTGGCCTCAGAAGTCGAGGCGCAGCTGCGCGGCGGCATGGGGATGACCACCGTGAACTGGCTCACCAGTCCCGAGCTCGCCCTGGTGTGCCGCACCGGATTCGCGCCGGGCGACCGCGCTGGAATTGTGGACGCGCTCGAGAGCCGAACGAGTGACCCGGACGTGAACGCTGACATCCCCTGGGCCATGGCCGGGCCTTCAGGTGCGGATCCTGTGGCCCGTCATTACAGCCACGACGCCTGGAACTCAATCAGCTCCACGATCAAGCTCCCCGTCAAGGGTGCCGCGATGGGTGCCCTGGCACCTGTCCTGACCCCGACCGCGCCAGGGGAACGCCGCAGCTTCATGGTGGCCTATCCGATCCTGACGCAGTCAGCGGCCGAGCGGCAGAGCGCCACCAGCGAATGGGCGGCCGATATCGGCGAGGAAATGCGCAACAGGGCGAAGGTCAAGCAGCGCACCAAGTCCAGGGACGAAGCCGACAAGGTGCGCCGCCTTGACCAGAAACTGGCCCGAGGAAACAGCCTCACTCGCCCGTATGCCGTCGTGACGGTCACGGTTCCCAAGACCGCCCGGGTCTCGGAATACGGCCGACGCCTCGACGCATCCGTGCGGCGGGCCGGGTTCGCGCCACTTCGGCTCGACCTCGCCCAAGACGTCGCATTCTCATCCTCCACGGTCCCCTTGGGGATCAGCCTCACCAGGAAGGCCAACTGACATGGCTACCAAACTCGGCAGCCGTCGCGGCGGACGCGACATGTCCCGTCTGCTCTCCGATTTCGGCCACGAGCTGCCCTCCATCCCGCGCCCGCTCCCGCCTGTTCAGGAAGGGCGGATATTCAAGCCCGCACCCCGTAGCGGGGCACGTCGCGCCGGGCGAGGCTGGGCTCCCACCTCCGCTCCCGTGTCGCTGTGGCGCATGACGAGTGACCAAGCCCCTGTCTTCTGGCCCTTCATCTCTACCCAGGGCCTGCCTCCCACCGGCGCGCAGATGGGCATCGACATGCTCTCCGGTGGCGCCTTCTACGCCGACCCACTCGGATGGGTCCTTGACGACAACGTCCCGGTCACCAACTCCAACATCTTCAGCTTCGGAAAGCCCGGTCGTGGCAAGAGCGCGACCACAAAAGCCTTCTGCCTGCGCATGATCGACTTCAACTACCGGGTCCTCATCCTCGGCGACACCAAGGACGAGTACGAACCGCTGTGCCGATTCCTGGGGGTCGAGCCCTTCGCCATCGGCCCCGGTCTGCCCGCCCGAATCAACCCACTGTCCTTCGGGCCGCTCCTGACCGGATGGGATCAGCTGAGCCCCGAGGAGGCACAGGCGCGGGCCACAATCGTGTTCTCCCGCTGGCTCACCCTCGTACGGGGCTTGGTCGGCTCACAACGTATCGGGGAACAGCGCGTCCCTTTCGGCCCCACTGACGAAGTGGTCGTCAAGGCCGCACTGCAACACCTGACCGGTTACGCCGCCGGACACACCCACATGCGCGAGACCACCATCCCCGAACTGTGGCACCTGCTCGACAACCCCACCAAGGACCTCATCGCAGAATGCCGCTACTCCGATGAAAGGCACTTCCTCGACGCCACCCGGCTCCTGCGTGATGCCCTCGGGCAACTCGTCAGTGGCGCTTTGGCGGGGCTCTTCGACGATCACACCACCGTCGACGTCGACTGGCGCGCCCCCATCCAGTCCCTCAGCCTCTCTCGACTCGACCCGCTCGGCGATGAAGCTGTCGGGATCGCCCTGACCTGTTTGAACTCGTGGGGGCGAGGCATGCGAGAGATCGCCCCAGCCGGCGACCTGCGTGTGGTCGTGCGCGACGAGTCCTGGAAACAGCTGCGGCTCGGACCCGAAGCCGTCAAGTCCTTCGACGCAGACCTGCGCCTATCGCGTCGTGACGGCGACATCCAGTTCGCTATCGCACACAAGCCATCCGACCTGCTTTCCGCCGGTGACACCGGATCCCAGGCCGTCGCGATCGCCAAGGACTTGCTCCACCTGGCAGACATCAAGATCCTGCACGGGCAGGACCTTGCGGTCGCCAACGAACTTGAGACTCTTCTTGGTCTGGGCCCGATCGCGCGCGACCTGGTGACGGGGTGGGCCATGCAAGGCAAGGGCCGTGCACTGTGGAGCGTGGGGGAGCAGACCTACAAGGTGCAGACCGTGTTGCACCCCACCGAGCGGCGGCTCACTTACACCAACGACGCCATCGAGGGCGCGGCCTGAGGCCGGACCGATGAAGAAGATCGCGCTCGGTCTCGTCCCCCTGCTCGTGTTGCTGTGCCTGCCCTTGGCCTTGGGTGCCATGGCGGTAGTCGGCGGCGCGGCGGTCGGGGCGCAGTTGCCTACCGTCGACTGTGGTGGAGCCATGCCGGCCACAGGTGAGTTTCGACCGCCGTTCCAACAGGCCTACGCAGTGAGTCAGCGAGGCTTCGGCAACGAGTTCCATCCCATCGCCCACGAGTGGCGCCAGCACACTGGCCAAGACCTTTCATCCCTTCCTGGGCCAGGTCCCGTGGTGGCGATCGCCGCCGGCAAGGTGACGTTCGCGGCCGCCAGAGGCGGGTACGGCAACTTGGTCGACGTCACGCACGCGGGGGGAGTGGTGAGCCGTTACGCGCACCTGGCCAAGATCACGGTCAAACCGGGCCAAGTGGTCAGCCCCGGCGCAACCCTTGGAATCGAGGGCAGCACCGGGGGAAGCACCGGCGAGCACCTTCACCTCGAGATCCACGTGGGAGGCCGCGCCGTGGATCCGGTTCCGTTCATGCTCGAGCGTGGCGCACCCCTCAACGGCAAGGCCGTCGCCCCAAGCACGACCACCAGGGACATCCCTAGCGACGTCACGGAAGGCGGCATTGGATTCGATCTGCCCGCGGCCGGTGCGCCGAGACAGGACTCACTACGCACCCCACCAGCAAGCATCCCGGCGGCGATCAAGAGCCTTTACGCCGCAGCGGCAGCCAGGTACAAGATCCCGTGGACCCTCCTGGCCGGCATCGGCATGGAGGAGACATGGCACGGGCGCAACAAGGGCAACTCCAGCGCCGGCGCCCAAGGCCTGATGCAGTTCATGCCAGCCACTTTCGCCACGATGGGCGTCGACGGCGATGGCGACGGCCGAGCCGACATCCGCAACGACGCCGACAGTGTCTACTCCGCAGCGAACTACCTCATCAAGAGCGGGGTGGCCAACGGGCCAACCGGTGTGAAGAAGGCGCTCTGGGCCTACAACCACGCCGACTGGTACGTCAACGATGTCCTGCACTACGCCCACGCCTACGGTGGCGGGCTCGTCCTTGGAGATCCCACCGACTGCGGGGTCGGAGGTGCCGGCAACCCGCAACTCCCGCCGCTGAGCAGTGACCGCCAGACCAAGGTGCTCACCTGGGCAGGGAGCCACGCAGGCGACCCCTACGTGTACGGCGCCAACGGACCCAACGCCTGGGACTGCTCCTCGTTCACCCAAAACGCCTTCGCGCAGGTCGGGGTATCGATGCCGAGGACCGCTGGCGCACAACGGGATTGGCTCGCCAAAGGCAACGGGTTCCGGGTCCAGCACGGTCACGAACGCCCCGGGGACATCATCTTCTGGGACTCCTATCTGGGCCCTGACCGCATCGGGCACGTTGTGATCGTCTGGGATCCCGCGACCAAGACCACGATCGATGCTAGGAGCACTGCCAAGGGAGTCGGCCACTTCAGCTACGCCGACGGCGCGAAGCGCAACATCTTCGAGATCTGGCGCGTCGGCAACATGGCCGATCAACCCTCCATGCAGCCCGTTTGATACTGGGTGACCGTCAGAGGCGTAGACGCGACTTACGGGCAGTGAAAGGAGCGACACATGCAAAGATCGCGACGGGTCAACCCGCACACGACGACCTGGGAAATACCGCTGGCGGCCGTGGTGGTCGTGGTGCTCCTCTTCATTCTGGGGGTGCACGCCGGTCGCGCCGGCGCCAACCTCATCGCCGGCGCCGGCCTGCACTTCCCGCCACAGGAGGAACTGTTCGTCAGCGTCTTCCCTGTCATCCGCGGCGACGCAGGCGCGGGTCTGATCCCCCAACCAGGCCATGTCGCCGGGCCCACTGCCACACGGATCTGGATTGGCATTGTCGAAGCACTCAACCTGGTGCTCATGCTTTGGGCAAGCAAGGTCGCCTGGGACCGGTGCGGTCCCGCCCGGGTCCACGGCATGGCCACCCGAACTGAAGCCGAGAAGCTCCTCGGGCGCAGTCGACTGCGCCGCAATGCCGCAGTCATCCGCCCCGACCTCTACGGGAAGCGGCAACGATGAAACACAAGCAGCGATTCGACCCACGGCAGATTGGGTGGCGTCTGGGGCGTGCCCGTCAACCCAGCGGAGGAGAACTGTGGGTGCCATGGGACCGCACCGCTGGTGTGATCGGCCCACAGGGCAGCGGAAAGACGCTCGACACTCTCATCCCAGCACTGCTCAACGCGCCCGGCGCAGCCCTGGTCACCCTCACCAAGGCCGACGACCTGCTGCTCAGCTTCACCGCGCGCTCGAGCAACGACCGACCCTGCGTCGTCCTCGACCCCTTCGGGATCACCCAAGGACTGCCCGAGCTCGTCTGGGACCCCATCGAAGGGTGCAGCGACCCTATGGTGGCCGAACGACGCGCCAAGGCGTTCACGGCCGGAACCGTCAAGGGCGCGGTCGCTGGCGGCCACGGTGACGACGCCGCCCGCTTCTACGCCGCTGAGGCGGCGAAAGTGATTCAGGCGTTCTTCCACGCTGCAGCACTCACGGGCCGCACGCTGGAAGACGTGCTGCGCTGGGTGGCCAACCCGCACAGCACCTCGGACCCGATCGAGATCCTGCGCGAGCACCCGCACGCGGCACCGTTCTGGCATGGGCTGCTCCACGGCGCCCTCCACGGGGACGACCGCACAGCCGGCAACACCATCACGACCGTGCAGCAAGCCATGTCCCTGTTCTTCCAAGAACCCATCAGGAAGCGGTGCGTCCCCGGACCCGGACGGCCCGCCACCGACATCGCCGACGTCATCCGCCGCGCAGGCACGATCTACCTGCTCGGCAGGGAGGACCCCTACGCCAGCGCTTCGCCGTTGATGACAGCCGTGGCCGAACATGTCCTGGACACCGGCCTCGCGGCGGCTCAACGGTCCCCGCACGGCCGACTCTGCCCACCGATGCTGGCCTGCCTCGACGAGCTGCCGTCGACGGCGCCTTTGCCGACGCTGCGCACCCGGATGGCCAACGAGCGAGCCTTGGGGATGGCCTTCATCTGGGCGGCGCAGACCCGCGCCCAACTGTCCGCAATCTTCGGGGAGCAGGAAGCCCGAACCCTTCTCGGTCTGACCAACAACCTCGTCCTCTTCGGTGGGAGCAAAGATGTTGCGTTCAACCAGGAGATCTCCGACCTCCTCGGGCCGGTGCGGATCAGTCGCAGCAACTGGCAGTCCGGGCAGATGGGAGGGCGCAACGTCGTGGGTGAGGACATCCCCATCCTTACCGGGGCAGAAGTGCGCCAGCTGAAGGAGGGGCATGCTCTCGTCGTTTCCGAGAACGGCAAGCCGATCATCGCCAAACTGGACCGATGCATCACCGGGAAGTCGGGCAAGCAGCTCCTGCATGACAAATCCGAGCTGCGAGCCCGACTCGGTGACAACCAGCGCATGACCGTGACCCCCGAGGCGCGGGCAACCGCGGCGCTCGTCCAGGCGCGACGACGAGGACTTCTGCACGACAGCGGAAGCCCGACCGACTACAGCTTCATCCAGCCATGAGCACCGTCCAGGGCTCCCCATCGACCCCACCCAGGCTGGCCCCGATCGTCCGAGCCTTTCCCGAGCCGGGAAGAGGAATCCAGCAGGCCTACCGAGAACTCGACCTGGCGGACACGGGTACGGATGCCCAGAGGAAAGCGCTCGGTGACCTGAACCTTCTGCCGCGCCCCTGGGACCCGGCAAGCCTGGCTCAGCCCCAGCTGCGCTTGGAGGTGTGGGCCTGGCTCGAGGCGGTCACGACCTGGCTGAATCTTGAGTACGTGTGGGACGTGTCAGCCATGATCGCGCCCTGCTGGCCCCAACACCCACACCTCGTGCACGAGATTGCCGTCATCGCCGACCAGCGGCGAAGGGCAGGGCGGGCCCTGACCAGCGACGCCCTCGAGGAGTGGCACCGATACGCGCTGCCGTCCTTCATCGACCGGATGAAAGGCCGCTCGCGCAACCACTGCGAGGAAGGGCACCAGGACTGGCCCGCGAAGGGCCGATTCGCCCGCCATGTCGGCGACGAGCAGGTCAACGAACGCAGACGAGCCTTCAACGCTGATCAGCAAACTCAACGGGCATCGCGGGCCAGCCAGCAACCGCAAGGCCCGCAGCTCCGAGTCGTCGACGACGACCTCGCGGTCGACACAGACACCGGCGAGATCGTCGACTGAAGCAAGGGGGAGAACGATGACAGAGCACCGGATCCACGTGAACCTCACCCTGATCGTCGTCTGCGCGGCACTGTTGATCGGGTGCGCCGCGCCGCTCACCAGCGCCACCTCAGGGCAGGCCCCGGTGACGCTCACGAATGTCACCGTCGCCGACGGCGACACCCTGCGTGCCACCGTTGGTGGTGCACGGGAACGGATCCGGATCGTGGGCATCGACGCAGCCGAGGTCGCCCGCGACCCGAGCCCAGCTGAGTGCTGGAGCACAGAGGCGGGCGTTGCGCTGGGCGAGCTGCTCGAGGGCCGACCAGTTCTCGCGTTCTCCGTCGACGACGTCGACGACCGCGATCGCTACGACCGGCTCCTACGCCAGGTCAACGTTGCCGGCCAAGACGTCGCCGAGTACCTCCTCGAGCAAGGTCACGCCACCTCGTTCCGAGCGCTGGAGAACCACCAGCTGTCGCGGTACTACCTCGACCTTGAGAGGGCCGCCGAACAGAGACAGCGCGGCCTGTGGGGTGCCTGTGACACGGCGCGAGGGAACGGGCCCCGCGGACTGACCAGCAAGGGAACAGACGGATGACCGCGGACGAGAACAGCGCGTCGTTGTCACGCTTCGACATCGAGTTCGGCGACTGTGACGAGTCGCTGCACCCTCACTGCGAAGGGGTGGTCTGCGACACGGTGCTCTTGGTGTCGGGATTCGAGACGGTGGAGCATGCGCGGGAGTACGCCCGGGACCTGCTCTACGACCGGTACACCGTGGCCGATGTTCTTTCCGGGCCAGGGGAGGGGCTGACCGCCTCGACGATGATGACCGGAGAACGCGATCCTGCGACGGTCATCATCCGTGACTACAACGTGGCAGACAATGCGTGCCCCAGCGGCGACAGGTCGTACACCTTCGTGGCCGGCGGCCACGACGAGTTCTCTTTGGAGGACCTCGATGCTGACCCCGCCCCGGAGGAACTGGCCACCGTCATGCCCGGACTTCAGCCAGAAGATGACCACGTGAAGCTGCGCCGGCTACGGGAGTCCGATGCCCGTCGCACAGAGGTCGCGACGTCGTCGGTTACGCGTGCTGTCGGGAGATGAAGTCAGCCATCTGAGGGACCGTGAACGCGACGCGGCCGTGCTCCGGCGCGTAGATCAGGCCCTTGGCGATCAGGTTCGACCGGGCCACGCTGACCTGGCTCATGGTCTTGTCCAGCCGGTCGGCCACCGCCCTGGAGTTGGAACCTGTGTCTCCGTCGGCCGCCATCGCCTTCAGGTAGGCCCGCTCCTGCGGGGTGGCCCGATCCCACCGCGCCCGGAAGAAGCCGTTGTCGAGCTCACGTAGACCTTCAGCGCACCCCAGTTCGGCGTCACGCTCGGTGATGACGGGCCCGGGTGCAACAGACCACGTCTTGGACCCGAACTCCTGCAGGAAGTACGGGTAACCGCGGGAGACCTCAACGGCCAGGGTGACAGCATCGCTCTCCCACTCCACTGACTCGAGTCTGGCCGGCTCGATCAACACCGCACGGGCGTCGTGGTCGGGAAGGTGCTGGACGTGAGAGAACTGGAAAAGACGCTCGGTGTAGGACTTCGCCTCCGCCAACGCCGCCGGCAGGCTGGGAAGGCCGGCGAGGGCCACGATGAACGGCAGCGACCGCTGGTTGGCAATGTGCACGAGGGAGCACAATGTCGCCATCTCAGCGTTGGTCAGGTCCTGCGCTTCGTCGATCAGCAAGGCGACGCCCTTCCCGTCCTCTCGAGTTGCGGTGGTGAGATCCAGGATCAGCCTGAGCAGATCCATCTCGAGGGCGCCCGAATCCGCCCCGCCACCGTCAGACCCGTCAAGGTCGAGCCCGAACGTCCATGTCCCCGTTGAGTCCACGCTCGCCTTGAACGAGACGAAGGTCTTGAGGGCGGTCTTGATCTTCTCGCTGGCACTTGGGCGGGCGAGGTTCTGTAGGGGGAGTTGGAAGGCCTCGGCGACGAGCTCACGCAAACCCTTGCCCGTCCCTGCCTCGATGAAACCTGCGACCCACTCGCGTTGCTCCGCCTCCTCGTGGAGTTTCCCCAGCAGCACGGTCTTACCGACGCCACGCAGACCGTAGAGCACTGAAGAGCGCCCTGGGCGGCCGTGTTCGGCGCGGGCGAGCTGGGTCATCCACTGGTCCTGCTGCGCGTCGCGTCCCAAGAGCGCGACTGGACGCATCCCAGCTCCCGGCATGTAAGGGTTCGTGATCTCGTCCACGGCGCGACCTCCTATAGAAGTTCCTAACGCAGTATAAGCGATTGTTAGACGTGCTTACAAAGTTTTACACATCGAGTGCCCACAGAGCATGCCGGGCAGCGTTGTTTCGGTCGGGCCGTCTCGTCCGCACGTCGACGTGCGACCCAATCAGGTGACAAAGCGCGGACGGCCATTGCTTCACCTCATCAGAGACAAGCCACTCGTGTACCCACCCTCGCGTGCCCAGCGTGGCGACCCTGGGCACGCGGACGCCGCACGGATGGAGAACTCACCATCTGCGGCCGCTCACACCCGCGCGGGAAACTCAGCCTGGGGCGAGGCCGGGCCCTTGGCATCCTCCGCGATTCCTCCCGCCATGCAGGCCATGTAACGGTTATATTTGTTACATGAGGAATCTGCGAGATCGCACCGACGAGGACCTGGTCGGCATGTCCAACCGCATCCGTCAGGAGCGGCTACGCAGACAGGGGCAGTGGCGAACCTGCGCAGCCTGCGACACCGAGTTCTTGGCCCGGGTCGGTGCAAGGTACTGCTCCGGACGGTGTCGCACGACGGCTCACCGTCGCCGGATAGCAGGTGCTGCATGAGCACCATCACGGTCGAGACGTCCCGCCGTTATGGCACCCTCTCACCGTTGCGCTATCCCGGCGGGAAGGCAGCCCTGGCAGGCCTTTTCGCAGACCTGCTGTCCACGATAGGACTGACCCATGGCACCTACGTCGAGCCCTACGCCGGCGGCGCCGGCGCCGGCATCGCCCTCCTGAAAGAGGGCCTCGTGGATCGGCTCGTCATTAACGACATCGACCCGGCTGTGCACGCCTTCTGGAGGTCGGTGGTCGACCGCAACGACGCCCTGATCGACATGGTCAACACCGCGCCCCTCACCGTCGCTCACTGGCACACCCAACGTGAGCTCTACCGGTCCGGAACCGCGGACACTCTTGCGCTCGGCTTCGCGTTCTTCTACCTCAACCGAACCAACCGGTCGGGTGTCCTCAACGCCGGCGTCATTGGCGGCCAGGCTCAGGAGGGGACGTACAAGATCGATGCCCGCTTCAACCGGGCCACCCTGACCGCGCGGCTCCAAGCGATCGGCGAACTCGCGGACCGCATCGAGGTGACCGACCTCGACGGCCGCACTGTCATCAGCCGATACTCGTCCGACGCAAGAGCGTTCATGTACATCGATCCGCCGTACGTCAGGGCCGGGTCACGCCTGTACCTCAACGCCTTCGAAGGGCGCGACCACGAGGCCCTCGCCTCCGCCATCTCATCGATCAACGGAGCCCACTGGCTCCTCACCTACGACGTAGCCCCGGTCATCGAGCATCTTTACCGCGAACACTTCCTCGCCCATCTGTCCCTGAACTACTCGGCACGGCACCCAGGTGCTGCGGACGAGCTTCTCGTGGCATCGCCCCGGGTGGCTGCGGCACTCACGACCCTAAAGGTTGGGCGGGACGCAGTAGCAGTCGCAGCAACGGATGCAACAGCCTGAGGGCATCCCGGACTGTCTGCGGGGTAGGCACCGCATCCGCGCTGTGCGTCACATCGTTGAACCAGCGCACCGTGCCCGGAGTCCTCGCGTCAGCCGAGTCGATCTTGTTGATCGCCTCCCGCACCTCCTTCTCCTTGCCGTAGGCCGTCTTCACCACGGTGATGCAGTCCTTCAGTTGCCCGTGGGCCGGGGTCGCTGTGCCTTCGAAGTGGAATTTGATCGTCGACTCCAGGACGGCACGCATGAGCATCGCGGCCGCCACCGGTGTCCGTGACAGCGCCAACCGCTGCAGCTCGTGGTACCGGTTCTGCAGGTTCACACTCGCATGAGTGGTGAAATCCAAGCCCGTCAGGATCAGCCGGTCCTTGGTGTCGGGATGGTTAGGCCCGCGAGGGTCTCCCGATCCGGGGTCTCCCTTCGGGTCCGCCGAGCCACCATCAGGGCCATCGTCCGGATCGTCCACCCAAGGATCCTCTGAACCTGGATCTTCCGGGTCCCCGTCTGGATCGTCTGGATCCTGAGGTTCGGCCTCAGGAGCGACGCCAGTCAGAGCAGCAAGCAGCCGCGCGAGTTCGGGAGTGTCCTTACCGAACTCCGGCGACCGGGTGTTGAGTCGACCGGCCCGGAACTCAGCCATCAGGTACTCAACAGCCGCCAGCTGCTGCCCCTCTAGGTCTGCACCGATGCGCTCCGGGCTCTTCGCCACCGGGAGGAGCAGGCCATCACGGTTGAAGCTCGCTCCGATCGCCGCAGCAATGGCGGCCTTCTTGTAGGCGTACTCGAACGCCGACATGGTCAGCCGCTCACCCGTGACGTACTCGTGAAGCGTGCGATCGGTGAACTTCACCCCACCGAGGAACTGCCGCATGACGGCCATCTTGATGAAGCGCGGCACGGACACCCCGGGGTAGGCCCGTCGCACGTCCTCCACGGTGGTCGTCGACCCGAGCAACGAGAAGTAGTACTTGGCCTGTTGGTCCCGGCTCCACCGCTTCTTCGGCACCGTTGTGTGAAGCCGCGCGATATGTCGGGCCGCGGCATCACGAGTGGGTGCCACGAGCACCCTGATGGCAGTCGGCAGATCCGCGGCCTCCGTGGCGTAGCGCTTCAGCAAGCCTCGGATCACGTCCTCGTGGTCCGGGATCAAGCTCGGATCAGCCAGTACCTTCAACGCGCTCACACGGCGGTTCCCCTCCAAGACCGTGTACCGCTTGCCGTCCTCGACCACGATGGGCACTTCATTGTCGAAGTACCCGTCGCGGATGATCATCTTGGCGGTCTCGAACACATCCTCCTCGGCGTACAAGTAGTTCAAGGCCGAGTTCTCGTCAGCACTGCGGACCGGGATCCGGTAGTTGTCCAAGTCCAGCGCGAGCTCGTCCAAGGTGTGCGTTTCGATTGGCAGTGCCTGATACGTCATGACTTCCCCTTCACCGGTTGCGCTCCCATACCGGACCGCAGTGAGACTCCCCGCCGACAACGAGCAGGCCAAGGCCTCCGCGACTCGCAGGCACGCCTACTGTGCCGCAACTCAGCGCTCAGAGTGCCACTTCGGACAGCACGTCGATCACACCACCGCAGATAACGCGAGTACGACGTACCCGATGCGACAACCACGCTCCGTCGATCACATTCATCACGCGGCATTTCGGCAGCCCAGATAAGTGCGCCCCTTCACCGGCGGGGTCGACGATCGGCCCGGGCGCCCGGTGGTGTCGCCTGGCGGCGGTCATACGCGGCACCGGTGCTGCCCACAGGTGCAGGCGCCGGGGTGGAGTCCGGTGGCGGGAGGTGCGCGGCCAGCCTGTAACGCAAGTCCTGTGCTGGGCGGTCTCCAAGAGGGTCGCCGTCGACCATTTGACGGATCAACTGGGGCACGTCGTGGTCCTCCAGGTGTGCCTGCTCGAGCATGTTGGCCAGTGCGGGCCAGTCCTTCTCGGTGGGCAGTCGAGGATCCAACTCGTGAGCCGTGGCAACCCACCGTTCGTCGAGGGGCAGCGAGGACGAGGCCGCGAGCCGATCGCGGACGGCTCGCACGTCAGCGATCCGCGCCTGAGCGATTTTGCGGGGATCTCGGTTCCACCGCTCCACGGCCGCGTGCAGTCGTCCACGGACGTCGCCCTCGGTAAGGCCCAGGTGTGTCGCGATTCGCTGTGCACCCTGGTCCCACTGGGCACCTGATTGTGCAGCCAGAACCTGGGACGCGTGGTCGAGTGCCTCATCACCAGTGAGGTTGGTCAGGCGCTCATCGAGCAATGCCTCGCCCAACGGCTTGGCTTGCTCAAGGGCGTCGACGAGCGCTTGGCGTCCCTGGCTGGCCAGCACGTCGGCAGGGTCGGAGCCTTCCGCGAAGGCGGCCACCGTTGGGGCCAACCCGTGCTGGGCCAGCAGCCAATAGTCCCGCTCGGCGGCCACCCGCCCAGCGATGTCGCCATCGGTGGCCACGATCGGAGCCCGCCTGAGCAGGGCCAATTCGGCGGCCTGGTCCTCGGTAAGGGATGTGCCGAGAGGCGCCAAACCAACATGGCGTCCGCCGCTGGCTAGCGTGACGGCGATCGCGTCCATGGGTCCTTCGACAAGGACAGGGATGACTGTGGTGCCCGCAAGTGCGGATCCCGCGCCGAACAGTTGGGCGCCCTTGTGGAAGAGCATGGTGTCCGACGTGTTGAGGTACTTGGGCCCCGCGTTGTCCTGGTCGGTGCGGTCTGGGTGGCGACGAGCCACGAAGCCCAAGATCTTGCCGTTGTGCACGATCGGGAACGTCGCCCGGTCACGGAAGCGGTCGATCAGACGACCGGTGCGAGCAACGGTGGCCAAGCCGGTGCACACCATCTCCTCGTCAGTGACACCTCGCCCGCGCAGGTGCGTCACCAGAGCGGTCCACCCTGCGGGTGCATGCCCGGGCGCGAACTCGGGGTGGTCCGTGAGGTCCTGGCCGAACCGCTCCTCGAGGTAGCTGGCGGCCCAACGGGACGAGAACCCTCGCGCGAAGAAGTCCTGGGCCATCTGGTTGAGCTCGACCATGCGTTCGCGCGGGACGGGGCTGTCGTCCCACTCCGCTGCCCGGCTGACCATGGTGTTTATCTGCTCATCGGTCGGGTCCAACGGACCCATGTGCTCGCGCATCATTGCGGCCAACTGGAGGCCGGTTTCGACGTCGAGATCATCCCCGGCCGCGTTAGGTTCCGGCTCGGCGACGACATCGTCGGCAACGGCCTGCGAGGTGCCGTGGATGAGGTTGTGCCACTCCGAATGGGTTGAGGCGCCGGCGGGGGCGTCCACTCCGTCCCACATGTCTTCCGGGGGGAGATCTTCGGGAAGGCTCTCGTCGTCTCCGTCGACGTTCTCCGGGGTGACGGGGTCGGTGAGCACAGAGATCTTCCACACCAAGGTCTGGCAGTCATCGGCGTCTTGGGTGCCGGTCAGTAGGTCCTCAAGCCGCCACCCGCGTTGGAGAGCGTGGTCGATCGACGTCACCAGCGCCGGCCACATGCTGTCCCGCTGCAGGTGTCGTGCCCGTTCGCCGCCGAGGATGTCGACGAGTCGGGGCTGCCAGGTCGTCGACAGGGACTGGTCGACCTCATGGAGGACGGCAGGGCCGATACGGCGGTTGATCCGCCACCAGATCGCAGCGGCCGCGTGGTCGTCGGGCAGGGTGCCCTCGTTCAGGGCGCTACGCAGCAGGCCGCGGGCATCCACGCCGACGTGAGACATGCCAGCCAGTCGTTCCGCCAGAACCGGCAGATAGTCGTCGTACCGGACAGAAGGAGCCACCCGCTCGAGGACGGGACCCCACTCCTGCAGGGCTGGTGTCCGTGTCCCGATGAGTGCCGCGAGCTGGCGCCTCTGCCACAGGGCCGCACTCTTCTGGAGCTGCGGTGCCCCGGTGGGGCGGTGGTCTCGGTCGGCAACTTGCATCGCAGCCCTCCACACCTCGACGTCACCAAGAACGTTGGGGGAGGGGAGGACCTGACCTTGACGCGCCCACGCCGGCGCTGGACCCGCCGTTGCCCCCTGGCGCACCTTCTCGGCGAGGCCCTCAACCAGTGCGCTTCGGGCGGTGAGGTAGTCGCCCCAGGTCGGGTGCTGACGCAGCGCAGGGGGGATGCCAGGCACCCACGGAAGGGGGCCTTCGCCCGCGTTGCGC
The DNA here is from genome assembly GCF_044791685.1 of Knoellia locipacati. Classification (GTDB taxonomy): domain Bacteria; phylum Actinomycetota; class Actinomycetes; order Actinomycetales; family Dermatophilaceae; genus Knoellia; species Knoellia locipacati_A. Next base: position 2,225,164 of record NZ_CP087730.1, read on the forward strand.
AGGCCGGAGTCGTCGAGTCGCCAGCCCAGAACAGCTGCCGGGTCGCCGGCCGAATCCAGTTCCCGACTCGTCGCTGCCTGGCGTAGTGCGGCGACCGGGTCCACGTTGTGCGCACCCAAAAGGATGAGGTGGGCGCGGAGCGTCGGCCAGGCCGCGTGCTCGCTGAGACCCGGCACGATCGTGTCGGCCTCGGTCTCCAAGGTCGCGACAGCCGCGGCGCCGAGCGTGTTCTCGGCTGCGAAGTAGAGCGCGTCGGTGTAGCGGGCGGTGGCCTGCCCCAGCAGGATCCGCGGGTCCTGCTGCTCGCGCAGGATCGTCGTCGCCGATGATGGGGAATCGTCCCGGGCCAGGACGTTCTCGAGGATGTCGGTAGCGGTGGAGGGGACAAGGTTGTCCGGCCGGATGACGTTGTGGGGATCTCCGTCCCCGACCACCTCAAGGTAGATGTGGTTGGCGAGACGTCCGCGCGTCATCATCGTGTACAGCTGTTGTCGGGACTCGTCGCCGGTGGCCAGACCGTGCATGGCGTCGACGGAGACGCCTTGGGCGGCGTGCACCGTGGTGGCGTAGCCGAGTTCGGTAGAGGCCCGGACGTAGGCATCGGGCAGTGTGATGATGCGACCGTTCTGGGTGTGCTGAACGCTCAGGTCTCCGCCGGTCTCGACCTTGAGGACCGTCCAGCGGTCGCCGTTCTTGACCCAGTCCGAGGCCGTCATGCGCAGCTGGCGGTTGTTGGCGCGGGTGAGGATGAGATCGCCGACGGAGGCGGCGTTGCCGTCGGCCAGCTGCACCTCGTGGCCAGCAAGGGCGCCCTCGAGGCGGTGGGCTCGCGCACGCCGGTTGAGTTCGGACACGAGCTCGCGGGTGGGTGCCAGCATGATCGCGTCCAGACCTTTGGAGCGATCGTTCTGCCAGGCGGAGAACACGTCCTCGGTCATGGTGGCGAGGTCGCCGACATGGACCCGCGCGTGGTCGAGGTAGAACCCGAGCGATTCGGTTTCCCCTTCGCGCAGCGACAGTGATGCGGCACCCTCAGCGGGGTCAGCGAAGCGCATCAGCTCGGTCAGCCGCAGTGCACCGTGAGTGGTGTCCAGGTCGCGCAGCACACCGCCGGCACCGATGGCCGCGAGCTGTTGATCGTCGCCGATGAGCCGGACTGCGCCGCCTCGGTCGGTGATGAACTGCACGGCCGCGTCGAGGGTGAGGGTGTCGGCCATGCCTGCCTCGTCGATTACGACGAGGGTCCCGCTGTTGATCGAGGAGGCCCACTGCGGCAGGTCGCCGTGATCGATGGACCACACCAACTTGGCCAGAGTGTCCGTTCTGCTGTCGAGCTGGTCGCGCAGCACGGCGGCGGCCGCGGCGGAGGGTGCCAGACCGAGGACTGTGCCGCCGTCATTGCACCAGGCCGCAGCCAGGGCTCGCATCGCCGTGGTCTTGCCCGCACCGGCAGGTGCGATCGCCAACTGGAGCCGGGCACCGGAGGTGGCCATGCCGCGCATCAAGGCTGCTTGGCCCGCGTTGAGGGTGACGCCGTTCGCGGTCGACTCCAGCAGTGCCAGGTCGACGGCGTCGCTCGTGGCGACACGGCCGTCACGCACCGCGGCGGCGGCCACCAGGCGCTCCTCAGCGGCGAGCACTCGGCTCGAGGTGTACTGCTCCGCCCCGTAGACGGTGTACATGCTCGAGGTGTCCCGCCGGCGCAGTCGGGAAGGCTCCTCGATGCCGTCGGACGGGGAGGTCAGCCGCACCGACCGCGCGTCCAGGACGTCACCAACAAGGAGGTCGACAACCCGCTCAATGTCCGCCGCTGGCAGGTCCATGGCCCGCACCTGACGCTGGGCCTCGGCACGCACATGCCAGACCTGCCAGGTGCTTCGCCGAGCCTCAATCGTGGCGGTGATCTCCTCAGCCGTCGTCGTCATCCACGCTGAGGAGACAGGACGGGCAGGGACTTGGGTGGGGGAGAGGGCCGACCTCACCATGGCCTCGACACTTGCTGCTCCGCCCAACACCTCAGTGGCCTGGGTGCGCCACGTGGCGCGCTGCTCATCGAGCGTGCGTGGCGCCTTCTTCGCGTCGCGCGTCTCAAGCGTTGCGCGTTGCGCCAGCTGGATTGACTCGACCGGTGTCGGTGGCCTTCCGTGCGTTCGCTGGAACTCTTCGGCCAACTCGCCACGGCGCGTCTGGATACTCGCCCGTCGTGCCGACCACTGCTCGTTCAGCCGCGCGTCGACGCCAACGATTTCACGCACGGGCCGCTTGCGGGCGTCCTCGTTCGGGCGCTCCTCGAAACGCAGTCCCAGATCAGCCGTGAGGTGCTTCTCCAGCGCGGTGTTGTACGTCTCGGAGGCTGTGACGTTGGCCTTGAATAGCACCCGACCGTCGATCGCGAGCCACCGGCCGTCGTCGGTCTGGACCTTGTTGGCGACGGCGACATGGGTGTGCAGATCGGGATCCCCGGCCCGGCTGTCGCGGTGCGTGAAGGCCGTGGCCACCATGCCGTTGACGTCGACCTGCCGCACGCCGTTGGTTCCCGTGCGGGTGTAGAGAGCGTGCGACTCCAGGTACGTCAGAGCGTCTTTGACGGCAGCCTGATGCGCGCGCTCGATCCGGGCCGCGACCGTCGGGTCGGCGATCGCCCACAAGGTGCTGACACTCTTTACCGGGCTGAAGGTCAGGTCGTAGCCGGCGACGGCAGTGGTTCGCGGCCGCGAGTGTTTGGCGATGGTGGCGGCGATCTCGCGGGAGTCCTCAGGGTCGCGGCCGTACTGGGCGCGGAAGAACTCGACCGCGACCTCAGTGCGGATCCGGGCACGGTCATCGGTGGGAATCGGGTAGTCCGAAGGGTGGCCAAGCTCGGACGCGAAGTCTGCGATGCGCTTGGCGACCTCGAGGCGGAAGGCTGACACATCGCTGGAGTAGACCTTGTACGGAGCGCCGAGCCGGGTCACTGCTTCGTGGTCCCGGTCGGTCAGATCCGGGCCGGAAAGAGCGTCAGCCCGCTGCTGCGCCAGGGGGTGATACCCGGAGCCGAAGAGCGCCTGCATCTGCTCGGCCGTGACGACGTCGCCGGCCTGGATTCCATCGATACCGATCAGACCCGAGCCCATCCAGGCACCCGGGGTCTCGCCCTTCTCGGCGTAGTAGCTGGCCAAGCCCGTGTGACCTTTATCGGTCACGTCCTGTGCGGCTACCTGCCGGGTCAGGTAGTCGTACCCGCTCCCGGCAGTCAGCTTGTGCATGGACATCGTCACACCTAGAAAAGCCCGTCGGGCGCCCTCTGGCGGTCAATAATTGAAACTGAAAGCACCGGGAATGCATGAGGTGTGTGGCACATGAGATTTCGGTCTTCAGGGTGGGTAGGTCGGTGCTCTGGAGATGAGTTGTCTGGGGCTTGTGGTGGGCTGGCTGAGGTCGATGAGGAGGACGTGAACGCTGAACGTGGTGTGAGGGCTTACGGGGGTGTTGACGACACTCGATTCACGGAAGGTGGCGGCAAGGATGGGGCAGACAAAAGGTGATCAGTCGGTGCGTCAGACAGCGCGTCAGGCAGCGCTGAGTTCGCAGAAGTCAATGCGTGTCGAGCGGGAGCAGCGCGAGAAGCGGCTCAGTGGTCTCGGGGTGACGGTGACGGTCGCCTTGGCCGAACGGGATCACCAGGTGAGCATCTGGGAACGACAGGCCAGCGATGCCCTGCGGAAGATGGTCGAGGACGAGCGACTCACGCTGAACGAAGCAGTGGATTGGTGCGGTCCGGACCTCTCGCGCACTGAAGCTGCGCGGCTTCGACGGGTCGGGCAGGACTCGGCTGACGAGACGGAAGCAGGCGCGCCCGTGGAACGTCCTTCGGTCGAGTCCTAGGGACGGGTCGACGCGTGGGTGCTCGCAGGCTCGATGACCAGGGGTTGGCCTCCCTCGCGGCCGCGACTGAAGACAGGGACGTCGTCGAGCGCTGGCGGGCCAAGATTGTGACCGTCAAGGGGAGTGGCTGCTTGTGGTCGACCGGCGCAATCACTGGGGCGTGGTCACGGGCGGTTCTGGTACGCGGCGGGACGGGTTGTGATCGCGCATCGGTTCGCCTTCGCAGGGGCCACGACGTGACGGCGCTGGCGGGTGCGGAATTGCTCGGCCATCGGTGCGACAACCCACTGTGTCAGCGGGGCTAGGTCCGAGTGAGAAGGAGCCGGACGGGGACGGTCGCCCCAGACCGGGGCCGGGACCCGCCGCCGACAAGCCTCCACCGTGGTCCTCGGCGAGCACCTTGCTGATGGTCAGGCTGCCGCCGCGCGCCTGGCCGCGGGGCCGGGTCAGCGCGACGGCGCCTGTCCCCCGAGCGTCCACGGACGCGCATCTTTAGCGAACCTTCACGGAAAGGCGACTCCGCGACGTGGGTCGGGCGAGGAGGGTTGTGTTATCCAACCCCGTCACCAAGCGCCACCCATTGCTGGTACGAAGGCCTCTATCAAGGGTCAGCGCTTCCGGCCTTCGCCGGGAGACGCGGTGGCCTGCCGACCCATAACATCCATCGACAAGAAGGAACATCACATGACGCGCTTCGCACTGAGATTTGCTTCCGCAACAGCATCCGTTGTCCTCGGGGTGGTTCTGGCATCCACCTCAGCATCGGCAGCACCTTCTGCCGCCGCCACGTACGGCCAGCATGTTCGAGAATGCGCCCAGTCCATGGGCTTCGACCAAACCCACAACCCAGGCATGCACCGAGGCATCTCGATGTGGAACCCCGCTCACACCTGCTGACGCCCATGCGGGTCGAGCCGACGGTGCCATTGCACCGTCGGCTCGTGGTCGGCTCCTGCTGCCCGAAGGCCGGGCGGGCGACGAGCGCGGTCGTGCCCCGAAGATCCAAGGCCCCGGCGACCTGAGCGTGCTTCGTCTGCCGGCGCGCGTAGGAACGGCCAGGCGCAGCAGCCAAGCGGGACCGTGCAGGTGCCCGTTTCTACGGCCCTAGCGAGTGGGAGTGAGCCGCGCATGAGGCACAGGTCATGCCGCCGATCACGAGCTCGACCACCAGGTCGTGCTGCTGAACGTCGTCCACGTCCGTGCTCATGGTGCTGTCCTTTCCCGGCGGGCTGGGCTGGTGTTTCGTTACGGGCGGGCGAGGTGGTAGCCGCCGGCCTCGTCGAGGGCCGCAGCGACCTGGTCGTCCGTGAGGGGTGCCGTGGTGGCCACCGTCACGCTGGAGGAGCCACCGGCGACGAGGTCGACGTCGACCTCGGTGACGCCGGGGAGGTCCTTCAGCTCGGTGGTGACCGCAGAGACGCAATGGCCGCAGGTCATGCCGGTGACGGGAAAGGTATGGGTATTCGTGGCGGTCTCCTTGCTTGGGAATGCGTTGTCGGGTGCGGACGACGTCCCGGCGCAGCAAGCGCAGCCGTTCGACTGCGCCAGCGGCAGAGACATTTCAGGAGCGTTTTGCGACATCGGGTTTCGCTTTCTTGAGGTGTTGGCTAGGAACGAACAAGTCGGGCTATCGCGGCAGAGGCCTCGTCGATCTGACGGTCGAGGCCGGCCGTGGTCCCGTCCGCTGCGAGGGATATGCAATGGCGAAGGTGGTCGTCCAGTAGGCCGAGGGCCACTGCTTCAAGCGCTTTGGTGGCGGCGGAGACCTGCGTGAGGATGTCGATGCAGTAGGTATCGGACTCCACCATCTTCTGCAGGCCGCGGACTTGACCCTCGATCCGCCGCAGCCGCCGCAACTGGTCATCCTTGCTGTCGATGTAGCCCGGCACGACCCTGGTGGGACTTCTCTCGCCCATCAACTCCTCCTCCATGTCAACAGATCCAACATACCCTCCAGGGGTAATATTCCGAGATGTACCCCGGGTCGGAGCTGCGCTGTTGCGTCACGGTCGATGGCCTAGCCACTGCAGCCCGTCATTGGTTCAACGTCGGCGGAGCAGGTCACACGTGTGCAGATCTCACCCCAGTGGTGCTCCGACCTGATGAGAGACATGAGATCGGCGCGGAGCGGACTTTGGTCTCGTGGCTCCTCCGCCGTGGAGGCGTAGCCATCAGCCTGCTCAGCGCAGCCGAGGTGTTCGTCGGAGGTCCTATGAAGTTTCGACGCCCACGCAGACGCGTGCCGGGGCGGTCAGCGAGGGCTACGCCCGGTTGAGGGAAGTCGGATGGTGAAGGCGGCTCCGCCACCGGGGCCGGGGCTCGATGCGGACAGGCCTCCGCCGTGGGCTTCGACGAGCGCCTTGCTGATGGTCAAGCCGATGCCGCTGCCGCCACGCACGCGGCTGCGGGCCGGGTCGGCGCGGTAGAACCGCTCGAAGACGTGGACCAGATGTTGGGCGTCGATGCCTTCGCCGTTGTCGGTCACGGTGATCTCGACCCAGTCGGGGTCGGGCTTGCGCACGAAGACTCGAACGCGGCCGCCGGACGGGGTGTGCTGCAGCGCGTTGTCGAGCAAGTTGGCGAGCACCTGAGCCATGCGGTCCGGGTCGGCCAGGACGGAACTCGTTGGCCGGGTGTCCACTTCGAGGGCCACCTGCTTCGCGTCGTACGCGTTGTGTGCAGCCGCCGTAGCCGACTCAACCAGCGTGTTCGTATCCGTGGGTAGCGGTCGGAGGTCGAGCCCACCTTCCTCCGCACGGGCCACGGCAGAGATGTCGTCGGCGAGGCGCTGCAGGCGTGCCGTGTTGCCGTGCAACACCTCCAGGGTCTCGTCGTCAAGACTGCGAAGGCCGTCCTCGATCGCCTCCAGGTGCGCCACGATGCTGCCCAGCGGTGTCCGCATCTCGTGCGCAAGGTCGGCCAGCAGGCGGCGGCGGGTGGTTTCCACGTCGCCGAGGCGCTGGGCGAGATCGTTGATGGTGGTGGCGAGTTGGTCGAACTCAGCGCCCAGACCAGGGCTGGGGACCTGTGACTGGTAGTGCCCACTGGCGATCTTGGAGGCAGAGTGTGCGACGGCAGCGGTCGAGCGCTGCACGCGCCGAGTGAAGAACACAGTCACCCCAAGAGCGAGCAGCACCGACGCCGTCAACGCCACACCCAGCGCGATGAGCAGGGCAGACCCGAACGCCTCCTCCACATGGGCAGCCTCGCTGAGGGAGTGACCGACTCCGGCCTGGCGCAGGTGGTCATGAAAGATGCTCGGCCCGACGACAGAAGCAACCAGCCACGCGGTCACAGCACCCGCGACCAGCACGAGCGTCTGAGCGATGAGCAAGCGCGGCGCCAAGCCGGCACCCCCCAACCCCCGTGCCTCCATCTGAGGCCGCGTCACTCGCCCGTCCCCATCCGGTAGCCAATGCCACGCACCGTCCGAATGAACCGGGCTGCGCCCGCGTCGTCGCCGAGCTTGCGCCGCAGATGCCCGATGTGAACATCAACCAGATGCTCGTCACCCACCCACGTCTCTCCCCACACCAGATCGATGAGCTGGCGTCGGCTGAAGGCCATCCGCGGTCGGGCTGACAGGACGGCCAGCACGTCGAACTCCGTTCGCGTCAGGGGCACCGGCTCATCGTCGAGCCACACATCCCGGCCGATGGGGTCGATGGCCAGTGTCCCGAACCTTCGAAAGGTCGGGCCGTCATCTGCGCCGTCCATCGGGCGGGGCCGGCGCTGCATCGCTCGAAGTCGTGCCACGAGCTCGCGCGGGCTGAAGGGCTTTGTCATGTAGTCGTCCGCGCCGACCGACAGCCCGATCAGGGTGTCGAGCTCGTCTGCCCTCGCGGTCAGCATGACCACGTAGGCGTCGGAGAAGGTGCGCAGCTGTCGGCACACCTCGATCCCGTCCTGACCCGGCAGGCCCAGGTCGAGCACCACCACGTCGGGGTCGACCGCGCGAGCCGCCTGCACGGCGGCCACGCCGTCATGGCTCAGGCGGACCTCGTAACCCTCGCGTTCCAAGTAGTTGCCGATGATGGTCGCCATGGGTACGTCATCCTCAACGACCAGCGCCCGGACGCCACGGAACGGTGCTGGAAGGGTCGGTTGCCCGGCTGCCGTGTCGTGGACCATCAGCCCATCGTGCAGGACGCGATCGCCGCGACCCGACGGGACGCCTCGGCGCGAGCGCATCTTCAGCGAACCTTCACACAACCGCAGCCGCGCGAACCGGGTCGCCGTTCGACAGTGGGGGCATCGACACGAAGGAGCTGAAGACAATGATGTGGAACGACGGTATGGGTTGGACGGGGTGGCTGTTGATGAGCCTGACGGCCATCGCCTTCTGGGCGCTGGTGGTTGTAGCTGTCGTGGCCCTGTTCAGGGGTACGCGCAGCGATCCGAAGCAGACCCGGGACGGGAACGACGACGCCCGTCGAATCCTTGACCAGCGGTTCGCCCGCGGCGAGATCGACACCGACGAATACCACGCTCGCCAGGTCGTGCTGCGCTCGGCACATTGAGACCCACCGGCCGACCAAGCACCCCACCCCCCCTGAGGAGACGCGCAGCATGCCCACCATCAGCAGACGTACCGTCCTGCTCGGCTCCGCTGGCGGGCTGTTGACCGTCGGGGGAATGGCAGCGTGCAGCACCTCCACCGGTACTGCGGTCACGTCCTCATCCCAGGCCGTCGAGATGGCCGAGCGGGCACGACGGGTGGCCGGGCAACGCACCGTCACCACGCGCTTGGTCCCGCGCCCAGCGACCTTGGATCTGGGCGGTCCCATGGTCCGCAGTTGGGCCTATGGCGACAGCGTTCCCGGCCCGTTGCTGCGCGCCACAGCGGGTGACCGCGTGGTGGTGATCGTCGATAACGCGCTTCCCGAATCAACCAGCGTGCACTGGCATGGAGTGGCGCTGCGTAACGACATGGATGGCGTACCGGGGATGACCCAGTCCCCCATAGGGACAAGCAGCCAGTTCACCTATGACTTCACCGTTCCTGACCCGGGCACTTACTTCTATCACCCGCACTCGGGGGTGCAGCTGGACCGCGGGTTGTACGGCGTTCTTGTGGTCGACGATCCGGCCGAGCCCGGCGCCTATGACGCGGAATGGATCGTCGTCCTCGACGACTGGGTCGACGGCACTGGCCAGACGCCCGATGGCGTGCTCGCCTCGCTGCGGAGGGGCGCGGGCGCGGGAGGCATGGACCACGGCTCCATGGGCGGGATGCCAATGGGTGGCATGGGCGGGGACATGCAATCACCGCTCCTTGGCGGTGCCGGTGATGTGACCTACCCCCACTACCTCATCAACGGACGGGTGCCCTCGTCTCCTGTCACCTTGAGTGCGAAGCCCGGCCAGCGAGTGCGCATTCGCATGATCAACGCGGCATCGGACACTGCCTTCCGCGTCGCGCTTGGTGGCCACCGCCTGACGGTCACGCACAGCGACGGCTTCCCCGTGGTCCCGACCGATACGGATGCATTGCTGATTGGGATGGGGGAGCGCTTTGACCTTGTCGTTACCTTGGGCGATGGGACGTTTCCGCTGGTCGCGTCCGCCGAGGGGAAATCGGGCCAAGGCATGGCCTTGGTTCGCACAGCGGGCGGTGACGTTCCTGCTCCCGGAGTGACACCCGCCGAACTGCGCAAGCAGGTCGCTCTCGGCACTCAGCTCCGAGCCACCCCTGAAGTGGCCCTGCGCGCACAAGAAGTCGATCGCACTCACGACTTGGTCTTGGGTGGGTCGATGACGAACTACCGGTGGACCATCAACGGCAAGACCTTCGACGAGGCAGACCCGCTCGAGATCCGTCAAGGGGAGCGGGTCAGGCTGCGGCTGCGAAACATGTCGATGATGTTTCACCCCATGCACGTGCACGGCCACACCTTCGGACTCCGCAAGACAGAAGCACGCAAGGACACCGTGATCGTTCGCCCCATGGAGTCCGTCGAGGTCGACCTCGACGCTGTCAACCCCGGGCAGTGGGCGACGCACTGTCACAACATCTACCACGCCGAGGCCGGCATGATGACGACCCTGTCTTACCGTGCCTGACCAGCAGCCCAGCCGCCTGGCAGCCGTCCGGGACACCACTGGCACTGTCGTCGGTGCTGTTCTGGGGCTCGTACCTCACGTCCTGCACCACGTCGGTCTGATCGCAGGCACCGCGTTCCTGGACAGCCATGTTCCTCCTCTCGGCTCTCGCCGTAGGCCAGCCATCAGCGCCGACAGCGCCACGACCGATGCGCCGAGCCCTGGGCCAACAGAGCAGCACACCGAGCACCACCCGTAAAGCCCTTCAGCAAACCTTCACGACGGACCCGCTGCTACCTCTACTTGAGTGGACCACGGTGGAGATGGAAGAAAGGAGGGAAGACATGGGCATCGACAGACCGTCCGTGAACATCACCCCCACCGAACGCATCGCAAGAGTGGTTCTCGGCGCAACAGCCGTAGTCGCAGGAGTATGGCTCCTACAGGACGCAAGCTCCGTCACAGCATCGATCCTCAAGGTCCTGGTTGGCCTCGCCGGGTTCGACCTGGTCGTCACCGGTGCGACCGGTCATTGCCCGCTGTACAAGATGCTGGGCCACGTTCCGGCATTGCCGAAAGGACGAGGGAGCACTGCGCCAGACGGCGACCGCCATCGAGTCGATTGGCACGACGACACACCCACGGTGAAGCCGACATCCGACTATCTGACCGACGAGCCTGACGGCCAGCCGGCAGGCGAGTCCCACAGTCATGGTGAGGACCACGCTCAAATGTTGCTGGCCTGCTCCACTCTGATGCTGTTCATCGTGTCTGCGTTCGTCGGAACCGGTGTGTGGGGTGCGGGTGCCATCGCCTACGCGCTCCTGGGCGTGGCCATGATGGCCGCGATGATGTTGCCCATGCCCGGGCATCGAGATTGAGCGGAATACCCCAGGTGGGTGAAATGTTTCCTATGCCTGACATTGATTTTCGAGCCGGCCACGGTGATGCGTTGTCATGAGTCAGAGGACCGTCTTGCAGCTGTCAGGCCTGCGCCGGGCCACATCGGCCCACGCCATCAAGTCCACGCTGAGTCGTCGACGGGGGTAGAGGCCGTCCAGGCAAACGCGGCGAACCAGACCGCCACCGTGTGACCTACGACCCAGCGGTCACAGCGGTGGCGGAAGTGGCGGGCTGGGTTCGCGCCTGCGGCTGCCACTGCTCAGGCCGGTCAGTGCCCAACCATCGCTGCGAGCCGAGGAACGAGCCACCGCCCGCCCGCGCGGCTCACTCAGACCTCCACAGCCGTCAAGCCGCACAGCACGGCTGTCAGGGCTCAGAAACTGCCCTTCAACGACGCCGCAGTGGCCGACAACCATGAGGCTCACGCCCGGCATACCCCTGCCGCCGCTGGTGAGCCCAGCACTGACTCACCACACGAGATATGGGCCATGGTGGGCACGAGAAATCCGGTGACCCCTTCGGTCGATGCGGCCGAGGCCGCGGCGACGGTGAGCAGGGTCAGGCGATTCCTCCATGCCGCACAGGAGGCGCTGGCCTGCCTCGTCCTTCATCTCGAGCAGGCGCTCTCGTTGTGCCGCCAGCAGGAGCACAAGCTGAGCGCCGGAGGCGAATGGGTACGACCTCTGCAGGGTCGTACCACTGAGGCTAAGGACGATCCCTTGAGCGGTCTTGAGCGGTCTACAGTGGGTACGCTCAGGGTGGATGGGCGTGGGGTCAGGTCGAGCACGGGATCATACGGAGACCGCGGGAAGAGTCCGGCGCGGCGCAGGTCGGCAACCAATCAGGCGGTGGACCCGCTCCGCGGTCTCTGGTGACCTCGAGCACCGGCGCAGGTAGGCGGCGAACGGCTCACCGAGACCGGCACGATCCACCTCTCGGTCCCCAGCCTCGGAGACCGCCGTAGCCCAGGCACTGCGAGCATCGGGGTGACGTAGCTGAGGGTGACCACAAGGCCGGCGCCGGCGCCCGCGACGATCCCCGCGGGCCTGCGCTTGATATGGCTCTGTACGGGCGCGATGCCGCCGACGATGAACCGCAATCGCCACGCCAGCCTTGTCAACGGGACCAGGCAAACCACCGAGCCATGCCTAGGGCGACGATCCTGACGAGTTGTCACGGCAACGTCCGGAACTCAGGGCCGCGCCACAGCGGACAACTGCGGCGCGAACGGTCCCTGCTGCGTGGGCGATGACCGCCGCGCCATATTCGCAGGTAGCTGCCCCGCTGACACAGCAGTCTCGGCAGGGGCAAAGAGCCACTCCTCGGGTGCCGTGAGGCGCCCGCCCCGAAACAACATCCGGATGGCGAGGTCCTTGCCCAGTCCGCAGACCAGAGCGGCTATGGCCACAAGCCCGCCGACAACAGGATCCACCCTGCCAACGGCGGCAGAAGTGGAGCGAAGGTCACGGTCAGCAGGGTGTTCGCGCCCACGGCCGGCATGAACGCTGCCACCTTCAGGATGGATCGCGCCACTTTGACCACCTCACACGGTAAATGCACTAGTGCGACACGTCCGACTCTGACGCGTTCCGACCGCTGGCTCATTGCCGGCGGACGTTCGCGATCAGCCCAGTGTTGTTATCCCCAGGTCCGGAATACCGCTCTCGTCGTCCACAGGCCACCGCCTGGCTACTTGCGACAGCCAGCGCGCAGCCACGGACCCGGTCCGCGACGCAGACCGTCGGCTGGCTGCTCGACGCGGGCTCGAGGCGAACCACCCGTGGCAGCCCGCCATCTTGGTCAGCCACCGCTTGATCGACCCCGGGTTAGACCGGGGAAGTAGGCGCTGCACCATCGTTCTGCCGCGGCTGCGGGTCAGAGAGCGGCCGCGGCTAGCAGTAGGCCCAGTGCCCAAACCAGATCGAGGCACAGCAGCGCCCACTTGAAGTCCGAGCGGATCAGGAAGTTGACCGTGGTCATCCACGCGAGCGAGGCCACTCCCGACAGTGCCAAGATGGCCAGAGCGCCGGCGCTGCCTGCGCGCAGTCCGGTGTTGGCGACGTACAAGACCAGGAACCCTGTCGCGGCGACGTACCCGCCCAGCACCCAGAACACGCGACGTAGCCAACGGCCGAGACCGGGGACGGCATCGGAGATTTCCCTTCTGGTGGAGTTCATGAACCGGGCGTCCTCGGGCAGCAGTGCCGGCCGGGCCAGAACGAAGAATCCACCGATGCCCACGAGGCTGATGCCGCAGATCGTGAGGAGCCAGGCCGCAATCGACGTCATCGCGGCGCAAGAACTTCGCTGTTTGCTTTGGCCGCGGACGACTGATCCACCTTGGGTCTGCTGACACCGGGCGTGTCCCAGGGTACGGGCGGAGCCGTTCGCATGGTGACGGGGTGGTTGTTGATGGGTGCGGGTCCTCGACTGGGCTCGCCGCGAAGGAATCGGGCGAGCACCATGTCGATAACCGCACTCGTGACAGCTCCAAGTTGGGGCGCTTCAGCTGACCCGTGTGCATCGCCATCCACCGCAGGGGTGCGGCGATGTCGGTCGGCGAACTGGCACAGCGGTATGTCGAAGCGGGCCGCGACCTCTGTGTAGTTCACCGCAGAAGGGGATGCCGCTTGCTTAGCCCAGGCCAAGACCGGGTAGACGATGAAGCCGGTGTCCGGCAGCGCCAGCGGCGGAAGGCAGTCGACGACTGTGACGAGGTTGATGTCCAAGCCCACCTCCTCCGTGGCCTCTCGCAGCGCCGTTGCGACTGGGCCCCGATCCCCGGGTTCGGCGACGCCGCCTGGGAACACGACATGGCCCGGGTAGTCGGTCAGATCGCTGCTTCGTTCAGTCAATAGAACTTCTGGTCCTTGAGACCCTTCGGTGAGGAGAACGAGCACTGCCGCTTGTCTCAGGGAGACGCGTTCGGGCCCGTAGTCGATCGTGCGGGCGTCTCGGGCCTCCGCCATCAACCGGGTCACCCATTCCGGGCGTGTTCGCACATCGCGCTGTCCCTGGAGACCTTGATCCCCTTGCTCCGGAGTGGACGCGCCGGGCACCCACGTGATGTGAGCGGAATCGGCACGCATCAGGGCCACCCCGGGTTCGGGGTTTCCCGGTTGCACAAATCGAGTCTGCTGGCCCAGGCCCGGATGTCCGAACAATGCGCGGGCGGGACGACGCACCGACGAGATGTTCTCGTCGACCGTCCAGTCGCCGGGGTTGTTTGCAACAGCGACGAAGGCCTGGCCCGCGCCCACCAGGTGGGCAACTGGCCCACCAAAGGCCATGAGCGTCTCACTCATGGCCGGGACGAGAACCAAGTTCGCCCCCGCCTCCGCCAGAGCGTTCACCGCCAGGGGTTCAGCAGATCCCGGCAGATCGCGATCACGAGGTGCCACCCCTGGGCGCTGACGTAGACCCGGTAACTCCGGCCATCCCTCGGGCTGAATGTCCTCGAGGATCGGCCGATTTCCGCGAGAGTGCTTGTCGTGCAGCAGCGGCTGCTCGTGTCCGCGCATCCAGGCGATTGCGGTGTTGCGACGGCGGGGTTGTCCCGGTTCCTGGTCGTGTGGATCTTCGTGGTGGAAGCTGCCAGCGATCAGGAGGCCGGGACCGTCCGGTCGGCGTACCCATTCCTGCAGCTCCAGAGCGATCTCCTCGGTGAGGCACAACTCGGGCAAGACAATGATGGAGGCACCAGCGCCGGTTGCCTGGCTGATGAGCTGGTTGACTTCGACGCGCTGTCGCGCAGCGTTGATCGGACCGATGGGGAACGTCCGCCCGTCGCTGACCTGGGCGAGGTCCAGCTCTAGGATGCTGCGATTGGGATGGCAGGTAGCGATCACAGCGTCGTGGGTCATCAGGGTGTCGAGGTTGTCGGCAATGCTGTAGTCGAACACGACGCGGAACTGAACCGCCCATTCGCCGGCCAGTCGCACACGCCGCGTCTCGTCCAGCCGGTTCGCTAGCCGCCAGGGCGGTGAGGTGGACCGCATCGCGGTCACTCTCCGAAGGTCGGGATTGTCCAGCGGGATGGGGTCGCCCACTCCTGGTTGATACGGACTGCGCCGTCGGAAGGACTCAGGAAAGGTGTGCCCGAACCGGTCGTCGACGAGTTCTGCCAGGCCGTGGGCCACCAGCACGACGGGGACATCGGGAAGCAGCCCCAGTGCTTCGGAGAGAGCACGCCGGACCGAAACATCAGCAGCGTCGAGCACCCCTCCCTGGAGATAAGATCGTCGATAGCGTCGATAGCGTCGATGACGTTGACCACAGACCGGCGGCTCTCCGGTTCGTGCCGGCCTTCCCACAGCACCCGATGCTCGTCCCGACACAAACGAAGCAGGTGCGTCACCGTGATCAGCGGCTCGGACTCCGCGAGAATGGCTTCCTGAAGTGCCAGCCGCCGCTCGTGCGGTGAAGAGAGTTGCACGAGGCAAGGGCTGCACACGTCCTTGTCGCGTTCCATGCCGCCGACACTGTCAGCAACCGTGCCTCGGATACCAGAGGCTTTGGTCCCTTCGAGCCCGGCCACCGACCGGGGCGGGAGCCGTCTGCTTCGCCCGTTCATACCTGGGTTGGCCGACCGGGTTGGCGAGCAAGTTTGCCGCGGCGCGGTCGCTCATCGTTGATCGTGTTCGCCGCTGGCCGCGGCGGTGGGCGATTCGATGCCGATCGGGTGTGGGCGCAGGGTGAGTGCGGCGAGGACGGCGGCGAACAGGGCGATCGCGGCGTTGACGGTGAGGGCTGTGGAGAAGCCCTGGACGAACTCCGCGTGATGCTGGGCATCGAGGTTGCGGGTGAAGGTTGCGCCTGTACCGACTGACGCCAAGATCGCTCCCATGATCGCGATGCCGAGGGTCAGGCCGGTGGTTTGGAAGGTGCTGAACACGGCGGCGGTCGTGCCGTTATCAGCCGCGTCGGTGGACCCCATGGCGGCGGCGGTCGTCGGGGAGGTGACGAGTCCGATGGCCAGACCCGCCAGCGCGAACCAGGGCATCAACCCGCCGAGGTTCGAGTCCACACTCAGCCTCGACAAGCCGAATAGCGCCGCAGCGAGCAGGAGCATCCCCACCGTGACAGGCAGGCGCGGCCCGATCCGGTCGGCCAGCCGGCCGGCGAGCGGACCGACCGCCACGATGGTCACAGTCAGAGGCAGCAGACCGACCCCTGCGGCGAGTGCCGAGTAGCCGAGCACGACCTGGAGGTATAGGGACAGGAAGAAGAAGAGGCTGCACATCACCGAGGTTGCCAGCAGGATCTGGATGTTTGCCCCGGCGAAGGCCCGGTCCTTGAAGCGAGAGAGGTCCAGCAGGGGTTCGGTCGCGCGGTTCTCGTGCCAGGCAAACACTGTGAAGCACAGGGCGGCAGTAGCGAAGAGGATGATAACCCGCGGAGAGACCCACCCGGCCACGTTGCCCTGCGAGAGCCCAAGCAGCAGGGCAAGGAAGCCGGAGCCGGAGATGGCTGCACCCGCCGCGTCCAGATGTCGCGGCGCTTGGGGCACGTGAGACTCGCTGAGAACGCTGCGAGCAACTAGCCAGATACACACGCCTACGGGAACGTTCAGCAGGAAGATCCAGCGCCAACCAAGGCTGTCGTTGATGATGGCACCGAAGAGCGGGCCGAGTCCGAGCGCACTGGCCGAGACCCCGGCCCAGATCCCGATGGCCACGCCGCGCTGGTTGCGTGGGAATGTGTCTGCGATGATCGCCAGCGACGTCGGAGCGATCAGCGCGGCGCCGAGGCCTTGGACCGAGCGGGCGGCGATCAACAGTTCGCCGGTGGGGGCCATGCCCGCTCCGAGGGATGCCAACGTGAAGATCGCGAGGCCCGTGAGGAATATCCTGCGCCGACCGTCGCGGTCACCCAGCCGTCCGGCAAGCAGGGTGAACGCGGCGATGGTCAGCGTGTAGGCGTTGACCACCCACTCGAGTCCGTTGAGACCCATCCCGAGCTGACGTTGAATCGCTGGCAGCGCGACGGCTACGGCAGTGTCGTCCAGCAGCAGCACGAAGGTGACCAGAGTAAGTCCGGCCAGAGCGGTCCAGCGACCGTTAGGCCTCACCAACGGTTTCGGCAGTGGTGAGGCTGCGGGTCGCGTCCTAGACATGGGCCGTGCCCGAGATGGCGCGATCACGCACGCTCGTGCCCCCGGTGGGGTTTGGAGTCAGATCTTCGCGCTTACCCTGGGACATTCGCACCGTGAGCACGCCCACCACGCTCAGAACCGTCTCGGCGGTAGAGCTCGCGGTCGCAGAAAGGCACATGTTCGGTTCCTTCTCGTAGGTCAACGGCTGGGGCGGGCTTGACCTCAGGGGCCAGGACGCCTGGTCAATGCTTCTCGGTTGGTCCGCCGGCGCCCACCGACACAGCCGGCGCGTGTGTTGCCGAGTTGGGCGGGGTCAATGGCCCCGGGGGCTTGCGTGACTGCGAGGGCTTTGGCAGTTTGAGACGCTTGAGGGTCAGCGCGTTCACCGCGACCAGGAAGCTGGATCCCGCCATCGTGATCGCCGCGATTTCTGGGCGCAGGACGAGTCCGAAGGTGGGCTCGAAAACGCCTGCGGCGATGGGCAGGGCGATGGCGTTGTAGCCGACGGCCCAGAACAGGTTCTGCTTCATCTTCCGTACGGTGCCGCGGCCGATGCGCAGTGCCACGGCGACGTCGAGGGGGTCTGAGCGCATCAGGACGACGTCGGCGGTCTCAACCGCGACGTCGGTGCCGGCACCGATCGCGATCCCGAGGTCGGCCTGCGCCAGGGCCGGAGCGTCGTTGACACCGTCGCCGACCATCGCCACCCGATGACCGGCAGCGGCGAGTTCCTGGACCTTGGCTGCCTTGTCCACGGGCAGCACTTCGGCGATGACGGTGGTGACGCCCAACTGTGCGGCGATGCGTTGGGCGGTCGCGGTGTTGTCACCGGTGAGCATGACCACCTCCACGCCCATCTCGTGTAGCTCGGCCACCGCTGCGGCCGAAGTAGGGCGCACCGCGTCCGCAAGGCCAATCACGGCCACGGCGCGACCGTCGACCGCAGCGAGCACAGCGGTCTTGCCGCCGGCGGCGAGCTCCTCCTGTCGGGTCCCGAGGGTTCCGAGGTCGATAGATTCGGCCTGCATCAGGCGCAGGGTTCCCACCACGACCCGGCGGCCCTCAACCGTCGCGATCGCACCCTTTCCTGGCACGTTTGAAAAGTCTTCAGCAGTCAAGCGCGGTGCATCGGCGGTCTCTGCGTGACGGACGATCGCCGCGGCGAGAGGATGCTCGGATTCGCGCTCCACGGCTGCCATCAGAGCCAGGGCGTCGGTCTCTCCCATCCCTTCGATGATCAGGTCGGTCACGTCCGGCGCACCAAGGGTCAGCGTGCCGGTCTTGTCCATCACCACCACGTCGATCTTCTTCGACGTCTCGATCGCCGTGGCGTTCTTGAACAGCACCCCACGACCCGCGCCGAGACCGGTGCCCACCATGATCGCGGTCGGGGTGGCCAACCCGAGCGCGTCCGGGCAGGTCACCACCACCACGGTGATCGCGAACAGCAGCGCCTCGTCGACCGGGCGGCCAACCAGGAGCCACACCACGAACGTGCCGACCCCACCGACCAACGCCACGAACACGAGCCAGAACGCGGCCCTGTCGGCGAGCCGCTGCCCGGGTGCCTTGGAGTTCTGCGCCTCTTGCACGAGTTTCACGATTTGGGCCAGGGCTGTGTCGGCGCCGACCTTGGTAGCACGCACCCGCAGTGTCCCGGTGGTGTTGATGGTGGCCCCGACGACCTCGTCGCCGCGAGCCTTGTGTACCGGGAGGCTCTCACCGGTCACCGTCGACTCATCGACATCGCTCTCGCCGTCCTCGACCACCCCGTCGGAGGCGATCTTCGAACCCGGACGCACCAGCAGCAGATCACCCACCACGACCTGGTCGGTCGGGATCTCCACCGCCTCATCGTCCCGGACCACGACCGCGACAGGCGGCGCCAGCTTCAGCAGTGCACGGACGGCCTCGTTGGCTCCACCCCGAGCGCGCATCTCGAAGTAGTGACCTAGCAGGACGAAGGCCGTCAAGATGGTCGCGGCCTCGTAGAACACGTCACCGCCGCCGGTGAGGGTGACTCCGACCGAGTACACCCATCCGGCTCCCACGGCCGCCGCGACCAGCACCATCATGTCCAACGTCCGGGCCCGCAGCGCCCGGAACGCACCGGCGAAGAACACCTGCGCGGAATAAGAGATCACCGGCAGGCTTAAGACCAGCTGGAACACATCGTCACGCAGGCCGAACGGCGCTGGGACGGAGAAGTTGAGCACCTCGCGCCCGATCATCGACCACAGCGTGATCACGACCCCGAAGATCACCGCGACCAGAAAGCGGTTCCTCATGTCACGAACCATCGCGGCCATCGACATCTCACCATGACCGCCGTGGCCCATCACTTCGGCAGGGCTTGCGGTGCGTTCCGTCGATGGCGACATGGGCGCCACGGCGTCCATGTCGTGCCCGACATGACCCTCGTGTGCGGGCGTTGGCGTGGAACCTGGTGTTGGGTCGCCTCCTGCGACCGCGGGTGCGCAAACATGGTCCGGGATCGATTCGCCGCGGCAGTGGTAACCACAGTCCCTGATCCACCCTGCGAGTTCGGCGACGTTCGTGGTGGCGGGGTCATAGGTCACCGTCGCAGTCTGAGCAACCGGGTTTGCCGCCACCGCTACTACTCCGGGCCGACGGCCGAGTTCGGCCTCCACCGCGCTCTTCTGGGTTGCCCAATGAAGCCCATCAAGCTCCAAAACAGCGATCAGCGTGGCGTCATGCAGCGGTGTGGACATCAGTACTCATCTCCGAAACGTAAGGGGGTTCTCGATCGCCGGTCGCGGCATCGAACGCGGGTCATGGGTCGCCGTGTTGGAAGCCGAGAGCACCAACGTGAAGGCGAGGGATATGCATCCGAGCTAGGGCCGGTCGATACGTTCGTGCGACCCATCGAGGTCTGCGGAGCGAGTGGGCTGTGAACCCTGCTTCGGGTCATCGGGGGCACCGGACTCCCCGTGGCCGCTGTGCGCGTCACCGTGCATGCCGCCGCGCATCATGAAGAACATCATCAGAGGACACAGCACCAGAAGGATCAGAAGGAAGGGAGAGATCCCGGCCCACAGCCCAATCGCACCTCCCACCAGGATCGCTAGGGCATATAGGGGATATCGGCTGCTGTTCATTAGTGCCTCCATGGGTCGTTCAGCGGGATAGTTTCCGCCACGTGACCTAGGCTCTCAACCGGCCTCGGCGTGGAGCAGAGCCTTTGGTCCCGACTTGGCCGGGCATTCATCCGGCGCCCGCCCCGGGCAACCTGAGAGTGATTTCTGGTCTAGCACGAGGTAACCGCTGGGCACTGCCAGTGAAGGTGCTCGGGGGAACCTGTCAGTAGGTCCATCCGCTGAGGTCTTGGGTCAGCTCCGAGGTTGTCATGCTCGGTGCCGTTTGGCGGTGGGAGCCCAGTGCTTCCGCAAGCCGGTAGAAGTGCGGCCACTTCGGTTGGACGCGGGCTGCTCGACTTCCCTCAGAGCCACTGCTTGCGCCTGAACGCCATGTAAAGGCCCCCTGACAGCGTCACGATGAGAGCAGATGAGGTGATGAACCCCGAGTCGTTGCTAAAGCCGGGGTACGGCAGGTTCTGGCCGTAGAAGCCGGTGATGGCAGTGGGTACGGCGATGATCGCTGCCCAGCTAGTCACCTTCTTGGTGATGATGTTGAGCCGGTTTCCTTGGATCGTCAGGTTCGTTTCCACGATGGTGGCGACCAGGTCGCGCAGGCTCTCGGTCCACTCGGTGGCGCGTAGGACGTGGTCATAGACGTCTTGGAAGTGGGGCGTCATGTCGTTGGGGACAAGGCCGACGTCGCGACGCATGAGCGTGTTTAGCACCTCTCGCATCGGCAGCACGACTCGGCGGAGGTGGACAAGGCTCTTGCGCAGCTCAAAGCTTCGGCGTTGGACGTCTTTGTCGTGCGGGCGGTCGTCGAATAGCAGGTCCTCGAGCTCCTCGATCTGATCGTCGAGGGCCTGGACGGCATCGAAGTGTCCGTCGACGACGTAGTCGAGCAGTCCGTGCACGAGTGACCCGACCCCGTATTTGGCGAGGTCGGTGTTGTCGTCCCACCTGTCGAGCAATCCCTCGATGGGGAAGTCGTTGTCCTTTCGGACCGTGACCAGTGCCTGGGCGGTGATGAAGGCGGCGATCTCGCCGGTGACCAGTGCACCGGTTTGGACGTCCAGCTGCACGGCATACACGGTGAGGAAGTCGTGCCCGGTGAAGCGGTTGAACTTCGGCCGTTGGCGACCGCTGGTGGCGTCCTCCACTGCGAGGGCATGCAGCCCGAGCTCGTCGGCGACGAGCTGCAGATCCGCCACGTCGGGGGCGCAAAGATCGACCCACACCATCGCTGACGCGTCGTCGAGGTGCTCGGATACGTCCTCTAAGGCGAAGCCCTCGTCGGTCAAGTCCCCGTTGCGATAGCAGCGGGTTTGCACCATGTCTTGAGTATTCCGCAATTCCGCGGTGGTCGCGGCGCTCTCTATGACATCGGGCTTGTTAGGACCTTGAACGCTCGTTGGCGGACTCGAGCCCTGTTGGCCTTCAGACCCCGGGGCGGCGTCGCGTCGAGATGGTCGACGAGCAGAGCCGCACACCAGTCGCCTTCGGTCAGGGAAAGAAGGTGAATCGCCTTTTCGCGAATCCGGTGGCGCACACTCACCACCGCTTCGGCGAGTGCTGCGGCCCCGCACCGGGACAGGGTCGGCGCTGCCTTCGACCAGCGCGACCGGGTATCTGCCGCGGCGAGTCTGCCTAGTGCGGGCTCCCGCTAAGGTGCACGGAGGAGACCGTCGAGGGCGCCCCTGTGGCTGTCCGAGGTGTGGCGGATCACTGAGCGGGCCACTGGGACGGGCAGGTCCGGGCGGATGACCACTGCCAACCGTTCCGTCATGGCCCGGTGCCGGCCCACCCACGCGCACAGCCGGTTCGGCAGCGGTCCGTCACCGGCCAGCGCTGCGTCGAACGCCCATGAGGGCGATCCGTTCGCTTGCCTCCGCGGCGTCGCGGTACAGCGCGTCACGATGCGTACGCGGTCGCTGTGTCGCGCGGCGAACGCAGAGCGGTCGGCCCACCCATCGGGTGCCCGACGACGACGACGAGGGCCCGTGGGCCAGATCCAATGCCGCCAGCATCTGGTCCAGCGCATCGAGGTGGTCCTGTCCGCTGACGGACCCGGTGGCAGCATCGAACCACCGAAACCAACAGGTCGGGCACGACGGCCCGGGCGGAGTGGCCGAGCCGATCGAATGCAGCTCCGAAGCTGTTGCCGGCTCCTGCCATGCCGTGCAACAGCAACACCACTCGATTCCGATCCGGACGTCCGGACCTGAAGGATGCCTTCGCGGCGCGAGGTCCCGCCGCCAGCGCGCCACCGCCGCACGGCGGGCGCTGTCGCGTGGCGGATCCCCCCAGCCAGCGGAGCCGCTTGCCATCGACATCGCTACCCAGCTTGCGGCGCGGCCGGACAGGTAGGTCATCGTGCGAAGCCGGCCGACACGCGACTTATGTGGTGGCGGCTGGGGCCGACTGGCGTCTCGGGTGCGAGGGCTACGACGTGCTCGTCGCCCGGCGAGAGGACGCTTGTCTGGTCCTCGATGCACACGGTGATCGGTTGACCGGAATGCGGGTGCAACCGTAGCCGGACCTGCGCGCGGCTCAGCTCGACACTGATCGGCTGGCCGCGGTAGACCATCTGGAAGGCGGTGTGGCCAAGCTCCGGGGGGAGGCTCGGATGCAGTCGCAGTACGTCGTCGCGGATCTCCAAGCCGGCGTAGCAGCGCAGGATCAGGTCGACGGTGCCTGCCATGGCACCGAGGTGAATGCCTTCGCGGGTAGTGCCGCCTTGGATGTCGGCGAGGTCGCTGTCCAGCGCCTGGGTGAACAGCGACCATGACCGGTGCCGGTCGCTGCGCGCCAGCACCCAGGAGTGCACCAGACGGCTCAGGGTCGAGCCATTGCTGGTGCGGGCCAGGTAGAAGTCGAGGGTGCGCGGAATCGTGTTCGGCGGCAGCGAGTAGCCCATCGATTCAAGCAGTCCGCGAAGCTCCTCGGCGGAGAACAGGTAGAAGAGCATCAGCACATCAGCCTGTTTGGAAAGCCGGTAGTTGTTGGGGCTGTCACCCTCGGCCGCCAGAATCAGGTCCAGTCTCCCGATGTCGCCGTATCGCTCGCGGTACGTGTCCCAGTCGAACTCCGCGAGCTGCTCGTAACCCTCGAACTGGCTGATGATGCCGTCGGAGTGGAAGGGCACCCGCAGACGACGACCCATGAGGTCCCAACGTTCACGCTCCCCGGGGCGCAAACCCAACCTGTCCTCCAGCGGGCCGCAGTCCTGGCCAGCAAGAAGGTCCAGTGTCTCCGAGGTCCGGGCGGTGAGCCAGGCCACCATGACATTGGTGTAGCTGTTGTTGCGGATCCCCTGGCCGGGTGCGTCGGGATAGCCGTCGTGGAACTCGTCAGGCCCCATTACCCCGGCAATCTCGAAACGGTCCTCGGCTGCGTCGTACGTGGCCAGGCTCGCGAAGAGGCGGGTGACTTCGACCATGATCTCCGCCCCCACGTCGACGAGGAAGGCCAGGTCTGCGGTGGCCTGGTAGTACTGCCAGACGCTATAGGCGACCGCCAGACCCACGTGGCGCTGAAGGTGGGAGTTGTCCGGCATCCAGCTCTCGGTGCGGTGGTTGTAGAGCTCGTGCGGTGTCTCTTCCCGGCCGTCGCTGCCGCTCTGCCACGGGAACATCGCACCGTCCAACCCGGCTTCGCAGGCGGCGGCCCGGGCCTGGTCCAAGCGGAAGTGGCGGTAGCGCAGCAACGCCCGCGTCAGGTCAGGCCGGCGCAGGGTGAGCATCGGGTAGACGAACATCTCGTCCCAGAACACATGCCCGCGGTAGCCCTCCCCGTGCAGGCCACGGGCCGGCACACCCGCGTCCAAATCGGGTCCGGCCGCAGCGATCGTCTGCAAGACGTGGAAGGTGTTCAGGTTCAGCGCCAGCGACTGTCGCTGGCCTGCCCGCATGTCGACGCCGAACCGTTCCCACAGGCGCCCCCAGGCCGCCTCATGGGTCCGCAAGAGGGCGGCGGCAGTGGGCGCTCGCGCGATCCTGCCGGTCGCGGACAGAATGGGACTGGAGAGGGCTGGGTCCCGGGAGGTCGCCACCGCGACGACCTTTTCGATCGTGACTGGTTGGCCGGCTCGCAACTCAAGCACGATTTCATGTCCGACGTAGCCCGGGTCGTCGTGCAGCAGTCGACGTTCCACCTCGACGACGCCGGCGTCGCCGAGTGTTACCCGGCTTCGCGAGGCCATGGCGATGTGCACCCGGGACTGGCGGGTGACCACGTCCAGGAGCACCGTCTCGCGGTCGACCTCCAGGGCGGCGACCGGCTCCAGGTGCCGGTCGGCGAGAAGCCGGTCTGCGGCCACGTTGCGGTTGGCGACGCGACCCTCGATGCCGGAACGGATGACCAGCGGGCCGGACCAGTCCTCTGCCTCCACCGTCGTCTCCAGGACCGCAAGATGCTGCCGCGTCAAATGCACCAGCGACGTCGAGGTCACCCGGGTGGTGCGTCCGACGTTGTCGCGGTAGTGACAGACGCGGGTGAGCACGCCGCGGCGCAGGTCGAGCTCTTGGTGGCAGCTGACCATGTCAGCCGAGCCTGGTACGTACGGCTGTCCACCCGGGGGGCCAACCGTGAGCCAGGTCCAGTCGGGGGCGTTGACCAGGTGCTCGTTCTCGACCACCCGGCCACCGATGTCGCTGCTCAGCCGGTTGTAGACCCCGGCGAGGTACGTCCCGGGGTAGTGGACCCCGCTGGCGGTGCTACCTGGCGCGGACCCGCGCGTCGCCCAGTAGCCGTTGCCCAGCGTGCACAGTGCTTCTCGGGTGCCTTCCATTGCAGGCGCGAACCCGTCATAGGCCAGTATCCAAGGGTCTGAACTCACCGACGCGTCGGCGCACCAGTGTTCGGACGGTTCGGCGAACGCGGTGTCAATCTCGAGACCGGCCAGGTCTTCAACGACGATGTGCGCTCCCGCAACGAGCAGCTCGGCGCGATTGCCGGTGCGATCGACACCGACGACGAGACCAAAGCCGCCGACTGCCCCGGCCCGCACGCCGTCCTCGGCGTCCTCGACCACGACCGAGCGTGCCGGGTCTACCCCGAGGAGATGGGCCGCCTCCAGGAACATGGCGGGATCGGGTTTTCCGGGCAACGAGAGCCGCAGCGCGTCGCCGCCGTCGACCCGAACGTCGAAAAGGTCGCCGACGCCCGCTGCCTCTAGCACCGCCTGGCTGTTGCGGCTCGAGGTCACCAAGGCTGTCGGGATGCCGACGGCACGCAGGCGCCGTAACAACACAACAGAGCTCGGGAATGCCACCGCACCGGACTCAGCCATCTGTTCGCTGAACAGCTGCTGCTTGCGTGCCGCGAGTCCCCGCACGGTCCCGCGTTGTCTGGGGTCGTCGGCCTCCCCCTCCGGCAGCTCGAGCTTTCGAGAGGCGAGGAAAGCGCGGACGCCGTCCTCCGGGGTGCGGCCGTCGACGTAACGACGGTAGTCCTCAGAGACGTCAAAACTCGACGTCGGCATCACGGCCAGTTCGGGAAGCACCTCGTCGAACAAGTTCTTCCAAGCTTTGGCGTGTACCGCCGCGGTGTCAGTGACCACACCATCCATGTCGAAGATGACCGCGTCGTACGAACGCAGGCCAAGGTCAGGGTCGGAGGGCGCCGTCGGGCTGGTCACGACAACTCCGATGGGCGCCTCGTCATGCCGGGGACGCTGCCTCGTAGGGCCACGACCGGTCAGTGGTCGGAGGGTTGTATGTCCCGCGGGTGTCGGGGCCAGCCCCTTCCTGGGGTGTGGTGCCCGCAGCTGAGGTCGGGTGGGTCACGATCATCGATATCCCCAGTTGTCGTTGGCGGGTCTGAGGGGACGGTGGCCCCGCTGCGAGCCGGACCACCGCCCGCGGACTGCTGCGCGCGTCATACCGTGCTCGTTCCCGCGCCGACCTTCCCATTGGCGGCCACAACCGGGACCGGCTTGATGACCGGCTTGTCGTGTTCACCCGACGGTCGCTCGGAGTCAGAGGCTGCCGCGGACTCGCGGGCCAGAAACGCGCCGAGCTCGGCGATGGTGGTCATCAGCGGTGCCGGGAAGACGACGGTGGTGTTCTTGTCCACCCCGATCTCCACCAGGCTTTGGAGGTTGCGCAGCTGCAGCGCCAGGGGGTGCGCCATCATCGTGTCGGAGGCATCACCGAGCGCAGCGGCGGCCAGGGACTCGCCCTCGGCGTTGATGATCTTGGCTCGCTTCTCACGCTCGGCCTCGGCCTGCCGGGCCATGGCGCGCTTCATGCTGTCGGGTAGCTGGATGTCCTTGAGCTCGACCAGGGTGACCTCGACGCCCCACTCGACGGTGGTGACGTCGAGGATCTCGCGGATGTCCAGGTTGATCCGATCGGTCTCCGACAGGGTCTCGTCGAGGGTGTGCTGGCCGACCACCTTTCGCAGCGTGGTCTGGGCGATCTGGTCGATCGCTGCATACACGTTCTCGATCGCGACCACGGACTTGACCGTGTCCACGACCCGGAAGTATGCGACAGCGGAGACGTCCACGCTGACGTTGTCGCGGGTGATGATGCCCTGCGACTGGATCGGCATGGTCACGATACGCCGGGAGACCTGATGCATCACTTCGACGAACGGGATGATCGTGCGGAGCCCCGGCTCGCGTGCCCCCGTGACGCGTCCCAGCCGGAACACCACCCCCTGCTCGTACTGCTTGACGATCTTGATCGTCATCGAAAGAAGGAGGAACAAGACGGCGACGATGACTGTCAGGACAATTGCCAGGGTGCTCATGGTGGTGCTCCGATCGGATACGCGTGGGAGTTGTCGCTCTGCGACGAGCGCCTGTATTCCTCACTGCTCTCACACGACCATGAGCCCGCGCCGATTGGCAGGGTCCAAAGTCCCCTTCTGCCGCGATGAACACGATGCGCCGCCCAGCAGACGAGGAGTGGCCCCCCGAACGGCCACGGTGGGTCGCGTCCGGGGGTGCTATACCCCGAGCTTTGTGCTTTGGATCTGGTCATGAGCGCGCACCTTAGGTGGGGCGTTGCGAAGGCGGACTCATTGTCAGATCCGCGCTGGCCGCGCGAACCATGGTTGGTGAGGGCATGGTGGCGTGTCGATAGATCAGGGCGACGGCGATGCCAAGGGTGACGAGCCAGGCCACACCGATGAGCAATGGCTGGGCCTGGTCGAAGGTGCTGGTGAGTGCGCCGTCCAGGAGGACGCGGGATCCGCCGTACCCGGGGAGCAGCCTGGAGAACGTCGTCGGTTCGGCATGCAGCATCGGGCTTTGCGTGATGCCGAGGTCGAGGAAGGGCAGCAGGAACGCAATGAAGACACCCCCGACGCGGCCGAACAGCGGTCCGAGCAGCGCTCCGACGAGGGCGTAGGTAAACGCAAGGAGCAGGTTCGCGGCAGCGTAGGTGAACCAGCGGGTGGGTTGGAAGACCAGCGCTGTGGTGGCCAGCGAAACGACGGTGGCAGCCAGGGCCATCAGGGCGAGGACACCGAGCCGGGCACCGAAGAGAGTGCCCGGTCGTAGCCCGGCGAGGACTGATCGGCGGTCACCGTCTCGGCTGTCGAGGAGCACGAAGAGGCCGACGAGGGCGGCAAGCGAGGCAATCGCGATGGGCGCCATCGTTGCACCGTGTACGGCGGGCATGGCGAACGCCCTGGTGAGGCTGTGGCCGTGCTCCTGCAAGGTCAAGGTGATCGGTTTGTTCGGGGTGACGGCGTCCGCGGCCAAGATGAACACGACCGGGACGACGACGAACAGCACCCATTGGACACGGTTGCGACGTGCATCGCGCCAGGCGGCTCGCCCGGCCGCGGCAAGCTGGGCTCTCAGTCCGGCTGGGTCTGCGAGTCGGGAGCGGGGACTCTTGACCCGGGTGCGGGCCCCGGCCAGGACCCAGGCGGCGGCTACCGCCGTGACCGTCCACGCCAACGCCCAGCCGAGGTCACCGAGGCGGCCGCCGTGTCGGGAGGGAAGATCGACCATCCACAGGGTGACGAAGTGGGTGGGCAGCCCGCGGGTGGCGACCCGGTCCGCGGCCCCCATGGCCGGGCCGAAGAACACATCGATGATCCACACGAACATGACGATCACGGTGCCGTTGACCGGGTTTCCAGCGATGGAGCCGACTACGGCACCGATGGCGACGTAGATGAGGGCAAACATGAAGGTACCCACAATGGCCCGGCCTGGGTGATCGACACCGGTGCGCACCGCGAGAGCGACGACAGCCGCGGCGCTGGCCAGTGCCGCAAGTAGCGTTCCTGTTATCAGCCGCGCAGCAACCAGACGGTTCGCGGGGAGCCCTGCGATGACGACCCGGCGATCTGTGTCGCGCGTCGCGGCGGTCTGGAAGTACATCGCGATGCCGGCGAGGAACGCGGCCGCCCAGCCGGCGGTAGCGGTTTCGACGGCGGGGCCACCGACGCCACCGACAAGCTTGGCGGCATCAGCCATGCTGCCGGCAACGACGACGACGAAGACGGTGGGGACGACGACGAGCAGGATCAGGTTGATTGGGTTACGGGCGTAGTCGGCCATGAACCGGCGGACGAACACGGTGGTCATCGCGGCACCGCGAGACCATCCTTGACCTCTACGATGCGGTCAAATCGGTCCTCGTCCACAACAAAGTGGCTGACGATAAGCACCGAGCGACCCAGTTGTCGCCGCTCGGCAACCAGCGTCCAGAACTTCTGGTAGGTGTCCCAGTCAAACCCGGCATATGGCTCATCCAGCAGCAACAGGTCCGGGTCGGCGAGCAGCGCGATACCGAGGTTGAGCTTCGCCAGGGTGCCGCCGGAGAGTTGGTCTGCTCGGGTGCCTGCGTAGCGACCGAAGCCGAGCGAGTCGTAGAGGTCGTCGCGGGAAGCGACGATGGCTTCATCGGTGAGCGCGCAGGCGTGGCCGAACAAGTCGAAGTGCTCATCACAGGTGAGCCGCGCATACACCAATGGTCGCTGCGGGCAGTAGCCCAGCCGCCCGACGCGGGTCACAGCCCCGCTGTCGGCGGCGAGCGCACCGACCAGGATCTTCATCAGGGTGCTCTTGCCCGAACCATTCTCACCGACCAAACCCACCACTTCGCCGGCGTGCAACGTGAGGTCAGCGCCTCGCAGCACAGGCATGCTTCGGCGAATCGGCCAGAGTCCGCGGCCGAACGACTTCTTGATACCGATAGCGACGAGTAAGTCCGCCTTTGGGTTGAGTGCGTCTCTTCCGGCGGCCGCCTTGGAGGTCTCCGCCTCGCGCTCGGCTGTCGTCGTCTCTGTGCGTCGTTGGCTGCCTGCCTCCCGCCTCCTCGGCGAGCCGGCACTGGGGTCTGTGGCCCCCGTGGTGGCATCGATCACTGGCACGGTTCGCCGTCCCAGCCGGCAGCGCCTCGGTGCATCCCCGGGTTGTGGGAACCGCCGAATCCCATTGTTTGCGCACAGACACGCACATGGGAGCCGAAGTTGTTCGATGGCACGGCAAGCGCTGGTGCAGCCGGCAGCGCCAGCAGGCCCGCGGTCAGGATGATGGTGAAGATGAGCCGGTTACGGATGTGCATGATGGTTCTCCTTCTGGATTGAGCGAGGCCCTGCTTGCCCGGCGGGCGGTGGAGTCGGGGGCACCAGTGAGGGGCGGCGTGGCCGGAGTCGGTGCACACCGGCTGCGTAGGTGGGCCATTCATCGGGGTAACGGGCGGCGACCCCACGTTCCTCGG
This sequence comes from Knoellia locipacati, assembly GCF_044791685.1. GTDB lineage: Bacteria > Actinomycetota > Actinomycetes > Actinomycetales > Dermatophilaceae > Knoellia > Knoellia locipacati_A. The sequence continues at coordinate 2,254,854 of NZ_CP087730.1, forward strand.
TTCGGGCCAGCCGCCAGTACACGTAGACGAGGACGGGGAACATCACCAAGGTGGGGAGGGTGGGCCACTGCAGGAGGAACCCCACCATGATCGCCAGGAACCCCAGGTACTGGGGGTGGCGTACCCAGGCGTAGGGACCTGTGGTGGCGAGTCGGTCCTCCCGCGCGGATCGGAGCAGGTGCGTCCACGCGGCGGCGATCAGCCAGAACCCGGCCAGCAGCACTGCGTAGCTGGCTAGGTGGAAGGGGCTGACGTGCGGGTCGCCTTGCCATCCGATGAGGTCGTTCCATAGGTGCCCACCCGAATGGGTCGCCTGCAACGCGGGGAAACGGGATCCGAGCCACCCAGAGAGTAGGTAGATGGTCAGTGGCAGGCCGTACATCTCGGTGAACAGGGCGACGATGAACGCCGAGTACGCCCCCATCGCATGCCAGTCCCGCTTACTGCGGGGATGGAAGAAGCTGCCCGCGAACGCGATGAGCAGGACGCTGTTGATGATTACCAGCGGCCACAAGCCATAGTCCTGGTCCATCACCGGTCACCGCTGGATCCACTGGTGGGGGCGACTCGTTCCGCCGGTGTGATGTCGATCTTCGAGTTGATCATTGCTTCCGCCTCATGAGATTGATTGTCTGGGCCGCTGGCTTCTCCCGGGTTCAGGTCGTGAGTCTTCGACGTCGATAGCTCCCTCAGTGCCCGTCATGCCCAGTGTGGTCTGACGTCTGTACGGGTGATGGGGTCTCCGTGACGGTGTCGCCGGAGATGTTGGGGCCAATGACGAAAGCAGAAAGGGAGAACATCCCGACGAAAACCGCGAGCGCAATCGCGGGCGCCTTCCATGTGTCGAAACGGATGTACAGGTGTCGAAGCAGAGGCATGGAAAAGAGCAGCCCTAGAACCCCGAACAGCAGGTTGCCTCCCGCGCCCGTGACGAGGGCGGCGCCGAAGATGAGCCCGGCATGGTGCAAAACGTGCGGAAGCAGTCCCAACAACGTCCCGAACACGGCGGCGACTCCACGCCAAGCTCTCCCGAGAAGACCGACCCGACGTGCGCCATTCGGCCGCTCGGTGTTGGCGTTCGCCTGGCTCTGAGCCAACCCAGTCGTGGCCGTGGGTGTGGTCATTTCCGTGCGACCTCATCCTCTTTCGAGGCAGAGGCAGGCTCTCTTCGTTCTTGCCCCTCATGCGGGTCGTGTCCCTCATGACCACCGCGCCCGTGCCCACCATGCCCGTGTCCACCGTGCCCGTGTCCACCATGCCCGTGGCCGCCAAGATGCATCATCAGCATCAGCACGACGAACCCGAAGGAGAAAACGCGGTCGACAGGAACACCTGCGAGCAGGAGGCCTCCGAAGGCGACAACGAGTGCAAGGTAGACGAGTGGTCTCTGTCTCAGCATCAGGAGCTCCTCGGTTCGACTCTTCCCACTTTTGTGGAGGGCGTGCCTGCGTAGTAAGGGATAAGGTCCTGCATCGGCCGGGGCGAAGGTCCCTGACCAAACATCGCCGATGAACTCTTGGGTCACCGAGCGACCCTGTTGGCGAGAGCAACAGGGGCTCGGGCTCTCGCGCGAGCAGGTCTACTGCCGATCACATCGAGCCATGCCGTCCGCGCCGGGAAGGACGAACCCGGCCCAACCTGCCGGCTGGATCGACAGTGTTGCTCTACTCGACGAGCCCCGTGAAGGCCATTGTCGGCTGGGCTTGCTTGGCCGATGTGGTCGAAGGTGCCCCTGAAGGCCGGCTCGGGTGGCGAGCAGGTCACCGCCCGCTTCGGCTCGTGGTGCTTGATCATGGGCAAGAGCCTGATCACCGTTTGGTGGCTCGGCTGCAACCGATACCTTGCCGTCCACACCTGGCCCACCACCAACCTCGGCCCCACCCGTCCTCCTTGTTGAACGTGTTGAGCTTCAGGCAAGGGCGCGTACGCCGCGTCGCTGAGCCTGCTCAGCTGAGGCGGGGACTATCGCTCGCCGGTGAGCGGGGGCGCGTTGACTTGCGCTTCCCGCGCCTCCCGCGCGATCTGCAGATCCTCGCGGGCGGCGATGATCAAGGTGCGGACCGTGGCCTCGGACTCGCTCATGTCCACGTCCCCGGCGGCCACGTTGCCGGGATAGGCCCTGACCTTCACACCCAGGTGGCTCAACCTCTCCGAGACACGCTGCCGGACCAACGCCGAGTTCTCGCCGACCCCACCGGTGAAAACGAGCACATCCAGGCCGTTGGTGGTGGCCACCATGGCACCGATGCCCGCGACAAGTCGGTGCAGATACACCTCAAGACCCAGCTGGGAGTCTGGGTCGCCTTGCGCTGCAGCCGTTTCGACGACCCGCAGGTCTGCGGCTCCTGTCAAGGCCAACAGCCCCGACTCGCGCTCGAGGATTGCGGCCATCTCGCGCGGCCCCATGGCTTCGTGTTCCTGAAGCCACAGAATAAGTCCAGGGTCGACCGAGCCCGAGCGAGTCGCCATCACCAGACCTTCGAGCGGAGTGAATCCCATGGTCGTGTCGACGCTGATCCCCTTGTGCACGGCGGCAATCGAGGCGCCCGCCCCCAAGTGGCAGGTGATGACTCGCAGCTCCTCAAGGGGACGCTCGACAAGTTGAGCGGCACGGCGCGAGGCGTAGGCATGCGAAAGTCCGTGGAATCCGTATCGACGGATCCCATGCCGCGCCCGCCACGCACGCGGCAGTGCGTAGGTCGACGCCGCAGCAGGGATGGTGGCGTGAAAGGCCGTGTCGAAACTGGCGAAGGCCGGCACCTCCGGCATCAGCTCGCCCACGGCGTCAATGGCTGACAGTGCCGCCGGTTGGTGCAGTGGTGCCAGCTCGCACAACGCCTCGATCTGCGTGCGCACGCTCGCGTCGATGCGTCGCGCGCTGGTGAGGTCGGGGCCGCCGTGAACCACGCGGTGACCCACGAGGTCAGGGGCTCCCCAGCTCGACAGCGTCTCGACGAGCTCTGCGCGGTTCGGCCCGTCGGCACCGACCACCAGGTCTGCGCTGTGCTCGAGGTTGTCGCTCCCGCTCAGCATGCGCAGCTTGAGACTCGATGACCCGGCATTGACGACCAGGGCCCGCCCGGTCACGCGCGCGCCCACGTCCAGTCGGTGATTCCCGCGGGGTCTTCGCCGAACTCGCGGGTGTGGGCGCGTGCGACGAGCCGCTCGTCGGCCATCTTCTGCCGAAGGGTCGCCGCACCACTGCCGAGCGATGGGACTCGGTCGATGACGTCCATCACCAGGTGAAAGCGGTCGAGGTCATTCATCATCACCATGTCGAACGGCGTCGTCGTGGTCCCCTCCTCCTTGTAGCCGCGGACGTGCAGGTTGCCGTGGTTGGTGCGTCGATAGGTGAGCCTGTGGATCAAGGCCGGGTAGCCGTGGAAGGCGAAGATCACCGGCTTGTCCGTCGTGAAGAGCGCGTCAAAATCGCGGTCGGACAGGCCGTGCGGGTGCTCGCTCTCCGACTCCAGGCGCATCAGGTCGACGACGTTGATGAACCGCACCCGCAGATCGGGCAGGTGGGTGCGCAGCAGGTCCGCAGCCGCGAGTGCCTCGAGCGTCGGGATGTCGCCGGCGCAGGCGAGCACGACATCTGGCTCGCCCTCCGTGTTGCTGGCCCACGGCCAGATGCCGAGCCCCCGCGTGCAGTGCGCCACGGCCTCGCCGATGGTGAGGTAGTTCAGCGACGGCTGCTTGCCGGCAATGATCACGTTGACGTAGTCGCGGCTGCGCAGGCAGTGGTCGGCCACGGACAGCAGGGTGTTCGCATCTGGTGGGAGGTAGACCCGCACGATCTCTGACTTCTTGTTGATGACGTGGTCTATGAAGCCGGGGTCCTGGTGGGAGAAGCCGTTGTTGTCCTGGCGCCACACATGCGAGGACAGCAGGTAGTTCAGCGAGGCGATCGGCGCCCGCCACGGGATGGCTCGCGTGGTCTTGAGCCACTTGGCGTGTTGGTTGAACATGGAGTCGACGATGTGGATGAAGGCCTCGTAGCAGTTGAACAAGCCGTGTCGGCCCGTCAGCAGGTAGCCCTCGAGCCAGCCTTGGCACAGGTGCTCAGAGAGGACCTCCATGACCCGGCCGTCGGGCGCGAGGTGGTCGTCACCGGGGAAGGTGTCCGCATCCCATGCCCTGGTGGTCTCGGCGAAGACGGCCGAAAGCCGGTTCGAGGCAGTCTCGTCGGGGCTCATCATCCGAAAGCGGTCAGGGTTGGCGGCGATGATGTCGCGGAGGAAATGGCCCAAAACCTTGGTGGCCTCGCTGAGCTGCGCAGCCGGGGCCTCCAGGCGTACTGCGTAGTCGCGGAAGTCCGGTAGGTCGAGGTCACGCAACAGGCGGCCGCCGTTGGCGTGCGGGTTGGCGCTCATGCGGCGCGTGCCGTGCGGGGCCAGTGCCTGCAGTTCTGGACGCAGCTGGCCGACCTCGTCGAACAGCTCCTCCGGACGATAGCTACGCATCCACTGCTCCAGCATGGCGCGTTGTTCGGCGTTGGTCCGGGTCTGGGACAACGGCACCTGGTGGGCACGGAAGGTGCCTTCGACGGGGAGGCCGTCGACCACTCGGGGGCCGGTCCAGCCCTTCGGCGTCTTCAGCACGATCATGGGCCAGGCAGGGCGCCGCGTGACGCCCTCTTGACGAGCCTCGCGCTGAATTCTCGCGATGCTGTCGAGGCTCCGGTCGAGCGCCGCCGCGAGCTCCCGGTGCACCTCCGCAGGGTCGTCGCCGGCCACAAAGATGGGCTCGTAGCCATAGCCGCGCATCAGGTCGGCCAGCTCGTCCTGCGGGATCCGCGCCAGCACGGTCGGGTTGGCGATCTTGTAGCCGTTCAGGTGCAACACGGGCAGGACGGCGCCATCTGTGACCGGGTTGAGAAACTTGGTGGAGTGCCAGCTGGCCGCCAGCGCCCCCGTCTCGGCCTCCCCGTCGCCGACCACACAGCACACGAGGAGGTCGGGGTTGTCGAATGCTGCCCCGAAGGCATGAACGAGCGCGTAGCCCAACTCTCCCCCTTCGTGGATGGAACCGGGGGTCTCAGGCGCCACGTGACTCGGGATACCTCCGGGGAAGGAAAACTGCCGGAACAGCTTTCGCATCCCGTCCTCGTCCTGGCTGATCGAGGAGTACACCTCGCTGTAGGTGCCCTCCAGGTAGGCGTTGGCCACCAGCCCCGGACCCCCATGTCCCGGGCCGGTCACGTAGAGAGCATTGAGGTCGCGTTCGACGATGACCCTGTTCAGGTGGGCATAGATCAGGTTGAGCCCGGGGGTCGTCCCCCAGTGCCCGAGGAGCCGAGGTTTGACGTGCTCCGCCAGGAGTGGCTGGCGCAGCAGGGGGTTGTCCAGCAGGTAGATCTGCCCGACGGACAGGTAGTTTGCCGCACGCCAGTAGGCGTCGATCAGCGCGAGGTCCGCGTCGCCAAGGACTGCGGCGGCGGGGTCAAGACTTGTTGAAGTCATGGGGGCTCCTAGGGGTGAGTCTGCGAGGGGGCGAGTGCTGCTCAACGGCGACGACAATTTGGGGTGCAACGGCGGCGACAGGCGCCGCCGCGGCATACCCGGTCTGGTCTTGCGTGTCCTTTGATGGCCGCTAGGGGGCCGGCTTCGCGAAGGGCCTGAACCAGTGCGCACAGGGTCGTCACACGGACTACGTCACGGGTGCTTTCGACGGGCCAGCCGTCCTCATGACCACGCAGACCTCCGCGTCCCTGCCGGATTTGCGCGATCCATGGCACGCGGCCTCTAGGTCCGCCCCAGAACACGGGCTGGAGGCGCAGTCTCTGACTCAAACTCATTGAGCACTTCCGTGAGGTCTTGGTATCGCCGACCGGGCAGGTCGCTGCATGGACCTCACGCTGGCAACTCCTGACCCCGGGCGGCAGGGGCAAAGGTCCTGTCGTCGCAGAGTCAACCTGCTCGGGGTGGCCGCGATTCGAGACACACGCCTGTCAACGACGCGCTGCAACCGGTGTTAGTCGCCGACCCTGGACCGGGTCGGGTCCTTTGGCCCTACCGGGGAGGCTTGGTTCTGCGGTTGGCTCGACCGCGCCAGCCGAACTCGGCTGCGCCAATCGATGTGGAGCAGGGAGTTTTGCAATGCGCGCAGCAGTAGTGCCGAGGCTGGGAGCACGGCTCGAGATCAGGGACGTACCCGTGCCCAGCCCCCAAGCGGGCCAGGTCGTCGTCAAGATCGAAGCGAGTGGCCTGTGTCATACCGACATTCACGCTGCCAGGGGCGACTGGCCGGTCAAGCCGAAGATGCCGCTCATTCCCGGACACGAGGGAGTCGGCCATGTCGTCGAGGTCGGACCCGGTGACTCTCTCGTACAGGTCGGCGACCGGGTGGCGTTGCCGTGGCTCGGCCACGCCTGCGGACACTGCCGGTATTGCGTGGGCGGCTCTGAAACCTACTGCCTGACGCCGCAGTACATGGGCTACACGATGGACGGCAGCTACGCCGACTACACGCTGGCCTACGCCAGTCACGTCGTGAAGATCCCCGACAGTGTCTCCTGGATCGACGCCGCGCCCATCACCTGCGCGGGCGTGACGACCTACAAGGCCGTCAAGGTCGCGCGGCCGCAGCCCGGGGAGACCGCGATGATCGTCGGGATCGGCGGACTGGGACACATGGCACTGCAGTACGCCAACATCTTCGGAGCGACCACGATCGCGGTGGATGTGGAGGACGAGAAGCTCCAGCTCGCCAAGGACCTCGGCGCCGCGCACGTGATCGACGGCCGCGGCAACCAGGGTGAGGAGCTCGCTGCCCTCGGCGGTGTTGACGTGGCCATCGTCACGGTTCCCTCTCCGGCCGCGATGCTGGCCGCCCACGAGTCGCTCAACCCACAGGGCCGGCTCGTGCTCGTGGGTCTGCCCGCGGACAACCGATTCGAGTTGCCCGTCTTCGAGACTGTTCTCAAGGGCATCTCCGTGATCGGCTCGCTGGTCGGGACTCGCAATGACCTCCTCGAGTGTTTCGCGCTGCACGCGAGCGGACGCACGAGGGTCGTTACCGAGACCCGTCGGCTCGAAGATGTCAACGAATGCTTCGATGAGGTCCTGTCGGGCCGGGTGCCCGCTCGCCTGGTTTTCGACATGACCTGACACAAGGCCGTTCATTCTCGACTCGCTGGTGTGTGCACATGAATCTGCGACCGCGGTTGACCCTGGTGGAGCTTCTCCCGTGCGTTCGATGGCCTCGACGTTCTGGTGGTTAGCGAGACCGGCACCCACCGAGGGCGGGTCTCTGCCACCCCGGGCCTCGACCCCCTGAACATCACACCGAGGCGGTTCCCATGCCCAACAGCGAGATCATCCGCGCCCTGCCCACAGTTGGGGGGCGTCGCCCAGCGCACCAGTCCTCCGCTTTCCGACAAGGTTCGACAAGCGGTCGAGAAGGACATGCAGTGCGGTCAGAGCGGGAAGCAGATGGGCATGCTTGGATGGACTTGACTCGTGTCCCCCGGGGCGAGCGTCCTTGGGGACGACGAGTCTCCCGACCGGGAGGTGCCACGCATGGCCGACAGCAAGAAGCCCATAGAGCCACCCGAGCCAACCGGGGGCACAGCCGCCGACCAGCAGGACCAGCGCGCCAACGAGCGCGTCGTTCCCGACGCGCGCCCCGAAGGTGCCCTCGACGAACAAGAGTTCGGAATCGATCATGTAAATGCCCAGGCCGACGGCCGCAGAGCCCAGGTACAGGGCATTCTGGACGACGCTGAAGCACGGGACGAGCAGGCCGACGTGCGGGACTGCGTAGCGGCCGGGCGGGACAGCGCGGCAGACCTGGAGTCGTTCCTCGACCCGGACACGGACTACAGCGCGAGCCTCCAAGCTCGGCGCTCCGCTGCCATGGACCGGTCGGACTCAAGAGTTGACCGGCTCTCCGCAGCTGATGACCGGTCCAAACTCACCCCGGACCACAATGCCCGTGCAGACGGGGACGATGGCTGAGGACGGCGGGAAGGGTGCGTCGACTGACCGCGCGGTAGACAACCTCAGGAGATTCGGTCAGCGCGCAGGAGGCGCGCGGATGTCCGACGCACCTGAAAGGTCGCGCCCCGCTGATTCCAGCGACGACTTGGGGCGGCAGCATTCACCTGCGCGACGGGCGCCACAGTCCTTCCGCCGTGCCGGATACCAGCGCGACGATGGTCGGTGGCAACACGTTCGTTAGCCGGTTGGCAGGCGGTGAGCCGACTTCTGGACCCGGCACCGGTCAGCCACCTCGGGGTGGGTCGCGGCTGCCGGTTTTCGTCGGTTTCCTCGGCAACGAGGCCGTGGCGTTCTTCCGGATCCGCGAGGGCAAGCCCATCGGGTCTGCCGCGCTCGTCGCTGACGAGCACCATGCCCGCACCGACGGCCTCAGCTCCCTGGCTGTGCTGGTTGGCGCCGGCGGGGTTGCTATGGGCTGGGCGTGGGCTGACCCTGTCATTGGCTTGGTCATCACCGCCGCCATCCTGATGGTCCCGCGCGCCGCCGCGCGCGATGTCTTTCGCAGGCTCATGGACGGTGTCGAGCCGAAGCTGGTCGACGATGCCGAGCAGGCTCTGGCACGTGTTGAGGGAGTGCGTGGCGTGCGTCGGGTCCGGATGCGGTGGATCGGCCACGAAATCCATGCCGACGCCGACCTCGAGGTGGACCCTTCGGTCAGTCTTGGGCAGGGGCATGCGATCGCTCACCGTGCAGAGGACGAGCTCGTGCGAGCCCTCCCGAAGCTCGCGGCCGCCGTGGTCCACGCCTATCCCGAGCACTCTGAAGTAGCCCAGCTGCGGTGACCCACTGACGACGGGCGGGTGTGCGCGTGTCCGCGGCTTGGGGGAAGTGAGAGGAGCCGCTGCGGACCCTATTTGGAGACGGCGACGCCTGCGGAGCGTCGGGTGTCGGCGACGCCGCTGACTGCACGTGATTCCCAGTCAACTGCCAGTGCCTGAACTGACCCCCATGAGGCGCGGTAGCTCTTGGGCATGACGCGGGTGCGGTAGCCGAGCTTCTCCAACGCCGTGACGTGGCGGGCGGATTCCAATCGCATGAGTCCGTTGTCCAGTTTGAACCGGGCCGCTGGGACCGCCTGTTCGAGGCTCTGGCCGAGCAGTGCCCATCGCAGGACCACGGAGGCAGTGGTGTTGGGTATCTGGCTGCCCCCGGGTGCTCCGATGACCAGAGCCGGCCGGCCGGTGCTGTCCAACACCATCGAGGGGGAGCTCCAGGTGACGGAGCGCCGCCCCGGTTGCGGGCGGTTGGCCGTCCCGTTGCCGATGAGGTCGAAGCGCCCCAGCTGGTCGTTGAGGAAGAACCCGGCCGTGTAGGTCTGGGATCCCCAGTAGCTGGTGATCGTGTTGGTCATCGAGATCGCCATGCCGTCGGCATCGACGACGGAGATGTGTGTCGTGTTCGGGTCACCGGAGTTGTCGGGCCCGGTCTTGGCGGCCGGTTCTCGTTTGAGGGTTTTTGCGAGGGCTGCGTTGCGGGCACGGTCGGTGATGCTGTCGAGCGGGACGTCGACGAAGTCGGGATCACCGAACCAGCGGTGTACGGATCGCTCGGCCACCTGCCAGCCGCGGGACTGCATGTCGATGAACTCGTGGGAGTCTGCCGCGACCTCTCCGATGCCCAGGGCTTCTGCGATCTGTGCCATCTGGATGATCGCGCCACCGGGGAGGGCCGGTGCCCCGGAGAGGAAGGTGAAGCCGCCCAGGCCACCGCTGGCGGGAACGGAGTGCTGGATCGCGTAGGCGTCGAGCGACGCCGCGTCCAGTCCCGGCACCCGGATGAGCCGCGGGGTCAGCGCGCCGTTGTAGAACGCTGAAGCACCTTCGGCGGCCAGCACCCGCATCGTCGAGGCCAGTTCCTTCTGCACGAGGGTGTCGCCGCGGCGCAACACGGTGCCGTCCTTGCGGTGAAAATGGTCGAGGCCGCGGACGACTCGTCGCCCGCGGCCGGTGGCCAGCGTTTCGGCGAGGTAGCCCGAGACCGGCCCCCCGTTCTCTGCGATGGTGATCGCCGGTTCCAGGAGGTCGGCCCACTTCTGCGTGCCGTAGCGCTCGTGCAGATCTGCCATGCCGGCCACGAAACCTGGAGTTCCCACCCCACTGGCGGGCACCTTGCCGGACCGGGCGACCACTTCCCGGTAGTCGTGGTTGGCGCGCTGGTCACCGTGGACGACGATGCTCACCCCGCCACCGCCGATGCCCGAGGACGCGGGCTGCATGACGGCGTCGGCGAAGCCTGCGGCAATGGCGGCATCGACGGCGTTTCCGCCCCGTCGAAGGACGTCCATCGCGGCTTCGGTGGCCAACGGGTGACCGGTGTTGGCTCCATGAGCGCCGAGAGCAGGAGGACGCGGGGGCGCCTCGTGCGACGTCGTCCCCGTGGGTGTGGGAGGTGTCGGCTCGCTCCGGTCGTCGGAGCAACCCGCAGCGAGCAGTGTCGTTCCGACGAGGCCGCTGATCGCTTGGCGACGGCTCGGCGGGCCGGGTTGGTTCGGCCGATTTTTGCTGTCGTTCATGCGTCTCCTCGAGAGGTGTTGGTGAGCCACGTCGCACGCAGGACCCGTTCCAAGGGGCCGATGCCCCAATGGCGCACCCACAGGGTCGCTGCTGCGGTGAACGCGAGCACTAACCCAATGGTGACGGGCACTCCCACAAGGCGGGACTCGATACGGCCCCCCATCGCGGCGATCACAAAGAAATGGGCGACGTAGAAGGTGAAGGCGAGCTGGCCGAGGTAGGCCAGTGGCAGAGCCCAACTACGCACCTGCGGCCAGAACCACAGCGTGATGCCGATGACGAAGGCCGCGCTACCGATGCTGCTCACCAGCCACAGCGGCATCTGGCCGTGGGCGGCGCCGGTCAGCAGCTGCTTCCAGCCGGAGTCCCCCTCGGTCCCCAAGAGCACCATCGAGACCTGGCTCGCAACGAAGGCCAGGACGCCGGCCGCACCACCTGCGAGCATCAGCCGTCGCTGAACCCGGCGGTCACGTAGGTCTTGGCGGCCCAGCCACATGCCAGCCAAGAACGGGACCACCCAGACCAACAGCGGGTACGCGCCGGACAAGAAGAGTGAGTGGATCACGGTGCCCGGCTCCTCACCCAACGTCGGCATCCGCGTCTTGTGCTCGCCCGCGATCTGGTCGCCCTGCACGACCACCGGACCCACCACCAGCATCAGGAGCGCGAACGTCGCAAGAGCGCGGTCGGAGAGTCGCCGCCACAGCAGCGCCCCGAGGAACAGCACCCCGTACGTGGGCAGGATGACGCTCACCGCTGGGGTCAGAATCTGCAGTGAGAGGCCGCCGAACAGGAAGATCATGGCGCGCCACGTCAGCACCGGCCAAAGGCGCGTGTGTTGACGCCGCGAGGTAAAAAATAGGGACATCCCGAGGCCAGCCAAGACCACAAAGAGGATGGAAGCTCGCCCGAAGGGCAACGTCCACAGCTTGTTGAACCAACCCTCGGACCGGACAGTACCGAGGTTGATCATCATCATGCCGATCAGGGCCAAGCCCCGAGCAGCATCGATCGCTTCGAGCCGCCCAGCTCGGTGGGTGAGGGTGCCGTGGGGGTTGGCCGACGTGTGCGCGTCAGTCACGAGGTGCTCCGATGACGGGGGGTGGTTGATGGGGTGGGCAGCGTCCGTGGCGCGCGGCTGGGATCGCGTTCCGCCCGCGCATGGTGGGTTAGCCAAGAGCGCTCACGAGTCGTTGAGAGCTACCGGAAGGTCACCGCAACGGGTGGTCCAGGTGTGCCCGCAACCAGGTCACTGAAAGGAACCCCGGGCGACAGGTCGGCCGCCGCGCGGGGCCCAAAGACCACGAAAAGCCGCGCACGCGGTGAGCGCACGAACTTGAAATGCGAGGGCCGTATGGGCCCGAGAGGTCCGCTAGCGCGGACGCAGGCGCTGGGGGAGGCGCTTACGTCCTACAGACGCATAATTGCTCTGGGGTGCTGGCCAATGAACGACGGCCCAGCCACAGATGGGGAGTCAGCGGAGGTGGGCAGAGTCGGCTCACCATCGACCGCAGGCCCACCCAAGCAGCGAGGACAGGCTCCAAGACCCTTCGAACCGATCCGACCTTGATGCGACGGGAGGTGCGGCTGCTCTCGTCCAGCGCCTGCGGCGTCTGGCCACCAGTCGAGTGATGATGACCGGGAGCAACCGCACCTGCCAGTGCATGCGTTGTGGCATGCGCGCCTGCCGCAAAGCCCCAAGCGCCGGTGGCGCAGACAAGGACGACGACCAGATGCACCACGCGTCGGGTCAGATTCTTCGCCGCGGGCATGCAGCGATCCTAATGCTGTGAAGGCCGCCGTAAACCAGCCACCATCTAGGAGGGGACGGCTAAAACTCAGATTCAAGGTCAGTGGGCCACAATAAGCGCAGATGCGATGACCCTGCTGCGCCCAAATTCTGTGGGATCGAAGCGGCTCAGTGACGATCGGTTAACAAGTCGGTGACCGAAATCCGCCAGGGTGGACGACGCAGCACGCTGTCGTAGTCCTACACACGGGCGGGCCTGATCCACGCCGCGGATGAAGTCGCAGATGCTGGTCGGTCACGCGCAACAACTCGTCGGCTTGTCGCTGCGGAACAGCCCGGCGCAGATCCGCAGCGCCTCGCTCATCGTCAGGTACGGCGCCCAGGTGTCGGCGAGCTGATCGGCGGTCAGGCCGTACTTGATCGCGTAGGTCGCAGCGAGCATCACGTCCCCGGCGCCGTCGAGCGCGGCGTGGACGCCCAAGACCTTGCCGGTACCCACATCCACGACGAGCTTGAGGACACCGCGGGTGTCGCGGTTGACGAGAGCCCGTGGGATGTCGTGCGCACCCAGGACCCGGCAGTCGCAGACGTACCCTGCGGCCAGAGCTTGCTCTTCGGTGAGCCCGGCGCTGGCCAGCTGTGGAGTCGTGAACGTCACCGCCGGCAGCCCCCGGTAGTCGACCATGGTGGGCTCACCGAGGGCTCCTGCAGCCGCCGCGTGCCCAGTCCGCGCCGCCACGTAGACGTGCTGCGCGGCGCCGGACACGTCGCCGGCGGCGTAGACCCGCGGGTTGCTGGTGCGCTGATACCGGTCGACCGTGATGAATCCGCGATCGTCGGTGCTGATCCCTGCGGCATTCAGCCCGAGGCCCCCGGTGTTCGCACGCCGACCGGTCGCCATCAGCAGTCGTTGCCCGGTCACCTCGTGGCCGAGTTCGGTCCGGACCAGAGCGTCGCCGTCGCCGGTGCGTTCCACAGCGACGGCGCGCTCCTCGACGACGGTGATGCCATCGTCGGCGAACACCCCGCGGAGCACGTCGGCCACCTCAGGCTCAGCGTGCGGCGCCAACCGGCCGACAACCGTGACGCGCACACCCAAGTGGGCCCACAGTTGAGCCTGCTCCAGACCGACATAGCCACCGCCGACGATCACCACCGACCCGGGCAGGTCCTGCTGCTCCATCGCGGTCGTGCTGGTCAGCGGGTCGACCGTGTCCATGCCCCGCAAGTCAGGAATGTGCACCACCGAGCCTGTCGCGACGACGTAGGCATGTGCAGCGACTCGCTCGCCGTGTACCTCCAGCGTCTCTTGGTCGACGAAGCGGGCGTGGCCGTACTTGACCTGGAAACCGTGCGCGTCGGCCACATCGGTGTATTTGGCCTGCCGGAGCCGGTCGATCAGTTCCTGCTTCTGCATCATCAGTGCCGGCATGTCCACGGCCGCGGCACCGGTCGGGACGCTCGGGAAGGGCTTGACCAGCGCCTGGTGGCGACGCCCGGCCGCCGCGAGCAGGTTCTTGCTCGGGATGCAGCCGACATTGAGGCACGTCCCACCGAGTACGCCATGCTCGACCAGCAGGACGGACTTACCGCGTGTCCTGGCCTCGATCCCAGCGGCCATCGCTGCGCCCCCACTGCCGACCACGACCAGGTCCCACGTGCCCTCGTTGTCCATCACCAGACCGTAAAGGTTCCAGCGCAGAGGAAGGTCAAGGCCGTAGGCTGCGGATGTGCAAATCGGGGAGTTGGCCAGGCGCGCCGGTCTCACGACCAAGACGTTGCGGTTCTACGAGCAGGCCGGGGTCCTGCCCCGACCCGAACGGACCGCGGCGGGATACCGGGACTACGACGAGACTGCGGCCTCCCGGCTGGCTTTCGTGCGGGCCGCGCAAGCCGCCGGTCTCACCCTCGCGGAGATCCGCACCGTCATGGCGGTCCGCGACGACCAAGGCCCACCGTGCTTGCATGTCACGGCGCTGCTGGATCGGCACGCAGCCGCGCTCGACGAGCGCATCGCCGAACTCGAGGCGACCCGCACGGAGGTCCGCCGGCTCCGGGGCCGGGCCGCCACTCTAGACCCGGCGGCCTGCCACGAGGACGGCGTCTGCCACATCATCCCGAGCGGCTGATCGTCAGCGGCGGGACGCCCGCCGCCACCACCGCAACAGCCACACCTCCGAACTGGTCCGGCCACATCCCGGCTGGTGTGACGCGCATCGTGGCTCCTCTCTTGCCTTACAACCCCGCACCAGAGCGACCCGATCACCACACCCTCCGCCGGATGTCGCCAGACAGCCACGTACCGCAGCATCCCCCGGGAGGCCCCGCGCTACAGGGCGCACGCCCATCAGGTGGGCGTCCGCAAAACAGCCGAAAGTGTCGGTCACGTACCCCTATCGCCATCTAGGTGACCTCGACTGACGCCCTAGGTGGCGCAGCTTGCTTGGCGCTCACAGTCGTTGTGCGCGCAGGCGTAGGGCGTTGGCGATGACACTGACCGAGGAGAGCGCCATGGCGGCTGCGGCGATCATCGGAGAGAGCAGGAGCCCGAAGGTTGGGTAAAGGACTCCGGCTGCGATGGGGATGCCTGCGACGTTGTAGATGAACGCGAACACGAGGTTCTGGCGGATGTTCGACATTGTCGCCTCGGACAGTTTCCGTGCTCGCACGATGCCGGTCAGGTCGCCCTTGAGAAGGGTGATCCCTGCGCTCTCGATGGCCACGTCGGTTCCTGATCCCATTGCGAGGCCCACGTCGGCGGCGGCGAGGGCGGGTGCGTCGTTGACGCCGTCGCCTGCCATGGCGACGACGCGTCCTTGGCTGCGCAGCCGCTTGACGACGTCGGCCTTGTGGTCTGGCATGACTTCGGCTTCGACATGGTCGATGCCGAGTCGACGCGCGACGGCTTCGGCGGTGACGCGGTTGTCACCGGTGAGCATGACCACCTCGACTCCTTCCGCGCGCAGCGCTTTCACGGCCTGCGGCGTTGTCTGCTTGATGGGGTCGGCGATGGCGATGATCCCTGCGACTTGGTC
The DNA here is from genome assembly GCF_044791685.1 of Knoellia locipacati. Classification (GTDB taxonomy): domain Bacteria; phylum Actinomycetota; class Actinomycetes; order Actinomycetales; family Dermatophilaceae; genus Knoellia; species Knoellia locipacati_A. The sequence goes on from NZ_CP087730.1 coordinate 2,270,152, forward strand.
GTCCACGCCTGCGAAGATCACCGTGGCGCCGTCGGCGCGGAGTTGGTCGGCCTGTGCCATCAGCGCGCTCGGGTCGAGTCCTTCGCCGGTCAGGTATGACGCGCTGCCGACCCGGACCTGGCGCTGTTCCACCGTTCCGATCACGCCCTTGCCCACCGGTGCATCGAAGTCGGCCACGTCCGGGATGGTCAGAGCGGCCTTGGTGGCGGCGTTCACGATGGCCGTCGCCAGCGGGTGTTCGGAGGCTCGTTCGACCCCGGCCACGAGGCGGAGCAGGTCGTCCTGCGCGAATCCGATCGTGGCGACGACCTGCGTCACCGATGGTTTGCCCTCGGTGAGGGTCCCGGTCTTGTCCACCACGAGGGTGTCGACCTTCTCCATTCGTTCGAGCGCTTCGGCGTTCTTGATCAGGACGCCGAGCCCGGCTCCTCGCCCGACACCGACCATGATCGACATCGGTGTCGCCAGACCCAGGGCACAGGGGCACGCGATGATCAGGACGGACACGGCGACGACCAGCGCATGAGCCAGCCGTGGGTCGGGTCCGACCGCGGCCCACACGGCGAACGCGACGATCGCGATGACGATGACGGCGGGCACGAACCATGCGGCCACTTGGTCCGCGACCCGCTGGATCGGTGCGCGGGAGCGTTGCGCGTCGGCGACCATCTGCACGATCCGGGCCAGCATGGTGTCGCGGCCGACCTTCTCGGCTCGTACGATCAGCGACCCCGTCTGGTTGATGGTCCCGCCGATGACCGTGTCGTCAACGGCCTTGGTCACCGGCATCGACTCCCCAGTCACGAGGGACTCATCAAGGGTGGAACGCCCTTCCTCGACGATCCCGTCCACGGGGACCTTCTCGCCCGGCCGAACCCGAAACCGGTCGCCAACGGTCACCTGGTCCAGGGTCACCTCGTGCTCCGTGCCGTCAGGGTCGATCCGCCGTGCAGTGTCGGGGGTGAGGTCGAGGAGGGCCCGGATGGCGCCCGATGTTTGCTCGCGGGCCCGCAGCTCGAGGACCTGCCCGAGGAGGACGAGGGTGGTGATGACCGAGGCGGCTTCGAAGTAGACGTCGACCGCGCCATCCATCCGGAACGCCTCAGGGAAGATTCCCGGTGCGAGGGTGGCAACGACGCTGAACAGCCAGGCGACGCCCGTGCCCATGGCAATGAGGGTGAACATGTTGAGTTTCAGGGTGCGCACCGAGGTCCAGCCCCGCTGGAAGAACGGCCACCCGGCCCACAACACCACGGGGGTGGCGAAGACCAATTGCAACCAAGCGGACGCTCGCGGTGAGATCGCGTCGTGGATCGCGGGGATCAGGTCGCCACCCATGCCGAGGACGACCACGGGGACCGACAGGACCACACCAGTCCAGAAGCGGCGGGTCATGTCTGCCAGCTCAGGGCTGGGCCCACTGTCGGCGCTCACCATGACCGGTTCGAGGGCCATCCCGCAGATCGGGCACGAACCCGGGCCGGGCCGCCGGATCTCCGGGTGCATCGGGCAGGTCCACTCCGCGACCTCTCCGGGCCCTGGTGTTGGTCCTGCACTGTCCTCGCCATGGCCGTGGCCGCGGTGGTCATGCGCGCCGTGGTGATCGGGCGGCCCGTCGGTGCTGGCCGAGGAGTACGCCGCAGGATCGGCGTCGAACTTGGCCTTGCAGTGGGCAGAGCAGAAGTGGAACGTGCGGCCGTCGTGCTCACATCGGTGGGTGCTGGCGCCGCTATCGACGTCCATCCCGCAAACAGGATCCTTCACCGTAGTCGCAACAGTGGCGTGTTCGGGGTGTTCCGCGTGATCGCTCATATCGTTCATTATGTACCCCCTAGGGGTATGTGGTCAACGCGCTGCAAGTGCTAGGCCGTCCGCGCGATGGTCCTGGGGGCTCGGACCACGGACGGCTGCGCCCGACACGAATGCGGTAGGCGCGGATGTGTTCGTCGTGGAAGATCGGGACCTGGTGCCGGGTGCTGATGGGGTCCGGAGGGCCAGAACCCGCGAGGGTGATGTACAGGGAAGCCCGTCCGAACAAGCAGCCTGGTGGTGATCGCTGCACGTGGGGAAAATGAGCTTCGCGTCCTCTTGGTCGACCAACTGACGTGATACCCAGTGTTGTCGCCCCTCGGAGGGGGCCTCCGGAGGATCATTCGGACGCGGTTAGCGGCGGACCATCGCGTCGATGGTGCTCACGACAACGCGGGCTGCCTCATCCTCGGAAGGGTGTAGTTGCGCCCCTCAGTGGCAGCGCCGTGCAAGATGAAGTGGATCGCACTTCCCAGCCGCTGGGCGGACAGGTCGCCACGGTACGGGCGCCGATCGCGTTGGGCGAGGGCCGTGCCCGACAGGCCACGCCGTCGAATCGCTCGGTCGGCGGAGGCGACGGAGGGACCTTCGGCCCTGACCCTGCGAGCACGAAAGTCGTAGCGTCAGTATTGGGCTTGGAGGACCTGCTGGTTCACCGGCAGGAGTTCGCCCCGTTCGCCGCACACAGCCAGGAGCTGGACTAAATGAACCACAAGACGCATATGTACCTCATGCTCGGCTTGGTCGCCGGAGCGGGTGCGCTGTACTTCTCGGGCCTCATCGACGGCGCTGCGCTTTTCTGGCTGTGGCCGTTGGCCTGCATCGCGATGATGGTCGTGATGATGTGGGCCATGGGCAGCATGTGGCGTCGGCCTGTCGAGCACACCCACGACGACGGAGTGAGCCACTCGCACGGTGACGTCCCGGAGTCCCTGCGCAAGTAGAACTGTCAGCACCGACGCCTCAGGCTCGGCGCCCGACGTGGGAACGAGTGCCTGCGTGGCCGCCGAGGAGAGAGACATGACCACTGCACAGATCTTGGTGACCCTGCTAGTCGCCGCGCCGACCGGCGGCTTGGGCTGGTTCTTCTTCCGCTCTCTGGCGGCGACCCAGGCAGTCAACCTGGATGGCGCGCAAGCGGTGTCGGCACGCCGGCCCGAGGCGGCGCAGCCCCGATGAACCAGACCCCACAGCTGTTCTCAAGGCTCAGCAGGCTCTCACTCGGTGGTGTCGGGCTCGTGCTCGCGGCCGTCTGGGGTCTGAAGCTTGCCAAAGTCGCCAGAAGCACCGTCAGCTACGCCCACTACTGGGCAACACCTCAGGGCCGGTCCGGCGGACTCCTGTACGTCGCGCTCGGCGACAGCGCCGCACAGAGCATCGGCGCGAGTCGACCGGAGCACGGCTACGTCGGGGTGCTGGCACAACGACTACGGGACAGCACTGGGCAACGGGTGCAGGTCGTCAACCTGAGCCGCTCCGGTGCCCGCCTGCACGACGTAATCGACTCCCAGATTCCGGCTCTCGCCGCTCTCGGGCGCACCCCGCACGTCATCACCGTCGCGATCGGGGGCAACGACATCCTGCAGTACGACCGCGCCGCCTTCTCCTCGGCCAGCGACAGGCTCACCTCCGCGCTGCCTTGCGGCACCTACGTCGCGGACGTGCCGTACTTCATGCACGGCCACTGGGAGCGCCAGGCACGGCAGGCAGCCCGGGTGCTCACGACCAGCGCCACATCGCATGGTTTGCGGCCCGTTGCGCTGCACGAAGCTCTTGAAGCGCAAGGACTTCGGGCGATGCTCAACCAGTACGCGGCCGACTGGTTCCACCCCAACGATCGCGGACACCGCGTCTGGGCGGACGCCTTCTGGCAGCAGATGTCGGCGGAACGCGGCGACCAGGTCGGCATGCCGCGGCAGGCAGAAGTCCTACAAGGGGAGCCCGTCAAGCTCTTCAAGAGTCAACCGTAGAGTTCGTGAGCCTCCACTCCAACGCGAACGACATCGCTAGCGGACAACGCGGGCTACGCCGGGCTGTGGGGAAGCCGGATGGTGAAGGCGGCTCCGCCACCGGGGCCGGGGCTCGATGCGGACAGGCCTCCGCCGTGGGCTTCGACGAGCGCCTTGCTGATGGTCAAGCCGATGCCGCTGCCGCCACGCACGCGGCTGCGGGCCGGGTCGGCGCGGTAGAACTGCTCGAAGACGTGGACCAGATGTTGGGCGTCGATGCCTTCGCCGTTGTCGGTCACGGTGATCTCGACCCAGTCGGGGTCGGGCTTGCGCACGAAGACTCGAACGCGGCCGCCGGACGGGGTGTGCTGCAAGCGCGTTGTCGAGCAAGTTGGCGAGCACCTGAGCCATGCGGTCCGGGTCGGCCAGGACGGAACTCGTTGGCCGGGTGTCCACTTCGAGGGCCACCTGCTTCGCGTCGTACGCGTTGTGTGCAGCCGCCGTAGCCGACTCAACCAGCGTGTTCGTATCCGTGGGTAGCGGTCGGAGGTCGAGCCCACCTTCCTCCGCACGGGCCACGGCAGAGATGTCGTCGGCGAGGCGCTGCAGGCGTGCCGTGTTGCCGTGCAACACCTCCAGGGTCTCGTCGTCAAGACTGCGAAGGCCGTCCTCGATCGCCTCCAGGTGCGCCACGATGCTGCCCAGCGGTGTCCGCATCTCGTGCGCAAGGTCGGCCAGCAGGCGGCGACGGGTGGTTTCCACGTCACCGAGTCGCTGGGCGAGGTCGTTGATGGTGGTGGCGAGCTGGTCGAACTCAGACCCCAGACCAGGGCTGGGGACCTATGGCTGGTAGTGCCCGCGAATCCGAGCACCCCTTGGCGGGTGCCATCGTCGCGTATGCCGTGGAGCGGGGCTTCGCGCCCACGACCACTGTTGGCTTCCGAAACGTTCCCCGGCACGGTGCGACCGCCACTGTCGACGGCCACCGCGTCGTCGTGGGCAGCCGCAAGCTCATGACCCAAGAGGGAGTCGAGGCCGGTCCGCTGCTGGCACGTCGCGAGGAGCTCGCCGCCAGCGGCCGCATCGCGGTGCTCATCGGCGTGGACGGGCGAGGCACGTGCGCCATCGCCCTGGCCGACGCGGTCCGCGAGACCTCCGAGCAGGCGATCCGTGAGCTGAAGAGCTCGGCATCGAGGTCGTCATGCTCAGTGGCGACAACAACCCAGGCCACCGTCGAACGCATCGCCGGTCAGCTCGTGATCGACGCGGTCATCGCGGAGGTTCTCTCGGGTGACAAGGCTGCGAAGGTCGCCGAGCTCTGGGCAGATGGCAAGAGGGTGGCGATGGTGGGCGACGGAGTCAACGACGCTCCCGCTCTGGCCCAAGCGGCACTCGGCATCTCGATCGGCGCCGGCACCGACGTCGCCATCGACACGGCAGACCTCGTGCTCATGCGTTCGGACCGGCTCGACGTGCCCATCGCCTGAGAGTCGGCCGGGGAAACGCTGCGCCAGGTGCACCAGAACCTTGGGTGGGCCGTCGGCTACAACGTCATCGCGCTGCCCATGGCGGCTGGTGGCTTCGAGCCGTCCCTCGGCTCGTCCTGCGGCCTAAAGTTGCGGCGCTCTCGATGTCCGGATCCAGTGTCATCGTCGTCAACGCCCTGATGCTCAAACGGCTCCGCCTCTTCGCCCCGCCGCAGACGACGGTCAGGAAGCAAGCCCACGCAACGCGCAGCCGAGCCCGGTGTTCACCACAGCGGCTGACGCGAATCCGGGTCGATCAACGTCGTGCCGCTCGGCCACCCAAGGCCATCTTCATCAAACCTTCAGGGAATCCAGATCAAGAGGCACCATCGTCGCACCGCATGCTGGACACCGGTGCGCACCCGACTTCCCCCTCGCCGGGTGCGCACCACCACGATCGAAAACGCGACCCAAGGAGCAGACTCTCGTGCACGTCAAGAAGCGGTACTCCATCCTTGCCGGGCTCGGCATCGTCGCAGTCTTCACCCTCGGCGCATGCGGAACCGACGAAGCCGGGTCCGGGGCGAGTGGTGGGACGGGCTCCACGACGTCGAGCACACCCGAGAACGCTGACGCTGGCCAGAAGGGCGACGTCACGTTCGCACAGATGATGATCCCGCACCACCAGCAAGCCGTCGAGATGGCGGACGCAGCGCTCCAGAAGAACGCTTCGCCGAAGGTGACGGAACTGGCAGAACAGATCAAGGCGGCGCAGGGTCCTGAGATCGAGACCATGACGAAATGGCTCCAGGAGTGGAAGGCACCCATGACGTCGGATCAGGATCATGGAGGACACGGCCGCGGCGGCATGATGGCCGAAGGAGACATGAAGAACCTGTCCGCAGCGGGTGGTGCAGCGTTTGACGAGATGTGGCTCACGATGATGATCGAGCACCACGAGGGCGCGATCGACATGGCGGAGGACGTTCTCAAGACGACCAACAACTCTGAGGTCAAGGAGATGGCCCAGGCAATCGTCGATGGGCAGAACAAGGAAATCGCCACGATGAAGGCCCTGCTGTAACCGCCTCCGCACGCCACCAACGACCTGACCCGGAAGGCTGTCAATGAAGCGGCTAGCACGCAACGAAATGCGAGCAATAGTCGTGGTGGCCAGCTCGCTGGCGCTACTGGCTGGTTGCTCGGCGAACGCCAGCGACAATGCAGACCAGGCGCCAGCCGTTTCGGTCGGCGCCGCCAGCGCAGGGCTGCCGTCGGCCCACGTCCATGGGGTCGGCCGAGACCCTGGGGACGGTGCACTTCTGCTGGCAACGCACGAAGGCCTCTTTCGGTACGGCACGGACGGCCCCACCAGGGTGGGCCCGATCGTCGACCTCATGGGGTTCGCCGTCGTTGGTCCCGGTCACTACTACGCCTCAGGCCACCCCAACATGGTCCCCGAACTTCCCCAACCCATGGGCCTCATCGAGAGCACCGACAGCGGCAAGACGTGGACGGTTCTCTCCCGGGGCGGACAGTCGGACTTCCACGCGCTCACGCAAGCGGGCGACACTGTTGTCGCGTTCGACGGGCAGTTACGGCGCACGACAGACCGCCGAACGTGGTCGACGGCCGCGCTTCCAGGGGAGCCGCGGACACTCGCCGCCGACCCGAACGGTACGACCGTTCTCGCGACCACCGAGAGTGGACTGTTCTCGTCGAAGGACCGGGGACTCACGTGGGCACCGATCGCAGGCGCACCACCGCTGTTGCAGGTCGCCTGGGGAGATGCCCGCTGGGTTGCGGGCGTCACCCCCGATGGTGCTGTGATGTTGAGCACTGACGGCGCACAGACGTGGCGGATGACGGGCGCGACGGTTTCTCCCCCACAGGCGGTGAGCGCCAGCATGACCAAGTCGGGCTTCGAAATCCTCGTCGTGACCGAGAATGACGTGCTCGGGTCAGCGGACGGAACCAAGTTCGCGCCCGTGAGTCGATAGCGTCCGGCTCGAGCGACCACTCTCGGGGCTCGATGCCTCCATCTTCTCAGTGGCTCTGGCCAACCGATACGGGAGGCGGTCTCCAACTGTTTCTTGCGGGCCAGAGCGGTTAGCACCTCGAACCAGATGTCGTTTTGGACCTGACTTGCGGCACATGCGTAGGTTCGTCTGGTACGTCACCACACACAGTTGGAATCGTCTGAGGATCTCAATTGCCTGATCCGGCGAACCTTGTGTCCCAGTTGGCAGAACTCGCGTTCCCCGGTCTCGGACTCGACGAGCCTGATCTCCCTCCACGCGACTGCACAGGCCACCGCCGCGATGGCGACGTAGACGCCGCGTGAGTGGAGGGCCGCGATCCACAGCCGCAAGGCGGCGAAGTCGTCGCGAGCACTCAGTTGCGCTGAGTGGGCGACTCCAAGGAAAGAGCGAATCTCCCTCCCTGCCTCACCAACTAGCGTGCCGCCGGTGATCCGCGTCGGGGGACCTCGCAGGTCTGATCGGAGAAGAGGTCCGCTGCGGCCTCCAATAGCGACTCGGCCGCCTCGTACTCCACTATGAGGGCAGGGGAAGCAGGTACCCGCTGGTTGGCGACGGTGCGGATATCCTGCCCCAAGATCGGGGAAGCGCTCGACCTCGTCGCACAGGAGGTAGGCCCATGGCCGTTAACGAATTTCTCAGCGTTCGCAGCAGCGATCCAACATTCGAGCCTGGGCACGCGACCACGGGCACGACGTCGGACAGAAGGGCCGCATCGCCAGCGCTATTCGAGAGGCATACGCCGCAGCCCACAAATGAGGCAGGGTCGTGTGCGAAGCGATGCGCGCGGCATCAGCGCCCGCCTCGGTGCTTCATGGCTGTGTGGCGAAGCAGGTCCATCGGCCGCGCCCCGCACTGTGCGCACTCAGTGAGGTTCTCCGCCGCCCAACGCTCCACTTGGTCCCGATCCCATGCCTGGAGCCCGGGACGTCCTTTGATCGGCTCAGGTAGGCGTCCGAGCCGCTGCCATCGGTAGACGGTTGGGTGCCCCACGCCGAGCAACTGAGCAAGCTCGGTGATGCCCAGCTCTCCGGCCCCATGCACCCTGCGGGTGACGGTCCCGGCGTGGCGGGTGGAGTCGCGGACTCGGTGGACGGGCACCCGATCGCGTAGCGCGATGGCACTGGCCGACATGCCTTCTTGACGGGCCGTGATCCAACGATCGACCGTTTTTGTTGAGGGTGTGCCGGGCCGTGGGAAAGGGCCGAGCGGGTTGGTGACGCGAGAGACCCACTGATGGGTCACACCCGCGTCGACGGCGATCCGATCGGTGCTGACGCCCTCGCGCCGCTGTGCGGCCCACGCTGCGGCCCGCTGGTCGTAGGGGCGCGGCTTCGCGTAGTCGATGTGATGCGCCCACACCGCACCAATGAGGTTGTCAGCTGGCCTGTGCCGGACGACGCGAGGACACGCACGATCATGCAGAAGCCTCACCAGTTGCTCGTGTGAACCCGGGCCCGCAGCTGCTTGCGCGATGCCTTCAACGATGACGAACCGCGCGTCGTCGGGAAGGTCTAGCCAGGCCACCGCCCGGCCTCGAGGCGGACCTCGTCGCCGTCCGGTGTGGGCAGGACCTCGACGATAGCACCGCACTTGCAGCGCTCTAGTCGTGTCTGGGCGACAGCCAACTGCTCTTCCCCCTGTGCGGCTTTGTTGCTCATGTCAGTTTGATGAGATGGCCTCGGACCCACTGCTGGACCAGGGTGACGTCGCCGGTGGCGGTGATGGCATACACGACAAGCCCTCCCAGAGTCCTGCGTTGCGCCGACGGTCGAGCACCAGTCCTGGCCAAGGTCCTGGGCTATCCGCTGGGCCCGTGACCCAACAGTGTCGCGGCCCGGTGTGGTGGGAGCCGGCGACTGGGCGGTCACGCAGCGGGACGCCACGCGAAGGAGGTGCAGGTACGTCGGACACAGGTTCGAGGGTAGGCATGCGTGCCGACGAAGCCCAAGGGAAGAGGAAGGTGCGGGCAGTCTCCGAAGACTCTGCGTGATGATCGGAGTGGCCAGGTTCGGGGTCAGGTCGCCCTGTCTGCGCTTGGACGGGCGATGGGGCGGGCTGAGTTCGCGGCTCGGCGTGCGGCCTGCCGGAGGCGGGAAGCGTCGCGGGCAGAGTCGCCGGCGAAGGTGGCATCGGCGTCGGCAAGGTCGTGCTTTTTCCTCCAGCGAAGCACGGTCCGGTCTGAGGTGCCGACGATCGCCGCGGTGTCAGCGACGGACGTGCCACGTGTGGTGAGCTCGCGAACTGTCGCCAGTTGTTCGGGAGGTGTGAGGGGAATGGGCGCGGCCTTCGGATGGCTGGCCACTGCTCGAGCCACCGCCACGTTGTCGATCTCGATGCCAGTACCAGTGCTCTGGTGTGGTGTCGCTTGAGGGTCATCGAGGGTGTCGTCGTCCCAGGCGAGTGGGGGTGGGTATCCCCGGGCGATGGCGCGGCTGCGCGTGAGTTCTGACGGCCCGCGAGTCATGGACAGTTCGTCGTACACGTCTCTGACTTGCTGCCAGCCCTCGACACTGATTCGGGATCGAGGGCGCGTGACGAGCTGGGCGCTGGGGATGCCGGCAGCCTCCAGTTCCTGTTTGGGCCACCCAAGGGCCATGAGCGCTTGGACTCGGCGTTGTGCCCCGATGCTCGGGACGGTGCCGTGCGCCTGGTCGTAGATGGCGTTGAGTGTGAGGGCGTCGATGCGTTCGGCCGTGGCACGTTGCACGTGTGTGTTGCGGCCGTCGACGATGTTGCCAACGGCGGTGTCACTCAGGCCGCAGGCGCGGCTGATCGCCCGGTAGGGGACGTTTGCGTCGACGAAGCGTTGGAGCTTTGCTCGGGTTGGGTTGGCATCGACATATCGGCGCCGGCCATGAGCTCGGTCGCGGGCGTACTGGACTTCCCATGCCTTGTTGTAGACCATGCGGCCTCCCCCTCGAGGAGCGCTCGTGGCTTCGACTGCCCTGGGGCGCGTACCGACGAAAGCCCTGGATCCGGTCCTGGCGATCACAGCAATGGCGTGCGGGCGACCCCAGCGAGGGCGCATGCCCGGTTTCGCTCCGCCGTGACCGCTGGGGCGGAGTGCGTGGCTTAGGTGCGGTATCCAGGCGGCTCAGTTCACGCACCCATGAGGGGCGCTGAGCCGCAACGCAGACGGAGGACCTCGATGGACCTTGACCACCGATCACGACCGGAGCCGATCAAGAGGACACGGCATCACCTGGTGCAGGCCGCGCGCGCGATCGACGACCTGGAGAAGACCTTGAATCTGACTCACCTGCGACGTCGGTCAGACCAGGTCAGATCCGACCTGAGGCATGCAGAGGGCGGCCGTCATGGTGAATGAGCAGTTCGCGGCGGAGTCCGCTCAAGTGCAAGAGGCGCTGCACCAAGCGCGGCTCCGAATCAGTGCAGCCCATGGGCTGGTTCCGGAACTTCACATCGGTGTCGCGCATGCCTCTGCCGAGTTGTCCCACGCGGAACGCGCGCACTGGGCAGGCGCTACCAGTCACGCTGCTGGCAACCCGGTGGCCGCCAGTGACGCATTGGAGCAAGTCCAGAAGCTGTGCGGGACCTCCCACGCAATCGGTGCCGAGATCCAGCTCAAACTGGACGGTGCCTACCTTCTGGTCGAAGACGCCCGACAGGCCCTGCGGCGGATCGATCCCGAAACGCTGAGCGGACAGGAACGATCCGACTTGGCAGCACTGGGAGTGCGCGTAGACGCGCTCAGTGACGTCGTCGATCTGGGCAGGTCGATGACCGAGGCTGCCATGGGTCACCTCGGGTCTGCTTCCCAGTCAGCGGGCCAAATGCTTCCTCTGGAGCATCCACAGGGACAGCCACACGCGATGAGTCGCGTTGCTGCCCGCATCAACCTGGCGAGCAGCGACCTGGGTCAGGCAACTGCCGACAGCCGACACCTTGTTCGAACTGTCGAGCAGGCGGACGTGGGTGGGCAGCGTGCCGCACGACAGTCGGATGTCGTCAGTGAGGCTGCGCGCAGACGCCTTGGCCACGAGAGCCGACGCGGCAGTGCGCCGGCGGCAGCCGGAGCTCAGCCCCACTTCTTCGGGCAGTCCAGATGACTGCAATCCCCGCGCCCGCTGGGCAGGTGGACACCAAGATCGCCCGAGCCGTGGAGCGAGTCGTCGGACTTGCATCAAGCAGCCTCGCTGGCGTCCAGGACCGTGTTCGAGAGTTGACGGAGGTCGAAGAAGGGACCTATGGCTCAGGCGAGTTCGCCGAGAAGGTCAACGTGACGCGCAAGCTCTCCTGGTGATTGGTGACGACGTTCGTGAGGTGGTGCGGATCCTCCAAGGGACCGATGACTTGCCCGGTCACTCCCGCTATTCCTTCAGCATGCAACAGCCGTTGCGCACTGCGTCGGCCGCGACTGCCGGGACGCCACTGCATGCCGCGGTGCACGCCATGGCGCCTTTGACCGTTGGCACGAGAAAACCGGAGACCCTCTCGGGTGACGCGGCCGCGGTGAGCATGGTCATGCGATTCCTCCATGCCGCACAGGAGGCGCTGGGCTGCCTTTTCCTTCACCTCGAGCGGGGGGCTCTCGTTGTACGACCAGCACCAGCACGAGCTGAGCGCTCGAGGCGATCGGCGCGACCACTGCAGCGTCGTCCCGCTGAGGCTAGGGACCGTCCTTTAGCGGTCCCTAGCTATCTCCCCTGGGTGCGCTCGGTGGATAGGCGTGGGGTCAGATCGAGCACCGGGATCACAGGGACACCGTGGCAAGAGATGGGCGCTCTGCAGGTTCGGCCCCAACCAGGCGGTGGATCCGCTCCATGGTCTCGGGTGACCTCGAGCACCGGCGCAGGTAGGCGGCGAGTGGCTCACCCAAACCGGCACGATCCACCTCACGATCCCCTGCCTGGGAGACCGCGGTGGCCCATGATGCTGCGAGCCTGGGCGTGAGGTAGCTGAGGGCGACCACGAGGCCGGCGCCGATGCCTGCGGCGATCGACGCAGGGCGTCCGTCGATGAGTCCCTGGACGAGCGCGATGCCGCCGACGGTGAACCGCAACCGCCACGCAAGTCCAGCCAGCGGGATCCACGCAAACCAACGAGCAGCGCCTACGCCGACGGCCCTGACGAGTTGCCATGGCAACGTCCAGAACTCCAGGGCAGCGTCACAGCGGACGACTCCGGCGCGAACGGTCCCTGCCGCGTGGGCGATGACAGCGGCCGCCTGGGCCGAAGGCAGCTGGCCGTCGCGCACAGCCGCGATCAGCCCACCGGCGACGATCACAGATCGCCGCCCCACCCCCCAGCTGGAGATCGGGTGAACAGAGTCCCGAACCCAAAGTCGTGTCACCGGCGGGCCCAACCCCCGCTGACACAGCAATGTCACGGCCGGGGCAAGGAGTCGTTCCTCTGCTGTCGTGAGGCGCCGGCCCCGGAACAACGCCCGGATGGCGAAGTCCTCCACCAGCCCACAGCTCAACGCGGTCATGGCCACCAGCCCACCGACAAACAGGACCCACCCTGCCAACGGCGGCAGAAGCGGAGCGAAGGTCACGGTCAGCAGCGTGCTCGCCACCACGGCTGGCGCGAACGCGGCCACCTTCAGGACGGATCGACTCACCTGGACCACCTCACTCGGTAAATGCACTAGTGCGACATGTTCGACTCTGTCGTGTTCTGACCGCTGGCACATCGCTGGCCGGCGTTCGTGATCAGCCCAGTGTTATCCCCAGGTCCGACATGCCGCTCCCGTCATCCACAGGCCTCCCGACTGGTACTCGCGGCGACGGCCATGGGCGTAGGTGAATAGGCGTTGCCGAACGCACAGGACGAGGAAGAAGGACGCAATGAACTCCAGCACGATCACAGAACTGAGCAGTCGCAGTGCCCTCGAGGAGGTGGTCCAGCTGCTCAGCTGCGCTTCGGCGCGGGCACTCGCTCTCTCCTCTGCACGGCACGACCTCGCTATGGGCGCACTCGGTCTCGGGGCACAGCTTGCGGTGAGCCAGGCGCTCGGGCTGCTGCCGGCGGATGTCGACGTCGACGAGTCGGTCCCTGGTCATGCCACTCCGATCGACCTTGTGAGGTCGGCCGAAGCCGTCACCCGGACCGTGCCCATCGAGCAGTTTCCTCCGGGCACATCTCAGTTGATCGTCGCGATCTGCGACCTGATCCGAGAACACGGATGACTCACGGCGATCACCGCACCGTCGGTGAACTTCTCCTGGATTCGGAGTTCTTGGCACGAGATGTCCTCACGAACCCGGCACGGATGGATGGGCGCGCGATGCTGCGTACCTGGGGCGAGGTCGTCGAGAGCGCCGGCGAGCTATGGGAGACGCTCCCCCGCGGCGCAGACCCCATGGTCGCGGCACCACCCGACGCCGAAGACGCACTGATGGGCCGTCTCCAGAGCATGAACTCCACGTTGATGAGGAATAGCCGTGGACGCGAATGGCCAGGTGAAGGCCCGGCCGATGAGCGGCTCCTCACAATCTCAGGCAACCTCATCCGGGCCGCGGAACTCGTGCAGCGATACCGGTCGGATGTGACCCTCACGCGGGCACCGGTCCAGGCAGACCTGGCCGCCGCAAAGGCCCGGCTGATGCACACGCTCTACCTCGGCGCACACGGTGTGCACGTGGCCATCGGTCAAGACCTGCGCGCACTACAGGACGGCCGCTCCGCCGGCCTAGCCACCATTCCCCTGACGCCTGTGCGGGCCGCGCGCGACCGTCTCGCCTCGTTCGAGGCGATCGCCGGCTCCTACGTGTCCCGCACCTATCCCGCAGCACTGCGTGATGAGCACCGGTCCACTCCGGAACTCAACCGTGTCAGCAACGCACTGGCGACTTGGGAGATACAGACGCATCGCACCCTGGCCACCTCCATCAGTGGTGCCAATCTGATGGCGATCACGCAAACTCACGCCTGGGTGCTGATGGCCAGCCAAAGGCTGCTCCACGCCGCCGCGGATACCGGAGCCATCGACAAAGATCAGTTCAAGGAACGACTCTCCCCCGCACTGGAGGCCGCCCAGGCCAGCTGGGGGAACCTGGCCACTACCTGGCAGAACCTCACGCCGCCTAGCGCCCAGCGCATCGCCCCAAATCTCGTAGGGGCCACTCACGAGACCAGGGCTGCGCTCCTCGAGCTCGTCCACGACCGCACCGGCCCTGCCAGCGCTACGACAATCGCGACCCGGACAGACCTTGTGGATATCGCCAAAACGCTCCAACAGAGCATCTCCGCGTCCGTCGACGTGGCACACGGCCTGCTCGCGGCCACCGGCGACACCTCCCTCACCGTGGGGGCGCGGGCAGCATTAACCATGTCCACCGAACTGGACTCACACCGACCACAAAACAGTGCCGACCCCATCGAGGCCGCAGTCGACGCCAACGACGTCGTCGGCAACCGGCAAATCTCCCTGCCAGACCCGATCAGAGACGCCCTCGAGCAGCAAGGGCAGCGAGTCGTCGACACCAGCACGTATGCCGCCCGTGCTGCGGCAACCCTCGACCGTGCAACGGAGACCTCCCAGACATCCCCCGAGCGCATGAACGGTCGTAGCCATGAACAACGCGCGCCCAGCAGGGCTTTGGTGCCCAACCAGCGGGGGTGTGAACGTTAAGCCCTGCCTCCGGTCAACAGCCGTAGATCCCGCGCGATCCGTCGCCGGCGAGAGCCCTCGACATGCGACGGGACATCAATTTGAGATCGCCGGGGACTGTCCGGAATTTGTGTAAGTGAGCTTCGCGTGAACGCATAACCTGCGGTGGGGTTGGAAGGAAGGCTGGAGCGATGATCCACACCAAGCGCGTTCCTGATCCATCCCGCCGGCGGGGGAGTGGGTGTGACAGCTTGGATTCCAGCGAACGACGCGACCTTACTGGTGGCGGCGCCAGATCCCCGCCGCCCAGGCCAAGCTCGGGCAGCCGACGACGCCACCACCTTGCGCGACTACGCCCACGCCCTACCACTGGCCGACGGAGCCGGCGCAGACGCCATCGACCGCCACCTCCAACCCCACGACACCCACGTAGTCGTGGGGTTGACCCCACTCGCCGCACCCGAGCCGGGCCCTCAGTGGCGCGTGGACGCAGGTGCGGCACCGCGCCCTGACGAACCCGTGACCGCGGGTCGCGGCGGTGATCGACCGGGGCGCGAGTCGAATACCCCTAACGCGTCGCCGGCATCGCAACTTCGTGCTGCCCGCAGTTGCAGCGCTGGCTCAGACGATCACCAGAGGCCGTCACCACAGAATCCGCAAAGGCTCGCGACTCGCCCGGCAACGTCAGCCGAGCCGCCCGCACGTCCCACGGATCTGTTCGCGGGAGCGTCACTTCGCCCAGATAGGGCCACCACCCCATCGATGCAGTGACCGCCATCTGGCGACGGCAAGCCGGGGAGGCCTGGATTGGCGACCCGTCATGGGCCTTCGTGGCGCGGTGGGTGGGATCGCCGAGCTGACCACGACGATGTTGACGCTGGACCTTTCTCTGTACCTGTCAAGATGCTCTCGCGGCCTGATCGGTGAAGGCATCACGACCGACCCGCACGGGCACGGCTAGGTTCTGACCGTGAACATCGACTTCAGTGACTTGCGCTTGGTATGGCCGGATGGCCTGGTACGGCAAGTCGCGGCCCGACTCGCGCCGGATGGCGACATTGAGCCTTCAATCTTGGTGTGGCTGATGGCTGAGGCTTTTGTCGATCCTCGCGGTTTGTCGGCGATGAGGGATGGTGCGCTTCCGGGGGCTCCGTCCACGAGTTCGATGAACGTGTTCTCGGACGGGACTCCGTCGGACGTCTGCCGGAAGTACTTGGCCGCGCTTCTGGAAGGAATCAACGATGGCGCGGTCAAGCCGTACACGCCAGCTCGGTACTACCGGCGGCGAGCCGAGACCGAGGCCCATCCCTCTTTAGTGCGCGTTGAAGAACTCGCCCCCGCGCTGTGCAAGGTACTCGTCGACCTGGATCAGCACGGCTACTTCGACGACGCGTTCGGCTCTTCCTGTAGCGACACTCGTGGCGCCGATCGTGCTGAAGTCGCCAGGGACATCTTCGTTGAGCATCTGGGTGCTGATACGCCGTGGCAGTGGCCCCCAGTTGCCGATGCGGATGCGGATGTGGATGATCTCTATGACTTGGTGGAGATGTGCCACGACCTAGTTGCCCGCCCCAGCATCCGCAATCACCACAGCTTCTACGAGGAGTGGGACTACAGCGACTTCGATCGTCCGGCCGGCCGCTTTGTGTATCGCTGGAGGGTCAACGCAGCTCTGTCCAGGTCGCAGAGCGAATTGCGCATGTCGCAAGATGCCCAAGACGAAGGGCAACTCGTCACGACCCCTAACGACCCACGAGCGCAACTACCTGACAAAATCCTGGCTGCGTCGGGAACTGGGAAAGAGCGTGATCGGATCGAGCACGCCATCACTGAGTTCCGGGATCGGCATGCCTCCCGCGAGGCGAAGCGTGATGCCGTCATCGCCCTCGGTGCAGTGCTGGAACTTCGCCGAACTGAGGTCAAGGACCACCTCGGTTCCAAGGATGAGGGTGCGCTGTTCGAGATCCTCAACAACTTCGATATCCGCCACCTGAACAGGACCGCGCAGGGTGACTATGAAGACGACTTTCTTGAGTGGGTCTTCTGGACCTGCCTAGCGTCACTCGCGTTCATGAACGCCCGCACCGGACGCCAGCGCTTTGAAGACAGATGATCTCTCCCTCGGGGAGCGACGAAGGGCAATGTGCGCCCCGGCATACCGGCGGCATCCTCGTTCGGCAATCGGCAATGAGACACCCGGGCCGGCACGATCGATGTCCGATCCCGAAGCTGCGCGAGGGCACGGTCTTCCCGCACTGGCTGTTGGAGCGTCATCGCCGCGCGGAGGCGGCACTGACCACGGTGGTCGCGACCTGCTACCTGCTCGGGGTGTCCACCCGGCGGATGGACAAACTGGTCCACAGCTTGGGGATCACCGGGGTTGTCGAAGTCGCAGGTGTCGGTGATGGCCAAAGACCTCGACGAACAAGTCGCCGCGTTCCGGACGCGCCCGTTGACCGATGGGCCGTACACGTTCGTGGCAGCCGACGCGCTCGCGATGAAGGTGCGTGAGGGCGGTCGGGTGGTCAAGATCGCGGTCATGGTTGCCACCGGGGTCAACACCGACGGCTACCGTGAAGTTCTGGGAATCAACTGCGCGACAACCGAATCCGGTGCGGGCTGGCTCGGCTTCTTCCGCGACATGGTCGCCCGCGGCCTGTCGGGGGTCGTCCTGGTCACCTCCGACGCGCACGCCGGCCTGGTCGCGATCGGCGCGACGTTCCGGATGGGACCGTCCAAGGCGCCTCGGAGTTGACGGTGGCCGTGGCAGGATTCGTCCGTGCCCATCGGTCGACGTGAACTAATCGAAGGCTTCGGGGGCGCGTGCGACCTGGGCAGCGCTGGCATCTTCGTCGGCGCGGGGCTGTCAGTAGGCGCCGGGTTGCCCGGGTGGGAAAGCCTGCTCGAGGAGCCGCGTGCGGCATCTGATGTCCCGCTCCTGAAGCACGACCTTCCGCTGATGGCTGAGTACATCCTCCTGGAGACGAGCTACTCGCGCGAACGCCTCAAGCAACACATCCTCGACAGCACGCTCGCGGCAGGCGTCGAGGCCACTGACAGCCACCAGTCGCTTGCTCGGCTGGGCGTGGATCAAGTCTGGACGACCAACTATGACCCGCTTATCGAGCGGGCTGATGATGCCGCGCTCGTCATCTCCGGCGACGACGACGTTCGGCTGATGGGGGCTACACGGAAGACCATCATCAAGATGCACGGGAGCATAAACCCCTTCGGGTCAACGCCTGTATGGGACGAACCGCCGGTGATCACACGTTCTGACTTTGAGGCTTACGAGGACCGGCATCCTCGCCTTTGGGCGCTGCTGCGTGCCGCATACCTATCCAAGACCGTGCTGTTCCTCGGCTTCAGTTTCGCTGACCCGAATATCGAGATCCTGCAACGCCTTGCCCGTAGGTACGGAACGACGTCTGGAGATCGACACCTCACCGTCATGAAGCGGCCCGATGGCTCCAGCGCGGACGACCTGAGGCGCCACACACTCAAGGTCCGCGACCTCGAGGACAGCGGTGTGCGCGTATACGAGGTCGCGCAACACGACGAGCTGCCGGGGCTCTTGACCGAGTTGGTCAGACGCACTAGGTCGCCGCGGCTGTTCATCAGTGGCAGCGAGACCGATGACACGTATCGCAGATCCTGCGAGGAGATGGCGCTGGCGCTCGCTGACCGAGTCGAGTGGGAGATCTGCTCGCTTGCAGGGCACGCGGGCTGGATCACTACGCGCGAAGTTGCCCGGATTCGACGAGCCGAGGGTACATACGACGCGTCACGACTCGTCTTCCACTCACGTCGTAAGGACGGCCCTCCGCCCGTGGAGATGGACGAGCGGATCGGGACGTCGGTCTTTGATGACCTTGAGCGAGAGCCGCTTGTCCGAGGGCTGCTCGATGAGAGCCGCGCCCTCCTTGTGCTCGGTGGGGGCAACCGGACGAAGGAGGAGATCGAGTGGGCGACCGAGTTTGGCCTAGGCGTGGTGCCGCTTGCAGCCTCCGGCGGCACCGCCAGGGAGCACTGGGAGACCCATAGAGCGAGTCCCCCTGACCTAGGCGGGCGGGCTACAGACCCGGCGATCTGGGAGAGGTTGGGAGCAGATCTAGATGTGGCTGCCCGTGCCGCTGCAACCCTGCTAGCCCAAGCGATGTACGCAACCGGAGCCTGATCCAGCCACTGGGAAGGCAGCGCTCATTCCACCCGGAGCTGCCTGGGTGGACCTGCTCTTTCGACTCGGAGTGACGCCCCCGATGATCACTGTCAGTGCTCGGCTCTACGGTGCTTGACATGGACGACATCCGGACGGCAGGTGTGATTCTTGCGGCCCTCGAGTTGACGCCCGCAGAGCCGTCGGACGTGACCGCAATACTCTTGCGGGCGTCCGATCGGCAGGTACTCCTCCGCGGCGACGGGGAGGGCTGCGCATGGAGCCCGACCGCCACATCGCGCATCACCCCGCGTGATGTCACCCCCTTGGCTCGCTACCTAGCCGATCACATGGACCGGGGTCGTATCGAGCACTGGACAAAGATCATCGATCGAGGAGCGAGTGAGGGCCGGTACCGCCCTCTCGCCGTCATGGACGTCGACTACCCCTCCCGCCTGCGTGCAGCATGGGATGCGCCGCCACTCCTCTTCTGCAGTCTCGCCGAGACCGACGACCCCCTTGGCGCCGCGTCAGGTGCCTCGACGATGCACGGGGGGCTCAATGCACGACTGTCACTTGCGATCGTGGGCTCCCGCCAGACCAGCCCACAGCTCCAAGAATCGACGGAACGCGTCGCCGCGGATCTCGCCGTAGCCGGGGTGGGGATCGTCTCAGGGCTGGCTGCGGGTATCGATGCTGCCGCCCATCGCGGCGCCTTAGCTGTTGGCGGCTATACGGTCGCCGTCATGGGAACAGGCATCGACCTCGTGTTTCCAGAATCGAACCGGCACCTCGCAACCGAGATCCGACGCGTTGGAACTCTAGTGTCACAATTCGCCCCGCCGGCTCCTCGGACGCGCACCTCGTTCCTTCGTCGCAATCACGTCATCGCCGCCATGAGCGATGCCTCCCTACTAATGGATGCGAACGAGCGCAGTGGGAGCCGGTACGAGGTGGAGCAAGCTCTTGACTACGGCCGACCAGTCCTGGCCTGGGCGCCGGCTCTCGGCCATCAAGGATGGGTGCAGGAACTGGTCAAGACACGTGGCGTACGCCTCGTAGAGTCGGCCGCTGAAGTCAGCCAATACATGGCACGCTCGGGGCATGAGGGTGGGGCGTGACGATGAGGACCGAGCGCAGATCCGTGATCTCTCGCAGCGACTGACCGCTGATTTGACGGCTCCGCTCAAGGAGGGCTCAGGCATCTGCCAAAGCTGTAGCACCTGGACCACGAACGAGGGCACGCGCAAGTCCACATTAGGTGCGGTGGAGGCGGAACCCCGCCACAGCACCGACTCCTCAGCCGGTATCTCTTCCGTCTGCTGTGAGAACTGCGACGAGGTGCGCGACGCTCTTGAGCGCGAGCCACTCGCATTGTCGATCGTCTCGCTGTATCGCAAGCCGTCCACCCTTCGAGACATACTGACTCAATACAAAGGTCGTGACCATGAGGATGACCCATTCGATCCAAGGTGTGCGACCGCAGTCCGAGCGATACTAGGCCGGTACCTTCTCGAGCAGGGCGAGCGACTGTGCCAGGTCGCCGGAGGGGTAGACGGCATCGTCGTGGTCCCATCGACGCAACGCCGCCCAACTCATCCGCTGGAAGCCGTAGCGGACTCACTGAACCTCGACTTGCCGCGCTGGTCCATGCTGGAACGTACCGACGCCCCCTTGGGCTTTCGACAGCCCAATCGCGACGGATACCGGGTGGTTATGACTCGGGAGCCCTCGCGACTCCTTCTTCTTGATGACGTTTACACCACCGGTGCTCGCCTCAACAGCGCGGCGGCGGCCCTCAGCCACGACGGACACCAGGTCGCCGCTGCGTTGGTCCTCGCAAGGCGCATCAACACCGACTACACATCCGAAGCGGCACAGCTGTGGGCTACTGCTGCGGCCGAGCCCTTTGCTTGGCACGACGGTCCTAGGACAGTGGCGTCATGAGCACACACGAGCCCGTCCCTGGACTAGCCGTCGCCAAGGATGCGGCGGAGCCGGCGCCACGCGGGCTCGCCGATCATTTGCCGGCCCTACTGCGACAAGCCCAGATTGGGACGGTCGAACTCGATCTAGTGCATAGGCGACCGTCCTTTCACGGCAGCGAGGTGTCTACTGACGCACGATCCATAACCAGCCCGGCTCGCGACGAGCACAGACGCCGCGGCTTCGGCTTCTGGGAGTTCGTGCTCGCCGAAGCCGTAGGTAGTGACCCTGAGACAAGGCGAGGCCTGCTTACGGGAGCCCTGCGACACAACAGCGACGGGGCGATTCGAGTTCGGTTAGAGCGCGAAACCTTCATCGATCGGCTGCGTGATGGGCAGTACGAGAACCTGCCGCCCCGCGATCTGGTGTCGTTCTGCTCATCGGTTTCGGTCACCGGTGATGAGCGCCAGCTACACCTCCCACTGCTCGACCTGGGCGTGAAACCCACTGCTGACGGTCAGGTGGCTGCAGTGGACGCGATGGCTTCGCTCGGACTCAATGGTTTGTTGTTTTTGAGTGGACGCTCGTACCACTTCTACGGTGCGAAGCCCGTGACGCAGCCCCAACTGGTCGCGTTGCTGGCCCGAGCGCAGCTTCTTTCACCCATCGTCGACTCTCGCTGGGCATCACACCAGTTGATTGATGGCCGTTGCGGCCTGCGGATCTCGACAGACTCAGAGAAGACCCCCTTCCAGCCGGAGTTTGTCGCACAAGTTGGTTCAGGGTAGGAACCCGGGGCTGCGGGGACGAGGGCAGTGGCCGCGTTCGGGGGATTGCCGCGCGCAGCATGCGAGAGTCAGCTCAGTTGCTCACCGTTCTGCCCGAGCTGATCACGACGTTCTGTCGTGATCAGCCAAGCGTCATAGGGCTCCACGAATTTCGGTGCTTCTCTGGCCGAATCGCCCCAGTTCAAGAGGCACTAGCAAGGTAGTCGTCCTCGACCGGCTCCTGCACCACGCCACCAGCGTCGTCACTAGCGGCCAGTCCTACCGGATACGCGAGGCCAGAACCCGGACAAGTGACAGCCCACCACGAACTGAAGAACCGCGAGGAGTGGGGACTTTTACTTGGCACCAGCGGGGACCTCAACTTGGCCATTGACACAGCCGCTGTGTCGTCGTCGGCACCGGCTGGCTTGTCGACGGCGACACAGCACCTGCCATGGAGGCCGCCGCTCATGCACGCAAACACGCCCGGTGCTTGGGGTCGGACGTGAAACGTGTTGGGAATCAATTGAATTGAGCAGTCGCGCACATTCGCGGGGGCGAATGAGCTGCCGACGCCGGGTCGGGATGCCGAATGAGTGTGACCCGGAAACGGCTCGGCTGTTGGGACAATCGAGCCGACCTTGCGCCCGGCGAAGGGGTCTCGCCGTAAGGTTATTTGGGGCTGGGCAGCTTGCCGATCCGGTTGGCGATGACGAAGGCCATGATGTTGTCGAGTTCGATGGTGAGGTCGGGGGTTTGACCTTTGAGGCATGTGGGGCAACGAAGGGGCCATCGCCGACCGTCGCCTGAGCCAAGGGGCAGGAATCCGGTTCCTTGGCATTGCTTGCAGGTGGTGTAGCCGTCAATGGTCACGATTGCGTGCAGGACGCTCAGCAGGGGGCGCCACGTGCCGACCGTGTTTTGGTTCAGTGCCTGTCGGGCGGTAGCGACGAGCTGGGCGAGCTGGACATCGTTGCGAACGTGCGCGGTCGTGGCCGCGCGTCGGTGAAGAGAGCGCAGTTCTCGCACGATGTCCTGCTGTTGACGATGCAGAGGAACCAGAGCTGCGCCGAGGGCGCGACCGCTCAGGCCTTCGGCTCGCAGAGCGGCCGAGTCTGCGCTGATTTGCTGGTCAAGGTCCAGGAGCTGGGCTTCGAGCGCGTCTGCTTCACCTTCGGGTTGGGCTGGACCCAGCAGGCAGCGTTTGGCGGCGTGTTCGAGCACCTGCGGCGCCGCAAGTACGTGTCTGACGTGTTCCAGGACGGCAGCGTCGACAACGTCGACCGGGACGTTGAGGCAGGACCCGTGCCGGTGGGGATCTGCGGTTGGTAGGTAGTGGTCCCGGCATGAGTAGGTCGGGCGTTGGGTTCCCGCGGTTCGCCCCATGGCCCCGCGCCCGCACGGCATCCGCAGAACGCCCGACAAGAGGTAGGGCCCCCGGGACTGCTGTTGCGGCCCGGTACGGGCCTGTTGCCAAGCTGACCATTGCGCAGACTCCGCTTGGGTGAGGATCGCTGGGATCGAGACGGAGATGCCATCGAAGATCCAGATTCCGGAGGCCGCTCGAAGTGGCGGTTCCCTGAGGGTCCAGCGACGCAGAGAGGCAGCGGACCAGGAAGACGCCCGCGCAGGCTTCATACCCGCCGAGTTCAGCTCTGCCGCAACGGTGGTCGCGTTCGAGCCGTCCACGATCAGTCGTTGGAAGATGGTTCGGATGGTGTCCGCTTGCGCGTCGTGTGTGACCAAGCGTTTACCTCGCTTGGAGGGCGCTGACACGACTCGATACCCGAACGGTGGCGTGGAAGAAACGAATCGTCCTTCATTTTGGGCGGCAGCGCGGCGGCCCTGTTGTGTGCGTTCCGAGATGCGGCGCCGCTCCCACCCGCCAATGACACCCAACACGCCAGAAGTCAGATCGCCGGCGGGAGTGGAGGTGTCCAGGCCTTCGTCGATGAGGACGACATGACACCCGTGTTCACGTAGCTTCTCTACAAGGTTGAGCAGGCCGACCGCCGAGCGGGAGATGCGATCGATTTTGGTGGCCATGACGGCATCCACACCACCGGCTCCGACTCTGGCAAGTAGCCGGTCAAGGCCCGGTCGGGAGTCCAGCACGCCTGAGACACCAGCATCATCAAAGTGCTCAACCAGGACCGCGGCTCGGGCTGTCACAGCTGCGGCCAGGCGGCGCCGCTGGTCGGGCAACGAGGTGCCCGTCTCGACCTGCTCGGCTGTCGAGACCCTCGCGTAGGTCACGACCCGCACCCGGTCGCTCACGACGCCCTGCGGCTCACCTTCAGTGAAAGAACCCGCTGCTCGGGAGGCAAGAGGGCTTCGATCAGACGGGTGAGGACTTGGGGATCCACCTGATCCCGAAACCTCACCCGAACCCGCACCCCGCCCACTGGTGGAAGACGCCGCTGCCATTCGCTCATACCCCCCGAAGGCCGACGAGGCACTGCGGGCGGTCAACCCGCAGCAGGCAGGGGTTTCCCTTGCGACGGACAAGTAGGCAACAAACAGGGAGCGCTCGGCGACGCTGCATCAGTACGAGTCAGCCCCGCCACCGGAAAACGGATGCGGGCCGCGCGAATCCTCGATGACGACCGCGGCGGAGCCCTTGGACGACCGAACCCGGATGAGTACACCGTAGAAGTCCCGGGCAGAACCGTCGAGAAGCGTATTGAGGATTGCCGTCCGTTCCGTTTTGATGAACCGGAAGGTGATCCGCCAGTTTCCATTCACCCTGACCGAGGCGGAGGTATATAACCCCCAGTAAGGGCTCGTTATAGCGAGTTAGGAACTTTTATAAGCGGCTTCGCACGACCGCACCCTCAGGACCGAGGTGCGAGGTGTGGCGCCGTCTCCCGGCCCGGAGTGCTGACCGTCTTCGGGTCGCCGGGCGATCACCCAGCGTGCCGGTGAGCAGCCAGCCGACCTCAACTAACTGCCGGGTGAATTTTCTGCGCTGCTAGGTCGGGGTCTGTCAGACTTTCTGCGGTAGACCTGCCATGACACGGTAGAAGGATTCTCATGCCCGTTTGGGCCGAAGCCGGACTATGGGGACTCCTCGCGGGTGGGGCGCTGGTCCTCGGCGCCGGCATCGCCTGGTTCGTCAAGGTGCCACAGCGTCGTAGCCGTCGTCATGGCGTTCGGGGCAGGGGTGCTGATCTCGGCGCTGTCCTTCGACCTCGATGACGAGGCCGAGGCTACCGGCGGGCTGGTACCCACCGCAGCCGGATTCATGGGCGGCGCCGTCATTCATGTTGCGGTCAACGTCGCGCTGGCCAAGCGCGGGGCCAGGCATCGCAAGCGTTCGCGTGGGATCCAAGGATCGGAGAAGGCAATGCGGGCAGCGGCGCGGCCATCGCGATCGGTGCCTTGCTCGATGGCATCCCGGAGTCCATCGTCTTGGGGCTGAGCTTGCTCGGCGGGGGTGGCGTCGGGGTCCCGGTCTTCGCCGCGATTTTCTTGACCGACCTGCCCGAGGGCCTTTCCAGCGCGGCAGGGATGAAGGAGTCGGGACGCGCGGCCCGCTACGTCTTCGGGGTGTGGGTGGCGATTGCTGTCACCACTGGACTGGCCGGGCTACTCGGCGTCCTTTTGTTCGAGGGCGCAAACCCAGAGACCATCGCTGCCATTACGGCCCTCGCAGCCGGGGCCATCCTCGCCATGGTCGCCGACACGATGATCCCAGAAGCGTTCGAGAAGACGCACCTGTATGCCGGCCTCGCGGCGACCGTAGGCTTTCTCGCCGCGTTTGTCCTAAGCCACGCCTAAGCGTCAGTGCTCACCCCCTCGCCGAGCGGGCGGGCGTGTCTGTGACGATCGTTAAGCCTCGATCCACCGATGGGCTGGTGGAAGACGGCGCGATCGGGCTCGCTGGGTGAGCTTTGGGTGAGGGCGCGGGTGATCGCCCCGGCCTTGCTGCCGGGGTGTCCGTGGGGTGTCGTTCGTGCCGTTGCCGGCGGGGTGGTCAGGTCCGTGCGGTCGCGGTTGGTGCTCCGCAGCCGAGGGTGAACAGGTGGGTCCAGGCGTTCTTGGCGTGGACCTGCTCGATGATTGCGTGGTGCCGGTGGACCTTGTCCGCGGTCACGGTGTCCAGCACGGCCGGGTCGGTGGTGGTGAAGAACGCGTGGAAGCGCCACACGTCGAATAGGGTGCCTTGCCCTGCGGCCTTGTTCCGTTCGGCGTTGGCGTCGGGGATGCGGCGCACGACAAGCCGGCCCGGGACCTGGTTGGCCTTCTTCTTCTGCGCTGCGAACGCGGTGAACGGGATGTCGGCGACTTCGGCGCGGGAGATCCACGTCCCGGTGGCTTCGTCGCGGATCGCGTCGGTGTAGTCGATCCTGGTCCACTCGTCGTCGTCGATGCCGGCGATCGCGGTTTTGATCGCGGCGGTCAGGCGCACGGTGACGGACACGTCCGCGCCGCCGGCCAGTGCGGCTCGAACGGCGGGGCCGCCGAAGAACGCGGAGTCCATCCGGACCAGGACGACCCGGTCCTTGCCGAGCAGGCGGCGGGCTTGTTTGACCGGCGTCACCGATCAGGCGGGCCGCGCCGCGCGGGAAACCGCACGAGCTCTTGCGGAGCCGCTGCGCCACGATGACGGGTGCGTGCCCGGTGGTGGTGAGGGTGGCCAGGATGGCGTTGAGCCCTCGCACCCGGGTGTAGCCGAACCCGGCGCCCTGCTTCTGGTGGCCGTGGACCTCGATGATCGTGTCGTCGACATCGACCAATGCCTACCCGCCGACTTCGCCGGTTGTACTGGTCGCGGGTGCCTGCGGCCCGGCGACCGGACTGAGCAGGTGCGTGCGTGCGGCCAGGGCGCGCGGGAACCGAGCAGCCACCGCGTCGAGTTGCCGTACGTGCCCGAAGGTGAACGCCCGCAGGAACGACCCCAGCGTCGAGGGCGCGTACACCGAGCTGAAGACCTTGCTCATCCCGCCGTGGCGCAGCACCGCCATGTCATCGATGCTGTCCGCGCCGGCAAGCATCCCACCGACGATCGAGGCGACCTTCAGGCCGGCGTTCGCGCCCTTGTCCGTGGCCACCGTCAGCCGCTCGTCGGTTAGCGTGCGTAGGCCAGCGGCATCCGCCAGGGCCATCACCGGTACGAGTCCGGCGGACGACACGAGGTTGGGGTCATCAAAGACCGCGGAGGTGCGGGTCCGGGTGTGAGAGAGTTTCTCTTACGAGATGCCCCTTGCGCGCGGCGTGAATTTTTGTCTGAAGAACTCCAATTCTGTTGCAGCACAGGGGCATTCTCGTGTTCCGGCGCGCCGGATCACCTCACCGCTCCGGACCTATCGGTGGATCGAGGCCAAGGTTCTAGAGCGACCTGCCTGCAGATGCCGCATTACCAGCGGGAGCGTGTCTAGGCGCTCCAGCGTCCGTAGTGCTCTTCCGTCGTCGCAATTCCTCTCACCACGGCTGATGGGAGGTGTCCAACATGCCACGCCCCGCACGAAGTGCATCGGTAAGGGCGAAGGTGCTCCCCGCGCAGGCTCTTGGCATGGGCTTTGGCCGAACTGCGGTCGGGATGCTCTCGCTTCCCTGTCGGACAGCGTCCCGTAGTCCAACGCATTGAGGTTGCGGCGCTCACAGGCAGCACTTCCGGCACCCGAGACGGTAACTGCGCATCCCGGGGTAGGCGGGCGGAGATGCCTGCCTACACTCGCGGCACACTCTCCGAAGCGTCGAAGCGCCCCACCCGAAGGCGACGACCCAAACATCTTCGAGGTCGACACGCGCTTGAGCGCGTGCCCAGGATTCGATCTGTAGGGGGATGACCGAATCAAGGTGCTGCCCGAGGCAGTGAGCGCAAAACTCTGGCTCGAGGTCGGATCTGGGACACAGCATGGAGGGCTCCTTCGGGCAACGAAAGAGCCCCCGACAAGGCGTCGGGGGCTCGCGAGGACCATGCAGAAATACAAAGGCCCTCATTAATAGGGTCCGGCAGGCCTACTAACGGACGGTCGTTACCGATTCGTGATCAGATGAACTGGGTCCTCGCAGGGTGCGCGAGCACCGCGGACGGCGATGGGCCGGTTGAGGCCGTCGTCCTCGCCCTACAAAGCAGGCGCATGTCGGCGAAGGTGTGCAGGCCGCGAGCCTTGAACTGGGTCAGGTTGCTCAACGGCGGAAGCACAAGACCTTATGCATGGATCGAGATCGCGGCGCAGATTGGATTGCTGGACGGTGCAGAGTTGCGCGCCACGAACGTGACGGTCGGCAACATGCCAAAACAAGTACTCGATCGGCGTCAGCTGGCGAGCCTTCCCCTACGCGCGCAGCCATCGTTTACGCATAGGAAAGGACGATATCCATCGCCTTGCAACGCTCGGTATCGCCACGGAAACTCTGGGCGGAGTGGAGATCCACCAGCCACGATGCGATGCATATCGTGGCGGCATCTGAGGCCAACCGGTACCAAGGAAGTGCGGCTCGCCCCATCCCATCCCACGCCCCTATGACGGCACACTCTGCTGAGGAGGTGTGCCGGAGATGACTGTCGTACGGGTGCTGCTGGTCGACGACCAACCACCGTTTCTGCGGGCCATGAGCTCAGTGGTTGAGGAGACCGCCGGGTTCGAGGTCGTCGGCGAGGCCTCCTCCGGAGAGGAATCCATCCTCGCGGCGGCTGTGCTGCTCCCAGACTTGGTGCTCATGGATGTGAACCTTCCGGGCGTCGACGGGATGGAGGCCACGAGGCGGATACGGAGGGCACAGTCTCCGCCGGTGGTGTTGTTGCTGTCGACGCATGACGAGGGTGCGGGTGCGCCCTTCGTCGCTGAGTGTGGAGCGGCGGCCTATGTCACCAAGTCGGCGCTCGGGCCAGACCGGCTCGTCGAAGTCTGGACCTCCGCGTCCGCGTGATCCCCCGGTGCCAGGCGCCGCGACTCGTCCCACGACCCGGCCAGCATCCGCGAGGTCGGCGCTCGGACCTCGACGAAGGTGCGGCCGTCTCGGCTTGTCGCTGAGACGGACCCTCCCGCCGCTTCCATCCGGTCACGCATGTGGTCCAAGGACAAGCCACCACCATCGGTGCCGCTCACGTTCAGGAGCACCTGGTCACGGTGCACGGACAAGACGACGGCAACGGGGTACTCAAACGCACGCACCGCCTCGGCGACGCAGAAGTAGCTTGCCGCCTCCACGCGTGCATCGAAGCGGAGGTCAGTCGCGGAGTCCTCGACCGTCAGGCGCGGTGGTCCAGGGACGCCGGGTCGAACCAAGAGTGACCCGAGTGCGGTGGGGAGTCCTGCGCGAGCGAGCTGGGCTGGGAACACCCCACGCGTGATCTCACGGAGCGACTGCATCGCGGTGTTCATTGATGTGAGTAGCGGCGCCAGCTGTGTGGTACCCAGCGACGTGGGAGCGTGCGGATCCGGCTCTGACAGCTGGCGAAGCCTGTCCGGGAGCGGCGCGAGGTGCGGTATCACCTGTCGCGCGATCGCCCCTTCGACCCGGCGACGTTCGGCGTCGCCCGCAGTGATCAATCGCTCCCGGGACTGGGCGACCTGGTTGGTGTGCCTGCGGAGCTGCTCCACCTCGACGGAGAGTTCGGCTGTGAGCTGCGCGTTGCGAAAGGCCATACCCGCCTGCTCTGCCAGGTCAGCGAGCAACCTGCGATCACGCGCACGCAGAGCGCGTCCGGCCGGCATCTCCACGACAAGACTGCCCAGCCGTTCCCCGTGTTCGATGACCGGTATCGCGACCCGCGCGATGACCTCCTCGTCTTGGAGCAGCGGTGGCCAGGCGGCCACCTGGTCCGGCCCGGCTTCCACATGGACGGACACGATTGCACGGCGTGCATTCACCGCACGCGCGGCAGCTTCGGCCACTGCGGGCAACAGGGCATCCGGGTCTGCCTGTTCCCCGAGTCGCCCGCTGAAGTCAGAAAGTGCCTCGTACGGCGCGGCCGCGGCACCGAAGGCCAGACTGTCCGCCAACCGCACCACTCGGCGCCGCAGCGGCTGGAAGGCTATCGCCACCACAGCCGTCGCGATCAACGACGGCCAGAAACCACCGGCCCCTCCGCTCACCGCGGATCCGATGACCACCACATTCCCATCGTAGCCGAGCGCGGCCAGCCCCGTGGCCAGGGCCAGTATCAGTGCCCGGTTCGCGATCAGGTCGATCTCCAACAACCGGTGGCGCAGCACCGCGACCGCCACGCAAAGGGGCACTGCCAGTTGTGCCAGACGCATGGGCAGACCCGCCAGCCAAGTTCCCTGCTCACCCGTCAGGCGTGGGAGGACGAGGATGATCACCACCCCAAGAGCCAGGAATACGGCCGAGGATGCGATCCACAGGATCTGGCGGCGCTCGTCGTCCATCGCTCCACGCAGACGCAGGGCCATGGAGACGGCTGACGCGATCAGACCGCTTGCCACAAGCAGGTATCCGAGGGTGAGCAGCACAGTCGACACAGTGAGTCCGTCGTACTGGTCGGCGTAGACGAAGTCCCCGGCACTCGTCGTCAGTGTCCCGAGTGTGCGCAGGACGAGACCGGCAAGCGTGGCCCAGACGGCCCAGCGCCAACCGGGAGAGGCCAGGTGCCCGGTGGGGGAGATGAGGAAGACCATGATCAGCGCAGCGAAAGCCGGCCAGCCCAGCAACGGCGATGACCAGGCGATCACGTGAGCCCAGTAGGGGGAACCGGGACCGTCACCTTCCAGAACCCAGAGGCTGTATGCGTCGGCAGCCAGGGTCACCGTGAGGAGGCTGGCAGCGCTCAGCAGCCATCCCAACATGTGCCTCGGGTAGCGCGAGATGATCAAGGCCCCCATCAGCGCGCAGCCCACGCCGGCCATGGGGGCCAGTGGCCAACCATGGTCGGCCCACGTCACCTCGCTCAGAAGCGGACGATGATTGGCGGTGAAAATGGTGTCGAGGGTGGCGGCGATCGTGGTCAGTCCGACGATGCACCAAGCGATTCGGGCTCGCATGTCACCCGACCCACTGAGGGACCAGCGCCGGGTCGCAAGCAGCCACGACGTCTCCGGTCCGGGGCACCAGGGCAGTCACGGTCGTGCCAGTGCCCCCCGACGACTCCACCTTGACCGTTCCACCGACCGCGTCCAGGCGGTCGAGCATGTTGGCCAGGCCCGCCCCGGATGCCCCTGCCGCCCGTGTCTGGTCGAAGCCGGTGCCGTTGTCGGTGACGGTGAGCTGCCAGCTGTCTGGGCCCTCGTCCACCCGCACCGATACCGCACTTGCCGCAGAGTGCTTCGCGGCGTTCTGCACGGCTTCCATGCAACAGAAGTAGAGCGCGGCCTCCACCTGTGCCGGTGGGCGCGACAAGCCGTCGGTGTAAATGTTGACCGGCATGACGCCACCCGCGACAGCGGCCCGAAGCGCCACGCCCAAGCCGTGGTCGGCCAGTTGGCGTGGGTAGATCCCGCGGGACAGCGCCGAGAGCGTCTCGATCGCCACCTGCGCGGCGACGGCCTGCTCGGAGAGCAGCGCAGCAGCACGCGTCGGCGAACGGTTGACGATGGTGTGCGCGAGACGAAGGTTCACAGTCAGGGCCACCAGATGCTGCTGCGCGCCATCATGGAGGTCGCGCTCAAGGCGAATCCTCTCGGCATCCTGGGTCTCGATCAGACGCTCTCGAGAAGCCTTGAGCTCCTCGGAGCGAACCAGCAGCTCCGCCCGACGGTTGTCGAGCTCGGCCCGAAGCCCGACCCATTTGAGCACCAGGCCGGCCTGGGCAGCGAGACCGGCGAAGAGCCGTTCCTCAACGAGAGTGAGGGCCAGACCAGGGCGCTCCTGGAGCCGGAGCACCCCCAGGAGCTGGCTGCCGTGACGCACCGGCAGGGTACGCACACCCTCGCTGGTCACGGCGAGGTTCTCGAGTCCCAGGGACGGCGGCGTCCGATCCTCGTCGACATCGGGAGGCCAGGTGGCGGCCAGGGTCACGCGCCCGGCGACATTCACCCACACCTGCGCCCACTTCGCCCCGGTTCCTTGTGCGAGCAGCATCGCCATCGTGGCCGGTAGCTCCTCGCTCGCCGACGCGCTGGAGACGGAGTTCGAGAAGTGGCTCAGCACGTCGTAAGGCGATGAGACTCCCAGCCCCCACCTGACCGTGGCACGTTCGAGCGCAGCCTGCACACGCGCGAACGACAACGCGACGACGGTGGTTGCCAGCACTGACAGCGGCACGCTCGGGGAGGCGGTGTGGCCTGTCAGGGCCCCACCGCCCAGCACGACGACCACGTAGACCCAGACCACGAACCCGGCCACGCCGAGGAGGACGAGCAGCTCGCCCGCAACGCCACGGTGCAGTCCTCGGAGCAGACGGCGCGGCCTCATGGTTCAGTGTGCTCCTCCTCGCGCAGCGCGAGCAGGGGTTTCTCCGCACCCTGAGGGTGGGGACAGCCGTAATGATCTGACCTGCCTGAACGCCTGAACGCCTGAACGCCTGAACGCCTGAACTCCTCAGCGACTCGCGCCGCTGGCCTCGAGGTAGGCCAGAACGGCCATCACCCGCCTGCTGACCTCGTGCTCGTCACCCAGACCCAGCTTCTGGAAGACCGAGCCGATGTGCTTTTCCACGGCGCGGTCACTGAGGAAGAGGGTCTTCGCGATGGTCGCGTTGTTGCGACCGGTGGCCATCGCGTGAAGCACCGCACGCTCGCGGTCGGTCAGGCCGAGCAGGGGACCGTCGGCTGCCCGCCGGGCCAAGAGGGCTTCGACGACCAGCGGGTCGAGCACCGACCCGCCGCGAGCCACTTCGTGCAGGGCATGCGCAATCTCGTCGAGATCGCCGACCCTCTCCTTGAGCAGGTAGCCGAGGCCTGCAGCTCCGTGGGCCAGCAGTGAGAAGGCGTAGTCCTCCTCGACATACTGCGAGAGCACCACCACCCCCACGCTGGGGTGTGCTTCCCGGATGCGTTTGGCCGCCGTGATTCCTTCGACGGTGTGAGTGGGAGGCATGCGGATGTCGGTGAGGACGACGTCGGGTAGGTGCTCCGCCACTGCTCTCATGAGGGAGTCCAAGTCGGTCGCGGTTCCGACCATCTCGATGTCTTCGACCTCGGCCAGCAGTGCCGATACGCCCTCTCGAACGAGGTAGTTGTCGTCGGCGACGACGACGCGAAGCGGCATGCCTTCGACTGTAGCGACCACTCGCACTGCGGTGGGCCAGTCCGCATTTGCGGTGGGGTCAGGCCCCGGCGTTGTGCTGCTCACCTCATCGTGGTGGAGCCGCCCGGTTCGTAGCGTCGATCTTGAACCGCGGGACCTACCCGACCGGGTGTGTCTGGACGGTCAAGTGAAGGAGTCCGACATGTTGGTACAGCTAGCCGACTGGTGCTACCGACAGCGCCGTCTGGTTGTCGTCCTGTGGATCGCCGCGGTGGCCGCAGCCTTCGCGCTCGCGAGCTCGTTCGGCGGAGAGGCCAGGGCGGACTACCTCCACCCCGGCTCCGAGTCGCAGACCGCCTCACAGACACTGCAAGCCAAATTCCCCGAGAGGTCCGGCGACACCCTGCAGGTCGTGCTCCACTCCGAAGGCGGCTTCGCCTCGGCCGCGGTCCGCACGCGGGCCGAGGACATCCTCGCCGACGTCGCCACTGACCCCCACGTGACGGGCGTCGCCAGCCCCTTCAGCCAAGGCGGCGCCAGCCAGATCTCGCGCGACGGCACCACGGCATACGCCCTCGTTGCGCTCGACAAGACCGCAGACGAGTACACCCCCGCGGAGGCGAAGGCGCTCGTCGAACCAGTCGTCGCCGCCGGCGACGACACCCTCAGGGTCGAGGCAGGCGGCCCGGTCGCAACTCGGTCCCAGACCCCGCCCGCCGGAGGGGAAGGCATCGGTCTCGGCGCCGCGGCCCTGATCCTGCTGTTCATCTTCGGCTCTGCGGTGGCGATGGGGCTGCCGCTCCTCACCGCAGTGTTCGGCCTTGGCATGTCCGTCGCGCTGGGAGAACTGCTCCGCCGTGTGCTGGACGTCCCCGACTGGGCGACCTACACCGCGGCCATGGTCGGCCTCGGAGTCGGCATCGACTACGCGCTCCTCATCGTCACGCGGTACCGCAGCAGCCTCGCCGAAGGACGAGACCCACGCCGGGCGACCCTGAACGCCATCGCGACGGCCGGCCGAGCGGTCGTCTTCGCCGGCCTCACCGTCGTGGTCGCGATGCTGGGCATCCTCCTGGTCGGACAACCGGCCCTGGTTGGCTTCGCCTTCACCGCGTCGCTGTTCGTGCTGGTCACCATGACCGCGTCGCTGACACTGCTGCCTGCACTGCTGGGCTTCACCGGACGCAACATCGAACGACTGCACGTGCCGTTCGTGGCCAGGAACCAGCACGCCTACGACACCACACGCTGGTACCGCTGGAGCCGGTTCGTCCAGCGCCGGCCATGGATCGCCGCTATCGGTGGCCTGGCTGTCCTCCTGTCGCTGGCGGCTCCCTTGCTCGGCATACACCTCGGCACCCCCGATGCCCAGAACGACCCGAAGTCCTCCACGACGCACCAGGCCTACAACCTGATCGCGAAGGGGTTCGGCCCCGGCTTCTCCGCACCGATGGTGCTCACCGTCCAAGGGGCGGCCGGCACCGAACTGCGCGCGGCGACCGACACGGTGGCCAAGGAGCTGGCCGAGGTTGATGGCGTGGCGGCGGTCTCCCCGGCCCTGGTGAACGCTGCCGGTGACACCGCCGTACTGACGGTGGTGCCCACCACCTCCCCCCAGGACAAGGCCACTGAGGACCTGATCGACACTCTGCGCGACACGGCCATCCCGGACATCACCTCGGGCACCGGGCTCACCGTCGCCGTCGGCGGAATGGTGGCATCGGACCTCGACGTCACCCGTGGCGTCGCAGAACGGCTGCCCCTCTTCTTCGGCGGCGTGCTGCTCGTCTCGTTCCTGCTGCTGATGATGGTGTTCCGGTCCGTCGTGGTCCCCCTCAAGGCCGTGATCATGAACCTGCTGGCGAGTGCGGCGGCGTTCGGCGTCCTCACGCTCGCGGTCAGCGGGGGACCGCTCGGGAACCTGGTCGGCATCCCGGAGGCCACGCCGGTCCCGATCCTGCTGCCTGTCGGGATCTTCGCGATCCTCTTCGGGCTCTCGATGGACTACGAGGTGTTCCTGCTGTCCCGGATCAAGGAGGAGTACGACCGGACCGGCGACAACGCTGTCGCCGTGGCCGATGGACTCGCCAAGTCCGCCCGGGTCATCACCGCCGGGGCCGCCGTGATGATCACCGTGTTCGTCTCCTTCGTCCTCGGCCAGGACGTCTTCAGCAAGATGTTCGGAATCGGACTGGCCGCAGCAGTCTTCGTCGACGCCACCATCGTCCGCATGGTGCTGGTGCCGGCCACGATGGAACTGCTCGGCGACCGCAACTGGTGGCTGCCGGGCTGGCTCGACCGCCTGCTGCCGAACATCCACGTCGAGGGCTCTGAGGTCACTCCCGACGATGACACCACACCGCCCGAGCCCCTCGTCCCGACGGCCCCGGTGCCGGCGGGCGCTGGCGCCGGCGCGTAGGGGACGTGAGCGACATGCGCAGTCCTCAACGCACCGCGTCTCAGCAGGAGGTCAGCCCGTGATCACCGTCGAAGGAGTCACCAAGGAGTACGGAAGCTTCACCGCGGTCGATGACGTCACCTTCACTGCCCGAACAGGGCGCGTGACCGGATTCCTGGGTCCCAACGGCGCCGGAAAGTCGACCACGATGCGGATCATGGTCGGCCTCACCCGTGCAACATCGGGGACCGTCACCATCTCCGGACGCCGCTACGTCGACCTGCCCAATCCCGGCCTCGAGGTCGGCGTGCTCCTGGACGCCTCCGCTCAGCATGCCGGGCGCACGGGCCGCGAGATCCTCGCCCTGGCCCAGCGGTTCATGGGCCTGCCCCGGACCAGGGTCGAGGAGATGCTGGAGATCGTCAGCCTCACCCCGCACGAGGCTTCTCGGCGGGTCGGCGACTACTCGCTAGGGATGCGGCAACGCCTCGGCATCGCGACCGCGCTGATGGGCGACCCGGAGGTTCTCATCCTTGACGAACCCGCCAACGGGCTGGACCCCGCTGGCATCCGATGGATGCGTGACCTGCTGCGTGGGTATGCCGACCGCGGCGGCACCGTCCTGCTCTCCTCGCACCTGCTCCACGAGATCGAGGTCATCGCTGACGACATCGTCATGATCGGTCACGGTCGGATCGTGTCCCAGGGAACCAAGGCAGTGCTCCTGCACGAAGCCGGGACGATCGTCCGTGCCGAGGACATCTTCCATCTCGAGCTGGCCATGACCGAGTGGGGACTCACCACACACCCCACCGGCGACGGCGGCCTCCGCACCGAAGCCGACACCAGCCTGGTCGGCAAGGTCGCCCTCCAAGCCGGGGTCGCGCTCACCGAACTGCGTGCCGCCGAAGGCGCCGGCCTCGAGGAGATGTTCCTCGAGCTCACCTCCACCACCCAGCGAGAAGGAGTCCCGAAATGACCGCCATCGTCGCTGACACCGTCCACCTCCCACGAACCGTCGCCCGACCGATCCCCCTCACTCGGATCACCGCCGTCGAACTGCGCAAGATGTTCGACACCCGGTCCGGCTTCTGGCTCATCGCCAGCATCGCCATCTCTGCAGTCCTGGCCACGGCCGGTGTCATCCTGTGGGCCCCGAACGACGAGCTCACCTACTCCACCTTTGCCACCGCCATCCGCTTCCCCGTCGCGATCATCCTGCCGCTCATCGCGATCCTCGCGGTCACCAGCGAATGGAGCCAGCGCACTGGACTCACAACGTTCACCCTGATCCCACACCGCGGCCGGATCATCGCAGCCCAGTCGATCTCCTCCGTCCTCATCGCCATTGCCGCAATGGTGCTGACCTTCGCCGTCGGGGCGCTCGGGAACCTGATGAGCGCCGCCGTGACCGGGACCGCCCTCGTGTGGGACGTGACGTTCACGCAGTGTCTGTACTACGTCCTCGG
Source organism: Knoellia locipacati (assembly GCF_044791685.1). Taxonomy (GTDB): domain Bacteria; phylum Actinomycetota; class Actinomycetes; order Actinomycetales; family Dermatophilaceae; genus Knoellia; species Knoellia locipacati_A. Next base: position 2,306,807 of record NZ_CP087730.1, read on the forward strand.
CATGGTCCTCAGCCTCCTGGTCGGGTTCATGCTCGGTGTGCTCATCCGCTCATCGACGGCAGCTCTGGTGGCCTACTTCATCCTGACGTTCGTGCTCCCGACGATGAGCGGCCTGTTGGCTACCAGCCAGCAGTGGTTCCACGACCTGCAGCCCTGGGTCGACATCCAGTTCGCGCAAAGCGGACTGTTCGTCTTCGACCAAGCCCTGACCGGCGAGCAGTGGGCCAACATCGCCGTCACCGGCATCACGTGGCTGCTCATCCCCATGGCCGTGGGGCTGGGGTTCGTGATGAGAGCCGAGGTGAAGTAGTCGGCCTGCGCCGCGTAGTGCATGCCGAAGTCAAATGACTCCGGGTGTCAGCGCTTGCGCGGCGCGGCGCGGACGTGAATGCGCTCACCCTGCCTACCGAGCAGGCTCAGGACCTCCACGGGTTGGTCACCGGCCGCACCGAACCAGTGAGGCAGATGGGTGTCGAACTCTGCAACTTCGCCCGGTCCCATCGTGATGTCGTGGTCGGCCAGGATGAGGCGCACCTGCCCGGCGAGGACGTACAGCCACTCGTAGCCTTCGTGGCTACGCAGCTCCGGTTCGCCTGCCTCCGGCGGGATGACGGCCTTCCATGCCTGTATGCCGCCGGGCTGGCGGGTGAGCGGAACCACGGTGCGGCCGTTGCGCTTGCGAGGTGTGAAGCGAACCCGGGGGTCGCCGACCTCGGGGGCGCCGACCAGTTCGTCCAACGGGATCCTGTGCGCGGCGGCAATAGGCAGGAGCAACTCGAGGCTGGGCTTGCGCTGCCCAGTCTCCAGCCGCGACAGAGTGCTCTTGGAGATGCCGGTTGCGGTCGCCAACTCCGTCAAGGTGATGTCCCGCTGAGCTCGGACCCGCCGGAGTCGGGGGCCGACGTCGGCCAGTGCAGCATTGATTGCCGACGCGCTGTCCATGCGGTCAGTTCACCATGGGTTCCGTTCCTGGCAACGTGCATTGCCATTAACGGGACCGGGCGCCGGAGTGCGATCGCTCTATTTCACCTCGGATCGGACCAGTGATCGGACGCCGACGCCCAGCGGCACAACCAGCCAGACCAAGGTCGTGAGGGCGATCCGGGCCCACTGCTCGCCCCTGAAGCCGCCCCGGAACAGGGCGTCCTGACTGAAGTTGGGTCAAGCCACGGTTCCAGGTCGACGAATCACTTCTGGTTGATGGCGAGGAAGGTCAGGAGCGTGGGGCGACGAAGGCGTAGATGAGATGTGCGACGAGGGCCGCAGTGGAACTTCGGATGAGGACCCCGAGCATGAAGCCGACATGACCACTCCCGTCGTGAGCCCTTGATGAGGGATGCGCACGAGACTTGGGCACAGGGTCACCGCCGAAGATCTATCCCGCGGACGGGGCCAGTGATGAGGCGCATTCGCACCTTGTGCAGTTGGGGCATCAGCCCATAGATCACGATGGGTACTGCAAGGGTGGCCAGGACGAGAGTGCGAACGACTGATGGCACGCCCGCCAGCCAACTGCCCAGCGCCAGGTTGAGGACGCTCAAGGTGGGAAAGACGGCCACCCAGATCATCAGTGCGAGCTGGTGCTTTGTGGGCGGCCCGACCCGCGGCGGCGTTTGCGGGTCGGGTGCCGGGGCGGACGGGGGTGTGGGGTTGGGCATGGTTGCTCCTTGGGATCGGTGGGGATGGGACGTGTGGTCAGTGAGATCAGAGGTGGAAGGCGCGGACTGCTTCTTGGACGTCCTCGTCGACCAGGTCGGCGTTGATGGCGATGCCGGCTGCGGAACCTTCGCCAGCGGCGGTGATGACCTGCGCGCGGGGGTTGGTGATGTTGCCCGCCACCCAGAGGCCGGACACGCTGGTGGCGCCGTAGGCACCGGTGACCACGAAGCCCTGCGCGTCCATGTCGGCGCCCAGTCCGAGCAGTAGCTCATTGTTCGGGAGGAACCGGGGTGGCACGAAAAGCGCGTCACGCGCAACGGACCGAGCGTCGGTGAGCCGGACAGCAGTGAGGCGGTCGTCCTCTACCTGGATCTCGGCAACCTCTCCTTCGACCATGCCGATGGCTCGCGCCACCAATTGCGAACGGTTCAGTGTGGTCAGGGTGTTGGCGGGTACGAACAGGACGACGTCGTCGGCCCACTGCCGCACGATCTGGGTGTAGCGGACAGTCTCCGGGCCGTTCCACAGAACGCCGAGCCGACGATCGCGGACCTCCCACCCGTGGCAGTACGGGCAGTGCAGGACATCGCGTGCCCACCGATCGGCTAGGCCAGGGATAGCGGGGAGCTCGTCGCGCAGCCCGGTGGCCACGAGCAGACGCCGAGCGAGGACCCTGGTGCCGTCCTCGAGCAGGACCCAGAACCCGGTCTTGCCGCACGGAACGACACCCGTCACGACGCCGTCGCGCAGCTGCCCGCCATACCCAGCCACCTCCTTGCGGCCGGCCTCCACCAACTCGCCAGGCGGCATACCGTCCCGCGAGAGATACCCCTGCATGTGGGCCGCCGGCGCGTTGCGAGGGGTGCCGGAGTCGATCACAAGGACCTTGCGGCCGGCTCTAGACAGAACCAGGGCTGCGGACAGTCCGGCGGCACCGCCACCGATCACTACTACGTCGAAATCGCTCATGCCGCAAGGGTGTACCGACGAACGCGAACTGGCGCGAATCGTTGCCGTTTCCGGGAAATCGCTCCGTTGCGGTGCGCGGTGGCACCCTTTCGTTCGCACTTCGAGCGGGCGAGGACACTACTGCGAAACGGCCCGGCAGGGCAGCGGGGTCGGAGCACACTGGGTGCATCGTCCCGACCCAATCCGACAGCACCGCCATTGGCGTGGCCACGGCGGAGCCGGACCGCGCCACGATGCCCGACGTTGGATGGCGTTTCCTCCTGCTCTACACGTTGGCCTACACAAGTACCTGCTTGGTGTTCCTCGCACCGCTGTTGGTGACCTTGGCCCTGAAGGTGAACTCGCTCGTCGGGCTCGACCGTGCGCCAAACAGCCTTGCGCTCGTCGCCGGTATCGGTGCCGCCGTGGCAGTGGTCGCCAACCCTTTCTTCGGCAAGCTCAGTGACCGGACCACCTCGCACCTCGGCATGCGCCGGCCGTGGATCGTGGCCGGACTCGTAGCCGGCTCCGTCGGTGTCCTCATCGTCGCGTTGGCACCCTCCATCCCCTTGGTGCTGCTGGGATGGTGCGTGGCACAACTGGGGTTCAACGCATTGCTGGCGACGATGGTCGCGGTGCTGCCGGACCGGGTGCCGGTCACCCAGCGCGGCATGGTGGCGGGCGTTCTCGGAGTGTGCCTTCCGGTCGCGTCCGTGGCGGGCACGTTCCTCGTCAAGCTGTTCAGCGGCTACATGCTCGCGATGTTCCTTGTGCCCTGCGCCCTCGGCGGTTTCTTCATCGTGCTCTTCGCGATCACAATGCCGGACCGTCGACTGGACCGGGCGGACAGGCCGCCGTGGTCGGTGCGGGAGCTGGCCATCACCTTCTGGGTCGACCCGCCGCAGCCCGGACTTCGCGTGGGCTTTCGCCAGCCGGTTCATGTTCGTCCTGGCCTTCGCCTTCCTGGTCACCTATCAGGCGTACTACCTGTTGGACCACCTCGGGAACGCCGAGGACGCTGTGCCGCATCAGGTCTTCCTGGGAACCCTGGTCCAGTCCGTCGTGCTGGTTGCTCCTTCTTTGCTCGCCGGGAAGCTGTCAGACCGAACGGGACGGCGGAAGGCCTTCGTCGTCATCGCCTCCGCCATCTACGGCGCGGCGACGTTCTTCATCGCCGCGGCCAGCAGCTTCAACGGCTTCCTCGTCGGCATGGAATGTACATGTACATGGCCGTCGACCTCGCCCTCGTCGTGGACGTGCTTCCCGACCCCGATACCGCCGCGAAGGATCTCGGTGTACTGAACATCGCAGGTGCTCTCCCCAGCGCTGTCGCGCCGGCCGTCGCGCCGGCCATCCTCGCCATGAGTGGGGGCAGCTACGCGATGTTATATGCCGTCGCCGGGGTCTGCGCGTTGCTCGCCGCAGCGGCGATCTTCCCTGTCAAAGGCGTGCGCTGAGGCTCGTCCGGGTCGCAGCAACAGTGCAAGGGGCGGCACTGACACCCGCTGCAGGCATCGCATGCCGGCCGGAACCACGGAGGCGATGAACCGGTCCTTCCGCCGCCGCACGGCACCACACCAGGCCAGCACCGCAGCGACTTTCGACCAGATGACCGCGCCATCCGGACCTCAGAGCGGGGCCACAAGCTCCGCGCTGGTTCGCCAGAGTCGGGCAGCCACGTCCTGGTCGTAGCTGGACTTCGAGGAGCGTTTCGGTTTGCCGTTGCGGAAGAACTGCCCCTGGACACCGTTCAGGTCCGGGCTGGAGGCGAGCAGCACCGACGTTGCTGCGCCCCGCTCGGGTGTCCGCATGAACGGGCGGACGAGGGGGACGAACACGCGTTGGGCGCGACCGGGGTCGTCGACGCCGAACGCGGTGCGAACCACCCCGGGGTGCAACGCGTTCGCGGTGACGGAAGTCCCTTGGAGCCTGCGAGCGAGCTCGTGGGTGAACAGGACGTTGGCGAGCTTGGACTGGTTGTAGGCGCGGGCACCGGAGTAGCTCCGTTCGCCCTGGAGGTCGTCGAAGTCGATGCTCCCCATGGACTCCGCGTTGGAGGAGACCGTGACGACCCGACCGTCAGAGCTGTCCTTCAGCCGTTCCAGGAGAAGGGAGGTGAGCAGGAAGGGAGCGAGGTGGTTGATGGCGAAGGTGCGCTCGAGGCCGTCGTCGGTGACGTGCCGGGTGTTCCAGTAGCCACCGGCGTTGTTGATGAGGACGTCGATGCGGGGGAGGGTGTCGAGGAGCTCGGTGGCCAGCCGTCGGACCTGGGTCTGAGAGGACAGATCCGCGGTGTACGCGTGCACGTTGCTCCGCGTCGCGCCACGTATCTGGCCTGCGGCGTCCTCGGTCCGGATCCGGTCCCGCCCGACCACAGCGACGGTGGCGCCCATCTGTGCCAGGCGCTGGGCCGTGGCCCTGCCGATGCCGCCGCTGCTGCCCGTGACCACCACGGTGCGCCCAGCCATGCGGTCGGTACCGGTGTGCGTCATGGCGTGGTCCTGGCTGTCGGGTGCAGGTAGGTCGCGAGGGTTTTCCCAAGGGCGTCCTCGACCAGCGTGGCACGGGCACCCAGCCGAGTGAGGATGCGGGTGCTGTCCACGATGAACGGCTCGTCGAACTGGTACTGCATCTCCAACAGGGAGCGCACAGTCGAGTTGGTCACGGCGGCGGCGCGCAGCAGCAATGGGTGCACCTGCCGCACCCGGGCTCGCGGCCGTCCCGCCAGCCGGTGCACCACGTCGACGAGCTCGCGTGTCGTGCGGGTGGCGGGGTCATTGGGCAGGTGCCACACCTGCCCCGGCGCCTCCGGGTGCTCACCGAGCACGGCCAGGCCCTCGCCGATGTCGGGGATGAATGTGTAGGTGTGCGGCTGGTCCGGGTCGCCCAGCACGGTCGCGGCACGACCCGTCAGCACGGCGCGGAAGACGCGGTCCCCGAGGTTTGACTGCGCTCCACCGCGCGGGCCGAAGTAGTCCGACGCTCGGCCGATGGTCACCTCGACCCTGCCCGCGGCGTGGGCTTCGAGGAGAGCGAGAGACATTCGCGAGCGGAGCAGACCCTTGCGGGTGTGGGCGTCGTGGGTGCGGTCCTCGGTCAAGGGTCGGCCATGGGGTCGCCCGTACATGTAGACGTTCTCCATGCTGACCAGGCGCGCTCCGTGGGCCTGGGCCGCGGCCAGCACCCCGGCCTGCAGGGCGGGGAAAAGGCGCGCCCACTGGTCATAGGGCGGGTTCAAGGTCTGGTAGACCACGTGCGCACCGTCGGCCACGGCGGTGGTGAAGGCAGGGTCGCTGGCGTCGCCGCCGACGACCTCCACCCCTTCTGGGACAGGTGCGTGGCCGCTGCGGTTGACCATGCGGACGGACTCACCGCGGGCATGCAGGGCCTCCATGGTGGCCTGGCCGATGGCGCCGGTGCCGAAGATCAGGTGTCGGGGGGAGGTGGGGCTCATGACGGGTCTCCGGTCGTGGGGGTGGCACGTGGGGTGGGGGTCCGGCCCGTGGTCGACACCGGGAGGAGGAGGTGCAGCAGCACTCCGAGGAGGGCGCTGACGGTGATGGCTCCGCTGGCGCCGTAGAGGGTGAACTGCTCGTGGACGGCGTCGCCGATGACGAGGGTGCTCACCGACCAGCCGATTGCCCAGAGTGCCGGCATGGCCACGGCCCAGACCCATCGCGACCGGGTTCGGTGAGGCAGCGTGACGGCCTGGGCGACGCCCAGCACCGCGCCGCTCAGGGCGCCCATGACGGCAAGGTCACCGATCGACGTCCCGTAGTCGACGGTTGCTGCACCTAGGAGCAGCCCAGCGCCCATGCCCGTGCTTGTGACTGCCGTCCACCGCGCCATCGGTAGGCGACCTGAGCTGAGCAAGGACTGACCCAGGCCGAGCACTGCGCCGGCGCCCAACCCGCCGAGCAGCGCAGCCCAGGGGCTGTCGACGCGGCCGGCGACTGCGGTTCCGGCGAGGCCGGCGAGGGGGAAGGCGAGAAACCCGAACGTCCACCGCAGCCAGGCGCTCAGTGCCCTGCTCCGCGACGCTGTGTGATCGGGTGAGCTGGTCGTCATGGTGGTCATGGCGATCAGCCCTGGACCTGGACGAGGTCGGCGTCACGCGACAGCTCGGCCGTGCGGCGGGGCTCTCGCAGGAGGAGCAGCACGGCGAAGGCGACGAGCCAGACGCTCCACAGGACGTAGCCGACGAAGTTGGCGGTGTCGATGAGGGGCAGGTTGGCAGGAGACAGGACGCCGGCGGCGATCAGGATCGCGGACACGGCTCCCAGCGCGGTGAACCAGCGACCGGCAAGGGTCCGGTGCAGCGCCACCAGGACAAGCACGGTCCACGTCGCGGTGAACAGGTACCCGAGGGTCTCGCCGATGACGTTGCCCAGGATGAAGTGGGCGGTTTCGAAGGCGTCGCGTCCGTGGGCAGCCACGGTCGGGTCGGTGCTGGCCGCGTCGTTGGCGAAGCCCGGGACCAGGACCGGCCATCTGGACAGGCCGAGGACCTGGACGACAGCGGCGGCGATGCCGATCGGGACGGACCAGCGCATGGCTCGGTGGGTGGACAGACGGGCGACGCCGACGGCGATGGGGGCGAAAAGGGCTGCGGACACGGCCATCACGGCGAACCAGAACGTGACCGGGCCTTGGTGGGTGCGGAAGTTGGCCAGGATGTCGGCGGTGGGTTCCTTGAGCACGTCGGGGTAGTTGAACACAGTTCCGAGGACGGTGAAAGCGGCGTTGGTCATGACGGCGGCCGCGATGAGCAGGGCGGCGGTGAGCTTGCGGTTCATCAGGTTTCCTCCGAGGTGGGGGCCGGTGCTGTTCCGGCGGTGAGCGGGTTTGCGGACGGGATGGAGCTGTGGTCGGCGTGCGTGGTGGCGCCTGCGGCGATCCAGGCGGCAAGGACGCTGCCGGGGTGGTCGAGCAGGTGCTCGCGGGCCAGCGCGGTCACCCGGTCCCGGTCGCCGGCCAGGTGGGCGGCGGCTAGGGCGGTCAGCTGTCGGTCCAGCCGGTCGGTGGCAGCAGCGACCGCCCGGTCCAGCAGTTCGGGCGTGGCGGGCGCCAGTAGCGCGGCGGCGGTCAGTACGAGCGGTTCGGTTGAGGTGGTGGCGCGGGCGAGGATGGCCGCAACTGCCGCGGGGTCGCCGCTGATGAGCTGTCGGACCAGGGTGTCGGTCTCTGCGGGGGTCATGGGAGCAGCGTTGCTGGGGTCGCTGACGCGGTGCTGTCACTTCGCTGACACGCTCCGGCAAGGGCCTGGCCGTATGCTCCGAAGATGTTGACCCTGGCGGTTCTGGGTCCGGTCGAGGTGCGCCGGGATGGCGTTGTCACGAGGGTTCCGGGGGGCAAGGCGAGGGAGCTGCTGGTTCGGCTGGCGTTGGAGGCTGGGGCTCCGGTGCGCGCCGAACGGTTGCTCGGGGACCTGTGGCCGGCGCAGGTGCACGCTGCAGCGCCGAATACGTTGCAGTCAAAGGTGTCCAGGTTGCGGCGCGCTCTGGGCGACCCGTCGGTGTTGCACGGTGATGACGCCGGGTACACGCTGATGGTGGATCCGCTGAACGTCGACGCGATTCAGGTTCTGGGGTTGGCCGAACAGGCGGTGGGCCTGCGCGCATCAGCTGATCCGCAAGGGGCGCTCGAGGTGTGTGAGCAGGGACTGGCCCTGTTTCACGGCGACGTCCTGCCAGCGGCCGCCGATGCCGTCTGGGCCAATCCGTACCGGGTTCGGTTGGAGGCGACCCGGCTGCGCCTGGTCGAGGAGCATCTGAGTGCGAAGGTGGATCTGGGCGCCGCCGAGGAGCTCGTGGCCGATCTGGAGGACTTGGTGGTCGCGTACCCGCTGCGCGAACGAGGGTGGACCCTGCTCGTGACGGCGCTTTACCGGGCGGGGCGTCAGGGGGACGCCTTGGCTGCCTTCAGGAGGGTGCGCCTCCTCCTGGCCGACGAGCTCGGCATCGACCCGGGCCCTGAGCTCCAGCGCCTGGAGCAGATGGTCCTGGCACAGGACCCGGCCCTTGCGGTCGCTCGGCGGCAAGCGACGGCATCGCGTGCGCGTCCTGGGGTCGGCAACGTCACGCCGCCGATGACCTCGCTCGTCGGACGTCAAGGCGAGCTGGAGCGGGTGGAAGATTCGCTGCGCGAGCGTCGTCTCGTCACGCTCACCGGCCCTGCCGGAGTGGGCAAGACGCGACTCGCGGTGGAGGTGGCCAGCCGGTCGGACCTTCCCGGGGGTGCATGGCTGGCCCATCTCGAGACCGCCACGGATGCGGTGAGCGTGTGGCGCAGCATCGGCGAGGCGCTGGCCATCGACGCCCCCACCCAAGGGGCCGTCACCGAACGACTGGCAGCCACCGAGGTGCTGATGGTGCTGGACAACTGCGAGCACGTCATCGAAGCCGTGGCCGAAACCGTCGGCACCATACTTTCGGCGGCCCCCAGCGCGCGTGTCCTCGCCACGAGCCAAGTTCCCCTGCACTCCGCCGCCGAGTCCGTCATCGACCTGGAGCCGCTCACCTTGAGCGACTCGGTTGCCCTGTTCACCGACCGGGCCGCAGCCCAGCGCCCCGAACAACCCGACGAGGACAGCCCCGCCACAGTCGAAGCGGTGTGCCGCTCCCTGGACGGGCTGCCCCTGGCCATTGAGCTGGCCGCCGCCCGAACCAAGGTCCTGCCCATCCACGAGATTGCGCGCCGCCTGGAAGACCGGTTCGCACTGCTTCGTGACCCGACGAGTCGCCTGCCCCCGCGGCATACCACCCTGCGAGCAGCGGTGGAGTGGAGCTACAGCCTGCTCTTCCCCGACGACCAGCGCGGTCTGTGGGCGTTGGCCGCGTTTACCGGGGGCGCGCCGCTGACCGCCCTTGAGGCTGTCTTGGAGGCCCTGCAGGTTCCTCGGGACGCCGGGCTGGACATCATCTCCCGTCTGGTGGATCGCTCCTTGGCCACCGCCGACATCCGCTCCCGCGGTCCGGCCCGCTACCACCTGCTGGACAGCGTCCGCGCCTTCAGCCGTGAACGCCTGCACGAAGAAGGACTAGCCGAAGCGGCTGCCGCCGCTCACGCCGACTGGTTGGCCGCCGCCGCGGACCGCGCCAACATCGGGGTGCGCGGCCCGGCGCAACCCGAACACCTCGACCTCGCCCGGACCGAGCGCGCCAACATCGACTCAGCGCTGGCCTGGTGCGCAGCGCATGACCCTCATCAGGGTGTGCAAATCGCCCTTGGCTTCGGATGGACCTGGGCGGTCCTGGGCGCCGGTGTCGAGGGCGCAGACAGGGTGCGCGCCGCCTTGGCGGCAGCCTCACCCAGTGCCCAAGAGCAGGCGGCCGGGCTCACGCTCTGTGGCTGGTTCGAGGCGTCCGGGGGCAACCTTGAGCGCGCCGCCTCTGACCTCCAGGACGCCATCCGTGTTGGGGACGACCGGGCCGGCGCCGTCGCGCGGCTCTACTTGGCGTTCGTCCATACCCAGGGTGGTCGTGCGGCGGACGCGTTGGCGCTCCTCGATGCGTGCCGAGGCGACCTGACCCGTTTGACCCTGGCCTGGGAAGAGGGCGTCAGCTGGCTCTTGTCGGCGTGGGCGCACATCGCCACCGGGGACATCGTCGCCGGAGAGGCTGCCTGCGACCGAGCGTTCGCCCTGCTTCGTCCACTGGGGGACAACTGGGCGCTGGGGCACGCAGCAGGACTCCTCGGGGAGCTGGCGCAGGCTCAGGGTCGATATGCCGAGGCGGCCGTGCACCTCGCTGGCGCGGCGGAAGCGGCCGCCGCGTCGGGGTTCGACGCCGCGCAGGCGCATCACCGGCTGAACCTCGGGCGGGTTCAGCAACAGTCCGGTGACCCGACCGGCAGTACCAACAGCCTGTTGAAGGCGATCGCCCTGGGGCAGGGGTGTGGTGACGCCCGCACCGTGGCACTGGCTCGCACCCGACTCGCGCAGGTGTCGCGGGATGCGGGGGATCTCGCCACCGCCCGGGAGCAGGTCGCCAGGGCCGTGGCCTGGTTCACGACGGCCGGGGGTGGTGACGGTGCCCTTCTTGCCGACTTCCTCATGATCACCCTGCTTGTCGGCGGTGACGCGTCAGGCACCCATGGAGAGCTGGTGGGGCTGCTGCACCGTGCTCGCTCGGCCGCAGATCCGGTGGTGGAGGTACTGACTCTCGACGCACTGGCTGCGGCGGATGTGCGCGACGGACATCCGGACGAGGCGCGCTCACGGCTCGAGGAGGCGGACACGGTGGCCGCATCGGTGCGCACCGTGTGGCCCGGCGACCGGGTCGATGGTCAGCAGGTCCGCCATGCGCTCAGCGCCGTGGCCCCTGTGACCCGCGGCGTCCCACGCGAGAACCGAGCCTCTCCGCCCTCAGCTTGAGCTGTGACATGGGCCGAGGAGCCCGTGGACGATGATGGCTGTCAGCGGGACTGGATCGCGATCGAGTCGGTGATCCCACTGGGTTTGCGGCGTCGACAGCACGCACACCCCAGCCGCAGAAGGGGTGGTGACCCACTGCGGCCCGGAGTGAGGTTCCTTGGGTGGCGTCTGAGCGGGCACGCCTCATAAAGGCAAGTTCTCGCTTCCGGCCCGCAGTTCGGGGCCGGGCACGTCCTGTGTGAGGCGGGCGAGACGGCGAACCTGCATCCACGCCATGACCGTCACTGCGGTGATGAGTGCGAGTGCGACCGCTGATGCCTCGGGTCCGAAGGCTCCGCCGGTCAGCCAGGTCGGCGCCCCTGCGCGGACGGTGCTGACAGCGACCGAGCCGCCCAGGTCGCCGCCCGAGACGGCTGCGCCGAACAGGTAGCCCTGGGTGAAGTTCCAGGCGGCGTGTACGCCGATCGGGACCCACAACCGGCCGGTGAGGGCGTACAGGGCGCAGAACATGACGCCCGCCATCGTCACGGTGGCGCCTGCGAGGGCGTTGGCTCCAGGGTTTGCCAGGTGCAGGGCGCCGAAGACCACGGCGACGACGACAAGGGCCGGAAGGGGGCCGAAGGCTCGCCAGATCAGCCGGAAGAGCAGGGCGCGCATCCACAGTTCTTCGGTGACGGCGGCCTGCAGGGCCAGGCCGGCCCCGGTCCCTGCCGGTGCGGACCCGACGATGGTGACGTCGTAGGCGTGGGTGGCGGCCAGGACGCCCATGAGTGCCGTCATCATGAGCAGTCCTAGGAGCGCCCCTGAGAGGAGGCCGACGGGTGCGGGCCGCAGCGCCAGCTCACGTGCGCGGCGACCCTCGCCGAGCCGGACGGCGAGGGCGTAGCAGCACAATGCCGCCACGCACGCGCCGACCCGACCGAGGAGCTGCAGCGGCTCGTCGTCCGGCGGGAGGTGGTCGACGGCCCACTGCAGCGGTAGCCCGAACGCGACGGAGGTGAGGAAGAACACCAGCACGAGCCAGACCATCGCGCGCAACCAGCGCCAGCGGCCGGGGTGAAGAATCCGACGGTCGCCCAGCTGCACCGGCGCGATCTCGAAAGCCGTCGCGGGCGCGCTGGTGGCAGTACCGGTGGTGCTCACGGCGAGACCGTCGCGGAGGTCGTGTCCACGGAGATGAGGGTGACCCCGAGGTCGCGAATCTTGGTGAGTATGCCGTGCAGTTCGGCCTGGTCTGCCACGGCACCGGTGAGGGTGGTCGTGCCGTCCGTGCCGTGGCTCAGGTCCAGACCGGCGAACGAGGCAGACCAGTGCGGATCGAGGTGGCCGTCGACCCGCAGCACGTAGCCAGCAGGCCATCGACGTGGTGCCCGCGTGCTCATGGCGAGCCGACCACGGCGAGCGTCTTCGACATCCGTCGCCGTGGGCTCCGGGAGATGACAACCTCGGCGACGGCCAGGTTGACAACCCATGCTGCGCCCAGGCTGAGGTCCTTGGTGAGGGTGCCGGAGCCGAAGATCGCCGGTCCCACGGCCAAGGTCAGGGTCTGGGTGCCGGCGGAGAGGGCGATGGCGTACCCGCGCATCATCCACGCCCGGTGGGTGGTCACGTCCCCGCGGCGGATCGCGGCGAACCCGAGCACGATGCAGGCGGCCATCGCCGACCCGAACGCCAGCCGGAACAGGAAGGACAGCTCGCCGGTGCCGGGCTGGCGCGCATAGAACAGCGCCATCCACAGCCCGGACAGGGCCACAGCCATGCCGAGTCCCACCGCGGTCCGACCGCTGGCCCGGTGCCAGCCGGGATGGCGGCGCCGGAGGCGGGTGGAGAACTGGAAGGCGCCGAGCACGGCATACGGCACGGCACAGGTGATGTGTACCACGACGGGTAGTGGGGAGGACGTCATCCGGGGGTTCGCGGGGAGGAGCAGCGGCCCGCCGGCCAGCTCGACCAGGCGGAGCGAGCCGGCGACAGCGGGGAGCAGAACCAGGGCGACGAGGGCGAAGGGCACCCACTCCGTCGACCGGGTCGCTCGAGCGGTGGCGGCCGTGGTGCCGGTGCTCACCGGGCACCGGACGGGTCGAGCTGTGCACGGGCGCTGCTGGGCAGGACATCGGCTGCTGTGGAACGCTGCTCGCGCCACAGCGACCAGCCCAAGCCGATCATCGCGATGCCGTTCGGCACGGCGAACAGGCGTTGGTTGACCATCGTCACGAAAAGGGGCCCCAACGTCGCGACGGCGGCGACGGCGAGCAGGGCTCCGGCCCAGCGTGCGAGGATGCCGGCGCGGTACAACGCGATGCCGAACACGAGGCCGCCGACGATGTATCCGCCGGCCACGCACATGTTGAGTGCCGTGAACAGGCCGAGGTCCGCATCCGAGCTGGCGTTGGTGGCCACAGCGACGATCCCGCCGACGTACTCGGGGGAGGTGGACGCGATCATGGGTGTGACGACCAGAGCGATCGTCTCGACACAGAGCATGGCCAGATACCCCAAGCTGAAGAGCAGGTAGCCGACGAGTCCGAGGATGCCGATCTGACGCACCTGGCGCAGGTACATCCCCGCGATGCCGACGAGCGCCAAGGTGGCCATGGCGACCTTCATGCCCTGGCGAACCTTCCACTGTGTGGTGGTGATGAAGTCGAGGGTGATCTCCGGGTGCTTGACCTGGACGGCGGTGAACAGCAGTCCGGAGGCGACGGCGGCCAGGCCGGCCGCTCGGGTGAGATTGGTGCTGGTGATCTGCATGAGGGCCTCCGTGGTTTCAAGTCCACGGCGAACGCCGCGGTACTGGTCGAAACCTACGAATGCACGGGGTGTCCCGGCATCACCCGATGATGTGACTGGGTGGGTGAGATCGCTCAGTCGGACCCCGGCGTCAGTCCGCGCTGGCGGGCCCTGACCACCGCGGCTCTTCGACTGGTGACGCCGAGCTTGGTGAAGATGTGCTTGGTGTGGGTGCGCAGGGTGTTGGCAGAGATGAACAGGGCAGCTGCGATCTGGGGACCGCTCAACTCGCTCTCGAGCAGGCCGAGCACCTGCAGCTCGCGCCCGCTCAGCGGGTCCGTCAGCGGTGCTCCGCCCCCGTGCCGCACACCCAGACGGTAGGCCTTGTGGTTGGCCGCGAAGGCCAAGAGGCGATGGGCGTGAGGGCTCGCCAGTTTGGCCTGGTCGGCGGCGCGCAGGAGCCCCATCATCGGTTCACCCTCGTCCAGGAAAAGCCGGACGTAAGCGTCAGGCTCGAGTGCGCCTGCAAAGGTCTCGGCCAAAGAGCCCAGTGCCTGCGACCTTCGTCCCTGCGCGTCGTGGTTCAGGGCAGTCAGCATGTGGATCTCGACGAGGCTTCCGGCTCGTCCGGACGACTCCGCAGCCTCCCGCAACCGGTCGAGCATGCCGACCAATTCGTGCACGGTGCCGTCCTCGGGGTGGGTGCGGTGCTCGGCGAGGAGCAGGCGGACAAGGGTGAGATGGTCGAATTCGCGCAGGTACTCGGACGGGTCGTTGGTGGCCACCCTGCGCTCACGCGCCCAGTCGAACGCTGGCTCGAGCAGGCCCTGCCTGACTCGGATCCGGGCCCGGATGGCCGGGATTGGTCGGACGTCGGGAAAGAACCCCGGGCGGTGGAGCTGCTCTGCCCGGTCGAGCTGGAGGACCGCATCCGCCAGGTCGCCTTCCGCCGCGGCCAGCAGACCAGTGGCAACGAAGTATCGAAAGTGGCTCTCAGTCACCGCGGCCCGACCGGCGAGATCGTCGGCGGACGCGAGGTGCCGTCCTGCGGCTTCGAGGTCCCCGGCTTCAGTGTCGAGCTCACTCAGCATGACGTGCAGCTCGGCCGTCGCCCTGGTCCCTCGCTCGCCGAGGGCCTTGGCTTCGGTCAGCGCCAGGGCACCCAGCTCTCGCGCCCTCGCCGGTCGACCGGAGGTGCGCCACAGATCGGCCAGGACCACCGTGCCGCCCAGCCCATCGACATGGTTGCCGGCGGCATTCAGGCTCGCCACGGCGTTTCCGAATGTCTCGAGCGCCCGTGAAACGTCGCCGTCCGCCCAGGCCGCGAGGCCCAGGAAGCCGGCCGCACCACCTCGGGCCAGATGGTCCTGCGGCCCGGCGAGTGCCAGGGCGACCCGGGCGTGCCGAACGGTGCCCGCAACGTCGCCCTGTGCCTGCGCCATCGAAGCCCGGTAGATGGCGATGGTCGCCGGCAGGGTGCGCAGTTCGTCGGTGTCGGCCCACAGGTGGGCTTCGTCGGCCGCCGCGAGCGCGCGCTCGGCGTCGTCGAGGCGCGAGCCGACCGCACCGAGGTCCCCGGTCACCATAGACACGGCGGCCGAGAAGACACTGAGCACCGGGCGGCGCCGTACGGTGGCGTCGGGCAGGGCGGAGAGCCAGCCATGCACCTTGGACTCCTGCCGATTGCGACGAACCTCGGGCACCACCGTCTCAACGAGGAACGCGGCGCGGTCGAAGTCCTTTGACGCCAAAGCATGCGCGATGGCCGAGTCGGTCAGGTCGTGCTCTTCGTGCCACTGGCTGGCGCGCCGGTGCAGGACAGGTACGAGGTCGGGTCGTTCCGCGAGCAGGCGCGCCCGCAGCACGTCGGAGAACAGCTGGTGGTAGCGGTACCACTCTCGTCGGTTGTCCAGCGGGACGAGGAAGAGGTTGGCGCGGTCTATGGCTTGCAGCACCCCGCCCGCGTCGTCAGTGCCGACGACCGCGTCGCAGAGCGAACCGCACAGCCGGTCGAGCACCGCCGACTGCAGCAGGAAGTCACGCACCGAAGCCGACTGGTGGGCGAGCACTTCTTCTACGAGGTAGTCCACGACGTATCGGTCGTCCCCGGCGAACCCGTCGATGAAACCGGCGACGTCGGCGTGACCGTCGAGCGAGATCGCGGCGAGCTGCAGGGCGACAATCCACCCCTCGGTGCGGTCCTCCAGGGCTTGCACCTGTTCAGTGGTGAGCTGTCGGCTCGTGGCCCTGCCGAGGTACGTCGCAGTCTCGTCGGAGGTGAACCGCAGGTCGACGGCACGGATCTCGACCAGTTCGCCGCCGGCCCGCCAGCGCGCCAGGGGGAGGTTAGGGTCGGCGCGGGTGCTCAACACGACGTGTGCCTGCGGCGGCAGATGCTCCAGCAGGAAGGCCATTTCCTGGGCCACGCGGTCGTCAACCAGGTGATAGTCGTCCAGCACGAGACATACTTCACCCGCCTCGGACAACTCGTTCAACAGCGCGGGGAGCACGAGGTGCATCGAGGCTGGCGAGGTGGTGAGAAGTTCTGCTGTCCGATCGCCGATCCCCGGAAGCGCGCTCCGCAGGGCGGTCACAACGCCGGTCCAGAAGGCGGTGGGGTCGCTGTCCGCTGCGTCGAGGGAGAACCATGCCACGGCGTGGTCGTCGCCATGCCGGGCGAGCCATGAGGCCAACAGCGTGGTCTTGCCGAACCCGGCCGGAGCCGAGACTAGGGTCAATTTCCCGCGAACCGCGCGCGCGAGCCGGGCGAGAAGCCGGGGGCGTGCCACCAACCCGGGTCGCTCGGGCGGGACATGCAGCTTCGTCGCAACAAGTGGGAGAGTCACACGTCCTCATTCCACCAGGCGCCGTCCGGTCAGGGCGAGCCCCACGTTACGCCTGGGCAACGCTCAGGACGCCCTACTTGCTCGCTGGGGTGCAGGGGAAGCCTCGGTGCTCGAGAGGGAGCGAACCGGGCCCGCCGAGTGCGTGAACACGCTTCTCACGCAACGGATCCGGAGGAAGTGGAAGCACTTCACCCGTGCAATGGGCCGAGGGAGGGCAACTCAGTCGTGACGATTGGGAACAGTTGTCAGCCGTGTCCATTCAACTGTGGCGGTCTCCGGGAGGGTCCAGCTCAGCGACGAATTGGCCTGTGACACAGCGGCGCTGACGAGCCCAGGCAATCGATGGGTGGAGCGTGCGCCAGCGAAGATGCCCACCGGGCAGGCCCTTCGTCCAGCAAACGGAGCCCTGGCATCGCTGGAATTGGCAAGGCCTCCGTTTCCTCTCATCCCTGATGAGAGTGCACGGAGTTGTCTCCCCGGAAGTGGTGGCGGTGATCGCCTGGGGTGGTGTTGAGCCGCCTGCGGAATGCTCGATTCATGGTTTCCGGCGTGCCGAAGCCGCAAGTTCTGGCGATCTGTTCGATGGTCCTGTTGGTCGTTTCCAGAAGTCGGCAGGCGGAGTCGAGCCGGACGGCTTCGACGTGGTCTGCTGCGGTGGCTCCTACCTCGGCTTTGAAGACGCGGGTGAACTGGCGCTCGGAGAGGTTGATCTGCCGGGCGAGTGCTGCGACGGACAGGTCGTCGGTGAGGTGGTCGCGCAGCCAGGAGAGCAGGTCGAGAACCGGTGCGGTGTCGGCTGCTTGCCCGGCAAGGAGTGCGGAGAACTGGGCTTGGCCGCCGGAGCGCTGCAAATAGACCACGAGTTGGCGCGCGACGGTGGCGGCGGCTTGGCGTCCGTGGTCGTCGGCGACGAGGGCGAGGGTGAGGTCGATGCCGGCAGTGACTCCTGCGGAGGTCCACACGTTGCCGTCGTGGACGTAGATGGCGTCTGGGTCGACGGTCACATCGGCGTAGGTGTCGGCAAGGCGTCCACAGTCGGCCCAGTGCGTGGTGGCACGGCGTCCGTCGAGAAGCCCGGCCGCGCCAAGCAGGAACGCGCCCGAGCAGACCGAAGTCACGCGCCGTGCATCAGCCGCGAGCCGCCGTATCTGTGCCAGCAGCTCGGTGTCCGCGACGGCGGCGTCGATACCGGCGCCACCGGCCAGGATCAACGTGTCGACCCGACCGGTGACTTCACTGATCGGTGAGGAGGTGAACTCCAAACCACAACTGGCGACGACCTGGCCGCCCCTCTTGGTCACGACCTGCGAGCGGTAGCGGACAGCGGGCAGGAATCGGGAGGCGTGGGACAGGACCTCGAGAGGCCCGGTGACGTCGAGGATCTGTCCCGAGTCGAAGGTCACGACGACAACGCGCCGTTCGCCGGGCTCCTCGAAGCTCGGCTCGGTCGCGAGCGACGTCCTCGCTCCGCTCATGGGGAGTCCATGCACTGACGGTACGCCGGACGGCCGCCGACATCGTCAACAACGTGTCCTTGTGGCCGGAGCGGGTCGGCCACACGCTGAAGTCATGAAGGTTGCCTATCTGCTTTACCCCCGGTTCACCGCACTCGACGTGGTGGGCACCTTCCAGGTGCTCAATGCCGCGCCTGGCATCGAGAGCGTGTTCGTGGCAGCCACGTCCGGTGCCGTCATCGACCACACCGGCCTCTGTGCGCTGCAAGCGGGGGCGTGCCTCGCTGATGTCTCGTCCGTCGATGTTGTGGTCGTCCCCGGCAGCGAGTGTTCGTGCGACCCGGACCCCGCGCTGGTCGAGTGGCTCCGTGCGGTGCACCTGACGACGATGTTCACCATCAGCGTTGGCACCGGGTCCAGCTACCTCGCCGCCGCGGGGGTCCTGGACGGTTGCGCCGCCGCCACCCACTGGGCCTCGGCGCAGCGCCTGACCGACGCGGGCATCACCTACAGCGCGCAGCGGGTCGTGCGGGCCGGGAAGGTGCTGACCTCCGCCGGCGCCTCAGCCGGGATCGACCTGGCGCTGACGTTGCTGGGCCTGAGCCACGGGCCGGCTGTTGCCCAGGCGGTACAGCTGGCCCTCGAGTACGACCCCCAACCCCCCTACGACGCCGGCTCTCCGGCGAAGGCGCCCGCCGACATCGGCGAGCTCGTACGTTCCTTCTATGCACAGAGGTGCATCTGATGTCCCCCACACAGAACCTTCTCCTCGACACGCCTACGCAACACTCGTCCCCCCAGTCACCACAGTCCGGCCGCTTCGCCTCTTGTCGGTACCGCATCGTGCCGGTGGTCGCAGGGGTCGGTCTGGTGGCTGTCTGGTTGCTCTCCGGGCCGCTCCTAGGTCTGGGGTTCGTGCAGGTACTACTGCTGGGGGTGCTGCTACTTGCGTCGTTCCAGACCCTGCTTCTGCGCCGGTCCCCGCGATCGTTGCTGACGAGAGACAGTGCCTCGTTCGCCCACGGCTGGGTCGGGAAACTGTTGGTCGCCGCGGTCCTGATCGGCATTCCCGCGACGATGGTGCTTCTGTCGGTGAGCGGCGGTCGGTACGGGCATTACGAGGACGACAGCTGGAAGGCGCTCCTCATGCTCGTCGTGCTGGCTGGGGCCTACCTGGCCTCCCGCCGTCTCGTCCTAACCGTACTCATCGGTGCGGTGACGGTTGGGGTCGTGGCCGCGCTGGCGTCCCCGAACCTGGCAACCGACCGGAACGGTAACCCCACGGTGCTGGCGCACCTGGACCGGCAATCCAGCCGGGGCACCCTCGCCGGCTATCAGAACGTGGCGGTCGCCGAGGTCAACCTCGATGGGGCCCAGCCGGTACAGCTGGCGGGAATCGGTGCCGACGACACGACCCCGATGGAGGTCGGGTCGGTGACCAAAGCCATGACCGGTCTGGTCATCGCCGACGCAGTGCGCCGCGGCGAAATCCGAATGGACGCCCCCGTGGCCACCTACCTTCCTCAGCTGGCGGGCTCACCCGCGGGCGCCGTCACGATGCACGAGCTCGTCACCCACACCTCCGGATACGACGAGTTCGGTACTGCAACCCTGCGACGCGGCGCGTGGAAGGCCCCGCTGGGGCAGAACTTCTTCACGGCCGGGATGAACCAGATGACCGAGGAGACCCGGGATCAGGCCTTGAGTGGTCGAGGCAGCTATGCCTACTCCACTCTTGGTTCGGCCGTTGCCGGTCAGGCCGTGGCTGCGGCAGCCAACATGAGTTATCCGGACCTGATGCGTACCCGCCTGTTCGAGCCGATCGGCATGTCACACACCGCCATCCAGGTCGACCAGGCGCTCGTCACCGGCGGAAGGTCCCGTACCGGTCTTCCGGTGCAGCCCTGGGTCATGGATGCCGATGCCTACAGCCCCGGCGCCGCCGCAGTATCCACCACCGGGGACCTCGCGAAACTCGCTACCGCGCTCCTCGAGGGCACAGCCCCCGGCATGGCCGCCCTGGAGCCTACGACCGCCACCGACACGTCAAACAAGCGCATCGGCAACTTCTGGTGGACCTCCACCTGGGGGACCGGTCAGACCATCACCCACCATGCCGGGCAGACCAGCGGCTACGCCGCTTACCTCGGTCTGGACCGGGCCGGACGCAAGGCCGTCATCGTCCTGGGGGACGTCGGCAACGACGCCCGCGAGCTCGGTTCCCAGATGCTCGCCGACCGCAAGTAGGACCAGCAGCGATCACACCAAGAAGCCGCGGAGCCGGAAATGTCCACCGGGATCCGTCCACGCCCTGACCGGCCGCACGTATTGACCCCAGGTGCTCCCAGCCGGCCCACGCAAATGCAGCGAGCGAGGACGCGAACTGCCGTACGGCATACCCCAAAAAGGAAGCTTGCCATGACCCCCACCCGCATGGACCAGACCGTCGCCCCACCGTCGGTCAGCACATCGCCCGGCGCGCCATCAGTAGGCTCGCCGCCCCGTCGAAGCGCCCCTGTGCCCTTGGTGGTCTTCGGATCACTGGCCACCGGGGTGGTAGCCGCAGCAGTTTTGGTCGCTGCACCGGTCGTGCCGGTCACCGAAAGCGCCCTCACGGGGGCCGCCCTCTGCGGCTTCGCGATCGGATGGGCGGCCCTGGCGGGGCTTACCACGCAGTTCACCGCGCAACCGCAACGTTGGGCTGTGGTACCCGCCGGCGTGGTGGGCGCAGGCGGCCTCATCCTGCTGGCTCTCGGGTCCTCAGCCCACCCCGCCGTCGACTGGGTCTGGCCGCCGGTGCTACTCGTACTCGCGCTCTGGATGGCGGTCCGCATGCGACGCGACCTCGACAGCGGAGCCGCGCGCTGGCTGCTCTACCCGGTCATCAGTGCCGTGGGCCTGGCCGCCGTTGGCGGCGCCTACCAGACCGTCGCCGCCGCCACCGACGCGTCTTCAGCCTTGATGCCGGGTCGATTGATCGACGTAGGTGGGCACCGCCTGCACCTGAACTGCACGGGAACCGGCACCCCCACGGTGGTTCTCGAGGCCGGAGGCGGCAACATGGCCGCACAGCTCGGCTGGGTGACTCCGGCCGTGGCTCGCGAAACGACGATCTGCGTATACGACCGTGCCGGTCGAGGTTGGAGGGAGGACGCCAACACCCCCAGGACGCCGCTGCCATCTCTACCGACCTGCACACCATGCTCCACCGAGCCGGCGTGCCCGCCCCTACCTCATGGCCGGCCACTCCTTCGGCGGCCTCTACGCACTGACCTTCGCAGCGCAGCACCCCGACGAGGTCGCAGGCATGGCACTCATCGACTCCACCTCACCCGACTACGGCAATCCGGTCGGCGCGACGATGCACCCGCCATCGCCGGGGTCATACGACCCGGTGGGTCGCGTGGCGGCGCTGACCTCCTCGCTCGCCCGGTTGGGCCCGGGCCGGCTCTACACCATGCTCGCCTCAGCCGACCTCCCCCGACGAGAAGGCACAGGTGCAAGCCACCACCATCACGCCAGCGACCTTACGCAGCACCACAGCGCGCTCGGAGGCAAGCCGCCGACCAGCCGACTGCTACCAACCTGATGGCCGGGTACAGCTGATATGTAAGGGACTCCTGTCAAGTGGCAGGGTGAGGCGCCCGTCCCGGGTGATCGGGGCGGGCGCCTCCTGCTGTCGTCGTGGACGGGGCTGGTGAGCGTGTCGTTGGCGACGCGCGTCAGGCTGATATGCGCGGGTTGGTTACCGCAGGACGGTGCTTTCGGCAGGAGCGGGATCGCGTGTCTAGGAGCGAGCGTCGCCGTCGTGACGGTTGCTCATAGCTGAATCGCGGGTCGCTCCGAGCGCTGCCACCAGGCCCGGTTGATCGACGAAGCAGATCGTGGGGTCGCTACTCCTCAAGCACGGCCAGTGACCAGCACCAGCCGGCGAGCTCACGGGCGATCGCCACGTTGGCGATCGTCATCTTCTTGTTGCGCGCGTCGAACTTCATCCATCGCTGGTGCAGTCGCCGGTTACCCTCATCGCCGCGGGCTCGGGAAGCCGCGGCAGCCAACTCCCACCGGTCGCGCATGATCTTCCCGACGGTGTAGCGAGGCCGGTGGTGCCAAGCTGCTTCGACCAGGAGTCGGCGAACGTGCCCGTTGCCGGTCTTGGTGATCGAGCCCTGCACTCGCGAGGACCCTGAGGAGTATTCGGACGGCACCAAGCCGACGAACGAGCCAATGGTGTTGCCGGTGAAGCGGTGCCAGTCGCCGATCTCGACGGCCAGCGCGAAACCGGTCAATGTGCTGACCCCACGCAGACAGCCCAGTCTGTGAACTGTCGCGGTGAACTCGCTGTCGGCGGCCATCTGCTCGATCGCTACGTCAAGCCGGTCCCGACGCGCCTTGGTCGACAGCACGGTCTCGTAGTCGTTGTCGAAGGTCAGCCGGGTCGCTCGAGTGGTCAGATGCGGGAGGGCCTCGACGCGCAGCCACAGATCGTGCTGTCCCGTCCACGCCCTGCCCCCGTAATAGACGATCCCCTGACGCAACAACAGTTTGGACAACCGGTGCCGAGCGCGCATCAAGTCACCACGGCAGTCCTCACGAGCGCGAACAAGGTCACGGGCAGCCTCCTGGTCGACGGTCGGGATCGACACCGGAGTGATCTCGTCCAAGCGCAGGAGCTTGGCGAGGTGTATCGCGTCCTTCGCGTCGGTCTTGACCCGCTCCCCGGAGGGCTTCTGCAGCTTCGAGGGCGCCGCGACCTCGCACCGGATCCCCGCCGCGGATAGTGCCCGATGCAGCCCAAAGCCCGTGGGCCCGGCCTCGTAGGCCACCGCCACCGGACCCGGCAGACTCGCGATCCAGGACGTTATTTGGTCATACGACGGAGTCAGCTTGGATTGGAACAGCTGACCCGTGACGCCATCGATCGCGGCCGCAGCAACAGAACGAGCGTGCACGTCGAGCCCAACACTCGTACGCTCGGTAAACACCGGGGCCTCCCACCATTGTCGGATAGGCCGGGCAGGCAGCCCCTGCTCGGTAACCCACGAATCTTGTGAGTGAGGCCCCGGCCCGTGACCCCGCTCACGCGCGCGGGGTCACGTCATACCGTCTAGCAGCCCCAGGACGACGGCACCGCGGGAGACGGGGGAGAGGCGCAGGGCAAGCGGTGCGTAGCCGATCCGTCCGGCCACCTGGCCCAGGCCACCGAGCGCGAGGACGGTGCTGGCCGCCTGCAGCCCCACTCCCTGCTCACGCAGCAGGGGGATGAGGTTGACCACCACCGCCGTGGAACAGAGTCCGGTGATCGTCAGTGCCGCGGTGAGGGCGAGGAAGCTCCGGCTCGCCACGATGGCGGTCGGGACCTCCTGGCTGGGCTGAGACCGCCGTCGGCCCTCCGCCGCCTCGCTTGCCTGCCACGCGCCGCGCAAGCCCCACCAGTGCACCGGGATCGTCGTTGCCAGCCCGAGTCCGAGGACCAGGTACGTCGCGCGCCAATCCAGTCCGCCCTGCAGCCACGCTGTGAGCGGGGCGAAGGCGGTGCTGGCCAGGCCGCCGGCGACGGTGAGGACTGTCAATGCCTGCAGCCTGGTCTCACCGGCGAACCAGCCGGTGATCGCGGCGAACGCGGGCCCGTAGAGCGCTGCGGCCATCGCGATGCCCGCGACCAGCCAGGCCGCCGCGAAACCGACCGTCGAGTCGGCGGTCGCGATCAGCACGCACGAGATCACCGCGAGGGCCGAACCGGCGGTCATCAGCAGTCGCGGCCCGTACCGGTCGAGGACCGGGCCGAGGCCTACGCCACCAGGGCAGCTACGACCTGGCCGATTGTGAACGCACCGGACACTGACGGGGTCGACCAGCCGGTGTCGGCCGCGATGCTGCCGTGAAGCACCGGAAAGGCGTAGAACAGCACACCCCATCCGGTGACCTGGGTCAGGCACAAGGTGACCAGCACCCGGCGCCGGCCGGCCGGCGACTCATGCCATCGGGACCCGGCCGATGCTGAGCACCTCCGGTGCTGCGGCCGGGGCGCAGCAGCCGCCCACGGATCCGGCGTCGTCGAACTGGCCCGACCCGCCGCACACGCCGGACTCGGGCAGCACCAGTTCGACCCGCTCCGCGGCCTCATGGTCCCCGGCGATCGCGGCGACGATGCTGCGGGTCTGCTCGAAGCCGGTCAGGGTCAAGAACGAGGGCGCCCGGCCGTAGGACTTCATCCCTGCGATGTAGAACCCGGCCTCGGGGTGGCCCAACTGCTTGGCGCCGTGCGGGTAGACAGTGCCGCACGAGTGCACGTTCGGGTCAATCAGCGGAGCCAGCTCACGCGGCGCCTGCAGCACCGAGTCAAGGTCCAGCCGCACCTCACTCAACATCGTCAGGTCCGGGCGGAACCCGGTGGCCACGATGACCTCGTCCACACCCTCGACGACCTGGCCATCGAGGGACTCAAGGCGCAGGCGGCCGTCGATCCCATCGGAGACCTCGACGGTCCGGAAGCTGGTGAGCGTGCGGACGACGCTGGACTCGGCGACAGCCCGAGCGCGGGTCCCCAGGGCTCCCCGCTCGACCAACTGGTCGTTGTCGCCCCCGCCGAAGCTCGTCCCGGGGCGGCGGACCAGCCAGCTGACCTGGGTCGCGGGCTCCTGCTCAGCCAGCTGTGCCAGGGCCACCAAGACGTTCTGCGCTGAGGCGCCGGTGCCGGCCACGGCGACGTGCTTTCCGGCGTATCGCGAATGCATGCGCGGTGCCGTCAAGTCGGGCATGCCGTAGGAGATTCGATCTGCGTGCTCGGCCTCGCCGAGCGCCGGGTAGCCCTCGGAGCCCAGCGGGTTCGGCTTGCCCCAGGTGCCCGATGCGTCGATCACGGCCGCAGCGATAGCCGCTCCGGGCCCGTCGGCGTCTGGACATGGACCACGAACGCCTGGGTGTCGCGACCTGCGTCGACCAGCGCGTCGCGCCCCAGTCGAGCTACCCCGGTGACCCGATGGTCGAACCGCACTGAAACCACTTCTGTCGCCGCAAGAAGCTGTGCGAGGGGTGAAGATAGCTCCTCACCCACTCGGCACCGGTCGGGTACGACGAAGGTGAGGGGGAGACCCAGCCCCCTTCGGTCAGCAGCTTGTCCGCGATCGGGTCAATGAGCTCCGACCAGGGCGAGAACAGGCGCACATGGCCCCACTCGCGTACCGATGCGCCGGCGGCCGGTCCGGCTTCAAGCATGATCGCCTCCAGCCCGCGGTGGTGGGCGTGGCTGGCAGCGGCGAGCCCGATCGGGCCGGCGCCGATGATGACGAGTGGGTGTTGCAGAGTAGCTCCTTATATAGATGAGTATCGATGTCTGAAAGATGTCGATGTGGGTCGATGAATAAAAGGAATTGATCAGTGTCTATATGTATGGGAGATCTCACACCGGCTGCCCCCGCGACCGGCTGCGGGGCCATATACGACGATGGCGACCCCGACCCGGCAGACGACCGCGCAGGTGACGGCGAGGCGTGCCGCAGTGGCTGGGCCGACACAAGCGGTTTTCCCTGAACTTCTGGCCGAAGTTCCTTGGCCGGTTGAATCTGGTCGAGCGCTGGTTCCGAGAGCTCACCGACAAGGCCCTCGAGCGCGGGAGCCTCCACTCGGTTCCGACACGGATCGCCGCGACAGAAGTAATCCTGTCCACGCACGACGACGACCCCAAGCCGCTGGTCTGGCCCGCGACGGCCGATCCTGGGCAAGTCACCGCCGCTGGCGACGCTTTCCTGCCAGGTAGTCAATCAATGACGAGATAGACCACTGAAGAACGCGCCGTTGAGCCTGACCGGGGCCCGGCGCCACGAGTGCGGCGGGTGGCGGGGATTGCACAAGTCACCCCGTCACCCGCCGAGAGGTCAAGCGCCGTTGAGAACGGTCTCGAAGTCGATCTCGATCTGGATGTCTTTGGAGACCAGGAGGCCGCCGGCCTCGAGGGCGACGTTCCAGGTGATGCCGAAGTCTTCACGGTTGACCTTGGTCTTGGCGGAGAAGATGGCACGTTCGCCACCCCACGGGTCTCGGACGTGTCCCTCGAAGGTCACTGCAAGGGGAACCGGGCGGGTCACTCCGTGGATGGTGAGGTCGCCGTGGACTACGCCGCCGGTTCCCCGCCAGTCGACCGTGGTGCTGCGGAAAGTGGCGGTGGGGAACTGCTCGACGTCGAACAGCTCAGTGGACTTGATGTGGGCGTCGCGGTCGACGTTGCCGGACTCGACGCTGCCCATGTTGATGGATACCTCGACCCTGGAGTCGTTGATGTCTGGGGCGATGACGACCGTGCCGGTGACGTCGGTGAACCTGCCGCGAACCTTGGTGACCATGAAGTGGCGGCCGATGAAGGCCACGTCGGTGTGTCCCGGGTCGATCGCCCAGTCTCCTGGTGCCGGCAGGACGTGCCCGTCGACGGTGTGGGTCGGGGAGACCTCGTGGGTGGTGGTGTCGGACATGGTGGTGCTCCTAACGTGGTGTGATGAGTGATGGGGTCAGGCGGCCTGGGTCGACTCGGTCGGGTTTCCGGCCGCGACCCAGTCCTGGATGCCTTCGCGGTACGTGCGCACCGCGGTGTAGCCAAGTCGTTCGAGACGGTTTGCGACCGCCTGGCTGTTACCGCAGGCCTCGTTGGAGCAGTACGTGACGATCGTGGCGTTCCTGTCGGGCAGGAGGCGCGGAGCCTCGGTGTCGACGTCGGACTCCACGAGATTGAGGGCCGCGGGCAGGTGAAGCTGGTCGTAGTAGGACGCGGGGAGTGCGTCAACGAGGACCAAAGCGCCACTGGCGACCAGGGCCTCGAGGTCGGTGCGCGTGATGTATTCGGTCATGTGAGTGCTTCTCTCGATAGTGATTGCGGGTGCACGCACATAATTCCGCGAGGAGCATCCCTTGTCAAGGTGCGTGCGGACGCACATACAAGTTTTGGCGCCCGCTTTGGATACCGATCCCCTCGCTGCTCGACCCGGTGCCCGGCAGCAGAGAGGCTCGCCAGCGTCGGCGAGTTAGTTGGGCGCCTTCGCGAACGCGGCTCGCGGCTGACGGGTCGGAGGGACTCCGGGCAGTGTGTGGCGCTGGGCTCGAGAACCAGAGCAGGAGGGTCGCCTCAGGAGGCGGAGTTGTCCTCCGCGGAGACGACGCGGCCCAGTGCTTGGGCGATCACACGGGTCTCTTCGGCGGTCAGCCGAGAGAGAAAGTGGTCCTCGATGGCTTTGAGATAGACCGGAGCGCTCGCTCGCAGGCGCTTTCGGCCCTCAGAGGTGATGACCGTGTAGGACGACCTTTTGTCGTCGGGGTTGGCTTCCCGGACGACCAGGCCCGCTCGCTCGAGCTCGGTGACAACCCTGCTGACGCGCTCGCGGCTCACCACAGCTTGTTGGCCGAGCTCGGTCATGCGCAGGCGGCGCGCAGGTGCCGCGTTCACGACCAGCAGCACGTCGTACCAGGTCAGCGGCAAGCCGGTGGGTGCCAGCGCTCGCTCGACCTTCGGCAGGACGGCAGCGTGGGTGCGCAGCAGGCCCGCCCACGCGCTGACGGGGTCGAACTGAGTCATGTGCTGATGCTATCAAGCACGTGCGCACGCACCTACTTTCGGACGCGCGTCTCGGCGTCCAAGGGTCGTGGGTCCGCCCGGCCGGGGTTGCCAGCTCTGAGGAAGGGCAAGTGTCGGACCGCTTGACACGGTGGTATCCGGCCGGCACCGGACCACGTGGACGAAGTCAACGCCGCGACACGCGCAGTCTCCCGCGAGTGTGATTGCCAGGGGTATGCAAGGAAGCGGTGCGCGCTCGGTCGGCTGCTCTCGAAGGGCGAAGTTCGGTCGGACGTCGGTGGACGATTGCCGCGGCGGAATGCCGGCGCCGGGTCTTGCTCTTCTGCGGCAGAGAATGCGAGGTGAACACTCAGCCCATGACAATCAGGCCCGCTCAAGGAATCACAGGCCGCGCACCGTGGGCGGACTACCTCATGGCACATCCGCGGCAAGCCCTGTGAGCACGACCGGCCCTATAATCCACAAGTGTCAACTACGGTCCTCGCGACCAAACTGTTCGCGCCGGCCCGGCGCCCGCAACTCGTCGCGCGCCCAAGACTCACCGGGCGACTGGACGCCACCCTTGATGCTGGCAACCGGTTGACTCTCGTATCCGCACCCGCTGGGTTCGGGAAGACCACCGTGCTCAGCGACTGGCTCGCACACTTGGCTCAACGCCAGCCGCACACCCGGGCCGGGTGGCTCTCCCTGGACGACGCGGACAACGACCTGACTCGCTTCATGACGCATGTGGTGGCGTCCCTCAACAGTGTCGGTCTGGGTGTCGACCCGACTGTCCTCGAGTCCCTGCACACCGCTTCCACCTCCAATGCGCTAACCGTGGTCCTCAACGACGTCACCCGCGCCGGTGAACACGCGCCGGGGGAACAATGGATTCTGGTGCTCGATGACTATCACGTTATCGCGGCATCCGAAGTACACGAGGCGGTGACCTTCCTCCTCGACCACCTGCCCGATCACCTGCAACTGGTGATGGCGACTCGCTCCGATCCGCCGCTGAGCCTGGCCCGGCTGCGTAGTCGCGGGCAGCTCATTGAGGTCCGCACCGCCGACCTGCGATTCACCCCAGCCGAGGCGCGGGAATTCCTCAACCACGCCATGGGACTGGATCTCACCACGGCTGACGTCGACGCGCTCGAGGAGCGGACCGAAGGATGGATCGCCGGCCTGCAGCTCGCTGCACTCTCCCTGCGCGGCATCCCCGAGCGTGGTGAGGTCGCCGGCTTCATCGAGGCGTTCACGGGCAGCAACCGCTTCGTCATCGACTACCTCGCCGACGAGGTGCTGGCCCGGCAACCCGCCCAGGTTCGCGACTTCCTGCTCGCCACCGCCGTACTCGACCGGCTCGCCGGCCCCTTGTGCGACGCCCTCACAGGCCGCGCCGACGGCACCCGGATGCTGGAGGATCTGGAGCGAGATAATCTCTTCCTCGTTCCGCTCGACACCGAGCGATCCTGGTACCGCTACCACCACCTGTTCGCCGACGTCCTCCGAGCACGCCTGCGCGCCGAGGCCCCCGAACGCGTGCCGAGCCTGCACCAACGGGCCAGCGAATGGTTCGCCTCTCACGGCCTCGTCGAGGATGCGGTCCGGCACGCGCTCGCCTCCGAAGACTTCGATCGCGCCGCCCACATGATGGAGGAAGCGCTGCCCGAGCTGCGCCGCACTCGCTACGACAGCCTGATGTTGGCCTGGGCGCGGTCGTTGCCAGACCCCGTCGTCCGTCGCAGCCCCGTCCTCAGCATCCTTTCCGGCTGGTCGCTGATGATGTCCGGTGACCTCGACGGACTCGAGTCCCGGCTCGACGACGCAGCAGCGGCGCTGGCCGCCGGTGCCCGCGACGATGACCTCGCGGCGGCGTGGACGGACACCGATGACCTGCGCACCGCGCCAGCGACGATCGCGATCTACCGCGCATCGCTGGCCCAGGCACGTGGCGACGTCGCCGGCACCGTGCGCCATGCCCGAGACGCGGTGGAACTGGCCGGGCCCGAGGACCATTTCGTGCGCGGTGCCGGATCGGGGTTTCTCGGTCTGGCCGCCTGGGCGGAGGGGAACATCAAGGAAGCACTGTCCACGTTCTCCGAGGCGCTCCGCAGTCTGCACGCCGCGGGAAACTTCGCCGACGAGCTGGGCAGCACAATCGTGCTCGCCGACATGTGGGTCGCCTCGGGCAGACCCAGCCGCGCCCGCCGGCTGTGCGAGCAAGCCCTGCACGCGGCAAGCAACGGAGGTTATCCGTACCAGCGGGCAACCGCCGACCTGCACGTCGCCCTGGCCGAGCTTGACTGCGAACTCGGCGAACTCGCCAGCGCCGAGGCCCATCTCGAGACGGCGCGGGTCCTGGGGGAGCGGACATCGATCACCGAGAACCGGCACCGGTGGTTCGTGGCCATGTCGCAGGTGCGCGCCGCTGGCGGTGACTACGACGCCGCGAACGGTCTGCTCGACCAGGCCGAGTCTCTGTACCGGCACGGCTTCTACCCCGACATCCGTCCGATCGCCGCCATGAAGGCGCGCGTCCAGATCGCCGCAGGGGTCCTGGTGTCGGCGGTTGGATGGGCCGATGTCCGAGGAATCGGCGTCGCTGACGAGGCGGACTACCTGCGTGAGTACGAGCACCTGACGCTCGCGCGGCTCCAGCTCGCTCAGCACCGCGACGTACCCCGCAGCGACCCTGCGCGCGGTGCGTCCTTGGTTGCCCTGCTGGGGTTCCTCGGCCGGTTGCACGCCGCCGCCACCGATGCCGGGCGTGACGGCAGCGTGCATGAGATCCGGGTGCTGCAGGCTCTCGCCCAGCACGCCCACGGTGACCTGCCCGCGGCACTGGCCGCGCTGAACCGCGCCCTCAGTGAAGCGCCCGAGCCGGACAGCAACGTGCGGCTCTACCTAGACGAGGGCCCCCCGATGCTGACCCTTCTGAACCACCTCGCCAGCACCACGGACCCCGTCACCGGTGCCGAACGCGGCGACGGTGTGCGGGAACGCGCCCTTCGACTACTCAAGCGGGCGCAGCCGGTCAACGGCACCCAGGGGCCCCAGCAGGCCACGGCGGAAACCTTGAGCCAACGCGAACTCGAGGTAATCCGGTTGCTCGGCAGCAAACTGACCGGACCCGAGATCGCCCGCGAGCTCTACGTATCGATCAACACCCTGCGCACCCACACCAAGCGCATCTTCACCAAACTTGACGCCAACACACGAGCGGCCGCCGTGCACCGCGCCCGCGAACGAGGGCTGCTCTAGGCCCGATCGACACTTCATGTCTCTCTGGCCACGAGGCCCCGCTCACGGACGAGGCCAGTTGCTCTGTCGCGTGTCGGTGTCACAACGTCAGTCACATCATGTGGTGACGCCACGTCACCCTGTCGACTCCTAGGTTCCAGTCATCCCCGCGGCACCCGTCACGGACCGAGCCGAACAGGAACCGGACATGACCATCACCTCCTCCAGCCTCATCCGGTCAGCCGCCGTCGCCGCCGTCGCCGCCGGAGTGATCTTCATCGGCGTCCAGATCAACCACCCTCACTCGGACGCCGCCGCCGCCGTCACCACAGAGTGGGCCGTCCGCAACTCGCTGAAAATCGTGATGGCGGCCCTCGCCCTGGCCGGCATCACCGGCATGTACCTGCGCCAGGTAAAGGAGATCGGACTGCTGGGCCTGATCGGCTACCTGGTCTTCGGCGCCGGCTACATCATCCTCGTTGGCGTAACCTTCGTCAGCGCGTTCGTCCTTCCCTCCATCGCTGAGACCGACCCCGGCTACGTCAACGACGTCCTCGCCGCAGCCACCAACGGCACGGCCACCGGCGACATCGGCCTGATGCAGGCCGTGCTCGCTGTCTCCGGCATCACCTTTCTGGGCGGCGGCCTCATCTTCGGTGTCGCGTTGTACCGAGCACGCGTCCTCGCCCGCTGGGCGTCCGCGCTCCTCGCCGTCGCCAGCCTCCTGACCGTCACGCTCGCCGTCCTGCCCGACGCCTTCTACCGGTTCCTGGCCTTCCCCAACTCCATCGCCATGATCGGCCTGGGCTACTCGCTGTGGCTCACCACGCGCACCGAGACCACAACGGTGCCGACCGGTGCCGATGACCGGCCCCTCACCGCGGCGAGCTCTCAATGACCTCGCCCACCGGCTCGGTCGACACGCCGCGGCACGAGACCCACCACTCCGGGAAGGGGACCGGGAATGTATCTGCGGCTAGGACCAGATGGGTCGTCCCCGCCGCGCTGATCGTTCTCAGTCTGATCCCGGTCATCGCCGGGTCCCTCCGGGTGATTGAGATCGCCGGCGGCCCGCACATACTGCCCGCCAACCCGCGCATCGACGCCGTCCCGGCTCCCGTGGTGGTGCACATCATCGCGGCGGCCGTCTATGCCTTCCTCGGGTCGCTCCAGTTCTCCGCTCGGCTACGGCGAGGCCGGCCCAGCTGGCACCGCCGCTCCGGTCGCCTGCTGGTGGGGGCCGGCATGCTGGTCGCGGTCTCCGGGCTCTGGATGACGTTGTTCTACACCGGCGCCCCCGGCGGGGACCTGCTCTGGGCAGTCCGGCTCCTCGTCGCTACCGCGATGGCCGCCAGCATCGTCCTCGGATTCACCGCGATCCGACGCCGCGACATCACCGCCCACCGTGCCTGGATGGTTCGCGCCTACGCCCTTGCGGTCGCCGCCGGCACCCAGGTGTTCACTCAGGGCATCGGCGAAGGGCTCTTCGGGGTCAGTGAGTTGAGCACTTCTCTCTCGGTCAGCTCAGGATGGGTCATCAACGCCGCCGTCGCCGAATGGATGATCCGCCGCCCCACCACACGCCGTACACGCCGAGCTGCCACGCGCACAACGCTGACGGGTTCGCGATGAGCCGACCCCCCAATGCGCCCGTGTACACCGAGCTCCGAGTCGAGGGCCACCTCGACGAACACTGGTCAACCTGGTTCGACCAGATGGCCCTCATTCGCGAAGACGACGGCACGACCACCCTGCGCGGACTGGTGACCGACCAAGCCGCGTTGCACGGCCTGCTTGCGAAGGTGCGCGATATCGGCGCCACCCTCATCTCGGTCGTGACCATTGACCCACCCGACAACTCCGACGGGGTAGCTCGACCTTCGCCGTGACACGGCTTCTTGGGTGAAAGTGTGCTTCACTAGTTCAGACAACAGTGTCTGACTTAAGAAAGGCTTGCCATCATGACCCCGTACCCCCGATCGCATGTCGACGTACTCGGTGTGCCCATCGGGACCCCTCACAGCGCACGTTCACGTCGAACATTGTTGTCGCTGATGCTTGTCGCACAGTTGATGGTGATCTTGGACATCTCGGCAGTGAACGTTGCCCTGCCTTCGATGGCCGCAGACCTGGGTATCGGTTCTTCCGACATCGGGTGGGTGATCACCAGCTACTCCTTGGTGTTCGGGAGTCTTCTGCTGCTGGGGGGTCGCGCGGCCGATCTCCTTGGGCGCCGGCGAACGTTGCTCACGGGCCTGGCGATCTTCACCGCTTCGTCGTTCGCCGCCGCGATGGTCGCCACCGGCTCAGGTCTGTTTGTTGCCCGCGCAGGCCAAGGCCTGGGAGCGGCGCTGGTGTCCCCGGCCGCGCTCTCCGTCATCATGGCCACGTTCCGGGAAGGTCAGGCTCGAGCGTCCGCTCTTGCGGCATGGGGTGCTGTCAGCGGAGCCGGCGCGGCTGTCGGGGTGCTCTTCGGTGGCGTGCTGACGCAGTACATCGACTGGCGGGCCATCTTCTTCATCAACCTTCCGGTCGGTTTGGTCCTCGCTGTCGGGGCACAGCGCCTCGTAGCGCAGGACGATCGGGAAGCGCGTTGGCGTGGCCTGGACCTACCGGGCGCTATCTTGGCTTCAGCGAGCTTGGGAACGCTGGTCTACGCCGTCTCCCAAGCCGACAGTGTGGGATGGACTTCGGCTCAGACCTGGGGACTGGGACTGGCAAGTCTGCTGGGGCTGGCGGGCTTCGCCGCGGTGGAGACTCGCACCTCGCGGCCGTTGCTCCGCATCGCGACCCTCGCGGACCGGGCGGTCTCAGCCGGATTCCTGCTGATGCTCACTGCCTCCGCCCTGCTCTTCGGCAGTTTCTTGCTGGTCTCGTTGTACTTGCAGAGCGTGCTTGACACAGACCCGCTCGGCACCGGTCTTGCGTTCCTGCCCATGGCCGCCACGCTGGCCATAGGTGTGCATCTCGCGGGACAACTCATCGGCAGCCGCGGCATCCGCGTTCCCATGGTCGTCGGCTTCGCGGTCGCTTCGGCAGGGATGCTCTTCCTGTCCAACGTGGGTGCGCAAGCTGCCTATCTGCCCGACATTCTGCCGGGAATGGCTGTTCTCGGCCTTGGACTGGGGATCGTCCTGGTCTCTGTGTCCGTCGCTGTCATGACCGGAGCCCATGACGACGAGGTCGGCATGCTGTCCGGGTTGAACACAACCGGCCACGAGATCGGCGGCTCCCTGGGCGTCGCGGTGCTTGTAACGATCGCGACCACCTCGATAGGCGCATCCCAAGACGGACTCGCGGACGGCATCGGCCAGGCGTTCTTCGTCGCCGCCGTCGCAAGCCTCCTCGCTGCCGCACTGGCGGTGTTCCTGCTTCCCCCAGCCCGCGCCTTCTTGCCCAAATTCCGCAGCTCTCCGCGGGTCTCACTCCACTGACAAGCCAACATCGTCCACATCGAGAGGAAACCATCATGTCCAACGCCACTAACGTCCACGCCCGGGTGGCAACCCATCTTCGCGCGGCTGTGCGCAGCCCGATGGGGCTCGCCATGCTCATCCTCATGCTGCTCGCGATGGCCGTCGCGATGTTCTTCCTCATGGGCTGAGGCGACCCATGGCAACAAGGCCGAACGAGCCAACGAACCAAAGCCCCCGCCGCCGATCGGATGCCGAGCGAAGCATCACAGCAATCCTGGACGCGGCCATCGAGGTCCTACCAACTGACCCGCACGCCAGCATGGCTGCGATAGCTCGTGCGGCAGGGGTCGTCAGGGCCACGATTTACATGCACTTCCCAACCCGCGAGGCCCTCCTCGAGGCAGTAACGAAGCGTGCCGTGGAAGAAGTGACACGCAAGGTGGCTGCGCAAGCCCCAGAACAAGGAGCTGCCGACGAAGCGCTCGTCAGGGTCCTTACCGCAGCCTGGGAGACGCTGGGACGGTTCCACGTCCTCGTGGCCCTCAACTCACAACTCCCATCCGCGGAGCTCAACACCCGGCTCGCCCTTCTCACCTCCCAGATCACCCCACTCATCACCCGCGGCCAGCGTGATGGGGTGTTCCGAGCCGACGTCCCCGCGTCTTGGCACCGCGCCGTCATCATCGCCCTGGTACACGCAGCCAGCGCTGAACTCCAGGCCGGCCGCCTCACAGAGTCAGATGTCCCCAGTGCGCTCACAGTGACAGTCCTGGCCGCCCTCGCCCCCCAGGACAGGAGCCCAGCGACGATCCACCAGTGACCGGTGAACCTGTGCATGGGCCTCTGGGCAGTGGCACCGCGTAGCGACCTCCTGCCACCTGGAGCCTTGCCGAGATGACCCGGTCCCCGACCCCCACTTCCCATTGACTTTAGGCAATCCCGATGCTGACCCAGACGACGCAAAGACACACCAACGACTAACCCGTTCGTTCCCGAATGGTCGCCGTGTTGACCGCCGGCCTGCTGACCGTGACGGCATTCCGGGCCGCCCTCACCTTCGGTGCGCCAGCCGACGCCAGTGTCTTGGGAGGAACCGACACCGGGCGACTCCCGGGCGCCCTACCGTTCGTGACCGGCCTCTCCGCTGGCGCATGCTCGTCGCCGCGCTGGTCGGGCTCGCCAATAGTGGCCGCGCCCTCCTCTCCTTCCCAAAGGCTGTCACTCGGGTCGAATGCTGGCGGCTCGGAGAGGTTGTCCCGAGTTCCGTGGAACTTCGGTGGCGGTCCGGTGAGCATCAGGCTGCGCTCACGTCTTGAGTGTTGCAGTCGGCACCGACAGTCTGCTCGGCGATTTGGCGTTCCAACGCGGTACGGAGAGCGGCGAGGTGGAGGTGGCCGTTCACGCGCCGGGACTGGCTCGATGCTTCGACCATACCCGCGGCGCACCAACGCAGGGGCCATCTGCCCGTCTCGCCAGCGCTTGACGTTCTTGGCGTGCTCTCGGCAGATCCCGATCATCGACTCGATCGCGTTGGTCGATCTCAACGTCCGGGCCAAGGTCGGCGGGAGGTCGAGGCGAAGCACGGTCAGCGTCTCGACGAGGCCCTCGCGCAGGCTTCCGGCCGGCGGCACCGGGATGGGTCTTGTCCAGCTCGCGGGCCAGTGCCTCGAGCAGCGCCTGGGCCTCGAGGGCGGAGTCGGCGTGATAGGCCGCACGCATCCGCTCCGCCACCGGGCCGCGCATCTTCTCGGGCAGGTGGTCACGAACGTTGCGCAACTTGTGGATCTGACACCGAGCGATCACCGGTGCGTCGAAGACCTCGTTGATCGCCGCGGCCAACGCCTTGGCTCCGTCCAGCACGACCAGGATCGGCCGGGTGACGTCGAGGCCTCGCTCGCGCAGCCCGACCAGCAGGCCACGGACCAGTGTGGTGTTCTCCGTGGATCCCTCGACCAGCGCGAGGGGATGCTTGGTGCCGTCGATGTCGATACCGAGGGCGACCACACACAGGTGGTCGGCGAAGTGGACCCCGTCGATTATCAACGCGACCAGGTTCAGCTCACTGAGGTCGGCGGCGAGCAGGTCGCCCAGCGCGTGCTCGGTCATCGCCACGAACTTCCGCGAGACCGCCGAGCATCCGCTCCATCGCCATCTTGCCGAGCAGCTCGGTGGAGTTGAACAACTCGTAGGCGGGCACCGGCACCTCGCCGGACCCGTCGGTGGCACGGACCCGCGGTCGGGTCACCGGCACCCGCCGGCCGCCCAGGGTCACCGAGCCAGCCTCGGCGCCGTGCCGGGTCGCCGCAGGGTGCGGGTAGTGCTTGCCACGCGGCCCACACACCGCGGTGACGTCGGCCTCCATCAGCTGGCCCCTCACCTGCAACCCTGCGCCGACCGCGAGGGCCAGCAGCCCCTCGCGTATGTCGGCCGTGATCTCCTCCATCGCCACGCTCACGTGTTCGGGCACGGCGAGCGCACTCGTGTCGGACGTCTTGGTCTGGTACTTCTTGGTCATAGCGGTCCCCTGTCTTTGGGTCGTCTTGGCGGACGCCCAACACCTACCGCAAGGCAGGCATCAGGCGGGGGACCGCCACCTCAAGTTCCACGAGACCCGGGACAACCTCGGAACGGGCAGGCCAAGGTTGCTTGATGCCCGAGTGGATCGCGCTGGTGTGGGTGTGCCCCCGGTGGCCGTTTGCTCAGTGGTCCATTCCGCCCACATAGAGCCATGGGGTCCCGACCATCGGGAGGGAGCACTCGGCCGGGTTCCCCTCGTCAGTCGGAACTGCTGGGTACGGTGCAACAAGCAGTCGCATGACATGCCGGAGCGGACGATTGCCCAGTGCGGAGGATGAATGGCCAAGGTGCGAGTCAGCGCGCTTGCCAAAGAGCTTGGAGTCACCTCCAAGGTCCTTCTCGAGCGGCTGAACAGCATGGGTGAGTACGTGAAGAGCGCGTCATCGACGCTCCAGCCCCCGGCGGTGCGACGAGTGAGGCAGTCCTATGGACTGAACCCGGATCCCACACCGTCTCACTCCCGGTCACCGCGGTTGGACACTCCTGGAAGGCCCGTTTCGGTCTCACCGCCCACTCCTGCCTCACGGTTAGGAGGATGGCGTGCAGGAGCAATCCCCCTGCCTCAGAACCCAGAGCTGAAGGCCGGGATCACGCGCCTCGGAGATCGCTTTCCGGCCTTCCGCGATCACCTGGATGCCCTCCGGGCACTCGGTTCTCAGGTGGTCTTCGCCGGGATGTGCCAGGAGAGGGGCTTCACAGGCTGTGGCGTCGCACTCGCCCGGTTCTCTGGGGCCATCGAGGCAGGTTTCGGCTTCACACGAGAGGTGATGCTCTTCTACAGCCCGCACCAAGACCTTCAAGGCCGCATCTTCGAGGTCGCCGTCCGAGAGCTGAGCCGCTCGGCGAGGTCTGTGACACCAGACACGTTCTTCATGTGGTCTCCAGATGAACGCTTACGTATCAAACTGAACGACTGGTCGAGACCCAATCGCTTGGCGATCCCGCTTGAGATCGACCCAGTAGACGAACTCTCCTTCATTACCCTGCTCCGTGACTACGTGTACGCGCGAGACCTCTTCTACGCGACCACCCCGGTGTACGGAGCCAACTTCTTCGGTCGGCGCACTCTCCTTCAGTCGCTTCGGGATGACGTGTTCAACCAGCGAGTCAGCGGCGTGTTCGGGCTCAGGAAGTCCGGTAAGACGAGCATTCTGATGCAACTTAAGGAAGAGCTGCGAGACGATCAGGTCGTCACGGTTCTTATGGACCTTGAGACCTTCCCTTCGCCCCCCGAGGACCCGACCGACGACATCGTTGCCGAGCTTCGCCAGCGGCTTATTGCCGAACTTAAGACGCACAAGCTCCGAACTCAGGAGCTGTCAGAACTCTCGGATCGTCCGTCGATCCTGGATCTCAAGAACGCGCTCCAGAAGCTCCTCAAACGGTTGGCTCGGGACGGTGATCGCATCCTCCTTCTCCTTGATGAGATCGAGTATTTGGCGCCCTCAGACCGCATCGACATAGCCGAGGGTGACATGCCCCGCATTTCACAGTTCTTGGCGGCGCTCCGCAGCGTGGTCCAGGAGAGCGATAACTTCACGTTCGTCTTGTCGGGCCTCACGAGTGCCATCGTCGAAGGCGGCAGACTGTACGGCCGCCCAAACCCCTTATTCTCTTGGGCCAAGGCAATTTACGTTTCCCCCTTCACGCGCGAAGAGGCCGACGGGCTTGCAACTACGGTGGGCGCAAAGATGGGAATCCAAATCCAGCCAGGTGCGCTGGAAGCCCTCCACGAGGCTTCGGGCGGGCATGCCTTCCTATACAGAAACCTCAGTTCTGCCGTCGTCGGACACCTGCCGAAGGACGATTTCCAGAGGGTCATGAGCAGGTCCGCGGTTCTCTTTGAGATCACGGACTGGAAGAGTCGGGTGCAGGGCAACATCGACGAAATGATCCAGCACGTCAAGCGCTACTACGCCACTGAATCGGTCATGTTAGAACTGCTAATGGACGACCCCGCCGACTTTGCGGAACTAGCCGCCACCGAGCACGTTGCCGTCCGAAGGCTAAAGGACCTAGGTCTAATTCACGAGTCGAATGGCGCCTTCCAGCCGAGTGTCGTACTAGAGCTCCGATGAGCCAGCCCGATTACAGCGAGTGGGTCGGGCTCCTTCGACAGAAGTCCCACGTTCGGAGCCTCCTGTTTCTTCAACTTGGCGCGGCGCACGAACCGGCTAGGCGAGCGCTGCGAGAGGCGGGCTTCGCGCTCGTCAGCGCTGCCGACGTCGCCAACCTGTCAGTTGATTCGCCCGAGTCACTGATCGTGATTGACGGGGTTGAGCAGCTGGTCAACGGCCGCAGCGATCTCACGCTGGGTCTCCTGCGCGAGCGCGCGTTTGCCTGGGTTGAAGCAGGCCGCCGCTGCATCCTTCTGTCCCGGGCGCCGAGAGCGGCCTTCCCGGCCGTTCCCGGGAGTTCGCTGCTGGACGACGCCAGCTTTGCTCATGGTCCTGATGTGCAGGCGCAGGACGTAAGTGAGTGGCCCACCTGCGTAATCGACGGCGCGGACCCCGATGAAGTGTTGCGAGGGGCGCTAAGTGAGCTCGGTGCAGAAGTCAATGCGGCCATGGATCGGGCCATCTTCGACTGCCTACTGACCGGCGGTGACGCAATCGGCATCCTTTCCGCTCGTGATATCGAAGCCATCGAGGCCGCCGGCCTGATCACTGCTCACGGCACAACCTCGACATGGAACTTTCCGACGCACCTAGTCCCCCTCAAGGAGGCTCTAGCGGACGTACTAGCGGAGCAGGTCCTGCCGCAGGAGCAACTTGGTGACGTCAGCCGTGGTCTGTGGCAACTCGAACGCCTCGTTCGGCGGGCAGTACGAAGAAGGGCTATCGAAGCATGGGGGACAACCTGGCGTCAGCACTGCCTCACCAAGGACCAGTCAGCCAAGGTCCTTGAGCGAGCTACTCAGTCAGCCTACCCGGCGGCGAACTCGATAAAACTCATCCGCGACCCGCTGGAATGGCTGAGTTTGGGCGAGCTCCTAGACCTTAAGCAGAAGTCGCAAATTGGCGACCTAGGAATACCTGACTATCTTTGGCGCAACTTCGCCGGAGACATCATGCCTATCCGCAATCGGCTGGCACACATGCGCACCCTTCACCCCGGCGATTCTGCCAATGTCGTCAAATGGCTCCGCGTTCTGGAGATCAAACTCGCTAAGTAGATTACGGGGTGCGGCCGAGCGGGTTCCTCAAAGTCACACGAGGGATGGCGGTGCTAGTTGCTGAGAGGGTTGGTGGTCAAGGTCCAGTTCT
The DNA here is from genome assembly GCF_044791685.1 of Knoellia locipacati. GTDB lineage: Bacteria > Actinomycetota > Actinomycetes > Actinomycetales > Dermatophilaceae > Knoellia > Knoellia locipacati_A. The sequence goes on from NZ_CP087730.1 coordinate 2,346,864, forward strand.
CGAGCGCGTGGCAACTGCGGCATGCTACTGAGCCGTAAGGGTGCAAGTTCGGTCCGGAACGCTTCGCGGTGTCCGGGCCCAATGAGCCAAGTGAACTCTGGACTGACTGTCCAGAGCCGCCAAGCGAGCTGGCGCTGCTCGTCTCCGCGCCGCTTCGACTCAACGGTTGGGGACTCGCGGCCAAATCGTTCAACCGCCCCAAGCTTGAGGACCGACAGAGCCGGTGTCGATCGCTTGGCTTCGCCAAGCACCTTCACGGCCCCATCGTCATCCAAAATGGCCAGGTCGAGTTGTAGCGACTTGGTCGGCAACTCAAAGAGCACCCGCTCGTGCGGATAGCCAAGGTCGAGGATCGCGTCGACGTATGCCGCGATCTGTGGCAGGTACTCGGCGTTGAACCACCCGCCTTCCGCTGAACGGGAGAGCAGCGCCCAATGCCCCTGAGGCGTTGGGCGGTCGAGAGTGTTGAAGCGCCCGTCGGGCTTCACCTCTACGAGTCCGGCCCGCACCCCGCGGAAGAACAACTCGACATCGCCGACATCCACTTGGTTTTGCGTCGCCAGGAGTTGCCCGGATCGCATCGTGAGGCGGTTGTCCGCGTAGAGCTCCTTCGATGCGTCCCTCAGTAGCTTCTCGAACGCGGGCGTTCCGAACATGGAACCAACGTACGCACCACCGCTGACAGCCGCCCGAACCCTCCAGTGGGTTACCACCCAGTCCCGCACAAGGTTCAGGCCGCCGGCTTCACCCGGCGGGCGCCGCTCCTATTCTGGATCGATGGAGGCAAGCACCGATCCTGCAACGCCATGCGCGACCCACGAACTTCAGTTCTGCGCCCTGTGCCACCCGCCGGCCAGGTCGTACCGCACAGGTCTGCGCGCAGTCGACGTCCCCTCCGGCTCTTACGTACAAGTCAAGGGAGGGAGAAGCGTCTACCACCAGCCCGACTGCTACAACGTGACTGGCGACTGGGATGGCGCCGATCAGGCACAGCTTGGGGCACTCCTGATCAGACCCCCCGAAGACATCCAGCGCAACGATCTTCGCCCAGCCCAGTGCTGTCAGCCACCCGATTTGCTTCGACATTAGGGGCACCGTCCGGTCAGTGACGACAGGAGGCGCCCGGTCAGCGGGCAGTGCGCACGAGCGTCATGTCGCCGCCTCGGATCTACTGCTCGCGCCCACTACTGTCAATTCCGTGTCTGACTCCTTCGATGGGGCGGAGAAAGCCCTCGCGCGTGCTACGAGGATGACGGACGACCTCGTCCGTCACCAAGACACCGAGGAGGCATTCACAGATCGGCTTCCATATGTGCTGGAACTCTTGGCCGGGGTGCGTCGCCAACTTGATGCAGTCATCCCGAGGGGTGGCGATCTTGGGGTGTGGTGGGCTGGGCAGCGGACAACGGAACGCGAGGCCCTGACGCAGCTCCGGCACGCGCAATTGAAGCGGCTTGAGTCCAATCAGGCCTCGCGCTGGCACACGCAGACGAACACTCCAGCGGGGCTTTGGCGCGGGCACCGCGTTAGTGCTGGGGACACAGTGAGTTGGATCGAGTGGCATTTCGTTGACGGCTACTTTCAGGGGCGCCAGGTTCTCGACGTGTTGTACGAAGCAGTGAGCGACTTACGAAACCTCATAGACGAGGCACGCCGAAGGTCACGCGAGTAGGTGACCGAGGTGCCACGAGCGCAGGGGGGCACCACACCTGGCTACACCTCAGTCCAGCGCGACTCCCAGATGCGTCACTACGCCGCCTGTCAGCCGGTCGCAGCTGTGCTCTCATTGTGCCTATGCATCGTCTCGCAGGATCGATCGCCATCGACGATCTGCTGGCAGCAATGAAGTCGACTCGGGCGGTGTTTCACTCCGAGGCCGATTTCCAACATCATCTTGCCTGGCAAGCTCACCTTCTAGACCCTCAGCTCCAGGTCCGTCTCGAGTTCCGACCGGACGCGGGGATCCGCGAATCAGTCGACGTGATGCTGGTGAGGCCCGATCTTGGCATGGCCACGTTCATTGAGTTGAAGTATCTCAAGGCAGCATGGTCGGGACTGGTGTCCTCTGAGCAATTCGACCTTCCCAACACGGGAGCACACGACATCGTCCGATACGACGTCATCAAGGACATCGAACGCCTTGAGCGCTTCGTTGACGGCCGCCCCTTCAGCAACGGGCTACTACTCTGCCTGACTAATGACTCCTTGCACTGGCGCGAACCCATCGGCATGCGCGCCACCATCGCCGAAGCCTTTCGCATCCATGAGGGAAGTCGCGTTCACGGAATACGCCAATGGGATCAGAGGGCCGGTGCTGGCACCACACGAGGCCGGACGTCCCCTCTGAACCTTCGAGGGCAATACGGCCTTCACTGGCTGCCATACTCGAGAATCGATAATGGACGCACCGGAGAGTTTCGCATCCTGGCCGTGGCCGTCGAGGCTGGCAGCCGCTGACGGTTGCTAACCAGGATCCGATCCACCCTGAACGCTAGGTCATTTCGAGGTTCGCCACATCTCTCATGGCGCCGGGCCCTCGCGTCACACCGCCGCGTGTGCGGTCCTGCCGTGAGCCGCAACTGCAAGTGCGTCGAACCGTGATGTTCACACCAGCACGTGACTAACGAAACACCAGCCTCGAGCAGGTGCTTCAGATCGATTAGGGCGTCCTCCGCGCGGTAGTGGAGCTTCGCGCCGGCAGGAACCTTCGGATTGACCCGTCGCAAGTAGTTGATTGTCTTCTTCTCACCGAGCACGAGGTCGCAGTAGGCAGCGGCGTAGCTCAGATGGAGCCAGTCGTTGAGGTCGTTGGCCTCCCACTTCTCGGTCGCGTTAGCGATCCGCAGATGGAGAACCTCACGCATCCGACCCAAACCGGGTGTCAGTGCAAGATCTTCCTCAGATCGATCGCCCAGCCACGTCCCGAACTCCTCGGGGGTCAAGCCTGCTTCCTTGGCGCTGGCCGGGAGATCGGTGCCGAGATCCGAGATGAAGCGGGTTCTCGTGAGGTCACGGATGCGCGCCTTGGCCTTGCCGTTGCCGGGAATAGCCGTGGCGAGGGGAAGGAACGACTGAGACCACTTCTCGACGACCTCTTTGCCGTCGTCTGGCATCGGGTCCGAGTCGATCAGCAGATCGGTTAGGACAGTGGCCCACACCTGCCGCTCGATCAGCCCGGAGATCTCCGGGCCGAGGTCGGGCGCGACAGGCTTTGCGCGCTCCATATCGAAGACCGCCCGCGGGGCGAGTGTCGCAACGTCGCTGATGGTCAGCGGAGCCCCCCCAAAGAGCGCGCGAAGTTCCGCTCGCCGTAGAGCCAAGACTGAGCGCATCTGCCAGCCCCGCGAGTAGCGCAGCATGGTGGCCGCGAGTTGGATACGTGAGGCACCTCCTCGTTTCGAGGTTTCCTTCAGGTGAGCGCCTGACAGCGGGATCACTACCCGTTCTTCATTAGCGGCCGACGCCAGCAGCTCGAAGAACTCGCGCTTGGCAGGAGCCAAAGGCTGCGGATCCTTCTCCCAACGGGCGAAATCGATCCAGTCCCGCTGATCCAAGTACACCGTTGGAAGTTCGCACCTGTCTTGCGTGGTACCCAGCTTCATGGTCAGCGTGTGACCGGAGGCGACGAATTCCATCCGTGACTGTTGAGGAAAAAACGTGGAGCTCGCCACGGCGACACCAGCCCCCTCGGGTCGAGACAGCGGGGCAGTGGCCACCATCAAGTCGTCTCGCACGAACGTCGCGGTCGCGGCGGCGTAGTCAAGCTTGATCGCGAGAATCCGGCTGAGCGGGTGCGCCCCGGACAACTCGAAGTCACCCATCTTTCCCCCAGGTCTCCGTCAAAAACGAACGGCTTCGAGGGTCTCACAACCCGAAGATCGACGAGGGAGCAATCGGTCATGTGTGCACCCGGACCCGCGCGAAGACTAGGCAGCGCCAATGTTGCCGTTGCGGGGATTAGAGACCGACTGCGTCTTACCGCCGCGTGGTGGCGCAGGGCGAAGGCGGTCAGCGGCTGCCCTTGCCGAGCGTGGGGAGTCCGCCTTGCATCACCCATCGAGGTTCGCTGTCAAACCCCACCGCGTAGTCGCCGCCCTGTTTGGGATTGCGACCTCGGCACGGTATGTCGCTAATGCTCGAGCGGTGGGGCAGTAGTCGGTTCGACCCATCGAGCCTAGTGAAGGCGCCACAGATTCGGCACTGACCCTGGATTGCAGACATGCACAAAGGTTCATGCCACCTTGGCTACTCGTCAAGGGGCTTTGCGCAGGCGCTGAAGCTTGCTCGGGGTACGAAGCAGGACTGGGCTAATGGGGCGAGCGCGGCGGGCCATCTCGACGACCCGCGTCACACCGCCGCGTGCGACAGCCCAAAGTTGGTGCTTTCCAAGGCCTTTGTGTCCAAGGTAGGAGGTGCCGGGTCGCGCCTGAACGGCAGCAGTTAGGTCGCTGACTCACTGGGCCACCGGCGTATCAACTCAGCAAGGCGCTGTGCGCATTGAGCGAGAGTCCACGAGTGCCGTGGAGTCCCTCCGGGCAGCACAGCGTGTCGAGCGCCGGCCCCGAGCACGTCGGGGTGATTGAGCGATCCCGTCAAGGTTCTGAGCTCTTGCTTGCTCCAGCCGGAGCGCTGCAGGAAGGCCTTTTCCGAGCCCCCTGCACTCCGCTTGAGGAACTCGAACACCTTGTACAGCAGAACCGCATCTGGCTCCCCGGGCTTCCCGAAAAGCGCCAACGCCGCAGCGTAGTCAGGGTCCCGGTCGGCAAGCCGTGAGATGTCGCCCACCGAAGATGGTGGCTGGCTGGCAGGTTCCACCCCGGTGCGCCAGCGGATGGATCGCTGGGAGAACACGGTGGCGAACCCGTCTGCCCGGGTGTCGTCTCGTACCCGATCCATGGACACCACTGCACTGGCGGATGGGTCCAGGACTCGCGCCATGGCGGTCAATTCGGAAGCGACCTTGCGCGCCTCGGCTAAGGCAGTCTGGGCGTTCTGGCAGTCCGCGAAACGGGTGCCGGAGGCGTAAAGCGTCCCGTCGGCCTCGTGTCCCAGCATGAGCTGGGTTTGGCCTCTGTACTGCTTCTCCAGCAGTTTCGTCGTGTACGGGTCTGCTTGGAGGTGGAGACGCCAGCCCATGAACCAGACGCTACCGAGGGCGGGCGGAAGAATCCGCGCGATGTAGGGGCCCACTGCAGTCAAGTGTCAACCCACTCTGGCCGTCAGGGCGTCGCCATGGCAGGAAGGATGGGCTGCGTCTCTTCGCCGCGAGTCCCCAGACCAGTCTGGGCCACTCGGCGCGCTGTTGACCGTCTTGCTATGGGAGTCCCTAAGGCGGAGGTGACGCGCCGTCGACGTGAGCCTCTTCGCCTCGAGGATTGATGCCTATGGCATCGCTCTCAACATGGTTCAGCTGCAGGCTGCAGAAGAAGCACTCGAAACCGAGGAAGAGCAAATATGCGTTGTTGCTGTACTCGTCTGGCCCCTCGTACTCGAAGTCGATCTCAACGTCCCAAATGAGCCAGCCACTATTTCCACAAGCGGGGCAGTCGTAGTTCTCGGTGACGTCGCCGGCGTGGGGAGTGCGATTGCCGAGCTCGGTGAGAACCTCCGAGGACCCCCCATCCGGGAGTCGAGCGACGAGGGCCTCGTACCGTTCCCGGGCGCGTTTGACCTTCCGCTGGGCAGCCGAGGACAGGGCCGCGTTGCGCTGAGCAACCTCTCGTTCGACCTGCTCAGCGACCTCCGCACCTAGGAAGGCTGCGCGGTCTCGAACGAAGCTGTCGACTCCGGCTAAGACGAAGTCGATGCCGGCGGTGACTTGGTCAGTGACTCTGGAATCGTTAATCGCGGCTGCGTGGGCGGCATCGTTACGGGCCTCCAAGGCCTGCTGCGCTGCGCCTACATGGGGACGTACCTGCTCGCAGACTCGGGCAGACAGGATTACCGCTTTCGCAGCCCCAACTGTCTTCTTGCCTCGGTACGAGTGGGGCTGCGCCGTGGCGACACCTCGCTCGACGAGTAGGTCAATCAGGACGTGGTGCCCATCTCGATCATCGAACAGCAGCCGAGGATCCACCTGAACCAAGATCGCCTTCGCCATCAGCTCCACAGCGGCACCTGCGTGGACAGCCGCATCCATACGAAGGTGTCGATCGGACGACCGGACCTTGTCGTTGGCGCAACGGGTGTGGTGCGAAGCAGCCGAATACAGACGCTCCACATCAGAAGGTTGCGCCGATTCTCGATGATGATCCCCCATGGCCGTCAGAGTAGACGTAGGCACTCCGTGAGGAGCCAAAGGTCGGTGCCGGATCGCTTGTTGGGCCGGCATGCGCCGTCCATGCCCAGCATTCCTCTATGGGGAGAAGAGCAGGGCCAGCGCTTGTAGGAGCAATGACAATCGCCCTGGTACTTCCGGGCTGCTCGTCAGGCGACCAGAAGTCACCTGACGAACATTGAAGGCGGCTTACCTGGCGATCAGCGAAGGCAATTTCGCCAACGCCTGCAGGTTTGTCGACGAGCAGGCCAAGAAGAGGGTTGGCGACCTTCGGCTCCGGTTGCGAGGTGGCCATGGCCAAGGAGTATCCGCCCGAGACACGCGCGAAGATGACCGACGTTGAGATTGCCATGGCTGACGTGGACACCTCAGCCGACATGGTCAAGATCCCCGAGCAGGCCGTTTCCTTCGGTGGCCAACCCTCGCACGACGGTGACACGACGCTCGTCAAACGCGATGGATTGTGGTGGATCACTGCCAGTAGCTGACAGCATCGCGCCGTCCGTAGGCCAGTCTCGGGCCAAGCTGGCTGATGGTCTGGAGGAACGCCCGCCCGTAGCCTCCCCGGTGCGTCTCAGCGCCGCATTCCGCTCACTCGGAGGCGATCGGCTGCCCGCTGGCCATGTAGTCGGAAACCCGCTGCCCGGGAGGCCCGTAGTGGAGCTACATCGGTTGGTGGCACAGGGGCGCGCCGGCTCACTCGACTTGTGGCTCCCGTTACACCAGCATTGAGGGCGTGGCGGAACCAAGTGATCCCAAGCGGGCGGTGCACGCGGTTGCCGATCTTCGGGCGTGGATCGCGAAGGACGCCTTGGCAAGGACCCTTCCGGCCTCGGCTGTCGATTGGGCGCGGTCTGCCTTGATGGCCTTCGATGAGGACGACTACGTGGGCGCCTGCATCGGTGCCGGGCAGGCAATCGAGCACTTGGCCAAGACACGGTTGCTCGACCACCCATCCAAGCTCGCCAAGCAACAGGATGGCAAGAAGGAGGACTTCGCTGCTTTCCTTGATGGGGTCGGTCGAGTCAATATCGTGACCTCGGGGACGTCCAGACCGTCCAGATCGGCGAGGCACTCAAGAATGCACTCGCGTTGGACGCAAAGGCCTTTCCTTCTAGAGAAGCAGCCGTGCTGCGGAACGGTCGAAACAGCGCTCTCCACCTCGCCTACGCGGACGTGGGCATGACAGTCAGTTCTATTGGCGCCATGGCTCGCGTGCTACGGCTCCTGCTCGGTGGTCCACAGGCAACCGCAGGCTGGTTGTCGATCTCGGAACCGATGGAGGCGCTCCTAGCTGCCCTCCCGCTGGTGGATTTGAGCCCTGAGGATGTCCGAAGTAAGGAATTGATGGCGGTTCTCGCCAAGAGGGATCTCCACGTCCTCATTGGAGAGTGGGCGGCTGCTCGAAGATGGGATGCGCTTTGGAGCCGAATTCCGCCCGAGCAGCTCCTGGCCATGACGACCGCGTCAGCTCCCTCGGGTGGGGACGACGGTTACCTCGGACTCTGCCCAACGGGCGGCCACCTCGCGTGGTTCTACGACGACTACGAAGAGGACGAGGATTCGGAATACGACGAAACCTCTCGGTACATGAGGCACTTCCTAGACCGCGTCGACTGCCCCCTATGTGGGCTGCGGCTTCAGTCGCCGGAAGAGCTGGATTACCACGGCCTGGAGCGCGACTTCGGCGTCGAAGAGTGGGTACGCGAGGAGCCGTAGGTAGCGCCCACGCGCACCTCGGGTCGCAGCCAAATGGCCCGTGAAACGGGCGATGCGCTCTCAGGCCCTGCGGCGAAGGTGACACGCCGGTGCGATTGGATCGGAAGTTTCAGCATGTTGGTCAACGCACCTGCGTCCTATCGCCGCGATCGTCCGGCTGCGTCATGACGCCCCGGCCTGGCCTTCTTCCTGCGCGCCGTCGCCACCGGCAAGACCTTCAAGGAGGCGCTGTACGACCTAAACGAGCTCTCTCGGATGTGGTGTGCCGGCGCCTGGTCGCTTGCGCTCGAGTGGCTTTCGAACGGGGACATGGACGCGCGGCGGGTGGGCCCTGTGGCCGAATGTCAGGGCAATTGTGCTTCTTGCTGAAGTACGCCATTCCGGATCTCGCGCAAAGCCTCGACCGTGCGCCGGACGACGATGTTCCAAGACTTCTCCCAGTCGCCGCGAACATGGTCGAGGTCCAATGCAACGAACGCCGGCTCCTGTTTGTGTGCACTGCTCGGATGGCCCGCGGCGTTCCGAACGGCGACCACGTGCTGAAGTGTCCCGATTGCTCTGATCGCCGGATGCTGATCATCCTTCAGGGAGTCAGTCAGAGATAGTCGCAGGCGGTGAAGGGTTCCAGCCTGTGGTGCGTCTGCTCGCGCCGGAACTCTCATGGTGGAGAGGACGTCGGTCAAAGCGGTGCAGCGGGAGTCGAACGTCTCTCGACTGTCGACGCTGTCGATCATGCTGGCGATGACTCCCAGGCGATTGACTTGCAGCAGTTTCTCGCTATAGATGCTCCTCCACGCAAGGTCCAGGTGATCGAAGGCGTCCGTAAGGGCAGCGTGAGGGACCGGACTGCTATCGATGTGGACGGTCGACCGTGTTCCGAGCGCCTCGTCGAGCGCCGCCAGGAGGTCCTGGATATCGGTGGCCTCACGGAACGCATGTGTGCGGAGTCGTGTCACGTCCCACGACCACGTAACGCTGTCCGTGTTGGTCTGAATACCACCGGCAGTAATCGGTTCCCGCTTCAGAATCCCCAAAAGCTGATCATCGGATAGAGAAGTGGACGCTCGCATGTTGACGGCTCTTACGAGGGGAGCGCCCTGAAGAACGAGGTTCTCAGCGCGGTCCGGATGCGGTTGGACCTCTCGCTGCCTGACAGCGGCCAAGTGCATGGCCGCGAGGAAGGCACGACAGAACCCCCCGGCCCAATGGCCGGATGCGTGACCGAGTCCGCCAACGGTCACCGCGATGCGGTCCCCCGGACCGGGTTCGATCCCGTGGCCGGAGTCGCTCCATGTCGGCCCGTACTGGTGAGTCCAACGAGGTAGGTCCTCCAGCGCCTGCGCGGCGTCGTAGCCAGCTTGGTCCATCTGGTGCTGGACGTATTGCCAGACGGGCCAACGACCCGCGTTTAGCCGGTGACCCTCGGTGATGATGTCGACGAGGGTGGCGGCGTCCAGTGGTAGGGGATCGGAAATGCGAAGCACTTGTCCATGGTGACACTTCGTCGATCATGTGCTCGCTTGTCCACGCAAGCGAGGCTTCGTAGTGAGAGCTGCTAAGCGCCTCAGCCCGATTCGCGGGCCAAGACACGCTATGGATTTGAGAGATCCCGTGCGTCACTTCGCCGCCGAGTGGACGTGACTGACCTTCGTCGCACTTCGGCTGCTCGCCACGTCGAGCAAGTCGTTGCAGTCGTAGTCGGAACGCAGGAGCAAGAGCGATTGGCAAACGGATCCTCCGGGCCTGGCTGGGCTGCGTCAGGCGTTCCCCGCAGCCCGGGGCACGGTGGGGGGGCTAGCTGCTGCCCGACGCATGTTCAGGGGAGCGATGGCGGAGAACAGTAGTTGCCGCAAGGGCACAAGCCCAGCCGATCGCGGCCCAACCGCCGACGGTCCCGAAGCTTCCGGCGTGCGTGGGGTAGCCGACCGAAAATCCCCCCATCCACATCACCGTCACGGCAGAGGTCCATGATGGGACCGGCCAACCAGAGATGTTGGTTGAGGCCAAGCCAGTTGTCAGCACAATGGCCACGGCCAAGGCCGCTTGCATCGGCCAGTGATCCAGACCGATCGTGATGTCGTCGGTGGGTGGACGTCCCTCACGCCGCCCAGCCACCATGTCAGCCGCATAAAGGGTTAGAGGGATAGAGGCGGCGACCGTGAGAAGCAGAGTTACTCGGTTCAGCGCGCCGGATCCGACGGCGGTCATGGCCGCTCTGGGCCTGAGCCCGATACCGGTGTGGCCGGATAGCAGAGCCAGAACGAAAGACGTGAGAAGCAGTCCAGCGGCAGGCAACAGCTGACGCCATTCCGGGACGACGACAGCGATGGTGCCTACGGCGAAGCCGACGAGGGCTACCTCTATCTGGGGAGCCATCCGTTCGGGTGCGAAAGCCGCAGACACGACCGGAGCTCCGACGAGGAACACGAACATGGCTCCCCAACCGGTCTCAAGGAGGTAGCTCGAGTCGAAACCGGGCTGACGGAGGATAGGTACTAGCAGATCGACGTAACCAAAGAAGAAGATCACCCAGAAGGCTGCGGCGAGCATTGCGAAACCACGCGCAGGCCACATCTTCGACATCACACAAGACTGCACCTGATCGGCACGACTGACCAGACCGCGCCCCGCGAGGCATGGTCAGCTGATGGAACGCGATATGACCGGTCAGCCGAGACGCGTGGTGCTGTTGACACGGCATGCTTACGCACGAATAAGGCGAGTACGACAACCGAGTTGCCACGTGAGGTGCGTCAAACCGCCGCGAGCCGGCGCTTCCGAACAGCGGCACATCCGACGACTCACGACGCCGAGCGCGGCAGCTCGCCGATGTGGCGAGCCTCAATGCCTTTGGGCACCTTCCTGGTCGTGTCCCTCTTCAGGAAATGGCTGGCTGCCCTCAAACACCTCGATGATCAACTCGTGGTCGGTGGCCGGTTCCGGGGGCTGTGGCGGGCCCTGCTCCTGATCAGTCTCCTCTTCAGGCATCTGCGTTCCCTTCTTCCTCTGAGTCCTCACGCAGCTCGCGTGCCTTGGTGCGAGTCTCTTCCAGCATGGCGCTGTCCCCCTCGACATCGTGGATCAACTCGGGATCCGGATCGAACGGGGGAGGACCTGGCTCGGGTTTGGACATCGACGAGTTCACCCCTTGCCCATGAGAGTTGAGGAGAGCAAGCCTAGGACGCTCACCACGATTGACGCGGCCAAGAGAACAGCCGCAGTCCGGAACCGCTTCGTCTTCTGGCTCATGCGCTGCTCGCCGCTGGCAAGCGTGAGCAGGTGAGAGTCGATGATTACCAGCCGAGTGCGGCTCGGATCCCGATGAATGTACTTGCGGCGGAGCACTGCTGGGTCGATGGTCTGACCCACAGCAGGCCACAACGCCCAAACAGCGCAGGCACCGCTCACAGTAGCGACAAGAGCGGAGAACAGTCCGAGCCAACTCACGTCGTTGGCGCGCAGGCCAACCACCACGCCCGCGGAGCCCAACACCAGGCCGGCCTTCGAATCGAGGGACGCTCTGCGGGCTCGCTGGTCCTCGATCGCTCGAAAGAGAGCCGCCTCAACCTCAGGCAAACTCGCGACTGAACGCGGGTCGAGTTCACCCCCATCGGCAGCCATTGTCCAAGGTTACGACTGACAGCGTTCGGTGCAGGGATATCGAGGTCGCGACGTTCCCGGGCCGCTCGTAGGGTGCTCCACTGACTGACCGTCCGGACATTAGGCGGCGGGAAGCCGCCGTGGCTGGGACGGCCTCGCTCGCCTCGTTCGCCAGCAGACATGCCAGACCACCCATCGGGCACCGCCGCGCCGGCTCGTCCCTTTCCGGCATTAGGGGACGGATAGAGGTGCGTCACACCGCCGCGATTGACGAGGTGTGTGTCTGCGGGCGATCATGACCAACCACGTCTCGAGACTCGCCGGTCAAGGCGCCGCAGTGCTTGACATTGCACAACTGCCTGACAGCGGCCCTACTTACGGGTCCGGCGTTGCCGCCCGCTCGGACTGCAGCTTCTCAAGCAGCAAACGATTCTGCTCCAAATGGTCCTGCGACAAAGGGACATCAAGGGCATCTGGCCGGGCGTTGCGGCGCTCGGCGGTGACGATCCAGGTCATCAAGACGAATGGCCCACCTAGCGCTGCCAGGTTTGGGTTGTCCTCGAGTTCTAGATAGGCCAACTCACGGTAGGTGTCGGCCTCGGCCCAGCTCAAGGTCTTGGCGACGGCGAGGCGTTCGCTGGGGAGCGGGAAGACCCCGGGTCCGCCGATCACCGGCATAGGTTCCTCAATGCCGTGGCGGGCGAGGTTGCGCTGCGCGTCGGTCATCCTGCCGGGGACGTTCAGGTCGACCAGGCGCCAGGTCATCGCACGGTCAAGATACTCGCGCACCTCGGAAGCTGTGGCGTGCGAGTGGGCCAAGCCCACCTCGTCGCGCACGAGCTTCCACACGGTTCTCGGCAGCAAGGCAGCCGCCCGCTCCCCAATCTCGGCGAGCTCCTCGTCTGGATCGTTTGACGGGCTGGCTTCGCGCTCGGCACGGGCCCAGGCCCTGCGCATGGGGTTCAGCTGACGCTGGATCAAGAAGGTCGCGGTCTCCCGCAGTGCCTCCGGGGAGAGGGAGCAGCCTTCGTCGAATAGGACGAGGGCGCAGTACTGCCAGGGGCTACTTCGGCGCGAGACCTGCCCCAGCAGTGCGGCAGCTTCCAACACTTCGTCGTTGTGCGTCAGGACGCGAGTTCCTCCGAAGCCGTCACGAATGACCTTGGCGCGGGGCAGAAGGCCCCTTGTACGCCAGCGCTCCAATTGCGTGGGGCTGACGCTGATGTCCGCTTCGGCCGCCAGGCGCGCGATCAACTCCAGGTCAGCGTCGCTCGGCTTGGATCGCACATGGCAATCTTCCTGTATGAGCACGCCCGCGTCACGCGCCCCCGCTCCTCGGCATTGCCCGCCGGACCGCGACTGCCAGACGTGGGCGTTTGTGCCGAGCCCGGATCCCGACGACCCAAGCAGCCACGAGCAGGTCGACGAGGAGGTCGAGGACGCGTGGAGCGCGGCGTCCACTTGGCTCGAAGCGGTGGACCAAGCCCTCGACGATGGGCACGGGCTGACCTCGCTGCTGCTCCCACACCCCCAGGCGGGGCGAGCTTCGGTTGAGACCGGGCTGGTCGACGCCGACCTCGTGTATGCGATCGTGGCAAGCGTCGAGAGGGCTGGCGAGGAGGTCGATGGGCTTTATCTGGGGCTGGTGGCCCAAGAGCCCTCGACGCGATGGATCGGCTTGGCAGGCTTCTTCTTGCCGGTCTGCGCGAAGTGTGACAGGGGCGGCGTCGCACGAGGCACCGACCGCATCCTTGACCTGACGAGCCGATCCGGGTTCGGTGAGATTCCGGGCTCCGCGATCCCCGAAGGCCTGCGCCCTGGACCGGGATGGTTCGACCGGGAGCGACTCCAGACTGTTGCCCGCCGCTCCACGGCTTCCATGCGGACCCCATGGTCCCCATGGCCACCGGCCGCGCAGGGCAACCTCCCCACCGCATTCTTGGTCCGGGTGGGGCCGGTGGTTACGAGCCTCAGCGGCCTGGTGCTTTGCGCCTCGGCGCAGGAGGCGTTGGGATTGCCTGAACTGATAGGTGAGCCGCCAGCCGCGTGGTCCTGAACGACAGGGGATCTGGGCTGGTTCCTCATCACCACTCGACATCGGCCCCGTGCGCCACGCGAGGTTCTGCTTGGACGCGGCGCGAGCCATGACTGGTGGACAAGCGACAACCCGTCCGTCGACGAGGCCCCCCGGCGACTCCACCGGGGTCATCTCCCCCGACAAGCGACTGAAGCGGAGGAGTCTGACAGATCGCGCTTTTGGGCCTTGGGCGGCAGTGGTGTCGCAACTCGTGCCGAGTTGCAAACGCTGCTACACACCCCCGCGTAATTGTTCTTGCCACACCCCCGCGTAGATAGACCGGTCCTGGGACCAGCGCGATGCGGATCATTGTGCTGGCAGCACTCGCTGCCTTGACCGCAAGGGTTCGCATGCCACTTCCTCTCATCCTAGGCGCCATCGCGCTCATCGCCGCCGGCGGAGGCGGGGCCACTGCCGGCGCCATCGGCGCAATCGACATGGCCGAGGCCAAGAAGGTCGCCGGTCGCTCGAGGGAGCGCTACGAAGCGGCGCTGGCCGGGCACGCCAAGCATGAGAAGAAGACCGGTGACCACCTCGCCTCCTACGGCCGGCGCCAGATCGAGGTGCAGACCACGACCCTCGCAGGGTGGGTCTCGTGGCTGGAGGCGAACGAGCGGAAGATCAAGAGGCTGGACCGGACTGTGGTGGACGGGCTCCAGGTCGCCAGACTTGACCTTCCGGCCCTGCGCAATCTGGTCAACCAGGGCAAGCTCCTCCAGGGCGGGGTCGGCGCCGCTGTTTCGGCGGTGGTGGCCCAACAGGCGGCGCTGAGCGGCGTGCGCGCTCTTGCGGCGGCCGGTACGGGTGCCGCCATATCCACGCTGTCCGGCGCGGCTGCCGAGAGCGCAACCCTGGCTTGGCTCGGTGGCGGCACACTCGCAGCAGGCGGCGGTGGCATGGCGGCCGGGGGGATGATGCTCACAGGCTTCGCAATCGCGCCCGCTCTGCTGATCGGGGGCATCACACTCGCCATCCAGGGTGAAAAGGCCCTCACCCAGGCCAAGCAGTACGAGGCCGATGTGAAGAAGGCGCAAGCCGAGATGGACCTCCAGGTCGACCTCATGAAGCGCCTGCGTCGGCGCTCCGACGAACTCCGGTCGGTGCTCGACCAACTGGACGAGCGTGCCAAGTCTTCGCTCAAGGAGCTCTTGAAGCTCGACTTCGACCCCGACCGCGACCTCGAGCACTTCCAGCAGACCGCCCTGCTCATGGCCGAGATCGGCCTGGTCCTGTCCGCCCCGCTCCTGGACGAGAACGGAACCCTCACCCAGGAGTCGCTCACAATCATCGAGAGGAACGCCGCATGAACACCAAGGCCCTGACCAGCCTCCCCATCGCCGGGAAGATCGTCGGCAACGTCGCCGGTCCTTTGTCTGCGGCGACCGTGCTGGACGAGATCGTCAAACTCACCGCGGAGTGGATCAACGTCCACGAGGAGGAGACCACCAAGAGGGTCCAGATCAAGGCCGACACCAAGGTCAAAATCGCCGAAATCCACGCCCGGCGCGACCTGTTCCTCACCCACCTCGACAAGACGTTCGACGAGCGCCAGAAGAACTTCGAAGTGCTCTTCGCGCGCCTGGACGACGCCCTCGCCAACAACCTCGAGGCTGTCGGGTTGATTCTCTCCAGCATCACTACCCTCGCCCTGAAGAGCCCCTTCGCAGACCTGCACGACCCAGTGGCCCTGCGTCAGAAGTTAGATGACCCCACCGCGGAGTGGGAAGTCTGACGCCGTCCAGCTTGCGCCCTTCTGCGACAAGCAAGGACGTATGCATCTGTACGTCGTTGACTCGTGATCGCTCCCTTTGGAACCGAACTTCTGCGGGGAGCAGCCGTCCTGAGCGGACGCAATGCCCCGATGTTCTCGCCCACGAGCAGGCAACAGGGAGTGTTCCGCCCACGGCTACGAGGTGGATGCCTCAATGGCTCGACAGGGGCAGATGGTTGCAGAAGCAGGGGGACCAATTGGCTCTGCTGATTCGGCAACGTGCGCTTGACCAACGGGGCGCAGCACTGCTCGATGTCGCTACCTCTCGCCAAACCTGACCCCATTCCGGAGACGCACGAGTATCCGAATGAACGGCGCTCGGAGCCATCGGGTTCAAGTCGCATCGGCGCTTGGCCCGGCCTCTCGGCAACGGTGCCCGGCCCACGGGCCCGTCTTCTCCGTGGAGCCATCAAGTGCGTCCTACCGCCGCGAGTCGACCATCCCGAGCGCGCCGGTCCCGGCGGTAGGCGAACTGACTGTGGCCTAACTGGGGCGGGCGAACGCCGGGGTCACAGTGCGTCTGCCTCGGCCAGCAGTGCGGCAGCCTGGCGCACCATGGTTTTGGCCCTCTCGACGGTGATGAGGGTCGAGGAGTAGTGCGCAGCGTCTTTGTCCGCGAGCAAGCGCCTGAGTTTGGTGGGCAGGGTCG
The DNA here is from genome assembly GCF_044791685.1 of Knoellia locipacati. GTDB lineage: Bacteria > Actinomycetota > Actinomycetes > Actinomycetales > Dermatophilaceae > Knoellia > Knoellia locipacati_A. The sequence continues at coordinate 2,362,957 of NZ_CP087730.1, forward strand.
TGTCGCGCAGTGCAACCTCGCCGAGCATGATCACAGCCTGTCCGTGATCCTGGCCCCGGCTCCATTTGCCGAGGCTGAGTCCGCAGATGGCATCGGTCGCGGCGATGCCAGCCAAGACGGCCAGGGCTGCTGCGACGTGGGCCTCACGGCGGTCTTCGGTGAGCACAAGTTCGGCGACGTCCAGAAAGGCTCGCGCCTGATCACGACGTGCTCGGCATTCGGCTGGGGCGCAGGTGACGACGCGACCGGAGTGGCGAGGAGTCACCGCAGCCTCCGGAGCAGGTCCAAGAGGCGTTCGCCGTGCACCGGGATGTCGTCGGCACGCCATGAGTCGACCAAGGGATCGGCGTCCCGAGCCATCTGCCCCAAGGTGGCTGGCGTGAGGTCGATGATCTGGGCGGCGTTGCCGGTCCAGGCTCTGATGTGGCGGTCGAGACGGTCGAGTTGATCCAGCCAGGCGCCCTCGTCGATCTGGGCCAAGGGCTCCGGGCGAACAAGCAGCACATCGATGTCGCTGTCCGAGTCGGCGCTGCCCCTTGCGAAGGAACCGAACATGCCGACGTGGATCGGCTCGACCGCCCAGTCGGCCACTTCGCTGCTGATGCGATCGAGAAGCTCCCCTCGCACCCTGGTCAGCCGCTCGATGTGGGGAACGGCCAGGTGCTCACGGTTCAGGTTATAGACGGGGTAGCGAGCAGGCGTCTCGACGAGCACCACTCCCTGCCTGACCAAGCGGGTCAGCACGCGGCGGACCCCCTCGTCGCTGCCCCGCGCAAGACGACGGTGCACCTCTGCTGCAGTGCATCCCGCGGTCGTGGCTGCGAGCACCTGCAGCACCCCAGCATCGAGGGTGGGCGCGATGGTCGTGAGCGGGAAGGACAGGTCCACAAATCCATCATCCAACTATTGTTGGCATGAGTCAACTATAGTTGGCACATCCACCGGGCCTGGGGCTATTTGGGGCCTGGCAACTTGCCAATCCGGTCGGCGATGACGAACGCCATGATGTTGTCGAGCTCGACGGTGAGGTCGGGGGTTTGACCTTTGAGGCATGTGGGGCAACGAAGGGGCCATCGCCGACCGTCGCCTGAGCCAAGGGGCAGGAATCCGGTTCCTTGGCATTGCTTGCAGGTGGTGTAGCCGTCAATGGTCACGATTGCGTGCAGGACGCTCAGCAGGGGGCGCCACGTGCCGACCGTGTTTTGGTTCAGTGCCTGTCGGGCGGTAGCGACGAGCTGGGCGAGCTGGACATCGTTGCGAACGTGCGCGGTCGTGGCCGCGCGTCGGTGAAGAGAGCGCAGTTCTCGCACGATGTCCTGCTGTTGACGATGCAGAGGAACCAGAGCTGCGCCGAGGGCGCGACCGCTCAGGCCTTCGGCTCGCAGAGCGGCCGAGTCTGCGCTGATTTGCTGGTCAAGGTCCAGGAGCTGGGCTTCGAGCGCGTCTGCTTCACCTTCGGGTTGGGCTGGACCCAGCAGGCAGCGTTTGGCGGCGTGTTCGAGCACCTGCGGCGCCGCAAGTACGTGTCTGACGTGTTCCAGGACGGCAGCGTCGACAACGTCGACCGGGACGTTGAGGCAGGACCCGTGCCGGTGGGGATCTGCGGTTGGTAGGTAGTGGTCCCGGCATGAGTAGGTCGGGCGTTGGGTTCCCGCGGTTCGCCCCATGGCCCCGCGCCCGCACGGCATCCGCAGAACGCCCGACAAGAGGTAGGGCCCCCGGGACTGCTGTTGCGGCCCGGTACGGGCCTGTTGCCAAGCTGACCATTGCGCAGACTCCGCTTGGGTGAGGATCGCTGGGATCGAGACGGAGATGCCATCGAAGATCCAGATTCCGGAGGCCGCTCGAAGTGGCGGTTCCCTGAGGGTCCAGCGACGCAGAGAGGCAGCGGACCAGGAAGACGCCCGCGCAGGCTTCATACCCGCCGAGTTCAGCTCTGCCGCAACGGTGGTCGCGTTCGAGCCGTCCACGATCAGTCGTTGGAAGATGGTTCGGATGGTGTCCGCTTGCGCGTCGTGTGTGACCAAGCGTTTACCTCGCTTGGAGGGCGCTGACACGACTCGATACCCGAACGGTGGCGTGGAAGAAACGAATCGTCCTTCATTTTGGGCGGCAGCGCGGCGGCCCTGTTGTGTGCGTTCCGAGATGCGGCGCCGCTCCCACCCGCCAATGACACCCAACACGCCAGAAGTCAGATCGCCGGCGGGAGTGGAGGTGTCCAGGCCTTCGTCGATGAGGACGACATGACACCCGTGTTCACGTAGCTTCTCTACAAGGTTGAGCAGGCCGACCGCCGAGCGGGAGATGCGATCGATTTTGGTGGCCATGACGGCATCCACACCACCGGCTCCGACTCTGGCCAGGAGCCGGTCAAGGCCCGGTCGGGAGTCCAGCACGCCTGAGACACCAGCATCATCAAAGTGCTCAACCAGGACCGCGGCTCGGGCTGTCACAGCTGCGGCCAGGCGGCGCCGCTGGTCGGGCAACGATGTGCCCTTCTCGACCTGCTCAGCTGTCGAGACCCTCGCGTAGGTCACGACCCGCACCCGGTCGCTCACGACGCCCTGCGGCTCACCTTCAGTGAAAGAACCCGCTGCTCGGGAGGCAAGAGGGCTTCGATCAGACGGGTGAGGACTTTGGGATCCACCTGATCCCGAAACCTCACCCGAACCCGCACCCCGCCCACTGGTGGAAGACGCCTCTGCCATTCGCTCATACCCCCCGAAGGCCGACGAGGCACTGCGGGCGGTCAACCCGCAACAGCACGGGATAGCCCTGGCAACGGACAAGTAGGCAACCAACAGGGAACGCTGGCTGCCTGCGCCTTCGCCGCCGTCCTCATGCTCGTCGTGAAGTCGGGACCGGTGAAGTCCGCGCTGGCCAAGGTGATCACCGCCGCCCTCGGAACGGGCACGTGACCCCAGCCGTCCGCCGCGAGGCCGGCATGGTCACGGCCGAGATCGCCGTGGCCCTGCCGGCCCTCGTGCTGGTGCTCACCCTTGGGCTCGGGGCCGTGGGTGCGGTGACCGACCACCTGCGGTGCGTCGACGCCGCGAGGACGGGTGCTCGACTGCTCGCACGCGGGGAGCCGGTCGAGGAGGTGCGGCGAGAGGTTGCCCGGCAGTCGCCTGAGGGTGCCCGGATCGCTCTCGCCGTCGGCCCCGGCAGCGTGCAGGTCGACGTCAGCACCGACCTGCCCACCGTCCTGTCGGCGCTCGGGGTGCGGGGTCGACCTCGTGGAGTCGCCCATGCCGTCCCGGAGGCCGCTCCATGACGACGGCTGACGAGCGCGGCTCGGGGACGGTGCTCGTCACCGCCGTGGCGGGGACACTCCTCATCGTGTCCGTCGCCGTCGTCCAGATCGGAGCGGCGGCGAGTGCCGCACACCGTGCGCGCGCAGCGGCGGATCTCTCCGCCCTGGCTGCCGCCAGCGCCTTGCAGCAGGGTCTGGCCGACCCGTGCGGCCGGGCCGAGGAGTTGGCGAGCCGCAACGCCGCCCGGCTGCAGTCCTGTCGCCTGACCGACGGCGCATCGGTGCAGGTGCGAGTGCTCACCGACGTGAGCGCTGGCTGGCCGGGGGTGGCGCGGACCGCCACGGCGTCGGCGAGGGCGGGACCGGCGCAGGACCCTGCTCAGTGAACGACCGTCAGACGCGACGAGCACCCGTGTCCGCCGACCGGCCCTCGTGGTCATGAGGGGCCGGTGCGCCCGGGAGCTGGACCTGGGCCGTGGTCCACGCGTGCGCCGGCGCCCGGACGTGAAAGGCCCGGCACGGCATCATCAGCTGATGCGGTGCCGGGCCTCCGGTCTCGCAGAACCCCCGCAGGGTCAGCGCTGGTCGCGGGGAAGGTCTCGGGTCGGCTCCGTGTGGCGGCCCGGGAGGTCCTGATCCTGCGTGGCTCGAGGCTGCGTGGTCTGGTACTGGGCGTTCTGGCTCTCGGCGATCTCGGCGCGGCGACGGGCCTCCTCGGTCGAGAGGTGCTGCTCCTCGACGCGCTCGTCGGCCTCGCGTCGCAGCGCGGTGGTCTCCTGCTCGCGCAGCTGACGCTCCTCGGCCAGCTGGCGCTCACGCTGGGCGAACTCCTCCTGCATGCGCCGCTCGTCATCGAGTCGCCGCTGCTCGGCCAGGGTGGCCTGCTCCTTGGCGTCACGGCGCCGACGGGAGCTGCGACGCATGCCGCCGCGCATGAGGGCCCATCCGAGCCAGAAGACGGTGATGACGGCGGCACCGGTGATGAGCAGAGCGAGCGGGGGGAGGCTGACCGTGCCGTTGAGGACGTCGATGTCGACCCCGTCGGTGAGGGCCCGCGTCCCCTCGAAGAGGAGGATTCCGGCGGCGACGGCGAGCAGGACGAGGATGAGTCCGAGGATGATCACGCCTGCGAGGCTAGCGCGATCGAGAGCCGTTGTGCCTGATCAGCGCACCCGAGTCGAGCCGGCGCCTCCTGCGGGTGGCCGCGCGGTCGCTCCGGCACCCGCACCCGCAGACCAGGGGTCAGGCCGGTCGCGACATGAGGACGACGTCGAGCAGACGGACCGCTCGCTCCTTGTCGAGCGGCTCGTTGCCGTTGCCGCACTTCGGCGACTGCACGCAGGCGGGGCATCCACGCTCGCACCGGCACCGGGCGATGGCATCGCGGGTCGCCTCGATCCACTCGCCGAACGCCGTGTGGGCGCGCTCGGCGAAGCCGGCACCCCCCGGGTAGCCGTCGTAGACCATGATCGTCGGCAGGCCGGTGTCCGGGTGCTGGTCGGTCGACACCCCGCCGACGTCCCAGCGGTCGGAGGTCGCCACGAGCGGCAGCATCCCGATGGCCGCGTGCTCGGCGGCGTGGGCGGCTCCGGGGATCTGTGCCTCGTCGATCCCGGCGGCCTCGAGCAGGTCGACGGGCATCGTCCACCAGACGCCGCGGGTGACGAGCGAGCGCTCGGGCAGGTCGAGCGGGTGCGTCCCGAGCACCTCACCCGAGGGCAGGCGCCGGAGGAACGACGTCACCTGGCTCGTGACGCGCACCGAGCCGAAGCAGACGTCGACCTCGCCCCACTGCACCGTGCGCTGGGCGCCGAGGATCTCGAACGAGCTGCGTGACTGCGAGTGCGTGCTCCAGCCCGGGTCGCCGCGGACGACGGTCGCCGTCGCCGACTCGAGGTCGAGGTCGGTGACGACGAACGGGTCGCCCTGGTGCACGTGCACCGCGCCGGTGTGGACCTGCGAGTGCGCCGACGCCTCGTCGATGGTGCCGAGCACCCGGCCACTGCGTCGCTCGACGATCGAGACCACTTCCGTGGTGCCGCGGAGGTTGACGTGGTCGCCGGGCCGGTCGTCACGCGCCCAGAACCACCCGGTCGGGCGACGGCGGAGGATGCCTCGCTCGACGAGCAGGTCGAGGACGCCCCTCGCGCCGGTGCCGAACATCGGCAGGTCGGCCTCGGTCAGCGGCAGCTCGTGCGCCGCGGCCGCGAGGTGGGGCGCGAGCACGTGCGGGTTGGCCGGGTCCATGACCGTCGACTCGATCGGGGCGCCGAAGATCGCCTCGGGGTGGTCCAGGAGATAGGTGTCGAGCGGGTCGTCCGCCGCGATGAACATCGCGAGAGACGCGCGACCAGAGCGCCCGGCGCGCCCGGCCTGCTGCCAGAGGTTGGCGCGACGCCCGGGCCACCCGGCCATGAGCACGGCGTCGAGCCCGCTGATGTCGACCCCGAGCTCCAGTGCGTTGGTCGCCGCGAGCCCACGGAGCTCTCCGTCGCGCAGCGCCCGCTCGAGCTCGCGCCGCTCCTGGGGGAGATAACCGCCCCGGTATGCCGCAATGGTCGCCTCCGGTGTGCCGCCCACCTGGCCGAGGCGGCGACGTGCGGACGAGGCGAGCGACTCGACCCCGGCCCGGCTGCGGGCGAAGGCGAGGGTCTGGACCCCCCGGTCGACGAGCTCGGCGAGCAGCTCGGCCGTCTCGGTCGTCGCTGACCGGCGGGACTCGTCGATGGTGGGCGGCTCCCACAGCGCGAAGGTGAGCGCCTCGCGAGGTGAGCCGTCGACCTCGACGGGACTGACCGGCATACCGATGAGGCGTGAGGCGTGGGACGCGGGGTGGCTCACGGTCGCGGAGGCGAGCACGAAGGTCGGGTCGGCGCGGTAGCGGGTCGTCACCCGGCGCAGCCGGCGGAGCACGGACGAGACGTGCGACCCGAACACGCCGCGGTAGATGTGGCACTCGTCGATGACGACGTACTGGAGGGACCGCAGGAACGGTGACCAGTGCTGGTGGCCCGGGAGCAGGGAGTGGTGCAGCAGGTCCGGGTTGGTGAGGACGACGTTGGCGTGCCCGCGGATCCAGCGGCGCTCGTCGGTGGGGGTGTCGCCGTCATAGGTGGCAGCCCGCACGCCCGGGATGGCCAGCGCCTCGATGCGAGCGAGCTGGTCGGCGGCGAGGGCCTTGGTGGGCGCGACGTAGAGGACGGTGGCGCCGCGACCGGTCGGCGATGCCAGCCCCTCGACGACGGCGGACAGCCCGGGGACGAGGTAGCCCAGGCTCTTGCCCGAAGCCGTGCCGGTCGACAGCACGACGTGCGAGCCCGCGTGGGCGAGGTCCATCGCCTCGCGCTGGTGCGACCACGGCTGGGCGATGCCGCTGCCGGTGAGGCTGGCCAGGACGGGCGCGGCGACCCACTCCGGCCACTCGGCGACACGCGCCGCACGGGCGGGGAGGTGCTCGACGTGACGCAGCCGAGGGCTGCGGTCACCGGCCGCGAGTGCGGCGAGGATCGCAGTCGGCTCGGCAGATGTCGACATGGGGGTTACGGTAATGCCGTACGCCGACAGCGCTGCCAGCTTCCTGGCCTGCGTGGATGCATCTACGACCTGGATCCGGAGCCTCGGATGCCGGACTGATCAAGGAGCCTGGCCGAAGTGAAGCTCAGCGTGTCGATGACCGAGCGCGAGGACGTCGTCATCGTGACCGTCGCGGGTGAGGTCGACGTCTACACCGCCCCCCAGCTGCGTTCCGTCCTCGAGGAGCGGGCTGCCGCCGACCAGACGAGGATCGTCGTCGACCTCCAGGGTGTCGGCTTCCTCGACTCGACCGGGCTCGGTGTCCTCGTCGGGCGCCTCAAGGCGGTCCGCAAGCTCGGCGGCACGCTGCACGTGGTCTGCACCGACGAGCGCATCCTGCGGCTGTTCGCCATCACCGGGCTCGACCAGGTCCTGCCGGTCCACGCCACGGTCGACGAGGCGCTCGCGTCGGTCGACGACGACGTCCAGGAGCCGGACCTCTCCGACTGACGCACCCATGGTCCGGGCGCCTCAGGGCGTGAGAGCAGTCACACCGGGGCACAGGCCCTTCATGTGACTTGAGTCACCGGGTAAGGTCCACCCCGCGCCTGCCTGTGGGCATTCGGTCCCGGGCCTCGACGGCGCACACCCGTCAAGGAGGATGGAATGGCTGCACTCGCGCTCGCACCAGCCGAGGCGAGTTCCACGCTGGACCTCACCGGATCGAACGTCACCCTGGTCCTGGGGGTCGCGGTCATCGCCGTGATCGCCCTCGTCATGGGGTTCGTCTTCCGGGCACAGGTCCTGCGTGCGGACACTGGAACCGACAAGATGCGCGAGATCGGCGCTGCGGTCGAGGAGGGGGCCGCGGCCTACCTCACGCGACAGTTCAAGACGCTGAGCATCTTCGTCGTGCTCGTCTTCGGGCTGCTGCTCCTCCTCCCGGCCCCCGACTGGGGCGTGAAGCTGGGTCGCTCCGGCTTCTTCGTCGTCGGCGCGCTCTTCTCCGCCTCGATCGGCTACCTCGGCATGAAGCTGGCCACGAAGGCCAACGTCCGCGTCGCCGCCGCCGCGCGCGGTGAGAACGGTCGCGACGAGGGCATGCGCATTGCCTTCCGCACCGGTGGCACCGTCGGCATGGCGACCGTGGGCCTCGGCCTGCTCGGCGCCTCCGTCGTCGTGCTGCTCTACAAGGCCGAGGCGCCCAAGGTGCTCGAGGGCTTCGGCTTCGGCGCGGCCCTGCTCGCGATGTTCATGCGTGTCGGTGGAGGCATCTTCACCAAGGCCGCCGACGTCGGCGCCGACCTCGTCGGCAAGGTCGAGGCAGGCATCCCCGAGGACGACCCCCGCAACGCCGCGACCATCGCCGACAACGTCGGTGACAACGTGGGCGACTGCGCCGGCATGGCGGCCGACCTCTTCGAGTCGTATGCCGTGATGCTCGTGGCCGCTCTCATCCTCGGCTCCGTGGCGTTCGGCTCCTACGGCCTCGTCTTCCCGCTGCTCGTCCCGGCCATCGGTGCGGTCACCGCCCTCATCGGCGTGTTCATCACCAAGGCGCGCGGCACCCAGAACGCGCTCGACGCCATCAACCAGGGCTTCTACATCTCGGCCGCCATCGCTGCCGTCCTGTCGGCCATCGCTGCGTGGCTCTACCTGCCCGCGACGTTCGCCGAGCTCGGCTCGCGCGACCAGGGCATCGGCGCCCTCGAGGGCAACCCGCGCATCACGGCGATCCTCGCGGTCGTCATCGGCATCGTCCTCGCGGCGATCATCCTCTGGCTCACCGGCTACTTCACCGGCACCGACAAGCGCCCGACCAAGGACGTCGCGCGCACATCGCTCACCGGCGCCGCGACCGTCGTCCTCTCGGGCATCGGTGTCGGCCTCGAGTCGGCCGTCTACACCGCGGCGATCATCGGTGGCGCGGTCTACCTCGCGTTCCTGCTCGGTGGCGGCTCCGTGGCCCTGTCGCTGTTCCTCATCGCGCTCGCCGGCTGTGGACTGCTCACGACCGTCGGTGTCATCGTCGCCATGGACACGTTCGGACCCGTCTCGGACAACGCCCAGGGCATCGCCGAGATGTCGGGCGACGTCGACGAGGAGGCCGCGAAGATCCTCACCGAGCTCGACGCGGTCGGCAACACGACCAAGGCCATCACCAAGGGCATCGCCATCGCGACGGCCGTGCTCGCCGCGACCGCGCTCTTCGGCTCCTACACCGACGCGTGGCAGACGGCGGTCCGCGAGATCACCGACCCGGGCACCACGACGCAGGCGGAGGCCGAGTCCTTCCTCGGCGACGCCCAGGCGCTCGTGACCAACCCGTCCACGCTGGTCGGCCTGCTCCTCGGTGCGGCCGTGGTGTTCCTCTTCTCGGGCCTGGCCATCAACGCGGTGACGCGTGCGGCCGGCGCCATCGTCTTCGAGGTGCGTCGCCAGTTCCGCGACATCCCCGGGATCATGGAGGGCACGACCAAGCCGGAGTACGGCAAGGTCGTCGACATCTGCACCAAGGACTCGCTGCGTGAGCTCGCGACGCCCGGTCTGCTCGCGGCCCTGACCCCGGTGGTCGTCGGCTTCGGCCTCGGCATCGGCGCGCTCGCGGGCTTCCTCGCCGGCGCGATCGGCACCGGCTGCCTCATGGCCGTCTTCCTCGCGAACTCTGGCGGCGCCTGGGACAACGCGAAGAAGATCGTCGAGGACGGCCACCACGGTGGCAAGGGTTCGTCCGCGCACGAGGCCACCGTCATCGGTGACACCGTCGGTGACCCGTTCAAGGACACCGCCGGCCCGGCCATCAACCCGCTCATCAAGGTCATGAACCTCGTGGCCGTGCTCATCGCCCCGGCGATCGTCACGCTGAGCATCGGCGGGGGCGCGAGCGCTCCGATCCGCTACGGCATCGCCGCGGTCGGGTTCATCATCATCGTCACGGCGGTCATGATCTCCAAGCGTCGTGACCTCGCCATCGGTGGCGACGACGACGTCGAGGGTGTCAAGGAGCTGGACGCCTCGGCTCCTGACTCCGGGGCCGTCACCGAGCCGGGCGAGGCCGTCGAAGACGCCCTCGACTCCGACGTCATCGACAACGGTGACCACGTCGAGGTGTCCGCGCGCCGCTGAGGCGGGCCCGACCCGGTCAGAAGTTGGTGAGCCGACCACCCACGGGTGGTCGGCTCACCCATTTCTCCATCGTTCGAGCGCCCTGTGGAGGCCGACGCGGCTCGCCTCGGCGTCCCGCCACGATCGAGCATGCCGACGACCAGACATCACCCTCTGGTGCCGAACCATGGCTGACTCGCTGGCCGACCAGACGTCGAGTCGACGCCTCGCCTTAGGCTGAGGACATGCGCTCCTCGCTCCTCGACCAAGCCGACCTCGGCAACCTCCGCGACGCGTGACTCCGGTGTCCGCTCCCGTCCCGGTCGTCGACGACGACCTCGTCGCGCGGCTCCGCGCCGACCTCACCGCCGCCGACTTCACCGTGACCGGCACCCTGCAGGTCCTCGGTCCCCTCGCCAGCGGCGCCCTCGCCCGCGAGCAGTCGCTGCCCGCGCGCCGGGTGGCCAGCGCCTCCTCGACGCCCGCGGCCACCCTCATCCGGCTCTTCACCCTGGGAGACCCTGTCGACGTCGCCGAGGTGGACCGTGCCCTGCCGACGCTGCGCCTGGCGGGCGCCATCGCGCTGGGTCTCGTCACCGAGGAGGGCGACGGCGTCGTCGCCCGCTTCGACATCCGCCCCTACGCGTCCGACGACCGGCACTGGTGGGTCGCGTCCGACCTCGCCGAGGTCGCGACCGGGTCGCCGGTGCGCGAGGACCACGTCCTCGGCATCGGCGGCGCGTCGACGACGCTCGCGCAGTGGACGATCCGACGTCCCGTGGCCAAGGCGCTCGACCTCGGCACCGGGTGCGGTGTGCAGGCGCTGCACCTGGGCCACCACGCAGACCACATCGTCGTCACCGACCTCTCCGAGCGCGCCCTCGCCTTCGCGAGGTTCAACGCCGCGCTCAACGAGTGCGCGTGGGACGTCCGGTCCGGGTCGATGCTCGAACCCGTTGCAGGAGAGCGCTTCGACCTCGTCGTGAGCAACCCGCCGTTCGTCATCACCCCGAGGTCGGGAGAGGTCCCGCTCTTCGAGTACCGCGACGGTGGCGCGGCGGGTGACTCCGTCGTGGCGGGACTCGTGCGCTCGGTCGGCGAGCACCTGGAACCCGGAGGAGTCGCGCAGCTCCTCGGGAACTGGGAGGTGCCGCGCGGGTCGACGTGGACCGAGCGGGTCGGCTCATGGCTCGAGGGGGCAGGGGTCGACGCGTGGGTCGTCCAGCGCGAGGTCCAGGACCCCGCCGAGTACGCCGAGACCTGGTCGCGCGACGGTGGTCACCACGCGGGCACGGCGGACTTCGACGCGATGTATGCCGCGTGGCTCGACGACTTCGCATCTCGCGACATCGAGGCGATCGGGTTCGGCGTCATCACCCTCCACCGGCCGGCCACCGACAGAGAGCCGTTCGTCGACCTCATGGACGAGCGTGGACCCGTGCCGGCGGCGATGGGAGACGTCGTGCAGGTCGGTCTCGAGGCGCGCACCTGGCTTGCCGAGCACTCGGACGACGAGGTGCTCGACCGCGCGTGGAAGGGGACACCCGACGTGACCGAGGAGCGGCACACGCTTCCCGGCGCCTCGGACCCGTCGGTCATCGTCGCCCGCCAGGGTGGCGGGCTGGGACGGGTCATCAGGCTCACGACGGTCACCGCGGCATACCTCTCCGTGGCGGACGGCGAGCTCACCCCCAGACAGGGCCGTCGGAGCGATCGCGGGGATCCTCGATCTCGACCCAGCCGAGACCGCGCGCGAGGTCGTCGCGTTCGTCCGGGACGCTGCCAAGGACGGCCTCCTCGTGGCACCGACGGCCTGACCACCGCCCCGAGACATCCAGCAGGCGCTTCGCAACGAACACACCGCAGGGTCGACCCCCCGGCCCTCCCTGCGAAAGTGAGTTGATCCGCAATGAAGCGCATTCTCATCGGAGCCACCGGCGTCGCCGGCCTGGCCGTCGGACTGATGCTGGCACCCGGGGCCGCCCAGGCCGGCCACAGCAACGCCCTCGTCAGTGCCCACCTCACCGGCCGGGCGGAGGTCGCCGCCGACGGTTCCAAGGGCGTCGCGGGTGACCCCAACGGACGGGGCGAGGCCTACGTCTTCGGTGTCGACGGCGACCCGACCACGCTCTGCTACATCCTCGAGGTGAGCCGGGTGGCCGAGCTGGAGCAGGCGCCGGGTGCGCCGCGCATGGCCCACATCCACAAGGGCGCCGAGGGCACCAACGGCCCGGTCGAGGTCAACCTCGCGTTCCCGCAGGGTGGCCAGGCAGCGGACTGCCTCACCGAGGGTGAGGCCGGCAAGGGCCTCGACCCGGGCGAGGTGCAGGCCATCCTCGCCAACCCGTCGGCGTACTACGTCAACGTCCACAACGGCGAGTACCCCAGCGGCGCCGTGCGCGGTCAGCTGCACGCGGACGACTGAGGGCGAGCCCGATCGGGTCGCCGCGCCTATGTTGGAGGCATGAGCGAACACCCGGACGACAGCACCAGCCAGGCCGACCCGACCCTCGAGGAGAGCGGCGCGGTCTCGGAGGCAGGGTCGAGCGCCCTCAACCCCGAGACCGCGCTCGGGGGAGCGGACAGCGTGCCCGACACCCCCGACGTCAACGACCCCGTCGAGGACGGGTCGACCGACCTCAACGAGCCCGGTCAGGAGTCCGACAACCACTGACCGGGCTCGCCGGGGGAGTGAGTGACGCGGGTCGTCCAGTCTCCCGACCCCGCCCCGTGAGCACGTGAGGTGAGCCAGTTGTGAGTGAGCGCTCACTCACTCATACTTGAGGGCGTGACTCCTCGCGCCCCCGCCATGGCCCCCGACGAACGTCGGGCCTCGATCATCGCCGCCACGCTGCCGCTGCTCCGGGAGCGTGGGAGGGCGGTGAGCACCAAGGACATCGCCAGGGCCGCCGGGATCGCCGAGGGCACGATCTTCCGCGTCTTCGACAGCAAGGACGCGCTGGTCGACGCGGCGATCCACGACGCCTTCGACAACTCGACGCTCATCACCGAGATTGCCGCCGTCGACCGCACCGAACCCGTGCGCGACCGGCTCGCCGCCGCGGTCGCGGTCATGCAGGAACACCTCCAGGGCGTCATCGCCCTCATCACCGTCCTGCAGTCGTCCGGCCACGAGATGCACCCACCCCACGGGGGAGAGGCGCACCGTCGACGGGAGGAGGCGACGGCACAGCTCGACGCGGCCTTCATCGACCTCATCGGGGCCGACGCCGACCAGCTGCGCATCCCCGCCACGACCTTCATCGGCTACCTGCGCATGCTCACCCTCTCGAGCGTGCACCCGATGCTCGACGGCGAGACCTCCAGCCCGGAGCAGCTCGTCGATGTGCTGCTCGAGGGCGCGCTCGCGCGCCCCACCACCGCTCGCTCCACGTCCACGAGGAAGAGGAAGTAGCCGTGCTGCTCCGACTCATGCGCGACTACCTGCGCCCGTACCGCGGCTCGCTCGCCGTGCTCGTCCTGCTCCAGCTGGCGGGCACGATCGCCTCGCTCTACCTCCCCAGCCTCAACGGCAAGATCATCGACGAGGGGGTGGCCAAGGGCGACACCGGCTACATCATGTCGACCGGCGGCTGGATGCTCGCCGTGTCGCTCGTCCAGATCGCCGCCACCGTGGCCGCGACCTACCTCGGCGCCAAGGCGGCCGCCGGCCTCGGGCGCGACCTGCGCGCCGGGATCTTCGCCAAGGTCGGGGACTTCTCTGCGCAGGAGGTGTCCCGCTTCGGTGCCCCGACGCTCATCTCGCGCAACACCAACGACGTCACGCAGGTCCAGACGGTCGTCTTCATGGGCGCCGCGATGATGGTCTCCGCCCCGATCATGATGGTCGGCGGCATCGTCATGGCGCTGCGGGAGGACGTCGGTCTGTCCTGGCTCGTGGCGGTCGCCGTGCCGCTCCTCGCCCTCTGCGTCTCGCTCGTCATCCGCCGGATGATCCCCAACTTCCGGCTCATGCAGGAGTCCGTCGACTGGGTCAACCGCGTCCTGCGCGAGCAGATCACCGGCATCCGGGTCGTGCGGGCGTTCGTGCGTGAGGACCACGAGCGTGCGCGCTTCGCCGAGGCCAACACGCAGTACACCGGCACCGCGCTCGCCGTCGGGCGGCTCATGGCGCTGGTCTTCCCGATCGTCATGCTCATCTTCAACGCCTCGACCGTCGCCGTGCTCTGGTTCGGCGCCCAACGTGTCGACAGCGGGCAGATGCAGGTCGGGGCGCTCACGGCGTTCATGGCCTACCTCATGCAGATCCTCATGTCGGTGATGATGGCGACCTTCATGTCGATGATGATCCCGCGGGCCACCGTCTCGGCCGGGCGCATCGCCGAGGTGCTCGACACCGACTCGACCGTCGTCCAGCCGATCCAGCCGGTCGCGCTTCCGTCCGGTGGCACGACGCTCGAGCTGCGCGACGTCGAGTTCGCCTACCCGGGCGCAGATGTCCCTGTGCTCCAAGGGGTCTCGCTCACGGCGGAGCCCGGTCGCACCACGGCGATCATCGGCAGCACCGGCTCGGGCAAGTCCACGCTGATCTCGCTCATCCCGCGCCTCTACGACGTCACCGACGGCGCGGTTCTGCTCGGCGGGGTCGACGTGCGGGACGCCACGCTCGAAGACGTGTGGAGCCGGATCGGCCTCGTCCCGCAGAAGCCCTACCTCTTCACCGGCACGGTCGCCTCGAACCTCCGCTACGGCGACGCGGACGCCACCGACGACGAGCTCTGGGAGGCGCTGCGCATCGCCCAGGCCGAGGACTTCGTCCGCGCGATGCCCGACGGGCTCGAGTCCGCGATCGCCCAGGGGGGCACGAACGTCTCGGGCGGTCAGCGCCAGCGCCTGGCCATCGCGCGGGCGCTCGTGGCCAAACCCGACGTCTACCTCTTCGACGACAGCTTCTCGGCGCTCGACCTCTCGACCGACGCGAGGCTGCGGGCGGCACTCAAGCCGGTCACCCGGCATACGACGGTTGTCGTTGTCGCACAGCGGGTCTCGACGATCATCGACGCCGACCACATCGTCGTCCTCGAGGACGGAGCGGTCGTCGGGTCGGGCACCCACGACGAGCTGCTCGAGACCTGCCCGACCTACCTCGAGATCGTCGAGAGCCAGCGCAGCGCAGGGGAGGCGGCAGCATGAGCACCGACCGGATCCTCACCGAGGAGGAGAAGGCCGCCGAGCGGCGCCGCGGCCCCGGAGCCACGCAGCGAGGCGGCCCACCGCACATGCGGATCGGTCAGCCCGGCGAGAAGTCGACGAACTTCCGCGGGTCGGCCAAGCGCCTGCTCGCCCTCCTGCGACCCGAGAGCCTTGCCCTGTATGCCGTCCTGGCCTTCGCGCTGGGGAGCGTCGCCCTCAACGCGGTCGGGCCCAAGATCCTCGGGCGCGCCACCGACCTCATCTTCGCCGGGGTCGTCGGGAAGCAGCTGCCCGACGAGGGCACCGTCCCGCAGATCGTCGCCGGCCTGCGCGCGCGTGGTCAGGACACGTTCGCCGACCTCGTCGAGGGGATGCCCTTCCTCGTCCCGGGTGCCGGCATCGACTTCGGTGCCGTCGGGCGGGTGCTGGTCATCGTGCTCGCGATCTACGTCGTCGCCAGCCTGCTGCAGTGGGCGATGGGCTGGATCCTCACCGGTGCCGTGAACCGCACGATCTTCAACCTGCGCCGTGACGTCGAGGACAAGCTCAACCGGCTGCCCCTGCCGTACTTCGACAGCCAGCCCCGTGGCGAGCTGCTCAGCCGGGTCACCAACGACATCGACAACGTCTCGCAGAGCCTGCAGCAGACGCTGAGCCAGCTGCTCACCTCGCTGCTCACCGTCATCGCCATGGTGGCGATGATGCTCTGGATCTCACCGCTGCTGGCGCTCATCGCGCTCGTGACGATCCCGTTGACGATGGTCGTCACGGCGGTCATCGGCAAGCGGTCGCAGAAGCACTTCGTGCAGCAGTGGAAGTCCACCGGCGAGCTCAACGGGATCGTCGAGGAGACCTTCACCGGTCACCAGCTGGTCAAAGTGTTCGGCCGCCAGGAGGAGGCGCGCGCGGCCTTCCGGGCCAAGAACGACGACCTCTTCGACGCCGGGTTCGGGGCGCAGTTCGTGAGCGGCATCATCATGCCGACGATGATGTTCATCGGGAACCTCAACTACGTCATCATCGCCGTCGTCGGTGGGCTGCGCGTGGCGAGCGGCTCGATGACCCTGGGTGACGTGCAGGCCTTCATCCAGTACTCCCGCCAGTTCACCCAGCCGCTCACGCAGGTGGCCTCGATGGCGAACCTCATGCAGTCCGGTGTCGCCTCCGCCGAGCGGGTCTTCGACGTCCTCGACGCACCCGAGCAGCAGGCCGAGGCGAGCACGCCGACCGTGCTCGACGACCCCCACGGTCGCGTCGAGTTCGACGGGGTGTCCTTCTCCTACTCCCCGGACAAGCCGCTCATCGAGGACCTCGACCTCACCGTCGAGCCGGGCCAGATGGTCGCGATCGTCGGTCCTACCGGTGCCGGCAAGACGACCCTGGTCAACCTCATCATGCGGTTCTACGAGCTCGACGCCGGCCGCATCACCCTCGACGGCGTCGACATCACCGACCTCTCGCGGCACAACCTGCGCGGCGAGATCGGCATGGTCCTCCAGGACACCTGGCTCTTCGGCGGGACGATCCGCGACAACATCGCCTACGGCCGCCCCGACGCGACCGAGGAGGAGGTCGTGGCCGCGGCGCAGGCCACCTACGTCGACCGCTTCGTGCACTCGCTGCCCGACGGCTACGACACGGTGCTCGACGCGGAGGCCGGCAACATCAGCGCCGGCGAGAAGCAGCTCGTCACCATCGCCCGGGCGTTCCTCTCGGACCCGGCGCTGCTCATCCTCGACGAGGCGACCTCGTCGGTCGACACCCGCACCGAGCAGCTCGTGCAGCGTGCGATGTCGGCGCTGCGCCGGGACCGGACGAGCTTCGTCATCGCGCACCGCCTCTCGACGATCCGCGACGCCGACCTCATCCTCGTCATGCAGGACGGTCGCATCGTCGAGCAGGGTTCGCACGCAGACCTGCTCGCCGCCGGTGGCGCCTTCGCGCAGCTGTATGCCGCACAGTTCCGTTCCGCTGTCGCCGAGCCCGCCGAGTAGCCCACCTCCTCACACGCGCGTCGAGCGCGACTTATTGCCAGTTGTGGCGCCGACCGTGGTCGGCGCGCCGACGCTGGGACGCGCCACAACTGGCAATAAGCCGAAGGGGGTGGGGTCAGCGGACGACGCCGAAGCCACCGTTCCAGGAGACCTTCTCGCCGGCGGCGAGGGTGATCTGGAGGAAGCCGAGGGCCTCGAGCTCGCGCGCCCGCTTGAGGGCGCCGGCGTCGATGACCGTGAGGCCACCGGCCTCGATGACGTCCGTGACGACGGACTTCGCGTCGGCGTCGTCACCGGCGACGAGGACGGTCGTGGGGAGCGGGCCGACCTCCTTGGCGACGAGCGTGCCACCGAAGGTGGTGTTGAAGGCCTTGACGACCTTGGCCTCGGGCAGCGCCGCGGCGATGACGGCGGCCGCGGAGGAGTCGGCGGGGACGGTGAGCGAGTCGAAGGTCTCGAAGTCGACCGGGTTGGTGATGTCGACGATGACCCTGCCCGCGAGCTCGTCGCGGCGGGCCTCGACGATGCCGGCGACCTCGCCGTAGGGGACTGCGAGGACGACGACGTCGCCGGTGACGGCCGTGGCCGCGTCGGCCTTGCCGAGGACCTGCACGTCGAAGTTCCCGTTGCCGGCGATGCCCGCGATGGCCGTGCCCATGTTGCCGCTGCCGAGGATGGTGATGCTGGTCATGTCGAAATGCCTTCCGTGGTGGTGGAGTCGGGTTGTTGCTTGTAGGTACAACTAAACGAACTCGTCGTCCATTCCCGCAGGCGCGGATAGTCTCGGCCTGTGACGGGACAGGGCGAGCCCAGGTGGCTGGACCAGGCGGAGATGACGGCATGGCTGCGTCTCATCGCCGTGGCCGAGCGGCTGCCCGGCGTCCTCGACTCCCAGCTGCGGCGCGGCAGCGGGCTCACGCACTTCGAGTACCAGGTGCTGGCCATGCTGTCCGATGCGCCCGAGCGCACGCTACGCATGACCTCGCTCAGCCTGCAGACCAACGCGACCCTCCCGCGCCTGTCCCACGTCGTGAAGCGGCTCGAGGACCGCGGCTTCGTCCAGCGCTCGGTCGCCCCCGAGGACAAGCGCGCGATCAACGCCGCGCTCACCGACGTCGGGTTCGAGGCACTCGCGGCGGCGGCGCCGGGTCACCTCGCCACCGTGCGAGAGCACGTCTTCGACCCGCTCTCGGACGCGCAGGTCCTCGCCCTGTCGGAGGCGCTCGGCGCGATCCTCACCCGGGTCGACCCCATGGGTGACGCCCCGACGGACCGCCGCTTCAGCTCCTGACGTCCCGACCCCTCAGGCGCTGACGTCCCACGTCCACCCCCTGGCCTCCTCACCCTCGATGGGGAGGCGGGCCGGCCGGTCGCGCGTCGCTGCACGCCGTCCTGGCTGCGCCGCACCCCCTCCACGCTCCGACCGGAACAGATCCATCCTGCGATCCGTTAGGATAGTTGAAACAACAACCAAGTGAGCCAGGAGCGATTCCGTGAGCATCAACCCCGTCCGTCTCAACCACGCCGTCTTCTACGTCGCCGACCTCGCCCGCTCGGTCGACTTCTACACGAAGGTCTTCGGCATGGAGGTCGCCGCCAGCGAGCCCCGGATGGGCGCGGCGTTCCTTCGCCTGCCCCGCTCGGGCAACCACCACGACCTGGGCCTCTTCGGCGTCGGCCCGAACGCGGCACCCAAGAGCCGTGGCCTCGGGCTCTACCACCTCGCCTGGCAGGTCGACGCGATCGAGGACCTCGAGACCGCGCGTGACCTGCTCCGCGCCGTCGGCGGCTACACCGGCGAGTCCGACCACGGCGCCACCAAGAGCGTCTACGGCATGGACCCCGACGGCAACGAGTTCGAGATCATGTGGATGCTCCCGAGCGAGAAGTGGGGCGAGTTCGACGACCTCGCGCCGGTGCTTCCGCTCGACCTCCCGGCGGCGATCCGCGAGTGGAGCGGCGTGCGCACCGCCGGTCGCGTCGTCACCGAGGCCTCGGCGTGACCGAGTTCCCCGCCCCGGTCGTCGCCCTCGCCGGCTCGACCGATCCCGCCGCGCCCCTGGTCGTGCTCCTGCACGGCCGGGGCTCGGACGAGCGCGAGATCGTGACGCTCGCGGGGCACCTGCCGGACGGGCCGGCATACGCCGCGGTCCGGGCTCCCATCGCGGAAGGTGGCGGCTACGCCTGGTTCACCAACCGCGGGATCGGGCGCCCCGTCGCCGAGTCGCTCGCCGAGACGATGGCGTGGTTCAGGACCTGGCTCGACGAGGTGGTCCCGGCCGGTCGTCCCGTCCTTCTCGTCGGCTTCAGCGGTGGCGCCGCCTTCGCGGGCGGTCTCCTGCTCCAGGACCCCAGCCGGTATGCCGGGGCTGCAGTCCTCTACGGAACCCTCCCCTTCGACGCCGGCCTCGCGGTCACGCCGGGGCTCCTCGAGGGCGCGCATGCGTTCGTCGCGCAGGGTGACGAGGACCACGTGATCCCGCGCGAGCTCCTCGACCGCACCTGGGACCACCTGCACGGCGACTCGGGTGCGACCACGCGCTCGCGGCGCGACCCGGGCGGCCACGGCATCACCCGCGAGACGCTCGACGAGCTCGGCGACTGGATCTCGGAACGGCTCGCCCTCGGTCGCTGACCAGCCAAGACGGCGACGCTCGTCCCCGATCGAGGTGTGGCGCCGGAGTAGGTTGAACGGCGTTCGGGCTTGCGAGCCGACTCGACCAGGAAGAGGCCGTTGATGTCTTCGACCCTCACGCCGGTGGCCCTCGCGGCCGCTGAGCCGCTCATCGACGCGAACGTCGTCGACTACCTCATCGTCGGGCTGTACTTCGTGTTCGTCATGGGGATCGGGCTGGCTGCCCGTCGAGCCGTGTCGGACTCCATCGACTTCTTCCTGTCCGGGCGCTCGCTGCCGGCGTGGGTCACGGGCCTCGCGTTCATCTCGGCCAACCTCGGCGCCGTCGAGATCATGGGCATGTCGGCCAACGGTGCGCAGTACGGCCTGCCGACGGTGCACTACTTCTGGGTCGGCGCGATCCCGGCGATGCTCTTCCTCGGCATCGTCATGATGCCCTTCTACTACGGCTCCAAGGTCCGGTCGGTCCCCGAGTTCATGTTCCGGCGCTTCGGCACCGGGGCCCACCTCGTCAACGCCATCAGCTTCGCGATCGCCCAGCTGCTCATCGCCGGCGTCAACCTCTTCCTTCTCGGGTCGATCGTCCAGGCACTGCTCGGCTGGCCGCTGTGGGTGGCGCTCATCGTCGCCGCCGTCATCGTCCTGTCCTACATCACCCTCGGTGGGCTCTCGGCCGCGATCTACAACGAGGTCCTCCAGTTCTTCGTCATCGTCGCCTCGCTGCTGCCCCTGACCCTCATCGGCCTCAACCGGGTCGGTGGCTGGAGCGGGCTGCAGGAGAAGATCACCGCGGCAGCGGACAGCGCCCGCGCCGAGGCCGAGGTGGCCACGGCCGAGCAGCAGCTCAACGCGTGGCCGGGCCAGGCGCTGACCGGCTTCGACTCCGGCTTCCTCTCCGTCATCGGCATCGTCTTCGGGCTCGGCTTCGTCCTCTCCTTCGGCTACTGGACGACGAACTTCGTCGAGGTCCAGCGAGCGATGGCCTCGAACTCGATCTCGTCCGCGCGCAAGACCCCGATCATCGGCGCCTTCCCCAAGATGTTCGTGCCGTTCATCGTCATCCTCCCGGGCATGGTCGCCGCCGTCCTCGTCAAGGAGATGATCGACCTCAAGGCGGGTGGCGCCCCGACCGGCGGCGCGAGCGGCGAGGTCAAGTACAACGACGCGCTCCTGCTCCTCATGCGCGACGTGCTCCCCAACGGCCTCCTGGGGCTGGCCATCGCCGGTCTCCTCGCCGCGTTCATGGCGGGCATGGCGGCCAACATCTCGGCCTTCAACACGGTCTTCAGCTACGACCTGTGGGAGCGCTACATCCGCAAGGACCGCTCCGACGACTACTACCTGCGCATCGGCCGGCTCGCGACGGTGGCGGCGACGGTCATCGCGATCTTCACGGCCGCGATCGCCGGTGGCTTCTCGAACATCATGGACTACCTTCAGACGCTGTTCGGGTTCTTCAACGCCCCGCTCTTCGCGACCTTCATCCTCGGAATGTTCTGGAAGCGGATGACGCCGACGGCCGGTTGGGCCGGGCTCGTGGCCGGCACACTGTCCGCCGTCCTCGTCGCGTTCCTCTCCGAGGACGCGTTCGGCACGGCGAGCCTGGGTTTCATCCCGCTGTCCGGCCAGGGGGCGAGCTTCGTCGCGGCGTCGACCGCCTTCGTCGTCGACATCCTCGTCTCGGTCGCCGTCTCACTGGTGACGACGCCCAAGCCCGCCTCGGAGCTCAAGGGCCTCGTCTACTCGGAGACTCCCAAGGAGGACCTCGTCGACCCGGACGAGGCGGCCCGCCCCTGGTACCAGCGCACGATCCCGCTCGCGATCATCGCGGGTGTCATGGTCCTCATCCTCAACTTCGCCTTCTAGGAGGTGCGCGACATGGCTGAAACCAAGAAGACCGCCGGCGCGTTCGACATCCGCAACTTCATCGGGATGCTGCTCGGGCTCTACGGCCTCATCCTCACGCTCATGGGTCTGTTCGGCGACAAAGAGCTCGAGAAGACCGGCGGCGTCAACGCCAACCTCTGGACCGGCCTGGTGCTGCTCGTGGTCTCCGCGGGCTTCATGACCTGGGCCCGGATGCGGCCGACCGTCGTGCCCGAGCACGTCGAGCCGGTCGTCGACGACGCGACGCGTCCGGCGCCACGCAAGAAGCCGAAGCCCAAGCACGGCCACTGACCCGAGAGCGAGAGATGCCCTGTATGCCGGACGGCCGGCATACAGGGCATCTCGCGTGGGTGCCCCGAGGGGTCAGGCGAACTGCCAGGAGCGCTTCGACAGGCCGAACCAGAAGCCGTCGATGACGCTCTGGCCGTCGATGCCGCCACCGGCGTGGGCCGCACCGAGGCTGACGAAGAGCGGAGCCCAGTGCTCCGTGCGCGGGTGGGCCTCCTGCGCGGCCGGTGCCTTGTCCATGAAGTCGAGGATCGCGTCGACGTCGCCGGAGTCCACGGCCTCGGCGGCCCAGTGGTCGAACTCCGACGAGGCGGCCGGGGGAGCGCTGTCGGCACCGGCGCGAGGGTTGAACCAGCGCAGGTTGTGGGTGGTGAACCCGGAGCCGATGATGAGCGTGCCCTCGTCGCGCAGCGGCGCCAGCCGCGTGCCGATGTCGAACAGCGCCTGCGGGTCGAGCGTGGGCATCGACAGCTGGAGCACGGGGATGTCGGCCTCGGGGAACATCTCGACGAGCGGCACGTAGGCGCCGTGGTCGAGCCCTCGCGACGGGTCCTGGTGCAGCCCGCCCCCGACGTTGCCCAGGTGGCCGGCGACGGACCGAGCCAGCTCGGCAGCGGGAGGCGCGTCGTAGGTCACCTCGTAGTACTTCTGCGGGAAGCCCCAGAAGTCGTAGAGGAGAGGGGTGCCGGCCGTCGTCGAGCTCACCGAGATCGGCGCCTGCTCCCAGTGGGCCGACACCACGAGGATGCTCTCGGGTCGGGGGAGGTCCGTCGACCAGCCGGCCAGCTCTCCGGTCCAGCGTGCGTCGTCGGCGAGGGGTGGGGCGCCGTGGCTGAGGTAGATGACGGGCGTTCGCGTGTCCACGACCCGACTCTAGGGTGGTCCGGGGTCGCGGCGCCCCTGTGTGTCGGGGATCAGCGTGCGGGAAGCCGCGTCACCCAGTACTCCGCGGTCCCCGGAGAGGCCACACCGAACCTCGCGTTGACCGCCCACAGCCAGCCACCGGCGAGGGTCGCGGTCGAGGGCACGTCGAGCGTCTCGTCGGTGCGAGCACCGCGCCACCTCGCCGCCCACGCGCTGCCGACCGGCACGAGCTCGAGCACCGAGACCTCGGCCTGGCCCGAGCCGCGCACGTTGTAGAGGGTGAGGCCATCGAGGACGAGGCCATCGCCGCCGGTGATGCCGGAACCCCCGGTGACGGTGATCGCGGATGCCTCGCCGCTCGTCGGGTCGACCTGCCACAGGCCGCCGACCCGGGAGTTGTTGAGGACGAGGCTGCCGTCGGGCAGGACGCGAATCCCGTTGGCGTTCACCGCGACTCCGTCACCCTGGGGCCACGCACCCGCGAGCGGGAGGAAGGTCGGCACCGCTCCGGTCGGGGCGCCGCCGGTGGTCAACGCGATCTTGGTGAGCCGGTCGGGCACGATGCGCGAGTCGGTGACCCAGACCGTGTCACCGTCGACGACGAGGTCGTTGAGGAACTTCGCGCCATCCACGACGGTGTCCTGGACGACCGTGCCGGTGCTCCCGTCGACGGCCCAGACGTGACCCACGGCGCCCACGTTGCCGGCCGCCCAGACGAGGTTGGTGCGTGCGTCCCAGAACAGGCCGCGGATGGCCCGACCGGTCGCACCTGCGAGCAGCGTGGAGGACGTGCCGGCGAGCAGGTCGCCGGCGACGATGCGCCCGTCGGCGAGGGAGCCGACGTAGAACCGCGTTCCGGGGCCCGAGGTGATGCCCTCGGGGCGGATGCCGTCAGGCAGGCGGACGGTCTCCGGTGCCGGTCCGGCCCGACGCGGTTCGGCCGTGGCCGCTCCGGCCAGTGCGAGCGAGGAGGCGGCGATCGATCCGGCCACCCCGGTGATGACCAGGCGACGACTGTGGCTGGAAGAAGTGTCCATTCCCCATTCTGTGCAGTTTGTTGAATGTTTGTCTAGGGTTGCGGCCGTCCTCTTCACGGTGCGGGGGGTGTGCCGATCGCCAGGGTGCGGGCCCTCGCGAGGTCGCGCTCCACGAGCGAGGTCGTCGCGTCACGCTGCCCGGGCGAGTCCCACTCGATCCGGGTGAGCTCCCGCTCGGCCGCGTCGGTCACGGAGGCGAGGCCGGAGTCGGAGACGAGCCCGACGGCATGCGCCTCGATGGCTCCGGTCACGGGAGAGTCGACGAGGACGATGCCCTCGTCCCGCAGGGCGTCCCGCTGGGCCGGAGGCGTGTCGACGACGTCGTGGATGAGGACGAGCCGCACGGCCTCGGGGTCGGCTTCGAGCATGCGCCGGCCGACCTCGATGTCCCCTTGGCCGCTGTCGCCGACGAAGACGACGTGGGTCTCGGGCATGAGGGCGCGGAAGCGCCGGAAGTTCTCGATCTTGGCCCCGGCCATGGCGTCGTGGTTGCGCAGCCCTCCGAATGTGCCCGAGAGCACCGAGTGGGGTGGGAGGCCGAGCTCCCCGAGGCCGCGCCGGGTGTGCTGCTCGATGAGGCCGGCCGGGTCCATCGGCCGGGCCGTGACGAAGGTGAGGTCACCCGGTGACTCGGGGTCGGCGGCGTGCCCGGCGTCGAGCGCGCGGTAGAGGGCGACGACGCCCGGGTAGACCGTCCCACGTGGGTAGCGCTTGTCGTGCAGGGCGCAGCGGAGCGTGTCGTCGATGTCGCTGAGGACGTGCAGGTCAGGCACGTCGACCGTCGCGGCCTGGGTGCGGATGTGGTCGAGGATGTCGGCACGCAGGCCCTCGTCGTCCACGACGTCGAACACGAGGTGCTCGAGGTCGCGGTGGTCCCGACCGGAGCCGAGCAGGCTCTTGAACCGGGTGAGGTCACGGCCCTCGAGCGCGAGGAAGGCGTCGTGGACGAGCTGCTCGTGCGCGTGTCCGGACGTCCACCGGCCGGGTCGCTGGAGGGCCTGCGCCAACGACTCCGGTGTCGGGTCCGCGAGCACCCGCTCGGCGTCCGGGGGCGCGCCCACCGGTCGCTTGGCCGGAGCCGGGGAGCGGACCAGGACCGCTCCGGGGGTGACGCCGAGCTCGACACTCACGGCCTCGCCGACGGGGTCGCCGTCGACGTGGACGGCCGTCGGCCGGGCGAGGTCGAGCTGGACGTGGCGGGTGCGGTGGGTGCGCATCCCCGTCCATCGGCCGCGCCGTCGCGTGAGCACCCCGAGGGCCACGCCGGCCCACCCGAGGAGGGTGCGAGGGGCGACGACGAGGACGTCGAGCCGGCCGTCGGTCATCGACGCCGACCGCATGAGGGGCAGGCCGAGTGGCAGCACCCGGCAGTTGCCGACGAGCACGGTGCGCACCAGCTCTGGTTCGGCCTCGCGGCCGTCGAGCCGCACCGTGACGGCCGTCGGGTCGCCGATCGCACGGCGGCCGAGGGCCGCGAAGTACGCCGCCCACCCGAGATGCTCCTTGTGCCGCTCCTGCGTGGCCGCGAACGCCTCGGCGTCCATGCCGATCCCGGCGACGACGGCGACGTCGTGGTCGAGCGTCGTCCCGTCCGCCCTCGTGACCGTGACCCAGGCGAGGTCGGTGTCACGGACCGGGCCGTCCACCGCCACCTCGCTGGCGGCGTCGAGCGAGAGCCCGTGCAGGCCGACGGTGCGCGACCACAGGTTTGCCGTCCCCGTCGGGACGACCCCGAGCGCCACCCGGTCCGCGGCCTCGCCGGAGCGCGACAGCGCCGCGGCGACGTCGCGCACGGTCCCGTCACCCCCGACCGCGACGAGCCGGTCGACGCCGAGTGCGAGCAGCTCGCCGACCTGCTCGGCGCCGGAGGACTCCGCCGTGGTCTCGCGGACGACGGGCTCGGGCCAGCCACGGCGACGCGTCGCCCGCCGGACTGCCGCCACGGCGTCGGCGCTGCGCGCCTTGGCAGGGTGGACGACGATGCCGCAGAGGTGCTCCACATTCGACCAATTGGTCATTTCTGGCGCGTCGCCCCTGTCCACATTCGACCTATTGGTCAGTTCTTGCGCTTCGCCTGTGTCCACATTCGACTCTTCGCTCATCTCAGCCCCACCCGTTTCCGGGGGTGGCGCGGACGACGGAGTCGTCGAAGGCAGCGAGGGTCATGAGTTCGGGGTCAGTCACCAGGCCACCGTATCCACGCCACGACGAGGTGGCGTCCGGTGGTACGAGGTGGTCGCGCCATGGGGCTGCGCCTGTCGGCGCCAGGGTGGTCCCGATTCATGAACCGAAGGACCTCGGTCGGGAGCGTCGTCAGGTGAGGCGGGAACGCAGCTCGCGCGCGAGCACCTTGCCGGTGGCGTTGCGGGGCAGCTCGTCGACGAAGTGCACCTCGCGCGGGACGCAGTGCCGGGCCCGGTTGGCCCTGACGTGGTCCTTGACCTCGTCCTCGGTGAGCTCGTGGCCCTCGTGGAGGGCGAGGAAGGCCACGAGCCGCTGCCCGAACTCGGGGTCGGGGACGCCGACGACGGACACCTCACGGACGGCGGGGTGCTCGACGAGCAGTGACTCGACCTCGATCGGGTAGACGTTCTCGCCGCCGCTGACGATCATGTCGTCGTCGCGGCCGTCGACGTAGAACAGGCCGTCCTTCTCGTGCCCCATGTCGCCGGTCGACACGAGCCCGTCGACGAAGTCCTTGTTGGTGCCCGACGTGTAGCCGTCGAAGACGAGGTCGTTGCCGCAGAAGATCCGGCCGGTCTCGCCCGGCGCCACGTCGCGGTCGTCGAGGTCGAGGATCCGCACGACCGTCCCGAGCGGAGGGGTACCGGCTGTGTTCGGGTCGCGGCGCAGGTCATCGGGGGTGGCGATGCAGACCCACGACGCCTCGGTCGAGCCGTAGAGGTTGTAGAGCACGTCGCCGTACTCGTCCATGAAGGTCGTCGTGAAGCCGTGCGGGTAGGCCGAGCCCGAGGTGGCGACGACCCGCAGGTGGGGTCGGCGGCGTCGTCCGTCCGGGTCCGCGGGCAGCTCCATCATCCGCTGGAGCATCACCGGGACCGCGAACATCGCGTGGCAGTCGTGGGTCTCGAGGGCGTCCTTGGCCTGCTGCGGGTCGAAGCGGCGCTGGAGCACGATCGTCGCCCGCAGGGCGAAGCACAGCTGCATCGCGGCGTAGCCCCAGGTGTGGAACAGCGGGGCGCTGATGAGGATCCGGTCCTGGGCGTTGAGCGGGATCCGCTCGATGATCGAGATGAGCGGACCGAAACCGCCGGGTGTCCTGCGCGCCGCACCCTTGGGGGTGCCGGTGGTGCCCGAGGTGAGGATGATCGTCCGACCGCCCTTGTCGGGCCGGGACAGCGGCCGGGGTCGCGCGGTGGCGGCGAGCTCGGCGACCCAGTCGCTCTCGCGAATCACGGTGAGGCTCTCGGGCAGCCCGGAGGCGACGGCGTCGAACTCGTCGTCGTGGATGAGGCCGACGACGTCCTGCTGCTCCGCGACGAGCGCGAGCTGACCGGACGAGAGCCCGGTGTTCATGAGCACGAGGTCGATCCCGACGGCGGCGGCGCCGGTCATGACCTCCATCGCGCCGACGTGGTTGCGGGCGAGCAGGCCGAGGCGCTGGCCCGGGCGGAAACCCTTCGCCTGCAAGAGTGCCGAGGCCTTCTCGGACCCGGCGAGGAGCTCGGCGTAGGTGACCGGACCTCGCTGCTCGTCGATGACGGCGACCTGGTGGGGGCTGCGGCCCGCCGCCTGGCGAAGCTCGCCGGCAAGACCGAAGCCCCACTTGCGGAGTGCGACGAGCTGGTTGACCTGGCGGTGCGGCGGGGCGGGCGCGAGCATGCCGCGCTTGGCCATCACTGCGCCGACGGTGAGCAGGCTGATCGCCATGGCTCAGGCCTTGGGCGTGTCGAACCAGTTCTGGAACGCCATCGCCGCGCTGAGGTCGCCTCGGGCCTTGATCTTGCCCATCATGACCATCATCGTCGGGTTGCCGGAGCCGGTGATGAGCTTCGCGAACTCGGCGGGGCCGAGCATGATCGAGGTCTTGGGCTCGACGGTCGGGGCCTTCTCGACCGTGCAGGTGCCGTCCTTGACGACGACGGCGTAGGTGTCGTCGGTGCCGCCCGGTCCGCCGGTGATGCGCCAGTTGACCCGGGCGTCGGCGCCCTTGGCCTTCTCGGGGTTGAAGAGGGCCGGGAAGCGCTCGAAGATCGCGTCGAGGATCGACGTGCGGTGGTCGCCGCCCATGACGTCGTTGATCTCCTTGTCGGAGGCCTTCTTGACGGTGTCGGCGAACTCCGACGGGCTCATCGTGCCGAAGGTGTTGGGGTCGATGTCGGTCATCGCGAGGCTCCTCCTCGTTGAGGTCAGGTGATCAGCCTCGACCCTACTTCCGGGTAGGTAGGGCGACAACGGCTGAGGCCCCGTGCCTCCGGTCACACCCTCAATAGTAGAGCTGCCAGCCGCTGCCGATCTGTCGGGCCGTGCCCCAGGCGCCGCGGCCGGTGCCGGGGTAGAGGATCATCCGACCGTCCCTGGTCACGGCGAGGACGTCCTCTCGTCCGTCACCGTTGAAGTCACGTGCGGCATTGACACCGGCGAAGGTGTGCCAGCCGGAGCCGACCTTGACCCGCCCCAGCCAGCCTCGCGCACCGTTGCCCCGGTACAGCCACATCGCGCCCGAGGTGTCCACCGCCAGGACGTCGGCCCTGCGGTCGCCGTCGAAGTCTCCGGGCGTGAAGACAGCGAGGAAGCCACCCCACCCGCTGCCGATGGTGACCGGGGTGCCGAGCCTGCTGGGACCGGTGCCGGGGTAGAGGCGGAAGCGCCCGGCGGCGTCGACGGCGAACACGTCGGTGTGGCCGTCGCCGGTGAGATCGGCCCCTCCGTCGACCCACCTCGCTCCCGCGAACCCGGTCGCGAGAGCCGGCCCGGACGGATCGCTTGCGTGGCGGAGGATGTCGCCGTCGACACGGAGGACCGACGGAGACCCGGTCCGGGTGATGTTGCCCCCGGAGGCGATCCGCGCGGCGTCCGTCCCGGCGATGGACGTCCCCCTGAAGGCTCCGCCGGAGACGGAGTACTGGCGGACGACGCCCTGGTCGGGGCGCAGGTGCGAGGCCACCAGGGCCTGGACGACCATCCGGCTGGTGAGGTAGCGCGGGACACCGAAGATGTTCGTCGTCATGGCCGGGGTCACGGTCACGAGTGGTGTCGGAGCGCTGGGTCCCGCCTCGCCGACGGCGGTGAGCGAGATCGTGTGCTTGACGCCCGGCGTGAGGCCGGTGACCTGAGCCCAGCGCCACTCGGCGTCAGTGGTCGCGGGGACCCTCGCGACCGACCCACCGGGAGACGCCGTGAGGAGCCATTCCGTGACGTGGGGCCGGTCGTCGGGGTAGATGCCCAGCTCGGCACCATGTGGAAGCGCTCGGACCGTGTGGTTCGCCGTCGGCGCCTTCGGCACCAGGCTGAGGTCCAGGGCCGCGAAGTCGATCGTGTGCTTCTCCGGCGGGGTCCATCCGGAACCACCCAGCCGGACGGTGCCGTCACGGAGATATGTGCTGGGCAGCATGTTCGCGTCGTAGATCGTGATGGACTCCAGCTCGTGCGACCCGGCGATCGCCGTGGCCCTCACGGTTCCCACGCCGGTGGGGACGGGCGTCGCGGGCCCCGATGTGCCGATGCCCATGCCCCAGCTGATCGACACGACCGGGAGCTGTGGCTGCTCGTCCGCGGTGGTGATCTCGACGTCGACGTTCCCGGCCACGGAAGGGTCGCCGAGGAGACGTGCGGACAGCAGTCGTGGCGGGGCGAGCTCGCCTGTCTGCGGACCCGACAGGCCGAAGGCCGCAGCCGCGAAGTCGAGGTCATGGCTCCCGACCTCGACGATCCCTCTTCGGACCCGGCCGTCCTTGCCCCACGTCTCCGTACCAGCCGTTCCGGACGTGGAGAGCATCACTCGCTGCAGCCGGTACGTCCCGGCGGGCCAGGACGCGTGCCAACCGATGGTGGCGGAGCCGGAGGCTCCGGGACCATCGACCCTCACCTTGCGCACCGCGCCGGTGACCTCATCGATGAGCTCGGCATCCAGACGCGTGGGCAGGGAGCCGCTGAGCGCGTAGTGCAGTGTCGCCGAGGTGGTGGACGTCACCGCCCCGTCGACCGTGATGGCGGTGAGCCGGTACGTGGGTTCCGCGGACGCGTTGGGGGCGGGCAGGGCGAGAGCCATGAGGAGCGTGGCCAGCACGCAGATGACTCGACCCAGGGATGCGCGCACGGCAGAGACCTTCGGTTCGGGCGAATGACCCCACTCGCGGAACGTCCGGCCCCCACGGCGCGGCAGGTGAACCGTATCGCGCGATCCGCCGGTCGGGGACCCATCCGCAAAATCGGGATGGCCGCCCGACGCGGTACGCCGCGC
Source organism: Knoellia locipacati (assembly GCF_044791685.1). Classification (GTDB taxonomy): domain Bacteria; phylum Actinomycetota; class Actinomycetes; order Actinomycetales; family Dermatophilaceae; genus Knoellia; species Knoellia locipacati_A. Next base: position 2,393,111 of record NZ_CP087730.1, read on the forward strand.
CTTTGGAGGGGTCAGGCCTTCTTGGCGGCCTTCTTCGCCGTCGCCTTCTTGGCCGTCGTCTTCTTGGTGGCAGCCTTCTTCGTCGTCTTCTTCGCGGCTCGCTTGCGGGTCGTCGGGCCCTTGGCGCGCTTCTCGGCGAGCATCTCGAACGCCCGCTCCGCAGTGAGCGTCTCGAGGTCGTCGTCGCGGCGCAGCGTCGTGTTGGTCTCGCCGTCGGTGACGTACTCACCGAAGCGACCGTCCTTGACGACGACCGGCTTGCCCGACACCGGGTCGGGGCCGAACTCCTTGAGCGGCGGCTTCGCGGCGGCCCGGCCACGCTGCTTGGGCTGGGCGTAGATCGCCTCGGCCTGCTCCAGCGTGATCTCGAAGAGCTGCTGCTCGGACTCGAGCGAGCGCGAGTCGGTGCCCTTCTTGAGGTAGGGACCGTAGCGCCCGTTCTGGGCGGTGATCTCGACCTGCTTCGTCGTCTCCTTGCCGTCCTCGCCGGTCACGGTCTCGCTGACGACGCCCACGACGCGCGGCAGCGACAGCAGCCTGAGGGCGGTGTCGAGCTCGATGGTGGCGATGTCCATGTCGGCGAAGAGCGACGCGGTGCGTGGCTTCACCTTCGCCTTGCCCTTGAGTGCCGCGGTGTCCTCGTCCAGCACCTCGGTGACGTACGGCCCGTAGCGCCCGGCCTTGGCCACGATGTCGCGTCCGTTCTCCGGGTCCTGGCCGAGGACGCGCCCGTCGTCGGCGGCGGTCGCGAGCAGCTCGCGTGCCTTCTCGGGCGTCATCTCGTCGGGGGCGATGTCGTCGTTGATCGTCGCGCGCCGGGGAGTGGCCGCAGCGCCGTCCTCGGAACCGGACTCACCGGCATACGACTCGGTGACCTCGCCGGTCACGGGGTCGACACCGGCGGGCGCGACCTCCTCGACGTACGGGCCGTAGCGGCCCACGCGCACGACGATCCCGTCGCCGATCTCGATCGTCGAGATGCCGCGGGCGTCGATGTCGCCAAGGTCGGCGACGAGGTCGCGCAGCCCCTCGCTCGAGCTCGCCTCGTCACCGAAGTAGAAGCGCTTGAGCCACGTGGCGCGCTGGGCGTTGCCACCGGCGATCTCGTCGAGGTCCTCCTCCATCGAGGCCGTGAAGTCGTAGTCGACGAGCCGGGTGAAGTGCACCTCCATGAGGCGGGTCACCGCGAACGCCAGCCACGACGGCACGAGTGCGTTGCCGCGGTTCGAGACGTAGCCGCGGTCCTGGATCGTGCCGATGGTCGAGGCGTAGGTCGACGGGCGACCGATCCCCTTCTCCTCCATGGCCTTGACGAGCGTGGCCTCGGTGTAGCGAGCCGGCGGCGAGGTGTCGTGCCCGTCGGCCTCGGCACGGATGACCTTGAGGGCCGTGCCCTCGCCCAGGCGGGGGAGGCGGCGCTCCTCGTCGGCGGTCGCGTTGCGCTGCTCGTCCCGGCCCTCCTCGTATGCCGCGAGGAAGCCGCGGAACGTGATGACCGTGCCGCTCGCGCTGAACTCGATGCGCTCGGCCGGTGCGTCGGTGTCGAGGCTGGCGCCAAGCTTGACCGTGGCGGTCGACCCGCGGGCGTCGGCCATCTGCGAGGCGATGGTGCGCTTCCAGATGAGCTCGTAGAGGGCGAACTCGTCGCCGCGCAGCTCACCGGCGACCTGGGCCGGGGTGCGGAAGCGGTCGCCGGCGGGGCGGATGGCCTCGTGCGCCTCCTGCGCGTTCTTGACCTTCTTGGCGTAGTTGCGCGGGGCGTCGGGGACGTAGTCGCCGCCGTAGAGGTCGCGCGCCTGCTGGCGGGCTGCGGTGAGCGCCGACTGCGACAGGGCCGTCGAGTCGGTACGCATGTAGGTGATGTAGCCGTTCTCGTAGAGCCGCTGCGCCACGCGCATCGCGTTCTTCGAGGAGAGGCGCAGCTTGCGCGACGCCTCCTGCTGCAGGGTCGAGGTCGTGAACGGCGCGCTCGGTCGGCGCGTGTACGGCTTCTCGGCGACCGAGACGACCGACACGTCGGCGGTCAGCACGGCGGTGGCGATGCCGGTGGCGGCGGTCTCGTCGAGGTGCGCGACGTCACCCTTGAGGCGGCCGTCGTCACCGAAGTCGCGGCCCGTGGCGACGCGGCGGCCGTCGACGGAGGACAGGCGGGCGGTGAACGCGGAGGACTCGGCGTCGGGCGTGAACTCACCCTCGACGTCCCAGTAGTTCGCCGACCGGAACGCCATCCGCTCGCGCTCGCGCTCGACGACCATGCGGGTCGCGACCGACTGCACGCGGCCGGCGGAGAGCCCGGCCTTGACCTTGCGCCACAGGACGGGCGAGATCTCGTAGCCGTAGAGGCGGTCGAGGATGCGGCGGGTCTCCTGCGCGTCGACGAGGGCGGTGTCGAGGTCGCGGGTGTTGGCCGCGGCGCGCTGGATGGCCTCCTTGGTGATCTCGTGGAACACCATCCGCTTGACGGGGACCTTGGGCTGGAGGGTCTCGAGGAGGTGCCAGGCGATCGCCTCGCCCTCGCGGTCCTCATCCGTGGCGAGGTAGAGCTCGTCGGCGCCCTTGAGGAGCCGCTTGAGCTCGGACACCTTCTTCTTCTTGTCGGCGTCGACGACGTAGTAGGGCTCGAAGTCGTTGTCGACGTCGACACCGAAGCGACCGAAGGGGCCCTTCTTGATGTCGGGGGGCATCTCCGACGGGGTGGGGATGTCGCGGATGTGGCCGACGGACGCCTCGACGTCCCAGTCCGGGCCGAGGTATCCGGCGATGGTCTTGGCCTTCGCGGGCGACTCGACGATGACGAGCTTGCGGCCCGTCGGTGCCTTGGCGGTGGGGCTCATGCGGCATCGATCCTTGTCCGTCACCTCGTGCAGCGGATTCGTCGCTGCTCCGACGAGGAGACGTGAGTGACGGTACAGGCTCCGCTCAGATCGCCGAATCCAGACCCAGCACCTCGGACAGCCTCGCCCGCATGACCTCGCGGTCCGGGCTGACGCCGTGCCACAGCTCGATCGCGACCGCGCCCTGGGCCACGAGCATGCCGAGTCCGTCGAGCGTCTGCGCCTCCCGCTGCGCTGCCGCGCGCAGGTATGCCGTCCTCGGCGGGTTGGGGATCACGTCGGCCACGAGCAGCTCGGGCCGGAGGGTCTCGAGGTCCACGTCGACCTGCGCGTCGCCGTCGCCGAGGCCGACCGAGGTGGCGTTGACGACGACATCGGCACTGTCGGGGACGGCATACGTGCTGGTCCAGGGGACGAAGTCCGCGTCGGCACCGGTGCGTTCTGAGACGAGCGCAGCGAGCGACTCGCCCCGAGCGGTGTTGCGGTTGACCACGGTGATCCTTGCTGCGCCGGCGAGGGCCGACTCGACGGCGATGGCGCGACCGGCCCCACCCGCGCCGAGGACGACGATGTGGGTCCCGGCCGGGTGGCGCAGCTCGCGCAGCGCCTCGACGAAGCCGCGACCGTCGGTGTTCTCGCCGATGAGGTCGCCGTCACGGGCGACGACGCAGTTGACCGCGCCGATGAGCTCGGCCGACTCGCCGAGCCCGTCGAGGTGGTCGATGACGGCGACCTTGTGCGGCATCGAGCAGTTGAAGCCGACCCACCCCATGGCCTTGGCGCCGAGGATCGCGTCGGAGAGGTCTGCCGACGAGACGTCGACGTTGACGTAGCGGGCGTCGAGGCCGGCCGCCGCGTAGGCCGCCTCCATCATCGCGACCGTCGGGTTGTCGTCGGCGGGCGTGGAGAAGGATCCGGTCAGCGTGCTGAGGAAGCCCATGGCCCACCTTCCCACCACAGCACGGGGTTGACCATGGGACGGGAGCGCGGGTCCCACGCTCTGCGTGGGCCGGCATACGACCTCGTGTGGCCCGGGCGGGGTCAGGGGACGATGACGGACTTGCCCTGCGCGTGGAACTCGCCCTGCCGCCGGAGCACATCGGGTGCGTCCTCGAGCGACCAGCGCTGCTCGATGAGCGGCTCCAGCCGGCCTGCCACGACCTGATCCATGAGCCAGGCCTGGTCGCTCGTGCTGCGGGAGGCGACCCGGAAGGCGGGGGCCTTCTGACGGGTGAAGGCGAAGACCAGCGGGACCGCCAGCATCCGGGGGAGTGGCTTGACCCATGTCGTCTTCGGCGAGGTCACCGACACGTAGGTCCCGTCCTCGACGAGGAGCCGGCGGCAGTCGCGCAGGCTGAGCGTGCCCGCGTTGTCGAAGAACACGTCGAACCGCTCGCCGAGGTCCCGGACGTCCTCGCGGGTGTAGTCGACGACGCGGTCGGCGCCCCGGGCCCGGGCAGCCTCGACGTTGCGGGTGCTGCAGACGGCGGTGACGTGGGAGGCGCCGAGGAGCCTGGCCAGGGGCACGGCGAAGCTGCCGACGCCTCCCGAGGCCCCGGCGACGAGGACCCGGTGTCCCTCGCGGAGGCCGCCCCAGTCGCGCAGTCCCTGGAGCGCGGTTTCGGCGGCCACGCCGAGGGTGGTGGCCTGCTCGTGGGGGACGCCGTCGGGCAGGGGGAGCCACCAGTCCTCGGGGGCGAGGGCGTACTCGGCGAACCCGCCACCGTCGATCTCGCCGAACACCCGGTCGCCGATGCGGTGACGCGTGACGCCGTCACCGACCGCGACGACCTCGCCCGAGGCGTCGGCGCCGGGGACCTGGCGGTTGGGGCGACGCAGGCCAAGAGACGGGCGGGCGAACATCGGCAGCCCGGTGACGTAGTGCCAGTCGAGGGCGTTGACCGAGGCCGCACGGACCCGGACGAGGACCTCGCCTGCCGCGGGCTGCGGGGTGGGGACGGTGCGGACGGACACGACCTCCTCCGGAGCGCCGTACCGCTCGTGGAACGCGCTGCGCATCGTCGCGGGAGGCGCCAGGTGCGTGGGCGGTGCGGTGGGGGACTGCGTCGGCTCGGTCATGGCGACCTCCTGTTGGGGTGACGGCGGATTCGCGCGTCCACTTACGGTGTAAGGTAGGGCTTACGGCGTAAGTTCGTCAATGGCCCATGTGGAGACGATGCGCACGACAGGAGGACCCGTGACCCACACCGCGCGACGCCCGACCCGCCGGCCGCTGAGCCGCGAGCGGGTGCTCGAGGCCGCCGTCAGGCTCGCGGACACCTCGGGGCTGGACGCGGTCTCGATGCGCCGGCTCGGGACCGACCTCGGCGTCGAGGCCATGTCGCTCTACCACCACGTCTCGGGCAAGGAGGCCCTGCTCGACGCCATGGTCGAGCACGTCGGCGCCGAGCTCAACGCCGAGATCGCGGCCCACGAGGCGGCCGGTGCGCCCGACCCCGCGAAGGACTGGCGGGCGGCGCTGCGGGCCAGGGCGCTCGCGGCGCGGGTCGTCATGCTCCGGCACCCGTGGATGCCGTCGGTCCTCGAGAGCCGGACGGAGATGAGCCTCGAGGTCGTGCGCTACTTCGACGGCGTCGTCGCGATCCTCATGGCCGGCGGGTTCGGGCACGACCTCACCCACCACGCGCTGCACGCCCTGGGCAGCCGGGTCATCGGCTTCACCCAGGAGCTCTTCGACCCGGGCGACGGCGAGGACACGTCCGAGGAGGTGCTCGCCCAGATGGCCCAGGTCGTGCCGAACCTCATGGCGATGCTCGCCGACGTCGCCCACACCGACGGGCCGGAGCAGACGCTCGGGTGGTGCGACGACCAGACCGAGTTCGAGTTCGGGCTCGACGTCACGCTCGACGGCCTGGAGCGTCGGCGCGAGCTCAGGGGCTGACAGCTCCTTGACGTCAGCGCCAATGGTCGTTCTGGCGACCGTTGGCGCTGACGCAATGGGAGCGCGCAGGCGCGTGGCGAGCGGACGGTGGGCGGACGGCATACGCGGGCTGTGAAGGGACTTGACCCTCACGCGACGTGAGCCACGACGGTGGTCCCATGACCACGACACGAGAGACTGTGACGGTGGACGAGCTGCTCACGGTGGGACAGGTGGCCCAGACCTTCGGCGTCACGGTGCGCACGCTGCACCACTACGACGAGGTCGGGCTGCTCAGCCCGTCGGAGCGCTCGCCCGCCGGCTACCGCCTCTACACCGCCGACGACCTCGACCGGCTGGCGACGATCGTCACCTACCGGCGGCTCGACCTGCCCCTCGACGAGGTGGCGGCCCTGCTGCGCGGCGAGGGCTCGACGCTCGAGCACCTCCGGCGTCAGCGCGAGGCGGTCACGGACAAGGTCGACGAGCTCAGGGGGCTCGTCGACGCGATCGACGCAGCGATGGAGCGAGAGATGAACGAGCAGCCGGCCACCCACGAGGACCTCAAGGAGATCTTCGGCGACGGGTTCAAGGACGAGTACCAGGCCGAGGCGCAGGAGCGCTGGGGCGAGACCGACGCGTGGAAGCAGTCCTCGCGCCGGACGCAGGGCTACACGAAGTCCGACTGGGAGCGGATCAGGGCCGAGGGCGACGCGGTGAACTCGCAGTTCGTCGCCGCCTTCGAGGCCGGCCTGCCGGCGACCTCGACCGAGGCGATGGACGCCGCGGAGGCCGCGCGGATGCAGATCCACACGTGGTTCTACGACCTCGACCACGACTTCCACCGGGGCCTCGGTGACATGTACGTCGCGGACCCGCGGTTCATGAAGACGTACGAAGCCATCGCGCCCGGGCTCGCGCAGTACGTCCGAGACGCGATCCACGCCAACGCCGACCGCCACGCCTGAGCCCGAGCTCGGCCTTCCCACCGACCGCCGCGTGTGCCTGAGACCACGCCGGAGCGTGCTCTCAGGCACACGGGGCGAGGGTGTCCTCGCGCTCGCCTAGGCTCAGCGCGTGAGCGCACAGGGACTCTTCATCGCCTTCGAGGGTGGCGACGGCGCGGGCAAGTCGACGCAGGTGCGTCTGCTCGCTGCAGCGCTGGAGTCGCTGGGGCGTGAGGTCGTCGTGACGCGCCAGCCCGGCGGGACCGAGCTCGGGGCCGAGATCCGCGACCTCGTCCTGCACGGCAACCACGTCTCGCCGCGCGCCGAGGCCCTGCTGTTCGCGGCCGACAAGGCGCACCACGTCGACCAGCTCATCCGACCGGCGATGGACCGGGGCGCCGTCGTCGTCACCGACCGCTACACCGACTCGTCGGTCGCCTACCAGGGCGCCGGGCGAGACCTCGGCGCGGTCGAGGTCCACGACCTCCAGATGTGGGCGGTCGACTCGCTCGTGCCCGACCTCACCGTCATCGTCGACATCTCGGCGGAGGAGGGACGCACCCGTCGCGGCGAGGTCCACGACCGGCTCGAGGCCGAGGCCGACACCTTCCACGACGCGATCCGCCACCACTTCCTCGCCATGGCCCAGGGTGCGCCCGAGCGCTACCTCGTCGTCGACGGCACGCTCCCGCCCGACGAGATCCATGCGGCCGTCATGGGCCGCCTCGAGTCGTCCGGGCTGCTCGCCAGCGGTCTCGACGGCGGCCGCGACGGCGGTCGCGACGGCGGTGCACCGTGAGCGTCTGGCGCGACGTCATCGGCCAGGAGCCCGCGGTCGAGACCCTGTCGCGGGCGGTCACCGAGCCGGCGGCGATGACCCACGCGTGGCTGTTCACCGGCCCGCCCGGCTCGGGTCGCTCCGTGGCGGCTCGGGCATTCGCCGCAGCGCTCCAGTGCCCCTCGAACGGGTGCGGGCAGTGCCGCGAGTGCCGCACCGCGTCCGACGGCACCCACGCCGACGTCGACGTCATCGCCACCGAGGGCCTCTCGATCAAGGTCGAGCAGGCCCGCGACCTCGTGGCGCTGGCCGCCCACCGCCCCTCCGTCGGGATGTGGCGGGTCATCATCGTCGAGGATGCCGACCGCCTCACCGAGCGGGCGGCCGACGCGCTGCTCAAGGCCCTCGAGGAGCCGACCCCGCGCACCGTCTGGATGCTCTGCGCGCCCTCGGTCGAGGACGTCATCATCACGATCCGCTCGCGCTCGCGGCACGTGCGCCTGCGCACCCCGTCGGTCGAGGCGGTGGCCGACCTCCTCGTCCGCCGGGACGGCGTGGACCCGCCCATGGCGATGTATGCCGCCCGCGCGGCGCAGTCCCACGTCGGTCTCGCGCGTCGGCTGGCGCGCGACGAGCACGCCCGCATCCGCCGCCACGACGTGATCTCGCTCGCCTCCAAGATCCGCACCGTCGGAGACGCCATCGACGCGGCGTCCGACCTGTCGACGATCGCGACCGAGGAGTCGCAGGCGTCCTCGGCCGAGCGCGACGCCGCCGAGAAGGCCCGGCTCATGGAGGTGCTGGGCGCCGACCCGTCGGCGCGCACCCAGCCGCCGCACATCCGCTCGCAGCTCTCCTCGCTCGAGAAGGACCAGAAGGCCCGGGCCACACGCTTCTCGCGCGACATGGTCGACCGGGCGCTCGTCGACCTGCTCTCGGTCTACCGCGACGCGCTCGTCCTCCAGACCGGCGCCCCGACCGCCCTCATCAACGAGGACGCCCGCCAGACCGTGCAGCAGGTCGCACAGGTCCTCTCGTCCGAGCGGGTTCTCATCGCGATGGACGCGATCGGCACCGCGCGGGAGCGGATCTCCGCCAACGTCCAGCCGCTGCTCGCCCTCGAGGCGATGGCGCTCGACCTCCGCCTGCCACGCTGAGCAGCCCTCTCGCGGGGACCCGCTGGCTGGCCGCGATCACCGGCCGGGCAGCGGGTCCCACGCTCTGCGTGGGCCGGCATACCCAAGGTTCGACCCGTAGGGTCGACGCCATGCGTCGCCTGCCTCTCACCGCCGCCCTCGTCTCGGTCGCCCTGGTCGCGTCGGGCTGCGCGACCGTCGGTGACCTCTTCGACCGTGGCGCGCCGGCCCCCTCGTGGTCGCCGCAGGAGCCGCCGGAGGGCATGGCCGGCCTCGACTCCTTCTACGAGCAGCAGCTCGAGTGGGAGGACTGTGGGGGTGGTCAGTGCGCGCGGCTCAGCGTGCCGCAGAGCTACGCCGAGCCCGACGGCGACACCATCGAGGTCGCCGTCCTCAAGGTCCCGGCCCGACGCGGGTCGCAGCGGATCGGCTCGCTCGTCGTCAACCCGGGCGGGCCGGGCGGGTCCGGCGTGGACTACGCGCAGGCCGCCGACTTCATCGTGGGATCGGCCGTGCGCCAGCGGTTCGACATCGTCGGGTTCGACCCGCGTGGCGTCGGGCGGTCCGCGCCCATCGACTGCGTGAGCGACTCCGAGCTCGACGCGTTCCTCGGTTTCGACCCCACGCCGGACGACGCCGGCGAGGAGGAGAAGTTCGCCGCGAACGCCGAGGGCTTCGCTCAGAAGTGCGGCGCCAACGCCGGTCCCCTGCTCGGGCACGTGTCGACCGTCGACGCCGCCAAGGACATGGACGTGCTGCGTGCGGCCCTCGGCGAGGAGAAGCTGCACTACCTCGGCAAGTCCTACGGCACCTACCTCGGTGCGACCTATGCCGACCTGTTCCCGCAGCTCGTCGGCCGCTTCGTCCTCGACGGGGTCGTGGCGCCTGACCTCACCGCGCAGGAGGTCAACCTCGGCCAGGCCAAGGGCTTCGAGACCGCGACCCGCGCCTGGGCGCAGTTCTGCCTCGACAAGGGCGAGTGCCCGCTCGGTGGGTCGGTGGACGAGGTCATGCAGGGGATCCGCGACTTCCTCGCCCGGGTCGACGACCAACCCCTGCCGGAGACCGGCGACCCCGCCGTCACCCAGCTCACCGAGGGCTGGGCCTCGACCGGGATCGCCGCCGCGATGTACGACGAGGGCATGTGGGACGGCCTCGTCGAGGCCATGCGAGACGCGCTCGACGGCAACGGCGCCGAGCTCATGGGGCTCGCCAACACCTATGCCGACCGCCAGCCCGGGGGCGGTTACAGCGGCAACATCATGGAGGTCATCTACGCCGTCAACTGCCTCGACAAGCCCGAGACGGACTCGGTCGAGGAGCACGCGGCGGCGGCAGAGGCGGCGAGGTCGAAGGCTCCGACGTGGGGCCCGTTCCTCATGTGGTCCTCGCTCATGTGCGGGTCGTGGCCGGTGGAGACCGAGCGCTCGTCCGAGCCGCCGAAGAAGGTCTCGGCCGAGGGTGCGCCGCCCATCGTCGTCGTCGGCACGACTCGCGACCCGGCGACGCCCTACGAGTGGTCGGTGCGCCTCCACGACCAGCTCGCGAAGTCGTCACTCATCACCTACGACGGCGACGGGCACACGGCATACACGCGGTCCAACGACTGCGTCGACAAGCCGATCGACGCGTTCTTCGTCAAGGGGACGGTGCCGCAGGACGGCCTGCGCTGCTGACCCGGCTCAGCTGGGCGGGGCCCTCCGGACATGCAGTGGGTATGCCGTCCGCCCCCGTCCGTGCTCGCGCGGGCTTGGTGGGTCGGTCCCGGTGGTGGGTTCTGCATGTCCGTCGGGCCGGTCCGGGGGCCGCGGCGAGGGTCTGCGGTGGCCGGTTTCGCGATGGGCGGGGGTTGTTCGTATACTCGTTCGGCGTGCTCGACCCTCGGGCCAGCACCACGCCGCTTTAGCTCAGTCGGCCAGAGCGATTCACTCGTAATGAATAGGTCGTCGGTTCGATTCCGACAAGCGGCTCACGAGAAAACGGCTCCCCACCTGCGTAAACAGGTGGGGAGCCGTTCGTGTTTCTGGCGTCAGTACACTCCAGAGTCCACTCTAAGCGCCTCTGGGGGCTGCTATTCGTGGCGTTCCTGGCGACGATGGCGACACTCCCGTGGACGATGCACGAGCGGGCCAACGCGAAGCCGGTCAAGCCGACCTGGCAGCAGCTCGTCGTAACCGTCGACGACGAGCGCGCGGTCGAGCTGGCGCGCCAGTGGGACGCTCCCTTCGCAGTGGAGTATGCGGCCGACGCCGACATCACCGTGAGCGCAGTGAGCCATGCCGACCTCGTTGCGGGTGAGGCGACCCGCTCGATGGATGGTGACCGGATCGGCGGGTGCATGCTCACGGTGGAGAACCCGTCCGACGTCGTCATGCTGCACGAGCTCGGCCACTGCTTCGGCCTGCACCACGACAACGGGCACAGCGACTCGCTCATGTACTGGATGCAGGGCGGCGACTCCGGCGCGGCCGGCGTCACCGAGCACGATCGGGCCGAGCTGCGCGACCTCTACGCGCGCTGACCCTTGGTCGGGTCTCGGCTCAGAGGTACGGGCTCCACATGTCGAGGGCCTTCTCGAGCGAGTGGTACGCCCACATGCGCTGACCGAGCGCCTCGCTGCACTCAGGGGAGTCGGCCGGTTCGCTGTCGGCGCCGCACACCGCCTCGAGGTCGACGTCGGCCACCTGTTGTAGCGCCGCGGTTGTCGTCTCGACGAGTCCGGTCATCGACGTCGGGACCGTGAGCTCACCGAGGTCGCGCATGGCGAGCTGGGCGGTGATGCCCGCGGTCTGCCCCGGCATGTAGCAGGAGATGCGTCGGGCGGACTCGGCGGGATCGTCCTGCTTGAGCACCCAACGCATGCGGCACTCGCCGGCCTCGTCGATGACTGATCGCCAGTCGTCCTGGTGTCCGGCGATGACGACCGCGACCTCTTCGGGCGTGGCCGCGCTCGGAGTGGGGGGCTGCGTGGCTGTCGCCGCGGCGGATGAGGCCGCTGGCGAGGTCGTGTCCGGGTCCGAGCCGCACGCAGTCAGCGACGCGACCATCGCCATGGCACACATTCCCCACCTGATCCCCATCGCCAGATAGTGCCATCAACGAGTTGGTCTGCGCCTGCTTTCGGGCCGGATGCCCGTCCATCGCCCTGTGTTCGTCGAGACAGCCAGTCCGCTGACCTGCAAGGATGGACAGATGAGGGTCGCCGAGGGTCCCGACGCATGCGCCGAGCACGAGTGGGTCAGCGACGCGCAGATCACGACCTCCGACGAGTCGCACGTCGTGAGGGTGTGCCGGCACTGCTCGGCCGTGGCGCTGATCGGACCCGAGCTGCCCATCGGCGACACCTGAACGGGCTGGAGCCGCAAGGCGCGGGCCCCCGCCTGCAGGGGGAGGGACGCGACGCCAGGCGGGGGCCGCTCGGCACAGGCTAACTCCGCACCCCACGCCCGTCAGCGGTTTGGTGGGGACAACTCGACGCCTGCCCCCGGCACGTAGACGTAGTGCGACCCCCGCCGGCAGGGCGGCTGCTTGGCGGGGGCCGCCGACTCAGACTAGCCCTGGCCGAGACGGCACGCGCCCACTTCACGGGGCCAGGATCGGCGAGCGCAGCGCCCGGACCAAGACCAAAAACTCACGATGCTGCTGCCTCGAGAACTGAAAGGTCTCCGTGGGGTTGCCCACCGGGTGTGACTCCGAGATCGTTAACACCAGCGTGCCGCGCCGCACGAGCCCGGGCGGCGTGAGCTCGATCCCCGCGATGGCGGCCGCTGGGAGCACCCGAACCGACTCACCCGCAGCCGGCCGTCCACGGACGGAGTGGGAAAGCTTGACGATCGAGACGCTGCCCCGCTCGAGCGACACAACACAGTTGCGCCCTTGGGCTTCGATCACGGCGCTCCTACACGTGTCCCCGGGGCGGCGTTGCCCAGGGTCGAACGGAGCCGCTTGGTCTCGAACAGACACCAGGACGACACCCCAACCCTGACGGTAGACCTCGGTAGCGCCGAGCGCGACCGCTCCGTCGGTGGGTGTGGGTTCGCCGGCTACGTCACGCCTCCAGGTGCACCTCGCAGGCTTCCGCCGGCGCAGGCTCCACCGCTTCACACGCCGCCCGTTGACGTCCTGCCACACACCGGTGTCGTGTCATGTCCGCCAGCCCTGCTCGTCGAGGGCCTTGGCCCACTCGACCTCGTCGCCGTCGGTCTCAGGGGCGAAGTCGGCGAGGGTGTACTCGAGCACAGGGGACGATCGGAGCGTCGCCGACGCCAGGCTGCTCTGCGTCAGCGCCTAATGGGGCGGCGACTCTCGCCGTCTGAGCACCGAGCACGATCCGAGCGACATGCACATGTCGGTAAGCGATGGCAGCAGCCGGCGACGAGTGGGCCGCGGTGATGTTCTTCTACGCGGCATACCAGCGCATGCGCGCCGCCCTCCTCGAGGACCCCACGTTCGACTCAGCGGCTGGCTGCGCCGCTCGACACGTTGACCTCCGGCCTGAGGATCGTCACGCCACCCGCCACCACGGACGCCGATCGCGTAACCAGTTCTTCGAGTTCGGTGTGAATGAGATCGTCCAGATCCTGTACCCCGGTTCCATCGGGGCCTACGACCAGCTACATCAGATGAGCATTCAGGTTCGATACGAGCGCGGGCTTGTGCCCGACCTCCGCGCAGTGGTCGAGGCGTGGGAGCGCTTCCGGAAGCTGGATGAGGAGGGGGCGCTCACCGGTCGGCCGTGACGGCCGAACCGAACGCCCCCACCTCCGAAGTGGTGGGGGCGTCCGCTCACGGCAGTCGGCACGAAGGGCGGGTCAACCCGAGACTGAGGTCTGCGCGTCCGCCGAGCTCTTCTGGGCCGGAAGGACCTCGGCCCGCGTCCATATCGTCGGTGCGTAGGTGGCAATGACCTTCCCCGTGCCTACCCTTATCGCGCCCTTGCTGACGTGAAGGTGGCCATCCACCACGTCGATCGCTTCTCCTTCGCCGTGCTGGATCCACTCACCCCGAATCCGAACCTTGACGGCCATCTAAATCCCCTGTCTGTCTGGGTTGGCGTCGCAGCGTGTGACGCTCGACTCGACCGTACCTACCACCGGCGACCGTGTTCAGGGCCCTGTCCACAGGCGCCCGTGAACGAGGAAACGCCCCGCCCTCCCGAAGGAGAGCGGGGCACTCGTGTGCAGGGCCAGGGTAGGTCGGGCGCCGTGGCCGCAGGGTTGTCGTTGCAGGCCGCCTCTTGACCTGCCTCGACCGCGTCACCACTGCCAGCCTCGGTTCATGCCTAACACCTCCCCCGTGTCTTCCGGAACTATTCTACGCGGGCGGCGGCCCCCGAGGGTGTGGCGTTCGCATGCCGTCGTTCAGTGGGCCTTGCGGAGCGCCCTGCGGCCCAAGCGGTGGACGCAGTAGCCACCGATGCCGACGATGAGGAGGACGCACTCGACGAGGCCTCGGCGGCCGACGTCGACGTCGTGGCCGTGGCAGGCCTTCCGGCAGCTCGACCAGTCCGAGAACGACCCCATCGACATGGCCACCGGTGATCGGGTGGGCCACATGATCTTCGTCCAGGAGTTCCTCTTGGCCGGGGACCCCACCGAGGTCGAGACGACCTTCGACGCGCTGCGTGACGGCGTGCGCGCCTGCGAGGGGCAGATCCCAGCCGGCGAGGAGGGACCCGGCAAGGCCGAACCCACGACCATCCCGGATGTGGGCGAGGACCGCTTTGGGCAAGTGACCACCGTGGAGGAGGCCGGCGGCGGGGCGTACTGGCTGCTGCACACCTCGTGGGTGCGCCAGGGCCCGGTCCTGATGAACCTGCAGGTGGTCGACATCGTGATGGGCGAGGGAGTGCAGCCTGCGTTCACGACCGAGGACCAGAATGCGTTCCTCACCACCGCCGTGGACAACCTCCCGTAGCCGTCCCAGGCATCCCGACACGGAGTGTCGTGGGGCGAGATGATCGACCCGGCGCCAACAGGACGGCATGCGAGCGGGGCCCTTCGTCCCTGAAGAGCCACCGGGTCTGCGGCACCGCGTGAACCCGGAGACTGGACCGGACCCTGGGGGTCATCCTGCACGGCAGTGTGGGGACGACAGCCGCTGACCCGCTAGTCTTGGTCGGAGAAGAACTCGACCTTGCGCCGTGCCCCGGAGACGATGATGAGGTCGCCGTCGTTGACCACGGAGGCCGGCGTGGCGTACGAGAAGTCCTTGCCCACGGTCTTGATGCCGACGATGGTCACGCCGTACTTCTGCCGTATGCCGGCCTCGGCAAGGGTGCGTCCGAGGATGCTGCGCGGCGGAGCGGTCTTGACGATGGCGTACCCGTCGTCGAACTCGATGTAGTCCTGCATCCGACCGCGGACGAGGTGCGCGACGCGCTTGCCCATGGCGTGCTCCGGGCGGACGACGTGCGCGACACCGACCTGGGTGAGGATCTCGCTCTGGGAGGTGGTGATCGCCTTGGCCCAGATGTCGTTGACCCCCAGCTTGCGCAGCACGAACGCGGTCAGGACGCTGGCCTCGAGGTTGTTGCCGATGCCGATGACGGCCTTGGAGAAGTCACCGACGCCGAGCTGCTCCATCGCCTGCAGGTCGGTGGCGTCGGCTTGGACGACGTGGGTCCAGCGACCGGCAAGGTCCTGGACGCGCTTGGCGTCGAGGTCGATGGCGAGCACCTGCACGTCGTCGCGTTCGAGCTCGTCGGCCAGCGACTTCCCAAACCGTCCGAGACCGATGACGACGACGCCGCCTGACTGCGCGATCTTCTTAGCCAATGAGGGGGGCTCCTTCCGGGTAGCGGTAGCGGCGGTTCCGCTCACGCAGGGCGAGTGCCGAGACCAGCGTGATCGGTCCGAGGCGCCCGAGGAACATCAGCGCGACCAGGACCAGCTGTCCCGGGTCGTTGATCTTGGGAGTGATGCCGGTGGAGAGGCCGACCGTGGCGAACGCGGAGGTGGTCTCGAACAGGACGTCGCGGAATGGCAGGTCGGTGAGCTCGGTCAGGACCATCGTGCCACCGACCACGGCAGCGACACCGAGCAGCGCCACGGTGATGGCCTGCCGGACGACCCGGTGTTCGATCCGTCGGTCGAACGCGATGACGTCCTCGTCGCCGCGGACCTCGGCCACGATGACAAAGAACAGCACGATGAAGGTCGTGACCTTCAGGCCGCCGGCCGTGCCGGCCGAGCCGCCACCGATGAACATCAGCAGGATGGTTCCGAGCAGGGTCTCGTCCGTGGCGGCGCCGTAGTCCCAGGCGTTGAAGCCGGCGGTGCGTGGCTGCACCGCGTGGAACCAGCCACCGAGCAGCTTGCCCAGAGGGCCGAAGGGCCCGAGCGTCCCGGGGTTGCCCCACTCGGCCAAGGTGATGAAGGCGGTGCCGCCGAGGAGCAGGATCCCCGTCATGAGGAGGGTGAGCCGGGTGTGGAGGCTCCACATGCGCGGCTCCCGGCTGCGGAGCAGCTCCATGAGCACCGGGAATCCCAGGCCTCCGATGATGATGGCCACGGAGATCGGCATCAGCACGAAGCCGTCGCCCAGGAAGCCCATGAGGTTGTCGCTGAACAGTGCGAAGCCGGCGTTGTTGAACGCGGAGACGGCGTGGAAGACCCCGTGCCACGCCGCGGTGCCCCAGGACTCGTCGTACTCCGCACGAAAGCGCAGCGTGAGCGCCACCGCGATCGTGGTCTCGACCACCAGGGTGATGAGGAAGACGCCTCGCAGGACTCGGCGCACGTCGCCCAGGCCGACACTCTTGGTCTCGGCGGCGGCGGTCAGTCGTGTCCGCAGTCCCATGCGCCGCGACAGGAAGAGCGCGATGAGGGAGGCGAGCGTCATGATGCCGAAGCCGCCGACCTGGATGAGCGCGAGGATGACCACCTGCCCCGGCACGGTCCAGTAGGTGGCGGTGTCGACCACGGTCAGGCCAGTGACACAGACCGCGCTGGTGGCCGTGAAGAGGGAAGTGACGAAGGGCGCGCCGCTCTCACCGGTGCGCGCCAGCGGCAGCATGAGCAGGAGGGTGCCGACCGCACCCGCGCCCGCGAACGCGGACACCACCACCTGGGCGGGATGTCGGAAGACAGGCTTGCGGGCCGAGCCGGTGGCCATTCGACGCAGGAACACCGGCCAAGGATGTCAGGTGGTGGACGTGCCGAGGGCTGCCGCCCAGACCCATCTCGTTGGGGTCATGACGCCATCAGTGCGATCGCCAGCCCAACGGTGAGGGCATCCGTCGCCCGCCCCCGCCCCCGCCCCGCAGGAAGGGACGCGCCCCCGCTTCCGCTTCGGCCCCGGCATACCGGCTCATCGACCCGGGTACCCGATCATCGAGCTGACGGTTCTCGACGAGCCCAACCGCGTCGGCCGGGAAGCTTCGAGGCCACTCATGACCTGGCGTGAACGTCGGACGGCCCCACCCGTTGTGTCGGGTGGGGCCGTCCGGTCATGCGGGGTGGGACAGGAGATCAGAGCTGGTTGAAGTCGCTCCGCGACGGAACCGTGCCCTGGTCGTACACGCGGGTCGGCTCGTCCTGATGGCCGGCGGCGTCGAACTTCTGCTTGGCCTGCTCGGCCTGCGCACGAATGCTGGGCGTGTTCTCGGCCTCGGCCCTGACCTTCGGCAGCTCCTCCTCGGCCTTGACGAGGTAGGACTCCCAGCGGGTCTGCATGGGCTTGATGAGCCCGCCGCCGACACCGACGATGAGAATGCCGCTGATGGTGGCCAGCACGGCAACCAGGACCGGCAGGGTGACCGTGGTGGCGATGCCGACCTGGTTCAGCGCCGCGATGATGCCAAGGCCGAGGATGAAGAACGCGGCGATGTTGGCGAGGGTCTTGCCGTAGGACAGCCCACCGAGGGTGTTGGCGAGCAGCTCACGCACAGCGGTGGCGATGGCCGCGGCCACCACGACGATGATGATCGCGACGATGGCCTTGGGCAGGAACGCGATGACGTTCGTCAGCAGGTCGCTGATCGGGTTCGGGCCGAAGACCCCGAACGCCATCTGCAGCACGAACAGCAGCAGCGTGTAGTAGACGAGCTTGCCGACGATGTCGGAGGCGTCGTACTTGCTCTGGGCCAGCGCCTTCTTGATCCCGCCTCGCTCGACGGCGCGGTCGAAACCGACCCGCTCGAGGACCTTGTCGATGGCCTTGCCGAGCGCCTTGGCGATGAGGATGCCGATGATCAGGATCAGGAGGAAGGCAACCAGCTTGGGCAGGAAGACACCGATGGTGCGCAGCGCGTCACCTGCGGCGTCTCTGAGTTCGTCGGTCATACGAGCGACTCCTTTACAACGTAAATGTTCTGGGGACCTGCGCGACGTTACCCCGCCTGACCAGCGAAAAGGCCACCAGCGCGAGGGCAATGTCCAACTCCTTCCGGTGCCCGCTCAGGCGGCGTCGTAGGCTGGTCGTCCGGCGTCAGGGAGGCAGACATGGATGTGCAGAAGACCCCCGACCCGGTGACAGGGACCCCTGAACGCCGGTGGGGTCGGCTGAACCGAGCGCTCATCGTCGACCAGGCAGTGGCGATCATCGACGCCTCCGGCCCCGGAGCCCTGACCATGCGACGCCTCGGGCAAGAGCTCGGAGCCGAGGCCATGGCCCTCTACCGCTACGTCAACGGCCGAGAGGACCTGCTCGAGGCCGTCGTGGACCGGCTGGTGGGCGAGCTGCGCGTCGATCCCGGTGCTCAGATGCACCCGATGGACGGCTGGCAGGCCTTCCTCCAGTGGATGGCTCACGAAGTCCGCCGACTGGCCCTCGAGCACCCGAACGCCTTCCCGCTGATCGCCACGCGACACCCCGCTGCACCTTGGCTGCGGCCACCACTGCGCAGCCTGCGCGTCGTCCAGGAGTTCCTCGACGGGCTGACCTCGCGCGGCTTCAGCGACGACCAGGCCGTGGCCGCCTATCGCTCCTTCACCAGCTTCCTGCTCGGCCACCTGCTGCTCGAGTCCGCCACCCTCGGAGCCGCCACCGGGCCTGTCGAGCAGCCCCTGAACGAGGGCGAGGCCGACGTGCCCAACGCCGACGTCGAGGTGGACCTGGCCGACTACCCCACCGTGGCCCGGCTGCGCGAGAGGCTGTCCGAGGACCACACCGAAGCAGAGTTCGAGAAGGCCCTCGAGGCCCTACTCGAACGCATGGACCTCGCACTGAGCCAATGACGGCGACGGTCGGCGCCATGCCACCGTTCACGCCAGTTGTGCGGTAAGGATGGACCGTGAGGATCGCCGAGGGTGACGACAGGTGTGACGAGCACGAGTGGGTCACGGACGAGCAGGTGACGACTTCTGAGGAGTCGCACGTGGTGAGGGTGTGCCGGCACTGCTCGGCAGTGGCGCTCATCGGGCCCGAGCTACCCATGGGCGACACCTGACCGGGTGGCCGTCGCAGGGGCGCGACCCCGGCGGCTCGGGAGTCGTGCTCAACCGGGCCGGCGACCTGGCTCGACGCAGACGGCCCCGCACCTGGGGTCTCAGGTGCGGGGCAGGGTCGCATGGGCATCGGCTCCGTCAGGCGTGCCGGGAGGCCGGCCGCACCAAAGAGCTTCGGGTGGTCACCACTGCCATCCCTTGCTCATGTCGACACCTCCCGAAGCCTCGGTCGCGTTGTCAAACGTCTGTTCAGAGTAGGACTGGCGCACCACGGGAAGTCGATTGGCGAATGACCATCTCGAAGGGGGGCACTGCGCCCCGTGCACCCCGTGCGAACAGGGCCGGATGGATGTGGTCCGCGGCTCACCGGGCGTGCCACATCTCCTGGGCGACGGTGATCTGCTCCCGGATCGCGTCCATG
Source organism: Knoellia locipacati (assembly GCF_044791685.1). GTDB lineage: Bacteria > Actinomycetota > Actinomycetes > Actinomycetales > Dermatophilaceae > Knoellia > Knoellia locipacati_A. Next base: position 2,412,496 of record NZ_CP087730.1, read on the forward strand.
AGCACGTCGGTGACCTCGCGCGCCGCGGCCTCGTCGCTGCGCCCCGCCCACGCCGACAGGTCGACCGCGGGCCCGACCGACAGGCACGCCGTGTGCCGGTGCCAGATGTGCTCGCTGCCCTGCTTGGGCCCCCACATGCCGACCGGGATGACCGGCGCCTCGGGGTGGCGCAGCGCGAGCCGCGCGGCACCCGTGCGCGCCGGGCCGGGCATCTGGTCGGGCTCGGTCGTGAGCCTCCCCTCGGGGTAGAGGGCGACGAGGTGTCCCCTCGACAGGTGCCCGGAGGCGAGGTCCAGCGCCGCCGCGGCCGACGCCGACCCGCGTGCCACCGGGATCTGGCCCGTCGCCCGCGCCAGCGCCCCGACTCCCGGCCAGCCGAACACCTCCTGCATCGCGAGGAAGTGCGGGAAGCGCCGGTGCCCGATCGCCACCCGCGCCAGGGCGAGCGGTTCGGTCGTCGTCAGGTGGTTCGCGACGACGATGACCGGACCGGTGCGCGGCACCGAACCCGTCGTGCGGAACCGCACCCGGTGCGCCGCCTTGGCCGCGACCCAGACCAGGGCGAAGCCGGCCGCGTTCCTGAGGTGCTGGCGGAGGCTGGGCATCAGAGCCGGCCGAGGAAGCGCTCGACGTCGACGACGACGCGCGTCACCTCGCCCGTGGCGACGACCTTGCCGTCCGTATGCCGTCCGCTCACCCTGAACCGGTGCAGCCGCCCGTCGCTGTAGGACGGGTCCGCCGTGACGATGACCTCGGCGCCGACCGGGGACGCGCCGGAGTGCTGGAGGTCCACCCGCGTCCCGACGCTCGTCCGCCCCTCACCGAGGACGGGCTCGAGCGCCGCGCACGTCGCCGCCTCGCACCACGCGAGCAGCCGCGGCGTCGCGAGGACGGGCAGGCTGCCCGAGCCCAGGGCTGCGGCGGTGTCGTCGTCACCGACGACGAAGCTCTGCTCGACGGGGACGGGGGCGCGGCCCGGGGTGCTCATGCGCCCCAGTCAAGCAACGACGTCAAGAACGCGCGTGAGTACGCGACGTCAGGCGGGCGGCTCGAGCTCGTCGAGGGTGAGCAGCACGAGGGCGGCCGTCCAGAGCAGGGGTGCGGGCCCAGCGGGGCTGCCCGACCGGTTGACCTTCTCGGGGAGGGAGCCCCATGGTGTGCGGTGCTCGTCGAGCCAGGTCAGCCAGCGCTCGGCGGTCTTCTCGCGGCCCGAGGCCGCCGCGGTGTAGGCGACGAGCGCGGTCTCGGGCGTCCACGAGGTGCCGTCCTGCTTCCACTCCGCACCCGGGGCGAGCCCGCCGGAGGACCGCATCGCCTCGCGCTGGTAGGCCAGCCACCGCTTCGTCGTCCGCCCGTCCTCCGGCCCGAACGGCGGCATCATCATCGCCACGGCGGCATCAAGCCCGCCGCGCTCACCGAACCGCTCGAGCGCCGGGCCCATCGACTCGTGCACGCGCTCCTCGAGCCGCTTGGCCGCCTGCCCCGCGACCCACCGCTCGGCGGCGGGGCCGTGGTCGGCGGTCGCCCGCAGCCCCGCCAGCATCGGCGCGACGGTCCCGAGGGACGTCTGCCCGACCGGGATCTCCCAGTAGTCCGGCGACGGCGGCGGCAGCAGCCACCCGCTCGACGTCAGCCGCAATACGTTCATGACGCACTTCGTGCGCAGCGCGTCCGCGGACCTCGGCAGTGCCTCGTCGGTCATGGACCCGATCGCCCAGAGCACCCAGCCGCACCCGTCCGACTGCGGTCCGCGCGGGTCGACGACGACGCGCTGGCCGTTGAGGAGATAGCGCGCGTCCAACCCCTGCTGGGTGTCGAACGGCAGGCGCGAGATGAAGTCGATGACCGCCGCGGCCTCCTGCGTGTGACCGGTCCGGTCGAGGGCCAGCGCGATGAAGGCGCCGTCCCTGGGCCAGAAGTAGTCCCACCGGTCGGCGGCGCCGGCGGCGGGAGCATGACCGGAGTCGAGGCCGCCCATCGCCTGGTGCAGGTCGATGAGCGCCCACCGGCTCATCGACTCCCATGGCGTGCCCTCGCCCGGCACGGTGCCGAGGTCGACCCACTCCCGGGCTGCCCGGACGATGGAGGCGCCCCGAGGGTCGCCGTCGCCGATGCGGTACTGCGGTGGGGTGGCGAGCTGCGGCTCGGCCCACAGTCCGTCGGACGAGGCGCGGGTCCCGCAGGCGGCGAGCAGGGCGCAGCTCAGCAGCGCCGTCACGGCACGCACTCCACGTCGCACGTCGTCCACACCTCCCGGGCTCTTCGGTCCCGGCGAACCTACGCCGCGCCCGGGTGAGTTGTCCTGCGAACCGTGGGCGCGGGTCCCACGCTCTGCGTGGGCCGGAATACCGAAAACGCCGTGGTATGCCGTCCGCCCACCGCTACGCGGCCACGAGCGCCGTCAGGCGCGGCGCCTCGGTCTCAGTGGACGTAGGGAACGCGCTCCCAGCTGAGGACGGGCTCGTCCTTGTCGCGTCCCACGGTCACCTCGAGCCAGTTCGTGTTGTTGCCCGAACCGTCGACGGTCACGCGCTGCAGCTCGCTGGAACCCTGCACGCCGTACAGCGACAGCCACGTCGAGCCCGCCGCGAGGGGCTGGTCCTCGTTGTAGGCGTGACTGTCACCGTTGAAGAGGTAGGTCTCGCCGGCAAAGGCGTTCGACTCGTCGATGAGCAGCTGCACGAGAGGCTTGAACGCCGAGACGTCCGCGAAGGTCGGCGACCACGTCGGGTCGAACATGTCGGCCTGGAGGAAGATCGCGACGGCACGATCCTGACGACGTCGCGCGTCGTCGAAGGCCTCGCGGACCGTCGACAGGGCACTCTCCATGCGGGCGGACTGCTCGGCGAGCTGCGCGGCGTTGGGCGCCGTCGCCCCGGTCCACGCAGCGGTGCCGTCGTTGCTGCCGACGACGTGGACCGCGGCCATCGACACTCGGTCCTCCCGCCACCGGACGTTCTCCGGGTAGCCGGCCGCCGTGTCGGCCTCGACCTTGCGGGTCGTCTCGCCGAGGGTCCGGCCGGGGGCGGGGAAGAAGGTGGCGCGCAGGAACCGGAGTCGCTCGAGCGGGTCGTAGCTGCCGTTGCTGGGGCGGTGGCAGTCGGTCCACTCGTTGTCGCCGGGCGTGAAGACCAGCGGGTTCTCGACGGTGTCGAGGACCGTGCGAATGCCGGTGATGTAGTCGTCGGAGCAGACGCTCGAGCCGTTCTTGATGTCTCCGACGTGCACGGTGAACTCCGGGTCGGCGGCGTTGATCTCACCGATCCAGGCGGGGAATCGGGCGACCTGGTCGCTGCCGTAGGGGACGTCGCCGATGACGGCGAAGCGGTCCCTGTGGGCCGGCGCAGGGTCGGCGGCGGCGCCCACCGGGGCGAGCACGGCGGCAGTGAGCGCGAGGGAGGTGGCGGGCAGGACGGCATACGGGATCTTCTTCACGAAGCTCTCCTCGGGGTGGGGGCGGACCTCCACAGCCAACCGGTGCCCGGTGAACGCACCGGGCCGTGAAGATGAAACCTTGCACCCGGCGCCTACGAGGGCTCGGCTAGCCTCGCCCCGTGCCAGAGGTGAACGCGTTCGGTCAGCAGGTCGGCGACGTGGTGGCGATGTGGGCGCCGCGGGCTGCCCCGGCGCCGACCACGCTGGAGGGTCGCTACGTCCGGGTCGTCCCGCTGGACTCGGTGCACTACTCCGACCTCTTCGACGCAGTGTGCGGTCCCGACGACGGCTCGCTCTGGACCTACCGGCCAATCCCGAGGCCCACGAGCCTGGCCGGGCTGTGGATGCACCTCGCCGCGGCCGTCGACGACCCGGACACGGTCGCGTTCACCCTCGTCCCGCTCGAGGGGGAGCGGGCCGGACGCCCGAGCGGCGTCGCCTCCTTCATGCGTATCGACCCGCGCACCGGGCAGGTCGAGGTCGCGGGGGTGCTCCACGCACGCTCCCTGCAACGGACGCGCGCCGCGACCGAGGCGATCCACCTGCTCATGCGGCACGCCTTCGACGACCTCGGCTACCGGCGCTTCGAGTGGAAGTGCGACAGCCTCAACGAGCCCTCGCGCCGAGCGGCGGCCCGCCTCGGGTTCACCCACGAGGGGCGGTTCCGCAACCACATGGTCGTCCAGGGCCGCAACCGCGACACCGACTGGTACTCGGTGACCGACGACGAGTGGCCGGCGGTGCGGGCCCGGCACGAGGCCTGGCTCGACCCGGGCAACTTCGACGCCGACGGCCGCCAGCGAACTCGACTTATTGCGACTTTGCGCAGCTGAGCGGGCGGCGCCCCACCCCGGAAGGGGCGCAAAGTCGCAATAAGTCGAACGGGGGTCGGCGGGTCAGGCGTCGCTGAGCGGCTTGTCCTTGGTCGCCAGCTCTTCCTTGGCCTTGGCGGCCGCGTGGGCGTGCTCCTCGGCGGTGCGGGCGGCGGACGCAGCCCTGGCGTCGGACTCCTGGGCGGCCGGCATGCGCCAGCGTGCCGTGGTCATCCCGGCCTCGCGCGCCCGCTCGATGGCCTCGGTGACGCAGCGCTCGGCGTCCTCGCGTCCGGCCCAGTGCGCGCCCTCGACCGACTTGCCCGGCTCGAGGTCCTTGTAGGTCTCGAAGAAGTGCTGGATCTCGAGGCGGTCGAACTCGCTGATGTGCTCGAGCTCGGTGATGTGCGCCTTGCGCGGGTCGCCCGCGGGGATGCAGAGGATCTTGTCGTCGCCGCCGGCCTCGTCGCGCATGTGGAACATGCCGATGGGACGCGCCCGCACGAGGCAGCCGGGCCAGGTGGGCTCGTCGAGCAGGACGAGGGCGTCCAGCGGGTCGCTGTCCTCACCGAGCGTGTCCTCGACGTAGCCGTAGTCCGAGGGGTACGCCATCGACGTGAACAGCATCCGATCGAGCCGGATGCGACCGGTCTCGTGGTCCACCTCGTACTTGTTGCGGTGTCCCTTGGGGATCTCGATGGTGACGTCGAACTCCACGATGGTGGCCTTCTTTCGGATGGGTATGGATGACCTACGCTCGGGGACCAGTGTCCCGTATGAGTGGGGGGACACCAACGAAAGGGGTCCGATGCGGCGGGCAGCAGTGGCGGGGGTCACCCTCCTCCTCGTCGGCACCGCGGGCTATGCGGCCGCCGACGTGGTCGACCTCGCCCCCGGCATCCTCACCTACGAGGGCGCTCCCGTGGACCCGCCCACCCCCACCGGCTCGCCGTCGTCCTCACCCACCTGGGCCGCTCTGCCGAGCGCCGCCGCCACCACCGCGACCCCCTCTCCTTCGACGTCGGCCTCCGGCGCCGCACCGACGAAGGCCGGTCTCACCAAGGCCCTGTCGCCCATCGCCGAGGACCCGTGGCTGGGTCCCAGCGTCGGCATCAGCGTCCGAGACGGCCAGACGGGCGAGGAGCTGTATGCCGTCTCGCCCAACGTCGCTCGCGCCCCCGCGTCCACCCTCAAGGTCCTCAGCGCCTTCGCCGTGACGTCCCACGTCGACCTCGACGCGCACATGACGACCAGGGTCGTCACCGGGGACTCGCCGAACGAGGTCGTCCTCGTCGCCGGCGGCGACACCCTCCTCGGCCTCGGTGCGTCGGACCCGCACGCGGTCGAGGGCCACGCCGGCATCGCCACCCTCGCCGACGAGGTCGCGCAGTCGCTCGATGACCGCGCCGCCGGGCCGGTGACGCTGCGTGTCGACGCGACCTACGCGGCGGGTCCGCGCTATCCCACGACGTGGAAGAAGGAGGACATCGCCGCGGGCTTCACCCAATCCGTCTCGATGCTCGACCTCGTCTCCCAGCGCGCCGGCGGTGGCAAGGCCGCCCCACCCGTGCCCGAGTCCGGCGTCGCCGCCGCGCTCGCGAAGGCGCTCGCCGCGCGTGGTCACGCGACGACGGTGGCACCCCTGCGCGGCCACGGGTCCCCGGCCCCGGCCGGCGCGACCGAGCTCGGCGCGGTGGAGTCGGCGACCTACGCCGAGCACCTCGCCTTCGCCCTGCAGCACAGCGACAACGCGCTCACCGAGAACCTCGTCCGCCAGGCCATGGTCGCCGCGGGCGCGTCCCCGGCCGCCCCGCTCGGCCCGCCGCAGTTCGTCGTCACGACGCTCGCCGAGGCGGGAGTGCCCACCCAGGGCCTGCGCCTGCTCGACACGAGCGGGCTCTCTCCGGGGCAGACGGCGACCGCCACGGCGATCGCCGACGTGCTCGCGCTCGCGACCACCGGCAAGGACCCCGCGTTCCTGCGGGTCGTCTCGACCCTTCCCGTGGCGGGGCTCAACGGCAGCCTCTCCGACCGCTACAGGGGCAAGCAGACCAAGGCCGTGGCCGGCATACCGAGGGCCAAGACCGGCACCCTCAAGGGCATCTCGAGCCTCGCCGGGACCACCGTCGACGCCGACGGGCACGTGCTCGTCTTCGTCGTCCTCACCGATCGTGTGCCAGCCTCGTCGGGAACGCTGGGCGCACGCGCGGCGTTGGATCGCTTCGTCACCGCACTGACCCAGTGCGGTTGCCACTAGGAGGGCACGTGAGCAACAGCTACGTCGACTGGGAGTTCGCCAAGACCACGGGACGCACCCTGGTCGCCGCCGGTCCGAGCGTCTCCGCGGACGAGGCGGCCGCCGAGGTCGGTGCGATCCGCGAGGCCGCGAGCAAGGCCCACGGCCCGGTCGCGGAGACCTCCCGGCTGCACACGCCGGACGACGCGCCCGAGGCGCTCGTCATCGACCGCCCGACGTGGATCGCGATGAACGCCGACTCGATGGGCGCGATGCTCAACCCGGCGTTCGAGCAGATCATGTCCAAGCGCGGACCCGAGGCCGCCCCGAGCGGCCTGGCCGCGTCGATCGGCGGCAAGGTCACCGGTGCCGAGGCCGGGGCGCTGCTCGCCTTCATGTCGAGCAAGGTGCTCGGCCAGTACGACCTCGCGCCCGGCGGCACCCCCGCGCTGCTGCTCGTCGCCCCCAACCTCGTCCAGGTCCAGCGGGAGCTCGACGTCGACGCCGACGACTTCCGGGCATGGGTGTGCATGCACGAGGAGACGCACCGGGTGCAGTTCACGGCCGTGCCGTGGCTGCGCGACCACATGGTGGCCGAGGCCCGCGCGCTCGCGACCGAGATGGCGCCCGACCAGGACCGCCTCCAGGAGATCACGCGGACCCTGCGCGAGAAGCTGCCCGAGGTCTTCTCCAGCGGGTCCGGCGGGATCACCGAGCTCGTCATGACACCCGAGCAGCGCGAGAAGCTCGCGGAGCTCACCGCGGTGATGTCGCTGCTCGAGGGACACGCGGACGTCGTCATGGACGACGTCGGCCCCGCCCACATCCCCACGGTCGCCGAGATCAGGTCGAAGTTCACCGAGCGCCGCAAGGGCGCCAGCGCGGTCGACAAGCTGCTGCGCCGCCTGCTCGGCCTCGAGGCCAAGATGCGCCAGTACAAGGACGGCGCGAAGTTCGTCCGTGGCGTGCAGGACCGCGTCGGCGTCGAGGGCTTCAACGCGATCTGGACCTCACCCGAGACGCTCCCGCAGCCCCGCGAGATCACCGACCCCGCCGCCTGGGTCACGCGCGTCCACGGCTGAGCCGGCACCTCCCGTGAGCGGTCCGCACCCGTCGACGGCGAAGATCCGGTATGCCGTCCGCTCGGCGCTCGCAGACCTCCCGCCCGGCTCGGTCGTGCTCGTCGCGTGCAGCGGGGGAGGCGACTCGATGGCGCTGGCCGAGGCCGTCGCCCACGAGCAGCGCCACGCGTCGTGGTCGGGCGGTGCCGTCGTCGTCGACCACGGACTCCAGCTCGGGTCCGACGAGACCGCGTCACGCGCGGCGGAGTGGGTGCGGGACCTCGGCCTCGACCCGGTGCTCGTCGAGCGAGTCGTGGTGTCGGAGAGCGGTTCCGGGCTCGAGGCAGCCGCTCGCGACGCCCGCCACGCCGCTCTCGAGACCGTCGCCACCCGTGCCGGTGCAGCGGCGGTCCTGCTCGGGCACACCCTCGACGACCAGGCCGAGCAGGTGCTCCTCGGTCTCGTCCGCGGCTCGGGTGCCCGCTCCCTGGCCGGTATGCCGGTCCACGCAGAGCGTGGGACCCGCGCCCGATACCGGCTGTGCCGTCCCCTCCTCGGGGTGACCCGGGCCGAGTGCCGCGAGTCGTGCATCGCCGAGGGCGTCCCGTGGTGGGACGACCCGATGAACGAGGACACCGACTTCACCCGGGTTCGGGCCCGGCGGGCCGTCGCCGACCTCGAGGCCGACCTCGGGCCGGGAGTGGCTGCGGCCCTCGCGCGGTCGGCCGACCAGCTGCGCGAGGACGCCGACCACCTCGACGCGCTCGCCGACGCCGCCGCCACCACGCTGGGGACCGGGCCGTGGGACGTGGCGCAGCTGGCCGGGCTGCCCCGGGCCGTCCGGACGAGGGTCTGGCGCCGGCTCCTCGTCGCGGCCGGTGCGCCGGCCGGGCAGGTGAGCGCACGGCATACGGATGCCTGTGACGCCCTGGTCGCGGACTGGCACGGGCAGGGGCCGGTCCACGCACCCGGCGACCTGCGCGTCCTGCGCCGGAAGGGGCGCGTCGCGGTGATGTCGGGCTCGGACGGGGGCGGATCGGCATGGTGAGCTACCGGATCACCGAGCACGACCTCACGACCGCGACGTTCGGCATCTCGGTCCTCAGCGAGACGACGCTGTCGCTGCGTGCGGTGTGGCGCCCCGAGAAGTACCCCTACATGTCGCCCTGGCGCCGGGCGATCGAGCCGCGGCTGGCGCGCCTGGACCTCGAGCTGCTGCTCGCGCTCGTGGCGCCGGACTACTCCACCCCCGAGTTCCTCAACCCCAGACCCGTCTCGGGGACCACGGACGTCGCCGACGAGCTGCGGACGGTGGCAGCCCTGCCGCTCCGCGTCGTCGACCGGGACCTCGACGACCTCTATCCCGACGGACGGCCCGAGGCGCTCGTCGGGCCGACCCCGCAGGTCCTGCGCCGCATCGTCGGGGTGATGGAGGAGTACTGGCGGACCTGCATCCGGCCCTGGTGGTCGCCGCTGCACGGCAACCTCGCCGGTGACATCACGGTGCGGGCGGTGACGAGCGCGCGGGTGGGGCTGAGGCCCATGCTCGAGGACCTCACCCCGGCCCTCACCCTGGGCGAGACGGAGCTGCGTGCCTGGAACCCCAGCGGGCCGGAGTTCGTCGCCGACGCGCGCGGCCGGGGTCTCGTCTTCGTGCCGACGCACTTCACGCCGCACGCGTCGTACCCGTTCAACGCCGAGGCCGAGCCCTACATCCTCTACCCGGCGCTGGGGCGAGGCCGCCTGGCGCTGCCCGAGCCCGCGCCCGAGCGAGCGGTCCAGCTGCTCGGCGCCACCCGGGCCACCCTGCTCATGAACCTGCGCGAGCCGATGTCGAGCACGACGGTGGCGGCCCGACGCCGGATCAGCGTCTCGGCAGCCAACCAGCAGCTCCGGTGGCTTCGGGACGTCGGGCTCGTGACGTGCGTGCGTGACGGGCGCTCGCTGCTCTACTTCCGCACCTCGGCGGCCGAGGCCGTGCTCGGGGACCTCGACCCGCCGACCTGAGCTCCCCTACTGCTCAGGTCGGCGCGCGGGCAGGGCGGGACAAGCCTCCACCGTTGCGGGGCCTCCACCCAACGATGAAGTGAAGGACTTCACCGTCGAGGAGCGCTCGGCTGACGGTGCGAGCCGCGGGTCTCCCGGTCGAGACCCGGCCCGCCCCCGGTGGTGCCCTGAGGCGTCCCGTCCGGTTGACTAGGCGCAACGACGGACCGTCGACACGACAGGGAGAGTGCACCGTGGACGCTGCCCACATGGGAGCAGACCTCGAGCGGGTCCTCATCACCGAGGACGAGATCCAGGCCAAGCTGGCCGAGCTCGCTGAGGAGATCGCCGCCGAGTACGCCGGCAAGGACCTGCTCCTCGTGGGCGTCCTCAAGGGTGCGGTCATGGTCATGGCCGACCTCATGCGGGCCCTGCCGATCACGGCGCCGGTCGACTGGATGGCCGTCTCGTCCTACGGGTCCGGCACCAAGAGCTCCGGCGTCGTCCGGATCCTCAAGGACCTCGACACCGACATCTCGGGCAAGCACGTGCTCATCGTCGAGGACATCGTCGACTCCGGCCTCACGCTGTCGTGGATCCGCTCCAACCTCGAGTCGCGCAGCCCCGCATCGGTCGAGATCTGCACCTTGCTGCGCAAGCCCGACGCCGCCAAGGTCGAGGTCGACGTCAAGTGGGTCGGTTTCGACATCCCCAACGAGTTCGTCGTGGGCTACGGCCTCGACTACGCCGAGCAGTACCGCGGGCTGCGCCAGGTCGGCACGCTCGCCCCCCACGTCTACAGCTGACCACCGAGAGCGGGCCGACGCGCGGAACACGCGGCATACGCCGGTCGTTGTCCGATCGGACGCACCCGGTGCCGTAGGCACTGTCACGGGTAGCGTGTACACCTAGCCTGTGGCGCGCGAGCGTGCACGGATGAGCTCGTTGATCAGGAGGACATGGGGCCCTCGGCCCCATTCACATTCATGGATGCCAAGCGCGTGTTCAAGACCCCGTTGTTCTGGGTCCTGGCGGTCATCGCCATCACCGTCGTGATGTTCTCGTTGGGAGGGGACGGCGGCTACGCGACGATCGACACGGCCAAGGCCGAGAAGCTCATCACGGACAAGAAGGTCGACAAGGCCGAGCTCACCAGCGACAACGTCCTCAACCTCGACCTCAAGTCGGACTCTCCCTTCAGCGACGAGGAAGCCAACATCTCGGGGGCCGACAAGGTCCGCGCCGAGTTCGTCGACGCCCGCGCCGAGTCCCTCGTCGAGCTCGTCAAGGCCAACCCGCCGACCGACGGCTACAACGACAAGCGCGAGACCCAGAACCCGTTCTGGACGCTGCTCATCAGCATCTTCCCGATCCTGCTGCTCGTCGGCCTCTTCTGGTTCATGATGAGCCAGGCCCAGGGCGGTGGCTCGCGGGTCATGCAGTTCGGCAAGTCCAAGGCCAAGCTGGCCACCAAGGACACCCCCAAGGTCACCTTCGACGACGTCGCCGGTGCCGACGAGGCCGTCCAGGAGCTCCACGAGATCAAGGAGTTCCTCTCCGACCCGGCCAAGTTCCTCGCGGTCGGCGCCAAGATCCCCAAGGGCGTCCTCCTCTACGGCCCTCCCGGAACCGGCAAGACCCTTCTCGCGCGCGCCGTCGCCGGCGAGGCCGGTGTGCCGTTCTACTCGATCTCCGGCTCGGACTTCGTCGAGATGTTCGTCGGTGTCGGTGCCTCGCGTGTGCGCGACCTCTTCGAGCAGGCCAAGGCCAACGCCCCCGCCATCGTCTTCGTCGACGAGATCGACGCCGTGGGTCGCCACCGCGGTGCCGGCCTCGGTGGTGGGCACGACGAGCGCGAGCAGACGCTCAACCAGCTGCTCGTCGAGATGGACGGCTTCGACGTCAAGACCAACGTCATCCTCATCGCGGCGACCAACCGCCCCGACATCCTCGACCCGGCCCTCCTGCGCCCGGGCCGCTTCGACCGCCAGATCGCCGTCGAGGCCCCGGACATGCTCGGCCGTCACCGCATCCTCGAGGTGCACTCGCAGGGCAAGCCGATGGCTCCGGGCGTCGACCTGCTCGCCGTCGCCCGCCGGACGCCCGGCTTCACCGGCGCCGACCTGGCCAACGTGCTCAACGAGGCCGCGCTCCTCACGGCCCGCACCGACCAGACCCTCATCGACGACTTGACGCTCGACGAGGCGATCGACCGCGTCATCGCCGGTCCGCAGAAGAAGACGCGGATCATGTCGGCCAAGGAGCGCAAGATCACGGCCTACCACGAGGGTGGGCACGCGCTCGTCGCCGCGGCGATGAACCACACCGACCCCGTCACCAAGGTGACGATCCTGCCGCGTGGCCGGGCTCTCGGCTACACGATGGTCATGCCCATCGACGACAAGTACTCGACCACCCGCAACGAGATCCTCGACCAGCTCGCCTACGCGCTGGGTGGCCGCGTCGCGGAGGAGATCATCTTCCACGACCCGACGACAGGTGCCGCCAACGACATCGAGAAGGCCACCGCGATGGCCCGCAAGATGGTCACCGAGTACGGCATGAGCGAGCGCGTCGGCGCGATCAAGCTCGGCTCGAGCGGGGGCGAGGTCTTCCTCGGCCGCGACATGGGCCACCAGCGCGACTACTCGGAGCGGATCGCCGGGATCGTCGACGAGGAGGTGCGCAAGCTCATCGAGGCGGCGCACGACGAGGCGTGGCACGTCATCAACGACAACCGCCACATCCTCGACCGGCTCGTCCTCGAGCTTCTCGAGCGCGAGACGCTCAACCAGAAGGAGATCGCCGAGGTCTTCGTGGGCATCGTCAAGCGCCCGCTGCGCCCGACCTGGCTCTCGAGCGAGCACCGCGGCATCTCCGACCAGCCGCCCGTCCTCACCCCCGCCGAGCAGGTCGCCCTCAACGGTCACGGCCCGTCGGGCGAGCCGAGCGGGGCCCACGTCAACGAGGGTGACCCCTCGACGACCGCGGCCATCGACAAGGCCGCCAGCGAGGGTGCGCATCCGGCGGCCGAGGCCGCTGCCGAGCACCCGCCGACCCAGGTGATCGAGGTTCCCGAGGGCCAGCGTGTCGACCCCGACGCCCACTGACGGGGGCCGGGCCGTGCCCACCGACGACGAGGAGGACACCCTGCCCGCGCGCCAGGTCGACCACGAGCGCGCCCGCCGGGCGGTCCGCGAGTACCTCTACGCCATCGGCGAGGACCCTGACCGCGAGGGCCTGCGCGACACCCCGGACCGCGTCGCCCGCGCGGCGACCCAGCTGTATGCCGGCCTGTCCCAGGACCCGGCCGAGATGCTGTCCACGCGCTTCTCGATCGACCACGAAGAGCTCATCATCGTGCGCGACATCGAGATCTACTCCACCTGCGAGCACCACCTGCTGCCCTTCCACGGCGTCGCGCACGTCGGCTACATCCCGGCGCCCGACGGGACCGTGACCGGGCTGTCCAAGCTCGCGCGGCTCGTCGACGTCTTCGCCCGCCGCCCCCAGGTCCAGGAGCGGATCACGACCCAGGTCGCCGACGCGCTGGTCGAGAACCTCGGCGTCCAGGGCGTCATCGTCGTCATCGAGGCCGAGCACCTCTGCATGTCGATGCGTGGCGTGCACAAGCCGGGTTCCCGCACGATCACGTCGGCCGTCCGCGGCCAGCTGCGCGATCCTGCCACCCGGTCCGAGGCGATGTCGTTGCTCCTCGGCGGCAAGCGGTGAGCGGCACCCGGTGATCCCGCTCGTCGCTGGTCCGCGACCCCTCGTCATGGGGGTCGTCAACGTCACGCCCGACTCGTTCAGCGACGGCGGTGAGTGGTTCGAGCCCGAGGCCGCGATCGCCCACGGCCGCGAGCTGGTCCGTGCCGGCGCCGACCTCATCGACGTCGGCGGAGAGTCCACCCGCCCGGGTGCCGAGCGCCCCTCGGTCGAGGAGGAGCTGCGCCGGGTGGTCCCGGTCGTGCGAGCCCTCGCCTCCGAGGGTGCCGTCGTCTCGATCGACACGATGCGTGCCGCCGTGGCCGAGGCCGCGATCGACGCGGGTGCCGCGATCGTCAACGACGTGAGCGCCGGCCTCGCAGACGGTGACATGGCAGGCCTCGTGGCGCAGGCCGGCATACCCTTCATCGCCATGCACTGGCGCGGCCACAGCACCGACATGCAGTCGCGCGCGGTCTACGACGACGTCGTGACCGACGTCTGCCGCGAGCTCCGGGAGCGGGCGGATGCCCTGCAGGAGAGCGGGATTCGCGCGGACAACATCATCCTCGACCCCGGCTTCGGGTTCGCCAAGACGGCCGAGCACAACTGGGCCCTGCTCGGCCGCCTCGACGAGGTCGTCGGCCTCGGCCACCCGGTGCTCGTGGGAACGTCGCGCAAGACGTTCCTCGGACGGCTCGGCCGCCCGGGCGGCTCCGCGCCGCGACCCCCGGCCGAGCGGGACCTCTCGACCGCCGTGACGTCCTTCCACGCCGCCCGGTGCGGGGCGTGGGGCGTGCGCGTTCACGACGTCGCCGCGACGATCGAGGCGCTCGACGTCGCCGACGCCCTGCGTGCCCCCGACGGAGAGGAGGGCCCGTGAGCGACCGGATCACCCTCAAGGGAATCTCGGCCAAGGGCTTCCACGGCGTCCTCGACTTCGAGAAGCGCGACGGCCAGACGTTCGTCGTCGACGTCGAGATGGACGTCGACCTCACCCAGGCCGGGACGAGCGACGACCTCGCCGACACCGTGAACTACGCCGAGGTGGCGGGCGACATCGTCGCGCTCATCGAGGGCGAGTCGCTCGACCTCATCGAGGCCCTCGCCGACCGCATCGCCGCCAAGGTCCTCACTCGCTCGCTCGTCGAGTCGGTCGTCGTCACCGTCCACAAGCCCCAGGCCCCGGTCGGGCACCCCTTCACCGACGTCGCGGTCACCGTCGAACGCCTGCGCGAGACACCGGTCGTCGTCGCCCTCGGCTCCAACATGGGCGACCCGCTCGAGACGATCCAGAACGCCGTCAGCGCCCTGTGGCTGGCCCTGGACCTCAAGTCGGCGTCACGCATCTACGAGACCGCACCGGTCGGGGGGCCGGCCCAGTCGGCCTACCTCAACGCCGTCGTCGTCGGGACGACGTCGCTCTCACCCCAGCGTCTGCTGCGCACCCTCCAGGACATCGAGCTCGACCACGGGCGGGTGCGCAAGGAGCGGTGGGGGCCGCGCACGCTCGACCTCGACCTCATCCAGTACGGCGACCCGGTCTTCGACACCGACGTCCGGCTCTCGACTGAAGCCCTGACGCTGCCGCACCCCCGCGCCCACGAGCGGGCGTTCGTGCTCGTCCCGTGGGCCGATGCCGACGCCGAGGCGGCGTTGCGCGTCGACGGGCAGGTGCGACGGGTCGCCGAGCTCGTCGCCGAGGTCGGCAGCGCCGGCGTCGCCCTGGGCCCTGACGTCGACCTCATGGAGGACGGGTGGTGAGCCACCACGGGGTGCGTGCCCGCGTGGCCGTGCTCGTGGCCCTCGTCGTCGGCCTGTTGTCGTGGCTGCTGTGGCAGCTCCTCACCGGCGAGGGCACGCTCGTGCCGCGCCCCTCGTGGCTGGCCGCGCTGCTCCTCGTGGGCATGGCGGCGTTCGTCGGCGGGTGGGCCTGGCCGGTCCGCTCCTACCTCGCCGGTCGCTCGACGCGTCGGCTCGACCCGCTGCGCGCTGCCCGCGTCGTCGTGCTCGCCCAGGCGGCCACCCTCACCGGCGCTGCTGCCGGAGGCTGGTATGCCGGCCAGCTGGCCGTCGTGGCGGGCGACCTCTCGCTCGTGGCGAACCAGGCCCGGCTGTGGCGGCTCGCCCTGCTGGTGGGCGCCGGACTGGTGCTCTCTGCCGTCGGCCTCGTGGCGCAGTCCTGGTGCCGCCTCGACCCGCCGTCCGACGACGACTGACCGGTGCGAGCCGGGAGTGGCTGCCGCCGGCTACTTGTCGACGTCGCCGACGACGAAGAACGTCGAGCCGAGGATCGCCACCATGTCGGACACCAGCGTCCCCGGCAGCAGCTCGGTGAGCACCTGGACGTTGTTGAACGACGCCGACCGCAGCTTGAGCCGCCACGGCGTCTTGTCTCCTCGTGAGACGAGGAAGTAGCCGTTGAAACCGAGCGGGTTCTCGGTGGCGACGTAGGTCTCGCCCTCGGGCACCTTGAGGACCTTGGGCAGGCGTTGGTTGACCGGGCCGGCAGCCAGCGACCCGAGCACCGACAGGCAGTGCTCGACGAGGTCGAGGCTGACGTGCACCTGCTCGAGCAGCACCTCGAGCCGGGCCAGGCAGTCCCCGGCGCTCCGGGTGACGACGCGCCCTGGCCCGTCCTCGCCGAACAGCTCGGCATACGCCAAGTACGGCGCGTCCCGCCGCAGGTCGACGTCGAGACCGGAGGCGCGGGCGATGGGCCCCGACACGCCATAGGCCTGCACGGTCCCCACGTCGAGGACCCCGACCCCACGGGTGCGCGCGACGAGGATCTCGTTGCCGACGAGCATCGACTCGAGGTCGGGCAGTCGGCGACGGACCGCCTGCACGGCGTCGTCGACCCGACCGAGCCACCCGGCCGGCACGTCCTCCTTGAGGCCGCCGACCCGGTTGAACATGTAGTGCATCCGCCCGCCGGACGCCTCCTCGAGGACCGCCTGCAGCTCCTCGCGCTCGCGGAAGGCGTAGAAGACCGGGGTGATGGCACCGAGCTCGAGCGGGTACGAGCCGAGGAACATGAGGTGCGACAGGACCCGGTTGAGCTCGGCCAGCATCGTCCGCAGCCACACCGCGCGCTCGGGCACCTCCATCCCGAGCATCTCCTCGACCGCGAGGACCACACCGAGCTCGTTGCCGAAGGCGCTGAGCCAGTCGTGGCGGTTGGCGAGCACGATGATCTGCCGGTAGTCACGGACCTCGAAGAGCTTCTCCGCGCCGCGGTGCATGTAGCCGATGATCGGCTCGGCGCGCACGATCCGCTCGCCGTCGAGGGTGAGGCGCAGCCGGAGGACGCCGTGGGTCGCCGGGTGCTGCGGGCCGATGTTGAGCACCATGTCGGCCGTCGCGAGCCCACCGGCGCCGACGCCGACGGTGAGCTCGCGGGGGCTCGACTGTGAAGGCATGCCTGCAGGCTAGGACATGGCGAGAGACTCAGGTCAGGTCTGGCACGTCCGGGAGCGCGACATCGCCCAGTGGAACCCACCCAGTCCGTGGGGGTCGGTGAGTGCGGCGATCGTGGAGGCACGGCCGAGGTCGTGCACGTAGCCGAGCGGGTCGGTCGCGGCCCTCGAGTGCTCCGGGGTCGCTGCGGTGAGGCCGAGGCGGTGCAGGAGCTTGCGCTGGGTGACGACCTCGTCGGCCCCGAGCGAGTCGGTCGCGACGTGGGCGGTGAGGTCGCGCCGACCGTCCGGGACCGCTTCGACCACCTGACCCTCCCTGTATGCCGTGAGCGACCCGTGACTCGGTCGTCCGGTCCTCGCGTGGCCGTAGTCGACGGCGATGGCCATGCCAGATGCGCTGCGGGACAACAGGTCTCGCCAGGCCAAGTCGCGGCTCAGTCCGATCTCGACCCGATCGCTGGGCGTCACGGCCGGCCACCACGCGTCCGCCCACGCCCGGTCGTCGGCGGCCACCTCGTCGCCCAGCCGCTCGGCCCCGGAGCCGTCCACGAGCACCTCGCGCAGGACGCCGTCGTCGTCGACCTCGGCGACCGTGCAGGGGACGACGTCGAGCCACTCGTGGGCGAGGACCAGGGCGTCGAGGTCGCGCAGGTCGTCCGGGAGCGTCGGCCCGCCGGGGGAGCGCAGCCACTCGACGGGTGACGGCAGGTCGCGGGGGCGCTCCACGACCTCGACCCCGACGAGCTCGAGGTCGGGGCGCTGGTCGTGCAGGTGGTGCAGCAGCTCGCCGCGCCCGCACGCGAGGTCGACGACACGGCATACGCCCGCTTCGTCGGCAAGCCTCGCGACGACCTCGGCGAGGACGGCACCCAGCCCGCCGTGAGCGGAGGTCGTGAAGTGTCCCGCAGGCCCTTCCTCACGCCGGTAGAAGCCGTCGGTGCCGTAGAGCGCTTCCCCCCACGCCTCCCGCCACGTCCGCATCCCCCCATCCTGCCTCGTGTGCCTGAGCGCGACCTATCGCTCGCGCTCAGGCACACGAGGCAGGGGCTGTGGATGACGGCGAGGCCGGATCGGCGAATGTGGGCACGATCTTTCACCATGCGACGACCTCCCGCTGCGGTCACCGCCCTGACCAACGCCCAGGACGGCATGGTGGCGCGGCGTCAGCTCCGGCCACTGGGTGTCAACCGGGACCACGTCGCCGCCGGCGTCCGGGCCCAGCGGTGGGCTGAGCGCAGCTCCGTGGTCGTCAGCACCTTCACGGGGGAGCTGACCCGGAGGCAGCACGCGTGGCTCGGGGTGCTCCATGCCGGGCCGCCGGCCATCGTCGGGGGCTACACGGCTCTGGAGTTCCACGGACTCAAGAACTGGCACAGGGACGACCTCACCATCCTGGTGGACTGTGAAGAGCACCTCGAGCCCTTGGCGGGCATCAGCTGGTTCCGGACTCGTCGCCCCCTGGGCCTCTGGCACTCCAGGGAGCACGCGCTGCCGCTGGCCCGGGTGGAGCCGGCGGTGCTCCTGTGCGCGGCGTACGAGCCGAGCTGGCGCACGGCCCAAGGCCTGCTCGCCGCCGTCGTGCAGCAGCGGCTGACCACGGCTGCTCGGCTGCGGGAGCAGATGGAGCGCCTGAAGCCGCTCCGCCGCGCACCCCGCTTCAGGGTGCTGCTCGCCGAGATCGAGGGTGGGGCGGGGTCCTTGGCCGAGGTCGACGTGACGCGCATGTGTCGTGAGCAGGGGCTGCCTCGGCCGCATCGGCAGAGGCGACGCAAGGACACCGGCGGCAGGTGGCGCTACACCGACTGCGAGTGGGACCTGCCCGGCGGCACGACACTCGTCCTCGAGGTGGACGGCGCGTTCCACATGGAGGTCGAGCACTGGGAGGACGACCTCAGACGGCACCGAGGACTCACTCGTCCGGGTCGCCTCATCGTCCGTTGCACGTCCCGTGAGATCCGCGACGAGCCGTTCCAGGTGGCTGGCGACCTTCGAGCGCTCGGACTCCGCGCCTTGTGTGCCTGAGCGCCACCTAGGGGTCGCGCTCGGGCACACAAGGCTTAGGTTTGGGGCGTGAACGCAGGCGAGCACCCCGCGCGGTTGTCGATCGGGATCATCGGGGCCGGTCGCGTCGGGGCGGTACTCGGAGCGGCCCTCGGCCGGGCGGGCCACCGGATCCAGGCGGCGTATGCCGTGAGCGCCGAGAGCCGTGAGCGTGCGGCGGCGCTCCTGCCGGGCGTCCCCCTCAAGGACATCCCCGACGTCATCGACGGTGCCGACCTCGTCCTCCTCGCCGTGCCTGACGACGCCCTCCCCGAGCTCGTCTCCGGACTGGCCGCCACCGAGACCTGGCAGGCGGGCCAGATCGTCGTGCACACGAGCGGCCGCTACGGCGCCGACGTCCTGCGCCCGGCCATGCGGGCCCACGTCCTCCCGGTGGCGATCCACCCGGCGATGACGTTCACGGGCACCGCCCTCGACCTCGGCAGGCTCGAGGAGTGCGCCTTCGGCGTCACTGGACCGGACGCCCTGCGACCGATGGCAGAGGCCCTCGTCGTCGAGATGGGCGGCGAGCCGGTCTGGGTCGCCGAGGACCAGCGAGCGGCCTACCACGCAGCGCTCGCCCACGGCTCGAACCACCTCGTGACCCTCGTCGCCGAGGCGATGGAGGTCCTGGCTGCCGCCGGCGTCGAGCAGCCACGCGCCGTCCTTGGCCCGCTCGCCCGGGCCGCCCTCGACAACGCGCTGCGGCTGGGTGACGCAGCGCTCACCGGGCCGGTCGCTCGCGGTGATGTGAGTACCGTTGCCTCGCACCTTCGCGAGCTCGACCGGATCTCGCCGGAGATCAGGACGACCTACGTCGCCCTGGCCCGCGCCACCGCGGTGCGCGCGCTCGAGAGCGGACGGCTCACGCCGTCGGCCGCCGAGCCCTTGCTCGACACCCTCGCCGACCAGGAGCCACAGGAGCCGACACCGTGACCGACAGCGCCACTTCCACCGAGACCCCTGCGGCGACCCCGGTCGTCGCGAGCACTCGCGACGAGATGCGTGCGGCCCGGGCCGCCCTCGACGGGGGCGACGTCGCCGTCGTCATGACGATGGGGGCCCTCCACGAGGGTCACGCCGAGCTCATCCGCGAGGCCCGCCGGGCTGCCGAGCACGTCATCCTCACGATCTTCCTCAACCCGCTGCAGTTCGGGCCCAAGGAGGACCTGTCCCGCTACCCGCGCACGTTCGACGACGACATGCGGATCGCGACCGACGCCGGTGTCGACATCGTCTTCGCGCCGACGCCCGACGTCGTCTACCCCGACGGCGACCCCGGTGTGCGCGTGTCGGCCGGACCTCTGGGCGACGTGCTCGAGGGCAAGTCCCGCCCCGGACACTTCGACGGCATGCTCACGGTCGTGGGCAAGCTGCTCCACCTCACCGGCGCCCGCCGGGCGTTCTTCGGCCAGAAGGACGCCCAGCAGCTGCTGCTCATCCGGCGCATGGTGCGCGACCTCGACTTCCCGGTCGACGTCGTGTCCGTCCCGACGGTGCGAGAGAGCGACGGCCTCGCCCTGAGCAGCCGCAACACCTACCTCACCGCGTCCGACCGTGAGGTCGCGCTCTGCCTGAGCCGCGCGCTCACGGCGGGTGCCGAGCAGGCGGCATACGGGCCCTCGGCCATCCGCCGAGCGGCACGCGACGTCGTCGTGGAGGAGCCGCTCGCGCTCGTCGACTACCTCGTGCTCGTCCACCCGAGCACCCTCCAGGACGTGCCGGAGTGGTACCGCGGCGAGGCGCTGCTCGCCGTCGCCGCCCGCGTCGGCACCACCCGCCTCATCGACAACACCCCGATCCTCGTGGGCCCCGGTGGTGGCAGACTCGACGTCTTCTCGCAGCCCGACTCAGGCAGCATCCCCGCCCGTCCGGCCTCGTGACCCGGCATCTCGACCAGGAGCCCCCGCCCATGTACCGCTACATGCTGCACAGCAAGATCCACCGCGCGACGGTCACCCAGGCCGACCTGCACTACGTCGGCTCGCTGACGATCGACATGGACCTCATGGACGCCGCCGACCTCCTCCCCGGCCAGCAGGTCGACGTCGTCGACGTGGACAACGGCAACCGGCTGACGACCTACGCGATCGAGGGCGAGCGCGGCTCCGGGATCCTCTGCATCAACGGCGCGGCAGCCCGGCTCATCAGCCCCGGCGACACGGTCATCATCATCGCGTACGCCTCGATGTCGGACGAGGACGCGCGCGCCCACGACCCGCACGTGGTCTTCGTCGACAAGGACAACAAGATCGTCGAGGTCGGTGACGACGGCGGGGACGTGCCCGAGGGCTTCGGCCTCATGACGTCGGCCGTGACGAAGCGCTCGCACGGGTGACCGCACCCGAGGTGCGGATCCCGCGAGCGCTGGCCGCGCCCGCGCCGGGCTGGACCACGTCCGCCGACGTCATCGTCGTCGGCTCCGGCATCGCCGGGCTCACCTGCGCGCTGCGCCTGCGCGAGCGGGTCGACCGCGTCCTGCTCGTCACCAAGACCGTGCTCGACGAGGGCTCGACGGCCTGGGCGCAGGGCGGCATCGCCGCCGCGCTCCACCCTGAGGACTCGCCCGAGGAGCACCTCGAGGACACCCTCGTGGCCGGCGTCGGGCTGTGTGAGCGCGATGCCGTCGAGGCGCTCGTCACCGAGGGCCCCAAGCGGGTCCGTGAGCTCGTCGCACTCGGGGCGGAGTTCGACCGTGACGCCGAGGGCGAGATCAAGCTCACCCGCGAGGGCGGGCACCACCGTGACCGGATCGCCCACGCCGGTGGAGATGCGACCGGTCGGGAGATCTCCCGCGCCCTCATCTCCGCCCTCCACCGCGTCATCGACGACCCGGGCATCGAAGTCGTCGAGCACGCCCTTGTCGTCGACCTGCTGCAGGACGGCGCTGACGACGACGGCTTCGGCGATGACGGCCGCGTCGGAGAGGACGGCTCCGGGGAGGGCGCGCCCGTGGTCGGTGTGACGCTGCACGTCATCGGCGAGGGTCAGCTCGACGGCGTCGGTGCCGCCTACGCCCGCGCGGTCGTCCTGGCCACCGGTGGGCTCGGCCAGATCTACACGTCGACGACGAACCCGCCCGTGGCCACCGGCGACGGCATGGCCGCGGCGCTGCGTGCCGGAGCGCGGATGACCGACCTCGAGTTCATCCAGTTCCACCCGACGGTGCTCTTCCTCGGTGAGGGCTCGACCGGGCAGCAGCCGCTCATCTCGGAGGCGGTGCGGGGCGAGGGCGCCTTCCTCGTCGACGCCGCCGGCCACCGCATCATGGAGGGCCGGCACGAGCTCGCCGACCTCGCGCCCCGCGACGTCGTGGCCCGCGCCATCCTCGAGACGATGCGCGAGCAGCGCACGGACCACGTCTTCCTCGACGCCCGCCACCTCGGCGCGGCCTTCCTCGAGGAGCGGTTCCCGTCGATCGTCGCGTCCTGCCGCTCGCTGGGGTTCGACCCGGCGACCGACCTGTTGCCGGTGGCCCCGGCCCAGCACTACGCGTCCGGCGGGATCACCACCGACCTCATGGGCCGCTCGTCCCTGCCCGGGCTCTATGCCTGCGGCGAGTGCTCGTGCACCGGCGTCCACGGTGCCAACCGTCTCGCCTCCAACAGCCTGCTCGAGGGCCTCGTCTTCGCCAGCCGGATCGCCTCGGACATCCCCGCGAGGATCGCCGCCGGCGAGCTGCCCGAGATCGCCGTGCCGACCACGCCGGCGCACGCCGGTGGTGAGGGTGCGGGTCCGGGTGCCCTGCTCGACAGCTCGCAGCGCCTCACCGTGCAGCGGGCGATGACGTCGGGGTCGGGCCCGGTGCGCTCCGCCGAGTCGACCGCCTCGACCGCTCGGGATCTCGCCGAACTCGCGTCCCTCCCGCCGTCGACCGCCGAGCCGGGTCCCAAGACGTGGGAGACGACCAACCTGCTCCACCTCGGCCAGGCGCTCACCGAGCTCGGCCGCCGCCGCGAGGAGACCCGCGGCGGGCACGTGCGCAGTGACTTCCCCGAGCGTGACGACGCCCGCTGGCTCGTGCGCCAGAGCGTCGTCGTCGCACCCGACCGATCCCTCACCGTGACCGAACGGAGTATGCCGTGAGCTCGCCCTCACCGTCCGACCTCGCCTTCCCGGAGGCCGAGGCCCGCCGGGTCGTCTCGGGGGCCCTCGACGAGGACCTCGGAGGCCCTGACGGCGTCGACGTCACGACGACGGCGACGATCCCGGCGACCCAGCAGACCCGCGCGGCGGTCGTGGCCCGGGAGGCCGGCGTCGTCGCCGGTGTCGGGGTCATCGCCCTGACCCTGGACGAGGTGGCCCGCCGACTCGGGGCCGAGCCGGTGTCGGTGTCGCTCGCCGTCGCCGACGGGGACCGGGTGGAGCGAGGCGACGTCGTGGCCGAGCTGTCGGGCTCGACCCGGGTCACGTTGGTCGCCGAGCGCACGCTGCTCAACGTCCTCTGCCGGCTCTCGGGCATCGCCACCCACACGCGCAGGTGGGCCGACGTGCTCGAGGGCTCGGGCGCAACGGTCCTCGACACGCGCAAGACCACGCCCGGGCTGCGCGCCCTCGAGAAGTTCGCCGTGCGGGCCGGCGGTGGCAGCAACAAGCGCATGGGCCTGCACGACGTCGCGATGATCAAGGACAACCACAAGCTGGCCGCCGGAAGTCTCGCCGCGGCATACGCCGCCGTGCGTGAGCAGTTCCCCCAGGTGCCGGTCCAGGTCGAGGTGACCACGACGCAGGAGGCGCTCGAGTCGGTCGAGGCCGGGGCGCGGTTCCTGTTGTGCGACAACATGTCCACCGACCTGCTGCGTGCAACGGTCGACGCCGTGCGCGCGACGGGGGAGGAGGTCGAGATCGAGGCCACCGGCGGGCTCACGCTCGAGGTGGCTTCGGACTACGCGGCGACCGGCGTCGACTACCTCAGCGTCGGCGGGCTGACGCACTCCTCACCGATCCTCGACCTCGCCCTCGACCTGCGCACCTGACCTGCGACAGCTTCTGACCAAGAGGTCACGAATGGCCGTGGCGGTTCGTGACCTCTTGGTCGAAAAGTGCAGGGAAGGGGCAGAGAGGCGGGGGTGCGGGGCGCCGCGGTGCAGTCAGTGGCCCTTGCGGAGCGTGGGGTGGTCGGCCTCGATGGTCGCGGGGTGCACGAAGAGGGGCAGCAGCCGACGTGACGCGGGGGTGCGCAGCGCCTTGACCGCCGCCAGATGGGCCTCGCACCGGAGCACGAGCTCGTCGTAGGCCGACTGGCCCATGAGCTCGACGAGCTCGGCGCGGTTGCTGCGGTAGACCGGCTCGGCGCCGACGTGCGCGTCCGGGTTGCCCGAGCAGTACCAGTCGAGGTCGTGCCCGCCCGGACCCCAGCCGCGCCGGTCGTACTCACCGATCGAGACCTCGAGGTAGCTCGTGTCGTCGGGGTTCTCGACCGTCCGGAACGTGCGCCGGATCGGCAGCTGCCAGCACACATCGGGCTTCTGGGTGTGCGGGGGCTGCCCGGTGAGGACCGCGTGCTGGTGCAGGGCGCACCCGGCGCCGGCGGGGAACCCGGGGCGGTTGAGGAAGATGCACGCCCCGTCGACGACCTTGGTCTTGCGGGCGTCGTCCTCGAGCTCGGTCCAGTGCGACACCTTGGCCGGGTTCTTGCGGTCGGGCCGCAGCTGCCACTCGTCCTCGCCGAGCTGCTCGACGACGGCCGCGACCCGTGCCAGGTCGTCGTCGTCGGAGAAGTGCGCTCCGAGCGTGCAGCACCCGTCGTCGGGGCGACCGGCATAGATGCCCTCGCACCCGGACCCGAAGATGCAGGTCCACCGCGACGTCAGCCAGGTGAGGTCGCACCGGAAGCGCTGGCCGGCATCGGCGGGGTCGGGGAACTCGACCCACGTGCGCGGGATGTCGAGCGGGGTCTCTGCCACCGGGTCACCCTATGCCGCCGGGCGCGGACTACCGTGGACCCATGCGGCTCGGGGTCATCGACGTGGGTTCCAACACCGTGCACCTCCTCGTCGTCGACGCCCACACCGGCGCCCAGCCGCTGCCGGCCAGCTCGCACAAGCGCGAGCTCCGCCTCTCCGAGCACGTCACCGACGCCGGCGACATCGACGACTCGGGCCGCGACCAGCTCGCCGAGTTCGTCGCGGAGTGCCTCACCGTCGCCGAGGACCAGGGTGTCGAGGACCTCATGGGCTTCGTCACGAGCGCCATCCGTGAGGCGCCCAACGGCGACGACGTGCTCGCCCACGTCAAGGACCGCACCGGCGTCCTCCTCGAGGTGCTCTCCGGCGAGGATGAGGCACGGCTCACCTTCCTCGCCGCCCGGCGCTGGGTCGGCTGGTCGGCCGGAACCCTGCTCGTCGCCGACATCGGAGGTGGCTCGCTCGAGCTCGCCCAGGGGATGGACGAGGACCCCGACATCTCGATCTCGTTGCCGCTGGGCGCCGGCCGGGTGACCCGTGACCACCTCGCCGGGGACCCTCCCGGTGAGGCTGCGGTCCGGGCCGCACGCAAGCACGTCCGCGCCACGATCGCCCGCCAGCTCCGCCCGCTCGCCAAGGCCGGGGCCCCGGACCGGGTGGTCGGGACGTCGAAGACGATGCGCTCCCTCGCCCGGATCACCGGAGCCGCACCGAGCAGCGAAGGCATGTATGCCGTCCGCCACCTCGAGCGCGCCGCTCTCGACGACATCCTCCCCAGGATCGCGAACATGACTGCGGCACAACGCAGCTCGCTGCCTGGGGTGTCGGCCTCACGAGCGCGGCAGCTGCTCGCCGGAGGCATCGTCGCCTCGGCCACGATGGACCTGCTCGGTGTCGACCGACTCGAGCTCTGCCCGTGGGCGCTGCGCGAGGGGATCATCCTGCGCAGGCTCGACGGAATGCACTGATGGCCGCCGGCGACGCAGTGGTGATCCCGGACATCCCGGTCGCCCTGTCGACGGCGTCGGTCTATCCGGAGAACTGCGCCGCGGCCTTCCAGCACGCGGCCCGGCTGGGCTACGACGCCGTCGAGGTCATGGTCTGGACGGACCCGGTGACACAGGAGGCCGGTGCCCTCCGAGCGCTGGCGGAGCTGCACGGCATACGGATCGTCTCGGTCCACGCGCCGACTCTGCTCATCAGCCAGCGGATCTACGGCGTCGAGCCGTGGGGCAAGATCGACCGGTCGCTCGAGCTCGCGCACGACCTCGGCGCCGAGACGGTCGTGCTGCACCCACCCTTCCGGTGGCAGAAGGAGTACGCCCGCGACTTCGCCGACGGCATCGCGATGCGTGAGCACCAGTCCGGCATCACCCTGGCCGTCGAGAACATGTACCCGTGGCGGGTCCGGGGGCGTGAGATCGAGGCCTACCTGCCGCACTGGGACCCGGTGCCCCAGCCCTACGACCACGTGACGCTCGACCTGTCGCACACGGCGACCGCGGGCTCGGACGCGATGGCGATGGTCGAGGCGCTCGGGACGCGGCTCAAGCACCTGCACCTCGCCGACGGGCTCGGGTCGATGCGCGATGAGCACCTCGTCCCGGGACGTGGGTCGCAGCCGTGCGCCGAGGTGCTGGACACGTTGGTGCACAGCGGTTTCGACGGCTCAGTGGTGGTCGAGATCTCGACCCGCCGCCTCACCGGCGAGCAGCGTGAGGTGGCGCTCGCGGAGTCGCTCGCGTTCTGCCGACTGCACCTGGCCGGAGCCCTCGAGGTCGAGGGGGAGCGGTGAGCCCCCGCGGCCGCAGGCCCGGTGGTGAGGACACCCGCGCCGCGATCATCGCGGCGGCGCGGACCGAGTTCGCCCAGCGCGGCTACGACGGCACCTCGTTGCGCGCGGTCGCACGCGAGGCAGGGGTCGACCCCAAGCTCGTGCACCACTACTTCGACGGCAAGTCCGAGCTCTTCGTCGAGGTCATGGCGTTCCCCGCCAACCCCGCGGTCCTCGTGGAGCGGGTCGCTGCGGCGCCGCGCGACCAGCTGGGCGAGACCCTGGCGCGGGTGTTCCTCGCGGCCTGGGACGGACCCGAGGGCCGCGAGCGGTTCGCGGCGATGTTCGCGGCGGCAGCAGCGCACGAGGAGCACGCCCGGATGGTGCGCGAGTTCGTCGGCTGCGAGGTGCTCCACCGCGTGGTCGAGGCGATGCGCACCGAGGTCGGAGTCGAGCCACGGCCCAGCGAGTCCCTGGAGGTGCGGGTCGCGCTCGGGGCTGCCCAGCTCATCGGCATGGGCCTGCTCCGCTACGTCGTCAAGGTCCCGGCGGTCGCCGACGCCAGCGTCGAGGAGCTCGTCGCCATCCTCGGGCCGAGCCTGCAGCACCACCTCGTCCCACCGGCCCCCGGCTGACTGCCCCGCGGCGCGCACGGCGGGGCAGTCAGGTGGAACTCTTGCGGGGGAGGCGTCGGCGGGTCTAAATTCATCACATGATGAAAAGTCGTGAGGATCGGGCGACGATCGACGCGATCGTCGTCGAGCACCTCGTGGTGCGTCGCGGCGGACGTGACGTCCTGCCCGACCTCAGCGTCACGGTCCCGTCCGGCCAGGTCGTCGGGCTGCTGGGCCCGAGCGGTGGCGGCAAGTCGACCCTCATGCGAGCGATCGTGGGCGTGCAGCAGGTCGAGAGCGGTATCGTCACCGTCCTGGGCCAGCCCGCCGGCCATGCGGCCCTCCGGCACCGGGTCGGCTACCTCACCCAGTCGCCCAGCATCTACGCCGACCTGTCCGTGCGGCACAACCTCGAGTACTTCGCCCAGGTCCTCGGTGCTCCCAAGAGCGCGGTGCAGCGGTCCATCGAGGCGGTCGATCTCGTCAGCCATGCCGACGCGACCGTGGCCACCCTCTCCGGCGGCCAGCAGTCCCGGGCGTCGCTCGCAGCAGCGCTCGTCGGTGACCCCGAGGTCCTCGTCCTCGACGAGCCCACCGTCGGCCTCGACCCGGTGCTGCGCCGAGACCTCTGGAACCTCTTCCGGCGGCTCGCCCACGAGGACGGCCGGACCCTGCTCGTCTCGAGCCACGTCATGGACGAGGCGACCCGCTGCGACCGCCTCCTCCTGCTGCGCGAGGGCGTCATCCTCAGCGACTCGACCCTGCCGGAGCTCCTCGCAGCGACCGGGGCGCCCGACGCCGAGCAGGCCTTCCTCCACCTCGTGGACCGTGCCGCAGCCGACGCACCGACAGGAGAACGGTCATGAACCTGCGCATCACGCTGGCGACCGCCACCCGCATCCTGCGCCAGCTGCGGGCCGACCACCGGACCATCGCGATGATGCTCGTCGTGCCGTGTGTCCTGCTGGGCCTGCTCGCCTGGATCTTCGACGGAACACCGGTCTTCGACCGGATCGGCGCGGCGCTGCTCGGCGTCTTCCCGTTCGTCGTGATGTTCATCGTCACGAGCGTCGCGACCCTGCGCGAGCGCACCTCCGGCACACTCGAGCGGCTTCTCACCACCCCGCTCGGCAAGGGCGACTTCATGCTCGGCTACGCCCTTGCCTTCGGCCTCATGGCGGTCGTGCAGGCCCTCGTGGCAACGTCTTTCGCCGTCTGGGTCTGCGACCTCGACGTGGCCGGTCCGATGTGGCTGCTCGTCGTCATCGCCGTGTGCGACGCGCTGCTCGGCACGGCGCTGGGGCTCTTCGTCAGCGGCTTCGCTGCCACCGAGTTCCAGGCCGTGCAGTTCATGCCGGCGCTCGTCCTGCCGCAGTTCCTGCTCTGCGGGCTGCTCGTGCCCCGCGACTCGCTGCCGTCCGTGCTCTCGGCGGTCTCGGACTGGCTCCCGCTGTCGTATGCCGTCGACGCGATGCGCACGATCGCTGCGGTCCCCGAACCCCTCGGGGACGTCACCTCCGACATCGCCGTCATCGTCGGCGCGATCGCCCTCGCCCTCGCCCTGGGAAGTCTCACGCTGCGGCGGCGCACGCCCTGAGCGGGAGGTGGGCGCGGGTCCCACGCTCCGCGTGGGCCGGCATACCGGCTCGGTTCTGGTCCGGGAACGGGAGCGGTTAGCCTGACGCCGTGGATGCCTCTGACCTGCTTCGATCCAGCCTGCTGCACCTGTCCGACTCCTCGCTCGTGCGCACCACGATCGAGAAGGCGCCCGTGAGCCGGGCCGTCGTCCAGCGCTACGTGCCGGGCACCGACGTGGCGCACGCGGTCTCGGCCGCCGCCGAGCTGCGGGCGACGAACCGCCAGGTGACCATCGACTACCTCGGCGAGGACACCCTCGACGCCGGGCAGGCCGCGCACACGGTCGACACCTACGTCGGGCTGCTCCGTGCGCTGCGGGCCAAGGACCTCACGCAGTTCGGCGCCGCCGAGGTGAGCATCAAGCTCAGCGCCGTCGGCCAGGCGCTCCCCAGGGACGGCGAGCAGATCGCGCTCGACAACGCGCGCACCATCTGCGAGGCCGCCAAGGAGGCCGACACCACGGTCACCCTCGACATGGAGGACCACACGACCACGGACTCGACGCTCTCGATCCTCGCCGAGCTGCGCAAGGACTTCCCGGAGACCGGAGCGGTGCTCCAGTCCTACCTGCACCGCACCGAGGCCGACTGTCGTGACCTCGCCACGGCGGGCAGCCGGGTCCGTCTCTGCAAGGGCGCCTACAAGGAGCCCGCGTCCGTCGCCTACCAGGACGCGAACGACGTCGACCTGTCCTACGTCCGCTGCCTCAAGGTGCTCATGGCCGGCGAGGGCTACCCGATGGTGGCCAGCCACGACCCGCGCCTCATCGAGATCGCCCGGGCGCTCGCGAGCCGCCACGGCCGCGAGCCCGACTCCTACGAGTTCCAGATGCTCTACGGCATCCGCCCCGACGAGCAGACCAGGATCGCCGACCGCGGCCACCAGATGCGGGTCTACGTCCCGTTCGGCGAGGAGTGGTACGGCTACCTCATGCGCCGCATGGCCGAGCGCCCGGCCAACCTGCAGTTCTTCCTCCGCAGCCTCGTCACCAAGGGCTGAGCCCCCGCTGAGGCCGCGCTCGACCCGACGTCGTGGCGCTCGACCCCGAATGCCAACCCGGGCGGAGCGGACCATTATCGGGTGACCCGAGAATGCGGCGGCGGGCTGGACGGCATGCGGCATAGTCTCGCGACATGGGAATGGTTGCGATCTTCGGTGCGGGTGTCATGGGCGAGACGTTGCTCTCGGGGCTGTTGCGAGCGGGCCGACCGGCCGACGACCTCCTCATCACCGAGCGCCGGGCCGACCGCGCCGCCGAGCTGACCGAGAAGTACGGCGTGCGCGCCGTGACCAACGTCGAGGCGGCCACCGAGGCCGACACCCTGGTGCTCGTCGTCAAGCCGCAGGACATGGCGGCGCTCCTCGACGAGATCAGCCCGCACGTGGCCGAGGGCAACCTCGTCGTCAGCCTGGCCGCCGGCATCACCACCGAGTTCCTCGAGCGCCGTCTGCCCGAGGGGCGCTCGGTCGTGCGCGTCATGCCCAACACCCCGGCCCTCGTCGACGAGGGCATGGCGGCGGTGAGCGCGGGGAAGCACTGCCTCCCCGAGCAGCTCCAGCACGCCATCGAGCTCCTCGCGGCGACCGGCAAGGTCACCGAGGTCCCCGAGAAGCAGCTCGACGCGGTGACCGCGATCTCCGGCAGCGGGCCGGCATACATCTTCTATGTCGTCGAGGCGATGATCGAGGCGGGAGTGGTCCTCGGGATGCCCCGCTCGACGGCGACCGAGCTCGTCACCCAGACGCTCTACGGCGCGGCCACCATGTTGCGCGACACCGGGCAGCACCCCACGGTCCTCCGCGAGCAGGTCACCTCACCCGGCGGGACGACCGCAGCCGCCCTGCGTGAGCTCGACGACCACAAGGTGCGTGCCGCCTTCATCAGCGCGATGGAGGCGGCGGCGGTCCGGTCCAAGGAGCTCTCCGGTGGGTGAGGTGCTCGTGACGGCGATCGAGGTCGTCCCCGTCACCAAGGACAACTGGCGCACCTATCGCGACGTCAGGCTCGCCGCGCTGCTCGACACCCCCCGCGCCTACGCGAGCACGTATGCCGGCAACGCGGCCCGGGAGGACGAGGCCTGGCTCGCTCGACTCGACGCGATGCACGTGTGGCTGGCCTTCGAGGGGGACCGTCCCGTCGGCCTCGTGGCGCTCTCGCACGACGACGAGCTGCCCGAGAACGAGGCCTATCTCATCCAGATGTGGGTCTCCGCCTCCGCGCGCGGTCACGGTGCCGGTGACCTCCTCGTCGACGCGGCGCTGGACGGTGCGCGAGAGGCCGGGTACTCGCGCGTCCTGCTCGACGTCGGCGAGGAGAACGTCGTCGCGCAACGCCTCTACGAGCGCCACGGGTTCGAGCGGACGGGCGCGACGTGGGACAACCCGCTCTTCGGTGGCATCCGCGAGATCGGGTACGCGGTCAGGGTGGACCCGGGTTGCCGCCCCTCGGTGGCGTCGGGGACAGTTGAGGCATGAGCGAGATCAGCGTGCGCCCGCTGGGCGAAGAGGACTGGCAGCAGTACCGCGACACCCGCCTGACCGCGCTCCGCGAGTCCCCTGAGGCCTTCGTCGCGACGGTCGACGAGGAAGAGGCCTACGACGAGGACTTCTGGCGCCTGCGCATGACCCGCTCGGCGCGTCTGCTCGCCGAGCGCGAGGGCCAGCCGATCGGGATCGTCAGCGTGGGCCGCTCGAGCGACGACAAGCCGACGACCTCCGAGCTCTTCGGGCTCTGGGTCTCGCCCGAGGCCCGGGGCAGTGGCGTCGCCAGCGAGCTCGTGCGCGCCGGTGCCAGGCTCGCCCGCGAGCAGGGCCAGAAGCAGCTCGCCTACTGGGTCGGCAGCGACAACGGCCGCGCCGTGGCTTTCGCCAGCGGGTTCGGGTTCCGGCCCACTGCCGACCGGCGACCGATGCGGGTCAAGAGCGACGACGACGAGGACGAGGTCGCCATGGTTCTTGCTCTGGGCGGCGACCGCGGCTCTGCTCCCGTCGACTTCTAGTCTTCCCGGCCACCCGCCCTGCGGGCGCTCCCCGTATGCCGTCCGCTCGCCCCCGCTGTGGGTCGCGCCGGCGTGCCTGTTCGCCGCAGTCCCATCCGCGCTGCGCGCGCTGGCCGCGCTCCGCGCTCCCGCCAGGCCCAGCCAGCGGCGAACAGGCACGCATTCGCTCCTGGTCGCGGCACCCCGGCCCCTCACCCCTGGCGTCGCGCACCACGGCCGTCCGTGCGGCGGGGGGCTCGGGTGGGGGGAGCGGGTGGGGCCGCGGTCTTGGCGTCTATTGCTTGAGGTCTGCGGCTGTGGCCCGGGTCAGGGGCGGGTGGAGAGGCGTTCTAGGAGCTCGCTGGGGCCGCTGACGATGAGGGTGTCGTGGGCCGAGACCTTGGTGGAGGGGACGGCATACGTGAAGTCGGCACCGGGGGACTTCACGCCGACCACGGTGACGCCGTACTTGCTGCGGATGGCGCTCTGCTCCAGCGTGAAGCCGATGGTCTCCGTCGGCGGGCGCATCTTGACGATCGCGAAGCCGTCGTCGAACTCGATGTAGTCCTGGAGCTTGCCGCCGACGAGGTGCGCCACGCGGCGTCCGGTGTCGGCCTCGGGCCGGACGATGTGTTGCACGCCGATGCGGTCGAGGATGCGCGCGTGCTCGGGTGACATCGCCTTGGCCCAGATGTCCGGGACGCCCGCGTCGACGAGGTTGGCGGACGCGAGGACCGATGCCTCGAGCGAGGAGCCGACCCCGACGACGGCGATCTGGTAGCGCGAGGCCTTGGCGTCCCGGATGACCCCGGCGTCGCTGGCGTCACCGTGGATGATCGAGCTGAGCCGGCCGAGGAACTTCTCGGCGAGGAAGCCGTCCTTCTCGATGGCGACGACGCGGTGACCGAGGCGGCGGAGCTCCAGTGCGGCGGCGCCACCGAATCGACCGAGCCCGACGACGAGGACGTCGAGATCGCTGTTCTTGCCTCCCACGGCTTCCTCCTGACGGCGGCGCGCCGGGATGGCGGGTCCGCGATGACGGGCACTACGGGGTCGAGGCTAACGCCAGCGGGGCCCGCGGCGGGTAGCGTGCCCGACATGGCTCACCGCACGCGCCTGGTCTGGGACGACGGCTTCACGGCATACAACTTCGGCCCGAGCCACCCGATGGCTCCTGTCCGCCTCGACCTCACGACGCGGCTGGCCCGATCGCTGGGGGTCCTCGACCACGTCGAGATCGTCTGCCCCGACGTCGCGAGCGACGAACTGCTGGCCACCGTCCACGACGCCGGCTACGTCGCAGCCGTGCGCGCCGCGTCGCTCGACCCGTCCGCCGCAGAGGCGCGACGGGGGCTCGGCACCGAGGACGACCCGGCCTTCCTCGGGATGCACGAGGCGAGCGCCCGCATCGTCCAGGGGACGGTCGACCTCTGCGACGCCGTGTGGCGCGGCGAGATCGACCACGGCGTCAACTACTGCGGCGGCCTGCACCACGCGATGGCCACCCACGCGGCCGGGTTCTGCATCTACAACGACGCGGCGGTGGGCATCCAGCACCTCCTCGACAACGGCGCCGAGCGGGTCGCCTACGTCGACATCGACGTCCACCACGGTGACGGGGTCGAGCGGATCTTCTGGAACGACCCTCGCGTCCTCACCGTCTCGGTGCACGAGTCGGGTCGCGTGCTCTTCCCCGGCACCGGCTACCCCGGCGACATCGGCGGGCCCGACGCCCGGGGGAGCGCGGCCAACGTCGCCCTGCCGCCCGGCACCGGTGACTCCGAGTGGCTGCGGGCGATCGAGTCGGTCGTGCCCCACCTCGTCGAGGCCTTCGACCCCGACGTCCTCGTGAGCCAGCACGGCTGCGACACCCACAGCCAGGACCCGCTCGCGCACCTCACCGTGTCGGTCGACGCGCAGCGCCGGGCGCACGAGTGCCTGCACCGGCTGGCCCACGACACCGCCGACGGCAAGTGGGTGGCCCTGGGGGGCGGCGGCTACGAGCTCGTCCACGTCGTGCCCCGCTCGTGGACCCATCTCGCGGCGATCGCGGCCCACGCGCCAGTGCCGGCGGACACCGAGATCCCGCAGGACTGGCGCGACCACGTGCGGGCGCTCACGGGTCGCGAGGGGCCCGCCACGATGGGCGACCTGCGGGCCGAGGACCTCCCCATCTGGGTGCGCTCGTGGGGCATGGGACACAACCCGGATCGCCCCGTCGACGCCGCCATCCTCGCGACGCGTCAAGCCGTCTTCCCGCTCCACGGGCTCGACCCGTGGTTCGACTAGTGGAGGAAATCTCCCCACTGAACCGCGTGTCGGCTGGACTTGGGAAAGATTCCGCTCCAACTGCTTCCCCAATGGTCACATCAGCCCCTATGGTTGCTTCTTGCACGCCCGTAGATGACCGCCGGTGGGGAAGCCGGCGATGCGCGCGTGCAGAAGTCGAGGTGGCCATGTCCCAGGAACGCTTTGCCGAGGTGCGGTTTCTCACCGTCGCCGAGGTCGCCTCGATCATGCGCGTGTCGAAGATGACCGTCTATCGCATGGTCCACGGAGGAGAGCTCCCGGCCGTGCGCGTGGGTCGGTCCTTCAGGGTTCCCGAGGACGAGGTGCAGAAGTACCTCCGGGAGTCCTACATGGGCACCGCCTGAGCGAGCCGAACTGCGTGGCGAGGGCCGGACCGGCATGGTCCGGCCTTCGCCATGTCCGGCCCCGTTTGGGCGCTCGGCCTGCCCGCCGGTAGGGTTGCTCCCTGACACACGCGCGCCGGTCGGCCGCGCAGGCCGACCAGCAGCTGCTGGTCCACCGTCGTTCGCATCTCTCAAAAGCAAGGACTGCTCATGGGTTCAGTGATCAAGAAGCGTCGCAAGCGCATGGCGAAGAAGAAGCACCGCAAGCTGCTTCGCAAGACTCGCCACCAGCGCCGCAACAAGAAGTGACGCGTCCCTGACGCGACGAGGACGACCCCCGCCCCTTCGGCGGGGGTCGTCCCGCGTTCTGGCTCTGTATGCCGGCCCATGCGGAGCGTGGGACCCGCGCCCACCCATCGCCCCCGTCTCGGGTGACGGGCCTCTCCCTCCAAGAGTGCCGTGCCGTGGGGGCGACGAAGTAGGGTCGGGCACGACGATGTCGACCGAGGGAGGCAGGACCCGTGGGCCAGGTGGTTCTCGTGACGGGGGTGTCCCGCTATATCGGTGGGGTCCTCGCTCGCCGGCTCGCGGCCGACCCCGGTGTCGACAAGGTGATCGGTGTCGACGTCATCCCGCCGCCGCGTGACCTCGGCGGCGCCGAATTCGTCCGGGCGGACATCCGCAACCCGATGATCGGCAAGGTCATCGCTCAGGGCGATGTCGACACCGTGGTCCACGCCAACGTCATCGCGACGCCCACCTTCGCCGGAGGACGCACTCCGCAGAAGGAGATCAACGTCATCGGCACCATGCAGCTGCTCGCTGCGTGCCAGAAGGCGTCGACGGTCAAGCGGCTCGTCGTGAAGTCGACGGCGGCGGTCTACGGCTCGACGCCGCGCGACCCTGCCATGTTCACCGAGGAGATGACGGCCAAGCGGCTGCCGTCCTCCGGCTTCGGCAAGGACTCGATCGAGGTCGAGGGCTACGTGCGCGGCTTCGCCCGGCGCCGTCCCGACGCAGAGATCCTCACCCTGCGCTTCGCGAACATCATCGGCCCGCGGATCCGGACGTCGATCACCGACTACTTCAACCTGCCCGTCATCCCCGTCCCGTTCGGTTACGACGCGCGCCTGCAGTTCGTCCACGAGGACGACGCCATCGCCGCGCTCGCGCGCGGAGTGACGGGCTCGACGACCGGCGTGGTCAACGTCGCCGGCG
This sequence comes from Knoellia locipacati, assembly GCF_044791685.1. GTDB lineage: Bacteria > Actinomycetota > Actinomycetes > Actinomycetales > Dermatophilaceae > Knoellia > Knoellia locipacati_A. Next base: position 2,447,954 of record NZ_CP087730.1, read on the forward strand.
ACGGTGTGCTCACCGTCCTGCAGGCCGCGGCGATCGTGCGTCGGCCCTTCGTCCTCGTGCCCATGGCGGCTGCCGGGCCGCTCGGTGGTCTCGGCAAGAGGTTCGGCCTCGTCGACTTCAGCCCCGACCAGATGACCTTCCTCGCCTTCGGGCGCGGCATGGACACGACGGTGATGCGGAGGACCTTCGGGTTCAACCCCTCCTTCTCCACGCGCGCGGCGTTCGAGGACTTCGCGCGCACGGTGACCCCGGTGGTCCCGTCGTTCGACGCGGTGAGCGGAGTCGTGGGCGGGCTCGCGGGGGCTGCCCAGCAGGTGTTCGGACGTGCGACAGGAGGGCGGCACTGATGGCCACCGAGAAGTCCGGCGCGAAGAAGCCAGCCGCGAAGAAGCCGGTCGGGAAGAAGCCAGCCGCGAAGGAGTCCGCGGCGACGAAGGCGACTTCCGCGGCCACGAAGACGGCGACGACAACGACGAAGTCCGCGGCGACGAAGACGGCGACGACGAAGACGGCGACGACGAAGGCGGCCGCCACGAAGCCCGCCGCGACCAGGACCGCCGCCTCCACGACGAGGACTGCGACGTCCAGGCGCGCCACCTCCGCGACGAAGACGTCACCGAAGAAGGCTCCTGCACGTCGATCGTCCTCGGTCGCCGCCGGCGCAGCCCGGGCCTCGGGCGAGCGAGCCCGTCGAAGGTCCACACCGCTGCTGTCGGCACAGGTCGACGACGTGCTTCCCGTTGAGCCGAGGGCCGCCGCTCCCACGCCTGACCCCGCGCCGAGGACGACCCCTGAGCCCGCGCCGAGGTCGGCCGCCGAGCCGGCCGCCTCGCCGAAGGCCAAGCCGGCCGCCGACACGGAAGCGGGAAGCGCAGCCTCGCCCGCCACGCGCCGGGCCCACCGGCCGCACCCCACCGTCCGGGCGAAGGCGTCGGCCAAGGCGACCAAGCAGGCCGGCGTGCGACCGACGAGCCCGAGGGCCAAGCGCGCCGCGGACGAGGCGGCCCGCCGGCACCTGCGCGTGGCCACCGTGGCGGAGCCGAAGCCCGCGCTGACTCCCGTCCGGCCCGCGTCCCCGGACCCCACCGCCACCCAGACCGACATGTCGCTGCCGGTGCCGGGGATCGAGGAGCTGCTCAGCGCGTCCATCGCCGCGATGCGGATGGCCGCCCAGGGCGCCGGCATCTCCCCGGAGGAGATCGAGCGCCGGATCGCCGCGACCCTGGCCTTCCTCCGTCGTCGGCTCGAGGGGGACTACTCGGTCGACGAGTTCGGCTACGACGAGCACTTCGCCGAGCACGTGATCTTCCCGATGCTGCGCCCGATCTACCGCAACTGGTTCCGGGTCGAGGTGCGTGGACTCGAGAACATCCCCGACGAGGGTGGCGCCCTCATCGTGAGCAACCACTCGGGCACGATCGCCATCGACTCGCTCATGGTCGCGCAGGCCATCCACGACGAGCACCCCAGGCACCGGATCATGCGGGCGCTCGGCGCCGACCTCGTCTTCCAGACCCCGGTGCTCGGGTCGTTCGCCCGCCGTGGCGGCTCCACCCTGGCGACCGGCGACGACGTCGACCGGCTCTTCGCCAAGGGCGAGCTCGTCGGTGTCTTCCCCGAGGGGTTCAAGGGCGTCGGCAAGCCGTTCAAGGAGCGCTACAAGCTCCAGCGCTTCGGCCGGGGCGGGTTCGTGTCGGCAGCCCTCAAGGCCGGCGCGCCGATCATCCCGACGTCGGTCGTCGGCGCCGAGGAGATCGCCCCGATCCTCGGCAACATGAAGACGGTGGCACGCCTCCTCGGAGTGCCCTACGCCCCGATCACCCCGACATTCCCGCTTCTCGGGCCGCTCGGGCTCATCCCGCTGCCGAGCAAGTGGATCATCGAGTTCGGCGCACCGATCGAGACCGCGAGCCACGGCGCCGCAGCCGCCGACGACCCCATGCTCGTCTTCGACCTCACCGACCAGGTCCGCGAGACGATCCAGCAGACCCTCTACTCGCTGCTCATGCAGCGCCGCTCCATCTTCTTCTGAGGCCCGTATGCCGTCCGGTCCCGACCCAGCCCCCGCCCCCGACGAGCGCCCTGCGCCCGAGGCGCGGGTCACCCTCATCGGCAAGCCCGGCTGCCACCTCTGCGACGCGGCCCGGGCCGTCGTCGCGCAGGTGACCGACGAGCTCGGGGAGTCCTTCGTCGAGCGGTCCGTGCTCGACGAGCCCGAGCTCATGGCGCGCTACGCCGAGGAGATCCCGGTGACGCTCGTCGACGGTCGGCAGCACGACTTCTGGCGCGTCGACGCGGACCGGCTCCGCGCGGCGCTGGAGCGACCGCAGGCCTGACTCCGGCGGCTCCGGAGTGGCGGAAGCGGTTACACCGCCCGCTTGTACCAGAGGGCGATCTGTGCTCCGTCTCGGGGTCCGCTCGTGACTTTGTGCATCCCTTCACAAGTGCGTACGCTGATCGGGCACCACCACCCTTCTGAACAGGAGTCGAAGGCCTCGTGTCCGCCGACGTCGCAGCCCGCCGGGGGATTCCCGATGCGTCCGTGGCGCGACTCCCCGGATACCTCCAGGCCCTCACGAGCCTCGCGGAGCGGGGCATCAGCTCGGTGAGCTCGGAGGAGCTCGCGGCTGCGGCGGGAGTGAGCTCGGCCAAGCTGCGCAAGGACCTCTCGCACCTCGGCTCCTATGGCGTGCGCGGCGTCGGCTACGCGGTCGACCGCCTCGCCTACGAGATCTCCACCGCGCTCGGGCTCACCCAGGACTGGCCGGTAGCGATCATCGGCATGGGCAACCTCGGGCGCGCGCTCGCGGCATACAGCGGTTTCACGACGCGCGGCTTCAACGTCATCGCGATCCTCGACCGCGACGACGAGCTCGTCGGGACCTCGGTGGGGGACCTGCGGATCCGCCCCATGACCGACCTCGAGTCGCTCGTGCGCGACGACCGCCTCGCGATCGGTGTCATCGCGACGCCGGCCGACTCGGCGCAGGACGTCGCGGAGCGCCTCGTCGAGGCCGGGGTGCGCTCGATCCTCAACTTCGCGCCCTGCGTGCTCGACGTGCCCGACGACGTCATGGTTCGCAAGGTCGACATGTCGACCGAGCTCCAGATCCTCGCGTTCCACGAGCAGCGTCGCACCGGTGAGCTGGACCTCGCCCAGTCGTCGGTCGAGGGGGTGGCCCTGTGAGCCTGCTCGTCCTCGGACTGTCGCACCACGGCGCCCCGATCGGCCTCCTCGAGGCGGCGGCGCTCGACCCGGCCTCGCGTGGACGACTCGAGTCGGCCATCGTCGGCTCCGAGCACGTCGTCGAGGCGGTCGTGGTCTCGACCTGCAACCGCACCGAGGTCTACGCCGAGGGTCTGACCTTCCACGGAGCCCTCACCGACGTGTCCGAGGCACTGGCCGCGGCCACCGGCGTGCCGCTCCCGGACCTCCAGCCCCACCTCTACGTGCACTACGAGGACCGTGGCATCGCCCACGCGTTCTCGGTCGCTGCCGGACTCGACTCGATGGCCGTCGGCGAGGCGCAGATCCTCGGCCAGCTCCGTGAGGCCCTGAGTCGCGCGCAGCGCCGCGGGCACGTGGGGCCGGCGCTCAACACCCTTCTCCAGCAGGCACTCCGCGTCGGCAAACGCGTCCACACCGAGACCGGGATCGACGACGTGAGCCGCTCGCTCGTCGGTGTCGGCCTGGGCGTCGCGGACGACGTCGTCGGCCCCATCGACGGTGCTCGCGTGCTCGTCATCGGGGCCGGGGGCATGGGTGCCCTCGCCGCGACGACCGTGAGCCAGGCCGGCGCCGAGTCGGTGACCGTGGTCAACCGCGGCTTCGCGCGCGCCGAGCGTCTCGCAGCCCGGGTCGACGGGGTCGCGCTCTCGTGGGACGAGCGCACGACCGCGCTCGTCGACGCCGACATCGTCATCTCCAGCACCGGCGCCACCGGTGTCGTCGTCACCGCCGACGACGTCGTCGCGGCCCAGCAAGCCCGTGGCGGCCGCCCCCAGCTCTTCGTCGACCTGGCCCTGCCGCACGATGTCGACCTCTCCGTCGCCGACCTCGACGGCGTGACCCGCATCGGTCTCGCCGAGCTCGGCGACGCGCTGAGCCACGCCGGCGACGTGCCTCAGGTCCGGGACGCCCGCGACATCGTCACCGGCGAGGTCGCCGCCTACCTGACGGAGCGGTCCGCCGAGGCCGTCGCCCCGACCGTCGCCGCCCTGCGCACCCGTGCCCAGGAGGTCGTCGACGACGAGATGGCCCGCCTCGAACGGCGCACCCCCGACCTCGGCGACGCCCACCGTGCCGAGGTCCAGCGCGCCGTGCACCGCATCGTCGAGAAGCTCCTCCACGCTCCGACCGTCCGCGTCAAGGAGATGGCGCAGAACGGCCAGGGCGGCAGCTATGCCAAGGCCCTGAGCGAGCTCTTCGACCTCGACCCCCGCGAGGTGTCGGTCGTGTCCACGCCGCCGGTCATCCCGGTGACCGACGACGAGGAGGTCGGCCGATGACCCTGCGCCTCGGCACCCGCCGCTCGTCGCTGGCGACCACGCAGTCCACGTGGGTCGCCGACCGCCTGCGTGCCCTCGGGCACGAGGTCGAGCTCGTCGAGATCACGACCGAGGGCGACCGCGACCGCACCACCCCGCTCGCGACGATGGGCGGCACCGGCGTCTTCGTCTCGGCCCTGCGCGAGGCGCTGCGCGACGGCAGCGTCGACCTCGCGGTGCACTCGCTCAAGGACCTGCCGACGACGCCCGAGGACGACCTCGTGGTCGCGGCCATCCCCACCCGCGAGGACCCCCGCGATGCCCTCGTCGCCCGCGACGGCCTCACCCTCGGCGAGCTGCCCGCCGGCTCGACCGTCGGCACCGGCTCACCCCGGCGCCGGGCCCAGCTCGAGGCGCTCGGGCTCGGACTCGAGCTGCGTGAGCTGCGCGGCAACGTCGACACCCGCCTGGGCAAGGTCACCACCGGGGCGCTCGACGCCGTCGTCCTCGCCCACGCCGGCCTGCGCCGGCTCGGGCGAGCCGATGTCGTCACCGAGGTCCTCGACCCGATCCAGATGCTCCCGGCCCCGGGCCAGGGCGCGCTGGCCGTCGAGGTCAGGGCCGACGACGCCGCCACCCGCGACGCCGTGGCCGCCCTCGACGACGCCGACACCCGTGCCTGCGTCGTCGCCGAGCGTGCCGTCCTCGCCGAGCTCGAGGCCGGGTGCTCCGCACCCATCGGCGCCCTCGCCGAGATCGTCCTCGGCGACGAGGGCGACGAGCTGTCGCTGCGTGCGGTCGTCGCGAGCATCGACGGCAGCGGCGACGTCCGCCGCTCCGCCGCGGGCTCCCCGTCCGACGCCGACGCCGTGGGCCGCGGCCTGGCCCGACTCCTCCTCGAGGACGGCGCGGCCGACCTCGCACCCCTGACCACCAGCCCCACCGTCCACACCGAACGTCCCGGAGCGTGACCAGTGAGCACCACCCGCTCGAATCGACCGACCACCCCCGCCCGCACCCCCGCGCGGGTCGCCTTCGTGGGCGCCGGCCCCGGGGACGCCGGACTGATGACGGTGCGCGCCCTCGAGTACCTCGCCGAGGCCGACGCCGTCGTCATCGACCAGGTCGCCCGTGAACAGGTGGTCGAGCGCCACGCTCGTCCCGAGGTCGAGATCATCGACGCCGGGCACGGCGAGCACGGACAGCCCCTGACCCACGCCTCCCGGGCCAAGCTCGTCGTCAAGGCGGCCAAGGCCCACCCGCGTGGCCTCGTCGTCCGCCTCATGGACGGTGACCCGGCGACCTTCAACGGGCTCGCCGAGGAGGCCGCGGCCTGCGTCAAGGCCGGCGTGCCCTTCGAGGTCGTCCCGGGCGTGAGCTCGGTGAGCGCTGTCCCGACCTACGCCGGCGTGCCCCTCACGACGACGAGCTCGCGTGGCATCCACGTCATCACCGCAGGCCAGAAGATCAAGGACGTCTCGGTCGCGACCGACCCGTCGGTCACCGTCGTCGTCCTCGGTCAGCCCGACACCCTCGTCGGCACCCTCGAGGCGCTCCGCGACGCCGGTCGGGCCGAGGAGACGCCCGTCGCCATCACCGAGCGCGGCACCACCGTGCAGCAGGTGACGGTGACGACGACGCTCGGCGAGGTCGCCAAGGCCGCCAAGGCGATGCAGTTCCCGGCGCTGGCCGTCGTCGGCGACACCGTCGCCCTGCGCGACTCGCTGTCCTGGTTCGAGACCAAGCCGCTCTTCGGCTGGAACGTCCTCGTGCCCCGCACCAAGGACCAGGCCGGTTCGATGGTGCGCCGCCTCGAGCGCTACGGCGCCGGGGCCACGAGCGTCCCGACCATCTCCGTCGAGCCGCCGCGCACCCCGCAGCAGATCGAGCGGGCCGTCAAGGGCCTCGTCACCGGCCGCTACGAGTGGGTCGGCTTCACGTCGGTCAACGCCGTCAAGGCGATCCGCGAGAAGTTCGAGGAGTTCGGGCTCGACGCCCGCTCGTTCGCCGGGCTCAAGGTCGCTGCCGTCGGTGGCGTCACCGCCGAGGCGCTGCGCGACTGGGGCATCAACCCCGACCTCGTCCCCGAGGGCGAGCAGTCGGCCAAGGGCCTGCTCGACGAGTGGCCTCCCTTCGACGAGCTGCTCGACCCGATCAACCGCGTGTTCCTCCCGCGTGCCGACATCGCCACCGAGACCCTCGTCGCCGGGCTCCAGGACATGGGCTGGGAGGTGGACGACGTCACGGCATACAGGACCGTTCGCGCCGCTCCGCCTGCTGCCGAGATCCGCGACGCGATCAAGAGCGGCAGCTTCGACGCGGTCGTCTTCACGTCGAGCTCGACGGTGCGCAACCTCGTCGGCATCGCCGGCAAGCCGCACCCGTCCACGGTCATCGCGTGCATCGGGCCGGCCACGGCCAAGACCGCCGAGGAGTGCGGCCTGCGGGTCGACGTCCTCGCGCCCGAGCCGTCCGCGGACGAGCTCGTCGACGCCCTTGCCGACCACGGTCGGTCGCTGGCGCTGACGGCTGCCGAGGCCGGCGAGAGTGCGGTGCGCCCGAGCCAGAAGCGGCCCACCGCCCGGCGTCGCGCGAAGTGACGGGACGGTCGCCGATGCTGCCGGTGAGGCCTCGTCGGCTACGCCAGTCGCCGGCCGTTCGGCGGCTCGTCGCCGAGACGCGGCTGCACCCGGCCGAGCTCGTCCTGCCCGTCTTCGTCCGTGAGGGCATCGACGAGCCGCAGCCGATCGAGGCGATGCCCGGCGTCGTCCAGCACACCCTCGACTCGCTCGCCGACGAGGCGCGCCGCTGCGTCGAGGCCGGGCTCGGCGGGATCATGGTCTTCGGCGTTCCCGACGACGCGGCCAAGGACGCCGTGGGCTCCGGGGCCGACGCCGAGGACGGGATCCTCAACGTCGCCCTGCGTGCCGTGCGTGACGCGGTCGGCGACGACCTCGTCGTCATGGCGGACCTGTGCCTCGACGAGTTCACCGACCACGGCCACTGCGGGGTGCTCGATGAGCAGGGCCGCGTCGACAACGACGCGACCCTCTTCCGGTATGCCGCGATGGCCCTCGCGCAGGCCCGCGCCGGTGCGCACGTGCTCGGCCTGAGCGGGATGATGGACGGCCAGGTGGCGTTCGTGCGGGAGGCTCTCGACGAGGCCGGCTTCCAGGACACGATCCTGCTCGCCTACGCCGCGAAGTACACGTCAGCGCTCTACGGGCCGTTCCGCGAAGCCGTGCAGTCCTCGCTCGTGGGGGACCGCGCGACCTACCAGCAGGACCCGGCCAACGCGACGGAGGCGTTGCGCGAGATCGAGCTCGACCTCGCCGAGGGCGCCGACATCATCATGGTCAAGCCGGCGCAGACCCATCTCGACATCATCGCGATGGCCGCTCAGACGTCGTCCGTGCCGGTCGCGGCCTACCAGATCTCGGGCGAGTACGCCCAGATCAAGGCGGCCGCCGAGCGCGGCTGGATCGACGGCGACCGAGCCGTGATGGAGTCGCTGCTGCACATCCGTCGGGCCGGCGCCCAGGTCATCCTGACCTACAGCGCCCTCGACGTCGCCAACCGCATCTGATTGCGCAAAACTTCACCCCCGCCGGCCCGAAGGCCCTGCGGGGGTGAAGTTAGGCGCAATCAGTTGCGCACGAGGCTGTCAGGCCTGCTTGGCGAGCTGCACGTCGATGTTGATCGTGATCTTGTCGGAGACGAGGACGCCGCCACCCTCGACCGCGGCGTTCCAGGTGAGGCCCCAGTCCTTGCGGTTGACGGTCGTCGTGGCCTCGAAGCCGGCCTTGGTGTTGCCCCACGGGTCCTGGCCGACGCCACCGAAGTCGACGTCGAAGGTCACCGGCTTGGTGACGTCCTTGATGGTGAGCTCACCGGTGAGGGTCTCGCCGTCGAAGGAGGTCGAGCGGAAGGTCATGACCGGGAACTGCTCGGCGTCGAAGAAGTCGGCGCTCTTGAGGTGGGCGTCGCGGTCGGCGCTGCCCGTCTCGACCGAGGCGATCTGAGCGGTGACGTCGACGACGGACTGGGAGATGTCCTCGGCGACCTCGACGGTGCCGGAGACCTCCTTGAAGTAGCCGCGGACCTTGCTGACCATGAGGTGACGGGCGACGAAGCCGACCTCGGTGTGGGAGGCGTCGACGGCCCAGGTGCCGGCGGGGAGCTGCTGGGTGGTGAGGGTGGTGCTCATGAGTGGACTCCTCAGGAAGTTGGGGGTTGGTGCCTTCACGTGGTTCAACGGCACCGTATTAGTAGATATTTCAACCTTCTTGCCGAGGGGGTGTGATCCGGGTCACACCTAGGGTCTGCGGTGGTGCCGGGAGTGGCGTCCGAGTTCGCTAGCATTCGGGCATGGCCGGGGATGACACGTCGAGCACCCGCTGGCTCAGCTATGAGGAGCAACAGGCGTGGCGGGCCTACCTGCGGGCCCACCGTGAGCTCCAGGTCGCCCTCGACCGAGACCTCACCGAGTTCGACATCAGCCTCCCCGAGTACGAGCTGCTCTCCATGCTCTCCGAGCAGGACGGGGACCGGGCCCGCATGTCGGTCCTCGCCGACCTCGTCGTCCAGAGCCGGAGCAGGGTCACCCACACCGCCAAGCGCCTCGAGATGCGCGGCTGGGTGCGCCGCGAGCCCACGCCCGAGGACGGCCGCGGTGTCGCCCTGGCCCTCACCCCCGCTGGGCGCCGCCTCATCGAGAGTGCTGCCCCGACCCACGTGCACTCGGTCCGCGAGCACTTCATCGACCTCATGACGCCCGAGCAGCTCAGCGTGCTCCGGGACGCCTTCTCCGAGGTGCGCTCGCACCTCGTGCCGGGTGCCCGGCCGGAGGACGAGATCGCGTAGGGGGCGACAATGGGGCCATGACGTCCAGCCCCACCCCTGCCCGCTCTTCCGTCGCCCCTTTCTCTGACGCCCCGGCCTCCGCAGCCCTCCTCGAGCGCGCGACCCGCGTCATCCCCGGTGGGGTGAACTCACCGGTGCGGGCGTTCCGCGCCGTGGGCGGCACACCCCGCTTCATCGCCGAGGCCAGCGGGCCGTGGCTCACCGACGTCGACGGCCGGCGCTACGTCGACCTGCTCTGCTCGTGGGGCCCGATGATCCTCGGTCACGCCCACCCCGACGTCCTCGAGGCCGTGCGCACCGCCGCCGCCAAGGGATTCTCCTTCGGCACCCCGAGCGAGAACGAGGTGCTGCTCGCCGAGGAGATCGTGGCTCGCATCGAGCCGCTCGAGCAGGTCCGGCTCGTCTCGTCCGGCACCGAGGCGACCATGAGCGCCGTGCGGCTGGCCCGCGGCGTCACCGGCCGAGCTGTCATCGTCAAGTTCGCGGGCTGCTACCACGGCCACGTCGACGCCCTTCTCGCCGCGGCCGGATCCGGTGTCGCCACCCTCGCGCTCCCGGACTCCGCCGGCGTTCCCAAGGAGATGACCGCCGACACGATCGTCCTGCCCTACAACGACGTCGCCGCGCTCGAGGCCACCTTCGCCGCGCGCGGAGGCGAGATCGCGGCCGTCATCACCGAGGCCGCCGCCGGCAACATGGGCGTCGTCCCGCCGGCGCCGGGCTTCACCGAGGCCCTGCGCCGCATCACCCGCGAGCACGGCGCCCTGCTCGTCTCCGACGAGGTCATGACCGGCTTCCGCTGCAGCAAGGCCGGGTGGCTCGGTCTCGAGGGCCCGTATGCCGGTGGCGCACCGGACCTGTTCACCTTCGGCAAGGTCATGGGTGGTGGCTTCCCGGCGGCCGCCTTCGGTGGCACGACCGAGGTCATGAGCCACCTCGCGCCGCTCGGCCCGGTCTACCAGGCCGGCACCCTGAGCGGGAACCCCGTCGCCACCGCGGCCGGCCTCGCGACCCTCAAGGGCTGCACCGACGACCTCTACCCGCGCCTCGAGGCCACGGCCCATACCATCGCCGACGCCGCCAGCGCCGCGCTCAGCGCCGAGGGTGTGGCCCACACCGTCCAGTGGGCCGGGTCGATGTTCTCGGTGTTCTTCCGCGACTCCGCGGTCACGAACTACGACGAGGCTCGCGACCAGGACACCACGGCATACGGGCGCTTCTTCCACTCCATGCTCGAGTCGGGAGTCCACCTGCCACCGAGCGCGTTCGAGGCGTGGTTCGTCAGTGGCGCGCACGACGACCAGGCCATCGGGCAGGTCGTCGAGGCGCTGCCGGCAGCGGCCCGGGCGGCGGCCCAGTCCGGTTGACGGGACGCTCAGGTTCGTTTGCGACAATCGGCGCCATGACCAGGCCAGGCCCCGCCTCCGATGAGGCAGACCGCACGGTCGTGCACCTCGTGCGGCACGGCGAGGTCCACAACCCCGATCGCATCCTCTACGGACGGATGCCCGAGTTCCACCTCTCCGAGCTCGGGCGGCGCATGGCCGACCTCGTCGCAGCCCACCTCGTCGACCACGACATCACGCACGTCATCTCGAGCCCGCTCGAGCGCGCCCGCGAGACCGCCGCTCCCATCGCGGCGGCGCACGAGCTCGAGGTCGAGATCGACGAGCGGGCGCTCGAGGCCGAGAACGCCTTCGAGGGGCGCGCCGTGGCCGGCGGCAAGGGCATCTTCCGCGACCCGAAGATGTGGAAGCTCATGGTCAACCCGATGCGCCCGTCGTGGGGCGAGCCCTACGTCGACCTCGCGTCGCGGATGCAGGCCGCCGTCGACTCGGCGCGCGACCTCGCCCGCGGCCACGAAGCCGTCATCGTGTCCCACCAGGCGCCGATCTGGATGCTGCGCCTCGCGATCGAGGGCCGCCGCTTCGTCCACGACCCGCGCAAGCGGCAGTGCACGCTCGCCTCCCTCACCTCGCTCACCTACCGAGGCGACGAGCTAGAGTCGCTCGCCTACAGCGAGCCGGCCGCCGAGCTGCTGCCGTTCGCGCACTCGGGAGCCGGTGCATGACACCTCGAACCCCTCGGTATGCCGTGTCCCGCGCTGCCGTGTCAGTCACCTCCGTGCTCGCGCTCCTCGCGCTCGGCGCGTGCTCGTCGGACCCGAACTCGATCGCGGAGCAGGCCAAGAAGGGCGACCAGAAGGGCTACATCGCAGGCAACGGCGCGATCGAGCAGATCCCCGTCGACCAGCGGCTCAAGCCGGTGACGCTGGAGGGCACGACGCTCGACGGCAGGCAGTGGTCGAGCACGTCCGAGCGGGGCAAGCAGGTCGTCGTCGTCAACCTCTGGGGCTCGTGGTGCCCGCCCTGCATCGAGGAGATCCCCGACCTCGAGAAGGTCTGGACCGACGTGCAGGCCGCCGGCAAGCCGGTGCAGTTCATGGGGATCGACTTCCGTGAGGACCCGCAGCGCGGTGCGGCCTTCGTCAAGACGCAGAGGATGACCTATCCGAGCCTCACCGACGAGTCCGGCGTGCTCATCCTCGCGTTCGGCCGTCAGGCCCCGACGAGCCCGCCGTCCACCCTCGTGCTCGACCGCGAGGGCCGGGTCGCGGCGCGGGCCAACGGCGCCGTCTCGGCCACGACGCTCCAGGGCCTCATCGACGACGTGCTGAAGTCCGAGTCCTGACGAGTGACCGACCAGATCGCCTCCGGCGCCCTGCCGCTCGCCGTCCTCGTGGCGGCGCTCGCCGGGCTCGTGTCCTTCGCGTCGCCGTGCGTCCTCCCGCTCGTGCCGGGATTCCTCGGCTACGTCACGGGGTTGAGCGACACCGCGCTGGAGCAGCGCTCGCGCGGCCGGATGGTGCTCGGCGCCCTGCTCTTCGTGCTCGGATTCACCGTGGTCTTCGTCCTCGGCTCGATCTTCATCGCCACGCTGGGACGGGCGCTCATCGAGCACCGGGTGCTGCTCATGCGCGTCGGGGGAGTGCTCGTCATCCTCATGGGACTCGTGTTCCTCGGTGTGGGCTCGCGGGCAGGCTCGCAGCGCCAGCTGGCGCCGTCGTGGCGTCCGCGTGCCGGGCTCCTGGGTGCGCCCCTGCTCGGCGCCGTCTTCGGGCTGGGCTGGGCGCCGTGCACCGGTCCCACCCTCGCCGCCGTCCTCACCCTCTCGGCCTCGACGACGAACCCGAGCACCGGTCGCGCGGTGACTCTGGCGACGGCATACGCGCTGGGTCTGGGCCTGCCGTTCATCCTCGCGGCGGCCGGGATCGAGAGGTTCGGCCGCGTGTCCGGGTGGGTGCGGCGCCACCACCGCGTCGTGCAGCTCGTCGGCGGAGGGCTCCTCATCGTCGTCGGAATGCTGCTGCTCACCGGCGTCTGGGAGGACCTCACCCGGTGGCTCCAGACTGAGCTCGTCAACGGGTTCGAGGTGCCGATCTGATGAGTCTGTCGACCCAGCCCACCGACCCGCGCACCGAGCGCGACGACATCACCCAGCCGTCGCTCGGCCCGCTGGGGCTGCTGCGCTTCGCGTGGCGCCAGCTGACCTCAATGCGCACGGCGCTCTTCCTGCTGCTCCTGCTCGCGGTCGCCGCCCTGCCGGGGTCGATCTTCCCGCAGCGCTCGATCGACGCCGTCCGCACCGCCGACTGGATCGCCCAGCACGAGACCGCCGGCCCCTGGCTGGACCGGCTCGGGTTCTTCGAGGTCTACGCGTCGCCGTGGTTCGCCGCGATCTACCTGTTGCTCTTCGTCTCGCTCGTCGGGTGCGTCCTGCCGCGCTCCAAGGTCCACTGGAAGGCCATGCGCTCGCAGCCGCCGCGGGCACCCAAGCGCCTCGAGCGGCTCGCCGCGCACGACACGGTCACGGTGGACGGTGCGCCCGAGGACGTCCTGGGCGAGGTGCGTGCGGCGCTGAGGTCCGCGCGCTTCCGCACCCACTCGCACGACGACACCACCGTGTCGGCCGAGAAGGGCTACCTCAAGGAGACGGGCAACCTCTTCTTCCACCTCGCGCTCATCGGCGTCATCGTCGGCATGGCCTGGGGCCACCTGCTCGGCTGGAAGGCCGACATCATCCTGCCCGTGGGCGAGTCGATGGCCAACGTCGCTGCCCGCTACGACACCCTGAGCACCGGCCCGCTCGTCGACCCCGCCGACTTCGAGCCGTTCACGATGACGCTCACCCGCTTCGACGCCGAGTTCGAGACCGACGTCCAGGGCAAGGGGCAGTTCGGCTCGCCACGGGACTTCACGGCATACGTCGACTTCACGAAGTCTCCCGGCGCCGAGGTGGAGAAGAAGGTCATCCGGGTCAACGGGCCGCTCGAGACCGGCGGCGGCACGGCCTTCCTGCTCGGCAACGGCTATGCGCCGAGGATCACGGTCAAGGACGCCGACGGCAACGTCACCTACTCCGACGCGACGCCGTTCCTCGCGCAGGACAACAACTACACGTCGGTCGGCGCGGTCAAGGTCGCCGGTGCCGGGCCGGCCGGCAAGCAGCTCGGGTTCGCCGGGCTCTTCCTGCCGACGTCCGTCCTCGACGAGCAGGGCCCGCGGTCGGTCTTCCCCGACCTGCTCGAGCCGGCGCTCGCACTGTCGGCCTTCGAGGGGACGCTCTTCCCGGGCGGGCGGCCGCAGTCGGTCTACTCCCTCGACACCTCGGGCATGACGCAGCTCGAGAACAAGGAGGGCACCGACTTCCTGCGGATCTGGCTCAAGCCCGGCCAGACCTACACGCTGCCCGGCGGGCAGGGCTCGATCACGTTCGACGGGGTCGAGCGGTTCGCCGGGATCTCGGTGCGCAATGACCCGGGCAAGGAGCTCACGCTCGTCGCCTCGCTCGTGGCGCTGCTCGGGCTCATCCTGTCGCTGACGATCCGTCGGCGCCGGGTCTTCGTGCGGGTTGCGCCCGCGAGTGAGGAGGGCCGTACCGTAGTGAGCATCGGCGGCCTGGCCAAGGACGACGACGAGGGCATGGGCGAACAGCTCGAGGACGTCCTCACACGACTGGAGGAACGACGCACGTGACCAACGAGACCCTGGCGAGCTACGCCAACCTCAGCCTGTACTCCGCGATGGCGGTCCTCACCCTCTCGATGCTCGGGTATGCCGGCTACCTCGCCGGGCTGCTCCCCGCCCGCGAGGCGCGGGCCGAGTCCGTCGAAGGGGCCGAGGCGCCGGAGCGCGAGCTCGTCGCCGCCGGTGGCGGGTCCGTGGGTGCCGGTGCCGGGGGTGGCGACGTCGTGACGACCTCTCCGACGGGCACCGAGGTGCCGCTGCGCGCCCGCAAGGCCGGAGGCATCGCCCAGACCCTCGCGATCCTGGGCACGGTGCTCCTGCTCGTGTCAGCGGCGCTGCGCGGCGCCTCCGTGCAGCGCTGGCCGCTGGGCAACATGTTCGAGTTCGGGGTGGCATCGGCGCTGTTCACGATGGTCGTCTTCGTAGCATGGGGTGTGCGCCGCGACCTCAAGTGGCTCGGGCTGTTCGTCGTCGCACCCGTGCTCATCCTGCTCGGGCTCGCCAACACGGTCTGGTACACCGAGGCCGCCGAGCTCATGCCGTCGCTCAAGAGCGTCTGGCTCGTCATCCACGTCACCGTCGCGACGATCTCGGTCGGGCTCTTCGCGGTCGGGTTCGTCGTCGCCCTGCTCTACCTCGCGCAGGACCGCTTCGGTGCCGACAGCCGGGTGCTGCGTGCGCTGCCGGCGGGCAGGACCCTCGAGCGGCTGACCTACGGCCTGCACATCGTGGCGTTCCCGCTGTGGACGTTCACGCTCATCGCCGGTGCCATCTGGGCCCGCCAGGCGTGGGGTTCCTACTGGAACTGGGACCCCAAGGAGGTCTGGACGTTCATCATCTGGGTCGTCTACGCGGCCTACCTGCACGCCCGGGTCACCCGTGGCTGGCGCCGCCAGTCGGCCACCTGGGTCGCGGTCGCCGGCTTCGTCTGCATCATCGTCAACTACGCCGTCGTCAACGTCTACTTCGTCGGCCAGCACTCGTACTCGGGACTCTGAACACATGTCGATGGTTCGCTACCTCATCCTGCGCACGCTGATCTTCGTCGGCTGCCTGGCCGCGACGTGGCTGCTCGGGATGCGTGACCGCGAGGAGCAGCTGCTCGCGGTCGTCATCGCCGCCGTCGCCTCGCTCGTCATCTCGGCGGTCGTGCTCAAGCCGTTCCGGCAGCAGGCCTCGGCCGACATCGCCGAGCGGGTCGACCGCCGCGTCGAGCGCAAGCGCGAGCATGCCTCGGGGAGCGACGAGGCGGCCGAGGACGCCGAGGTCGGACGCCCCGCCACCCGCACCGACGACGGCGCCACCAGCGGCGAGGCGGACTCCGACTTCCGCTGACCGCGGCCTCGGGCGGTTGTCGCCACCATCTCGCGCTGTCGGGTGAGGATTCGTCCCCGACGACGCAGGCTGCCCCCGACAGCCGGTGGCGGGGAGCGTCACGCCCCCACAACCGGGGGCGGCGGCGTCAGAAGAGGGCGCGGGAGGTGAGGATGCCGACGAAGATCGACACGGCATACACGAGCTCGTACTTGCCCGTGGAGCCGAGCACGGGCACGAGCCGGCGCCCCTCCGCGCCACCCATGACGACCTGGACGGCGCGCCAGATGGCGGCCATCGACAGCAGGCCGAGCAGCGCCCACGGGTCCCAGATGGCCATGACGCCGACCGCGAGGATGCTCACGACGATGAGGGCGAGCCAGAAGCGTCGGGTGCCCGCGTCGCCGAGCCGCACGGCGAGCGTGTGCTTGCCGGACTGCGCGTCGGTGGGGATGTCGCGCAGGTTGTTGACGACGAGGATCGCCGACGCGATGGCACCGACGCCCACGGCCGCGGCGACGCCGAACCACGACAGCTCGCCGACCTGCGCGTAGAGCGTGCCGAGCGTGGCGACGAGACCGAAGAAGACGAAGACGAAGACCTCGCCCAGGCCGAGGTAGCCGTAGGGGTTCTCGCCGCCGGTGTACTTCCACGCCGCGATGATCGAGAGGATGCCGAGCGGCAGGAGCAGCCACGCCTCCGCGAGGGCGACGAGCGCCAGCCCGGTGATGGCCGCGAAGCCGAACGACAGGAACGCTGCGGCCTTGACGCTGCTGGGCTGCGCGAGCCGCTGTCCCACGAGGCGCACCGGGCCGACCCGCGAGTCGTCGGTGCCGCGGATGCCGTCGGAGTAGTCGTTCGCGTAGTTGACGCCCACCTGGAGGGACAGGGCGACGACCGCGGCGAGCAGCGCGATCGCGTAGCTCGGCTCCGAGTGCTGGGCGGCCGCGGCGGTGCCGATGACGACGGGGGCGACGGCAGCGAAGAGGGTGCGGGGGCGCGCGCCGGCGACCCACTGTCCGAATGTGGCCATGTGGAGGTGTGCCTAGAGTCCTTTGAGGAAGTCGGGGTCGTCATCGGGCCCGCGCGGCATCTGGCGACGCGGCGGCGGGGGGCTCGCCTTGGGCCGGCCGGCGAGCAGCCACGCGACGGACCCGGCGAACGGGAACAGCAGGATGACGAACACCCAGATGAGCTTGGGCAGGCCCCGGACCCGCTGCTCGTCGGTCTTGACGCAGTCGACGACGCAGTAGATCGACAGCGCGAGAGCGATGAGGAAGGGCAGGAAGCGGAGCACGCCCCTATTCTCCCACGGGCGCGAAGAGCCGCCGGATGGCCGCCCGGTCGGGCTTGCCGGGGCCGCGCGCGGGGATCGCGTCCACCTCCCGGACCGCTCGTGGCAGGGCGTGGTCGGGCAGTATGCCGCGCAGCTGCTCGCGCAGCCCACTCACCGTCGGCGCGTGGCCGGGTGAGGTGCCGTCACGCACGACCGCGACCGCGAGGACCTCGCCCCACTCCGGGTCGGGGATGCCCACGGCGACGGCCTCGGCGATCCCCTCGAGCCGGGCCACGGCCTCCTCGACGAGGCGCGGGGCGACCTTGAGCCCACCCGTGTTGACGAGGTCGTCGATGCGCCCGTCGACGTGCAGCCGGCCCTCGTCGTCGACGTGCCCGACGTCGTCGGTGCGGAACGTCCCGGGCGCCGGGAAGGCGGCGCGGGTGCGGTCCGGGTCGCCGAGGTAGCCCCGGGCGACAGTGGGGCCGACGAGGTGGATGCGTCCGTCGGTGTCGAGGTCGACCTTCATTCCGTCGAGCGCGCGCCCGTCGTAGACGCAGCCGCCGGCGGTCTCGCTCATGCCGTAGGTCGTCACCTCCCTGACTCCGGCATCAGCGGCCCGGCGGAGGAGGTCGGGGTGGGTGGCGGCGCCACCGACGAGGACCGCGGCGAAGCGGGCGAGGCGCTCGGTGGCGTGGAGGTCGGCGAGGAGCCGGGTGAGCTGGGTCGGGACGACGGAGACGTAGGTCGGGAGGTCGGTCGGGGGCATCCCGTCGACGGCAGCGACCCAGGTGGCCGGCGTGAACCCCTCGGAGAGCGCCATGACGTGTGGTGTCGTCCCCGCGACGACGGAGCGGAGGAGGACCTGGAGCCCGGCGACGTGGTGTCCGGGGACGGTGAGCAGCCACTGGCCGTGACCACCGAGCCGGGCCGCAGTCGCCTCGATGCTGCTGCGGAGGTTGGCGGTCGTGAGCAGGGCTCGCTTCGGGGCGCCGGTGGACCCGGAGGTCCCGACGACGACCGCGAGGTCGTCGTCGAAGTCGAGGTCACCGGGGTCGAGAGGTGCGAGGTCCGGGGGAGGGGAGCCCACGGCATACGGGGCCACGGGGTGACCGCCCTCGAGGGCGAGCGCGAGACGCGGGAGGACCTCGAGCACCGTCGCGCCGCCCGGAACGGCGAGCGGCTCGATCCTCATGGGACAACTCTAGGCAGCGCGGCTGCGGATGAGGATGATGGGCGCATGGACCCCGAGTTCGCGGCATACCTCGAGCGGGTTCGCGCCCATCGGGCCGAGCTCGGGGAGTCCATGGCCGCCCTCGACGCGGCGCTCGCGCTGCCGATCGGGCTGGGGGTCCTGTGGCGGCGCCGGGTGCGTGCGGCGCTGACCGAGCTCGAGCACGACCTGCGCGACCACCGCGCGATCACCGAGCAGCCCGGCGGGCTCTATGCGGACGCGGTGGCCCGTGCGCCGCGCCTCGCCTCGGTCTCCAAGCTCCAGATGGAGGAGCACCTGGACTTCGTCGAGGTCGTCCAGCGACTCCTCGGGGAGCGGGAGGCCGGCCTCCAGAGCGAGGAAGCCGTTGCGGCACACCGGGAAGCGGCGACCGAGCTGGTGGGGCGCATCGTCCGTCACCGGCAGCGCGGTGCCGACCTCATCTACGAGGCCTACGAGGTCGACATCGGCGGCAGCGGCTGAGCTGCCCTCGTCACCCTTGCGAGCAGGGACGCGGACGGCTCACCGCAGGGCGAGCAGCCCGAGCTTGCCCAGGGTCGCGCTCGCGACGACGTCGTCCCGCCCCTGCACCAGGGCCCAGGCGTCGCGCATGCCGTCGTTGTAGTCGATGTCGTCGAGCACGAGCAGGGCGCCCGGCTCGGACACCGCAGCGATCCGGTCGACGTAGTCCAGCGTGGCGGACCCGACGTGGTGGCCGTCGATGTAGGCGTAGCCCCACGGCCCCTGCGCCAGCACACCTTCGAGGGTGTCGGCGAACGTCCCGACGACCACCTCGGCGTTGCCGATCCCGGCGCCGCGCCACGTCTGCTCCGCCTGGCGCGCGAGCCCGGAGTAGCCCTCGAGGGTGGTCAGCGTGGCACCAGAGGGCAGCGCGGCGGCCTGGTAGCCGCCCGAGATGCCCACGCAGGTGCCGAGCTCGAGCGCCTTGCGTGGTTGCCACACGGTGAGCAGGTGATGCAGCATCCGTGCGCCGGTGGGCGGCTGCGAGGCACGGGCGCAGATCCACGCCACGGGCTCCTCTCGCCCGCCGGACCACGACACCACGTCGTCGGAGTGCAGCATGTCGCGGCGTCCCGCCTCGATGAGCTCGAGCGTCCGTCGCAGACCCGGGTCGGTGGTGTCGGCGGCGACCCGTGCCATCGCCTCGCCCAGGCGTCGTGCGGACGGCTCGGTCGCCGCCGCCAGCCGTGCGGACTCCTGACGGGCGTGACGCCGCAGCGCGGGCGCACGAAGCCAGGACCGCAGGGCCACGCGCCGAGCCAGCAGGCGTGGGCCCAGGGTGCGCTTCAGCGTGTGCATGGTGACTCCCCGTGCGGTGGTGTGGCAGAGGCGCTCCCCCGGTCAAGGTGCGACAGCCTGCCGGCGCTGATCGAGCCACAGTCTAACGGCGGAGCAGCTCCTCGACGGGTGGCCCGGAGAAGGGTGTCGCGGGCCGGTGAGCGCGGCGGACCGCCCCGCATGCCCCAGTGGCCCGCCGGCGCCTGACGCTCGCCACTCCCTGGTGGGCCCCGCCACGAAGGCGCCTAGGTCAGAAGTACCAGGGGAACGGCGACCAGTCCGGGTCACGCTTCTCGAGGAACTGGTCGCGTCCCTCGACGGCCTCGTCGGTCATGTAGGCCAGTCGGGTCGCCTCGCCGGCGAACACCTGCTGGCCCATGAGTCCGTCGTCGGTGAGGTTGAAGGCGAACTTGAGCATGCGCTGCGCCTGCGGCGACTTCGACATGATCTCGCGCGCGACCTGGAGGGCGTCGGTCTCGAGCTCGGCGTGGGCACTCACGATGTTGACCGCGCCCATCCGGTGCATGTCGTCGGCGGTGTAGGTGCGTCCGAGGAAGAAGATCTCGCGAGCGAACTTCTGGCCGACCATCTTGGCGAGGTAGGCGCTGCCGTAGCCCCCGTCGAACGAGCCCACGTCGGCGTCGGTCTGCTTGAACCGGGCGTGCTCGCGCGAGGCCATCGTCAGGTCGCAGACGACGTGCAGCGAGTGCCCGCCGCCGGCCGCCCAGCCGTTGACGAGGCAGATGACGACCTTGGGCATCGTGCGGATGAGCCGCTGCACCTCGAGGATGTGGAGCCGGCCGCCCTCGGCCTTGACCCGGCGCTCGTCGACGCCGGCGGCGGTGACGTCGTCGGTCCCCTCCTGCGCGTACTGGTAGCCGGAGCGACCGCGGATGCGCTGGTCGCCACCGGAGCAGAAGGCCCACTTGCCCTCGCTGCCCGTGCCCGACGGACCCGGCCCGTTGCCGGTGAGGAGGACGACGCCGACGTCGGCAGTGCGCCGGGCGTGGTCGAGCGCCCGGTAGAGCTCGTCGACCGTGTGCGGCCGGAAGGCGTTGAGCACCTCGGGGCGGTCGAACGCGATGCGGACGGCGCCGAGGCCTCGAGCCCGGTGGTAGGTGATGTCGGTGAAGTCGAAGCCCTCGACCTCGTCCCACGCCGCCGGGTCGAACGTCTCACTCACGCCATCGATCGCAGTCACGCGACGGAGCCTAACGGGGGACGACCCGGGCCCCGCCCTGAGTCAGCGCTGCCAGTCGTAGTCGGCCTCGCCCTCGGCCTTGACCAGCTCGTCCGGCACGACGACGAAGTGGGTGCGCTCCGCCTCGCTGAGGGTGGCCGGGTCGACCTTGCCCTCGGGGTCGACGATGTCGAGGTGCGCCCGCAGGGCTCCCTCCGCGAACTCGTTCCAGGTGAGGCCGGAGCGCTTGGCGTAGCTGCGGGCCTGCTTGAGGAGGGCGGAGTCGAGGCTGATCGTGGTCTGCATGCTCCCAGAGTAGGTTCGCACCATGCGTTTGCTCCCTCCCACACGCGGCCGATGACCCAGCCCTCCCTCGACGACCTGCTGACCCCGCTGCGGGTCGTGTCGATCCCGATGCGGGTGCGCTTCCGTGGGGTCACCGAGCGCGAGGTGGCCCTCATCGAGGGTCCGGCCGGCTGGGGCGAGTTCGGACCCTTCCTCGAGTACGCCCCAGCCGAGGCGAGCCGGTGGCTGGCCTCCGCGGTCGAGGCCGCCTGGGTCGGGTGGCCGGACGCGGTGCGCGACTCGGTGCCCGTCAACGCGACCGTCCCGGCGGTGGACCCGGACGCGGTTCCCGCTGTGCTGCAGCGCTTCCCGGGGTGCACCACGGTCAAGGTCAAGGTCGCCGAGCGTGGTCAGCTCCCCGACGACGATGTATGCCGTGTGGCCGCCGTCCGTGACGCGATGGGCCCTTCCGCTCGGATCCGGGTCGACGCCAACGGCGGCTGGGACGTCGACACCGCGACCGAGACGCTGAGGCGGCTCACGGCATACGACATCGAGTACGCCGAGCAGCCGTGTGCCACAGTCGAGGAGCTGCGCGACCTGCGAGTCGTGCTGGCGCGCAACAGGATCGACGTTCCGGTCGCGGCCGACGAGTCGATCCGCAAGGCCGAGGACCCGATGCGGGTGCGTGACCTCGGGGCCGCCGACATCATCGTCATCAAGGCGGCGCCGCTCGGGGGAGTGCGACGGGCCCTCGAGATCGTGCAGGAGTGCGGCCTGCCCGCGGTCGTCTCGTCCTCGCTCGACACCAGCGTCGGCATGGCGGCCGGGGTCGCCCTTGCCGCGGCCCTGCCCCGGCTCGACCACGCGTGCGGGCTCGGGACCGTCGCCCTGCTCGACGGCGACGTGACGACCGACTCGCTCACCCCCGTCGACGGGGCACTGCCGGTGCGACGTGTCACGGCCGACCCGGACCTCCTCGACCGCTACGCCGCGCCGCCCGACCGCGTCCACTGGTGGCGCGAACGACTCACTGCCGCACTGGAGCTCGCATGATCGACATCCGCTGGGTCTGGACCTTCCTCGACACCCCCGCGCCCGACGGCGACCGCTCGTGGGACTTCTGGGCCGAGGTGACGCGTTCGCACCTCACACCACCACGAGGCGAGCGCGGCGAGTTCTCGACCCTGCTCCCGGAGCAGGGGGACGCCTGGGTCAAGCTGCAGGAGGTCGTCGAGGGCGGTGGCGTGCACGTCGACCTCGACGTCGACGTGCCACTGCGCGAGGCTGCCGAGGAGGCGGCGCGGCTCGGGGCGTCGGAGGTGGCGGCGCACGAGGGCTTCGTCGTCATGCGTTCGCCCGGAGGGTTCACCTTCTGCCTCACGTCCTGGAGCAACGCCGGCTCGGCGACGACGCAGGTGCGCGAGGGCGAGCCCGACCTGCTCGACCAGGTCTGCCTCGACATCCCCGCCGACGGCTACTCGCGCGAGGTCGACTTCTGGGAGACCCTCACCGGGTGGCCGAAGCGGCCGGGCTCGCTCCCCGAGTTCGTCTCGCTGACGCGACCCGACGGCATACCCGTGCGGTTCCTGCTGCAACGACTCGACGAGCCCACCGGCACGGCCCGCGGGCACGTCGACTTCGCCTGCCACGACCGGGAGGCGAGCCGGGAGGCCCACCTGACCGCCGGCGCCACCGTCGTCTCCGAGCACGAGTTCTGGACGGTCATGCGCGACCCGGTCGGCCGTCTCTACTGCCTCACCCACCGGCGGCCCTGAGGGGTCGGGTTCGACGTCTCCCAGCCACGGCACAGGTGCGGCACCTACCCTGTGACGCACCGGCGGACGGAGGGTCGATGGCGACCAAGGGCCTGAGAGGGCGACGCAGCGCGCTCGAGCGCGCGCGCTCGGCCTGGGCGGACCGGGTCGGCCCGCGCCCCCGACCGGACGACGTCGACGACACGATCGTCGACAGCTGGGACCGAAGTGCCGGCCACGTGCCGGAGGGTGTCACCGAGGCGCCGATGGCCGACCCCGACCAGACCCGTGCCGAGTTCGAGGACTCGCCGCTGCACGTCGCGGTCGGCAACATCTCGACCGAGCTGCGACGGGCAGCGGAGGACGGCGACCTCGTCGTGGCGGTGACGGACCGGGACACCCGGATCCTGTGGACCTACGGCGGTCGGGTCATGCGGCGCAAGGCCGAGCGCGTCAACTTCGTCACCGGTGGCCGGTGGGACGAGGAGAGCGTCGGCACCAACGCGCTCAGCCTGGCCCAGCGGACCGGTCGCACGCAGACCGTGTTCTCGGCCGAGCACTACGCCCCGATCGTGCACAACTGGGTCTGCTGGGCGGCGCCCGTGCACGACCCGGCGACGGGTGAGCAGATCGGCGTCCTCGACCTCTCGACGACGTGGGACCGCACGCACCCCATCGGTGCGGCGACCGCGATCGCGCTGGCCGCGCTGCTCGAGCGCGAGATCCCGCGCGGCGGGCTGGTGGGCGCAGCACCCCGGCTCGGGACCGGACTGACGCTGCGCATCCTCGGAGCCGCCGAGGCCCACCTCGACGGCGCGCGGCTGCTGCTCACGAGACGGCAGAGCGAGATCCTCGCGCTGCTCGCGCTCCACCCCGAGGGCCTCACGCTCGACGCGCTGCACGCCGCGCTCTACGGCGACGCGCGGGTCTCGCCGTCCACCCTCAAGGCCGAGGTGTCGCACGTGCGCCATGCCCTCGGCGGCCGGCTCGCCTCACGGCCCTACCGCCTCGACCTGCCGGTGACGTGCGACGCCCTCACGGTCATGGAGGCCGTGCGGGCGCGCGACGTCCAGCGGGCCGTCGAGCACTACGGCGGCGACCTCGTGCCCGGCACCGACTCGCCCGAGCTCACCTCGACCGGGGAGTACCTCGCGGTGGCCGTGCGCGAGTCGCTGCTGGCAGACCCGCGGCCGGAGGTCGTCGTCCGCTACGCCCGCGCGGTCCCGTGGGACGTCGAGGTCGTCGAGCGTGCGCTCGCGGTGCTCGGGGACCGGCCGCACCCGGTGCGCGCCGAGCTCGTGGCGCAGGCCCGAGCGGCCAACCTCTGACCCAACCTCTGGGCCCACCCTCTGGGCCCATCCTCTGCCCATCCTCTGGGCCCAACCTTCGACCAACCTTCGACCAACCCTCGCCGACCTAGCGTCCGCAGCAGATGGTGACGCACTGGCGCGTCACCCGTGGACAAGGAGGTCCGGTCATGGTCTTTGCACCCCCGAACGCCGAGGGCTCGAAGGTGACGATCCCGTCGCACTTCGACAACTTCATCGGCGGCAAGTGGGTCCCGGCGCAGGACGGCGAGACGTTCGAGGACATCTCACCCGTCGACGGCAAGGCGTTCGTCACCGTCGCCCGCAGCAAGGCGGCGGACATCGACGCGGCCGTCCAGGCTGCCACCGACGCCAAGGACGCGTGGGCCCGGACCTCGACCACCGAGCGCAGCAACATCCTGCTCAAGATCGCCGACCGCCTCGAGTCCCACCTCGAGGAGCTTGCCGTCCTCGAGTGCTGGGAGAACGGCAAGCCGGTGCGCGAGACCCTCGCCGCGGACCTGCCCCTGGCGATCGACCACTTCCGCTACTTCGCCGGCTGTGTGCGCGCCCAGGAGGGCGGCATCTCCGAGATCGACCACGACACGATGGCCTACCACTTCCACGAGCCGCTCGGCGTCGTCGGCCAGATCATCCCGTGGAACTTCCCGATCCTCATGGCGACGTGGAAGCTCGCCCCCGCCCTCGCCGCCGGCAACTGCGTCGTCCTCAAGCCGGCCGAGCAGACGCCCGCGTCGATCCTCAAGGTCGTCGAGCTCATCGCCGACCTGCTGCCCGACGGCGTCCTCAACGTCGTCAACGGCTTCGGCGTGGAGGCCGGCAAGCCGCTCGCCTCGCACGACGGCATCAGCAAGATCGCGTTCACCGGTGAGACGACGACCGGCCGCCTGATCATGCAGTACGCCTCGCAGAAGATCATCCCGGTCACGCTCGAGCTCGGTGGCAAGAGCCCCAACGTCTTCTTCGCCGACGTCATGGCCAAGGACGACGCGTTCTTCGACAAGGCCCTCGAGGGCTTCACGATGTTCGCGCTCAACCAGGGCGAGGTCTGCACCTGTCCCTCCCGCGCCCTCGTCCAGGAGTCGATCTACGACGAGTTCATGGAGCGGGCCATCGCCCGGGTCGAGGCCATCACGGTCGGCAACCCGCTCGACCCGAACGTCATGGTCGGCGCCCAGGCGAGCAACGACCAGTTCGAGAAGATCCTCAGCTACCTCGACATCGGACGCCAGGAGGGCGCCAAGGTCCTCACCGGTGGCAACAAGCGCACCGTCGAGGGACTCGAGGGCGGCTTCTACATCGAGCCGACGGTCTTCGAGGGCGACAACTCGATGCGGGTCTTCCAGGAGGAGATCTTCGGGCCGGTCCTCTCGGTCACGAAGTTCACCGACCAGGAGGATGCGCTCCGGATCGCCAACGACACCCTCTACGGCCTCGGAGCGGGAGTCTGGTCGCGCGACACGAACACGGCATACCGGATGGGCCGCGGCATCGAGGCGGGACGCGTGTGGGTCAACTGCTACCACCAGTACCCCGCGCACGCCGCCTTCGGTGGCTACAAGCAGTCCGGCATCGGTCGCGAGAACCACAAGATGATGCTCGACCACTACCAGCAGACGAAGAACCTGCTCGTGAGCTACAGCCCCGACAAGCTCGGGTTCTTCTGAGATGACCGAGCCATCGGTGATGACCCGCGTCGAGCTCACGGACCCTGCCGCCGAGCTCCTCGCGCGACTGGAGCGCATCCACGGTGCGCTGATGTTCCACCAGTCCGGCGGGTGCTGCGACGGGTCGTCACCGATGTGCTTCCCGGCAGGCGAGTTCATCACCTCGGACGCCGACGTGCTCCTGGGCACGTTGGCGCCCGAGGGGGTGACCCCCATCGAGTTCTGGATGAGCACCTCGCAGTACGAGTACTGGAAGCACACCCACCTCACCGTCGACGTCGTCCCCGGCCGCGGCTCGGGCTTCTCCGTCGAGGCACCCGAGGGCGTGCGCTTCCTCATCCGCTCGCGGCTCATGACGGAGGAGGAGCTCGTCGCGTTCGACCTGCTCTGAGGCGCTCTTCGTCGCGTATGCCGTCCGCCCACCACCCGACGTAGGCTCACGGGCGTGCCGCTGCTCCTCGACCTCGAACCGTTGCGGAGCAACACCGACTACCGACGCCTGTATGCCGGGTTCACCCTCTCGAACGTCGGCTCCCAGCTCGCCGTCGTCGCCATCGGGCTCCAGGTCTACGACCTGACCCGGTCGACGGCGTCGGTGGGCGTCGTGGGGCTCTGCGCTCTCGTGCCGCTCGTCGTCATGGGGCTCTACGGCGGGACGCTCGTCGACCACTTCGACCGACGCGTCGTCGGGCTCGTGGCCCAGTCGGTGGCGTTCGTCGTCTCTCTCCTGTGTGCCCTCCAGGCCTGGATGGGCAACACCCAGGTGTGGGTGCTCTACGCCCTCGTCGCCGCGTGGAACGCCGCGTTCGCGGTGTCGTCGCCGGCGCGCACGTCGATCTACCCGCGGATCCTGCGCCGCGACCAGCTGCCCGCGGCCAACGCGCTGTCGGTGTTCGCGATGAACGCCTCGATGACGGTCGGTCCGCTCCTCGCGGGCGTGCTCGTCGACTGGGGCGGGTTCCGCGCGGCGTACACAGTCGACGCCGTCATCACGACCGCCGCGCTCTGGGGCCTGGCCCGGTTGCCCTCTCTCCCACCGGACCCCCACAGCGTCCGCCGAGATGACGGCCTGACCCCCACGGTGGCGGACGCAAGGCAGAGGCGGGCACCCGGCATACGGTCGGTCCTCGACGGCTTCTCGTTCCTCGCGACGCGACCCAACGTCCGCATGACCTTCATCGCCGACATCTGCGCGATGGTACTCGCCCAGCCTCGGGTGCTCTTCCCCGCGGCGGGCGCCGTGATCTTCGGTGGCGGAGCGACGACCGTCGGCGCGCTGTCAGCGGCGGCAGCGGTGGGCGGCATCGGTGCGATGTTCTTCTCCGGACGGCTGGGGTCGGTGATCCACCAGGGGCGGGCGATCCTCATCTCGATCGTCGGCTGGGGCGCGGCGATCGCGGGCCTGGGGGCGGCGATGCTCGCGGCCGGTGACGTGCTCACCCGCGGCCAGGCGCTCTGGGTGGGGCTCGTCGCGATGGCGGTTGCGGGCGGGTCTGACTCGGTGAGCGCGGTCTTCCGGACGACGATCCTGCAGGCGGCGACGCCGGACCACCTGCGCGGCCGGCTCCAGGGCGTCTTCATCGTCGTCGTGGCCGGCGGGCCTCGTCTCGGCGAGCTGCTAGGCGGGTTCGTCGCGGAGAACATCGGCGAGGGGACGACGGCGCTCGTGGGCGGGTTCGCCTGTGTCGCAGCGATCGTCGTGCTCGCGAGGCTGCAGCCGGGTTTCCTCCGCTACGACGCGCGCACCCCGACGCCCTGATCAGTCGGCGGTGGTCGTGAGCCTCGGCAGCTCGAGACCGAGCAGGGCGTTCTCCACGACCTCCGCCAGGGCGGGGTGGATCCAGTACTGGCCGCGCGCCACCTCACGTGCCGACTGCCCGAACGACGCCGCCTGGATGAGTGGCTGGATGAGCGTCGACGCGTGCGGCCCGAGGCAGTGCGCGGCGAGAAGCAGCCCGGTGTCCGGGTCGGCGTGGACGACGAGGATCCCTGTGGTGTCCTCGAGGGCCCATCCGTATGCCGTGTCGCCGAACGACTGCGTGTAGCTCACGTAGGGCGTCCCGGCCTCGTCGAGCTCGGCGCTGGTCGGGCCGAAGCCGGCGATCTGCGGGTGACCGAAGACGGCGTGCGGGACGAAGCGGTGGTCGGCGTCCACGGCCTTCGCGGCCGGGTCGTGGTGGCGGCCGGTGTCGACGGCCAAGTTGTGGGCGACGATGCGCGCCTCGTGGTTGGCGACGTGCTTGAGCTGCCACGAGTTCGCGACGTCGCCGAGGGCCCAGACGGCGTCGGCGGTGGTGCGCTGCTGCTCGTCGATGACGACGACGCCACGCTCGTCGAGCTCGATGCCGCCGGCTGCGACCTCGAGGCGGGCGCCGTTGGGCGTGCGACCGACCGCGACGAGGACGGCGTCGACCTCGAGGTCGGTGTCGCCGTCGAGGCCCTTGAGGCCGAGGGTCCACGTGCCGCCGTCCGAGCGCGTCGCCGACGACACGATCGTCTCGAGGCGCAGGTCGTGGCGACCGCGGGCGAGCTCGGTGTAGCGACGGGAGATCTCCGCTTCCTCGACACGGAGGAGTCTGCTCGACCGCTGGACCTGGGTGACCTCGACGCCGAGCGCGCTGAAGACGTGCGCGAACTCGCAGGCGACGAAGCCGCCACCGACGATCGCCATCCGTCGTGGGAGCTCGTTGATCCGCATCACCGTGTCGCTCGTGTGCACGCCACGGTCGGGGTCGACCCGATCGAGGCCGTCGACGTCGAGCATGTCCGCGCGGGACCCGGCGGCGACGACGACCCGGTCGGCGGTGATCTCCTCACCGGTCGAGAGCGCGAGGTGGCGCTCGCCGACGAAGCGGGCGGTCGCGGCATACACGGTCACGAACTCCTGGCTGCGCCGGAAGCGCTCACCGCCC
Source organism: Knoellia locipacati (assembly GCF_044791685.1). Lineage (GTDB taxonomy): Bacteria > Actinomycetota > Actinomycetes > Actinomycetales > Dermatophilaceae > Knoellia > Knoellia locipacati_A. Next base: position 2,476,563 of record NZ_CP087730.1, read on the forward strand.
GCAGCGATCTCGTCGATCCGGCCGGTGAAGATCCGATCGCGGATCGCAGGCCAGTCCACGGTGACGTCGCGGCTGATCGTCACTCCCAGCCGCTGCGCCTCGCGTGACTCGATGACGCGGTCGGCGGGCAGGACGAGCATCTTGGTCGGGATGCACCCGACGTTGAGGCAGGTGCCGCCGAACTTCCCCTCCTCGACGATGGCGATGTCGAGGCCGGCGAGCTCGGGGGTGATGAGCGAGTTCCCCGACCCGGTGCCGATGATGATCAGGTCGTGGTGCGTCGCCATGACAGCAGCGTATGCCGGGTGCTCGCCCCGGTCGTCGGCTCGGGTGGCCGTGCGGGGACCGCGGGCGGCGGTGGAGGAGGCGGTCGACGGCACGCGCCTGTCCACAGGCGTGGTGAGTGGCGCGCCTTGTCCACAGTGCGATGATCTCTGGGTCGACGTGGGATCGCCTGTGGCAGTTGGCTGTTCGCATGGTGGACGTGGAGACCTTGAGGGAGCGGGCCGCACGGTGGCGGCTGGCGGCGGACACGACGCGGCAGGAGTGCCGGATGCTGGCGGGGGTCACCGAGCTGAGCTGGCGTGGCCCCTCGTCGGTCGAGTTCCGCAGGGCAGTCGCGGGGCGGCTCCGAGAGATGCACGAGCTCGCCGAGCGCGAGGACTCCGTCGCCGACCTGCTCGACCGGCTGGCGGACGCAGCGGAGAGGGCGGCGTGAGGTCGTCATGGGGCGTGTGAGGGCTTCGTGAGCGACCTCGACGTCACCGGTGGCGCCGGTGGCGTGGAGGTCGCCGTCGAGGACCTGCGCCGGGCGGCGTCCCGTCTGCGGGTGGCTGCGGGCGTGGTCGACGAGGCAGCGCCGGGCCCGTGGCGGGCACCGTTGCTGCCGGTCGTGGTGTCACCGGAGCTGGTCCAGCTGCTCGGGCGGGCCAGGTCCCAGTCGGGCGACACGCGTGAGCGGGTGGACGAGGTGGTCCGGCGGCTCCGGGAGCTCTCGGTGTCGACCGACCGTGCGGCCGCGGGCTACGAGTCTGCCGAGGCGACCGCGCGTGGCCTCGTGGCCGGACTGCACGACCAGGCGATGGTGCTGGCCTGGCTGGTGTCGGAATCCACGGGCCACGCGTTCGGACTGCTCGACGAGGGGGAGGGGTGGGACGTCGATGTCACCGCCGTGCCGGCTCCCGACTGCGTGCCCGTCCCCACCTCCGCGGACTCGCTCCTCGCCGGTCTCGAGTCGCTCGGCGACCGCGAGAGCGAGGGCGGCGTCCGCGTCATCGAGCTCGCCGCGAGCGACGGCACCACGACGTGGGTCGTGCAGGTGCCGGGCACGCACGGTGGTTGGTTCGAGGGTGGGTCGGTCCCGATGGACTGGTCGGCCAACGTCTCGCTCATGCTCAGCGCGACCAGTGCCTCCAAGGTCGCTGCAGCGCGGGCGCTGGATCTCGCACAGGGCGCTCGGGCGAGTGCGCGTGACCGGGTCGTCCTCGTCGGGCACAGCCAGGGCGGCATCGTCGCCGCAGCGCTCGCCTCGGACCCTGCGTTCGCCGGGAACCATCGCGTGAGCCACGTCGTCACGGCCGGCTCACCCATCGACGACTTCCCGATCCCCGGCTCGACCCAGGTGCTCTCGCTCCAGCACGACACCGACCCCGTGCACGCGCTCGACCTGTCGCCGCCACCGGACCGGCGGAGCTGGACGACGGTCGAGACCACGGCGCCGCTCGACGTCCGGGCCCACCTCGCCGCGGGCGCCCACGCGCTCTCGGCCTACCGCGCAACGGCGGCTCGGGTGGACCGGTCCGGCGACGTCTCGCTGCGTCACTGGCGGGCCGGCCTTGCCCCGGCGCTGGCTCTCGCACCCGGCGCGCGACCGGTGGTGCATGAGTTCCGTGCGGAGCGGCGGTGGCAGAATCGCGACTCGTGACCCCCAAACTGCTCTTCCGCCGGGTGGCCGTCGCCGAGGCGATCACCTGGGCCCTGCTGCTCGTCGGCATGTTCCTCAAGTACGTCACCGAGACGACCGACCTCGGCGTGCGGATCTTCGGGATGGTCCACGGGGTCGTCTTCATCGCCTACGGGCTCGTCGCCATCACGACGTGGGTCAACCAGCGCTGGCAGCTCGGCGTGGGCATGCTCGCCCTCGTCAGCGCCGTGCCGCCCTTCGCCACCATCCTGTTCGACCGGCGCGCGGAGTCCTCGGGCCTGCTCGAGGGTCCGTGGCGGTTCGGGGCCGGCGACGAGACGCCGACCACGGCGCCCGAGCTTGCCCTCGCGTGGCTCACCCGCAACCCGGGACTGGCCGCGGTCGCCGGGGTGGTGGCCGTTGCCGGGCTCACCGGCGCCGCCCTCCTCGTCGGACCGCCCGCGTCGGGCAGCTGATGAACCCGTCCACCGCGCTCGCTCGCATCCTCGTCGACGAGCTCGTCCGCGGTGGCGTGCGGGACGTCGTCCTCGCACCCGGATCACGCTCAGCCCCCCTCGCGTATGCCGTCCAGCAGGCCGAGCGCGACGGACTCCTCCGCCTGCACGTCCGAGTGGACGAGCGGACCGCCGGCTTCCTGGCCCTGGGGCTCGCGAAGGGTTCTGGCACACCGGTTCCTGTCATCACCACATCGGGGACGGCCGTCGCCAACCTGCACCCCGCGGTCCTCGAGGCGCACCACACCGGCGTGCCGCTCGTCGTGATCTCGGCCGACCGGCCGCACGAGCTGCGCGGCACGGGCGCCAACCAGACGACCGCCCAACCGGGGATGTTCGGGTCGGCGGTGCGCTGGTCGGTCGACCTTCCCGCGCCGGAGTCCGTCGAGTCCGTGGGCGCCCCCCACCGCACCTCCGTATGCCGTGCGCTCGCCGCCGCGACCGGCTCGATGCTGGCCGGACCCGGCAACGGTGCCGGCGGTCCAGTCCACCTCGACGTCGGCTTCCGCGACCCCCTCACCCCCGACGACGACCGACTGATTGCCCGTAGCGGCGCCTCCCAGCCTCGTGGAACCGGCAGTTTCCCCGCCGCTACGGGCAATCAGTCGCAGGGGCTGGCGGGGCGCGCCGAGGGTCGGCCGTGGGTCATGCCGCCGGCACCGACGACGGCCATGTCGTGGGGAGGGGTCGAGCACGTCCCGCGGACGCTGGTCGTGCTCGGTGACCTGGGCTCCTCGATCCCCTCGCAGCAGGTGCTCGACTGGGCGAGCCGTCACGGGTACCCCGTCGTCGCCGAGCCGTTCGGGGACCACGACCGGGCCGGCGTCCTGCCCCACGGCCCGCTGCTGCTCACTGCGGCGGACTGGCTGGAGCAGCACCTCCCGGACCGTGTCCTCGTGGTGGGCCGCGTCACCCTGTCCCGAGCGGTGGCCGGAATGCTGCGCCACCCGGCTGTCCGCGTCGAGGTCGTCAGCGCCCAGCCGCAGTGGTCCGACCCCGGACACGTCGCCCACGCCGTGCACCCCCTCTCCGCGCTCACGGACTCGAACGGCGCCACTCCCGACGCGGCATGGCTGGGTGCCTGGCAGGACGCGGGATCCCGTCTGGCGCAGGCGGTCTCGGCATCCCCGGCGAAGTGGGGGACGGGACTGGCCGTCGGTGCCGTGGTGGGGGAGGCCCTGCCGGAGGGGGCCCAGCTCTTCGTCGGGTCGTCCAACCCGGTGCGTGACCTCGACCTCGGCGCGGCTCCTCGGAGCGCACCTCTGAGCGTCGTCGCCAACCGTGGGCTCGCCGGTATCGACGGGTGCCTCTCGACGGCGATCGGCCTCGCCCTGACCACCGACGCGCCGAGCTACGCGTGGGTCGGCGACCTCACCTTCCTCCACGACGGCAACGCGCTGGCCATCGGTCCCGATGAGCCGCGCCCGGACCTCACCGTCCTCGTGACCAACGACGGTGGCGGCGGGATCTTCCGCACCCTCGAGCACGGCGCCCCCGAGCGCGCTGACGACTTCGGCCGGATCTTCGGCACGCCGACGGGGACCGACTTCTGGGCACTGTGCCGAGCACACGGCATACGCCATGTCCTCGCGCAGACGCGCGATGAGGCGGCCGCGGCCCTGTCCGCGGAGCCCGACGGAATCACCGTCGTCGAGGTGCCGGTCGACCCCGAGTCGCACCGCGCAGCGCACGAGCGGCTGCGGCAGGTCGCGCGCGAGGCGCTGGCGATTTCGGGCTGAGGGTCCGGCCTTGCGAGAATGAGCGAGTGACCACCCCCCAGCGCACGGACGTCCTCGTCGTCGGAGCCGGCCCGGCCGGATCGGCGGCAGCGGCATGGGCGGCCCGCGCCGGCCGCGACGTCGTCCTCGCCGACGCCGCCGTCTTCCCCCGCGACAAGACCTGCGGCGACGGGCTCACGCCCCGCGCCATCGGCGAGCTCGAGCGCCTCGGCCTCAAGGACTGGGTCCGCGCGCACACCGTCAACCAGGGCCTGCGCGCGCACGGGTTCGGCCAGACGCTGCTCCTGGAGTGGCCGGGTGGGTCGCTGCCCGACTACGGCTCGGCGGTCGCGCGGACCGAGCTCGACGACCACCTCCGCACGACGGCGCTCAAGTCTGGTGCCCTCGGCGTCGAGGGGGCCAAGGCGGTCGACGCCCGGCTCGAGGGTGGCCGGGTGCGCGCGGTGACGTTCCAGCGCGACGGCGAGACGTTCGAGATCGAGTGCGAGCGGCTCATCGTCGCCGACGGCGTGCGCTCACCGCTGGGCAAGGTGCTCGGTCGCGAGTGGCACAAGGACACCGTCTATGCGGTGGCGGGCCGCTGCTACGTCGACTCGGCCATGTCCGACGACCCGTGGATCAGCAGCCACCTCGAGCTGCGGGGTGAGACCGGCGAGATCCTGTCCGGGTACGGCTGGATCTTCCCCCTCGGCGACGGCACGGTGAACGTCGGCGCCGGCACCTTGGCCACGACCAAGCGACCCGCCGAGGTGGCGATCAAGCCGCTCATGGCGCACTACGTCGAGGAGCGGCGGGCCGACTTCGCGCTGAGCGGCGAGGCGAGGATGCCCACGAGTGCGCTGCTGCCCATGGGCGGCGCGGTGAGCAACATCGCCGGGCCCAACTGGGCGCTCATCGGTGATGCCGCCGCCTGCGTCAACCCGCTCAACGGAGAGGGCATCGACTACGGGCTCGAGGGCGGCCGTCTGGTCGTCGACCTGCTCGACACCGATCTCTCCGTCACCTGGCCGGCGACGCTCCAGGAGCACTACGGCGAGGCGTTCTCGATCGCCCGCCGCCTTGCCGGTGTCGTCACCGTGCCGCGCATCCTGCCGGCACTGGGCCCGGCCGGCATGCGCTCGGACTGGCTCATGACGCTCGCGCTGCGGTGGATGGGCAACCTCGTCACCGACGACGACCGCGACCGTGCTGCACGCGTGTGGCGCTGGGCCGGGCGGCGGTCGATCGCCCTGGACTCGCGCCCGCCCTTCACCTGACCCGCGCGACCCTCTCCGGCCGCCGCACCGACCTGCACCCGACCCGACCCCTCGAGGTCGGGTGCAGGCGATGCGTCCGCTGGTTCCCCGCTCAGCCGGTGGTGGTCCAGCGCCAGCTGCTGCCCTCGAAGTTGACCTCGGAGAGGGAGTCGCAGGCCGACGTCATGCAGACGCCGAAGCGGATGCCGACCTGCTTGCCCTCCGGCAGGTTCTTGTTCATGACGCCGATGACGAACTGGTCGGTCGCGCCCCACCGGATGAGGCCCCGGCGCGAGTCGTCCCCGAGCTTCCAGTGGACCGCCACCTTGCCGGGTCCGCTCTGGTCCCGGAGGTAGAAGTAGTCGCCGTAGGCGTGGTAGCAGGCGTCACCTGCCGGGTGCGACGAGAGCGCCTGGCAGCTCGCCATCGACGAGACGCCGGACATCGTGTCGAGCTCGAGGGTGGCCGCGTTGGCCTGGGTCGACGTCCCGAGCATGAGGAGGGCGGCGGTTGCTGCAGTGAAGGTCATCCGTGTGAGTGTCATGCGCGAGAGGATGGATCCACCCGCTGCGAATCTGCTGCGATCCTGCTGCGGGCGGCGCGCGAAGAGCTGCCTCGTTCCGCGGGCGGGCTGCGGCGGGGTCGCGGCGGCTCACGACGTCGGCCACGGCCTTGACATTGATCCGGTTGTCGCCCGTACCTCGCGTCGCCGGGGCAAGATGTGGGCCCGAAAGCGCGAGATGGCCCCGACAAGGCGGCACGGTGCCTCAGGGACGGGGGGCGGTGAGGGCGTCGCGCATCGGGATGAGCTTGGCGTCCGACTCGGCCACCTCGGCCTCCGGCACCGAGCCGGCGACGATCCCGCAGCCGGCGTACAGCGACATCCGCCGTGGGTCCTCCGGGTGGATCGCGCCTGACCGCAATGCGATTCCCCACTCGCCGTCGCCGCTGGCGTCCATCCAGCCGACCGGGCCGGCATAGCGGCCGCGGTCCATGTGCTCGAGCTCGGAGATGAGCGCGTCGGCCACCGGCGTCGGGGTGCCGCAGACGGCTGCGCTCGGGTGCAGCGATGCGGCCAGCGCGAGCGACGAGGTGTCGTCGGTGAGCACCCCGGCCACGTCGGTCGCGAGGTGCATGACGTTGGAGAGGTGCAGCACGAACGGCGCCTCGGGCACGTTCATCGAGGAGCAGTGCGGGGCCAGGGCATCGGCGACCGAGCGCACGGCGTACTCGTGCTCCTCGAGGTCCTTCGACGAGCGCGCCAGCGACGCGGCGAGCGCGAGGTCGTGCTCGTCGTCGCCGGTGCGGCGGATGGTCCCGGCGAGCACGCGGGAAGTGACCAGGCCCTTCTCGCGGCGCACGAGCATCTCGGGCGTCGCGCCGACCAGCCCGTCGACCGCGAAGACCCACGTCGACTCGTAGCTCTCGGCCAGCCGGCCCAGCAGCCACCGCACGTCAATCGGCGCAGCCGTGCGGACGTCGAGGTCGCGGGCGAGGACGACCTTGTCGAGGTCACCGCGCTGGATCCGCGCCACTGCCTCGGCTACGGCACCGGCCCACTCGGTCGGTGACAGCGAGCCGTCGGCGAAGGCCACCTCGCCGGGCGCCTCCACGTCGCCGTGAGCGACCGGCTCCACGCTCGGCGGAAGCGCGTCCGTCGTCGTCGTGGTGGTCACCCACCAGTGGTCGCCGCGTCGGCCGATGACGACCGAGGGCACGACGAGCGTGGCGCCGGAAGGCGAGTCAGCGGCATACGAGATGGCGCCGAAGGCGACCGGTCCGGTGCCCGGCAGGTCGACCTCGTCCCGGACCACGGCGGACGCGGACACGGACTCCCACCACGACTCGAGCACCTCGAAGCGCGACGCCCCGTGAGCCGTCACCGACGCGGCTCGACCCCAGCCCACGAGCCCTTCGCCGCGGCGCACCCACGACGTGGTGTCACGGGCGTCCGCCGCAGGCAGGAGCGACAGCAGGGCGGTGCCGTCCGCGGGGGACAGCGGGACGGTGCGCGTGACCAGGGGCGCGAGGGGTGAGGTGTCCGGGCCGGACGTGGGCAGCGACGTCATCACCGGTGAGCGTAGTCCCGCCGACGCCGGAGTCCCGCACCGAGCCGCCCGGACGCGGTGAGAGGATGACGCCATGAGCCGCGCCTCCCTCGACAAGCAACCGCGCGACGTCGCCGCGATGTTCGACGACGTGGCCGAGCGCTACGACGTCACCAACGACGTGCTGTCCCTCGGCCAGGACCGCCTCTGGCGGCGCGCCGTCCTCAAGGCGGTCGACGCCAAGGCGGGGGAGCGGGTCCTCGACATCGCCGCCGGCACCGGCACGTCGAGCGAGCCCTTCGCCGACACGGGTGTCCACGTCGTGCCCGCCGACTTCTCCCTCGGGATGCTCCGCGTCGGCAAGAAGCGTCGTGACGACCTCGGCTTCACCGCCGCCGACGCCATGAAGCTGCCGTTCGCCGACGAGTCCTTCGACGCGGTGACGATGTCGTTCGGGCTGCGCAACGTCGCCGACGTCGACGCCGCCCTCGCCGAGTTCGCCCGCGTGACCAGGCCGGGTGGTCGCCTCGTCGTGTGCGAGTTCAGCCAGCCGGTCAACGGTGCCTTCCGCAAGGTCTACAGCGAGTACCTCATGGAGGCGCTGCCCCGCGTCGCCCTCAAGGTGAGCTCGAACCCGGAGTCCTACGTCTACCTCGCCGAGTCGATCCAGGCCTGGCCCGACCAGCGCGCGCTCGCGACGCGGGTCGCCGCCGCCGGGTGGAGCGAGGTCGAGTGGCGCAACCTCAGCGCCGGGATCGTCGCGCTTCACCGAGCGGTCAAGCAGGCCTGACGCCGGACGCGCGTGCTCGACCCGACTTGGTCCCGCTCGACCCCGGATGCCAACTCGGGCCGAGCGCCGCTGTATCGGGTGACCCGATAATGCGGCAGCCGTGTGGACTTAGGTTCGCCTTAGTGCAGGGTGCGAAATCGGCTGCATAGAGTAGGTCGGTGTTCGTGAAGACTTTCACAAGCAAGGTGTGTCGTTGACGTATCCCCCTGACGCCGCAGGCGTCGTCGTCATCGGAGCCGGCCCAGCCGGTTCCGCTGCTGCGGCACACCTGAGCGCGGCCGGGCACGACGTCCTCGTCCTCGAGCGCACCCCCGACGCCTCGACGCGCACGGGAGCCGCAGCGCTCTCACCCGCCGCGGTGCGCGAGCTCGAGGTCCTCGGGCTCGGCGATGCCGACACCGAGGGCTGGCAGCGCACCACCGGCGTCCGCTTCGTCGGCGGCGGCATGCGTCTCGCCCTCGCCTGGCCCGATGCCGGCGGACGTCCCGCGCACGGCCTCACCACCTCGCGTTCCGCTCTCGACGACACCCTTGCCTCGTATGCCGTGCGCTCCGGCGCGCGCCTGCGTCGCGGCACCGAAGTCACTAGCTTCACCCGCGACGCCGCGGGTCGGGTCGACGGTGTCACCACGACCGACGGCGCCGTGCGCGCCGACGTCGTCATCGACGCCTCGGGCGGCACCCTCGACGCCGGCGCCGGCGTCGGCACCCGCTCGCGTGGGGCCGTCGCCGTCAGCGCCGACTTCGAGAGTCCGCGCCACACCGATGACCACGTCGAGTCCTGGCTCCGCCTGTCCGCCGGCGACGGCGCCGCACTGCCCGGCCACGGCTGGATCGTCGGCCGCGGCGACGGACGCGTCACCGTCGGCGTCGGAGCCCTTGCCGAGGACACGACCGCGACGGCCGACGCCTGCGCCGGAGTCCTCCAGCGGTGGCTCACCGCACTCCCGGCCAACTGGCAGCTCACCGAGTCCTCGATGACCGGCGCTGTCAGCGGTGACCGACTCGGCACCGGTGTGACCACCTCGCCGTACTACGCGGACGGCGTCCTCCGCGTCGGCGACGCAGCCTCGGTTGCCCACCCCGTGACGGGTGAGGGATTCACCGCCGCACTGACCTCCGGACGCCTCGCCGCCGTGGCCGTGGCCCGCGCCCTCACCCACTCAGGCGCAGCCGGGCGCGAGGCCGAGCTCACGGCATACGACGCGGTTCTCGCTCGCGCGCTGGGACGGCACCGGCCCCTGGGACGGGCCGCCGCGCGCGTCCTCGACAACCCCCGCGCGACGCGCCTCGTGACCACGTGGGCACTGCCCCGCGAGCCGCTCATGAAGCTCGTCCTCGCCCGCGTCACCGCCCCGAACCACACTGCAGTTGAGACCTGCGTCACGCCGTCTACGATGAAGCGCGTGACCCGAGCCGCCGCACACCCTGGCACCGAAAGGGGAGTTGACCAGCGATGAGCAACCCCTACGTCCCGATCCTCTTCCTCCTGGCGCTCGGTTTCGTCTTCGCCGCCGGCTCGGTGGGCACCAGCCTCGTGGTCGGACCGAAGCGCTACAACCGCGCCAAGTCCGAGCCCTACGAGTGCGGCATCCAGCCGTCGCCGCGTGCCGAGGGTGGCGGTCGCGTGCCGATCAAGTACTTCCTCACGGCGATGCTCTTCATCATCTTCGACATCGAGTCGGTGTTCCTCTACCCGTTCGCCGTCGCCTTCGACCAGCTCGGGCTCTTCGCGCTCGTCGAGATGGTCCTGTTCATCCTCACCGTGTTCGTCGCCTACGCCTACGTGTGGAAGCGCGGCGGACTGGAGTGGGACTGATGACCCGTATGCCGTGTGCCCCCGACGCGCTCGCGCGCGCCACTGCTCTGCCTGACCCGAACGGAAGGGGTCTCTGATGGGACTCGAGGAGAAGCTGCCCGCAGGCTTCGTGCTGACGACCCTGGAGAACGTCGTCGGCTACATGCGCAAGGCCTCCATCTGGCCGGCGACGTTCGGACTGGCGTGCTGCGCCATCGAGATGATGGCCGTCGGCACGCCCGACTACGACATCGCCCGCTTCGGCATGGAGCGCTTCTCGGCGACGCCGCGCCAGGCCGACCTCATGATCGTGGCCGGACGCGTGTCCAACAAGATGGCGCCGGTCGTCCGCCAGGTCTACGACCAGATGCCGAACCCCAAGTGGGTCATCTCGATGGGCGTCTGCGCCAGCTCCGGCGGCATGTTCAACAACTACGCGATCGTCCAGGGCGTCGACCACATCATCCCGGTCGACATCTACCTCCCCGGCTGTCCGCCGCGTCCCGAGATGCTGCTCAACGCGATCATCGAGCTGCACGACCAGATCCAGAACTCCAAGCTCGGAGTCAACCGGGTCGCCGCTGCACGTGCCGCCGAGGAGGCCGCCCTGCGCGCCGTCCCGACGTCGCTCATGCCGCCGACCCACGACCACGGCGCCCTCACCGCGACGCCCGGGAGGAACCTCCTCGCATGAGCGACGACACAAAGCCCCCCGCGCCCGACGCGACCGCGCCGGAGCCGGTCACCGGTTCCGAGGACCTGCACGCGACCGACCTCGACCTCACCGAGGCCAACGCCTACGGTGACACGACGCCCGTCCGCATCGGCGAGCGTCGTGGCATGTTCGGGCCCACCCGCGGTGGCGACACGAGCGGCTACGGCGGCCTGCGGACCCCGATCCTCTTCCCGGGTTCGGCCGAAAAGCCCTACGGCAGCTACTTCGACGAGCTGACCGGCACGCTCGAGCGGGCGCTCGGCGAGACCGGTGGCACGGCATACGGATCGGCCATCGAGCGCGTCGTCGTCGACCGCGGCGAGCTGACCCTGCACGTGCGCCGCGAGGCGCTGCGGACGGTGGCTCGTGCCCTGCGCGACGACCCGCAGCTGCGCTTCGAGATCTGCACCGGGGTCTCCGGGGTGCACTTCCCCGGCGAGGTCGGCCGCGAGCTGCACGCGGTCTACCACCTGCTCTCGATCACCCACAACCGCCGCGTCCGCCTCGAGGTGAGCGCGCCCGACGGCGACCCGACGATCCCGTCGGTCGTCGAGACGTGGCCCGCTGCCGACTGGCACGAGCGCGAGACGTGGGACATGTTCGGCATCGTCTTCGAGGGCCACCCGGCCCTGACCCGGATCCTCATGCCGGACGACTGGCCGGGCCACCCCCAGCGCAAGGACTATCCGCTGGGTGGCATCCCGGTGGAGTACAAGGGCGGCACCGTCCCGCCGCCCGACGAGCGGAGGTCGTACAACTGATGGCCACTCACGACGAGACCGTCTACGAGGACAGCCCGGGCCTGGACCCTGACCTCGGGACCGACAGCAGCGCCAGCACCGACCCCTACGCCACGACCGATGCCGACCGCGAGGAGGGCGCCCGCGTCTTCAACGCCTCCGGTGGCGACTGGGGTGACCTCGTCGACGAGGCGACCTCCCTCCACGAGGAGCGGATCGTCGTCAACATGGGTCCGCAGCACCCGTCGACGCACGGTGTGCTCCGGCTCATCCTCGAGCTCGATGGTGAGACGGTGACCGAGGCCCGCGCGGGCATCGGCTACCTCCACACCGGTATCGAGAAGAACATGGAGTACCGCACCTGGGTGCAGGGCGTGACGTTCTGCACGCGCATGGACTACCTCACGCCGATGTTCCAGGAGGCGACCTACTGCCTCGGCATCGAGCGCCTCCTCGGCATCGAGGACCAGATCCCCGAGCGCGCGAGCATCATCCGCGTCCTCATGATGGAGCTCACCCGCGTCAACTCCCACCTCGTGTGCCTCGGCACCGGTGGCATGGAGCTCGGCGCGACGACCGTCATGACCGTCGGCTTCCGCGAGCGCGAGCGCATCCTGCGGATCTTCGAGGCCGTGACCGGCCTGCGCATGAACAACGCCTACATCCGCCCGGGCGGTGTGGCGCAGGACCTGCCGCACGGCTGCCTCGACCAGATCAACGACACGGTGCCGCAGCTGCGCGCCGGCCTGCGCGAGCTGGAGCTCCTCCTCAACGAGAACCCGATCCTCAAGGGCCGCACCAAGGACGTCGGCTACCTCGACCTCGCCGGCTGCATGGCGCTCGGCATCACCGGCCCGATCCTGCGCTCGACCGGCCTGCCGCACGACCTGCGCAAGAGCCAGCCCTACTGCGGCTACGAGACCTACGACTTCGACGTCATCACGCGCACCGGCGCCGACGCCTACGACCGGATCCGGATTCGCCTCGACGAGATGTACGAGTCGCTCAAGATCGTCGAGCAGTGCGTCGAGCGGCTCAAGAAGGTCCACGGCCCGGTCATGGTCGAGGACAAGAAGATCGCGTGGCCGGCCCAGCTCTCCGTCGGCAGCGACGGCCAGGGCAACAGCCTCGACCACATCCGCGAGATCATGGGCACGTCGATGGAGTCGCTCATCCACCACTTCAAGCTCGTCACCGAGGGCTTCCGCGTGCCGGCCGGCCAGGCCTACGTGCCGATCGAGTCGCCCAAGGGTGAGCTCGGCTGCCACGTCGTCTCCGACGGCGGGACGCGACCCTTCCGGGCGCACTTCCGGGACCCGAGCTTCAACAACCTGCAGGCCGTGGCCGCGCTGTCCGAGGGCGGCCAGGTCGCCGACGTCATCGTCGCCGTCGCCAGCATCGACCCGGTTATGGGAGGCGTTGACCGCTGATGGAGCACTACGGATTGCAGACGGCTGCCGGTCACCTCACGGTGTCGGCGGAGTCGAAGGAGCCGTATGCCGTGGAGCAGCTCGCGCAGCTCCACGCCGACGCCGAGCAGGTCATCGCCCGCTACCCGCAGAAGCGCTCGGCGCTGCTGCCGCTGCTGCACCTCGTGCAGTCGGTCGATGGCTACGTCACCGGTCGTGGCATCGACTTCTGCGCCGAGGTCCTCGACCTGTCCCGCGCCGAGGTCTCGGGTGTGGCGACCTTCTACACCCAGTACAAGCGCCACCCCAACGGTGAGTACACCGTCGGCGTCTGCACCAACACGCTCTGCGCGATCATGGGTGGCGACGAGATCTGGGACTCGGTCTCCGAGCACCTCGGCATCGGCCACGACGAGACCACCGAGGACGGCAAGGTCACCCTCGAGCGCATCGAGTGCAACGCCGCGTGCGACTACGCCCCCGTCGTCATGGCCAACTGGGAGTTCTTCGACAACCAGACCCCGGAGTCGACCAACCAGCTCGTCGACGACCTGCGCGAGGGCAACCCGGTGAGGCCGACCCGCGGCCCCGACACGGTGTGCACGTTCAAGCAGATGTCGCGCGTCCTCGCCGGCTTCCACGACGGGCTCGCCGACCAGGGCGTCGGCGCCGGTCCGGCCTCGCTGCGCGGCCTCGAGGTCGCCCACGAGAACGGCTGGGAGGCGCCGCGCGCCGAGCGCAGGGACGACAGGCCCGCCGCAGCCGAGCAGCCCGGCACGACGGCGGCAGCGTCGACCGATGACGCCACGGGAGCCGAGCCCGCGAAGGCCGAGGTGCCCGCCAAGGGCGCCGCCGAGCCGACGACCGGCGAGGCGCACTCCTCCGCCACCAAGCCGGGTTCGGACGAGGCCACCGAGACCACGCCGACCAAGGCCGACGACGCGAAGGCCGACGACGGCAGCAAGGGCGGCAAGGACGGCGACGCCGCTCCGGCCCAGCCCTCGACGGTTCAGGCCGAGGCCGAGCCCGCAACGCTCTTCGACGACGGGTCCACGACCGCCGAGGCCGAGCCCAGGGGCGACGCACCCCTCACCGGCACGCCCGCCTCGCCGGCATCGCAGGGTCCGACGGTCCAGACCGGTGGCGAGGCGCCCGCCGGCTTCGTGACCTCGTCCTACGGCGACGGCACGGTCACGCCCCTCACCGACGGCAGCGGACCCGAGGGCTGGGAGATCAAGGGCAACTCGCGCTCGATGCTCTTCCACACGCCCAAGTCGCCCTCGTACTCGCGCACCAGGGCCGAGGTCTGGTTCCGCGACGAGGATGCAGCCCGGGCAGCAGGCTTCACCAACGCGCTTGACCGCAAGAACGCGAAGAACGGGAAGGACGCACAGTGAGCACCACGCTGACCCCGATCCTCACGAAGTTCTGGGACGACCCCCAGAGCTGGACGCTCGAGACCTACGAGAAGAACGAGGGCTACCAGGCGCTCAAGAAGGCGCTCGGGATGGCTCCGGCCGACCTCGTCCAGATGACCAAGGACTCGGGTCTGCGCGGTCGCGGTGGCGCCGGCTTCCCCACCGGCATGAAGTGGGGCTTCCTGCCCCCGCCGGACGGCGGTCCCCGCTACCTCGTGGTCAACGCCGACGAGTCCGAGCCGGGCACCTGCAAGGACATCCCGCTCATGATGGCGGCGCCGCAGTTCCTCGTCGAGGGCGTCGCGATCACGTCGTTCGCGATCGGCTGCAACCACGCCTTCATCTACCTGCGGGGCGAGGTCGTCCACGTCTACCGCCGCCTGCTGCGCGCGGTCGAGGAGGCCTACGCCGCCGGACACCTGGGCAAGAACATCCACGGCTCGGGCTTCGACCTCGAGGTCACCGTCCACGCCGGCGCCGGCGCCTACATCTGTGGTGAGGAGACCGCGCTCCTCGACAGCCTCGAGGGCCGCCGCGGCCAGCCGCGCCTCAAGCCGCCGTTCCCCGCCGTCGCCGGTCTCTACGCCCGCCCGACGGTCGTCAACAACGTCGAGTCGATCGCGTCGGTGCCGCCGATCCTGCTGCACGGCTCCGAGTGGTTCGGCGACATGGGCACCGAGAAGTCGCAGGGTTTCGGCATCTTCAGCCTCTCGGGCCACGTCAAGAACCCCGGTCAGTACGAAGCGCCCCTCGGCATCACCCTGCGCGAGCTGCTCGACATGGCCGGCGGCATGCGCGACCCCGACAAGGCCCTGAAGTTCTGGACCCCCGGCGGGTCCTCGACGCCGCTGTTCACGGCCGAGCACCTCGACACCCCGCTCGACTTCGAGTCGGTCGCCGCGGCCGGGTCGATGCTCGGCACGCGTGCGCTCCAGATCTTCGACGAGACGACCTGCGTCGTGCGCGCCGTCGACCGCTGGACCGACTTCTACAAGCACGAGTCCTGCGGCAAGTGCACCCCGTGCCGTGAGGGCACGTGGTGGCTCAAGCAGATCCTCGGCCGCCTCGAGCACGGGCAGGGGAGCGAGGAGGACCTCGACAAGCTCCTCGACATCTGCGACAACATCCTCGGCCGCAGCTTCTGCGCGCTCGGCGACGGTGCGACCAGCCCGATCACGAGCTCCATCCAGTACTTCCGTGACGAGTACCGCGCCCACCTCACCGAGCGACGCTGCCCGTTCGACTCGCGTGAGTCCACGCTCTTCCACAAGGACCGAGTGACCGCATGAGCACTCCACGACGTTCTGTTCCCCCGCTCCGCTCCTCCACACCACGCCTTGGGGACCCCGCATGAGCACCCCACGACGTTCTGTTCCCCCGCTCCGCTCCTCCACACCACGCCTTGGGGACCCCGCATGAGCACCCCACGACGTTCTGTTCCCCCGCTCCGCTCCTCCACACCACGCCTTGGGGACCCCGCATGACGGCTGTAAGCGACAAGATGGACGACGTGCAGACCAAGCCCGCCGTCGACATGGTGGACGTCTCGATCGACGGCATCGACGTCTCCGTCCCCAAGAACACGCTCGTCATCCGGGCGGCCGAGGAGGCCGGGATCGAGATCCCGCGCTTCTGCGACCACCCGCTCCTCGAGCCGGTCGGGGCCTGCCGCCAGTGCCTCGTCGAGGTGTCGACGCCGGGCCCCGACGGAACCCTGCGCCCGATGCCGAAGCCGCAGGCCTCGTGCACGATGACCGTCTCGCCGGGCATGCAGGTCAAGACCCAGCACAGCTCGCCGGTCGCCGACAAGGCGCAGCAGGGCGTCATGGAGCTGCTCCTCATCAACCACCCGCTCGACTGCCCGGTCTGCGACAAGGGTGGCGAGTGCCCCCTGCAGAACCAGGCGATGAGCAGCGGCCGCCCGGTGAGCCGCTTCGAGGACGTCAAGCGGACCTACCCCAAGCCGATCAACATCTCGAGCCAGGTCCTCCTCGACCGCGAGCGCTGCGTCCTCTGCGCGCGCTGCACGCGGTTCTCCGACCAGATCGCCGGTGACCCGTTCATCGCCCTCGTCGAGCGTGGCGCCCTCCAGCAGGTCGGCATCTACGAGGAGAAGCCGTTCGAGTCGTACTTCTCCGGCAACACCGTCCAGATCTGCCCGGTGGGTGCCCTCACCGGCGCCGCCTACCGCTTCCGCGCGCGCCCGTTCGACCTCGTGTCGACCCCGAGCGTCTGCGAGCACTGCGCGAGCGGCTGCTCGACCCGCACCGACCACCGCCGTGGCTCGGTCCTGCGCCGGATGGCCGCCAACGAGCCGCTGGTCAACGAGGAGTGGAACTGCGACAAGGGCCGCTGGGCCTTCCAGTACGCCACCACGCCGCAGCGCCTCGAGCTCCCCATGGTCCGTGAGGAGGGCGAGCTCCGGGTCGCCTCCTGGCGCGAGGCCCTCGAGGTCGCCGCCGCCGGGCTCAAGGCCGCGTCGGGCGCCGGTGTGCTCGTCGGCGGTCGCGTCAGTTCCGAGGACGCCTACGCCTACGGCAAGTTCGCCCGCACGGTCCTCGGCACCAACGACGTCGACTTCCGCGCCCGTCCGCACTCCGCCGAGGAGGCCGAGTTCCTCGTCTCCTCCGTCGTGGCCACCGGTCCCGCCGGCGGCTCCGTGACCTACGCCGACCTCGAGACCGCGAAGACCGTCGTCCTCGCGGGCTTCGAGCCCGAGGACGAGAGCCCGATCGTCTTCCTGCGCCTGCGCAAGGCGTCGCGCAAGAGCAAGACCGCTGTGTATGCCGTGTCGCCCGTCGCGACCCGCGGCCTCGCCAAGGTGTCCGGTCGCCTCATCCCGACCGCGCCCGGCACCGAGCCCGAGGTCCTCGACGCCCTCGGCAAGGGCTCGGCCAGCGGCGCAGCCGGTGACGGTCCCGACACCGTCCGCGACGCCGCCGAGGCGCTGCGCGGCGAGGGCGCGATCATCCTCGTCGGCGAGCGTCTCGCGACCGTGCCCGGTGCGCTGAGCGCCGCCGCCCGTCTCGCCGAGAGCACCGGTGCCCGGCTCGCCTGGGTCCCGCGTCGTGCGGGGGAGCGCGGTGCCCTCGAGGCCGGCGCCTTCCCGACGCTGCTGCCCGGCGGTCGCTCGGTGAGCGACGCCTCGGCACGCGCCGAGGTCGCCGAAGCCTGGGGTGTCGTCGGCCTGCCCGACGCCCCCGGTCGTGACTCGGCCGCCATCCTCGAGGCCGCGCGCACCGGCCACCTTGGTGCGCTCGTCGTCGGTGGCGTCGACCCGCTCGACTTCGGCCGGGCCGACGCAGCCCAGGCCTTCGAGTCCACGTTCGTCGTCTCGCTCGAGATCCGCGAGTCGGCCGTCAGCGCGATCGCCGACGTCGTCCTGCCCGTCGCTGCGCACGCCGAGAAGGCCGGCAGCTTCGTCGACTGGGAGGGGCGCGTGCGTCCGTTCCAGCAGGCGATCGAGACCGGCTACGTCAGCGACCACCGCGCGCTCGACATGCTCGCCGACGAGATGGGCGAGTTCCTCGGCTGCCGCACCGTCGGCGAGGTCCGCTCCGAGATGGAGCGCATCGGACCCGCTTCCGGAGCGCGCGCCGCTGCGCCGTCGGTCGAGGCCGGTGAGGTCCCGAGCGCCGAGGACGGACACCTCGTCCTCGCGACCTGGCGTCACCTGCTCGACAAGGGCCTGCTCCAGGACGGCGAGCCGTTCCTCGCCGGCACCGCACCCAGGGCCGCGGCCAAGGTGTCGGCGACCACCGCCGCGTCGCTCGGCGTCATCGAGGGTGACGCCGTCACCGTCGTCGCGGGCGACTCGACCGTGACGGTCCCGGTGGCCGTCACCGAGATGGCCGACCACGTCGTCTGGCTCCCGACCAACTCCGAGGGCTGTGACCTGCGGGGCACGCTCGCGGACGCCCCCGGCATCCGCGTCTCCGTCACCAAGGTGGACTCACAATGAGCACTCTCCTCAGCCTCCAGCAGGTGGCCGGCAGCTTCAGCGAGACCGCGCTGACCGGCATACAGACGCTTGCAACCGAGGGCAAGGACAACCCGCGCGCGGACTTCTCGGACACGCCGTGGTGGCTGTCGCTCGTCAAGGCGCTCATCATCTTCGTCTACCTGCTCGTCTCGACGCTGCTCGTCATCTGGTTCGAGCGCCGCGTCATCGGCCGCATGCAGCAGCGGCCCGGGCCCAACCGCAACGGTCCGTTCGGCCTGCTCCAGACCCTCGCCGACGGCATGAAGTCGATGCTCAAGGAGGACAACACCCCCGCCAAGGCGGACCGGTTCGTCTTCACCCTCGCGCCGCTCATCACGGCGACCATGTGCTTCATCGGCTTCGCGATCATCCCGCTCGCCGGTGAGGTGAGCATGTTCGGCCACCGCACGCCGCTCCAGCTCGCCGACTCCTCGATCGCGGTGCTCTTCGTGCTCGCCATCGCCGGCATCGGCATCTACGGCGTCGTGCTCGCCGGCTGGTCCTCGGGCTCGCCCTATCCGCTCATGGGTGGGCTGCGCTCGTCCGCGCAGATGATCTCCTACGAGATCGCGATGGGCCTCTCGCTCGTCGCCGTGTTCCTCTACAGCGGCTCGATGTCGACCTCGCAGATCGTCGGGGCCCAGGGCAGCGTCTGGTACATCATCCCGGCGTTCTTCAGCTTCTTCGTCTACGTCATCACGATGGTCGGCGAGACCAACCGCCTGCCGTTCGACCTCGCCGAGGGCGAGGGTGAGCTCACCGGTGGCTTCCACACCGAGTACGGCTCGATGCGCTTCGCCATGTTCTTCCTCGGCGAGTACATCAACATGTTCACCGTCGCCGCCCTCGCGACGACGATGTTCCTCGGTGGCTGGCAGGCGCCTCCCGGCATCGCCGCCATCAACGACGGCATGTTCAACGAGGGCTGGTGGGGGCTGCTCTGGTTCACCGTCAAGCTCTGGATGTTCATGTTCGTCTTCGTGTGGCTGCGCGGCTCGCTGCCCCGCACCCGCTACGACCAGTTCATGCGCTTCGGCTGGAAGTTCCTCATCCCGGCCACGCTCGGGTGGGTCGTGCTCGTCGCCTTCTTCCGCGGCGCGCAGAACGGCTGGT
This sequence comes from Knoellia locipacati, assembly GCF_044791685.1. GTDB lineage: Bacteria > Actinomycetota > Actinomycetes > Actinomycetales > Dermatophilaceae > Knoellia > Knoellia locipacati_A. The sequence continues at coordinate 2,495,967 of NZ_CP087730.1, forward strand.
TCGGTGACGCCGCCCTCGAGGTCGCGGGGCGTCGCTTCCCGGTCTCGTCGCTGGCGATCGTCGGCCTCGTCGCCGTGGGCGCCCTCGCGTTCGGCTGGTGGTGGGACAACCGCGCCATCGCTAGGGAGGCCGCGGCCAACCAGGCGCCGCCCGAGGAGATCGACCCGTATGCCGGTGGGTTCGTCGTGCCTCCGCTGCCCGGTCAGCGCCTGCGCGAGACCGCGCGCGTCGGCGCTCCCGCGCTGCCCGGGGCCGACCCCCTGAAGACCGACCTCGACCCCGACAAGGAGGCCACTCGTGGCTGACAACAACAAGGGCGGGTTCCTCTCCGACCTCTTCGCCCCCGTGGGTGGGTTCGGGGTGACCTTCGCGACGATGTTCCGCAAGGTCGCCACGACCGAGTACCCCGAGGTGAAGCGCCCCACGGCGCAGCGCTTCCACGGCCGCCACCAGCTCAACCGTCACCCCGACGGCCTTGAGAAGTGCGTGGGCTGCGAGCTGTGTGCGTGGGCCTGCCCCGCGGACGCGATCCTCGTCGAGGGCGCCAACAACGACGACTCCACGGGCCAGCGTTTCAGCCCCGGCGAGCGCTACGGCCGCGTCTACCAGATCAACTACCTGCGCTGCATCTTCTGCGGACTGTGCATCGAGGCCTGCCCGACGCGCGCCCTGACGATGACCAACGAGTACGAGATCGCCGACAACAACCGCGCCGACCTCATCTTCACCAAGGAGCAGCTGCTCGCGCCGCTCCAGGGCGGCATGGTCCCCGCGCCGCACCCGATGGTGCAGGGCATGGAGGAGCGCGACTACTACCTCGGCAAGGTCTCCGGCGCCACGCCCACCCAGAAGGAATGGGTCGAGGAGCACCACGTCAAGGCCACCGAGGAGGCAACGCCATGACCAGCACCGGAGAGGCGATCCTCTTCTGGGTCCTCGCCCCCCTCGCCGTCGCGGCCTCGCTCGGCCTCGTCTTCGCGCGCAAGGCCGTCCACGCGGCCCTCGGCATGGCGCTGACGATGATCATCCTCGGTGTCTTCTACCTCGCCCAGGACGCGGACTTCCTCGGGGTCATCCAGATCTTCGTCTACACCGGCGCCGTGATGATGCTCTTCCTCTTCGTCGTCATGCTCGTCGGCGTCGACTCCTCGGACAGCATCGTCGAGACCCTCAAGGGGCAGCGCCTCGCCACGGTCGTGCTCTCGCTGGGCCTCGGCGTCCTGCTCGCGGGGGCCCTCGGGCGCATCACCATCGGTGACGCCCCGGCCGACCGGCTCAAGGCCGTCAACGCCGAGACCGGCAACGTCTCGGGCGTCGCCGAGCTGATCTTCGGTCGCTACGTCTGGGTCTTCGAGGCGACGTCCGCCCTGCTCATCACCGCCGCGCTGGCCGCGATGGTCCTCGCCCACCGCGAGCGGCTCGGCTCCCGCCCGAGCCAGCGCGCCTGGGCCGAGCGACGGATCCGCTCCGGCGAGCACCTCGCCGGCCTCCCGGTGCCGGGCGTCTACGCCCGTCACAACGCGGTCGACACCCCCGCCCTGCTGCCCGACGGCTCGCCGAGCGAGCTCTCGGTCTCGCGCGTCCTCACCGCCCGCGACCAGGTCGGCTCGGCCACCCCGTGGGTCGAGGCCGAGGACGAGATGCAGCGCGAGGTCGGTGACGCCGCGTGGTCGCCGAACGCCCTCAACGACGGCGACGGTGCGTCCGCGCGCATGGACGACGCGGCCCGCGACGCCGCCAAGGAGGACAAGCCTTGAGCACCCCACGAAGTTCTTCCGCCGCTGCGCTCCCCCAGATACTTCGCGAGGACCCCGCATGAGCCTGCTCAACTACATCTACCTCGCGACGCTGCTCTTCGTCATCGGTGGCGCGACCGTCCTGACCCGACGCAACGCGATCGTCGTCTTCATGGGCGTCGAGCTCATGCTCAACGCGGCGAACCTCGTCTTCGTCACCTTCGCGCGGATGCACGGCAACCTCGACGGGCAGGTCATCGCGCTGTTCGTCATGGTCGTCGCCGCTGCCGAGGTCGTCGTCGGTCTCGCCATCATCATGGCGATCTTCCGTGCCCGCCGGTCGGCCTCGGTCGACGATGCCAACCTCCTGAAGCTCTAAGGGGCTGCACTCGTGAACTCATTGGCACTGCTCGCCGCGGAAGGTGAGGTGGCCGCGGCCACCGGCATCACGGCATACGCGTGGCTGCTCGTCCTGTTCCCCGCCGCGGGAGCCGCGATCCTCCTCCTGGGAGGCAAGGCCACGAACGCGTGGGGACACCTGCTCGCCACCGCCCTGTCGTGGGCCAGTTTCGTCGTCGGCTTCCTCGTGCTGCTCGCGATGGTCGGGCGAGGCTCCGAGGAGCGCGCCGCCCATGTCGGTGGCTGGAACTTCATCCCCGCGGGGCAGTTCCAGCTCGAGACCGGGCTGCTCGTCGACCAGCTCTCGATCGCGTTCGTCCTGCTCATCACCTTCGTCGGGTCGCTCATCCACGTGTACTCGATCGGCTACATGGAGCACGACGACAACCGTCGGAAGTTCTTCGCGTACCTCAACCTCTTCGTCGCATCCATGTTGTTGTTGGTGCTGGCGGACTCCTACCTCCTGCTGTTCGTCGGCTGGGAGGGCGTGGGCCTCGCGTCGTACCTCCTCATCGGCTTCTGGAACCACAACCCGGCCTACGCCACCGCGGCCAACAAGGCGTTCTTCGTCAACCGCGTCGGTGACGTCGGCATGTCGATCGCGGTCATGCTCATGTTCGCGACCTTCGGCTCGGTCGACTTCGCGACCGTCCACGCGGGTGCGGCCGAGGCCGGCTCGACGACGATGACGGTCCTCGGCCTGCTGCTGCTCGTGGGTGCCTGCGCCAAGTCGGCGCAGTTCCCGCTCCAGTCCTGGCTCGGTGACGCCATGGCCGGCCCGACCCCGGTGTCCGCGCTCATCCACGCGGCGACGATGGTCACCGCCGGCGTCTACCTCGTCGTGCGCTCCAGCTCGATCTTCAACGCGGCGCCCAACGCCCAGCTCGCCGTCGCGATCGTCGGTGCCATCACGCTGCTCTACGGTGCGATCGTCGGTTGCGCCAAGGACGACATCAAGAAGGCGCTCGCCGCCTCGACGATGAGCCAGATCGGCTACATGATGCTCGCCGCGGGTCTCGGCCCGGTCGGCTACGCGTTCGCGATCTTCCACCTCATCACCCACGGCTTCTTCAAGGCCGGCATGTTCCTCGGTGCCGGCTCGGTCATGCACGGCATGAAGGACCGCGTCGACATGCGCGGCTTCGGCGGGCTCTCCGGGTTCATGAAGATCACCTGGGTGACGTTCGGTCTCGGCTGGCTCGCGATCCTCGGTGTCCCTCCGTTCTCCGGCTTCTGGTCCAAGGACAAGATCATCGAGGCGGCGTTCATCGGCGAGGGCTGGCGCCCGTGGGTCTTCGGCGGCATCGCGATGCTCGGCGCCGGGATCACCGCCTTCTACATGTCTCGCCTGTTCTTCCTGACCTTCCACGGCAAGAAGCGCTGGGTCGACGAGCACGAGGACGCCGAGCGCGGCGTGCACCCGCACGAGTCGCCGCTCACCATGACCGTCCCGATGATCGTCCTCGCCGTCGGCTCCGGCGTGCTCGGCCTCGTCCTGTCGTGGGGCGGCATGTTCACCCACTGGCTCGAGCCGGTCGTCGGCGCCCACGGTGAGGAGCACCCGGTCCTCGCGGTGCCGGTCATCATGGGCCTGACGCTGCTGCTCGTCGCCGGCGGCGCGGCCTACGCGTGGATGCTCTACTGGCGAGACGAGGTGCCGGTGACGGCGCCGCGCGGCTCGCTCGTCACGCAGGCGGCGCGCGCCGACCTCTACCAGGACGCGATCAACGAGGGCCTGTTCATGCGGCCCGGCACGCACCTCACCCGTGCCCTCGTCTTCACCGACGGCAAGGGTGTGGACGGCGTCGCCGGCTCGCTCGCCGCGGCGATCGGCGGCGCGTCCTCAAGACTGCGCCGCGTCCAGACCGGCTACGCCCGGTCCTATGCCCTGACGATGCTCAGCGGCGTCGTCGTCGTCCTCGGAGCCCTGTGGGTGATGAACTGATGTCCTTCCCCGTGCTCACCCTCATGATGGTCGTGCCGCTCGTCGGTGCGGCGGTCGTCTGGCTGCTCCCCTCCGGGTCCTCCCGGTCGGCGCGGCCGGTGGCGCTGGCGACCTCGCTCGTCACTCTCGTGCTCGCGCTCGTCGCCTGGTCGCGGTTCGAGACCGGTGGCTCGGCCGAGCGCTACCAGCTCACCGAGACGCACTCGTGGATCCCGCAGTTCGGGGTGTCCTACGCGCTCGGCGTCGACGGCATCGCCCTCTCGCTGATCGTCATGGCCGCGATCCTCACGCCGGTCTGCCTGCTCGCCGCCTGGAACGACTTGGGTGACGACGCCGACCCGAAGCGTGAGAAGACCTACTTCGCGCTCATGCTCGTGCTGCTCACCTTCATGGTGGGCGTCTTCGCGGCGCGCGACGTCTTCCTCTTCTACGTGTTCTTCGAGGCCATGCTCATCCCGGTCTACTTCCTCATCGGGATGTTCGGTGGCCCGCGCCGCCAGTACGCCGCGGTGAAGTTCATCCTCTTCTCGCTCGTCGGCGGGCTCATCATGCTCGTCGCCGTCATCGCGCTCTACTTCGCCGGACCGGGTGGGGAGCAGGGCTTCCTCTACGAGTCCCTCGAGGGCGCCGTCGGCGGGTCCACCGCGGCCCAGCGCTGGATGTTCCTCGGCTTCTTCATCGCCTTCGCGATCAAGGCGCCGATGTGGCCGGTCCACACGTGGCTGCCCGACGCCGCCTCGGAGGCGCGCCCCGCGACCGCCGTGCTGCTCGTCGGCGTCCTCGACAAGGTCGGCACCTTCGGGATGCTGCGCTTCTGCCTCGGGTTCTTCCCGGAGGCCTCGAAGTGGGCGACGCCGGTCGTCATCACGCTCGCGGTCATCTCGGTGATCTACGGCGCGCTGCTCGCCATCGGCTCGCGCGACATCATGCGGCTCATCGCGTTCACGTCGATCAGCCACTTCGGCTTCATCGTCATGGGCATCTTCGCGATGACGTCGACGGCCGGTGCGGGGTCGGCGCTCTACATGATCAACCACGGGTTCTCGACGGCCGGGCTGTTCCTCATCGCCGGGTTCCTCGTCGCGCGCCACGGCTCGCAGCGCATCGCCGACTACGGCGGCTGGCAGCGGGTCACCCCGGTGCTCGCGGGGACGTTCCTCGTCGCCGGTCTGTCGTCGCTGGCACTTCCGGGCCTGTCGTCCTACGTGTCCGAGTTCCTCGTGCTCGCCGGGACGTTCCAGCGCTACACGTGGGCCGCCGCGATCGCCACGGTCGGCATCGTGCTGGCCGCCCTCTACATCCTGCTGACCTACCAGCGCGTCTTCACCGGTCCGCGGCCGGTGTTCGCCGAGGCGGCCGAGCCACGTGACCTCGGCCTGCGCGAGAAGCTCGTGGTGGCGCCGATCATCGCCTCTTTCCTGCTGCTCGGCTTCTTCCCGAAGCCGGTCCTCGACCTCGTCAACCCTGCCGTGACCAAGACGCTCGAACTCGTCGGTGCCACCGATCCGGCAGCGACCAACGCCTCCGGGAGTGCCAAGTGACCGCCCTCATGCCGACGGCCTTCGAAGCCGTCAAGGTCGACTACGCCGCTGTCGGACCGATGCTCGTCGTCGTCGGCGCGGCCCTCGTGGGAGTGCTCGTCGAGGCCTTCGCGCCGCGCCTGCAGCGCCACGCGATCCAGGTCGCTCTCGCCCTCGTCGCGCTTGTTGCCTCGTTCGCCGTCCTCGTGCTCCTCTCGGTGGACCACCACGGCGTCACCGTGGGCGGCTCCATCGCGATCGACGGCCCGGCCCTGTTCATGCAGGGTTCGCTGCTGATCTTCGCGATCCTCGGCGTGCTCACGATGTCGGAGCGGTTCGGTGGTCGCTCCGCGGACGCGTTCACCCCCATGGGCGCGGCCACTCCCGGCTCACCCGCCGAGGCTGCCGCTGACAAGGCAGGTTTCGCGACCTCGGAGGCCTTCCCGCTGACGATGTTCGCGGTCTTCGGCATGCTCATGTTCGTCTCGGCCAACGACCTCATCACGATGTTCGTCGCGCTCGAGGTGCTCTCGCTGCCGCTCTACGTCCTCACCGGCCTCGCCCGCCGCCGCCGCCTGCTCTCGCAGGAGGCATCGCTCAAGTACTTCCTGCTGGGCGCGTTCTCGTCGGCGTTCTTCCTCTTCGGTGCTGCCCTGCTCTACGGGTATGCCGGGTCGTCCGACCTGTCGAAGATCGCGACCGCGATCACGACGGCCAACGGTGACCTCGAGGGACTGCTGCTCCCCGGTGTCGTCCTGCTCCTCGTCGGCCTGCTCTTCAAGGTCGGTGCGGTGCCGTTCCACTCGTGGACGCCGGACGCCTACCAGGGTGCACCGAGCCCGGTCACCGGCTTCATGGCGGCCGCCACCAAGCTCGCGGCCTTCGGTGCGATCCTGCGCCTGGCCTACGTCGGTCTCGAGGCCTCGCGCCTCGAGTGGCGTCTCGGTGTCGCGGCGATCGCCATCCTCACGATGGTCGTCGGTGCCGTGCTCTCGGTGACCCAGACCGACATCAAGCGGCTCCTCGCCTACTCGTCCGTCGCCCACGCCGGCTTCATTCTCGTCGGCGTCCTGGCGTTCGACGTGACCGGCGTGTCCGGCGTGATGTTCTACCTCGTGGCCTACGGGCTCGCGACGATCGCTGCGTTCGCCATCGTCGCGCTGGTCCGCTCGGGCGGCTCCGAGGCGACGCACCTCTCGCAGTGGGCGGGCCTGGGGCGCAACCACCCGGTCGTCGCCGGCGTCTTCGCGCTGCTCCTGCTCGCCTTCGCCGGTATCCCGCTGACGTCCGGGTTCACCGCGAAGTTCGCGGCGTTCGCACCGGCGATCGCGCACGGTGGCCTGGCCGGCATCGTCATGGTCGTCGTCGGTGTCCTCGCGTCCGCCGTGACGGCGTTCGTCTACTTCCGGCTCATCGTGCTCATGTACTTCACCGAGCCGACCGGTGACGAGGTCGCCGCCCTCACCCCCTCGATCGCCTCGACGATCGCCATCACCGTCGGCGCGCTCGGCACCGTGATCCTCGGCGTCGTCCCGGGCCCGATCCTCGACCTCGCCGGTCGGGTGTCGCAGTTCATCCAGTGACGCTGGCCCTGCCCGAGGTGTCGGCCGGGCTCCAGGAGCGGCTCACCGACGGCCTGGCCCGGGTCGAGGCGCTCATCGAGGAGCGCATCGACCACGACGACCCGTTCATCGCCGAGGCCAACGTCCACCTGCTGCGCGCGGGTGGCAAGCGCTTCCGGCCGATGCTGACGATCCTCGCCGCCGAGCTGGGCGAGGGCGTCAACGACGACGTCGTCACAGCCGCGGCTGCGGTCGAGCTGACCCACCTCGCCTCGCTCTACCACGACGACGTCATGGACGAGGCGGACCTGCGCCGCGGGACGCCCACGGCCAACACGGCATACGGGAACTCCACGGCCATCCTCGTCGGCGACCTGCTCTTCGGCCACGCGTCGGCGCTCGTCGCCGAGCTCGGGGCCGAGGCCGTCCGGATCCAGGCCGAGACCTTCATCCGTCTGTGCACCGGACAGATCCGTGACGACCGGCAGGCGCCGGAGGGTGAGGACGCGGGCGCCTACTACCTGCGCGTCCTCGAGGACAAGACCGGTGTGCTCATCGCGACGTCGGCGCGCTACGGCGCGATGTTCTCGGGGTGCTCCGACGAGGTCGTCGAGACGATGCGGGTCTACGGCGAGCGGCTCGGCATGGCGTTCCAGCTCGCCGACGACCTCATCGACATCGAGTCCAGCGAGGCCGAGCTCGGCAAGACGCCCGGCACCGACCTGCGCGAGGGCAAGCGGACGCTCGCCGTCCTGCACGCGCTCGCCTCCGCGGACCCGGCGGATGCGCGGCTGCAGGAGCTGCTCCGCTCGGACCTCTCGGGTGACGCCGACCTCGCAGAGACCCTCGGGCTGCTGCGGGCCCACCCGGCGCTCGAGCAGGCCCGCGCCGAGACACGTTCCGTGGGTGAGCAGGCGCAGGCAGCCCTCGTCGACCTGCCCGACGGTGAGGCCAAGACGGCCCTGCTCGCCCTCGCCACCTCGGTCACCCACCGCGTCTCCTGACCTCAGGGCGGTGCCAGCCGTCGCCGTCGGCGCCGTCAGCAGGCTGTGACGTGCAGGTACTGACGGCACTCGTCGTCGGTCAGTGAGCGCGTCACCCGCGATGCCGCGAGGTCCGCGAGCTCGTCGATCCGCAGCGGGTGCAGGGCGACCGTGCCGTCGATGCTCGCCGTGGCGAGGAAGCGGCCATCGGGACTGAAGCGGACGGCATACACGGTCTTCGTGTGGCCGACGAGGGTCAGCAGCTCGAGTCCGGTGCGGGCGTCCCAGAGCTTCGCGGTGCCGTCGGCGCTCCCGGTGGCGATGGTGCCTCGGTCGGGGCTGACGGCGACGCCGAGGACGGCACCGTTGTGGCCGCGCAGGCTGCGCAGCTCCCGTCCGCTGTCGACGTCCCAGACCCGTCCTGTGCTGTCGGACCCGACGGAGACCACGGTCCGGTCGTCGATGAAGGCGAGGTCGACGAGGGCTTCCTCGTGCGGCCCGATCCCGCTCCTGCGGGTGAGGCCGGCCGACTCGAGGACGGACATGGCCCCGTTGGAGTCGGGACCGGCGACCACGGTCGTGCCGTCGGGGCTGAAGGCGAGGGCCCAGGCGTCGGCACCGATGTCGTGACTGCGCAGGACGCTGCCCGTCGCCGTGTCCCACAGCCGGACGGTCCCGTCGGCGCTGCTCGTCACCAGTCGCGTGCCGTCGGGGCTGAAGACCGCGTTGGAGACGTCAGCGGTGTGACCCTTGAGAGTGAGCAGGAGGGCTCCGGTCGCGGTGTCCCAGACGGGGACGACCCGGTTGGCGGCATCCTGGTTCGCGCCCGAGCCGGCGGTCCCGACGACTCGCCGGCCGTCGGGACTGAAGGCCAGCTGGTTGACCGTCAGCTGGATCCCGGCGAGCACGTGGCGGCTGGCGCCCGTGGCCGCGTCGTGGATCGTGGCTCCCGAGCGCGGCCCAGCCACGGCGAAGGTCGCACCGTCGGGCGCGAACGCCAGACCTCCGTAGTGGCGCGCCGAGGCGGGGACGGTCACCCACTCCCGGGCACCGCCGACGCTGAGGTCCCAGAGTCGCGTCGCCTTGCTTCCCGCCGAGAGCAGTCGCGAGCCGTCGCCGTTGAAGGCGACCGAGCCCACCGCGCCCTGGTGGCCGACCAGGTTCTGAAGCAGCATCCCGGTCGTGACGTCCCAGACGCGGACCCCGCCGTCGGTCGCGCCCGTCGCGACGCGCCCGCCGTCGGGGCTGTAGGCCACGCTGACGACGTCGCCCTTGTGGTCGGCGAGGGTCATGAGCACCCGGCCGGTCCGCGCCTCCCAGATCTTCGCCGTCCCGTCGATGCTCGCGGTCGCGACGTGGTCGCCGTCGGGGGCGAAGGCCACGTCCGCGATCTCCCACTCGTGGCCGGTGAGGGTCTGCACGAGGCCGCCCGTCTCGAGGTCCCAGACGACGGCCCGCAGCGCTCCCGGCGCGCCGACGAGGAACCTGCCGTCCGGGCTGAAGGCGATGCCGTGGGGGTCGTCGATGGTGGGCTGCACGCCGGGCGGGGCCGTGAGCGTCCGCTCCTCACGCCCGGTCCGGGTGTTCCAGACATGGACCGTGTGGGCCGCGTCGGTGATGGCGAGACGGTCACCTGCCGGGCTGAACGCGAGCCGGTCCGCCGAGGCGCTCAGTCGGAAGATCGACGGCGGGGAGTCCCGTGCTGCGTCCCACAGGCGCACGATGCCGTCCTCGCCCGCCGTGGCCAGGACCGACCCGGTCGGGGCGAACGCCACGTCGTTGACCCCACCGACGTGACCGGCCAAGGTCCGGATCGGAGCCCCGGTCTCCATGCTCCAGACGGTGGCTCCACCGGCGACGGGGGTGGCGAGCAGGGTCGCGTCCCGGCTCATCGCCGCCCGTCCGCTGCCCGGGACCGTGAGGACGAGCCGTGATCGCCAGAGCGCACGGTGCAGGGCCTCGCGTGCCTCCCGGGTGAAGCTCTCGTCGACTCCCCGGGTCCGGCGCACCGCCTCGAGGGCGAGCAGGATGCTCCGCTCAGGGTCGACGTCGAGGTTGGCCACCGCCGCCGCGGCGAGCTCGCGTCCGGCGGCGATTCGAGCCTCGAGCTGGCTGCGTCGCTGCTGGGTCAGCGCGAGACCGGCGAGGGTGGCTGCGATGAGCGACAGGATGGCGAAGAGGGCGACGGCACCCTGGAGGCGCGACTTCGAACGCAGCTCGTCGGCAGCCTCACGCTCGAGCCTCGCCGCCTCGGCATCCGCGAGAGCGGCGCGGTGAGCCAGGCTGGCCTCGACGAAGGCCCGCTCGTCCTCGGTGAAGGCGATCGCCGAGGCGGCCATCCACCCCTCGAGCCGGATCAGGCGCTCGCCCTGGATGAGTGCGCTCGGGTCGCGATCGGACTCGACCCACTCGGCGCTGGCCGTGCCCAGCCGTCGCTCGAGCTGCACGTCGTCCCTGGCCGCCTCCAACCAGCCCCGCAGCCGGCCCCACTCCTGCAGCAGGGCCTCGTGGGCGACCTCCACGGTGGGTTCCCCGGTCGACGCGTCGCGGTCGAACGTCAGCAGACGGCGCGAGCCGAAGACCTCGATGGTGGCGTCCAGCTGGCCTCGGTCGAGGCCGAGGGCGTCGAGCTCGGAGTGGAGCACCCGCCGGCGGGAGTCGTCCTTGCCGTCGGTGCCGAGGTTGACCAACCTGAGGAAGAGCTGGCGAGCCACGTCCCGCGCCGTCCGGTCGAGACGTCCGTACGCCTCGTCCGCCGCTCGGGCCAGGGTGCCGGCGAGACCGCCGAGGTGACGGTAGGCCCGCAGGGTCAGCGTGTCATCGTCGCGGTTCTCGAAGGTCTCGGTGAGCGCGTACTGGAGCAGGGGGAGGGCGGAGGGCTGGCTCGAGAACTCGAGCACGATCTCGGTGAGCAGGTGGGGGTCGAGCCGGACCCCGACGCGGTCGAGCGGCGCCACGACCGCTCGCTCGAGCTCTTCGACCGTGAGGGGCAGCAGGGCCTCGGTGCGGCTGGCCACGAGGTCCCCGAACCCGGCGTGGGCGAGCGGACGGTCATAGAAGTCGGCTCGGAGCGTCACCACGACACGAACCCGCCCCGTCGGTGACCGGGTGGCCGCCACCACCGACCGGAGGAAGCGGTCGCGTTCGTCGTCATCGGCCACGAGGGTGAACAGCTCCTCGAACTGGTCGACGACGACCATGAGCTCGGCCTCCGCGCCCGGATGGGCGGTGCGGACTGCGTGGGCGGCCGCTTCGAGACCGTGGTCGGTGTCCAGACTCTCCCGGACGTCCTCGGGGAGGTTCGGGCACTGCTCGCGCAGGGCCGCGGCGAGCTCGTCGACGGGGCTGAACCCCGGTCGCATCGTCGCGATGACCCACCCTGCTGACCCGGGCAGCCCGCCTGCTCGCAGGGCTGGCACGAGGCCCGCGGCGACGACCGACGACTTGCCGCTGCCCGAGGGACCCACGACGGCGAGGAAGCGGGAGCTGCGGGTGCCCTCGGCGAGCCGAGAGATGATCCGCTCGACGGCACGCTCACGACCGAAGAAGTGGTCGCTGTCCGACTCGTGGAACGGTCGGAGGCCCTTGTACGGGTTGCGGGCGAGCACCACGGGCACGTGGTTGTCGACGAAGAGGGCCTCGTCCTGCTCGAGGATGCTCTGGTGCAGGTGCTGCAGGTCGGGGGAGGGGGCGATACCGAGCTCGTCCCTGAGCACCTGGGCCGAGGAGCGGAAGGCCGACAGCGCCTCCGCCTGGCGGCCGCTCCCGTAGAGGGCGGCCATGTGGAGGGCCACGAGCCGTTCCCTGAGCGGATGGGTGGCGACCAGGAGCTCGAGCTCCGGGACGAGTGCACCGTGCTGGCCGAGCGCGAGCTCGCCCGCGATGCGTTCCTCGAGCGCCACGAGGCGCAGTGACTCGAGGTGGGTGATCTCCGGGTGCAGCGCGGTGATCCCGGACAGGTCCTCGAGGGCCGGGCCCCGCCACAGGGCGAGCGCCTCCTGCAGCGCCTCGACCCCGGCACGCCGGTCCGTCGCCATGAGGGAGCGTCCGCGACCCAGCAAGGCCGTGAAGCGGGTGACGTCCACCTCGTCCTCGGCCACGACGAGGACGTAGCCGGGAGAGCGGTACTGGATGCGGTCGCCGCCGACGATCCGGCGGAGGTGACGGACGTAGGTCTGCAACGTGTTGCGTGCCGTGCCCGGGGGTTCCCCTGCCCAGACCGTGTCGATGAGTCGTTCGACGGACACCACCTCCCCCGCGTGCAGGGCGAGGAGTGCGAGGACGGCACGCTGCTTCGGACCTCCGAGGGGCAGGGGCCGCCCGTCTACGGACACTGCAAGTGGTCCGAGGAGTCGGAACTCCATGCTCCCGACGGTAGACCCGCAGCAGGCGTGCCCGTCGCCGAACACCGATTCCAGCGGTTCTCCAGTGCCTCGCACGCGCCTCTCCACGGACGGCGTCGAGGGTGGGTCTCGACCGCATCGGTCACTCGAGCACCGGGTCCCGTCCACGGGCCCGTCAGATCCCACCAAGGAGCAGGACCATGTCCCACACCTCGAGCATCCGCCGCACCGCCGCCGTCGCAGGGACGGCCGGCATCATCGCCCTCTCCATGGCCGCACCGGCCTCGGCCCGCCCCGACCCGGGGAACGGCTCGCAGTCCGAGTGGAGCTGCCGTTCGCTCTGCTACGAAGGCGGGACCGAGGGCAGCTCCGGCGGCCTCGTCCCCAACGTCATCACGACTGACGACAACGCCATCGAGCTCCTCCAGCTCGGTGCCGGCGTCCTGGGCGGTATCGCCCTCGCCGGAGCCGGTATCGCCGTCGCGTCACGTCGCAGCCACGCCCACGCCGCCCACCCCGCGTGAGGCGTCACCCTCGCGGGGGGCCCGATGCTGAGATCGCCGGGCCCCTCGCGTCGACTCGCCGGGGGATGGACAGCGCGATGACGACGCTCGCGAAGCAGAGCCCCGCGGCGAACAGCCACGCCGAGCCGTAGTTGCCCGACGACTCGCGCACCCAGCCGGCGATCGAGGCCCCGACCCCGGCGCCGACCATGTGCGACGCGAACACCCACCCGAAGACGATCCCGGAGTCCGCGAGGCCGAAGTGCTGGCGGCACAGCGCCACCGTCGGCGGCACGGTCGCCACCCAGTCGAGCCCGTAGAAGACGATGAACACCCACAGCGCCGGCTGCACGTCCGGCGCCATCACGGCGTCGATGGCGAGCAGCGACAGCCCGCGCCCGCCGTAGTAGATCGCGAGGAGCACCCGCGAGTCGACACGGTCGGTGAGCCACCCCGAGGCGACGGTCCCGGCGATGTCGAAGATGCCGACGAGGGCGAGGAGCCCGGCAGCGGTCTGCGTCCCCATGCCGTGGTCGTGCGCCGCCGGGATGAAGTGGGTCTGGATGAGCCCGTTGGTCGACCAGCCGCACACCCAGAACGTGAGCATGAGGGCCCAGAACGTCCAGGTCCGGCTCACCCGCACGAGCACGGCGACGGCGTGGCGGGCCGGGGCGACACGGGGCCGGGCCGCGACGACGGCAGCGGCGTCGGCGGCCTCGCGCTCGGACTCGGCGGTCGCGCCGTAGGGGAGGAGCCCGCGGTCGGAGGGACGGTCGGCCATGAGCAGCCCGACGAGCAGCGAGACGACAAGGGCGAGCACGGCCACGACGAGGGCGGCGGCTCGCCACCCGTGCTGGGTCGCGGCCCAGGCGATTGCGGGGAGGAAGACGAGCTGCCCGGTGGCGTTGGCCGCCGAGAAGATCCCGGTGACGAGTCCGCGGTGCGACACGAACCACCGGTTGGCGACGATGGCCCCGAACACGAGCGCCATCGAGCCGGTGCCGATCCCGATGACGAAGCCCCAGAGGACCCACAGGTGCCACGCCGAGGTCATGAGCGTCGTCGCCGCACTGGCCAGCCCCACGGCGACGAGTGAGAGCGTGGCCATCCGCCGGACCCCGAACCGCTCCATGAGGGCCGCCGCGAACGGCGCGGTGAGCCCGTAGACGATGAGGTTGAGGCTCACGGCCCCCGACGTCGTCGTGCGCGACCAGCCGAACTCCTGCTCCACGGGCTCGAGCAGCACTCCCGTGGAGGAGCGGAAGGCTGCGGCGGCGACGAGGCCGGCAAGCGTCACGCCGGCGACGATCCAGGCGCGGTGGACCGGCTTGCGAGGAGGGTCGCCGGCGAACGGTTCGGAGCTGGCGCCGGTGCCCAGGGCGACGTCGTCGGTCATGAGGACGATCCTCACACCTGGGCTCGCGTCCGCCTAGTGGCAGGAACGCCACATTGTGCAAAGATCCAGCCATGAGCCCGTCGCGCAGCCCACGGCCGCACCGCGTCGTCGTCCTCCTCCTCGAGCCGCTCGTCGGCTACGACGCGACGATCCCCTCCGCCGTCCTCGGCTCGGCCAGGGACCCGCAGGGCTGCCCGCTCTACGAGGTCACGATGGCGTCGCTCGACGGCGGGCCGGTCGCCACGACGACGGGGTATGCCGTGGTGCCGCACGGTGACGCCTCGCTCCTCGAGCGCGCCGACACCGTGATCGTGCCCGGCACCCGCATCCCCGGCCCGCGGCTGGAGGGGAGCGTCCCCGACGACCTCGCCGCCGCGCTCGGACGGCTTCGCCGTGGTGCCCGGGTCGTCTCGATCTGCACGGGTGCCTACGTGCTCGCAGCAGCCGGCTTCCTCGACGGCCGCCGCGTCACGACCCACTGGCAGCACGCCGACATGTTCCGCGAGCTCTACCCGCAGGTCGACCTCGACGAGGACGTGCTCTTCACCGACGACGGTGACGTCCTCACGTCCGCAGGGCTCTCGGCTGGCGTCGACCTCTGCCTGCACCTCGTCCGGCGCGACCACGGTGCTGCCATCGCGAACGACGTCGCCCGCTACTGCGTCGTGCCGCCCTGGCGTGACGGGGGCCAGGCGCAGTTCATCGAGCGACCCGTCCCCGTCGTGGACGACGCCTCGACCTCGCGCGTGCGGGCGTGGGCGCTGGGGCACCTCGGGGGTGACCTCGCGGTGCCTGCCCTGGCCCGCCGCGCCCGGATGAGCGAGCGCACGTTCGCCCGTCGCTTCCGCGAGGAGACCGGGCTGACACCGGCGGCCTGGGTCACCCAGCAGCGGCTGCACTTCGCCCAGCACCTGCTCGAGACAACCGATCTCACGGTCGACGTCATCGCGACACGGGCGGGCTTCGGGACCGGTGCCTCGCTGCGCAAGCACTGCGCCGCCGCGCTGGGGGTGTCACCGCAGGCCTATCGCCGCACCTTCCGCGGCGCCGAGAGCAGGAGCGCATGAGCCGCAAGGACGAGCCGTTCGTCGACGTCGAGGCGCTCGAGACCGCGACGGCCGGTCTGCCCGCACCGCTCGTGACCGTCGACCTCGACGCCTTCGACGCCAACGCCGCCGACCTCACCCGTCGCGCCGCTGGTCGCCCGATCCGGCTGGCGAGCAAGTCGGTGCGTTGCCGGTCACTGCTGCGGCGCGCCCTCGACCGCCCCGGCTTCGCCGGCGTCATGGCGTATGCCGTGCCCGAGGCGGTCTGGCTCGTGCGGCAGGGCTTCACCGACGTCTTCGTGGCCTACCCCAGCGTCGACGGCGAGTGGATCCGGACGGTCACCGAGGACGAACACCTGCGCGACGAGGTCACGCTGACCGTCGACAGCGTCGAGCACGTGCAGTTCCTCGTCGACCTGCTCGGCTTCGGGAGCGGCGTGCGCGTCGCGCTCGACGTCGACTGCTCGCTGCGTGTCGGGCGTCTCCACCTCGGGGTCCGGCGCTCGCCCTTGCGCACCCCCGCAGACGCGCTCGCCGTCACCCGGGCGGCGCTCGACGCCGGGCTGCGGGTCGTGGGGCTGATGTTCTACGACGCCCAGGTCGCCGGGCTGCCGGACCGGGGACCGCACCTCAGGACCCTGAAGAAGCGCAGCCTCGCCGACCTCGCGGAGCGGCGCGCACCCCTCGTCGAGGCGGTGGGCGCGCTCACCGACCTCGAGTTCGTCAACGGCGGTGGCACCGGCAGCCTGGGCCGGCTCGCCGGAGCGGACGGCCTCACCGAGCTTGCGGCCGGCTCGGGGCTCTACGGCCCGACGCTCTTCGACGCCTACGACGACTTCTCCCCGCGTCCCGCGATGGCCTATGCGCTCCCGGTGGTGCGACGGCCCGCGACGGGGGTCGTCACGGCATACAGCGGGGGTTATGTCGCGAGCGGCGAGCCGGGCTGGACCCGCGTGCCGAGCCCGGTCGACCGCGCCCTGCGGCTCATCCGCAGCGAGGCGGCGGGTGAGGTGCAGACGCCGCTGCGGGGGAGTGCCGCGGACCGCTTGGCCATCGGCGACCGGGTGTGGATGCGGGGCGCCAAGGCCGGCGAGCTGCTCGAGCGCTTCGACCACGTTCACCTGGTCCGGCAGGGGCGGCTCGTCGAGACCGTGCCGAGCTATCGCGGTGAAGGGCAGAACTTCGGATGACGTGGAGCAACTGGGCCGGCAACGTCACGGCCTCCCCGACGCGGGTCGTCGAGCCGAGGTCCGACGAGGACGTCGTCGACGCCCTCAAGCAGGCGGCCGAGCGGGGCGAGCGGGTGCGGGTGGTCGGCGCCGGTCACTCGTTCACGCCGCTGGCGGCGACCGAGGGCACGATGCTCCGGCTCGGTCACCTGTCCGGGCTGGCCGCGGTCGACCGTGCCCGGCAGCGCGTCCGCGTCCAGGGCGGCACGCCGCTGCACGTCCTCAACCCGTTGCTCGACTCGCTCGGGCTCGCGCTGCCCAACCTCGGTGACATCGACCGGCAGGGCATCGCCGGCGCCGTCGCGACCGGGACGCACGGCACCGGGGTCCGCCACCAGGGGATTGCCGCGGCGGTGACCGGGATGACGCTCGTGCTCGCGGACGGGAGCATCGTCTCCGTCGACGACGCCCACGACGCCGAGCTCTTCCGCGCGGCGACGGTCGGGCTCGGGGCCTTCGGCGTCGTCACCGAGGTCGAGCTCCAGTGCGTGCCGGCCTTCCGGCTCCGGGCGCTCGAGACGCCGGGGAGGCTCGACGAGGTGGTCGACGGCTACGAGGAGC
The DNA here is from genome assembly GCF_044791685.1 of Knoellia locipacati. Taxonomy (GTDB): domain Bacteria; phylum Actinomycetota; class Actinomycetes; order Actinomycetales; family Dermatophilaceae; genus Knoellia; species Knoellia locipacati_A. The sequence continues at coordinate 2,513,190 of NZ_CP087730.1, forward strand.
TGGTCACGGCCCACGACCACGTGGACTTCCACTGGTTCCCGCACACCGATCGCGTTCTCCTGAAGCGCAACTCACGCGTCGATGACGACGACCCCGGCAGGCCGCAGCCGCGGTGGCGGGAGTGGCTCGATGACGACCTGCTGAGCAACCGCCTCTACGAGGCACTCAACCGTGCCGCGACCGCACGCCCCGGCATCGTGCCGCGGCTCAACCCCGTCGCCGCGCGACTGCTCGGCCCCAAGGAGTACACCGACACGTCGTGGAAGGTCTTCTGCACCTCGCGCGACGTCCGCTTCCGGGAGAGCGAGTATGCCGTCCCGCGCGCCTCTCTGCCCGCCGTCATCCATGGGCTGCGGGCGTGGATCGACAGCCACGACGTGTCGCTGCCCTTTCCGGTCGAGGTGCGCTCGACGGGAGCCGACGACGTGTGGCTGTCGACGGCATACGAGCGGGAGAACGCCTATGTCGCGGTCCACCAGTACCACCGGATGGACGACGGGGGAGTGTTCGCGGCGTTCGAGGCGATGGTGCGCGAGCACGACGGGAGGCCGCACTGGGGCAAGCTGCACACCCTCGGCGCCGAGGACCTCGCGCGGCTCTATCCGCGCTTCGCGGACGTCCAGCGGGTTCGCGACCGGGTCGACCCCGATCGCCGCTTCGCCAACGAGCACCTGACCCACCTGCTGGGTCCCTGACGGCGCTGTGCACTGCTGCGCCGGGCCGCAGCAACGCACACCCCCGCTGTGCAGTGCTGCCCTGGAGCGCAGCACTGCACAGCGCCGAGCGACCAGGTCAGTGCGTCAGTGGCCGGACGTCAGGGGCAGGGATCGGGCTCGAGGGCGGCGAGCCGGGCTCGGCGGTTCGTACGCCCCTGGCGGAGCGAGTCCACCGACAGGAGCACCAAGGCCACCCAGACGATCCCGAACCCGACCCAGAGCGCACCGGACACGTCCTCGTCGAGCACGATCACCCCGATGAGCAGCTGCAGCATCGGGGTGAGGAACTGGATGAGCCCGATGGTCACGAGTGGGATGCGGCGGGCAGCAGCAGCGAAGAGCAGCAACGGAATCGCCGTGACGACGCCGGCGGCGACGAGCAGCGACGTGTGCCAGACACCCTCCGACCCGAACGTCGTCGACCCCTGCGCACCCAGCCAGACGAGCACCCCGACCGCGACGGGTGCGAGCACCATCGTCTCGACCGTGAGCGAGTGCATCGCGTCGAGCGTCGCCCCGACCTTCTTCTTGACCAGCCCATAGAACGCGAACGAGAACGCCAGCGACACCGCGATCCACGGGAACTCGCCGCCGGCCACGGTGAGGTAGACCGCGGCCACGGCACCGACGGACACCGCCGCCCACTGCAACGGACGCAGGCGCTCACGCAGCACGAACACGCCCAGCCCGACCGTGACGATCGGGTTGAGGAAGTAGCCGAGCGCCGCGGCATACGTCCGTCCGGTGATGACGGCGAGGACGTAGATGACCCAGTTCGCCGCGATGAGCAGCGCCGCGATCGTCAACCCACCGAGCAGCTTCGGCCGGGCAGCCACCGTCCGCAGCCACCCGAAGTCACGACGGACGAGCAGCACCAGCGTGCAGAACGCGAGGGTCCACAGGATCCGGTGCGCGAGGATCTCGAACGCGCCCGACGGCTTGAGCGCGTGGAAGTAGAGGGGGAACAGACCCCAGATGCCGTAGGCGAGGAAGGCGTATGCCGTCCCCCGCCTCAGCTCTGCGTCGTCACCGGCGAGGGGTGGGCTCACGCTCCGGTCATCCGACAGTCCAGGTGTCACGCCCGCGCAGGAGGGCGCCGAGGTCGTCGTCGGTCGCCGGTCCGCCGCCGATGTCGACGGCAGCCTTGACCTGGGCGCGCACCCCGTCGTCGTAGGTCGGGCGCGAGACCGACCGGAAGATGCCCATCGGCACGTGCGTCATCTCCGGGGAGTCGAGCCGCGACAGCGCGAAGGCCTGGCTCGGGTCCTCGGCGGCCGCGTCGTGCACGACGACCTCGAGGTCCTCGGCCTCGACGGCAGCCGCGGCGACGAACTCGAGGCGACCACCCGGCATACGGACGAGGACCTTGCGGTCGTCCTCGGGACCGACGCCCACGGGCTCGCCGTCGAGGAGGTGCACGATGCGCGCCTCCTGCTGGGTGCGGTCCTTGATGAGGTCGAACGCGCCGTCGTTGAAGATCGGGCAGTTCTGGTAGATCTCGACGAGCGAGGTGCCCCGGTGCTCGGCGGCCGCGCGCAGGATCGAGGTGAGGTGCTTGCGGTCGGTGTCCATGGTGCGCGCGACGAACGTCGCCTCCGCGCCGAGGGCCAGCGACACCGGGTTGAACGGCTGGTCGACCGACCCGAGGGGCGAGGACTTCGTGACCTGACCGACCTTGGACGTCGGGGAGTACTGGCCCTTGGTCAGGCCGTAGATCTCGTTGTTGAACAGCAGGATCGTCATGTTGACGTTGCGGCGCAGCGCGTGGATGAGGTGGTTGCCACCGATCGACAGCGCGTCACCGTCACCGGTCACGACCCACACGGACTGGTCGGGCCGCGACGTCGCGAGACCGGTCGCGATCGCCGGCGCGCGGCCGTGGATCGAGTGCATGCCGTAGGTGTCGAGGTAGTACGGGAAGCGGCTCGAGCAGCCGATGCCCGACACGAACGTGATGTTCTCGCGCTTGAGCCCGAGCTCGGGCAGGAACGACTGCACCGCCGCGAGGATCGCGTAGTCGCCACACCCGGGGCACCAGCGCACCTCCTGGTCGGAGGTGAACTCCCGCTTGGTCTGCTTCGGGGCGTCCGGAGCCAGCAGGGGTATGCCGGCCAGCCCGCTCGGGCGCGCGGCGGCACCGTTGCCCGTCGCACCGTGGGCGACGACGTCGTGCTGGGTGGGCTGGTGGTCGGTGGTGGTCACGAGACCTCCTCCAGGTGGGTGAGGACGACGTCGGCGAGGTCGACCGTGGAGAACGGCAGGCCGCGGACCGACGTGTGCGGGCGGACGTCGACGAGGAACTCGGCGCGCAGCAGCATCGAGAGCTGGCCGAGGTTCATCTCGGGGACGACGACGCGGTCGTAGGACCGCAGCACCTCGCCGAGGTTGGCGGGGAACGGGTTGAGGTGGCGCAGGTGCGCGCTGGCGACGGCGTGGCCGGCGTTGCGAACAGCCCTGACAGCAGCGGCGATCGGGCCCTGGGTGGATCCCCAGCCGAGCACGAGCAGCCGCGCGTCGCCGGCCGGGTCCTCGACGACCACGTCCGGGATGCCGGCGATGCCCGCGATCTTGGCGGCACGCAGGCGCGTCATCTTGTCGTGGTTGTCGGGGTCGTAGGAGATGTTGCCGGTGACGTCGGCCTTCTCGATGCCGCCGATGCGGTGCTCGAGGCCGGGCGTGCCGGGGACGGCCCAGGGCCGGGCGAGGGTCTCCTCGTCACGAAGGAACGGGTGGAAGACCGGGTCACCCTTGTCGTCGACGCCGTTGGGCTCGCTCGCGAACTCGACCTGCAGGTCGGGCAGCTCGCTCACCTCGGGGACGGCCCATGGCTCGGAGCCGTTGGCGAGGTAGCCGTCACTGAGCAGGAAGACAGGCGTCCGGTATGCCGTCGCGATCCGGACCGCCTCGAAGGCGGCGTCGAAGCAGTCGGCCGGGGTCGACGGCGCGATGATCGGCACCGGGGACTCGCCGTTGCGGCCGAACATCGCCTGGAGGAGGTCGGCCTGCTCGGTCTTGGTCGGCAGGCCGGTGGACGGGCCGCCGCGCTGGACGTCGACGATGATGAGGGGCAGCTCGAGGGACACGGCGAGGCCGATCGTCTCGGACTTGAGCGCCACACCCGGGCCGGAGGTCGTCGTCACGCCGATGGCGCCACCGAAGCTCGCGCCGAGGGCGATGCCGATGCCGGCGATCTCGTCCTCGGCCTGGATCGTGGTGACGTCGTGCCGCTTGAGTGCGGAGAGCGCGTGCAGGATGTCCGAGGCCGGGGTGATCGGGTAGGACCCGAGCACGAGCGGCAGCCTGGCCTGGTGGGCGGCGGCGACGAGGCCGTGCGCGAGCGCGGTGTTGCCGGTGATGTTGCGGTAGGTGCCGGGCGGCATGACCGCGGGCGCGATCTCGTAGCTCGACGCGAAGTCCTCGGTCGTCTCGCCGTAGTTCCAGCCGGCCTTGAGGGCGGTGAGGTTGGCCTCGAGGATCTCGGGGTGCGCGCCGAACTTCTTGGTGAGGAAGGCCTCGGTGCCGGTCGTGGGCCGGGTGTACATCCACGACAGGAGGCCGAGCGCGAACATGTTCTTGGCGCGCTCCTTCTCCTTGCGGGTCAGGCCGTCGAAGGCGGTGAGCGCCTCGACCGTGATGCTCGTGAGCGGGACGGCGTGGACGTGGAACGACTCGAGGCTGCCGTCGTCGACGGGGCTCTCGGCGTAGCCGACCTTGGCGAGGTTGCGCTTCGAGAACTCGTCGGTGTTGACGATGATCGTGGCGCCCCGCGGCACGTCGGCGATGTTGGCCTTGAGGGCGGCCGGGTTCATGGCGACGAGGACGTCCGGGGCGTCGCCCGGCGTGAGGACGTCGTGGTCGGCGAAGTGCAGCTGGAAGCTCGAGACACCCGGCAGCGTGCCTTGGGGCGCGCGGATCTCCGCGGGGAAGTTGGGCAGCGTCGACAGGTCGTTGCCCATGGCCGCGGTCTCGGAGGTGAACCTGTCCCCGGTGAGCTGCATCCCGTCGCCGGAGTCCCCGGCGAAACGGATGACGACGCGATCGAGCTTCTGGACGGTCTTGCTGGACATGAACACCTGACTCGAGAGACGTCGGTCGGGACGCGTGCGTCGTGTCCCGACGTGGTGCCTCCATCGTACGACCGAGGTAAGGCAAGGCTATGGAGGTGTCCACACAGAAACCGGACGCGGACCCGGCCGGCCGTCGGGGAGCACCAGATGTCGCTCTCCTCACGGCGCGGTGGGTGTGTCCGCCGCGGGGGGCGCGCCGCTAGTCTCGTGGCATGACGGGATACATCGCTGCTGCCGCCGTCCTGGCGACCGGCATGCTGCTCGTCATCGCGGCGATGGGCGCCCGCTTCCTGCTCGCCCCCCGGGCGGCCACCGCCGCCAAGCTCACGACCTACGAGTCGGGCGTCGACCCGGTCGGCCAGGGCTGGGCGCAGAGCCAGGTCCGCTACCTCGCCTACGCGTTCCTCTACGTCGTCTTCGCCGTCGACGCCGTCTACCTCTTCCCGTGGGCCTACGTCCTGCGCGACGCCGACCTGGGCGTCGCGTCGCTCGTCGAGATCGCCATCTTCATCGGCATCATCGTCATCGGGCTGGTGCACGCCGCCCGTCGTGGCCTCCTGCGGTGGACGTGAGCCACGTGGACGTGACAGGCGTGGACGTGACCGATGTGGACGTGACCTCGTGACCGCCGACCAGCCCGTGATGCTGCCGATGCCCCGCGTCGGCCCCGTCGGTGAGCACGCGCCCAAGCCGATCCGGGTGGTTCTCAACTGGGGCCGTCGCTACTCGTTGTGGGTCTTCAACTTCGGGCTGGCCTGCTGCGCCATCGAGTTCATCGCCGCGTCGATGGGCCGGCACGACTTCATCCGCCTCGGGGTCATCCCGTTCGCCCCCGGCCCGCGGCAGGCCGACCTCATGATCGTCTCGGGCACGGTGACCGACAAGATGGCTCCCGCGATCCGGCGCCTCTACGACCAGATGCCCGAGCCCAAGTACGTCATCTCGTTCGGCGCCTGCTCGAACTCGGGCGGCCCGTACTGGGACTCGTACTCCGTGACGAAGGGCGTCGACCAGCTCATCCCCGTCGACGTCTACGTCCCCGGCTGCCCGCCGCGGCCCGAAGCCCTGCTCCACGGGATCATCCGGCTCCAGGAGCAGATCGCCGGTGAGCGCCTCTCCGGACGCGCCATCGCCGACCGGCTCGGTGGTGCGAGCGCGACCGGCCCGCGCTACACCGCCCACCGGACCGCCTCCGCCGCCGAGGTGACGCGCGAAAGAGTCGAGCGCCCTCGGTGACCCTCGTCGTCCTCGGGGTGCTCGCTTTCGCCATCGAGTTCGCCTTCATGGTGGGCGTCTTCATGCTCGCCGCCGGTCTCACCGGGGGTGGCGTCGTCGGCAGCCTCGTCGGCGTCCTCGCGGTCGTGCTCGTCGCCTCGCTCTGGGGCGTCTTCGTCGCTCCCCGGGCGCGGCGACGGCTGCCGAAGCTGCCGCGGGCGCTCGCCGCCGGGGGAGCAGTCGGCGTCGTGGGCGCCGGCCTGCTCGGGCTGGGCCACCAGCGCTTCGGCCTCGTCCTGCTCGGCGCCGGCCTCGTCCTTGTCGCCGCCCAGCTGGCCCTCGACGAGGCCGTGCCGACCGCCCCGCCGCGTCCTCGGCGCGACGCGGCGGACTCGCGCCGCTCGCGCTCCCGACGCCGGCGCTGACCGCCAGCGAGTCAGAAGGTGGCGAGCCGACCACCCAGGGGTGGTCGGCTCACCCATGTCTGCATCGCTCGAGCCTGCTTGCTGCCGAGGCGGGCCTACCCGTAGGTAAGAACTTGGCAAATTCGTGTGACACAGGTCACTCACGAGGCTCCGGCACCCCTAGGTTGCGACCACCAGTCCTGCCACCCATGGGAGATGTCAATGACGACAGTTCGAGCGTTGGGCCTGATCGCCGCGGGAGCCGCCGCGACCAGCCTCGTGATCAGTGCAGCACCCGCACAGGCCGCCAGTTCCTACGTCGCCCTCGGCGACTCGTACTCCTCCGGGACCGGAACCCGCAGCTACATCGCCGACGGCACCTCGTGCCAGCGCTCGACCTTCGCCTACCCGTCTCTCCTCGCCGCCTCCAAGGGCCTGGCCCTCAACTTCCGGGCCTGCTCCGGCGCGACGATCCCCGACGTCACCAACACCCAGCTCAGCGCGCTCACGTCGTCGACGACCCACGTCACCATCTCGGTCGGCGGCAACGACGCCGGCTTCGCCGACGTGCTCACGGAGTGTGCGATGCCCGGTTGGGCCAGCAACTGCAACGGTGCGATCGACGCCGCGCAGAGCTTCGTCAACAACGTCCTCCCGGGCAAGCTGTCCACGCTCTACACCTCGATCCGCTCCAAGGCGCCCAACGCCAAGGTCGTCGTCGTCGGCTACCCGCGGATCTTCATGGGCGAGGACTGCAACGCCTTCACCTGGTTCTCACCGGCCGAGGAGACCCGCCTCAACGCGATGGCGGACCTGCTCAACAGCAAGACCTCGTCGGCTGCGAGCGCCAAGGGCTTCAGCTTCGCGAACCCGACCTCTCGCTTCATCGGTCACGCCGTGTGCGACGACGTCGAGTGGATCAACGGGCTCTCGGACCCGGTCAGCGAGAGCTACCACCCCAACAAGCCCGGCCACTCGAGCGGCTACGCCCCGACGGTGAGCACCCCGCTCACCGGCAGCGCGTTCACGCTCAGCGCGACGACCAGCAAGCGCGCTGCCGCCAGCGCCGACCGGCTCGCTGCCCAGCAGCGGACGTATGCCGCCCAGGACGCCTCGATCGAGCCCAAGGAGTTCCGCGCTCCGGACCTCACGACCGCGGCGGTCAAGGCGGCTGCGGCGCGAGCCGGTGTCGACCTCGCCTCGCGGGCGAGCATCGACGAGGCCGACCGCGTCTGGTCCGCCCGCCAGACACCGACCCGCTGACCAGCGGATCGGTGACCTCCTGACGAGCCTCCCCGGCGGCTCCCGACTGATTGCCTTTTCCGGCGCTGCTGGAAAGGGCAGTCAGTCGTCCGGGGGCGGATGGAAAGGGCAATCAGTGGCGCATCCGTCGAGCAGCTGTCGTGCCGTGGCTAGGCTGCGAGGGTGAGCACCGATGAGCTGCACGTCGTCGCCGTGGCCGAGTGGCACGAGGCGATCTCGGCGGCGCGGGCGACCGGGTTCACCTTCTTCGACTGGCTCAGCGCCGTGGACCGCACCTACGACGCAGTCGTCCCCGGCTACGACGTCGTCCTGCGCGCACTGAGCCTCCAGCGCCGCGACCCGGTGGTGGGCGTCGAGCTCGCGGGACTGCACGGCATACGGATCACGACGCGGGTTCCGGAAGGTGCGTCGCTCGCCTCCGTCACCGACGTGTATGCCGGCGCGGCCTGGCACGAGCGTGAGACGCACGAGATGTTCGGGCTCGAGTTCGACGGCTTCGACGACGGGTCCGGCTCCGGGCTGCGGCCCCTGCTCCTCCCCGACGGCTTCGAGGGCACCCCGCTGCGCAAGTCGTTCGTCCTGGCCGCGCGGGCGTCCAAGCAGTGGCCCGGCGGCAAGGAGCCCGGTGAAGGCCACGACTCCGCGAAGTCGCCCTCGCGGCGTCGCGTCCAGGCGCCCGGCGTCCCCGACGCGACCTGGGGCCCCCGCTGACCGGGTCACCCCCGACCTCCTCGGTGTGCGTTCGACGTCAATGACCTATTGGTGTGTACGAACACCTATAGGTCATCGACCCCGACAGCACCCATGCGGCGGGGGCTGCGGCGCCGATGCTCGAGACGGGTCACTCGGGCTCGTTGGGAGTGGACCCGCCGATCCGGTAGGGCGTCGTGACGCCGTCGTACATGAGGTGGGCGATGAGCCCCTCCCGCGCGTGGGGGAGGTTGTGGCAGTGGTCCATCCAGATTCCCGGGTTGTCGGCGACGAAAGCGACGTCAAAGCTGGACCCGACCGGCACCTCGAGCGAGTCGGTCCACCACGGGCTGCCGGTCGCGGGCTTCCCGTCACGGGCGAGGACGAGCAGGTGGTGTCCGTGCAGGTGCATCGGGTGGGTCTCGTTGCTGCGGTTCGTGATCTCCATGCGCACGACGTCGCCCTCGGACACGACGTACATCGGGATGTTCGGGTAGAGCTTGCCGTTGATCGACCAGTGCACGCCGGGACGGCCCTTGACGAAGCCCGGACGGCGCCCGATCGAGTACGTGAACCGTCGGTCGGGCTGGTCGGGGTCGAAGGCGAGTGACGTGGGGGTGCCGTAGGTGAGGAGGTCGACGTCGTCCTTGGGACGAGACGTCCACGGCGTGGTCGAGCCGGGAGGCCCCACGACCAGCGAGGCGCCGCTGAGCTCGACGCGGACGGCGCCCGACGTCGGCACCTCGACGACGACGTCCGCCCGCCCCCCTGCCGGCACGACGAGGGCCTTGCCCTCGACCTCTGCGGGTGCGTTGACGTCCGTGCCGTCGATCGCGGCGACGACGTATGCCGCCCCGCTCACCCAGAGCGGCGCGACGCCGGCATCGGTGTTGATGACCCTGACCCGCACGCGATCGCCGGCGGCGGCGTCGACGTGCTGCTCGCCCACCTTCCCGTTGATGGTGCGCTTGCCGCCGTAGGTGTGGGACAGGGCCACGACATCGGCGGCGGAGGCGGTGGCGGTGACGGGTGTGGCGGCGGGTGTGCTCGAGGCCTTCGGCGTGATGACGAGGGCGCCGAGGAGCCCCTTGCGGACCTGCTCGTGGGAGACCTGGTGCGAGTGGTACCAGTACGTGCCGACCTGGCGCGCGACGAAGCGGTAGGTGCGCGACTGCCCCGAGTGCACGGCGTCCTGCGTGACTCCGGCGACCCCGTCCTCGGCGTTCGGTACGTCGAGGCCGTGCCAGTGCAGCGTCGTCCCGCCGGGCACGGACTCGTTGACGAGCGTCACCTCGACGATGTCGCCCTCGGTCGCGCGGATCGTCGGCCCGGGTGAGGTCCCGTTGAGCGTGATGCCCTGCACGGTGACGCCGGGCGCGATGGTGATGCGCCCGGAGGCGGCCACGAGCCGGAGGCTGACGTCCGGCGTGCCACCCTCCTGCTCGACGAGGTCGTCCACCGAGACCTTCGTGGTCGAGGTGCCCGGCAGCCCGTGGGTCGGGCCGTGGCCACCGGCTCCGGCGCCACCGACGACCCCGGCGACACCGTCGAGTCCGGCCTCGTGGACCCCCATGTCCATGACCGAGAACGTCTCGGGCATGCGGCTGGCGTTCCACATCCAGCCCAGGGGAAGGGTGATGGCGAGGGTCGCGACAAGGGCCAGCAGGAGTGCCAGCCGGCTCTTGCCGCGGACCGTGGTCTGGTCAGGCGATGACACGTTCCCTCGGGACGTCCGAAGCCCCAGTGGCGTCGCCGACGAGGCGGCGGGAGCGGTAGAACGTCCAGGCCGCCGACGAGAAGAGGACCAGGGCGTTGATCCCGTGCAGGGCTCCGATGATCGGGAAGCTGTGCCCGAGGAGCCCCAGGGTCACCTGGAGGACGACGAGCCCCAGGACGATGCCGCCCCACTTCGAGCCGCCCGGGACCTTGGCGAAGAACGACGAGACGAGGAGGAGGAGCGCGAGGAGCGGGATGACCATCATCCCGTTCATGCCGTGGAGCATGAACGCGATGAACTCGGAGAAGGGAGCATCGCCGCCCTCGAACGCCGCTTCCATCCCCGCCTTGTCGATGACGCCGCCATCCTCGACGTACTTGCCCATCCCGGCATCGCCGTAGACGATGAACGATGCCTGGAGCATGACCTCGACGGCGATCAGGCCGGCGAGCACACGGTAGACAGTCCGCATGGTTGAGCCTTTCTGACAGGGCCCGGCCGAGAGCAGTGCCACCGACCGCGCCGCGGAACGTCAGGGGCGTGCCCCTGCACTGGTGAGGAGGTTCCGGCTGGGCCTCTGATACATGGTCCCGCCGCGGGTTTCCACTGTCTGGCGTTTGGCGAAATGCCGCTGCCGAACGGCACCCACCATGTCGTGCCCCTGACAACTAGGCTGCCCACGATGAGCGTGCTCGAGGTCGTGGTGAGGTCGGTGGCCGTGCTGGCCGCCTTCCTCGTGTTCCCCCTCCTCGTCGGCCAGGCCGAGCACAAGCTCATGGCACACATGCAGGGACGCCTTGGACCGATGTATGCCGGTGGGTTCCACGGGTGGGCCCAGCTCGTCGCCGACGGGGTGAAGTTCGTCCAGAAGGAGGACATCACCCCCAGCGCGGCCGACCGGACGATCTTCCGGATCGCTCCCTTCGTGGCGCTCGTGCCCTACCTGCTCGCCATGGCCGCCCTGCCGCTGCAGTCCGGCGTCGCCGGTGTGGACGTCCCCGCCAGCGCCGTCCTCATCCTCGCCGCGACCAGTGTCGGTGCCCTCGGCACGCTCATGGCCGGGTGGGCGAGCGCCAACAAGTACGCCCTGCTCGGCGCGCTCCGGTCCGCGGCCCAGCTCGTGTCCTACGAGCTCCCGCTCGTCCTCGCCGTCGCGTCGGCCTGCCTCGCCGCGGGCACCCTGAGCCTCACCGGGATCGTCGAGGCCTGGAACCCGTGGTGGCTGCTCTGGCAGCTGCCCGCGATGCTCGTCTTCCTCGTGGCGGCGCTCGCCGAGCTGCAGCGGCCGCCGTTCGACATGCCCATCGCGGACGCCGAGCTCGTCATGGGTCCGTGGACCGAGTACACCGGGCTGCGGTTCGCCTTCTTCCTGCTCGCCGAGTACGCCGGGATCGTCGTCTTCTCGCTCCTGTTCGCCGTGCTCTTCCTCGGCGGCTGGCGCGGACCGTTCGACGAGCAGCTCGGCTGGGCCTGGACCCTGGCCAAGGGCTTCGGCGTCGCGGTCCTCGTCATCTGGTTCCGGGTGGCGTGGCCGCGCATGCGCGAGGACCAGCTGCAGCGGCTCGCCTGGCTGGTCCTCCTTCCTCTGGCCCTGATCCAGCTGGCCCTGACCGGAATTGGCGTGGTGGTGTGGCAGTGAACGACGAGACCAAGCGGAGCGGACCCTCGAGCAAGGGCATGCTGCCCGGCATACTCAAGGGCTTGGCGACGACCGCGAAGACGGCGACGCGCAGGACCCACACGCACGAGTACCCAGACGTCGCCCCCGACCTCCCGCCGCGCAGCCGAGGCGTGATCGCGCTGCTCGCGGAGAACTGCACGAGCTGCATGCTGTGCGCCCGCGAGTGCCCGGACTGGTGCATCTACATCGACTCGCACAAGGAGACGATCCCGGCGACGACCGAGGGCGGTCGCGACCGGCAGCGCAACGTCCTCGACAACTTCTCGATCGACTTCTCGCTGTGCATGTACTGCGGCATCTGCATCGAGGTCTGCCCGTTCGACGCGCTGTTCTGGAGCCCGCAGTTCGAGTACGCCGAGACCGACATCCGCGACCTGCTCCACGACAAGGACCGCCTCGGCGGGTGGATGGAGACGGTCCCGCCGCCGCCCGCGCTCGACGAGCACGCCGCCGAGCCGGCCGAGGTCGCCGCCGCGAACAAGCCTGCCCGTATGCCGCGGGGCCGCGAGACATGACCTCTCTCGACCTCGCGTTCGCGGCGTGCGGACTGCTCGCCGTCGTGGGCGGGCTGCTCGCCGTGACGACGCAGCAGGTGGTCCACGCCGCGCTGTGGCTCGTCGTCGCCCTGCTCGGGGTCGCCGGGTGCCTGCTCGTGCTCGGGCACGAGCTCGTGGCCCTCGTGCTCGTGCTCGTCTACGTCGGAGCGATCGTCGTGCTCGTGCTCTTCGCGCTCATGCTCACCCGCGCACCGATCGGACCCGACCTCGCCCACGCCGTGCCGTGGTGGCGCCGCGTGCTGGCGGGACTGGCGGGAGCGGCGACGACGGGGCTGCTCCTCACGGCGCTGCTGCCGCTCGCCGGTGACGCTGTGGAGCGGCGCGAGATCGCCAACCAGGCCGTCGCGACCGAGCTCTTTGGCACGTGGGTGTGGCCCTTCGAGGCCCTGTCGGTGCTGCTGCTCGCGGCGCTCGTCGCCGCCCTTGCCGTCTCGCGCGGCGCAGGGTCTGGTGGGGGTGCTGGGGTCGGTGCGGGCGCTGGCGCCGGCTCGAGCGCCGCGCACGACCGGAGCAAGGAGGCCGCGTGATCCATCTCGCCGGCCCCTACATCGTCGCCGCGCTGCTCGTCGGGCTCGGGGTCATGGGCGTCCTCGTCCGCCGCAACGCCGTCCTGCTGCTCATCGGCGTTGAGCTCATCCTCTCGGGCTCGCTCGTCCTGCTCGTGGCGTCCGGTGCGACCTCGCCGTCGCGCTGGGAGACGTCGAGCATCCTGCCGCTCTTCGTCATCACCATCGCTGCGGCCGAGGTCGTCGTCGCGCTCGCGGTCATCCTCACGGCGTTCCGCCTGCGCGGGTCGATCGACCTCGACGAACCCCTGGACGAGCGACTGATTGCCCGTTCGGCCAGTTCCTCGTCCCTCGGAACCGGCCGAACGGGCAATCAGTCGCGCAGCGGGCGGGGTGAGGGGGCGTGAGCGCGCAGTGGGTCTCCTACCTCCTCGTCGGGATCCCCGTCCTCGCGGCCTTGGCCACCCTGCCGCTGCGACGCACGCCGGCGCTCGCCGCACTCGTCGCCACAGGCGCCGCGATCATGTCCGTGTTCGTCTCGGTGGTCGGGCTGGCCGTGGCCCAGACTCCCATGGAGGGTCGTCTCTTCCTGCGCGAACCGTTTCAGGTCGGCGACATCGAGATGCCGCTCCGGCTCGCCTGGGGCCCTTCCACCGCGGCCGTCGCGGGCGTCGTCGCGCTCGTGGCCGCCGCCGTGCTGGTCTTCACCCGCTGGTACCTCGCCGACGACGACCGGCTCGCCCAGTTCGCCGCGACGGTCTCCCTGTTCACCGCCGCGATGATGCTCGTCGTCCAGGCCCGCGACCTCGTGCTCACCCTCGTCGGCTGGGAGGTCATGGGCTGGTGCTCCTACCTGCTCATCGGCCACTGGTCGCGCAAGGAGTCCGCACGCCGCGCGGCATACAAGGCCTTCCTCGTGACGCGCGTGGCCGACATCGGCTTCGTGCTCGGCGTCGTCATCCTCGTCGCGGGCGTGGGCTCGACCGACCTCGAGAGCGTTCTCCTCTACTGGACCGCACCCAGCGAGTGTGTCGAGACGGCCACCCAGCCCCTCTGCATCGCCGGTCCCGAGCCGTGGGTGCGCAGCCTCGCCCTCTCACTCCTCGTCATCGGCGTCCTCGGCAAGTCGGCGCAGTTCCCGTTCCAGGACTGGCTGCCGGACGCGATGGAGGGCCCCACCCCCGCGTCCGCGCTCATCCACGCCGCGACGATGGTCGCCGCCGGCACCGTCGTCCTCGCCCAGCTGTTCGAGGTGCTCGTCCTCGCCGACGGTGCGCGGTGGCTCCTCGGCCTGGCGACCGCCGTGACGATGGTCGGGGCGGCGGTCCTCGCCCTCGGGCAGTCGGACCTCAAGCGGCTCCTCGCGTGGTCGACCGTGAGCCAGGTCGCGATCATGCTGTCGGCGCTGGCGACGGCCACAGACGAGATCGGACCCGACCCGGGGCTGTTCCACCTCTGGTCGCACGCGATCTTCAAGTCGCTGCTCTTCCTCACCATCGGCTGGCTCTCGGTCGTCGCCGGCTCGACTCTGGCCGTCGCCCTGCGGGGCAGCGCCGCTGTCCACCAGCTCGCGCGCGTGGCCTGGCTCTTCGGACTTCTCGCCCTCGCGGGCGCGCCGTTCGTCGTCGGCGGGCTCTCCAAGGAGCACGTCATCGCGACGGCGTACGAGGGCGCGGTGAGCGCGGGCGGACCCGGCGTCATCGTCCTTGCCGCCCTGCTCGTCACCGTCGTCCTCACCGCGGCCTACGCGACCCGCGCCCACCTCGTCGTCACCGACCCCGGACAACAATCGACCAATAGGTCAGGAAATGTCGACGGAGCCGACGCCGCCGTCGGACCACATTCGACCAATTGGTCACAAAATGTCGGCGGAGCCGACGTCGCCGCCGGACAACAATCGACCAATTGGTCAGAAAGTGCGGAGGAGGACGCGCAGGAGCACCCGGACGAGGACCACCTCCGTATGCCGTCTCCTCCCGTTCTCCTGGCGCTCGCGGTCCTCACCGTCCTCACCGTGGTCGGTGGGCTCGTCCTGCTCACCGGGCTGTTCGACGTCCACGGGGCGTCGGTGTGGTGGGTGCTCCTCACGCTCCTGCTCATCCTCGTCGGTGGCGGCATCGTCTGGCTGGCCCGTGACCACGGCGACCCGCGTGACGCCTTCGTCCGCACGCCCCGCCAGCGCGACCTCGCCGACGCGGGACTCGGGTTCGACACGGCATACCGCGCGGTTGTGGTGCGGCCTGTGCTGGGACTGGCCTCGGTCGTCGCCTTCCTCGACCGCGAGGTCGTCGACGGCTACGTGCGCGGGGCGGCGGCGTCGGCCGGCATCGCCGGCTGGCTCACCGAGCGCGGGCACCGGCGCGAGGCCGCGTCCGGTGGCGTGGCGCTCGTCGCGCTCGGGCTCTTGGTCGCGGCCGGGACGGCGGTGCTCGCATGGCGCTGATCCTCATGCTCCTCATGCCCGGTGCCGTCGGCCTGTGGCTCGTCACCGGTGGGCGCGCGCTTCCGGCGTCGTCGGCCCGCCTGGTCGCCTTCGTCGCCGCCGGTGGGGGCGGGCTCGCGGCCCTCGTCGCGACCGTGATGCGGCCCGTCGTCGACCGGGCGTGGATCCCCGACCTCGGTGTGCGCTGGCACTTCGAGGTCGACGGGGTGAGCGCGCCGCTGGTCGTGCTCACCGCCGTCATCGGCGTGCTCGTCGTCGCCCATGCGTGGGTCGAGGAGCCGTGGGCCGACGCTCCCGGCAGTGGCAGCGCCGCGACCTACCTCGGCGCGCTGCTCCTCGTCGTGGCCGGTGCGTTCGCCGCCTTCGCCGCACGCGACGCGGTGCTGTTCTTCCTCGCGTTCGAGGTCGTCCTCGTGCCGATGTGGGTGCTCATCAGCCGCTACGGCGACCGGCACAGCGCCGCGGCCCGTGCCGATGCCTCGGCGCGGTTCATCCTCTACACGGCGGTCGGCTCGACGCTCATGCTCGTCGGCATCCTGCTGCTCGTGGCGCGCGCAGGCACCGCGGACCTCGGCGAGCTGCCTGCGGCCGCCGCCGGGCTGGGCCTGGGCGAGCAGACCCTCATCGCAGCGCTGCTCACCCTCGGCCTCGCCGTCAAGGTCCCGGTCTTCCCGTTGCACACGTGGCTGCCCGCCGCCCACACGACCGCGCCCACCGCCGGTTCCGTCCTGCTCGCCGCCGTGCTGCTCAAGCTCGGCACCTACGGCCTCGTCCGGCTCCCGCTCGCCAACGTGCCCGAGGGGTTCGCCCGCATCGCACCCGTGCTGGCCATCACCGGCGTCGTGGGCATCCTCTGGGGTGGCCTCATCTGCCTCGTCGAGCGCGACCTCAAGCGGCTCATCGCCTTCTCGTCGGTGGCCCACATGGGCTTCGTCGTCCTCGCCCTCGCCTCCGGCACGGAGACCGGCGTCCAGGCGGCGCTCATCGGTAACATCGCCCACGGCGTCATCTCGGCGATGCTCTTCGTCATCGTCGGCGGCCTCAAGCATCGCTGGGGCTCGGTCGACCTCGCCGTGGTCCGACCCGCACTGCGGGAGGTGTCGCCGCGCCTGGGCTTCGCGCTCATCCTTGGCTTGGCCGCAGGCCTGGGCCTCCCCGGCCTCGCCGGGTTCTGGGGCGAGCTCGTCTCCCTCCTCGCTGCGTGGAACCCGGCCCAGCACACCGGGATCCTGCGCACCTGCGCCGTCATCGCCGCGGTCGGTGCCGCGCTCGCCGCGGCCTACTCGCTGCGCGTGGCCCGGGTCGTCTGGGTCGGTGAGGCCGTCGCCGCCGAGGCGGTCGACGACGCGAGACGGCAGACACCCGACGCGCGGTCGGTCGAGCTGGCCGTCCTGGCCGTGCTCGGCGTCGCCGTCGTCGCCATCGGCGTCGCACCGTTCCTCGTCTTCTCGGTGACGGCCGACGCCGTCACCGCCCTCGTGGGGAGCGGCCGATGACCCTCGACATGCAGTGGGCGCTGCTCCTGCCGGCACTGGTGCCCGTCGCCGCGATGGTGCTCGTCCTGGTCGTCGACGCGGTCGCGCAACGCGCCCGGCTGGCCGCACCAGTCATCGGCGCACTCGGGCTCGGTGGGGGAGCGGCGACGGCACTGCCCGGTCTCGTGGCCTCCGAGCCACGCCTCACCCTCTGCACTCCCGCACCAGACGGGCGCTGCCTCTGGGACGGCGGCCCGCTGCCGAGCACCCTCCAGGCCGCCGCCCTCCTCGCGACGCTCGCCGTCCTCGCGCTGCTGTCGGTACGCAAGGTGGGTGTCATCGAGGTCGTCATGCTCCTCGCGTCGGCGAGCGGAGCGGCCGCCGTCGTCGCCGCTCGCGATCTCGGCACCTGGCTCATCGCCCTGGAGCTCGCGACGCTGCCCGTCATCGCCCTCGTCGCGTGGCGTGAGCGCCGGGCCGCCGCCCACGGTGCCCTGACCCTGCTCACCACCTCGCTCGTGTCGTTCGGGCTGCTCGTCCTCGGCACCGCGCTGTGGGTCACGGCGACCGGCGACCCGACCCTCACCGGGCAGTCGCTGGCGACCGCGTGGGCGGTGCCCGAGCAGCGCACGCTCGCCGGCCTCGCCACCGTCGTGCTCCTCGCCGGGCTCGCCTTCAAGCTGTCGGCCGTGCCGTTCCACGCGTGGACGCCAACGACCCTGACCTCGGGCCCCCTGCCGGTGTCGGCCCTGCTCGCGTCGGCCTCGAAGCTCGCCGCCGTCGGCGCGCTCGTCGTCGTGCTCGCGCCCTACGACGCGGTCGTGGGCATCAGTCCCGGCCCCCACGTCGTCGTCGCCGCCCTCGTCACCCTCACGGTCGCCTCGATGCTCGTCGGCACCGTCATGGCGCTGCGCCAGGTCGAGGTCGTCCGCCTGCTCGCGTGGTCGACCGTCGCGCAGGCGGGCTGGATCCTCCTGCCCCTCACGTCCCTCACCGTCGCCGG
The DNA here is from genome assembly GCF_044791685.1 of Knoellia locipacati. Taxonomy (GTDB): domain Bacteria; phylum Actinomycetota; class Actinomycetes; order Actinomycetales; family Dermatophilaceae; genus Knoellia; species Knoellia locipacati_A. The sequence goes on from NZ_CP087730.1 coordinate 2,530,927, forward strand.
CCGTCAGGCTGCCGCGGCCTACGCCCTCGTGTATGCCGTGGCCAGCCTCGTCGCGTTCGCTGCGGTCCGCGCCGTCCACGGGTGGCGAGCCGAGGACGGTCGGGAGCTCACGGCATACACAGGCCTCTTGCGACGGGACCCGCTCGCGGGCGGGACGCTGGCCCTCGCGCTGCTCGTCCTCGCCGGGCTGCCCCCGGGAGTGATCGGCCTCGTCGCCAAGGTCGTGGCGCTGCGGCCCGCGGTGGAGGCCGGGCTCTGGCCGGTCGCCGTCGTGGCGGTCGTCGCCGCGGTGCTGGGGATCGCCGTCTACGTAAGGTGGTTCGCGGTGCTCTTCGGCGAGCCCGAGGCCGGTGCCCCGCCACGCCCGCGGTCGCGTCGGGCGAGCCTCGGCGTAGCCGTCGCCGGAGCGGCCGTCCTCGTCGTCACGAGCGTGCTGCCGCAGCTGCTCGTCGGGCTGGTCACATGAGGGCCGACACGGAACGATCACGCACAGGTCGAGCGTTGGAGGAGACATGCACAACCATTTCAACGGGCTGAAGACCGCAGGTCTCTTCGGGCTCATCTTCGGTCTGCTGCTCGCCCTCGGCTGGGCAGCGGCGATCTACTTCAACAGCAGCGTCTTCATCCTCGTCTTCGCCCTCATCGGTGTGGCGGTGACGTTCTACTCGTACTGGAACAGCGACAAGCTCGCCATCAAGGCGATGCACGCGTTCCCGGTGAGCGAGACCGAGGCGCCGGGGATGTACCGCATCGTTCGCGAGCTCTCGACCAAGGCCGGGCAGCCGATGCCGCGCCTCTACATCTCGCCGACCGAGGCGCCCAACGCGTTCGCGACCGGTCGCAACCCGCAGAACGCCGCGGTGTGCTGCACCCAGGGCATCCTCCAGCTGCTCGACGAGCGCGAGCTGCGAGGGGTCCTCGGGCACGAGCTCATGCACGTCTACAACCGGGACATCCTCACCGGCTCGGTCGCCGCGGCGATCGCCGGTGTCATCAGCACCGTCGGGCAGATGCTCTCGTTCAGCGCGATGTTCGGCGGCAACCGTGACAACGACAACCCGGGCGGTGCGGTCGCCGGCCTCGCGATGGCGTTCATCGCCCCGATCGCGGCGATGTTCATCCAGCTCGCCATCTCGCGCACGCGGGAGTACGACGCCGACGAGGACGGGGCGAACCTCACGGGCGACCCGCTGGCCCTGGCCTCCGCGCTCGCCAAGCTCGAGGCGGGCGTCGCGCGGGCGCCGCTGGCGCCGACCAAGAACCTCATCAACGCGAGCCACATGATGATCGCCAACCCGTTCCGCGCCCAGGACATCTCGCGGCTCATGGCGACCCACCCGCCGATGGCCGACCGGATCGCGCGGCTCCAGGGCATGGCGACGGGCTACCACCCGCGCTGACGCGGGCCGAGCCCGCGGGCTGCTGCACCGTAGGTGCTGCGAACACAGCACCTGCGGTGCAGTAGTCGCGTTGATGACCGGCCGCGCGAGTGCGGTGTGACACCATCTCGGCGTGCCATCACTGACTCGCGACGAGGCCCGGCAGCGGGCGCAGCTCATCTCCGTCGACCGCATGGAGGTCGACCTCGACCTCGACCGCGGCAGGGAGCACTTCGGGTCGAACGCCCGGATCACGTTCTCCTGCAGCGATCCCGGCCAGTCGACGTTCCTCGACCTGCGGGCGGTGAGCTGCGAGCTGATCGAGCTCAACGGCATACGGATCGATCCCGGCACGGTCGTCGACGGGCGCCTGCCGCTCACCGACCTCGCGGCGGACAACGTCGTCGAGGTCACCGCGACCATGGCCTTCTCGCGCGACGGCCAGGGTCTGCACCGCAGCACCGACCCGGCCGACGGTGAGGACTACGTCTACGGGCACCTCTTCCTCGACGCCGCCCCGACCGTCTTCGCGTGCTTCGACCAGCCCGACCTCAAGGCGCCGTATGCCGTGACCGTGCACGCGCCGCAGGAGTGGGTCGTCCTCGGCAACGGGCGTGCGACGCAGACTTCTCCCGGCCGGTGGGAGCTGAGCGAGACGCTGCCCTTGGCGACCTACTTCGTCACCGTGTGCGCCGGCCCCTGGGTCTCCGTGCGCGACGAGCACGACGGCATCCCGCTCGGCATCCATGCCCGGCGCAGCCTGCAGCACGAGCTCGAGACGCACGCGCCGCAGATGTTCGAGGTGACGAAGCAGTCGTTCGACCACTACCACCGCACCTTCGACGTGCGGTACCCGTTCGGCGACTACGACCAGGTCTTCGTGCCCGAGTTCAACGCCGGGGCCATGGAGAACCCGGGCTGCGTGACGTTCCGCGACCCGATGCTCTACCGGGGGGCGGCGACCCGCGAGCAGATCCTGCAGCGCAGCACGACGATCGCCCACGAGATGGCGCACATGTGGTTCGGCGACCTCGTGACGATGCGCTGGTGGGACGACCTGTGGCTCAACGAGTCCTTCGCCGAGTACATGTGCTTCGCCGCCACGGCGGCGGCCACCGAGTTCACCGACAGCTGGGTCGAGTTCGGGATATCCCGCAAGCAGTGGGGCTACGCCGCCGAGCGGGCGCCGAGCACGCACCCCGTCGCCGGCGCTCCGGCTCCCGACGCACGCAGCGCGCTCGCGAACTTCGACGGCATCTCCTACGCCAAGGGCGCGGCGGTGCTGCGCCAGCTCGTCGCGCACATCGGTGAGGACACGTTCAACGCCGGCGTCACGGCATACCTGCGTTCGCACGAGCACGGCAACGGTGAGCTGTCCGAGTTCCTCGCGGCGATGGAGGAGGTCCACGGGTCGCCGCTGGACACGTGGAGCGCCGCGTGGCTCGAGACCGCAGGGGTCGACGTCCTCGCACTCGACCGCGACGGAGAGCTGACGCGCACGACCCCGACGGCCCACCCCGCCGATCGCCCGCACGCCCTCGACGTGGCGGGCTTCGGTGAGGGCGAAGAGGTCTTCCGCACGACGCTCACGCTGGACACCGACCGGGTCCACGTCGAGGGTGTCCGGCGCGACGCCCCGGTGCTCGTCCCCAACGCGGGCGACCTCACCTGGGCGCAGGTCGACCTCGACGCCCAGTCACTGGCTGCCCTGCCGCACGAGCTGCCGCTGCTCACGGACTCGACCGCCCGCTCGGTGCTCTGGGGTGGTGTCCTCACCGGCGTCTTCCGCGCGACCGTGGACCCGCGGGTGGCGCTCGACGTCTTCACGGCGGCGTGGCCGCACGAGCCGCACGACGCGTTGATGACGCGCGTGGCGAGCGCGTTCACCGACCGGATCCTCCCGCAGTTCCTCACCGAGGAAGCGGCCGACGAGGCGAAGGACCGGGTCGCCGGGGCCGCGCTCATGGCGTTCCGGGGTGCGGAGCCGGGCTCGGACCGTGCGCTGGTCGCGGCGCGCGTCCTCGCCTCGACGACCACGGACGAGGACCGGCTCGACGCGTGGGTCGCCGGCCAGTCGCTGCCCGAAGGGCTCGAGGGCGACTCGGACTTCCGCTGGGTCGTGCTCCAGACGCTGGCCCGCCTCGGTCTCGCCGACGAGGACCGCATCGCCCGCGTCGAGGCCCTCGACACGACCCTGTCCGGGCGCCTGGCCGGGCTCACCGCGCGAGCGGCGCGACCCGGCAGACAGGAGAAGGAGTGGGCCTGGTCCGAGCTCACTACGAACCGCGAGCACTCCAACTACGAGCTCAACGCCCTCGCCACCGGCTTCTGGTCGAGCGGCACGGTCGAGGACCTGCGTCCGTATGCCGCGCGCTACGTCAACGACCTCCCTCACCTTGCCGAGTGGGTCGGGGTCGACGCGCTGGACCGGGTGACCACGCTCGCCTTCCCGTCACGCATCGTCGAGCCGGCGACGGTTGACCTGGTGCGCGAGGCGATGAAGCGCCCGGACGTCACGTCGGGAGTGCGGCGGTCGATGGGTGACGAACTGTCCAAGCTGGAGGAGGCTCTGCTCTCCCGGTCCCGCTGGACCTGATTCCCGCTGGGCGTGGCTGGCTGAGCCCGACTTCTTGCCCCAGGACCACCGGGATCGGGTCGATATCAGCCCGAGCGGTGGTCCTGGGGCAATCAGTTGGTGGGTCAGAGCCCGCACATGGCGGCGCCGACCTCGGCGAAGTTCTGCTGGGCCTGCGGGGCGCTGTGGGAGTTCTCGGTGGCCTGCGGGTTGTGCGTGAGCACGTTCAGGCAGGCGTTCCACGTGTGGGCCGGTGCCGACGGGTTGGGCTGGGGTGACGCCGACGCCGGCGCGGCGGCGCAGAGCGCGACGGTGGAGAGCGCAGCGGCGGACAGCAGCATCGTGAGCTTCTTCATGGCTTCCTCGGGCGTGGGGCCCTGGGCGGTCCAGGCCCCTGCCGTCTCGCAAGGTACGCCCCGCCGAACGCGGCGCCAATGGCCCTGATGACCCTGCCTCCGGCGCGCGCCGACCTCATGCCCTCATCGCCGCGTCGAGCCGTCACCGACTTCTTGCCCCGGGACCACCGGGATCGGGCCGTTCAAGGCGTCGAGCGGTGGTCCTGGGGCAATCAGTTGGGGGTCGTGTGCCTGAGCGCCAGCCATAGCTGGCGCTCAGGCACACGACGCAAGGGGTCAGAGGCTGACGCGGGCCATGATCTGGTCGGCGTAGGCGCGCTCGCCGGCGGCGTTGGGGTGGACCGGCACGTAGTTGAGCGACCCGGCGAGCGGCTCGACCCAGCGCACCCACGGCAGCTGGCAGGCGTCACGCCCGGCCGACGGTGCCCACATGTCGACGAAGGTCGCGCCGTTGTCGGCGGCGGCCTGCGCGAGCACCCCGTTGAGGATCTGCTCGATGCCGTTGACGTAGGGCACGTCACCCTCGGCGATCGGCATCGTCGCGTAGCAGCCACGCGTCGGCGGCAGGATCTGCGGGTAGCCGGGCACGACGATCTTCGCCTTGGGGGCTCGGGCCTTGGCTGCCGCAATCGCCTGTCGCACAGCGGGATAGGTCTTGGTCTGGATCGTGTCGGCGTAGCTCGAGCCGTAGGTGTCCTTGCACGGGCTGCCCTGGCCCGCCGTCGAGAGACCGGCGGTGGCGCACTGCTCGATGATGCTCGTGAAGACGCTCGAGTCGTTGCCGCCGATGCCGATGGTGACGAAGCGCGCCTCGGCCGTCACCGCGTCGAGCTGCGGCGGGACGCCGGGGTGCTGGGACTCGGAGAAGTCGCTCGTGTCCGCGCCGCTGCACGTCACGTCGGTCAGCGTGCGACCGGTGCGCTGCGCGAGGAGGTGCGGGTAGTTCACCGCGGCCTGGCTGCACTGCGGGTTGGCGTCGCTCAGCGGCAGCACGCCCGCGCCGGCGGAGAAGCTGTCGCCGAGGGCGACATAGGGGCCGCCGGGAACCCGCTGACCACCGCTCGAGTCGGTGAGGGGAGCACCCAGTGCTGGGGCCGCGAGCCCCAAGGTGAGCGTGGCGGCGCTGGCGAGGGCGGCCAGTCCGAAGGTGTGGCGGGTGGGACGGCGCATCGTGAACTCCGTTGTTCGGCGGCGTGGTTACCTCAACGTAACCACAGATCGCGCCGATCTCGGGCGGGGGAGTCGCCCACGTCACGCGCGCACACGGCATACCCACCTCCGGAGGAAACCGTGAGGGTCCGGACGGAAATGGGCGGATTCAAGGGGTGCTCGCAACACCGCTTGGTTTTAGGTGGTGAGTAGATCACGCAGGCGCTCGGCTGGGGTGTCCCAGCCGAGCGTTTTGCGTGGTCGGCCGTTGAGCTCTTGGGCGACGTGTTCGAGGTCTTCGGGGCCGTGCACGCTGAGGTCGGTGCCTTTGGGGAAGTACTGGCGCAGCAGTCCGTTGGTGTTCTCGTTCGATCCGCGTTGCCAGGGGCTGGCGGGGTCGCAGAAGTAGACGGCCATGTCGGTGGCGGTGGTGAACTGGGCGTGGCGGGCCATCTCCTTGCCCTGGTCCCAGGTCAGTGACCCGCGCAGGTGCTGAGGCAGGGTGGAGATGGTGGCCACGAGTGCGTCGCGCACGTGTTCTGCGTCGTGGCCGTGGGGCAGGTGCAGCAGCATCGTGTAGCGGGTGCTCCGCTCGACGAGGGTGCCGATCGCCGAGGCGTTGCCGGAGCCCATGATCAGGTCGCCCTCCCAGTGGCCGGGCACGGCGCGGTCGTCGATCTCTGCGGGTCGGTCGCTGATCATCACCATCGGGTCGATGAACCGGTGGGTGCGCTGGTCGGGTCGACGGTGGGGTTTGCGTCGTGTCCGACCGGTTCGCAGCGCCGCCTGCACCTCCCTCTTGAGGCCGCCACGGGCCTGGAAGTACAGCGCTTGGTAGATCGTCTCGTGGCTCACACGCATGCTCTCGTCATCGGGATAGTCGCTGATGAGCCTGTGCGAGATCTGCTCCGGAGACAACCTGCGCTGCAGCCCGTGCTCGACCTCGGCACGCAGCGCGTGGTGGGTGAGCAGCTTGGACGGTTTCGGTCGGGCCCGCGCGGTCTTGGCGGCACGCTCGGCCTGGTACGGCAGATAGATCCCGTCGATGCTGCGGGCTCGCACCTCCCGGGAGACCGTGGAGACGTTCTTGCCGATCCGGGCTGCGATGGCACGCAACGACTGCCGAGTCACCAGCGCGTCGGCGATCACCAGACGGTCCTGCAGGCAGAGGTAGCGGTCGCTGATCGCGGCGTCGGTGCTCATGGGACAGCCATACCGTGAACCGGCGCGACGCCACCGCCGGCCGGTGCGCTCACTGACCCCGACCTGACGGGCCGCACGAGCCGTGGAACAGCCCTGCCTGGTCAACACCTCGAACTGCTTCCTGTCCGCGGACCGGTCCACCGGCTGGGTCTGTGCCGGCACAGCGCCTGCCCCAACCAGAATCCTGCGGGCTGTCGGGTGACTGACCCCGCTGTCCCTCGCTGCCCGGCTGATGCTGCCCGACACCGCGAAAACTGACTCCACCATCCGCGCCTGCGACGCAGAGACCCGCGGAGCAGGATGGCCACGCGCGTGACCTGCCCTGACCAGCAGCCGATACGCCTGACCCAACCGCAGCCCCATCCCTGCAGCTGCTTCATGCACCGAAGCACCCGCCTCGATCAGCCGCAGCAGCTGACCCACCTCGTCCGAAACAGACACGGTCCTCGCAACTCCTCAGGTCAAGGTGTTGCGAGGACCGCGTGAACCCGCCATGTTCCCTCCGGACCCTCACAGTGCCCTCCGCATGGGGAGGAGAAGCTGTGCGCGCGGCGCTCGGGTCAGCGGTAGTTCGTGTACTGCAGCGCCACGTCGAGGTCGGCGCCGCTGAGCATGCGCTGCACGGCCTGGAGGTCGTCGCGCGACTTGCTCGAGACCCGCAGCTCGTCGCCCTGGATCTGCGACTTCACACCCTTGGGTCCCTCGTCGCGGATGAGCTTGTTGATCTTCTTGGCGTTCTCGGTGGAGATGCCCTGCTTGAGCGGGACGTCGAGCTTGTACTCCTTGCCGGACAGCCGGGGGCCGGCCTCGGGCACGTCGAGGTGCTTGAGCGACACCTTGCGCTTGACCAGCCACGTCTGGACGACGTCGAGCACGGCGAGGCAGCGCTCCTCGGAGTTGGCCTGCATCGAGATGGACTCGCCGGACAGCTCGACCTTGGCACCGACGTTCTTGAAGTCGTAGCGGTTCGCGACCTCCTTGGCCGCCGCGTTGACCGCGTTGGCGATCTCCTGCTTGTCGTAGTTGCTGACGATGTCCATGGAGCTGTCGGCCACGGAGCCTCCTCGTTCGGGTGCCTCGCGGGATGGCTCCCGGGGCACGGTTTCGTTGTTGCGCGGTTGGCTTGCTATCCTTCCACGCGCACGGCGGGTTGCCCGAGCGGCCAATGGGAGTGGACTGTAAATCCATCGCGAAAGCTACGAAGGTTCGAATCCTTCACCCGCCACCAGTGCTTGGAAGGCCCCTGACCGGTATGCCGGTCAGGGGCCTTCGTCATGCCCCTCACGCTTCGCGCGTCCGTCATCCGGTAGGCATGTCCTGACGAAGGGACGGTGCGCATGCCGGTGTGGGCACAGGCGGGTCTGTGGGGCCTGCTCGCGGGCGGGGCTCTCGTGCTCGGCGCGGCGATCGCCTGGTGGATCCGCGTGCCGCAGCGGGTCGTCGCCACGGTCATGGCGTTCGGCGCCGGCGTCCTCATCTCGGCGCTCTCCTTCGACCTCGTCGACGAGGCTGAGCGAACCGGAGGGCTCGTCCCGACCGCGGCCGGCTTCCTCACCGGCGCCGTCGTCTACGTCGCAGCGAACGTCGCGCTGGCACGGCGTGGTGCCCGCCACCGCAAGCGCTCGCACGAGATCCAGGGGTCGGAGGAGGACACGCCGGGCAGCGGCGCCGCCATCGCGATCGGAGCCCTCCTCGACGGCATCCCCGAGTCGATCGTGCTCGGCCTGACCCTGCTCAAGGGTGGCGGCGTGGGCGTCGCGGTCTTCGCGGCGATCTTCCTGTCCAACCTGCCCGAAGGTCTCTCCAGCGCCGCGGGGATGAAGGCCTCAGGGCGTACGCCCCGCTACGTCTTCGGGGTGTGGGGCGCGATTGCCACCGCGAGCGGGCTCGCCGGACTCCTCGGAGTCGTGTTCCTCGAGGGCGCCTCGCCGACGACGGTCGCCGCCATCACCGCGCTCGCGGCTGGCGCGATCCTCGCCATGGTCGCCGACACGATGATCCCGGAAGCCTTCGAGAAGACCCACCTGTATGCCGGCCTGGCCGCCACCGTGGGCTTCCTCTCGGCCTTCGTCATCAGTCACGCGTAGGGCGCTCTCAGGGCGCGAGGATCTGGCGGACCTCGGCCCCCGAGTGCAGCCGGTCGAGCGCGACGTTGACGTCGTCGAGCGGCACCGAGCGCGACGTGACGAGAGCATCGGCGGGCAGGAGCCCGGCGGCATACAGGTCGAAGAGACGCGGCAGGTCGCGGCGCGGGACCGACGAGCCCATGTAGGAGCCGAGGATCGACTTCTCCTCGCCGACGAGCGAGGCGATCGGGACCGAGATCTGGTGGCGCGGGTGGGGGAGCCCGGCGACGACGACGCGTCCGCCCACCCGGGTCATCGCGTATGCCGTCGCGAGCGCAGCCGGGTGCCCCGCGGCCTCGATGGCGACGCTGACGCCGCCGCCGGTGAGGCCTCGGACGTGCTCCACGGCGTCGTCACCCGCGAGGACCGTGTGGGTGGCACCGACGGCTGCCGCAGAGGCGAGCTTGGACTCCACGGTGTCGACGGCGATGACGGGGTGGGCGCCGGCGAGCGCCGCGGCCATGACCGCCGAGATGCCGACGCCGCCCAGCCCGACGACCACGACCCCCTCGCCGGGGCGCACGGTCGCGGTGTTGAGCACGGCGCCTGCACCGGTGAGGACGGCGCACCCGAAGACCGCGGCGACGTCGAGCGGCACCTCGTCGGGCACGGGCACGAGGGAGCGGGGCGAGACGACGGTGAGCTCGGAGAAGGCGGAGACGCCGAGGTGGTGGTGCAGCTCGGCGCCCGACGCGTCGCGGAACGGCCGGCGGCCCCTGACCAGGCGTGCCTCGCGGTTGGCTGCCTGGGCGCTGGCGCAGCGCACGGGATGACCGCCGGCGCAGTCGGCGCACACCCCGCAGGAGGGCACGTAGGAGCAGACGACGCGGTCGCCGACGGCGACGTCGGTGACGCCGGCGCCGACCTCCTCGACGACGCCCGCGGCCTCGTGGCCCAGGACCATGGGCAGAGGGCGCGGCCGGTCGCCGTTGACGACGGACAGGTCGGAGTGGCACAGCCCCGCGGCGACGATCCGGAGGAGCACCTCGCCGGGCCCGGGTGGCTGGAGCGTCACGTCCTCGACGGTGAGCGGAGCCGACTGCGCGAACGGCTGGTCGTCGGTGGAGGCGCGCAGCACGGCCGCCCTCGTGGTGATCGTCATCGCTGCCTTCCGTCCGGCGGGCGGGCCGACGCGCCCGTTCGTCCTCGATGACTCTGGCAGATGGGCCCCCGCTGGGCACCCGGTCGGTGGCACAGTGTGCGGATGGCTGATGGTGGGGTCGCCGGTCTCGTGCTCGCGGCGGGGGCAGGGCGGCGCATGGGGGGACCCAAGGCGCTGCTCCGCCTCTCGCCCTCGGGGCCGTCCCTCGTCGAGACCGCGATTGCCCGGCTCCACGACGCGGGCGTGGTCGACGTCCACGTGGTCGTCGGGTCGTCCGCGGAGCAGGTCACCGCCCGGGCGCAGCGCGTTGGAGGCATCGTCGTCGAGGCGACCGACTGGGACGACGGGATGGGTGCGTCCCTGCGCCGCGGCCTGGAGGCGTTGGCGGACACCGGCGCCGAGGCGGCTCTGCTCATGCTCGTCGACCTGCCCGACGTCGGCGTCGAGGTGCACGCGCGGGTGCTCGCCTCGATCGTGAGTCAGGGCGAGAGCGAGGGCCCCGACGAGAGCGAGGGTGAGGGACGGCGCGAGGGTGACCTGGCCGCCGCACTGGTGCGGGCGGCATACGAGGGGAGACCCGGCCACCCCGTCATCCTGGGCCGAGAGCACTGGCAGGCGGTGCACGACAGCGCGGTCGGCGACCACGGTGCGCGCGACTACTTCCTGGCGCACCGGCCGCTGCTCGTCGAGTGCGGCGACCTCGCCACCGGCCGGGACATCGACAGGCCGACTGACGTCTGAACGAGCGCCGTGTGACGATGCTCGGTATGGACCTCGCCTCAGCCTCGACCGACGAGCTGCGCACCGCGCTCGAGGGCACCGGCTACCTCGTCGACGACGAGCTGGCGACGATCACGTGGCTCGCCACCCGGCTCTCTCGCCCGCTGCTCCTCGAGGGCGAGCCGGGCACCGGCAAGACGGCACTGGCCGAAGCGCTGGCGCTCGCGGCCGGGGTGCCGCTCATCCGGCTCCAGTGCCACGAGGGGATCGACGCGAGCCAGGCGCTCTACGACTGGGACTTCCCGCGCCAGATCCTCCACCTGCGCGCGGTCGAGGCGGTCGACGGCGCGAGCTCCCTCGCCGACGTCGAGGCCGGGCTGTTCGAGGAGCGCTTCCTCGTCGCGCGCCCGATCCTGCGCGCCCTGCGCGAGGCGCCGGCGGTGCTCCTCGTCGACGAGATCGACCGTGCGGACGACGAGTTCGAGGCCTTCCTCCTCGAGGTGCTGTCGACGTGGCAGGTGAGCATCCCCGAGCTCGGCACGGTGCGCGCCGACACGCCCCCGCTCGTCGTCCTCACCTCCAACCGCACCCGCGAGGTCCACGACGCACTCAAGCGCCGCTGCCTCTACCACTGGCTCGAGCACCCCTCTCTCGAGCGCGAGCTCGCGATCGTGCGCTCGCGGGCGCCCGAGGTCCCGGAGGCGCTGGCCGACCAGGTCGTCAGAGCGGTCCACGCGGTCCGCGAGGACACCGAGCTGCTCAAGCCGCCGGGTGTCGCCGAGACCCTCGACTGGGCGCGCGCCCTGCACGAGCTCGGTGTCCGCGACCTCGACACCGCCTCGGCAGCGGCGTCGCTCGGCGTCGCGGTCAAGTACCGCGAGGACGCCGACCGCGTCTGCGCCTCGCTCGACCGGATCCTGGGCCGGTGACCGCGACCCGCTCCCCGGAGGAGGTCCTCCTCGGCTTCGCGCGAGCCCTGCGCGCGGCGGGTGTCGCCGTCACGGCAGACCGGGAGCGCACCTACCTCCTCGCCGTCGCCACGGTGGGCCTCGAGAACCAGGCCGCCGTGTATGCCGTGGGCCGCGCGACGCTCTGCGCCTCACCAGCCGACCTCGAGAGGTACGACCTCGTGTATGCCGTGTGGTTCGGTGCCCAGCGTCCCGCGGCTGCGCGTCGCGCACCGTCACGACCGCCCGCCACCATGGCCGACCTCTCCGACCGTGGCGCGCCGGGAGAGCGGGGTGACGACCTCGAGTCCGACGACGTGCGAGCGCGCGCCAGCGCCACGGAGGTGCTGCGGCACAGGGACATCGCGTCGATGTCCGCACGGGAGAGTGCGGCCCTCGCTCGGATGTTCGGTGCGCTGCGGCCGCGACCCCCTCGCCGCCGCACCCACCGTTGGGCCGCTGCCTCACGAGGTCGCGTCGACGCCCGCTCGACGATGCGCGAGATGGTCCGCCGCCACGGCGAGCCCGGACCGATCCGGTGGCGCCGCAGGATGGAGCGACCTCGCCGCGTCGTCGTGCTCCTCGACGTGTCGGGGTCGATGAGCGCCTACGCCGACGCGCTGCTCCGTCTCGCCCACGCCTGGTGCCGGTCGTCCGGTCCGGTCGAGGTGTTCACCCTCGGGACGCGGCTGACCCACGTGACCGCGGCGCTGCACCAGCGCGACCCGGACCGGGCACTCGTCTCGGCCGGGCGCACGATCCCCGACTGGTCCGGCGGCACCCGCCTGGCCGACGGGCTCAAGGCGTTCCTCGACCGGTGGGGCCGGCGCGGCATGGCCCGGGGTGCGGTCGTCGTGCTCGTCAGCGACGGGTGGGAGCGCGGTGACCCCGAAGGGCTCGCCGAGCAGATGCGCCGACTCCGGTCGCTGGCCCACCACGTCGTGTGGGCGAACCCGCACCGCGGCCACGACGCCTACGAGCCGGTGCAGCAGGGCATCGTCGCGGCTCTGCCACACGTTGACACCTTCGTCGCCGGTCACTCGATGGCCGCGTTCGCCGAGCTGCTGGAGGTCGTGGAGCATGCGTGAGGTCCTGCGCGAGCTGCGCGCGTGGTGGGAGGCGGGTGAGCCCGTGGCGATGGCGACCGTCGTCGACACGTTCAGCGCGTCGCCGCGACCGCCTGGCGCCTCCATGCTCGTCGGGGCCGACGGCACCGCGGTCGGGTCCGTGTCGGGCGGGTGCGTCGAGGGGGCCGTCTACGAGGTCGGGCAGTCCGTCCTCGCCACTGGCACAGCGGAACTCGCGCACTACGGCGTCTCGGACGACACGGCATACAGCGTGGGTCTGACCTGCGGGGGGCAGCTCGACGTCTTCATCGAGAAGGTCGACCAGCGAAGCTTTCCCGAGCTCGGCGACATCGCCGACGACATCGACGCCGGGCGCCCCGTCGCCGTGGCGACGGTCGTCGCCCACCCCGACCCCTCGTGGGTCGGGCGGAGGCTGGTCGTGCGGCCGGACTCCGCCGTCGGCAGCCTGGGCAGCGACCGGGCCGACGCCGCCGTCGTCGACGACACCCGGGGCGCGTTGGCGTCGGGCACGACCGAGACCCTGACCTACGGACCCGACGGCGAGCGACGCGGCGAGGGCATGCGCGTGTTCGTCGCCTGCCACGCCCCGAAGCCGCGGATGATCGTCTTCGGCGCCATCGACTTCGCGGCGGCGGTCGCCGAGATGGGCCACTTCCTCGGGTATGCCGTGACCGTGTGCGACGCGCGACCGGTCTTCGCGACGCCGGCCCGGCTGCCCGCCGCGGACGAGGTCGTCGTGTCCTGGCCGCACGCCTACCTGCGCGACGAGGCCGACGCCGGACGCATCGACGGGCGCACCGTGCTCTGCGTCCTCACCCACGACCCGAAGTTCGACGTGCCGCTGCTCGAGGTGGCGTTGCGCCTGCCCGAGGTCGCCTACGTCGGGGCGATGGGGTCGCGGCGCACGCACGACGAGCGGATGGAGCGCTTGCGCGAGGCGGGCCTCACCGAAGTCGAGCTGGGACGTCTGTCGTCACCGATCGGGCTCGACCTCGGCGGGCGCACCCCGCAGGAGACTGCAGTGTCGATCGCGGCCGAGATCGTCGCGCTCCGCTGGGGCGGGGCCGGCGACCGGCTGAGCGAGCGACAGGGTCCGATCCACATCTGACCGAGTCCACGGCCCGACGCTGCCCAGCCCGCCCTGTCCGTGATGCCCGTGCTGCCCGTGCTGCCCGTGCTGCCCGTGCTGCCCGTGACAACAATCGACCAATAGGTCACGAAGTGCACGGGCCCGGCGCAGTTCGTGACCTCTTGGTCGATTGTTGACGGGGTCAGGCGGCGCGGTCGTACGCGTCGGCGCCCCAGGCCTCGAGGTCGTGGGCGGCGCGGCGGGTGTCGGCGTCGTGGTCGACGTGGTGGCGGAAGTCGTCGGACCAGGGCGCGACCCGCTGGCGACGGTTGTTGCGCTCGAGCGCCCAGACGAAGAGGGCGGCGAGGATGAGCGCGGGGATGACGGGGGCGATGTCTGCGAGGAAGGTGCTCATGGCACAAGTTTGTCGCCCAACCACATCCTGCCACGAGTGGCAGAACTGCCCCTCTTGCACAAGATGCTGCCACCCTGTCATGCTGCGGGGATGGCCCTTCGTTCCGTCGCCGTCGTGCTCCAGGATCCGGTCGCGCTCTTCGAGTTCGGCGTGCTCTCCGAGGTCTTCGGGATGGACCGCACCGACGACGGCGTGCCGCCCTTCGACTTCCGCGTGTGCGCCGAGGAACCGGGTATGCCGTTGCGCACCGACTCCGGTGTCGTCCTCACCGCGCCCCACGGGTTGGAGGCGACCGCGGACGCCGACCTCGTGGCCATCCCGGCCAGCCCGACGGCATACACGCCGTCCGAGGCGGTCATGCAGGTGGTTCGGGACGCGGTCGACCGGGGGGCGCACGTCCTCTCGGTCTGCTCGGGTGCGTTCACGCTCGCCGCTGCCGGGGTGCTCGACGGGCGGGAGTGCACGACGCACTGGATGCACACGGATCGGCTCGCGACCGAGTATCCGCTGGCCAGGGTCAACCCCGACGTCCTCTACGCCCACGACGGGAGCGTCATCACGAGTGCGGGCACCGCCGCCGGGATCGACGCCTGCCTGCACCTCGTGCGAAGTGAGCACGGGGGCGCGGTCGCCAACCGGATCGCGCGACGCATGGTCGTCTCGCCGCACCGCGATGGCGGCCAGCGGCAGTTCATCGACCGGCCCGTGCCCGTCACCGAGGCCGAGAGCCTGGGGCCGGTGCTCGAGTGGATGGTCGAGCACCTCGACCAGCCGCACACCGTCACCCAGCTGGCCCGTCGCGCGTCGATGTCGTCGAGGACGTTCGCCCGCCGCTTCGTCTCCGAGACCGGCACGACCCCGCACCAGTGGGTCACCGACCAGCGCGTGCTGCGTGCACGCGAGCTGCTCGAGGAGACCGACCTGTCGATCGAGCAGATCGCGGGCGACGTCGGGTTCGGGTCGGCGGCGCTGCTGCGCCACCACTTCTCCCAGTGCACGGGGCTCACCCCCACGGTCTTCCGGACGCGACACCGCTCCCCGGCCTGAGCCGAGGAGCGGTGTCGCAGTGGCTGACTCACCACTGGTGGAAGCAACCAGTCACTTCGGGGCGTTGGGGACGTGGCAGGTCACCGACGCCGAGCGGTTGCCCGACCCGTCGACCGCGTAGAGCTGCGCGTCGCCCTTGCCCTTGAGGTTCCACTCGACGACACCGTCGCCGGGCTTCTGGCTGGGGGTGGCGCCGTTGGCCTCGACGTACTTGATGTCGGTGGCGACGGCGAACGCGCCCCAGACCTTGCTGCTGCCGGCGTCCTTGACGAAGAGGTCGAGGTCGCTCGCCGGCCACACGTCGTCGGTGGCGACGAGACGGTAGTAGCCATCCTGGTTCTGGCCCTGACCACCGTTGCCGGGGGCTCCGGGGACGTCACCCTCGGGGTTGGTCGACTCGACGCAGGTGGCGACCGGCGGGGTGGTGTCCTGCCAGAGCTTCGAGACCGACCGCGTCGCCTCGTCACCGTGGATGGTGGCGGTGGCAGAGATCGTGTCGGTGCCGAGCGAGGCGGGTTCGACCGGGACGGTGTAGGTGAAGGTCACCACTCCGGCGGCGTTGGTCTCGCAGGACGCCGGGGCACACGTGCCCGAGTCACCGGCGTTGGGGCCGGCCGAGATCGAGAAGTCCACCGCGTGGCCGCTGAGGTCGGAGGCCGGTCCGGTCACGGTTGCCGTGACGGTGTGGGTGTCGTCGCTGCCGAGCTCGTTGGTCGCCGTGGGCGGCGTGAGCGCGAAGGCGAAGACCGAGAAGCTCTCGCAGCGGTTCGCGGATCCCGTGGCCGTCGGCTCGCTCGCCGGGCCGGTGCCGGTCGCCGTGGCGCACACCTGGTGCGTGCCGGGGGCGAGGTCGTCGCCGGGTGCCGTCCACGTGATCGAGGCCGGTCCCGCGGTCGGCAGGGCCGTGCTGGGCGTGGCCGCCACCGGGTTCCCGTCGAGGGTCACCGCGAGGCTGTCGAGCCTCGTGGCCGTGACGTTCTTGATGACGTTCGGCAGGTTGGCGGGGTTCGTGACGTGCTGGCACACGGTGCCGCTCGCCGTCGCCATCGCCGCCAGGGTCCCGAAGAGGCCGCTGGTGCACGACGCTGCTGCGCCGACCGCGAACGGGTAGATGGTGGCGCCGGCCGCGACCGAGGAGAGCGCGGTCTGGAACGCAGCGAGAGAGCCCGCCTCCGAGATGCCGTCCGAGACGAAGACGACGTTGACCTGGCTGCCCGAGGCTGCCTGAACCGCGGTGTCGGCCGCCTCCAGCGCCTCGGCGTAGTTCGTGCTGATGCCGACGCTCTTGGGGGTGAACTGGCCGATCTGGCCGGGCGTGAGCGAGTCGACCACCGTGTTGACGTTGGTCCCCGACGGGGAGGTGAACCGCTGGTCGCCCGGGGCTGGCTGCATGTCGGCGGGCTGCGCGGTCGTGCCGAAGGCGACGACGGCACTCTCGAGCGCGGAGCCGTCGGTGACCACGAGGTCGTTGAGTCCCTTCACGGCGACCTGCTCGCAGGCGAGGATCGTGCGGGTCGCGTCGCACATGAGGTTGACCGTGCTGCCCGAGATGTCGACGACGTAGATCCAGCTCGTGCTCGGTGCGCCGGTGGCGACGCTGGCCGTACCGGACAGGGGCACGTCGACCGTGGTGTCGCCCCCCGGGACGATGAACGAGTCGCCGTCGACGGGTGAGGTGATGCCCACGGTGATCTCGGCGCCGTTGGGCAGGGTGCCCGAGGACGTGCCGGCCAACGCCGCCGGCGTGACGAGAGCGGCGACCGCGAGTGCGGCACCGACCGTGAGACAGGCGCGTCGGCGCGCCCGTGCTGCTGAGTACATGATGTTCCCTCCTGGTTGGTGCGATCGCACCGAGGCCGTCCCCCGAAGAACGGCGACGCGGTCGCTGAGGGTGAGGAGGGCGGCTTCCGTCTCCTGATACATCCGCCCTGCCCGTATGCCGGCCCACGCGAAGCGTGGGACCCGCGCGCATCTTCACGAGATCTCCACAGGTCGTGCCCACGCGCCCGACGGGTTGGCTCCTACTGTCAGTGGCATGACGGGAACTGGTGCGGGGACGACGGGTGCGGGGACGTCCGGCGCGGGGACGGGCGCGGGGATGCCCGGCGCGGGGACCGCGGCCGGCCCGAAGGCGACGGTGCTCGTCGTCGAGGACGAGCCGACGATCAACCAGGCCGTCACCGACCGTCTCCGTGCTGAGGGCTATGCCGTCCACCAGGCCTTCGATGGTCCCGACGCGGTCGCCGCGTTCGGCGAGCACGCCCCCGACCTCGTCGTCCTCGACGTCATGCTGCCCGGCTACGACGGGCTCGAGGTATGCCGCCGCATCCAGGCCGTCCGGCCGGTCCCGGTGCTCATGCTCACCGCCCGCGACGACGAGACCGACATCCTCGTGGGCCTGGGCGTCGGGGCGGACGACTACGTCACCAAGCCGTTCCGGATGCGCGAGGTCGTCGCCCGCACCCACGCCCTCCTGCGCCGCGTCGAACGCGCTGCCGAGCTCGCCTCGGTGCCGGCCCCGACCACCGAGGTCGGTGAGGTCCGGATCGACGGACCCGCCCGCCGCGTCACCGTCGACGGCGCCGAGGTCCACCTCACCCCGCTCGAGTTCGACCTGCTCGCGGCGCTCGCGGCCACGCCGGGTGCGGTCCGCTCCCGCGAGCAGCTCATGAGCGAGGTCTGGGGCTGGTCCGACGCCTCGGGCACGCGCACCCTCGACAGCCACGTGAAGTCCCTGCGCGCCAAGATCGGCGCCGCCCGCGTCCGCACCGTGCACGGGGTGGGCTACGCCCTGGAGGCGCCGTGAACACCGTCGAGCCCCTCCAGGGCGTCGGCTCGATCAAGGTCAAGCTCGGGCTCCTCGTCGGCGCGACCTGCGTGGTCGCCGCACTCTTCGCGACGATCGGCGAACGAGCCGGTATGCCGCTCTGGCTCACCCTCCCGGTCACGGTCGCCGCGGCCCTGCTCGTGACCCAGTGGCTGGCCCGGGGCATGACCGCCCCGCTGCGCGAGATGACCCACGCCGCCAGCGTCATGGCCGCCGGCGACTACGGGCAGCGGGTCTCCACCGACTCCACCGACGAGGTCGGCCAGCTCGCCCGGGCCTTCAACGCCATGTCCGCCGACCTCGCCGGTGCCGACCACCAGCGCCGGCAGCTCATCGCCACCGTGTCGCACGAGCTGCGCACCCCGCTCACCGCCCAACGGGCCCTCCTCGAGAACCTCGTGGACGGTGTCGTGCAGCCCGACGACCAGGCGCTGCGTGGCGCCCTCACCCAGTCCGAACGGCTCAGCGACCTCGTCGGCGACCTGCTCGACCTCTCGCGCATCGACGCCGGCGTCGCGCCCTTGCGTCTCGAGGAGGTGGGCGTCGCCGACCTGCTTCGTGGCGCCGTCGCCGAGGCGGAGCTCGGGTCGCGCACGGTCACGTACGTATGCCGTGTGGTCCCCGAGGACCTCACCGTTACGGCCGACCCCGCACGCCTCGCGCAGCTCGTTGCGAACCTGCTCGACAACGCGGCTCGTCACAGCCCGCCCGGCGGCGAGATCCAGCTCGTCGCAATGGCATTGGACGACGACCGGTGGTCGCTCGAGGTCGTCGACGACGGTCCGGGTATCCCCGCCGACAAGGCGGCGAACGTCTTCAGCCGGTTCGGCACCGGGGACGACGCCGGCGGCGGCACGGGCCTCGGCCTCGCCATCGCGTCCTGGGTCTGCGAGCTGCACGGCGGCTCGATCCAGGTCCTTCCCACCCCGCCCGGCGGACGAGGCGCGCGGCTGCGCGCGGTGCTGCCACGGCATACACGCATCCACCAGCGCGCGGCGAGCCTGCCGACCGCTCTGCCGACCCCGGAGGTCACCATGACGACCACGCCCGCTCCACGACCGGCCCAGCCTGCGCCGACGCCCTCGCCCACTACGGCGACGACGCTCGCCAAGCCGGGTCCGCCGCCATTCACCGACCAGCTGTTCGGGAAGTTCTGGCCCGAGTCGGGACTCGGACCGCAGCCGCACCTGCTCATCGGCGCCCTGCTCCTGGGCCTGCTCGCCTCGATCATGTTGCCGGACAGGCGGATCGGGCTCGCCGCTGGTCTGGTGGTCCTGCTCTCGGCGGGCCTCATCCTGTGGGCGTTCAAGGAGAAGCGCAGCCCGTGGAGCATCGCCTGCGTGGCGGTCGGCATCGGCCTCACGGCCATGACGGTCGTGCGGGCGACGGAGTGGATCGCGGTGCTGTCGGTGCTGCTGGCGGCGCTGCTGCTTGCGGCGACGGTGACCAGTGCTCGCTCCTTCGTGAGCATCCCGCTGTCGGCGATGTCGTGGGTGCTCGCCGGCCTGCGCGGTCTGCCGCTGTTGGGGCGCACGCTCACGGCGACGAGCCGGATGCCGCTGCTCTGGCCGGTGCTGCGCACGGTCGCGATCGCCGCGGTGGGGCTCGTGCTCTTCGGTGGCCTCTTCGCCTCGGGTGACGCGATCTTCGGGTCGTGGGCGCAGTCGCTCATCCCCGACCTGCGCTGGGACTCGATCATCGCCCGCGTCTTCGTCTTCGTCTTCGTCGCCGGGGTGGCGCTGGCCGGTGCGTACCTCGCGCTCAACCCACCGCGGATCGCCGACCTCGACGTGCCGCGCGGTGCTCCGGTGCGCCACCGCTGGGAGTGGCTCGTGCCGCTCGGCGTGGTCATCGCGCTCTTCGTCGCGTTCCTCGCTGCCCAGGCCACGGCGATGTGGGGTGGGCACGAGTACCTGCGGGAGACGACGGGACTCACGTACGCCGAGTACGTCCACGAGGGCTTCGGCCAGCTCACGACCGCGACGTTCCTCACGCTCGTCGTCGTCGGCATCGCTACCCGCAAGGCCTCGCAGGAGACCGCCTCGGACCGGCTGGCGCTCCGCGTCTCGTTGCTCGCGCTCTGCACGCTGACCCTGGCCGTCGTGGCGTCGGCGCTCTACCGGATGTCGCTCTACCAGGAGGCGTACGGCTACACGGTGCTGCGGGTCTTCGTCGACGGGTTCGAGCTCTGGCTCGGGCTGCTCATCGTGTTCATGATGGTGGCGGTCGTCCGCCTCAAGGGGACGTGGGTGCCGCGGGCGGCGCTCATCTCGGGCGCGCTGTTCTTCCTCGGGTTCGGGCTGATGAACCCCGACGGCTGGGTCGCCACCCGCAACATCGAGCGGTTCGCCCAGACCGGCGAGCTCGACACCTACTACCTCGCCGGCCTCGGCGTCGACGCCACCCCGGCGATCATCAACGGCCTCGACGACAAGCAAGCCGCCTGCGTCGTCACGTGGCACATGGAGAAGAGCGATGACCGCAGCGACGACCTGCTGGAGTGGAACCTCGGGCGCGCCCGCGCGTTCGACGCCGCCCGAGGTGCTGAGCTCACCGTCGACCCGGCGTTCTGCCGGACGTTCGGTGAGGGGTTCGTGCCGACGGGCACACGCTCCGAGGTCTTCGACTGACTGCCCCACCGCTGCGTCCGGCACTGTGGTGGCTCAGCCGTCGAAGTGCCGGACGTTGCGCGTATGCCGTGTGCTTGCGTCCGCCAACCCGACGTCCTGGCCACCACAGTGGCGGACGCAAGCAGTGGCGCGGGGGTGGGTGGACGGCATACTCACCGCATGGACTCGACCACGGTGCTCGTCCTCAACGGCCCCAACCTCAACCTGCTGGGGGAGCGCGAGCCCGAGATCTACGGCAGCGCCACGCTCGCCGACGTCGAGGAGCTGTGCCGTCGGGCGTGCTTGGACGCCGGGCTGACGCTCGACTTCCGGCAGAGCAACCACGAGGGCGTGCTCATCGACTGGGTGCAGGAGGGGCGGCGGGGGATCGCCGGGCTGGTCGTCAACGCAGCCGGCTACACGCACACGTCTGTGGCGCTGCGCGACGCGCTGTCAGCGGTGGCCGTGCCGCGGGTCGAGGTGCACATCAGCGACATCCACGCCCGCGAGGAGTTCCGGCACCACAGCTACCTCACCGACGTCACCGACCACCAGGTCATCGGGCGCGGGGTGGACGGCTACGTCGAAGCGATCCGGTGGGTGGCCACCAGACGTGACTGACCTGCCGGCGCTCTGGCGCAGCGACGAGTGGCGCCTCGAGCTCGAGGCGTGGCTGCATCCGGCGCTCGCGGCGAGCGGCCGGGCGGTCACCGGTCCGCTCGTCCAGGAGCGCGTCCGGTTCTGGTCGACGGTGCTGAGCGTCGAGACCGACCGCGGCAAGGTCTGGGTCAAGGAGAACGCACCGTCGCAGGCCTTCGAGGCCGAGCTGGCCCGGGTCGTCGAGGGTCTGGTCCCCGGGACGGTGGCACCGGTTGTCGCAGTGGAGCCGTCTCGCGGTTGGTTGGTGACGGCCGATCTGGGTGCGCCGATGTGGGACGACGCGATCCCGCCCCTTGCAGACTGGGTCGCGATGGCGGATCAGTATGCCGTCCTGCAGCGCCGCTCGCCGGTCACGAGCCCGAGATGCTCTCGACGGGACTGAGCGCGTTCCCGAAGGAGCCTGACGACGTCGTCATCTGGGTCGAGCGCCACGTCGAGGCGCTGCTGGCGCTCCCTGAAGATGACCCGCGACGGCCGAGTCCCGCCGAGGCTGAAGGGATCGAGTCCGGGTTGCCGCTCGTGCGCGACGCCGCGGCTGCGCTCGTGGACAGTGGGCTGCCCGACTCGCTCCAGCACAACGACCTCCACCTCGGCAATGCCTTCCGACGGGGCGAGGGTGCGGCCCTCATCGACCTCGGTGACGCCCTGTGGACGCACCCGCTCACCTCGGCGCGCATCCCGATGTGGATCGTCCGCAATCGACTGCAGCTCGCGGTCGACCATCCCGACCTCGTTCGCGTGGCCGAAGCGTTCATCGAGCCGTGGACCGACCTCGCCGACCGCGAGTCGCTGCACGCGCTCCTGCCGGCTGCCGACCGGATCTCGTGCCTCCACCGAGCAGAGTCGTGGCGACGCCTCATTGCAGACGTCCCGCTCTCCCGCGTCGACGACGACTTCGTGCGAGCGGCGACGGAGTGGCTGGTGGATGCCACCGCCGCCGACCCGTTCGCGTCTGCGGTCGATCGCTGACGCGCACGTGCGCCGCGTCGGTTCCGGCGATCGTGAGGTGATCAGCCGGCCTGAGCACGTCCCGGGCTTCGTGACTTCCGGGTAGTTAGTAGGACGTCCTACTATTTGGGGCATGACACAGACGTCGCCCGAGGCTCCCGAGCTCCACGTGCCCGCCAACCCGGTGCGCATCGTCACCGCGTCGAGCCTGTTCGACGGGCACGACGCGTCGATCAACATCATGCGGCGCATCATGCAGAGCCAGGGCGCCGAGGTCATCCACCTCGGGCACAACCGCTCCGTCCAGGAGGTCGTCGACGCGGCGATCGAGGAGGACGTGCAGGGCGTCGCCGTGTCGTCCTACCAGGGCGGGCACGTCGAGTACTTCGAGTACCTCGTCCAGCTCCTCCGTGAGGCCGGCGCGGGCCACGTCAAGGTCGTCGGTGGTGGCGGCGGCGTCATCGTCGCCGACGAGATCGCGCGGCTGCGCGAGGCCGGCGTGACGATCTTCAGCCCCGAGGACGGCCAGCGACTCGGTCTCGTCGGGATGATCAACACGGTCATCGAGGCCTGCGACACCGACCTGTATGCCGCCGGGCCGGCTGACATCTCGGCCGTCCTTGCCGGGGAGCGCGGCGCCGTCGCACGCGCCATCACCGGCGCCGAGGTGAAGGCGCTCTCCGACGCCGATCGCGCCGAGCTCACCAAGGCGGCCTCGGGTCACCACGTCCCCGTCCTCGGCATCACCGGCACCGGCGGCTCCGGCAAGTCCAGCCTCACGGACGAGCTCGTCCGCCGCCTGCGCGTCGACCAGCAGGACAAGCTCCGCATCGCCGTCGTCGCGGTCGACCCGACCCGTCGCAAGGGCGGGGGTGCCCTCCTCGGTGACCGCATCCGGATGAACGCCAACAGCAGTCCTGACGGGTCCTCTCCCATCTTCTTCCGCTCGCTCGCGACCCGCGGCGGCCGCGAGGTGCCCGAAGCGCTCGAGGACGTCATCACGATCCTCAAGGCCGCGGCATACGACCTCATCATCATCGAGACCCCCGGCATCGGCCAGGGCGACGCGGCGATCGTGCCGTTCGCCGACGTCTCGATGTACGTCATGACACCGGAGTTCGGCGCGCAGAGCCAGCTCGAGAAGATCGACATGCTCGACTTCGCCGACCTCGTCGCGATCAATAAGTTCGAGCGGCGCGGCGCCATGGACGCACTGCGCGACGTCGGCCGCCAGCTCGTCCGCAACCGCGGCGCGTTCGGCAAGAAGCCTGAGGACATGCCGGTCTTCGGCACCTCGGCCGCGACCTTCAACGACGACGGCGTCACCGCGCTCTACCAGGAGCTGCGCGGACTCCTCGTCGCCAAGGGACTCCAGCTCGGCGAGGGCGTCCTCCCGGCCGTCTCGGTGCGGCATTCGTCGGTGCTGCGCCAGATCGTCCCGGCCGCGCGCGTCAGGTACCTCTCCGAGATCGCCGACACCGTCCGTGGCTACCACTCACAGACCGAGGCGTATGCCGCCCACGCTCGTCGCGTGCAGCGGCTCGAGTTCGTGGACGACGAGCTCGCTGCGGCCGGCCACGAGGACCACGCCGTCGACCAGCTGTTGGCTGCTGCGCGCAAGGAGCTGCCGGCAGAGGTCGAGGAGGCCATCGAGAAGTGGCCGACCGTCGTCGAGTCGTATGCCGGCGACGAGCAGGTCGTGCGCATCCGCGACAAGGAGCTCCACACCTCACTGGTCAAGGAATCGTTGTCCGGCAGCAAGATTCGCCGCGTGGCGGTGCCGTCGTTCGCCGACCACGGTGACCTCGTGTCGTTCCTGCGGCGTGAGAACCTGCCCGGCTTCTTCCCGTTCACCGCGGGTGTCTTCCCGTTCAAGCGGGACAACGAGGACCCGGCGCGGATGTTCGCCGGTGAGGGCGACCCGTTCCGCACCAACCGCCGTTTCAAGCTCCTGTCCGAGGGGCAGCCGGCGACCCGTCTGTCGACCGCGTTCGACTCGGTGACGCTCTACGGCCGCGACCCCGACCCGCGCCCCGACATCTACGGCAAGGTCGGCACCTCCGGTGTCTCGATCGCGACCCTCGAGGACATGAAGGCGCTCTACGACGGGTTCGACCTCACGTCGCCGTCGACGAGCGTGTCGATGACGATCAACGGCCCGGCGCCGACGATCCTCGCGTTCTTCCTCAACACGGTCATCGACGGTGAGATCGCGAAGTTCACCGAGCGCGAGGGGCGCGAGCCGAGCGAGGAGGAGGCGGCCGGCATACGGGCGTCTGCTCTCACGCAGGTGCGCGGCACGGTGCAGGCCGACATCCTCAAGGAGGACCAGGGGCAGAACACGTGCCTGTTCTCGACCGAGTTCTCGCTGCGGATGATGGCCGACATCCAGGAGTGGTTCATCGAGCAGCAGGTGCGCAACTTCTACTCGGTGTCGATCTCGGGCTACCACATCGCCGAAGCCGGGGCGAACCCCATCAGCCAGCTCGCGTTCACGCTGTCGAACGGGTTCACCTACGTCGAGGCGTACCTCGCGCGCGGCATGGACATCAACGACTTCGCGCCGAACCTGTCCTTCTTCTTCTCGAACGGGATGGACCCGGAGTACTCGGTCATCGGTCGGGTTGCTCGTCGCATCTGGGCGGTCGCGATGCGCGAGAAGTACGGGGCCAACGAGCGCAGCCAGAAGCTGAAGTACCACGTGCAGACGTCGGGTCGCTCGCTGCACGCGCAGGAGATGGACTTCAACGACATCCGCACGACGCTGCAGGCGCTCATCGCGATCTATGACAACGCGAACTCGTTGCACACCAACGCTTTTGACGAGGCGGTGACGACCCCGGGTCCGGACTCGGTGCGGCGTGCGCTGGCGATCCAGATGATCATCAACCGTGAGTGGGGGCTGGCGATGAACGAGAACCCGCTGCAGGGGTCGTACATCATCGACGAGCTGACCGACATGGTCGAGGCGGCGGTGTTGGCGGAGTTCGACCGGATCTCAGAGCGCGGGGGAGTGCTCGGTGCCATGGAGACGGGCTACCAGCGCGGCAAGATCCAGGACGAGTCGATGGTCTACGAGCACCGCAAGCACGACGGGTCGCTGCCGATCATCGGTGTCAACACGTTCCGCAAGCCCGACGCCGAGGGTGGCACGCCGCAGCACGTCGAGCTGGCGCGGGCGTCGGAGTCCGAGAAGGAGTCCCAGCTGGCCCGGGTTCGGGCTTATCGGGAGGCGCACCGCGAGGAGGCTGAGGTTGCTCTGCAGCGGCTGCGTGAGGCGGCGATGAACGGCGACAACGTGTTCGCGGTGCTGATGGATGCGGCTCGGGTGTGCACGCTGCAGCAGGTCACCGATGCCTTCTTCGAGGTCGGAGGCCAGTACCGCCGCAACGTCTGAGCGTCAAAGCAGCCAGGACGTCACTGGCCGCTTCTCGAAGATCGTGAGTTGAAGACCCTGCTGCGGGCTCCCCGCCGTGCCGCTCGGCGCTTGATGGACTCCGTCTAACGAGCGGGAGTGTGGAAACCGTGGCGGGGACGTTCGCAAATCGCAAAAGCCGCGTTCTTACTTGGTGCCGTGGTGCCACCGAGCAGCAAAAGGCTCGAGTTCCCTTCCCGCGGCCGTGGCCTTGGCGACTCGGTCATTGCTCCCGGGGCTTACGAACTCGAGAAGGAGGAGGCCCGCGGCGCCCCCTGCTGCAGTGGCGAGCCCGGGCTGATCGTTGACGATTGCGAAGGCAAGGACTGCAATGGGAGGCACGAGTACGAGTAGCCTTCGACCCGCGCGCCACCAACGCGCTCTGACTGACTCAGTCTCGGTCACTTGGTACTCATCATCTGCGGGTAAAGCCCCCCAGCGACGGTTGGTCGCACACACGCAGACAACCCACATCACCCTGAGTACCTCATCAACCGCTGAGTCGTCGCCCAAGAGAATGTCGCGTTTCCACCGATGGATGACTGCGGCTCGGTGGCCGAATGAGGTCCGAAGGTTTGCGGCGTTGCGAGGATCGATTCGCGCCAGCTGACGCGGTATGTGTGTCTCCAGCAAACCGGCCAGCCGGTCAAGATCTGAAACGAGTGCCTGCCGCCAAGCCGCCAATCGACGTGAGGTCTTCTCATCGGCGTCGATTCTCGTGAACGACCAGACTATCGATTGGACGAATTCCTCTTCGGGTATGCGGCGCAACGTCGCTCTATCCAACCCTCGAAACGTGACTTGGTTTACTAACTCAACGCAAACAATCCATAGGCCAAGTACGGCCCCGCCCCCGAGTCCGTACTGCGCGCCTCGCACCATCGATGACGCCCAAGCCGACATGTCGCCGACTTCGGGGACGCTTCGAATGCAGGCGTACACCAGGACCAAGTTCCCCAGAAAGATGATCGATAGGGCGGGGTAGGACACACGGCGCTTGAGCAGGTAATTGTTGAGCCAAAGCGTCGCCAACGACAGGGCTAGCGCCAATCCAAAGGTGGACGTGCGCCAGAGAGCCGCAAGACCGAATGGAAGGGCCAAGATCGCGATGAGGAGTGCAGCCGTTGTGGCCAGAATGGCCATGATGGCAGTGTCAGACGAGAGGCGCCTACGGAATGGTGTGAGGTCTTCCGTTGCCGTGAAGATGGAAATGGCGGATGCGATGACCGCAATGACAAACACCAAGATCAGTGCGAAGGACATGGCGCTGCTCTCGCTGACAGTCGCGAGGGCAACGACTGCGGGAGCAAAAAGGATCGTGTCGTATGTGACGTCTAGGACCAGGCTCGCGAACGGGGTGATGCTGTCGCGAATAGCCTGACGTCGTGTGGCGACAGCGATGTCGGAACGCAGGTTTGTCATTTCCTCCGGATCCAGCGAGGCCTCGCGATGGACGAGAATCTGGTTCATCGCTCGAGAAGACTCGTCGAACTGACCCTGAAAGATGCGGCGAAAACTTGACCCGCGTAGCAGATAGGTCACCAGCCAAGACTGAACCGATCTATCGGCTGACACAGTCGTGATTTCGCCCGGTTCGGGCTCCATCGCCCCTCCCTGTCGTCACTGACAGCGATGTCGCCGTCGGCTTGGGAAACGCACCCTGTACCCCTGACGGTGAGGCATTTCGATGCGTCGGTCAAGTCCCTTGGGGCGTCCAGCCGCACGATTTTGGGGCCGCTGCGGTAGGGCAGCCCGCGCCTTTGACGCGAAGAGATTACGCAAGTGATTCGCCGGCGGGGCCGTCGGCCTCCGTCGATCATCCATGCGATGCCGGAGGCGCCCTCCGCGATCGATGACTTATGTCCCCGCAACAAGGGGACACCGGCCCCTCGCGACGGGGACGGGTCCGACACGAACCTCGAGGAAGCAGGCGGACAGATCGTCCGCCCCACCTCGAAAGGCTCCACCGCCATGACCGACCTCCGGGCCCACGCCCTCCCCACCTCCACCCCCGCCACCCCCGTCACCCCCCGCCGCCCTCTCATCGGCCCGCGCCTCGCCACTGTCGCCCTCGTCGGCGGCGCCCTCCTCAACGGCGCCGAGTCCATCGGGATGAACCTCCTCCTCCCCGAACGCCCCGAAGCCATCAGCGACCAGCTCCGCCTCGTCGCCGAACACGAGGCGACTTTCACTGCGCTCACCGTCTCCGGCATCCTCGCCATCCCGCTCATGGCGATCGGCTTCCTCGTCCTCGCCCAGCACGTCCGCACCCGCTCGTCGAGGCTCGGCACCGCCGCCGCCTGGTTGCTGATGTCGGGCATGTGGGGCTTCGTCGGCATCCACCTCATGTCGCTCATGCAGGTGCCGTTCGCCCGCTCCGGCGACCTCGCCGGTGCAGCCGGCGCCATGGAGGCCGCGCAGCAGGACCCCGTCCTCGGAGTGCTCTTCATGGCGCCGTTCCTGTTCGGCACTTTCGTCGGAATGATCCTGCTGGCGGTCGGCCTGTTGAAGACTGGGGTTATGCCTCGCTGGATCCCGCTGACGATGCTGACGTTCATCGTCGTCGACTTCGTCCTGCGCAACCCCGGCCCGGTCGACACCCACTGGCTGTGGATCGCCGCGTGCATCGGTGCCGCGCGCTTCCTGCGCCGCGACGACCAGCCGGCCGTGACGGCCTGACCGTGCCCGACCCCACCTCGACCCCGCCCCGGACGGCTCACCTCGTCCGGGGTGCGGGCGTGCTCGCGACCCTGCTCGCCGTCGCCGCCGTCCTCGTCGCCTGGGCACACGACGACCTCGGCGAGCTCCTGCGCACCCCCGAAGCCGTCGTCGCACCGGCATACGGACTGGCTGCTGCCGGTCTCGCCGCAACCTCACGAGCGCGACGCATGGTCGGCATCCTCCTGGCCACGAGCGCCTTCGCCGGGACGTACACCCTCGCGCGGGCCGTCACCCTCGCGGGAGCCGAGGGCCCGGCCGCCGGCGGGTGGGAGGCGTTCGCCGGCTGGCTGACCCTCTGGACGTGGATCCCAGCGCTCGGTCTCGTCGTGGGCCTCCTCCCGTATGCCGTCCCCGAGGGTCGTCTCCCATCGCGCCGTTGGCGGCCGGCCACGTTCGCCGTCGGACTCGTCGTCGTTGCCGGAGTGCTCCTCGCAGCCCTGGCCCCCGTCGCCGTCCCGGGCAACCCCGCCGTGCGAAACCGGCTGGGCGTGACCGCCCTCGACGGCATGCGCGCGCCGACCGCTCTCGTCCTCGCCGCTGCCGGCGCACTGCTATGCGTCGTCGGTCTCGCCTCGCTCGTGGTCCGGTACCGACGCGCGTCCGGGATCGAGCGTCGCCAGGTTCTCTGGTTCGGGTATGCCGTCCTGCTCACCGTCGTCGCGACGGCCATCGCCCCACCGTGGGTGAGGGCGGTCGCGGTGCTGCTCATCCCGCTCGCGCTGGTCATCGCCGTGTTGCGCTACCGCCTGTTCGACATCGACTTCCTGCTCAACCGCACCGTCGTCGCCGCAGTGCTGCTCGTCGGTGCAGCGCTCTTGCACGCCGCAGTCGCCGGCTGGGTGGGCGTCCTCGTGGGAGATCAGGGTCGCGCTGCGTCCTTCGCTGCAGCCGTGGCAATTGCCCTGGCGTTCAACCCTGCTCGCGTACGGGTCCAGCGCTATGCCAACCGGCTCATGCAGCGGGACCGGCCCGCGCCCGAGACGGTCGTCTTCCGGCTGGACGAAGCCGTCCGGTTCGCGCCGTCGCCGCGCCAGGCCGTCCAGGACGTGCTCGACGTGCTCCGAGACTCCCTCGGCCTCGCAGGCGTGCGGCTCCAGCTCGACGCACCGACCGGTGGGGTCGACCTGTCGTCCGGGGACGTCGACGCCGAGGGCGCCCATCGGGTGGAGGTCGTCCACCACGGAGAGATGCTCGGCGCCCTGCACCTCCTGCCTGTCGCTAGTCGTGGTGGCCTCTCGCTGCAGGACCAGCAGGTGGTGCACGCGGTGACGGGTCCACTGGCGGCAGCCGCCGCAACGCTCGTCCTCACCGAGGGCCTCGAGAGAAGCCGAGGGGAGCTGGTGTCGGCGCAGGAGGAGGAGCGGCGGAGGCTGCGTCGCGACCTGCACGACGGGCTCGGCCCACAGCTCGCCGCAGTGACGATGACGGTGGACGCGGCGCGCCGAGCGCTGCTCCGCGGAGACACCGACCGGGTGAGCGCTCTCCTCGAATCGACCTCGGAGCAGGCGTCGCTGGCTGTCGAGGACGTGCGCGCGGTTGCCCGCGGGCTCCGACCCGCTGCTCTCGACGAGCTCGGGCTGGAGGGGGCCCTCAGGTCCACGGGCCCGGCCGTCGCCGCCGCTCAGGGGTCGACGATCAGCACCGAGGTCGTCGCCGAGTCCGAGCTGGTGGGGCTGTCAGCGGCAGGTGAGGCTGCGGCATACAGGATTGCGCAGGAAGCGATCACGAACGCGGTGCGGCACGGAAGGGCCACTCGCGTCCGGGTCGGTCTGGCGCTGGACGAGCACGCACCGCGGGTCTCGGTGCAGGATGACGGCGTCGGGTTCCACCCGGCGACGACGCCTGTCGGAGTGGGGCTGGCGAGCATGAAGGAGCGGGCTGCCGAGCTCGGCGGGTCGGTCGAGGTGCGCTCGGCGCCCGGGGCCGGCACCACCGTCGTGGCGACGCTGCCGGAGAGGATCGGGACCCCATGACCACTGCCGTACTCGTCGACGACCACCCCGCCTTCCGCAAGGGGCTGCGCACGCTCCTCGAGGAGCTCGGCACCGTGGTCGTCGCGGAGGCTGCTGACGGCGCTCAGGGCCTGGCCGCTGCGCTCGAGCACCGACCCGACGTCGTGCTCATGGACGTCCAGATGCCCGAGCTGGACGGCGTCACCGCCACGGCGCGGCTCATCGAGACGTGGCCCGAGGCGCAGGTGCTCATGCTGACGATGGCGTCGGACGACTCGGCGGTGTTCGCCGCGATCCAGGCGGGTGCCCTGGGCTACCTGCTCAAGGGCGCCGGGCTCGACGAGATCGACCGAGCCGTCTCCGGGGTGGCGCAGGGGCACGCGGTCTACGGTCCCGAGGTCGCTCGCCGGATGCGGGCGTTCTTCACGGCCGGCAGCGGGGTTGTCGCGAAGCCGTTCCCGGAGCTGTCCGAGCGGGAGCGCGACGTCCTCGAGCTGGTGGCGGCGGGGCTGATGAACCCTGCGATCGCGCGCCGGCTCTTCCTTTCCGAGAAGACCGTGCGCAACAGGGTGAGCAACATCTTCGCCAAGCTGGGGGTGGCCGACAGGGGAGAGGCGATCGTCGTCGCTCGCGGCGCGGGGATGGGCGGGCAGCCCGGTCAGGGGAGCTGACCGGCCGGCGAGGACCGGCGGCAGGGTCTGGGCGCGTTTCCGCAGGTCAAGGCCTCATTCTTCACCCCCCGGACGTTGTGACACCCCTCCGCGACCCATAGGGTCATGAAGGTACCGATGCGATCGCCGCCAGCGCACGCGCCGACGGACTTTCGCTTCCCTTCACGACCACGCGCTCCGCGCAGAGGAGAAGACATGTCGAACGACGCCATCGTCCTGCTCAAGGAAGACCACAAGGAGATCCGCAAGCTCTTCACGGACTTCGAGAATGCCGGCGAGGACGCCAGCAAGACCAAGGGCAAGATCGTCCACCGGATCATCGAGCTCTTGACGGTGCACACCTACATCGAGAACGAGGTGATGTACCCCCGGGTCCGCGCCCTGCTCCCCGACCTGGAGGACGACATCCTCGAGTCCTACGAGGAGCACCACGTCGCCGACGTGC
Organism: Knoellia locipacati; assembly: GCF_044791685.1. Lineage (GTDB taxonomy): Bacteria > Actinomycetota > Actinomycetes > Actinomycetales > Dermatophilaceae > Knoellia > Knoellia locipacati_A. The sequence continues at coordinate 2,562,351 of NZ_CP087730.1, forward strand.
TCGTGATGGAGCTCTACGGCATGGAGCCCGACGCCGAGCGCTTCGACGCCAAGGCCACCGTGCTCATCGAGAACGTCCGCCACCACATCGAGGAGGAGGAGGACGAGTGGTTCCCGAAGGTCCGCGCCGGCCTCGGCCGCAAGGCCCTCCAGGAGATCGGTGAGGAGCTCATCGCCGCCAAGAAGAAGGCGCCCCGCGAGCCCAGCGAGCCTAGCGCCCTCAAGAAGACGATCGACGCCGTCATCTCCTGAGCGAGGCACCTCGTCCACGCAGCCCGGTTGGCCCTGGTGCCGTCCGGGCTGCAGCGATGAGTGGACTCAACCCCCGGCGGCCCGCCGACACCGGAGGAGAGCGAAGCCGACCCACGAGACGAGGACGACGACAGCCACCAGCGCTTGGACGAGCGTCTCGTGCTCCTTCGGGTAGACGACGTCGGCGAGGTAGTGGTCGATGAAGCCGGTGCCGGGCAGGGTGGCCTCGCCGGCTCGGTCGCGTCCCCAGTTCTCGATGTGGGTCAGCGGGCACGGCCAGCCGACGAGCACGTTGAAGAGCCCGTAGAGGGCTGTCGCGACGTGGATCCAGATGGTGCGGGCCCAGCGCCACGCGACGAACCCGCCCACCACGAGGTAGGCGAGGAACGAGAAGTGCGCCACCATGGCGGCGTCGGCGACCAGTCGGAACCACATGAGTCCTCCCAGCCTGACGCACCGGACCCCGCCGCGTGGGGCATCGCCGCGGATCGTCGGCGATCAACCGGCGCGGCTCGTTCGTGCGGAGTAGGTTGACGATCCTCGGCCGTGGTGGCCGCTCTGATGTGCTCCACGTCCGACGTCGGGGGAGATGCGCATGGCCAGTCAGTTGCAGGTGCGTGAGGCGAATGCCGAGGACCTCGAGTGGATCTACGGTCTGCGCCACCGGGTGTACTCCGAGGAGCTGGGGCAGCATCCGCCCCACCTCGGTGAGCGTCTCGTCGACGGCCTGGACGGTGACAACGTCTACCTCGTCGCGGCGAGCGGGCCGGACCGGGCCGGCTTCATCAGCCTGACGCCGTCATGGCTCGGGCGCTACGGGCTGGACAAGTACGTCACCCGCGACGAGCTACCGGTCCTGGACGATGACGACCTGTTCGAGGCCAGGATCCTCACGGTCGAGTCGCGGTGGCGGCGGTCCAGCGTGGCGCCGCTCCTCATGTACGCGGCGCTGCGGTGGATCTCCTCGCGCGGTGGACGAACGATCGTGGTCATGGGTCGACGAGAGCTGATCGGTATGTACGAGGCCGTGGGTTTTCGTCCGGTCGGCCGCATGATCCACAGCGGTGCGGTGACGTTCGAGGTCATGACGGCGTGCGTCACTGCGTCGACGAGCCTTGTGCTGAGCGCCTTCTCGTCCGTAGTGGCGCGCTGGCGATCGGACGTAGACTGGCAGCTCGACATGTCGTTCGCGCCGCGGCCGGACGGCTGTGAGCACGGTGGCGCCTCGTTCACGGCCATCGGCTCTGACTTCCGCACCCTCGATCGGCGCAGTCACGTGGTCTCGGCGGACGTCCTGGACGCGTGCTTCTCACCCGCACCCGGTGTCCTGGCTGCGCTGGCGGATGATCCGGCGTGGAGCGCACGCACCTCGCCCCCGACCGATGCCGGAGGCCTGCTGGCGGCGATCGCCGAGTCGCGCCAGCTGCCGGTGGACTCGTTGGCGGTGGGCGCCGGCTCCTCCGACCTGATCTACCGCGCCTTCTCCCTCTGGCTGAACCCTGAGAGCCGGGTGCTGCTCGTGGACCCCGGATATGGCGAGTACGCCCATGTCACCGAACGCGTCATCGGCTGCCACGTGGACCGGTTCAGGGTGCGTCGCGAGGACGACTGGGAGATCGACCTCGTCCGGCTCGCCACCACGGTGGGCTCGGGATGCTACGACTTGGTGGTCGTGGTCAATCCCAACAACCCGACGGGGCGTCACCTGGCGGGGGAGTCGCTCAGGCGAGTCATCTCGAACGCGCCCGCCACCACCCGCTGGTGGGTCGACGAGGCCTACCTCGGCTACGTCGACCTGGCCGACTCGCTGGCGAGCCTCGCCTCCACCGATTCTCGCGTCGTGGTCTGCACGTCGTTGTCGAAGATGTATGCCCTGTCCGGCATGCGCGCGGCCTACCTCGTGGCCGAAGCGAGCGTCGCCAGGCAGCTCCGCCGCTGGACACCACCGTGGCCGGTCAGCCTCCCGGCGCAGCTGGCTGCGGTGGCGGCTCTGCACGACCCTGAGCACTACCGCGACTGCTGGCAACGCACCCACGACCTGCGCCGTCAGCTGGCGCTCGACCTCGTCGGGCTGGGCCAGGGCGTGGTGGTGGAGGAGTCCGTGTCGAACTTCGTGAACATCACGCTGCCGGCTGGCGGTCCGAGTGCCGCACGTCTGGTGCAGGAGTGCCGCAGGCACGGCGTCTACCTGCGCGACCTCTCGCCCATGTCCTCGGAGTACCTCGGTCGCACGGTGCGCATTGCGGTGCGAGACACCGCCGAGAACGACCGCATCGTCCAGGCCTGCTCCGCCGCGCTCGCCGAACTCGCCGAGCTGCGATCCGGCTCCGGCTCTGTCGTGCACCGTCCCGTCGCCGCTGCTGCCAGCACGCCGTGATCTCGTCGTGGTGACGGCCCTGGCGCCGTGGCTCGGTGGCGCGCTCGTGCTGGGCGGTTTCGCCGCTGCGCTCTCACGGCGGCGTGAGTTCATGATCCGCTGGTGCGCCTGGGCGGTCGGAGTGCCCCTGGTCACCGCTGCCTTCTGGGCCGGGCCTTCGACCACGGCAGCCGTCGCGATCATCGCTGCGGTGATCGGGACCGTCGAGTTCGGCGCACTGATGCGTATGCCGTGGGGAGACCGCGCGGTCCTGGCTGGTGCCGTGACCAGCACCGTGGTGACGGCCTGGTGGGCGCCCGACCAGCTGCTGCGGGTGCTCGGTGCCAGCATGCTCGTCCTGGCCCTGGTCCCACTGCTCTCCGGGGACGCCACCGACGGACTGCGTCGGCTCAGTGCGAGTGCGCTGGGGCTGGCTTGGCTCGGCCTGCTGGCGGCGGCAGCTCCGTTGGGGGAGAGCGCGTTTGTGCTCTTCGTGGCGGTCTCCGTCGGGGACCTGGTGGCCTACTTCGCCGGTCCCCTGCTCGGTGGACCCCACCTGTCTCCGCTGTCCCCGGCCAAGCGGTGGAGCGGTGCCGTCGCCGGCGCCGTGGCGGGGATCGCCGTCCTGGCCCTCGCCTCCGCTGTCAGCTGGCCGATGGTCCTGGCCGTCTGCGTCGGAGCACCACTCGGAGACCTGCTCGAGTCCATGATCAAGAGAGGTGCTGCCCGCAAGGACTCGGGCAGCTGGCTCGCCGGCCAAGGGGGCCTGCTGGACAGGATCGACTCGCTGCTCCTGGCTCTGGCAGTGCTGGTCGTCCTCCAGTGACAGCACGTGGAAGCAGAGACGGACTCCACGAGACTCACTAGATTGGCTGGCATGGGCCTACGCGAATGGTGGCGACAAGCGTTGGGCCCGCGGCGAGCTGCTGGTTCACGGGCAGCTCGCGAAGCTCGACATCATCGCCCTCCGACGGTGCCCGGAGGCTCCGAGACGGCAACGCGGCGAACCGTGACGGTGAACGCGGAAGCGGTGGACTGGACACTCTTTGCCCGGGTCACTGTCGAACTGCGCCACAGCGACCCCGCGGCGGGCTCCCTCTCAGAGACACAGCTGCTGTTCTCTGCAAGCGGGCCGTCCAGTCAGGAGTGGCAGTTCACGGTTGGTGACAACGCGACCGCCACGTACGCGTGGCAGGCGACGTATGCCGCGCACGATGGCTCCCTGTTGACCTCGCAGGAGGAGGTGACCACCGACGACGTGCTCGTGTTGCCGCCCACCGCACCTGGTGTGGGCGGCCAGCTCGCCCTCCAAGTGGACGCGCAGGCGATCGACTGGACTGTCATCGCTCGGGTGGTCGTGGAGGTTCGCTACGCCGACCCCGCCGCCGCGTTCACCACCGAGGATCACTTGGTGTTCTCCTCGGACACGGCACGGACCTTGGTGCGGCGGTTCATCGTTCCCGGCGACAGGACTGGGGCGTATCAATGGGAAGCGACCTACCTCGCGCACGACGGCCGCACCTTCGTCCGCCAGGGCGAAGGCACGACCGTCGATGGGGTTTTGTCCGTGCCGCCGGCGACCGGCTAGGCGTCAGGCCACCCGATCAGGAGGCGACGACAGCGCCGCGGGGCTGCCAGCCGCCGTCCCAGTCCATCGCCGTCCGCCCGGCCGTGGCCAGTGCGAGCTCCGCCGGCAGGGTCAGGAGGACCTCGGCGTAGGCACCGTCGAGGGTTGCCTCGGTCGGCCAGCCCAAGGACCGCATCAGCGCGAGCACCGGACGGTTGTCGGTGAGCACGGTCGCGGTGAAGTGGGTGACGCCCACGTCGGTGGCCAGCTCGGCGAGCTCGTTGACGAGCCGGGTGGCCACGCCGCGTCCGTGGTGAAGGTCCGCGACCTCGCCGGCGACCTCGGCGCGATCGGGCTGCTTTGAGGAGCGCAAGGACTGCGCGATCCCGATGAGACTGGGCCCGTCGAACGCGCCGACGGCCACGTGGTCTCGGCTGAGAGTCACGAAGCGGGCGATGTCGGCCGGCCGGAACGAGTGAACCGGCCGGAAGTAGCGCTGGTAGCGCGAGTCCGGCGACATCCGCTTAAGGAGGTCCGTCACGTGCCGCCCGTCATCGGGCGTGAGGCAGCGCAGGTGGATGGTGCCGGGGGTTCGGTTCCGGGTGTGCCGGCGCGCTCGGGCGGCAGCCAACAGGGAGATGGTCATGGGGGTGCCTTTGCGTCAGGTCTGGGTTCAGCGGCGGTGCTCACGGCAGGGCTAGGCGATCGCCGTGCCGGAGATGTGCGTGTTGAACGGGAGGAACGGCGAGTGGATGCGGTGGTGGCGGAGGTCGACGCGGCTGAACCCGGAGGACTCGATCAGAGTCGCGAGGTCTCGCTCGCAGGAGCAGCCCTCGAAGACCCACGCCCACGGCCGACGCAGGACCCGCTGCACCCAGCGCGTCGGCGTGCCCGGCTTGGCGGCGACGTGCTCGGCGAAGCTGAACCGCCCACCACGTCGAAGAACGCGGCGCACCTCGGCGAGGACCGCCTCCGGGTCAGTGACGCTGCACAGGACCAGGCTGGAGATGACGACGTCGGCGCTCGCGTCGGGCAGGTCGATCCGCTCGCCGACGACGCTACGAATCTCGAGGTCGATGGCTCGCGAGCGGGCCGCCCGACGGAGCCGCGTGTGCATGTACGGGTTGGGCTCGATCGCGATGAGGCGCGCGCCGACCGGCAGATGGCGCATGTTCGCTCCGACTCCTGATCCGAGCTCGACGACGGTCGACGGCAGGTCGGCGAACGCAGTGGCCTTGGCCTGGCGCATGTGCCAGTTGATGTAGCCACCCATGACCCAGAAGAACGCCGAGTTGAACCGCCCGCGCCCCGCGTGCGCCTCGAACTCCGCCACGTCGTTGCGGTCGTCAAAGCCCTCAAATGCGGGCGTATGCCGTGTGGTCACGGACGGGGTCTGCGTGGGTTGCATGCTCATGCACTGAGCCTGCTGGGGACGCCCCCACGCCGTCAGCAGTGGAAATACCGCAGCTGGGGGATCAGCCGCCCGCGTGCGAGGCGACGTACCAGGCCGCAACCTGGGCCCGGGAGCGGAACCCGAGTCGGTCACGGATCCGCTCGACGTGTGACTCGGCGGTGCGTTCACTGATGACGAGCTCGTCGGCGATCTGCCGGTTCGAGAGGCCCTGCGCCACGAGTGCTGCCACTGCTGTCTGGCGCTGGGTCAACGTGGGTGCGGACAGGCGGTCGAGAGAGGGCAGCCCCAGGCCGTGGCGCATGGCGTTGAGGAGGGCGTGGGAGTCGCCTGCGAAGGGGATGTGAGTGCGACCCGGAAGGACGGTCAGCGTCGCGCCATCGATTCCGGCGGCCATTCGTTCGCCCTCGGCAAGCGGCACTGCTCGGTCGTCGGCACGGTGGATGACCGAGGTGGGTGCGGTGATCCGGCCGAGGTCGTCGGCGACGTCGATGTCGTAGCAAGCTGACAGGAGGTGGTGCGCCCACTCGGCGGAGGCCGAATCCCGCTGGTAGCGCGAGAACATGGCGCGGAACCCGGCGCTCGCTTCGGGGGCGAAGATGTCGGTCAGCACATCGGACGCCAGACCCCAGTGCTGCTCGACCAGTCCGAGCACGTGCTGACGGACTTCGGGTGCTGCCACACCGTCTCCGTCCACCCACCCGCCGTAGAGCACCAGACGCTTCACCGATTCCGGGTGACGAGCAGCCCACTTCACGGCAAGTGGCGCACCGAAGGAGGCGCCGACGAGGTCGAAGTGGGAAGCCCCGACCGCCTCCGCAACAACGTCCAAGACCTCCAGCTCCATCTCGACGATGTCCGTACGGATCGTGGGCCCGGACAACCCGCGCCCAGGCCGGTCGTACCGCACGAGCGCCCGGCCGTTCGCCAGACCCTCGTAGAACTGTCGCTCGGCCGGAACTGCCCACCCCAACTCCAGATGGGACACCCACCCAGGCACGTAGATCGCCACCGGACCACGGCCCGCCGCGGCGAACTGGATCTCCGTGCCGTCCGTCAGAGTCACCGAGCCGAGCCGCTGCTCCACGAGCCCCATTGTGGGACGCGCGACCGACGCGAGGGAAGCGGGTTCCGGTGGCCACGTGCAGACGTCGGGTCGGTCGCTGCACGCGCAGGAGATGGACTTCAACGACATCCGCACGACGCTGCAGGCGCTCATCGCGATCTATGACAACGCGAACCCGTTGCACACCAACGCTTTTGACGAGGCGGTGACGACCCCGGGTCCGGACTCGGTGCGTCGGGCGCTGGCGATCCAGATGATCATCAACCGCGAGTGGGGGCTCGCGATGAACGAGAACCCGCTGCAGGGGTCGTACATCATCGACGAGCTGACCGACATGGTCGAGGCGGCGGTGCTGGCGGAGTTCGACCGGATCAGCGAGCGCGGGGGAGTGCTCGGGGCGATGGAGACGGGCTACCAGCGCGGCAAGATCCAGGACGAGTAGATGGTCTACGAGCACCGCAAGCACGACGGGTCGCTGCCGATCATCGGAGTCAACACGTTCCGCAAGCCCGACGCCGAGGGTGGCACGCCGCAGCACGTAGAGCTCGCACGAGCCTCGGAGTCCGAGAAGGAGTCCCAGCTGGCCCGGGTTCGCGCGTATCGGGAGGCGCACCGCGAGGAGGCTGAGGTGGCTCTGCAGCGGCTGCGTGAGGCGGCGATGAACGGCGACAACGTGTTCGCTGTGCTTATGGACGCGGCGCGGGTGTGCACCCTGCAGCAGGTCACGGACGCGTTCTTCGAGGTCGGAGGTCAGTACCGCCGCAACGTCTAATGTGGACGAGGCCCAGAACGAAGCGGACCTGGGGTATCAATAGCCGTATGTGAGTGTTCGGATAACCTGTCTCATCGCGATCCCATGACTCATGTCGGCCGCGATCATTCGTTTGGTCCGATCGGAAGTAGTCAGGCTGGCTGGAAGATGTTGGGTCGCTGATCTAGCTGCCTCATCATCCAGGGAGTGAAGGGCGAAGAGTTCTGCGTGGTCGAGCGCAACCTCGTTGATCCACAGGACATCGTCGTCGCCAACGCCGACCCCAAGTGCACGGACGGTTTGGCGTGTCGATGGAGGGGCCGGCGCGGTCACTCTGTGCCACGTTGGCGACATTGAAAGTCTGCGTTCGTGGACCTCACCTGTAAGCCACTGACCGGCTTGGTTCCTCAACGGTCCGATCGCTGCGTCCTTGTCTCTTACCCGCCGCTCGTTTGGCCAGCAAGGTGCGCGGTCGGAGACAAACAGATCAACGTCGAGGGCTCGACCGACTTTTGCCTCCCAACGGACAACACCGGCTTGTGCCTTGTTGGGGCGTTTGACATTTCCGGGGTTGGGCCCGGAGGGCACGCCGGGCCTGAACATCGTCCAATCGAACCGCAGTCGCACGCAATGCCGTACTCCAGGGCGTAACTCACGACCGCCGAACCAGAGGGGTAAGTTCCATCGCCCAACCGCCATGCTCGCGCTCGTCTGGACACTTCGGTCCGGTCCGAACTTCAGCCATGGCCCTGGACCCGGCGTGTCGGGGCGCGGACCATGAAGGCTGAGTTTCATGTCCTCAAGTCCCGGAGCAGTGGTCTTGATATAAAACGATGTTCCCCCCGGCCACAATCGCCATGTGAAACTATTTGCAGGAACCTGATCGTCGCGCACGACGATCAGAATCTTTTCGAGGGGTTGTACAGACTGCGACTTGGACGTAGGTGCGAGCAAGGGGAACTCCAGATTGGGGAAGCGCAAGAACGGAACTTTGCCATTGAATCGTATGTCTATGCAGTCCATCTACGTCTCCGCCACCCCGGATAGCCTGCTGAGACGCCGTAGTCGCCGCTTGGTTTTGCGAAGACATGTGAATGGCACCAGGCTTGTCTACTTGACCCGTGGATCTGCGGGGGAGCGCCTGTGCAGTAGGTCGCCGCCATGACGTCCAACGATGGTCTTCCAGCACCGTGGGCGCCTGGATGCCGGTCAGACGGGCAGGTAGATTTTTAGGCGCCGGCGCCGGCGCCGGCGCTGACGCGACGCGACCTGTTACGCCTAGTAGATCCCACGAGGGCGCTCAGTAACTCGAGTTCCGTGATGTCCGGTGGAACGGCGCACTACGTTCGCCATGTTCACCGAGCTCGGGATCCTTAGGTTGATGACTGCGCGCGTGCGCCTTGACCTGACAGTCTTCTTTCCCAGATCCTCGATCGGCGTATCCCAAGGAATGCAGGGTCCTACGAAGCCCGACGACCTCAGGACAGAGGCCCGCCGCCTAAGAGCAAGCCAAATTTGCCTGCGGATCCACCGATCCAATGCTTGCCAGTCGTGGTCATCGGTGACGACTGGGTGTCTGGCTACAAAGCCAGTGAGATAAGTGTGTGGAATATACCCGGATTGGCTAAAGCGTCGGACCTGATGTTCACTCATGCTCCCGTATAGGAGGCGTCGCAACTGAGACAAAAGGGTGATGTAGTCACGATCAACGCCGTTGCTGAGTCGGGTTAGATCTTGCGTGCCGTTGAGTGGTTGGCGAAGTAGGTTCGCGTAGATGAGGTCCGAGATTCGGCGCCGAATAGCGCTCTCAGGGCGTCGCGCGAGACCAACATGTTCTAACGATATTTTATGGCTGAGAAACTCAACGGATTCCACGTCGCGGATCTCTGACTGGCCTGCGGCGCCCGGTGGCGATAGTATTTGTATTCCTCTGCTCTTTTCACTGTTAATTTCTACGCCGGAGACGTTCGACCAATCGAAGAGCATGTCCACTCCAGCTCGAACTGCGGAATAGTCTGCCCCCCATAGCAGCAAGTCGTCGGAGAAGCGAGCGAACCCGACATTAAGCCGCTCGAGGGAACGGTCCAGCGGTGACAGAGCGATGCCGGAGAGGAATAGACTTACGGAGGTGCCTTGGGGGAACCCGCGCCCCGGCTCGCCGATTCGCCGCGCTTCGACGTCCATGAAGGCCTCGATGATGTGACGTTCTCGCGGAGTCATCCGCAAGCGTAAGGATTCCATCTGACGAAAGAGATACTCGTGCCTAACTGAGCCGAAGTAGTCCTGGAGATCATACTCGGCAACGTACAAGCGCGGATGGTCCTGCCACTCGCGCGATATGTAGCTGATGGCATCGAAAACGTTGACATCGGCCCTGTACGCGTAAGACCTACTGCTAAGTGCCGCCACGTTCTTGGACATAAGCGAGCGATAGGTGCGCCTGGAGAGTGCCTCGTCCGGTATGCCGAATGACTTAACGACTCGCGATCCACCATGTATCTTCGGAACCGTGAGCAAGTAGGGGTCTCGTACCTCATACGACCCCTTATCGAGGGCGCGCCTGATTCCGTGCGAGTAAACCTCGCAACGCGACCGCACTACGAATGGATTAAAGTCGCGGCGAAACGACCACGACGTCGGTCTGGGATAGGGGATCGCAGGGATTCCCACTGACGTGCGCCTATCGTGTCGATGGTATTCGTCTGAATGCCGTTTCGTTGACCGCTCAAAGCGACTGATACGTGCCTCAGCGATCCGGAGCATTGTGCTCGCGAGATCCTCCATAGTTCCCCCTCAACATCAGAACCCGCCCGAAGGCGGGTTCTGAGCGGCCGATCAGACCCTGAAAGAGTTGCATTCGCATGCAGTTCGTCGATGGCGTTCACCGCCGAACTTGAGAGCGGTTGCGCCGCCCAGCTCCGGGCCAAAGCCTACGCTCTCTTGAGCGATCTGCCGAGAGTAGTGGAGGAGGGTTGCCCTGTCTAGGGCCAGTAGGCAAGGAAGGCAGGGATGACCAGCAGGATCGGGACGGCGACGGCGATCCAAGGCGCGGCGCTAAGTGCACCCGATGCCAGAACCCGTGCCGTGTCTCGTCGCCTCTCCGGAGGGGGAGGTTTCAGCGATCGTTGGGCGCGCATGAAGTCGACGGTGGTGTGGTTCTCGCTTTCGTCCAACAGATCGTCATGTTCAGAGTTCAGTTTCTCAAAAACCTCCCGTGTGCACTGATCTTCATCACGTTTCGCCGTTTCAGCTTGCACGGAGAGACGCTGGAGTTTTCGGTAATTCTGAAACATGTTGCGACTTCGAGCCCCGTAGCCGATGGATGAGGAGGTGAGCGACCCGGCAAACGTCAATATTGAGATAAACAACCACAAAACATCGCCGTTCGCTCCATATAGGTTACGATCTCTCAGCATTCCGCCTGCGGCGATAAGTCCCGATAGGGATAGAGCGACTACTAGGCCATTTAGCGCTCGGGCTCGAGCCTCTAGCCGTTTGCAGGCCTCCAACCTAGCCTTGTAGGTGAGGTACGACCGGCTCTCTAGAGTGGCAAGTCGTCCGGACCATAGTTCGGTTCCGCTCATCTACTCTCCTAATGCTCGATGGGCTGACGACGCTACCGTTGTGTGGCTATGGATGCTGGCGGTAATGGTTCCTGAGAAGGATTTCAGAGCAGCGTCCAGGTGGGGCAACTGAGCGGGGTTGTAGCGGGCGGCCGGCATTGAGATCGAGAGGCCAGCCACTGCCGCATCTGACGACCCGCGGACTGCTCGACCGACCGCGGCGACGCCTTTCTCGGAGAGGCCACGGTTGACGGCCAGTCCGCGTGACCGGATCCGCGCCAGCGTCCGAAGCAGCCGCGGCACATCCGGTCGCTCGCTTTCGCGGCCGGCATACCGGTCCGCCGAGTACAGCTCCTCCACGTCGGCATCGGTCAGCTCGGCCAGCAGGATCTGCCCGCCCGTCACCCGGTGAGCAGGGAAGACCATCCCCTCTCGCGACCCCACCCTCAGCGCCTGGGGTGACTCCACCGACGCAATGAACCGCGCCGTGTCCCCGGTCCGGATCGTCAGGTTCACCGTCTCACCGACCAACGCCACGAGGTCCTGCATCGGCCCCAAAGCCGCCGCCCGCAGAGCAGACGTCTCCGAGGGCGAGTTCCCCGCCAGCTCCAGCACCGGCCCCGCCCGATAGCCGCGATCGGCGTTCTGCACCGCGAAGTCGCGATAGACGAGCATCGCCAGCAGCCGATGCGCTGTCGAGCGTGCCACCCCCAGTCGCGAAGCAGCCTCCGCCACCGTCAGCCCGCCCTCGAGCTGAAGCCAAGTCGCGAGGCGCAGCGCATGGTCGACGGACGTCACGGCATACGTGGGTTTGGTCTTGAGCTCACGCGCGTTCACCCCAAGAGTCAAGCACACGCTGTTCTGTCAGACAGAATTCACTTTTCCGCTCCACCGAATGGCCGTCACTCTCGAACGCATGGCAACGACGCCCACCCTCACCGCACAGCCCACACGGGTCCGCCCGGCCTGGCTCGTGATCCTGCTCTGCTGGCTCATCGTCGTCTTCGACGGCTACGACCTCATCGTCTATGGGACGACGCTGCCCTCGATCCTCGCCGAGCCGGAATGGGGCCTCACGGCCACCACGGCCGGCCTGATCGGGAGCCTCGCCTTCCTCGGGATGCTCGTCGGGGCCCTGGCCGCCGGCCGCCTCGCCGACGCACTCGGACGCCGCCGAACCATCCTCTGGTGCACGCTGTGGTTCTCGCTCTTCACCGCCCTCTGCTACGTCGCCCCGAACGCCGAGACCTTCGGCGCCTTCCGCTTCATCGCCGGCCTCGGCCTCGGCGGTCTCGTGCCCAGCGCCAATGCGCTCACCGCCGAGTTCGTCTCGGTCCGCGCCCGCTCCGCCGTCGCGACGATCATGATGTCGGCGTCCCGATCGGCGGCACCATCGCGGCCCTGGTCGGTCGTGAGGTCATCCCCGCGAGTGGCTGGCGCCCCATGTATGCCGTGGCGTTCGTCGCCGTCGTCGTCCTCCTCCCGCTGTGCTGGCGCTACCTGCCGGAGTCGCCGACGTGGCTGCGGTCGCGTGGCCGCCTCGACGAGGCTGCTGCCGTCGACGCCCTGCATGGCATCGACACCTCCGGTGTACCGACCGAGAAGCCGGAGCACGAGGGGATCAAGGGCATCCTGCGTGGGCCCTGGCTCGTCGCCACCGTGCTCTTCTCCCTGGCGACCGTCGCCACGCTCTTCGCCTGGTACGGCCTCGGCACCTGGCTGCCGAAGCTCATGGGCAGCGACGCCCGCTTCGACCTCGGCAACCCGCTCAACTTCCTCATCGCCCTCAACGTCGGTGCGGTCATCGGCTCCGTCGTCACCGCTTGGGCGGGGATGCGGTTCGGCCCGCTGCGCAGTGCCATCGGCGCCGCCCTCCTCGCCGCCGCCGGGCTGGCGTTCCTCCTGACCTACCCGTCCGAGGTCACCCCGATCTACGCCGCGCTCATCCTTGCCGGCGTCGGCACCCACGGCACTCAGTGCCTCATCATCGCCGCCGTCGCGAGCCACTACCCGCAGCAGACCCGCGGCACCTCGCTCGGCTTCGTCCTCGGCATCGGGCGCATCGGTGCGGTCGCCGCGCCCTACATCGGCGGCTCGCTGCTCGACGCCGGGCTCGGAGTCGGCAGCAACTTCGTCGCCTTCTCGCTGGCCGCCGCCCTCGCCGCCGTCCTCCTCGTCGTCACCGCCGTGGTGACCACCCGCCCGCGAGCGGGCGCCAACACGACCGAGCCGCGCACCGAGCGCGTCCCCGTCGCCGCCCACTGACCCTCCCTCTCACCCTCCCCACCCGAAGGAGAACCCGAGATGACCGACACCATCGACCAAGCCGCGCACCAGCGCGTCGCGTCGCCCGTCACCATCACTGCCGAGGACGCCCCCGGCCAGCCCAAGGTCACCCCCGAGCTCGAGGACCTCTATCGCGGCTTCGAGAAGGAGCTGCTCGTTCCGCTCTGGACCGAGATCGGCGACCTCATGCCGCACGAGCCGAAGTCCAAGGCGCAGCCACACCTCTGGGAGTGGGCCACGCTCATCGAGCTCGCCGGCAAGGCGGGCGACATTGTCCCCGTCGGCCGCGGCGGCGAGCGCCGGGCCATCGCGCTCGCCAACCCCAGCCTCGGCGGTCGCCCCTATGCCAGTCCCACGCTCTGGGCCGCGATCCAGTACCTCAACGCCGGCGAGGACGCCCCCGAGCACCGCCACACCCAGAACGCGTTCCGCTTCGTCGTCGAGGGCGAAGGCGTCTGGACCGTCGTCGAGGGCGACCCGGTGCCGATGCGCCGCGGCGACTTCCTCCCGCAGGCCGGCATGAACTGGCACGCGCACCACAATCAGGCGACGACGCCGATGGCGTGGATCGACGGCCTCGACATCCCGTTCCAGTTCGACATCGAAAGCCAGTTCTTCGACTTCGGTCGCGACGCGATCAGCGACGCCGAGCGCATCTCACCCGAGCGCTCCCGCTCGCAGCGCCTCTGGGGCCACCCGGGTCTCGCGCCCGTCTCACAGCTGGGCGCCACCGCGGCAAGCCCGCTGCTCGCCTACCGCTGGGAGGACACCGACCGTGCCCTCGCCGACCAACTCGCCCTCGAGCGCGAGGGCCACGTCGGCACGATCGAGCCCGGCCACGCGCTCGTCCGTTACACCAACCCCACGACCGCCGGCGACGTCCTCCCGACGATCCGCACGCAGTTCCACCGCGTCGCCGCCGGCGTCGAGACCGTGCCCCGCCGCGAGACCGGATCCTCGGTCTACCAGGTGTTCGACGGCTCCGGCCGCGTCACCGTGGGGTCGTTCTCGTGGTCGGTCACCCGCGGCGACCTCTTCGTCGTCCCGTCGTGGCAGCCCTTCTCAGTGGTCTCGGAAGCAAGCGCCTCCGACTCCGACTCGGGCGCGCTCGACCTCTTCCAGTTCTCCGACGCCCCGATCTTCGAGCGTCTCCACCTCCACCGCACCCACGTCGAAGGAACCTCCTCATGAAGCTCGCCACCCTCCGCCTGCCGACCGGCACCACCGCCGTCCGGGTCGACGACGACGCCTACGTCGAGATCGGGGCCGCCGACGTCGGTGAGCTGCTCGCGATGCCCGACTGGCGCGAGGTCGTCGACGCCGCCGACGGTCCCCGCCACTCCCTCGACGACGCCGAGCTCGCCCAGCTCATCGAGCGCCCCGGCAAGGTGGTCTGCGTCGGCCTCAACTACCGCACCCACATCCTCGAGATGGGCCGCGACCTGCCCGAGCACCCGACCCTGTTCAGCAAGTTCGCCGACGCCCTCGTCGGACCGACCGACGACATCGTGCGCCCCGCCGAGACCGAGGAGTTCGACTGGGAGGCCGAGCTCGCCGTCGTCATCGGCTCCACGGTCCGCCGCGCCCGCGGCGCCGAGGCCGAGGAAGCGATCGCCGGCTTTACCGTCCTCAACGACGTCACCGCCCGCGACTGGCAGTTCCGCACCCGCGAGTGGCTCCAGGGCAAGAACTGGGACTCGACCACCCCCATCGGCCCGGTCCTCGTCACCCCCGACGAGCTGCCCGGCGGCGTCCGCCCCGACCTCGCCATCTCGCTCACCGTCGACGACGAGGTCATGCAGAAGGACTCCACCGCCGACCTCCTCTTCGACCCCGTCGCCCTCGTCGAGTACGTCTCGACGATGATCCGCCTCAACCCCGGCGACGTCATCGCCACCGGCACGCCCGGGGGAGTGGGCCACGCCCGCAAGCCTGCCCGCTACCTCACCGGCGGCGAGGTCGTCGTCACAGAGATCGAGGGCATCGGCCGGCTCGTCAACCACGTCGTGCGCGAGGCGGAGCAGGCCTGACATGAGCCACCCCCTGGAGAGCTCCCGAGCCTGGGTCGACGAGGGCACCGCCCTGTGCCGCAAGGCCATCGCGGACCTCGACGAAAAGACCGTCCGTATGCCGTCCGCCCTCGACGGCTGGACCCGCGCCCACGTCGTCGCTCACCTCGCGGCGAACGCCGACGCGGTCGGCAACCTCGCGACCTGGGCCCGGACGGGCGTCGAGACCCCAATGTACTCCTCACCGCAGCAGCGGGCCGAGGACATCGAGGCCGGGTCGGCTCGCTCGCTCGACGACCTCCGGGAGTGGTTCGACCGCTCCGCCGACCGGCTTGCGGCCTCGTTCCACGCACTCTCCGCCGACCAGTGGGAAGCGCCGGTCCGCACGGCCCAGGGGCGCACCGTCCCCGCGACCGAGACCCCGTGGATGCGGGCCCGCGAGGTCATGGTCCACGCCGTGGACCTCGCAACCGGCGTCACCTTCACTGACCTGCCGAGTGACTTCCTCGAGGCGCTCCAGGCCGACATCCGCGCGAAGCGCGGTCCCGACGCCGTGCCCGAGGTGAGCGGACCGCTCGCCGAGGTCACGGCATACCTCGCGGGTCGGCCGTTCCACGACGTCGTGACCCGCGACGGCCACCGCGCCCCGGCACTGCCGGCCTGGCTCTGAACGACCGAACACACCACATGACACAAGGAAGTGTTGACCATGACCAGCAACGTTGTTGACCCGAACGCGGGAGCCATCGTCGTCGGTGGCGGCATCGGAGGGCTCGCCGCCGGCATCGGCCTCGTCCGCGCGGGAGTGCGCGTGCGGCTCTTCGAGCGCGCGGCGGAGTTCGGCGAGGTGGGAGCAGGTCTGCAGATCGCGCCCAACTGCACCCGGATCCTCGCCGAGCTCGGGCTGCTCGACGAGGTGCTCGCCCTCGGCGTGCGGCCGCAGTCGATGGTCATGAAGGACGCCGTCGACGGTGGCGAGCTCACCCGGCTCGACCTTGGCGACCTCGAGGAGCGCTACGGCTTCCCCTACGTCGTCATCCACCGCAGCGACCTGCACGGCGTGCTGCTGCGCGAGGCCTGCCGGCTGGGAGTCGAGCTCGTCAACAACGCTGCGGCAGTGGCCTACTCGACCGGCACCGACCACGCCGAGGTGACGTTCGCCGACGGCACGACCCACCGCGCCGAACTCGTCGTCGCGGCCGACGGGCTGCACTCCGTGGCCCGCAGCCTCGTCTCCGACGACGAGCCGGTGAGCTCGTCCTACGTCGCCTACCGCGGCGCCGTGCCGATCGGGGCGGTGCGCGAGGACGGCGTCTCCGAGACCGACGTCGTCGTCCACGTCGGGCCCGGCTGCCACTTCGTGCAGTACCCGCTGCGCGGTGGCGCGATGTTCAACCAGGTCGCCGTCTTCGAGTCGCCGAAAGCGATTGCAGGACAGGAGGACTGGGGCACGCCCGACGAGCTCGACGCGGCGTTCTCCCGCACGTCGGAGGAGGTCCAGCAGGGGCTCCGCCACATGTGGCGGGACCGCTGGTGGCGGATGTTCGACCGTGACCCCATCTCGACGTGGGTCCACGGCCGGATCGCGCTCCTCGGAGACGCCGCACACCCGCCGTTGCAGTACATGGCGCAGGGTGCGGTCATGGCGATCGAGGACGCCTGGGTGCTGTCGCAGCACGCCGCCCGCCTGACCGACCGCATCGGCCGCGTCGACTGGGACGGTGCGCTCACGGCATACCAGGCGGTTCGTCCCGAGCACTGCCGGCGCGTCCTCACGACGGCACGCGACTGGGGCAAGCTCTGGCACCTCGACGGGCAGGAGCGGCTGCAACGCAACGCGGTGCTCACCGCTCGTGAGACCGACGACTACGCGTGGATCGACTGGATCTACGGGCCGACCGCGCTCTTCCCCGAGGACGAGCCCGAGCGCTACCCGCAGACCTCGCTCGCGTCGGCAGCAGCCGAGGTGAGCGTGCCTGCCTAAGTCAGGACAGGGTCAGCCGCACGACGTTGCGGTCCACCAGTGCTGCGCTGAGCTCTTCGAGGGTGGGGAGGCGGTCCACGTTGAGCTGCAGACCCAGCCTGTTGGCCCGGTCGCGACCCATGGCCGCGAGGAGGTCGGAGAAGATGACGGCCACCTCGTGGGGATCGTCGACCAGCACGCCGCGGGCGTGACGACGGCGCCCGTCCAGGGTCACGTCGCAGTCGGCGCCGTTCCTGAGGTTGCGCCTCCAGCTGCCCCCGGCAGAGGCCACCAGGCCGCCGTGGTGCTCGTGGCGCCCCACGGGGACGACATACACGCGTCCGGTCCTACGGCCCGTCACGTGCAGCAGCATGAGGTCCTTGCTGAAGGCACGGTGAGCCGGCGACCTCAGCACGGTCCTCAGGATCGGGTTGAGGATCCTGATCACCGCGGCAGGTGGGGGTTTGTCCTCCACCGCCGGGCCGCCGTCGTCGCGCACGCTTGGCACTGTCCGCGGTCCCGCGCCCTGTGAACAGAGTCATCATGGGACTCACCACGTGGGCACCATGACGGTGACGCGGGACCACATCCGACGGAGGGCCGGTTCAGGGGGCTCCTGCGTGCTCAGATGTGCTCAGGTGCCGGCGGCGAGGGCTCCGCGGTGGTCCCGGCAGGACGCGTGGCCCTGGCGGGGGCGGACCTGCGCTCGGCACGCTTCTCGCTGAGCAGCTCTTGGAGCTCCGGGTCCGACTGGACGAGGTAGACCAAGCCGCAGTTCTGCGGTCCGTCGGCGCCGGGGAAGCAGAGGCTGCAGGGTTCGCCGAGGCGGATCGGGCACATCGGCTGGGGCTGTCGGGGCAACGGAGTCTCCTCACTCGTACGAGGAGGTTAGGCCTGCAGCACGAGCCCGCACCTGGGTCCAAGGTCCCGCTGGTCGACCAGCAGGGTCGGTGACGGCCGAGGTCAACAGACCCGGACAGCGGTCAGAGCTTGGTCATCTTGCGGAACGGCGTCTCGACCCGCACCGTCTTGTTCGTGAAGTCGACCGTCACCCCACTCGCGTCGACACCCACGACTCGACCCAGGCCATGGGAGTCGTGGCAGACGCGATCATTGACCGCGAACAACTCGACCTCCGGCTCGGACCGGGCAGCGAACGGGCTGTTGGCGTGACGCGGACGCGGGTGTGCTGATGACGGGACCATGTCCCTGAAGTATGCGCCTTCTCCGCCGCTGTGGCGAACGCCGCAGGTCAGGGGTTGACAGTGGGGCGCGACAGGTCGACCTTGAAGAGGTCGGCCAAGGTGGGCCGTGCAGGCACAGGGAGGGAGCGCCACATGGCCATGTCGATCTTCGCCCGCGTCGGCACCATCAAGGGTGAGTCGCGCGATGCCCAGCACAAGGACGAGATCGAGGCACTGTCGTGGTCGTGGGGTCTGTCCCGGGCCGCGACGCCGGGTCGTGGAGGAGGCGCCGGCATCGCGCGGGCGGGCCGGCCGACCTTCCACGACTTCACCTTCACGCACCGGATCGACAGGGCCTCGCCGGCGCTGATGACCGCGTGCGCGACCGGGCAGCACATCGCCGACGCGGCCATCTCCGTGCGCAAGGCCGGCGCGGGGCAGCAGGACTACCTCCTCATCACGATGAAGGATGTCGTCGTCACGGGCGTCTCGACGAGCCTCAGCGCCGAGGCCGACGACACGACCGAGATCGTCGTGCTCGAGTTCGGCAAGGTCGACTTCGAGTACCGGCCGCAGCAGGCCGACGGCAAACTCGAGGCCGGGGTCCACTTCGTCTACGACCTGAAGGCGCACCACTGACCGCACTCTGAACGGACATGGCGGTAACTGCGTCAGTCCGCGGAGCGCAGCCCGCCGTCGGATGGTACGTCCGCCCCGAGCGGGTCCGCCCCGACCGGGTCCAGCGCGTCCGGCGTCAGCCCATCCGACTCGAGATCGTCCGGCGTCAGCCCTTCCGGCTCCAGCGCACCCGACTCAAGGGCGTCGGTGAGCAGCGACACCAGCGCCTCGAGCTGCACGTCCGCCGACGAGCCGACCTCCTCGTCGGACCCGTCGAGCGCCCGCGCGGCCAGGCCGGCCTTGTCGTCGATGAGCTGGGCGAGCCGTGAGTCGATCGTCTGAGCGGCGATGATCCGCCACGCCGTGACCGGCTCGGTCTGCCCGATCCGGTGCACGCGGTCGATGGCCTGCGTCTGCTCGGCCGACGTCCACGACAGCTCAGCGAGCACGACGTTCGACGAGACCTGGAGGTTGATCCCGACGCCGGCAGCGCTGAGCGAGCAGACGATCACCTCGACGGCGGGGTCGGTGAGGAACGCCTCGATGTTCTCCTTGCGCGACTTCGGGCTCTGGTCGCCGCGAATCGACGCGTAGCCGATGCCCCGCTTCTCGAACGTCGCCTCGGCCACGTCCATGACGTCGATGTGCTTGGCGAAGAAGACGACCTTGCCGACGTTGCGGGCCAGCTGGGCGGCGTAGTCGGCGGCGAGCCCGGCCTTGGCCTGACCGATCCGGCGCATGAGCGTGAAGACGTTGTCGCCCTTGTCGCCCGAGCCCGTGCCGGTGTTCTTGAGCTCGGCCGCCGCGACCCGGCGGACGAGGTCGTGGTCGATCCCGTCCGTGCCGTCGCTGCCCGAGACCGCGCCACCGGTGACCGCCCCCGACTCCTTGCGGGTCGCGATCGTGTAGCGGTAGCGCTCGACCAGCCGAGCGGCGAGCTCGGCCTCGGCGGCCCGGATGGACCGGCCGACGGCGTCGTCGAGCTCGACCGGCAGGTCTGCGACGCGACGAGCCGGGATGTCCGAGGCCACGTCAACCTTGCGCCGGCGCACGATTCCCATGTCGATGACGGTGTTGCGTGCGGCCCCGTAGAACCCGTGGTCGGACGGCGCCAGCCCCTTCGACTCGAGCGCCGCCATGAGCGCCGGCCGCGGCTGCTTGTCGTCGATCCACCCGAGGAACTGCCAGATCGCCCGGAAGTCCTCGATGTCGTTGATGAGCGGCGTCCCCGTGAGCGCCATGAACAGCGCGTTGGGGATGCGCTCGCGGATGCGCTCCGCCAGCGCGAGGACGTTCTGCGAGCGCTGCGACGTCTTGTTCTTGATGAAGTGCGCCTCGTCCACGACCATCCCGCGGAAGCCGTGGCTGCCCAGCCAGCCGACGTGGCGGTCGAGGATCTCGTAGTTGACGATGACGATGTCGGCGAACCCGTCGACGGTGTCACCGTCGCCGTGCACGACCGTCGCTGTCCGGCGCGGGGTCCACAGCTCGGCCTCGTGCGCCCAGTTCGCCTTGACGACGTTGGGGACGACGACGAGCAGCGGGAAGGCGTGCGCCGCGTCGGCCGCGAGCAGCGCCTGCGCCGTCTTGCCGAGACCCGGCTCGTCGGCGAGCAGGAAGGTGCGGTGACCCTCGGCAGCCGCTGCGACGACCTGGCCCTGGTGGTGCATGAGCTCGAGGTCCTTGATGCCGTGCACGACGTTCGAGGGCTCAGGCAGGGGCATCGAGGTGGCGTCGCCGCCGTACTCGAACGACCGGAACAGCGGGCTCAGCAGCTCCCATCCGGCGAGCCGGTTCGTCGTCGGTCGCGGGGCGTGCGCGATCGAGAAGTCGGGCGCGAGGAAGGGGTTGGCCAGCTGTCGCGCGATGACCGTCTGCGGGACCACGCTGCGGTTCGCGGGGGCCGGACCGGTCGTCTCCGGCTCGGGCGCCTCCTCGGGCTCCGGGTCGGGCTCGCGCCCTGCGGCCGTGAGCATGTCGTTGCGCAGGCTGGCTGCGGCAGGCGACACGGCGGCGCCGTCCGCGAGCAGCTGCAGCAGCGAGGTGTCACGGGCCGCGGTCTTGGCGAGGATCGTCGCGATCCCGTCGAGCCGGGTCATCATCGCGGTCCGCTCACCCTCGGAGATGGTGGTGTCGGCCCTGACCCGGGTGCGCTCCTCGCGGACCAGCAGGGCGACGACCTGGTATGCCGTCCGCTCCCGCGGGCGCACCTTGCCGCGCTGCGCGGAGGCCTCGACCTGGCGCACGGCCTTGGCCAGCACGGGGATGATGCCCTCGCCGTCGCCGCCCCGCGGGTGTCGACGGTCGCGTGACGGCGTGCGCGACTGCGTGCGGGATGAGCCGCCACGTCGCTGAGGTCGCTGGGCCAAGCGGAAACCTTCTCCTGAGTCAGGCACGGCCAGGGCGCGGATCGGCGCCGGACCACCGTGCTGGGGCAACGCGGTCACCGAGCCGGATGCACGGCATACCGGCTCGAAGGCGAACGCGTAGCGGGGGATGAGACCCCGGCCCCTTGTCGCTGAGCGCCCTCGCCGAACGACGGGGCGCACCACAAGGCTACGTGCTCCGCGGGCCGACGGGTACCTCGACGGCCCGTTCGTCTCAGGAGCCGCCCCCGCAGGCCCTGGGTCGTTGCCGGTGAGGAGGGCCGGTCGATACGCTCCGCGAGGGTCGGGCGCTCGCCGGACCTGCCCGACGGGAGGAACACCGTGTCATCAGCATCGGACGACTGGCCCAGCCTCCACGAGCTCGCCCGTGAGGAGCACGAGACCATCCTCTCCGAGCTCACCGAGAAGGTCGCCTACGACCTCGGGCGAGCGGCCGCCGACGCGGCGTGGGCCGACCAGCTGCCGGTCGTCGTGGGGATCTGGCGTGGGGAGCACCAGCTCTTCCACGCCGCGCTCCCCGGCTCCTCGCTCGACAACGACGAGTGGCTGCGCCGCAAGGGCCGGGTCGTCATGCGGTTCGAGCACTCCTCGCTCTACATGGGGCAGGTGTGCCGGGATGCGGGGACGACGCTGCAGGGGAAGTTCCTGCTGCCGGAGTCCGAGTACGCGGCACACGGAGGCGCGGTCCCCCTGCGCGTCGCGTCGGCCGGGGTGGTGGGGTGGATGGGCATCTCGGGTCTGCCGCAGCTCGACGACCACGCGCTCGTCATGCGGATCCTGCGCGAGCACGTCACCACCTTTTCCGGCTGATCACGGACGGGCGGTGTCCGGCCCGGAACCGTCCCCGGCTGAACCCTCCGTTTTCCTGATCGCCGGAAAAGGGGAGGCGGTGCCGCGGGTTGGGTGGCTCCAGCCGCCCAGTGACAGGATGACGACCATGCAGATCGCCCAGACCTCCGCCATCGTCACCGGCGGCGCCTCCGGCCTCGGTGCCGCGACGGCCGCCGCCCTCGCCGCCCAGGGCGCCCACGTCCACGCCTTCGACCTCGCCGAGAGCATCGAGCAGGCCCCGCAGGTCGACGGCGTCACCTACGTCGCGACCGACGTCACCGACGAGGAGCAGGTGCGCGCCGGAGTGGCCCAGGCCGCCGCCGACACCGCGTCCCCGCTGCGGGTCGTCGTCAACTGCGCCGGCATCGGCCCGAGCGCGCGCATCCTCGGCAAGAAGGGCGTGCACGACCTCTCGCTCTACCGCAAGGTCGTCGAGATCAACCTCGTCGGCTCGTTCACCGTCCTCGCCGTCGCCTCCGAGGCGATCGCGCAGACCGAGCCCGACGAGCACGGCCAGCGTGGCGTCATCGTCAACACCGCGAGCATCGCCGCCTACGACGGCCAGGTGGGCCAGGCCGCCTACAGCTCCTCCAAGGGCGGCATCGTCGGGCTCACGCTGCCGGCGGCCCGCGACCTCGCCCAGTACGGCATCCGGGTCTGCACCATCGCCCCCGGCATCGTCGAGACCCCGATGCTCGCGACCGTCTCCGACGAGTTCCGGGCGGGCCTCGCCGCCGGTGTGCCGTTCCCGCAGCGCCTCGCCATGCCGGCCGAGTACGCCAAACTCGCGCTCGCGATCGTCGACAACGACTACCTCAACGGCGAGACGATCCGCATGGACGGCGCCCTCCGGATGGCCCCGCGCTGAGCCGCTGCCGCGCGCACCGCTGACATGGACATGGGCCTCGCGCTGCTGCCGGGCGTCGACTGGTCCGTCTCGGTCGTCGACCTCGGCAGCGGCGAGGTGCTCGCCTCCCACGCGCCGGACCGTCTGCTCTCGACGGCGAGCGTGGGCAAGGTCTTCGTCCTCGTCGAGCTCGCCGAGCGGCTCCGCTCGGGCGAGCTCGCTCCCGACCAGCCGCTCGACCGCCGCGCCGTCGCCCCGGTCGCGGACTCCGGCCTGTGGCAGCACCTCATGACCGATGTCCTGCCACTCGTCGACGTCGCCCGGCTCGTGGGCGCGGTGAGCGACAACCTCGCCACCAACGTCCTCATCGACCTGCTCGGCCTCGACGCGGTCCGCGCCCGGGCCGGGGAGTGGGCGCCTCGCGGGTCCGACCTCGTCGACGTCGTCCGTGGGCTGCGCGGTCCGGACGACCCGCCTCACCTCAGCCTCGGCTGCGCCGCCGACCTCGTCGACGTCCTCGCGCGGCTCTGGACCGAGCGGTCGACGTCCGGCTCGGTCGGCGAGACCGTCCTCGGCTGGCTCGCCCCCGGCATGGATCTCTCGATGGTGGCCTCCGCCTGGCACCAGGACCCGCTGTCGCACGCCGAGGAGCCGGCCGGGCCGGTCATCGTCAACAAGACCGGCACCAACCTCGGGGTGCGCGCCGACGTCGGGGTCGTCGACAGCGGCGGGCGAGCCACGGCATACGCCGTGCTGGCGAACTGGACCGAGGACCCTCCCGGCAACGGCCGCGACGAGGTCATGCGGGCGCTGCGCGGCATCGGCGACGCCGTCCGCGCGGCCGTGGGCTGACCCACCCCGACGTGACAGGGTGACGGCATGAGCAGCGAGCACGAGCACCGCCCCGGCCACGCCCACTTCGACGAGGTCGCCCGCACCTGGGACGACGACCCCGCCAAGATCGAGCGCGCCCACGCCACCGCGGCCCTGCTCCGTGAGGCGCTCGCGCTGACCGGAACCGAGCGGGTGCTCGAGATCGGCGGCGGCACCGGCCGTCTCAGCCTCGCCCTGGCCGACGACGTGGGCTCGGTGCTCGTCACCGACGCGTCACCGGGGATGGTCGAGGTCGCCAGCGACAACATCGTCGAGGCGGGGGTCGCCGACCGGCTCACCGCCCAGCGCCTCGACCTCGTCGCCGACCCGCTGCCGGACGAGCGCTTCGACGGCGTGTGGGCCCAGCTCGCGCTGCACCACGTGGGCGAGGTCGACCTCCTCCTCGAGCGGGTCCGCTCGATCCTCGTCCCCGGCGGCTGGCTGGCCGTCGTCGAGCTCGACGACGACCGGGCCGGTGCCTTCCACGCCCACCACGACGACTTCACGGGGCACGACGGGTTCGACCGCGACGCCTTCGCGGAACGCTTGCGCGACAACGGGTTCCGCGATGTCGTGGTCTCGGACGCCGGTTCCGTCGAGAAGGAGCTCGGCGGCGACCACCAGGGTCGGGGGACGTTCTCGATGTTCCTCGCCGTCGGCCGTGCCTGAGCGCATGACCCGCACGCTGCGCGACGACCTCGGTCACGACGTGGTCCTGCCCGACACCCCCGTATGCCGTGTGGTCTCGCTCGTGCCCTCCCTCACCGAGGCGGTGGCCGCGACCGCGCCCGGCGCCCTCGTCGGCGCCACCGACTGGTGCACGCATCCGGCCGACCTCGACGTGCCCCGGGTGCGCGGCACGAAGAACCCCGACCGGGCGGCGATCGCCGTGCTCCAGCCGGACCTCGTCATCGCCAACAAGGAGGAGAACCGCGAGCTCGACGTGCAGCGGCTGCGCGCGGACGGCATACCGGTCTGGGTCACCGAGATCGAGACCGTGCCGCAGTCGCTGGCCTCGATGCGGCGGCTGTTGCTCGACGCCTGCGGGTGGGACGAGCCGGCCTGGCTGGCCGAGGCCGACCGGCTCTGGGCAGGGGAGGTGCCGGCGCCACGCGCCACGGTCGTCGTGCCGATCTGGCGCGACCCGTGGATGGTCGTCGGGCACCCGACGTTCACCGCCGACCTGCTCGCCCGCGTCGGGTTCGAGGTCGTCACCGCCGGTGAGCCCGGCCGCTACCCACACGTCGACGTGGACCGGCTCGACGCGGCGGGCGCCGACCTCGTGCTGCTGCCCGACGAGCCGTACGTGTTCACCGCGGACGACGGGCCGGAGGCGTTCTCGCGCACGGCCACCCGGCTCGTCAACGGTCGCCTCATCACCTGGTACGGGCCGTCGCTCGTCGAGGCGCGGTCCACCCTCGACGGGCTGTCCTGAGCGGGGCCGGGCTCGGTCAGACGTCGGCGTAGAGGACGCGGAACCGCTCGCACACGACCGGCATGTCCGGCGAGAAGCCGTGCTCGTGCGTGGCGTGCTCCGTGAAGAAGCGCTGGTGCACCTCGCGCCACGTGGCGAGTGACCGGTCGCCCTCGCCCTCGAGCCGGGCGTGCTCCTCGCCGACCTGGTCGAACGGCACGACCTCGACGTCGGTGGTCTCGATGAGGGCCCGGGGCATGCCGGAGCCGTCGAGGACGATGCTCAGCTCGCCCTTCTCGGGCACCTTCTCGTCATCGGCCTCGTAGTCCCAGAGGGCGCTGGCGGTGGCCGTCTTCGTGCCGGCGAGGACGAGGTCGAGCAGCTCGTCGGCCTGCGACTCGCTGGCGCCGAACGACCACGCCGGCGGGGGCACGGAGTCCAGCGGCGTCGGGCCGAAGTACGGCGAGGAGACGTTGAGCTTGGCGTGCACACGCGCCAGCTCCCAGAAGGTGGCGACGCGGTCGTCTTCGCTCATGCCCTCAGCCTAGGTGGGGCTCCGCCCCGGCCCGGCTGGGGCTCTGCGCACGCCCGGGTGGGGCTCCGCCCCGGCCCGGGTGGGGCCTCGCGCCGGGTCCGACACCGCGGGGGAGACTGGGGGCATGGCGAAGCGAACGGGATCCGAGCGCAGGGTGACGACGTGAGGGCCGTGGTCCACACGGCATACGGAGAGCTGCCGACCGTCGGCGAGGTGCCGGAGCCGACCTGCGCGAGGGACGGCGCCGTCATCGCCGTGCGGGCCACCGGGGTGTGCCGTTCCGACTGGCACGCCTGGAAGGGCCACGACCCGGTTGACCTGCCGCACGTCCCCGGTCACGAGCTGGCCGGGACGGTCGCCGAGGTCGGTGCCGACGTCACGCGCTGGCGGGTCGGGGACCGGGTCACCGTGCCGTTCGTCTGCGGCTGCGGGGTGTGCGAGTGGTGCCTCGCCGGTGAGGCGCAGGTGTGTCCTGACCAGACCCAGCCAGGGTTCACCGGCCCGGGGTCCTTCGCCGAGCGGGTCGCGATCAGCGCCGCTGACGTCAACCTGGTCGCGCTGCCGGACTCGGTCGACTTCGTCACGGCCGCGTCCCTCGGGTGCCGGTTCGCCACGGCGTTCCGGGCGATCACCGCGCACGGCCGTCTCGAGGCAGGGCAGGTCCTGGCCGTCCACGGGTGCGGAGGCGTCGGGCTCTCTGCGGTGATGATCGGTGCGGCCCTGGGCGCCACCGTCGTCGCGGTCGACGTCAGCGAGGCCGCATTGGCGCGCGCCCGCGAGCTGGGCGCGGCGCACGTGGTCGATGCGAGCAAGGACCCCGATCCCGCCGCCACCATCCGTGAGCTGACCGGGGGAGGGGCGCACGTGTCGGTCGACGCCCTCGGAGCACCGGCCACCGCGGTCGCGTCGGTCGCGTGCCTGCGGCGCCGCGGCCGGCACGTCCAGGTCGGGCTGCTGCTCGGCTCGTCGTCGACGCCGCCGCTGCCGATGGACCGGGTGGTCGCGCACGAGCTGGAGCTCTACGGCTCGCACGGGATGGCGGCCCACGAGTACCCCGCCATGCTTGCGCTCGTCGAGGACGGCACGCTGCGGCCCGACCTCCTCGTCGGCGACGTCATCCCGCTGGACGGGGCCGGTGCGGCGCTCGCGGCGATGGACCGTCCGGCGACGTCTGCCGGCATGACCGTCATCAGCCTCCCGGGCTGACCGGGAGCGGACGCTGGCCGGACGAAAACCGGCTCCCGCTGGGCCTCCCGGGGACGGATTTCGTCCGCGCGCGGGTGTCCGTGTAGCATTCCCGACGCACTCAGCCCGGGTCTGACCCGGTGCCTGATCGGCCCCCTTAGCTCAGTCGGTAGAGCGTTTCCATGGTAAGGAAAAGGTCGTCGGTTCGATTCCGACAGGGGGCTCTGGTCCGGGCCAGCACCTCGCGTGCCGGCCCTCGACCCCCAAGGCGGGGTAGCTCAGCTGGTTAGAGCGCACGACTCATAATCGTGAGGTCGCGGGATCGAGCCCCGCTCCCGCTACTCAAGGCGATTTCGGGGAATACCCGTCCTCGCGTATTCTGTTGTGCTGGCGTCGCGCGCAAGTCCCTTGGCGCGGCACGCTGACACACTTCACACACGATCAACGTTTCCCGAGAGCAGGTTGCCCCGATGGCCAAGGCCACTGACGTCCGCCCCAAGATCACCATGGCGTGCACGGAGTGCAAGGAGCGCAACTACATCACCAAGAAGAACCGTCGGAACGACCCCGACCGTCTCGAGCTGGCGAAGTTCTGCCCCCGCTGCAAGAAGCACACCGAGCACCGCGAGACCCGCTGACCCCAGCGTCTCGATCGGCCGAAGCCGCCCCCACGTCATGTGGAGGGCGGCTTCGCCGTTCCGGCTGCGACTGCGCGTTGCCTAGAGTGTCCGCATGCCCGTGAACGCAGACTTCCAGGGTCGGTCCTATCCACCGAGCGGTCCGTATGCCGTGACCGCCGCCGAGATCGCCGCCTTCGCCGCCGCGGTCGGCTCGGACGACCCGGTCCACCACGACGCGGACGCGGCGCGAGCCGCGGGTTATGGCGACGTCATCGCTCCGCCGACGTTCGCCGTGACGATCGCGCAGCGCTGCGACGCCGAGTACGTCAAGGACCCCGACTCGGGCATCGACTACAGCCGCGTCGTCCACGGTGAGCAGCGCTTCGTCCACCACCGCCCCATCACCGCGGGCGACGAGATCCTCGGCGAGCTCACCGTCGACTCGATCCGCTCGGCCGGCGGTCACTCGATGATCACGACCCGCACCGAGCTCGCTGCAGCCGGAGAGCCGGTCTGCACGTCCACGTCCACCATCGTCGTGCGAGGAGGCGAGGACGCATGAGCATCCGCACCGCAGCCGAGACCCAGGCCGGCGACGTCTTCGGACCGCAGTCCGTGCTCGTGACCCGCGAGATGCTCGTGGCCTACGCCAACGCCTCCGGCGACCAGAACCCGATCCACCAGGACGAGGACTTCGCGAGGTCGGTCGGACTCCCCGACGTCATCGCCCACGGCATGTGGACGATGGGTGCCGCCGGCTCGGCCGTCTCCGAGTGGGTGGGCGACGCCGGGCGCGTCGTCGAGTTCGGCACCCGCTTCACCAAGCCCGTGGTCGTGCCGAGCGGTGGAGCTGACGTCGTCATCACCGGCACCGTCAAGAGCGTAGACCCCGAGTCGCGTCGGGCCGTCGTCGACGTCACCGTGACCGCGGCCGGCGACAAGGTCCTCGGCCGCTGCGTCGCGGCCGTCCAGCTCGACTGATGCAGGAGACCCACGACGCCCCGCTCGCCGAGCACACGACGATGCGGGTGGGCGGCCCCGCCGATCGCCTCGTCGTCGCCGAGACGATCGACGAGATCGTCGACACCGTCCGTGAGGTCGACGACGCCGACGAGCCGCTGCTCGTCCTGGGCGGTGGCTCCAACCTCGTCGTCGCCGACTCCGGCTTCGCGGGCACCGTGGTCAAGATCGCGACATCCGGCATCGAGGTCGAGTCCGACGACATGTGCGGTGGCGCGATGATCCGTGTTGCCGCCGGTGAGGTCTGGGACGACGTCGTGAGCCGGGCGGTCGCGGAGGGCTGGTCCGGGATCGAGGCGCTGTCCGGCATACCCGGTTCTTCGGGAGCGACTCCGGTGCAGAACGTCGGCGCCTACGGGCAAGAGGTCTCCCAGACCATCGCCCGCGTGCGGGTCTGGGACCGAGGGACCCAGGAGGTGAGGACCATGACGGCCGACCAGTGCCGGTTCACCTACCGCCACTCGCTCTTCAAGGCGAGCTCGAACTACGTCGTCCTGGACGTGACGTTCCAGCTCAGGGTGGCCGACCTGTCGCAGCCGATCGCCTATGCCGACCTCGCCAAGGGGCTCGGCGTCGAGGTCGGTGCGCGAGTGCCGCTCGCCGAGGCGCGTGACGGGGTGCTCGAGCAGCGTCGACGGCGCGGGATGGTGCTCGACGCGGCGGACCACGACACGTGGAGCTGCGGGTCGTTCTTCACCAACCCGATCATGTCGGCGGAGCGCTTCGACCAGCTCGCCGACCGCGTGCGCGCGGAGCTCGGGGACGACGGACTCACCCCGCCCCGGTTCGCCGACGCGAGTGGCGGGGTCAAGACGAGCGCCGCATGGCTCATCGACAAGGCCGGCTTCGGCAAGGGGTTCGGGATGCCCGGTCCTGCGGCGCTGTCGACCAAGCACACGCTCGCGGTGACGAACCGGGGCTCCGCGACCGCTGCCGACGTGGCCGCGCTGGCCCGGCAGGTGCGCGACGGTGTCCACGACCGCTTCGGCGTCACGCTCGTCAACGAGCCGGTCTTCGTCGGCCACGAGCTCTGAGAGGACCGAGCATGCGGACCCACACGCTGCAGGTGCGGACCGGTGGCGAGGACGTCGTCCTCGACCTCACCGACGAGTGCGCTGACTTCGTGCGGGAGCTCGGCGACGGGCTGCTGCACGTCTTCGTCCCGCACGCCACTGCCGGTATCGCGATCATCGAGACCGGCGCGGGCTCGGACGACGACCTGCTCCGCGCCTTGGCCGACCTGCTGCCCGCCGACGATCGGTGGCGACACCGGCACGGCACCCCGGGCCACGGCCGGTCGCACGTCATGCCGGCTCTCGTGCCGCCGTATGCGAGCGTCCCCGTCGAGGGCGGCCGGCTCGCTCTGGGCACGTGGCAGAGCATCTGCCTGGTCGACCTCAACGTCGACAACCACGAGCGCAGCGTCCGACTGGACTTCCTCGCCGGTTAGCGACGACGCGTCCGGGGCGGCAGCTCGTGCAGCACGAGGTCGGTGATGGCGCCCCCGCCCACCGTGCACGTCAGGTAGGTGCAGTGCGGCTGTCGGCGCCGGTCGGTGGGGGAGCCGGGGTTGAGAAGGCGCAGCCCCTCGTGCTCGGTGTCCCACGGGATGTGACTGTGCCCGAAGACGAGCACGTCGAGATCGGGGTGTGCCGCGCGCATGCGCTCCTCGCGCCCGGCCTTTGCGCCGGTCTCGTGGACGACACCCCAGACCAGACCGCCCAGCTCGACCCGGGCCACCTCGGGCAGGCGGCGGCGCAGCTCGGGTCCGTCGTTGTTGCCCCACACGCCGACGAGCCTGTCCGCTCTCGCCTCGAGGGCGTCGAGCAGGGCGGGGCTCATCCAGTCGCCGGCGTGGATCACGACGTCGGCGGCATCCACGGCGCGCCACACCTGCGCCGGCAGGTCCCGGGCGCGGGCGGGCACGTGCGTGTCGGCGAGCAGGAGCAGCCTCATCGGAGAGTCGTCGTCCGGACGGCGGTCGCGATCAGTCGTCGAGCCGGTCAAGGTCGGTCAACGCCTCCTCCCAGCGACGACGCCGCTCCGGGGCGTCCTGCTCCCACCACGCAGTGCCACGCTCGCCCAGGCCGTGCTTGGCGAGGTCCACCCGACGACGAGAGCGGGCCGGGTCCTCACCGGCCCGGGTGGCCGCGCGCACACCCGAGCGGCCACGGCCCAGGTGGGAGAGGAGTCGCTCGGCGACCTCGGGAGGCAGGTCCGGGTCCTGGCGCCGCCAGCGCCGACCGTTGACGACGAGCCACCGGTCGGGATGCTCCTCCGTCGTGGGCGTCGGCTCAGCCACGACGCGGCTCCTCCGGGTCGGCGCGAACCTGCTGGGAGGCGGCATATGAGGGTTCGCGCAGCCGTGCCCACAACGGGTGTGTCCACGCCCCGGCGGGAGGGTGCCCGACGGGGTGGTGTCGTCGCGTGCAGTCCTCGTTGGTCCAGGTGATGTCGAGCCGGCCTCGCTCGTGCCACGGTCGGCCCGGCGCCGCCACGAGGAGCCGGTAGGACGAGGGCGGGTCGGCCGTGTCCGTCAGGGGGTCGAAGCGCAGGAGCAGTGGGCCCGACGGGGTGCTCAGCGGGAGCAGGGTGGTGAGGGGGCCGTGGTCCTGACGACGGCGGACGGTGAGCAGGTGCCGGGTCAGGACCCCGGTACCGGTCGAGGCGACGAGCACGTCGCCGGACGCTGGCCCCTCCAGCCGGACGGCGAGTCCCTCGATGTCCGGGCCATCCCGCATGCCGGTGGCGCGTGACCACCGCACGAGACAGGGGTGCGGGCCGGGGTCGTCGAGCAGCACCACACCGCTGCGGGCGCCGGGACGGACGGTCAGCAGGCCGGTGCCGCAGAACCCGACCGCGTGCAGGGCCCGGGTGCCGCGCATGCGCGCTGCCAACCCGAAGGTTGCCGCCAGTACCTGCCCGCCGAACCACCCGAGGAGTGCGGTCGACCCCGATCGGATCGTGGCTGACGTCGCGCCCCCGTGCCCTGCGTGACGTGCTTCCATGGCCCCAACCTAGGTGCCGGCAGCCCCGCTTCGGGGGCCGCTGCGTCAGGCGTTGTCGCCCGCGAGCCACGCGTCGATGTCGGCGTATGCCGTCTCGCGCACCTCCGCCGGGGCGCGCGACGCCCGCAGCGAGGCCCGGGCGAGGTCGGCGAGCTCGGCGTCGGAGAACTCGAGCAGTCGCGCGACCTCGTACTGCGCCTGCAGCCTCGACCCGAAGATCAGCGGGTCGTCGGCTCCCAACGCCACGGTCGCCCCGGCATGGACGAGCCGCCGCAGGGGCACGTCGTCGAGGTCGTCGTAGACACCGAGCGAGATGTTGCTCCCCGGGCACACCTCGAGCGCGACACCGTCCTCGACGACGCGGTCCAGGGTGCGGGGGTCCTCGACCGAGCGGACGCCGTGGCCCAGCCGGTCCGGAGCCAACGAGCTCAGGGTCCGCTCCACCGCATCGGGCCCGAGCAGCTCGCCGGCGTGCGGCACGAGCGCGAGCCCGGCCCGTCGGGCGATGGCGAAGGCCGGCGCGAACGCCTCGGTCTCGCCGCGCCGCTCGTCGTTGCTCAGGCCGAAGCCGACGACGGCACCCGGCCCCTCGCCGGCATACCGGGCCGCCAGGCGAGCCAGGGTGCGCGCCTCGAGCTCGTGGCGCATCCGGGACGCCGCGACGATGACGCCGACCTGCGCGGCACCCGGCTCCCGCGACACCGCGGCGGCCTCGTCGAGCACGATCTCGAGCGCCGGCGTGATGCCACCGACAAACGGCGCGTACGAGGTCGGGTCGACCTGCAGCTCGAGCCAGCGGGAGCCCTCGGCCGCGTCGTCGTGGGCGGCCTCGCGCACGATCCGCCGCATGTCGGCCTCGCCGCGCACGCAGTGACGGGCGGCGTCGTAGAGGCTCTGGAAGCGGAACCACCCACGCTCGTCCCGCGTCTCGAACGTCACCGGCCAGTCGGCGCCCAGGGCGGACGGCAGCCGCATCCCGTGCGACTCCGACATCTCGCGCACGGTGGTGACGCGCATCGAGCCGGTGAAGTGCAGGTGCAGGTGGGCCTTGGGCAGGGTGGCGGTGTCGCGCTCGCTGCCGCGCAGGCTGTCGCGCTGGGCGCCATCCACGCTGTCGTTGGCGGCAGCGAGCGAGCTACCCGGCCCGGACGAGTCCTCGCTCACTCCTCGACGATGCGCATGCCCGACTCCTCGGCCGTCTCGCCCTCCGTCGAGCCGGGCTCGCCAGAAGCGAACCCCTCGTCGCCGACGAGGGTGCCCTCGTCGTCCGGACCCGTGCCCTGGTCGGGGCTGGTCAGCGACCCGCCGTCGACGTCGGTGCTGGGCTCGCCGAGGAAGTCGTCCTCGGCCGGGATCGCGTCGGGGTCGTCGCCGCCCACGGGTGCCTCGCCGTCGAGGCCGGACTCGTTGTCCGGGGCGCCGTAGGCGGAGTTGGGGTCCGGCTCCTCCTGGGCGATGCGCTGGTCGATCGTCTCGTCCTGCGCCTGCTCCTCAGCGGTGGTGCCCCACTCGGTGTTGCGCGGCTGCAGGTCGGGCGGCGACACGGGGAGGTTGTCGCCCTCGCTCGAGTCGAGCAGGTCGGGCTGGCCGCCCCCGGCGTCGACGCCGTCGTCGAGGCTCATCGAGCCCAGGTCGTTGTCGAAGCTCTCGGTTCCAGGCTGGTCGCTCATGACCTCAGCCTTGCACGCCCGCCAGCTTTTCGGCGGCCGCGAGGAGCACGCAGGTCGCGACACCGGCCATCGCGGTCTCGACCTCCTCGAGCACGGGGAAGGACGGCGCGAGGCGGATGTTGCGGTCGCGCGGGTCCTTGCCGTGCGGGTACGACGCGCCGGCCGGGGTGAGCGAGATGCCCGCGCCCCTGGCCAGCTCGACGACACGCGAGGCCGTCCCGTCGAGGACGTCGAGGTTGACGAAGTAGCCACCGGACGGCTTCGACCACGTCGCGACCTCGCGACCGTCGAGAGCCGAGGTGAGCGCCTCGTCGACGGCTGCGAACTTCGGCCCGAGGATCTCGCGGTGACGCTTCATGTGCTCGCGCACGCCGTCGGCCGTGCCGAAGAACTGGACGTGCCGCAGCTGGTTGACCTTGTCCGGCCCGATCGATGCGAACTGCTGGTGGCCGAGGTACCAGTCGACGTTCGCCTTCGACGCCGCGAGGAAGGCGACACCGGCGCCGGCGAAGGTGATCTTGGAGGTCGACGCGAACATGATCGGCCGGTTGGGGTGCCCCGACCCCGACGCGAGCGTGATGATGTCCGCGCTCTTGGCCTCGTCCTCGGTGAGGTGGTGGAACGCGTACGCGTTGTCCCAGAAGATCCGGAAGTCCGGCGCGGCCGTCTCCATCGAGGCGAGCTCGCTCGCGACCTCCTGCGAGCACGTCGACCCCGACGGGTTGGCGTAGGTCGGGACGATCCACATGCCCTTGACCGACGGGTCCTTGACGACCTCGCGCACGGCAGCGACGTCGGGCCCGTCCTCGTTCATCGGCACCGTCACCATCTCGATGCCGTACGACGCCAGCATCGTGAAGTGCCGGTCGTACCCGGGCACGGGGCAGACGAACTTCACGGTCGCCTCCTGCGACCACGGCCGCGGCGAGTCGGGCCCGCCGTGGAGCAGCATCTGGACGAGGCAGTCGTGCATCATCGTCAGGCTCGAGTTGCCCCCGGCGACGACCTGGTCCTGCTCGACCCACAGCAGGTCGGCGAACATCGCGCGCAGCTCGGTGAGGCCGGCCAGTCCGCCGTAGTTGCGCACGTCCGTCCCACCGGCGTCCTGGTGCCCGCGCGGGAGGCTGAGCAGCTCGTTGCTCAGGTCGAGCTGCGCGACCGACGGCTTGCCGCGCGTCAGGTCGAGCTTGAGCCCGCGCTCCTGAAGTGCGGCGTATGCCGTGCGCTGGCTCTCGAGGAAGGCCTCCAGCTCGGCGGGGGAGAGGGACGACAGGGCGGCGTGGGTCGGCTCGGTCACGTGCTACATGCTTCCAGACCCGGGCGCGCACCGAAATATCTGCTCAAACCGGGGAACCCCGGGGACCTCACGCTGCGACAGTCGTTGTATGTGGCACGTCGATGAGCCCGCGGACGCGGAGCTGGTCCGGGCCCTCCACCGGGGGGACGTGGACGCGCTGCGGGTGCTCTACGACCGCCACGCCCCGTGGCTCGCCGCCCGCCTCCGCCGCCGGTGCAGCGACCCCGACGTCGTCGCCGACGCGCTGCAGGACTGCTTCACCTCCGTGTGGCGGACGAGCGGCGCCTGGCGGGGTGACGGCGAGGTCGCGGCATGGCTCTGGGGCATCGCCATCCGCAGGCTCGTGTCGCGGCTGCGCTCACCCGGCGCGGTGCACCGCGACCCGGCGCGCTCCGAGGCCGCGCCCGCCACGACATCAGAGAGCGCCGAGGAGCGCGTCCTGCTCGGGATCGAGTACGGCGACCTCGGAGGAGCCCTCGACCGGCTCAGCCCGGAGATGCGCGCCGTCGTCGAGGCCACCGTCCTCGACGGGCTCACGAGCAGGGAGGCCGCCACCCTCCTCGGCATCCCGCAGAACACCGTCAAGACCCGGCTGCACCGCGCGAAGGCGCAGCTCCGGGCAGATCTCGCCGGAGGTGCGTCATGACCCAGGGACAGCCCAGGTGGCACGCGGACGGAAGGCTGCTCACGGCATACCTCGAGGGTTCGGCCACGGCGGCAGTCGCGGCGTCGGTCGAGCAGCACCTCGTGAGCTGTGCGCAGTGCCGTGGTGGAGTGGCCGACCTCTCCGACCCGGAGCCGCTGCGGCTGGTCTGGGACCGCGTCGTGGCCGAGGTGTCGACACCCGCACCGTCACGGGTCGAGCGGCTGCTCTGCCGGCTCGGGCTGCCCGACCGAGACGCCGTGCTCATCCGCTCAGCGCCGGCGGTGCAGGGCGCGTGGCTCCTCGGCATCCTGCTGTGCCTGCTCTTCGCCGTGATCGCCGCGGCGACGGGCGGTCGCTACGGCTCGCTGCTCTTCCTGTGGACCGCGCCGCTCGTGCCCGTGCTCGCCGTGGGCACGGCGTTCGGTCCGCACGCCGACCCGAGCTGGGAGCTCGCGGTGAGCAGTCCGTCGTCACCGCTGCGGGTCATCCTCGTGCGGGCAGGGGCGGTCATCGCCACGGCCGTCCCGCTGTCCGCGCTCGCGGGCGCCGTCCTCCCCGGGTCGCCCTGGGCCTCGGTCGCGTGGCTCCTGCCCTCACTGGCCGGGGTGGCGCTAACCCTGGCGCTCGCGACGTGGTGGCCGGTGGCGCACGCGGCGGCGAGCGTCGGCCTCACCTGGTCGGTGGTCACGGGAGCGGTCGTCGCCGACGGCCACCGGTCCCGGTTCGGGGAGACCGCCACGGACCTGCTCTCGGCGAGTGCCGCACCCGCCTACGTCGTCATCGCCGTCGTCGCGGGGGTCGTCTTCGTCCACCGCGCGGACCGTCTTTCACACATGGGGGAAACAGCATGAGCACCAGCCTCAGCACCGGCACCAGCACCACCGTCCGGTTCGACGCAGTCACCCGGCGCTACGGCAAGGGCATCGCGCTCGACCGCCTCGACCTCGTCCTCCAGCCGGGAGTCACCGGCCTGCTCGGGCCCAACGGCGCGGGCAAGACCACCCTCCTCCGGCTCCTGGCGACGGTCCTGCCGCCCACGGAGGGCGCGGTCCGGATCCTCGGGATGGACCCGGACGAGGCGCAGGACCGCACGGAGATCCGTCGCCGGCTGGGCTACCTGCCGCAGGAGGCCGGCCACCCGCGTGGGTTCACCGCCTTCCAGTTCGTCGACTACGTGGCGGCCCTCAAGGAGTGGACCGACCGTCCGGAGCGTCACGCCGAGGTGGGGCGGGTGCTCGACCTCGTCGGGATGCGCGAGCTCGCCGGCAAGAAGATGCGCCGGCTGTCCGGTGGCCAGCGCCGCCGGGTCGCCCTGGCCCAGGCCTTCATCGGGTCGCCCGACCTGCTCGTCCTCGACGAACCCACCAACGGCCTGGACCCGGAGCAGCGCGCCTCGCTGCGCGGAGTGCTCTCGGAGGCAGGCCGCCACTCGACGGTCCTGCTCGCCACCCACCAGACCGAGGACGTGGCCGCGCTCTGCGAACGCGTCGTCGTCCTCGATGCCGGGCGGGTCCGCTACGACGGGCCGGTGCGCGAGCTCGTCGCCCGGGCCGCCGGGCGCGTGTGGCTCGCGGACGAGGAGTCCCGCCACGCCCTGAGCTCGTGGCGCGTGGGCACGGGTCGCTACCGGCACGTCGCCCACGAGGCGCCTCCCGGCGCCGAGCTGGCCGAGCCCACCCTCGAGGACGCCTACCTGCTGCTGCGCGGTGGCCGGGCCGACGCCGACGACGCTGCTGCGGAGATGACGGCATGAGCGCCGCGGTCGCCGCCGCTCTGCCGTCCGCGCCCCCGGCCACGGGTGACGTCGTCCGCAGCCTGGCTCGGATCGAGACCCGTCGCCTGCTGCGGCAGCCAGTCTTCGTCGTCGCGGTGCTGCTCTTCGTGCTCGTTGCCGCGACGACTCCTTTCAGCGAGTACGCCAACGCCGACTTCGTCGTCACCGCCGAGAACGGCACCGAGACCAACCTCGACTGGCCCGTCCTCCCGGCCTTCGCGCTCGGGTTGGGTGGCCTGCTCGCGATGAACCGCCTGACCAAGAGCGCCTCGCGCACGGGTGACGTGCTCCTCGCCGCGCCGGCCACCGCCTTCCAGCGCAGCCTCGCCCTGTGCCTCGTCTGCCTCGTCCCGGCCGGGATCGCGCTGGTCGGAGCTGCCTACGTCTTCGTGTTCTGGATGGTCGACCCGCCGATCCAGGCGGTCGCGTGGACCGAGTTCACGACCGCCCAGCTGTTCTCGATCATGGTGCAGGGCGTGCTGACGGCCGCCGGTGGCCCGCTGCTCGGTGTCGCCGTCGCCCGGTGGTGGCGCTGGCCGACCGCGGGTGCCATCACCGCGGTCGGGCTCATCCTGTGGGCCGTGCTCGGGAGCCTGTTCCGCGACACCTCGTGGTGGGACCGGCTGCTCCACCACCTGTCGCCCTTCGCCCTCGTGGCCGCCAACAGCGAGACCTCCACGTGGATCCAGGGTGGCAGCCACCACTGGCGCGTGGTCTACCTCCTCGGCCTGTGCCTCCTCGCCGCGCTGGCAGCGTGCGCCCACGGGTCCGCGGGACAGCAACGGCGTCGCCTCGTGCGGCTGTCCCTCACGGTCGCAGGCCTGACCGTGCTCGCACTCGCCCTCACCGTCCTCACCGGACCCGAGGGCTACTACGGGCCGTGGAACCCGCTGTGGTGACCCGGCCCGCCCTCGCCGCCGAGCTGCGAGCGATCGCATGGCCGCCGGTCGTGGCTGCGGCCGGGGCCTCCGGGCTGCTCCTCGTCCTCGACGCCACCGTCTGGCCGAACGGCCCGGGTGCGGTGACCGCGTGGCTCGGCGTCACGCTGCTCACCGGCGCGGCCTGCTTCGCCCTCGACCAGCCCGCCGAGGACGTCGTGCGGTCGTCGCCGACCACCCGGGCCTGGCGCACGGCGGTGCGTGCCGGCGGCGGTCTCGTCGTGCTCGCGGTCTGGGCGGCGTATGCCGTGTGGTGGCGTTCGCAGCTGACGTTCGCCGTTCCGTCGTGGTGGGCCCAGGGGCTGGTCGGCCTCTCGCTCGTCGTCCTCGGCCTCGGGCTGTGTGCGGCCCTGGTCCGGAGGGGGCGCAGCGAGCCGGCGGCGACGGTGTCCGGGGGACTGGTGTTCGCGGTGCTGGCCCTCGGGCTCGTGCCGGTGCCGGGGGACGTGCAGACCCTCGACCTCTCGGGGACACGTGGCTCGACCACGGCGTTCTGGGTGGTCGTGGGTGCGGTGGGGGCTGTCGGTCTGGTGTGGGGCAGTCGGGATGAGGGATCCCGCTGGAGGGGGCCCCACACCGGACCGGCGGTGCATCGCTGAGGTTGCCGGGCGGCCGGGAGTCGTGCTCCGGTCGACCTTCCTCGGGGGAGTGCTCCCCATGGCCGATTCGGCAGCCCGCTGTGAGGGTGGGGACACCGGGGGGTCGAGACGCGACTCCCCGATGTCTTTGGGGAGGAACACATGAAGCTGTCCACCATCCGCCACGGCGCCGCACTCGCGGCCGCTGCACTGGCGACGACCGGCGCCCTCGGCGCCGCAGCCATGACGCCGGCACACGCAGCACCGATCAGCCTGAAGATCGTCCAGCACAACACCGACCAGGACAAGGCCCGCTGGAACCGGGTCGTCACGCTGATCGCCTCAGGCAGCTGGGACGCGGCGACGGTCCAGGAGGTCTGCAAGGGCTGGAAGGACGATCTCGTTGCCGCCCATCCGACCTGGACCATCGCCTATCACGAGCAGGTCGCCAAGGGGGACTGCCCGGGCGGTGCCAAGGGGAACGTCGTCATCCGGCCCGGTGGTGGGTCGCGGTTCGGCGAGGCGTTCGACGTCCCGGGGGAGGACAAGAACTTCGGAATCGCGTGCGTGAAGTTCGGCAAGGCCGGGCGCACCGTTCACGCCTGCTCCACGCACTTCACTGTCTACGCCGACAACCCGAAGGAGGTCCGGCTGCGGCAGGCTCGTCGGGTCAAGGAGATCACCGCGCCATGGATCGGCAACGGCCACTCGGTCGTCGTCGGCGGCGACCTCAACACCACTCCGACGGCCGCCGCACTCAACCCGGTCTACAAGTACCCGACGACACGGTCGAGTGGCCGGTTCGTCGAGGCGGAGCAGCTGAGGACGGGCTCTACGGGCAGGGTCGGCCGGGACACCGTCACGGGTCGCAAGATCGACTACGTGTTCTTCTCCGCCAACCGCACTCCGTTGTCGGCGCGGGGCACGCTCACCTTCGAGACGCCGGTCGAGGGCAAGCACAAGATCCTCAAGGCGACCACGACCATTCGCTGAGCTGTCGTCGGGGCGAGCCCCGGTCCCGCGCACGAGCGGGGCCGGGGCTCGCTCGTGCGGTGTCGGCGCGGCGGGTGAGGACTGGCTCAACGGCGTCGAGCCTCGAGCTTCGCGGCCCGGGTCGGGCCGGCGGCCACGGTTTCGCGTCGGGCCGGGGCGTCACGTATGCTGGTTCCTCGGTGATTGCACCATGATTCGTCATGCCTGCCGTCACCAACGGAACCACCACCCCAGCGGGTGCGTTCCTAGGGCAGTGGCTCAATTGGTAGAGCACCGGTCTCCAAAACCGGCGGTTGGGGGTTCGAGTCCCTCCTGCCCTGCACGTTCAGATCATTTCGGAGAAGAGGAACCGTGACGGAAGTGGGCGAGTCCCGCGACTCTCGCCAGGCGAACAAGCGCGCCGGCAAGAGTGGCAACCCCGTGTCGCGGCTGTTCGGCTCCCTGGGTCTGTTCATCAGCCAGATCCTCGACGAGCTGCGCAAGGTCGTCCGTCCGACGCGCTCCGAGCTGTGGAACTACACGCTCGTCGTCATCGTGTTCGTCTCGGTGATGATGGCGCTCGTGTCCGGCATGGACTTCGGCTTCCAGAAGCTCGTCGGTCTGGTCTTCGGCAACGGGGGCTGACCCCCCAGGCTCGTCCGCGAGGTCGCGCCCGCCCCACGATTGAACTCAACGCTGTACAGGAAGTAGGTCTGCACGTGTCCGACCACACGACGTCCCAGGACGCCGAGTCGACCTCCGGCGACCCCGACACTCTCGCCGTCGACGATGCCGACAGCGCCGCCCAGCGTGAGTCGCTGACCCTCGGCGACACCGCCCCCGAGTTCCTCGACACGCTCGCCGACGAGCCTCGCGAGAGCCTCGACACCGTCGTCTCCGACGACGAGAAGGTCGAGGACACGGACGGCACCGACGCGGACGGCACCGACGAGGACGAGGACGACGCGCCCGCCGAGAGTGCGCTCGCGGCCGCGACCACCGAGTCCGACGAGGACGGCGACGTCGTCCCGACCGACATCGACCCGGTCCAGGCGTTCAAGGACGACCTCGCAAGCAAGTTCGGCGACTGGTACGTCATCCACTCCTACGCGGGCTACGAGAACCGCGTCAAGACCAACCTCGAGACCCGGATCCAGTCCCTCAACATGGAGGACTTCATCTTCGAGATCGAGGTCCCCATGGAGGAGGTCACCGAGATCAAGAGCGGTCAGCGCAAGCTGGTCCGCCGGGTCCGGATGCCCGGATACGTCCTCGTCCGCATGGACCTCACCGACGAGTCGTGGGGCGCCGTGCGCCACACGCCGGGCGTCACCGGTTTCGTCGGCAACGCGCACCAGCCGGTGCCGCTGAGCCTCGACGAGGTCTACACGATGATCAAGCCGGCCGAGCTCGAGATGGCCGCTGCCGCCTCCGCTCCGGGCGCGGCTGCCTCATCCGGCGGCTCATCCTCCGACACCCCGCTCGTCGACTTCGAGATCGGCGAGTCGGTCACCGTCATGGACGGCCCCTTCGAGACCCTGCCGGCGACGATCTCCGAGATCAACGCCGAGAGCCAGAAGCTCAAGGTCCTCGTCTCCATCTTCGGCCGGGAGACCCCGGTCGAGCTGTCGTTCAGCCAGGTCGCCAAGATCTGACGCTCGACCAGCACTGCAACCGGGTCATCGCCCACGGCGTGGGCCCACAACCAGAAAAAGGAACACAGACATGCCTCCCAAGAGCAAGAAGGTCTCGGGCTACATCAACCTGCAGATCCAGGCAGGTGCCGCGACCCCGGCTCCCCCCGTCGGCCCGGCCCTCGGTCAGCACGGCGTCAACATCATGGAGTTCGTCAAGGCCTACAACGCTGCGACCGAGCACCAGCGGGGCAACATCATCCCCGTCGTCATCACCGTCTTCGAGGACCGCTCGTTCACCTTCATCACGAAGACGCCGCCGGCCTCCGAGCTCATCAAGAAGGCCGCGGGCGTCCAGAAGGGCTCCGGCGAGCCGCACAAGACCAAGGTCGCCAACCTCACCGTCGACCAGGTCCGTGAGATCGCCGAGCAGAAGCTCCCCGACCTCAACGCCAACGACGTCGACGCCGCGATGAAGATCATCGCCGGCACCGCCCGCCAGATGGGCATCACGACCGACCTCGGCTGAGGTCACCAACGACGTTCCGTATGCCGGCCGCCCAGGCGGGCGGCCGGCATACGGGAAGCGTTTCCTCACCTGAGCGAAGCGCGTGGGAGGGCCAGCGCTGGCCCGGACCACAACTCCACCACTGCAACCCAGGAGCAGACATGAAGCGCAGCAAGGGCTACCGCGCCACCGCCGAGAAGATCGACGCCGACAAGGTCTACACCCCGCTCGAGGCCGTCCGCCTCGCGAAGGCCGGCGCCAAGGCCAAGTACGACGAGACGGTCGAGGTCGCCATGCGACTCGGCGTCGACCCCCGCAAGGCCGACCAGATGGTCCGTGGCACGGTCAACCTCCCCAACGGCACGGGCAAGACCGCCCGCGTCCTCGTCTTCGCCAACGGCGACAAGGCCGAGGCCGCCAAGGCTGCCGGTGCCGACTTCGTCGGTTCCGACGACCTGCTCGAGAAGGTCGCCGGCGGCTGGCTCGACTTCGACGCGATCGTCGCCACCCCTGACCTCATGGGCAAGGTCGGTCGTCTCGGCAAGGTCCTCGGTCCGCGTGGCCTCATGCCCAACCCGAAGACCGGCACGGTCACGATGGACACGGCCAAGGCCGTCACCGACATCAAGGGTGGCAAGATCGAGTTCCGCGTCGACAAGCACGCGAACCTCCACTTCATCATCGGCAAGGCCTCCTTCGACGAGAAGGCCCTGGTCGAGAACTACGCCGCCGCGCTCGAGGAGATCCTGCGCCTCAAGCCGGCGTCGTCGAAGGGCCGCTACATCAGCAAGGCCACGATGTCGACGACGATGGGCCCGGGTGTCCCGCTCGACTTCACCAAGACCCGCAACCTCCTCGAGGACGACGCGCAGGCCGACGCCTGATCGTCGATCTCGACCCGCAGCGGCCCCCGTTCTCCGGAACGGGGGCCGCTGCCGTTGTCCGGGGAGGGGGACGGGGGGACGGCCAGACGCGGCCGGGGACCACGTCGAGAGATGGCTCCGACCTAATCCCCCGTGCGGCGCCGATGTGACCTTGACTGCTCTCCGTGCCTGGAACTTGTCTCCGAGGTAACCCCGGGGTAACTTCACCGAAGCCCTGTTGCACGGTCGCCTCGGGCTCAGCTCGCGGCGACGTCCCCCTGCCCCGCAGCACGAGCTGGAAATGAGGTTGTGATGGGTGTCGCCATCGACGTCCAAGGACTCACGAAGTCCTTCGGGTCCCAGCAGATCTGGAACGACGTCACCCTCACCCTCCCCCCGGGCGAGATCTCCGTGATGCTCGGTCCGTCGGGCACCGGCAAGTCGGTCTTCCTCAAGACCCTCGTCGGGCTGCTCAAGCCGGACAAGGGCTCGATCGTCATCAACGGCGAGGACCTCGTCACGCTCAAGGAGCACGACCTCTACGAGGTCCGCAAGCTCTTCGGTGTCCTCTTCCAGGACGGCGCGCTGTTCGGCTCGATGAGCCTCTACGACAACGTGGCGTTCCCGCTGCGCGAGCACACGAAGAAGTCCGAGAGCGACATCCGCAAGATCGTGCTCGAGAAGATGGACCTCGTCGGCCTGTCCGGGGCCGAGGACAAGCTCCCCGGCGAGATCTCCGGTGGCATGCGCAAGCGCGCCGGCCTCGCCCGCGCGCTCGTGCTCGACCCCGAGATCCTCCTCATCGACGAGCCGGACTCCGGCCTCGACCCGGTGCGCACGTCCTACATCAACCAGCTCTTCATCGACCTCAACGCGCAGATCGACGCGACGTTCCTCATCGTCACGCACGACATCAACACCGCGCGCACCGTCCCCGACAACATCGGGCTGCTCTACCACCGCCACCTGGCGATGTTCGGCCCGCGCGAGATGCTCCTCAGCTCGGAGGAGCCGGTCGTGCGCCAGTTCCTCAACGCCCAGACCATCGGGCCGATCGGCATGTCCGAGGAGAAGGACGCCGACGAGCTCGCCGCCGAGTCGGGTCAGGAGCTGCCGCCGCTGCCGCCCATCCCGCTCCAGCTGGGCACGAGCGACGGCACCCCTCGCCGCGCCGAGAAGCCTGCGGGGGAGTGGTGCCGGGCCAACGGCGTGACGCCGCCCCCTGGCTCGTTCCAGTCCAACAACGCCGGTGTCCCCGGGGTCTCGCAGTCCGTTGCTGCCACGTCCGTCCTCGACCGAGGTCCCGTGGCATGAACCTCCTCACCGGGCCGATCAAGCAGGCCGGCGCGTTCTTCGCCATGTTCCTCGACGTCGTGCGGGCGCTGCCGAAGCGGCCGTTCCAGACCAAGGAGTTCATCCAGCAGTGCTGGTTCATCGCCTCGGTGACGATCATCCCCACGGCGCTGGTGTCGATCCCGTTCGGCGCGGTCATCGCCCTCCAGCTCGGCACGCTGACCCGCCAGCTCGGCGCCCAGTCGTTCACCGGCGCGGCGAGCGTCCTCGCCGTCGTCCGTGAGGCCTCCCCGATCGTCACCGCCCTGCTCATCGCGGGTGCCGGCGGCTCCGCGATCTGCGCCGACCTCGGGTCACGC
The DNA here is from genome assembly GCF_044791685.1 of Knoellia locipacati. GTDB lineage: Bacteria > Actinomycetota > Actinomycetes > Actinomycetales > Dermatophilaceae > Knoellia > Knoellia locipacati_A. The sequence goes on from NZ_CP087730.1 coordinate 2,606,628, forward strand.
AAGATCCGCGAGGAGATCGACGCGATGGAGGTGCTCGGCATCAACCCCATCCACCGACTCGTCGTGCCCCGGGTGCTCGCGGCCATGCTCGTCGCGGTCCTGCTCAACGGGCTCGTCTCCGTCGTCGGCGTGGGTGGCGGCTACTTCTTCAACGTCGTCATCCAGGGCGGCACCCCCGGTGCCTACCTCTCGTCGTTCACCGCGCTCGCCCAGCTCGCCGACCTCTGGACGTCGGAGATCAAGGCCCTGCTGTTCGGGGCCGTGGCGGCGATCGTCGCGTCCTACAAGGGACTCACGGCGGGCGGAGGGCCGAAGGGCGTCGGCGACGCGGTCAACCAGAGCGTCGTCATCACCTTCATGCTCCTCTTCGTCATCAACTTCGTCGTCTCCGCCGTCTACTTCCAAGTCGTTCCGCAGAAGGTCTGAGGGGTGATCACACGATGAGCCGGACCAAGGACCTCGCTGCCCGCCCGGGCAAGGCACTCGACAGCCTCAGCGACCAGATGCACTTCTACGTGCGCTCCATCGCGTGGAGCCCGCGCACGATCCGCCGCTACAAGAAGGAGGTGCTGCGCCTCCTCGCCGAGGTCTCGCTCGGCAGCGGAGCGCTGAGCGTCATCGGCGGCACCGTCGGCGTCCTCACCTTCATGGCGTTCTTCACCGGCAGCCAGGTCGGCCTTCAGGGCTACTCCTCGCTCAACCAGCTCGGCACGGGAGCCTTCGCCGGCTTCCTCGCGGCCTACCTCAACACCCGCGAGATCGCGCCGCTCGTCGCCGGGTTGGCGCTCGCTGCGACCGTCGGCTGCGGCTTCACCGCCCAGCTCGGCGCCATGCGCATCTCGGAGGAGGTCGACGCGCTCGAGGTCATGGGCATCCCGTCGCTGCCGTTCCTCGTGACGACCCGGATGATCGCCGGCTTCATCGCCGTCATCCCGCTCTACGTCCTCGGTCTGCTGTCGTCCTACGCCGCGACCCGCTTCATCGTCACGGACTACTTCGGGCAGTCCAAGGGAACGTACGACCACTACTTCCATCTCTTCTTACCGCCGATAGACATCCTCTACTCGTTCCTCAAGGTGCTCGTCTTCGCGGTGATCATCATCCTGATCCACTGCTACTACGGCTACAACGCCAGCGGCGGCCCGGCCGGCGTCGGCGTCGCGGTGGGCAAGGCCGTCCGAACGTCGATCGTGGCCATCAACCTCGTCGACTTCTTCTTCTCGCTCGCGGTGTGGGGCGCGACGACGACCGTGAGGATTGCGGGATAGCCATGGCCACCACCTCAGCTCTCGGACGCCTCGGGCACCGCACCTACGGTGTGGCGTTCCTCCTCGTCGTCGCCCTGCTCCTCTCCCTGTCGATCGCGTCGTTCAACAAGGTCTTCGCCGACGTCGTCAAGGTGAGCCTCGAGACCAACCGGATCGGCAGCCAGCTCCAGGAGGCGTCGGACGTCAAGATCCGCGGCCTCATCGTCGGCGAGGTCCGCACGATCGAGCCCCACGGCGACGGCGTCACCCTCGGCCTGGCGCTCAAGCCCGAGATGGTCGACCTCATCCCGGCCAGGGTCAGCGCGAGGCTGCTCCCCAAGACGCTCTTCGGTGAGCGCTTCGTCGACCTCGTCCCGCCGGAGGGTGACGCCGGCCGGTCCATCCGCGCCGGGGACGTCATCCCGCAGGACCGCACCACCCTGGCCATCGAGCTCGAGGAGGTCTTCGAGAACCTCCTGCCGCTCCTGCGCGCGGTCGAGCCGGCCAAGCTGTCGGCCACCCTCAACGCGCTCGCGACGGCGCTCGACGGCCGCGGCACCAAGCTCGGCAAGAACCTCGTGCTCGTCGACGAGTACTTCACCCAGCTCAACCCGCACATGCCGACGATCCAGGCCGACATCTCCGGTCTCGCGGACCTCGCGAGCACGTATGCCGCCGCGGCCCCCGAGCTGCTCCGCGCGGCGAAGGCGCTGCTCACGACCAACGCGACGATCGTCGAGAAGCAGAAGGAGCTGTCCGGCTTCCTCGCCGGGACGGCCGGGTTCGCCAACACCACCGCCGGGTTCCTCGAGACCAACCAGAACCGGATCATCCAGGTCGGCCGGGTCCAGCGACCGACCCTCGAGGTGCTTGCCAAGCACTCGCCGATCTACCCCTGCTTCACGCAGGGACTCGTCGGCTGGCTTCCCCGGGCGCGCGAGATCTTCCGCGACGGCATGTTCCACATCACGATGGAGCTGCCGCAGCAGCGGCAGGGCTACCGCCCCGGTGAGGAGCCGGTGTGGCGAGACAAGCGCGGGCCCGACTGCAAGGGCCTGCCCAACAAGGTGGGCAACCAGGATCGCCCCCGCGGCGGGTCGAAGTTCGACGACGGCTCCGAGGGCGCAGCCACCTTCGTGAGCCACTCGGCCCTGCCTCCGGCCTTCCTCACGCCCGAGGGTGCACGGATCCCCATGGTCGACGCCGGCCTCGCCGGGACGGTCGAGGAGCAGCAGCTCGTCGGCGCTCTCGTCGGTGTCTCGGAGGGCGAGGACGCGTCACTGACGACCCTGCTCGCCGGCCCCATGATGCGCGGGACGGTGGTGAGCCAGTGAAGACCACGCCCAGCCTCGTGAAGTTCATCGTTTTCGCGATCGTCACCATCCTCGCCACCGGCACCCTCGCCGCGACGATCGCCAACATCCAGCCGGGAGACCGCAACTCGTTCACCGCCCGCTTCAGCGACGTCACTGGTCTGGCCAAGGGCCACGAGATCCGCATCGCCGGCGTGCGAGTCGGCACGGTCAAGAGCATCGACGTGGCCCGCGACCGCACCAACGCCGAGGTGACCTTCGACGTGCTCTCGTCGAGCGTGCTCACCCAGGGCACGGTGGCGACGATCAAGTACCGCAACCTCGTCGGCGAGCGCTACATCTCGCTGACCCAGGGCCCCGGCGCCGCGACCCCGCTCAGGGACGGTGCGACCATCCCGCTCGAGCGCACCCACCCGGCGCTCGACCTCACGGTCCTGTTCAACGGGTTCAAGCCGCTCTTCGCCGCGCTGTCACCCAAGCAGGTCAACGAGCTGTCGGCCCAGATCATCTCGGTGCTCCAGGGCGAGGGCGGCAACATCAACACACTGCTCGGCCAGACGGCGTCCCTCACGAGCACCCTCGCCGACCGCGACCAGGTCATCGGCCGGGTCATCACCAACCTCACGACGACCCTCACCACGGTCGAGCAGCACGACGACGCGCTCGGTGAGCTGCTCATCCAGCTCCAGCGCTTCGTGTCCGGTCTCGCGGCCGACCGCAAGGCGATCGGTGAGTCCCTCACCAACATCAACTCGGTGACGGACGAGACGGCCCGGCTGCTCGCGGCCGGCCGGCCCGACATCAAGAACGACGTCGCGCAGCTGCGCGCACTGGGGGCCACGCTCAACAAGCCGGCCAACACCGCGGCATACGAGAAGTTCATCACCGGCTCACCGGAGAAGATCGCGGCGATCACCCGGACCGCGACCTACGGCTCGTGGTTCAACTTCTACCTCTGCCGCTTCGACGCCAAGAACATCGTCCTGCCGACCGGCTCGACCCCGGCCGGGCTCGGCTACAACGTCGCATCTGCGAGGTGCCGATGAGTACCCAGTTCCGCGCTCGTGACCCGCTGCCCATCGGCATCGCCGGGCTGGTCGCCATCGCGCTCGTGCTGCTCGCAGCGTTCAACGCCTCCGCCCTGCCCCTCATCGGGGGAGGGGACGAGTACGCCGCCTCCTTCACCGAGGCCGGCGGCCTGCGCGACGGCGACGAGGTCCGCATCGCCGGCGTCCGCGTCGGCAAGGTCACCGACATCCGCCTGGCCGGCAACAAGGTCGACGTCGACTTCCGGATCACCGAGGACGTCGCCTTCGGGCCGGACTCCGGCGCCTCGATCAGGATGAAGACCCTGCTCGGCCAGAAGTACGTCTCGCTCGAACCCAAGGGTCGTGGCCAGATGAAGGAGGGGACGACGATCCCCACCTCGCGCACGGTGTCGAGCTACGACATCATCGACGCCTTCTCCGACCTCACCGAGACGACCGAGCGCATCGACACCGAGCTGCTCGCCGACTCGCTGGACACCATGGCGCGCGAGTTCACCGACACCCCCGCCAACGTCACGCTGGCGCTCGACGGCCTCAGCCGGCTGTCGCGCACGGTCGCCAGCCGTGACACCGAGCTCCAGGCGCTGCTCAAGGCCGCCAACTCGGTCTCGGGCACCCTGGCCGACCAGAACAAGGTCATCGAGAAGATCATCATCGACGCGGACCTGCTCCTCGCCGAGCTCTACGAGCGCCGCGACGCGATCCACACCCTCTTCACGAACACCAGCGCGATGGCCGTGCAGGTGACCGGGCTCGTCCGGGACAACCGGGCGCAGCTGGGGCCGGCGCTCCAGCAGCTCCGGGGCGTCCTGGCGACACTGCGCGAGCACGAGGCCGACCTCACCCGGACCATCGACGCCATGGCGCCGTTCACCCGCGTCTTCGCGAGCACCCTGGGCACCGGACGCTGGTTCGACACCTACATCCAGAACCTCACGGTTCCCGTCGGAGGGGTGGGCCGATGAGGCACGGACAGGCGCCGGGCATCCTCGGCAAGGTCGTCGCGGCGCTCGTCGTCGTGGGCCTCGTCGCGGCCGCGTTCGTCTGGTGGCCGCGCGGTGACAAGGTCACCGTGACCGGTGAGTTCGGGCGTGCCGTCGGACTCTTCCCCGGCTCCGACGTGCGGATCCTCGGGGTGCGCGTGGGCAAGGTGCTCGCGGTGGAGCCGCGCGGCGAGACCGTGCAGGTGACCTTCGAGGTCGAGGACGACGTCAAGGTGCCGGCGGAGGCCAAGGCTGCCGTGGTCGCACCGTCTCTCGTGAGCGACCGCTACGTCCAGCTGCTGCCGGCCTACACGACCGGACCGGTCATGCGTGACGGCGCCCGGATCCCCCAGGAGCGCACCGCCGTCCCCGTCGAGCTCGACCGGGTCTCGCAGAGCCTGGACGACCTCATGGTGGCCCTCGGTCCCGAGGGCGCCAACAAGGAGGGCGCGCTGACCCGCCTCCTCGACACCGGTGCCCGCAACCTCGAGGGCAACGGCGAGAACCTCCACGAGATGAACCGCAGCCTGTCGCAGGCGGTGCAGACCTTCGCCGAGGGTCGTGGCGACCTCTTCGCGACGGTCAAGAACCTCGACACCTTCACCGGGATGCTCGCGAAGAACGACGCGCAGGTCCGCCGTCTCAACACCGACCTGTCCAAGGTGTCGGACCAGCTCGACGGCGAGCGCGACGACCTCGCGGCGGCCCTGAAGAACCTCGCGGTCGCGCTCGCGGAGATCTCGACCTTCGTCAAGGACAACCGGGCGGTTCTCACGCAGGACGTCGACCAGCTCACCGCCCTGACGAGCGCGGTGGCGGCCAAGCGCGACAGCCTGGCAGCCACGCTCGACAACGCGCCGGTCGCGCTGTCCAACCTCCAGCTCGCCTACAACCCTTCTTCCGGCACCTTGGACACCCGGGCCAACATGGAGGGTCTCGACGACCCGGCGCTCATCCTGTGCTCGCTCATCACGGGCCCCACCGGGACGGGCAACACCAACCTCTGCGCGACGCTGCAGCAGCTCATCCCCAAGGGCGGCTTGCCGCTCCCGGGCGTGCTCAACCTGCCCGGCCTGTCGGCGGTCCCCGACGTGCTCACGGTGGCCGGGACGACCGGCTCGTCGCCCTCCACGACGACGGCGAAGCCCGCAGCGGCGTCTCCCGGCGTGACGGTCCGGGGTGCCGACGTGACGCTCGGCGGACTGCTCCCGAAGGAGAAGCCATGACGTATGCCGGCCCACGCAGAACGTGGGACCCGCGCCCACCTCGTGCGCGCCGCCCGTTCCGGGCGGTCGCGGTGGCTACTGCCGTGGCCCTCACCCTGACCTCGTGCCAGGGCGCCTTCGACCTCCCGCTCCCCGGCGGCGCCAAGGGGGAGGGGCCGTCCATGACGATCAAGGTGGACTTCGCCGACGTGCTCGACCTCGTCCCCAAGTCGGCGGTGAAGATCAACGAGGTCTCCGTGGGCCAGGTCGAGGACATCGAGCTCAACGGCTGGACGGCGAGGGTGACGCTGAGCGTGCCCCGCAACAGCAAGCTCCCCGACAACGCCACCGCCGAGCTCAAGCAGTCGTCGCTGCTCGGCGAGAAGTACATCGCCCTCGCGGCCCCGGCCGAGGGCAAGGGGGTGGGGACGCTCTCGCAGGGTGACCTCATCCCGCTCGAGCGCACCAACCGCAACCCCGAGGTCGAGGAGGTGCTCTCCGCGATGTCGTTGCTGCTCAACGGCGGTGGCGTCGGGCAGCTCGCCGTCATCGAGCGCGAGCTCAACAACGCCCTGCGCGGCAACACCGACGAGATCAAGCACCTCATCGGCGAGCTCAACACCTTCGTCGGCGGGCTCGAGGACCAGAAGGCCGAGATCGTGCGCGCCATCGACATGGTCGACCGCCTGGCCGCGCGTCTCGCCGCGCAGAAGGACCTCATCGCGCAGACGCTCGAGGAGATCCCCAAGGGCCTGAAGATCCTCGCCGACCAGCGGATCCAGCTCACCCAGATGCTCCAGGCCCTCAGCCGGCTCGGTGACGTGGGCACCAAGGTGATCCAGGGGTCCAAGGCGGACCTGCTGGCCAACCTCAAGCTCCTCGGGCCGATCCTCGGCCAGCTCAACAAGGCGGGCGACACGTTGCCCCGCTCGCTGGAGCTGCTCCTCACCTATCCCTTCCCGGACGCGGCTCTCGGTGCGATCAAGGGCGACTACACGAACCTGTCGGTCACGGCGGACCTCGACCTCAGCGAGCTCGAGATCCTCCAGGGCGGGGGAGGGCCGGCACTGCCTCCCGCGCCGAGCCTTCCCGGCATCCCGGTGCCGCCGGTGCCGGTCCCGTCCGTCCCCGTCCCCTCCGTGCCGGTTCCCGCGCCCACCGCGACGCAGCCGCCGGCGAACCCGCTGTGCCCGCCGCTGTGCGGCGCGGACGCCAACGGTGACCGCTCGTGGACCTCGCTGTACGGGGGTGGTGCGGCATGATCCGCACGTTCACCAAGGTCCAGCTCGCGGCCTTCACGCTCATCACGATCGTGGCCGTGTCGATCCTCTCCGCGAACTACATCGGGCTCACCGAGCGCATCCTCGGCGGCGGACCGACCATCCAGGCGTCCTTCGCCCAGTCCGGCGGCATCTTCGTGGGCTCCGAGGTCACCTACCGCGGCGTCAAGGTCGGACGCGTCTCCGGGCTCGAGCTCGAGAAGGACGGCGTCCTCGTCGAGGCGCAGCTCGACCGCGGGACCGAGGTGCCCAAGGACACGCGCGCCGTCGTCGAGAACCGTTCGGCCGTCGGCGAGCAGTACCTCGACCTCCAGCCCCGCACGGCCGACGGCCCCATGCTCGAGACGGGAGACCGCATCCCGCGCAAGGACACGGCATACCCGATCCGGGTCGACGAGCTGCTGCTCCACGTCGACAAGACCGTCCGCTCGGTCGACCAGGACGACCTGCGGACCGTCGTCGACGAGCTCGGCACCGGGTTCGACGGCGCAGGGCCGGACCTCTCGCGCCTCATCGACAACGGCGACCTGCTCACGCAGGCGGCGATCGACGCCCTGCCCGAGACGGTGCGGCTGATCAAGCAGAGCAAGACCGTGCTCGACACCCAGCGCGACACGGCTCCGCAGATCAAGAACTTCGCGACCGACTTCGCCAACCTCTCCGAGACCCTGCAGAAGTCCGACGGCGACCTCCGGCTCATCCTCGACCGCGGCGTTGTCGCCTCCAAGGAGCTCGAGGGCCTCGTCAAGGACAACGAGGCCGACCTCGCCGTGCTCATCGCGAACTTCATCACGATCGGCCAAGTGACGACCTCGCGCATCGACGGGATCGAGCAGATGTTCGTCACCTACCCCGAGGTCGTCGTGGGCGGATACACCGTGGTCCCGGGTGACGGCACCGCGCACTTCGGCGTGCAGACGGCGCACGACCCTGTCGTCTGCACCAAGGGCTACGAGGCCACGCAGCGCACCGACCCGAACCGGACCCAGAACCTGCCGCCGCTCAACACCAGGGCCGGCTGCACGCTCCCGCGCGGCTCGGCGTCCAACGTCCGTGGTGCCCAGAACGCACCCCGGCCGCGCAGTGGCGTCGCGTCCTCGCACCCGATGACGCTGGCGGACCGGATGCTGCCGCTGGGCAACGAGGCCGTCGCCGAGGGTGTGCCCCAGATCTCGGCCCCCCTCGCGCCGAGCGGCGGTGCCGCAGGGGCAGACTCGTGGTCGTGGATCATGCAGGAAGCCGTGCGATGAGCCGAGTGACACCGGCCCGGGTTCTCTGGGCCCTGACGACGCTTGCCCTCGTCGCGACCGTCGCCCTCGCAGCGACCCGTGGACGCGACTGGTGGGAGGCCCGCGCCACCGAGAGCGCCCAGAACGACGCCCTCGCCGCCGGACGGCAGCTCGCGGTGAACTTCGCGACGATCGACTACCGCAAGGTGGCCGAGGACACCGACCGCGTCAAGGCCGCGGCGACGGGGGAGTTCCTCGCGAGCTACACCGCACAGCTCGACGACCTGCGGAAGGTCATCGTCGACAACAAGTCGGTGAGCAAGGTGGAGAGGTCCGAGGCCGCCCTCGTCACCGGTGACCAGGACTCCGCGACCGTGATCGTCGGCCTCATCGCCCCCACGAGCAACAGCGTCGTGCCCCAGGGTGAGAAGAAGACCTATCGCACCAAGCTCGGCCTGCGCCGGGTGGGCGAGCAGTGGAAGGTGGAGCGCCTTGAGTTCGTCGGCTAACCGTCGCCCCCGCGTCGCCGGGCAGCGCCGCCGGCCTGGCACTGCACCGGACGCCCGGCCCGGCGTCGACGCGGGCACCGGCAGTGACCTCGCGCCGTCCCCGCACGTGCCGGACGGCGCGGGCAGTGACGACGCCGTGTCCGACGAGCCCGCACCCGCCGACGCGCACGCGAAGTCCGACGCTGAAGCCGCCGACGCAGATGCCGCCGACCCAGATCTCGACGACTCGGACGCGGGAGCCGACCCCGACGTCGACGACGGCGCTGACGCACCGGCGGCGCGACGCCGGCTGCTCGTCCCTGCGCTGGCCCTCGCGGCCAGCCTCGTGCTGCTCGCCACCGTCCTGTTCGTCACGCGCGAGGACCCCGCCCAGCGGGCGCGCGACGCCAGTGCCGCCAGTGCCACGGCGAGGTCGACGCTCGAGCAGATCCTCAGTTACAACCACGCGACGATGACCGAGCAGATCCCCGCCGGGCAGGCCCTGCTCACGGGCACGTTCAAGGACGAGTTCGCCACGACGATGAGCAAGACCATCGTGCCGATGGCCCAGAAGGACAAGACCGTGGTCAAGGCGCGCGCCTACGAGGTCGGGGTGATGTCGCAGACCGACGACTCGGTGACGGTGCAGGCCTTCGTCAACCAGGCCCGGACGAGCGACGCGCAGAAGGAGCCCTCGATCGACCAGAACCGGGTCATCGCCACGATGTCCCGGGTCGGCAACCGCTGGCTCGTCTCCGCGCTCAAGGCCTACTGACCGGCGGTTCGGTCCTCGACAGGGTGCGCCGTTACCCTCGAAGGACTCAACCGGGAGGGATCCACTCACCATGACCATCTCCATGCGCCGCTCCAGCGGCGCCGCGCTCGCCCTGTCCGCCCTCCTCGCGCTGGGTGCCTGCGGCTCCTCGGACGGCGGGTCCGGGAGCGGCACCTCCGAGACCGGGTCGTCCGACGCCGGCGCCGACGCCGCACAGGGCGACAAGGTCGACGCCGGCGAGGTCGCCGGCCGCATGGTCAAGGCCATGGAGAAGGCCGGCAGCGGCACGATGACCATGAAGACCGGGGGCCAGGAGGCGTCGGGCGACTTCCGCTACGTCGACGGCAAGCTCGAGCAGCACACGACGGTCCCCGTCGAGGGCTCCGAGATGGAGATCATCGCCGTCGGCGACTTCGTCTACCTCAAGGGCCTCCCGGGTCAGGCGAAGCCCTGGGTCAAGATCGACCCGAACGGTGAGGACCCGATCAGCCAGATGTTCAAGGGCATCGTCGAGGGCGGCGTGAGCGACCCGACCAAGATGGCGGCCAACCTCAAGGGCACCCAGGCCACCGTCAAGGCCAAGGAGGGTGGCAACACGACCTACGAGTTCGCCGTCGACCCGGCCAAGGCCATGGGCAGCACGCCGAGCCCGTCGGCCAGCGCCTCCGCCGAGCCGCTGACGATGACCTACGTCCTCGACAAGGACGACCGCCCCGTGACGATCTCGACGTCGGCCGCAGGCCAGTCGATCGAGGTCACCTACAGCGACTGGGGCAAGAAGGTCGAGATCGCCGCCCCGCGGGCCGACCAGGTCGGCTCGATCAGCCTCCCCTCCGCCAGCTGACCACACCGCGACCCGACGTCCTCCCGCTCGACCCGACGTCGTCCCGCTCCACCCTGGTTCCCAACCCGGGTGGAGCGGTCCTTTATCGGGTCACCCGATAAAGCGGCCGGGGGAGTGGTGCTCGCAGGCGACCAGGGGGACGATTTGGTCGCCGGGCCCTCGCCCGTCTACTGTGTCCCTTGACCAAAGACCGCCGGTTGTCCGGTGCACCCGCACCAGACCGAAGGTTCCGCGAGAGCGGGCAACCAGCGCAGGCCGAGATTCGACACAGCACGTCCAACGCGACGTGCCGCCACGAGCCCCGCGCCCTGCGCCGGGGCTCGATCTGTTTTTCGTGGCTCCTTCCCGGAGGTCGAACCGACGGAAGGAGGCCCGAATGTCTCGTGCAGACAAGTCCGCGGCGATCGCCGAGCTCGCGGAGAAGTTCCGTAGCTCCAACGCCGCTGTTCTCACGGAGTACCGCGGGCTCTCGGTGGCACAGATCACCGAGCTTCGTGGCGCCCTTCGTGGCAACGCGACCTACGCCGTGGTCAAGAACACGCTGACCGAGCTCGCCGCCAAGGAGGCCGGAGTCACGGCCTTCGACGGGCAGCTCGTGGGACCGTCCGCCATCGCCTTCGTCGACGGTGACCCGGTCGAGGCCGCAAAGGGCCTGCGTGACTTCGCCAAGGCAAACCCCCTCCTCGTGATCAAGAGCGGCCTGCTTGACGGCAAGGCGCTCTCGTCCGACGAGATCAAGAAGCTCGCGGACCTCGAGTCCCGCGAGGTTCTCCTTGCCAAGCTGGCGGGCGCCATGAACGCCTCGCTCAGCAAGGCTGTCTACCTCTTCGCCGCACCGCTCTCGCAGACCGCTCGGGTCGTCGACGCGCTGCGTGCCAAGGTCGAGGTCGAGGGTCCGGCTGCTGCCGCTCCCGCGGCCGAGGCCACCGAGGAGACCCCCGCCGAGGCCGCACCAGCGGCTGAGGCAACCGCAGACGTCGCCACGGGTGGCGACGACGCCTGAGTTCTGGGCGACACCACGCACAGAGCTCCAGGTTTTACACACCACCGCCACTCACGGCATACACGAAGTAGAAAGGCAGCCATCATGGCCAAGCTCAGCACCGACGAGCTCCTTGAGGCCTTCAAGGAGATGACCCTCATCGAGCTCTCCGAGTTCGTCAAGCAGTTCGAGGACACCTTCGGCGTCACCGCCGCCGCGCCCGTCGCGGTTGCGGCTGCCGGCGCCCCGGCCGGTGGCGGCGACTCCGCTGCCGCCGAGGAGCAGGACGAGTTCGACGTCATCCTGACCGCTGCCGGCGACAAGAAGATCGCCGTCATCAAGGAGGTCCGCGCGCTGACCTCCCTCGGTCTCAAGGAGGCCAAGGACCTCGTCGACGGCGCCCCGAAGCCCGTCCTCGAGAAGGTCGACAAGGCCGCGGCCGACAAGGCCAAGGAGCAGCTCGAGGGCGCAGGCGCGACCGTCGAGCTCAAGTGAGCTGAGCCTCGAGAGAGGCTGACTCGCCGTGAACGGGCGGTGTGGATCCGATCGGATCCACACCGCCCGTTCCGCATGTCCGGGGGCGGGGCAGCGGCGACACGCGAGAACGCCCAGGTGCCGCGCTTGACGTTCGCCGCTGGGACAGTCATCCTTTCCGGGTCACACCGCGTGCCTCCCGCATGCGACGGCTGACCGGACCTGCATCTCGCCCGTGAGGGCGAAATTGGACAGGGTTGGACTGTTGCGCCCTTTTTGTCTAGACTGTTGCTTTGCCCTGCCCATGACCTCCGCCCGCGCTCGTCGAGCGACCTCCGTCGTGCCACCGCCGCATCCCGGCTCCCGCACGAGTGCGTGGTCCTCTCAACCCCGAGACCGGACCGGTTCACATGGGTGGTGCGACCACCGTTGAAAACACATGGCCAGTGGAAGGACCATCCTTGGCTGCCTCGCGCACCGCGTCCAAGACCGTGACCACCGCATTGACGGCTTCGGGCCGTCTCTCGTTCGGCAAGATCCGAGAGCCCCTGGAGGTCCCCGACCTCCTCGCACTGCAGACCGAGAGCTTCGACTGGCTCCTCGGCAACGAGCGGTGGCAGGAGCGCGTCGCTGAGGCGCGCGCCGCCGGCCGCGACGACGTCCCGGAGCGTTCCGGGCTCGAGGACATCTTCGAGGAGATCTCCCCGATCGAGGACTTCAGCGGATCCATGTCGCTGTCGTTCCGCGACCACCGCTTCGAAGATGTCAAGTACTCCATCGAGGACTGCAAGGAGCGCGACCAGACCTACTCCGCGCCCCTGTTCGTCACCGCGGAGTTCATGAACAACACCACTGGCGAGATCAAGAGCCAGACCGTCTTCATGGGTGACTTCCCGCTCATGACCGAGCGTGGCACGTTCATCATCAACGGCACCGAGCGTGTCGTCGTCTCGCAGCTCGTCCGCAGCCCGGGCGTCTACTTCGAGCGCACCGCCGACAAGACGTCCGACAAGGACATCTACACGGCCAAGATCATCCCGAGCCGCGGCGCCTGGCTCGAGTTCGAGATCGACAAGCGCGACATGGTCGGCGTCCGCGTCGACCGCAAGCGCAAGCAGTCGGTCACCGTGCTCCTCAAGGCCCTCGGCATGACCGAGGCCCAGATCCGTGAGGAGTTCGCCGGCTACGAGTCGATCGAGCTCACCCTCGACAAGGACAACACCGAGGGCCAGGACGACGCGCTGCTCGACATCTACCGCAAGCTGCGTCCGGGCGAACCGCCCACCCGTGAGGCCGCGCAGAACCTGCTCGACAACCTCTACTTCAACGGCAAGCGCTACGACCTGGCCAAGGTCGGTCGCTACAAGATCAACAAGAAGCTCGGCCTCGACGGCGAGCTCACCAACTCGACGCTGGCCATCGACGACATCGTCGCGACGATCAAGTACATCGTGGCGCTGCACAACGGCGACGACACCCTGCCGGGCACCCGCAAGGGCGAGGCCGTCGACATCCGCGTCGAGACCGACGACATCGACCACTTCGGCAACCGTCGCCTGCGCAACGTCGGCGAGCTCATCCAGAACCAGGTCCGCACGGGCCTGTCCCGGATGGAGCGCGTCGTGCGCGAGCGGATGACGACCCAGGACGTCGAGGCGATCACGCCGCAGACCCTGATCAACATCCGCCCCGTGGTGGCGTCGATCAAGGAGTTCTTCGGCACCTCGCAGCTGTCGCAGTTCATGGACCAGAACAACCCGCTCTCCGGGCTGACGCACAAGCGTCGTCTGTCCGCGCTGGGCCCGGGTGGTCTCTCCCGTGACCGCGCCGGCATGGAGGTCCGTGACGTCCACCCGTCGCACTACGGCCGCATGTGCCCGATCGAGACCCCTGAGGGTCCCAACATCGGCCTCATCGGTTCACTCGCGTCCTACGGCCGCATCAACGCGTTCGGCTTCATCGAGACCCCGTACCGCAAGGTCGTCAAGGGTCGCATCACCGACGAGATCCACTACCTGTCGGCTGACGAGGAGGACGAGCACGTCATCGCCCAGGCGAACGCGACGCTCGACGCCGAGGGTGACCGGTTCGCCCACGAGCGCGTCCTCGTGCGCGTCAAGGGTGGCGAGGTCGAGTACATCCCGGCCGACGACGTCGACTACATCGACGTCTCCGCCCGCCAGATGGTCTCGGCCGCGACGGCACTCATCCCCTTCCTCGAGCACGACGACGCCAACCGTGCGCTCATGGGTTCCAACATGCAGCGCCAGGCCGTCCCGCTCGTCAAGGCGGAGGCACCGCTCGTCGGCACCGGCATGGAGTTCCGCGCCGCCGTCGACTCCGGTGACGTCGTCGTCGCCGAGAAGGCCGGTGTCGTGACCGAGGTCTCCGCCGACCTCGTCACCGTCGCCGCCGACGACGGCACCTCGCGCACCTACCGGATCGACAAGTTCACCCGCTCCAACCAGGGCAACAGCTACAACCAGCGTGTGGTCGTGGCCGAGGGTGACCGTGTCGAGAAGGGTGGCCTCATCGCCGACGGTCCCGCGACCGACGGTGGCGAGATGGCCCTGGGTCGCAACCTCCTCGTGGCGTTCATGCCGTGGGAGGGCCACAACTACGAGGACGCGATCATCCTCAGCCAGCGCCTGGTCCAGGACGACGTCCTCTCCTCGATCCACATCGAGGAGCACGAGGTCGACGCCCGCGACACCAAGCTCGGCCCGGAGGAGATCACCCGCGACATCCCCAACGTCTCCGAGGAGGTCCTCGCCGACCTCGACGAGCGCGGGATCATCCGCATCGGTGCCGAGGTCCGCGACGGCGACCTCCTCGTCGGCAAGGTCACGCCCAAGGGCGAGACCGAGTTGACCCCGGAGGAGCGCCTGCTCCGTGCGATCTTCGGTGAGAAGGCCCGCGAGGTGCGCGACACCTCGCTCAAGGTCCCTCACGGTGAGACCGGCACGGTCATCGCGGTCAAGGTGTTCGACAAGGACGACGGCGACGAGCTGCCCCCGGGCGTCAACCAGCTCGTGCGGGTCTACGTGGCCAACAAGCGCAAGATCACCGACGGTGACAAGCTCGCCGGCCGCCACGGCAACAAGGGCGTCATCTCCAAGATCCTCCCGGTCGAGGACATGCCCTTCCTCGAGGACGGCACGCCGGTCGACGTCGTGCTCAACCCGCTCGGGGTCCCCGGTCGAATGAACATCGGCCAGATCCTCGAGCTGCACCTGGGTTGGGCCGCGAGCCGAGGCTGGGACATCGAGGGCAACCCCGAGTGGGCCGAGCTCATCCCCGCGGACGCCCGTTCCGCCGAGCCGGGCACGCGTGTCGCCTCGCCGGTGTTCGACGGTGTGCGCGAGAACGAGATCGTGGGTCTGCTCGACAGCACCCGCAAGACCCGCGACGACGTGCGCCTCATCGACGGTTCCGGCAAGACGAACCTGTTCGACGGCCGCTCCGGTGAGCCCTACCCGCACCCCGTGTCGGTCGGCTACATGTACATCCTCAAGCTGCACCACCTCGTGGACGACAAGATCCACGCGCGCAGCACGGGTCCGTACTCGATGATCACCCAGCAGCCGCTCGGCGGTAAGGCCCAGTTCGGTGGCCAGCGCTTCGGTGAGATGGAGGTCTGGGCGCTCGAGGCCTACGGCGCCGCCTACGCGCTGCAGGAGCTCCTCACGATCAAGTCCGACGACGTCAACGGTCGCGTCAAGGTCTACGAGGCGATCGTCAAGGGCGACAACATCCCCGAGCCCGGCATCCCCGAGTCCTTCAAGGTGCTCATCAAGGAGATGCAGAGCCTCTGCCTCAACGTCGAGGTCCTGTCCAGCGATGGCCAGGCGATCGAGATGCGTGAGGCCGAGGACGACGTCTTCCGCGCCGCGGAGGAGCTCGGCATCGACCTGTCGCGCCGCGAGCCCAGTTCGGTCGAAGAAGTCTGATCCGTATGCCGTGCGCTCACCTGACGCACACCGCGCTCGGCGAGCGCACGGCATACCCAGGCTTGTTCTGACCCACCCATAGATTTAGCAAGAGACACGAGAGAAGGAACCACGTGCTCGACGTCAACTTCTTCGACGAACTGCGCATTGGCCTCGCCACCGCTGACTCCATCCGCGAGTGGAGCCACGGCGAGGTGAAGAAGCCCGAGACCATCAACTACCGCACCCTCAAGCCCGAGAAGGACGGACTCTTCTGCGAGAAGATCTTCGGCCCGACCCGGGACTGGGAGTGCGCGTGTGGCAAGTACAAGCGTGTCCGCTTCAAGGGCATCATCTGTGAGCGCTGCGGCGTCGAGGTGACCCGTGCGGCCGTGCGTCGTGAGCGGATGGGCCACATCGAGCTCGCCGCCCCCGTCACCCACATCTGGTACTTCAAGGGCGTCCCCTCGCGCCTGGGCTACCTGCTCGACCTCGCGCCGAAGGACCTCGAGAAGGTCATCTACTTCGCCGCCTACATGATCACGAGCGTCGACGAGGACCAGCGTCACACCGACCTGCCCTCGCTCGAGGCCCAGATCGAGGTCGAGAAGAAGGAGCTCGAGAACCGTCGCGACGCCGACGTCGAGACCCGCGCCAAGAAGCTCGAGGACGACATCGCCGCCCTCGAGGCCGAGGGTGCCAAGTCCGACGCCAAGCGCAAGGTCCGCGACTCGGCCGAGCGCGAGATGAACCAGATCCGCAAGCGTGCGGACGCCCAGGTCGAGCGCCTCGCGCAGGTCTGGGACCGGTTCAAGAACCTCAAGGTCCAGGACCTCGAGGGCGACGAGATCCTCTACCGCGAGATGCGTGACCGCTTCGGTCTGTACTTCGAGGGTGGGATGGGTGCCGCGGCGATCCAGAAGCGCCTGCAGTCCTTCGACCTCGAGGCCGAGGCCGAGCTGCTGCGCGAGATCATCGCCACCGGCAAGGGCCAGAAGAAGACCCGTGCCCTCAAGCGGCTCAAGGTCGTGTCGGCGTTCATGACGACGACCAACAAGCCCGACGGCATGGTCCTCGACGCCGTCCCGGTCATCCCGCCGGACCTGCGCCCGATGGTGCAGCTCGACGGTGGCCGCTTCGCGACGTCGGACCTCAACGACCTCTACCGTCGCGTCATCAACCGCAACAACCGCCTCAAGCGACTGCTCGACCTCGGCGCACCCGAGATCATCGTCAACAACGAGAAGCGGATGCTCCAGGAGGCTGTCGACAGCCTCTTCGACAACGGCCGTCGTGGTCGCCCGGTCACGGGCCCCGGCAACCGTCCGCTCAAATCGCTGTCCGACATGCTCAAGGGCAAGCAGGGCCGGTTCCGCCAGAACCTCCTCGGCAAGCGCGTCGACTACTCCGGCCGTTCGGTCATCGTCGTCGGCCCGCAGCTCAAGCTGCACCAGTGCGGCCTGCCCAAGCAGATGGCGCTCGAGCTCTTCAAGCCGTTCGTGATGAAGCGACTGGTCGACCTCGACCACGCGCAGAACATCAAGTCGGCCAAGCGCATGGTCGAGCGTCACCGCTCCGTCGTGTGGGATGTCCTCGAAGAGGTCATCACCGAGCACCCGGTGCTGCTCAACCGCGCACCCACCCTGCACCGCCTCGGCATCCAGGCCTTCGAGCCGCAGCTCGTCGAGGGCAAGGCCATCCAGATCCACCCGCTCGTCTGTACCGCCTTCAACGCGGACTTCGACGGTGACCAGATGGCCGTGCACGTGCCGCTCTCCGCGGAGGCGCAGGCCGAGGCCCGCATCCTCATGCTGTCGAGCAACAACATCCTCAAGCCGGCCGACGGTCGTCCGGTGACCATGCCCACCCAGGACATGATCATCGGTCTCTACCACCTCACCTCCGGTGTCGAGGGCTCGCAGGGCGAGGGTCGGGTCTTCTCGACCGTGTCCGAGGCCCGCATGGCGTTCGACGCCGGCGAGATCCTGCTCGGCACGCCCGTGCGGATCCGCCTCAAGGACGTCGTCCCGACGCCCGGCACCGAGCTGCCCGAGGGCGTCGAGGCCGACGCCGAGGGCTACGTCGCCGAGTGGCTGCCGGAGACCACCCTGGGTCGCGCGCTCTTCAACGAGACGCTGCCCGTGGACTACCCGTACGTCAACGACCAGGTCGACAAGAAGCGTCTGTCGACGATCGTCAACGACCTCGCCGAGCGCTACAGCAAGGTGCAGGTCGCGGCCTCGCTCGACGCGCTCAAGGAGTACGGCTTCCACTGGGCCACCCGGTCCGGCATCACGGTCGCCATCTCCGACGTGGTCACGCCTCCGCGCAAGCTCGAGATCCTCGAGGCCTACGAGACCAAGGCGACCAAGGTGCAGACCCAGTACGAGCGGGGTCTCATCACGGACGACGAGCGTCGCCAGGAGCTCATCGAGATCTGGACGCAGGCCACCAACGAGGTCGCCAAGGAGATGGAAGCGAACATCCCGCACACCAACACCATCTTCCGCATGGTGTCCTCGGGTGCTCGAGGCAACTGGATGCAGCTGCGCCAGATCGCCGGTATGCGTGGCCTCGTGTCCAACCCGAAGGGCGAGATCATCCCGCGCCCGATCCGCGCGAACTTCCGCGAGGGTCTGTCCGTGCTCGAGTTCTTCATCTCGACGCACGGTTCGCGCAAGGGCCTGGCCGACACCGCGCTCCGTACGGCGGACTCGGGCTACCTCACGCGTCGTCTCGTCGACGTGTCGCAGGACGTCATCATCCGCGAGGACGACTGTGGCACCGAGCGTGGCCTGCCCATGCCGATCGCCGCTGTCGACGAGCGCACGGGCAACCGCGCGGTCCACGACGACGTCGAGACCTCGGTCTACGCCCGCACGCTCGCCGAGGACGTCGTCAAGGACGGCGAGACGCTGGCCGAGGCCGGCATCGACCTCGGTGACATCGTCATCGGCGCGCTCTTCGCCGCCGGTGTCGACAGCGTCAAGGTCCGCTCGGTCCTCACCTGCGACAGCAAGGTCGGGACGTGTGCGCTTTGCTACGGCCGCTCGCTGGCCACCGGCAAGCTCGTCGACATCGGCGAGGCCGTCGGCATCATCGCGGCCCAGTCGATCGGTGAGCCCGGTACCCAGCTGACGATGCGTACCTTCCACACCGGTGGTGTGGCCGGTGACGACATCACGCAGGGTCTGCCCCGTGTCGTCGAGCTCTTCGAGGCCCGCACCCCCAAGGGTGTGGCCCCGATCGCCGAGGCCAGTGGCCGGATCACGATCGAGGAGACCGACAAGGCTCGTCGCATCCTGCTCACGCCGGACGACGGCTCCGAGGAGCACGCCTACCCGGTGACCAAGCGTGCGCGTCTGCTCGTCTCCGACGGCCAGAGCGTCGAGGTCGGCACGCAGCTGACGCAGGGTTCGATCGACCCCAAGCAGGTCCTTCGCATCCTCGGCCCGCGCGCCGTCCAGGTCCACCTGGTCGACGAGGTCCAGGACGTCTACCGCCAGCAGGGTGTGTCGATCCACGACAAGCACATCGAGGTCATCGTCCGGCAGATGCTCCGCCGGATCACGATCATCGAGGCCGGCAACGCCGACCTGCTGCCGGGCATGCTCGCCGAGCGTGGCCGCTTCGAGGACGAGAACCGTCGCGTCGTCGCCGAGGGCGGCACCCCTGCCTCGGGTCGTCCCGAGCTCATGGGTATCACCAAGGCGTCGCTGGCGACCGAGTCGTGGCTGTCCGCGGCCTCGTTCCAGGAGACGACGCGCGTCCTCACCGAGGCCGCCATGGAGGGCAAGTCCGACTCCCTCCTCGGCCTCAAGGAGAACGTCATCCTCGGCAAGCTCATCCCGGCCGGCACCGGTCTGTCGCGCTACCGCAACATCAACGTGGAGCCGACCGAAGAGGCCAAGGCCGCGATGTACTCGATGCCGAGCTACGACGAGTTCGCCTACCCGGCCTTCGGTCCGGGCTCGGGCGAGGCCGTCCGCCTCGACGACAGCGAGCTGGGTCTCGACCGTCTCTGACGGTCCAGGGACGGTCTGAGCCAGGCCGAACGACAAGGGCGGGTATGCCGTGTGGTCACCACACGGCATACCCGCCCTTTCGCGTGCACCCAGGTCCTCGGGAACGGGGGGAGATGCAACGCGTTCGTGAGGACCGGGGGCCGGGTGAGAGGGTGGGCGCATGCGTGACGACATGATCATCCGGCGCGAGCAGCCCGAGGACTTCGCGGCCATCGCCGCCCTGCACGACGACGCCTTCCCGCGCGTCGAGGGTGCCGCCCGGTCGGTCGAGTCGAGCCTGGTCGACGAGCTGCGTGGTGACGGGGACGTCATCGAGGACCTCACCTTCGTCGCCGAGCTCGACGGCGCGGTCGTCGGGCACGTCCTGTGCTCGGAGGCGACGCTGGGGGAGGGGGCCGCCGTCGGGCTCGGCCCCATCGCCGTCGCCCCGCACCTCCAGCGCCAGGGGATCGGTGCCGCCCTCATGGCCTCGGTCATCGCCTCGTCCGAGCAGCGCGGCGACACCGTGATCGTGCTGCTCGGAGACCCCGAGTACTACGGCCACTTCGGCTTCGTGCCCGCCTCGGAGCACGGCATCGGCTCTCCCGGACCCTGGCCCGACGCCCACTTCCAGGCCAAGACGCTGCGTGCGTGGCGAGCCGGGCTCGCCGGTCCCTTCCGCTACGCCCCCGCCTTCGAACGGCTCGACTCCTGAGGCGTCCTGCGCGATTTGGAGCACTCACGGCATACCGGTATCGTTGAGCACCGTGTCTGGCTAGGCCCAGACGTTGGTCAAGTGCAGGGCGCCGAGTGCCCCTGGAACTGACCGCCCACCTTTCGCCGGGCGCCCCGACACCACGACCGAGATCACGTCACTGTGATGCGGGCTGGAGCGGGGAGTGCAGGGGAAAGCATCCGGTGCGACACACCCGACCGCGGGGGTCGAGCGCCGGACATCCAAGGAGTTGCGGCAGCCGCCGTGACATCGACCAGACAGACAAAGGATCCAGGTTGCCTACCATCAACCAGCTGGTGCGCAAGGGCCGGCAGGACAAGACCACCAAGGTCACCACTCCTGCCCTCAAGGGCTCTCCGCAGCGCCGCGGTGTGTGCACGCGTGTGTACACCACCACCCCCAAGAAGCCGAACTCCGCGCTCCGCAAGGTCGCGCGCGTCAAGCTCACCTCCGGCATCGAGGTCACGGCCTACATCCCCGGTGAGGGCCACAACCTCCAGGAGCACTCGATCGTGCTCGTCCGCGGTGGCCGTGTGAAGGACCTTCCCGGCGTTCGCTACAAGATCATCCGTGGCTCGCTCGACACCCAGGGTGTCAAGGGCCGCAAGCAGGCTCGCAGCCGCTACGGCGCCAAGAAGGAGAAGAAGTAATGCCTCGTAAGGGCCCCGCTCCGAAGCGCCCCCTCGTCATCGACCCGGTCTACCAGAGCCCGCTCGTGACCCAGCTCGTCAACAAGATCCTCCTCGACGGCAAGAAGTCCATCGCCGAGACGATCGTCTACGGCGCCCTCGAGGGTGCCCGCGAGAAGAGCGGCACCGACCCCGTGCTGCTGCTCAAGCGCGCGCTGGACAACATCAAGCCGACCCTCGAGGTCAAGTCCCGCCGCGTCGGCGGTGCGACCTACCAGGTGCCGATCGAGGTCAAGCCCAACCGCGCCGTGACCCTGTCGCTGCGCTGGCTGGTCGGCTACTCGCGTCAGCGTCGTGAGAAGACCATGACCGAGCGCCTCATGAACGAGATCCTCGACGCCTCCAACGGCCTCGGCGCGGCAGTCAAGCGTCGCGAGGACACGCACAAGATGGCCGAGTCCAACCGGGCCTTCGCGCACTACCGCTGGTGACTTCCCGGTATGCCGGGTGCGCACCTCCCACGCAGAGCGTGGGACCCGTCGCTCCCGGCATACCGGAACCCGCGGTTCCGTTGGAACCGCACGGCACGACCGCACAGAACTTCCGCAACGAGCGAGATGAGATAACCGAGTGGCACTCGACGTCCTGACGGACCTCAACAAGGTCCGCAACATCGGCATCATGGCGCACATCGACGCCGGCAAGACGACGACGACGGAGCGCATCCTCTTCTACACCGGCGTCAACCACAAGATCGGTGAGACGCACGACGGCGCCTCGACGACCGACTGGATGGAGCAGGAGAAGGAGCGCGGCATCACGATCACGTCTGCCGCCGTGACCTCCTTCTGGGGCGACAACCAGATCAACATCATCGACACCCCCGGCCACGTCGACTTCACCGTCGAGGTCGAGCGCTCGCTTCGCGTCCTCGACGGCGCCGTCGCGGTGTTCGACGGCAAGGAGGGCGTCGAGCCCCAGTCCGAGACCGTGTGGCGCCAGGCCGACAAGTACGACGTCCCCCGCATCGCGTTCGTCAACAAGATGGACAAGCTCGGCGCGGACTTCTACTTCACCGTGCAGACCATCAAGGACCGCCTGGGCGCCGAGCCCCTCGTCATCCAGCTGCCGATCGGCGCGGAGAACGACTTCGTCGGTGTCATCGACCTCGTCGAGATGCGTGCCCTCGTGTGGCCCGGCGACGCCAAGGGCGACGTGACCATGGGTGCCAAGTACGAGGTCCAAGAGATCCCCGCGGACCTCCAGGCCAAGGCCGACGAGTACCGCCACCACCTCATCGAGCGCGTCGCCGAGTCCGACGACGCCCTCATGGAGAAGTACCTCGGTGGCGAGGAGCTCACGGTCGCCGAGATCAAGGCCGGCATCCGCGCGCTCACCGTCTCCTCGACGCTCTACCCGATCCTCTGTGGCTCGGCGTTCAAGAACCGTGGCGTCCAGCCGATGCTCGACGCGGTCGTCGACTACCTCCCCTCGCCGATCGACGTGCCCCCGATGGTGGGTCACAAGGCCGGCGACGAGACCGTCCCGATGACCCGCAAGCCGGACCGCGACGAGCCGTTCTCGGCCCTCGCGTTCAAGGTCGCCAGCCACCCGTTCTTCGGCACGCTGACCTTCATCCGCGTCTACTCCGGCCGCATCGCCGCCGGCTCCCCGGTCGTCAACACGACCAAGGGCCGCAAGGAGCGCGTCGGCAAGCTCTTCCAGATGCACGCCAACAAGGAGAACCCCGTGGACGAGGCCCTCGCGGGTCACATCTACGCGGCGATCGGCCTCAAGGACACCACGACCGGTGACACCCTGAGCGACCCCGACCAGCAGATCGTGCTCGAGTCGATGTCGTTCCCGGACCCGGTCATCCAGGTGGCCATCGAGCCCAAGACCAAGGGTGACCAGGAGAAGCTCTCCACGGCCATCCAGAAGCTCTCGGCCGAGGACCCGACCTTCCAGGTCCACCTCGACGAGGACACGGGCCAGACGATCATCGCCGGCATGGGCGAGCTCCACCTCGACATCCTCGTCGACCGCATGAAGCGCGAGTTCAAGGTCGAGGCCAACGTCGGCAAGCCGCAGGTCGCCTACCGCGAGACCATCCGTCGCACGGTCGAGAAGCACGACTACACCCACAAGAAGCAGACGGGTGGGTCGGGCCAGTTCGCCAAGATCCAGATCCGCCTCGAGCCGCTCGACACCACCGAGTCCGGTGAGCTGTACGAGTTCGAGAACAAGGTCACCGGTGGTCGCGTCCCGCGCGAGTACATCCCGTCGGTCGACGCCGGTATCCAGGACGCGATGCAGTACGGCGTCCTCGCCGGCTACCCGCTCGTGGGCATCAAGGCCGCGCTGCTCGACGGCGCCTACCACGACGTCGACTCCTCGGAGATGGCGTTCAAGATCGCTGGGTCGATGGCGCTCAAGGAGGCCGTCCGCAAGGCCGACCCCGTGATCCTCGAGCCGATGATGGCTGTCGAGGTGCGTACGCCCGAGGAGTACATGGGCGACGTCATCGGTGACATCAACTCCCGCCGTGGCCACATCCAGGCCATGGAGGACATCAGTGGTGCCAAGGTCGTCAAGGGCCTTGTCCCGCTGTCCGAGATGTTCGGTTACGTCGGAGACCTCCGGTCGAAGACGCAGGGCCGGGCGAACTACTCGATGGAGTTCGACTCCTACGCAGAGGTTCCCAAGTCCGTCGCCGAAGAGATCATCGCCAAGACCCGGGGCGAGTGACCGCTAGACTGGTCGCTGGTCCACGGATCTGAGCACCCTGGTCGACACGCCGTCGACCGCACTCAGTTCAACCACCCCCAAGTACGACGCCACGTCCTGCCCGGTCGTGAGGCGTTTCACCAAAGAGTCCTGAGGAGGACACCAAGTGGCGAAGGCAAAGTTCGAGCGGACCAAGCCGCACGTCAACATCGGCACCATTGGTCACATCGACCACGGTAAGACGACGCTGACGGCTGCGATCTCCAAGGTCCTGCACGACAAGTACCCGGACCTGAACCCGCAGTTCGCGTTCGACGACATCGACAAGGCGCCCGAGGAGAAGCAGCGCGGTATCACCATCTCCATCGCGCACATCGAGTACCAGACCGAGAAGCGTCACTACGCGCACGTTGACTGCCCCGGTCACGCGGACTACGTCAAGAACATGATCACCGGTGCTGCGCAGATGGACGGTGCGATTCTCGTCGTCGCCGCCACTGACGGCCCGATGCCGCAGACCAAGGAGCACATCATCCTGGCTCGCCAGGTTGGTGTCCCCTACATCGTCGTGGCGCTCAACAAGGCCGACATGGTCGACGACGAGGAGATCCTCGAGCTCGTCGAGATGGAGGTCCGCGAGCTGCTGTCCACCTACGAGTTCCCGGGCGACGACGTTCCCGTCGTCAAGGTCTCGGCGCTCAAGGCCCTCGAGGGCGACGCCGAGTGGGGCCAGACGGTCATGGAGCTCATGGACGCGGTCGACGAGTCGATCCCGGAGCCCGAGCGTGACGTCGACAAGCCGTTCCTCATGCCCGTCGAGGACGTCTTCACGATCACCGGTCGTGGCACCGTCGTCACCGGTCGTATCGAGCGCGGTGTCCTGAACGTCAACGAGGACGTCGAGATCGTCGGCATCCACGAGGGCGCGGCCACCAAGACCACCGTCACCGGCATCGAGATGTTCCGCAAGCTCCTCGACGAGGGTCGCGCGGGCGAGAACGTCGGTCTGCTCATCCGTGGCATCAAGCGCGAGGAGGTGGAGCGCGGCCAGGTCATCTGCAAGCCGGGCTCGATCACCCCGCACACGAACTTCGAGGCCAACGTCGTCATCCTGTCCAAGGACGAGGGCGGCCGCCACACGCCGTTCTACGACAACTACCGCCCGCAGTTCTACTTCCGCACCACGGACGTCACCGGCGTCGTCACGCTGCCCGAGGGCACCGAGATGGTCATGCCCGGTGACAACACCGAGATGTCGGTCGAGCTCATCCAGCCGATCGCCATGGAAGAGGGCCTCAAGTTCGCCATCCGTGAGGGTGGCCGGACCGTCGGCGCCGGTCGCGTCACCAAGATCACCAAGTGATCACTGGTTGACCGACTGCGTCACTGACGCACTCGTGAAGGGCCCCGTCTGCTTCGGCAGGCGGGGCCCTTCCGCATGCCGTGTCAGGGCCGCCGGACATGCACAACGCAGCAGGTGACCCGCGCGCCCTGCTCGGCTCCCCGTCGGCCGAGGGGTACTGCATGTCCGGCGGGCCGTGGGTGCATCCGGACCCACAGGTTCGTGACAGGTTCGCCATACGCATGGCCCAGTTCGCCGCCCCACTCTGGAGTCAGCAAGGTCGACCAGTGGGGTCGGCTGCGACGAGAGGAACCCCTCATGCCCAGGATCACCAGGACGACCGCACTCGCCGGAGTGGCCGGTGCAGCCGCAGTCACGCTCGCCGGCTTCGGAGCCAACGCCGCCCTCGCCGAGACCACCCCGAGCCCGACGTCGAGCTCGTCCACCTCGACCGCTCAGCCCGGAGACGAGACCGATCGGGGCCACGGCGGCAGGGGTCACGGCATGGGCGGCACGAAGGGCGCCGACGCCTCCACCCTCGCCGAGGCGCTGGGCCTCGACGAGGCCAAGGTCGAGGCCGCCATCACCAAGGTGCGCGAGGCCACCCGGCCCACGGAGAGGCCCGCCGAGGGCACGGAGCCCAGCGAGGCCGACCGCGAGGCGCGCAGGACGGCATACGTCGCCGCCCTGGCCAAGGAGCTCGGCTTGACCGAGGACAAGCTCACCGAGGCGCTCGAGACGGTGCGTGACGCCCACCAGGCCGAGCACCGCACCCGGCTGGGGGAGCGGCTCGACGAGGCCGTCACCGACGGCACGCTCACGGAGGCCGACAAGGCGTCGGTCCTCAAGGCCTTCGACGCCGGCGTCCTCGGTGGTGGCCCTCGCTGACGCTGCCGCGGTGCGCACGAGAAGCCCTCGCGGGATAGGGAGCCGCGGGGGCTTCGGCGTGCCCGGGGGAGCGGGCTCGGCGCGCCACGTGCGCTGGTATGCCGTCTGTGTGCGCCTCGATTTGGTAGGTCACCCCCGCCTCTGGCACACTTGTCAGGTTGCTTGGTGCGGGACGCCATCCCCTCGACCACTCGAGGAGAAACGGCCCGCCACTGCACCGTGAGAACACACCGAACCGGTCATTTCCGGGGCGACACACGGCAGGCCAGAGCAGCTCCGGTTCACCGGAGCTTCGATCCATTCGATGGACAGGCGCGGAATCGCGTATGCCGTTGAACCGCGGAGCGGGCGCGACACGCCCGACCTCGGGGGTCGGAGACACGAACCGACCTGAGACAGAAGTAAGAAGACGGCGAGAGAGAGACGGAAGCCAAGATGGCGGGACAGAAGATCCGCATCCGCTTGAAGTCGTATGACCACGAGGTCATCGACAACTCGGCGCGGAAGATCGTCGACACGGTGACCCGTGCCGGCGCGACGGTGGTCGGCCCTGTGCCGCTCCCCACGGAGAAGAACGTCTTCGTGGTCATCCGTTCGCCGCACAAGTACAAGGACAGCCGCGAGCACTTCGAGATGCGCACCCACAAGCGCCTCATCGACATCATCGACCCGACGCCCAAGGCCGTCGACTCGTTGATGCGTCTCGACCTGCCGGCTGACGTCAACATCGAGATCAAGCTCTGAGGGTTGACTGATGACTGACATTGCAACCAAGACCGTGAAGGGTGTGCTGGGCAAGAAGCTCGGCATGACCCAGGTGTGGGACGCCGACAACAAGCTCGTCCCCGTCACCGTCATCGAGGCCGGCCCCTGCGTCGTCACGCAGGTGCGCAACGCCGAGACCGATGGCTACGCCGCTGTTCAGATCGCCTTCGGTGCGATCGACCCGCGCAAGGTGACCAAGCCGCTCACCGGCCACTTCGAGAAGGCCGGCGTCACGCCGCGCCGTCACCTCGTCGAGCTCCGCACCGCGGACGCCGCCGAGTACTCGCTGGGCCAGGAGCTCACCGCCGAGACCTTCGAGGCCGGCACGGCCGTCGACGTCTCCGGCACCACCAAGGGCAAGGGCTTCGCCGGTGTCATGAAGCGTCACGGCTTCCACGGCGTCTCCTCCTCCCACGGTTCGCACAAGAACCACCGCAAGCCGGGCTCGATCGGTGGCTGCGCCACCCCGGGTCGCGTGTTCAAGGGCATGCGCATGGCCGGCCGCATGGGTGGCGTGCGCCAGACCACCCAGAACCTGACGATCCACGCGGTCGACGCCGAGAAGGGCCTGCTGCTCGTCAAGGGCGCCGTCCCCGGCCCCCGCGGCGCGGTCGTTCTCGTCCGCAACGCCGTGAAGGGAGCGTGACCACGATGGCCAACACCGTCAATGTCGACCTGCCCGCCGAGATCTTCGACGTGCAGACCAACATCCCGCTCATCCACCAGGTCGTCGTCGCCCAGCTCGCCGCCGCGCGTCAGGGCACGCACTCGACCAAGTCCCGCGGCGAGGTCCGCGGTGGTGGACGCAAGCCGCACCGCCAGAAGGGCACCGGCCGCGCCCGTGCGGGCTCGACCCGCGCGCCGCACTGGACCGGCGGTGGCGTCGTCCACGGACCGACGCCTCGCGACTACGCGCAGCGCACCCCCAAGAAGATGAAGGCTGCTGCCCTGCGCGGCGCCCTCTCCGACCGGGCGCGCAACGGTCGCATCCACGTCGTGGCCTCCTTGGTCCAGGGTGACGCCCCGTCGACCAAGGAAGCCGTCTCGCTGCTCGCCGGCCTGACCGAGCGCAAGAACATGCTCGTCGTCCTCGACCGCAGCGACATCATCTCGATGAAGTCGGTGCGCAACCTGGACAACCTGCACGTCATCGCGGTCGACCAGCTCAACACGTACGACGTGCTCTGCGCCGACGACGTGGTCTTCACGCAGGCTGCCTTCGACGCGTTCGTCGCCGGCCCGACCGCACAGGTCAAGACCTTCGACGCCACCGTCGTCACCGAGGCTGCTGCCCCGGCCGAGAAGGCCCCCAAGGCCGACAAGGTCGAGAAGGCCCCCAAGGCTGAGGAGGCTGCCAAGGCCGACAAGCCGGCCAAGGTCGCCGAGGTCGCACCCGAGGCCGACGCCGACGGCGGCTTCGGCCCAGACAGCCACGCTGCCCTCGAGGACGGCTCCGCCCCCGCGGGCTTCGACGTCAAGGGCAACAAGGACTCGATGAAGTACCACGTGCCCGGTTCGCGCTGGTACGACGCCACTGCCGCCGAGGTCTGGTTCCGCTCCGCGGACGCCGCCAAGGCCGCCGGGTTCGTCCCGGCCGGTGGCGAGGCCGCCCAGCAGATCTCCGAGGCCCAAGAGGAGGCAGGCAAGTGAGCCTTGCATCGGGGAAGAACCCCCGCGACATCCTGATCGCACCGGTCGTGTCCGAGAAGTCCTACGGGCTGCTCGACGAGGGCAAGTACACCTTCATCGTCGACCCGCGTTCGAACAAGACCGAGATCAAGATCGCCGTCGAGCAGATCTTCAACGTCAAGGTCGACTCCGTCCACACGCTCAACCGCAAGGGCAAGACGCGGCGTACCCGCTTCGGCCTGGGCAAGCGCAAGGACACCAAGCGCGCGATCGTCACCCTCCGCGAGGGCACGATCGACATCTTCGGCAGCGCCGGCGCCTGAGAGACGACTGAGGAACTTAAGGAAACACGACATGGGTATCCGCAAGTACAAGCCGACGACGCCTGGCCGTCGCGGCTCAAGCGTCGCCGACTTCGTCGAGGTCACGCGCTCCACGCCTGAGAAGTCGCTCGTGCGCCCGCTCACCAAGAGCGGTGGCCGCAACAACAACGGCCGCATCACGACGCGTCACATCGGTGGTGGCCACAAGCGCGCCTACCGACTCATCGACTTCCGTCGCCACGACAAGGACGGCGTGCCGGCCAAGGTCGCTCACATCGAGTACGACCCCAACCGCACCGCACGCATCGCCCTGCTGCACTACGCCGACGGTGAGAAGCGCTACATCCTGGCCCCCAAGGGCCTGGAGCAGGGCGCCAACATCGAGAACGGCCCCGGTGCCGACATCAAGCCCGGCAACAGCCTTCCGCTGCGCAACATCCCGACCGGTACGGTCGTCCACGCCGTCGAGCTCCGCCCCGGTGGCGGCGCGAAGATCGCGCGTTCGGCCGGTGTCCGCGTGCAGCTCGTCGCCAAGGACGGCCCCTACGCCCAGCTGCGTATGCCGTCCGGCGAGATCCGCAACGTCGACGCCCGCTGCCGCGCCACCATCGGCGAGGTCGGCAACGCCGAGCAGTCCAACATCAACTGGGGCAAGGCCGGCCGCATGCGCTGGAAGGGCAAGCGCCCGACCGTCCGTGGTGTCGTCATGAACCCGGTCGACCACCCGCACGGTGGTGGAGAGGGTCGCACCTCCGGTGGTCGCCACCCGGTGAGCCCCTGGGGCAAGCCCGAGGGCCGCACCCGTCGCCCCGGCAAGCCCAGCGACAAGATGATCGTCCGCCGACGCCGCACTGGCAAGAAGCGCTGACAAGGAGCCTTTGACACATGCCTCGTAGCTTGAAGAAGGGCCCCTTCATCGACGACCACCTTCAGAAGAAGGTGGACGTCCAGAACGAAGCGGGTACCAAGAACGTCATCAAGACCTGGTCGCGCCGTTCGGTCATCAGTCCGGACATGCTCGGCCACACCCTCGCCGTCCACGACGGCCGCAAGCACGTCCCGGTGTTCGTCACCGAGTCGATGGTCGGCCACAAGCTCGGCGAGTTCGCACCCACGCGCACCTTCAAGGGTCACGTGAAGGACGACAAGAAGGGCCGGCGCCGCTGATGGCCACCACCACCGAAACCAAGGCCACCGAGGCCGTGTCTCCTGCACTGGAGGCTCGGGCCCAGGCCCGTCACGTCCGGGTGACCCCGCAGAAGGCGCGTCGCGTCATCGACCTCATCCGCGGCAAGAACGCCAGCGAGGCCATCGCCACGCTGCGCTTCGCCCCGCAGTCGGCGTCCGACCCGATCCTCAAGGTCCTCGAGAGCGCCATCGCCAACGCCCGCGTCAAGGCCGACAAGACGGCCGAGCGCTTCGACGAGCGCGAGCTCGTCATCACGTCGGCGTTCGTCGACGAGGGCGCGACGATGAAGCGTTTCCGTCCGCGCGCACAGGGTCGCGCCTCACGCATCAACAAGCGCACGAGCCACATCACCGTGGTCGTCGCGCCCAAGCCCAGCAAGGGAGGCAACCGCTAATGGGTCAGAAGGTCAACCCGCACGGCTTCCGTCTGGGTATCACGTCCGAGCACCGCAGCCGCTGGTTCGCTGACTCCACCAAGGAGGGTCAGCGCTACCGCGACTACGTCAAGGAGGACGTCGCCATCCGCAAGCTCATGTCCGAGGGCATGGAGCGAGCCGGCATCTCCAAGGTCGAGATCGAGCGCACCCGTGACCGCGTCCGCGTGGACATCCACACGGCACGTCCGGGCATCGTCATCGGTCGCCGTGGCGCCGAGGCCGACCGCATCCGCGGCGAGCTCGAGAAGCTCACGGGCAAGCAGGTGCAGCTGAACATCCTCGAGGTCAAGAACCCCGAGACCGACGCTCAGCTCGTCGCCCAGGGCGTGGCCGAGCAGCTCTCTGCTCGCGTCTCGTTCCGTCGCGCCATGCGCAAGAGCATGCAGTCGGCGACCCGCGCCGGTGCCAAGGGCATCCGCGTCCAGGTCTCCGGCCGCCTCGGCGGCGCCGAGATGTCCCGCACCGAGTTCTACCGCGAGGGTCGCGTGCCGCTGCACACCCTCCGCGCGAACATCGACGTGGGCTTCTACGAGGCCCGCACCACCTTCGGCCGCATCGGCGTGAAGGTCTGGATCTACAAGGGTGACCTCACCGCTCGTGAGCTCGCTGCCCAGCAGGCCACCGCGCCGCGCCAGGGCCGTGGCCCGCGTCGCGACGGCCCGGGCGCCGACCGTCCGGCTCGCGCCCGTCGTGGCGACCGCCAGGACGCCCCCCAGACCGAGGCCCCGGCCGCTGCCGAGGCTCCGGCCGCCGCAGCGACCACTGAGGGAGGGACCAGCTGATGTTGATTCCCCGTCGCGTCAAGCACCGCAAGCAGCACCACCCGGGTCGTTCCGGCGCTGCCAAGGGTGGGACGACCATCGCCTTCGGTGACTACGGCCTCCAGGCTCTCGAGCCGGCATACGTCACCAACCGTCAGATCGAGTCCGCGCGTATCGCGATGACTCGCTACATGAAGCGTGGCGGCAAGGTGTGGATCAACATCTACCCCGACCGCCCGCTGACCAAGAAGCCGGCTGAGACCCGCATGGGTTCCGGTAAGGGTTCGCCCGAGTGGTGGATCGCCAACGTCAAGCCCGGACGCATCATGTTCGAGATCTCCGGTGTGTCCGAAGAGGTCGCGCGCGAAGCCATGCGCCTGGCCATGCACAAGCTGCCGATGAAGTGCCGCTTCGTCCAGCGTGAGGGTGGTGACTTCTGATGGCAGTCGGTTCCAAGGACCTGATCTCCAAGGAGCTTCGTGGGTTCGACGACGAGCGTCTCGTCGACGAGCTGCGCAAGGCCAAGGAGGAGCTGTTCAACCTGCGGTTCCAGTCCGCAACCGGTCAGCTCGACAACCACGGTCGGCTCCGTGCCGTCCGCAAGGACATCGCCCGGATCTACACCGAGATGCGCGAGCGTGAGCTCGGTATCGGTTCCGCCCCGACCGAGTCGGAGGACACCAAGTGAGTGAGAACGTGAAGGACGAGAACGTGACCGAGCAGACCGAGACCGCTCGGAACTACCGCAAGACCCGCCAGGGCTACGTCGTCAGCGACAAGATGGACAAGACCGTCGTCGTCGAGGTCGAGGACCGCGTCAAGCACGCGCTCTACGGCAAGGTTCTGCGTCGTTCCAGCAAGGTCAAGGCGCACGACGAGGAGAACGTCGCCGGCATCGGTGACCGTGTCCTCATCATGGAGACCCGACCGCTCTCCGCGACCAAGCGCTGGCGCCTGGTCGAGGTCCTCGAGAAGGCCAAGTAAGCCACTGTTCGGCCAGGCTCCGCCGCGAGGCGGAGAACCAGCACGACGTATAGGAGACAGATAAGTGATCCAGCAGGAGTCGCGAGTGCGCGTCGCCGACAACACCGGTGCCAAGGAAATCTTGTGCATCCGTGTTCTCGGTGGCTCGGGTCGCCGGTATGCCGGTATTGGCGACACGATCGTCGCCACGGTGAAGGACGCCATCCCCGGTGGCAACGTCAAGAAGGGCGACGTCGTCAAGGCGGTCATCGTCCGCACCAAGAAGGAGCGCCGTCGTGCCGACGGTTCCTACATCAAGTTCGATGAGAACGCCGCAGTGATCCTCAAGACCGACGGTGACCCCCGTGGTACCCGCATCTTCGGCCCGGTGGGCCGCGAGCTTCGCGACAAGAAGTTCATGAAGATCATCTCGCTGGCGCCGGAGGTGCTCTGAGCCATGGCGAAGTTCCGCATCAAGAAGGGTGACACCGTCCAGGTGCTCACCGGCAAGGACAAGGGTTCGACCGGCAAGGTCATCGCGGTCTACCGCGAGACCGACCGCGTCCTCGTCGAGGGCGTCAACCGCGTCACCCGTCACACCAAGGCCGGTCAGACTGCCCGTGGCAGCCAGACCGGTGGCCTCGTCGTGCAGGAGGCGCCGATCCACGTGAGCAACGTGCAGGTCGTCGACCCGTCCGACAAGAAGCCGACCCGTACCAAGACCCGCGTCGAGACCGTCGAGCGTGACGGGCGCCAGAAGGCTGTCCGGACCCGCGTCGGCGTGCGCTCGGGCAAGGACCTGTGAGCCTGATGACTGAGACCACCACCGTGGCAAGCCCCCGCCTCAAGCAGCGCTACGCGGACGAGATCCGCGCCGGCCTGCTCGAGCAGTTCGGCTACGCCAACGTCATGCAGGTTCCCGGCGTCGTCAAGGTCGTCGTCAA
Source organism: Knoellia locipacati (assembly GCF_044791685.1). GTDB lineage: Bacteria > Actinomycetota > Actinomycetes > Actinomycetales > Dermatophilaceae > Knoellia > Knoellia locipacati_A. Next base: position 2,639,762 of record NZ_CP087730.1, read on the forward strand.
CATGGGTGTCGGCGACGCGGCCAAGGACAGCAAGCTCATCGAGGGCGCGGTTCGCGACCTCACGGCGATCACCGGCCAGAAGCCGGTCGTCACCAAGGCGCGCAAGTCCATCGCCCAGTTCAAGCTGCGTGAGGGCATGCCGATCGGCACGCACACCACGCTGCGTGGCGACCGCATGTGGGAGTTCCTCGACCGCCTCATCTCGGTCGCTCTTCCCCGCATCCGCGACTTCCGTGGCATGAGCCCCAAGCAGTTCGACGGGCGCGGCAACTACACCTTCGGCCTCACGGAGCAGTCGATGTTCCACGAGATCGACCAGGACAAGATCGACCGCGTGCGTGGCATGGACATCACCATCGTCACCACGGCGACGAACGACGACGAGGGACGCGCGCTGCTCAAGGCGCTCGGCTTCCCCTTCAAGGAGAACTGAGATGGCCAAGACCGCTCTTGTCAACAAGGCGAACAAGAAGCCGAAGTTCAAGGTGCGCGGCTACACGCGCTGCCAGCGCTGCGGCCGTCCCCACTCGGTCTACCGCAAGTTCGGCCTGTGCCGGATCTGCCTCCGGGAGATGGCCCACCGCGGCGAGCTCCCCGGTGTGACCAAGTCCTCCTGGTGACGTTCCAGAACTGAAGATCCCCGGTATGCCGTGGGGCGCAAGCCCCGCTGCCACCGCACCCGCCGCACCACGCGGCATACCCCCAAGACCATCTACATCGAAGGTCAGCCGGAGCAACAGCCCCGGATGAAACCACGGTGAGAAGGGCGGAGAAGCCCACATGACAATGACTGACCCGATTGCGGACATGTTGACCCGCGTCCGGAACGCCAACTCGGCGCACAAGGACACGGTCGCCATGCCGTTCAGCAAGCTCAAGTCGCACATCGCGGAGATCCTCGAGGCCGAGGGTTACATCGCCGGCTGGACCGTCGAGGACGCCGAGGTCGGCAAGACCCTGACGATCAACCTCAAGTACGGCCCCAACCGCGAGCGTTCCATCGCGGGTGTGCGTCGCGTGTCCAAGCCCGGACTGCGCGTCTACGCCAAGTCGACCAACCTTCCCAAGGTTCTCGGTGGACTCGGTGTCGCCATCATCTCGACCTCCTCCGGTCTCCTGACCGACCGGCAGGCCGCCAACAAGGGTGTGGGTGGGGAAGTCCTCGCCTACATCTGGTAAGGGGATCTGACATGTCGCGCATCGGACGTCTTCCGGTTGCCATCCCCTCCGGTGTCGAGATCAACGTCGAGGGCCAGACCGTCAAGGTCAAGGGTCCCAAGGGCGAGCTCGCGCACACGGTGGCTCAGCCGATCACGGTTGAGAAGACCGATGGTGAGGTCCAGGTGTCCCGGCCGAACGACGAGCGCGAGTCGCGCTCGCTCCACGGCCTGACCCGCTCGCTCATCAACAACATGGTCCTCGGTGTCACCGAGGGCTACGTCAAGAAGCTCGAGATCCACGGCACGGGTTACCGCGTGCAGAACAAGGGCGGTTCGCTCGAGTTCGCACTCGGCTACTCCCACTCGATCACGGTCGAGGCGCCGCAGGGCATCACCTTCACCGTCGAGAACCCCACCCGGTTCCAGGTCGAGGGCATCGACAAGCAGCTCGTCGGTGAGGTTGCCGCCAACATTCGCAAGCTCCGCAAGCCCGACCCGTACAAGGGCAAGGGCGTGCGCTACGCCGGCGAGCACATCCGCCGCAAGGTCGGAAAGGCTGGTAAGTAGGCCATGGCAATGATCATCAAGCGTGCCAAGGGCAAGGTCGCCGCGCGCGGCCGTCGCCACGTCCGTCTCCGCAAGCACGTTGCGGGCACGGCGGCTCGTCCCCGCCTCGTCGTCTCGCGCTCCTCGCGTCACGTCTTCGTCCAGGTCGTCGACGACACCGTCGGCAAGACCGTCGCGTCGGCGTCGACCATGGAGGCCGACGTCCGCTCGTTCGAGGGCGACAAGACGGCCAAGGCCAAGAAGGTCGGCGAGCTCGTCGCCGAGCGCGCCAAGGCAGCCGGTGTCGAGGCCGTCGTGTTCGACCGTGGTGGCAACAAGTACCACGGTCGTGTCGCGGCCATCGCCGACGGCGCCCGCGAGGGTGGGCTGTCCCTGTGACCCACATGCTTTCCCACACCAGTGTTGAAATGAGGAACATCTGATGCCAGGACCCCAGCGTCGAGGCACCGGTCCCGCGTCCGACAACCGTGGCGGCGACAACCGCAGCGACAACCGCGGCGGCGGCGACCGTCGCGGTGGCCGCGGCGACGACCGTCGTGGCGGTGGCCGCGAGGCCGAGAAGAGCGCCTACCTCGAGCGCGTCGTGACCATCAACCGTGTCTCCAAGGTCGTCAAGGGTGGTCGTCGCTTCAGCTTCACCGCTCTCGTCGTCGTCGGTGACGGTGACGGCACCGTGGGCGTCGGCTACGGCAAGGCCAAGGAAGTTCCCGCCGCGATCGCCAAGGGTGTCGAGGAGGCCAAGAAGGAGTTCTTCAAGGTCCCGCGCATCCAGGGCACCATCCCGCACCCCGTGCAGGGTGAGGCCGCTGCCGGTGTCGTCATGCTCCGTCCCGCCAGCCCCGGTACCGGTGTCATCGCCGGTGGCCCGGTGCGTGCGGTGCTCGAGTGCGCCGGCATCCACGACGTGCTGTCCAAGAGCCTCGGCTCGAGCAACGCGATCAACATCGTGCACGCGACCGTTCAGGCCCTCAAGGACCTCGAGCGTCCGGAGTCCGTGGCTGCGCGCCGCGGCCTCCCCGTCGACCAGGTTGCCCCCGCGGCGATGCTGCGTGCCCAGGCTGCCGGTATCGCCGAGTCCCGCGACGCTGCCAAGGCAGGTGCGTGATGGCTCGACTCAAGGTGACCCAGACCCGTTCGGAGATCGGCGGCAAGCAGAACCAGCGCGACACCCTGCGCAGCCTCGGTCTCAAGCGCATTGGCGACGTCGTCGTCAAGGAGGACCGTCCCGAGATCCGCGGGATGGTCAAGACGGTGACGCACCTCGTTGCCGTCGAGGAGGTTGAGTGATCATGGCTGACAAGAAGGCCACCACCGAGAGCGCGGCCCCCGCGTCCGCTCTCAAGGTCCACCACCTGCGTCCCGCCCCCGGTGCCAAGACCGCCAAGACCCGTGTCGGTCGTGGTGAGGGCTCCAAGGGCAAGACCGCCGGTCGCGGTACCAAGGGCTCCAAGGCCCGCTACCAGGTTCCGGAGCGCTTCGAGGGTGGCTCGACCCCCCTGCACATGCGTCTCCCGAAGCTGCGCGGCTTCAAGAACCCGTTCAAGACCGAGTACCAGGTCGTGAACCTCGACAAGCTCGCGTCGCTCTACCCCGAGGGTGGCGACGTGACGATCGAGGACCTCGTGTCCAAGGGCGCCGTCCGCGGCGGCCAGCTCGTCAAGGTGCTCGGCACCGGCGAGATCTCGGTTGCCGTCAACGTCACGGCCGACAAGTTCTCGGCGACCGCCAAGGAGAAGATCGAGGCCGCTGGCGGCTCGACCACCCTGGGCGAGTCTGCCTGAAGCTGAACCGTATGGTTCGTATGCCGCAGGGCGAGGTTCCGGAGGCTCCCTTCGGAACTCGCCTTGCGGCATACGTCGTTTGACCCCCTGTGAGGACCGCGGTCGCTGACCGCTGTGCGCACCGGGTTATCTTTGTTCGTCGATTGCCACACTGATGCGGCTACAGCCGCCCACCTGGAGGACCTGTGCTCACCGCCTTCGGCCGCGCGTTCAAGACGCCCGACCTGCGCAGGAAGATCCTGTTCACCCTCGCGGTCATCGCGATCTACCGGCTCGGCGCCCACGTGCCGACGCCCGGAGTGAGCTACTCGCTCATCCAGGCGTGCCAAGAGGGTGCAGGCGACGCCAACGACCTTCTGGGTCTCGCGAACCTGTTCAGCGGTGGAGCCCTGCTCCAGCTGTCCATCTTCGCGCTCGGGATCATGCCCTACATCACCGCGAGCATCATCATCCAGCTGCTCACGGTCGTCATCCCGAAGTTCGAGGCCCTCAAGAAGGAGGGTCAGGCCGGTCAGTCGAAGATGACGCAGTACACGCGCTACCTCACGATCGCGCTGGCCGTGCTCCAGTCGGCCACCTTCATCACCTTCGCGCAGAACCCCTCGCAGCTCTTCGCGAACCCGGCCTGTACCAACATCCTCACCGACGACTCGACGGTCACGATCCTCATCATGGTGCTCACCATGACCGCCGGCACCGGCATGGTCATGTGGCTCGGTGAGCTCGTCACCGACAAGGGTGTCGGCAACGGCATGTCGATCCTCATCTTCACCTCGATCGCCGCGACCTTCCCCGGTGCCCTCTGGGCCATCCAGCAGCGCGAGGGCCGCTGGGACATCTTCCTGGGGATCATCCTCATGGGGTTCGTCATCATCGCGCTCGTCGTCTACGTCGAGCAGAGCCAGCGCCGCATCCCGGTCCAGTACGCCAAGCGTATGGTCGGCCGCCGCGTCTACGGCGGCACGTCGACCTACATCCCGCTCAAGGTCAACATGGCCGGCGTCATCCCGGTCATCTTCGCCAGCTCGCTGCTCGCGCTGCCGACGCTGCTCGCCCAGTTCAACCGCAAGGCCGACGGCTCCAGCCCCGGCTGGGTGCAGTGGATCGACGCGAACTTCGCCGGCGGCGACACCTGGGAGTACGCCCTCACGTACGTCCTGCTCATCCTGTTCTTCACGTTCTTCTACGTGTCGATCACGTTCAACCCCACCGAGGTCGCCGACAACATGAAGAAGTACGGCGGCTTCATCCCGGGTATCCGTGCCGGGCGACCCACGGCGGAGTACCTGCAGTACGTCCTCACCCGCATCACCGTCCCGGGTGCGATCTATCTCGCGCTGATCTCGATCATCCCGCTCATCGCCCTCGTCCTCGTCGGCGCCAACCAGAACTTCCCGTTCGGTGGCACCTCGATCCTCATCATCGTGGGCGTCGGTCTCGAGACCGTGAAGCAGATCGAGTCCCAGCTGCAGCAGCGTCACTACGAAGGGTTCCTCAAGTAATGACATCGACGGGCAGGCGCCTCATCATCCTCGGTCCCCCCGGCGCGGGCAAGGGCACGCAGGCCGCTCGGATCGCCGAGCACTTCGGGATCCCCGCGATCTCCACGGGCGACATCTTCCGCGCCAACATCAAGAACGGCACCGAGCTCGGCAAGCAGGTCCAGGAGATCACCGCCTCCGGCGGCTACGTCTCCGACGACATCACCAACGCCATCGTCGAGGACCGCCTCAACGAGGACGACGCCCGTGAGGGCTTCCTCCTCGACGGCTACCCGCGCACCACCGGTCAGGTCACCGCACTCGACTGGATGCTCGGCAAGCACGACCACGGGCTCGACAAGGTCCTCGCCCTCACCGTCGACGAGGACGCCGTCGTGTCCCGGCTGCTCAAGCGGGCCGAGATCGAGGGCCGTGCGGACGACACCGAAGAGGTCATCCGCGAGCGACAGGCGATCTACCGCCGCGAGACCGCTCCGCTCGTCGAGCTCTACGCCGAGCGCCACCTCCTCGTCGAGGTCGACGGCCTCGGCGACGTGGACGAGGTCACTGAGCGGATCATCTCCGCCCTGAGCTGACCGCTCGCGCCACCCGCAGCGCAACCCCTGAGATGGCCCCGGCACCTGGTGTCGGGGCCATCTCACGTCGTCGGGGCCGTGTCCGCGCCCGACGACGCAGGGTCGCCCCGACGAACCAGGGGGATCGGTGGGGCCGGCAGATCCCGAGGGGCTGGATGGGAATGGGTGGACGGCACACCCTGTTGGTTGAAATGTGAATCAACTGAGCATCATCGTGTCCAGCACCCGCCCCGGCCGCATCGGCGACAAGGTCACCCAGTGGGTGAGCGAGCAGGCCGCCCCCGAGCAGTGGCAGGTCAAGGTCCTCGACCTCGCCGAAATCGACCTGCCCTTCTTCGACGAGGAGGACATGCCGAAGAACGGCAACTACGCGAAGCCGCACACCCAGGCGTGGGCGAGCAGCGTCTTCGAGTCCGACGCCATCGTCGTGGTGACGCCGCAGTACAACCGCAGCTTCCCGGCCCCGGTCAAGAACGCCGTGGACTACCTCTTCGCCGAGTGGCACGGCAAGCCGATCGGCATCGTCGGCTACGGCTGGACGGGCGCCGCTGACGCCCGCGCCGACCTCGGCAAGGTCCTCAGCCACGTGCAGGCCGACGTCGTGGGCGACCTCGGGCTGAGCTTCCCCGAGCAGCTCACGGTCGACGGCTCCGTCGTCGACGCCGGCTCCGAGGCCACCGACGAGCTGCGCCGCCTCCTCGACGCCCTGCACGCCAAGGTCCTCGACCTCGACGAGGTCCCGGCGCAGTCCTGACCGACACCCGCTGTCGCCGACCGCCCGGCCGCCCGCTCCCGCGATTCGGGGGTGCGGGCGGCCGGGCGGTAGCGTGCCGCCCATGGGACTGTTCGGACGTGAGCGCATCGAGGCCAAGACGCATGAGCAGGTGGTGCTCATGCGCGCTGCCGGCCTCCTCGTCGGTCAGACCCTCGAGCTCGTGCGCTCGTCCGTCCGCCCGGGCATGACGACCAAGGAGCTCGACGCCCTCGCCGAGGCCCACATCCGCGACGGTGGCGGCACCCCGAGCTTCCTGGGCTACCACGGCTTCACCGGCACCCTGTGCACGTCGGTCAACGAGGAGGTCGTGCACGGCATCCCCGGCTCGCGCGTCCTCGAGGAGGGCGACCTGCTCTCGATCGACTGCGGAGCGATCGTCCAGGGCTGGCACGGCGACGCGGCCATCTCCGTCATCGTCGGCGGCCGTGGAGCCGCGCGCCCCGAGGACCTCGAGCTCATCGACGACACCGAGGCCTCCATGTGGGCCGGGATCGCTGCCCTCCATGTCGGAACATCCCTGTATGCCGTCGGCGCGGCCGTCGAGGACAGCCTCACCGAGGCGGGGGAGCGACGTGGTCGTGAGTACGGCATCGTCGAGGACTACGTCGGCCACGGCATCGGTACGTCGATGCACATGGACCCCCAGGTCCCGAACTACCGCGTGAGCGGCAAGGGCCCGACGGTGGTCGACGCGACGACGGTCGCCATCGAGCCGATGGTCGTGCTCGGTGACGAGGCCAACCGCGTCCTCGAGGACGACTGGACCGTCGTCACCAACGACCGGTCGCGCGCTGCCCACTGGGAGAACACCGTCGCCGCCACCGCGCAGGGACTCTGGGTCCTCACCGAGGTCGACGGCGGCGAGGCCCGGCTGCGCGAGCTCGGCGCGACCTACGCCCCACTGGCCTGACACGCTCTCCCGTGGGGGCGAGGCACTCGGTCCCGCGTCAGCCCTTCAGGACGTCGTAGACGAGCGCGACCGCACCGCCGCCGAACGTGCGCTGCTCACGCAGCGTCAACCCGGTCGTGTAGCCCTCGGGCAGCCAGGGGAGGCCGCCGCCGGCGACGTGCGGCATGACGTAGGCCGTGACCTCGTCGACGAGTCCCGCCCTGAGGGCGTGGGCGGCCAGGGTGGGTCCGCCGATGCTCACGTCGGTCGGGCTCTCCCGGACGAGGGTCGCCAGCCGGTCGAGGTCGAGAGTCGGCCAGAGCTCGGTGCGAGGCTCGGCAGGCGGCTCGAGCGTCGTCGAGACGACGACCTTGTCGGTCTGCCGCCACTGGGCGGCGAACTCCCGGTGCACGGGCGCGGCAGGCTCGTCGTCCGCCGGTGAGTCCTGCCACCACCGCATCGTCTCCCACATCCCGCGGCCGTAGACGACCGTGCCCACGTCGCGTTCCTGCTCGTTGACGAAGCCATGGAGGTCGTCGTCGGGGGTGGCCCAGTGGAAGGACCCTGAGGCGTCGCGGGCATAGCCGTCGAGCGAGACGAGCATCCCGTAGCGCAGTCGTCCCATCACGCCCCCTTGCGCTGGAAGAGCAGGTGGGTGACGCCCGACGTGGGTGAGTGAACGGTCTCGATGTCGAAGTCGGCCTCGACCCCCTCGAGGCCTTCCCAGAGGGAGACGCCCCGTCCGAGGACGATCGGCACCACTGCCACGTGCAGGAGGTCGACCAGCCCGGCGGCGAGGAACTGCCGCACGGTGGTCGGCCCTCCACCGATGCGCACGTCGAGGCCGCCTGCGGCGTCGCGGGCCTGAGCCAGCACCTGCTCGGGCGTCCCGTCGACGAAGTGGAACGTCGTGCCGCCCTCCATCTCCATCGGTTCGCGCGGGTGGTGGGTGAGCACGAAGACGGGCGTGTGGAAGGGCGGGTCCTCACCCCACCAGCCGCGCCAGTCGTCGGTCCACTCGCCGGGGTACGGCCAGAACTTCCGTCGCCCCATGATCTCCGCGCCGACGCTTCCGTCCCAGCCCGACGAGACGAGGGCGTCATCGACGCCCCGTCGGGCAGGGGCGTCGTCGCCGTGGACCTGGTGACCGAGACGGGTCGCGCTGAACCACTCCATGAGCCGGTGCCCGGCGTGACCGAAGGGCGCCTCGAGCGACTGACCCTCCCCGGTGGCGTAGCCGTCGAGCGAGACGCTGAACTGGGTGACCCGGACGAGTGACATGACATCTCCTGGAGGGTGGGCGAGTGATTGCGATGGGCAACCACTCGTCACGGTAGAGTAGAGTGATTGCACTTGGCAAGCACTCTGAGGAGATCGATGCGCAGCGAACCACGGTCCGGCTGCCCGATCAACGCCGCGGTCGAGGCTCTCGGGGACCCGTGGAGCCTCATCGTGCTGCGCGACGTCATGTTCGGCGACCGGCGCTACTTCCGCGAACTGCTCGCAGGCTCCGAGGAAGGCATCGCCAGCAACGTGCTCTCGTCCCGGCTGAAGTCGCTCGTCGCCGCCGGGCTGCTGACCCGCGACGACGCCACCCGGGGCCAGCGAGCGCGCTACACCCTGACCGAGGTCGGCATCCAGACCCTGCCCGTCCTCGTCGCCCTCGGCACCTGGGGTCGGGCCCACCGCGACACCAGCCCGCAGCTGACGATCCGGCAGCAGCTCATGGAGGAGGGTGGTCCCTCGATGGTGGCCGAGCTCATGGACGAGCTGCGGGCCCACCACCTCGGGACGCCGCCGCCCGCGCGCCACGGCCCGCTCGCGAGCGAGCGGCTGCGGGCGGCATACGAGCGCCTTTCCTGACCGTTGGTGTGCCCTAACTCTCGTCGGAGGGGGGACCTCCCGCGGGTAGGGTGACGAGAGGTTCGCAGACCTCGAACGCAGGTGCGGACCGCACGGACCAGCCAAGAGGAGCGGTGGATGACGGTGGCCCCGAAGCGGCCCGCGGCGATGACGCTGGCGGCACACTTCCCGGAGCGCACGCAGGCGCAGTGGCGCGACCTCGCCGCGGCCGTGGTCAACAAGGGGCGGCCGGAGGACCAGCACCTCAGCGCCGACGAGGCCGTCGCATCGATGCGCAGCCACCTCGCCGGAGGGCTCGAGGTGGAGCCGCTCTACACGCGACCGGACGGCCCCTCGGCCCTGGGCGTGCCCGGTGCGATGCCGTTCACCCGCGGGCGGGCACTGCGAGACACCGACGTGCCGTGGGACGTGCGCCAGGTCCATGACGACCCGGACGTGGCGACCACCCGCAAGGCCGTGCTCGGCGACCTCGAGAACGGCGTGACGTCGGTCTGGCTCCACGTGGGTGCCGACGGCCTCGCACCGGGGGATGTCGCGGAGGCGCTCGCTGACGTGCGGCTCGACCTCGCCCCCGTGGTCGTCTCCTCGTGGGACGACCAGCCTGCGGCCGCCGACGCCCTGTATGCCGTCCTGTCCGGCGCCGCTGCCAGTTCCGGCAACCTCGGCCACGACCCGTTGGGGGCGGCCGCAAGGACCGCTACGGCACCCGACCTCTCACCCCTCGCACCCGCGGTCCGTCGGCTCGCCGACCACGGCGAGGTGCGGGCGATCACCGTCGACACCCGCGTCCACGCCGACGCGGGTGCCACCGTCCCGGACGAGATCGGCTTCGCGCTGGCCACCGGCGTGGCCTACCTGCGCCACCTCGAGTCCGAGGGCGTCGACGTCACGGAGGCCTTCCGCCACATCGAGTTCAGGGTGAGCGCGAGCGCCGACCAGTTCCTCACTGCTGCCGCCCTCCGCGCCCTGCGCCGGGCCTGGGCGCGGGTCGGCGAGAGCGTCGGCGTCCCCGAGAGGTCCCGCGGCGCGTTCACGCATGCGGTGACGTCCGGTCGGATGTTCACCCGCGACGACGCCTGGACCAACATCCTGCGGAGCACCCTCGCGACCTTCGGTGCGAGCCTCGGTGGGGCGGACGCCATCACCGTGCTGCCGTTCGACACGGTGTCCGGCCTGCCCACGCCGTTCTCGCGGCGGGTCGCCCGCAACACCCAGATCCTGCTCGCCGAGGAGTCCAACGTCGCCCGGGTGACCGACCCTGCTGGTGGGGCGTGGGCCGTCGAGGCCCTCACCGACGAGGTCGCGGCCTCCGCGTGGTCGGCGTTCCAAGAAATCGAGCGCGCCGGCGGAATGACGTCGGCGCTTGCGAACGCCGCTGTCGCACAGCGCATCTCGACCGCAGTGGCCGAGCGTGACGCCGCCGTGGCCACCCGCCGACAGCCCATCACCGGCGTGAGCACCTTCCCGCTGGCGGGGGAGAAACCGCTCGAACGCACGTCGCGCCACGAGCTCGTGGTGCAGCCCAACGCCCTTGTCCCGCAGCGGGACTCGGGCGTCTTCGAAGCGCTCCGGGACCGCTCGGCGGCATACGCGGAGAAGCACGGTCACGCGCCGCGCGTCGCCGTGCCGACCCTCGACATCCCGCGCGCGGCCGACCGTCGCATCGATGCGGTCAACCTGCTCACGGTGGCAGGCCTGCAGGCCGTCGAGCCCGGTGCCGAGTCCGAGGCGAAGCTCGGCGCGACGGACAGGGGTTACGACGGTGTCGCCACGGACATGGACGTGGTCGCCTTCCTCTCCGCACTGCTCGACGAGACGGGAGCCCCCGCATGAGCACCATCCCCGACTTCAGCCAGGTCGACCTCGGTGACGGCCGCCCGGCCCCTGGTGCCGAGGTGCCCGATCTCGACCTCGACAGCCAGGTCTGGACCACGCCGGAGCAGATCGAGGTGCCCCCGCTCTACACCGAGGCCGACCTCGAGGGCCTCGACTTCCTCGAGACGATCCCGGGTGCGCCGCCGTACCTGCGCGGGCCCTACCCGACGATGTACGTCAACCAGCCGTGGACGATCCGCCAGTACGCCGGCTTCTCGACGGCCGAGGAGTCCAACGCGTTCTACCGGCGCAACCTTGCCGCGGGGCAGAAGGGGCTGAGTGTCGCGTTCGACCTCGCGACCCACCGCGGCTACGACAGCGACCACCCGCGCGTCGAGGGCGACGTGGGCATGGCCGGTGTTGCGATCGACTCGATCTACGACATGCGCACGCTCTTCGACGGGATCCCGCTCGACCAGATGTCGGTGTCGATGACGATGAACGGTGCGGTCATCCCGATCCTCGCGCTCTTCGTCGTCGCGGCCGAGGAGCAGGGGGTCGCGCCGGAGCAGCTCTCAGGGACCATCCAGAACGACATCCTCAAGGAGTTCATGGTCCGCAACACCTACATCTACCCGCCCGAGCCGTCGATGCGGATCATCAGCGACATCTTCGCGTTCACGTCCGAGAAGATGCCGCGCTTCAACTCGATCTCGATCTCCGGCTACCACATGCAGGAGGCCGGGGCCACGCAGGACCTCGAGCTCGCCTACACGCTCGCCGACGGGGTCGAGTACCTCCGCGCCGGCAAGGCGGTGGGGCTCGACGTCGACCGGTTCGCGCCCCGTCTCAGCTTCTTCTGGGCCATCGGCATGAACTTCTTCATGGAGGTCGCCAAGATGCGGGCGGCGCGCCTGCTCTGGGCGCGCCTCGTCGAGGAGCAGGGCGCCAAGAACGCCAAGTCGCTCAGCCTGCGCACGCATTGCCAGACCAGTGGCTGGTCCCTCACCGCCCAGGACGTCTTCAACAACGTCGTCCGCACCTGCATCGAGGCGATGGCGGCGACACAGGGCCACACCCAGAGCCTGCACACCAACGCCCTCGACGAGGCGATCGCGCTGCCGACCGACTTCAGCGCCCGCATCGCGCGCAACACCCAGCTCGTCATCCAGCAGGAGTCAGGCACGACCCGCACCATCGACCCGTGGGCCGGTTCGGCCTACGTCGAGCGGCTCACGCACGACCTCGCCGAGCGGGCCTGGGCCCACATCGAGGAGGTCGAGGCAGCCGGCGGCATGGCCAAGGCGATCGAGGCGGGCATCCCCAAGATGCGCATCGAGGAGGCGGCGGCCCGGACCCAGGCGCGGATCGACTCGGGCCAGCAGCCGGTCATCGGGGTCAACCGCTACGTGCCGGACATCGACGAGCCCATCGAGGTCCTCAAGGTCGACAACGCCGCCGTCCGCGCCAGCCAGATGGCCAAGCTCGAGCGCCTGCGCGCCGAGCGCGACGAGAACGAGTGCCGTGAGGCCCTCGCCCGGCTGACGGCGGCCGCGACGTCCGGCTCCGACGGCTCGCTCGAGACGAACCTCCTCGCCCTCGCCATCGACGCCGCACGCGCCAAGGCCACCGTCGGCGAGATGTCACAGGCGATGGAGGAGGCCTTCGGCCGCTACACCGCGCAGATCCGTACGATCGGTGGCGTGTACTCCGAAGAGGCCGGCTCCGACGCCACCGTGCGCCGGGCCCAGGACCTCGTCGAGGAGTTCGAGGAGGCCGAGGGTCGGCGCCCCCGCATCCTCGTCGCCAAGATGGGCCAGGACGGTCACGACCGCGGCCAGAAGGTCATCGCGACGGCCTTCGCGGACCTCGGCTTCGACGTCGACGTGGGCCCGCTCTTCCAGACCCCGGGTGAGGTGGCGCGCCAGGCGGTCGAGTCCGACGTCCACGTCGTCGGTGTCTCGTCGCTCGCGGCCGGACACCTCACGCTCGTGCCCGCACTCCGCAAGGAGCTCGACGCACTCGGCCGCGACGACCTCATGATCGTCGTCGGCGGGGTCATCCCCACCCAGGACTTCGACGACCTGCGCGCTGCGGGCGCCGACGCGATCTACCCGCCCGGGACCGTCATCGCCACGGCCGCCATCGACCTCATCGGAGACCTGCGCTCGCGGCTGCACGGCGAGGGTTCGGGCTCGGGGGTCTCGGCCGACGCCACGGGTGGCGCGTGACCGACGAGCTGTTCGACGGCATCCGCGCGGGTGACCGCGCCGCCGTCGCGCGCGCCATCACCCTGGTCGAGTCGAGCAGAGCCGACCACCGCGAGCGGGCACGTGCGCTCCTCGTCGAGCTCACGGCATACACGGGTTCTGCGGTCCGCGTCGGGATCTCCGGGGTGCCCGGGGCAGGGAAGTCGACCTTCATCAACGCGATGGGGTGCCGCCTCATCGACTCCGGGCACAAGGTGGCTGTCGTCGCCGTCGACCCGAGCTCGCGTCGCACCGGCGGCTCGATCCTCGGTGACCGCACCCGAATGGGCGAGCTCAGCGCGAGCGACCACGCGTTCGTGCGACCGAGCCCGAGCGGGCGCCACCTCGGGGGAGTTGCGCGCGCGACCCGCGAGTCGATGCTCGTGCTCGAGGCGGCCGGCTTCGACGTCGTCATCGTCGAGACGGTCGGCGTCGGGCAGAACGAGATCGCCGTCTCCGAGATGGTCGACACCTTCCTCCTGCTCACGCTGGCCAGGGCCGGCGACCAGCTCCAGGGCATCAAGCGCGGCATCCTCGAGCTCGCCGACGTCATCGCGGTCAACAAGGCCGACGGCGACGGCGAGCTGCCGGCCAGGGCCGCTGCCAAGGACCTCACCGCCGCGATGCGGCTCATGCTCCCGGGCGCCGACGTGCGACGACCGCCGGTGCTCACCTGCTCGGCCCAGACGGGGGTGGGCCTCGATGAGGTCTGGGCGGCCGTGCTCGAGCACCGCGCTCACCTTGCATCCGAGGGCTCGCTCGAGGTCCGACGGGCCCAGCAGCAGCAGGACTGGATGTGGGCCCTCGTCGACGCGCACCTCGAGGACGCGGTGCGCTCCGCACCCGCGGTCCGGGCGCAGCGGGCACAGGTCGAGGCGGCGGTGCGTTCGGGCCAGCTCAGCGCCGTGGACGGCGCGGCACGGATCCTCGACGCCTTCGGCCACTCCACCGACTGACTGCCCTGCCTCCTCCTGAGGCAGTCAGCTGGAGTGTCAGCCGGCCGCGGGAGTGCGCCACCCGCCGGGTGCGACGCCGCGCCGACGCGCGAGCCACAGCAGCACCGCCGTGACCACGACGGTTGCCCCGACGTTCATGGCCGCTGACACGGGCGAGCCCTCGGACGCCCCGTCGACGTAGGACTCCTCGAGCCCGCCGAGCAGGATCCCCGTGACCATGATGAGCACGTTGTTGACGACGTGCAGCACGATGACCGGCTCGAGCCCTCCGGTGCGCCACGCCAGCCAGCAGCCGGCGACGGCCAACGACCCGAGCTCGATGACGATCCACGGGTCAGCCGAGCCGTGGGCCGCGGCGAACAGGACGGTCGAGAGGACCGTGGTCACCACGAGCGCCACGACCGGTGACCGGAACCACGCCCCCACGCCCTGGACCAGCCCGCCGCGGAAGGCGATCTCCTCGCCGGCCGCCTGCAGGGGCGTGGTGAGGAGGGTGATGACGAGCAGCGCGACCCAGTGCTCGGGCCGCTCGAGCATCTCCTGGTCGAAGACGAACCACGTCACGACGAGGTAGGCCGCCCACAGCGGCGTCACGACGAGCAGGCACCACCCCAGCCAGCCCCACCGCAGACGCCCTGCGACCGAGAGCACCCGCCACGGGCTGCGCCGGAAGCCGACCCACACCCCGACCAAGGTTGCGGGGACGAGACCGGCGAGCAGGAGGTTCAGGGTGACCGACGCCCACGGGTTGACCGGGTTGAGCATCTCCTCCTCCGACTCGACGAGGAAGAGGGCGGGGATCGAGACCGCCGCCGCGACCATGAGCCAGACCACCGTGGCGACGGCGAGCGCGACGAGCGGGCGCCACCAGCGGAAGCGAGGTCCGCGCATCTGGTGCACGTAGCTGCGCGGCTCGCGCTCGGCGGCCTCGAGAGCCGCGGCCTCCGCGGCTCGCTGCTCACGGTGGATCCGGTATGCCGCCCGCGCCCGTGCCTGCCCGACGAACCCGGCGGGGGGTTCGGTGGGGGAGACGACGACAGGGGTGCCACCGCCCTGGGCCTCCCATGCGGCGCGCCGGACGCCCTCGGCCTCGGGTGCCTGGGGCCAGCCCATGAACCAGACCCCGTCCCAGCCGTCGAGCCCCCGGCCCTCGAGCTCGGCCACCGTCATGGGCCACCACTCGAGGTCGGCCGCGGCCTCCCGTGAGAGCGCCCGGGCCCGGGCGAGCGACTGCTGGTCCTGCAGGTGGCCGGGGTCCCCCACGGCGGCGATGCGCACGGTCATGGCCCCAGTCTCACCGAGCGACCCGGGAGGGGAGCCCCCGCCCCGGGGCGGACGGCATACGACTGCGGTCCGGGGCCCGACGACGATTTCGTGCTCAGCGCGGGCTCCCGTAGGATGGAGCGTCGGTCTCGTGTGCTCACGCATGCGCGGCCACACTCCCATGGTTTCACTGGTGGCCTCCGTGCCGCACCCAGGGTGGGACCAGCAACGGATTGAGAGGGTATGGCCAAGAAGGACGGCGTCATCGAGATCGAGGGCACCATCGTTGAGGCGCTCCCCAACGCGATGTTCCGCGTGGAGCTCACCAACGGTCACAAGGTGCTCGCGCACATCTCGGGCAAGATGCGCCAGCACTACATCCGGATCCTCCCCGAGGACCGCGTGGTGGTGGAGCTCAGCCCCTACGACCTGACCCGAGGCCGCATCGTCTTCCGCTACCGCTGACCGGGTTCGCCCGCAGCAGCAGCACGCACCACCAGCACCACCCAGAGAGCACAACCCGTCGTGGCCACCGTCGCGTCGGGACGATCGACAAAGACAGCAGAGGCAATGAAGGTTCAGCCGAGCGTCAAGAAGATCTGTGACAAGTGCAAGGTGATCCGCCGCAACGGTCGGGTCATGGTCATCTGCGAGAACCCGCGCCACAAGCAGCGCCAGGGCTGACCAGAGACCATCGCCGGCCCCGGCCGGAACCTGCACGAGGCACGGCTTCGAGCACACGCACAAATCCATGATGAGAAAGCAGCGCCCGACCCCCTTGTCCGTCACCTGTTGAGGTGAGCGAGGGACGTCACCCTCGGCCCGGAGGCCGAGGACCGGGAGCCACGGACACCGTGGACGACATCCCGGACCGGCGTTGCACCAGACCTCCGGAAACACAGAACAGGAACCATCACACGATGGCACGTCTCCAAGGAGTCGATCTCCCGCGCGAGAAGCGCGTCGAGATCGCACTGACCTACATCTTCGGTGTGGGCCGCTCCAGCTCGCAGAAGGCTCTCGCCGCCACCGGCGTCGACGCCAACACCCGCGTCAAGGACCTCACCGACGCCGACCTCGTCGCCCTGCGCGACTGGATCGACGAGAACCTCAAGGTCGAGGGTGACCTCCGCCGTGAGGTCCAGGCCGACATCCGCCGCAAGGTCGAGATCGGCTCGTACGAGGGTCGTCGTCACCGCTCGGGCCTGCCCGTTCGCGGTCAGCGGACCAAGACCAACGCGCGCACCCGCAAGGGTCCGAAGCGCACCGTCGCCGGCAAGAAGAAGGTTGGTAAGTAATGCCTCCCAAGGGCCGTTTGACCGGCGCCAAGAAGGTGCGCCGCAAGGAGAAGAAGAACATCGCCGTGGGCCAGGCCCACATCAAGTCGACGTTCAACAACACGATCATCTCGATCACCGACCCCACCGGTGCCGTCATCGCCTGGGCCTCGGCCGGCCAGGTCGGCTTCAAGGGCTCGCGCAAGTCCACCCCGTTCGCCGCGCAGACCGCCGCTGAGGCCGCTGCCCGTCGCGCCATGGACCACGGCATGCGCAAGGTCGACGTCTTCGTCAAGGGTCCCGGCTCCGGCCGCGAGACCGCGATCCGCTCGCTGACCGCTGCCGGTCTCGAGGTCGGTTCGATCCAGGACGTCACGCCCTCGCCGCACAACGGTGTCCGCCCGCCCAAGCGCCGCCGCGTCTGAGCGCCTGAGAAGACGGAAAGAGAAACCAGAACATGGCTCGTTACACCGGCCCCATCACGAAGAAGTCGCGTCGCCTCAAGGTCGACCTCGTCGGCGGCGACAAGAACTTCGACCTGCGCCCCTTCCCGCCCGGCCAGCACGGCCGTCGCCGGATGCAGGAGAAGGAGTACCTCACCCAGCTGCAGGAGAAGCAGAAGGCCCGCTTCACCTACGGCGTCATGGAGAAGCAGTTCCGCCGCTACTACAAGGAAGCGGCGAACCGCCCCGGCAAGACCGGTGAGAACATCCTGACGATCCTCGAGTCGCGACTCGACAACGTCATCTACCGCGCGGGCCTCGCCCGCACCCGTCGTGCCGCGCGTCAGCTCGTCACGCACGGTCACTTCGAGGTCAACGGCAAGCGCGTGGACGTTCCGTCCTACCGCGTCGAGCAGTACGACATCATCACCGTCCGCAAGCAGTCGACGGAGAAGCTGCCGATCCAGCTCGCGCGTGAGACCTTCGGCGACCGCCCCACCCCGGCCTGGATCCAGGTCGTCCCGGGCTCGCTGCAGATCCTCATCCACTCGCTCCCGGTTCGGGCGCAGATCGACTCGATCCTCACCGAGCAGCTCATTGTCGAGTTCTACTCGAAGAACTGATCAAGACCGACATATTGCCCGTTCCGGCCGGCGAGCTCCGGCGAGCTGGCCGGAACGGGCAATGAGTCGGGAACGGGCGTGCAGGACGTGCGCGCCCGGCATACGGAAATGCTTGTCAGGGCCACGTACCGAGGTGGCTCGGACAGCCGGTCTCGCACCCGGCAGTTTCACGAGGCGTCATATAGCGGTCGCCCGTGGGAAGGAAAATCACCGTGCTCATCGCACAGCGTCCACTCCTCTCCGAGGACGTCATCTCCGAGAACCGGAGCCGGTTCGTCATCGAGCCGCTGGAGCCTGGCTTCGGCTACACGCTCGGCAACAGCCTCCGTCGCACCCTGCTCTCGAGCATCCCCGGTGCCGCCGTGACGAGCATCCGCATCGACGGCGTGCTCCACGAGTTCTCCACGATCCCCGGGGTCAAGGAAGACGTCACCGAGATCATCCTCAACATCAAGGGTCTGGTCGTCTCCTCGGAGCACGACGAGCCGGTCGTCATGTACCTGCGCAAGCAGGGCGCCGGCGCCGTCACCGCTGCTGACATCGCGCCCCCGGCCGGCGTCGAGGTCATCAACCCCGACCTGCACATCGCGACGCTCAACGACAAGGGCAGCATCGAGATGGAGCTGACCGTCGAGCGCGGTCGCGGCTACGTCTCCGCCGCCCAGAACAAGTCCGGTGACCAGGAGATCGGCCGCATCCCGGTCGACTCCATCTACAGCCCGGTCCTCAACGTCACCTACAAGGTCGAGCTGACCCGAGTCGAGCAGCGCACCGACTTCAACAGCCTCGTCCTCGACGTCGAGACCAAGCAGGCCGTCACCCCGCGTGACGCGCTCGCCTCCGCCGGCAAGACCCTGGTCGAGCTCTTCGGCCTCGCCCGTGAGCTCAACGTCGAGGCCGAGGGCATCGACATGGGCCCGTCGCCGACGGACGCCGCGCTCGCTGCCGACCTCGCCCTCCCGATCGAGGACCTCGACCTCACGGTCCGTTCCTACAACTGCCTCAAGCGCGAGGGCATCCACACCGTGGGTGAGCTCGTCGGTCGCAGTGAGGCGGACCTGCTCGACATCCGCAACTTCGGTCAGAAGTCCATCGACGAGGTCAAGGCCAAGCTCCACGGCATGGGCCTGGCGCTCAAGGACAGCCCCGCCGGCTTCGACCCGAGCCAGATCGCTTCCTACGACGACGAGTTCAGCTTCTCCGACGCCGACGACGCAGAGGACGCGTCGTTCGCCGAGGACGAGCAGCTCTGACGCTGACTTAACCCCTAGGAGATAAAGACATGCCTACGCCCACCAAGGGTCCCCGTCTCGGAGGCGGCCCGGCTCACGAGCGGCTCATCCTGGCCAACCTCGTGACCTCGCTGTTCGAGCACGACTCGATCACGACGACGGAGTCGAAGGCCAAGCGCCTCCGTCCCCTCGCCGAGCGCCTCATCACGTTCGCCAAGCGCGGTGACCTCCACGCCCGTCGCCGGGTCATGACGGTCGTCCGTGACAAGGGCGTCGTGCATCGCCTCTTCGTCGAGGTCGCGCCCGACATGGCCGAGCGTCAGGGCGGCTACACCCGCATCACGAAGATCGGTCCCCGCAAGGGCGACAACGCCCCCATGGCGGTCATCGAGCTCGTCCGCGAGCCCGTCGCCAAGAAGGCCACCGTCAAGGAGGCCGAGGGCGCGACCAAGCGTGCCGCCAAGGAGTCCAAGGCCGCTGAGGCCGAGGCCCCCGTCACCGAGGCTCCGGCCGCAGCGGCGACCGAGGCTGCTGCCGCGGTCGAGCTGCCCCAGGGTGCCGTCGCCTCCAACGAGGACGGCTCCGCTCCCGAGGGCTACACGGTCAAGGGCAACGCCGACTCCGGCAAGTACCACGTCGAGGGTTCGCAGTGGTACGACCAGACCGAGGCCGAGTTCTGGTTCGCATCCGCTGACGACGCCAAGGCTGCCGGCTTCGAGCCGGCCGGTGGCGAGGCCAAGCAGGCCGAGGACGACAACGCCTGACTTGCCTGCCCACGAACGGGGCCGTTCACCTCTCGCCAGGTGGACGGCCCTTTCGTATGCCGTGTGTCTTTGGTTTTGCTTTCGGGTCGCGTCGCGCTGGGGTACCCGTTCGCCGCTGTCCCATCCGCCGTCCGCGCGCTGCGCGCACTCCCGGCTCCCGCCAGTCCCAGCCGGCGGCGAACGGGCACCCCATCGCTCCGTCGCTCCCGCACGCGCGGCTCGCGCTCCGTGCTCCCGCCAGGCCCGGCCGGCGGCGAATCGGCCTTCGACCGCTCCACAACTGTGCCCCACCCCTGCCTGACGTGCTGGTTCGTTGTCATGGGGTGGGGCTCCGTAGGGTGGCGGGTATGGACTGGGACCGGTATGACGCTGCGCTGTTCGACCTAGACGGGGTGCTGACGCCGACGGCGGAGGTGCACATGCGCGCCTGGGACGAGATGTTCAACGAGTACCTCAGGTCCAGGGGGGTTGCCGAGCCGTACACGGACCGGGACTACTTCGAGCACGTCGACGGGAGGCCGCGCTACGAAGGGGTCCGGGCGTTCCTGGACTCGCGCGGGATCGAGCTGCCCGAGGGGGACCCGTCCGACGGGCCCGACGCCGAGACGGTGAGCGGGCTCGGCAACCGCAAGAACGACGCCTTCAACAAGGTGTTGGCGCGTGACGGGGTGGAGGCGTATGCCGGCTCGCTGCGGCTGCTCGACGCGCTCGCCGAGCGGGGCACGAGGATGGCCGTCGTCTCCTCGTCGAAGAACGCCCCCGCCGTGCTCGAGGCAGCCGGGATCGCCGACCGTTTCCCGGTGGTCGTGTCCGGAGCGGTCGCGGCCGAGCTCGGCCTGGCGGGCAAGCCGTCGCCCGAGACCTTCCTGCACGCTGCCGAGCAGCTGGGGGTGAGCAAGGACCGTGCGGTCGTCCTCGAGGACGCGACGTCGGGGGTCAAGGCCGGCCGCGACGGTGACTTCGGGCTGGTCGTCGGGGTGGACCGGGGCGCCGGCGCCGACGGGCTGACCGCCGCCGGTGCGGACGTCGTCGTCCGGGACCTCGAGGAGCTGCTTCCGTGAGGCTCGACTTCGACGGCACCGACCCTCTCGACCGCGAGCGGTTCCCGGCCGACGAGTGGCGACTCGTCGAGACCTTCCCGAGCGATGACGACATCGGGATCACCGAGACGCTGTTCGCGATCGGCAACGGCTACCTCGGCATGCGCGGCAACCCGTCGGAGGGGAGGCCATCGGCGGCCCACGGCACCTTCGTCAACGGCTTCCATGAGACCTGGGACATCCACCACGCCGAGCAGGCCTACGGGTTCGCCCACACCGGCCAGACCATCGTCAACGCGCCCGACAGCAAGGTCATGAAGCTCTACGTCGACGACGAGCCCCTGCTGCTGTCGACGGCTGACCTCCTCGAGTACGAACGTTCCATCGACTTCCGAGACGGCATGCTGCGCCGACACCTCGTCTGGCGCACGCCCTCGGGCAAGATGGTCCAGGTCGACACGACGAGGATGATCTCGTTCACCGAGCGTCACCTCGCGATCATGACGATCGACGTGACGCTGCTCGGCGGCAGTGCCCCGGTCGTCATCTCCAGCCAGATCCTCAACCGGCAGGACGGCGCGGACGAGTACCAGGACCGCGAGGCCATGGCCGAGAAGATCGGATGGGACCCGCGAAAGGCGGGCGATTTCGCCTCACGCGTCCTCGAGCCGCAGGGCGACTGGCACAGCGACCGCCGGATGATCCTCGGCTACAAGTGTGCGCGGTCGGGCATGACGCTCGCCGTCGGCGCGGACCACTCCATCGAGACTGACAACGTCGTCGAGGAGCTCATCGACACCGAGCCCGACCTCGGCAAGAAGGTCTACCGCGTCGACGCCACCGAGGGCCACACGATCACGATCACCAAGGTCGTGGCCTACCACACCTCTCGCGGAGTCCCCGCCCGCGAGCTCTTCGACCGTTGCCGCCGCACCCTGGACCGAGTCCGCCGCGACGGTGTCGCGAGGGCTGTCGACCAGCAGCGCGACTGGATGCGGAAGTACTGGACCAACGCAGACGTCGAGGTCGAGGGCCACCCCGAGATCCAGCAGGCGGTCCGCTGGAACCTCTTCCAGATCGCCCAGGCGTCGGCGCGCGCCGATCAGCTCGGCGTGGCGGCCAAGGGCGTCACCGGCAGCGGCTACGAGGGCCACTGCTTCTGGGACACCGAGATCTACGTCGTCCCCTTCCTCGCCTACACCTTCCCGACCGCCGCCAAGAACCTCCTGCGCTTCCGGGTCAACCTCCTCGAGCACGCGCGCACCCGCGCCCGCGAGCTCGCGCAGCGCGGTGCGCTCTTCCCGTGGCGCACCATCAACGGCCTCGAGGCCTCCGCCTACTACGCGGCCGGGACGGCGCAGTACCACATCGACGCGGACGTGGCGTATGCCGTGGCGCGGTACACGGACGCCACCGGCGACCGGGACTTCCTCCGCCGCGACGGTGCCGAGATCCTCGTCGAGACGGCGCGCATGTGGGCCGACCTCGG
Source organism: Knoellia locipacati (assembly GCF_044791685.1). Classification (GTDB taxonomy): domain Bacteria; phylum Actinomycetota; class Actinomycetes; order Actinomycetales; family Dermatophilaceae; genus Knoellia; species Knoellia locipacati_A. The sequence goes on from NZ_CP087730.1 coordinate 2,662,025, forward strand.
GTTCTGGCGGGTCGACGGTGGCCGCACGTTCCACATCCACGGCGTGACGGGACCGGACGAGTACACGACGGTCGTCAACAACAACCTCTTCACCAACGTCATGGCGAGGTTCAACCTTGAGCGCGCGGCCGCGGTGGTGACCGACCTGCGCGAGAGCGACCCGACGGCATACGCGCGTCTGAAGTCCCGACTCAACCTGCAGGACGACGAGGTGGGGGAGTGGGAGGACTGCGCCGCCCACATGGCGGTGCCGTTCGACGAGGACCTCGGGATCCACCCGCAGGACGAGAACTTCCTCGACCGCGAGCTGTGGGACCTGTCGCGCACGCCTGTGGACAAGCGCCCCCTCCTGCTCAACTACCACCCGCTCGTCATCTACCGCTTCCAGGTGCTCAAGCAGGCCGACGTCGTGCTCGCGATGCTCCTGCAGGGTGACCGGTTCTCACTCGAGGAGAAGCGGCGCAACTTCGAGTACTACGACCCGATCACCACGGGCGACTCCTCGCTCAGCGCCGTCGTGCAGTCGATCATCGCTGCCGAGGTCGGGCACCACCACTGGGCGATGCACTACTTCCTCTCCGGCCTCTTCGTGGACCTGGCCGACCTGCACGGCAACACCGCGGACGGGGTCCATATCGCCTCCGCCGGTGGGGTGTGGAACGCGCTCGTCTACGGGTTCGCCGGGATGCGCGACCACGGCGAGGGGCTGACGTTCGACCCACGGCTGCCCATGGCGTGGCCTCGGCTGAGGTTCCCCCTCAGGGTGCACGGCACCCGAATCGTCGTCGAGCTCACTCAGGACGCCATGACCTTCACCCTCGTCGAGGGCGACCCGATCACGGTGAGCGTTCGGGGCGACGTGCACCCTGTGGGCGGCGACAGTCCGACGGTCGTCCCGCTTGACGGGCACGGACCGCGGCTCACCCACCTCGTGCCCCGCCAGCCGGCACCGGTTGTGCGCGCCGACGGCACGGTCATCACCGCCGGTGTGCCCAGCGACCCCGACACCCTTGCCGAAGAGGCTGCGGCACAGGCGAGCTCGGCCGCTCAGCTCGACTCGACGGTCCCGCCGGCACACCACTAGTTCCCGTCCGTGCGGTCGAGGAGCCCCTCCTCGACGAGGTGGCGCTGGTTAGCAGTCAGCGGCGCGCTGCCACTTGGGCTGCGAACTCGCGGACGGCGGTCACGGTCTCGGTGGGGGCGTCCCGGAAGACGGCATGCCTCGCCCCCTCGACCCGCAGCAGGCGGACGTCCGTCGCTGACAGGGCATCGACCATGTCCTCGACGACGTCGATCGTGCAGATGGGGTCATCACTCCCCGCGAGGACGAGGACGGGGCAGGTGACCCGGTCGAACAGGGACCACGGGTCGAGCTCGACCCCCGCCTGCTGGGCGCGGTTGAAGTGCAGGTTGACGTCGACGGTCATGGTCGACTGCCCCATGCTCGCGGCGAGCTCCTCGGCGAACCCCGGGCGCCAGCTGAACAGCGGCAGGCACACGCGGTCGAACTCCGCTGCCGACTCCTCGGTGAGCTCGTCGAAGTCGCGTCGAGCCACCTCGGCCACCTCGTCACCGCCGAGCCGGCGGAAGGTCTCGATGCTGGCCCCCACGTCGAGGCGTCCACCGGTGGTGTTGGCGAGGATCACCCCTCCGGGGTGCTCGGGGAACAGTCCGGCGTAGGCAGCGGCCACGAACCCGCCGAAGCTGATGCCCAGGACGATGGGCTTGACCAGGCCGAGAGCGTCGCAGAGGAGCTTGAGGTCGGTGGCCCACGTGCGCAGGTTCCACGTCTCGGGTCCTGCGTGGTCGGTGCGGCCATGGCCGCGCTGGTCGTAGTAGACGAGCTGGAGGTGGTCGGTCAGGTCGGCCAGGATCGTTCGCATGCTCACGTGGTCGATCCCGGGACCACCGTGCACCGTCACGACGGTGGGCCGCTCGGCCATGTGGCTGCCGTCGGCGACGAGGCCCGGGCCGGACACGTCGTAGTACACGCTGATGTCACCCAACGTCAGTCGCATCCCACGAGGCTAGGACTGCTCGAGCCGCTATGTCCCGAGTTCGGTGGTCACCGGAGCGGCACCGTGAGAGAGATGAAGAGCAGCCCCTGGACGAAGGAGGCCGCGCTGGTCGCGACGCGGGCGGGGCGCAGGTTCACCCGTGCAGCGTATGCCGTGCGCTCGCCCCGTCGTGGGTGCTCGATGGAGGGACTCGCAGGGGGTGCTCGAAGGCGTGGCCTAGGCTGCAGAACCATGACGTTGGTGCGGGTGCGGGTCGACCTCGCCTACGACGGCACCGACTTCTCCGGCTGGGCCGCCCAGCCCGGCCGGCGGACCGTCGAGGGCGAGCTGTCGGCAGCCCTGACGAAGCTGGTGCGGTCGCCGGAACCGGTGCGGCTCACCGTCGCCGGACGCACCGATGCGGGTGTTCACGCCCGCGGTCAGGTCGCGCACGCGGATGTCGACGAGGCCGCGTATGCCGGCCTGCCCGGTCGCTCGTCCCGCTCACCCGAGGAGGCGGCACGGGCCAGGCTGGCCGGCATCCTGCCGCCCGACGTCGTGGTGCGGTCGGTGTCCCGGGCCCCGAGCGGCTTCGACGCGCGGTTCTCCGCCACCCACCGCCGCTACCTGTACCGGATCTGCGACCGACCGGGCACGCTCGACCCGCTCCGACGGCGCGACACGGTTCTCGTCAAGGATGAGCTCGACGTCGACGCGATGGGAGAGGCTGCGGCCGGTCTGGTCGGCCTCAACGACTTCGCGGCGTTCTGCAAGAAGCGCGAGGGCGCGACGACCGTGAGGACCTTGATCGACTACTCGTGGTGGCGTGGGTCCGACGGCACCGTCGAGGGCAGCGTCAGCGCAGATGCGTTCTGCCACAGCATGGTTCGCGCTCTCGTCGGGGCTGTCGTCCCCGTTGGTCAGGGGCGGGCGCCGGTGGACTTCCCGCACTCCGTGCTCACCGCCCGCACGCGAGACCGGCGGGTCACGGTGATGCCGGCCCACGGTCTCTCGCTCGAGGAGGTCGGCTACCCGGCCGACGCCGACCTCGCTGCCCGCGCGCTCGAGGCGCGCGCCACCCGCTCGCTCGACCCCGACTGATTGCCCGTAGCGGCTCGCTACTCAGCCGGGTGGACCCTCGATGCGACGCCGCCAACGGCAACCAGTGGTCATCACGGCGACACGGTGACGCCGGCGCCGCGCAGGTGCGCACGGAAACCGCCCGCCTGCACGGACACCGACGTCAGCGCCATGCCCTCGGGAACGCCCTCGATGGTGTGGCGGATGGTCACGAGCTGACGAACGACCGACGACGCGGCCGTGTCGAGCCAGTCGGGCCCGTCGAGGTCGATCGTCTCGGGCTCGATGACGAGCTGGCCGCCCTGGGCCCGGACGGCACCCGTCGCACGCACCTCCACGTCACGACCCAGGACACTCACCCGGCGGCGCAGCCCGGCAAGTCCGTCTTCGGCGGCGAAGAGGGTGACACCGCCGCCGATCTGGGTCGCCGCGCTCTCGTAGGGCAGCGTGGCGTCGATGTCGAGCCGGTCGGCTCGCAGGCCCTCGGAGGTGAGCGTGATGCCCGACCCGACCGCGGTGACGTCGCGCAGGCCACCGTCAGTCGTCACGACCTGGGCACTGGTGAGGCGGACGTCGCCGAGCCAGGTCTCGCCGCGTCCCAGGTCCGCCGGGGCGCTGGGCCGGGCGGACGCGCTGACGGTGGGGGTGGGCACGTCCGCACCGCTCCCCGGGCTGCCCACGGACCAGAGGAGGGCGACGAGGGCCAGCACGAGCGCGACGAGCATCGAGGCCGCTCCGAGCACGAACTGCTTCACCTGCCACATCCTGCCTTGTGTGCCTGAGCGCGCGCTCCAACGCGGGCTCAGGCACACAAGGCAGGTCTTGGGCTTCATGTAAAACGTTTACGCAGCTAGCCTCGCCCCCAGACATTCCATCCGCGGGGCCAACGGAGGCGACGCGGGGACCTCGGAGGAGCAACGATGCCCATTCCACGCCGCCTGCTGGCCCTCGCCGCCGGTGCCGCAGTCGCCCTCTCGCCGGTCGTGGGGGCCTCGCTCCCCGCGTCGGCCGAGACCGTGTCCGTCGCCCTCGTCGGCTCGCTGCAGTCCGAGGTCGGCTGCTCCGCCGACTGGCAGCCCGAGTGCGTCGCGTCGGAGCTGACCCAGGTCGGTGACACGACGGCATACCGCAAGACGTTCACGATCCCCGCCGGCACGTACGAGTACAAGGTGGCGCTGGGCGACTCGTGGGCCGTCAACTACGGCGCCGGGGGAGTGCTCGACGGGCCCAACATCCCGCTCGTCCTCGAGGGCCCGGCGACGCTGGAGTTCACGTACGACCACGAGACGCACGTCGTCAGCCTCACCCCGCAGAACCTCTCCGGCGGCACGACGTCCGCTGACGCGGGCCTGGCCCAGAGCTCGCTGCGCTCGCCGCTCACCCGTGAGCGCTTCTACTTCCTCATGGCCGACCGGTTCGCCAACGGTCGCACCGACAACGACCGCGGTGGCCTGACCGGCGGGCCGCTGACGACCGGGTTCGACCCGACGCACAAGGGCTTCTACCACGGTGGCGACCTCAAGGGCGTCATGGACAAGCTCGACTACATCAAGGGCATGGGCACGACGGCCATCTGGCTGACGCCGAGCTTCAAGAACAAGCCGGTGCAGGGCAAGGCGGGCGAGGAGAGCGCCGGCTACCACGGCTACTGGATCACCGACTTCACCCAGATCGACCCGCACCTCGGCACCAACGAGGAGATGAAGGCGCTCATCGCGGCGGCGCACAAGAAGGGGATGAAGGTCTTCTTCGACATCATCACCAACCACACCGCCGACGTCATCGACTACGAGGAGCAGCAGTACACCTACCGCTCCAAGAAGAACTTCCCCTACAAGGACGCCTCCGGTGAGGAGTTCGACGACCGCCACTACGTCAACGAGACCTTCCCGGAGATGGACCCGGCGACGTCCTTCCCCTACACGCCGTTCTTCCACGAGGGCGACGAGGACGCGAAGACCCCGTCCTGGCTCAACGACCCGCTGATGTACCACAACCGCGGCGACTCGACCTTCGCCGGCGAGTCGGCGACCTACGGCGACTTCATCGGCCTCGACGATCTGTTCACCGAGCGCCCCGAGGTCGTCGACGGGATGGGCGAGATCTACAAGGCTTGGGTCGATCTCGGCATCGACGGCTTCCGCATCGACACCGTCAAGCACGTCAACCTCGAGTTCTGGCAGAAGTTCATGCCCGACCTGCTCGGCCACGCGGCCAAGAAGAACGAGGACTTCTTCGCGTTCGGTGAGGTCTACGACGGCAACCCCGCGGTCATGTCCGAGTACACGACACGCGGCAAGCTCCAGGCCACCCTCGACTTCGGCTTCCAGCAGCAGGGTGTCGACTTCGCCAAGGGCAAGCCGGCGAACGTCCTTGCCGACTTCTTCGCCAAGGACGACTGGTACACCGACCCCGACAGCAACGCCTACCAGCTGCCGACGTTCCTCGGGAACCACGACATGGGCCGCGTCGCGATGTTCCTCAAGGCCGACTCGAAGAACGAGGCCGAGCACCTCGCGCGGGTGAAGTTCGCCGAGTCGCTGATGTTCGCGACGCGCGGCAACCCGGTGACCTACTACGGCGACGAGCAGGGCTTCATCGGCACCGGAGGTGACCAGCTCGCCCGGGAGGACATGTTCGCGAGCAAGGTCGACATCTACAACACCGAGGACGTGCTCGCCGGGCCCGAGGGTTCGCGCGACCGCTACGCCACCGACCACCCGCTCTACGAGCACATCCGCGACCTCTCGATGAACCGCGCCAAGCACCCGGCTCTCGCCGACGGTGCGCAGGTCCAGCGCTACGCCGCCGAGGGCGACGGCATCTTCGCGGTGTCTCGCATCGACGCGGGCCAGAAGGTCGAGTACGTCGTCGCGGCCAACAACGCCACGACCGCGTCGGAGGCGACGTTCCCGACGTGGAGCAAGGGCAAGGGCGTGGTCTTCACGCCCGTGTCGGGCACGGACACGGCGGTCAAGCCGGCGGCCGACGGCTCCGTCAAGGTCACGGTCCCGCCACTGACCGTGAGCGTGTGGCGCGCCAACAAGCCGATCAGCACGACCGGCGCCGCGCCGACCATCGACCTCTCGACGGGCGCGACCAACACGGTCGCCGACCGTGCCGAGGTCTCGGCGGACGTCTCGGCGAGCACCTTCGCGCAGACGACCTTCCTCTACCGTCCGGTCGGCACGACGCAGTGGCGCACCATCGGGACCGACGACAACGCTCCGTTCCGCGTCTTCCACGACGTCGCCGGTATGCCGTTGGGCTCGCTCCTCGAGTACCGCGCGGTCGTGCGGGACGCGGCCGGCCGTGTGGCGGCCGACGGGACGTGGGCCTCGGTGGTGGCACCCAAGTCGGGTGGCTCGGTCGAGGGCGAGATCGGTGACCCGCCGGCGACGCAGCCCACGGCCGTGGCCGTCGCTGGCACGCACAACTCGGAGATGGGCTGCCCGGCCGACTGGGAGCCGTGGTGCGACAACGCGCAGCTCGCCCTCGACCCGGCCGACGGCATCTGGAAGAAGCAGTTCACGATCACGCCCGGGCCGTACTCGTACAAGGCGGCGCTCGACCGGGCCTGGACCGAGAACTACGGCGAGAAGGGCATCCGCGACGGCGGCAACATCTCGTACGAGACCGTCGACGGCGTCGTGACGTTCTTCTACGACCCGACGACCCACTGGGCCACGTCCGACGAGGAGACCGAGATCGTCACCGCGGCCGGATCGTTCCAGAGCGAGCTGGGCTGCCCGGAGGACTGGGCCCCGGCGTGCATGCGGCCGTGGCTCCAGGACAAGGACGGTGACGGAGTCTTCACCTGGGCCACGACGAAGATCCCCGCCGGGACCTGGCAGTTCAAGGTCGCCCACGACCGGTCGTGGACGGAGAACTACGGCGACGGTGGGGTCCTCGACGGTCCCAACATCACCGTCACGGTGCCCAGCGACGGGGCGAGGACGAACTTCGCCTACGACTCGGCGACCCACCGCACGACCGTGACGAGCGCCGTCTCGCCGTGACCGTCTGACCCCGGTCCACCTCTCACCCCGTGTGCCCGGGGCCGACGTCCACGTCGGTCCCGGGCACCTGCGGTTGACGCGTCAGGCCATGCTGACGGCATACCTCAGGCGGACGAGATCCGAGCCGTCCCAGCGGTGGACGTCGAGCAGCCGGAAGCGCGCCGGCTCGGACGACTCGAAGGCCGGGATGCCGCCCGTGCCGACGGTGCCGGGCCCGAACATGAGGTGGAGCTCGTCGACGAGCCCGTGCGCGAGGAGGTCGTTCCAGAGCACGTGGCTGCCGAATACGACGACGTCACCACCGTCCTCCTGCGCGCGCAGCGCCCGGACCGCCTCGTGTGAATGGGCGCGGGGGACGATGCGGGTGCTGTCGCCCCAGGGCTCGGTGTCGGCGTCGGTGAGGGAGTCCGAGACGACGACCTTGTCGACCGACCAGTTGAGCCGCGAGATCTCGCGCTCGAGCTCAGGCTGGTCGGGGTCGTCCTTGACGCCGGGCCAGTAGTCGCGGAACCCGAGGTAGCTCGTCCGTCCCAGCAGCACCGTGCCCGCGCCGCGGAGGAGCTCGGCGTTGTTCTCGCTGAAGCCGGCGTCGAACGGCATCACCATGACGTTGCCCTGCGGCCCGGTGAAGTGGCCGTCCAGGGACAGGATCTCGCTGACGATGACCTTGCGCACGCTGTGCTCCTTCGATCGGTATGCCGTGCCCTCACCCCTGTGACGGAGCGGCACCCACGTCCTCGACATCGGTCCGAGCCATCTTCTCGCGCCGACGGGACGGCAGGAAGCAGACGAAACCGGCGGTGCTGACGACTCCGGCGACGACGATCGCCGTGGCGATCGAGGTCCGCGCGGCGAGCAGGCCGAGGAGGGGACCGGTGAGGGCCCCACCCACCTGCATCGTCAGCGAGCTCATCGACAGCACCGTGGCCCGGTTCTTCGAGGTCGCCTCCCGGTGCATGAGGCCGAGGTAGGCGGGGCTCGCGGCGCCGTGCATCGTGTAGGTGAACAGGTAGGCGACGAGGAGGGCGGCCGGACCAAGAGCCAGGCCCATGGCGACGACGCCGAGCCCGTTGACGATGCGGCCCACGATCGCCGCTCGCACGAGCCCGAGCCGGTCGGCGAGCCGTCCACCCAGCCACGAGCCGAGGGAGAACAGGGCCCAGCCGCCGGCAGCGGCTGGTCCCATCCACACCCCGGCTCTGGCCTCGGATCCCAGGAGCTCGGCCAGGCGCAGCGGCATGAGCGTCTCGTACGCCATCATCCCGATGACCCAGAAGACCTCGACGAGCACGAGGTAGCGCAGCACCACGTTGCTGCGCAGCAGCCCCACCCCGTCGCGGATGACGCCCGGGGTCTCGCGGAGCGAGGACCTGAGGCGGGTCCCGAGGTGCCCCTCGCTGCGCGGGGACTCGCGCAGCAGGGCCAGCGTCGCCACGAGGTGCACGACGCACAGCGCGACGAACACCTGGACGGGCAGCAGCAGCGCGCTGGAGTCCTTGAACGGGTGCCACGCGACGAGCGCACCAGAGACAAGGGCCCCACCACCCATGCCGACGCCGACGAGCACGCCCTGGATGGACATGGCGCCGTGGACGTCGGCGCCGGGCTGGCGCTCGTGGACGGTGTCGACGTACCACGCCTCGAGCGGGCCGGAGTCGAGCGCCCGGTAGATCCCCATGAGGCCGGCGGCGAGAGCGAACGTCCAGAACGACTGGGCGAAGAGGTAGGCGAAGCCGGCGACGATGTTGACGAGCCCGGCGGCGAGCAGCACCGGCTTGCGTCCGAGGACGTCGGCGAAGCCGCTCGTCGGGAGCTCGAGCAGGAGGACCATGATCCCCTGCGCGGTCATGTAGAGCGTGATCTCCTCGACCGAGAGCCCGCGCTCGCGGGCGACGAGGGCGAAGATCCCGACGACGAAGCCCACGGGCAGCCAGCGGGTCGTGGACAGCATGTAGAAGACGCGCCGGGCGGCGTCGGGGGAGAGAGAGGTGCTCATGCGTCCTCACGTCGGGGGATCCGGTCGAGGTCGAGCGGGTAGGTGACGCTGTAGACGGCCAGTCGTCGGGCTGCCGGGTTGCCCTGGCCCACCCGGCGGTAGCGCGCGATGACGTCGTCGATCTCGGCCTTCATCTCCTGGAGCTGGGCCGGGGTGGCGATGACGTAGGAGTCGTTCATGCCCGCGGCGTCGCGCCACGCAGGCGGCCACGCGGCCTCGACGTCGAGCCACCTCTCGAACTGCTCGGAGAAGTGGCGCGTGTAGTCGCGCACGAGCCAGTTGAGCGCGGTCTCGGCGTCCTCGTCGCCGGCGAAGTCGCTCGGCTCGTACTGGTGGCTCTCGGTCGCCGCTCGCCAGAGGCGGCGCTTGCCCTTGCCCTCGCCGGTGTCGGCGACGAGGCCCACCGACTCGAGCTTGCGGAGGTGGTAGCTCGTCGCGCCCGAGTTCGTGCCCAACGTCGTGGCGAGGGCGGTCGCGGTCGCCGGGCCGCCGCGTCGCAACGTCGACAGGAGTCGTGAGCGCAGCGGGTGGGCGAGGACCTTGAGCGAGGTCGCGTCGAGCCGCAGTCCGGTCAGGCCGTGGGTGTCGAGCGGGGGTTCGGAGGGCATGCGTGCACAATACCTGTGCACACTCTGTTTGCACAAGATGTGTGCATGCGGTGCGAAAAGCACCGTTTGTGCAGGTCAGCGTACGTTTTCACGCCCGGAGAGCTGGATTTGGGTGCAGGACCGGGGATCCGTAAACTTGAGAACTGTTGTGCCGTGCGCCCTTCCCAGGGTGGCCCGAGAGGCAGGACCGAGAGGTTCGACCCTGGCGGGAGCACACGGCATACCCCTGAGGTCTGGTCCACGGACGAGGCCGCCAGGTCCTCCCGTTCCATTCACACGTTAGGCAACATCGTGCGTACCTTCACCCCGAAGCCGGGCGACATCACGCGGCAGTGGCACGTCATCGACGCCACCGACGTCGTGCTCGGCCGCCTCGCCAGCCAGGCTGCTGTGCTCCTGCGCGGCAAGCACAAGGCGATCTTCGCCCCCCACGTCGACACCGGTGACTTCGTCATCATCATCAACGCCGAGAAGGTCGCCCTCACCGGCGCCAAGGCGGAGCAGAAGAAGGCCTACCGCCACTCCGGCTTCCCGGGTGGTCTGCGGAGCCGCAACTACGTCGAGATGCTCGACAAGTTCCCCGAGAAGGCCGTCGAGAAGGCCATCCGCGGCATGCTTCCCCGCACGTCCCTCGGCCGTCAGCAGCTGACGAAGCTCAAGGTCTACGCCGGCTCCGAGCACCCCCACGCTGCCCAGCAGCCCAAGCCCTTCGAGATCACCCAGGTGGCCCAGTCATGACCGAGAACACCAGCATCGAGGTCGAGGACCTCGGCACCGACTCCGACGACGTCGAGATCACCGAGTACACCTCGGAGTCCTCGGCCGACGCCGCCACCGAGCCGGCCCGTCGCCCGTCCGCCTCGGCTCCCGGTGCCGCGACCGGTCGCCGCAAGCAGGCCGTGGCCCGCGTGCGCATCGTCCCCGGCACCGGCGAGTGGAAGATCAACGGCCGCACCCTCGAGGCCTACTTCCCCAACAAGGTCCACCAGCAGATCGTCAACGAGCCGCTCAAGGTCCTCGAGCTCGACGGCGCCTACGACGTGCTCGTCCGCGTGCACGGTGGTGGCCCCTCCGGCCAGGCCGGCGCCGTCCGTCTCGGCGTCGCCCGCTCGCTCAACGGTGTCGACGAGGAGCTGAACCGTCCGGCGCTCAAGAAGGCCGGCTTCCTCACCCGTGACGCCCGCGTCCCCGAGCGCAAGAAGGCCGGGCTCAAGAAGGCCCGCAAGGCGCCCCAGTACAGCAAGCGCTGATCGCAGCCGCGCCCGCACGGGCGGCCTGCACCGAAGGCGGCATCCCTCACGGGGTGCCGCCTTCGGCGTCCGGGGGATAGGTTGTCTCGTCGGCCCCTTTGCGGAAGCCGCACCCTGCTGCACACACGATGAACGACGAAAGGCACGGCACACGCATGTCACGACTGTTCGGGACCGACGGCGTCCGGGGGCTCGCCAACGTCGACATCACCGCCGACCTGGCCCTGCAGCTCGCCGTCTCGGCTGCGCACGTGCTCGGGCGCGAGGCCCGCGAGACGGGACGCAGGCCCAAGGCCGTCGTCGGGCGCGACCCGCGGGCATCGGGCGAGTTCCTCGGAGCGGCCGTCGTCGCCGGGCTCGCCTCGGCGGGCGTCGATGTGCACAACGTCGGTGTCCTCCCGACCCCGGCGGTGGCCTTCCTCACCGCCGACATGGACGCCCACTTCGGCGTCATGCTCTCCGCCTCGCACAACGCGATGCCCGACAACGGCATCAAGTTCTTCGCCTCCGGCGGCCACAAGCTGCCCGACGCGGTCGAGGACCAGATCGAGGCCGGCCTCGGCAAGGAGTGGGAGCGCCCCACGGGTGCCCAGGTCGGCCGGGTCCACCAGAACCGCGCCGGCCAGGCGCGCTACGTCGCCCACCTCCTCGAAGCCCTCCCCAACCGCCTCGACGGTCTGACCGTCGTCATCGACGGTGCTCACGGCGCGGCCTCGTCGGTCTCGCCCGAGGTCTTCCGCCTCGCCGGGGCCGACGTCATCGAGATCGGCACCGAGCCCGACGGCCTCAACATCAACGACGGCTACGGCTCCACGCACCTGGGCCACCTCAAGGCCGCGGTCGTGGCCAAGGGCGCGGACATCGGCATCGCCCATGACGGCGACGCGGACCGCTGCCTCGCCGTCGACGCCCAGGGCAACGAGATCGACGGTGACCAGATCATGGGCATCCTCGCCGTCGACATGAAGTCGCGCGGCGCCCTGCACGAGGACACCCTCGTCGCCACGGTCATGAGCAACCTCGGCCTGCTCCGGGCGATGGAGCGCGAGGGCATCAAGGTCAAGCAGACCGGCGTCGGCGACCGCTACGTCCTCGAGGAGATGCGCGCGTCCGCACACTCCCTCGGCGGCGAGCAGTCAGGGCACGTCATCATGCTCGAGCACGGCACCACCGGTGACGGCGTCCTCACCGGGCTCATGCTCGCGGCACGCATGGCGGCGACGGGTCGCACCATCGCCGATCTCGGCACGGTCATGACCCGCCTCCCGCAGGAGCTCGTCAACGTCAAGGGCGTCGACAAGGCCCGGGTCGAGACCGACGAGGGGGTTCAGGCCGCCGTCGCCGAGGAGACCGCGCGCCTCAACGGCTCTGGTCGGGTGCTGCTGCGCAAGTCCGGCACCGAGCCGGTGGTCCGCGTCATGGTCGAGGCGGCGACGGCCGACGAGGCCAAGGCCGTGGCCGACCGCCTCGTGAGCGTCGTCAAGGAACGCCTCACCCTCTGACACCCCGCGACTGATTGCCGCAGGAACACCGCGGGGGTCAGATTTCCGGGCTCTCGCGGTGGTCCTGGTGCAATCAGTCAGGGGGTGGTCAGTGGTGGGGCTCGTGATGGATCTCCCCGCCTTCGCCTGCGCGGTGGGTCAGGTGGCGCTGGGCGTGTGCCGAGTCCTCGGCTCCCGGGTCGACGTGCGTCGGGTCGAGCACGCGCTGGAGGAAGACGCGCGTGCGCTCCTCCTGCGGTTCGCCGATGACCTGGCTGGGGGCGCCCTCCTCGACGATGTTGCCGCCGTCCATGAAGATGACGCGGTCGGCGACCTCGCGCGCGAACGCCATCTCGTGGGTGACGACGAACATCGTCATGCCCTCGCTCGCCAGCCGGCGCATGACCGAGAGGACGTCACCGACGAGCTCGGGGTCGAGGGCCGACGTCGGCTCGTCGAAGAGCATGAGGGTGGGGTCCATGGACAGGGCGCGGGCGATGGCCACCCGCTGCTGCTGGCCGCCGGAGAGCTGCGCCGGGAAGGCCTCGGCCTTGTCGGACAGCCCGACCTTCTCGAGGTTCTCGCGGGCCTTGGCTTCCGCCTCGTCCTTGCCGCGCTTGAGCACCGTCATCTGGGCGACGGTGCAGTTGTCGAGCACCGACAGGTGCGGGAAGAGGTTGAACTGCTGGAAGACCATCCCCATGTTGCGGCGGATGGCGTCGATGTCGCAGTCGGGGTCCGTGACCTCGTCGCCGCCGACCTTGATCGACCCGCTCGTGGGCTGCTCCAGCAGGTTGATGCAGCGCAGGAAGGTCGACTTGCCCGAGCCCGAGGGCCCGATGACACAGACGACCTCGCCCTGGCTGATCGTCGCGTTGAGGCCCTGGAGGACGTGGTTGGACCCGAACGACTTGTGCAGGTCGGTGACCTCGACGACTGCGGTCTTCGTGGTGGCTGCTGACATCGTGCTCAGCGCTCCTTCTTCTGGCGGGATTCCATGCGTCGCACGAGGTAGGACAGCGGGAGAGTGATGACGAGGTAGCAGAAGCCGGCGACGACGAGGGGGGTGAGGTTCGCGTTGGAGCTCGCGAGGTCTCGGCCGTACTTCGTCAGCTCGTAGCCGGACGCGGAGAGCCCGAGCACGTAGACCAGCGAGGAGTCCTTGACGAGCAGGATGACCTCGTTGGTCAGCGGCGGGGTGATGATGCGGAACGCCTGGGGCAGGACGATCTTGCGCGTGGCGACACCGGCCGGCATACCGAGGGAGCGGGCTGCCTCGATCTGTCCCGGCGGGACGGCCTGGATGCCGGCCCGGATCGTCTCGGCCATGTAGGCGGAGGCGACGAGACCGAGGGCGACCCAGACGGTGCCGTAGGGATCGAACGGGATGATCAGCCCCGCGAAGGCCAGCGGCAGCAGGCTGAAGGCGATGAAGACGACGATGGCCGGCAGCCCACGGAAGAACTCGATCCACGCGGTCGCGATCCACCGGTAGGGACCGACCGAGGACAGGCGCATCAGGGCGAGCACCGTCCCCAGCAGCAGCCCGATGATGAACGCGCCCGCGGTGTAGACCAGCGTGTTCTTGAAGGCGTTGGGCAGGCCCTCGGTGAGCGTGGCCTTGACGAGGTCCGAGCGGAAGAAGACGCTCTGGATCTGGCCCCAGTCCGCGCCGAGCGCGAACGCGATGACGAAGGCGACCAAGAGGGCGTACTGCACCCACCGGATGCGTTGCGAGCGCTGGCGGGGTGACAGCTTCTTCTTCGGGGGAGCGTCAGTCGTGGTGGTGGTGCTCATGGGTTCTCCTGCCGACCTACGGGTGCTGGGACCACGGGTGCTGTGACCAAAGACGCCGAAGGGCGGTGGTCCGGTCGAACCGTACCGCCGCCCTCGGCGTCGAAGGAAGGATCACTTCGGGGCGTCGACCCCGAACCACTTCTTGTAGATCGCGTTGTAACGGCCGTCGGCCTTGGCGGCCTTGAGGACCTCGTTGGCCTTGTCGGCCATCTTCTGGCCGTTCGGGTCGTTGAGCTTGAACATCAGGCCGTACTGCTCGCCCGTGTCGAACTCCTTGACGACCTCGGTCGTGGGGTTGTCCTTGACGTAGTCCAGGAGCGGGCCGTTGTCGTTGATGGCGCCCTCGACTCGTCCGGAGAGGACACCGGCGAGCTGGGTCGGGAGGTCCTCGAAGACGACCGGGGTGAACCCGTTGGCCTCCTTCTCCTTCTCGCCGAACTCCTGGCCGGTGGTGTCGGTCTGGACGCCGAGCTTCTTGCCCTTGAGGTCAGGCAGGTCCTTGATCCCCGAGTCCTTCTTGACGATCAGGGCCGCGGTGGAGTCGAAGTACGGGTCGGAGAAGAGCACGGCCTTCTTGCGCTCGTCGTTGATCGTGGTGGCGCCGTAGCCGGCGTCGCACTTCTTCGCGGCGAACGCAGCGCCGGAGGTGATCGTCGCGAACTCGATGTCGACGACCTCCTGCTCGAGGCCGAGCTCCTTGGCAACGAGGTCCATGAGGTCGACGTCGAAGCCGACGACCTTGGAACCCTCCTTGAACTCGAAGGGCTTGTAGGACAGGTGGGTGCAGGCCTTGAGCTTGCCTGCCGTGATGGTGGTGATGCCGGACGCGTTGGTGGCGGCAGCGTCACCCTCACCGTCGTCGGAGCCACAGGCCGCGAGGCCGAGAACGGAGATGAGTGCCGCGGCGGCGAAGGTGCCGACCCGGCGGGGGCGTGAGGTGCTCACGGGGTACTCCTTGTTTGACTGTTGGCGTGGTCGACCCACACCGACTGGCGCTGACCATACCCAGCGCGACCCGGCATACGACGCTTTTGTCCGTCGTAGGGCCGAAATCGTGACCTGTGTTTCCCAGGCGTGACGCGGGTCAGCCGTGGTGGGCCGCGATGATCCGCGCGTACTCATGACCGGAGTCCTTGATGGTGCGCCTCTGGGTGTCGTAGTCGACGTGGACGATGCCGAAGCGCTTGCTGTAGCCGTAGGCCCACTCGAAGTTGTCCATGAGCGACCACGCGAAGTACCCGCGGATGTCCGCCCCGTCGTCGATCGCCTGGCGCACCGCGTCGAGGTGTCCGTGCAGGTATGCCGTCCGGTCCGGGTCGTGGACCGCGCCGTCCTCGCTCACCTCGTCGGCCCAGGCCGAGCCGTTCTCGGTGATGTAGACGGGCAGGCCGCACTCCTGGGCCGAGCGCATGAGGATGTCGTGGTGGCCCCGGGGGGAGATCTCCCAGCCCATGTCGGTGAGCGGCGGGCGCGGCTCGGTCTCCTCGACGCCCTCGCCGCCCGGGAGCGGGTGGACCGCTCCCTCGGTGTGCTTCACGCGGGTGGGGAAGTAGTTGTTGACGCCGAGGTTGTCGAGCGGGGCACTCATGACGTCGAGGTCGCCGTCGTGGATGTGGGCGTGATCGGTGAGGTGTGCGGTGTCCTCGAGGAGCGTCTCGGGGTAGGCGGCGTGGAAGAGGGGCCCGAAGAAGACGCCGTTGAGGGCGTTGTCGGCACGGCGCACCGCGTCGAGGTCGGCCTCGGTCGCGTCGTCGGGACCGTAGACCTGGGTGGGGTTGAGCGTGATCGACACCTCTGCCCCGGGGCAGTTCTCCCGGATGACCGGGACGGCCGTGCCGTGGGCGAGCATGAGGTGGTGGGCCGACACGAGCCCTTCGACCGGGTCGGTGTGGCCGGGCGCGTGGTGGCCGAGCGAGTAGCTCAGCATCGACGAGCACCAGGGCTCGTTGAGCGTCGTCCAGTTCGTGACGCGGTCCCCCAGGTGGCTGACGACGGTCTGCGTGTAGTCGGCGAACCAGTCCTTGATGTCACGGTTGAGCCAGCCGCCGCGGTCGTCGAGGACCTGGGGCAGGTCCCAGTGGTAGAGCGTGACGAAGGGGCGGATGTCGTTCTCCAGCAGCGTGTCCACGAGACGCGAGTAGAAGTCGATCCCGGCCGGGTTGACCTCACCGGTGCCCGTCGGGATGACGCGCGGCCAGGCCACCGAGAAGCGGTAGGCGTCCAGACCGAGCTCCTTCATGAGGACGACGTCCTGCGGCATGCGGCGGTAGTGGTCGCACGCCGGGTCGCCGGTGTCCTTGTTGACGACGTTGCCGTCGACCTCGCAGAAGGTGTCCCAGATGGAGGGGCTCCGGCCGTCGGCGGTGGTGGAGCCCTCGATCTGGAAGGAGGCGGTCGCCGCGCCCCAGAGGAAGCCGTCGGGGAACGTCGTCTCAAAGGTCATGCACCCAAACTAGTCCGACGTGGCGGACTGGGGCAGGGTGTCGTCATGCCATATGAAGCAGTCACCACCACGCTCTACACGACCGCCGCCACCGCCACGGGCGGCCGTCAGGGCACCGTCACGAGCGAGGACGGCGTCATCGACCTGCCGCTCGGCAAGCCGGGGAGCAAGGCCAACCCCAAGGCCAACCCCGAGACCCTCTTCGCCGCCGGCTACGCGGCGTGCCTCGGCAACGCCCTCAACACCGTCGCCCGGGCCCAGGGGATCGACACGAGCGAGTCGACCGTGACGGCGAGCGTCAGTCTTGGCAGGACCGAGACGGGGGTGGGCCTCGCGGTGGCGCTCGAGGCCGTCGTGCCCGGCGTCGACGAGGCCAAGGCGCAGGAGCTCGTCGAGCTGGCACACCAGACGTGCCCGTACTCGAAGGCCACCCGGGGCAACATCGACGTGACCATCACCGTGCGGGTGGCCTGAGATGGCCTCCGTCACGATCATCGGCGGGCACGGCAAGGTCGCCCTGCGCGCGTCCCGACTCCTCGCCGACGCCGGGCACGCCGTCACCTCGTGGGTCCGCAACCCCGACCACGCGGGAGACGTCGAGGAGACCGGCGCCATCGCCGTGGTGCGCGACGCCGAGCACATGAGCAGCGACCAGATGGCCGAGGCGCTCGCGGGCGCGGAGGTCGTCGTGTGGTCGGCCGGTGCCGGCGGTGGCTCGCCCGAGAGGACCCGCGCAGTCGACCACGAGGCCGCGGTCCGCTCGATGGACCCTGCCGCAACGCTCGCCGACCCGCTCTACGTCATGGTCTCCTACTTCGGGTCCAAGCCGGATCACGGTGTGCCACAGGACAACCCGTTCTTCGCCTACGCCGAGGCCAAGGCGGCTGCCGACGAGCACCTCCGGTCGACGGACCTGCGCTGGGTCGTCCTCGGGCCGAGCACCCTGCGCGACGAGGCCGGCACCGGACGTATCGAGGTGGGCGACGAGCTCGACAGCGGAGAGGTCACGCGTGACGACGTCGCTGCGGTCGTCGCACATGTGGTCGAGCACCCCGAGCTGGCCGGGCGGACGATCCGCTTCAACAACGGCGAGACGCCGGTGGCCGAGGCGCTCCCCCGACTCACCTGAGGCGCCGGGCACCGGACAGCGCGGCACCGGTCAGCCCGGCTCCACCTCGTCCCCGACGCGCACCTCTCCGGTGCCGTCGGGGATGAGCTGGACCGCGAACCACGTGGCGCCGTCCCAGCGGCGGTGCCGGGCCAGCGTGCGGATCGGCTCCTTGCCCGTCGCGAGGGAGTCGAGGTCGATCGTCGTCATGACACACCGGTCGACCGGCTTGGCCACCCGGAAGGTCACGTCACCGAGGCGGACCGTGCCCCACGTGTCCTCGGCGAACGGCTCCAGGTCGCCGTCGACGACGACGTTGGGCCGGAACCGCTCCATCGGCAGCGGCTCCGGCACCGGCTCACCGCGCTCGACCGCACCCTCGGCGATCCAGTAGTTGAGCCGAGCGAGCGAGCGGGTGCTCGCGAGGGTGACCGGATAACCATCGGCGTATGCCGTGTGGTCGCCCTCGCGGCTGAACTCCGGGTTGAGTGCCCGGGCGCTCGGGTCGACGCAGCGCACTAGGCGTAGGCCGGGGCGCCCGACCGCCTCGCTGACCCACGCGTCGGCGTCCGGCGACACGAGGGCACCGGTGAGGTCGTGGCGGTGGAGACGGACGGGGACGACGTTGCGGCCCGTGCCGCCGTCGGCGTCGCTGTCGAGGTGCAGGTCGGCCATCCCGGGTGCTCGCAGACGCAGCCCGCCCACCTCGCTGCTCGTCTCCGCGGTGTCGGGCACCACCGAGAAGAGCCCGTGGGCCTCGCGCGCCGAGACGAGCCGGTGGTCGGCGTCCACGACCATCCACCGCCGGTCACCGGCGAAGCCCGCGGCCTCGACGGTCGCGGACTCGACCGGGCGGATCGCGCAGCTCTTCACCGGGTGCACGTTGAGCGCGACGACCTGGACGGCATACGCGCTGTGCCGGGTCACGCGTGACGCTCGAGCAGGCCCGTGTCGACGTCGTAGATGAAGCCGCCGACCGCGACGGTGTCGGGGATGAGTGGGTGCGAGCGCACGGCCATGACGTCGGCCCGGAGGGCGGCCTCCTGGTCGGCGATGACGTGGAATCCCTGCCACGACGCGTCGGTGCCCGACTTCTCGCTGATGACCTGACGCAGCTCCACCTCGGAGTGCTTCGTCATGGCGCAACGGGTGTGCGGGACGACGAGGATGCGCTCGACCCCCAGCAGGTGCACGCCGAGGACGAGTGCCTCGAGCGCGGCAGCCGTCACCCGGCCGCCCGGGTTGCGGAAGATCTTCGCGTCGCCGGGGGAGAGGCCGAGCATGCCCAGCGGCGCGATGCGGGAGTCCATGCAGGTGACGATGGCGATGCCCGCGTGCGCGACGCCGTCGAACCCCCCGAGGTCGAAGGTCTCCGCGAAGGCACGGTTCGCGCGGAGCAGGTCGTCGAACTCGCCTGTGCCCGTGGGGTTCTCGGACTTCTCGCTCACAGCAGACCTGCTCTCTTGGGGATGGTCGTGGCCAAGGGCTTGGTGACCGAGGCGAAGAAGTCGTTGCCCTTGTCGTCGACGACGATGAACGCCGGGAAGTCCTGCACCTCGATCTTCCAGATCGCCTCCATGCCGAGCTCGGGGTACTCGAGCACCTCGACGCTCTTGATGCAGTCCTGCGCGAGTCGGGCGGCGGGCCCGCCGATGGAGCCGAGGTAGAAGCCACCGTGGGAGGCGCACGCGTCGGTGACCTGCTTGCTGCGGTTGCCCTTGGCGAGCATGACCTTGGACCCGCCGGCTGCCTGGAACTGCTCGACGTAGGAGTCCATCCGGCCGGCGGTGGTCGGACCGAAGGAACCGGACGGCATACCGGCCGGCGTCTTGGCGGGGCCCGCGTAGTAGACGGGGTGGTCGCGCAGGTAGTCCGGCATCTCCTCACCCGCGTCGAGGCGCTCCTTGATCTTGGCGTGCGCGATGTCGCGGGCGACCACGAGCGGTCCGGTGAGCGAGAGCCGGGTCTTGACCGGGTAGGCGGTGAGCTCGGCGAGGATCTCGTCCATCGGGCGGTTGAGGTCGACCTCGACGACGGCGCCCTGCCCGGTCGACCCGGCGCCCGTGGCCTCGTCGTCATGGCGCTCGAGCCCCTCGTGGGTCGTGTCCGGCAGGAAGCGCGCCGGGTCGGTCTCGAGCTGCTCGATGAAGACGCCCTCGGGCGTGATCTTGGCGAGCACCTGGCGGTCGGCCGAGCAGGACACGGCGATCGCGACGGGCAGGGAGGCGCCGTGGCGGGGGAGGCGGACGACGCGGACGTCGTGGCAGAAGTACTTGCCGCCGAACTGGGCGCCGATGCCGAACTCGCGGGTCAGGCGCAGCACCTGCTCCTCGAGCTCGGTGTCTCGGAAGCCGTGGCCGGTCACCGGGTCGCCGCTCGTCGGGAGGGTGTCGAGGTACTTGGCGCTCGCGTACTTGGCTGTCTTGAGCGCGAACTCGGCGCTCGTGCCACCGATGACGATGGCCAGGTGGTAGGGCGGGCAGGCCGCGGTGCCCAGGCCGCGGAGCTTCTCGTCGAGGAAGCGCATCATCGCCGCCTCGTTGAGGACCGCCTTGGTCTCCTGGAAGAGGAACGACTTGTTGGCGCTGCCGCCGCCCTTGGCCATGAAGAGGAACTTGTAGGCCGTCTCGTGCCCCGCCGCCGTGTCGGCGTAGAGCTCGATCTGCGCGGGGAGGTTGGAGCCGGTGTTCTTCTCCTCCCAGGTCGTCACGGGCGCCATCTGCGAGTAGCGCAGGTTGAGCCGGGTGTAGGCGTCGTAGATGCCCTGGGACAGGGCCTTCTCGTCGACGCCCTCGGTGAGGACGTGCTGCCCGCGCTTGCCCATGACGATCGCGGTGCCGGTGTCCTGGCACATCGGCAGGACCCCGCCGGCGGCGATGTTGGCGTTCTTGAGCAGGTCGAGCGCGACGAACTTGTCGTTGTTGCTCGCCTCGGGGTCGTCGAGGATGGTGCGCAGCTGCTGGAGGTGGGCCGGGCGGAGGTAGTGGGCGATGTCGTGCATCGCGGTCTCGCTGAGCAGGCGCAGCGCCTCGGGCGCGACCTGGAGGAACTGGCGCCCGCCGGGTCCGTCGACGACCTCGACGCCCTCGGTCGTCAGGAGCCGGTATGCCGTGTCGTCACTGCCGATCGGCAGCAGGTCCTCGTAGGCGAAGTCAGCCATGGTGTCCTTCAGATCTCCTCTCGGGTGGGGGCGTAGGCGCCGGAGCGGCCGACGGTGACGGCACTCGTGCCGAGCGCTCGCTCCACGGCTCCGGTGACCGTGTCGAGGGTCGCCGAGCGGAGCCGCTCGCGTGCCTCGGTGTCTCCGAGCAGGCCGGCGTCGAGGAGGCCGGACACGAGGCCGGCCATGAACGAGTCGCCGGCGCCCACGGTGTCGGCGACCTTGTCGACCCGGGCCGGGGCGTCGCCGAGCTCACCGGTGGAGCTCACCCGGTAGGTGACGCCGTCGCCGCCACGGGTGATGACGACGAGCCCGGGACCCATCCCACCCCACGCGGCCATGACCTCGGGAAGGGACCGGCCGGCATACACCCAGACGACGTCGTCCTCGCTGGCCTTGACGACGTCGCTCAGGGTGATGAGCTCCTCGACCCGGACCCTGACCTCGTCGACCGTGCCCATGATCGAGGGGCGCACGTTGGGGTCGTAGGAGATCGTCGCATGCTCGCGCGCCTCGGTGAGGGTCTGCGTGATGCCCTCGGCGCCGGGCAGGAGCGTCGCCGCGATCGAGCCCGTGTGCACGTGGCCGAAGCGGTCGAGTCGCTCGATCGGGCGCAGCTCCCAGTGCAGGTCGAAGACGTACTCGGCCGCACCGGACTCGTCGAGGGTCGCGACCGCGGTCGAGGTGCCGTGGGCGCCGGCGTCGAGGTTCTCGATGCTCACGCCGTGGTCGCTGATCTGCTCGCGGCAGCGCCGGCCGTGGTCGTCGTCGCCGAGCGTCGTCGCGAGCACGGTGGTGTGACCGAGCCGGGCGATGCCCATCGCCACGTTGGCCGGGGACCCGCCGACGTGCTCCGCGACGGACCCATCCGGCGTGTGCACGATGTCGACGAGGGTCTCGCCGACGACGAGGACCTCCGTCGCGGGGGTCGTGGCTGCGCTGCTCATCTCAGGCTCCGCTCTGCGGGAGTCCCGCCGTCCGGTCGAGCACGTGGTGGCTCTCGATGACCCGCACCGTCCCCGACTTGCTGCGCATGACGATCGAGTTCGTCGTCGCGCGCCCCCGGGAGTAGCGCACACCCCGGAGCAGCTCACCGTCGGTGATGCCGGTGCCGACGAAGAAGCAGTTGTCCGAGGTCACGAGGTCGTCGGTGGTGAGGACCTTGTCGAGGTCGTGACCGGCGTCGATGGCCTTCTGGCGCTCGTCGTCGTCCTGCGGCCACAGCCGGCCCTGGATGACGCCGCCGAGACACTTGATGGCGCAGGCCGTGATGATGCCCTCGGGAGTGCCGCCGACGCCGAGGAGCAGGTCGATGCCCGTGGTCTCGCGGGCCGCCGAGATGGCGCCGGCGACGTCGCCGTCCGAGATGAGCTTGATCCGCGCTCCGCTGTCACGGACCTCCTGGGCGAGCGCCTCGTGGCGCGGCCGGTCGAGCATGACGACGGTGACGTCCTCGGGCTGCTGCTTCTTGGCCCTGGCGATGCGCCGGACGTTCTCGGCGGCGGGGAGGCGGATGTCGACGACGTCGGCGACCTCGGGTCCGGCGACGAGCTTGTCCATGTAGAAGACCGCGCTCGGGTCGTACATCGAGCCGCGGTCGCTCACCGCCATGACCGCGATCGCGTTGGGCATGCCCTTGGCCGTGAGGGTCGTGCCGTCGATCGGGTCGACGGCGACGTCCACCTCGGGGCCCGTGCCGTCGCCGACCTTCTCGCCGTTGAAGAGCATCGGGGCGTTGTCCTTCTCGCCCTCGCCGATGACGACGGTGCCACGCATCTCGACGGTGGAGATGAGGGCGCGCATGGCCTCGACGGCGGCGCCGTCGGCCCGGTTCTTGTCGCCCCTGCCGACCCAGCGGCCCCCGGCCATGGCGGCGGCCTCGGTGACCCGGACGAGCTCGAGCGCGAGGTTGCGGTCGGGGACGTTCGCGGACGGGGCATCGGGCATGAGGAACCCTTCTTCCATGACGTGGCGCGGCAGCCGGTGAGCGGTCGCCCGACTCTATCGCCGACCCGATATGGGGAAACCGACGGTCATCAGCGACCATGGAGGGGTGAGCCAGACGCCGACGAAGAGCCGCTACTCCATGGGTTCGACCCCCAACATGGTGCGTTCCCTCGCCGTCATCGGCGCCCTCATGGCGCTCATCTGGTTCATGACACCCCGGGTCAACACCCTCGGCGGCCCGGTGGTCGACGTCCACGGGACCGCGCTCGGCGTGGTCGAGCAGAGCGGGTGGCCCATCTCGGAGGCCGTCGACCTGCCGCAGGACTGGAAGACGACCAGCGCTCGCTACGTCAAGGGCACCGACGGGCTCATGACCTGGCACGCCGGCTACCAGGCGCCCTCGGGCAACTACGTCGCCGTGGAGCAGACGCGCGACGCCACCCGCGGATGGGTCGAGGCCCAGACCAACCGGGCTCGCCGGATCGGTGAGTTGCAGGCGGCCGGGACCACGTGGGTCAAGTACGAACGCGGCGCCAAGGTCCAGAACAGCCTCGTCGACCGGCGCACCGGCGCCGGGGAGCTCACCACGCTGCTCACCGGGACGGGGACGTTCGAGGAGCTGGTGTTCGTCGCCGAGCACCTCGGGCCGGTCAAGTAGCTGGCGTACGTCAGTCGCTGAGCTTGGCCTCGGCCTCGTCCAGCCACTGCGCACAGTGCGCGGCCAGCGCCTCACCGCGCTGCCACAGTCCCATGCTGTCCTCGAGGCCGACCTGACCGTTCTCGAGGCGCGCCACGATGTCGACGAGCTCGTCGCGGGCGGCCTCGTAGCTCATCTGGGCCACGTCGGCGTTGGCGTCGTCGGCGGGTGCGGCGCTCTCGGCGTCGGCCGGCTCGGGCTGCGGGATGTCCTTGGCCATGGCGAGCACCCTAACCCTCGGTGCGGACGCCGAAGTCCCCGCGAGCGACCGTGACGTGGAGCAGCTCCGCGACGTCGAGCACGCCGGGGTCGTGGACCACGCTCCCGTCGACCCGCTGGACGATGGCGTAGCCGCGGTCCAGCGTCGACTGCGGAGACAGCGTGCGGACCTGAGCGCGCAGGTGGCCGATCCCGTCCTGATGACGGTGGACCTGGGCCTCGAAGCGGTGGCGGGCTCGCGACCGCAGCGCCGTGACCACCTCGCGCTGGACGCGCAGGAACGCTCCCGGGTCGGCGAGCACGGGGCGTGACCGGAGCTCGACGAGTCGACGTCGCTCGTGGTGCAGCCGCGCCTCGACGGCCCGTCGTGACCGTGCCCGTGCCGTGTCCACGGCTCGGTGCTCCATCTCGGCGTCGGGCACGATCGCCTTGGCTGCGTCGGTGGGGGTCGACGCGCGGTGGTCGGCGACGAGGTCGAGCAGCGGCGTGTCGACGTCGTGGCCGATGGCGCTGACGACCGGGGTTCGAGCGGCGGCCACCGCGCGCAGCATCGCCTCGTTGCTGAAGGGGAGCAGGTCCTCGACGTTGCCGCCGCCGCGCGCGATGACGATGACGTCGACGTCAGGTATGCCGTCCAGCTCGGTCAGTGCCTCGGTCACCTCGGTGACGGCCGTGGCTCCTTGCACGGCGACCTGGCGGATCTCGAAGCGCGCCGTCGGCCAGCGGCGGCGCGTGTTCTCGACGACGTCCTTCTCGGCGGCGCTGGCCCGGCCGCAGATGAGGCCGATCGTCCGGGGGAGGAACGGCAGGGCCTGTTTGCGGTCGGCGTCGAACAGTCCTTCGCTCGCGAGGTTGCGCTTGAGGTACTCGATCCGCGCGAGCAGCTCGCCCACGCCGACGGGGCGGATCTGGCGGCCGTCCATGGTCAACGTGCCGCGCTGGGTCCAGAAGGACGGCTTGGCCTGGACGACGACGCGTGCACCCTCGGTGACTGGCGCCGCCATGGCGTCGAGGGCGTTGACGTGGATCGAGACCGAGAGGGACATGTCGACGTCGGCGTCGCGCAGGGTGAGGTAGGCCGTGCGGGCACCGGGTCGGCGGTTGAGCTGGACGACCTGTCCCTCGACCCAGACCACGGACATCTTCTCGACGTAGTCGGCGATCTTCATCGAGAGCAGCCGCACCGGCCACGGCGACTCGGCCGTCGTGTCGGCGGCGCGCTCCGGGAGGGACATGCGGGCCAGTCAACACTGCCGAGGCGACACGCTTGTCGAGAACGCGCCACCCTTGCGTCCGGCAGGGTGACGTCCTGACCCCCAGAGTTGCGGACGCAAGGGGTGCGGACGGCATGCGGACGTGGTGGCGTCCGGCAGGGTGACGCCCTGACCCCCAGAGTTGCGGACGCAAGGGGTGCGGACGGCAGACAGCGCGGGAGGTGGGCGAGGGACGGCATACAGGGGGTGTTCAGGTGCGCCCGTACGATGGGAGGCATGACCGCCACCACTGACCAGGCCACCAAGCGCGTCCTCCTGGCCGCGCCCCGCGGCTACTGCGCCGGCGTCGACCGGGCCGTCGTCACGGTGGAGAAGGCGCTCGACCTCTACGGCGCGCCGGTCTACGTCCGCAAGGAGATCGTCCACAACAAGCACGTCGTGACGACGCTCGAGAAGCGTGGTGCGATCTTCGTCGAGGAGACCGACGAGGTGCCCGAGGGTGCGACGGTGATCTTCTCGGCACACGGCGTCGCTCCCGTGGTCCACGAGGAGGCCAAGGCGCTCGGGCTCAAGACGATCGACGCGACGTGCCCGCTCGTCACCAAGGTGCACCGCGAGGCCGTCCGCTTCGCCAGCGACGACTACGACATCCTGCTCATCGGCCACGAGGGCCACGAGGAGGTCGTCGGCACCGCCGGTGAGGCGCCCGAGCACATCACCCTCGTCGACGGGCCCGACGACGTCGACAACGTCGAGGTCCGTGACCCCGACAAGGTCGTGTGGCTCTCGCAGACCACACTCTCCGTCGACGAGACGATGGAGACGGTTCGCCGGCTGCGCGAGAAGTTCCCCCAGCTGCAGGACCCGCCCAGCGACGACATCTGCTACGCCACCCAGAACCGCCAGCTCGCGGTCAAGCACATGGCGCCCGACTGCGACCTCATGATCGTCGTCGGCTCCCGCAACTCCTCGAACTCGGTGCGCCTCGTCGAGGTCGCCATCGAGCACGGGTCGCGTGCCGGTCACCTCGTCGACTACGCCGAGGAGATCGACGAGACCTGGCTCGACGGGGTCGGCACGGTCGGCGTCACCTCGGGCGCCTCGGTCCCCGAGATCCTCGTGCGCGGCGTCCTGGACTACCTCGCCGAGCGCGGCTACGAGGACGTGCGCCCCGTCGTGGCCGCCGAGGAGTCGCTCATGTTCTCGCTGCCCAACGAGATCCGGCGCGACCTCAAGGCCGCGGGCATGTCCGACAAGATGCGCCACGACGGCTCGTTCGCCGAGGCCGGCTCGCTGCACTGAGCCGGTGGGTCGGTCGGCCATCCGGCAGCGGGTCGGTGGGGTCAGCCGACCTGGTCGCGGCCTCGGTCCCGATCTCGCTCGACGGTGAGGTCGAGGAGCAGCTCGGCGCGCTCGTCCTCGGCGCCGACGACCTCGAGCAGCTCGACGGCGGTGAGGACCCGCGGGCCGGTCTCGACCGGACCGAGGTCGGGCAGGTCGTCCGAGACCAGCTCGAGCTCCTGCATGCGGCGGGCGGTGACGAACACGCGCGACTCGAGCGCACCGACGAACTGGTTGTAGCTCTCGACGGTGGCGTGCAGCGAGCGCCCCATCTTGGCCGCGTGCGTCCCGAGGGTGGCGAGCCGCCGGTAGAGCTCCTGGCCCAGAGCCAGCAGCTCACGCGCGCTGCTCGACAGCGAGTCCTGCTGCCACCCGAAGGCGACCGTGCGCAGCAACGCCAGCAGAGCACCCGGGCCGACGAGGACCACCCGCTCGGCCATCGCCCGCTCGTGCAGGCCGGGATCGGCGGCGAGCGCGGCGGCGAGCATCGCATCGCTGGGGACGAAGCAGACCACCATCTCGGGGGTCGCGTCGAACGCCGACCAGTAGTCCTTGGCCGCGAGCCCGTGCACGTGCTGGCGCAGGGCGCGGGCGTGGTCGCGGAGGAGCTCGGTGCGCTCGTCGTCGGGCAGGTCCTCGGTCTGGGCGTCGAGGAACGCCGCCATCGGTGCCTTGGCGTCGATGACGAGCGAACGCTCACCGGGCAGCCGCACGACGACGTCGGGCCGCACCTCGCGGTCGTGCCGGCTCCGCGCCCGCACCTGCTCCTCGAAGTCGCAGCGGGCGAGCATGCCCGACGCCTCGAGGACGCGGCGCAGCTGCACCTCGCCCCAGGAGCCGCGCACGGAGGACGAGCGCAACGACCCGGCCAGCGACTGCGTCTGGCGGCCGAGGTGCTGGGCCTCGGACTCGACGCGCCCCATGACCGCCCGGATGGCCCCGAACTGTTCGACCCGGTCGCGCTCGAGCACGCCGACCTGCCGCTCGACCCGGCCCAGCGCGTCACGCAGGGGAGCGAGCAGCGAGGCGGTCTCGAGGTCCTCGGCCAGCGAGGCCTCGAGGTCGACGACCCGCTCGCGCAGCAGGTCGCGCTCGGTGGACACGGACGCCGCGCGGACGGCATACGCCTGCCTGAGAAGCAGGTATGCCGTCAACGCACCGATGACGATGCCGCCCACCAACGCGATCCACGGGTTCATGGGCCACACCGTGCCACGAGGTGCCGACAGGGTGTCGCAGGTTAGCCTCGGGACATGGCTGACAGCGGGCGACCCGACACCTCGACCGACGCGGGCCGCCGCACCGCCATCAACATCCTCAACGCCCGCCTCCCGCGCAAGCGCAACATCGCCCAGGGCCTGCTGCGCAACGAGGACGGCGAGGTGCTGCTCTGCGAGCTCGCCTACAAGGCCGAGTGGGACCTGCCCGGAGGGGTCGTCGACCCCAAGGAGTCGCCGGCGGCCTGCGTCGTCCGTGAGATCAGCGAGGAGCTCGGGGTCGCCGTCGGCGTCGACGGGCTCGCCGCGGTCAACTGGCTGCCGCCGTGGCGCGGGTGGGACGACGCCGTCCTCCTCCTCTTCGACCTGGGCCGGGTGGAGCGCAGCTTCTCCGAAGGGCTGACCCTGCTGCGCCGCGAGATCAAGGCCGTGCACTGGGTGGCGCCGGAGGACCTGGCCGACCACGTCGCGCCCCACACCGCGCGCATGCTGGAGCAGGTCCTCGACGGCGACGGCACGGCATACCCGAGGTACCTCGAGAACAGCGAGATCCCCGGCGGGCTGACGTGAGCGCCACGAAGTTCTTCGGCGTGCTCCTCGCGATGCTCGCCGGCGCGGTGCTGCTCGTGTGGGTCTGCGTGACCGCGGCTGCGCTCGTCTTCGCGCTCGCGGAGGGGGACTGGCCGGCGGCCGGGACCTACGCCCTGCTCCTCGTGGTCGGGGTCGCGGCGTGCGTCCTCGTCGGCTGGGTGTCCCGTCGCATGGCAAGGGCACGGGTCCAGCGCCACTAGACTCTTGTCCCCGTGGCACTCACCATCGGAATCGTCGGGCTCCCCAACGTCGGCAAGTCGACGATGTTCAACGCCCTGACCAAGAACAACGTCCTCGCCGCGAACTACCCGTTCGCGACCATCGAGCCCAACGTCGGCGTGGTCCCGCTGCCCGACTCGCGGCTCGAGCGGCTCGCCGAGATCCACGGCTCCGAGAAGATCCTGCCGGCGACGGTCTCGTTCGTCGACATCGCCGGCATCGTGCGCGGCGCCTCGGAGGGTGAGGGCCTGGGCAACAAGTTCCTCGCCAACATCCGTGAGGCCGACGCGATCTGCCAGGTGGTGCGGGCCTTCGAGGACGGCGACGTCGTCCACGTCGACGGCAAGGTCTCGCCCGAGTCCGACATCGAGACGATCCACACCGAACTCATCCTCGCCGACCTCCAGACCCTCGAGAAGGCCGTCGTGCGCCTCGAGAAGGAGGCCCGGATCAAGAAGGAGTCCAAGCCGCTGCTCGACAACGCGCTGGCGGCCCAGAAGGTGCTCGAGGAGGGCAAGACCCTGTATGCCGCGGGCGCGGCTGCCGGTGTGGACCTCGCCGAGGCGCGGTCGCTGGGGCTGCTCACGACCAAGCCGTTCATCTACGTGTTCAACCTCGACGAGGACCAGCTCACCGACGCCGCGCTGCAGTCGTCGCTGCGCGAGCTCGTGGCCCCCGCCGACGCGGTGTTCCTCAACGCCAAGCTCGAGATGGACCTCATGGACATGTCGCCGGAGGACGCCCAGGAGATGCTCGAGGGGTTCGGCGCGACCGAGTCCGGACTCGACCAGCTGGCGCGGACGGGGTTCCACACGCTGGGGCTCCAGACCTACCTCACCGCCGGTCCCAAGGAGTCGCGGGCGTGGACGATCGGCCAGGGCTGGACCGCGCCTCAGGCTGCCGGTGTCATCCACACCGACTTCCAGCGCGGGTTCATCAAGGCCGAGATCGTGTCGTTCGCCGACCTGGACTCCGCCGGGACGATGGCCACTGCCAAGGCTGCCGGCAAGGTCCGCATGGAGGGCAAGGACTACGTCATGCAGGACGGCGACGTCGTGGAGTTCCGCTTCAACGTCTGAGGTTTTCGGCGTCCGGCCACAAGGTCCCACGAAGCGCGGCATAGAGGTCGCGTTCTGTGGGACCTTGTCGTCAGCGACGGCCCCCACCTCGAAGGAACCGCCATGACCGACTCACCAGACGGCTCGTTCGACGCGGACACCTTGCGCCTCGCCTACCAGCTGTCGATGCATCGGCTGGTGGAGGCTGACTCGAAGCTGTGGCAGGTCCCGGGGCTCTCCCTCACCGCGCAGGCCTTCCTCCTGACCATCGCGCTGGGTAGCCGGTCCTACTCCGCGAACGAGCGCTTGGTGGCAGCCGCCCTGGGCCTCGTCGTCGCTCTGGCGTCCGTGCAGCTCATGCGGAGACACCGGTACCACGCCTCCTGCGACGTCGCATTCCTCCAGCACGTGGAGGTGGCGGGTGCGATGCCACGCCTCGTCGACCGCGCAGCACTTCCCGGGGCTCCCACACCACGCGGCCTGGCGAGGCTGACCAGTGCGGCGGTGTGGGAAGGGGCGATGTGGTTGTTCGCACTGGCGAACGTCGTCGTCGGGGTGCGCGCGCTCTGATCGACGTCGCGAACGGCGCTTCCGCGGTGCCTGCGTCCTCACGAACGGGGCCCATCTGCCCCGTTCGTGAGGACCGGGGACCCGACGGGCCCCACCGACGAACCTCAGCGGTTGCGGGGGTGGTGACGCGCCGTCCGCTCGTTGCCGTGCTTGTAGTTGCCCGTGACGCGGGCCATGAGCTCCTGGTCGTCGCCGGACTCCGCGTCCTCGACGAAGTCCTGGGCCCGCCGCCCGCGCAGCACCGTCGCCACCGCACCGTGGTGCGTGATGACGACACTGCCGTCGGAGCGCTGCGTGAAGTCGAAGCCGGAGGGGGTGCCCACGGGCGCAAGGCTGGCAGGACGGCATACGGGTCCGCAACGACATATCGACGCCTCTCGCCGCAGTCGGGAGAAATCGGCGGCGCGTCACCGTGGTCTGGGGCACGTCGACGCCCTAGGGTGTCGCGGTGGTGCGCTCAACGGTGCCCGCATCCCAGACGAAAGAGGTGTTCTCGTGGACGAACACGAGGTCGTGGACCATGACACGGTCCCACCCGCGAACAAGGGGCTGTTGGCTGCGGCCGGAGTCCTGCTGCTCATCCCGATCGTGGCGCTGATGTGGGTGAGCTCCTACAGCAAGGTCGAGCCCAAGCTCTGGGGCTTCCCGTTCTTCATCTGGTACCAGTTCCTCTGGGTGTTCCTGTGCTCGGCGATGACGTGGACGGCCTACAAGCTCGTGCTCCGGGCACGCCCGCACCGCCCGATGGGGGAGGCCCAGCGCCGTCCGCACCGCAAGTTCGGGCGCCACGGCCGGCACGGGCGAGGGACGATCGGTGACGGCACCGACGCCGACCTGCACGACGGCCAGCCCTTCGACACAGATGGAGGCCAGCGATGAGCGGCGTCAACTGGACCGCCCTGATCATCCTCGTCGTCCTCTTCGGCGCGGTGACGATCATGGGCTTCATGGCCACGCGCTGGCGCCGCCCCACGAGCATGGAGTCCCTCGACGAGTGGGGTCTCGGTGGTCGCTCGTTCGGCACGTGGATCACCTGGTTCCTCCTCGGCGGTGACCTCTACACGGCATACACGTTCGTCGCGGTCCCGGCCGCGATGTTCGCGACGGGCGCCGTGGCGGGCTTCTTCGCCGTGCCCTACACGATCGTGCTCTACCCGATCATCTTCGTCTTCATGGCGCGGCTGTGGTCGGTGAGCCACCGGCACGGCTACGTCACCCCGGCCGACTTCGTCAAGGGGCGTTACGGCAGCCGCCACCTCTCCCTGGCGGTCGCCGTCACCGGGTTCCTCGCGACGATGCCCTACATCGCCCTCCAGCTCGTCGGCATCCAGGCCGTCCTCGAGGTCGTCGGGCTCGGCGGAGGCGACAACATCATCGCCAAGGACGCGCCGCTGTTCATCGCCTTCGCGCTGCTCGCGGCCTACACCTACAGCAGTGGCCTGCGGGCTCCGGCGGTCATCGCGTTCGTCAAGGACACCCTGATCTACCTCGTCATCATCGTCGCGATCGTCTACCTGCCCACCAAGGTCGGCGGCTGGGACGCGATCTTCGGTGCGGCCGAGGAGAAGATGGCGACGACCAACCCCGCGACGCAGAAGCCGACCGGCGCCTTCATCCCCGGCAGCACGCAGATGTGGGCCTACGCCACGCTCGGCCTCGGGTCGGCGCTCGCGCTGTTCATGTACCCGCACTCGATCACGGCGACCCTCTCGTCGAGCAGCCGCAACACGATCCGCCGCAACGCGGCGATCCTGCCGGCGTACTCGTTCGTGCTCGGCCTCCTCGCCCTGCTCGGATGGGTGGCCATCGCGGCCGGGACCAAGCCGATCGGCCTCGACGGCAAGCCCAACCCCCAGCTCGTCATCCCTCAGCTGTTCGAGGACATGTTCCCGGGCTGGTTCGCCGGCATCGCCTTCGCCGCCATCGCCATCGGTGCCCTCGTGCCCGCGGCGATCATGTCGATCGCGGCGGCCAACACGTTCACCCGCAACATCTACAAGGAGTTCGTCAAGCCGAACGCCACGCCGCAGCAGGAGGCCAAGGTCTCGAAGCTGGCGTCGCTCGTCGTCAAGGCTTTCGCGCTCGTCTTCGTGCTCCTGCTCGACAAGCAGAACGCGATCAACTTCCAGCTCCTCGGTGGCATCTGGATCCTCCAGACGTTCCCGGCGATCGTGTTCGGCCTCTACACCCGCTGGTTCCACCGCTGGGCGCTGCTCGCCGGCTGGGCCGTCGGCATGGTCTACGGCACCTACGCGGCCTACAACGTCGTCAACCCGGTCACCGGCGCCCACTTCGGCGGCTCGCTCGCCAACATCCCGGGCATCGCGCAGATGGGCTACATCGCCCTGACGGCGTTCGTCATCAACCTCGTCGTCGCCGGGCTCCTCAGCCTGGCGCTCAACGCGGCGAAGGTGTCGAACGGCCTCGACGAGACCATCAAGGGCGACTACTTCGCAGACGCCGGGGACCCGCGCGTCGAGAAGCTCGACGTGGGGATCCACGAGAGCACGCCCAGCCCGTGACCTGACGGAGCCGGTCCGACTCGAAGGGCGTCACCGCACTCGCGGTGGCGCCCTTCGCAGGTCCGGACGCGTGGGACGTGCAGGATGGGGACGTGACCCCTCTCGCACCGTCCGCCGCCCTCGTCGAGCTCGCCCACGCCCACGGCGTCGCGACCGACTTCCACGACTGGCTGGGTGCCCACACGGTCATCTCCGACACGACGCTGCGCACGATCCTCGGCGCGCTCGGGGTCGACGCCGGCTCGGAGGAGTCCGTCGCGGCTTCCCTCGCGGACGCCGAGAACCGTCCGTGGCGGCGCACCCTGCCCGCAACCGTCGTATGCCGTGAGGGCTGGACCCCGTGGGTCCACGCGCACGTGCCTCACGGGGGAGCGGTCCGCCTCACCGTGGAGCTCGAGGACGGCGGCACCCGGGAGGTCTCGCCGGTCGAGCGCTGGGTCCACCCGAGGGTCGTCGACGGGCGAGAGATCGGCGAGGCGACGTTCGAGCTGCCCGGCGACCTCCCCACCGGCTGGCACCGGATCGTGGCGCACCTCGATCAGGCCCCCGTCGCCGAGGGCACCGAGACCGCCACCCTCGTCGTCACGCCCCAGCGGCTCGAGCTGCCCGAGGCCGTGCGCCACGGCGGAGTGACCGGCCTGATGACGCAGATCTACCAGGTGCGGTCCGCCGACTCCTGGGGGGTCGGCGACCTCGGCGACCTTGGTGAGCTGGCCTCGTGGGCGGCGACCGACCTCGGCGCCGAGTTCGTCCTCATCAACCCTCTCCACGCAGCCGAGCCGGTCGCGCCGATGGAGGCGTCGCCCTACCTGCCGACGACCCGCCGCTTCGTCAACCCGCTCTACCTGCGCATCGCCGACATCCCCGAGGCCATGCGCCTCGACGCGGACGGCCGGGCACGGGTCGAGGAGCTCGCCGCGTCGACCCGCGCTCTCAACACCGCGGACACGATCGACCGCGACGCGGCATGGAGCGCCAAGCGCGAAGCCCTCGGGCTCATCCACGACCTCGGCCTCGAGGGTCGCCGGGCCCGGGACTTCGAGCGGTTCCGCGAGCGTGAGGGCGAGGGGCTGACGACGTTCGCCACGTGGTGCGCGCTCGCGGAGCGGCACGGGCTCCCGTGGCGGCAGTGGCCTGCCGAGCTGCATGACCCCAGCTCGCTCGCGGTCGCCGAGTTCGCGCAGGCGCAGGAGGACCTCGTCCGGTTCCACATGTGGTTGCAGTGGCTCCTCGACCGCCAGCTCGGAGAGGTCCAGCGCGAGGCCAAGGACGCCGGCATGTCGCTCGGCGTCGTCCACGACCTCGCAGTGGGCGTCCACCCGCACGGCGCCGACTCGTGGGGGCTCGCGGGCGCCCTGGCGACCGGCGTCACCGTCGGTGCGCCGCCGGACCAGTTCAACCAGCTCGGGCAGAACTGGTCGCAGCCGCCGTGGCACCCCGAGAGGCTCGCCGAGCTCGGCTACGCACCGTTCCGCGACATGGTCCGCACCGTGCTGCGCGACTCCGGTGGGATCCGGGTCGACCACGTCATCGGGCTGTTCCGCCTCTGGTGGATCCCGCAGGGTGACGGGCTCACCCCCGCCGACGGCACCTACGTCGCCTACGACCACGAGGCGCTCATCGGCATCCTCTGCCTCGAGGCCCAGCGTGCCGGCGCCCTCGTCATCGGCGAGGACCTCGGGGTCGTGCCGGCCAACGCCCGCGACTACCTCGACGAGCGTGGGGTGCTCGGCACGAGCATCATGTGGTTCGAGAACACCGACGGCGCACCCACCCCGCCCGAGAGCTATCGCGAGCTCTGCCTTTCATCGGTGACCACGCACGACCTCCCGCCCACCGCGGGCTTCCTCGGCCTCGAGCACGTCGCGATCCGTGAGCGGCTCGGCCTGCTCACGCGACCGGTCGAGGAGGAGCGGGCCCACGAGGAGCAGTCGATCGCCACGGTGCGTGACGCCCTGGTCGCACGCGGCTGGCTCGAGCCCGGTGCAGGCATCCCGTCCGTCATCGAGGCGATGCACCGGTGGGTCGGCCACACGCCGAGCGTCCTGCGCGCCGTGTCGCTCTCCGACGTCGTCGGCGACCGCCGGGCGATCAACCAGCCGGGGACCGAGGACGAGTACCCCAACTGGCGGCTCCCGCTCGCCGGCCCCGACGGACGGCCCCTCTCCCTCGAGCAGGCGACGGAGTCATCTCTGGCCGTGCCGCTGTTCCGCGCGACCGCCGGCGACTGAGCCGGCGGAGGCGATCTCCACCGCCCCAGCGTCATGTGGTTGCTGCAGGTCGATAGCTCATAGGTGCGTATGAACACCTATAGGTCATCGAGCCCGAACGCATACCTCGAGCGGGTCGTCGCGACGAGGGCGCGCAAGCGAGGTCAGTGGCCCGTGGCGCTCAGACCTGGGTCCCGACGAGGTAGCCGATGAGGTAGGTGACGCACATGGCGAGCAGCCCGCCGGCGACGTTGCGCCACATCGCCCGACCGACTGCGGCGGAGCTGAGCCGCGCGCTCGACCAGCCGGTGATGAGCAGTGCGACGACGACGGCCACGACGGTGACCGGCACCCGTGCGCTGGGCGCCACGACGAGGATGGCCACGAGGGGGATGAGGGCCCCGATCGTGAACGCGATGAAGGACGCCCAGGCCGCGTGCCACGGCTTCGTCAGGGCCTCGGGGTCGATGCCGAGCTCGGTCTCGGCATGTGCCCCCAGCGCGTCGTGAGCGGTGAGCTGGACGGCGACGTCGTGCGCGAGCTCAGCGCTCAGTCCCTTGGCCTGATAGAGCTCGGCGAGCTCCTGGAGCTCGGCCTCCGGCTCTTCGCGCAGCTCGCGGCGCTCCTTGGCGAGCAGGGCCATCTCGGCGTCGCGCTGGGTGCTCACCGAGACGTACTCGCCGACCGCCATGCTCATCGCGCCGGCGACCAGCCCTGCCAGACCGGCGGTGAAGATCGTCTCGCGGTCGGTCGTCGCGGCGGCGACACCGATGACGAGGCCGGCCGTCGAGACGATGCCGTCGCCGGCTCCCAGCACACCGGCTCGCAGCCAGTTGAGGCGCGCCCCGAAGCTCTGGTCGTGCGGTTCGTCGTGCTCCTCGAGCACGCTCGCGTTCTCAGCCACCGACGACGACCCCGTGACGCCGGGCGATCTCGGTGATCCGGTGCGCCTGTTCGATGTCGAGCTGGGTGAGCCCACCGGCGTCATGCGTCGTGAGCAGCCACCTGGTGGTGCGCCACCGGATGTCGATGTCCGGGTGGTGGTTCATCTCCTCGGCGACCTCGGCGGCGTCGGCGACGATGCGGATCGCGGCCGGGAAGTCCGGTGCCTCGATCGTCGCGACGATGGCGTCGCCCTCACGGGTCCACAGGGGCAGGTCGGCGAGCTGGCGCCCGACCTCCTCGTCAGTCAGCTGGCGGCTCATGAGCCCAAGCCTGTCCCTCGTCGCGCCAGCCGTCCAGCAAGGCGCGCCTATCCGCGAAGCGAGCGAGACGGCATACGGGCCTGTATGCCGTGAGGCCGGCTCCGCTGAGCGGAACCGGCCTCGGCGTCGCGCGGCGACCGCCTCAGAGGGCTTCGGAGATCGATGCCGGACCCATGAGGGACTCGTCGCCCTCGAAGAGGTCGCTGAGGTCGGTCACCTGCGGCGCCACCTCGTGTGGCTTGAGCTCGCCGGACTCGATCTGCTCTGTCCAGTGGCAGGCGACCCGGTGGCCCGAGCCGACGCCCGGGATCTCCGGGACGCGCAGCACCGGGCGCTCGGTGTCGCACTTGGTCTCCTGGCGCCACGGGCAGCGCGTGTGGAAGCGGCACCCCGTCGGCGGACGCGAGGGTGAGGGCAGGTCGCCGGTGAGCAGGATCTGCTCGCGACGGTCCTCGATGACGGGGTCCGGCACCGGCACCGCTGACATGAGGGCCCGGGTGTAGGGGTGCAGGGGAGTGGCGTAGAGGTCGTCGGCGTCCGCCTCCTCGGCGAGCGCGCCGAGGTACATGACCCCGATCCGGTCGCTGATGTGGCGGACGACCGCGAGGTCGTGGGCGACGACGAGGTAGGTCAGGCCAAACTCCTC
The DNA here is from genome assembly GCF_044791685.1 of Knoellia locipacati. GTDB lineage: Bacteria > Actinomycetota > Actinomycetes > Actinomycetales > Dermatophilaceae > Knoellia > Knoellia locipacati_A. The sequence goes on from NZ_CP087730.1 coordinate 2,698,620, forward strand.
CTGCAGGTCCTCGAGGAGGTTGATGACCTGGGCCTGGACCGACACGTCGAGGGCCGACACCGGCTCGTCCGCGACGATGAGCTTGGGGTTGACCGACAGGGCGCGGGCGATGCCGATGCGCTGGCGCTGGCCACCCGAGAACTCGTGCGGGTACTTCGCCAGGGCCGCCTCGGGCAGGCCGACCGCGTTGAGCAGCTCGACGAGCCGCGGCCGCGCCTCCTTGGCGTTCTTGGCGATGCCGTGGGCCTTCATGCCCTCGAAGAGGAGGGACTCGACCGACTGGCGGGGGTCGAGGCTGGACAGCGGGTCCTGGAACACCATCTGGATGTCCTGGCGCTTCCTGCGCAGCTCCTCGCCCTTGAGCGAGGCGATGTCGACCCCGTCGAAGGTCACCGACCCCTCGGTCGGCGGCTCGAGGTTGAGGATCGCGCGCCCGAGCGTGGACTTGCCGCACCCGGACTCGCCGACGAGGCCGTAGGTCTCGCCGTGGCGGATCTGGAGGTCGACGCCGTCGACGGCGTAGACGTGGCCGATCGTCTTGTCGAAGATCACGCCCCGCTTGATCGGGAAGTGCACCTTGATGCCCTTGGCGTCCACGAGGACGTCACCGCCGGCGTAGGCCCTCCGCCCACCATCGGCGGGGTGCGTCACGGGCTCGTCGGGCTGGGTCGGGTCGGTGGTCGGGTCGGTCATCGGGACACCTCCACGGGGTTGTGGCAGCGCAGGGCACGCTGGTGCTGCTCCACGAGCTCGGGCATGACCTGCGTGCAGACCTCGATCGGCTGCGAGCACCGGGGCGCGAACGCGCATGCGCTCGTCCACGGCAGGTTGTCGGACACCGAGCCGGGGATCGGCTGGAGACGCTGACCGCGAGGGGCATCCATGCGGGGGATCGAGGCGAGCAGGCCGTGCGTGTAGGGGTGGCGCGGCTGGGCGAAGAGCTCGTGCCGCTCGCCGCGCTCGACGATGCGCCCGCCGTAGAGGACGTTGACCTCGTCGCACAGCCCTGCGACGACGCCGAGGTCGTGCGTGATCATCACCAGCGCTGTGCCGGACTCCTCGACGAGCTCCTTGAGGAGGGCGAGGATCTGGGCCTGGATCGTCACGTCGAGGGCGGTGGTGGGCTCGTCGGCGATGAGCAGCCTCGGCTGGCAGGCGAGCGCGATCGCGATGAGGGCCCGCTGTCGCATGCCGCCCGAGAGCTGGTGCGGGTAGTCCTTGAGCCGCCGGTCCGGGTCGGGGATGCCGACCCGGTCGAGGAGCTCGCGGGCGACGGGTGTCGCCGCCTTGCGGGACATGCCGCGGTGCCGCTCGAGCACCTCGGTGACCTGGAGGCCGATGGGGATGACCGGGTTGAGCGAGGACAGCGGGTCCTGGAAGACCATCGCGATGTCCTTGCCCCGCTTGTCCCGCATCTGCTGGTCCGACAGGTCGAGGAGGTTGGTGCCCTCGTAGTCGACGCTGCCGCTGACCTTGTTGCCACGTTCGGGCAGCAGGCCCATGATCGCGAGCGAGGTCACCGACTTGCCGCAACCGGACTCGCCGACGAGGCCGACGGTCTGGCCAGGGTGGACGTCGAAGGAGACGCCCTGGACGGCTTCGAAGGGCTCCTGGTCCTGCCGCTGGAACGTGACGCGCAGGTCACGCACCCTGAGCAGCGGCTCGCTGCCGCCTTCGCGCCAGCGGCGGGTCTTGTCGCGGTCGGCGGCGTTGGTCTGGTCGGTGGGGGTCGTGGCCGCGGTGGTGGGGCTCATGCGCGGGTCACCTCCGGCTCTTGGGGTCGAGGGCCTCGCGCAGCGACTCACCCATGAGGGTGAAGCCGAGCGCGACGATGATGATGCACGTCGCGGGGTAGAACGCGAGGTGCGGGTAGTCCTGGATGAGCCGCTGGGCCTCGCCGAGCATCTGGCCCCACTCGGGCTGGCGGTCGTCGGAGTTGCCGAGACCCAGGAAGGAGAGGCCGGCTGCGTCGATGATCGACGTGGCGAGGACGAGGGTCGACTGCACGATGACCGGGCCCAGCGAGTTCGGCAGCATGTGTCGGAAGACGATCGAGCCCCGCTTGACGCCGAGGGCTCGCGCGGCGAGCACGTGGTCGCTGCTGCGCTGGGCGAGCATCGACCCCCGCAGGAGGCGGGCGAAGATCGGCACCTGCACGGTCGCGATGGCGATGATGAGGGTCCACTGCGACGGCCTCGGGGCCAGGGCAGCGATCGAGACGGCGAGCAGCAGCGAGGGGATCGACAGCATGACGTCGACGACGCGCATGACGACGGAGTCGACCCAGCCGCCGAAGGCGCCCGCGAGGGTGCCGAGGGCGATGCCGCCCGCGAGCCCGAAGAGGGTGGCGAAGACACCGACGATGAGGGTCTGCCGCGCACCGACGAGCAGGCGCGACAGGAGGTCGCGCCCGAACTCGTCGGACCCGAGGGGGAAGCCGGGCATGGGCCCGGGGATGTTGCCGGGGCTGAGGTTCTCCTTGAGCTCGGGCAACCGCTCGGACGCGTCGTGGGGTGCGATCCACGGGGAGATGAGCGCGAGCACGACGAAGAGGACCGTGATGGCGGCTCCGAGGAGGAAGACCGGGTTGCGCCGGAGGCGCGACCACGCGCTCGCGATGAGCGAGACGCCTCCGGTGTCCCGGACCGCGCCGGCCGCGCTCACGTGGACTTCTGCGACGTTCGTCGCACTGCCTCCGGTCGTCCTGCCGGCGGTGGCGGCGAGCGAGTCGATCCGGTCCTTCTTCGCGCTGGGGCGCGGGTCCATGGGGGAGGGGGTCATGGCGGTCACCTCGTCCGGACTCGGGGGTCGATGACGGCGTACATGATGTCGACCATCAGGTTGACCATGACGTAGACGGCGGCGGCGGCGAGGATGATGACCTGCAGCACGGGATAGTCACGCCGGCTGAAGGACAGCGCCAGGGCCTCGCCGATGCCACCCCAGGAGAAGACGGCCTCGGTGAGGACGGCGCCGCCGAGGAGGGCGCCGATCTGGAGCCCGATCGTCGTCGTCACGGGCAGCATGGCGTTGCGCAGGATGTGGCGGCTCCGGATGACCCGGTTGGTCAGTCCCTTGGACTCGGCCGTGCGGATGTAGTCCTCGTCGAGCACCTCGAGCACCGCGGCGCGGGTGATCCGGAAGATCACCGCGAAGGGGATGCTCGACAGTGCCACCGCCGGCAGCACGAGGTGCTTGAGCGCGTCCCACGAGGCGTCGAACTCGCGGGTGAGCAGACCGTCGAGGACGAAGAACCCGGTGACCCGGGTGGCCTCGAGGCTGCCGTCCTGACGGCCCGACACGGGCAGCCAGCCGAGCTTGATCGCGAAGACGTACTTGAGCAGGAAGGCGAGGAAGAAGACGGGGATCGCGACGCCGACGAGGGAGAAGATCACCGACGTGTTGTCGAAGAACGTCGCACGGCGCCGGGCGGCGAAGTAGCCGAGCGGGATTCCGAGCGCGATGGCGAGGAGCATCGCGAAGAAGCTCAGCTCGATCGTCGCGGGGAAGCGCTGGAGGAAGATGTCCAGCGCGTCGGTGCCGGGGAGCACGCTCGTCGACGGGCCGAAGTTGCCCTGGACGACGCGGCCGACGAACTTGAAGTACTGCACCCAGATCGGCTGGTCGAGGCCGAACTGGGCCTCCATGGCGGCGCGGGTCTGCGGGGTGGCGCGCTCACCGAGGATCGCCGAGACGGTCCCTCCGGGGAGAGAACGCAGCCACAGGAACAACAACAACGACAACACGACGAGCACGCCGACCATCTGGATCAGGCGCCTGACGATGAACCTCAGCACAGGTATCTCCTTGTGTCATGGCGGTGGCCGCCCCGGCGATCCTTCGCCGGGACGGCCACCTCCGTCAACGGTTGCGAGCGGTGAGGCTCACTTGCCGCCGACGGTCACACCACTGAACTCCTCCGCGGTGAGCGGCGAGGCGACGACGCCCTCGACGCCCTCGCCGACGACGAGCGCCGGCGGGGAGTGGCTGATCGCGAGAGCCGGGAGGTACTCCTCCTGGATCTGCTGGTTCAGCTTCTCGTAGGCCGCGGTGCGCTCGGCCTCGTCGACCATCGTGTCGGCCTTGGCGAGGTCGGCGGCCAGGGTCGCGCCGAACGACTGCTTCGCCAGACCGAAGTTGTTGGCGTCGAGGCTGCCGAAGAAGGTGCCGATGAAGTTGTGCGCCGCGTCGTAGTCGCCCGTCCATCCGAGGAGGAACGCGTCGAACGCGTTGGCGTCGACACCGTCGAGGTAGCCACCGTTCCACGGCTTCGTGACCGTGTTGACCTTGATGCCGGCGGCCTCGAGGTCACCCGCCATCGCCTGGTAGAGCTTCTGCGGGTTCGGCATGTACGGACGCGACACCTCGGACGGGTACGCGAACGTGAGCGTCAGGCCGCCTGCTGCCGAGATGGCCGCCTTGGCCGCTGCGGGGTCGTAGGCGACCGGCTGGAGCGACTTGTTGTAGCCGCTCACGGTGTCGGGCATCATCTGCGTCGCGACCTTGGCGCCCTCGGGGAGCTGGGTCTTGACGAGCTCCTCGCGGTTGATGGCCTGGTAGATGGCCTTGCGGACCTTGAGGTCGGTGAGCTTCGGGTTCTTCGTGGGGTTGAGGCCCAGGTAGAAGACGTTGAACGCCGGGCGGATCTCGACCTTGTTGCCGGCGGACTCGAGGCCCTTCCAGTCAGCGGGGTTCGGGAGGTCGTAGCCGTTGATGCTCTTGGCCTCGAGCTCCTGTCGACGGGTGCTCTCGTCGGGGATGATCTTGAAGACGACCTTGGCGTTCTTGGCCTTCTCGCCCCAGTAGTCGTCGTTGCGCACGAGCGTGACCGTCTTGTTGGCCTCGTCGTACTTCTCGAGCTTGTAGGGGCCCGTGCCGACGCCGGCCTTGGAGTAGGCGGGGTAGATGAAGCCCTCACCCTGGGCGACGACCTCGTTGGCCTTGCCCGCGTCCATCGCCTTGGGCGACTGCATGGAGAGCGAGTCCAGCGACAGGAAGGTCGGGAAGCCGGAGGTCGGACGGGTCACGGAGAGGATGACGGTCTTCTCGTCCTTGGCCTCGCAGCCCTTGTAGAGCGACTCCGCGGCCTTGGCCTTGAAGGCGCCGAACGTGCCGGACCAGTACTCGGCGGCGACCTGGCCAGCGGGGTTCTGGTCGAACATGCGCTCGAAGTTGGCGCAGACGGCCTCGGCGTTGAAGGGCTCGCCGTCGTGGAACTTCACACCCGTGCGGAGGGTGAACGTCCAGTTGGTGCCGGACGCGTCCGGCTCCCACTTCTCGGCGAGCTCGGGCTCGATCTCGGCGCTGCCGGCCTTGATGCCGACGAGACCCTCGAACATCTGGCGGGTCACGCGGAAGGTCTCGCCGTCGGTGGCGTAGAAGGGGTCCATCACCTTGGGGGCGCCGGCCGCGCCGAAGGTGAACGTGGACGTGCCGGCACTCGAGCCGGTGTCCGACCCAGTGTCCTCGTTGCGGTCGGACTGGGCGCAGGCCGTCAGGGCCAACGCTGCAACCGTCAGCACGGCGAACGGCGTCGCCTTGCGCTTGAACGTCATCGATACCTCGCTTGGATGTGCGAACCTTCGGGGCCACGTTGGCCTCGGAGGGGTGATGCGACCATGCAGTCGGGCACGTGGTGTCGTGCGTCGCTGCAGCGGACGGGTTGACCCTAGCGACATTCATCCGTGCCACAACCGCACAATGAATTTGTTTATCGGAGTGAGACCCGGAGCCGGGAAGGAGTGTCGCGTGCGCGTCGAGGAGCCCGAGAACGCCGTCGAGGTGGTCGCCGCGGCCATCGTCGACGACCTCGCCGCACCGAGCCGGCTCCTCGCCGCGCGGCGCACCGAACCGCCCGCCCTGGCCGGGGGCTGGGAGTTCCCCGGCGGCAAGGTCGATCCGGGGGAGGAGGCCGTCGCAGCGCTGCACCGCGAGCTGCGCGAGGAGCTCGGCGTCGAGGTCCTCCTCGGAGACCGTCTCGACGGCCCCCTGGCGCGCGGTCGCTGGCCGCTGGGGACGGCATACGCCATGACGGTGCACCTCGCAGAGGTGACGGAGGGGGTCCCGGAGCCGATCGAGGACCACGACGAGCTGCGCTGGCTCACCGGCGAGGACCTGTATGCCGTGCCCTGGCTTCCGGGGGACCTCCCGATCGTCCGGGTGATCGGCGCGCTGCTCGGCGAGTCCGGCCGTTTTCGTCCCTGAGCGAAACCCTGAGAGAATGGGCATCATGCCCATCACTACACGCGACGACATCCGTAACGTCGCCATCGTCGCGCACGTCGACCACGGAAAGACCACTCTGGTCGACAAGATGCTCTGGGAGTCCGGTGCCTTCGAGGCCCGGGCCACCGTCGAGTCCACTGGCGAGCGCGTCATGGACTCCGGTGACCTCGAGCGCGAGAAGGGGATCACGATCCTCGCCAAGAACACCGCGGTCCACTACGCCGGCAAGGCCGCCCTCGACGCGGGGCTGCCCGACGGCCTGACGATCAACATCATCGACACCCCGGGGCACGCCGACTTCGGTGGCGAGGTCGAGCGCGGCCTCTCCATGGTCGACGGCGTCGTCCTCCTCGTCGACGCGTCCGAGGGCCCGCTGCCGCAGACGCGCTTCGTCCTGCGCAAGGCGCTCGCGGCCAAGATGCCGGTCATCCTCTGCATCAACAAGGTCGACCGTCCCGACTCCCGCATCCAGGAGGTCGTCGACGAGGTCTACGAGCTCTTCATCGACCTCGACGCCTCCGAGGACCAGATCGAGTTCCCCATCGTCTACGCCTCGGCCAAGAACGGCCGCGCGGCGCTCGAGCGTCCCGAGAACGGCGGCCTGCCCGAGGGCGAAGACCTCACCGCGCTCTTCGAGACGATCATCTCGACGATCCCGGCGCCGACCTACGACACCGAGGCGCCCCTCCAGGCCCACGTCACCAACCTCGACGCCTCCAACTTCCTCGGTCGCCTCGCGCTTCTGCGCGTCTTCAACGGCGAGATCAAGAAGGGCCAGCAGGTCTCGTGGTGCAAGCACGACGGCACCATCGAGCGGGTCAAGATCACCGAGCTGCTCATGACCGAGGCCCTCGAGCGCAAGCCGCTCGAGGAGGGCAAGTCCGCCCGCCCCGGCGACATCATCGCCATCGCGGGCATCCCCGACATCATGATCGGCGACACCATCGCCGACGCCGAGAACCCCGTCGCTCTCCCGATCATCACGGTCGACGAGCCCGCGATCTCCATGACGATCGGGACCAACACCAGCCCGATGGTCGGCCGGGTCCGTGGCTCCAAGGTCACGGCGCGCATGGTCAAGGACCGTCTCGACAAGGAGCTGGTCGGCAACGTCTCGCTCCGCGTCCTGCCCACCGAGCGTCCGGACGCCTGGGAGGTCCAGGGCCGTGGCGAGCTCGCCCTGGCCATCCTCGTCGAGCAGATGAAGCGCGAGGGCTTCGAGCTCACCGTCGGCAAGCCGCAGGTGGTCACGCAGCAGATCGACGGCAAGCTCCACGAGCCGGTCGAGCGCCTCACCATCGACACCCCCGACGAGTACCTCGGCGCCATCACCCAGCTCCTGGCCGCCCGCAAGGGCCGCATGGAGCAGATGACCAACCACGGCACCGGCTGGGTCCGCATGGAGTTCCTCGTGCCGTCCCGTGGCCTCATCGGCTTCCGCACCGAGTTCCTCACCGAGACCCGCGGCGCCGGCATCGCGCACCACGTGTTCGAGGACTACGAGCCCTGGTTCGGCACGATCACGACCCGGACCTCCGGCTCGCTCGTCGCGGACCGCACCGGCCCGGTGACCGCCTACGCGATGGTCAACCTGCAGGAGCGCGGCACGCTCTTCGTCGAGCCCGCCACCGAGGTCTACGAGGGCATGATCGTCGGCGAGAACTCGCGCGCCGACGACATGGACGTCAACATCACCAAGGAGAAGAAGCTCACCAACGTGCGCGCCTCGTCGGCCGACAACTTCGAGAAGGTCGTCCCCCCGCGCCGGCTCACCCTCGAGCAGGCCCTCGAGTTCTGCCGCGAGGATGAGTGCGTCGAGGTGACCCCCGAGGCAGTCCGCATCCGCAAGGTCGAGCTCGACCAGACCGTGCGTGGCCGGTCGGCCTCGCGGGCCCGCAAGAACTGAGGCGCGCCCAGCGTCGCCCCGATCACCAGGACGTACCCCGCACGTGACCTCCCGCAGCAGCCGGCACCGCCCACGACGACAGCGCAGCAACCGCGTCTGGGCGATGCTGGCTGCTGTCGTGGTCGTGCTGGTGTCCGGCATGGCCGGCTGCAGCCTCATCGGGGGTGACGGGGGCGCCGAGTCCGACACGCCCCAGGTCGCCGCGCCGGCCGACCGCATCGACGAGCGCGGCGGCACGCTCAAGGCGCTCTCGCTCGGTCCGGTGCTCAGCTGGGACCCCCAGCGGATCAGCGCCCGGGACGACGCGGCCTTCGCCGGGCGGGTCTTCCTGAGGACACTGACGGCCTACCAGCCGAGCACGGAGCCACGCAACCAGTCCCGCCTCGTCGGTGACCTCGCCACCGACACGGGCACGCCCAACAAGACCCTCACGTCCTGGACGTTCACCCTGCGCGAGGGGGTCGCCTGGCAGGACGGCTCGCCGGTGACGTGCGAGGACGTCAAGTACGGCATCGCTCGCACGTTCGCGACCACGGTCATCACCGGCGGCGCCACCGACGCTCTCGCCGTACTCGCCGTCCCCAAGAGGCCGAACGGCCTCTCGATCTACGCCGGCCCCTACGCCAGGACCGCACCGGGCAACCCGGGCGCCGCGGCATTCGACAAGGCCGTGGCCTGCCGCGGCTCCAAGATCACGTTCACGCTGAGCGCTCCCGTGAGCGACTTCAACGAGATGCTCACCCAGCCGGCCTTCGCGCCGGTCAAGAAGTCCGCCGACAAGGGCAAGGACGGCACCTACGAGGTGTTCTCCAACGGTCCCTACAAGCTCGCGTCGCCGTGGCGCGCGGCGACCGGCGGCTCGTGGGAGCGCAACGCGCACTGGCAGGCCTCGACCGACGAGGTGCGCCGGGCCTACCCGGACCGCATCGAGTACCAGGAGGGCATCGAGACCCAGACGGTCGCCCAGCAGCTCATGGCCGACGGTGAGAACTCGCGCGCCGCCGTCTCACTCGGCTCCGCGCCCCCGGCGATCCAGCAGCACATCGTCACCGTCGACGCCCTCAAGGAGCGGTCGGTGACGGCCGGCACCGGTCTCGTCGACTACCTCGTCCCCAACGTGCGCAGCCCGATCTTTGCCAAGGCGGAGGCGCGGCAGGCGCTTGCGGTGGCGACCAACCGCGAGGCCTACGTCACCGCCCTCGGCGGCGCGACGACCGGGCGCCCTGCGACGACGATCATCCCCGAGTCGCTCCCGGCCCACCACGACGAGGATCCGCTCGCGGCGGGCAACCGCGGCGACGCCGACCGGGCCAAGATGCTGCTGGGCAAGGCGGGGCTCACCCTGCCCGTCCCGCTGCGGGTCGTCTACCGCTCGAGCTCCGTGGCAGACAAGGCCATGGCCGCCCTCGTCGCCGGGTGGACCGAGGCGGGGTTCGAGCCGAAGCTCACCCCGCTGAAGGACGACTACTTCGCGACCATCGGACAGCCCGCGTCCGCCAAGAGCTACGACCTCTTCTGGTCGAACTGGGCGCCCGCGTGGGCGTCGGCCAGCACGATCCTTCCGGCCCTGTTCGACAGCTCGATCAACGTCTCGGCTGCCGGCCCCGGCCGCGACTACGGCTACTTCGCCGACCCCGCCACGAACTCCACGATCCAGGTGATCGGCGCGATGGCCGACCGCACCAAGCGGGAGGAGGCGTGGGCCGCCCTCGACGTCAAGCTGCAGACCCAGGGTGCCTACGTCGCCCTGGCCGAGCGGCGCGCGCTCTACATCGCCGGCAGCGACGTGCGCAACCTCTCCGCCAACGAGGTCATCGGCGGCGTCGTCGAGCTCGCCGACATCGCGGTCAACCAGTGACCCGGCTCCTCTTCGTGCACGCCCACCCCGACGACGAGACGTTGGCGACCGGTGTCGCCATCCTCCACCACGTCGAGCGTGGTGACGACGTCCACGTGCTGACGTGCACCCTCGGTGAGGAGGGTGAGGTCATCCCGGCCGAGCACGCCCACCTCGAGGGTGCCGAGGGTGACCCACTGGCGGAGCACCGTCACGGCGAGCTGGCCGGCGCCGTGGCGACGCTCGGGGTGACCTCCCACCTCCTCGGCGTACCGGAGGCCGGGGAGCGGCCGGCATACCGGGACTCGGGCATGGTCGGCTCCGCCGCGTTCTCGCACCCGCGCTCGTTCGCCGGCTCGGACTTCGCGGAGGTGGTGGCGATGATGCGGTCGACGATCGAGCGGATCGACCCCGACGTCGTCGTGACCTACGACCCGGAGGGCGGCTACGGCCACCCCGACCACATCCGCGTCCACGACGCCGTGCGGGCAGCGCTCGCCGAGATGCCTTCTGCGCCAACGCTCTTCGTGACGCTCACACCCCGCTCGTGGGTGGTCGAGGACCGCGAGTGGCTCGCCTCCCACGTGCCGCAGGAGACCGGGTATGCCGCCCCGTCACCCACCGAGGCCTTCGCGCCGTCGGTGGTCGACGACGACCTGGTGACGCACGCGGTCATCGATCCGGGGGTGGTCGCGCGCCAGCAGGAGGCCCTGCGCTCGCACGCCACCCAGGTCGTCGTCGGCGACGGCTGGTTCGCGCTGTCCAACGACGTCGCCTCCCGGCTGGCCGGCCGTGAGGGCTACGCCCTGATGGACCCGTCCACGGGGGAGGTCGTCGCCACGGACGACCAGGCGGGCACCGAGCGCCCCGGCCTCGTGGAGGGAGCCCGATGACGACGGGGGACTGGGGGGCCGGGGAGGTCGACACCGACACCTACCGGCACGTCGTGGGCCGGCTCGCCAAGGGGGTCGCCGTCGTGACGACGACCGCGTCCGGGCACCACCACGCGCTCACCGCCGACTCCGTCACGAGCGTGTCGCTCGAGCCGGTGCTCCTGCTCGTCTGCGTCGAGACCGATGCCCGCTTCCACGACGCGGTCCTCGAGAGCGGCCGCTTCGGGGTCAGCGTCCTCGCGGCCGACCAGCGGGCCACGGCCGTGTGGTTCTCGACGCCCGGTCGACCGTTGCCCGGCCAGATGGACCTGGCGCCGCACACCCTCGGTGAGTCCGGCGTGCCACTGCTCGACGGAGCCCTCTCGACGCTCGAGTGCGCGGTGCGCGACGTGCACCCCGCGGGCGACCACAGCATCATCGTCGGCGAGGTCCGGGCGGCTCGCCTGTCCGGTGATCCCAAGGCCGCACTCGTACACTTCCGCGGACAGTACTCCGCGCTCCCGTGACCGACGGACCAGCACATCCACATCCACCGAGGACCTTCATGACCACCGATTTCGACCCGGACACGGGCCAGGCGCGACGCAAGAGAGTCGCCGTCGCCTCACTCATCGGTGCCCTGACGCTGCTCATCGTGGGCTACGTCGGAGCAGCAGCCTGGGCCAGCGGTCGCGTCCCGAGTGACACCACCGTGGGCGGGGTGCAGGTCGGTGGTCTCAAGCCCGCCGCCGCGCGGGCCGCGCTCGCGAAGGGGATCGCCGAGCGCTCGGCCGCTCCGGTCACCCTCACGGCGGGCGGCAAGACCGCGACGATCGACCCGGCGCAGGCCGGACTCGAGGTCGACCTCGACGAGTCGATCGCCGACCTCACCGGCTTCAGCCTCAACCCGATCAACGTCCTCGGCCACCTCACCGGCGGGGTGAGCCGCAGCCTCGAGACGAGGGTCGACGAGGACAAGCTCAGGGCAGCGGTGACCAAGGCCGCCACCTCCTTGGCCATCGCGCCCAAGGAGGGGTCGATCGCGGTCACCGGTGGCAAGGTCACGGTCGTCCAGCCGGTCAAGGGCCAGGACCTCGAGGTGGATCCCACCGTCGAGCTCGTCGCGTCGGCGTGGCCGCGCAACGCCCCCTTCGTCGCCCCGGTCACGGAGTCGACGCCCAAGGTGTCGGGCGAGGAGCTCCAGCGGGTCAAGACCGAGTTCGCCGACAAGGCGATGTCGGGCCCGATCGGGATCAAGGCCGGTGACAAGACCTTCGAGCTGCCGGCCGCGGCTCTCGCCCCCGCGATCACCTTCCCCGCGGACAGCGAGGGCAGGATCACGCCGACGTTCGACGACAAGCGCATCGTCGCCACGGTCACGGCGGCTGCCGAGAAGGCCGGCGCCACGGTCGAGGCCAAGGACGCCACCGTCTCCTTCGCCGGGGCCAGGCCGTCGGTCATCCCCTCCCGGACCGGTGTCGCGCTCGACCCGACCAAGATCGTCGGCCCCGTGACGGAGGCCCTCACCTCGGACGACCGTGCGGCGAACCTCGCGGTGACCGTGTCGCAGCCCGAGTTCACGACCGAGCGCGCCAAGGCCACCCTGCCCAAGGGGCTGATCTCGACCTTCACGACGTACTTCAACGCCAACGGGGGTGGCCGCGTCAGCAACATCCGGCTGGCCGCACGCACCCTCAACGGCACCTACGTCCCGCCGGGCGGCACCTTCAGCCTCAACGAGGTCCTGGGACGTCGTACACCGGAGAAGGGCTACGTCAAGGGAGGCGTGATCTCCGAGGGTCGGCTCAGCGAGAACTACGGCGGCGGCATCTCCCAGGTCTCGACGACGCTCTTCAACGCCGCCTTCTTCGCCGGAGTGGAGTTCAAGCAGTACATGGCGCACGGGTTCTACATCTCGCGCTACCCGGAGGGCCGGGAGGCGACGATCTCCTACCCGTACCCGGACAACAGGTGGGTCAACACGACCGACGGCGGCATCCACATCCGGGCGAACTCCACCGGCGGGCAGGTCACCGTGGCGTTCTACGGTACCAAGAAGTGGGACGTCACCTCGACCAAGAGCCCTCGGCGCAACATCGTCCAGCCCAAGAAGATCACCGACCCGTCACCGGAGTGCATCACCCAGGCGCCGACGCCCGGCTTCGACGTCACGGTGACGCGCATCTTCAAGCAGCGCGGCGCCGTGGTGAGGACCCAGGCGTTCAACACGCACTACAACCCGGAGGACGACGTCACCTGCACGCATCCCGACGCGAAGTGAGCCGGGTCAGCTCGTCGGGGCGGTGAGGTAGACGTAGGCCGAGTGCCGCTCGAAGCCCAGCCGCTCGTAGAGCCGGATGGCGGGCTCGTTGTCGCTCTCCACCTGCAGGTGGAGCAGGTGTGTGCCGTCCGCCCTCGCGGCGGACGCGAGCGTCCTCGTGACCCGGGTCGCCAGGCCACGCCCGCGAAACGCGGGGTCGGTCCACACGGCGGCGACACCGGCCCATCCGTGTGCGAGCGCGAGGCGGCCGATCGCCACGGTGCGCGGCGCGCGTGAGCCGGGCGTGCTCAGCCCGAGGCCCTGCGCCAGCCCGCCACCAAGGGCGATGGAGGCGAACAGCTGGTCGGGGCTGCCGGTGAGCACCTGGGCGGCGACGTCCCGGTCCAGCGGGCGGCTCTGCGCGTAGGCGTCGAGCCAGGGTTCGTCGAGGTGCCGGCTCAGGTGGACGTCCGGACTCCCGGCGTCGGTGAGGGCTTCGCCGGCGATGGCCGCGGTCGAGGCGGTGAGGTTGAGGGTGCGGTCACCGGCGGTCCACCCCCGCGCCACCAGCTCGGCGCCCAGTGGGTCGTCACCGGGCTCGAAGCCGACCGGACCGGCGAGGGAGACCCGGGCTGGTAGGCCGCGGACGGCATACCACTGCTCGATCCGGTCGACGGCCTCAGCGAGCGTCATCCCCGGCTCGCCGACCGGGAGGACGGAGTTGCCCCGCTGGGTGAAGCCTCGGGAGGCGCGCAGCTCCCAGTCGCCGAGCCGCTCGCGCTCGATCGCACCCCAGGCGGCGCCCATGACCCGCTGCAGGTCGGCCACGGACAGGGCCAGGTGCGGCGCGCCCCGGCGGCTGGGACGCGGCGGGATCTCCTTGGCCGCGACGATCCGGTCGCGTCGGATCGTCACCTCGCCGCGACGCGTGGCGACGACCACCTCCGCGTCGGTGCGTGAGACGAGGACCCCGACGGCGTCGGTCATCGACGGGCCCCCGGAAGGGGCGCCGGGGTGGGGTTCGAGGAGCGATCGGACCACGACGCGCGCGCCGAGGTGGACGGCGTCGAGAGGGGCGGCCACGACCGGCATACTATGGCCGCATGACGTACGTGATCGCGCAGCCTTGTGTCGACCTCAAGGACAAGGCCTGCATCGAGGAATGCCCCGTCGACTGCATCTACGAGGGTGAGCGGTCGCTCTACATCCACCCCGACGAGTGCGTCGACTGCGGTGCCTGCGAGCCGGTGTGCCCCGTGGAGGCGATCTACTACGAGGACGACACCCCCGAGCAGTGGGCCGATTACTACAAGGCCAACGTCGAGTTCTTCGACGACCTCGGCAGCCCCGGCGGCGCGGCCAAGATGGGGCTCATCCCCAAGGACCACCCGCTCATCGCGGCACTGCCGCCGCAGGAACATGACGAGTGAGCTTCACGCTCCCTGACTTTCCCTGGGACTCGCTCGCTCCGGTCAAGGAGCGGGCGAGTTCTGTTGCCACGCCGGACGGTCTCGGGCTCGTCGACCTCTCGGTCGGCACGCCGGTCGACCCGACCCCCGAGGTCGTCCAGGCAGCCCTGCGCTCGGCGTCCGACGCGCACGGCTACCCGCAGACGTGGGGGACCCCCGCCCTGCGCGAGGCCGTGGCGCAGTGGTTCGCGACGCGGCGCGGGGTGCCCGACCTCGACCCGGACGGCGTCCTGCCGACGATCGGGAGCAAGGAGCTCGTGGCGTGGCTGCCGACCCTGCTGGGCCTGGGCGCCGGTGACATCGTCGGCTTCCCCTCCGCGGCCTACCCGACCTACGACGTCGGCGCCCGGCTCGCCGGGGCGACGCCCAAGGTCGTCGACGGCCTCGCCGCGCTGGGTCCGCTGACGCCGTCCACGACGCCAAAGCTGCTGTGGCTCAACAGTCCTGGCAACCCGACGGGTCAGGTGCTCGGCATCGAGCACCTCGCCAAGGTCGTGGCGTGGGCACGCCGCAACGGCGTCGTCGTCGCGAGCGACGAGTGCTACGCCGAGCTCGACTGGCGCACCGACCGCGGCTCCGAGACCGCCCCGACGACGCCCTCGATCCTCGACCCGCGGGTGACGGGTGGCTCCCACGAGGGCCTGCTCTGCGTCTACTCGCTGTCCAAGCAGTCCAACCTCGCCGGCTACCGCGCGGCCTTCGTCGCCGGCGACCCGGCGCTCGTCGGCAAGCTGCTCGAGGTGCGCAAGCACGCCGGGATGATCGTCCCGTGGCCGGTGCAGGTCGCGCTCACGGCAGCCCTGGGCGACACCGCCCACGTCGAGGCGCAGAAGGCCGTCTACGCCGCCCGCCGGGCGACCCTGCTCGAGGGCGTGCGTGCCTTCGGCCTCGACGTCACCCACAGCGACGCCGGGCTCTACCTGTGGGCCACCGCCGGTGAGGACGCCTGGGTGACCCTCGACCGCTTGGCCGCGCTCGGCATCCTCGCCGCCCCCGGCACGTTCTACGGCCCCGGCGGTCGCGAGCACGTCCGCATCGCCCTCACGGCCTCGGACGAGCGCGTCGCCGCCGCTTCCGAGCGGCTGCGGTCCGCGACCTCATCCTGAACGCGCTTTTCGTCGTCGTCGACCTCTGGGGTAGCGTCACTGAGCGCGAGCGGCGCCCACTGCGAGCTCGCCCGAGACGTGAGGATTGAACAGACGATGAGCACCGACGCAGCCGCGCCCGCGACCTTCCAGGTCCGCGACAAGGAACTGAGCTTCCCCCTCATCAAGGCCACCGAGGGCAACAACGGGTACGACATCTCGGCCCTGCTCAAGGAGACCGGCGACACCACCCTCGACATCGGGTTCGTCAACACCGCGTCGTGCAACAGCGCCATCACCTACATCGACGGTGACGCGGGCATCCTGCGCTACCGCGGCTACCCGATCGAGCAGCTCGCCGAGAAGTCGAGCTTCCTCGAGGTCTCCTACCTCCTCGTCTACGGAGAGCTGCCCACGCAGTCCGAGCTGGACGACTTCACCGAGCGGGTGCGCCAGCACACGATGCTCCACGAGGACCTCAAGGCGTTCTTCAACGGCTTCCCGCGCGATGCGCACCCGATGCCGGTCCTCTCGTCGGCGGTGTCCGCTCTGGGCACCTTCTACCAGGACAGCCTCGACCCCTTCGACAAGGAGCACGTCGAGATCTCGACGATCCGCCTCCTCGCCAAGCTGCCGACGATCGCGGCCTACGCCTACAAGAAGAGCATCGGCCAGCCGTTCCTCTACCCCGACAACGAGCTGTCGCTCCAGGAGAACTTCCTCCGGATGACGTTCGGTGTCCCGGCGACGGACTACGACATCGACCCGGACATGGTCAAGGCCCTCGACCAGCTCCTCATCCTGCACGCCGACCACGAGCAGAACTGCTCGACGTCGACGGTGCGGCTCGTCGGCTCGGCCCACGCCAACCTCTTCAACTCGGTCTCCGCCGGCATCCACGCCCTCTCCGGTCCCCTGCACGGTGGCGCGAACTCGGCAGTCCTCGAGATGCTCGACGCCATCCTCAAGGACGGCGGCGACGTCGACACCTTCGTCAAGAAGGTCAAGAACAAGGAGGACGGGGTCAAGCTCATGGGCTTCGGCCACCGCGTCTACAAGAACTACGACCCGCGTGCCGCGATCATCAAGAAGACGACCGACACGATCCTGCACAAGGACGGTGTCCGCGACCCGCTGCTCGACATCGCCCTGCAGCTCGAGCAGCGAGCCCTCGAGGACGACTACTTCATCGAGCGCAAGCTCTACCCGAACGTCGACTTCTACACCGGCCTCATCTACAAGGCGATGGGCTTCCCGACCAAGATGTTCACCGTCCTCTTCGCCTTGGGCCGCCTCCCCGGCTGGATCGCCCAGTGGCGCGAGATGATCGAGGACCCGGCGACCAAGATCGGCCGCCCGCGCCAGATCTACACCGGTGCCACCGAGCGCGAGTACCACGCGATCTCCGGCCGCTGAGCCAGAGCCTGCGCTGAGCCGCACCCGGCCGCCCGCTCGGGCGGACGGCATACGAGAGCCCCGACCTGCATCGCGCAGGCCGGGGCTCTCGTGCGTTCGCCGTCGGGTCAGCTCCCGCGGTGACCGGCGCCCACGAGCTCGCGCTCGTCGGCGTCGGGGTCCTCGCCGTGGGGAAGGTCTCCCGCGCGGGGGACTGCCCCGGGCCGCCGAGCTTCTCACCCTCGACGTCGACGTCGGGGAGGATGTGTCGTCCGTCTCCCGCGGGCCCTCAGGTCAGGTGGAGCACGACCTCGCGTGCGCCCGACGGCGTCTGCGCCTGCCGCCACTCCCAGGCGGAGGACTCGCGGCTCCTTGTCCAGGAGCGGTCGCCGATCGTCACGCCGGTGATGCCGGTGTCGACGGCCTTGGCAACCGACCAGGCCGCGATGGACCAGGCCACCTGGTCGCTCGGTGCCGCCACCGTGAGCACCCCGTCACCACCGCTGGCCGCGAGGCCGTACTCGGCCTCGAGCAGGCGGCCGACGAGGGCGACGTCGGCCTCACCCTCGGGGTCGTCGAGCCGGCAGCCGACCCCGCGAGGCGAGTGCCCGGCGAGGCTGGAGGCGAGAATCCGCCCCTCCTGCTCGTGGTCGGCGTACGCCTCGGGATAGGCGCTGCGCTGCACCTTCTGAGCGACGACGGTGATGGTCCCGTTCTCCCAGTCGTCCACCTTGACGAGTGCGTCGTAGAACTTGTTCGTCGAGTACTCCGGGTCGAGGATCTGCTCGACCGTGCCCCATCCCTGGGACGGACGCTGCTGGAAGAGCCCGACCGAGTCGCGGTCGCCGTAGCGGATGTTGCGCAGCTTCGACTCCTGGATCGCCGTCGCGAGGGCGATGGTCGCGGCCCTCGCCGGCAGGCCGCGGCGCAGGGCGATGGCCGTGATCGTCGCGGCGTTGCTCATCTGATCGGGGTCGAAGTCGACCGAGCTCCCCGCTGCGGTGGCCTGGCAGCGCGCCCCGAGAACGCTCTGGAACAGGGTGCGGCCGCCGAACCAGGCGCCCAGCGCGACGAACGCGACGAGGGCGAGGACGAGCCCACGGGCCACCCACCGTGCAGGACCGCGACGCGGACGCTCCTCGGCGAGTGTGAAGGCGCGGCGGTTCGATGCCATCAGTCGTTGGCGTGCAGCACGGAGTTGAGGACGATCCCATGGCCGTCGCGCGGACGCGTCTCGACCGTGCCCGTGACCGAGTTGCGCAGGAACAGCAGGTTGGACTGGCCCGAGAGCTCGCTCGCCTTGGTGACGGTGCCGTCGGGCAGCGTCACCTTGGTGCCGGCCGTGACGTAGAGCCCGGCCTCGACGACGCAGTCGTCCCCGAGCGCGATGCCCAGGCCCGACTCCGCGCCGAGGAGGCAGCGCTCACCGATCGACACCCGCTCGGTGCCACCGCCGGACAGGGTGCCCATCGTCGAGGCGCCGCCTCCGATGTCGGAGCCGTCGCCGACGACGACACCCTGCGAGATCCGGCCCTCGACCATCGAGCTGCCCAGGGTCCCGGCGTTGAAGTTGACGAAGCCCTCGTGCATGACCGTGGTGCCGCTGGCGAGGTGCGCACCCAGACGCACCCGGTCGGCGTCGGCGATGCGCACCCCGGAGGGCACGACGTAGTCGGTCATGCGGGGGAACTTGTCGATCCCGTGGACCTGCACCGGACCGCGGGCGAGCAGGGCGAGACGGGTGGTCTCGAACCCCTCGACGGCACAGGGTCCGTGGTTGGTCCACACGACGTTGGTGAGAGTGCCGAAGAGGCCCTCGAGCGAGATCGAGTTCGGGGCGACGAGGCGGTGCGACAGCAGGTGCAACCGCAGCCAGGCGTCGGCGGCGTCGGCCGGTGCCGCGTCGAGGTCGACCTCGACGAGCCGCACCTCGCGCGTGACGCCGCGGGGCTCGTCGGGCACGGCCAAGGCCGACAGGCCCTGCGGCTCCGACGCGGATCCGGCGTCGCCGAGGGCCGGTGCCGGGAACCAGGCGTCGAGGACGGCCTCGCCGTGGAGGGTGATCAGTCCGTAGCCGTGGGCCGCGCGCGAAGTCATGGCCGCAAGCCTAGATGCCGCGGCCGGGCGCCGATCACGTCCTCACCGCCGCGCGGGTGAGGGGAGCACTCGGACCGCCTGACGAGGGAGGCCCAGGAGCGTCGACCGGCCCGTCGGTAGGGTCTGGCGTATGCCGCTCGACCTCACGACAGACGTCGTCACCCTCACCGCTGCCCTCTGCGACATCGATTCGGTGAGCCGGGACGAATCCGCGATCGCCGACGCCATCGAGGAGGCGCTCACGCCGCTCGGGCACCTCACCGTGACGCGGATCGGCAACACCGTGGTCGCCCGCACCGAGCAGGGTCACGCGGAGCGGGTCGTCCTCGCCGGGCACATCGACACCGTTCCCCTCACCGACCCGCCGAACCTCCCGACCCGCCGGCTGCCCGGCGGCGACGGTGAGGGCGAGGTGCTCTGGGGCCGCGGCACCGTCGACATGAAGGGCGGGGTCGCGGTCCAGCTGCGCCTCGCTGCCAGCGTGCCCGCCCCCAGCCGCGACGTCACCTACGTCTTCTACGAGGGCGAGGAGATCGAGAGCGAGTTCAACGGACTGCTGCACGTGCAGGAGCAGGCGCCCGAGCTCATCGAGGACGCCGACTTCGCCGTGCTTCTCGAGCCCACCGGCGCCATCGTCGAGGGCGGGTGCAAGGGCACGATGCGCATCGACATCACGACCAAGGGGTCGGCCGCCCACTCCGCCCGGCCCTGGAACGGTCACAACGCCATCCACGACGCAGCCGAGATCCTCAGCCGGCTCACGGCATACGAGACAAGGACGGTCGTGGTCGACGGCCTCGAGTACCGCGAAGCCCTCAACGCCGTGAGCATCACCGGTGGCATCGCCGGCAACGTCATCCCGGACCGCTGCACGGTGAGCGTCAACTACCGCTACGCGCCCGACCGCGACGAGGAGCAGGCCGTCGCGCACATGCACGAGGTCTTCGACGGGATGGCCTTCGAGGTCACCGACAACGCCGGGGGCGCACGTCCCGGGCTCGACCTGCCGGCCGCCCAGGCGTTCGTCGACGCGCTCGGGGTCGAGGTCGTCGCCAAGCAGGGCTGGACCGACGTCGCCCGCTTCCAGGCGATGGGTGTCCCGGCCGTGAACTTCGGCCCCGGTGACCCCAACCTCGCCCACCACGACGAGGAGCGCTGCCCGGTCGACCAGCTCGTGTCCGCCGAGGCCGCGATGCTCCGGTGGCTCGCCTAGGTTGGTGCCGTGACCGACTCACGACGTGACCCACAGGCCGACCCGCAGGCCCCACCGCAGCCCGATCCGGAGGCCATCGCCCAGGAGCCCTGGGACGCCACGCACGACTACGTCCAGGGGCCGGTCGTCATGCGGCGTTCGCGGGTGCCGCACGAGACGACCGACCAACGACTGCTCGACAGCCGCGGGCCGGCCGACTGGCTCCACGCCGACCCGTGGCGGGTCATGCGCATCACGTCCGAGTTCGTCGAGGGCTTCGGGGCCCTCGCCGAGCTCGGCCCGGCCGTCAGCGTCTTCGGCTCCGCGCGCACGCCGGCGGACGACCCGACCTACGCCCTCGGGGAGGCTGTGGGAGCCGGGCTCGTGCGCGCCGGATACGCGGTGATCACCGGCGGCGGTCCTGGGGCGATGGAGGCCGCGAACAAGGGGGCCTGCCAGGCGGGTGGCACGTCGGTCGGCCTCGGCATCGAGCTCCCCTTCGAGACCGGGCTCAACGAGTACGTCGACCTCGGGGTGAACTTCCGCTACTTCTTCGCGCGCAAGACGATGTTCGTCAAGTACGCCCAGGGCTTCATCGTCCTGCCCGGTGGTTTCGGCACCCTCGACGAGGTGTTCGAGGCGATCACTCTGGTGCAGACCCAGAAGGTCACGTCGTTCCCGATCGTCCTCGTGGGCACGAGCTACTGGCAGGGGCTCCTCGACTGGCTGCACCAGTCCGCACTCGCCTCGGGCACGATCAGCCACAAGGACCTCGACCTCGTCACCCTCACTGACGACGTCGACGAGGCCATCGCCATCATCGTGCGCTCGGACCGGGCACGGGCGGGCGACCAGCCCGAGGGGACCGGCACCCACGCCGAGTGAGGCCCGCCTAGGATCGGCGACGTGGAATGGCTCGCCCTCGCCCTGCTCACCGTCGCCGTCATCGCGGTCACGACGCTCGTCGCCACGGGCCGGCTCGTGCCGGAGCCGCTCAGCGAGCCGACGAGCACGGTTCCCCCGCTCGAGCTCCCCGGCGAGCCGACGAGCGTCGACGTCGACCGGCTTCGTCTGGGCACCTCGGTCTACGGCTACGCGGTGGGTGACGTCGACGCCGCACTCGACGCGAGGCGCGATCGCCTTGCCGACCAGGAGCGGGCGATCGCCGACCGGTCGCCGTCGCCCGAGGATCGGAATGGTCATGTTCACCCTCACGCGTGAGAGCCCGCTGACGCCGGAGGAGCTCTGGGCCCGTGTCGCGGCCTTGGCCGACCACGCCGAGACGGTGCCGCTGACGACGACCCTGGCCGACCCGGGGGAGCCCGGGGTGGGGTGGCGCTTCACCGTCCGCACCGCGCTCGGCCCTCTCCGCTTCGACGACTCGATGGTCGTCGAGGAGTGGGACGCCCCCCGACGGTGGCGGATCCGCAAGACCGGTCGCCTCCGCGGGTGGGCCGAGGTCTCCGTCTCCCCGTATGCCGGTGGGTCCCGGCTGTCGTGGACCGAGGAGCTGTGGTTCGAGGGTCTCCCCGGGCTGCGCCGGGTGACGCGTCCGGTGGCCGACGTCCTCGGACGGGTCGTCTTCGGCCGCGTCGTGGACCGCCTCGTCGCGGGCGCACCGTGATCTGGGCGTTTCTCCTCAGCCTGCCCGTCATCGCCTGCGCCGTCGCGATCGCGGCGGTGGTCTCGCGGCGGGAGGAGCGAGGGCGCTCCGGTGTGCCCGACACCTTCCGGATGCAGCTCGTCGGCTACCCGCCGCACCGGGTGCACGAGGTGCTGGCCCGGCTCGACGCCCAGATCGCCGCCAACGACGTCCTGCTGACGGGTGAGGTGCCTCCACCAGTGGAGGGCTCGGCGCCCGTCGCGGGGTCGTCGCCTGCGCGGCTGGCCGCGCCCACGACGCATGACTCGGACGCACGCCAGCGCGCTGAGGCAACGTCCGCGCGATTGGCTGCTCCCTCCGCCACGGACGCAGACGCGGACGCCGGCTCGACGGTGACCTCGGCCCACGGCGGCTGGGGGATGGTCGACCTCGTCGTCGTCGCGGTCTACCTCGGCACCGCCCTGCACGTCCTGTCCAACCTCGTCGGCAGGGTCTCGTCCGGCCACCTCTCACAGGGAGTGCAGGACCACCAGGCCTTCGAGTGGTACTTCGGGGCGTCGGCGCACAACGTCGCCACCCTCTCCAACCCGCTCTTCAGCGACCGCCAGAACTTCCCCGACGGCGTCAACCTCATGGCCAACGCGGCCGTGACCGGACTGGGTGTCCCTCTTGCGCCGCTGACGCTCCTGCTGGGTGCCCACGTGACGTTCTTCGTCGTCGAGCTGCTCGGGCTCGCCGGGACGGCTGCCGTCTGGTACTGGTTCCTCCGGCGCCGAGGACTCGTCCGGCCCGCGGCGGAGGTCGGCGGCTGGCTCACCGGCTTCGCCCCGGCGATGGTCTCGCACGCCAACGGCCACCCCAACTTCGTCGCGCTCTTCCTCATCCCCGTGATCCTCGACCGCCTCCTCCGGCTCGCCGAGGGCGACCGCCGGGTGGGTGACGGCGTCGTGCTCGGGCTGCTCGTCACGTGGCAGATCTTCATCGGCGAGGAGCCGCTGCTGCTCGCAGCCCTCGGGATGCTCGTCGTCGGGCTCGTGCTCCTCGTGCACCGCCGGCTGGACGTCGCCCGGATGCTGCCCGGCGTCGCCATCGGCGCGGGCCTGTCGCTGCTCCTCGTCGCCGTGCCGCTGTGGTGGCAGTTCGCCGGACGTCAGAGCTACACCTCGATCTACCACCCTCCCGGCGGCAACGACCTCGCCGCGCTGTGGAGCCGGGCCACCCGGACGTTCGGCACGGACCCGTGGGCATCAGCGGCGCTGTCGATGAACCGCACGGAGGAGAACGCCTTCTTCGGGCTCCCGCTCTGGATCCTCGTCGGCGTCATCGCTCTGGTGCTCTTCCGGCGCCCGGTCGTGCAGGCGCTCGCCGTCCTCGCCGTGGTCGCCTGCTGGCTCTCGCTGGGTGAGGAGGTGCTCCTGCGGGGCCAGCCGACCGGCATACCCGCTCTGTGGTCCCTCTTCGACGAGCTGCCGGTGCTCGAGAACGTCCTGCCGACCCGCTTCGCGATGATCGCGATCCCCGCGCTGGCAGGGCTGGTCGCGATCGGCATCGACGCGGCCTTCCGCTCCTCGCCCCTCGCGGCCGACGACGCCGAGGAGGCCGAGCTCCCGGAGTGGCACCACCGCGTCGGCGGGTGGGTGGTCACCGCCGCAGCCGCCCTCGCGCTGCTCCCGGTACTGCCGACCCCGCTCCAGGTCGACCCTCGACCGCCGGTGCCGGCCTTCTTCACCGGTGACGCGTGGCGCGACTGGAGCCACGGTGGCTCGATCCTCGCGGTCCCACCGACCGACATCGTCGACGCGAGGGCCTTCGACTGGCAGCTGGCCGCGGACACCCTGGCCTTCCCGATCGTCGAGGGTTACTTCGTCGGTCCCAACGGCCAGCCCGACCGCGGTGGTCAGTACGGCGCCACCCGGCGGCCGTTGTCGCTCTGGCTCTACGACGTCAACGCCGCCAACGTCGTGACGCCCGCGACCGAGGGGCAGCGGCAGCAGTTCATCGAGGACCTGGGCGCCTGGCGCACCGACTCGGTCGTCCTGCCGATGCGGGAGCAGACGAACGCGCTGCGGGACTCCCTCGTCACGGTCCTCGGCGAGCCCGAGCAGGTCGAGGACGTCTACGTCTGGGACGTCCGAGGGCTGCGCTCGTGACCGCCACGGCGGAGCAGGCCGAGCCCGGGGCGACGCGGCCCTCGAGGTCGCCCCTCACCGTCGCCGGCCGCCGCCACCTCGGTGGGGTCGCGCTGGCCCACCCGGTGCTGGCGATCGTGCTCGTCTACGCGGTGTCGCGGGTCGTCGCCGTGGCGGCGATGTGGGTCGCCGCCACCTGGTTCCAGAACCCGGCCGGCGTGGGCCACCTCGACCCCAACGTCGGCGACCTCATCTCCCTCTGGGACGCCGAGTGGTACGAAACCATTGCGAGAGAGGGCTATCCGGTCCCGCTCCCCGCCGACCCGGAGTCGGGCAAGCTCACCTACAGCGCCTGGGCGTTCTATCCACTCTTCCCGTTCCTCGTGAAGGGGCTCATGGTCCTCGGGCTGCCGTTCACGGTCGCCGCCGTCGGCCTCAACGTCGTCCTCGGCGGGCTCGGGGCAGTCCTCATCTGGGCGATCTTCCGGCACGGCCTCCACGCGCAGCCGCAGCCGGGACGCGACCGGCTCGCCCTGGTGGCCGCCTGCCTCTGGTGCTTCTACCCGGCGACGGGCGTCATGCTCAAGCCCTACACCGAGCCCCTCGCGGTCGTCCTCGTGGCAGCCTCGCTGCTCTTCCTCATGAGACGCCGGTATGCCGTCGTCGCAGCTCTCGCGGTCCCGCTCGGCTTCACCCGCGGTGTGGCCGCCGCCATCGGGTGTGCCGCCCTGGTCCACCTCGTCGTCCGGATCCGGGAGGAGCGGGAGGCCGGTGTCGCGCCGCTGCGGGGTGCTCGTGTCGGCGCGGCCCTGATGCTCGTGGTGACAGGGCTGTCCGGCATCGCCTGGCCGGTCGTCGCCGGCGTCGTGAGTGGTATCCCCACGGCGTTCTTCGACGTCCAGGAGGCCTGGGGCCAGAAGCCCGCCTCGGGCCCGTTCGTCCTCTGGTTCCAGTGGGCGTGGGACTCGCGCGGGCTCGCCGGTGTCGTCGTCCTCGTGGCGCTCTCCGGCACCTACATCGCGCTCATCCTCGGGCGGCACGGACGGTGGCTCCCCGTCGAGGTGCGCGCGTGGGCGGTGGCCTACCCGCTCTACCTCTTCGCCGTGGTCCGGCCCATCACGAGCATGTGGCGCTTCCTGCTCCTCGACTTCCCGATCGCCGCGCTCCTCGCCAGTGTCGCGATGCGGACGTCGACGGGTGAACGGATCGTCACGCACTGGCGGCGCCGGGTGGCCGTGCTCCTGGTCCCCGTGGTCCTCGGCCTGGTGTGGTGGACCTGTGCCCTGCTCACCTACACGCCATGGGGGTCGCGGCCTCCGTGATGGCATGCAGGGGGCCCGATTTCGTCACGCCTGCACCACAAGGGATAATGGCTGGGAGACCGGTGCGCCAACGCCGGGACGTGAACACGTGACGCATGACCGTGCGCTACGCCAACGAAGGGAACACCCATGGCGGCAATGAAGCCCAGGACGGGCGACGGCCCTCTCGAGGTCACCAAGGAGGGTCGCGGCATCGTGCTCCGCATGCCCCTGGAGGGTGGTGGCCGCCTCGTCGTCGAGATGACTCCGGACGAGGTGCGAGCGCTGGGTCAGGCGATCGATGACTGTGAAGCGCTGAAGAAGTGACCGTCCGCCGTTGACGTGACGAGAGGGCCCCCACCGACGTGGTGGGGGCCCTCTCGCCGTCGGTAGGGTCGGGGCCGTGCCTGCCGAAGACCTCCTCGCCCCGTCCGTCGCCACCTGGTCCGCGAGCGACGGACCCCTCGTCGACGTCCTCGCCGACCGGGACCCGGCCGACCTCGCGCTGGTCGTCGGGCTGCTCGAGGGGGAGGAGCCGTGGGAGGCCCGGACGCGCGAAGCCCTCGAGAGTGCCGGCTTCGACCCCGTCGAGCTCCTCGAGACCCACGAGCCCGCCACGTCCGCCGGGGCGACAACGCTCGTCCGTATGCCGCGTGGCGAGCAGGCCGCCCGCGTCCTCGTCCTCGTCGGGCTCGGCTCGGGCTCGCCCGCGGACCTGCGTGCCGCCGGTGCAGCTGCAGGCCGCGTTGTCCGGGGCCGCGCCCAGGTCGTCGTCCTCGCCCCGTCGTCGGACGAGACCGGACACGCCGCCCTCGTCGAGGGCGCGGTTCTCGGCGGCTGGGCGCCGTCGCGCTGGACGGACGGCGCGTGGGCGGCCGGGGCCGAGGTCGCCGGCGAGGTCGTGCTCGTGGGCGCCGAGGCCGACGTCGTCGAGCGCGCCGTGCGCCGTGCGGTGGCGACGCTCGTGGCCCGCAACCTCGCCAACACCCCCTCGAACATCAAGAACCCTTCATGGATGGCCCGGCAGGCCCGCACCGTCGCCACCCGCTCCGACCTCGACGTCCGGGTCTGGGACGACGGGGCCCTGCGCAAGGGCGGCTTCGGCGGGCTGCTCGCCGTCGGCGGCGGGTCGGCCACGCCTCCGCGGCTGGTCCAGCTCGGCTACACGCCAGCGGGCGCCGACGACAGCACGCCGCACGTCGTCCTCGTGGGCAAGGGCATCACCTTCGACTCCGGTGGCCTTCAGGTCAAGCCACCGGAGGGCATGCTCGCCATGAAGACGGACATGTCGGGTTCGGCGATCGTCCTCGCGGTCCTCGCCGCCTGCCGTGACCTCGAGGTGCCGGTGCGGGTGACCGGGCTCCTGGCCCTCGCCGAGAACATGGTCGACGGAGCGGCATACCGTCCCGGTGACGTCGTCACGCACTTCGGCGGACGGACGGCCGAGATCGGCAACACCGACGCCGAGGGCCGCATCGTCCTCGCGGACGCGCTCGCCTACGCCGACGCCGAGCTCGATCCCGACGTCGTCGTCGACATCGCGACCCTCACGGGTGCCGCGCGGGTGGCCCTGGCGCGCACCATGGCCCCGGTCTATGCCACGGACGACGATCTGGCGTCCCAGCTCGGCGCGGCCGGCGAGACAGCAGGTGAGACGCTGTGGCCCTTCCCGCTCGTGGCGGCCTACCGTCGGGCACTGGAGAGCGACGTGGCCGACATCAGCCACATCGGCCCCTCCGTCGGAGGTGGGTCCATCACTGCGGCACTGTTCCTGCGCGAGTTCGTCGGGGAGCGTCGCTGGGCACACCTCGACATCGCCGGCCCCGGCCGCTCCGATGTCGACTCCGGAGTCCACGGCAAGGGTGGGACGGGGTTCGGCGCCCGCCTGCTGCTGCGATGGTTGGAAGGTCTGCGATGAACGCCGGATACGGACTGGCTGTGCGCTGGTCCCTCGAGAACGCCCCCGAGGATGCCCCCGACCGTCTGCGCGAGTACGTCGTGGGCACGTCGATCGCAAAGTTCATGTTCCTCGACGGCCTCGCCTTCAAGGTGTGGCGGATGCGCGAGGGCGAGTGGTTCGAGGGCACCTACGTCTTCGACAGCGAGCAGGAGCGCAAGGTCTTCCGCGAGGAGTTCGAGGCCACGGCCGCCGATTCCAAGGGCTCGGAGCTCATCGGGTCGCCGCCGCTGAGCATCGAGGAGTTCGAGGTCGTCGCGATCGCCGAGGGCCCGGCGGGCTTCCGCCGCGGCGCCGGCCCGCGCGTCGACGCCCACGCCTGACACCGACTGATTGCCAGTTTCAGCACCGGTCCACGGTGGCAGGCCGCCGCTGGGAGGCGCTGGAACTGGCAATCAGTCGCGGTCTCAGCGCTTGACGGCGACGAAGAGGCCGTCGCTGACGGGCAGCAGGCTCGGGACGAGGTCCTCGTTGTCCCGCAGGGCCTTGCCCAGGTCGCGCAGCGTCGTCGTGTCGGCGTCCCGCGCGGCGGGGTCGGCCACCTTGTCGTGCCAGAGCATGTTGTCGAGGGCGAGGACGCCGCCGCTGCGCAGGAGCCGGATCCCGTGCTCGACGTATGCCGGGTAGCTCGCCTTGTCGGCGTCGATGACCACCATGTCGTAGGCTCCGTCGGTCATCCGCGGCAGCACGTCGGTCGCCCGGCCGGTGATGACCCGGGTGCGCTGCGTCGGGTAGCCGGCCGCGGCATACGCCTCTCGGGCGGCGCGCTGGTGCTCCGGCGAGATGTCGATCGTCGTGAGCACGCCGTCCTCGGGCATCCCCGCCAGCACCCACAGGCCCGACGTGCCCGCACCGGTGCCGACCTCGATGACGTGCTTGGCGCGGATGGCCGCGGCGAGCACGCGCAGGGTCGCCCCGGCGCCGGTCCCGACGGGCGTGGCCGCGTCGAAGGCCAGACCGCGGGCTCGGGCCTGCTCCATGGCCTCGGGCTCGGGGACGAAGTCCTCGGCATAGGTCCAGCTCGCCGGCTTGAGGGTGCTCATGGACGGGAACCCTACTCGGGGAGGAGTCCGATGACGGACTCACAGCCGCCGTACAGGATCCTCAGGAACATTTCCCGGCTCCGACACGTAGACATCGGTGTATGGACAGCCACGCGGCCACCGACCAGGGGACAACGATGACGAGCGAAGCAGGTGCGGCCACGGTGGAGTGGACGCCGCCGACGTGGGAGCAGATCGTCGAGGAGCACTCCGCCCGCGTCTACCGCCTGGCCTACCGCCTGACCGGCAACGTCCATGACGCCGAGGACCTGACACAGGACGTCTTCATCCGCGTCTTCCGGTCGCTGCACACCTTCCGCCCCGGCACCTTCGAGGGCTGGCTGCACCGCATCACGACCAACGTCTTCCTCGACAAGATGCGCCGCAAGCAGCGGATCCGCTTCGACGCCCTCTCCGACGAGTCGGCCGCCCGTCTCCCCAGCCGTGAGCTCGGACCGGAGCAGAGCTACGCCGACACACACTTCGACGACGACGTTCAGCGTGCCCTCGACTCCCTCGCCCCCGACTTCCGCGCGGCCGTCGTGCTGTGCGACATCGAGGGACTCTCCTACGAGGAGATTGCCGCGACCCTCGACATCAAGCTGGGCACGGTTCGCTCGCGCATCCACCGCGGGCGCGCGCAGCTGCGCGAGGCACTGGCGCACCGCGCCCCCGAGGTGCGCCACGCTCCGGCCGCCAGCTCGTCCTCCCTGCGCCCCGGCCTCCTCACCCCTGCCCGAGGTGCTGTGTGATCACCCTGTCGCGTCCCGTGCGCTGTCGTCTCGACGAGATCCCCGACTACGTGTCGGGGCAGCTCTCGGCGCAGCGCACCGACGCGTGGGACCGTCACCTCATCTCGTGCGTGGGCTGCCAGCACGCCGTCGCGGGCGAGCGGCGGCTGCAGTCGCTCCTCGCGTCAGGGTGCCCCTCGATGCCCGGCAGCCTTCACGCCCAGCTCGTCGCGCTCGCCTCGTCGATGACCGGACCGGCCATGGCCCAGACGAGCGAGCGCGCACCACTTGAGATGGTGCCGCCGTCGGCACCGCCTGCGCACCGCAGCCCCTTGCGCTCTGCTGCCCTGGCCACGGCGGCCGCGGGCGCCACGGCTGCCGTCGCCTGGTCGCTGACCGTCACCGGTTCCGGTGCGCTCACGACGACGGTGACCTCGGTCGGCGGGTCCACACCATCGGTCCGCCCTGCCGTGGGGACTCCGAGCACTCCGACGGGGACCACCGGCGTGCGCACCGTGTCGACCGGCTGGACGAGCAGCACCTCCGTTCGGAACCTCGAGCTCTGCGAGGCAGAATCTCGGACATGACCGAGGACAGCCCGCACCGCCCCGACGGCGAGACGCCAGGCGTCGACCCGCAGCACACGACCGAGGTCGACCTCAACCGGACCCAGGCGTTCGGTCCTCCGCCCGGACAGCCTCCTCTGCTCCCGCCGCAGGACGAGCCCGAGCCCGCCACATGGTGGTCCGACTCCGGTGCGGAGCCGTCGCGGACCTCGCGCGGTGGGCACACGGCATACGACCCCTATGCCTCGACCTCCACGGATCACTCGCGGGCCTCGCAGGGTGGGCACACGGCCTACGACCCGTATGCCGCGACGTCCCTTCCGCGCCCGTATGCCGCGACGTCGCCTCCCGCTCCGTCGACCCCGCGTGGCGGTCCGGGGTGGCTGGGGGTCTTCCTCATCGCCGGCCTCGCTGCGCTGCTCGCCGGACTCGGCGGCGGCCTCCTCGGCGGATGGATCGGTGCCACCGACCGCTTCGACGGGCTCGACCTGGGCGGCGACTCGGCGAACGGGTCGGCTCCGCAGCCCGGCGCCGGCGCGACGACGCGACCCGAGGGCAGCGTCGCCAACATCGCGGCGGGAGCGACCCCCAGCGTCGTGACCATCAGGGTCGAGGCGACCGGTGGCGACGGCACCGGCTCCGGCTGGGTCCTCGACGACAAGGGTCACGTCGTCACCAACAACCACGTCGTCTCGTCGGCCGCCGAGGGTGGCGAGATCACGGTCGTGCTCTCCAACGGCAAGCAGTCGCCGGCCACGATCGTCGGGCGAGACGTGTCCTACGACCTCGCGGTCCTCAGGGTCGAGCGCACCGACCTCAAGCCGCTCCCGCTCGGCGACTCCAACAAGGTCGTCGTCGGCGACCCCGTCATCGCCGTCGGCGCCCCGCTCGGCCTCGAGTCGACCGTGACGACGGGCATCGTCTCCGCGCTCAACCGTCCGGTGACGCCCGGCGAGGCCGACGACCAGTCGTTCATCAACGCCATCCAGACCGACGCCGCCATCAACCCCGGCAACTCCGGTGGTCCGCTGCTCGACATGGAAGGCCGTGTCATCGGCATCAACACGGCCATCGCGCGAGTCGCAGGCTCGAGCATCGGCGGCCAGAGCGGCAACATCGGAGTCGGCTTCGCGATCCCGAGCGCCCAGGTCAAGATCACCGTGGACCAGCTCATCCGCACCGGCAAGGCGGAGCACCCGGTCATCGGCGTCATCCTCGACCGCACCTACCAGGGCGAGGGCGTCAGGATCAGCGAGGACACCGAGCAGGCCCCGGCGGTGACGCCCAACGGCCCCGCCGACAAGGCCGGCCTCGAGGCGGGTGACGTCATCACCACCTTCGAGGGACGGCCCGTGACCGACCCCGACACCCTGGTGGTCGCCATCCGGTCCAAGCCCGTCGGGTCGACCGTCTCCCTGACCGTGGTGCGGGACGGCAAGCCGAGGGATGTCAAGATGGTCCTCCAGGGCAGGAGCGACTGACGCGCCGCGGCGCGCACAGGAGGACGCGTGTTCGGCATCAACGGCTGGGAGATCGTGCTCCTCGCCCTCATCGCTGTCTTCGTCCTCGGGCCGGAGCGGCTGCCCGAGTACGCCCAGAAGCTCGCCCAGATGATCAAGAAGGCGCGGGTCATGGCCGAGGGCGCCAAGGGGCAGCTCAAGGACCAGCTCGGGCCCGACTACCAGGACATCAACTGGCGCCAGTACGACCCGCGCCAGTACGACCCGCGCCGGATCGTGCGCGAGGCGCTCATCGAGCCGCTCGAGGATGCTGCGTCCACCCTCAAGACGGGGGGCACGAACCCCGACGTGACCGAGGCGTCGCCCGACGGCGGCGAGCCCTGGATCCAGACCGAGCCGCGCGGGTGGGACCCGCTGCGACCGACGCCCTACGACGTCGACGCCACCTGACCGCTCACCTCAGCCGGACTTCTTGCCCCGGGACCACCGGAAGCAGCCGATGTCGCGGCTGAGGTGGTGGGTGTGGGGCAAGACGTCGCGACCGGGTGAGGCGCGACGAGGCTGGGTCAGCGGCCGGCGGGGGAGAGGCCGAGCGAGCGGCCGGCGAGACCGCGCGAACGCGTGCCGAGCTCACGGGCGATGCCGCGCAGCGCGACAGCAGCCGGTGAGGTCGGGTCGGTGAGGACGACCGGGCTGCCCTGGTCGGCGCCGATGCGCAGGGCGGTGTCGAGAGGGATCTGACCCAGCAGTGGCACCGGGGCACCGATGCTGCGGGTGAGCGAGTCGGCGACGACCTGCCCGCCCCCGGTGCCGAAGATGTCCTGACGGGTGCCGTCGGGCAGCTCGAGCCACGACATGTTCTCGATGACACCGGCGACGCGCTGGTGCGTCTGGATGGCGATGGCTCCCGCGCGCTCGGCCACCTCGGCGGCCGCCTGCTGCGGCGTGGTGACGACGAGGATCTCGGCGCCGGGGATGAGCTGGGCGACCGAGATGGCGATGTCGCCCGTGCCCGGGGGCAGGTCGAGCAGGAGGATGTCGAGGTCGCCCCAGAACACGTCGGCGAGGAACTGCTGGAGGGCTCGGTGGAGCATCGGGCCACGCCACACGACCGGCTGGTTGCCGGGCACGAACATGCCGATGGAGATGACCTTCACGTCGTAGGCGATCGGCGGCAGGATCATGTCGTCGACCTGCGTCGGGCGCTGCTCGACCCCGAGCATGCGGGGGATCGAGAAGCCGTAGATGTCGGCGTCGACGACGCCGACCTTGAGGCCCTGCTCGGCGAGCGCGGCCGCGAGGTTGGCGGTGACGGAGGACTTGCCCACGCCGCCCTTGCCGGAGGCGACGGCATAGACCCGGGTGAGGCTGCCCGCCTTGGCGAAGGGGATCTCCTTCTCGGCTGCCCCGCCGCGCAGGTTGGTGCGCAGCTCGGCGCGCTGCTCCTCGGACATCACCCCGAGGGTGACCTCGACCGAGGTGACGCCGGGGACCTTCATGAGGGCTGCGGTCGTCTCCCTGGTCAACGTCTCCTTGAGCGGGCAGCCGGCGATGGTCAGCAGCACGGTGACGGCGACCCGGCCCGCGTCGTCGCACTCGACGGACTCCACCATGCCGAGCTCGGTGATCGGCTTGCGGATCTCGGGGTCGTTGACGGTGGCGAGAGCGGCGCGCAGGGCCTCGTCGCTCACGGGTGCAGCAGTGTCAGGCATTGCTCCATGCTAGGTCGCGCCGGGCGATCCACCCTCATCGGTCCGGGCCTTGGGGCTGTCTGACGCGTCACGCTCCTCGGTAGCGAGGCGGCCGATGACCAGGCCCCGCTCCTCCATCTCCTCGAGCAGGTCGCGCAGCTCGCCCCGGACGAAGTCACGGGTGGCGTTGTCACGCATCGCGATCCGCAGTGCCGCGACCTCACGGGTGAGGAACTCGGTGTCGGCGAGGTTGCGCTCGTCGCGAGTGCGGTCCTGCTCGAGCATGACCCGGTCGCGGTCGGCCTGGCGGTTCTGCGCGAGAAGGATGAGCGGGGCGGCATACGAGGCCTGGAGGCTGAGCATGAGCGTGAGGAAGATGAAGGGGTACTCGTCGAAGCGCCAGTCGACGGGCGCCACGAGGTTCCACACGACCCAGGCGAGCACGAAGAACGTCATGCCGATGAGGAAGTAGGCCGTCCCCATGTAGCGCGCGAACTTCTCCGAGAGGACGCCGAAAGCCTCCTCGGTCAGCGCCTCCGGACGGGTGATGAACTGGCGCCTCGCCTCACGCGGCTGGTCGAGGCGGGGCGCGCGGTCGCGGCGCTCAGCCATGCGGGATCACCTCGTGCGATGAGGTCGTGACCTCGTGACGGTCCTCGCGCCAGTCGTCGGGCAGGAGGTGGTCGAGGACGTCGTCGACGGTGACCGCTCCGACGAGCAGGCCGTTCTCGTCGACGACGGGGAGGGCGACGAGGTCGTAGGTGGCGAGCAGCCGCGTTACCTGGCCGGTCGTGGCGTCGGTCGTGACCGGCTCGACGTCCTTGTCGAGGATGGTGCCGATCGACGCGTGCGGGGGCTCGCGCAGCAGCCGCTGGATGTGGACCATGCCGAGGAACTTGCCGGTCGGGGTCTCGAGCGGCGGTCTGCAGACGAAGACGGTGCACGCCATGGTCGTCGACAGCTCCTGGCGACGCACCACGGCGAGCGCCTCGGCGATCGAGGCGTCGGGGCCCAGGATGACCGGCTCGGTCGTCATGAGGCCGCCGGCGGTGTTCTCGTCGTAGGTGAGCAGCCGCCGCAGGTCAGCGGCCTCGTCGGGCTCCATGAGCTCGAGGAGCTCCTCCTGGCGCGCCGTCGGCAGCTCGGCGAGGAGGTCGGCCGCGTCGTCGGGCTCCATCGCCTGGAGGACGTCGGCGATGCGGTCGTTGCCGAGACCGGCGATGATCGCGACCTGCTCGTCCTCGGGGAGCTCCTCGAGGACGTCGGCGAGCTGGTCGTCGGCGAGGGCCGCGGCGACCTCGGCACGGCGCTTGGCAGGGAGGTCGTGGATCGCCTCGGCGAGGTCGGCCGGCTTGAGGTCCTCGTAGTGCTCCAGGAGCCGGGCCGCACTCTGCACGTCGGCGGAGTCCCGCAGGCCGGTCACGTCCTCGACCGGCACGACGAAGGTCTCGCCCCGGCGGCGACCGAGCCGGGTGAGCGAGCTGCGCGCGGAGGCGCGACGGACGAAGACGCGGGTGACCGACCAGCTGCGGGCGTGGTTCTGCTCGAGGCCGATGTCCTCGACGGTGGCCTCGACGACCTCGCCGCTCTCGTCGCGCGCGGTGACCCGGCGCTCGATGAGCTCGGCGAGGACGAGGGTCTCGTTGGGGCGCTGCTCGAAGCGGCGCATGTTGACCAGGCCGGTCGTGATGACCTGCCCGCCGTCGACCGACGTCACGCGGGTCATGGGCACGAAGACCCGTCGGCGGCCGGGCACCTCGACGACGAGACCGATGACGCGCGGCCGGGTCCGTTGGGCGCTGAAGGTGATGACGACGTCGCGGACCCGGCCGACCGGGTCGCCCAAGGGGTCGAAGACGGCGAGCTCGGCCAGTCTGCCGACGAAGACGCGGGTGCTCGTGCTCACACGGACAGGCTAGTCGGGTCGGCTCGCGAGCCCGCCGCCCCCGCCGCGTGTCACGCTCCCACGTGCCCGGCCCGGCTACTTCCGGCCGCGTCCGCGCCAGTGCCACGGGCGCCAGCGCGCGGTCGTGCCGCGCGACGGGGTGACCGTGACCCGGCCCGCGTCGCCGGCATACGAGCCGGGTGACTCGTCGGGGCGGCCGCGCGGGGTGATGACGTGGATCGTGGCGCCCTCGCGCCAGCGGGCGAGCACGTCGCCGGTGGCGTTGAGCCGTTCGGCGCGCAGCAGCTCGGCGGCTCGCTCCCACTCCGGCGTCGTCGGGTCGAGCTCTCGCGCGGTCGCGCTGAGGGTGAGCAGCCGGGCGCCGGTGTCCTTGCTTCGGAAGACGACACCGACGTCGGCCGGCAGGTGCGGCAGGGTCTGCTCCCCGATGCCGGAGACGACGTATGCCGCCGGGCCGGCACCCCGCGGATCCTCGTCGTCGTGCCACACGAACCAGACGGCGTGGGTGCTCCTGCCGGGCACCTCGACCCACATCACGCCGGACTTGCTCGCCGCCTCGGCGAGGAGGCGCGTGACGTTGACGGGGGAGGGTGTCTCCGGGGAGCCGCTCACGGCGTGAACTGTCTCATAACGCCGCCGGTGCGCGCACTGCTAGCGTCCGGCACCATGCGCTCACCCAAGGACTTCTTCGGCCCCCTCGCGGTCGGTGCCCCGGCGCCGGTGCGCGAGGTGCCGGCCCGCCCCAGCCGGATGATCCACTTCTTCGACCCGAGCAACGAGAAGATGGCCGCCAAGGTCCCCGGCATGGTGGGCACCGTCGACGTCCTCCTCGGCAACCTCGAGGACGCCGTCAAGGCCGACCGCAAGGAAGCCGCCCGCGAGGGGCTCGTCGACATCGCGAAGGCGACCGACTTCGGTGACAGCACCCAGCTCTGGACGAGGGTCAACAGCCTCGACAGCCCGTGGGTCCTCGACGACCTCGTCACTCTCGTCACCGAGATCGGGGACAAGCTCGACGTCATCATGGTGCCCAAGGTCCAGGGGCCCGAGGACATCCACTACGTCGACCGCCTCCTCGCCCAGCTCGAGGCACGCGCCGGGCTCACCCGACCGATCCTCGTGCACGCGATCCTCGAGACGGCGCGCGGGATGGCCAACGTCGAGGCGATCGCCGGCGCGTCGCCGCGCATGCAGGGCATCAGCCTCGGGCCGGCCGACCTCGCCGCCGACCGCCGGATGAAGACCACGCGGGTGGGTGGCGGCCACCCGGGCTACCTCGTGCGCCAGGACCCGGCGACCGACCTCGGTGAGGGCGTCGACCCGATCACTGCGGAGCGCACGACCTACCAGCAGGATCTCTGGCACTACACGATCGCGCGGATGGTCGACGCCTGCGCGATGCACGGGATCTTCCCGTACTACGGGCCGTTCGGGGACATCAAGGACGTCGTCGCCTGCGAGGACCAGTTCCGCAACGCCTTTCTCCTCGGCTGCGTCGGCACGTGGTCGCTGCACCCGGTGCAGATCGACATCGCCAAGCGCGTCTTCAGCCCGTCCGCCGCCGACGTCGCCCACGCCCGTAGGGTCAAGGAGGCCATGGGCGACGGGACCGGCGCCGTCATGCTCGACGGCAAGATGGAGGACGACGCCTCGCTCAAGCAGTGCCTCGTCATCCTCGAGCTCGCCGAGCGACTCAGCGCGAGCGACCCGGAGCTCGCGGCCCTGTATGCCGTGGACGCACCTTCCACGGAAGGTGAGGCGTCCTGATGGGGGAGCACACGGCATACACGCCTCGTCGTTCGGTGCTCTACATGCCGAGCTCGAACGAGCGTGCCCTCGAGAAGGCCAAGGCCCTCGCCGTCGACGCGCTCATCCTCGACCTCGAGGACGCGGTGGCGCCCGACGCCAAGGAGTCGGCTCGCGAGAACGCCTGTGCCGCAGCGGCATCGGGTGACTACGGCAAACGCGAGGTGACGATCCGGGTCAACGGCATCGGCACCCAGTGGCACGACGCCGACCTCGCCGCGGCCGCCGCCGCGGGACCGGACGGCATCGTCGTCCCCAAGGTCGGCTCCGCGGACGAGGTCCGCTCGCTCGTCGCGGCGCTGGAGTCCTCCGGGGCGCCCGAGCGCACGAAGCTCTGGGCGATGATCGAGACGCCTGAGGCGATCTTCAACGTCCGCGAGATCGCCGCCGCCTCGCCCCGGCTGGCCGTCCTCGTCATGGGCACCAACGACCTCGTCAAGGAGCTGCGGGCCGACCACGTCCCCGGGCGCGGTCCGCTCGTCACGGCCCTCCAGCTCTCCCTGCTCGCAGCGCGCGAGTCGGGCATCGCGA
The DNA here is from genome assembly GCF_044791685.1 of Knoellia locipacati. Classification (GTDB taxonomy): domain Bacteria; phylum Actinomycetota; class Actinomycetes; order Actinomycetales; family Dermatophilaceae; genus Knoellia; species Knoellia locipacati_A. Next base: position 2,735,682 of record NZ_CP087730.1, read on the forward strand.
TCCTCGACGGGGTCTACAACGACGTCAAGGACGCCGAGGGCTTCGCGGCCGAGTGCGTCCAGGGCCGTGACTTCGGCTTCGACGGCAAGACCCTCATCCACCCCGGCCAGGTCGAGGTGTGCAACGCGACCTTCGCGCCGAGCGACGAGGCGGTGGCCGAGGCGCGGGGCATCCTCGAGGCCTGGGAGGCGGGTGCCGGCAGCGGCGTCGTCACCCACAACGGGCGGATGATCGAGAACCTCCACGTCGAGATCGCCGAGCGGGTGCTCGCGACCCACGACGTCATCGTCGCCCGGCGGTAGGATCCCCCCATCTCCCCGCGAAGCAACCCTCGGGTCCCCTCGCGCGTCTGTGGAGGTACGCGAGCATCGTGAAGGGCAGGGGAACCATGAAGTCGACGCGTCGAGAGGTCACGCGCCGGTCCGCGGTCACGGCGGGTCTGGGTGCCGGGGTGCTGGGCGCCAGTGCGCTCGCCATGACCGAGGCCATGGCGATGCCGGTGCCGGAGCGCACGGTCCAGTACGGCTCGACGGGTCCTGCGGTTGAGAACCTGCAGCACCGCCTCAACTATCTCGGCTACTGGTGCGGCAAGCCCGACGGTCGCTACGGCCACGTCACCCAGCAGGCCGTGTGGGCCGTGCAGAAGACGGCGGGCCTGCGGCGCGACAGCGTCGTCGACCCGGCCACCTGGAACGCGCTGCGCGCCGGCATCAAGCCCCGCCCGAAGACCACCTCGGGCACGGCCATCGAGGTCAACATCGGCAAGCAGATCCTCATGGTGGTCAGCAACGGCGCGCTCCTCTACACCCTCAACACGAGCACCGGCAGCGGCGGGCGCTACTACTCCGGCGGCGCCTGGAAGACGGCCCGCACACCCACCGGCAGCTACTCGATCTACTACCGTTGGTCCAACGGGTGGCAGACCGGCTCGCTCGGGTCGATGTGGCGGCCGACCTACTGGCGCGGCGACTTCGCCATCCACGGCTCGCAGTCCATCCCGCCGTACCCCGCGTCGCACGGCTGCTGCCGGGTGAGCACCGCCGCCCAGGACATGCTCTGGGCCGGTGGCTGGGTCAACATGGGCCGCAAGGTCTGGCTCTACTGAGCTGCCGCTGACCCGCGCCGAGCTGCCGCGCCACGAGGGCGCCGACCACCTGGTCGGCGCCCTCTCTGCGCGTCCGGGCCTGCCAGCCGGGCGGCCGTCGTCACCAGGTCGAGCCGGCCGCCGTCGCCGCGACGTCCCCGAACACCAGGTCCGCGTCGACGTCGAGCCCGCGACGGGCGAACCAGTCGCACATGACCCGCACGTCGCGCTCGAGGAACTCGAACCCGTGCGGGTTGCCGACGACGTCGACGATCTGCGGCCAGTCGATGACGACGAGCCGGTCCTCGTGGACGAGGGCGTTGTAGGGCGACAGGTCGCCGTGCGCCCAGCCCTCCTGCGCGAGGGTCAGCACGACGTGCCGGAACTGCTCGAACAGCTCGGCGAGGAGGTCCGGCTCCGGTCGGGTCTGGACGAGCCGGGGTGCGGCTGCCCGCCCGTCGCCGAAGAACTCCATGAGCATCTCGGCCTCGTCGAGCTGGACCGGGTAGGGGACGGGCAGGCCCATCTCCCACAGCGTCCCGAGCGCCTCGAACTCGGCGAAGGCCCACTGGCCGGCGATGAGCGCCCGCCCGTACTCCGTGCGCCGCTGCATGGCCCTCATGTCGCGGGTCTTGCGCACCCTGCGACCGTCGAGGTAGCCGCTGTCGCGGTGGAAGAGGCGGTTCTCGGCGCCGCGGTAGCGCTTGGCCGCGAGGAGTGACTCGACGGCCGGCGAGTCGGTCCCGTCCGGCAGCCACCGTCGCAGCAGGTGGACGTCGGCCTCCTTGCCCGTCTTGAGGACGCCGAGGTCCTCCTCGACGGCGCCGAGGGCGGTGATGACCCAGTCGGGGCGGGGTTTGGGCCCGTGAATGGCGCCGTCCCAGGAGGACCAGCGCTCGCCTTCGGGCGGGGTGTCAGGGCAGGTGTTGCTGGCGAAGAGAGGCGACTCCGTCGCGGTCTCGTGAAAAGTCATGCGAAAGCTCCGAGGTGTGAAGGGGGTGGGCACGTGCTCGGCCCAGGACAGTCGTGGACATGTCACGCCTCCCTTTCTCTCGGTCTCTCGTGGCGCGCAGACGGGGTATGCCGTGCGGCTCGGTCCCAGCGTGGCACCCCGAAGGGGGTGACGCCAGCGAATTTTCGTGTCTAACCTCAACCCTGACGACACCACGTCGCCGTCCCCCTGTGGAAGGAACTGCCCATGCGTCGCACCCTCGTCGCCGCGCTCGCCGCCGGCGTGCTCGCCCTCCTCACCGCCGCGCCCTCGTCGGCGATCAACACCTACAACTCGGCCCCCGCTCCTGAGCGGACCGAGGTCGGCGCCTTCGTCGGTCTCTACGACCGCGACGGAGACGGCTACCTGGACCGATTCCGGTGGTACTGCAGCGGGACGATGATCGACGACGACACCTATCTGACGGCAGCGCACTGCACGACCGGCGGGCTTCCCGACGACCGCTACTTCGTCAGCCTGGAGCAGGACGTCCAGGGACTGCTTGACGACTACGACGCCGTCAACGGCCCGGCACCGACCGAGCCGGCGGCCCTCCAGGCCTACCTGGAGACCAAGACCCAGTACTTCCTCGACCAGGGATGGATCGTCGAGGGCACGCCGTACCAGGACTCGGCCTACCCGGGGACCAGCGCCGACAGCCACGACATCGGTGTCGTCGACTTCGCGGACTGGGAGACGAACCCGCAGGACGTGTGGGACTTCACGCCGGCCTCGCTGCCCACGGCGGGCCAGCTCGACGAGCTGGGTTCTCGCGCGCTGGACGCCGCCGAGTGGTGGACGGTCGGCTACGGCACCAGCGAGGCCCTGCGTGGGCCGGGCGGCCACACCCACCCCGGTGGTGGTGAGCGGCTCAAGGCGCTCGTCGACTTCAACGCGATCAACCCGACGTGGGTCCGGCTGGCGATGAACGCCTCGCGCGGTCTCGGCGGCGCCTGCTACGGAGACTCGGGCGGCCCGAACTTCGTCGAGCTCGACGGCGAGCTCGTCCTGGCCGCGACGACGATCACGGGTGACGCGCCCTGCTACGCGACCAACGTCGCCTACCGGCTCGACACCGAGAGCGCCCGGGAGTTCCTCGAGCCCTTCGTCGACCTGCCCTGAGTCGAGCCCGGCGCGGAGCCGGCAGGTCGGGTGCACCCCACCCGACCTGCCGGCTCCTTTCGTCTCGGGTGGGGGGACTCACATCCCGGATCGGTGGGCGCGGTGGTGGGCGGACGGCATACTTCGAAAGGTCTTCCCGTCCCCATCACAGAGGTGGCTCACACATGTCCCGGCTCCAGCGCACCGACGGTCTCACCGACGAGCAGAGCGAGCTCATCAAGCTCGTGCGGCAGTTCGTCGAGGAGCAGATCATCCCGGTGGCGCAGGACCTCGAGCACGCGGACGAGTACCCGACGGAGATCGTCGAGGGCATGAAGGAGATGGGGATCTTCGGGCTGATGATCCCCGAGGAGTACGGCGGTCTGGGGGAGTCGCTGCTGACCTATGCGCTGTGCGTCGAGGAGATCGCGCGCGGCTGGATGTCGGTGAGCGGCATCATCAACACGCACTTCATCGTCGCGTACATGCTGCTGCAGCACGGCACCGAGGAGCAGAAGCAGCGCTACCTGCCGCGGATGGCGACCGGTGAGGTCCGGGGTGCGTTCTCGATGTCGGAGCCGGGGCTGGGCTCGGACGTCGCCGCGATCAAGTCCAAGGCCGTGGCCGGTGAGGGCGAGGGCGAGGACCAGAAGTGGACCGTCAACGCGCAGAAGATGTGGCTGACCAACGGTGGGAGCGCCAACCTCGTCGCGGTCCTCGTCAAGACCGACCTCGGTGAGTCGGACTCGCCCTACAAGAACATGACCACCTTCCTCGTCGAGAAGGAGCCCGGCTTCGGTCAGACCGCGCAGGGCGTCACCGTGCCCGGCAAGATCGAGAAGATGGGCTACAAGGGCGTCGACACGACCGAGCTCGTGCTCGAGGGCCACGAGACGACCTCCGCCCAGATCCTCGGCGGCGTGCCCGGCAAGGGCTTCTACCAGATGATGGACGGTGTCGAGGTCGGCCGCGTCAACGTCGCCGCGCGGGCCTGTGGGCTGTCGCGTCGGGCGTTCGAGCTGGGCATCACCTACGCCCAGCAGCGTGAGACGTTCGGCAAGCAGATCGCCCAGCACCAGGCGATCATGTTCCGCCTCGCCGACATGGCGACCAAGGTCGAGGCCGCGCACCAGATGATGGTCAAGGCCGCGCGGATCAAGGACTCGGGCCAGCGCAACGACCTCGAGGCCGGGATGGCGAAGTACCTCGCGGCCGAGTACTGCGCCGACGTCGTCGAGCAGTCGTTCCGGATCCACGGTGGCTACGGCTACTCCAAGGAGTACGAGATCGAGCGCCTCTACCGCGAGGCGCCGATGCTGCTCATCGGTGAGGGCACCGCCGAGATCCAGAAGATGATCATCGGGCGCCGCCTCCTCGAGGAGTACGCGCTCAAGCGCTGAGCCACCGCTCTCGTATGCCGGCCAGCGGGCTCGACGTGCGTACCTCGTCGCACCTGCGGCCCGTGACGCGGAAGTCGTCACGTGACGCGGAGATATCCACGTCGTGCGCCGATTTCCGCGTCATCGGCGTCGCCTTGGTATGCCGGTCAGCGGGCTGTCAACCCGCGTCCAGTCCGGGGTGCGAAACTGGGGGCATGAGCACCCAACCGACTCGCGGCCTCGGGGCTGCTGCGGCGAGCATGATGTCCCTCGACTACCCGATGTCCCTCGGGGTCCACGACAGCTACGCCTCGGCCCAGAAGGTCGTCGACTACCTGTCCGACCATGAGTTCCCCGTCGAGAGCGTCCTCATCGTCGGCACCGACCTCAAGCAGCTCGAGCGGGTCACCGGTCGACTGACGCGTGGCCGCATCCTCCTCGGCGGCCTGCTCTCCGGCGCGTGGCTTGGTCTGCTCATCGGGCTGATCTTCGCGCTGTTCGACACCAGCGGCTTCTCGTGGACGTCGGTGCTCGCGACCGTCGTCTTCGGTTCGGTGTTCGGCGCGATCTGGGCGTTCGTCGGCTATTCCTTCACCGGCGGCCAGCGCGACTTCACCTCGGTCACCCAGGTCGTCGCGACCAAGTACGAGGTGCTCACCGAGCACAAGAACGCCGCTCGCGGCCGGGAGCTCATCGCCAAGATGGACCCGATGGCGGCGATGCAGGCCGAGGCCCAGCGCCTCCAGGACGCGGCCCGTCGGACCGCCTCCACCGAGGGGCCGGCTTCGCCGAACTGAGTCCTGCGGCGTGGAGCCGGGTCTAGCGTGAGCGACATGGACGCACCTTTCGGCCCCCCGCTCGAAGCGCTCCCGGAGGACTTCTCCTCCGTGCTCTGCGTCGTCGCGCACCCCGACGACATCGAGTACGGCACGGCCGCCGCAGTGGCCCGCTGGACCGACGCCGGCAAGACCGTGACCTACTTCCTCCTCACCCGTGGGGAGGCCGGCATCGACACGATGTCGCCCGGCGAGGCCGGACCGGTTCGCGAGGCCGAGGAGCGGGCCAGCGCTGCGGTCGTCGGCGTGACGGAGGTCGACTTCGGCACGCACCGCGACGGCATCGTCGAGTACGGCCTGGACCTGCGACGCGACATCGCGCGCGAGATCCGTCGACGTCGCCCCGACCTCGTCGTCACCGGCGACTACGGCGACCGGTTCGTCGCCGGCATGCTCAACCAGGCTGACCACCGGGCCGTGGGCCTCGCCACGGTCGACGCTGTCGCCGACGCCGGCAACCGGTGGATCTTCCCCGAGCTCGTCGACGAGGGCTTCGACCCGTGGAGCGTCAAGGTCCTCGCGTTCGCGGGCAGCTCACGCCCGACGCACTACGTCGACGTCTCCGACCGGGTCGCGGTGGCGGTCGAGTCGCTCGAGGCGCACACGGCATACAACTCGGCACTGCCGGACGACTTCCCCAAGCCGGACCAGCTCGTGCCGATGATCCTCGAGATGGGTGCCAAGGCGGCCCAGGCGGAGGGCGTGACACACGCCCTCGCGCTGGACGTCGTCAACCGGCGCTGACCCATCGGGCCAGCGCCGGCGACCAGTCGCTCAGGCGTTCTCCTCGCGGATGTCCGCGATCCAGGCCTCGACGTCGGCGCTGCTGCGCGGCATCGCGGCCGAGAGGTTCTCGTTGCCGTCGGCGGTGATGACGATGTCGTCCTCGATGCGCACGCCGATGCCGCGGAAGCGCTCGGGCACCTTGAGGTCGTCGGCCTTGAAGTAGAGGCCGGGCTCGACCGTGAGGACCATGCCCGGCTGGAGCTCGGCGTCCATGTACTCGGCGCGGGTCGCGAGGGCGCAGTCGTGGACGTCGAGACCGAGGTGGTGCGAGGTGCCGTGGACCATCCAACGCCGGTGGTACTGGCCGTGCTCGGTGTCGAGGGTGTCCTCGACGCTCACGCCCTCGGGCAGGAGACCCCAGGCGTGCAGGTGCTCGGCGATGACCCGGATGGCGGCGGCGTGGATGTCGGAGAACTTGGCACCCGGCTTCGCGGCGGCGATGCCCGCCTCCTGCGCGGCATACACGGCGTCGTAGATCTCGCGCTGCGCGTCCGTGAACGTCCCGCCCACGGGCAGGGTCCGCGTGATGTCGGCGGTGAAGAGCGAGTCGACCTCGACTCCGGCGTCGAGCAGGACGAGGTCACCGTCCGCGACGTCACCGGTGTTCTTGATCCAGTGCAGCGTGTTGGCGTGGTCGCCGGACGCGGCGATGGAGTCGTAGCCGACGCCGTTGCCCTGGTGGCGGGCGTGCAGCCCGAAGACCCCCTCGATCCAGCGCTCACCACGCCCGACCTCGACAGCGGTCTCGAGCTCGGCGATGACGGCCTCGAAGCCGACGTGGGTGGCGGCGACCGCCTCGCGCATCTGCTCGATCTCGTAGTCGTCCTTGATGAGGCGCAGGGTGGACAGGGCGTGGGCGAGGGCGTCATCCTGCTCGGTGAGCGACTCGCGCTCGGCGCCGTTCTCGACGCGGGCAGCGTCGAGGGCGGCCGAGAGCTCGCGGTCGGCGTCGCGCACGAGGCGCACCGTGACCTCACCGGCGTCCTTGGCGACAGCCGCCTCGAACTCGTCGATGTGACGTGCTGTGAGGCCGAGCTCGAGCTCGATGTCTGCCAGGCTGGGCCGGGCACCGACCCAGAACTCGCCGTAGCGGGCGTCGGCGAAGAACTCGTCGCTGTCGCGCTCGCCGAGGGGGCGGAAGTAGAGGACCGTGTCGTGGCCGTCGGCGGTCGGCTCGAGGACGAGGACGGCGTCGGGCTCACGGTCTGCGCCGAGACCGGTGAGGTGGGCGAACGCGCTGTGCGGGCGGAAGACGTAGTCGGTGTCGTTGCTGCGGACCTTGAGCCCACCGGCCGGAACGACGAGCCGGTCACCCGGGAAGGCGGCGCTGACCGCCTCGCGGCGCGCCGCGGCATACGGGGCCGCAGGAGACTGTGCGTCGGCCTGCGGGCGGCGCTCCGCCCAGTCCTCACGGACGAAGCCGCGGAACTCCTCGGTGGTCGGACGGGCCCGGTTCTCTGCCTGCTTCTGCTCTTCGCTCACCGCTCTATCGTGTCACGCGTGAGTGCCTACGACGGAGCCACCGTGGTCGAGCGGATGCGCAGCCACTTCGACGGGAGCACCGACCACCTCTACGGCGTGCTCGTGCGCGCGCTGGCCGACGACTGGGACTCCGGTGGCGTCGTCCGCGACATCCTCGCGGGGCGCGAGGACGCGCCGGCCGGCGACATGGTGCAGCTGCGGCTGCTCGCCGGCATCCACCGGATCGTGCTGCGTGGCGACGCGCCGGAGCTGGCGCGCTTCTATCCGTCCGTCGGTGGGACGGCGGATCCGTATGCCGTGTGGCCGGCTCTCGAGCCCGTCCTGCGTGCGCACGTGGCGGAGCTGCGGACCTCCCTCGACGTCGCCCCACAGACCAACGAGGTGGGACGCTCGCTGGCGCTGCTCGCCGGCCTGTCGGAAGCGGTGCGGCGCAGCGGTCTTCGCCGAGTGCGGTTGCTGGAGCCGGGCGCATCTGCGGGCCTCAACCTTCTCGTGGACCGGTTCCGGTTCGTCGGGGACGGGTGGAGTGCTGGACCTGCCGACGCGCACTTGGTCCTCGACGGTTGTGGCGCACCGGAATTCGCTCCGGTCGAGTTCGAGGTGGTCGAGCGGCGCGGGTGCGACCTCGACCCGTTCGATGCGACGGGCGCGGAGGGCGAGGCGTACCTGCGGTCGTTCGTCTGGCCGCACATGCCCGAGCGCGACGGTCGTCTCGTCGCGGCGCTCGCGACGCTTCGGGAGACCCAGGTCGCCGTCGACCGTGGTGGTGCGGCCGAGTGGGTCCGGGCGCAGCTCGCGGAGCCCGTGGGCGACGACGTGCTCACTGTGGTGTGGCACTCGATCACCCGGATGTACTGGCCGCCGCAGGAGTACACCGCGATGCTGGCCACCGTCGAGGAGGCGCGACCGCGGATGCCGCTCGTGCGGGTCGCGCTCGAGGACCCGGACCCGCTGCCGACGACCGGTTCGTGGCGGCCGCAGGTGGAGGTCGACGACGACGTCATCGGCTGGTGCACCCACCACGGCCCGCCGCTGGAGCTCGCGGGTCGCTGACCTCGGTCAGAGGGCGGCGTCGGGGGCGAGCCGGCGTGCCTGGTCGGCGCTCTCGTCGTCGGGCATCATCTGGCTCGACATCTCGGCCTCGACCCGGCGGTGGTAGATGTCGATCTCCTGCGCGACCCGGGCGTCGTCCCAGCCGAGGATCGGCGCGGCGAGGGCGGCCGCGTAGGGCGCCGCGGTGAGGCCACGGTCGCGTGCCTCGATCGAGATGCGGGTGCGCCGGGTGAGGATGTCGGTGAGGTGCATCGCGCCCTCGCAGGCGGCGGCGTAGACGATCTCGGCGCGCAGGTGGGTCTCGCCACCGGGGAGGAGCTCGCCGAGGTCGGGCTGGGCGTTGATGAGCGCGATGATCTCCTTGGTCAGCGTGCCGTAGCGCTCGAGGAGGGTCTCGACGTGCTCCTGCTCGACCCCGGCCGAACGGGCGAGGATCTGCGGGCGCTCGCTGAGCCACTCCCAGCCGACGGCGCCTGCCAGCGGCACCTTGTCCGTGGACGAGGGCGCCACCTCGACGCCGAGGTCCTTGACGGCCTCGTCGACCGCGTCCTTGGCCATGATCCGGTAGGTCGTGTACTTGCCGCCGGCGATGAGGGTGAGGCCCGGGACCGGTGTAGCCACGACGTGCTCACGCGAGAGCTTGGTCGTCTCGTCCGACTCGTCGCCGGAGATCAGGGGGCGCAGGCCGGCATACACGCCGTCGATGTCGTCGCGCGAGAGCGGGGTGACGAGGACCGAGTTGACCGTCTCGAGGAGGTAGTCGATGTCGGCGGAGGTGGCGGCGGGATGCGCCTTGTCGAGGGTCCAGTCGGTGTCGGTCGTGCCGATGATCCAGTGCTCGTCCCACGGGATGATGAAGAGGACGGACTTGTCGGTGCGCAGGATCACGCCCGTCTCGGAGGTGATGCGGTCACGCGGGACGACGAGGTGGATGCCCTTGCTCGAGCGCACCTTGAGCGGTCCGTCCGCGCCGACCATCGCCTGGATCTCGTCGGTCCAGACGCCGGCGGCGGCGATGACCCGGCGGGCCCGGATGTCGAACTCCTCGCCGGTGTGGTTGTCGCGGGCGCGGACGCCGACGACGTCCTCACCGTCGTCCGCTCGGAGCAGGCCGATGGCGGCCACCCGGTTGACGACGTGCGCGCCGTGCATCGCGGCGGTCCGCGCCAGCTCGAGGACGAAGCGGGCGTCGTCGACCTGTGCGTCGTGGTACTGGATCGCGCCGGTGAGGGCATCGGGCCGCAGGCTCGGCATGAGCCGCAGGGCGGCCTTCTTGCCGAGGTGTCGGTGGCGGGGCAGGCCGGCCGTCTGTCGCACCCCGAACGCGAGCCCGTCGTAGAGCGCGATGCCCGACCCGACGTAGAAGCGTTCCCACGCGGGCTTGCTCAGCGGGTACATGAACGGCACGGGGCGCACGAGGTGTGGGGCGATGGTGGTCAGCAGCAGGCGTCGCTCCTGAAGGGCCTCGTGGACCAGCCCGAAGTCGAGCATCTCGAGGTAGCGCAGGCCGCCGTGGATGAGCTTGCTCGAGCGCGAGCTCGTGCCGCTGGCGTAGTCGCGCGCCTCGATGAGTCCGGTCGAGAGGCCGCGGGTGACAGCGTCCAGGGCGGCGCCGCAGCCGACGACACCGCCGCCCACGACGAGGACGTCGAGCTCCTCGCCGGAGCGGAGCCGCTCGAGGGTGGATGCACGTGCCGCGGGGGAGAGGGTCACGGAAATGAGCATAGGTGGCGGCCTCCGCCTACTCTCTGTTCATGCCCGCCTCCCGCGCGATGACCCGTCGGCTCCTCGTCGAGTCGGCCCTCGCCGGTGCCGCGGTGGGGGTGCCGGCGTGGTTCGCGTCAGGACTGTCCGGCCGCGGCTTGGCGACGCTCGGGGCTCCGGGTGTGTCCCCCGCGCCTGTCCTCGCCGCCCAGGCCCTCCCCACGCTCGACCGCGCAGCGCTCGCGGCCAGGCTGGACGCGCACCGTGCGGACCGGGGCGGGACGATGGGGCTCGTCGTCCACGACCTGCGCACCGGTGGGCGCTTTGCCTGGCGCGAGTTCGAGAACGAGTCGCTGAGCACGATCAAGGTCCTCATCCTCGTGGCCTGCCTCAAGCACAGCCAGGACACCGGTGAGCCGTTCACCGAGACCCAGCACTCCCAGGCCCGCCGGATGATCCAGTCGAGCGACAATGCGGCCACCGACGCCCTGCTCTCGTGGGTCGACACCGCCAACGTCCAGCGAGCCGCCGAGCTCCTCGGGCTCAAGGCCACGACGGTCCGTGGCGGGGGCCCGGCCGGCTCCGACACGTGGTGGGGCTACAGCACGACGACACCCTCCGACCTCGTGACCGTCGTCGACGCCGTCGTCACCGGCACGCCGGTCATCCACGCGGGCCACCGGGCCTACATCCGCCACCTCATGTCGGGTGTCGTCCCCGGCCAGAGGTGGGGTGTCGCCGACCCGCCGCTGCCGTCGAGCGCCTACACCGAGACCAAGAACGGGTGGGGGCCACTGCCCGACGGCTACCGGCTCAACTCGATCGGGCGGGTCCTCGGCAACGGCCGCAGTCACACGATGGCCATCCTCACCCGCAGCCCCGAGGGCTTCCGCTACGGCAAGGAGACGATCAACGGCCTGTCGCGGATCGTCTACGACGCCCTGGCCCAGCCCCTCGCACCGGAGTAGCCGGCCGGCTCAGTCGACGTCGACCCAGTCGAGGGTGCGCTCGACCGCTTTGCGCCACCCGGCATACCCGTCGCGTCGCTGCTCGTCGGACCACTGCGGCTCCCACCGCTCGGCCTCGGCCCATTTGCTCCGGAGCTCCTCGGTACCGGACCAGAAGCCGGTCGCCAGCCCCGCGGCATACGCCGCTCCGAGTGCCGTCGTCTCGGCGACCACCGGCTTGCTCACGGGCACGCCGAGGATGTCGGCCTGGAGCTGCATGCAGAGGCGGTTGGCGGTGACCCCGCCGTCGACCTTGAGCGTGGTCAGGGTGACGCCCGAGTCGGCGGCCATGGCGTCGACGACGTCGCGCGACTGGTAGCAGATGGCTTCGAGGGTCGCCCGCGCCAGGTGGGCGTTGGTGTTGAACCGGGACAGCCCGACGATCGCGCCGCGGGCGTCGCTGCGCCAGTACGGCGCGAAGAGCCCGCTGAACGCCGGCACGAAGTAGACCCCGCCGGTGTCGTCGACCTGCGCCGCCAGCCCTTCGATCTCGGACGCGCCCGAGATGATGCCGAGCTGGTCACGCAGCCACTGGACCGCACTGCCGGTCACGGCGATGGAGCCCTCGAGTGCGTACACCGGTGCGGCAGAACCGAACTGGTAGGCGACCGTGGTGAGCAGGCCGTTCTCGCTGCGGACGAGCTCGGTGCCGGTGTTGAGCAGGAGGAAGTTGCCGGTGCCGTAGGTGTTCTTGGCCTCGCCGGGCTCGAAGCAGACCTGCCCGACGGTCGCGGCCTGCTGGTCGCCCAGGACGCCGGTGATCGGCACCTTCGAGCTGCCCCGCTCCCCGGACGTCGTCCCGTATGCCGTGTCGTCACTGCTCGCGTGGATCTCCGGCAGCATCGCGCGCGGGATCCCGAAGAAGCCGAGGAGCTCGTCGTCCCAGTCGAGGGTCGTGAGGTCCATGAGCATCGTGCGGCTGGCATTGGTGACGTCGGTGGCGTGGATGCCGCCGCGCGGTCCGCCGGTGAGGTTCCAGACGAGCCACGTGTCGAGGGTGCCGAAGAGCGCGTCTCCGCGCTCGGCGGCCTCACGCACGCCGTCGACGTTCTCGAGGATCCACTGGACCTTGCCCGCCGAGAAGTAGGTCGCCGGAGGCAGGCCGGCCTTGTGCCGGATCGTCCGCCCGCGCTCGTCGGCGTCGAGGGCCTTGGCGATCGAGTCGGTTCGGGTGTCCTGCCAGACGATGGCGTTGTGAAACGGGCGGCCGGTGCGGCGGTCCCAGACGATGGCCGTCTCGCGCTGGTTCGTGATGCCGATGGCGGCGAGGTCGCTGCTCGCGAGTCCGGCGGCGGTGAGGGCGCTGCCGATGACCGTCTGGGTGCGGTCCCAGATCTCCAGCGGGTTGTGCTCGACCCAGCCCGCGCGGGGGAGGATCTGCTGGTGCTCGAGCTGGTGGCGCGCCACCTCGGCGCCGTCGTGGTCGAAGACCATGAACCTCGTGCTCGTCGTGCCCTGGTCGACTGCTCCGATGAAGTCCGCCATGGCGGCCACCCTATGACGCGGGAAATCTGGGGATCGCCCGCCGCATGACGCGGACGTTGGCTGCCCGCGCACCGTCCGCCGCATGACGCGGAAGTCGTGAGGTGATGCCGATATTGCCGCGTCACCTCACGGGTTCCGCGCCACCGTGTGTCAGCCGACGTTGGCCCGTGCCTGCGCCATGGCTCGCTGCATCATGCGGGCCACGTGATCCGGCCGGTCGAGGTCGGCCCACGTCAGCCGGACGAGCACGTAGCCCAGCGCCCGCAGCCGGTCCTCGCGACGCTTCTCGCGAACGAGGGCGGCCCTCCCGTCAGCTCCGTCGTGCTTCAGCAGCCCGTCGAACTCGACCACCACCCGCCGGCCGACGAGGAAGTCCACCTTGGCGACGAAGGTGTCGTGCTCGTCATGAATGGAGATCTGGCTGAGGGCGGAGTAGCCGAGGTCGTGAAGGAGCAGACGCGTGCGGGTCTCACCCACGGAGTCGCACCTCGGGTCCGCGAGCTCGAGCAAGCCTCTTTGCCGACGAAGAGTTCTCACCGACGATGTCGCGAAGGGCGGACCCCACCTGCTCGAGCGTGCAACGCTTCCTGCGCAGGGCCGCGTCCAGGGGGACGAGGGCAGCCACCAGCCCGCAGCGCTGCAGCACCTGGGCGATGGCGACGGGAATCGTCACGGAGCTGACACCTCGCACGGTGACCCGCGGGTGAGCACCGGGCTGGGTGCGCAGCCCGGACGACAGACGGACCCGGCTCACGGAGGACAGGACGTCCACGATGTCGAGACGAACCCCGTGGAGAGGGAGGTCGTCAGCGCCAGGGCGGCTTGGTGAGACGCGGCGTCGGGAGTCGCGGCGTCGGGAGCCGGGACGTGGTCCTTCGCGGTCAGCGCTGCCGGGCGTGTGCGCAGCACGGCGATGGTCCGCAGGGCCAGACGGCCCTCGGGCGTTGCGGACGCCCACACGTCGGCGAGCACATAGGCGCCTCGCCGCACGTGGACGACTTCACCACGTCGCGTGAGGTGGCGCAGTGCCGACTCACCCACGTCCACGCGGGCGGCGTCCGACGAGGTGAAGGCGCCGCCCTGATGCTCGGCGACGGCGCGGAGTCGTGGATCCATCGCGCCATGCTGGCCGAGATCGGCCTCGGAGCCGTGAGGTCATCCACAGGCCCGAGCCAAGTCGCGGAAGTCGTGGGGTGACGCGGATATTGCCGCGTCCTTCGACGGCTTCCGCGTCATCGGTGGTCGAGATCGACGAGCGACCCGGGGGCTGTGAGGGAACGCACGCGGCATACGGGAGGTGTCGTGGCGCGCGGCAGGCAAGGATGGGCGGCATGCAGTTCGGACGCAGCTACGAAGAGTTCGAGGTCGGAGCGACCTACAAGCACTGGCCCGGGAAGACGGTCACCGAGTTCGACGACCACATGTTCTGCCTGTTGACCATGAACCACCACCCGCTCCACCTCGACACCAACTACGCCGAGGAGACGACGCAGTTCGGCAAGAACGTCGTCGTGGGCAACTACGTCTACTCGATCCTGCTCGGGATGAGCGTCCCCGACGTCAGCGGCAAGGCGATCGCCAACCTCGAGATCGAGAGCCTGCGCCACGTCGCGCCGACGTTCCACGGCGACACCCTCTACGGCGAGACCCGCGTCCTCGACAAGTGGGAGTCCAGCTCCAAGGACGACCGTGGCGTCGTGCACGTCGAGACCATCGGCTACAACCAGGACGGCAAGGTCGTCTGCATCTTCCGCCGCAAGGTCATGGTGCCGAAGGACAGCTACCTGCAGGCGCGCGGCGGCGAGCAGCCGGGGCGCCCCACGCCGCAGCCGGACAAGAACTGGCCCGGCGCCGACGCACCGCAATCCGCTGGCACCGACTGAGCCACGCCTGACAGGGTGGCGTCCATGACGTCACGCATCTCGCACACCTCCGTCGACTCCCGCAACGCGCACGACCAGTCCCACTGGTGGTCCGAGGTGCTCGGCTGGTCGCAGGACCCGAAGGACCCGAACCTCCCCGGTCACGACGAGTGCATGATCTTCAGCCCGGACGGTCGCCAGCGGGTGCTCTTCATCGAGGTCCCGGAGGGCAAGTCGGTCAAGAACCGCCTGCACTTCGACCTCACGCCGACCGACCGCACCCGCGACGAGGAGGTCGAGCGGCTCCTCGCCCACGGCGCGACGCTGCACCAGGACCTGCGCGACCTCCCGGGTCGCCCGGCCGGGTCGGGCTGGGTGACGCTGCTCGACCCCGAGGGCAACGAGTTCTGCATCCTGCGCAGCGAGTCCGAGCGTCCCGACCCCTACGCGCACCTCGTCGTTTGAGTCCCGTCAGGCAGACCTCACTTCACGGCGTCCGTATGCCGGGTGCCCGCCTCGTCGGTCCAGCTCACCTTCGTCACGCGTGGTCCTGGCCCGTTGCCGGGGGACGACATGTCGGACCACGTCACCACCTCACCGGTTGCCTTGAGAGTCAGGGTGGTGCCAGCAACCACTGTCATCGCGTCCGAAGTGAAGCTGACGTCCGTCGCCCCCCTGGGGAGCAGGGTGATCGATCTCCACGTCCAGTCGCCCCCGTCGGGCTTCTCGCCGTAACCCATCGTCGTGGTGGCCTCCTTGCTCAGCGGACGTGTCGAGCCGCCGCTGCCGTCGGCCATGAAGACGCCCATGACGTTCGCGTCGCGGGCGACGAAGAACCGGTCCCCGGTGGCGCTGATCGGGACACTCGGCAGGAGCGATCCCGTGGCGGTGCGGACCTCGCCGTCGGCGTTGGTCCACACCGTGTCGACGTAGGAGTCGACGTCCTTCGGGTCGTCGAACCGCAGGGCCACGGCCTGGTAGCCGGTGCCGGGCAGCGGCTGGTCGTCCCACTGTTGCCCGCCCGAACCGCTGCCATCCCGCACGATGGTGAGGAAGGCGGTGGCGTCGGCGGGCGCGGTGCCGAGCATGACGCCGTCGGCGCCCGAACCCGTACCCATCGAGACGACGTCCGGGCTGGCGTCCGAGCCGGCGAGCTGCTGACGCTCACCGTTCGTCACCGAGTGGAAGATGACGTTCGGCTGACCGGACGGTGCGTCCGGGACGACCTCGACGGCATACCGGCCCCCGAGGAGCTCTGCGGACGCTCGGAAACCGGTTGACGCGGTGATGGGTGAAGGGCCGGCCGGGAGGGCTTCGCCCCCCACTCCCGACCCCAGCGTGCTGAAGGCGATGGCCGCGGCACCGACGACCCCCACGAGACCGATACCGGTGCGGCGCAACGTCCGTCGTCGCAGACGGCGCCGACCGCCGGCGTGCACCGCGTCCTCGTCGACGGACATGGACGGGTTCGGCGGAGCGGCGAGGAGCTCGAGGATCGGGTCAGACATGACGGTCTCCTTCGGGGACGAGCAGCGTGCGCAGGCGGGCGAGGCCGCGGGACGTCGAGGACTTCACGGTCCCGGTGCTGACGTTGAGGGTGTCGGCGACCTCGCGCTCGGAGAGGTCGACGTGGTGGCGCAGGACGACGCACTGTCGTTCCCGCACGGGCAGCTGGGCGAGCGCGGCGGTGAGCTGGTCGGCGAGCACCACCTGCTCGGAGCGGTCGGCGCGCCCGCACTCCGGGACCTCGGAGGTGAGGTCCTCGCGCCAGCGGCGACGGTGCGAGTCCGTGTGGAGGTTGACGAGGACGCGACGCGCGTAGTTGTGGGTGCCCCCGGACTCGATCCGCGGCCAGGCCAGGTAGACGCGCTCCAAGGTCTCCTGGACGAGGTCCTCGGCGCTCGAGGCGCCGCCCGTGAGCAGCCACGCCAGCCGCAGCAGCCGCGGGGAGCTCGACCGCATGAACTCGTCGAACGACCCGTCGTCACGCCTGCCCACGACACCACCTCGTCTCTCCACCATCGAACCGGACGCCCTTGGTACGGGCGTCCGGTCCGAAAGGTTGTCACGTTGCCGGGACACGCTCGGCCCAAGCTCGAGGCGGCCCGATCCGTGGAGCGTCGCGCTTAGGGTACGGAGCGTGAGGATCGACCTGCACACGCACTCGACCGCGAGCGACGGCACCCAGTCTCCGGCCGACGTCATCGCGGCGTCCAAGAAGGCGAAGCTGGGGATGGTCGCCCTGACCGACCACGACACGACCGCCGGCTGGGAAGAGGCTGTCGGTGCCGCCGTCCGTGAGGGGATCCGGCTCGTGCGCGGCATCGAGATCTCGTGCAGCCGGGCCCACCGGAGCATCCACCTGCTGGGCTACCTGCCGAACCCGGACGACCCCCGACTCGTCATCGAGCTCGCCCGGGCCCGGGACAGCCGGGTGTCGCGCATGGACCGGATGGTCGAGCGGATGGCTGCGGACGGCATACCGGTGTCCGTCGAGGGGGTCCGAGCGCAGCTGGCCCCGGGAGCGACCCTCGGCCGACCCCACCTCGCGGATGCCCTCGCGGCGGCCGGTGTCGTCGCGGACCGGGACGAGGCGTTCCGGGACCTGCTGCACGACGGGAGCAAGTACTACGTCGGGCACTACGCGCCCGACCCCGTCGCGGCGATCAGGCTGGTGCGCGGGGCGGGTGGAGTGCCCGTCCTCGCCCACCCGTTCGCGACGCGGGGCGCGACCGTCACCGACGAGCTCGTCGAGGAGCTGGCGGCGGCGGGTCTGGCCGGGCTCGAGGTGCACCACCGCGACCACACCAAGGCCGACGTGGAGCGGGCGCTGCGCCTGGCGCGCCGCCACGGTCTCGTGGTCACAGGCAGCAGCGACTACCACGGGACCGGCAAGCTCAACCGTCTCGGCGAGCGCACGACCGAGCCGCGCCAGTGGTCACGTATCGTCGAGCAGTCCTCAGGCGTGAAGGTGGTGGAGCCATGACCGACGGCAGCCAGGGCCGCGAGCACTCGCAGTCCCCGGAGCCCGCGAAGGACGAGGTCGGCGACCTCGTCCTCACCCTGTCGTGCCCCGACCGGCCGGGGATCGTGGCCGCGGTGTCGCAGCGGCTCTTCGAGCACCGCGCCAACATCGAGGAGAGCCAGCAGTTCTCCGACCACCGCACCGGGCGCTACTTCATGCGGGTGCGGTTCGCCACCCCCGCCGACGGACTCGACCTCGAGGGGTGGCAGGCCGAGGTCGGTTCTGTCGCAGCCGACTTCGACATGACGTGGGAGCTGCGCCCGGCGACCTCGGCCTACCGGACCCTCGTCATGGTGAGCCGCTTCGGCCACGTCCTCAACGACCTCCTCTTCCGCTGGAAGTCCGGCCAGGTCAACGCCGACATCGTCGGCATCGTGAGCAACCACACCGACCTCGAGCCGATGGCCCGCTCGTACGGCATCCCCTTCCACCACATCCCGGTGACCAAGGAGACCAAGGCCGAGGCGGAGGCGCAGCTGCGCGAGCTCGTCGCTGAGCACGACGTCGAGCTCATCACCCTCGCCCGCTACATGCAGGTCCTCAGCGACGACCTGTGCCGCGACCTCGGCGGGCGCGTCATCAACATCCACCACTCGTTCCTGCCGAGCTTCAAGGGCGCCAAGCCCTACCACCAGGCGTTCGCGCGGGGCGTCAAGGTCATCGGGGCGACGGCGCACTACGTCACGGCCGACCTCGACGAGGGCCCGATCATCGAGCAGGACATCCACCGCGTCGACCACCGCATGGACGCCGACGACCTCGTCGCGGCCGGCGAGGAGGTCGAGTCGCGCGTCTTCGCGCGGGCCGTGCGCTGGCACTGCGAGAGCCGGGTCATCCTCAACGGGGACCGCACGGTCGTCTTCAGCTGACCCTGTGGACGACGTGACCGAGGTGTCGGTGCTCGTGGCTAGGTTGGTCGCGTGACCCAGGTGGGTGCCGGTCGACCGGTCCAGGACGAGTTCGCGGGCATGCCTCCGAAGCTGTATGCCGCGAGCCCCTCCCGTCTGCTCGCCCTCGTCGACTGCCCCCGCCGCTACCGGATGCAGTACCTCGACCGACCCCGGCCCGAGCAGCGCGCCCAGCGGGCCCACACCTCGTTCGGACTCGCGGTGCACAACGCCCTGCGCGACTGGTGGGACCTGCCACGGGAGCGCCGCACCGCGTCCGCGGGGCGTGAGCTCGTGCGCGAGTCGTGGATCGACGTCGGCTTCCGCGACCCGGACCAGTCGATGCGGTGGCGCCGACGTGCCCAGGAGCACGTGGTCGACTACCTCTCCCGCGTCGACCCGGACGACCACCCGACCGGCATCGAGCGGACCGTGTCGTTCGTCAGCGGCGCCCTGCGCGTCACCGGACGGATCGACCGTCTCGACGACCGTGACGGCGAGCTTGTCGTCGTCGACTACAAGACGAGCCAGAAGCCACTCACCGAGGCCGATGCGCGCACCTCCCTGCCGATGGCCCTGTATGCCGCCGCCGTGTGGAAGATGTTCCGCCGCCCCTGCCTGCGGGTCGAGCTCCACCACGTCCCGTCCGGGGAGGTCATCGAGCACACCCACACGCCAGAGTCGCTGACCCGCAAGGTCGACGAGGCCAAGTCCATCGCCCGCGACGCGCAGCGAGCCGACGCCGACTTCACCGAGCGGGGCATCGAGTCGACCCTCTTCCCGCCCGTCGTCGGGCCGCTCTGCACGTGGTGCGACTTCCGCGCGCACTGCCCCGAGGGCCAGGCTGCCGGACCCGAGAAGTCCGGATGGGCGGCGCTCGAGGATGCCCTTGCGCCGGGACCGACCAAGGTCTGACAGCGCCCGCCGCCTTGTCCCCCGTGACGGTCCTCGAGCCGCTACGGTGGCCTGACCAGCGCAGACGTCGAGTCGAGAGGCATGGCGATGGTCCCGAAGGACACGACCTTCCTTGGCTGGCCCGTGCTGCGCCAGCTGGCCAGCGGTGACTTCTTGGGGCGGGGGGCGTCGGTGACGTCGCGCCGCACCCGCGAGATCCAGCCGCGGACGAGCACCGCCGACCGGGTCGTCCAGAGCGTCTGTCCCTACTGCGCCGTCGGGTGCGGTCAGCGCGTCTTCGTCAAGGACGAGAAGGTCGTGCAGATCGAGGGTGATCCGGACTCGCCGGTCAGCCGGGGGCGACTGTGCCCCAAGGGCGCGGCGAGCGAGCAGCTCGTCAACTCACCATCGCGCCAGACGCACGTTCTCTACCGCGCACCGCGCGCCACCGACTTCACGCGCATCGAGCTCGACGAGGCCATCGACATGGTCGCGGATCGGTTCCTCGAGGCGCGCCGCAACGGCTGGCAGGAGCTCGACGACAAGGGCCGCCGCCTGCGCCGCACCATGGGCATCGCCTCGCTCGGAGGAGCCACCCTCGACAACGAGGAGAACTACCTCATCAAGAAGCTCTTCACCGCCGCGGGTGCGATACAGATCGAGAACCAGGCGCGTATTTGACACTCCTCAACGGTTCCCAGTCTGGGGGCCTCGTTCGGCCGCGGTGGCGCCACGCAGTCCTTGCAGGACATGGCGAACGCGGACTGCATCATCATCCAGGGCTCCAACATGGCCGAGTGCCACCCGGTGGGGTTCCAGTGGGTCTCCGAGGCGAAGGCACGCGGCGCCCGGGTCATCCACATCGACCCGCGGTTCACGCGGACGTCGGCGATCGCCGACACCCATGTGCCGATCCGCGCAGGTTCGGACGTCGTGCTGCTCGGCGCCCTCATCAACCACGTGCTGTCGAACGACCTCTACTTCCGCGACTACGTCGTCGCCTACACCAACGCGGCGACCCTGGTCAGTGAGAACTTCGTCGACACCGAGGACCTCGACGGGGTGTTCTCGGGGTTCGACCCTGCGACCGGCAAGTACGACATGACGTCGTGGGGGTACGCCGAGCGGGAGGACGCCGCAGACGGGCCGGGGGCCACGGGCCGGGACGGGGACGGGGGCCAGATCGACGACCCCGGTGGCGACGACGGCGCCAAGGACTCGGCTCGGGCGGCCCCGCATGCCCTGGGTGCCGCCGGAGCGGCGATGGAGCACGCCAGGGTCGTTCGTGACGAGACGCTCGAGCACCCGCGCACGGTGTTCCAGGTGCTCAAGCGGCACTACTCGCGCTACACCCCCGAGTTGGTGCGGGAGATGTGCGGGATCCCTGTCGACCAGTTCCACGAGGTCGCCCGGGCACTGACCGACAACTCGGGGCGCGAGCGCACCACCTGCTTCGCCTACGCGCTCGGGTGGACCCAGCACAGCCTCGGCGCCCAGTTCATCCGCACCGCGGCCATCCTCCAGCTGCTCATGGGCAACATGGGCCGGCCCGGCGGCGGGATCATGGCCCTGCGCGGCCATGCGAGCATCCAGGGGTCGACCGACATCCCGACCCTGTTCAACCTGCTGCCGGGCTACCTGCCGATGCCGATGGTGGGGCTGCACGACAGCCTCGAGGAGTACCTCGGGTCGATCTCGTCACCGAAGCAGAAGGGGTTCTGGACCGAGGCGGACGCCTACACGGCCAGCCTGCTCAAGGCCTGGTGGGGCGACGCCGCGACGCCGGAGAACGACTTCTGCTTCGACTACCTGCCGCGCCTGACCGGGGCCCACGGGACCTACCAGACGGCGATGGCGATGATCGACGACGAAGTCGACGGCTACTTCGTCCTCGGCCAGAACCCGGCGGTGGGGTCGGCGCACGGGAAGATGCAGCGCGAGGCGCTCTCGCACCTCAAGTGGATGGTGGTGCGGGACTTCCAGCTCATCGAGACCGCGACGTTCTGGAGGGACGGAGCGGAGGTCGCCTCCGGGGAGACCACCCCCGAGGACATCGAGACGGAGGTCTTCTTCTTCCCGGCCGCCAACCACGTCGAGAAGTCCGGGACCTTCACCCAGACGCAGCGGATGCTCCAGTGGCACCACCAGGCCGTGCGGCCGGCGCACGACATCCAGAGCGAGCTGGACTTTTTCCACGAGCTCGGGGTGCGGATCCGCGAGCGCCTGCGCGGGTCCACCGACGAGCGGGACCGGCCCCTGCTCGACCTGACCTGGGACTACCCCCGCGACGAGCACGGTGAGGTCGACGCCGAGGCGGTACTCCGCGAGATCAACGGCCACCACGTCACCGGTGACCGCGCCGGCCAGCTGCTCGACAAGTTCGCCGACATGCGGGCGGACGGGTCCACGGCGGGCGGCTGCTGGATCTACACCGGTGTCTTCGCCGGCGGGGTCAACCGGTCCGCGAACCGGGTGCCCGGCCGGCAGCAGGACGAGGTGGCGCCGGAGTGGGGATGGGCATGGCCGATGAACCGCCGCATCCTCTACAACCGTGCCTCTGCCGACCCGCAGGGCCGACCCTGGAGCGAGCGCAAGAAGTACGTCTGGTGGGATGAGACCGAAAGGAAGTGGGTGGGCAAGGACGTCCCCGACTTCCCGGTCGACCGCGACCCGTCGTTCCGCCCCGACCCGGACGTGGGCGGGCCCGCGGCCATCGCCGGTGACGATCCCTTCATCATGCAGGCCGACGGCAAGGGCTGGCTCTTCGCGCCGAAGGGCATGGTCGACGGGCCGCTGCCCACGCACTACGAGGCGCAGGAGTCACCGGTCACCAACGTCCTGTACGCCCAGCAGAGCAACCCGAGCCGGCTGGTCTTCCCGCGCAAGGACAACCTGTGGAGCCCGTCGGGCGAGGGTCCTGGCACGGACGTCTACCCCTACGTCTTCACGACGTACCGGCTGACCGAGCACCACACGGCGGGTGGGATGAGCCGCTGGCTGCCCTACCTGTCCGAGCTCCAGCCGGAGATGTTCTGCGAGGTCTCCCCGGAGCTCGCGGGTGAACGCGGCCTCGCCAACGGCGAGTGGGCGACGCTGGTCTCGGCCCGCAGCGCCATCGAGGCGCGGGTGCTCGTCACCGACCGGATGAAGCCCTTGACGATCAACGGCCACACCGTCCACCAGATCGGGCTGCCCTACCACTGGGGCGTCGGCAAGGACGCCGTCGTCGAGGGCGACGGGGCCAACGACCTACTCGGAGTCGTCCTCGACCCCAACGTGCAGATCCAGGAGTCCAAGGTCGGCTCCTGTGACATCCGACCCGGACGACGGCCTCACGGGCAGGAGCTGCTGCGCCTGGTCGCCGAGTACCAGTCGAGGGCGGGCACCACGGTCGAGACCGGCTCGGAGCACGCCGACCCGGTGCCCGCCGAGACGGCGCGGCGTCGTGCGGCCACCCGGGAGGCCGGGGGCGGCGACGACACCGACGATCCCGCGGACGACAGCCGAGGAGGGCACTGATGCGGTACCTCGAACGACAGCTCAGCGGGCCGACGGACCCGGCCCCGGACGCCGGGTGGAGCGACGCACCCAGCCGCAAGGGGTTCTTCACCGACACCTCGATCTGCATCGGCTGCAAGGCCTGCGAGGTGGCGTGCAAGGAGTGGAACGCCGTGCCGCTCGACGGGCTGGCGCTTTCGGCCAACTCATACGACAACACCGGCGGCCTCGGAGCGAGTACCTGGCGGCACGTCGCGTTCGTCGAGCAGACCGCCGACCGGATCAGCGCGGCCCGGGAGTCGGGCCGGCGCCTGGTCGAGCTGGGGATGCCGGGAGTCGGCGCGCCTGCCGAGCCGGCGCCCCCGACGGCGGCGGCCCCGGCGGGGTACGGGACGCTGCCCGCACCCGTCGACGGGCACGGGCCCGACCTGCGCGACATGCTCAGCGAGACCGTGGCGGTCGAGGACGGGGCCTCACCGCACGGAACGACCGTCGACGGCACCCCGATGGTCGGCGCCCTTCCGGAGTTCCGGTGGCTCATGGCCTCGGACGTGTGCAAGCACTGCACGCACGCCGGGTGTCTCGACGTGTGTCCCACGGGTGCGCTGTTCCGCAGCGAGCACGGCACGGTGGTGGTGCAGCCGGACGTCTGCAACGGGTGCGGCTACTGCGTCGGCGCCTGCCCGTTCGGCGTCATCGAGCGGCGCTCCGACAGCAGCACCACCGTCCGGGGCGACGGCCACGTGCCCAACATGGGCGTCGCCCAGAAGTGCACCCTGTGCTACGACCGGCTCGAGCACGACCAGATGCCCGCGTGCGCGCAGACCTGCCCCACGACCTCGATCAAGTTCGGCGACCACGACGACATGGTCACCGCGGCGAGGGAACGGGTGGCCCAGCTCCACGAACAGGGGTTCCCCGAGGCACGGCTCTACGGCGCCAACGAGCACGACGGCGTCGGGGGCACCGGATCGGTCTTCCTGCTGCTCGACGAGCCCGAGGTCTACGGACTCCCGCCCGACCCCGTGTGTGCCACCTCGCGCCTGCCCGAGATGTTCCGCGCGGCAGGGTATGCCGGCCTCGGCATGCTGGGAGCAGCCGCGGTCGCCTTCGTCGGGAGGCGCGGATGACGACGTCGGCCTTCGACAGCTACCGCCCCCCGGACGAGGGCGGCCGGCGCCGCCGGCGGACGACGCTGCGCGACTCCGTGACCGGCGCGGCCCGCAGCGTCGCCCGTGGCGGGAGCGGCTGGCTCACCGGCGACGGGGGCGGTCGCCGCGAGGCGCCGGCCGTGCCGGACGTCGAGTTCTCGAGCTACTACGGCCGCTCGGTGGTCAAGCCGATGCCGTGGAAGCACGAGATCCCCGCCTACCTCTTCCTCGGCGGGGTGGCAGCGGGCTCGGGCCTCCTCGGGTCCGGCGGGGCGTTCACGGGACGCGACGTCCTGCGTCGCCGGAGTCGGCTGACGGCGATGACCGCTGTGGGGCTCAGCGGGGTCGCGCTCGTCGCCGACCTCGGCCGGCCCGAGCGCTTCCTCAACATGTTGCGCACCGTGAAGCTCACCTCACCGATGTCGGTCGGCACCTGGATCTTCTCCGGGTATGCCGCGTTCGCCAGCGTGACGACGGCCGCGGAGGTCGGCCGGATGCTTCCGGGCCCGGCCGGGGGAGCAGCGGGCGTGCTGCTCCGGCTCCTCCATGCCGTCGAGGCACCGGCAAGCGTCGGGCAGGCGCTGTTCGCACCGCCGCTCGCCGCCTACACGGCCGTTCTGCTGTCCGACTCCTCGACCCCGGTGTGGCACGAGAGCCGCCGGCAGCTGCCCTTCGTCTTCGTCGGGTCGGCCGCAATGGCGTCGGCCGGCATACAGATGATCCTGTCTCCGGTGCACGAAGCCGGACCTGCACGACGCCTTGCGCTGATCGGTGCGGCCAGCGACCTCGTCGCCATGCGCCGCCTCGAGCAGCACCTCGAGACGCTCGGCATCGACGAGCCCCTCGTCTCGGGAGAGGGTGGCCCCCGGCTCCGCCTCGCGCAGGTCCTCACCGTCGCCGGGGCGCTCGGCACCCTCCTCGCCGGCCGGAACCGCCTGGTGGCGGTCGCCGCCGGCGCGGCCTTGGCGAGCGCCTCGGCCCTGACCCGGTTCGGGGTCGTCGACGCCGGCATGGAGTCGGCCCGGGACCCGAAGTACACCGTCGACCTGCAGAAGGCGCGACTCGAGGAGCGCCGGGCGCAGGGCACCGTCCACGACAGCATCGTCACCGCGCGGTGAGCACCCACCCACCAGGCAAGGAGGCCGCATGAGCACCACACGCACGCGCGAGCACGAGGGGGAGGGGCTGGCCACCGGCACCGGGAACCGCTGGCTCGTCCTCGCCGGAGGCGTCCTCGTCCAGCTCGCCATCGGCGCGGTCTACGCGTGGAGCACCTTCAGCAAGGCGATCCAGGCCGAACCGTCGGCCCTCGAGCTGAGCAAGGTGCAGTCCACCATCCCGTTCACGGTCGCCATCGGCATGATCTTCATCGGAGCCTTCCTGGGTGGCCGCATCCAGGACCGGCGTGGTCCACGCGTCGTGGCCCTCGTGGGCGTGACGATCTACTCGATCGGGATCATGCTCGCCAGCCTCGCCCGCGACGCCGGCGACCTGTGGCTGCTCACCCTCGGCTACGGCATCCTCGGAGGGTTCGGGCTGGGCCTCGCCTACATCGTGCCGATCGCGATGCTGCAGAAGTGGTTTCCTGACAAGCGCGGGCTGATCACCGGCATCGCCGTGGGCGGCTTCGGGTTCGGCGCGGTCATCACCTCACCGGTGGCACAGGGGATGATCGCGGGCAGCGCCGACTACCAGCGCTACCCCACGAAGGTGTTCCTCTGGCTCGGGATGGCCTACCTCGTCGCCGGGCTCCTCGGTGCCTCGGTGTTCCGGAACCCGCCGGAGGGGTACACCGTGGCCGCGAAGGCAGGCCTCGACGCGGCCGCGTCCACGAAAAAGGCCAACGCCGCGGGCCGCGACTTCACCCCGCAGGAGGCGTTGCGCACGCCGCAGTGGTACATCCTCATGTTCATCCTCACCATCTCGGTCACCGCGGGGATCTCCCTCATCTCGGTCGCGGCGGGGACGGCGACCGATGTCGCGGGCTTCAGTGCCGCCGGCGCGGCCACGCTCGTGGGGATCATGGGCCTGTTCAACGGTGGCGGTCGCATCCTGTGGGCGGCCGTCTCCGACAGGATCGGTCGCCGGCCCGCCTTCGTCGGAATTCTCGCGCTCCAGGGCCTCGCCCTGCTGGCCATCCCGCACGCAGGCAGCGCCGTGGCGTTCTACGTCCTGTGCGCCCTCGTCTACACCTGCTACGGCGGGGGCTTCGGAACCATGCCGTCCACCGCGGGCGACTTCTTCGGGGTGAAGCACGCGGGCGCGATCTACGGCCTCATGCTCGTGGGCTGGTCCATCGGTGGCATCGTCGGCCCTCTCCTCATCTCGGGCCTCATCGGCGAGGACGAGGCGTACACCCGCGGCTTCACGGTCGTGGGCCTCATTGCCCTCATCGGCGCCGCGCTCCCACTCATCGCGCGACCGCCCAAGAAGGAGGAAGCCGCTCGCGCCTGAGTGGGACACCTCACTCGCGCACGTCGGCCGGGCCGTCACCGACCGGCAGCCCGGCCGACAGCCACGCCTCGACCCCGCCCACGACGTCGCTCGCCTCCACCCCGAGACGGCGGAGGGACTCGGCGGCGAACGACGAGCTGTAGCCCTGACGGCATACGAGAATCACGGGTGTCCCGGGACCCGCCTCCGGGATGCGGTGCGGCGATGTCGGGTCGAGGCGCCACTCGAGGACGGTGCGGTCGATGACGACCGCACCGGGCAGCTCCCCTTGGCATCGGCGCTGTACGGCCGTGCGGGTGTCGACGAGCAGCGCTCCTCGCCGCTGCGCCTCGACCGCCTCGGCCGGGCTGAGCCGGCCGAGGTCCCGCCGGGCCTGCTCGAGGGCGGCGGACACCCGGGACGTCGGTGCAGTCGGGTCGCTCATGCCACCGCGACCACGACACCCTCGCCGAGCGAGCCCGACGGCACGGTCTCGCCGACGACCGGGAACCCGGGAACCTCACCCACGACGAGCAGCCCACCCGACGTCTGCGCGTCCGCCAGCAGGACCAGCTCGTCCTCGTCCACCTCGCGAGCGGCGGTCAGGTGCGGCCGCACCCAGTCGAGGTTGCGGCGTGAGCCGCCGGGGACGTGGCCGTCCGCCAACGCCGAGCGGGCCCCCTCGACGTAGGGCACCGAGCGGGCGTCGATGCGAGCGGCGACCCCGGACGCACGACCCATCTTGAACAGGTGCCCGAGCAGCCCGAAGCCCGTGACGTCGGTCGCGGCCCGGGCGCCGGCCTCGAGGGCGGCTCGCGAGGCGTCGCGGTTGAGCGTCGTCATCACGGCGACGGCCTCCTCGCTTCGCTGCCCGGTGGCCTTGTGACGGTTGTTGAGCACCCCCAGCCCGAGCGGCTTGGTGAGGGTGATCGGGAGCCCGGCCTCGGCGGCGTCGTTGCGCATCAGCCGCTCCGGGTCGGCCGTCCCTGTCACCGCCATGCCGTAGACGGGCTCCGGGCCGTCGATGCTGTGACCCCCGATCACCGGGCAGCCGGCCGCGCTCGCCACCTCCAGCCCGCCCCGGAGCACCTCGCGCAGCAGCTCCATCGGCATCAGCTCGCGCGGCCACGCCACCAGGTTGATCGCCATGACCGGCGACCCGCCCATGGCATAGACGTCGGAGAGGGCGTTCGCCGCCGCGATCCGGCCCCAGTCGTACGCGTCGTCGACCACCGGGGTGAAGAAGTCCGCGGTAGAGAGGATCGCCAGCCCGTCCCGAACCTGAACCACGGCGGCGTCGTCGCCGTCGTCCAGCCCGACCAGCACCTCAGCAGCGACCCGGGACGGCGCGCTCCGCCCGAGGTGCAGGCCGGCGACCAGCTGCTCGAGCTCGCCGGCCGGGATCTTGCACGCGCAGCCGCCACCGCGCGCGAACTGGGTCAGGCGTCGGGGCTCCATACGCACCGAGCCTAGCCACGTGTCTAGGCTGTGGGGCGGAGGCGTCTGGGTTCCTGGTGGGCCCCCCGGTCTTCAACACCGGTGAGACCGAGTACCTCGGTCTGGCGGGTTCGATTCCCGTCCGTCTCCGCCACACGTGGGGGGATCCGTCCCCCTTGCCGGACGAAGGGAGGCTGCGGTGAGCGATGTCGATCCGCGCCGCGCCATCCCCCGCACCGACGTCCTCCTCGCCGACCCACGGCTGGTGGCTGCCGGTGAGCGCCTCGGCAGCGGCGCCGTGCGAGGGGCGGTCAGCTCGGCCCTGGCCCGTGCTCGACGCGGAGAGATCATGCCCAGCGAGGTGCTCAGCGAGGCGGTTGCCGCGCTGCCCGGGCGTGCGTCCTCGCTCACCCCGGTGCTCAACGGGACCGGGGTGGTCGTGCACACGAACATCGGCAGGGCCCCCCTGTCCGCCGCGGCGCTCGAGGCCGTCGTCGACGCAGCCGGCTACGTCGACGTTGAGCTGGACCTGCGGACGGGTGAGCGCGGTCGCCGGGGAGCGGGGGCGGTGGCTGCCCTCCGCGAGGCGGTCCCCGAGGCGGAGGCCGCCCTGGTCGTCAACAACGGCGCCGCCGCCCTCGTCCTTGCCACCACCGCTCTGGCGTCCGGGCGCGAGGTGGTCGTCTCCCGGGGCGAGATGGTCGAGATCGGCGACGGCTTCCGCCTGCCCGACCTCATCGCCTCCACCGGAGCCCGGCTGCGCGAGGTGGGGACCACGAACCGCACCCACCTCGAGGACTACCTCGACGCGGTCGGCCCCGACACCGGCTGCATCCTCAAGGTGCACCCCAGCAACTTCCGGGTCGATGGCTTCGTCGCCTCCGTCGGCCTGGAGGAGCTGCGTGACGCTCGACGGCCCGACGGGTCGGTCGTGCCCCTGGTCGCCGACATCGGCTCGGGTCTGCTCACCCACGACCCCGTGCTGCCCCATGAGCCGGACGCCACGACGTCGCTACGGGCCGGCGCGACTCTCGTCACCGCCAGCGGCGACAAGCTGCTGGGTGGACCGCAGGCGGGTCTCCTCCTCGGCCGAGCGGAGGCGGTCGAGCGGCTCCGGCGGCACCCGCTCGCCAGGGCCCTCCGGGTCGACAAGCTGACGCTCGCCGCACTGGAGGCGACGCTGCGCGGGCCCGTGACGCCGGTGACCTCCGCGCTCCATCTGACCGCGGACGACCTCCGTCCCCGCACGGACCGTCTCGCGGCGGCGCTCGGCCGTGAGGTCGTGGCAGTGGTGGGGCGCGTCGGAGGCGGGGGAGCCCCCGGGGTCCCCCTGCCCGGGTGGGCGGTGGAGGTGCCTGTCGCCGTGGTCGCACGGTTGCGGACGCCGATGGAGGACGTGCCCGTCGTGCTGGCCCGGGTCGAGGACGGTCGCGGTCTGGTCGACCTGCGCTGCGTCCCGCCGGACCGTGACGTCGACGTCGAACGGGCCGTGCGGGCGGCGCTCGCCGCGACGAGCGGGTCCTCGTCACCATGAGGTGGGTGCTCGCCACCGCCGGCCACGTCGACCACGGCAAGTCCACCCTCGTGCGCGCCCTGACCGGGCGCGACCCGGACCGGCTGGGCGAGGAGAAGGCGCGGGGGCTGACGATCGAGCTGGGCTTCGCCTGGACCACCCTCCCCGGGGGCAGCGAGGTGGCGTTCGTGGACGTGCCCGGCCACCAGCGTTTCGTCGGCACGATGCTCGCAGGGCTCGGTCCTTCCCCGGCCGTCGTCTTCGTCGTCGCCGCCGACCAGGGCTGGCAGGCCCAGAGCACCGAGCACCTCGCCGCCGTGCGTGCCTTGGGGATCCGCGACGGACTCCTCGTGCTCACGCGGTGCGACCTCGCCGATGAGTGCCGTCAGCAGGAGGTGGCAGCGGTGGCCTCGCGACGGCTGGCCGATGCCGGACTGGCCGCGGACACCGTGCGGGTGTCGGCCGTGACGGGGTGGGGCCTGGACGTCCTCGTCGGGGCCCTGGGCGAGCTCACCCAGCGCCTGCCGGCACCCGACGACGAGGGTCCGGTGCGGCTGTGGACCGATCGGTCGTTCTCGATCGCCGGTGCGGGGACAGTCGTCACCGGGACCCTCGGCTCCGGCAGCCTGCGGGTCGGCGACCGGCTCACCCTGCTCGACCGCGGTCAGGTCCGCGATGTCGTCGTTCGCGGGCTGCACAGCCAGGACCAGCCGCACGAGACCGTCCGGCCGGTCTCACGGGTCGCGGTCAACCTGCGCCGGGTCGAGGTGGCCGCGGCGACCCGGTCCGCAGTCCTGCTCACGCCCGGGTCCTTCGCTCTCGGTGCCGTGGTGGATGTCGAGCTGGTCGAGGTCGGCCCCTACGTGGACGCCCCGTGGCCGGCCGGCCGGCCGGCCACGGGGCCCCCGCGCGCGGCGGTCCTCCACGTGGGTTCGTCCGACGCCGCCGTGACCGTGCGTCCCCTCGGCGCCCTCCACGCGCGCCTCACGGCCGAGCACGCGCTGCCGTGGCGGGTCGGCGACAGGGCGATCCTGCGCGACCCCGGCAGCCGACGGCTGTGGGCGGCCCGGGTCGCCGACGTCGAGCCGCTGCCGCTGCGCCGTCGCGGAGCCGCCGTGCAGCGGGGCCGCGAGCTCCAGACCGACCGGCCGTGTGCGGACGTGCGGCTGGTCGCACGCAGCGGCGACCACCCGGTGCTGCTGCGCGGCCTGGGCCTCCCGGATCCCGAGGAGGGGGCGCGGGTGGGGGACTGGTGGTTCGACCGGTCGGCGCTGGCGCAGTGGGCCGGTCGCCTGCGGGCGGGCGTGGAGGCGCATGTCGCCGCCCACCCGCTGACAGGCGGACTCACGTCGGCCGAGGCGCTGCACCTGCTCCGGCTGCCAGACCACCTGCGAGCACTCGAGCACGGGGGCACGTTGGCGGCCGGGCTCCCCGAGCCCGGGGCAGAGCTCGTCCGGCAGGTGGCCTCCCTCGCGGGTCTGGACGTGAGGGAAGGGCGGGTCCACCACCCGAACGCCCCCGACCTCGGCCTCGGCCCCGCGGAGCACGCCGTCGTGGAGGTCGAGAGGGCGTTGCGGGAGTTCCCCTTCGGCTCGCCGGACCGTGACCGCCTCTCCGAGCTCGGACTCGGCCCGCGCGAGCTGGCCGCGGCGCAGCGCACCGGCCGGCTGCTCCGGCTGGACGACGACGTCGTCCTGCTGCCGGACGGGCCAGCGAGGGCGATGCGCGTCCTCTCTGCGCTCGGGCAGCCGTTCACCCTGAGTGCCGCGCGGCAGGCCTTGGGGACGACCCGTCGGGTGGCCGTCCCGCTGCTGGAGCACCTCGACGCCCGGGGGTGGACCCGACGACTCGACGGGCAGCTGCGCACCGTCGTCCGCTGAACCGCCGGCGTCGTCGTGGAAGGCGGCCGGCCAGCCGTCCCTGTCGGGCATCGGTGCCACGATGAGGTCATGACCACCGACGATGCCGCCACACCTCGAGCGGACTGAGCCCGCGATGGAGCAGCGCATCTCCTTCGTCACCCTCGGCGTGCGCGACCTCGTCGCCAGCCGGCGCTTCTACGTAGACGGCCTGCGGTGGGTGCCGGAGCTCGAGGTCGAGGGCGAGGTCCTGATGTTCCGCGCCGGCCCGCTGCTGGTTCTCTCCCTCTGGGACCGCGGTCACTTCGAGCGCGAGGTCGGCACGCTGGCCGACACCACGGGCATCCTGCCGATCACCCTCGCCCACAACGTCTCCACACCCGAGCTCGTCGACGCCGTCCTTGCCGAGGCCCGCGCCGCCGGAGCCAGCGAGGTGGCTGAGGGGGTGCAGCGCGAGTGGGGCGGTTACACCGGCTACTTCGCCGACCCCGACGGGTTCCGCTGGGAGGTCGCGTGGAACCCGGGCCCGGTCGGACAGCTGGTGTTCCCTCCCGTGGCCGACACCACCTGAGTGGTGGCGGCAGGCGGGCAGATGGGCTGAGAGACTGGGGCGCGGGTCCCACGCTCTGCGTGGGCCGGCATACCGACTCTTCCCGCAAGGACCCCACGTGCCCCCTCGCAAGCGCGCCCCCGGTGCCACGATCCTCGCCGTCGCCAACCAGAAGGGTGGCGTCGCGAAAACCACGTCGGTCGCCTCGCTCGGCGCCGCGTTAGCCGAGCTCGGCAAGCGCGTCCTGCTCATCGACCTCGACGCCCAGGCCTGCCTGACGTTCAGCCTCGGTGTCGACCCCGACGAGGTCGAGGAGTCGATCCACCATGTGCTGCTCGGCCAGGCCGAGATCGGGGATGTCATCGTCGAGTGCGAGGACGGCGTCCACCTCGTCCCCAGCTCGATCGACCTCGCCGGCACCGAGGCCGTACTCCTCGGCCGACCCGCGCGCGAGTACGTCCTGCAGACCGCGCTCGAGCCGGTCCTGCGCGACTACGACGTCATCCTGATCGACTGCTCGCCGAGCCTGGGCGTCCTCACCCTCAACGCGCTCACCGCGGCCGGCGGCCTCATCATCCCGATGCCCTGCGAGATGCTCAGCCACCGTGGGGTCGGCCAGCTGCTCGACACCGTCGCCGACGTCACGAAGTTCCTCAACAAGAAGCTCAAGGTCGTCGGCATCCTGCCGACGCTCTTCGACGGCCGCAGCAACCACGCGCAGGAGGTGCTCGCTGACGTCGGCGAGCGCTACGGGCTGCCGGTGCTGTCCCCGCCGATCCCGCGGACCGTGAGGTTCGCCGAGGCCCCCGCCGTCGGGCGCTCGATCCTCGCGACGTCGCGCTCGTCCAAGGGTGCCCGCGCCTACCGTGAGGTCGCCAAGGCCCTGCTGCCGCAGCTGTAGCCGACCCGCGACCCCGCCCCGGCCGAATGTCGGGCGGCGTCGCGAGCGGGGTTACGGTGGAGGCATGCCCACCACCACACGAGCACTGTCCGTCCCGTCTGCCGGCGCTCCCTTCGAGGCCGTGGACCTCGAGCGCCGCGACCTGCGCGACGACGACGTCCGGATCGACGTCGCCTTCGCCGGCATCTGCCACAGCGACATCCACACCGTCCGCGACGAGTGGGGCGCTGCGCACTACCCGATCGTCACCGGCCACGAGATCGCCGGCACCGTGAGCGCCGTCGGCGACGCGGTCACCAAGTACAAGGTCGGCGACCGGGTCGGCGTCGGCTGCCTCGTCGACTCCTGCACCGAGTGCGAGAACTGCAAGAACGGGCAGGAGATGTTCTGCTCCAACGGCTCGGTCGGCACCTACAACAGCCAGAACTACGACGGCGAGTGGGCGGCCGGCGGCTACAGCCAACAGATCGTCGTCACCGAGCGCATGGTCCTGCGCATCCCCGAGGGCATCGAGCTCGACGAGGCCGCGCCGCTGCTCTGCGCCGGCATCACGACCTACTCGCCACTCAAGCGCTGGGGAGCCGGACCGGGCAAGAAGGTCGCGGTCGTCGGCGTGGGCGGGCTCGGCCACATGGCGGTCAAGCTCGCCGCCGCGATGGGCGCCGAGGTCTCGACCCTCTCGCGCTCCTCGGCCAAGGCCGACGACGCCAAGGCCCTCGGCTCGAGCAACCACATCGCCACGAGCGACGACGACGCCATGAAGGCCGCCCGCGGGAGCTTCGACCTCATCATCAACACGGTGAGCGCCGACCTCGACATGGAGACCTACGTCCGGCTGCTCCGCCCCAACGGCGCGCTGGTCAACGTCGGCCTCCCGCCGAGCAAGCTGTCGGTCAACCCGGGCAGCCTGATCGGGGGCAACAAGGTCCTCACCGGCAGCAACATCGGTGGCATGGCCGAGACCCAGGAGATGCTCGACTTCTGTGCCGAGCACGGCCTGGGCGCGACGATCGAGAAGCTCGACGCGAGTGACACGACGAACGTCGACACGGCATACGACGAGGTCGTCGCCGGCACGGTGCGCTACCGCTACGTAATCGACACCTCGACGATCCCCGCCTGACCTGACACACCGTTCCCGCCCGTGGCGGGAAGAGGCCCGGGCCACGAGAACAGCTCTCGTGGCCCGGGCCTCTTGCGTCGTCCACGACCGGTCGTATGCCGGCCGCGCACGTCAGTCGGTGGCCTGCCTCAGTCGGTCGCGCCGGCGGGCTTGCCGCCGCGGGTGCGGCGACGGCTGCGGTTGCGACGGGGGGCCTCGCCCGCCTCGCCCTCCCCGCGCTCGCCGCCGGTGCTGCGGGCCTCGGTGCTCCGGTTCTCGGTGCTGCGGGCCTCGGTGCTCCGGGTCTCGGTGCTGCGGCCCTCGCCGCCACGTCCGCGGTCGCCGTCGCGCCCGCGGTCGCCGTCACGCCCGCCGCGGCCACGGCCGCCATCGCGGGAGCCGCCGTCACGCGAGCCACCGCCGTGCGAGCCGCCACGACCACCGGACGGGCGACGACCGCCGGACTTGCCGGTCTCGCCGAGGTCCTCGAGCGTCTCGGCGTCGAGGCCGGCTCGGGTCTGCGCCGACTTGGGCAGGCGTCCCTTGGCCTCGCGCGGGATGTCCATCTGCTCGTAGAAGTGGTCCGACGACGAGTAGGTCTCCTCGGGCTCGGGGATCCCGAGGTCGAGGGCCTTGTTGATCATCGTCCAGCGGTGCAGGTCGTCCCAGTCGACGAAGGTCACCGCGATGCCGGTCTGGCCCGCGCGGCCGGTGCGACCGATGCGGTGGATGTAGGTCTTCTCGTCCTCGGGGCACTGGTAGTTGATGACGTGGGTGACGTTCTCGACGTCGATGCCGCGGGCGGCGACGTCCGTGGCGACGAGGACGTCGACCTTCCCGGATCGGAACGCCCGCAACGCCTGTTCACGCGCGCCCTGACCGAGGTCGCCGTGGATGGACGCGGCGGCGAAGCCACGCTCGACGAGGTCGTCGGCCACCTTGGCGGCGGTGCGCTTGGTACGGCTGAAGACGATCGTCAGGCCGCGGCCGTTGGCCTGGAGCATGCGGGCGAGCATCTCGACCTTGTCCATGGCGTGGGCCCGGAAGACGTGCTGCGTGACGGCCTTGACGGTCTGCGAGGTGTCGCCCTCGCCCTCCTGCATCGCGCGGATGTGGGTCGGCTGGGTCATGTAGCGCCGGGCCAGCGCGACGACGGCACCCGGCATGGTCGCCGAGAAGAGCATCGTCTGGCGGGCGGGGGACGTCATCGCGAGGAGCTTCTCGACGTCGGGCAGGAAGCCGAGGTCGAGCATCTCGTCGGCCTCGTCGAGGACGACGGTCTTGCAGCGCGAGAGGTCGAGGTGGCCCTGCTTGGCGAGGTCGATGAGGCGACCCGGCGTGCCGACGACGACCTCGACGCCCTTCTGGAGGGCCTCGATCTGCGGCTCGTAGGCGCGCCCGCCGTAGACGGTGAGGACGCGGATGCCGCGGGTCTTGCCCGCGCGCTCGAGGTCGGCGGCGACCTGCACAGCGAGCTCGCGTGTCGGGGCGACGGCCAGGGCCTGCGGCTTGCCTTGGTGGGGGAAGCCCTCCCAGGCGTCGTCGCCACGGGCGATGGCCTTGTTGAGCAGCGGGATGCCGAAGCCGAGGGTCTTGCCCGTGCCGGTCTTGGCCTGGCCGATGATGTCGTGGCCCGAGAGCGCGACCGGGAGGGTCATGGCCTGGATCGGGAACGGCGTCGTGATGCCGTGGGCGGCAAGGGCCGAGACGATGTCGGGGTGGACCGGGAAGTCGGCGAAGGTCTGCTCGACGGCGGTGGCCTGCTTGGTCGCCTCGATGGCGGCCTCGTCGGGGATGGCCTCTGCGGAGGCAGGGTCGGCAGGGATGGCCTGGCTGTCAGTCATGAGGACTCTCTGATCGGCGGCGTCACGCGCGTGAGGCTCGTCGCCGCTGTGGCGGGCCGATCGGAGGTCTTCGGGTGGGCTCCTAGTGAACGGGCCCTGACAGACAGTGTCGTCGTGCTCATCGTGCCGACCGGGCACCGTGGACCCGACCAGCCTACCGTGCGTATGCCGTCCGTCCCGCCACGCGTGGCTCGCTAGGCTGCCCGGCATGGAGACGAACGCGCCCGAGGGACTGGACGACCCGGCATACCGCGCTGCGGTCGTGGACCTGCTCGGGGTCCTCGCCTACGGCGAGCTCACGGCCTGCATCCGGATGGCGACCGACTCCGACCTCGCTCCCTCACTGCGGATCAAGGCGCAGATGGCCGGTTTCGCGGCGACCGAGTACCGCCAGTACGAGCTGCTCGTCGACCGTCTGACCGAGATCGGCGTCGACGCGGAGACGGCGATGCAGCCCTTCGTGGTGCCGTTCTCGGCCTTCCACGACCGCACGAA
This sequence comes from Knoellia locipacati, assembly GCF_044791685.1. Taxonomy (GTDB): domain Bacteria; phylum Actinomycetota; class Actinomycetes; order Actinomycetales; family Dermatophilaceae; genus Knoellia; species Knoellia locipacati_A. The sequence continues at coordinate 2,772,041 of NZ_CP087730.1, forward strand.
GCCCAAGAGCTGGGTCGAGGGGCTCGTCAAGGCCTACGTCGGCGACGGTATCGCCAAGGACTTCTACCGTGAGATGGGCTCGTTCGTCGACGAGCGGACCCGCGACGTCATGGACCACGCGCTCGACGACGCCGGGACGGGGGAGTTCGTCGTCGGGGTCGTGCGCGACACCCTCAAGACCGAGCCGACCGCCAAGGGGCGGCTCAGCCTGTGGGGCCGCCGCCTGCTCGGCGAGGCGCTGAGCCAGGGGCAGTCGGTCGCCGTCGAGCGCGACGCCCTCACGGGCCTGCTCGTCGGGGGCGGCGCCGACCTCACCGAGATCGGGCAGATGTTCACTCGCCTCACCGACCGGCACAGCGAGCGGATGGCGCGCCTCGGCCTCACGGCCTGACCCCCCTGACGCAGGGCGAAGGCCCCGCTCCTCGGCTGAGGTGCGGGGCCTTCGTCGTGTGCCGCGGGTGTGCGCCGGAGCGTCAGACCTGCTTCCTGCCGGTCGCCATGCCGTAACCCACGATGAGGAGGGCAGCGACGACCACACCGGCGAGGAACGGGATGAACTGGAACCCGCCGTTCTCGTTGCTGTAGCCCAGCTGGTAGACGAGCCAGGACGCGATGAGCGAGCCGAGGATTCCGAGGATCACGGTCACCACGGTCGAGATGCTCTGACGTCCCGGGAGGACGAGGCGAGCCAACGCTCCGATGATGGCACCGACGATGATGGCGCCAATGATGGTTCCGATCACGGGAACCGCTCCTTTCTGGCCCTGTCGGGCACGAGGTTGGTCATCCGAATGATGACCTTTGACGTCTCGACCATATGCCACAAAAGGTCGTGAGAACGCACAGCGCGCAGCGTCATTTTCGGGCTGGCCGACGCCATATCACGGCAGGTCAGAGCGGGTTTCGCCGCCTCTGTCAGTCGTTGTGGTCGGGACGGATCTGGCCGAAGCCGACCCGGCTCTTCTCGGACTCGCCGACCTGCACCCAGCCCAGGGCACGGCCCGGGACGAGGATCTGGCGACCCTTGGAGTCGGTGAGGCGGAGCACGCCGCCGTCGACGAGCGCGGCGTCGATGGCCTGCGCGACCTCGTCGGCGGACGCGTCGGTCTCGAGTGCGATCTCGCGTGCCACGTTCTGCACGCCGATGTTGACCTCCACGGTCTGGTCACCTTTCGTTCGTGGGGGTCACGCGGCAAGGGCCGCGGACCTGTTCACGAGAGGCTAACCGTGCGCGGCCTCCGAACGTTCCCCACCCGTCCGCGGCAGCGACCCGATGCCGCGCCAGGCCAGGGCGCTGACCAGCGCGCTCGCGGCGTCGCGCTCGAGGTCGGACTCCGCCGCGAGCCAGTGGCGCGCGGTGATCTGGGCCATGCCGGCGAGCCCGACGCCGAGAAGCATCGCCTGGTCGTCCGGGATGCCGGAGTCCTCGGCGATGACGTCGGCGATCGCCTCGGCGCACGACAGCTCGACACCGTCGAGGCGGGCCCGGACCTGCGGGACGCTGGTGAGGTCGGACTCGAAGACCATCCGGAAGGCCGCCCCCTCGCGGGAGACGAAGTCGTAGTAGGCGCTGATGGTGGCCGCGACCCGGTCCTTGTTGTCCTCGGTCGGCCGCGCCAGGGCCTCCCGGACGAGGCGCTCGAGGGTGTCGCAGTGCTGGTCGAGGAGGGCGAGGTAGAGCTCGAGCTTGCCCGGGAAGTGCTGGTAGAGGACCGGCTTGGAGACCCCGGCATGCTCGGCGATGTCGTCCATCGCCGCCGCGTGGTAGCCACGCTCGACGAAGACCGCCTGAGCCGCGTCGAGCAGCTGGGCGCGGCGCTCTGATCTGGGCATTCGCTGGCCGCGGGGAGTGCTCGGGTCCATGACATTCCTGTCTGCGGTGTCGTTCTCCTGTGGTCCGCGTCATAGTACGGAACGCAGCGGCTCCCGAGTGCTCATCGACGTATCGTGACCTTCGTGGACGCCCTTGGCGGGCCAAGTGCCCGTATGCCGCTCGCTCCCGTCGGCGAGGAGCTCTCACCTGCCGACCGGACGCGGTTCGCGCGCCACGTCATCCTCCCCGGGGTGGGGGAGCAGGGCCAGCGCCGGCTGCGGTCCGCCCGGGTCCTCGTGGTGGGGGCGGGTGGGCTCGGGTCACCCGTGCTCCTCTACCTCGCCGCGGCCGGGGTCGGCCACCTCACGGTCGTGGACGACGACGTCGTCGACAGCACCAACCTCCAGCGCCAGGTGGTTCACGGCGTCGCCGACGTCGGTCGCCCCAAGGTCGAGTCGGCCGTCGAGGCACTCCGGTTGCTGGCACCCCACGTCGAGGTGCGGCCGTTCTCGCAACGACTCGTGGCCGACAACGTCCTCGACCTCGTCGCCGAGGCCGACGTCGTCGTGGACGGGGCCGACAACTTCCCCACGCGCTACCTCGTCGGTGACGCGTGCGCGCGGCTCGCGGTGCCGCACGTGTGGGGCTCGGTCTACCAGCACGACGCTCAGGTGAGTGTGTGGTGGGCGGGCGTCGGGCCGTGCTACCGCTGCGTCTTCCCGACGCCGCCCCCGCCGGGAGCCGTGCCGTCGTGCTCCACCGGTGGCGTCCTCGGGGCGAGCGTCGGTGCCGTCGGCTCGGTCATGGCCGAGGAGGTCGTCAAGCTGCTCGTCGGCGGTGGCGAGCCGCTCGTCGGTCGGCTCCTGCTCCACGACGCCTGGCGACAGGAGTGGAGCACCCTTCCCGTGGCGGCGGACCCGGACTGCGTGGTGTGCGGCGCCGACGCCGACCCGAGCCGCCCCCTGGGTCTCGGCAACGACGAGTCCGCCGGTGACGTGGGCGGTGGCTCGCGGCCGCGCGGCGGCGCTCCGCCGTCGATCACGGCCGAGGAGCTCTCCGCCCGGCTGCAGGCACGCGAGTCGGGTACCGACTCCTTCGTCCTCGTCGACGTCCGCGAGCCGGCGGAGCGCGACGTCGTCGTCATCCCCGGCGCCGTCGCGGTGCCCCTCGCCGAGGTGAGGGCCCGCGGTGGCGAGGCTCTCGCGGACGTCGCGGACGGCGTACCGGTGCTCGTCCACTGCAAGACCGGCGCACGCTCCGCGGAGGCCGTGGAGCGGTTGCGGGCGGACGGGTTCGACGCGGTCGATGTCACCGGTGGGGTCCTCGCCTGGGTGCGCGACGTCGACCCCAGCCAACCGACCTACTGAGAGCGGTCGAGGGCGGGGCTGGGATGTCGGTCGGGCGTGATGTGATCTCGTGGTGCTGACCCTGCGACGTGCCACGAGGACCCAGACCACCGTCCCGGTCCTCGATCCGGTGCAGCAGTCGGTCGCCGACTGGCGGGGGACCGGCGTGCTGCGCGTGCTCGGCGCCCCCGGCACCGGCAAGTCGACCGTGGCGGTCGAGCTCGTGGCAGCCCACGTGGCCGACGGGCTGAGGCCCGAGCAGTGCCTCGTGCTCGCCGCCTCGAGGCGGGGGGCGGCGCGGCTGCGTGACCGGGTGACCGCACGGGTCGGGGGCACCTCCACCGAGCCGCTCGCCCGGACCTTCCCGTCGTTCGGGTTCGGGGTGCTGCGCGCTGCCGCTGCGCTCGCGGGCGACCCCGCTCCCCGCCTGCTCAGCGGCCCGGAGCAGGACGTGGTCCTGCGCGAGCTCCTCGCGGGGCACGCCTCGGGGGAGACCCCGGGGCCCTCCTGGCCCGAACGGGTCCGCCTGGCTCTTCCCACGCGGGCGTTCCGCGCCGAGCTGCGTGACCTGCTCATGCGCACGGTGGAGCTGGGCCTCGACGCCGACGACCTCGAGCGGTTGGGCCGCGAGCACGGCCGCGACGAGTGGGTCGCCGGGGCCGGTCTGCTGCGCGAGTACGACGAGGTGACGGCGCTGCTGACCCCCGGTGCGTTCGACCCCGCCCTCATCCTCGGAGCGGCGGCCGGAGCGCTGCTCGGCGACGACGGTCTCGCCGATGCCGTGACCTCCTCCCTGCGGCTCGTCGTCGTCGACGACGCGCAGGAGATGACACCGGCGGCACTGCGGCTCCTCGAGGTCCTGCGCGAGGTGGCACCGGCGGCCGGCATCGTCCTGCTCGGCGACCCCGACAGTGCGACCCAGACCTTCCGGGGTGGTGACCCTGCGCTCCTCGCCCGCGAGTGGGCGGTGCTCGGCGACGGCCCGACGGTCGTCCTGCCCAGCAGCCACAGGCTCCCCGACCGGCTGCTCGAGGTGGCCGGCGCCGTCGCCGGCCACATCGGGGTCCTCGCAGATGCCTCGCACCGACGGGTCGACCCCGCGGGTGCCGGGGGAGTGGCCGAGGTCCACCTCCTCCGCTCCGCGAGCCAGGAGGCCGGCTTCGTGGCCTCGCGGTTGCGGGCAGCCCACCTCCTCGACGGGGTGTCGTGGGCGGACATGGCGGTCGTCGTGCGCGGGCAGGCGCGCAGCGCCGCGCTGAGGCGGGCGCTGCAGTCGGCTGGTGTCCCGGTGAGCGCGGCCGAGGCCGAGCTCCCGGTCCGGGACGAGCCTGCGGTCCGTCCGCTCCTGGCCCTCCTGCGCGTCGTCATCGACCTCGGGCTGCGCCGCACCGACGAGGCGCCGGTCGACGTGGCCCTCGACGTCCTCGTCTCGCCGCTGGGGGCCGCCGACCCGGTCGAGCTGCGCCGGCTGCGGCGGGCACTGCGGCGCGACGAGCTCGACGCCGGTGGGTCGCGCACGAGCGACGAGCTGCTCGCCGAGGTGCTGCTGCGTCCCGCCGTCCACGACCGGCTCGGGGTCGAGGGACGTGCCATCCAGCGAGTGGGCCGGATGATCCTCGCGGGCGTCGAGGCGTGCGCCGCGCCGGACGGGACCTGGGCATCCGGCACGAGCGCCGAGTCCATCCTCTGGGCCATGTGGGACGCGTCGCGCCTCGCCGGCTCCTGGCGTGAGTCCGCGCTGGCCGGTGGAGCCGCCGGCGCGCGCGCCGACCGAGACCTGGACGCCGTCCTCGCGGTCCTGCGTGCGGCGGCGACCTTCGGCGAGCGGCTGCCCGGCTCGTCGCCAGAGGCCTTCCTCGAGCACGTCCTGGGCCAGGACGTCCCGGGTGACACGCTCGCGGCCCGCGCTCCCGCCGGTGACACCGTCTCGCTCCTCACGCCACAGGCGGCGGCCGGTCGCGAGTGGCCCTTCGTCGTCGTCGCCGGCGTCCAGGAGGGGAGCTGGCCGGACCTCCGGCTGCGCGGCTCGCTGCTGGGCTCGCAGGACCTCGTCGACGTCGTGGGTGGTCGAGCCGGTGGTCACCGCGCGGCGCTCGCGGCGGTGCGCCACGACGAGACCCGCCTGTTCCACGTGGCGGTGTCCCGCGCGACGCGTCACCTGCTCGTCACGGCCGTCCGCAGCGAGGACGAGCAGCCCTCGCCCTACCTCGACGTCGTCTCACCTCTCCCCGAGGACACCGAGCGTCGCGACCTCAGCGACTGGTCGCGCCCGATGACCCTGCCGTCGCTGGTCGGGGCCCTGCGTCGCGACGTCGTCTCCGCCGACCCTCGTCGTCGGGGTGGGGCGATCACCGGGCTCGCCCGGCTCGCGCGCGCAGAGGTCCCGGGCGCCGACCCCGGCTCGTGGTGGGTTCTGCACGGTCTGTCGGATGACCGACCCCGCCGAGGACCGGACGACCCCGTGAGGGTGGGCCCCTCCGCCATCGACGGGTTCGCGTCCTGCCAGCTCAAGTGGGCACTCACCAAGGTCGGTGGGGACGGTCCGATGATCGGTCAACGCGACATCGGCACCCTCGTCCACGAGATCGCTGCGGAGGGCGACGCCGACGCCGCCACGATGCGTGCTGCCCTGGACGAGCGGTGGGGTCGGCTCGGGCTGCCGGCCGGCTGGTCCACGGACCTCAAGCACCGAGAGGCCGGCCGGATGCTGGACCGGCTCGCCCGCTTCTTCGACGAGACCACCGCCTCGGGGTGGCGTCGTCTCGCCGCCGAGGAGGCCATGCGGGTGGAGCTGGGCCGGGTCGTCCTCGGTGGGACGGTCGACCGGCTCGACGTGTCACCGGGCGGGGCCGTGCGCGTCATCGACTACAAGACGGGGTCGAGCAAACCGTCGAAGGTCGACCTCGTGCGCCACGGGCAGCTGGGTGCCTACCAGCTCGCCGTCGAGAGGGGGGCGTTCGGGCACCTCGGCGTCGCTCCGGAGTCCGCCGGTGCTGCGCTCCTGCAGCTGGGCAAGGCCGCCACGACCAAGACCACCCTCCAGGACCAGCAGCCCCTGTCCGACGACGATGACCCGCAGTGGGCCGAGGACCTGGTGCTCGCGACCGGTGAGGGCATGGCGGGGGCGTCGTTCGTGGCCACACCGAGCGACGACGTCTGCCGCACCTGCCCGGTCCGCAGCTCGTGCCCGGCGCAGCCCGAGGGCAGGGCCCTGTGAGCGCCGACGTCGCGACTCAGGTGCGCTGGTCGGCGGCCGCCGTGGCCGAGGCGATCGGGCTGCCGCACCTGCCGACCGCCGAGCAGACCAAGGTCATCGAGGCCCCGCTCGAGCCGCTGCTCGTCATCGCCGGCGCGGGCTCGGGCAAGACCGAGACGATGGCGGCTCGCGTCGTGTGGCTCGCGGCCAACGGTCTCGTGCGCCCGGACGAGGTCCTCGGCCTCACCTTCACCCGCAAGGCGGCGACCGAGCTCGCCGACCGGATCGGCAGCCGACTCGCCCAGCTGCGCCGGGTCGGTCTCTGGACCCCTGCCGAGCAGGACGGCGCGCTCTCGCTCGGCGAGGCGGTGAGCGTCTCGACCTACCACTCGTATGCCGGACGGCTCGTCCGCGAGCACGGCCTGCGGTTGGGCTTCGAGACCGACACCAGGCTCCTCTCCGAGGCCGCAGCGTGGCAGACCGCGCACGAGGCGGTCGTCCGCTATGACGGGCCGATGGACGAGGTCGAGAAGGCCGAGTCCACGGTGACCGCAGCGGTGGTCGACCTCGCCGGTGAGATGGCCGAGCACCTGCAGACCCCCGACTCCGTTGCGGCACACCTCGATCGCGTCATCGAGCACCTCGACACCTTCGAGCGCGGGGAGACCAGGAGGAGGAACAACCCGGCCAAGGACGAGATCGCCAACCTCCGCCTTCGGCGAGCAGTCCTGCCGATCGTCGAGAAGTACGCCCAGCTCAAGCGGAGCCGCGACGCCATGGACTTCGCCGACCAGATGGCGCTCGCCGCGCGACTCGCGATGACGTTCGACGACATCGGGGCGATCGAGCGCGCGCGCCACCGGGTCGTCCTGCTCGACGAGTTCCAGGACACCTCCGAGGCGCAGCTCGCCCTTCTCAAGGCGCTCTATGTCGCACCGGGGGAGACGTCCGCGGTGACGGCCGTGGGTGACCCGCACCAGTCCATCTACGGCTGGCGTGGCGCGAGTGCGACGACGCTGACGAGGTTCGCCGAGGAGTTCGCCGACCCCGAGCCGGCCGAGAAGCTCGACCTGTCGACGAGCTGGCGCAACGACTCGGTCATCCTCGACGTGGCCAACCACCTCGCCCATCCGCTGCGGTCCACCTCAAGGGTGCCGGTCGAGCCCCTGGCCGCGCGGCCCGGCGCTGGCCACGGCTCGGTGGAGGTCGCCCGACTGCTCACCGCGGCCGACGAGGCCGACCACATCGCCCGGTGGCTCGCGGGCCATCGCGCGAGGGGCCCGGTGAGCGCTGCCGTCCTGTGCCGCAAGCGTGCCGAGTTCGCCACCGTGACGGCGGCGCTCGAGGAGCACGACATCCCGCACGAGGTCGTCGGGCTCGGAGGGCTGCTCCTGACGCCCGAGGTCGAGGACGTCGTCGCCCTATTGCACGTCGTGCAGGACCCCTCCCGAGGGGACCACCTCCTGCGCCTGCTGTCCGGGCCGATGATGCGTCTGGGCATCGCCGACCTCGATGCCCTCGCGGCGTGGTCACGCGTCCAGCAGCGCCAGCGTGGCGGCACGCAGGCGCGGCACGCGCGGGACCTGGCTCCCGATGCGGCCGACACCCCCAGCATCGTCGAGGCCCTCGACTCGCTCCCGCCGCAAGGGTGGGTCGGCGACGAGGGCGAGCACCTCTCGGACGTGGCGCGCGGTCGACTGGTCGGGCTGGCTGCGACCGTCCAGCGGATGCGCGGCCTGACCTTCCTCCCCCTCGCCGACCTCGTCCTCGAGGCCGAGAAGGCCCTGGGTCTCGACATCGAGGTGCTGAGCCGTCCCGAGTACACGCCGGCCGCAGCGCGTGCCCACCTCGACGCGTTCGGCGACGTCGCTGCGCAGTTCTCGATGAGCGCCGACCGCCCGACGCTCGGCGGGTTCCTCGACTGGGTCAGGGCGGCGATCGACGAGGAGCGCGGACTCGACCGCGGCTACGCCGAGGCCACACCGGACGCCGTGCAGGTCATGACGGTGCACGCCGCCAAGGGCCTCGAGTGGGACGTCGTGGCGGTGCCTGCCCTCGTCGAGAGCACCTTCCCGGCCCACAACCTCCACAGCCCGAGCTTCAAGGACGGCGAGTGGCGCATCCCGGAGCCCAAGGACAAGGGATGGCTCGCCGGGCTCAAGGACGGTGGTCTGCCCTACGAGCTGCGCGGTGACCGCGACGGGCTGCCCGAGCTCGGGTGGCACAGCGCCGCCGGGTGGGACGACCTCGCCGGGCGGATCGAGAACTTCTTCGTGGCAGGCGGCACGCACGGCGTCGCCGAGGAGCGTCGCCTCGCCTACGTCGCGGCGACACGCGCTCGGCACGCCCTGCTGCTCACCGCCAGCGTGTGGAGCCGCCCCCGGACACCGCGCGTGACCTCACGCTTCCTCGACGAGGTGCTCGCGCTCGTTCCCGCCGAGGGCGACCAGCCCACGGGTGTCCGTCTGGGTCCTTGGGAGCCCCTCCCGGTGCCACCGGAGGACGGCCCTCCACTGGTCAAGCCCGGCACCGAGGACGGGGTGGAGTTCTCCTGGCCGGTGGACCACCTGGCGCACCGGCGGGTTCGGGCCCAGGCGGCTGCTCGCGCCGTCGCGGATCGGGCCGGTTCCACCTCGCCTGGAACTGTTGGGTCCGATCCCGGCTCCGGTGACGGCGCGGGTGCCACTCCGGGTCCTGCCCTCGACGGGGGCGACGCTGGTGCCCTCGCCGGGGGCGACGCTGGTGCCCTCGGTGCCGGCGCTGGCGAATTGGACGGCGGTGACGCTGGCGACCCCTGGGCCCACGAGCTCCGGGTCCTGCTGGCCGAGCGGGAGGCGCGTGCCTCCCGCCACTCCGAGGTCGTCGAGCTGCCCTCGCACCTGTCGACGTCGTCGCTCGTGGCGTTCGCCGCCGACCCCGAACGTTTTGCCGCAGAGCTGCGTCGGCCCATGCCGAGCGCCCCTGCGGGAGCGGCGCGACGTGGCACGGCGTTCCACGCGTGGGTCGAGGAGCACTACGCCCGCGCGGCGATCGTCGACATCTTCGAGCTGCCGGGAAGCGCCGACGAGGACCCGTTGTCCGACGACGAGCTGCCGGACATGCGCGAGCGCTTCCTCGCGAGCCCCTGGGCCGACCGGGAGCCGGCGGAGATCGAGACCTCCCTCGAGACGGTCATCGACGGGGTGGCCATCCGCGGCCGCGTGGACGCGGTGTTCCGCGACGTCGAGGGCGCCGACTGGGTCATCGTGGACTGGAAGACGGGGAGCCGTCCCACCGGCGAGGTGGCGCGGGTGCGCGCGCTGCAGCTCGCGGCATACCGGATCGCCTGGGCGCGCCTGCGCGGGGTCGACGCCGAACGGGTGCGCGGAGCCTTCTACTACGCGGGCACGGGCGAGACGGTGTGGCCCGAGCTCGCCGACGAGGCCGAGCTCAGCGCACTGCTGGCGGAGGTTCCTGGGCACTGACGACGGTGACCGGGTCGTCGGTGTCGGCGTCGGCGTCGGTGCTGCTCTGGGTCCCGGACTCGTCCGAGGGTGACGGCGACCGGAGTGAGCGTGGCTCCCAGGCCACCTCGTCGTCGTCCTCCTCGTGCCACCGTGCCACCACCCGCGGTGCGTGGTCATCGGCCTCCGCTGCCGGTGCCTCGCCCTCCGAGGGGGTGTCAGGCGTGTCGGGGTGGGGGTCGGCGGAACCGGTCGACGGCGCCTCCTCGGGAGCCTCCCCGGGCGCGGGGTCCCCAGCGACATCGACCTCACGCACATCGTCGGCCGGAGCGTCCCCGTCGGCAGGAGCGTCCTCGTCGTCACCGGTGAGCTGCTCGTCCTCGGTGTCGTGCTGCCCCGCGGAGCGGTGCGCGTCAAGGTCGACCACGTCGGTGTCGGTCGATCGACGCTCGTGGTGCCCGTCGGTGGGGGCCGTGGGCGAGAACGTGACGTCGTCCTCGCCCTCGTCGTCCTCCTCGGCCACCACCGGCGGCGGCGTGGCGCGCGCCCGCAGGGCCACCGGCGTCAGGGAGCCGCGCCGGTAGTCGTCCGAGGGATCCTCGGCGTGGACCTCGTCGTCGAGCCGGCGCAGCCTGCTCGAGAAGCCCTCGACGGCGGCCTGGTCACCGCGGGCGTCGGCGCGCATGAGGTCGGCCAGGATGCCGAGCTCGGCCGCGAGCCGGGCACGGACGATGAGGTTGGGGTCGGGACGCTCGACGCGGGCGTGCGCGTAGGCCTCGAGGACGGTCTCGACGGTTGCGGGGTCGGCCTCGTCGACGAGCGAGGCGAAGTCGTCGGCCGGGTCGGCGACCTTGGCGTCCTCCCACCCCGTGAGTCCGCGGATCCGCCCGGTCGAGGCGTCGGCGTCGTCCTCGAACACGGCGAGCACCTGGTCGCCGGTGAGGTCGCCGTGGATGCAGGTCGGGGCGAAGCGCCACAGTGCGACGTCCTCGAGGGCGTGCTCCCACCGGGCGAGCAGTGCGGTGGGCACGCGGCCCGACTCGGCCGCCCGGTCGAGCTCGGTGAGGCGGCGGCGGCGGTAGGAGTCGGTGTCGTAGGTCGGCATGCCGGCCTCGTCGAACAGCCGTACGTCGGTGTTGTGCAGTGCGGCGATCGCGCGACCGAGCTCAGCGGCCGGGCCCGGTCCAGCCGGCATCTCGTCGAACGCGAGGTTGTGGCCCGGCAGGAACGGGTAGATCATCGCCCGACCGCCGCCCTTGAGCTCGACGAAGCCCCTCGGTGACGGGATGGTGAAGGGGAGCCGTCGCGCCAACATCTGCAGGAGCGTGACGGTGAGGTCCATCCGGGCGCCCGCGGCCTCGCTGCGCGGCGCCCGCACGACCCAGCGGCGGTGCTCGCTGTCCTGCACGAACGCGACGTCGTAGTCCTGCGCGGGGACGCTCGGCAGGGCCTCGACGCTCACCGGGTCCAGGCCCGGGACGCCGGCGCTGGCGAGGGCTGCAAGGAAGGTCGGTGTGCGTTCCACCTGTTCACCGTATGCCGTGAGCGCACCCTAGGGTGGTCAACGTGGCCCGAGCAGCAGCGAGTCTTCCGTCCCTGGCGCTTTCCAGAGGAGGTCTCGACCGGCACAGCGAGCTCCGTGCCGAGCCCGGCCTCCTCGACGACCTCCTCGACGACCCGACCACGCGGGTGCTCGAGCTCGTCGACGGTCGCGCCGTGGTCGACGAGGGCTCCGACGATCTCGTGACCCTGGCCTACCGCGCACCCGAGCCCGAGGACCGTGACCGGTTCGTCGCCTACCTGGGCCACGACGCACCGGTGGGCGGGACGGCATACGTGCTCTCGGTCGCCGACAGGGACGACGGGACCGACGCGAGTGGCGAGGACCCCGGGCGGCAGGGCCTGCGCAGCATCGGTGCCCTGCTCAGCGACCTCGACGCGGGTGTCCTCACCACGGCCACGGGTCTGGCCAACTGGCACTCGCGCCACGGCTTCTGCCCCCTGTGCGGCACGCCCACCGCGCCGGCGCAGTCGGGATGGATCCGGGTCTGCCCGGCGGACCAGAGCGAGCACTACCCCCGGACGGACCCGGCCGTGATCATGTCCGTCATCGACGACCAGGACCGGCTGCTCCTCGCCCGCGGGGCCGGGTTCGCGCCCTCGGGGATGTCGGTGCTCGCGGGGTTCGTCGAGCCCGGCGAGAGCCTGTCGGCCGCGGTCGCACGCGAGGTCCACGAGGAGGTCGGCCTCCGCGTCACGGATGTCACCTACCTCGGCGACCAGCCGTGGCCGTTCCCCTCGTCGCTGATGATCGGCTTCACCGCCCGGGCGGTGTCGACGGACCTCACACTTCAGGAGAGCGAGATCGAGGAGGCGCGCTGGTTCACCCGTGAGGAGCTCGGGCGTGCCGTGGTCGACGGGTCGGTGCGCATCTCGCGCCGCATCTCGATCGCGCGGCGGCTCATCGAGCACTGGTACGGCGAGGAGATCGACGCCCCGGAGGTCACGCTCCGAGGTTGAGCCGTGCGTGCGCGCCCAGGCGCGCGCTCAGGCGCTCAGACGCTGGCGCACCTCGGCGATGGACGGGTTCGTCGCCGCAGAGCCGTCCGGGAAGACGACGGTCGGGACGGTCTGGTTGCCCCCGTTGACCTGCATGACGTAGACGGCGGCGTCCTCGTCCCGCTCGATGTCGACGACGTCGTAGGCGATTCCCTCGCGGTCCATCTGCGACGAGAGGCGGCGGCAGTAGCCGCACCACGTCGTCGAGTACATCGTGACGGATCCGGCAGCGGGGGTCGGGGTGCTCATGGCGCTCCTGTGGAAGGCGAGGTCGGACGGTGTTTCCCGACACCTAGGATCGCATCGATGTCCCCACTGCCTGCACACCCGTCCGCCGACGCCGTCCTCGACGGCCTCGACCCCGAGCAGCGCGAGGTCGCGGCCAACCCCTCCGGCCCGATGGTCGTGCTCGCCGGCGCCGGCACGGGCAAGACCCGGGCGATCACCCACCGCATCGCGTATGCCGTCCTCTCGGGTGCGCAGCAGCCGCAGCGCACGCTCGCGGTCACCTTCACCGCGAGGGCCGCGGGGGAGATGCGGACGAGGCTGCGCGACCTCGGGGTCGGCGGGGTGCAGGCGCGCACCTTCCACGCCGCGGCGCTGCGCCAGCTCCACTACTTCTGGCCGCAGGCGATCGGGGGCGCCGCACCGGAGGTCATGCCCCACAAGGCCGGCGCCGTCGCCGAGGCCGCCGGCCGGCTCCGGATGCGCTTCGACCGCACCGGCATCCGCGACCTTGCGGCCGAGGTCGAGTGGGCCAAGGTCGGCATGCTCACGTCCGAGACCTACGCCGCAGCGGCCCGTGCGGCCGACCGTGAGGCGCCGGGCCTCGACCTCACCGCGATGGCGCGTGTCCTCGCCGCCTACGAGGAGGTCAAGGCCGAGCGGGGAGTCATCGACTTCGAGGACGTCCTGCTCGTCCTCGTCGGCATCCTCGAGGAGAACGACACCGTCGCCCGGGCGGTGCGCGAGCAGTACCGCAGCTTCGTCGTCGACGAGTACCAGGACGTCAACGCCCTGCAGCAGCGGCTGCTCGACCTGTGGCTGGCCGACCGCAAGGACATCTGCGTCGTCGGGGACCCGGCGCAGACGATCTACTCGTTCACGGGCGCCTCACCCACGCACCTCCTCGGTTTCCGCACCCGCCATCCGCAGGCGCGCCAGGTCGAGCTCGTCCGCAACTACCGCTCGACGCCCGAGATCGTCGGCCTCGCCAACCTCGTGCTGCGCTCTCCGAGTGGCGGTCGCCGCAGCGGCTCGGTCGTCCTCGAGGCCCAGCGCGCCTCCGGACCGTCCCCGACGCTCGTCAACCACGACGACGACCCTGCCGAGGCGGCCGCGGTCGCGGCGCAGATCGCCGGCCTCGTGGAGGCCGGCACCGCTCCTGCCGACATCGCCGTGCTCTTCCGCACGAACGGGCAGTCCGAGGTCGTGGAGTCGGCGCTCGCCGACCGGGGGATCCCCTACCTCGTCCGTGGTGGCGAGCGGTTCTTCCAGCGCAAGGAGGTCCGCGACGCCGTCGTCCTCATGCGCGGCGCCGCGCGCTCCGACGACGGCTCCGTCCCCCTGCCCGAGCTCGTGCGCGACGTGCTGCTCGGGGCCGGGTGGTCCCGCGAGGCACCGACGGTCGGTGGCGCCTCCCGCGAGCGCTGGGAGTCGCTGGCCGCGCTGGCCGCCCTCGCCGACGACCTCTTCGCGGCCGATGGCGAGGCGCGCATGCCGGCGTTCGTGCGCGAGCTGGACGAGCGCATGGCCGCCCAGCACGCGCCCTCGGTGCAGGGAGTGACGCTCGCATCGCTGCACGCCGCCAAGGGTCTGGAGTGGGGGACGGTCTTCCTCATCGGCTGCTCCGACGGCTACCTCCCGATCACCATGGCCGACACCCCGGAGGCGATCGAGGAGGAGCGGCGGCTGCTCTACGTCGGCGTCACCCGCGCCCGCGACCGGCTGGTGATCTCGTGGTCCGGAGCCCGGACCCCGGGTGCGCGCGCGACGCGGCGCCCCTCACGCTTCCTCGACGGGACGGCGAGCATCCTCGGCGAGGGCGCCCGCTCCCAGCCCAAGCGCTCGTCGCGTGTCGGCGGCTCCGGTGGCAAGACGCCCAAGGTCCCTCGCCGGACCACCTGCCGCACCTGCGGCAAGGACCTCGGCACCGCGGGGGAGCGCACGGTCGGCCGCTGTTCGACGTGCCCGGCCACCTACGACGAGGCCGTGTTCGAGAGCCTGCGCGAGTGGCGCCTGGCGACCGCGCGGGCGGCGAGCGTGCCGGCATACGTCGTCTTCACCGATGCGACGCTCACGGCCATCGCGGAGCAGGCGCCGGCGGACCTCGCGGCACTGTCGGCGATCAGCGGCGTGGGACAGCGCAAGCTCGACCTCTACGCGACCCAGGTGCTCGCCATCCTCTCCGGAGAGACGCCGTCCTCAACAGGCGATTCGGAGACAATTTTTCCGGACGAATCCGGTTCTGCCGCAACGTAGTTCGGCCTCGGGCCCCTTCTCGCGAGAAATCAACTCATTAATTCCGTTGCACGCCCTCGCGGCGGTCCCCTAGCCTGATTCCACACAGCACGGCAACTGCCGTGCCACGGAGCACCATTTCAGTGAAGGAGGGTTGGCCGCATGGAGACCACGAAGAGCATCGCGACGGACTACACCGTCCCGTTCCGCACGCGTGAGCGCCAGGGCGCACTGCCGACCCTCGCACCCGTCGACGTGACGGCCCAGGGGACAAGTGTGCCCGCTGCCGGCATGGGCGCCCCGTTCGGCGCCGGTGTCCGCGCCGATGGCGCCTTCGATCTCACCACGGGTGATCTTTCCGCCTCCTGTCAGGCGTCGCCGCTGTAGTCCACAGCAGCGATCGGCCTCCAGGCCGCGGAACCCACCCGGGATCCGCGGCCTTTTTCGTTGTCCGTCGATCCGCAGACCACCACACAACCGACGCAACACAACCCCCGCCCCGACCGGGCGGGAGAAGGAGGTGACACCCCGTGCAGCTGACCGACCTCATCGACGCACAGGAGTGCACTGCAGACTTCGGTGACTCCGTGCCCTGTCGCGAGAACGACGCGGAGATCTGGTTCGCCGACACCCCCGCCGGAGTCGAGTTCGCCAAGACCCTCTGCGGCACCTGCCCGATCAGGACCGCCTGCCTCGCGGGTGCCCTCGACCGGCAGGAGCCCTGGGGCGTCTGGGGCGGCGAGCTCTTCGAGCAGGGAGTCGTCATCCCCCGCAAGCGGCCCCGCGGCCGCCCGCGCAAGGAGACCGTCGCCGCATGACCGGCATCCACGACGCGATCAGCTCGACCGATCGCCACCCGACCTCATGACCACCCACCTGGATCCTTGGAGGAACCATGTACCGCAGGCGAATGCAGCAGGTTCGTCGCACCCTGCACGAGCGGAACGTGCACGAAGCACACCGCCGCGCGCAGGCGCACCTCGAGCGAGAGCGCATGCTCGCCGAGGTCCGCATGATCGTGCGATGACCGACCAGGATCGGCGCCGCTCCCACGCCGGGGGCGGCGTCGTTCCATGTCCGGGGGCGCCGTGGTCCGGGTGCGCGACGCCGGTATGCCGGCCGCTGACCAGGTCCTGAGACGGGCACCGAGCGCGGTGGACCGGTCGGGGCCACCGTGGTTCGCTCTTCCCATGCCGTCGACCGCAGCCGCCCGGATCCTCCCGGTCATGCCCGCTGCCGTCATCTGCTGTCGCTGTTGCCGCTGACCCCGAGTCGCCCGCACGCACAGCCCCGGTCGCCCTCTGCGCGACCCCATCGACGACACCTTCGGAGAGAACCATGACCCTCGTACGGCCTGTATCGACCATCCCCGGCGTCAACACCTTCACGCCCGTCCAGCTGCTGCGGGTGGCGCGGCTGTTCGCCGCCGACCCCGAGCTGCCCGACCTCCTTCCGACCCGCGTGGAGGACCCGGGCGGCCGCCGCTGGCACCAGCTCGCCGAGACCCACCACCTCCAGCTCTGGGTCATCGAGTGGCCTCCCGGCGCCGGCACCGGCTTCCACGACCACAGTGGTTCGCGCGGTGCCTTCACCGTCGTCCGCGGCGCACTCACCGAGCGTCAGGTGGTCCACCAGGACCTCCACTCGCGAGTGCTCGGCGAGGGGGAGGGGCGGGCCTTCGGCGCCAACCACCTGCACGACGTCGTCAACGAGGGCGATGCCAGTGCCCTGAGCGTCCACGCGTACTCCCCGCGCCCGGACCAGATGACCCACTACGACCTCGTGGACGGCGCGCTGGTCGCGTCGGGCGTCGAGCAGAGGGGCGTGGGCTGGTGAGCGGCCTCGGCATCGAGGAGCAGCTGGCGCGTGCGCGCTCTCGTCTGGACCGCCTCACGGCGCGTGAGGCCTGGCGGGAGGTCCGCTCCGGCGTGGCGTGGCTCGTCGACATCCGGCCGGTCGCCCAACGAGACGAGGAGGGCGAGGTCGCGCCCGGCCTCGCGCCGCTCGCCGTCGAGCGCAACGTGCTCGAGTGGCGCTTCGACCCGCGTCAGGAGGCCGCCCTGACCGGTGTCGACTTCGACACGCGCGTCATCGTCCTCTGCCAGGAGGGCTACACCTCGAGCCTGGCTGCCGACGCACTGCGCTCGCTCGGGCTGTCGCGGGCGACGGACGTCGTCGGCGGCTTCGCTGCCTGGCGCGGTCAGGGCCTGCCGGTCGCGCGGTCGTCGGCGCTGCTCCGGGCCTGACCCGGCCATGGCGTGGTCCTAGTCTTGGCCTCATGCCCACGCTGACGATCGCCCAGGACCCGGCCGCCGACAAGGTGCTCAGTGAGGACCCGTTCGCGCTGCTCACCGGCATGCTGCTCGACCAGCAGTTCCCGATGGAGCGCGCGTTCGCCGGGCCGGCCAAGGTGCTCGAGCGCTTCGGCACCCTCGACGTGTCCGAGATCGCCGCGGCGGAGCCGGAGGCGTTCGCCGACCTCTGCGCGACTCCTCCGGCGGTGCACCGCTACGGCCGGTCGATGGCCGCACGCATCCAGGCGGTCGCGACCGTGGTCCGTGACGAGTACGCCGGCGACGCGAGCCGGATCTGGTCGGACGCCGCGACGGGCGCCGAGCTGCTCGCGCGCGTCAAGAAGCTCCCGGGCTTCGGCGAGCAGAAGGCCAAGATCTTCGTCGCCCTCCTCGCCAAGCAGCTCGGGGTGCGTCCCGACGGCTGGGAGCAGGCGGCCGGCGCCTACTCCGAGACCGGGAGCTTCCGCTCGGTCGCCGACGTCGTCGACGCCGAGTCGCTCCAGAAGGTGCGCGACTTCAAGAAGTCGGCCAAGGCTGCGGCCAAGGCCACCGCAGTCAAGGGCTGAGTCCCGTCGCCGCCGACCGTCGGGTCATCCGGGTCACGGCGATGGTCGTCCTGCCCGACCTGGGTCGCGGCGTCCATGCCGTCTCGCGCATGGAGCCGACCCTCGAGAACCCCGAGGGCTTCCACCGGCTCATCGGCGGTGGGGTCGAGCACGGCGAGACCGCCCTCGACGCGGTGCTGCGCGAGGTCTGCGAGGAGCTCGGGGCGACCTTGCTCGAGCCGGAGCTGCTCGGGGTCCTGGAGAACATCTTCGAGCTCGACGGTGAGCCCGGACACGAGGTGGTCTTCGTCCACACGGGACGGCTCGACCCGGCGGACACGGTGCCTGCCGAGGGTGGGATGTTCGAGGACGGCGGCCGCCCGATGCCGGTCGAGTGGAGGCCCGTCGACGACGCCATCCTCTCGCTCCCGCTGCACCCGACAGGCGCCGCTGCGCTCGTCCGGCGAGCCGCGCAGCACGACTGAGCGGGACGGCATACGGGCTTGGTTGTCGTATGCCGTGAGCCTCACCTTGGCGGGGGTAGCGCGTCCTCGTCGATCCCGGGCACGTGGGCGATGATGAGGTCGCGGATGGGCACGGTGCCGCCCACCTGGCAGAGCACGCCGATGCAGCCCAGCCACACCCGGTGGATGAGGAGGTACTCGGGCGGGAGGTTGAACCGGAGGCCGACGAGGAACTCCTCGCGGCGCGGGTCCTGGATCGTCGCCGACACCGAGCGGAGCCAGCTGCGGCTGAAGGTGAACGTCTCGTGCTCGAGCGGCTCGACGAACGTCTGCAGGTAGTGCATGAGCGCGGCGTCGGACACGTCGACCTTGGGTCGGATGAAGCCCGCCCGCCTGAGGACCTCGCCCAGGCCCGGCTCATCGCCGGCGAGGGTGCGGGTGATGATCTCGCCCATGGTCGGCGGCATGCCGTCGGGGAGGCGGTTGACCGCACCGAAGTCGAGGACACCCAGGCGACCGTCGGGCGTGATGCGGAAGTTGCCGGGGTGCGGGTCGGCGTGCAGCAGGCGGGCGCGGTTGGGCCCACGCAGGAGGAACTCGAGGTAGAGGCTCGACGCCTCGTCGCGCTCGGCCGGGCTGCCGTTCGAGATGACCTGGGAGAGCGGGCGACCCTCCACCCACTCCGAGACGATCACCTGGTGCGAGTGCGCCAGGACGTCGGGCACGAACACCTCGTCGTCACCGCGGAACGCCCTCGCGAACGCCTTCTGGTGGGTGGCCTCCAGGTCGTAGTCGAGCTCCTCGCTCATCCGCGCCTTGACCTCGTCGAGGATGGGGCCCATCGCGATCCCCGGGATCCACGCGCCGGCGAGGCGGGCGACGCGGGAGAGCTGGTTGATGTCGGAGAGCAGCGCCTCGCCGGCGCCGGGGTACTGGACCTTGACGGCGACGGTGCGCCCGTCGCGCCAGACCGCGCGGTGCACCTGCCCGATGGAGGCGGCCGCGACCGGGCGGTCCTCGAAGGACTGGAACTTCGCCGTGCGCCACCGCGGTCCGAGCTGCTCGGCGAGGATGGCGTGGACGCGCTCGACGGGCATGGGGGGAGCGGCGTCCTGGAGCTTGGTGAGCGTGGCGCGGTAGGGACCGGCGAGCTCCTCGGGCATCGCGGCCTCCATGACCGAGAGCGCCTGCCCGAACTTCATCGCACCGCCCTTGAGCTCGCCGAGCACGGCGAAGAGCTGCTCGGCCGTGCGCGCCTGGAGCTCGGCGGCAATCGCCTCCGCGGGTGCACCGCCGACGCGGCGGCCGAGGCCCACGGCGGCCCGCCCGGCATGGCCCAGCGGCAGGCCCACGAGCTTGGCCGTGCGCGACAGCGATCGTCGGGGGATGTCACTCACCCGGCCATTGTGTCCTGACCTCCTGTGGCCGGTGCCGGCACCACAAAAGGTGGGCACCCCGTGCAGAGCGGGTGGCGCTCCCAGTGCCGATGGGTGACCGTCGGCCCGTCGACCTCGATCTCGGTCGAGACGCCTGCGAGCCGGCTGGCGCCGGCGACCCCGGCGAGGACCACGGTGGCCGTGACGGCGGCCGTGAGCACGCCGAGCCCACCGGCCGGGAGGGCGACGGGGTCGAGGGTGAGCCGGCTGCTCGGCAGGGCTCCGACGGCGTCGAGGTCGTGGGCGGTGAGGGCATGGCACCGCCAGCAGGCGCCGCGGCCGGGTGCCACGAGGGGACCGATCGTGCTGGCCCGCCCGTCGCAGGTCACCGGGAGGTGCAGCACCCCGGCTCGCTGCCAGGGTGCGGTCGCCTCGACCGTCACCGTGTATCCGGCGACGAGGACGACCGCGTCCGGACGCTCACCGTCATCGACCGTGAGCAGCGCCTCGGCGGCGTCGGCGGCGAACGGACCCGCGTGGACGCGGGCGGCACCCCCGAGCCGGAGCTGACGGCTGATCTCGTCGGGGAGGCCGCCTCGGCCGTCCACGACGATGAGCGGCTGTGGCATCGACGCCTCCGAGGTCGTGTGGTGCCGTCAATCTGGCACAACCCGGCCGACCCGGAACGGCGTCATCCACAGGCCCCGGACGCGCTGCGGCCCCCGGGGGAACCGGGGGCCGCGTGAACGAGAGGGCTGGGGCGCTCAGGCCTTGCCGAGGATGCGGTTGAGGTTGGTGCCGCACACGGGGCACTTGCCCTTGGCCATGCGACGGCCGTTGTCGGAGACGACGACGTTGCCCTCTGCCTCGCGCTTCTCCTTGCACTTCACGCAGTAGAACTCGCCCTTGTAGGTCTCGTCAGCCATTGCAACTCCTTGGTCGTGGTGCCGCGGGTAGCGGCGATGACGGTTTCACCCTAGACCGCACGAGCACGAGTTCGTGCTCAGCCACGCTCGCGCCGGGCCTGCGGCGCGGGGGGTTTCGGGGGGTCGCACCGCCCCATTGACCACAGGCATCCCACCAGCCCCAGGAGCCCCAGGCGCCCCGCCACGTCGGTCGGGACCACCCTCTCATTCGTCCCGTATGCCGTCCGGTCCCGGGTGCCCCCACCGCGCGCCAGCGACGTGATGTCGGGCCGCTGGCCTACCGTTGGGGCGTGAGCACCGAGGACGTCGAGGTCCGCCGCAGCACGCGACGCCGTCGCACCGTGAGCGCGCGCCGTGAGGGCGACCGCGTCGTCGTGCTCATCCCGGCCTCAATGTCGCGGGCCGAGGAGCGAGTATGGGTGGCTCGCATGGTGGACCGGCTCAAGGCGGGGGAGCGCAGACGGCGCCCGAGCGACGACGACCTCATGGCCCGCGCCACCGACCTGTCCGAGCGCTACCTCGGCGGCCACGCCCGTCCGCGCAGCATCCGGTGGGTGGGCAACCAGCGGACGCGGTGGGGCAGCTGCACGCCGTCGGACGGTTCGATCCGGCTCTCGGACAGGCTCCAGGGGATGCCCACCTACGTCGTCGACTACGTCATCCTCCACGAGCTGGCGCACCTGCTCGTGGCGGGCCACAACCGTGACTTCTGGACCCTGCTGCGTTCCTACCCTCGGCTCGAGCGCGCGCGCGGCTTCCTCGACGGGGTGGCGCTGGCCAAGGGCCTCGACGTCGCCGACGCCGACGACGACGTCGAGGACGCCACCGCCTGAGCCGGGGTCAGATCCCCAGCGCCCGTCGGGTGGCTTCCACGAGGGCCGAGAGCTCGGTCCGCGAACCCGGCGGGAGGTCGTCGACCGGCCACCACGCGACGTCCAGCGACTCCTCGCTGGCCACGGGTGCGACGTCGCGGTCGACGACGGCGGCGTAGCGCACGTCGAGGTGCGCACGGCATCGGCCGAAGTCGCCGCTCAGGGTGTGGCGGTCGAGCTGGATGACGACCGGAGCCGGTGACACCGAGTCGAGGCCGGACTCCTCGCGCCCCTCCCGCGTCGCCGCAGCATGCAGGGAGGCGTCGGTGGTCTCGAGGTGCCCTCCGAACTGGAACCACTCGCGGGCACGACGGTGATGGGTGAGCATCACGTGGCCGCCGTCGGGTGAGATGACCAGGCAGCTGGCAGTGAGGTGTTCGGGTGGACCCGCCTTGGCGACGCCGTCCGGATGGCGCTCGAGGTGGGCGAGGTAGGCCGTCCGCAACCGGTCCTGGTCGGCGTCCGGCGCCGCCCACGTGGAGAGCACCTGGAGCGCGTCGGCGTGCAGGTGGGCGACGCCGCGGGCGACGTCGAGGCCCTGCTCGGGAGAGGAACACCGGGCCGTCGGGGCGGGCCCGTTCACGAGGTGCGGGGACCCTCGTCCGCGGGCCCGGTCGTGCCCTCGCCCGAGTCGCCGCGCAGGAACGCATCGAGCTCGGCGTCGAAGTCGTCGCCGCCGGTGGGGGTGCGCTGCCGCTCGACGTAGCCCAGCGGGTCGTCGAGGTCGGCGGCCTGGGGCGCCACGTCCGGGTGCGCCCACGCGGCATCGCGGGCGTCAGCGCCGCCGGAGGCCTCGAGGGCGGCGAAGAGGTTGGCTGCGTCGCGCAGCCGGCGGGGGCGCAGCTCGAGGCCGACGAGTGCGGCGAAGGTCTTCTCGGCGGGACCTCCGCTCGCGCGACGACGCCGGACGGCCTCGCCGAGGGCCTCGGCCTGGGGGAGGTGTGGCGCGACGGCGGCCGCCGTGACGACGTCGACCCAGCCCTCGACGAGGGCGAGCAGGGTCTCGAGGCGTGAGAGCGCCGCCTTCTGCGCCGGGGACTGCTGCGGTGCGAAGAGCCGTCCCGCGAGGGCCTGCTGCATCGCCTCGGCGTCGGTCGGGTCGATCGAGCGCAGGCCCTCCTCGATGGCGTCGGTGTCGATCGTCGTGTCGCGCGCGTAGTCACGGACGGCGGCGAGGACCTGGGACGCGAGCCAGGGGACCGCGTGGAAGAGGCGGGTGCGGGCACTCTCGCGGACGGCCAGGTGGAGCCGCGCCTGGGGCTCGTCGATCTCGAGACCGGCGGCGAAGGCGGCGACCGCCTGGGGCATGAGGACGACGTCGGGGGCGGGCACGAGGGGGATCGAGACCTCGCTTCCGGTGAGGACCTCGCCGGCGAGCGCCCCGACGGCCTGGCCCAGCTGGACCGAGAACATCGACCCCTGCATCCGGCGGAGCATGGGGGCCATCTGCCCCATCATCGCGGCCGGGTTGGTCCCGGGCGGGACCATGCCCTCGGGCAGGCCGGACTCGCCCATCTCCCCGAGCTGCTTCGTCATCGCGGCCCCCATCGCGTCCCCCACGCCGACGGCAATGGGGTCGACGAGCTCACGCCAGACCGGCATCGTCGCCTCGACCCACTCGGCCCTGCTCCACGCCCGGCCGACGAGGCCGGAGTGGTCGAGGTCGGTGACGGCGTCGAGCCAGAGGTTGGCGACGTCGACGGCCTGTCGGGCGTCCGCGGACGCGGCAGCCGCGATGGACGGGTCGCCCTCTGCCGCAACGGTCTTGCGGGCGATGTCGGTGGCGACGGTGACGTCGACCGACCCGCTGTCGTCAGCTCCCGCGAACATGGCCTGCACCTGGCCGGCCACCATCTGCAGCATCTGAGGGTCGACGTCGGCCAGGCCCATGCCCTTCATCATCTCGACCATCTGCGGGTCGAGCTCGGCACCACCGGTGAGGCCACGCAGGACCTGCTCCAGCTCCGGCGGGAGGCCCGGCTCCTCGGGCTCGTCGGGGCGGTCGTGCGACTCGGTCACTGGCGGGCTCCTGGGGTGGCGGTGAGAAGATGTGGTCTCATCAGTACCCAACCACGGATGGCCCGGGGATAGTTCCGAGGAGGACCGCGTGCAGCACGACGTCAGAAGCGGCTCCGCCGTCCCCGCCACCGTCTCCCTCGCCGAGATCCGTGAGTCGCCGCTGTCGGTCGACGAGGTCCTCGCCGCGGTGCAGGACCCGACGTGTGGCGGCATCACGCTCTTCGTCGGGGTCGTGCGTGACCACGACCGTGGCCAGGAGGTGTCCTCCCTCGACTACTCCGTGCACCCGACCGCGGCCGAGCGTCTCGCGGAGGTGACCGCGGTCGTCGCGGCCCGCTCGGGCGCCGTCCGCCTCGCCGCGCTGCACCGCAGTGGTCACCTCGACATCGGTGACGTCGCCGTGGTCGTGGCCGCCTCCGCCGCCCACCGGGACGCCGCCTTCGCCGCCTGCCGCGACCTCATCGACACCCTCAAGGCCGAGGTCCCGATCTGGAAGCACCAGCACCTGGGTGACGGCGCGACCGAGTGGGTCGGCCTGCCGTGACCACCCACGAACCCGCTGCCCCCGGGGGCAGCGAGCAGCCGGACGTGCCCGAGCAGGGCTCGGCCGACCCGTCCCGCTCCGAGCGGCTCGCGCACGCAGTGCGCGGCACCGACCCGTATGCCGTGAGCCGCCGCAGCGGCGGCCTGCTCTCCTCGTTGTTCCTCGTCATCGTCCTCGCGGCGGGACTCTCGTTCATCCCGCTGCCCTACGTCGTCTTCGAGCCGGGCCCGGTCGCCAACACCCTCGGCCAGCTCGACGGCAAGGCGATCGTGGAGATCAGGGGAGCCACGGCATACCCCGCCAAGGGTTCGCTCGACTTCACCACGGTGCGGGTGCTCGGCGGACCGGGGGACCGGATCAACCTGTTCGACCTCGCGCAGGCCGCCCTGCGCAAGGACTATGAGGTCTACAAGCGCGAGGAGATCTATCCCGAGGACGCCACCCGCGAGGAGATCCAGCAGGAGAACACCGCCGAGATGGTCGACTCCCAGGAGGTCGCGGCGGCGATCGCGCTGCGCGAGACCGGTCGCGTCGTCCCCGAGCGGGTCCTCGTGTCGCAGGTCCCGGACGGGTCACCCGCCAAGGGTGTGCTCGAGGCGGGTGATGAGTTCGTCTCCGTCGCCGGCAGCCCGACCCCGGACGCGTCGGCGGTCCAGGCGGCCGTCCGGGCTCAGAAGGCCGGGCAACCAGTGTCCATGGTCGTCCGCCGGGACGGCACCGAGAAGACGCTCTCCGTCCCCACCCGCGACAACCAGGGCGTGACGATCGTCGGCGTGCTGCTCGGTCGCGACTACGAGCTCCCCGTCGACGTGAGGATCACCGCCGGCGACGTCGGCGGTCCGTCCGCCGGGACGATGTTCACCCTCGCCGTCTACGACCTGCTCACGCCCGGCGACCTCACCGCCGGCAAGAACATCGCGGGCACGGGGACGATGGAGCCCGACGAGTCGGTCGGCCCCATCGGAGGCATCCGCCAGAAGCTGTCGGGCGCACGCAGCGGGGGCGCCGACTACTTCCTCGCCCCTGCCGACAACTGTGACGAGGTCGTCGGTCACGTCCCCGACGGGCTCGAGGTCGTCAAGGTGGGCTCCTTCGACGATGCCCTCGGCGCCGTCAAGGCGATTGCCGCCGACGAGGTGGACTCGCTCCCGCGCTGTTGATGCTCAACCGGGTCGCTGCGCTCGCCGGTCGGCGTGCGAGTCGGTCGGAGTGCCGGTTCCGGTCAGTCGGTGAAGGTGGACCGCAGCGCAGAGACGAGACCGGGCGCGATGTCGCTCCCGGTCGCGACCCGGTCGTCGCTGTCGTGCTCGCGCTGGCGCAGCAGGCAGATGCTGCGACCGTCACGGGTCACCGCAGCGAGGAGGCGCACGTCGCGCCGGTCGGGGTGCTCCGCCAGGGCGGCGACGGCGGCGTCGCGGTCCGCGGGCAGGTCACGCTCTGCCTCCGGGGGGACGACGAGTCGCTCGACGACGATGGCGCACCCGAGCACCGTGTCGGGCCAGGCGATCTGACCCAGGAGTGACTCGATCGACTCGTTGTCCGGGAGGTCCTCCTGCTCGATGGCCGTGAGCGCACCGGCCACCTGGTCGGAGACCGTGAGGCCCGCGGCGAGCTGCGGCTCCCGGGTGACGAGGTCGGCGGTCGACACGAGGGCGAACAGCCTCGGCGGCTGGTCCCAGCCGGCCGAGGCGACGTGGCGCTCGGTGTCGAGGGCCGCGAGGGACAGTGGGTCGGTCACGGGCTGCGAGGGGCGAGTCACGAACCCATCGTGCCGCACTCAGATTCGGGAGATAGGTTGGCCCTTCAGCCCGGGCCCTCCCGGGGAGCTTCACGACCTGGAGTCAGCGAGCAGTGAGTCGGTCAGAGTGGTTCGACGGCATCGACCCCGAGGATGCGGACAAGCAGTCGGGTGGGTCCGGTCCGCGTGACCCGGGTGGGCCGGCCCGCGGCCCCGGCCCCGGGGGAGCAGGTTCAGGTCCAGGTGTGCCGGGCCGTCGCCCCGGCCGCCCGGGTGGTCCCGGGGTCCCGCCCAAGAGGGGCCCGCTCGGCACCACGCTCGTCATCCTCGCGGTGCTCGCGATCCTCGCGCTCATGGCGGCCGGCGTCCTCACCGACGTCTGGTGGTACGACTCGGTCGGTTTCCGTGACGTCTTCCTGACCCAGCTGGGCACGCGTGTCCTGCTCTTCGTCGCCGCCTTCGTGCTCACGGCCGGCGCGGTCGCTGCGAGCCTCGTCGTGGCCTACCGCTCCCGCCCGCTGCGCATCCTCCCGTCGCCGTCGGCACAGGTGCTCGACCAGTACCGCCAGGTCCTCGACCCGTTGGGCCGGCTCGCGACGGTCGTCGTGCCGTCCGTCCTCGGCCTGCTCGCCGGCGCCGCTGCCATGGGTGCCTGGCGCACCTTCCTCCTCTGGCGCAACGCGGAGCCGTTCGGCACCAAGGACCCCCAGTTCGGGCTCGACGTGGGCTTCTTCGTGTTCACGCTCCCGTGGCTGCGGTTCCTCGTCAGCTTCTTCACCGTGGTGCTGCTGCTGGCGCTGCTCGCTGCCGCCTTCACCCACTACGTCTACGGCGGGCTCCAGCTGCCCGGACGCGGCGAGACGACGCGCGCCGCCTTCATCCAGATCGCCACCCTCGCCTCGCTGCTGGCCCTCGTGCGCGCGGCTGCCTACTGGCTCGACCGCTACAGCCTCACGACGCACGAGTCACGGCTCATCACCGGCATCACCTACACCGACGCCAACGCCGTGCTGCCGATCAAGGCCATCCTCGCCGTCGCGACGGTGATGTGCGCCGGCTTCTTCATCGCCTCGATCTGGACGCGCAGCTGGCGCCTGCCGCTCATCGGCGTCGGACTCCTCACGGTGATCTCCGTCGTCGCCGGCGGGCTCTACCCGGCCGCGGTCCAGTCGCTCAAGGTGCGCCCCTCCGAGAAGTCGCTCGAGGCGCAGTACATCCAGCGCAACATCGACGCCACGCGCGCCGCCTTCGGCATCGACGGGATCAAGAAGACGCCCTACTCGGCCACGACCGACGCCGAGCCCGGGCAGCTGCGCGAGGACGCCGAGACCATCCCCGGCATCAGGCTCGTCGACCCCAACGTCGTCTCGCCGACCTTCCGCCAGTTCGAGGGACTGCGCCAGTACTACGCCTTCCCGGACATCCTCGACGTCGACCGCTACGCCATCGACGGCAAGAAGAGCGACTCGGTCGTCGCCGTCCGCGAGCTCAACCTCGCCGGTGTCCCCGAGGGGCAGCGCAACTGGCTCAACGACCACACCGTCTACACCCACGGCTTCGGCTTCATCGGCGCGTACGGCAACAAGAGGACGAGCGAGGGCGACCCGCAGTTCTTCTCGAGCGGGTTCTCCACCAAGGGCCCGATGGGTGCCGACTATGAGCCCCGCATCTACTTCGGCGAGGAGTCCCCGGAGTACTCCATCGTCGGTGCGCCCGACGGCGCCAAGCCGCGTGAGTTCGACTTCCCGGACGACAGGGGAGAGGGCGGCCAGGCCAACAACACCTACGAGGGCAGCGGAGGGGTCGGCCTCGGCTCGTTCTTCCGCAAGGTCGCGTATGCCGTGAAGTACCGCGAGCCGAAGTTCCTGCTGTCCGACGCGGTCAACTCCGACTCCCGACTCCTCGACCACCGGGGCCCGCGTGAGCGCGTCGAGCGGGTCGCTCCCTGGCTCACCGTCGACGGCAACGCCTACCCGGCCGTCGTCGACGGACGGGTCAAGTGGATCGTCGACGGCTACACGACGACGGCTCGCTACCCCAACAGCCGCCTCACCGACCTCGAGGAGGCGACCTCCGACTCGGTGAGCGAGCGGTCCAGCGTCGTCGTGGCCGGCGCTGGCCAGGTCAACTACATCCGCAACGCGGTCAAGGCCACCGTCGACGCCTACGACGGCCAAGTCAAGCTCTACGGCTGGGACACCACTGACCCGATCCTCAAGGCCTGGAGCAAGGCTTTCCCCGGCGCGGTCTCACCGATGTCAGAGATGTCGGGGCAGCTCATGAGCCACGTCCGCTACCCGCAGGACCTCTTCAAGGTCCAGCGCCAGCTGCTGGCGAGCTACCACGTCGCCGACGCCAACTCGTTCTACGGCGGTGGCGACTTCTGGCAGGTCCCGAAGGACCCGACGCATGCGACCCAGGACCAGCCGGTCTACTACCAGTCGCTCGCCATGCCCGACCAGGCCGCACCCGCCTTCTCGCTGACGACGACGTTCATCCCCCGGGGCAGCGGTCGCGAGATCCTGCGCGGCTTCCTCGCCGTCGACTCCGACGCCGGCGCGGCGGCGGGCAAGCCGGCGGAGGGCTACGGCTCGATGCGACTGCTCGAGCTGCCACGCAACTCGGCCGTGGACGGGCCCGGCCAGGTGCAGAACCAGATCGAGGTCTCCACGGCGAGGTCGCAGAGCCCCAGCGAGCCGCTCAACCTCAGCCAGTTCATCGCGCAGAACCGCCAGTCCGGCAAGCAGCTGACCTACGGCAACCTCCTCACGCTCCCCGTGGGCGAGGGACTGCTCTACGTCCAGCCGATGTACGTGCAGGCCTCGCGTGAGGGTGGCTCGTTCCCGCAGAACAAGGCAACGGTTGCCGTCTTCGGCAAGCGCATCGCCTGGGGCGAGACCCTCGACCAGGCCCTCGACGCCCTGTTCGGTGGCAACTCCGGGGCGAGCGCCGGGGACAGCGGGTCCGAGCCCGGGACGCCGACGACCCCGGGTGGTCCGACGCCACCGGACCAGACTCCGAGCGCCCAGCTGGCCCAGATCATCAAGGACATCGAGGCAGCCAACCTCGCGGGTCAGGCGGCCCTCAAGAAGGGTGACTTCGCGGCATACGGCGAAGCGCAGAAGGACCTCCAGGACGCGATCGCGCGGGCCAGCGCCCTCAGTCCGCAGCTCATCGCACCGACTCCTACTGCGAGCGGGTCGGGAACGCCGACACCGACGCCGACCCCCTCGCCCTCTCCCTGAGGAGACCGGGTCCGACGTCCCGGAGCTGCCGCGCTCACCACTGGTGGGCGCGGCGGTTCTCGACCGCGAGCAGCAGCACCGCCGCGGCGGCACCGATGAGCGTCTCGACCCCCCGGTCGAGGAGGAGGTCCGGCGAGGAATGCGCGGTGCCGAGCTGCCCCATGAGCAGCGCCATGGGAGTGATGAACAGCAGTGCCAGGCCGTAGTTGCGGCCGACGAGGAGCTCGGTGACGACCTGGAGCACCACGACGACGAGGACGAGGGGCACCGGGTCGAGCTCGAGCAGCAGCAGCGGGATGCTCGTGAGCAGCCCGAGCAGGGTGCCCGCGATGCGGTGTCCCGCACGCAACGCCTGGTGGGACCGCCCCCGGACGCTGAGAGGGGCCGCAGCAGCGACCATGGCCCACCAGGGGTGACCCAGGCCGGCGGCCGTGGCGACGGCGCCTGCCACCGCGACGGCGAGCATGTAGCGGAGGGGGTCCGGGCTCCTCGGGGAGGCCAGCCTCGGTCGCGGCCGAGAGGGGGTCCGTGCCACCACGGCGCCGATGCTGCCCACGGCGAGCGCGAATGCGGCGCTCGCCGCACTCACGAAGATGGCGACCGGGACGTCCGACCACGCGGCGTCCGTCGCCGACACCGTTCCCAGCGCGAAGATGAGGAACAGCGGTCCTGAGGGGTGCCAGTCGAGCACCGTCGACGCGACGGACCCCAGCCCTGCGACCCCGACGGCCGCCAGCACGAGGACCCAGGGACCGGCCGACCCAGCCGCCAGCAGCGCTCCCAGAGCGACGCAGGTGACCAGCCCGACGGCGGCGGTGGCCTGCATCACCGCCCGTGGGAGGTGGACGTGGTTGCGACCGTAGAGCGAGGTGAACGCGCCGAAGGCGGCGTACACCGCCCACGGGGTGCGACCGAGCGCGACCACGGTGAGCAGCGGGACCGCGACACTGATCCCGGCCCTGAGGGCGATGCGGTGCGATCCCGGCGGCACCGGGTTGAGCCGCAGCAGGTCCCGGACGCCGAAGTCGAGCGTGGGTGGGCGCGCGGTCGGGCCTGTCCGGCGTCGCCCGGCGAGTCTCCACATGCGGGCCATCGTCGCACCGCCGAAGGCTGCCGAGGGCGGCCCGGCAGGCCTCACCGGACACCCCGAGAGTGTGTGTGGCACCGGATTTGGTCCTCGCGACGGAGTCCCGTAACCTAGGGATCACCGAGCGGCCGCAAGGTCCTCACTCGACGCGGGGTGGAGCAGCTCGGTAGCTCGCCGGGCTCATAACCCGGAGGTCGCAGGTTCAAATCCTGCCCCCGCTACCAACCGACAACGGCGGGTCGTCCCAGACGGCCCGCCGTTTGTCAGTTTCCGACCGGGTGGTGGTCACCCGGCCTGTCTCCAGGAGGCACAGCATGGCAGCGCACCGCGTCGTCGTCATCGGCTCGGGGTTCGGTGGCCTTTTCGGCACGCAGGCGCTGCGTCGCCGCAAGGACGTCGAGATCACGCTCGTGGCCAAGACGACCCACCACCTCTTCCAGCCGCTGCTCTACCAGGTGGCAACGGGCATCCTCTCCGAGGGCGGCATCTCGCCGAGCACCCGTGAGATCCTCGCGGGCCAGAAGAACGCCCGCGTCATCCTCGGGACGGTCATCGGCATCGACCTCACGGCCAAGACGGTGACGAGCGAGGTGCTCGGACGCCAGACCGTCACGCCCTTCGACACCCTGCTCGTCGCGGCGGGAGCCGGCCAGTCCTACTTCGGCAACGACCACTTCGCCGAGTACGCCCCGGGCATGAAGAGCATCGACGACGCCCTCGAGCTGCGCGGGCGCATCTTCGGTTCGTTCGAGTGGGCCGAGCTCGCCACCGCGCCGGCCGAGCGCGACCGCTACCTCACCTTCGTCGTCGTCGGTGCCGGTCCCACCGGCGTCGAGATGGCCGGGCAGATCGCCGAGCTGGCCCACCGCACCCTCAAGAGGGACTTCCGTGCGATCGACACCCGTCAGGCCAGGATCGTGCTGCTCGACGCCGCGCCCAAGGTGCTGCCCTCCTTCGGCGAGCGGCTCGGTGGAGCCGCCAAGGACCGGCTCACCAAGATGGGCGTCGAGGTCGAGCTCGGCACCAAGGTCGTCGGCGTGGACTCGACGGGCATCGACATCGAGAAGGCCGACGGCACCCGCGACCGGATCGAAGCGGCCACCAAGGTGTGGGCCGCCGGCGTCCAGGGCTCCGAGCTGGGTGCGATGCTCGCCGCCCAGTCCGATGCCGAGCTCGACCGCGCCGGCCGCGTCAAGGTCAACCCCGACCTCACCCTGCCGGGCCGCCCCGACGTCTACGTCGTCGGCGACATGGCGGCGCTCGACAACCTCCCGGGGGTCGCCCAGGTCGCCATCCAGGGTGCGCGCTACGCCGCCAAGCACCTCAAGGCCCGGCTGGACGGCAAGCCCGCGCCCGAGAAGTTCGCGTACTTCGACAAGGGGTCGATGGCCACGATCTCGCGGTTCAGCGCCGTGGCGAGCGTCGGCAAGCTCCGGTTCTCCGGCTTCCTCGCGTGGGTGCTGTGGCTGGCCATCCACATCGTCTACCTCATCGGCTTCAAGCAGCGGATCACGACCCTCCTGCACTGGATGGTGAGCTTCATCGGCCGCGGCCGCTCCGAGCGGACGGTGACGGCGCAGCAGATCCTCGCCCGCAACATCATCCGCAAGCTCGACCCCGAGGACCTGCCGAAGCTCCCCGTCGTGGACTCCGACCACGCCCCTGCCCCTGCGGTCCGGACCGACGACGCCGCGGAGGCCGAGCGCGCCGTCTGATCCCGCACGCCCCCTCCGACCGACGGCCGGTCACGACGCGGGCACGTAGGGTGGCGGCATGCCGCTCGACTACCCGGTCCACGAGCGCACCCTGGACAACGGGCTGCGTGTCGTCGTCTCACCGGACCCCAGCGTCCCCAACGTCACCGTCAACATCTGGGTGGGTGTCGGCAGCCGCCACGAGGCGCCGGGGCGGACGGGGTTCGCGCACCTCTTCGAGCACCTCATGTTCCAGGGGTCGCGCAACGTCGCCAGCGGTGAGCACTTCGAGGCGCTCATGGGGCAGGGCGGGCGGCTCAATGCCACGACGTGGTTCGACCGCACGAACTACTTCGAGACCGTGCCCAAGGGCGCCCTCGAGCTGGCGCTGTGGCTGGAGGCCGACCGCCACGGCCACCTCCTCGACGCAGTGAGCCAGGCCAACCTCGACAACCAGCGGGACGTCGTCAAGGAGGAGAAGCGCCAGCGCTACGACAACCAGCCCTACGGCAACGCGCTCATCGACGTCTACGCGGCCACGTTCCCCGAGGGGCACCCCTACCACCACCCCACGATCGGCTCGATGGAGGACCTCGACGCCGCGAGCCTCGACGACGTC
This sequence comes from Knoellia locipacati, assembly GCF_044791685.1. Lineage (GTDB taxonomy): Bacteria > Actinomycetota > Actinomycetes > Actinomycetales > Dermatophilaceae > Knoellia > Knoellia locipacati_A. The sequence goes on from NZ_CP087730.1 coordinate 2,804,281, forward strand.
CATGCGTTCTTCCGGCGCCACTACGCCCCGGACAACACCGTCCTCACGCTCTGCGGTGACGTCACGCCGGAGGACGGATTCGCCCTCCTGGAGCGCTATTTCGGCTCGATCGAGTCCAACGCGGAGCCGCGACGCGGTCCGGTCGACGCACTCCCGCCCCTGTCGGAGCCGGTGCGCGTCGAGCGCCGCGAGGACGTCCCCAACGACCGGCTGCACGTCGCGTTCCGGCTGCCCGTCGACGAGACCGAGGAGTTCAACGCCGCGAGCCTGGCCCTCGACGCTCTCGGTGGCCTGGCGTCCTCGCGTCTGGTCCGCCGTCTCGTCCGCAAGGAGCAGACGGCGCTCGGGGCCCACGCCACGTCGTGGGGCTTCGTGGACGGCGTCTCGCTCGGCTTCTTCGTCCTCGACATCGGCGACGAGGCCGACACGGATGCCGTCGAGACGGCCCTCGTCGAGGAGCTCGAGCGGTTCGCGGTCGAGGGCCCGACGGAGGCCGAGATGGATGCAGCCCTCGCCCAGGCCGAGCGGGCCTGGCTCTCGATGCTCGCGAGCCAGGAGGAGCGCGCCGACGCGCTCTCGCACTACGCCGCGCTCCACGGCGACCCGAACCTCGTCAACACCCACCTCGACCGGCTGCGGGCCGTCACGCCCGAGCAGGTCCGGGTGGCCGCGGCCACCTGGTTGCGCCCCGAGAGCCGGGCCGTCGTCGCCTACCGCTCCGAGATCGAGACCGAGGAGGTCGCATGAGCACCGTGGCCGTGCCCCGACCCGAGGTCGCCCCACCGGAGCCGTGGGCCTTCCCCCTGCCCGACGAGTCGGTGACCACCAACGGCATACGCCTTCTCTCGTATGCCGTCCCCGGCCAGTACGTCATCTCGCTGCGCCTCGTCGTCCCGCTCTCGCTCACCGACGAGCCGCCGGAGCTGGAAGGCGTGGCGGCGATGACCGCGCGCCTGCTCGACGAGGGCACGCTCCACCACTCGAGCGAGGAGTTCGCCGAGCTGATGGAACGCACCGGCATGGCGCTCGGGGCCTCGGTGACCGACGGCGCGCTCAGCGTCGACGTCGACGTGCCGCAGCGGTTCGTGCCCCAGGCCCTCGCGCTGCTCCGTCAGGCGCTGGCCGAGCCGGCCTTCCCCGAGGACGAGGTCCGCCGGATCCTGCGCAGCCGCCTCGCCGAGATCGAGCAGGAGAGGGCGTCGGCCCCGCACCGCGCGGCGCGCGAGCTCACCGCCACTCTATGGGCCCCGACCGAACGCGCCTCGAGGCCGGCGGCCGGCACCCCGGCGACCGTAGCCGCCATGACTCGCGCCGACATCGTGGCGTTCCATCGGGCTCACGTCGGTCCTCGCGGTGCGACGCTCGTCGTCGCGGGCGACCTCGGTGACGTCGACGTGGCTGCCGTGGTCGAGGCGGGTCTGGGGGAGTGGGTCAACCCGGACCACGAGCCCGCGACGCCGGCGCGACCGCCGGTGCCTGCCGGTGGAGGGGCTCGAGTCGTCCTCGTCGACCGGCCGGGGTCGGTCCAGAGCGAGCTGTCGGTCGCGGTGCCGGGCCCCGACCGGTCGGTCGAGACGGGCTGGGCGCCCTACCCGGTCCTCAGCTTCATCATCGGAGGGTCGCCGAGTGCCCGCGTCGACGCCGTCCTGCGTGAGGACAAGGGCTACACCTACGGCATCCGGGCAGCCTTCCGTCCCCGGGCCAGGGGCGGCTCGTTCATCACGGCCGGCTCGGTCCGGGCCGACGCCACCGTTGACGCCCTGAGGCTCCTCGTCGACATCCTCGACAAGGCACGAGAAGGGTTCTCCGACAGCGAGATCCGCGCCGGGGTCGACTACGTCGTCCAGACCGCTCCGGGGCGCTACGCGACCGCCGACGCGGTCGCGGACGAGGCGTCCGCACTGGCGATCGAGGGCCTGCCGCTCGACTTCCAGACGACCACGCTCGCTGCCATGCGCGAGCTCGACGACGCTCGTCTCAGCGCGGCATACGCGCACGTCGCCACGGGGGAGTGGGTCATCGTCGTCGTCGGCGACGCCACGAGCCTGCGCGAGGGCATCGAGGCACTGGGCCTGGGTCCGGTCACGGTCGTCGCGAGCTGAGCGCGGTTCGTCAGAGGCCGATTCGCGCGAGCACGTCGTCGTGCAGGTGGCCGTTGGTGGCCACGGCGTTGCCGCCGAAGGGACCCTCCTCGCCCTTGAGTGAGGTGAACCGTCCACCGGCCTCGGTGACGATCGGCGCGAGCGCCACCATGTCGTGCAGGTTGAGCTCCGGCTCGGCCGCGATGTCGACGGCGCCCTCGGCCAGGAGCATGTACGACCAGAAGTCGCCGTAGGCCCGTTCGCGCCAGCAGTCGCGGGCCAGGTCGATCATGGCCTCCTGCCGGCCGACCGACTCCCACGACGTCATCGAGCTGTAGGAGAGGGAGGCGTCGCCGATCCGGGAGACGTTCGAGACCGAGATGCGGCGCGCCGAGGTCAGGCTGCGCCCGGCCCAGGCGCCGCTGCCCACCGCGGCCCACCACCGCCGGTTCAGCGCGGGAGCCGCCACCAGGCCCAGCACGGGCCGGCCCGCGTCGATGAGCCCGATGAGGGTGGCCCACACCGGGACGCCGCGCACGAAGTTGTGGGTGCCGTCGATCGGGTCGATGACCCACTGACGTGGCCCGTGGCCCGTGGGGTCCATCTCCTCACCGATCACCGCGTCGCGCGGGCGGGTGCGCTTGAGCTGTGAGCGCACGAGCTCCTCGGCGCTCCGGTCGGCGTCACTGACGAGGGTGAGGTCGGGCTTGGACTCCACGTGGAGGTCCTCGGCGCGGAAGCGGGAGACCGTCACTCGCTCCACGGCGTCCGCGAGGACGTGGGCAAGTCGCAGGTCGTCGTCGTAGGTCGGCACGCCCGTCACCGTAGCCCCTCACAACGGTCACAATCGGGTCTCGTGTCGGTCACGCCTCTCCCGCGCGTCGCCGATCTGGTCTTACATGGGGACCGCGCGCCTTCAGGGCACGCTGGGGCCACCCGACCGGGTTCGGCTCTCACTGATGTCCGTTCACTTTCCCTGGGACGGATCGACACGTAGGAGGACATCCATGCGAGGAACCACTCGCACGGTGGCCGTTGCCGGTATCTCGGCGGCAGCACTGCTGCTCGCAGGTTGTGGCGGCGGCAGCGAAGAGGGCGGCGACACGACCGACACCGCGGCCAAGACCGGCGGCGCCATCATGGTCCGTGGCTGCAACCCCGAGAACCCCCTGATCGCGGGCAACACGTCCGAGACCTGTGGTGGCAACGTTCTCGACGTCGTGACGGCCAAGCTCGTCAAGTACAACGTCGACACGGCTGCCCCCGAGAACGACATCGCTGAGTCGATCGAGACCTCGGACAACCAGAACTTCACGGTCAAGCTCAAGGCCGACTACAAGTTCCACGACGGCACCGTCGTCAAGGCGAAGAACTTCGTCGACGCCTGGAACTACACCGCTTACGGCCCCAACGCCCAGCTCGGCTCCTACTTCTTCGAGCCGATCGAGGGCTACGGCGACCTGCAGTCCGAGGACCCGGACGGCGAGGAGGGCCCCCAGAAGGCTCCCGAGCCCAAGGCCAAGGAGATGACCGGTCTCAAGGTCGTCGACGACACCACGTTCACGATCAAGACGACCGAGAAGGTCTCGAACCTCCCCGTCCGTCTCGGCTACACCGCCTTCGCGCCGCAGCCCGACGCTTTCTTCGCTGACCCGAAGACCTTCGGCGACAAGCCGATCGCTGCCGGCCCCTACAAGGTCGACGCCTGGACCAAGAACGCCGAGATCAAGCTCTCCAAGTTCGCCGACTACAGCGGCGCCAAGAAGGGCAACCTCGACAACATCACGTTCAAGATCTACCAGGACAGCAACGCGGCCTACGCCGACGTCCAGGCGAACCAGCTCGACGTGACCGACGAGGTCCCGGCCAGCGCCCAGATCGACGACAAGTACAAGACCGACCTTCCGGACCGCAACCTCCAGAAGCCGGTCGGCGTCATCCAGACGATCACCACGGCCCCGGCCAAGGTGGACCCGAACTACGGTCCCGAGGTCCGCAAGGCCATCTCGATGGCGATCAACCGTGAGGCCATCATCAAGGCCATCTTCAACGGCACGCGTGAGCCCGCCACCGGCTGGGTCTCCCCGGTCGTCGACGGCTACAAGGCCGACGTCTGTGGCGAGTTCTGCAAGTACGACCCGGCGAAGGCCAAGGAGCAGCTCGCCAAGGCGGGTGGCTTCAAGGGCGGCAAGATCACCCTCTCCTACAACGCGGACGGATCGCACAAGGAGTGGACCGAGGCCACCTGCAACAGCATCAAGCAGGCTCTCAGCGTCGACTGTGTCGCCACCCCGGTGGTCGACTTCTCCACCTTCCGGACCCAGATCCACGACCGGAAGATGAAGGGCATGTTCCGCACCGGTTGGCAGATGGACTACCCGTCGATCGAGAACTTCCTCGCGCCGCTCTACGGCACGGGCGCCTCGTCCAACGACGGTGACTACTCCCGCCCGGAGTTCGACGCCAAGCTCAAGGAGGCCGCTGCGGCCACCGACGCTGCCGAGTCGAACAAGCTCTACCAGGAGGCCGAGGCGTTCCTCGCCGAGGACATGGCGACCATCCCGCTGTGGTACTCCACGACCACCATGGGTTGGTCGGACAAGGTCACCAACGTCAAGGTCACGCCGTTCGGTGTGCCGGACTACGCGAGCATCTCGCTGAAGTGACCCCAGCGCGTCGGGTGAGCACCTGACCCGACATCAGCAGGCTGTCGGCCTGCCGGCACTCGCCGGCAGGCCGACAGCATGCCGGGGGTACATTCCCCCCATGGGGCCACCGCGCCCCCACCAGAGCTGCGCCCGACCTTTGCGCCACGGTGCGTCAGGTATGTTGCAGTCCTGGCTGGCTCACAAGGCCATACCAAACTTCTTGAGATGAGCGCACGCCGTCTCGCCGTGCCCCTCCGCCACCGCGGACTGGGCCGACTGTGACCCAGGAGGTGACATGGGCAAGTACATCGTCAGGCGACTGCTGCAGATGATCCCGGTGGTTCTGGGAGCAACCTTCATCATCTTCGCCATGGTCTTCGCCCTGCCCGGAGACCCGACCGCCGGCAAGTGTGGCGAGCGCCCCTGCTCGCCCGAGTACGTCGCGAAGTTCCGCGAGGAGCACAACCTCAACGACCCGCTGCCCGTGCAGTACGGCAAGTACCTCGGCAAGTTCGTCCAGGGCGACCTCGGGACGAACTACTACGGGATCCCCGTCAAGGAGGACCTCGCCAAGCGCTACACGATCACCGGACGCCTCGCCCTGATGGCGATCGGCTTCGAGATCGTCATCGGCATCCTCGCCGGCACCCTCGCAGGGGTGCGCAAGGGTAAGTTCATCGACAACCTCGTGACGGTGAGCACGCTGTTCGTCATCTCGATCCCGGTCTTCGTCATCGGTGTCCTCCTCCAGTACCAGTTCGGCATCAAGTGGGGGCTCTTCCCTGCCACGGTCCCGAGCCTCGAGGCCTCGACCTGGTCGCTCGTGCTGCCGGCGTTCGTGCTCGGCTCGCTCTCCATCGCCTACGTCGCGCGGCTCACGAGGACCAACCTTGTCGAGAACCTCCGGGCTGACTACGTGCGGACTGCGGTGGCCAAGGGCCTGACCAAGCGCCGCGCCGTGGGTGTGCACACGCTGCGCAACTCGCTCATCCCCGTGGTGACCTACATCGGTGCCGACTTCGGCAGCCTCCTCGGGGGGGCCATCGTGACCGAGCGCATCTTCAACATCCAGGGTGTCGGCGGCTACATCTGGAAGGGCATCAACTCCCGTGACGGCGTGGCCGTCGTGTCCACGGTGACGGTGCTCGTCGTCGTCTACCTGCTCGTCAACCTGCTCGTCGACCTGCTCTACGGCGTGCTCGACCCGAGGATCAGCCATGACTGAGTCCCTCGCTGCCGGTCTCACTCCCGCAGCCACCGACGACATCGGCGAGGCCCGCTCGCTGGGTCAGGACGCGTGGCGATCGCTGCGCAAGAACGCCATGTTCTGGATCTCGGTCACCCTCATCGCGCTCTTCGTGCTCATGGCGATCTGGCCCTCGTTGTTCACACAGACCGACCCCGCCTTCGGCGACATCAACAACGTCCGTGCGAAGCCCAGCGCAGACGCCTTTTTCGGAACCGACACCCAGGGCTACGACATCTTCGCCCGCACGATCTACGGAGCCCGCGCGTCGGTCATCGTGGGCATCTGCGCGTCCGCTGCGACACTGCTCGTGGGTGGCGTCATCGGTGTCGTCGCCGGCTTCTACGGCGGGTGGCTCGACGCAGTGGTGTCGCGCATCACCGACATCTTCTTCGCCATCCCACTGCTCCTCGGCGGCATCCTCTTCATGGCGAGCTTCCCCAACGGTGCTGACACGCCCTATCTCGTCATCGTCGGCAAGGTCGTGCTCACCCTGACGATCTTCGGATGGCCCTCGATCGCGCGGCTCATGCGGTCGAGCGTCCTGCAGGTCATGCCGAACGAGTACGTCCTCGCCGCGCGCGCCCTGGGCGCCAGCCCGTGGCGGATCATCCGGTCGCACATCCTGCCCAACGCCCTGGCCCCGGCGATCGTCGTGTCCACGATCAACCTCGGCGCGTTCATCGTGGCGGAGGCGACCCTGTCCTTCCTCGGCATCGGCCTGACCCCGCCGGCGATCTCGTGGGGTGTCGCGATCAGCGACGCCCTCGTGGCCGTCCGCACGTACCCGCACATCCTTCTCTTCCCCAGTCTGTTCCTCAGCCTCGCGGTCCTGGCGTTCATCCTGCTCGGCGATGCCGTGCGTGACGCCTTCGACCCGAAGTCTCGATGAGCAGGAGGAGCCACACGTGACCACCACCACCACCAAGTCAGTGGCGCCTGCGTCGGACTACAAGCCCGACGCCGACGGCACCCTGCTCGAGGTCGACGACCTCTACGTCGAGTTCCACACCGCCGAGGGCATCGCCAAGGCGATCAACGGCGTGTCCTTCAACCTGCACCAGGGCGAGACCCTCGCGATCCTGGGTGAGTCGGGTTCCGGCAAGTCGGTGACCGCGCAGGCGATCATGGGCATCCTCGACATGCCGCCCGCGGTCATCCCGTCGGGGGCCATCCGCTACTGCGGCCAGGACCTCCTCACCATGCCCGAGGAGCAGCGGCGCAAGGCGCGGGGCCCGGAGATCTCGATGATCTTCCAGGACGCGCTGAGCTCGCTCAACCCGACCTTCCCGGTCGGCTGGCAGATCGGTGAGATGTTCCGGCAGCACCGGGGCATGAACAAGTCCGACGCCTACGCCCAGGCCGTTCGCCTCATGGAGCGCGTCGCCATTCCCGGAGCCAAGGAGCGGGTGAAGAACTACCCGCACCAGTTCTCCGGCGGTATGCGCCAGCGCATCATGATCGCCATGGCGATCGCGCTCGACCCGGCGGTCCTCATCGCCGACGAGCCGACCACCGCCCTCGACGTCACCGTCCAGGCACAGATCATGGCCCTGCTCGCTGAGCTCCAGGAGGAGCGTCAGATGGGCCTCATCCTCATCACCCACGACCTCGGGGTCGTCGCGGACGTCGCCGACCGGGCGTCGGTGATGTATGCCGGCCGCATCGTCGCGCAGGCGGGGATCGAGGACCTCTACGCCCGTCCCGCGCACCCCTACACCCGCGGTCTGCTGGAGTCGATCCCGCGGCTCGACCAGAAGGGCCAGACGCTGGCCGCCATCGGCGGACTGCCGCCGAACCTCACCCGGATCCCGCCGGGCTGCGCCTTCAACCCGCGCTGCCGGATGGCCCAGGACATCTGCCGTACCGACGAGCCCGCCCTGCGGCACGTCGCCAACCAGGACTCTGCCTGCCACTTCGCCGAGGAGGTCCTCAATGGCTGACGTCATTCTCAAGGCCGACAACCTCTACAAGCACTACCCCATCAAGGGTGGGGTGCTGCGCACCACGACCGGTCACGTCAAGGCCGTCGACGGGGTCTCGTTCGAGCTCCAGCGGGGTGAGACCCTCGGCATCGTCGGTGAGTCCGGCTGTGGCAAGTCGACCCTCGGACGCGTGCTCATGCGCCTCGAGGAGCCGACCTCCGGCACGGTGAACTTCGACGGAGTCGACATGTTCTCGCAGGGCGGGTCGGCGATGCGCAAGCTGCGTCGCGACATCCAGATCGTGTTCCAGGACCCCTACACCTCGCTCAACCCGCGCAAGACGGTCGGCGACATCATCGGGGAGCCCTTCGAGATCCACTCCGACGTGGTGCCCAGGGGTGGTCGCAAGAAGGCGGTCCAGGAGCTCCTCGAGCTGGTGGGCCTCAACCCGGAGCACATCAACCGCTACCCGCACCAGTTCTCCGGTGGCCAGCGCCAGCGCATCGGCATCGCCCGCGGCATCGCCCTGCGGCCCAAGGTGCTCATCTGCGACGAGCCGGTCTCGGCACTGGACGTCTCGGTGCAGGCTCAGGTCATCAATCTCATGGAGAAGCTGCAGGACGAGCTCGGACTCTCCTACATCTTCATCGCCCACGACCTCTCGGTCGTCCGGCACATCTCCGACCGCGTCGGAGTCATGTACCTCGGGCGCATGGTCGAGCTCGGCACCGAGGAGGAGATCTACCAGCGGCCGACGCACCCCTACACGCAGGCGCTGCTGTCCGCGGTCCCCGTCCCGGACCCGCTCATGCGTGGCAAGCGTGAGCAGATCGTCCTCAGCGGCGACGTGCCGTCACCGGCCAACCCGCCGTCGGGCTGCCGCTTCCACACGCGGTGCTTCAAGGCCCAGGACCGCTGCAGTGTCGACGACCCCGAGCTCATCGACCGCCCCGACGGTGTCTCGCAGCATCGCTCGGCCTGCCTCTTCGCCGAGCCCCGCGTCATCGTCGAGACGGTCGACGTGAGCGACGTCCAGCCCGACGAGCGGTTCGCCAGCACCGACGTCGTCGACCTCGACGCGTTCGCCGAGGGCGAGGACAGCCTCCTGCCGGCGGATGCCTCCAGTGTGGCCAACCGCTCGCACGTCGTGGGCGAGACCGAGGGTCCGCTGGACCGTCCGGCCGACATCCACCGCCTCATCGACGACGAGCCGACCGAGAAGCGGGACCCGCGGGTCTGACCCGCACGGTCGCTCGCTCGACTGCGCGAACGACGAGGGCCCGGACGGAGCAATCCGTCCGGGCCCTCGCGTCGTCCTGCGGGCTGCTGCGCGCCGGCCTCAGTCGCCCTTCTCGGGCGTGCGCGCGCGCAGCAGCCGCCGAAGGGACTCCAGGCGTGAGGCCCCTGCGGGACCGGCGTGCCCGCCCGCGACCCAGGCGTCCAGGGCGCACTCCTCCTCGTCGTGGGTGCACCCGCGCGGGCAGTCGTCGGTCCCCGCCTCGAGGTCGGGGAAGTGCGTGATGATCCGCTGGGGTTCGACGTGGGCGAGCCCGAACGACCGGATCCCGGGGGTGTCGATGACCCAGCCGTCGCCGTCCGGGAGCCTCAGCGCCACCGCCGACGTGCTCGTATGCCGTCCGCGCCCGGTCACGACGTTGACGACGCCGATCGCTCGGTAGGCGTCCGGCACCAAGGCGTTGACGAGGGTGGACTTGCCCACCCCTGAGTGCCCGACGAGCACACTGACCCGGCCCCGGAGGGCGTCACGCACGGCGTCGAGGCCGTCGGTGCCGTCGGTCCCCGCGGTGGCGGTGACGACGGCCGGAACCTCGAGGGGCGCGTAGTTCTCGAGGAACGGCGCCGGGTCCGCGAGGTCGGCCTTGGTGAGGGCAAGGAGCGGTGACATCCCGGCGTCGTAGGCAGCGACGAGACAGCGGTCGATGAGTCGCGGACGGGGCTCGGGATTGGCCAGCGCCGAGACGACCACGAGCTGGTCGGCGTTGGCGACGATGACACGCTCGACCGGGTCGGTGTCGTCAGCGGTACGGCGCAGCAACGTTCGACGGGGCTCGACCCGCACGATCCGGGCGAGGGCGTCGGGGCTGCCCGAGACGTCCCCCACGAGCGCGACGTCATCACCGACGACGATGCCCTTGCGTCCGAGCTCGCGGGCGCGCATCGCGATGACGACCCGCTCCTCGGCGAGTCCGTCCGCGACGAGGACGTGGTAGCGGCCACGGTCGACACCCGTCACCATCGCGGGGATGGCGTCGAGGTGGGCGGGGCGGTCCTTGGACCGCGGGCGGCTGTTTCGCTTGTTCGGCCGGATCCGGACGTCGGACTCGTCGTAGTCGCTGCTCGAGCGGGCCATCAGGCGGTGCGCCCCTGGGCTGCGGGCTCGCCGAGCATGGCCGACCACAGGTGGGTGAAGGTCGGCAGGGTCTTGCCCACGGTGCCGGGATCCTCGAGCACGAGTCCGGGGACGGCGAGGCCGAGGAGGGCGCCGGCCATGACCATCCGGTGGTCGCCGTAGGTGTGGAAACGACTGGGGGAGAGGGGTCTTGGGACGATGTGGAGACCGTCGTCGGTCTCGGTGACCTCGGTGCCGAGGGCACCGAGCTCTCGAGCGAGGGCAGCCAGGCGGTCTGTCTCGTGTCCCCGGATGTGGGCGACACCGCGGATCATCGTGGGTCCGTCCGCGAGGGCTGCGAGGGCTGCGACGACCGGCGTCAGCTCGCTGGCGTCGTGGAGGTCGAGGTCCACCCCGGTGAAGCCGTCGGGCGCGCTCACGGTGAGGCCGTCGCGGGCCAGCACGACGTCGGCGCCCATCTCGTCGAGGATGTCGCGGATGTCGTCACCGGCCTGGGTGGTGTGCTGCGGCCAGCCGGGGACGCGGACTCGGCCCCGGGTCACGAGGGCGGCGGCGAGGAACGGCGCGGCGTTGGAGAGGTCGGGCTCGACCTGGACGTCCAGCGGGTTGAGCGGCCCCGGCTCGACACGCCAGGTGTCGGGCTCACCGTCGTCGACGTCGGCGCCGGCGTCACGCAGGGCCTCGACGGTCATCTCGATGTGCGGCTGGCTCGGGACCGGCGGCCCGTCGTGCGAGATCGTCACACCCTGCTCGTAGTGCGCCCCCGACAGCAGAAGTGCCGAGATGAACTGCGAGGAGGCGGATGCGTCGAGGGTCACCGACCCGCCGCGGACCGAGCCGTCACCACGGACGGTGAACGGCAGCGTGCCCCGCCCGTCGTCGTCCACGCCGACGCCGAGTGCCCGAAGGGCCCCGAGGGCCGGGCCCATCGGACGGGTGCGGGCGTGCGGGTCGCCGTCGAAGTGCACGGCTCCGTCGGTGAGGGCGGCGAGCGGAGGCACGAAGCGCATCACCGTCCCGGCGAGGCCGCAGTCGATGGCGGTGTCACCCGTCGCCGCACCGGGCGTCACGAGCCAGTCGTCCCCGTCCACGTCCTCGACCCCGACACCGAGGGCCCGGAGGGCATCGGCCATGAGGAGGGTGTCGCGCGAGCGCAGCGGAGCCCGCAGGCGTGAGACCCCGCTCGCGCGGGCCGCGAGGACGAGGAAGCGGTTGGTCAGGGACTTGCTGCCGGGGAGCTCGACGGTGGCGTCGACCGGTCCCTCGGCCGTGGGGGAGGTCCAGTCAGGTGAGGGCATTCTGTGCCTGGGCCGCCTTCAGTCGTGCCTCGCGACGGGCCGCCCTGGCGGCGTGCCGTGCCTCTCGCTTGGTCGTGTGCACCGTGCGCTGGGCGCTCGCACCGGCGCGCCGGGCGCGGTAGGCCAGGCTCGGCCTGCCGTCGGTGTCGACAGCAGCGAGCAGGAGCCCGCCGAGCAGGCCGAGGTTCTTGAGGAACTGCACCTTCTGCTGGGCCCGCTTCTGGGGGTCGGACTCGTTCCAGAACGGGTGTGCCGCAAGGGTGGTGGGCACCAAGGTGCCGGCCAGGACCGTCGACGCGATGCGGGGGAGGTGCCCGGTGGCGAGCAGCGCGCCGCCGCCGACCATCGCGACTCCGTTGGCGCGGACGAGCATCTCGGGGTCGTCCGGCAGGCCGGCCTTCGTGGCCTGGTCGAGCACGGGACGGGCCGCCTTGGCCTTGGCTCCGGGGTGCTTGAGCTGGTCGAGCCCACCCACGACGAACATGGCAGCGAGCATGGGACGGGCAACACGACGCACGAGCGACATGGGTCCTCCTCAGGGGTCGGAACGGATCGTGGACCTGCTCCCTACCGTAGTTGGTGAGCTCTCCTCCGTGTCATTGCGTGTCAGCGTCGCTGCGTAGATTGAGGGCATGTGCGGGCGCTACGCGGCCACGGCCAACCCTGACGAGCTGAGCCTCGAGTTCGAGGTCGACGACGACCTCACCCGCGAGCCGACGCGCAGCGTCCTCGTCAACCCGCAGACGCCCCCGCCCGGGACGCCCGACCACAACATGGCACCGACCAAGCAGGCACCCGTCGTCCTGACCCGCGCCCCGCGCGGAGCCGACGACGTGCCGCCGACCCGTCAGCTCAGGCTCCTCACCTGGGGTCTCGTCCCGAGCTGGTCCAAGGACCCCAAGGCCGGCGTGCGGATGATCAACGCGCGGGCCGAGTCGGTGCTCGACAAACCGGCCTACGCCAAGGCGGCGGCGCGCCGACGCTGCCTCGTCCCGGCCCGCGGCTGGTACGAGTGGCAGGCCTCCCCGACCGCGACCGATGCCAAGGGCAAGCCGCTGAAGCAGCCCTTCTTCACGAGCCGAGACGACGGCGCCAGCTGCGCCTTCGCCGGCCTCTACGAGTTCTGGCGCGACCCCGCGGTGGCCGACAACGACGACCCTGCCGCCTGGCTCACGACCTTCACCATCCTCACCACTGAGGCCGAGCCCGGACTCGACCGGATCCACGACCGCCAGCCGCTGGTCCTCGACCCCGAGCAGTGGGTGGACTGGCTCGACCCCGAGCTGACCGACCCCGGCCACGTCGCGCAGCTGCTGGCGCCACGCCCGCCCGGGCGCTTCACGGCATACCCGGTCTCGCGGGCGGTGAGCAGCAACCGCTCCAACGGGCCCCAGCTGCTCGACCCGCTTCCGGAGTCCGAGCTGCGAGGTGTCGTCGACCCCATGACGGGCGAGATCCTCGGCGGCACCCCATGACGGCGAGGTCGGGGCTGGTCGAGGTCGAGACACCGCTCGGCCCCGCCCACGCCCACGTCAGCCGGCCAGCCAGGGCCCGCGGCACTGTTGTGCTGACGCACGGTGCCAGCGGTCGCCTCACCGGCGCCGACCTGCTCGCGGTGCGTGACGGCCTCGTCGAGGCCGGCTGGGCGGTCGCGTTCGTCCAGCAGGCCTGGGGTGTCGCAGGGCGTCGTATGCCGCCGCGCCCGGTCCCGCAGGACGAGGCGTGGCTGCCCGTGGTCCGGGCGCTGCGTTCGGGGCGCGGCAGCCTTCCGGGCCCTCTCGTCCTCTCGGGCAAGAGCAACGGTGCCCGGGTGGCCTGCCGGACCGCGGCGGTCCTCGAGGCCGACGGCGTGCTCTGCCTGTCGTTCCCCCTCCATCCGCCCGGGAAGCCTGCGGTTTCACGGGCCGACGAGCTGCGGCTCCCGGTCGCGTCCGCAATCCCGCTGCACGTCGTCCAGGGCGAGCGTGACCCGTTCGGCACCCCCGGCGAGGTGCGTGCGGAGCTGGACGACCCGGCATACGTCACCGCGGTCAAGGGTGAGCACACGATCAGGGTCACCGGTCCGCTCGTGGACGCGGCCCGCGCGTTCGTCGAGTCCCTCCGTTAGCGAGCGCTCAGAGTGCCCCGCCGGCGGCCACCGGTGCCGCGGTGTCGTCGGGCTCGGCCTGCGGCTCGCGGGCGAGGTGCTCCTCCACCTGGAACCAGTCGTCGCCGGCGCGCTCGGTGATCGTGAGGAGCGTCTTCATCGACGAGACCTCCTCGACCTGCTCCTTGAGGAACCAGAGCATGAACTGCTCGCTGAGGACGTCGCCCTCGGCCCGGGCCGCGCGGAAGAGGGCCTCGCACTGCTCGGTCACCCCCTGCTCCTGGGCGTAGGCGAGCGCGATCGGCTCGGCGGGCCTGGCGAACGTGTTGCGGACGGGGTCCACACCCGGGATCTCGACGCTCCAGTCGCGGTCGAGCATGTAGCGGACCATCATCATCGCGTGGTTGCGCTCCTCGACGCTCTGGGCGTAGAAGCGCTCGGCGAGCCGAGGCAGGTCGAGGTCGTCGAACCAGACCGCGATCGCGATGTACTGCTGGCTCGCGGTGAACTCGTGACGCACCTGCTCCTCGAGGAGGGCGACGAAGGAGGACCGGGGCGTCGTGGGCATGCGCAAACGCTACAGGTGGGGAATGGCGACGCAGCCACGCCTGTTGACCACAGCGTCCGGGTGCCACCTCAGTGGCGCTTCCTCACGTCAGAGAGGTCTGCCGTGCTCGTGCTGCACACGACGTCCCCCGCGGAGACGGGTCTAGGGTGGAGTGCGATGACGACACCACAGACGACCTCCGATGAGACGACGGTCGACGTCGCGACCGAGACCCCAGCCGAGCGGCAGGCGCGCTTCGAGACCGAGGCGCTGCCCCTGCTCGACCAGCTGTATGCCGCGGCGCTGCGGACGACGCGCAACCCCGCGGACGCCGAGGACCTCCTCCAGGAGACCTACGCGAAGGCGTTCGCGGCCTTCCACCAGTACAAGCCGGGCACCAACCTGCGTGCCTGGATGTACCGCATCCTCACCAACACCTACATCAACACCTACCGCAAGAAGCAGCGCGAGCCCCAGCAGTCCGATGCCGCGGACGTCGAGGACTACCAGCTCGTGCGGGCCGAGTCGCACACGAGCTCGGGCCTGAAGTCCGCCGAGGCGGAGGCGCTGGACCACCTGCCCGACTCCGAGATCAAGCGGGCCCTGCAGGACCTGCCCGAGGACTTCCGGATGGCGGTCTACCTCGCCGATGTCGAGGGCTTCGCCTACAAGGAGATCGCCGAGATCATGGGGACGCCGATCGGCACCGTGATGTCCCGGCTCCACCGCGGCCGGCGCCAGCTCCGCGAGATGTTGACCGAGTACGCCGCTGAGCGCGGCTTCGGCAAGGAGGCCTCGTCATGACCGACATGCACCAGCAGACCGGTTCCGGTGCGAACTCGCACGGGGAGTCGCATGCGGAGTGCTCGGAGGTGCTTCACCGGATCTACGAGTACCTCGACGGCGAGATGCAGCCGTCGGACGTGGCCCGGGTCGCCGAGCACCTCGAGGCCTGCGGCCCGTGCCTGAACGAGCACGACCTCGACCGGGCGGTCAAGGATGCGGTGCGCCGGTCCAACGCGCACGAGCAGGGCTGCCCGGACTCGCTGAGGTTCCAGATCGTCCAGCGGATCACGATGGTCCGGCTCGAGCTCGACGGCTGACCCCCACCGGTCCCGCGCGACGAGCGGGCCCGGGGACGACGAAGGGGCGACCACCTCACTGGTGGTCGCCCCTTCGGCATCTGCTGCGCAGTGCTCAGGCGTTGGGCTTGCGGCCGTGGTTGGCCTTGTTGCCCTTGCGCGAGCGGCGCTTGCGGGCGCGCTTGCTCATGGGAGCTCCTCGATCTCGGGGGATGAACAGTGACCCGGGGCCATGAGGTGGCGCTCCGGCCGACAGATCAATTGTCGGTTTCATTGTCGCACAACTTCAAACCATGCGAGACTGAGCACGATTTCACTTCCGGCTTCCCTGGTCGGATCAACGAAAGGTCATGCCCATGCGCACTCTTCGCATCGTCGTCTCCGCGGTCCTGCTCGCGGCAGTCGCATCCATCGGCGCCAGCGCCGCCCAGGCCGAGGCCGCCGAGGCCAAGAGCGTCTCCAAGGCTGCCGGCTGGCAGTGGCAGCTCGACGGCTGGCAGTGGTGATCGAGCGCCCTCTCGGGTGATGCCGGAGTCCTCGACTCCGACTCTGGTGCGTTACGGCACACCGATCTACATCGGTGTGACGGTGCTTCTTGCCGGGGGGTTTGCGCTTACGTGCCACCAGCTCTACGGGTGGCCGGGGGACTGGGTCGCGCTCGGCCTGCTGGCGTTCATCGGGGCTCTGACCTGGTGGCTGCCCTCGACGTCGAGCGACGGCCTGAGTCACTTCACTGCTGACAACGTCGTCGTCCTCGCGGCGATCCCGATCGTGGGACCGGTGGGGGCGGGCGTGGTCGGTCTGGTCATGGCGGCGCTGACCCGTCGGCGGATCGCTCTGCACCGCAGGGTGTTCAACATGGCCATGGCGTCGGCGTCGGCCATGGTCGGGGGGATCTTCTACGACCTCGCCGGCGGGTCCTTCGCCGTGGACGACCTCCAGGGGGTGGGTCCCCTGATCCTCCACGTCGGCCTGCCGATCGTGGTCGCCGACGCGGCCAACCTCTTCGCGAACGCCGTGCTCGTCGCCGGTGTCATCCGCCTCTCGGCGGGCGTGCCGCTGCGGCTCCAGCTGGTCGACATGCTCACCAGCTCGGGGTTCACCCAGTTCGCCTACGGCATCGTCGCGTTCGTCGTCGTGGTGATGTGGCTGCCTGGCAACCTCGGCCCCGTTGCCGTCCTCGTCGGTCTCGCCCCCCTCGCGGGTGCTCGCTGGGCCCTGCTCCAGTACGGCGAGGAGCGCGAGGCGCGCGAACGGGCGCTGGGTGCGCTGGTGGCGGCCATCGAGACCCGTGCCCCCGAGCTCGAGGGCCACAGCGCCCGGGTCTCGTCGCTGGCCGCTGTCATGGCCCGCGATCTCGGGCTGCGACCCAAGGAGGTTGCCGACGTCCGTACCGCCGGGCTCCTGCACGACCTCGGCACGGTCGTGGTGGCCCCCGGACAGGAGGGGCTGGACCACCGGCGCAGTGCCGTGCTCCGGGGCGCCGCGATGCTCCAGGACCTTCCGTTCCTCGAGGGTGCCTCCGCGGTGATGGAACAGGTGGCCTACGCCGGACCCGATGTGCCGGCTCCGACGCTCGCTGCGGAGGTGGTGCGCGTCGCCGACGACTACGACCTGCTCCTGCACGGTGAGGGCATCGGCCCGTCAGAGGCCCTCGAGCGGTTGCGCACCCGCACCTTCGGCAGCGACGGCGACCGGGTGGTGGCCGCACTCGTGCGCGCCGTGCGAGCTCGCGACGATGCCTCTGCCGGCGGGTCGACGGTGGGCGCGTGAACAGCCGGCGCAGGACCGAGTTCCTCGTCTTGGGCCTCGCCGCGGCGACCCTGCTCTGGTCGATCTTCCAGGCCGGCGACCAGCTCCTCGAGGCCGTCGAACGGCACCCGAGTATCATCGGCGCCTTCCTCGTCGTCATCACCCTCGGCGAGCTCTTCCGCGTCGGCATGCCGAGCGGGCGGATCGCCGCGCCGCTCGCCACGGGATCCGGGATCGCGCTCTCGTTGCTCGGGCCGGTCTACGGACTGGCGGTGTTCGACGTGCCCGCCGGCGTGGTCACCCTGGTCGTGGCCACGGCGCTGTTGCTGGCGCTGGGCCTGCGGTCCCTCCTGGGGTGGCCGGCCCAGTGGTACCTCGTGGCGGCGCGCACCGTCGGTGTGGCGATCACCGCGACCCTCATGCGCGTCGGTGTCGTGGACGGTCAGGGTGTCTGGGCCTGGCAGCTCGACACCACCCACCAGGCCTGGCTCGTGGCGCTGGTGATGATGGCGGCTGCGGCCGCCGGACTCTTCGCCGACCTCGTCCTCACCGGGTTGGTCCAGGCCGAACGCTGGGAGCTGCCGGCGTCCACCACCCTGCGCGACGAGCTCGGTGAGGCCCAGGCCCTCACCTTCGGTGTCATCGCCGCCGGCCCGCTCGTGGCTTTCCTCGCGCCTGTGATGGGCCTGCTGGCGCTCCCGCTCGGGCTGCTTCCGATGGTGCTCACCTACGTCGCGGTCCGCCGCTTCGCCGCGAACCGGGCGACCTACCGCCAGACCATCGCCGCGCTGTCCCGGCTCACCGAGGCTGCGGGCTACACACCGGTCGGGCACGCGTCGCGGGTGGCGGTCCGGTCGGTGGCCATCGCCCGCTCGATGGGGCTGCACGCCGACCAGATCCAGGAGCTCGAGTACGCCGCCCTCCTCCACGACCTCGGGCAGGTCGGCCTGCGCTCGCCCATCCCCGACGGCGCCACCGTCCTCGCGGCTCCGGACGACCAGCGTCGGATCGCCTCCGAAGGGGCGCGCATCGTGCGCCGCACGGAGGTCCTCGACGACGTGGCCGACCTCATGGAGCGGCAGACGACTCCGTTCCGGCACGTGCGCGAGTGGGGTGAGGAGGTGCCGCTGGCGAGCCGGATCATCAAGGTCGCCAACGCCTTCGACGACTTCTCCCACGGTCGCCTCGACTCGACCTCCGTCGACACGGCGCTGGAGCGGCTCCACCTGGGCCTCGGCTACGAGTACGACCCCGAGGTGGTCGAGGCCCTCATCCGCACCATCCCGGCCCCGACCGACACCTCGCGCTGACTCGGCGCCGGACACAGAACGGCCCCGGCACTCGCGTGCCGGGGCCGTCCTCGTCGACGCAGGGCGTCAAGCCTTCTTGGTCTGCTTGAAGATCGCGTCGATCTCGTCGATCTTGGCGAGGAGCTCGTCGGCCTTGGCGGCGTCGAGCTCGCCCTTGGTGCCCGAGGCGCCGGCCAGCTTGGTGGCCTCGTTGAAGAGCGTGTGCAGCTGCGGGTACTTCTCGAAGTGCGGCGGCTTGAAGTAGTCGGTCCAGAGCACCCAGAGGTGGTGCTTGACGAGCTCCGAGCGCTGCTCCTTGATGAGCACCGCACGCGTACGGAAGTCGGGGTCGTCGTTGTCGGCCACCTTGGCGATGATCGCCTTGATCGACTCCGCCTCGATGCGTGCCTGGGCGGGGTCGTAGACGCCGCAGGGCAGGTCGCAGTGGGCGCTGACATCGGTGACGCGGAACAGGGCGGGGAGGCGCATGAACGTCCCTTTCGTTGGGCGGATGATCGGCCACTTCCCAACCTACAACGCGTGCGTCACGAACGATCGGGCGTATGCCGTCCGCGCAGCCAGCGTGGCCGGGGGTGCAGCCGGCCGACGACGACACCGACCACGTCGGCATCCGTGATCGAGCCGACCTCGAAGGACGTCACGCCCTCGCGCGGGTTGTCGGAGTCGAGCCACCACCGCTCACCAGCGTCGGGGTCGGGGCCGCTGACCCGCTTGACCGACAGGGGGCGTGGGCGTCCGTCGGAGTCGTCGGGAAGCCGGACCACGGCCACATCGCCGGCCCGCACCCGGGCGCCCCAGAGCGTGACGAGGAGGTCGCCCTCGTGCAGCGTCGGCTCCATCGAACGCCCGTTGACCCGCACGAGGCGCGGACGGGGGACGAGGGAGCGGGGCACGGGCCGATTGTGGCATTGCGCACGCAGCGAGCCGCAGACGCGACCTCACGCCGCGTGCGAGGATGGCCGAGCGCGGCACACCTCCCGCCCCTCGCCGTCCCGCACCAGGGACGTGGTTCGACCCGCCGGCCCGCGCCGGTCGTGGCACCTGTCCTTTCGTTGGGAGTCCTTTCATGTCTGCGTCCCCGCTGTACCGGAGCTTCGACTTCGAGGGGCCGGTCTTCCGCGCCCACGAGGGCGGCAAGCTCGGCGTACACGCCACGCAGCCGCTCAGGGACAGGAACGACCTCGCCCTGCTCTACACCCCCGGCGTCGCGGATGTGTGCCGCGCCATCGCCGCGGACCCCAGCCTCTCGGCCCGCTACACGGCGCGACGCAACACGGTGGCCGTCATCACCGACGGAACCGCGGTCCTGGGCCTCGGCGACATCGGTCCGCTCGCCGCCATGCCGGTCATGGAGGGCAAGGCGATCCTCTTCAAGCACTTCGGCGGCATCGACGCCGTGCCGGTGTGCATGGAGACGGGCAGCGTCGACGAGCTGGTCGAGGCGATCGCCCGGATCGCGCCGTCCTACGGCGGCATCAACCTCGAGGACATCTCGGCGCCGCGGTGCTTCGAGATCGAGACGCGGCTCAAGGAGCGTCTCGACATCCCGGTGTTCCACGACGACCAGCACGGCACCGCGATCGTCGTCCTCGCCGGGCTGCTCAACGCGGCCAAGGTCGTGGGGCGCTCGCTCGCGGACCTCCGCGTCGTGGTCGCCGGGGCGGGTGCGGCCGGGGTCGCGGTCACCGGCCTGCTCCAGCGCGCCGGGGTGCGGGACGTGGTCGTCTGCGACTCGCGAGGGATCATCTCCCCCTCGAGGGCGGACCTCACGGGACACAAGCACCGCATCGCCGCGTCGACCAACCCTCGCGGGCTCACCGGCCAGCTCTCCACGGCGCTCGTCGACGCCGACGTCTACATCGGCGTCTCGGGAGGCACCGTCCCCGAGGCCGACATCGCCCGCATGGCGTCGGGCTCGATCATCTTCGCGCTCGCCAACCCCGACCCGGAGGTCCACCCCGACGTCGCCCACCGCCACGCCGCGGTGGTGGCCACGGGGCGTTCGGACTTTCCCAACCAGATCAACAACGTCCTCGCCTTCCCCGGCATCTTCCGCGGGGCGCTGGACTCCGGCGCGAGCCAGATCAGCGAGGCGATGAAGATCGCCGCCGCCGAGGCCATCGCCGCCATGGTGCCCGAGCCGAGTGCCGAGGAGATCGTGCCGAGCGTCTTCGCGCCGGGCGTCGCCGACACCGTCGCGGCGGCCGTGGCCGGCCTCGCCTGAGGGTTGCCGCCTGGACTCAGACGCTGACGGCGTCCGCGATGCTGCGGACGCCGTCGGCGTCGATGCCGCAGCAGCCGCCGATGAGCGAGGCCCCGAGCCCGGCCCAGCGCTGCACGGTCGCGGGCTCGAAGCGCGAGGACCCGCCGTCGGTCCACGTCTTCGTCGCCGCGTCGTAGACGGCACCGGCGTTGGGGTAGACGACGAACGGCACGCGCGGCCGCGCGGAGGCCAGGAGCTCGTCGACGTACCGAGGCGCCGTGCAGTTGACGCCCACTGCGACCGCGGCGTCGCCCACGACGTCTGCGGCCTCGGCGAAGGGCGCGCCCCCGGTCACCCGGGCGTCCTGGGTCGCCGAGAAGGACACCCAGTAGGGCAGCTCGGGGGCGAGCTCCTCGAGCAGCTCGACGACCACCTCGGCCTCGAGCAGCTCGGGAAGGGTCTCGACGGCCACGAGGTCCGGTCCGGCGGCCACGAGGAGCTCGAGCCGTCGGGCGTGGAAGTCGCGCAGCGCGCCCCGTCCCACCCCGGGGTAGCCGGTGTACTCGGAGCCGTCGGCGAGGTGGGCACCCCACGGACCGACCGAGGCCGCGACGAGGGCGCGGTCGCCGGCGGCTTCTCGCGCCAGGTGCACCGAGGCGGTGAGGTCGGCGTCGCACTGCTCGTCGGTCAGCCCCGCGGCGCGGTACCCCGCGTGGCTCGCCTGGTAGGACGCGGTGATGACGACCTCGGCGCCGGCGTCGACGAACCCGCGGTGGGCGGCGACGAGCTCGTCCGGTGCCTCCCGCAGGAGGCGCGCCGACCACAGGAGCCCCGACAGGTCGTGGCCGCGGGACTCGAGGGCGGTGGACAGCCCGCCGTCGACGACGACGGTGCCGCGGAGGAGCCGCTCGCGAATGGTCATGCCCACATCGTCGCACCGGAGCCAGAGCCGGCTGGATAGGGTCGAGCCCATGCTTGCCGCCTACGCCGTGTCGCAGTCCGCAGACGACCCGCTGTCGGGTCTCGAGGTCGGGGAGCGTCCCGATCCCGAACCCCGTGACGGGTGGGCCGTCGTCGACCTGAGGACCTGCGCCCTCAACCACCACGACGTCTGGTCGCTGCGTGGCGTGGGCCTGCCTGCCGACCGGCTGCCGATGGTGCTCGGCTGCGACGGCGCCGGCGTGGACCCCGACGGCAACGAGGTGCTCGTCCACGCGGTCATCCCCTCCGACGGCTGGCAGGGCGACGAGACCCTCGACCCGCGGCGCACCCTGCTCTCCGAGCTCCACGACGGCACGCTCGCGACGAAGGTGGCCGTCCCGCGCGCCAACCTCGTCCCCAAGCCGGCCGAGCTGAGCTGGGAGCAGGCCGCCTGCCTCCCGACCGCATGGCTCACGGCATACCGGATGCTCTTCACCAACGCGGGAGTCAAGCCCGGAGGCACGGTCCTCGTCCAGGGAGCGGCCGGAGGTGTGGCGACGGCGCTCGTCCAGCTCGGCAGCGCCGCCGGCCTGCGGGTCTGGGTGACCAGCCGTGACGAGGCCAAGGGGGAGCAGGCCGTCGCGCTCGGCGCGGAGCGTGCGTTCGCGTCGGGGGAGCGGCTGCCCGACCGCGTCGACGCCGTCATGGAGACCGTGGGAGCGGCGACCTGGTCGCACTCGGTCAACTCGCTGCGGCCCGGCGGCACGATCGTCATCTCCGGTGCGACGTCGGGTGACGCGCCGGCCAAGGCCGAGCTCACCAAGATCTTCTTCAAGCAGCTGCGCGTCGTCGGCTCGACCATGGGCACCCGCGACGAGCTCGCCCGGCTCGCGTCCTTCGTCGTGGCGAGCGGCATCGAGCCGCTCGTCGACTCGGTCGTCCCCCTCGCCGACGCGCGTGAGGGGTTCGCCCGGATGGTGCAGGGTCAGGTGGCCGGCAAGGTCGTCTTCACGACCTGACCTGTCGCGGCGGCACCGCTCAGATCTGGAGCCACTCGTTCCAGCCGTTGTGCAGCACGAGCCACGCCATGAGGCCGTAGCCCGCCTGGCCGGGGTGGTGCCCGTCGCGGCTCGAGGCCAGCTCCGAGCGCCACTGGTCGTGGCCGAGGAGCGGGCGGTAGCAGTCGACGAAGGGGACCGAGCGGCGTGAGCACACGTCGGCCTGGGCCTCGACGAGGACGGCGAGCTTCTCGTTGAACGCCGCGTCGCTGCTGGGGGGCGGGCTCACGACGAACGCGGAGACGCCGTTGCTGGCCGCCTCGTCGAGGATGTTGGCGAGGTTGAGGCGGTGGCGGGCGAGGGTCACGCCGGCAGCGATGTCGTTGGCACCGACCTGGACGACGAGCCGCCTCTCGCCGCGGTCCTTCCAGCGCGGGGGGCACTCCGTGTGCCAGCGGGCGAGCACGTCGCCACTCGTCTGGCCCCGGACCCCGAGGTTGTATGCCGTGAGCTCGAGATCCGGGTGGGACGTGCGGCCGACGACGCGGGTCACCCAGCCCTGGCCCTTGGGGTCGCCGACACCGGCGACCATCGATGCGCCCATGAAGACGATCGCGACGTCGCGGGGGCCCTCGGCCGGCACGGCGAAGGCCGCGCTCGGACGGAACTCGAGGTCGCTGGTCTCGCTCTCCTCGGCGTCGGCGGGTGCGCCGGGAAGGGTCTGGTCGGTGCTCATCGGTCAGTCGTCCTCGTCGTCGAGCCGGGCCAGCCAGGTGGCGAGCCGCTCGACGGGGGTCTCGAAGTCAGGGTTGAGGTCCACGAAGGTGCGCAGCTGTTCGGCGAGCCAGGCGAGGGTGACCTCTTCGTCCCCGCGACGCGTCTCGAGCTCCTCGATCCCTCGGTCGGTGAAGTACACGTCGAAACCCTAACGCGCAGAGGCGGCCCCGTCCGTGAGGACGGGGCCGCCGGGCGCTGATGTGCGTCGCGTCAGCGCGTGAACGCCGCCGCGACGAGCTCGGCCTGCTCGGCCTGGTGCTTCTTGGTCGACCCCGTGGCGGGCGAGGCCGAGGCCTTGCGGGACAGGACCCGCAGCGGGCGCTGCACGCCCACCTCGGCGAGGGCCGACGGGAGGTTGAGCGCGAGGAAGGGCCAGGCGCCCTGGTTCTGCGGCTCGTCCTGGACGACGACGAGCTCGGCCTCGGGGTACTTCGCCAGCTCGTCGGCAAGCTCACGCGTCGGCAGCGGGTAGTACTGCTCCAGTCGCAGGATCGCGGTGCTCGTGTCGCCGCGCTTGGTGCGCTCGGCCTCGAGCTCGTGGACGGCCTTGCCGGCGGCGAGGAGGACCCGGTCGACGGTGCCACTCGTGGCGCCCTCGCGGTCGGGCAGGATCGGGCGGAACGTCCCGGTCGTGAAGTCCTCGGGCATGCTCGACGCCGCCTTGAGCCGCAGCATCGACTTCGGCGTGAAGACGATGAGCGGACGCCGCGGACGGGCGTAGGCCTGGCGGCGCAGCAGGTGGAAGTAGGACGCCGGCGTCGACGGGTAGGCGACCGTCATGTTGTCCTCGGCGCACATCTGCAGGAAGCGCTCGATGCGGGCAGAGGAGTGGTCCGGGCCCTGGCCCTCGTAGCCGTGGGGGAGGAGGAGCACGACGGACGAGCGCTGGCCCCACTTCTGCTCCGAGCTGCTGATGAACTCGTCGATGATCGTCTGGGCGCCGTTGAAGAAGTCGCCGAACTGCGCCTCCCACAGGACGAGGGCGTCCGGGCGCTCGACCGAGTAGCCGTACTCGAAGCCCATGGCGGCGAACTCGGACAGCAGCGAGTCGTAGACCCAGAAGCGGCCCTGGCCCTCGCCGAGGTAGAGCAGCGGCGTCCACTCGAGGGCAGTCGTCTTGTCGATGAGGACGGCGTGGCGCTGCACGAACGTGCCGCGCCGGCTGTCCTGGCCCGCGAGGCGGACCGGCGTGCCGTCCTTGAGGAGGGAGCCGAAGGCGAGGAGCTCGCCGGTGGCCCAGTCGATGCCGCCCTGGCTGATGCTTGCGACCCGCTTCTCCAGCATCTGCTGGAGCTTGGGGTGGACGGTGAAGCCCTGCGGTGGGTTGGCGAAGACCTCACCGATGGCCTTGAGCTCCTCCGGCGAGATCGCCGTCTCGGTCGCGGAGCGGTTCGTGGCGTCGGTCGTCTGCGCCGTGGGCGGCTCGAGGCCGGTGTGGCCCTCCACGTCGGTGCCGGTGTAGTTGTCGTCGGCGGCCTTGGCGGCCTCCGCGTCGTTGGCCTTGAGGGCTTCCTTGGTCTCGACGAAGACCCGCTCCAGCTGCTGCTGGTAGTCGCGCAGGGCGGCCTCGGCGTCCTCGACGGTGATGTCGCCACGGCCGATGAGCGACTCGGTGTAGAGCTTGCGGACGCTGCGCTTGGCCTCGATGAGGTTGTACATGAGCGGCTGCGTCATCGAGGGGTCGTCGCCCTCGTTGTGGCCACGGCGGCGGTAGCAGACCATGTCGACGACGACGTCCTTGGCGAACTCCTTGCGGAACTCGTAGGCGAGCTCGGCCACGCGCACGCACGCCTCGGGGTCGTCACCGTTGACGTGGAAGATCGGCGCCTGGATCATCCGGGCGACGTCGGTGGAGTAGGTCGACGAGCGCGACGAGCTCGGCGAGGTCGTGAAGCCGACCTGGTTGTTGATGACGACGTGCACGGTGCCACCGGTGCGGTAGCCGCGCAGCTGCGAGAGGTTGAGCGTCTCGGCCACGACGCCCTGGCCGGCGAAGGCCGCGTCGCCGTGGAGGAGGACGGGCAGGACCGTGAAGTCCTCGCCGGCGAGGTTGAGGCGGTCCTGCTTGGCGCGCACGATGCCCTCGAGCACCGGGTTGACCGCCTCGAGGTGTGAGGGGTTGGCGGCGAGGTAGACCTTGGTCGTCGCGCCGCCCTCGGCGGTGAAGGTGCCCTCGGTGCCGAGGTGGTACTTGACGTCACCGGAGCCCTGGACGGACTTGGGGTCCTGCTTGCCCTCGAACTCGCGGAAGATCTGGCCGTAGGACTTGCCCGCGATGTTGGCGAGCACGTTGAGGCGGCCACGGTGCGGCATGCCGATGCAGACCTCGTCGAGCTCGTCCTCGGCGGCGCGCGACAGGACGCGGTCGAGCAGGGCGATGACGGACTCGCCACCCTCGAGCGAGAAGCGCTTCTGGCCGACGAACTTCGTCTGGAGGAAGGTCTCGAACGCCTCGGCCGCGTTGAGCTTGCGCAGGATCCGCAGCTGCTCCTCGCGGGTCGTCTTGGCGTAGCCGACCTCGATCTTGGACTGGATCCACTCGCGCTGCTCGGGGTCCTGGATGTGCATGTACTCGACGCCGATGCTGCGGCAGTAGCTGTCGCGCAGGATGCCCAGGATCTTGCGGAGCTTGAGGAACGGCTCGCCCCCGAAGCCACCCGTGGCGAAGAAGCGGTCGAGGTCCCAGAGCGTCAGCCCGTGGCTCGTGACGTCGAGGTCCTGGTGGCGACGCTGCTTGTACTCGAGCGGGTCGGTGTCGGCCATGAGGTGGCCGCGCACGCGGTAGGCGTGGATGAGCTCCTGCACGCGCGAGACCTTGTTGATGTCGTCGTCGTGCGAGGCGGAGATGTCCTGGACCCAGCGCACCGGCTCGTAGGGGATGCGCAGGCTCTCGAAGATCTCGTCGTAGAAGCCGTTCTCGCCGAGCAGCAGCTGGTGGACCACACGGAGGAACTCACCGGACTGCGCGCCCTGGATGATGCGGTGGTCGTAGGTGCTCGTGAGCGTGAGGATCTTGGAGACGGCGTTGCGGTTGAGCGTCTCGTCGCTGGCGCCCTGCCACTCGGCGGGGTAGTCCATCGCACCGACACCGATGATCGCGCCCTGGCCGGCCATGAGGCGCGGCACCGAGTGGACGGTGCCGATGCCGCCGGGGTTGGTCAGCGAGATCGAGGTGCCCTGGAAGTCCTCGACGGTGAGCTTGCCTCCGCGGGCCTTCTTGACCATCTCCTCGTATGCCGTCCAGAAGTGCGCGAAGTCCATTGTCTCCGCGGCCTTGATGGAGGGAACGAGGAGCTGGCGGCTGCCGTCGGGCTTCTCGA
The DNA here is from genome assembly GCF_044791685.1 of Knoellia locipacati. Classification (GTDB taxonomy): domain Bacteria; phylum Actinomycetota; class Actinomycetes; order Actinomycetales; family Dermatophilaceae; genus Knoellia; species Knoellia locipacati_A. The sequence goes on from NZ_CP087730.1 coordinate 2,830,846, forward strand.
GGTCGATCGCGAGGCCGAAGTTCACGTGCGCCGGGGTGATGAGGACCGGCTTGCCCTTGTCGTCGGTGCCGAAGCCGGCGTTCATGGCCGGCATGACGCCCAAGGCCTTGACGATGGCGAAACCGATGAGGTGGGTGAAGCTCACCTTGCCGCCCCGCGAACGGGCGAGGTGGTTGTTGATGACGATCCGGTTGTCGACGAGGAGCTTGGCGGGGACGGCGCGCACCGAGGTCGCCGTGGGGACCGCGAGCGAGGCCTCCATGTTGGTGACGACGCGGGCGCTGGCTCCGCGGATCGGTGCCGTCTCCGGAGCGTTCACGGCGCCCTCGCTCTTGGTGGGCTTGGCGTCGCGCGGCTTGGGCACTTCGGCCTTGGCTCCCTCGGTCCTGGGCGCTTCGGTCCTGGGTGCCGCGGGTGCTTCGGTCTTCGGTGCCTCGGTCTTGGGAGCCGCCTGCGCGGCCTGGGGCGCCGCGGTCTTGGGAGACGCCGGCGCAGCCTGGGGCGCGTCTGCCTTGGGAGCCGCCTGCGCAGCCTGGGGCGCGTCTGCCTTGGGGGCCTCCGCCTTCGGCGACTCGGTGGCCGTGCCGTTGCCCTTGCCGGACTGTCCGGTCGCCGGGTCGTAGTCCGCGAAGAACTCCCACCACGCCTTGTCGACCGAGTTCTTGTCCTTCTGGTACTGCTCGAAGAGCTCGTCCACCAGCCATTCGTTGGGTCCGAATGCGGTCAGGGGGTCGCTCGAAGCGGGCTGGTCAGGCACGGCGGATACGCCTCTTTCTGCGTGTCGACATCGACGTTCACGTGTCTGACCAGCCTATCTCTCCCACGCGCGGGCGCGAGCGTGGGTCCAGCGTGCGGCGTGCCCGCATCCGGGACCCGGGACGACGACAGCGCCGGTATGCCGTGTGGCGCGCACCCGGCATACCGGCTCCCTGGTTCCCGGCCCCGGCGTGGGGCCTGCACCCACCGCGGGGGACGCCGGCCCCTGAACCCGGCGCCCACTCCCGCGGTGGGGAGGTGCTAGGTGATGTCCTGGCGGACGGTGCGCCACGTCCCGATCGCGCTGAGGACGGCCGCATAGGCGGCGAGGACGAGGGCGGCAGTCCACCAGGAGAGGGGCTGCACGGCGTTGTCCCCGCCCTGCGTCACGCCCTCGACCATCGCGTTCGTCGCCTGGCTCGGCATGAACTTGGCCACGTGCTCCTGGCCGAAGTCCCAGAACGTCAGCGCGAAGCCGGCGAGCGGCTCGACGATCTGGGCGACGCCGATCGCGATGAGCAGGGCCGCGACCTGGTTGGGGATGAGGATGCCCACCCCGAGGCCGATGAGGGCCCACAGGCCGAGGACGAGCAGGCTCAGCGCCAAGGAGCGCAGCACCTGCGTGCTCGGGAAGGCGTCGAAGCCGCGCGCCTGCAGGACGATGGCTCCGGCGACGACCGAGCCGACGAGCGAGATGAGCCCGTAGACCGCACCGATGCCGAGCAGCGCGACGATCTTGGCGGCCATGACGCGTGCGCGCCGGGGCGTGCTCAGGAACGTGCTCGTGATCGTCTTGTGGCGGTACTCGGAGCCGATCTGCATGATGCCCATGACGAGCGTGAGGGTGTAGCCGATGGTGAGACCCGACGTGTAGACGCTGTTGGCGATCTGGAGCGGGGTGCCGGTCGGCTGGCCGGCGTCGATCGACTCCTGGGTCGGCGGGATCGTGAGGAGGAAGCCGAAGAGCACGGCGAAGAGCGCTGCCGCGACGACGATGGCGATGGCCATCCCCCACCAGAGGCGGGTGGTGAAGAACTTGAGGAACTCGGACGTGATGGCAGCGACCATCACTCGTTCGCCCCTTCCTGGCCGGTGACGGCATCGGCCTCGACCGGCACGGCGCCATCCCCGAGGTTGCGGTTGGTGCCCTCGGTGAGCTCGAAGTAGAGCGCCTCGAGGTCGGGACGTCGGTCGCGCAGCTCCCACACCGGCAGGCCGGCCCGCAGGGCCACGTCACCGACGAGCCGCTTGTCGGTGGTCTCGACGACGAGCTCGCCGTCGCTGCCGGGAGCGCTCATGACGTCGGCGACCCGCAGGGCCCCGGCGAGCTGCTCGCGGTCGGAGGTGCGCACCACCGTGGACGGCGCGCCGCGCAGCTCGGACATGGCCCCCGAGCGCACGAGGCGACCGTTGGCGATGATGACGACGTCGTCGACGGTCTGCTCGACCTCCTGCAGCAGGTGGCTGGACACGAGGATCGTCTTGCCCTCGTGGCTCAGGTGCCGCAGGAAACCCCGCAGCCAGCGGATGCCCTCGGGGTCGAGCCCGTTGGACGGCTCGTCGAGGAGGAGGACGCGGGGGTCCCCGAGCAGGGCTGCAGCGAGGCCGAGCCGTTGGCGCATGCCCATGGAGTACTCACCGGCGCGCTTGCGCGCGGCAGCCGGTATGCCGGTCAGCTCGAGGAGCTCGTCGACCCGGCTCTCGGGCAGCCCGCCAGCCGCGGCGAGGACCCGCAGGTGGTCACGTCCGCTGCGGCCCGGGTGGAAGTTCGTCGCCTCGAGGGCGGAACCGACCATCGCCTGCGGACGGTCGAGGTCGCGGTAGTCGCGCCCGTCGATGGTCGCGGTGCCGCTGGTGGGGTGCACGAGGCCGAGCAGCATGCGCAGCGTGGTCGTCTTGCCGGCGCCGTTGGGGCCGAGGAAGCCGGTGATCCGGCCCGGCTCGACCGTGAACGACAGCCGGTCGACGGCGGTGAACGAGCCGAAGGTCTTGGTGAGGTCGTGCACCTCGATGAGGGCGCCGGTCGTGGCCGGGGCCGTGCTCATCGTGATCCACCCCCCGCGATCAGGTGTGAGGCCATGACCCGAGTCTTGCAGCCTGCCCTGACGTCAGGGTCAACCGCGTGGTGGAGTGGGCTTCTCGCGAGGATGATGCGGTGCCGGACGGGTGCGCACCCGCCTCGCTTCCGGCCGCTTCCCTAGGATGGCTCCCACTATGACCGAGTGGTTACTCGTCCTCGCCGGCATCGCGCTCACGCTGGGGACCGCCCTGTTCGTCGCTGCCGAGTTCGCCCTCGTGGCCCTGGACCGTCCCTCGGTCGAGAAGGCGGTCGAGCGCGGTGACGCCAGGGCCCGCACGGTCCTGTCGTCGTTGCGCCGCCTGTCCACCCAGCTGTCCGCCTCGCAGGTCGGCATCACCCTCACCACCCTGGTGCTGGGCTTCCTCGCGAACCCTTCGATCGGTGCGCTGCTCCGTGGTCCGCTGGAGTCCGCCGGGTTGTCGAAGTCGCTCGCGGCGCAGGTCGCCTCGGTCCTCGCCATGGTCGTCGCCACTGTCTTCTCGATGATCGTCGGCGAGATGGTGCCCAAGACCCTCGCGATCTCGACGCCCCTCGCGACGGCCAAGGTCGTCGCCGCTCCGGTGCGGTGGTTCGCCCTCGCGTTCCGCCCGCTCATCGTCGTCCTCAACGGCACCGCGAACTCCGCGCTCCGGGCCCTCGGGGTCGAGCCCCAGGAGGAGCTGTCCGCCGCCCGCAGCCCGGCCGAGCTCGCGTCGCTGGTCCGCACCTCGGCCGAGGCGGGGACGCTCGACCTCGGCACCGCCCGTCTCGTCACGGCGTCGCTGGGGTTCGGAGCCCAGACCGCGGCCGACGTCATGACGCCGCGATCGCGAGCGACCGCGATCGACCGCTCGGCCTCGGCCCGCGACTGCGTCGAGCTCGCGAGGCAGACCGGGCATTCACGCTTCCCCGTCATCGACGACGACTGGGACGACGTCGACGGTGTCGTCCACGTCAAGAAGGCCATCGCGGTCCCGCACGACCGACGTGACGACGTGCCCGTGTCGGCCCTCATGACCGCGCCACTGGTCGTCCCCGAGACGATCCGGCTCGACCCGCTCCTCATCCACCTGCGCGACAGCGGCCAGCAGTTCGCCATCGTCGTGGACGAGTACGGCGGCACGTCCGGCGTCGTCACGCTCGAGGACCTCGTCGAGGAGATCGTCGGCGAGGTGTCCGACGAGCACGACCGCAGCCAGACGACCGGTCGCCAGATGCCCGACGGCACGTGGACCGTCCCCGGTCTCTGGAGACCCGACGAGGTCAAGAGGCGCACCGGCATCGACATCCCCGAGGGGCCGGCATACGAGACCGTCGCCGGCTTCGTCATGTCCGAGCTCGGTCGCGTGCCTGCCGTCGGTGAGGTCGTGGAGCTCCCCGGCTGGACGATCACCGTCGTCGACATGGAGGCCCGCCGGGTCGACCGGTTGCGGTTCACCCCCGTGCCGGACGAGGACCACCAGCCTGCGCGGACCGGCCACGAGGGAGAGGGGGAGGAGGAATGAGCTTCGGCACCGTCCTCATCACGATCGTCCTGCTCCTCGCCAACGCCTTCTTCGTCGGGGCGGAGTTCGCCGCGATGTCGGCCCGGCGCAGCCAGCTCGAACCCCTCGCCGAGGAGGGCAACAGGGGAGCCCGCACGGCGCTGGACGCCATGTCGCGCACCGGGATCCTGCTCGCGACCGCCCAGCTCGGCATCACCGTCTGCTCGGTGCTCCTCGGCGCCGTGTCCGAGTCGGCCCTCCACCACGCGCTGGTCGGACCGGTCGAGTCACTGGGTGCGCCCGAGACCGTCGCCGACGTGCTGGCGCTCGTCCTCGCGCTGCTCGTCGTCGTGTTCCTCCACGTCGTCGTCGGCGAGATGATCCCCAAGAACCTCTCCATCGCGACACCCGAGCGGGCGGCCATCGCGCTCGTTCCCGCGCTCGTCATGGTGTCCAGGGTCGTCAAGCCCGTCATCGCCGCGATGGACTGGGTGTCCAAGCTGCTCGTGCGCGCCCTCGGTGTCGACCCCAAGGACGAGCTCGCCTCGGCCTTCACCGCAGAGGAGGTCGCCCAGATTCTCTCCGAGTCCCACCGGGAGGGACTGGTCGAGTCCGAGCAGTACGGACTGCTCGGTGCCGCCCTCGAGTTCAGCGACAAGGACGCCAAGGACGTGGGTGTGCCGGTCGACGAGCTGGTCACGGTCGGGCTCGAGACGACGCCCGACGAGATCGAGCGTCTCGTCGCCCGGCACGGTTTCTCCCGCTACCCGATCGCCGACCGCGACGGGACGCTCACCGGCTACCTGCACCTCAAGGATGTCCTCTTCGCCAGCGAGGAGGAGAGGCTCCAGCCGGTGCCGGCGAAGCGGATCAGGCGCATGGCCAACGTCCGCCGCGACGACGAGGTCGAGTCCGTGCTCGCGACGATGCAGCGCACCGGGTCCCACCTGGCGCGGGTCGTCGCGGACGACGGCGAGGTGCTGGGCGTCGTCTTCCTCGAGGACGTCATCGAGGAGCTCGTCGGCGAGGTCACCGACTCCAGCCAGAGGGGCTGACCCGGCGCCTCTCGGGCCGCTCGACCGCCGCGGAACCGTGCCCGAGACGCGCGAAGGCCGATGGAACGACGCTGGGCGTCATTCACCGGCCTTCTTCGCGTGCCCCCGGCAGGATTCGAACCTGCGCTCCCGCCTCCGGAGGGCGGTGCTCTATCCCCTGAGCTACGGGGGCTCGTGGTGTCCGAATGGTGAAGATTCGGGCCGTTCAGGGATGCTCAGGGAGGGTAGCAGCCTAGAGTTCCGTTCATGGAATCAGGGCCCGCAGCGACGGCGGTGACGTCCCGCCCCCTGGTTCTCGTGTGCGACGACATCGTGTCCATCCGAGACATCATCCGGATCAACCTCGAGCTCGAGGGTTTCGACGTCCTGGAGGCCGCCGACGGCCACGAAGCCATGAGCCACCTCATCGACCCCTCGGCGAGGGTGCCCGACGTCATCCTCCTCGACGCCCAGACCCCCCGTCGGGACGGCTGGTGGGCGATCGCCGCCATCCGCTCGCACCCGCGCCTCGCGGACGTCCCCACCGTGCTCGTCACCGCGTCGACCACCGCGCACGACCGCAGCGAGGCTGCGCTGGCAGGTTTCGACGCGTTCGTCGCCAAACCGTTCGACCCGGCCGACCTCGTCGACGTCGTCTCACGCCTCGCGGCCGACGGACGACCCCAGGTGCCCGGCCAATAGACTCCCGGGGTGACTCCCGAAGAACTCTCGTCCGCGATCCGGGCTGCCCTGCTCGAGGCCACCGCCGCCGGTGACTTCACCGCCGACGTCCCCGCCGAGGTGCGCGTGGAGCGTCCCAGGAACCGCGACCACGGTGACTGGTCGACCAACATCGCCCTGCAGCTCGCCAAGCCCGCCGGCGTCCCGCCGCGCGACCTCGCCACCGGCCTGGCCACGCGACTGGCGGCCATCGACGGGATCGCTGCAGTGGACGTCGCCGGCCCGGGCTTCCTCAACATCACGCTCGACGCCGCGAGCGCCGGCGAGCTGGCCCGGAGCATCGTCGAGAGCGGGACGGCATACGGACGCAACGACTCCGAGGCCGGGCACACCATCAACCTCGAGTTCATCTCCGCCAACCCCACGGGCCCGCTCCACATCGGGCACACCCGGTGGGCCGCCCTCGGCGACTCCATGCGACGCCTCCTCACCGCGTCGGGTGCCGACGTCACGGCCGAGTACTACATCAACGACGCGGGCGCCCAGATGGACAAGTTCGCGCTGAGCGTCCTGGCGAGCGCCAAGGGCGAGCCGACCCCCGAGGGTGGCTACCCGGGCGCCTACATCGGCGAGCTCGCGGCAGCCGTCCTGGAGCAGCGTCCCGACCTGCTCGAGCTGCCCGAGGACGAGGCCGTCGCCGTCGCGCGGCCGCTGGCCTACCGGGCGCAGCTCGCCGAGATCCAGCAGACGCTCGAGCGCTTCGGCGTCTTCTTCGACGTGTGGTTCTCCGAGAACGAGCTGCACGACGGTGGCGCCGTCGAGCAGGCCGTGGACCGCCTGCGCGAGCAGGGGCACGTCTACGACAAGGACGGTGCGGTGTGGCTGCGCACCACCGACTTCACCGACGACAAGGACCGCGTGCTCATCCGGGCCGACGGAGTCCCGACCTACTTCGCCGCCGACGCCGCCTACTACCTGAGCAAGAAGGACCGTGGCTTCACCGAGAAGATCTACCTCCTCGGCGCCGACCACCACGGCTACATCGGTCGCCTCAAGGCGATCTCGTCCGCGGCCGGTGACGACGCCGACGTCAACATCGACGTCCGCATCGGCCAGCTCGTCAACCTCAACGGCGCCAAGCTGTCCAAGCGCGCCGGCAACATCATCGAGCTCAACGACCTCCTCAACTGGATCGGTACCGACGCGGTCCGCTACAGCCTCGCCCGCTACCCGGCGGACAGCCCGCTGAGCCTGGACGGCGAGGAGCTGCGCAAGCAGACCAACGACAACCCGGTCTTCTACGTCCAGTACGCCCACGCCCGCACCGCCAACGTGTCGCGGCTCGCGGGGGAGGACGGCGTGCGTCGCGAGGACGGGTTCGACCCGTCGCTGCTCGCGGACCCGACCGAGGCCACGCTGCTGGCGACGCTCGGCGACTTCCCCCGGGTCGTGGCCCAGGCGGCACACCTGCGCGAGCCGCACCGCGTCGCCCGCTACCTCGAGGACCTCGCCGGTCGCTACCACAAGTGGTACGACACCTGCCGGGTCCGGCCGATGAACGCCGACGAGGAGGTCACCGACCTCCACCGCACCCGCCTGTGGCTCAACGACGCCACGCGGCAGGTGCTCGCCAACGGCCTCGACCTGCTCGGCGTCAGCGCGCCCGAGCGCATGTGAGGGCCTGACCGATGCGTTCGCACGAGGCCGGGGCACTCCACGCCGAGGGCTACGGCGGCCCCCCGCTCTACCTGCCCTACCCCGACGACGTCATGGCGCTGCTCCCGCAGCTCTGGCCCGACTCCGTGGCGCGTGACGACGACGGCCGGCTGACCGTGGCCGGGCTCGACGTGGTGAGCCTCGCGCGCGAGTTCGGCACGCCGGCATACGTGCTCGACGAGGGGGACTTCCGCGCGCGGGCGCGGGCGTTCCGCGACGACTTCGCGGCGCCCTTCGAGACGGTGTGCGGCGGGGCGGACGTCTACTACGCGGGCAAGGCCTTCCTCTGCACCTCGGTGGCGACCTGGGTCGCGGAGGAGGGGCTCTCGCTCGACGTCTGCAGCGGCGGCGAGCTCGCCGTCGCACGTCGGGCGGGCTTCCCCGCGGAGCGGATCGGCTTCCACGGCAACAACAAGTCGCTCGACGAGATCCGCGCTGCCCTCGACTACGGCGTCGGGCGGATCGTCGTCGACTCCTTCGTCGAGATCGAGCGTGTGGCCGAGATGGCCGCCGAGCTCGGCGTCGTCGCGCCGGTGATGATCCGGGTGACCGTGGGTGTCGAGGCGCACACGCACGAGTTCATCGCCACGGGCCACGAGGACCAGAAGTTCGGGTTCAGCCTCACCGGTGGACAGGCACTCTCCGCGGCCAGGGCGGTGCTCGCCCACGACAGCCTCGACCTGCGTGGCCTGCACTCGCACATCGGCAGCCAGATCTTCGACACCGGCGGCTTCGAGATGAGCGCGCGCCGCCTCGTGGGCCTGCACGCCCTCATCGCCGAGGAGCTCGGGCACCACAGCCCCGAGATCGACCTCGGCGGCGGCTTCGGCATGGCCTACACCTCGCAGCACACGCCCATGTCGCCCGCCGAGCTCGGCGAGCAGCTGGCCGACATCGTCGGCCGCGAGTTCAAGGCACTTCAGCAGCGGACGACCTCACCTGAGCCCTCCTTGGTCCCCAGGGTCTCGATCGAGCCCGGCCGCGCCATCGTCGGCCCCTCGACGTTCACCCTCTACGAGGTGGGGACGGTCAAGCCGGTCGAGCTGGGCGACCACCACTCCCGGGCCTACGTCTCGGTCGACGGCGGTATGAGCGACAACGTCCGCCCCGCTCTCTACGAGGCCGACTACTCGTGCACGCTCGCCAACCGCAGCTCCGAGGCCGCACCGATGCTCTCCCGGGTCGTGGGCAAGCACTGCGAGAGCGGTGACATCGTCGTCCAGGACGAGTGGCTCCCCGAGGACACCGGCCCCGGCGACCTCATCGCCGTTCCCGGCACCGGCGCCTACTGCCGGGCGCTGTCGAGCCAGTACAACCACACCCCCCGTCCTCCGGTGCTCGCGGTCCGAGACGGCGAGGCACGCGTCATCGTGCGTCGTGAGACCATCGACGACCTGCTCGCCCTCGATGTCGGGGGCTCATGATGTCGCGGCGTCGTGATGTCGAGCCCGTGACGTCCGAGGAGGACAGCACCGAGATGGCAGCCACCAGCGCCGAGACACCTACCCTCAAGGTCGCCCTGCTGGGCTGCGGGGTCGTGGGCTCGGCCGTGGCGAGGATGCTCGTCACCAACGGTGAGGACCTGGCGGCTCGCGTCGGTGCGCGGCTCGAGCTCATCGGGATCGCCGTGCGTCGCCCCGACAGGGCGCGTCCGGACGTGCCCGTCGACCCCGCCCTCTTCACCGCCGACGCCGACACCCTCGTGCGCAGCGCCGACATCGTCATCGAGGTCATCGGCGGCATCGACCCGGCGCGTGGTCTCATCCTCACCGCGATGGAGCACGGCGCCTCGGTCGTCACCGCCAACAAGGCGCTGCTCGCCGAGGACGGACCGACCCTGTATGCCGCGGCGGCCGATCACGGTGTCGACCTCTACTACGAGGCCGCGGTCGCCGGGGCCATCCCGATCGTCCGCCCCATGCGTGAGTCGCTGGTCGGCGACGACGTCGTGCGGGTGCTCGGCATCGTCAACGGCACGACCAACTTCGTCCTCGACAAGATGGACTCGACCGGGGCGGGCTTCGCCGAGACGGTCGAGCAGGCGCAGGCCCTGGGCTACGCCGAGGCCGACCCGACCGCCGACGTCGAGGGCTTCGACGCGGCGGCGAAGGCCGCGATCCTCGCCTCGCTCGCGTTCCACACGCGCGTCTCCATCGCCGACGTCCACCGTGAGGGGATCACCGAGGTCACCGCGGCCGACGTCCAGGCGGCCCGGGAGATGGACGCCGTCGTCAAGCTGCTCGCGATCTGCGAGCTGCAGCGCGACGAGTCCGGCGTGCCGAGCGGGGTCACCGTGCGGGTCCACCCGGCGATGATCCACCGCAGCCACCCGCTCGCCTCGGTGCGAGACGCCTACAACGCGGTCTTCGTCGAGGCTTCTGCTGCGGGCGAGCTCATGTTCTACGGCAGGGGTGCCGGCGGTGAGCCCACCTCGTCGGCTGTTCTCGGTGACGTCGTCGCCGTCGCGCGCCACCGCCTCGCCGGAGGGCACGGTCCGACCGAGTCGGCCTACGCCGACCTGCCCGTCGTCCCGATGGGCCACGCCCTGACGAGGTACCACATCAGCCTCGCCGTGGCCGACCGTCCCGGCGTCCTGGCCCAGGTCGCCTCGGCCTTCGCCGACCACGACGTGTCGATCGAGACGGTGCGCCAGCGCGTCCTCGGCGAGGGCGACGACTCGCGCGCCTCGCTCGTCATCGTGACCCACCGCGCCCCGGACTCCGCGCTCGCCGCGACCGTCGAGGCGCTCGCGGGACTCGAGACCGTCGACGAAGTCGTCTCCTGGATGCGTGTGGAAGGGGCCTGACGTGGCACACCAGTGGCGCGGAGTGATCCGTGAGTATGCCGACCGCCTGCCGATGCTGGCCGGCGCACCTGTCGTGACCCTCCACGAGGGTGGGACCCCCCTCATCCAGGCCGAGCACCTGTCCGAGCTCGTCGGGGCCAACGTCCTCGTCAAGTACGAAGGCCTCAACCCGACGGGGTCCTTCAAGGACCGCGGCATGACGACCGCCATCTCCCACGCCAAGGGCCGGGGTGCCAAGGCGGTCATCTGCGCGAGCACCGGCAACACGAGCGCGTCGGCCGCGGCCTACGCCACCAAGGCCGGCATGACCTGCGCCGTCCTCGTCCCCGAGGGCAAGATCGCGATGGGCAAGCTCAGCCAGGCGATCGCGCACGGTGCAACCCTCATCCAGGTCGATGGCAACTTCGACGTCTGCCTCACCGTCGCCCGCAAGCTCGCGGAGGTCCACCCCGTGGAGCTCGTGAACTCGGTCAACCCCGCGCGCATCGAGGGGCAGAAGACGGCGGCCTTCGAGGTGGTCGACGCCCTCGGTGACGCACCGGACATCCACGTCCTCCCTGTGGGCAACGCCGGCAACATCACCGCCTACTGGCGCGGCTACACCGAGTACGCGACGGATGCCGAGGGCCTGCCGGCCGTGTCGACCCGCACGCCGCAGATGTGGGGTTTCCAGGCCGCCGGAGCGGCGCCCATCGTCCTCGGTCACCCGGTCGACGACCCCGAGACGATCGCCACGGCCATCCGCATCGGCAATCCGGCGTCGTGGCGCCAGGCCGAGGAGGCCCGGGACCAGTCCGGCGGGCGCATCGAGTCCGTCACCGACGAGCAGATCCTCGCCGCGCACCGCCTCCTGTCCTCCACCGAGGGGATCTTCGTCGAGCCCGGTTCGGCGGCCAGCATCGCCGGTCTGCTGCAGGCGAGCGAGCGCGGCCAGGTCCCGCGGGACGTGACGATCGTCTGCACCGTCACCGGACACGGCCTCAAGGACCCGCAGTGGGCGCTGCGCACCGCCGACGGGTCCGACATCGAGCCGGTCCGCGTGAGCGCCGAGGCTCGGGCGGTCGCCGAGGTCCTCGGCTTCGAGGGCTGACCGTGGACGAGTGGCGCCCGGGCCAGTCGGTCACCCTCCGGGTCCCGGCGAGCAGTGCCAACCTCGGGCCGGGGTTCGACTCCGTGGGTCTGGCTCTCGGCGTCTGGGACCGTTGTCGCGCAACGGTCCTCGGGTCACATGGTCTCGAGATCACGGTGGCGGGTGAGGGTGCCGGTGCGGTGCCGACCGACTCCACCCACCTCGTGTACCGCAGCCTCGTCCATGCCTTCGAGGACCTGGGTGAGGAGGCCCCGACCGGGCTGCGGTTCGAGTGCGAGAACGCCGTGCCCCACGGCCGGGGTCTGGGTTCGTCGGCGACCGCCATCGTCACCGGCATCGCCGTCGCCCACGCGCTGCGTGCCGTCCGGGACGGTCGAGCAGCCGGCGACATCGACCTCGACGCCGTCAACAACCTCGCGGCCCGGCTCGAAGGGCACCCCGACAACTCCTCCGCGAGCGTCTACGGGGGAGTGACCCTGTCGTGGTCCGACGACCCCGCTGCGGGCACCACGACGTTGCGGCTGGCGCCGCACGACGACCTCGTGCCGGTGGTGTTCACACCATCGACTCAGCTGTCGACGGCCACGGCCCGTTCGGTCCTGCCCGCGCAGGTGCGGCTGGCCGACGCGGCCGCGAACTCGGCGCGAGCGGCCCTGCTCGTCCACGCCCTTACGTGCGCACCCGAACACCTGCTCGACGGCACCCGCGAGTGGCTCCACCAGGAGCCGCGGCGACCGTCTTACCCCGCGAGCATGGCCCTGGTCGACACCCTTCGCGCGGCCGGCCACGCAGCAGTGGTCTCGGGCGCCGGGCCGAGCGTCCTCGTGCTTGCCACGACGGCGACGGCCGGCGAGGTGAGCGGCAGCGCAGGTGACGAGTGGCGGGTCCTGCTGCCCGGCATACCGGAGCACGGAGTGCACGCCGAGGCGACCTGACCGGCAGCGTCGTCCTGCCGCTCCACGCGGGGGCGTGGTGTTACTGTGGTGCCGCGGTCGCAGTTGATGCCGGAGGGGTTCTGACCTCCCCGATGCCTACCACGACCCGCATCCTCCACCTTGGGCCGGTCGTGCCGCGCCACGCGCCGTTGTCGGCAGGCCCCGTGGATCAGTCCGCCAGGTCCCTGGCACCCACTTTCGGCCCCTCGCCACCCGTGGCACGGGCCCACTGACGAGGGGAAGGATCCTTCGTGACAGACACCACCACTCTTGAGGCGTCTTCGGCATCCGGGCAGGGCCCGCGCCGATCAGGTTCGCTGACGGCCATGCGCCTCGCGGAGCTGCAGGGGCTCGCCTCGAGCATGGGCATCTCCGGCACCGCGAAGATGCGCAAGGGCGACCTCGTCGCCGCCATCAAGTCGCGCCAGAACGGCGACAGCGGCCCGGTGGCCACCGAGACCGCCGAGCCGGTCCGCCGCACCCGACGCGCCTCCTCCTCGGGACAGACCACGCCGAAGGCCGAGACGCCCGCCGCCGAGACGCCCGCCGCCGAGGCGGCCGCCCGCGACGAGCGCCGCGAGCGGCCCGACCGCAGCCCGGGCTCGGACGCCTCCACCCGGACCGACGAGACCGCCCGCAGCCCGCGCCAGTCGCGTGAGTCCCGGGACGGCGATCGCGACGAGCGCGAGCAGCGCGACGGCACCCGCGGCGGGCGGGAGCGCAGCAACGACCGTGTCGTGGACCGGGACCAGCCCGATCGCGCCGACCGCACGGACCGCGCCGATCGCGCGGACCGGAACGACCGCACCGACCGCGCGGACCGGAACGACCGCACCGATCGCGCGGACCGGAACGACCGCGCCGACCGCACCGACGACCGCGACCGTTCCGAGGACCGCGACCGCGGCGACCGGAGCTCCGACCAGCGCGATGGCGGCGAGCGCAACGACCGCAACGACGGTCAGCGCAACGACCAGAACGCCGGCGACGACGACGACGAGGGCGGCCGCAGTGGTCGTCGCCGCCGCAACCGCAACCGCAACCGCGACAAGCGTCGTGCCCCGGTCCAGGGTGGCAGCGAGACGGTGACCGAGAACGAGCCGCAGATCCACGACGACGACGTGCTTGTCCCCGTGGCCGGCATCCTCGACATCCTCGACAACTACGCCTTCGTGCGCACGTCCGGCTACCTGCCCGGCAACAACGACGTCTACGTCCCGCTCGGGATGGTCAAGCGCAACGGCCTGCGCAAGGGCGACGCCGTCGTCGGCGCCACCAAGGCCCCGCGCGAGGGCGAGGACCTGCAGCAGCAGAGCGTCGGCTCGCGCAACAACCGCCAGAAGTTCACCCCGCTGGCGCGGCTCGACACGATCAACGGCATGGGCTCGGACGACGCCCGCAAGCGCGCCGAGTTCGGCAAGCTCACCCCGCTGTACCCGCAGGACCGGCTGCGCCTCGAGACCGAGGCCGGCGTGCTCACCACCCGGATCATCGACCTCGTCGCCCCCATCGGCAAGGGCCAGCGCGGGCTCATCGTCGCCCCGGCCAAGGCCGGCAAGACGATGGTCATGCAGGCGATCGCCAACGCGATCACGACCAACAACCCCGAGGTCCACCTCATGGTCGTGCTCGTCGACGAGCGCCCCGAGGAGGTCACCGACATGCAGCGTGCGGTCAAGGGTGAGGTCATCGCCTCGACCTTCGACCGCCCCGCCGAGGACCACACGACCGTCGCCGAGCTGTCCATCGAGCGCGCCAAGCGTCTCGTCGAGATGGGTCACGACGTCGTCGTGCTCCTCGACTCGATCACCAAGCTGGGCCGGGCCTACAACCTGTCCGCCCCGGCGAGCGGCCGGATCCTCTCCGGCGGTGTCGACTCGGCTGCGCTCTACCCGCCGAAGAAGTTCTTCGGAGCGGCGCGCAACATCGAGAACGGCGGCTCGCTCACCATCCTCGCAACGGCTCTCGTCGAGACCGGCTCGCGGATGGACGAGGTGATCTTCGAGGAGTTCAAGGGCACCGGCAACATGGAGCTCAAGCTCGACCGTGGCCTGTCGAACCGGCGCATCTTCCCGGCCGTCGACATCAACAACTCGGGCACCCGTCGCGAGGAGATCCTCCTCGCGCCGGAGGAGCTCAAGATCATGTGGAAGCTCCGCCGCGTCCTGGCCGCGCTCGACAGCCAGCAGGGCATCGAGCTCCTCCTCGACCGGCTGCGCAAGACCAAGACGAACTACGAGTTCCTCAAGCAGGTCCAGCAGACCAGCTCCAACAAGCTCGACGGCGACGACGAGGACTGACCTCGAACGTCACCACTGCGAGGCGGTCTCCCGATCCGGGGAGGCCGCCTCGCGGCATACGGAGACAAAGCTCTGTATGCCGTCCGCTCACCCTCGGGGGTCCCAGAAGGGGCGAGGCCGGGCGACTCGGTGCGGCTCAGGGCAGGGCGGGGCTGGCGTGGCTGCGGAAGATCAGCGAGGTGTGCACGTGCGAGACACCGGGCCTGCTCGAGATGTTGTCGAGGACGAAGTCGCGCAGCTGGTCGGGCGACTCGGCACAGAGGTGGACGAGGAAGTCGTCGGCACCGCTGATGTTGAGGGCGGACAGCACGCCCGGCAGGGCGGCCATCTCCTCGCCGAAGGCGTCGACCTGGCCGCGGTCGTGGCCGCCGAGTCGGATGGCGACGACGGCCTGGAGTGGGCGTCCGACCCGGGCGAGGTCGATCGCCGCGTGGAAGCCGGTGATGACCCCGCGCTCACGCAGGGACCGGACCCGACCCACACACGTGGACTCCGCGATCCCCACTTGGCGGGCCAGCGCGGCGTTGGAGATCCGGCCGTCGGCCACGAGCCCCGCGATGATCGCGCGGTCGACGTCGTCGAGCACCGGCGGGGCGGTCGGGGCGGGACCGGGGGTGAGGGGATGCGGATTCTTCGGCACGGGCCCACCGTAGCCCGTCCACGTCGGTGGATTGCGTGGATCCTCCGGCGTCCAAGGCCGTGATCCACGGGACTCTTGGCCACTCTCGTGGATCCTGCGGAGAATGACGTATATGACGACGTCAACGACGACCTCGGCCGAGTCCCCTGACCCGGCGACCACCGCCGTCCACGCCGGCCGGGAGGACCTCACCGCCCTCGGGCTCCACGTGCCGCTCATCGACCTGGCCACGACGTACCCGATGCCGACGATCGAGGCGGGCGGGACGGCATACGACACGATCGGCGCGGGGGAGCGGCCGGACGGCCACGCGACCCTGGTCTACCAGCGCCTGTGGAACCCGGGGGTCGACCGCTTCGAGCGCGCCGTCGCCGCCCTCGAGGCCACCGAGTCGGCCGTGGCGTTCGCGTCCGGGATGGCGGCGCTCACCGCCACCCTGCTCGCCGCCGTGTCCGCGGGGACGCCCCACGTCGTCGCCGTCCGCCCGCTCTACGGCGGCTCCGACCACCTGCTGGCCACCGGGCTGCTCGGCACGGAGGTCACGTGGGCCACGCCGTCGACCGTTGCGCAGTCGCTGCGCCCCGACACCGGTCTCGTCCTTCTGGAGACGCCGGCCAACCCCTCGCTCGACCTCGTCGACATCGCGGCCGTGGTCGCTCAGGCGCAGGGCGTGCCCGTCGTCGTCGACAACACGTTCGCCACGCCGGTCCTCCAGCAGCCGGCCCGCCACGGCGCGACCCTCGTCCTGCACTCGGCCACGAAGTTCATGGGCGGCCACGGCGACGTCATGGGCGGCGTCGTCGCCACCGACCACGACTGGACGGCACGGCTTCGCCAGGTCCGGGCCATCACCGGCGCGGTGCTCCATCCGCTCGCGGCCTACGAGCTGCACCGCGGTCTCCAGACCCTGCCGGTGCGCGTCCGCGCGCAGCAGGAGTCCGCCGGCGTCGTCGCCCAGTGGCTCGCGCAGCGGTGCGAGGTCTCGCAGGTGCACTACTCGGGGCTCGAGGGCTGCGACCCCGCCGGTCTCGTCGGCACGCAGATGTCCGGACCCGGCGCGGTTCTCGCCTTCCGCCTCGACGGCGGGTATGCCGTCGCGTCGGCCCTGCTCGAACGCCTCGACCTGCTCACCCATGCCGTCTCTCTCGGAGGCGTCGACAGCCTCATCCAGCACCCGGCCAGCCTGACCCACCGGTTCGTCGTCGCCGACGCCCGGCCCGACGCCGACCTGCTCCGGCTCTCCGTCGGGCTCGAGGCCGTCGACGACATCATCGCCGACCTCGACAAGGCCTTCGCCAACCTTCCCTGACGACACCGGCACGCGTCGGTGCTGCAGGAGGCGCGCCATGTCGCGCCATGTGCAGCACCGAGGAGACGTGTCAGGCTGCGCGAGCGGTGAGGAGCCGGTGCGCCCGGACCACCTGGTCCATGAAGGCGTCCGGCGTGAGGCGTATGCCGAGCACAGGGACGCGCAGCACCACCTTGTCCGACAGCGTGACCTCGTTCTGACGCAACGCGTCGTCCACCGGTGCGAGCGCCAGCGCATGGTGGCCGCCGTCCACCTCGACGACCAGGCCGATGTCCTCCCAAAGGGCATCGAGATAGATGCGTCCGGCGTGACCTCGCCGGACCGCCTGGCGGGTCGGCTCCGGCAGGCCTCGTCGACGGCAGAGCCCACCGAAGTCGAGCTCACCCAGCGAATGGGCTCCGTCGCAGATGTCCGGCACGACGCGTGCCAGAAGCGCCGTGCGCGGCCCTCGACCGATGGCCTCCCACGTCGTCAGGAGGCGGTGGGTGCTGACCAGGCGTTGCTGAACCACCAGGCAGGATGAGGACTGCGGCGCGATCCGTACGTGCCCACCGCGCCGCCCGGATGGCGGCCCACTCCGGCGTCGCTCGTGGCAGCCCGGCTCCTCGAGTGGGTCCGATCTCGCGCCGGCGATGCACGGTGACACCATCGACGGCGCGAGCCCGGTGGTTGGCCGGGACGGACACGTCGAGCGAGTCAGGCGTGAAGCCGGTGAGGCCGCCGGCGACCAGCGCGGCCACGCCATCGAGCACCGCACCGGAGCCGCTCTCCCAGACCGCGCGCCAGCGCATGGCCTCACCCCGAAGCGGCGGTCGAGTCGTGACGAGGACTGTGTGACGACCATCCGAGAGCCACCGTCCGGCGGCGACCTCGGTGCGGACGTCGGCACGTGTCACCCCGACCGCCCGAAGGTCGTGTCGATGAGCCACGCCGGCGTGCAGCGCGGCGACGCCCTCCGCCCGCTGGGCGCGTTCGGGCCGCGGCAGCCGTCGACGGGGTGGGGTGGTCATCACGGCATGGTGCACGCACGTGCTCGGCCCGCCGGGGAGATATCCACAGGTGCCGACAGGTGCGCCGACCGGTGCGTCGACCGGTGCTGCAGGACGCGCGCCAGGGCGCGCGCTGTGCAGCACGCAACTGCACCGACCCGGGGAATGCGGGGGAGGTCGGCTCCGTTTAGGGGAACGTGTGCCTGCTCTGGCACACTTGTTCGCTGGACCGGTTCACGGCATGAACGCGTTTCCTGAGCATCACCCTCACGAGTGGATGCAGGCGGGGCGCTACAGGGCTTGCATCAACGTGATGGGCTCGCCGACCCGGAGACATCCAAGGGAGAAAATCGTGAAGAAGGACATCCACCCCAACTACGCGGAGACGACCGTCACCTGCACCTGTGGCGCGACGTTCACCACGCGCAGCACTGCGGCCAGCGGCCAGATCCACGCCGAGGTCTGCAGCCAGTGCCACCCGTTCTACACGGGCAAGCAGAAGATCCTCGACACCGGTGGCCGCGTCGCGCGCTTCCAGGCCCGCTACGGCAAGAGGGCCGACGCGTAGCACCCCCGATGCGCCGACCCGTCGATCCAGCACTGGATCCGGGTCGGCGCATTCGTGTCTGCACCTGTGGCCCCGTCCCCTGACCTGCTGACCGTCCCGAGAGGACCCCGATGTTCGAGTCCGCCGCCGCCCTCGCGCAGGAGCACGCCCAGCTCGAGCGCGAGATGGGGGACCCTGCCGTGGCCTCGGACCCGGACCGCCTGCGCGAGATCAACAAGAGGTATGCCGCGCTGGGACCGACGGTGACGGCATACGGGCAGTGGTTGACCGCGACCGACGACCTCGAGGCGGCACGCGAGCTCGCCACCGAGGACGAGGGCTTCGCGGCCGAGGTGCCCGGTCTCGAGGCCGCGGCCGGCGAGGCGGCCGACCGCCTGCGCCGCCTGCTCGTCCCGCGCGACCCCGAGGACGACCGCGACGTCATCCTCGAGGTCAAGGCGGGGGAGGGTGGCGACGAGTCGGCCCTCTTCGCCGGCGACCTGCTGCGCATGTACCTCCGCTACGCCGAGCAGCGGGGGTGGCGCACCGAGGTCCTCGACGCGACCGAGACCGACCTCGGCGGCTACAAGGACGTCCAGGTCAGCGTCAAGGCCAAGGGCACGCCGCAGCCCGGCGAGGGGCCCTGGGCGCGGCTCAAGTACGAAGGCGGCGTCCACCGCGTCCAGCGCGTCCCCGTCACCGAGACGCAGGGCCGCATCCACACGAGCGCCGCGGGCGTCTGGGTCATGCCCGAGGCCGAGGAGGTCGAGGTCGAGATCCACGCCAACGACCTGAGGATCGACGTCTTTCGCTCCTCCGGACCCGGCGGCCAGAGCGTCAACACGACCGACTCCGCGGTGCGGCTCACCCACCTCCCGACCGGGACCGTCGTCATCTGCCAGAACGAGAAGTCGCAGCTGCAGAACCGCGAGGCGGCGATGCGCGTGCTGCGCGCCCGGCTGCACCAGATGGCGGTCGACGAGGCCAACGCGGCGAGCGCCGACATCCGCGCGAGCCAGGTGCGCACCGTCGACCGGAGCGAGCGCATCCGCACCTACAACTTCGCCGAGAACAGGGTGAGCGACCACCGCACCGGCTTCAAGGCGTACAACCTCGACACCGTCCTCGGCGGCGAGCTCGACGCGGTCGTCGAGTCGGCGATGGCGGCCGACGAGGCGGCGAAGCTCGAGGCGCTCGGGGAGGGCACGGCGTGAGCGAGCTGCGGGACGCGGTCCGCGCGGCCACGCGCACCCTGGCCGACGCCGGCGTGGGCTCGCCCGAGCACGACGCGGTCGCGCTCGCGGCGCACGCCCTCGGCGTGGACGCCGGTGAGGTGAGGCGGCGCATGATCCTCGGCGGTCCCGTCCCCACGTCGTATGCCGGCCTCGTCGCGGAGCGCGCCGCTCGCGTCCCGCTACAGCACCTCACCGGCCGCGCCTGGTTCCGCGGACTCGAGCTCGAGGTGGGCCCGGGCGTGTTCGTGCCGCGGCCCGAGACCGAGGTCGTGGCCAGCTGGGCCATCGAGGCGGCGCAGGCGTGCGTCGACGACGGCATCGCGGCCCCGGTCGTCGTCGACCTCTGCACCGGGTCCGGAGCGATCGCCCTCTCGCTCAAGGCGGAGGTCCCGCAGGCGCAGGTCCACGCGGTCGAGGTGAGCGACCTCGCCGTGGCCTGGGCGATGCGCAACCGCGACCGGCTCGGGCTCGACGTCGAGATCGTCCACGCCGATGCGGTCACCGCGCTCGGCGACCTCGACGACGTCGACGTCGTCGTGTCGAACCCGCCCTACATCCCCACCACTGCGGAGCCCGTCGACCCCGAGGTGCGCGACCACGACCCGCACGTCGCGCTCTACGGCGGCAGCGAGGACGGGCTGGCGATCCCCAGGCTGGTCGCCGCCCGGGCCGCGGGCCTGCTGCGCAGCGGGGGAGTGCTCGTCATGGAGCACGCCGACAGCCAGGGGGAGTCGCTTCCTGCCGCCCTGCGCGCGAGCGGCTCGTGGCGTCTGGTCGAGGACCGGCCCGACCTCACCGGTCGGCCACGCGCGGCCGTCGCCATCCGGGCCTGAGCCGGCTCGACACGCACGCCGCCGTCCGGCCCGGACAGGACTGTGGCCCCCACCCGAGCACGGGTAGGGGCCACAGCAGAGTTCGGCCTCGTCAGAGGATGTACATCAGCAGAACGATGATCAGAAGAACACCGACGATCGTCCAGATGAGTCCGGAACCACGCATGCGTTGCACCTCACTTCAGGTAGACAGGGACGAAACGGTCCGACCCTACGCAGCGAACGGCTCCGCGTGAGGGATTGACGCTGACCAATTTCGAGGTGTCACAGCAGGTCAGGCCACCGCATGGTCCCCGCGGTCGGCATCGGGCGGGGTCGGTCCTAGGCTGCTCCCATGAGTCCGGTCTTCGACTGCACCACGCCCGAGGGTCGTCAGGACGGCATCGCCAAGGCGACCGCCGGCGTGCGCCACGGTGACCTCGTGGTCCTGCCCACCGACACGCTCTACGGGATCGGCGCCGACGCCTTCTCGCCGGACGCCGTCCAGCGCCTCCTCGACGCCAAGGGCCGGGGTCGCGAGATGCCGCCGCCGGTGCTCGTCGCCGACATCCGGACGATCGACGGCCTGGCCACGGACGTGCCCGCCTACGCGCGAGCCCTCATCGAGCGCTACTGGCCGGGGCCGCTCACGCTCGTCCTCAAGGCCCAGCCCTCGCTCATGTGGGACCTCGGCGACACCGGCGGCACCGTCGCCGTGCGGATGCCCGACCACGAGGTGGCCCTCGAGCTGCTCTCCGAGGTGGGACCCATGGCCGTGAGCAGCGCCAACCGCACCGGCCACCCCGCCTCACGCACCGTCATCGACGCGGCCACCCAGCTCGGCGCGTCCGTGCAGTTCTACCTCGACGGCGGGCCCGTGACCGGTGGGCTCCCCTCGACGATCGTCGACTGCACGCGCGCCGAACCGACCATCCTGCGCCGCGGCGCCATCGACGCGGACGAGATCCTGGCCCTCGCCGCCGAGCACCTAGAGTTGCCGACAGACCAGACGGACCCGCCAGACCAGACGGACCCGACAGACCAGACGGACCCGACAGACCAGACAGCGCCCTCCGCGGAGCCGGCCCCGTCGGCCGAGCGGGCGCCAGACCCCCTCGAGGAGAAGCACGATGAGTGAGACCTTCTACGGCTCGGACTTCGCGGCACTGGAGTCCTTCGACCCCGAGATCGCGGGAGTGCTCGTCTCCGAGCTCGACCGGCTCCGAGGGGGGCTCCAGCTCATCGCCAGCGAGAACATGTCCTCGCCGGCGGTCCTCACCTCGCTGGGTTCGACCCTGTCGAACAAGTACGCCGAGGGCTACCCCGGCCGTCGCTACTACGGCGGCTGCTCCGAGGTCGACAAGGCCGAGTCGCTGGCCATCGAGCGCGCCAAGGCGCTCTTCGAGGCCGACCACGCCAACGTCCAGCCGCACTCGGGCGCCAGCGCCAACCAGGCCGTCTACGGCGCGTTCATGTCGCCGGGCGACACGATCCTCGCGATGAGCCTGCCCCACGGCGGTCACCTCACCCACGGCACGAAGATGTCGTTCTCCGGCAAGTGGTTCAACGCCGTCCACTACGGCGTCGACAAGGACACCGAGAACATCGACTACGCCGAGGTCGAGCGCCTCGCCAAGGAGCACCGCCCGAAGGTGATCCTGGCCGGCGGGTCGGCGATCCCGCGCCTCATCGACTTCGAGTTCTTCCGCCGGGTCGCCGACGATGTCGGCGCCATCTT
The DNA here is from genome assembly GCF_044791685.1 of Knoellia locipacati. Taxonomy (GTDB): domain Bacteria; phylum Actinomycetota; class Actinomycetes; order Actinomycetales; family Dermatophilaceae; genus Knoellia; species Knoellia locipacati_A. The sequence continues at coordinate 2,852,977 of NZ_CP087730.1, forward strand.
CTGGGTCGATGCCGCGCACTTCATCGGGCTCGTCGCCGGCAAGGCCGTCCCCAGCCCGGTGCCGTACGCGGACGTCGTGAGCTTCACGACCCACAAGGTGCTGCGCGGGCCGCGCTCCGGTGCGATCGTCTGCAAGGAGGAGCACCGCGCGGCGATCGACAAGGCGGTCTTCCCGATGATGCAGGGCGGTCCCCAGATGCACTCCATCGCGGCCAAGGCGACGAACTTCAAGGAGTGCTCCACGCCGGAGTACCAGGCCTACGCCACCCAGGTCATCGCCAACGCCCGCGTGCTCGCCGAGACGCTCGGCGAGAAGGGCATCCGCCCCACGACCGGCGGCACTGACACGCACCTGTCGCTGCACGACCTCCAGCCGGTGCTCGTCACCGGTGTCGACGCCGAGGCCCGCTGCGACGCGGCCGGGATCACCCTCAACAAGAACGCCATCCCGTTCGACCCGCAGAAGCCCAACATCGCCAGCGGCATCCGGGTCGGCACCCCCTGCGTCACGACCCAGGGCATGGGCGAGGACGAGATGCGCACCATCGCCGGTCTCATCGCGCGCGCCGTCGTCGACGGTGACGCGGACCCCGAGCACCCCGTCTCGAAGGAGGTGCGCGCCGAGGTGACCGACCTCGTGACGCGCTTCCCGGCATACCCCCGCTGACCCGCCCCCGGGACCGTTTCCCGCCGCCCCCGGAAAACGGTCCCGGAGCAAGGGAACAGTTCCGTTGTTCGGGACCGGTTTCCCGCCGTCCCCGCAAAACGGTTCCCCGGCGTCAGCTGGCTGAGCGCCCGCGACGGGTGCGGCGGTCGTCGGCCGCCTGCTCGGCGGCCTCCTGCTCGAGCGCGGCGGCCTCCTCGGCCGACGGCCGCGCCTTGGGCTTGGTCCCGGAGGCCGACAGCACGGTCCACACGCTGCGCCCGAGGACCTCGAGGTCGAGCAGTGGCGACATGTGCTTGAGGTAGTAGAAGTCGAAGGAGAGCTTCTCGATCGTCTCCTCCTCCGATGCCGCGTAGCCGTGGCGGACCTGCGCCCAGCCCGTGATGCCGGGGCGCACGAGGTGGCGCTGGTCGTAGAAGGGGATCGCGTCGCGGTACTTCTCGACGAAGCTCACCTGCTCGGGCCGGGGCCCGATGAGGGACAGCTCACCACGCAGCACGTTGAAGAACTGGGGCAGCTCGTCGAGGCGCACGCTGCGCAGGAAGTGGCCCAGGGGAGTGATGCGGGGGTCGTCGCCGGTGGCCTGCCGGGCGCCGTGCGCCTCGGCGTCGGCGCGCATCGTGCGGAACTTGAAGAGCTCGACCATCTGGCCGCGCCGGCCCACCCGCACCTGACGGAAGATCACCGGCGTCCCGTCGACGACCCGCACGAGCACCGCCACGAGGGCGACGACCGGCATCCACAACGGCATCGTGAGGACGACGAGGACGAGGTCGACCGCGTGCTTGAACGGCAGGAACGGCAGCTTGCGCAGCAGCGAGGTCTCGATCTCCCACCCCTCGGAGAGGTGGCCCAGCGGCACCCGCCCGGTGTGCTCCTCGTAGACCTCGTTGAGGGGTCGGACCTCGCGCCCGGCCACCGAGGTGGCGGAGACGTAGGCGGTGACCTCGCGGGACCACCGAGCGCTGAGGTCCACGGTGAGCACGGTGTCCGGGGGCGGCGCCGGCAGCGGACCGGTGGCCTCGGGGTCGATGACGCCGACGACGCTGATGTGCGGGGTCTCGTCCAGCTCTCGCACGATCGACTCCGCGGAGGTGACGATGACGAGGCGCTCGGTCCACGGACGCAGCCGGAGGACGAGGCGGGCGACCAGCACGAGCACCACCCAGATGCCGAGCGTCGTGAAGAGGTGGGGGCGCGAGTAGTACGGCCGCAGCAGGACGATCATCGCGGTGAGCGCGAGGAACGCGAAGAGGGCACCGATGGCGCCGCGCGCGTAGGTCGGCCGCGGCGGCCCCTGGGGCATGACGGCTGCGACGAGCGCGTCGCCCAGAACCGCGCTGACGATGGAGATGAGGAAGATCTGGGTGAGGCCGCGTCCCTGCGTCTGCGCCAGGACGGAGGCGGCGAAGGGGTGGTCGCCGAAGCGCATCACCGCGGCGATGACGAAGGCGATGGCGAGGAGTGCGGCGTCGGCGCAGACCATGCCGACCAGAAGCCGCTGTCTCATGGCGGGAAGTGTATTCGGCGCCGGTCATGGACGACGGGACGCCCGGCGGGTCGGCCAGTTGGTTCTGCCACAACGCTTGTGATAGTTTTCACAAGCCCCGGAACGACCTCGATGGAGAGCTCCCAGTGACCACCAACCCCGCGCCACGGACCCCGGTCCGGATGATGCTGCGAGGTGCTCTCGTCCCCGGAATGGTCGCCCTTCCCGTCCTGGCCACGGCCTTCTGGGCGTATGCCGGCGAGCAGGCCGCGCTGTCGGCTCTCGCCGGTGCCACGCTCGTCTTCGTCGTGCTCACCGTGGGCCTGCTCGGCATCACCGCTGTCGTCATGGGCCCGGCCGCGACCTCCATGGCCGGCGCCGGCGTCGTCTACCTCGGGCAGCTCATCCTCGTCGTCGCCGCCGTCCTCGCCCTGCGCGGCGTGGACTGGCTCGACGGGCGCCCCTTCGCCCTCTCGGCCATCGCGCAGACGGTCGTCATGCAGGTCGGCCAGATCGCCGGATACGTCCGCGCCCGGCACGAGATCGCCCCCGGATCGCTCGACCGGGGAGCCGCCTCATGACCGACGACCGCAAGCTCCCCAAGGGCGTCGAGGGCCACGAGCCGTTCGCGAAGTGGCACGACGATCCCGAGCTCCCCAGCGCCACCGCACGGGCCGACGCGCTCGGTGCCACCGTCATCGCCTACCTGCTCACCGGACCCGCCGTCTTCGGCGCGATCGGCTGGGGTCTGGACCACCTGTTGGGCACCGGATTCATCGTCGTGCTGGGCATCCTGGCCGGGATGGCCCTGTCGCTCTACACCATCTGGCTCCGGTACGGTACGACGTGACGCCCCTGACCATCGACTGCAAGCGACTCGCGTTCGAGCCGCGATTGCAGGGTGCCGCCACCACCATGAACGAGGAGAACCACCTGTGATCCTGACTGCGCTTGCTGCAGGGACCACGACCGCCGTCGTCGCCGCTGAGGGTGGCGAGGGGTTCGAGACCCCCACTCCCGAGATCTTCTGGCTCCCGCTGGTCGGTGAGGGCAACTGGGCGATCACCGAGCAGATGGTGTGGGGCGGGATCTCGGTCGTCCTGCTGAGCGTCGTCATGGTGGCGCTGTCCAAGAACGCCGCGATCGTGCCGTCCAAGGGCCAGTGGTTCATGGAGGGCTTCTACAACTTCGCGCGCAACGGGGTCGCCCGCGACATGATCGGGACCAAGCACTTCCTCAAGTACGTCCCGCTCCTGTTCAGCCTCTTCTCGCTCATCCTCATCAACAACTGGTTCGGGATCATCCCGCCGGTCATGAACCCGACGATGGGTCGCATCGGCTTCCCGATCGCGCTCGTCCTCGTGGTCTACGTGGTCTACCACTGGATCGGCATCAAGAAGATGGGTCTGGGCGGCTACTTCAAGCACCTCGTCCCGCCGGGCCTGCCGGGCTGGATCAAGCCGGCGATCTTCGTGCTCGAGTTCATCACCTACTTCATCACCCGCCCGCTGACGCTCGCCCTGCGACTCTTCGGCAACATGTTCGCCGGGCACATGCTCATCGTGCTCTTCGTGAGCGCGGGCGCGTTCTTCCTCACCCAGGGCGTCGTGTTCAAGCTGCTCTCGGTCCCGACGTTCATCATGGCCGCCGCCATGTTCGTCTTCGAGGCGCTGGTCCAGTTTCTGCAGGCCTACGTCTTCACCCTGCTCTCGGCGAGCTACATCGCCGGGGCGCTCGCCGACGACCACTGAGTCCCAGCCCCGTCGGCCCCTGACTGCTCCACCCACAACTCAATAGCACCACCGCACATCACCCATGAACGTCCACCCGGCACACCGCCGGATGGGACCCCCAGAAACACGAAAGAGGAATCATCGTGGAAGGCAACCTCTCGCTCGTCGGTTACGGCCTCGCGACCATCGGCCCGGCCATCGCCGTGGGCCTGATCTTCGCCGCCTACATCAACGGTGTGGCTCGTCAGCCCGAGGCACGCAACCTCCTGCAGCCGATCGCCATCCTCGGCTTCGCGCTCGCCGAGGCGCTCGCGATCTTCGGCCTGGTGCTCTACTTCGTCCCCGGCGCCTGACCGACGCCCTAGCGGCGCAACCATCCTGAGATCCGGCACGAAGCACTAGGAGTACCCGTGCAGTTCACCGCCACCGCATCGTCGGTTGTTTCCTTGGCCACGGCCGAGGGCGCCAAGATGCCGCTCATCCCGCACATCCCCGAGCTGATCTTCGGCCTCGTGATGATCGGGATCCTCTACTGGGTGGTGTCGACCAAGGTCGTCCCCAACCTGGAGAAGGCATACGAAGAGCGCCGTGCAGCCATCGAGGGCGGCATGGAGCAGGCCGAGGAGGCCCAGGCCCAGGCCCAGGCCGCCAAGCAGCAGTACGAAGCCCAGCTGCACGAGGCCCGCACCGAGGCCAACGCCATCCGTGAGGAGGCGCGCGCCGAGGGCGCCTCGATCGTCACCGAGATGCGCGACAGGGCCCAGGCGGAGGCGAGCCGGATCACCGAGTCGGCCAAGCGTCAGATCGAGGCCGAGCGTCAGCAGGCCGTGGTCTCGCTCCGCTCCGAGGTCGGCACCCTCTCGACGACCCTCGCCAGCCGCATCGTCGGCGAGTCCCTCGAGGACGAGGTCCGTCAGAAGGGCATGATCGACCGCTTCCTCGCGGAGCTCGAGAGCGGCTCGGTCCGCCCCGAGAAGGTCGGCGCGACCACCGCTGCGGCGGCCGACTCCTCGGCTGCCGACCAGCCCGCACAGGGTCAGCTCGACCTCGGCCCCGACGGCTCCGCAGGACGGGACGCCTGATGGCTGGCTCGTCCCGCGCGGCACGGGCGGCGGCCGACAAGGCCCTCGCCGCCGCCCTCGACGGCGTCGACCGCGCCGCGCTGTCCGAGGAGCTGTTCTCGATCGCCACGGCGATCGAGGGCAACAGCGGGCTGCGCCGGGCGTTCGCCGACCCGTCGAGGGAGGGGTCGGCCAAGCGTGACCTGGCCGACCGCATCTTCGGCGGCAAGGTCAGCGAGGCCGCCAACACCGTGACCGGTGAGGTCGTCGCGCAGCGCTGGTCCTCCGAGGGCGACCTCAGCGACACCCTCGAGGCGCTCGCCGTCCGAGCACTGCTCGCCAGCGCCGAGAAGGCCGGTCGGATCGACACCGTCGAGAACGAGCTGTTCCGGTTCGAGCGCATCGTCGCGGGCGACACCGGCCTGCGCGACACGCTCTCGAGCCGCAACACCGACTCCGAGGGCAAGGCCGGAGTGGTGCGCAGCCTGCTCCAGGGCAAGGCCGCGCCCGAGACCATCCGTCTCGCCGAGCAGGCCGTGCGCGTCGGCCGGGGCCGGCGCCTCGACCGGGTGCTCGAGGCCTACCTCAAGCTGGCCTCCGAGCGTCGGGACGAGCTCAGCGCCCTCGTGACGGTGGCCGTCCCGCTCGACGAGCGTCAGGAGTCGCGGCTCAAGAGTGCCCTGCGCTCGATCTACGGCAAGCCGGTCACGCTCCAGAACGTGCTCGACCCGAGCGTCGTCGGAGGCATCCGGGTCCAGATCGGCGACGAGGTCGTCGACGGCACCGTCGTGCGCCGTCTCGACGCGGTCCGTCGCGACCTGTCCGGCTGACCGGACCACACGGCATACGCAGCACCGCTCGACCACATCTCAAACAGCCCACAAGACACACCACACAGCTTCGGCCCCCACCGGGGGCTGGTAACCGAGGAGAAGAGATCACATGACGGAGCTCTCGATCCGTCCGGAGGAGATCCGGGACGCGCTGGACACCTACGTCCAGTCCTACGAGCCCGGCGCGGCCTCCCGCGAAGAGGTCGGCCGCGTCAGCGACGCCGGTGACGGCATCGCCCACGTCGAGGGTCTGCCCTCGGCCATGACCAACGAGCTCCTCGAGTTCGAGGACGGCACGCTGGGCCTGGCGCTCAACCTCGACGTCCACAACATCGGTGTCGTCATCCTCGGTGACTTCTCCAAGATCGAGGAGGGCCAGCAGGTCAAGCGCACCGGCGAGGTCCTCTCCGTGCCGGTCGGCGACGGGTACCTCGGCCGCGTCGTCAACCCCCTCGGCAACCCGATCGACGGCCTCGGCGACATCCAGAGCGACGAGCGCCGCGCGCTCGAGCTCCAGGCGCCCTCGGTCGTCCAGCGCAAGTCGGTGCACGAGCCGCTGCAGACCGGCCTCAAGTCGGTCGACGCCATGACCCCGATCGGTCGCGGCCAGCGCCAGCTCATCATCGGTGACCGCCAGACCGGCAAGACCACGGTCGCGGTCGACACGATCATCAACCAGAAGGAGTTCTGGGAGACCGGCGACCCGGAGAAGCAGGTCCGCTGCATCTACGTCGGCATCGGCCAGAAGGGCTCGACGATCGCGTCGGTCCGCGCCACCCTCGAGGACGCCGGAGCGATGGAGTACACCACCATCGTCGCCGCCCCCGCCTCCGACAGCGCCGGCTTCAAGTACCTCGCCCCCTACACCGGCTCGGCCATCGGCCAGCACTGGATGTACCAGGGCAAGCACGTCCTCATCGTCTTCGACGACCTGTCCAAGCAGGCCGAGGCCTACCGCGCCGTGTCGCTCCTCCTGCGGCGCCCGCCGGGCCGCGAGGCCTACCCGGGTGACGTCTTCTACCTGCACTCCCGCCTGCTCGAGCGTTGCGCGAAGCTCAACGACGAGCTGGGCGCGGGCTCGATGACCGGCCTGCCCATCATCGAGACCAAGGCCGGTGACGTGTCGGCCTACATCCCGACCAACGTCATCTCCATCACCGATGGCCAGATCTACCTCCAGGCAGACCTGTTCAACTCCAACGTCCGCCCCGCGGTCGACGTGGGTGTCTCGGTCTCCCGAGTCGGTGGTGCTGCGCAGACCAAGGCCATGAAGTCGGTCTCGGGTCGACTCAAGCTCGACCTCGCCCAGTTCCGTGCGCTCGAGGCCTTCGCGATGTTCGCGTCCGACCTCGACCCGGCCTCCAAGGCCCAGCTCGCCAAGGGTGCTCGCCTCGTCGAGCTGCTCAAGCAGTCCCAGTCGGCGCCGTTCCCGATGGAGGAGCAGGTCGTCTCCGTGTGGGCCGGCACCACGGGCCAGCTCGACGACGTGGCCGTCGAGGACATCCGCCGGTTCGAGGGCGAGTTCCTCGACCACCTGCGTCGCAGCAAGGGCGACCTCCTCTCGGCGATCCGCGAGACGGGCAAGTTCGAGCAGTCGACCGAGGAGGCCCTCAAGGCCGAGATCGACTCCTTCAAGAAGGGCTTCGAGCCCTCCAACAAGGAGGCGGTCCCGATCGGTGACGAGGCCGAGAGCGGCGACGACGCCCTCGACTCCGCCCAGGAGCAGATCGTCAAGCAGAAGCGCTGACCCTATGCCGGGTGGTCACCCTCGGTGCCCACCCGGCGGCCGGTCGCCCGAGGCGACGGCACGGCATACGCCACGACGATCCAGACCACAGACTTCACGCAGCACCAGAAACCACGAAAGGCGGAAACCTATGGGAGCGCAGATCCGGGAGTACCGGCAGCGCATCCGCTCCGTCAGCGCGACGAAGAAGATCACGCGTGCCATGGAGCTCATGGCCGCTGCTCGCGTCGTCAGGGCCCAGCAGGCCGTGCGCGAGTCGACCCCCTACGCCCGGGCGATCACCCGTGCGGTGTCGGCGGTCGCGACCTTCTCCAACGAGGAGCACGTCCTCACGACCGAGAAGGAGAAGGTGACCCGCGCGGCGGTCGTCATCATCACCTCGGACCGCGGACTCGCCGGCGCCTACAGCTCGTCGGTCCTCAAGGAGTCCGAGCGCCTCCTCGCTCGCCTGCGCGACGAGGGCAAGGAGCCCGTCCCGTACCTCCTCGGCCGCAAGGCCGTCGGCTACTACTCCTTCCGGGGACGCGAGTTCGCCGCCGACTGGACCGGTGACTCCGAGAAGCCCGCCTTCGAGCGAGCCCGTGAGATCGGGATCCGGCTCGTCGACGACTTCCTCAAGGACACCGAGACCGAGGGTGGCGTCGACGAGGTGCACATCGTCTACTCGCGCTTCGTGTCGATGGTGACCCAGGAGCCCGAGGTCATCCGCCTGCTGCCCCTCGAGATCGTCGAGGGCACCGAGCCTCCCGCCGAGGGGGAGCTCTTCCCGCTCTACGAGTTCGAGCCCAACGTCGAGGAGGTCCTCGACGCCCTGCTCCCCAAGTACGTCAACTCGCGCCTGTTCAACGCGATGCTGCAGGCGGCGGCCTCCGAGCTCGCCGCCCGCCAGCGTGCGATGAAGTCCGCGACGGACAACGCCGAGGAGCTCGTCAAGAAGTACACCCGGCTGGCCAACCAGGCCCGTCAGGCGGAGATCACCCAAGAGATCAGCGAAATCGTCGGTGGCGCCAGCGCCCTGGCCGAGAGCAAGTGAGAGAGAAACCCATGACTGCCACTGTCAGTGACAACACTGCGTACGTCGCACCGGAGCCCGGCGGCATCGGCCGGGTCTCGCGCATCATCGGCCCGGTCGTCGACATCGAGTTCCCCGCGGACGCCATGCCCGAGCAGTACAACCTGCTCACGACCTCGGTCGCGCTCGGCGGCGAGGACAAGAACCTCAACCTCGAGGTCGCCCAGCACATCGGCGACAACATGGTCCGCGCCATCTCGCTGCAGCCGACCGACGGCCTCGTCCGCGGCGCCAAGGTGCAGGACACCGGCGGCCCGATCACCGTTCCCGTCGGTGACGCCACCCTCGGCAAGGTCTTCAACGCCACCGGTGAGGTGCTCAACCTCGAGGAGGGCGAGACCTTCGAGGTGACCGAGCGCTGGGGCATCCACCGCAAGGCGCCCGACTTCGACCAGCTCGAGCCGAAGACGCAGATGTTCGAGACGGGCATCAAGATCATCGACCTCATGACCCCCTACGTCCAGGGCGGCAAGATCGGCCTGTTCGGTGGTGCCGGTGTCGGCAAGACCGTCCTCATCCAGGAGATGATCGCCCGCGTTGCTCGCAACCACGGTGGTGTCTCGGTGTTCGCCGGTGTCGGTGAGCGCACCCGTGAGGGCAACGACCTCATGGTCGAGATGGAGGAGGCCGGCGTCCTCGGCCAGACCGCCCTCGTGTTCGGCCAGATGGACGAGCCGCCGGGCACGCGTCTGCGCGTCGCCCTCTCGGCCCTGACCATGGCCGAGTACTTCCGCGACGTCCAGAACCAGGACGTGCTGCTCTTCATCGACAACATCTTCCGCTTCACCCAGGCGGGTTCCGAGGTCTCCACCCTCCTCGGCCGTATGCCGTCCGCCGTGGGTTACCAGCCCACCCTGGCCGACGAGATGGGCACCCTCCAGGAGCGCATCACCTCGACCCGAGGCAACTCGATCACCTCGATGCAGGCGATCTACGTGCCGGCCGACGACTACACCGACCCGGCCCCGGCGACGACCTTCGCCCACCTCGACGCGACGACCGAGCTCTCCCGAGAGATCGCCTCGCTCGGCATCTACCCGGCCGTGGACCCGCTGACCTCGACGTCACGCATCCTCGACCGCCGCTACATCGCCGAGGACCACTACAGCACCGCGGTCCGGATCAAGCAGATCCTCCAGCGCAACAAGGAGCTGCAGGACATCATCGCGATCCTCGGTATCGACGAGCTCTCCGAGGAGGACAAGATCCTCGTCAACCGGGCGCGGCGCATCCAGCGCTTCCTCGGCCAGAACACCTACGTCGCCAAGCAGTTCACCGGCATCGAGGGTTCGACGGTTCCGCTGGCCGACACGATCGAGGCCTTCACCAAGATCGCGGACGGCGACTTCGACCACTTCCCCGAGCAGGCGTTCTTCATGTGCGGTGGCCTCGACGACGTCGAGCGTCAGGCCGCGGAGATCCAGAAGAACCTCTGACCGGACCCGAGGTCCGCGTGACCACCCTGGCGCGACCGCCGAGCACCCCACGTGCTCGGCGGTCGCGTCTTCTCTGGTCGCTCGTCCTGGTGGCGGCCTGCCTGCGTGCGGCGGTCGGCTTCGACCTGGCCGACGGCGCGCACCACGTCGAGCTGGCGCAGCGCATCGCCCACGGCGACGTCCCCTTCAGGGACGAGATGAACGTGCAGGTGCTCGGTGCGCTCCCGGCGGCCCCGTTCGTGTGGCTCTGGGAGCACGCGGTCGGCACCACCGGAATCGTCCTCGCGTCCCGGATCTGGTTCGTCCTCCTCGCGGCTGCGGTGGGGGCCGTCGTCCACCGGCTCGTGCGTGACCACGTCTCCGTCGGGCTCGCCGCCGTGGCGGTCCTGTGTGCGCTCGTCCCGCAGCCCTACAACCTCGTGTCGGTGTCCTACAACACGGCGCCCGGCCTGCTGCTCCTCGTGGGGTGCGCGGCGGGGGCGTCGACCGCGGTCCGCCCGAGGCGGCGGCGCAGCCTGCTGTGCGGTGCCGCCGCGGCCGGGTGTGCTCTGCTCAACCCGCTGATGATCTTGGCCTCGGTGCTGACCCTCGTCGTCGTCGTCATCGTGGGCCGGCGGTGGGCGACCGTGGGCTGGGTCGCCGTCGGGGCCGGTGCCGTGTCCGTTTCCGGGCTGGTCGTGCTCGCCGGCTTCGGGTTCGGCGCGATCGGCGACAGCATCGACTACACGCGGAAGTACCAGGCGTTGCGGATCCCGCCGGGGGAGCGGCTCGACTTCGCCCTGAGCTACTACGAGGGCCTGCTCGCGAACCCCTGGGTCCTGGCCGCGGCCGGCTGCGGCCTGCTGGCGCTCGTTCCGTGGCCGCGGCGGTGGGTGCTCCCGCTCGTGGGACGGTGGGTCCGCCCGCTCCTGGCGACCTCCCCGCTGCTGCTGGTGGCCGCGGTCGCCATCCGGGTGCACGACCCGGCCGACGGCCTGCCGGACTCCGGGATGACCTCCGGCGTGCTGGGCCTCGTCCTCGTCGTGCTGGCCACCGTGCCGGCCGCCGTCGTCGCCGCGGTGCGACGCGACCGGTTCGCGGGCACCCTGCTCGCCGTCTCCGTGGTCCCCCTCGTGGCCCAGGCTCCGGTCCTTGCGGCGGTGACGTCGTCGTCGCCGATCTGGGGTGCCCCGGCGGCGGCCGTGGGTCCGGCGGTGCTCGCCGTCGCCGTGACCCTGGGCCGCTCACTCGGGGCCTTCGGACCGGTGTGGGTCGGGCTGGCAGCCCTCCTGCTCGCCAGCGCCCATGCTGTCCAGCCGTACCGGGACGTGCCTCCCTGGGAGGCGCGGCTGCGCACCAGCGGCCCTCTGGCGGGGTTGCTCACCGGGGACTCGGTGGCGGCGGAGGCCGGCGTCGTCCGGGGCGCCATCGAGGCCTGCCAGCAACCGGGGGAGGGCCTGCTCACCTACGGCGCGCCCGGCGCCTACCTCTTCGCGGACGGTCCGGCGGACACCAACATCCTGTGGCTCGCGCCCTTCGGCCCGACCAACGAGGCGACGGTGTCCTGGCTCGAGCGGAACGACCGTGAGCCGGTGTGCGTGCTCGTCCACCGTGGCATCGCCACGCGTGCGCCCTCGGGTCAGTGGTCGACGAGGGTGGGAGGTCCGGACCCCGTCCTGGACTGGGTGGCTCCCCGCTACACCGTGCTCGACGCCGAGCACGGCCGCTACGTCGTGCTCCGGCGCAACCCGCCCCTGGACCTGTCGTGAGCCGACCGGTGCGGCGAACGGCCGGGTCGGCGGAGGCGTGTACTGGCGGGTTCCCCGCGGCAGATAAACTAGGCGGACCACCCACCCACTTAAGGACGTCATCGTGAGCACCCTGCAGGTTGAACTCGTCGCTGCGGACCGCAAGGTCTGGGAGGGCGAGGCGAGCCAGGTGAGCGCTCGCTCCATCGAGGGCGAGCTCGGCATCATGCCCGGCCACACCCCCATCCTCGGCGTCCTCGTCCAGGGTGAGGTCCGTATCCACGGTGAGGGTGGCGTTCGTACCGCCACCATCGACGGCGGCTTCCTCTCGGTCGACCACGACCGCGTGACCATCCTCGCCGAGGCCGTGGACGCCTCGGGCCTGACGAACTGACTCAGGGTCTGGTCGCGCCATGACGCCGATCGTCGCCGCCGAGCTGGTGCTCGCGGTGACGCTCGCCCTCGTCGTGGCGTTCATCGTCTACGTCTGGCTCCGCCGGCGCTGGATCGCCGGTGGCAAGCCGCTCATGCTGTGCGCGATCAGCGCCGGAGAGCACAGCCGGTGGCGGCTCGGCCTCGCGCGGATCTCGGGGGAGCGGCTCGACTGGTTCTCCGTCGTCGGCCCGTCGCCGCGCCCGGCCCACTCGTGGGTGCGGCACGACCTCGACCTCGGCGCCCCGCAGCGTCTCGGCGACGCCGTCCCCGGGCTTCCGCCCGACGCGGTCTGCGTCACCGGGCACTCCAGGTCCCTCGACTACGAGCTGGCGATGAGCCCCGCGGCCTACACCGCGGTGCGGGCCTGGCTCGAGAGCTCACCCCCGGGCTACAACGTCAACGTCGCCTGAGCCTGAGCGGGGCTTCGGGCTGGTGCCGCCCGGGGTCGGGCCCGACGTCAGTCGTCGTCGGTGGTCGGGTCGTCGTCGACCAGCGCGTCGCGACCCTTGGTCGGCGCCTCGGCCCGCCCGCCGCCCGGCCGCCACAGCACGTCGCCCCCGGCGTCGAGGTTGGCCACCCGGGCCAGGATGAACAGCAGGTCCGAGAGCCGGTTGAGGTATGCCGCGGTCGTCGGGTTGACCCCGCCCTCACCCTTGGCGGTCCCCACCTCCGTGCCGTGCTCGTCGATGGCGGCCCACGTCGCGCGCTCGGCGCGGCGCACGACGGTCGTCGCCTGGTGGAGGTGGGCGGCCGCCACCGTGCCGCCGGGCAGGATGAAGGAGCGGAGCTTGTCGAGCTTGGCGTTCTGGGCGTCGCAGTCGGCCTCGAGCTCGTCGATCCACTCGACCTGCACGCGCAGCGGCGGGTACTCCGGGTTCTCCAGGAGCGGGGTGCAGAGGTCGGCACCGACGTCGAAGAGGTCGTTCTGGACGCGCGTGAGGACGGCTCGGACGTCGTCGCCGAGGGCCCCCGTGGCCAGGACCACGCCGATGACGGCATTGGCCTCGTTGACGTCGGCATAGGCCGCCAGGCGGGGGTCGGTCTTGCTCGTGCGGCTGAAGTCGCCGAGCGAGGTCGTGCCGTCGTCGCCGGTCCGGGTGTAGATGCGCGTGAGGTTGACCATGGGTCGAGCCTGCCAGATGTATCTGGGACGCCTTTGCCGAGTCTTTACCGGTGGCTTGCCCGACCCGGAGCGAGTCTCACGTTCAATGGACGACAACGGAAGGGAGGCGATTCGTGGATCACCGTCGACACACGATCGTCACACTCGATGAGCACCACGACTCGTCGGGGCACCACGTCTCGCTGCGCGGGCGGCTCGACTTCCACACCGTCCCGGACCTGCGGATGGTCCTGCACCGCGTCGTCGACGACGGTGACGACGACCTCCTCCTCGACCTCGCCGAGTGCGAGATCGGCGACGCGACCGGCTTCGGCGTCATCGTCGAGTGCCTGCGCCGAGCGCGCCGCGGGTCGCGGTCGTTCTGCATCGTCGACGCCGACGAGCGCACCCACCGCCTCCTCCGGCGGGCGCGCATGAGCCACGTCGTCGCGCCCCTCGATCCGGCCGGCCCGTCGGTCGCGGCGGCCGGCTGACCGTCTGACACCCTGTCGGTGTGACCTCCGCACCCTCGCGAGCCCCTCGGGTCCTCGGCCTCGATGCCGCACGCGGGCTCGCCGTGGTCGCGATGGTCGTCGCGCACGCGCTGCCGTTCATCAGCGAGCGGGTCTCGTCGGGGGTGACGTTCCTGCTGCTCCAGGTCAACGACCTCGCCTCGCCGCTGTTCGCACTCGTCATGGGGGTGGCCGCGGGTCTCGTCTTCCCCGGCCCGTCGACGTCGCGCGGGCTCGCGCGTGCGGGCGTCCGTGGGGTGGCGCTCATCCTCCTCGGTGTCGGCCTCGAGCAGCTCGACCACTGGGTGGCGGTCATCCTGCACGTCCTCGGGCTGCTCGTCATCGTGGGCACCCCGCTGGTCCTGCTGGGCTCGCGGTGGCTGCTCGGCATCGCGGCGGCGCTCGTGCTCGTCGGGCCAACCGTGATCGAGGCCGTCACGCGTGCCGCCGGCGGCGAGGCGGGCGGTGCCGCCCCGACCGCCGGCTGGGCGGGCAACCCGGTCGTCGAGTGGCTCGTGCTCAACACCCACTACCGCGTGCTCACCCTGCTGCCGCTCTTCCTCATCGGTGCCGTGCTCGCCCGCCGCGGTCTCGACGACGAGCGCGCGTCGTGGTGGTGCCTCATGGGCGGCATGGCCATGCTCTGGGCGAGCTTCGCGGTCGAGCTCCTCGGCTGGCCGGTCGTCTTCTCCGGTGACCACACGGACCAGCTCCAGGAGAACGGACTGGCGCTCGCGGCATACGGGCTCGTCATGGCGACCGCGATCGCGGGGGCGAGACGGGGGGTCCGACACGTCGTGCTCGGCCCGCTGGCCCTCATCGGCACGGTCGCGCTCTCGCTCTACGTCGCGCACGTCGCCCTGCTCGTGCCGGTGATCCCGGCCTTCCCCGACGGTGGCTGGCTGCCGTTCGCGCTCTTCGTCGGCGTGAGCGTGCTGGCTGCGTGGGGCTGGGCTCGCTTCGTCGGACGAGGCCCGCTCGAGGTGCTCCTCGACCGGATGTCGCCGCCGAGGCGCCCGCCGGTGCGGGTCCCGGCGTGAGGACTCTCACCGCCTGAGACCCTGTCTCGACTGGTGACCCGCGGGTAGCGTCGAACCATGCCCGAAGACCCCTCTGCCGAGGCGGCGCCCGCCGCTGCTGCCCCCGCGCGTCCCGAGCGAGACCGACCCTGGGTGATGCGCACGTATGCCGGCCACTCCAGTGCCGCTGCCTCGAACGCGCTCTACCGGCGCAACCTCGAGAAGGGCCAGACCGGGCTCTCCGTCGCCTTCGACCTGCCGACGCAGACCGGCTACGACCCCGACCACGTGCTCGCCCGCGGAGAGGTCGGCAAGGTGGGGGTGCCGATCTCGCACATCGGTGACATGCGGGCCCTGTTCGACGAGATCCCGCTCGGTCAGATGAACACGTCGATGACGATCAACGCCACGGCGATGTGGCTGCTCGCGATGTACCAGGTGGCGGCCGAGGACCAGGCCACGGCTGCCGGCGAGGACCCGTCCGAGGTCGTGCGATCGCTCGCGGGCACGACCCAGAACGACATCATCAAGGAGTACCTGTCGCGCGGGACCTACGTCTTCGCGCCGGCGCCGTCGCTGCGGCTCATCACCGACATGGTGAGCTACACCGTCGCCGAGATCCCGAAGTGGAACCCGATCAACATCTGCAGCTACCACCTGCAGGAGGCCGGCGCGACGCCCGTGCAGGAGATCGCCTACGCGATGTCGACGGCCATCGCCGTGCTCGACGCCGTCCGCGATGCGGGGCAGGTGCCGCAGGAACGTTTCGGCGAGGTCGTCGCCCGGATCTCCTTCTTCGTCAACGCGGGGGTCCGGTTCGTCGAGGAGATGTGCAAGATGCGCGCCTTCGTCGAGCTGTGGGACGAGCTGACGCGTGAGCGCTACGGCGTCACCGACGCCAAGCAGCGGCGCTTCCGCTACGGCGTCCAGGTGAACTCGCTCGGCCTCACCGAGGCCCAGCCCGAGAACAACGTCCAGCGCATCGTCCTCGAGATGCTTGCGGTGACGCTGTCCAAGGGCGCGCGCGCACGCGCCGTCCAGCTCCCGGCGTGGAACGAGGCGCTCGGGCTGCCGCGTCCGTGGGACCAGCAGTGGTCGCTGCGTATGCAGCAGGTGCTGGCCTTCGAGTCCGACCTGCTCGAGTACGACGACCTCTTCGAGGGGTCGACGGTCGTCGACGCCAAGGTCGCCGAGCTCGTCGCCGGCGCGAAGGCCGAGATCGCCCGCGTGCAGGAGATGGGCGGGGCCGTGGCGGCCGTCGAGAGCGGCTACATGAAGTCCGCCCTCGTCGCCTCGCACGCCCTGCGGCGTCAGCGCATCGAGGCCGGTGAGGACGTCATCGTCGGGGTCAACAGGTTCGAGACCACCGAGCCCAACCCGCTCACCGCCGACCTCGACACGGCCATCCAGACGGTCGACGCCGGCGTCGAGGCCGCGGCTGCGGCAGCGGTCCGGCAGTGGCGTGAGCAGCGTGATGCCGACCCGGCTCGACAGGACCGTGCGGCCGCCGCTCTCGCTCGCCTGCGCGAGGTCGCCCAGACAGACGAGAACCTCATGGAGGCCTCGATCGAGTGCGCCCGCGCCGAGGTGACGACGGGGGAGTGGGCCCAGGCGCTGCGTGACGTCTTCGGCGAGTTCCGGGCGCCGACCGGTGTCACGGGGTCGGTCGGTCTCACCGGTGGCGCTGCCGGGGCGGAGCTCACGGCGGTGCGGGAGCGGGTCGGTGCTCTGCGGGAGGAGCTGGGCGAGAGCCTGCGCGTCCTCGTCGGCAAGCCCGGTCTCGATGGCCACTCCAACGGCGCCGAGCAGATCGCGGTCCGCGCTCGCGACGCCGGCTTCGAGGTCATCTACCAGGGGATCAGGCTGACACCCGAGCAGATCGTCGCGGCGGCCGTCTCCGAGGACGTGCACCTCGTCGGCATCTCGATCCTCTCGGGCTCGCACATGGAGCTCGTGCCCGAAGTGCTCGACCGGCTCCGGGAGGCCGGCGCGGGCGACATCCCGGTCATCGTCGGCGGGATCATCCCCGAGTCCGACGCGGCCCGGCTCAAGGCCCTCGGTGTCGCCGAGGTCTTCACGCCGAAGGACTTCGGCCTCAACGACATCATGTCGAGGTTCGTCGACGTCATCCGCGAGTCACGGCAGACGGAGTCCGCGCAGCCGACGCACGCCTGACCGCTTGGGTGACGGCGCCTCAGAAGTGGGTGTTGCAGTGCGGTGACGGGCTGCCGTCGGCCAGCGCAGCGAACCGGCCCAGCGACTCGTCGTTGCCGGTCACGCGACCGGCGCGAGCCATCGCGTCCACCGTGACGTCCCCGAGGTAGAGCGTCCCCAGCGTCTCGACGTCGAGCGTGACGTCGGGCTCGTCGGTCGTCGCGGTGACCGAGGCTCGCCCGTCGCGCGCGGTGACCCGGACCACGCCGTCCGCGTGGTCCAGCGGGTCCTCCACGCGCAGCGTGAGCGACCCGTCGGCGAACCACGGCCGAGCCTCGAGGGCCGCCGGTGCGTCGAGGATGCGGACCCACAGGTGGTCGGGCATCGAGGTGACCCTGCGGACACGGTGGTCGACCAGGGCGAGGGCGAGTGGGTCCACGGCGGGGGCAGGACCCACGACGACCCGGGCGAGGTCGATGTCGGCGAGGAACTGCCACAGGGAGAGGTATGCCGTGGGCGTCGCCGAGACGAGGTCGTGCACCTTGACCTCCACCTCGTCGCCGCTCTTGATCTCGTAGACGACGTAGCCGTCGGCCCGGCCGTCGGGACCGATCCGCACGGCGACCCGCTGCTTGCGGCTCTCGCTCTGCTCGTCCCAGTCGTAGCCCCTGAGCCAGTCCTCGTAGTAGGCGGGCCGACCGAGAGCCCCGCGAGTCACGTCGTGGTGGCGGTCGAAGACGCCCGACAGCGCCGGCCAGGACTCGACCGGGTCAGCCATGACGACGCGGCCACCGTCGTCGGGGACGGACCGGAGCCGGAACCTGGACGAGGTGTCGACCCGCAGACGAGCCTCCCGCGTCGCCGGGCCGAAGCCGAACCGCTGGTAGATGGACCCCTCCGAGGCGGTGAGGACGGCGACGGGCACGCCCGCGGCCACCGCCGCGTCGAGGTTCTCGGTCATGAGACGGCGCATGAGGCCACGGCGGCGGTGCGTCGGCGCCACGGTGACGTCGGTGATCATCCACGCCTCGACCTGGGCCGCGCCGGCGTTGAGGGTCTTGGTGAGGTGGGCGAACGTCGCCACGGGCACGTCGTTCGAGAGTCCGAGCGGGTTGGTGTCCCAGACCCCGCGGTTGACGGCACCGTCGGCCCGGGCCACCCTCAGCCACTTGGCGCGGAACTCGTCGGTCGGACGGCCCTGGTGGAAGCCGCGGAGGATCGCGTCGAGCCAGCCGTCGAGGCGAGCAGTGTTGGCCGGGCTCTCGTCGTGGAGGTCAAGGGTGGCGAAGGAGAGGTCGTCGGTCACCTCGTCAGCCAACCAGCCGC
Organism: Knoellia locipacati; assembly: GCF_044791685.1. GTDB lineage: Bacteria > Actinomycetota > Actinomycetes > Actinomycetales > Dermatophilaceae > Knoellia > Knoellia locipacati_A. The sequence goes on from NZ_CP087730.1 coordinate 2,871,287, forward strand.
GAATGCCGCTGTCGACCGGATTCGGGGCGGACGGCATACGGGCTCGTGTCCGGGAGGACGTGGCAAGGTGGGGGCGTGAGCGACCTGCAGTGTGCCGCAACCGTGCTCGTGGCCCGGCACGGCGACGCCGACTACCCGCACCCCAAGGTGCTGTCGGACGACGGCGGCTGGCTCACCGACAAGGGCCGGGACCAGGTGCGCGAGCTTGCCGAGTCGCTGTCGGGGCGCAAGGTCGCGGCGGTCTACACGAGCGGTCTCCAGCGCGCCGTCGAGTCGGGCGTCGTCGCCGCGGAGGTGCTCGCAGTCGCGACGCGGGTCGTGCCGGGTCTCGAGGAGTTCTCGGTCGGCGCGCTCGCCGGTCGGGAGCACGACGACCCGGAGCTGCTCGGGGTGTTCGAGGCGTGGAAGGCGGGCCACCTGGGCACGTTCATCCCCGGCGGCGAGGACGGGCAGTCGGTGCTCGACCGCTATCGCAGCGCCCTCGAGGAGATCGCCGACCTGCACCGGGGCGAGACGGTGCTCGCCTTCAGCCACGGCGGGGTGATGTCGTTCGCGCTCCCGCGCATGTCTCGCAACGTGCGCAGCGACCTCGCGGGCCTGCACTTCCTCCCGACCTGCGCGGTCGCCGAGATCTCCGTCGACGCCGACGACGTCGTCGTGCGGTCCTGGCCGGGGAGCGCGGACCGCTCGGTGGTCTAGAAGAGCCGGTGCTCGCTGTTGTCGATGCCCTTCAGGTCGTCGTAGTCGAGGACGACGCAGCGTATGCCGCGGTCCTCGGCCAGCGTGCGGGCCTGCGGCTTGATCTGCTGCGCGGCGAAGACGCCCGCGACGGGGGCGAGGTGCGGGTCGCGGTTCATGAGCTCGAGGTAGCGGGTGAGCTGCTCGACACCGTCGATGTCGCCGCGGCGTTTGATCTCGACGGCGACGGTCGCCCCGGTGGCGTCCTTGCAGAGGATGTCGACCGGCCCGATGGGGGTCATGTACTCGCGCCGCGTCAGGGTGAAGCCGTCACCCAGGGTCGTGATGTGCTCGGCGAGGAGCCGCTGCAGGTGGGCCTCGACGCCGTCCTTGACGAGCCCGGGGTCGACGCCGAGCTCGTGGCTCGTGTCGCTGTGGACCTCGTGCAGGCGCACCCGGAGGCGGTCCTCGGACTTGGCGTGCTGGACGGCCCAGACCGCGGTCACGCCGTCGGCGACCTCGGCCTCGTCGGGGTCGACCTCGGCCATCGCGCACGGCGGTGACATCCAGTTGAGGGGCTTGTAGGAGCCGCCGTCGGAGTGGATGAGCACCGAGCCGTCGGCCTTGACCATGAGCAACCGGGTCGCGAGGGGGAGGTGGGCCGTCAGCCGCCCGTCGTAGTCGACACTGCAGGTCGCAATCACCACTCGCACCGGGTCACCCTAACGGGCAGGGTTGCCGTCGTCACACCACCGGCGCAGACTCGAGGCAGAGGTGACTGCCTGTGAGCTACCTGCCCGCCTATGCCGCCGTGACCGCCGGGGTCGTCGTCGCGCTCGACGCCGCCTGGGCGGTGCTGAGGTACGCCACCACCGGCCACGCGCCCCGCCCCTACGACGCGGTGACCGACCGCTGGGAGGCCTGGCGCGACGCCCAGCGGCCGGGCCCGGAGCCGGTGCCCAGCGCGGTCCTCGCCGCCCAGCTGCGACGCCTCTCGGACCAGGTCCAGCGGATCGGAGACAGCGACCGGCCGGCCAAGGCCCTGCACCTGAGGGCGGCCCTGCTGGCCTACGACGACGGGCTGCTGCGGGCGTGCAGCGAGCTGGGAGTGCCGCCGCCGGAGGGCGCGAGGAGCGGGATGAGCCGGGAGCAGCGCTTCCAGGTGGAGTCGGCGCTGCTCGCCTCGGGCTTCTCCTGGTGAGGACTCTCACCCCCGGGAGCGCTCCACACGGCATACGCGCTCTGACAGACTCGCGACCATGTCACGCGAGTTCACCAAGGTAGGCGTCATCGGACTGGGCACCATGGGTGCCGGCATCGTGGAGGTGTTCGCGCGCAACGGGATCGACGTCGTCGCCGTCGACGCCAACGACGAGGCGGTCGAGCGTGGGCGCTCCTTCCTCGCGAAGTCGACCGGTCGTGCGCTCGACCGCGGCAAGATCGACCAGGCGGCCCACGACGCCCTCCACGGGCACGTCACCTACGCGACCGGGTTCGACTCGCTCGCCGACTGCCAGCTCGTCGTCGAGGCCGTACCGGAGCACCTGGACCTCAAGAAGGAGATCTTCGCCGAGCTCGACGCGATCGTCGCGCCCGACGCCATCCTCGCGACGAACACCTCGTCGCTGCCGGTGACCGAGATCGCCGCGTCGACGAGCACGCCGAAGCGCGTCGTCGGCATGCACTTCTTCAACCCCGCGCCGGTCCTGCAGTTCGTCGAGGTCATCCGCACCGTCATCACCGCCGACGACGTCTTCGAGGACGTCAAGGCCCTGGCCGAGCGGCTGGGCAAGAAGCCGGTCATCGTCGGGGACAAGGCCGGGTTCATCGCCAACGCCCTGCTCTTCGGCTACCTCAACCACGCGGTCGCGATGTTCGAGAGCCGCTACGCCACGCGCGAGGACATCGACGCCGCGATGAAGCTCGGCTGCGGCTACCCCATGGGTCCGCTCGCGCTGCTCGACCTCATCGGTCTCGACACGGCATACGAGATCCTCGACACGATGTACAAGCAGGGGCGCGACCGGCTCCACGCACCGAGCCCGATCATCAAGCAGATGGTGTCCGCGGGGCTCAAGGGCCGCAAGACCGGACGGGGCTTCTACACGTATGCCGGCCCCGGCTCTCCCGAGGTCGTCGCCGACTCGCACACGCCGAGCGAGGGCGTCGCGGACGGGGTGACGCTGCGCGAGGTCAGCTCGGTCGGCGTCGTGGGCTCGGGGACGATGGCCACCGGCATCATCGAGGTCTTCGCCAAGGCGGGCAAGCAGGTCACCTACGTCGCGCGGACCGAGGAGCGGCTCGCCGGTGTCCGCGCGGCCATCGAGAAGTCGCAGGCGCGGGCGGTCGAGAAGGGGCGCGCGACCCAGGAGGAGGCCGACGCGCTGCTGGCCCGCCTGCACCCCACGACGTCGCGCGCCGACCTCGCCGAGGTGGACCTCGTCGTCGAGGCGATCGCCGAGGACCTCGACATCAAGCAGGAGCTCTTCCGCGACCTCGACAAGATCTGCAAGCCCGGGGCGATCCTCGCGACGACGACCTCGTCGCTGCCGATCATCGACTGCGCCAAGGTCACGTCGCGTCCCGAGGACGTCGTCGGCATGCACTTCTTCAACCCGGCGCAGGTCATGAAGCTCGTCGAGGTGGTGCACACCGTCTCGACAGGCGACGACGTGGTCGCCACCGTGCAGCAGCTGTGCCGCGAGATCGGCAAGAGCCCGGTGACGTGCGGGGACCGCTCCGGCTTCATCGTCAACGCGCTGCTCTTCCCCTACCTCAACGACGCCATCAAGATGCTGTCGGCCAACTACGCCAGCGCCGACGACATCGACACCGCCATGAAGACCGGCTGTGGCCTGCCGATGGGACCGTTCGAGCTGCTCGACGTCGTCGGGCTCGACGTGTCGCTGGCCATCGAGCGGGAGCTCTACATCGAGTTCCGCGAGCCGGGCTACGCACCCGCGCCGCTGCTCGAGCACCTCGTGACGGCGGGCTACCTCGGCCGCAAGAGCGGGCGCGGCTTCCGCACCTACGCCTGACGCGTCGAGATCGGGCAGACGGCAGGTTCGGCGGCCTATTTTCGGCCGTCTGCCCGATCTCGAGGCTGCCTGTGGATGGCGTCAGCGGTGGTGTCGCGGCTCGGGCCACGCTGGAGGCATGCCGCCCAGAGATCCGGTTCTGTCCTCGCCCACGTCGCTGGCCGCAGCCCGTGCCTCCGGGCTGAGCCTCTCCCAGTGGCGTCGCCCGCACCTGGTGCGCGTCACCCAGGAAGTGCGGTCGCCGGTGGCGCCCGCCGACCTCACCGAACGCTGCCGGGCCTTCGCCCTCGCGCTTCCCGACGACGTCGTGTTCAGCCACCTCACGGCGGCGGGTCTGCTGGGGCTGCCGCTCCCTCGATGGGCGGCGAGCGGTGACCTACTCGACGTGATGAGGGAGTCCTCGCGGCCGCCGGTCGAGAGAGGTGGATGCCGCGGCCACCGCGGACTGGAGAGGCGCCGGGTGACACACGTAGCAGGTCTTCCCGTCACCGGTCCGGTCGACACGTGGGTCGACCTCGCCGAGATCTGCTCGCCGCAGACGCTCTCGGTCGATGATCTGGTCGTCGTGGCCGACGCCGTCCTCATGGCACTCGCCGAGCGCATCGTCGTCCAGCCGGGGGAGGAGGAGTGGGAGGCGGTGCTGCGTCACCAGATGGCCGCTGATGCCGGTGGTGGATCGCGGACGGACCGGCGCGACGATTTCGTTGAAGCGATGTCCCGCCGCACCCGTCCTCGAGGTGCCCGCCGACTGCGCGACGCGCTCCATCTCGCCCGGGTCGGCGTGAGGTCGCCCATGGAGACACTGACCCGACTACTCGTCGTGCGCAGCGGTCTGCCCGAGCCGGAGCTCAACGCTGCCGTGGTCGGTGACGCAGGCTGGATCCTCGAGGGCGACCTCGTCTGGCGTGAGCAACGGGTCATCGGGGAGTACCAGGGCGATCACCACGGTGGCCGCCGTCAACGGAGCGTCGACGTGGCACGCCGCAACCTCGCCGAGGACGACGGGTGGCGCGTCGTCGAGATCTGGGCCGAGGACCTGTTCCAGCGCTCCCGCCGCATCGCCCTGCTGCGCCGACTCGCGCACCTGTTGGGCGTGGACCCGCACCGCCTGGACCTCGGCTGAGCGCTTCGGTGGGGATACGGCTCCCCACCCTCGCTGCGGCTGTCGAGATCGGGGAGACTGCACGATCCGCCGCCCCGATCGTGCAGTCTCCCCGATCTCGAGACGCCGGGGCCGGATCTCGAGTCGCGTCGACGCCGTATGCCGTCCGCCTGCCCGCCGTCGGTGGGTAGCCTCCGCGTGTGAGTGCAGCCCCGAACCTCCCCAGCCGCGCCCGGGTCGTCATCATCGGCGGCGGCGTCATCGGCACCTCCATCGCCTACCACCTCGCGCACGAGGGCGTCACCGACGTCGTCCTCGTCGAGCGTGACCGCCTCACCAGCGGCACGACGTGGCACGCCGCCGGGCTCATGACCTGCTTCGGGTCGACGAGCGAGACCCTGACGAACATCCGGCTGTACTCACGCGACCTCTTCGCGCGCCTCGAGGCCGAGACCGGGCTGTCCACGGGCTTCCGCCCGGTCGGCGTCATCGAGGCCGTGGGTGACACCGACCGCCTCGAGGAGTACCGGCGCGTCGCCACCTTCCAGCGCAGGCTCGGGCTCGAGGTCGACGAGATCGCCCCCGGCGAGATGGCCGAGCTCTTCCCGCATGCCGTCATGGACGGCCTCATCGCCGGCTTCCATGTCCCCGGTGACGGCCGCGTCAACCCGGTCGACCTCACGATGTCGCTGGCCCGCGGCGCGAGGAACCTCGGCGTGCGCATCGTCGAAGGTGTGAGCGTGGGCGACGTCATCACCCGTCAGGACGGTGCGCTCCCGCGTGTCACCGGCGTCCGCACCAGTGCAGGCGACATCGAGTGTGAGACGGTCGTCAACTGCGCCGGCATGTGGGCCCGCCAGCTGGGGGAGCGGCACGGTGTCGTCATCCCGAACCAGGCGGCCGAGCACTACTACCTCATCACCGACACCATCCCCGGGCTCGACCCGAACGGGCCGATCTTCGAGGACCCGGCGCGCTACGGCTACTACCGCGAGGAGGGCGGCGGCATGATGGTCGGGCTCTTCGAGCCGGAGGCCGCCGCGTGGAACCTCGACGGCATACCCGAGGACTTCTCGTTCGGCACGCTGCCTCCCGACTGGGAGCGCATGGCACCGGCCCTCGAGATCGCCATGTCCCGCGTGCCGGTGACGCTCGACGCCGGCGTCCGCACCTTCTTCTGCGGCCCGGAGTCGTTCACGCCCGACCGGCTCCCGGCCGTCGGCGAGGCACCCGGTCTGCAGGGCTACTTCGTCGCCGCTGGCCTCAACTCCGTCGGCATCCTCAGCAGCGGTGGGCTTGGACGCGTTGTCGCACAGTGGATCTCGAGCGGTCGCCCGGACGTCGACGTCACCGCGATCGACGTCGCGCGCTTCATGCCGCACCAGCTCCACCGCGACTACCGGCGGGACCGCGTCACCGAGGTCCTCGGCAGGACGTACGCCGCCCACACCCCGGGCGTCGAGCTCCTCACCGGTCGCGGCACGTTCGTCTCGCCGGTCCACGACGAGATGGTCGCCGCGGGCGCGAAGCTCAAGGACGTCTCCGGCTGGGAGAGCGCGGACTGGTATGCCGGCGACGGACAGACCCCGCACGTCACCCCCTCGTGGGGTCGCCAGCCCTGGTTCGAGCAGTGGGAGGCCGAGCACCGGGCGGTGCGGGAGGCGGTGGGCCTCATCGACATGTCCTTCATGGCGACCTTCGCCGTGACGGGTCCGGACGCCGGAGCCGTGCTCGAGCGGGTCAGCGCGGGGCACGTCGACGGGGACGTCGACCGGATCACCTACACCCAGTGGCTCGGCCCGGACGGCGGCATCGAGGCCGACCTCACCGTGACCAAGCGGGGGGAGGGCGACTTCCTCGTCGTCGCCTCGGACACCGCGCACGGGCACACCCTCGCGTGGTTGCGACGCCAGGTCGGCGACGCCGAGGTCGTCGTCGAGGACGTCACCGAGGCCACCGGACAGCTCAACGTCCAGGGGCCGCTCTCTCGGGACCTGCTCGCGGCCCTCACCGACGCGGACCTGTCGAACGAGGCGTTCCCGTTCCGGGCCGCGCGCAGCATCACGGTGGCCGGGATCGAGCTGCTCTGCGTCCGCATCACCTACGTCGGCGAGCTCGGCTACGAGCTGTACGTCCCTCGGGAGCACGCGGCCACGCTCTGGAGGGTGCTGCGCGCGGAGGGCACGGCATACGGGCTCAGGCCTGTCGGACTGCGTGCGCTCGGTTCCCTGCGGCTCGAGAAGGCCTACCGCGACTACGGGCACGACATCGACAACACCGACACGGTCCAGATGGCGGGGCTCGGGTTCGCGGTCGACCTCGACACGGAGTTCATCGGGCGTGAGGCAGTCGTCGCCGAACGCGAGAACCCGCGCCACGACCGGCTCGTCCAGGTGCTGCTCACCGACCCCGCGCCGCTGATGTTCGGGGCCGAGGTCGTGCTGCGTGACGGTGTCGCGGTCGGGGACGTGCGGTCGGCGTCCTACGGCTGGACGCTCGGGGGAGCGGTGGGCATCGCCTCGGTCACCGCCGGCAGACCGGTGACGAAGGCGTGGCTCGACGACGGGACGTGGGAGGTCCATGTGGCGGGCACCCGCGTCCCGGCGACGGTCTCGCTGCGTCCGCTCCACGACCCGACGAGCGCCCGGGTCCGCGCCTGACGAGCGGTCTGACGACGGCTCGGAACACCCGCAACCCTCTTCGGGCGGTGTGAGCCACATCTCGTTGAAAGGTACCGGACCCGGGACCATCGTCCCTGATCCGCGACCCCGGTCAGGCGCGAGAGTTGGTCCTGCCAGCAAGGCACACCAACAACGGGCCACAGCCCAGACGAGGAAAGAACCATCATGCGACGTCGCACCTTGGATGCACTGCTCACGACGGGCGGCCTCATCGTCGCCACAGTCCTCCTGGTCGCAGGCGGACTCCTCTCCTGGGCCAACACCTTCGTGGACGACAACGTCCGCACCCAGCTCGCTGCGCAGAACATCTACTTCCCCGAGGCAGGCAGCGAGCAGCTCGAGGACCCGGCGGTCAAGCCCTACCTCGAGCAGTACGCCGGCCAGCAGCTCCTCACCGGCGAGCAGGCCAAGGCCTACGCGGACCACTACATCAAGGTCCACCTCGACGCCTCGACCGGTGGCAAGACCTACTCGGAGCTGAGCACCCTCTCGCGGGCCAACCCGGACGACGAGAAGGCTGCCGGACTCGTCCAGCTCGCCTTCCGCGGTGAGACGCTGCGAGGCCTCCTCCTCAACGCCTACGCCTTCGGGACCATGGGCAAGATCGCGATGTACGCCGCCTGGGCCAGCTTCGCCGGCGCCCTCGGGATGTTCGTCCTGAGCTTCCTCGGCTTCCGCCACCTGCGCCGGGTCCCGGTCGAGCAGGAGGTCGGCATCCCCGCCCGCGCGGTGCCCGCCACCGCCTGACCGCCACACCGACCGGGACGGTCCCGCAGCCCCTGAGGCTGCGGGACCGTCTCTCGTGTGGGGGCCGCCGCTTCGCGCCGCGTGCACCGCGCGGGACACTGGACCCATGCCCCGCGCCAACCGCCGCCGCCGCGACGACGTGCCCCTCGCCCTGGGTCGCCTCGGGCGCGGGATGACGACGACCGAGTCGTATGCCGGCCAGCGCTGGGCCGTGCGTCGCCTCACCGGCGAGTCCTCGGACCGCACCTACCTGTGCCCCGGCTGCGAGCAGTCCATCCATCCCGGCACGCCGCACGTCGTGGCGTGGCCAGAGGAGGGCGTCGGCGGGGTCGGCGACCGGCGGCACTGGCACACGGCGTGCTGGGCGGCCCGTGAGCGGCGGCATCCGCCGGGCGCGTTCCGCTGAACGCTCCTCCGCGCCGTCTAGGCTGCCGGACGTGGAGGCGACGTGAACCTGAGCTGGGGCAAGAACTCCGTACGCAGCTGGCGCGAGTACCGGACGCGTCAGCGGGCCGCCCTGCGCGAGAGCAACCGCATCCGCCACGAGGACGAGCACCTCGAGCGGAGCCTGCTCGCCGACCTCCTCGATGGCGACGGCGACACCGACGGGCGTCCGGGCGAGACCGCTGAGGGCCAGCCGGGTGAGGGCCGGGCGACCGCCGCCGCGGGTGCCGCGTCCGGGTCGGAGGGGACGACGCAGTTCGGCGAGATGGGCCGGCCCATCAACCGTCACTCGCCGTTCTACCTCGGGTTCGTCGGGGCGCTCGGCGCGCTCATCGCGATCGGGCTCTGGCACTCGCTCGGGCGGCTCGCGACCACCCTGACGATCCTCGTCGTCGCCCTCTTCCTCACCCTCGCGCTCAACCCGATCGTCGAGTGGCTGGGGCGCCGGGGCCTCAAGCGCTCGCTGTCGGTCGGCATCGTCTTCTTCGGCGTCATCGTCGTCTTCACCCTGCTCGGACTGCTCGTCTTCCCGCCGGTCATCACCCAGGGGACCGACCTCGTCCAGGAGGCGCCGAGCTACGTCGACCGGATCCTCAACGCGAGCTGGGTGCAGGAGCTCGACAAGAACTACGACGTCGTCGACAAGATCAGCGAGGAGTTCAACAAGCGGCTCACCGACGAGACCTTCATCAGCTCGGTGCTGGGCGGAGTGCTCGGCGCCGGCCGGGCTGTCGCCAACGGCGTCTTCCAGACGTTCACGATCCTCATCCTCACGCTCTACTTCCTCGCCTCCTTGCCGAAGATGAAGCGCGTCGCCTACTCGATGGTCCCGGCGAGCCGGCGCAACCGGGTCGCGCAGCTGAGTGAGGAGATCATGCGGCGCACCGGCTCCTACGCCATCGGCCAGGTCGCCATCGCGACGGTCAACGCGATCCTCAGCTACGTCATGATGAGCGTGCTCGGGATCCCGTATGCCGCGGTGCTGGCCGTGCTCGTCGGCTTCCTCGGGCTCATCCCGATGGTCGGTGCCACGCTCGGCGCGGTGCTCGTCTGCATGGTCGCGTTCTTCGACGACCCGCGCAGTGCCCTCATCGCCGGGATCTACTACCTCATCTACCAACAGATCGAGAACTACGTCATCGCGCCGCGGATCATGCAGCGCACGGTGTCGGTGCCGGGTGCGGTGACCGTGGTTGCCGCGCTGGCCGGCGGCACTCTGCTCGGTGTGCTCGGTGCGCTGCTCGCCATCCCGGTTGCCGCGGCTGCCCTGCTGCTCGTCGACGAGGTGCTCGTTCCGCGGCAGCGGCACCAGTAGCGCTCGCTCGCGGCCCCTGTCCTCGCCCGCTGCGCTCGCGCCCCTCGGGGCGCGCTCAGCGAGACGCCGGCCCGCCGCGCTCGCGCCCTTCAGTGCGCGCTAGCGGCACGCCGGCCCGCGACTCGACGCGACCTCCTGTCGCGTCGTCAGGCCGGCGTACCGACGCACGCCCCGACGGGCGCCATGCTTCGCTCGGGCTTGGTCAGGCGTCGCGGAAGCGGTTGATCTCGGTCTCGTAGCGGGAGCGCTTCTCGGCGTCGGTGATGCCCAGGCCCGGCTCGGGGGACAGGGTGAGGACGCCGACCTTGCCCTGGTGGAGGTTGTGGTGGACGTCGAGGGCGGCCTGTCCGACCTCGTCCATCGTGTAGGTCTTGGAGAGGGTCGGGTGAATGAGGCCGCGGTCGATGAGCGCGTTGGCCTCCCAAGCTTCGCGGTAGTTCGCGAAGTGCGAGGACTTGATGTTCTTGAGGTTCATCCAGAGGTAGCGGTTGTCGTACTCGTGCATGTAGCCCGAGGTCGAGGCGCAGGTGACGATGGTGCCGCCCTTGCGCGCGACGTAGACGCTCGCGCCGAAGGTCTCGCGGCCCGGGTGCTCGAAGACGATGTCGACGTCGTGGCCGCCGGTGAGCTCGCGGATCCTCTTGCCGAGGCGCTGCCACTCCTTGGGGTCCTGGACGGTGTTCTCGTCGTTCCAGAACCGGTAGCCCTCGGCGTTGCGGTCGATGATGAGCTCGGCGCCCATGGCGCGGCAGATCTCGGCCTTCTCGGGCGAGGAGACGACGCAGATCGGGGTGGCGCCGGCGGCCAGCGCCATCTGGGTCGCGTAGGAGCCGAGACCGCCGGAGGCGCCCCAGATGAGGACGCGGTCGCCGAGCTTGAGGGCGGCACCGTTCTTGGAGATGAGCTGCCGGTATGCCGTGCTGTTCACCAGGCCGGGGGACGCGGCCTCCTCCCAGGAGAGGTGGGTGGGCTTGGGCATGAGCTGGTTGGCCTTGACGATGGCGAGCTCGGCGAGACCGCCGAAGTTCGTCTCGAAGCCCCAGATGCGCTGCTGCGGGTCGAGCATCGTGTCGTTGTGGCCGTCGGCGTCCTCGAGCTCGACGCTGAGGCAGTGGGCGACGACCTCCTGTCCGGGCTTCCACTTGCCGACGCCCGGGCCGGTGCGGAGCACGACGCCGGCGAGGTCGGAGCCGACGATGTGGTACGGCAGGTCGTGCCGCTTCGCGTACTCGGAGGTGCGGCCGTAGCGCTCGAGGAAGCCGAACGTCGAGACCGGCTCGAAGATCGAGGTCCAGACGGTGTTGTAGTTGATCGCGCTGGCCATGACCGCGACGAGCGCCTCACCCGGGGCGAGCTCGGGCACGGGGACGTCGTCGACGTGAAGCGACTTGCGAGGGTCCTTGTCGCGCGAGGCGAGGCCCTCGAACATGTCGACCTCGTCCTTGTGGACGGTGACGGCCCGGTAGGTCTGCGGGATGGAGAGGTTCGCGTAGGTCTCCTCGGTGCGGTCACCGCTGAGGATGGCGTCGCGGATCTGGTCCATGGGGTGGGGCTCCTTGGTGAGTCGGCTGTGCGAGGGGGCAGTCGGTCGGGGGTGCGGCGGTGCGAACGGGCAGTCAGTGGGGGGTGCGGCTGGGCTCGACGAGCTCGACGAGGATGCCGCCGGCGTCCTTGGGGTGGATGAAGTTGACCCGGCTGTCCGAGGTGCCCCGCTTCGGCTCGTCGTACAGAAGGTGGAGCCCGCGCTCGCGCAGGGTGGCGCTCACGGTGTCGATGTCCTCGACGCGGTAGGCCACCTGCTGGACGCCCGGGCCGGAACGGTCGAGGAACTTGGCGATGGTGGACGCGGGGGAGAGCGGAGCCAGGAGCTGGATGTGGGAGCCGGACCCGCCGACGGCCATCATCGCCTCGCGGACGCCCTGCTCCTCGTTGACCTCCTCGTGCGCGAGCTCCATCCCGTAGGTGTCGCGGTAGAACGCGATCGCCTCGTCGAGGTCGCTCACGGCCACGCCGACGTGGTCGATCGCCGTGAACAAGGCAAGGGGGGACTCACCGGGGGCACGATTCATGGGCCTGAGCCTAGGGACGGGAGCGCACGGCATACAGGTGTTGCGGGTGTGGTGATGGACACCTACGGGACATCGGTCACAGCGGGGGTGGGCCCCTCGCGCGGCAGTGACTAGCATCGTGACGAGACCCTGGGCGTCACGCCCGACATCGACGTTGGAGGACCTTGCAGTGAGCACCGCCTCGACCCAGCACACCGACCCCACTGTCATCGTCGCCGGGGCCCGGACCCCGATGGGACGGATGAGCGGCAGCCTCAAGGGCTTCAGCGGCTCCGACCTCGGCGGGCTCGCCATCAAGGGCGCCCTCGAGAAGTCGGGCGTCAAGCCCGAGGACGTCGACTACGTCATCATGGGCCAGGTCCTCACGGCGGGCGAGGGACAGATCCCCGCACGCCAGGCCGCCGTCAAGGCCGGCATCCCGATGGACGTCCCCGCCCTCACCGTCAACAAGGTCTGTCTCTCCGGCCTCGACGCGATCGCGCTGGCCGACCAGCTCGTCCGCGCCGGTGAGTTCGACGTCGTCGTCGCCGGCGGCCAGGAGTCGATGACCAACGCCCCCCACCTGCTGCCCAAGAGCCGCGACGGCTACAAGTACGGCGACGTGACCCTGCAGGACTCGATGGCCTACGACGGCCTCTACGACGTGCTCACCAACCAGGCGATGGGCTCGCTCACCGAGTCGCGCAACGTCGACGCGAGCGCCTTCACCCGCGAGGAGCAGGACGCCTTCGCGGCCCGCAGCCACCAGCTCGCAGCCAAGGCCTGGAAGGACGGCTACTTCGACGACGAGGTCGTCGCCGTCTCGATCCCGCAGCGCAAGGGCGACCCGGTCGAGTTCAAGGAGGACGAGGGCATCCGCGCCGACACGACCACCGAGTCGCTGTCCCGGCTCCGTCCCGCCTTCGCCAAGGACGGCACCATCACGGCTGGCTCGGCCTCCCAGATCTCCGACGGCGCCTGCGCGGTCGTCGTCATGAAGAAGTCGAAGGCCGAGGAGCTCGGCCTGTCGTGGCTTGCCGAGATCGGCGCCCACGGCGTCGTCGCCGGCCCCGACTCGAGCCTGCAGTCGCAGCCGGCCAACGCGATCAAGAAGGCCTGCGACCGCGCCGGCATCGCTCCCGCCGACCTCGACCTCGTCGAGATCAACGAGGCGTTCGCCGCCGTGGGTCTGGCGTCGACCAAGGAGCTCGGCATCGACGCCGACAAGGTCAACCCCAACGGTGGCGCCATCGCCGTCGGTCACCCGCTCGGCATGTCCGGCGCCCGCGTCGTCCTCACGCTGGCTCTCGAGCTGCAGCGTCGTGGCGGGGGCACCGGCGCCGCCGCCCTGTGCGGCGGTGGCGGCCAGGGCGACGCACTCATCCTCACCGTCCCCTCGTCGAGCTGACGACCCGGCCACCCCGCACCCGGGTCCGCACCATCGCGACGACACCGCGATCCGTCGACGTCCCCTCTCTCGTCGCCCAGGCGAGGGAGGGGCGTCCGCGTGCGGTGGCCCGGCTCATCTCGCTCGTCGAGGACGCCCACCCCGCCCTGCCCGAGGTCATGGCAGCGCTGGCACCACACGGTGGCCACGCCCACGTCATCGGCCTCACCGGGTCTCCCGGGGTTGGCAAGTCCACGACGACCGCTGCCCTGATCAGCGCCCTGCGCGCCCAGGGCAAGCGCATCGCGGTCCTCGCGGTCGACCCGTCGTCGCCCTTCTCGGGCGGTGCGCTGCTGGGTGACCGCATCCGGATGGAGCACCACGCGACCGACCCCGACGTCTTCATCCGCTCGGTCGCCTCTCGCGGTCACCTCGGCGGGCTGTCGTTCGCGACGCCCCAGGCGCTGCGCGTCCTCGACGCCGCCGGCTTCGACGTCGTCCTCCTCGAGACGGTGGGAGTCGGCCAGTCGGAGGTGGAGGTCGCGGGACGTGCCGACACGGTCGTCGTCATCGTCGCGCCCGGCATGGGCGACGGGATCCAGGCGGCCAAGGCGGGCATCCTCGAGATCGGCGACGTCTTCGTGGTCAACAAGGCCGACCGTGACGGCGCCGACGACACCGTCCGCGACCTGCGGCACATGATCCAGCTCGGCAACCGCGAGCGCTCGGTGGACTGGCGGACTCCGGTGGTGAGGACGGTCGCGAGTCGTGGGGACGGCATACGGGAGCTCGTGGAGTCCCTTGCGGCACACCGCCGCTGGCTCGAGGAGTCCGGCACCCTCGACGCGCGGCGGAGCCGGCGCGCGCGGTCCGAGATCGAGGCGATCGCGCTGGCCGAGCTGCGCCGACGCATGGGTGGCGAGGACGGTGGTCTCGTCCCCGACGACGTCGCCTCGGCAGTCGCCTCCGGCACGACCGACGTGTATGCCGCCGCGAGCCTGGTGGTCGAGCGGCTCACGCAGGAGCCGGGTCGCCAGTAGCGTGATCCGGGTGACTCCTCCCGACACGCGTCCGACCCCGGTCATCGTCGTTCTCGGCGCCGAGTACCGGCAGGCGATGGTGGATGTCCTGAGCCAGCGCTACGCGTCGGAGTACGAGATCATCGCCCCGACGACCATGGAGGAGACGATCGAGGTCCTCACCGACCTCAAGACCGGCCGGCGTCCGGTGGCCCTCGCGGCGTGCGAGTTCTTCGCCGGCGGGGAGAAGGCCACCCACCTGCTGGCCAAGTTCCAGAAGTTCATGCCGAGCGCGAGACGGCTCGTCTACGTGCCGGTCGAACGGTTCCGGGGGTCGGTGGCCCAGCTGCGCGAGAGCCTCGCCGAGGGCCGGCTCGACCTCTACCTCATGCTGCCGCAGGGGGCTCGGGACGAGGAGTTCCACACCGCGATCTCCGAGACGCTGTCGGACTGGGCGCAGTCGGTGAGCTACTCGGAGATCGACGGGACCCGGATCATCGCGGATGGGCCCTCTCCGGACCTGAGCCGGATCCGTGACTTCCTCGACCGGATGGGCCTGCCCAACACGGTGCACTCGCCCGACAGCCCCGCCGGGGTGGCGGCGCTCGCCGCTGCGGGCCCGGAGGCGACCCTGCCCCTGCTCCAGGCGCCGAACGACGACTACCTGCTGTCCAACCCGTCCAACGCCGACCTCGGGGCCGTCCTCTACGGGCGGCCGACGGACATCAGCGAGGACGCGATCTGCGACCTCGTCGTCGTCGGCGCCGGTCCCGCTGGGCTGGGTGCAGCCGTGTACGCGGCGTCCGAGGGGCTCGACACGCTCGTCATCGACCAGGGGCCGATCGGCGGGCAGGCCGGGACGAGCTCGATGATCCGCAACTACCTCGGCTTCCCGCGAGGCATCTCCGGGATGCGGCTGGCGCAGCGGGCGCGGTCGCAGGCCGTGCGGTTCGGTGCGCGCTTCCTCGCCGGACAGGAGGTGACCGGCCTGAGGATCGGTGACGGTCCGGACGGCTGCCACGTCGTGGAGCTCGGCGCGGCCAGCGTGCGCGGCCGAACGGTGCTCATCGCCACGGGGGTCGACTACCGACGGCTCGGCGTCGAGGCACTCGAGGGTCTCGTCGGGCGGGGCGTCAACTACGGAGCCGCGGCGAGCACCTCTCGCGAGGTGAAGCACAAGGACGTGTTCGTCGTCGGTGGCGGCAACAGTGCAGGCCAGGCGGCCGTGCACCTCTCGCGCTTCGCCCAGAGCGTGACGATCCTCGTGCGTCGCGAGGGCCTCGCCGCGACGATGTCGAGCTACCTCATCCGCGAGCTCGAGGGGAACCCGCGCATCTCGGTCCGGCCGCGCACCGTCGTCACCGACGGCGGCGGCGAGGGTCGTCTCGAGTGGCTCACCCTCCGCGACGTCGACGCGGGCACGGACGAGCGCGTCGAGGCTGCCGGGCTCTACCTCCTGCTCGGCGCCGAGCCGACCTGTCACTGGCTGCCGCGCGAGGTGGGCCGTGACGACCTCGGCTTCGTCCTGTCCGGCGCCGACACCCCGTGGCAGTCGTGGCAGGGCGGTCGCCCGCCGGAGCCCTACGCGACGACCGTGCCCGGGGTCTTCGTCGCCGGTGACATCCGGTGCGGCTCGATGAAGCGCGTCGCCTCGGCGAGTGGTGAGGGCGCCGGGGTCGTGCCGCTCGTCCACGCGTTCCTCGCGCCAGAGGCACTCTGACGCGGGCCGAGGCGGGCCGAGCCGCTCCGAGGCGGGCCGAACCGGGCTGAGCCGGACGGCATACGGTAGGGCCATGCTCGTCGCCTTCTCCGTGTCCCCGTCCGCCTCCGACGACCAGGGCGGGGTGACCGGACCGGTCGCCGAGGCCGTGCGCATCGTCCGCGAGAGCGGCCTGCCCCACCGCACCGACGCGATGTTCACCACCATCGAGGGGGAGTGGGACGAGTGCATGGCCGTCGTCAAGGCCTGCGTCGACGCCCTGTCCGCCCACGGCCCCCGCGTGGGTCTCGTCCTCAAGGCCGACATCCGGCCCGGGCGGACGGGCGAGCTGGAGGGGAAGCTCGAGCGGCTCGAGGCGACGATCGCCCAGCAGTCCGGCACGTGAGCCGGCTCGTCCGGGACGACGTTTCGAAATCGTCACGGTTGGCGCGAGTGACGCAGCGGGGTCGACGGCGCGGTTAGCGTGACCGGGACTGCCATTCGTCGCAACGCCTGACACCGGGGGGCCCTCAGCATGTGGAAGGCGATCCGCTACCGCGGTGGTCAGTCCTTCGTGCTGGTCCTCATCTCGGCGCTGGTCGCGACCTGCGCCGCCTTCGCGCCGCTGTTCTCGCGGTCGATCGACCAGGCCCTGCTCCGCGCGACCCTCGGCCGGCTCGAGGCGGCCGACCTCAAGCTGGGCGTGCTCGCCACCCGCACGCAGAACCCGGAGCTCAGCGCCAACGCGGTCGAGGACGAGATGCCGCCCTCCTTGGACCAGTGGTACGAGCCGGGCATCTCGATGACGACGGCCAACACGGACGTCGTGCCCGAGGCGGGCAAGAAGCCCTCGCCGGTCCGGCTCGTCGCCCGCGACGAGGTCTGTGAGCACCTCAGCCTGAGTGACGGCGCCTGCCCGGCCGACGGTGACGACCTCCTCGTCTCCGACCCCGACGCCAAGGCCTGGGGGTGGACCCTCGGGACACGGCTCGTCGTCCCCACCGACGACGGAGCCCCCACCCCCTACACGGTCACGGGGATCTACACCGCCAGGGCGGACCCCGACTACTGGCTGCGCACAGAGCTCCAGGGCAAGTCGGGCAAGGTGGTTGACTACGGCGACCTCGTGGCCGGCATCGACGACTTCGTCGTGGCGCCCGCCGGCCTCGAGCAGGGATGGCGGGACGCGCAGCTCTCGGTCGACTACCGGCTGCGCACCTCGACCATCACGCTCGACTCGCTGGGAGCGGCGGGCACGGCGGTCGGCGAGCTGCGCCCGGCGAGCCTCGCGACCGTCGACAGCCCGCTGCCCGAGATCGCGCGCCAGGTCGACGACGGCAAGGGCCTCGTCCGCCAGCTCGTGCCCCTGCTCATCGCCCAGCTCGTCGCGGTGGCGCTGGCCGTCCTCGTCCTCGTCGCGGGGGCGGCCGTGGCGCAGCGCCGCCCCGAGATCGCTGTCGCGCGCCTGCGAGGACGCAGCCGGGACGCGAGCCGCCGGCTCGTCATCGCCGAGCTCGGCCTCACCGTCCTTCTGGGCCTGCCGATGGGCGTGCTGATCGCCATCGGCCTCGGCGAGCTCGTGCGCCGCGTGGTCCTGCCGCCCGGTGTGCCGTTCGAGCTGGGCTGGCAGGTGCCGGTCGCCGCAGCCGCTGCCGGCCTCGCCTCGCTCGCGGTCGTGTATGCCGCCGCGCGGCCCGTCCTGCGCGAACCGATCGCCTCGCTGCTGCGCAGCGTCCCACCTGCGCCGACGTCGCGGGGACTCCGGGTGGGCGACACCGTCCTCGTCGTGCTCGCCGCGGTCGGCATCGTCGGGATCCTCACCGGGCAGGTGACGGGGCCGATGGCGATCCTCACCCCGACCCTGCTGGCCCTCGCTGCAGGAGCGCTGCTCGGTGTCGTCGTCGTCGTGCTCGCGACGCGGCTGGGCCGGCGTGCCCTCGATGCCGGTGCCCTCGGCTCGGGGCTGGCCGGCCTGGCGATCGGCCGCAGACCCACGACCCGGCACGTCCTGCTCGTCGTGACCGCTGTGTCGGCCCTCGTCGTCTTCGCGGCGAACGCCGTCGCCGTGGCGGACCGGAACCGCGAGAACCGGGCGAAGGTCACCGTCGGCGCGTTCGCCGCCCTGCGCACGGGATCGAAGGACCCGACGGCGGTCGCGCGGGCCGTCGCCCAGCTGCCGGCCGGTCAGCGCGAGCACGCGATGCCCGTGGGCTTCGTCGCGCAGCGCGACCCGGACTCGACGACGACGATCGCGGCCCGGCCCGAGGAACTGCGCCGCATCGCCTGGGCGCCGCCGGCGCAGGTGGGGCTGGACCTCGAGGCGCTCGAGCTGCCGGACCAGGACCCGGTGATGCTCGAGGGGGACCGCCTCACGGCGAAGGTGGCGTTCGACCTCTCGCCCGTGGGTTTCGGCTTCGGTCCGGTTCCTCAGGGCGTCTCGCCGGCGGAGTGGCGGCCGGGCCAGGTCGACGCGCAGCCGCTCCGGGTCGGCATCACCGTGACGACCCCGGAGGGTGAGGTCCTCACCCGCGACCTCGGCGCGCTGCCCCACACCGGCACGGGGACGCGCACCGTCGACGCACCACTCCTCTGTCCGGCCGGCTGCCGGCTCCAGTCGGTCTGGGTCCAGCTCGCGCAGGCCCAGCAGCTCGACGCCGTGCGTGGGACGGTCGACCTGTCCGGCTTTGCGCTCGACGGCAGGCACCTCGGCATCGACGACGTGTCCGGCTGGATCGAACCCCGCGGTGGCATCCGGGCACCGAGCGGCGGGGAGGGTGTCGTCATCGACCCCGCGACGGGGATGCCGATCCAGGTCGACGGCCCGCAGGAGGACACGATCACGCTGGCGGCCGCACCCGGAGGCGGCCTTCGGCTCACCGTCTCCAACACCGGTCGCAACGCCGCCGTGAGCCGGGCCGACGCACCCGAGGTCGTCCCCGCGCTGCTGTCGGGACGCATCCCGTCGGGCGGCACCGCCGAGCGGTTCGACATCCAGAGCCTCGCCGGTCGGACCACCGCGGCCACGGCTGCCCAGCGCGTCCCTGCGCTGCCCTTCGTCGGCAACCGGGGCGCCCTGGTCAACCTCGACCTCATGCTGCGCCTCGGTGGTCGCCTGCCCGCCACGGGCTCGATGGAGGTCTGGATCGACCAGGGCTTCCCCGGCGGCGTGGCCGGCGCCGAGCGAGCGTTGGCCGACAAGGGCCTCGAGGTCCTCTCGACCCGGTCGCTGCCGGAGAGCAAGCGCCTGCTCGACGAGTCCGCGACAGGGTGGGGTCTGCTGCTCGGGCTCTTCACGGCGCTGCTGTCCCTGCTGCTCGCCGCGGTCATGCTCGTCGTCGTGGCGATGACGACGGGACGGGTCGTGACCCGGGACCTGGCCGCCCTGCGGGTCGCCGGCGTGTCCGCTCGCGACCTGCGCCGGGCCACCGTCCGTGAGGCCGTCTTGCCGGTGGTCCTCGGGGCCGTCGTCGGTGCCGGCTGTGGTGTGGCCGGTGCCGTCATCGCGATGCCGCTCATCCCGCTGTTCGACACCCCGGCACCGGTGCCCGCGCTGGACCTCGCTCCGGCGTGGCCTGTCATGGCGGGTGCGTGGGTCGCCACAGCGCTCGTGCTCGGGCTCGTGGCCTCCGTGCTGGCGTTGCGGTCCTCGAGCCGGGGCGACATCGAGCGGCTGCGGGAGGCGTGGTGAACGGACTGCCCGTGCTCACCGCCGGCCTCGTGCACATCTACCGGGCCGAGCACCACGACGTCGCCGCGCTCGCCGGCGTCGACCTCTCGGTGCAGGCGGGCGAGATGCTCGCCCTCCTCGGCCCGTCGGGGGCCGGCAAGTCGACCCTCCTCACGCTCTTCGGCGGGCTGCTGCGCCCCAGTGCGGGACGCATCCGGATCGGTGACCACGAGCTGTCGCGGATGTCCGAGTCCGCGCTCGACGCGCTGCGGGGACGTGAGGTCGGCATCGTGCTCCAGGGTGCGTCGCGCAACCTCATCCCGCACAAGACGATGCGCGAGAACATCGCCTTCGTGCAGGGCTCTCGGCGGAGGAGGAGGACCGACTCCGTACCCGTCGACGAGGTCCTCGACCTCGTCGGCCTGCGAGAGCGCGCCGACCTGCCCCTCTCGTCCCTGACGCCGGGCGAGCTCCAGCGCGGCGCGCTCGCGGTGGCGGTGTCGACCCGTCCGGGCCTGCTGCTCGGCGACGAGCCGACCAGCCAGCTCGACCACGAGGCACGCGACCAGGTGCTCCGGGCGCTGAGCGACATCAACTCGACCTGGGGCACGACGGTCATCGTCGTCACCCACGACCCCGAGGTGGCGGCCCGTATGCCGCGCACGGTCACGATCCGGGACGGCCGGGTCGGCGCCGAGGGGCGTCAGGGCGAGGAGTTCGCCGTGGTCTCGGCCGACGGCTCGGTGCCGCTGCCGCCGCACGTGCTCGAGAGCCTGGCGCCGGGCACCCTCGTGCGGCTCGTCGAGTCGGACCAGGGCTGGACGCTCGTCAGGGACGAGATCGAGGAGGGACCCGATGGGGAGGCACTCTGAGCCGCGGCACGGCACGCCGGACCGTGGCCAGCCGTCCGAGAACGGACACGGACGGGTGGTCGAGGTCCGCGGGGTCGGCGTCACCTACGGCGACGTCACGGCGCTGCGTGGGGTCTCGCTCACGGCGCGGCCCGGGGACTTCGTCGCGGTCACCGGTCACTCCGGCGCCGGCAAGACCACGCTCATCAACGCGATCGCCGGCATCGTCCCGCTCGCCGCGGGTGAGGTCGACCTCGGTCGCGGGGGCTCGGTGCAGAGGGACCCGAGTGCGGTCGCGATCATCCCGCAGGGCAACGGGCTCGCGAGCGTGCTCACGGCATACGAGAACGTCCTGGCGCCGCTCCGTGCGCGCGGTCACGCGCCGGCGGACGCCGCCGAGCGCGCGGCCGCGGCACTGGCCGCGGTCGGCCTCGGGGAGTCCGGGACCCACCTCGTCGAGGAGCTCAGTGGCGGTCAGCAGCAGCGCGCGGCAGTGGCTCGCGGGCTCGCGATCGGCGCCGGCGTGCTCCTCGCGGACGAGCCCACGAGCGAGCTCGACCATGACAACCGTGAGCGCGTCCTCGACCTCATGAGGGCTCAGGCGGACGCCGGTGCGATCGTCATCATGGCGACGCACGACCCGGAGGCCGCGGCCCGCGCCGACCACGTCATCGAGCTCGACGACGGCGAGATCGTCCGCCATTGACGCTCCTGCCGGACCCGCTCAGGAGCGACCGAGCAGCTCGTCGATGGCGGGGTGGGCACGCCGGTAGCCCTGGAGCAGGGCGCGGGCGGTCGAGACGGAGTCGACGAGCGGGTGCAGCGCGAAGGCCTTGAGGGCGGCCGCCTCCGAGCCGGTCGTGGCGGCCTCGATGACGAGCCGCTCGACGGCCTTGACCTGTTGCATGAGGCCGAGCATGTGTCCCTCGACCGGCGGCAGCGGCAGGGCCGTGGGTCCGTCGCGGTCGACGGTGCACGGGATCTCGACGACGGCGCCCTGCGGCAGGCCGGTGACGGCATCGTCGCCACGGATGTTGAGGATCATCGACGAGCGCTCACCTCGGCTGATGGCACCCATGATGGCGAGCGCCACGCCTTCGTAGCCGCCGCCGGAGACGTCGGCCTCGTCGCGCTGCTCGTCCTCCGCGCGGGCCTCCTGCATGTAGGTGGCATCGCGCTGCTCGCGCACACGGTGCCACTCGGCTGCGGCCCCCCCGGGCTCCCTGGCCACCGTCGCGTAGAAGGCGTCCTGCTGCTCGCGCAGGAACTCGCCACGAGTCCGGGGTGCCGCCAGGATCGAGGCCCGGGCCTCTCGCGAGAAGTAGTAGTAGTAGAGGTACTCGTTGGGGATGGCCCCGAGTGCGGCGAGCCACTCGGCTCCGAAGAGCCGTCCCTCCTCGAGCGTCTCGAGCGCTGCTGGGTCGGCCAGCAGCCGTGGGAGGTGGTCGACCCCGTCGGTGCGCAGGGCCCGGAGCCAGCCGAGGTGGTTGAGGCCGACGTAGTCGATCTCGGTCGTCCCCGGGTCGAGGCCCAGTGCTCCGATCGCCCTGCGCGCCAACGCGATCGGCGAGTCGCAGATGCCGATGACCCGGTCGCCGAGCACCGACTGCATTGCCTCGGTGACGATGCCGGCCGGGTTGGTGAAGTTGATGAACCACGCGCCGGGGGCCACCTCGCGGGTCCGGCGCGCGATGTCGAGGGCGACCGGGACGGTGCGCAGGGCGTAGGCGAGGCCACCGGGGCCGGTGGTCTCCTGGCCGAGCACGCCGAGGTCGAGGGCGACGCGCTCGTCGAGGGTGCGCCCGACGAGGCCACCGACGCGGATCGCCGAGAAGACGAAGTCGGCGCCCCGGAGCGCATCGTCGAGGTCGGTGGTCGTCGTCACCGCTGGGGCTCCGTCGTGCCCTGCGCCGAGCTGCTCGAGGACGAGCGCCATGGCGGTGAGCCGCTGCTCGTCGCGGTCGTGCAGCACGACCTCGGTCACCCGCTGGTCCGAGTCGTCGCGCAGCAGGGCACCGTGCACGAGGGGCACCCGGAACCCACCACCGCCGAGAATCGTCAGCTTCATGCGATCTCCACCTCCACGCCGCGCTCGCGACACTCCTCGAGGATGAGCTCATCGGCACCTTCGGTGGTGACGAGCACGCCGACCTGGTCGACGCGGCACACCCGAAGGGTCCCCGACCCCGGGATCTTGTGGCCGTCGGCCACGACGACCACCTGGCGGGCCGCGGCGATGAGGGCCCGCTTGACCGGGACCTCGACGAACGTCGAGTCCATGACCTGGCCGCCGCTCGCGATGCCGCTCGTGCCGATGAAGGCGCGGTCGACCCCGATCTGGTGCACGGCGTCCTCGGTGAGCACGCCGACGAGCGAGTGGTAGGACCGGCGCACCATGCCGCCGAGGAGGATGAGCTCGACGGCCTCGTCGTCGCGCAGCGCGTCGAGGACGGCCAGGCTGTTGGTGACGACGGTGATCGACCGACCCCGCAGCTCCTGGGCGAGGCGGGCCGTCGTCGTGCCGATGTCGAGGGCGACGACCTCGCCGTCGCGGACCCGTCGGGCCGCGGCGACCGCCACCCGCGCCTTGGCCTCGGCATCGGCCCTGGCCACGGCGTCGAACGGCCGCAGCCGGTCAGGGTCCGAGGCGGTGACCGCGGCCCCCCCGTGCACCCGCGTGAGGACGCCCGCCCGGTCGAGCTGGTGGAGGTCGCGCCGGATCGTGGACGGACTGACGTCCAGCGCGCTCGACAGCTCGCTGACGGACACGGTGCCGCCCTCCCGCACCCGGGCGACGATCTCGCTGTGCCGCTGCACCTTCACGTCAGGCAAGGTACCAAGAGTGAGCATTTTCAGCCATGCCTGCGCAGCGACGAGACCCCTCCAGCACGCCCGCGCATCACAAAACGCGCAAGAACGCGCACCCAGGTCTTGCGAAGACGTCGTCGACGGGCCACGATGACGAAGTGCCGGTGGACCAGACGTACGACCCGCTCGCCTCACTTCGGCGTGCCGACGACCCCGAGGTCGACGTCTTCGTCCAGGGCACAGTCTTCCTGGACATCATCTTCACCGGCCTCGCCGCGATGCCCAAGAGCGGCACGGAGGTCTGGGCCGAGGGGATGGGATCGTGCCCCGGCGGCATCGCCAACCTCGGGGTGGCCGCGGCCCGGCTGGGGCTCAAGACCTCGATCGGCGCCGCCTTCGGCGACGACGACTACGGCGAGTTCTGCTGGCGCTCCCTCGAGCAGCAGGAGGGCATCGACCTCTCGCGGTCGCGTCGCTACCCCCACTGGCACACGCCGGTGACGGTCTCGGTGTCGGTGAACGGCGACCGCCGCATGATCACCCATGGCCACGCCGCCCCCGAGTCGGCCACCGACATGATCGGCGTCGTCCCGCGGGCACGCTCGGTCCTGCTCGACCTCGACGCCGAGCGTCCCCTCGGACAGGGGCACCCCGAACGCCAGTGGGCGGACCGGGCGGCGGCCGAGGGCGCTTTGCTCTTCGCGGACGTGGGCTGGGACCCCACGGGACTCTGGTCCCCGGACGTGCTGGCCCAGCTCGAGGAGTGCCACGCGTTCATGCCCAACGCGGTCGAGGCCATGGCCTACACCCGCACGGACTCGGCGCACGACGCGCTCTACGCCCTCGCCGACCTCGTGCCCCTGGCCGTCGTCACCAACGGTCGCGACGGCGCCGTGGCGATCGACTCCGGGACCGGCGAGGAGGCCGTCGTCCCCGCGCTGCGTGTCGACGCCATCGACCCGACGGGTGCCGGTGACGTGTTCGACGCCGGCATGCTCGTCGGCACCCTCGCCGGGTGGCCCCTGCTCGACCGGATGAACTTCGCCACCCTCTGCTCGAGCCTGGCGGTGCAGGAGTTCGGTGGCTCGCTCGCCGCACCGGGCTGGGGCGACATCGCCGACTGGTGGCAGCGCGTGCGCCGCCAGCCGACCTCGAACGCCGCCGCCCGGTCGGTCCAGCGCCGCTTCGCCTTCCTCGACGACCTCGTCGCGGACGTGCCGTCGGGTGCGGTGAGACGGGCGGCAGCCACGATCGCCAAACTGTCCGACGCCCAGGCCGCCAGCACCGACACTCCCGGCGCGCCCGACACTGCCGACACCACACCGCTCATCAAGGAGACTCCATGAACCGCACCCGCACCACGCTGGTCGCCCTCCTCGCCGGCGCAGGACTCGCCCTCGGGGCGTGCGCACCCGGTGGGTCCGACGGCGACTCGGACGGCTCCGCGTCCCCCACGCCCGGTGCCGTCAAGACCGACGCAGCCTCGCTCGGTGACGTCACCCTCACGGTCTGGGACCAGGAGGTGCGAGGGGGCCAGGAGAAGCAGATGTCCACCCTCAACGCCGAGTTCCAGAAGAAGTACCCCAACATCAAGATCAAGCGGGTCTCGCGCTCCTTCGACGACCTCGTCAAGACGCTGCGCCTGGCCCTCACCGGCGCCGACGCCCCCGACGTCGTGCAGGCCAACAACACGCGCTCGCAGATGGGGGAGTTCGTCAAGGCCAAGCAGCTGGTCAACCTCGACGCCTACGCCGCGGCATACGGGTGGGACAAGCGCTACGCGCAGTCGGTGCGCAACGTCGCGTCCTACTCGCCCGACGGCAAGACCTTCGGCTCCGGGTCGCTCTTCGGCATGCCGCAGGTCGGTGAGGTCGTCGGCATCTTCTACAACGACGCCAAGCTCAAGACGCTCGGGATCAACCCGCCGAAGACCTGGGCGGAGTTCGACGCGGCTCTCGCGACCGCGAAGACGAAGGGTGAGGTCCCGCTCGTCCTCGGCAACCTCGAGAAGTGGCCCGCCGGCCACGTGTTCGGCGTCGTGCAGGGCCGCTTCACCAAGGCCGAGGACATCCGCAAGCTCGGCTTCGGGCAGGCCGGAGGCAGCTGGACGTCGCCCGAGAACACGAAGGCAGCGCAGACCCTCGTGGACTGGGTCGACAAGGGCTACTTCAACGCCGGCTTCAACGGTCAGGACTACGACCCTGCGTGGCAGAACTTCACCAAGGGCCAGGGCCTCTTCCTCATCGCCGGCTCCTGGCTCCAGGCCGACCTCTCGTCGGCGATGAAGACCGACGTGAAGTTCATGCTGCCGCCGGCTCCCGAGGCGGGAGGCACGCCCGTGACGACCGGTGGGTCCGGCCTGCCCTTCGCGATCACGGAGAAGGCCAAGAACAAGGACGCCGCCGCGGCATACATCAACTTCATCACGAGCCCCGAGGCGATGAAGGTGCTCGCGGACAACGGCAACCTCCCCGTCGTCGAGACCGCCGAGCAGAAGGCGCCCGACGCCCTCGCCACCGACGTCTTCACGGCCTTCGGTGAGGTCTCCGAGAGCGACGGCCTCGTGCCCTACCTCGACTGGGCCACACCGACGATGGGCGACACCCTCGGCGCCACGCTCCAGGACCTCCT
The DNA here is from genome assembly GCF_044791685.1 of Knoellia locipacati. GTDB lineage: Bacteria > Actinomycetota > Actinomycetes > Actinomycetales > Dermatophilaceae > Knoellia > Knoellia locipacati_A. Next base: position 2,897,402 of record NZ_CP087730.1, read on the forward strand.
CGCCAAGAAGGCCGCTCCCGAGAAGGCCCTCGAGGCGCTGCAGAAGGACTACGGCGACTTCACCGCCCAGTGATGGCTGACCGCACCCGCTCGCTCGGCCCGCCGGGGGAGCCTCGCCGGATCGGCTACCTCTACGTCCTCCCGGCCTTCCTCGTGTATGCCGTGTTCGCCCTCTACCCGCTGCTGCGCGCCGTCCATCTCTCGCTCTTCGAGTGGGACGGCCTCACCGTCGGGACGTGGGCGGGCCTGTCGAACTACGAGGAGGTGCTCACCGACGAGCGGCTGCGTGCGTCGTTCGGCCACGCCCTCGTGCTCATGTTCTTCTTCGCCGTCGTGCCGCTCGTCGTCGGCCTCGTCCTGGCATCGGTCCTGCACCGGGCGAGCGTGCGAGGGCTGTCGTTCTTCCGGACCGTGGTGTTCCTGCCCCAGGTCGTGGCGATGGTCGTCATCGCCGTGGCCTGGCGGCGGATCTACGCACCGGACGGCACGATCAACTCGGTGCTCACGTCGGTCGGCCTCGAGTCGTGGACGCGGGGATGGTTGGGGGAGTACGCCTTCGCGCTGCCGGCGGTCGGGCTCATCGGGACGTGGTTCGAGAGCGGGCTGGTCACCGTGCTGCTGCTCGCCGGGATGGGTCGCATCCCCCGCGAGCTCTACGAGGCGGCCCGGCTCGACGGCGCCGGGGCCGTGCGCGAGTTCTTCGCGGTGACCCTGCCGTCGGTGCGCGGCGAGATCGCTGTCGCGCTGACCCTCACGGTGATCGCCGCCCTCAAGACCTTCGACCTCATCTACATGACGACGTCCGGAGGGCCCGGACACCAGACGACGGTGCCGAGCTACGAGGTCTACCGGCAGGCGTTCGAGATCGGTCAGGTCGGGCTGGCCTGCACCATCGGCGTCTGCCTCACCGCCATCATCTTCGCGATCAGCTTCGTCATCACCCGGGTCGGCGACAGGGTGGCCGACTGATGCGCGTCTCGACCTCCGAGCGGACGATGAACTACGTCATCCTCCTGGCGTTCGCCGTGTTCGCGATCTACCCGATCCTCAGCATCGTCGTCGCCGGGCTCCAACCCGACGCCGAGGCCCAGGGTGGGCTGGGCAACCTCGCCCAGGCGTGGGAGATCGGACGGTTCGGCTCCTACCTGCGGACCAGCCTGCTCGTGTCGACCTTCGTCGTCGCGGTGAGCACCGTGCTGTCGGTCCTCGCCGGCTTCGCCCTCGGGACGATGCGCTTCCGTGGTGCCGACGCGCTCTTCTACCTCATGCTCATCGGCATCATGATGCCGGCGGAGGCCATCGTCGTGCCGCTGTTCTTCGACCTGCGCTCGGTCGGGCTCACCGACACCTTCTGGGCGATCGCCCTGCCGCAGGTGGCCCAGTCGGTCGCGTTCGGCACCTTCTGGCTCCGTGCGGCGTTCCGGTCGAGCTCGCGCTCCATCGTCGAGGCCGCCCGGCTCGACGGGGCCTCGACCGGCCGCATCCTGTGGCAGGTCCTCGTGCCCCTGGCCCGCCCCGCCATCGTCACCCTCGTGGTCCTCACCTTCATGTGGACCTGGAACGAGTTCCTCATCCCGCTCGTCATGGTCCCGACCAACGAGGCCCTGCGCACCGCGCCGCTCGGGCTCGGCTTCTTCTCCGGCCAGTACACCCAGGGCTATGCCCTCCTCGCGGCCGGAGCGACGATCGTGGCGCTGCCCGTCGTCATCGTCTACCTCTTCCTCCAGCGGCACTTCATCGCCGGGATGCTCGAGGGGGCGGTCAAGGACTGAATCCTGCCGCCGTCCCCACAGCGCTCGCGAGGTCGACGGCTCCTGCTCGACCTGCGGGCGCACTCGATGGGGAGAACACACATGACACTCGTTCCACGCACTCGTGGCGGCACGGCACTCGCGGTCGCCCTCGCCCTCGCCCTGCCCACGGCGGTCGCTGTCGCGGCACCCGCCTCGACCGTGCCCACACCACCGGATGCCACGACGTCGGCCGGCCCACCGGCCGACCTCGACGCCATGTTCGTGGGGGCGCACCCCGACGACGAGGCAGGGACCCTGTCGACCTTCGGGCAGTGGGGCGCCGACCACGACGTGTCGACGGGCGTCATCACGATCACCCGCGGTGAGGGTGGCGGCAACGCCGTCGGCCCGGAGGAGGGGCCGGCGCTCGGCCTCATCCGCGAGCGCGAGGAGCGTGCCGCCGTCGCGAAGGCCGGCATCACCGACGTCTACAACCTCGACGAGGTCGACTTCTACTACACCGTGAGCCAGCCGCTCACCGCTCAGGTGTGGGACCACGACGAGACCCTCGCCAAGACGGTGCGCATCCTGCGGCAGACGCGGCCCGAGGTGCTCGTGACCATGAACCCCGCACCGTCGCCGGGCCAGCACGGCAACCACCAGGAGGCCGCGCGCATCGCGATCGAGGCCTACCGCGCGGCCGCGGACCCGTCGCGGTTCCCGGAGCAGATCACGAAGGAAGGGCTCCAGCCCTTCGCGGCCGACCGGATCTACCTGCGCACCGCGAACGGGACCAGCGCCAGTGGCCCCGAGTGCGCGCGCCGCTTCGTGCCGGCCGACCCGAGCCAGACGGTCCACGGCGTGTGGTCGGGCACGACCTCGCCGGACGGTCGCTCGTGGGCCGCCGTGGAGCGTGACGCCCAGCGCGTCTACGCCTCCCAGGGCTGGGCGGGCTTCCCCGACGTGTCCACCGACCCGGCGCAGCTCGGCTGCGACTACCTCACCCTCGTCGACTCGCGGACGCCGCTGCCCCAGTGGGGGACCGCCGCCGCGTGGACGAACCACGCCCCCCTCGACGGCTCGCTGCTCGCGATCCCGGGTGGGTTGCCCCTCGGGGCCGGCATGACCGTGGACTCCGACCGGTTCCGGGTGCAGCCCGGAGCGCCCTTCACCGTCACCGTCGGGGCCTCCGCCCCTGCGGGGACACCCCTCGGGACGAGCACGGCCCGTCTCGAGCTCCCCGACGGCTGGACCGCCACCGGTGACGGGGCACTCGGCTCCATCGCTGCCGGTGCGAGGGCCACGACGACGTTCACCGTCACCGCACCTGCCGACGCGGCAGCCGGCAGCAGGGTCCGGGTCAAGGCCTTCGTCGACGCCGCCGGTGGCACCGGCTACCAGGACGAGCCCGTCCTCGTCAGCGCGCCGGTCACCGCTACCCAGCAGCTCCTGCCCCAGGTCGAGCAGTTCCGCCGGTGGACCGGCGAGGTCGACGCCGAGGCGCTCGCGGACATCGTGCGTCCGGTCCTCACCCTGGCGTCCGGTGGCAGCCGGACGGTCGCCGTCGTCGTCACCAACCACAGCGCGGCCGTCCAGTCCGGCACGGTGACCCCACGCCCACCGGCCGGCTTCACGATGAGCCCGGCGTCAGCGGCATACGCCGGTCTGGCACCGGGAGCCTCGACGACCGTGACGTTCACCGCGACGAACACCGACACCTCGCTCAGGACCTCGGTCGAGGGCGGGGCCGCGGGTGACTACCTCTACACGATCGAGACGACGAGCAGCGGGGCCACCGGCACGACGCAGCAGGCGTTCGAGCTCGTGCCGACGGCCGTGGTCCCGCAGGCGTCGAACGCACCATCCGTGGACGGTGTCGTGAGCGCGGGCGAGTATGCCGGGCCGGTCCTCGACGTGTCCCGTCGCTGGGAGGGCCAGGCCTGCACGTCCACCGCCGACTGCTCGGCCACGGCGCAGGTCACGTGGCGCGACGACACCCTGTTCGTCGCCGTCACGGTCAACGACGACGTGCGCGGCACACCGCTGGCGGCCAGCGACTGCAAGCGGCACTGGCGCACCGACTCCGTCGAGATCGCGATCGACCCGCGCGGCACGTCCGAGAACACCTCGACGACGTTCAAGGCGGCGATCCTGCCCTGGACCGCCGAGGGCGGACCGTGCCACCTGCGAGACGCCGACGCCCACCAGGGTGACGGCCCGGCCACGGCTCCCGGCATGAAGGTCGCTTCGAAGGTCACCGAGCCCTACACCGGCTACGTCGTCGAGACCTCGATCCCGATGTCGCTGCTGCCGAGCGCGGTCGACCCGGCACATATGGGGCTCAACGTCCTGCCCTACGACTCCGACACCCAGGACAAGACGGGTCAGACCCGGATCGGCTGGTCGGTCTGGGGCGGCGTGCAGGGTGACCCCTACCGCTGGGGTGACGTGTCGCTCGAGGGCTACGTGCCGCCCGCGGGTCGTCCGACCACACCGGCCGACCCGGTGATCCCGACCGAGGCGCTGCAGTCGCTGGACTCGCCGCAGTCGGTCGAGCAGGCGGTGCGCACCAACGTCGCGCTCGCCGGGCGACCGTCGTCGTCGCCGGACGAGGCCGCCTGGGTCGAGAAGGCCAAGGTGCGGGGTGACGAGGTCGAGGTGAGGTTGCGCGTCGGTGACGCCGGCACGGCCCACGTCGTCGTCGAGGACGACGCGGGGATCGCCGGCCGTCTCGTCGTGCCCGTCTCGGGTTCCCGCACGGGTCTGGTCGTGCTGACCGTGCCACTGAGCCGGCCCCTCGGTGCCGGCGCATCGGTGCTGCTCGGGTGGGACGACGGTGCCGGCGGGACGTTCTCGTCCGTGGCGACGCCGAAGTGAGGTGACGGGCCGCTAGCGTGCAGCTGTGCCCAAGGACCTCAGGCTGCCCTTCGACCCCATCGCGCGTGCCGGTGAGCTCTGGCGCGCGCGATGGGGCGAGGCCAGCCGGTCCCGTCCCATGGTCACCGCCACGTCGATCATGCGGGTCCAGCAGCTGCTCATCACCGAGTTCGACGCGATCGCCGGCCGCCACGGTCTGACCTTCGCCCGCTACGAGGCGCTCGTGCTGCTCGCCTTCAGCCGCGAGGGGCGACTCTCGATGGGCCGCATCGGTGAGCGGCTCATGGTCCACCCCACGAGCGCGACCAACATCGTGCAGCGGCTCGTCGCCCAGGGCTACGTCGAACGCGTGCCGAACCCCGATGACCGCCGCGGGGCGATCGCTGTGATCACCGACACCGGTCGCGCTGCGATGGAGGCCACGACGGCCGACCTCGAGGCGGCGGAGTTCGGCCTCGGGATGCTGTCGGCGCAGGAGCAGGACCAGGTGTTCGCCCTGCTCAGGGGCGTGCGGGTGGCTGCTGGTGACTTCGTCGAGCCGCCCGAGCGGGACGGTCGCTGACCAGCTCGAGGCACGCCCCGGGGCGGTCGGTCCGGCTACTGGCGCCGCGTAGGCGATTTGGCTCCCGCGACCCTCCTTTGTCATGGTTGAGGGAAGTCCGTAACCGAAATGAGACATTTCGGCTCGCCCCTGACTCATCAAAGGACCTCGCATGCCCACGCTCGCCAAGCGGGCCGTCGGTGCCCTCCTCGCCCTCCTGGGCGTGGTGCTCACCGTCATCGGCCTCTGGTACGCCATCCACCTCGGTGGAGGCGGGACCGCGACCTTCAGCACGACGGCCTCCGGAGCCAACCCGGTGCTCGTGCCCCAGACCGTCCTCAACCGCATCGACGGCGTCGTCAAGGTCACGGCCACCCCCCGCAGCGGTGGCACGGTCTGGCTCGCCGCCGCCGCGCCCTCCGACGCCAAGGCCGTCCTCGGCAGGACCGCGCACACCACGGTCACCGGTGTGAGCACCCGCCCCTGGCAGCTCCAGAGCACGACGTCCGGCAGCGGCGCCGCTCCCGCGCTGTCCACCACCGACGTGTGGCGCAACACCGAGACCGGTGACGGTGCGGTGTCCATGACGATCGAGCAGGCCAACGCTCCCGAGAGCGTCATCGCCCAGGCCACCCGGGGGCAGCTCGAGCGAGTCGAGCTCACGTGGGAGCGCAAGTCCTGGTTCGTCCAGTCGGTCATCGCCGCCCTCGTCGGCCTCTTCCTGCTGCTCAGCGGGCTCAGCCTGCTGTGGAGCACCCGCCCGCGCCGTGCCGTGAAGGCCACCGCGACGGCCACCACGCTCGGGACCGCCACCACGACCGGGACCCCCACCACGCCCGGCACTCCCACCACCACGACGCTTCCGGCGACCCGCGAGGAGGAGAACGCATGAACCGCCGCTCGATCACCACGTCCCTCGTCGCCCTCGTCTCCGCGGCAGCCCTGACCGGCTGCGGCGTCGGGAACGCCGTCGTCGGCGTCCAGGACGCTCCCGCCGAGCGGACCGACGTGGCCCCGCTCAACGTCGACGGCGCCGAGAAGGTCGCCAGCCGTGTCCTCGACGCCGCCGTCGCCGCCCGCGCCGCCAAGGGCGCCGCGGCTGCGAAGGCGCAGGGCGCCGTGCTGGCCGATGCCGCACTGGCACAGGCCCAGGCAGCCACAAGGCTGGGCACCGTCGCCGCGTCCGACCCGCTCCAGCGGGCCAGCGACCCGCAGGTCGTCGCCGTCTCACGCGGCAAGGCGTGGCCGCGCGCCATCCTCGTCGGCACCCTCGACCAGGCCAGCAAGACGCAGACCCTGCACGTGCTCATGTCGAAGGCGGCGGCCGACCCGTTCAAGATCTACGCGTCGGTGGCCATGCTGCCCGGCACGAGCGTGCCGGCCATGGGCGACCTCGCCACCGGTGCCCCGCTCGTCGGGTCGGGTTCCAAGGGGGCCATGGTCGCGACGCCGGCGGAGGCCCTGACCGCCTACGGGGCGGCGCTGGGTCACCCGAAGCCGACGCCGAGCAAGGTCGTCTCGAACCGCGACGCCTTCGCCACCGCCCTGCGGACCTCCAACGCGGCCCAGTCCAAGTCCCTCGGCGCCCTGGCCACCCTCACCGCGAAGCACACGATCACGCCGCGGACGATCTCGTTCCAGCTCGCCGACGGTGGCGCGGTGGTCTTCGGACAGCTCAACCGTCAGGACGTCATCACGGCCAAGCCGACGGCCAAGGTCCTGGGCATCCCGGCGACCTACAACAAGCTCGTCGGCAAGAGCACCGCCAGCAAGAGCCTGACGATCAACAGCCTCGAGAGCCTCGTGATGATCGTGCCGACCCAGGGCGCGGCCACCGTGGTCGGGGCCGACGAGCAGCTCGTCTCCGCCTCGGCGAAGTGACTGGGGTCCCACCCGCACGCGTCCGGGTGGGCCTTGAGAGAATCGACGACATGAGCAGCACCCCCACCCCACCCTCGGGCGCGCGCGGCGCCATCGACCTCTCCGCTCTCGGCGGCGCCCGGAGCGGCACCCCGGCTCCCGGGGGGCAGGCCTCCGTGCCGTCGACGGGCCCGTCCGCCGGTGGACAGCTCGGCGGACCGGCCGCCGGGCAGACCACCAGTGCAGCCACCGGGCTGCCCGAGGGACTGCTCGTCGAGGTCAGTGACGCGACCTTCGCCGAGGTGATGAACCGGACCCTCACGGTCCCGGCCGTCCTCGTCCTGTGGTCCTCGGCCCACGAGCAGACCGTCGGCCTCGCCGAGCGCGTCGCCGCCGCCGCGGTGCGGCTCGAGGGTCGGCTCTTCGTCGTCTCGGCCGACGTGCAGACCTCACCCGGGATCCTCCAGGCGTTCCAGCAAGTCATCGTCCAGGCCTTCGGCCAGCTCACCGTGCCGGTGACCTTCGGCCTCCTCCAGGGCCAGCCGGTGCCGCTCTTCCCGGGCATCCCGAAGGACGAGGAGATCGGCCTCGTGCTCGACCAGCTCGTCCAGGCCGCCGTCCAGAACGGCGTCACCGGGCGCGTCGACCTCGGGCCGACCGCCGGCGGGGGAGCCGAGGACGACGAGATGCCGCCGCTGCCCCCGCTCATCCAGGAGGCCTACGACGCGATCGACCGCGGTGACCTCGAGGCGGCAGCCACGGCATACGAGAAGGCGCTCGCGGCCGACCCCAAGGACCACGAGGCCGAGCTGGGACTCGCGCAGGTCCGCCTCATGCAGCGCACCGACGGTCTCGACGTGCAGGCCGTGCGCGCCAAGGCGGCCGAGGCCCCCGAGGACATCGAGGCACAGATCGCGGTCGCCGACCTCGACGTGCTCGGCGGTCACGTCGCCGACGCGTTCACCCGGCTCATCGACACGGTTCGCGCGACAGAGGGCGACGAGCGCGACAGGGCCCGCACCCACCTGCTCGAGCTGTTCAACGTCGTCGGCAACCACGACGAGCGCGTGCGCAAGGGCCGCACCGCGCTGATGAACGCCCTCTTCTGAGGTGCCGCCCAAGCTGCTCGACGACCACGTCCGTTTCCGGTTCGCCGGCGGTGACGACGTTCGCTCGGTGCTGCTCGACTGCGACCCGGTCATCCCGGGGTCCCGTGAGCTGACCCTTGTCGACGACGTCTGGGAGCTCGCGCTGCCCCGCCCCGCGCTCCAGCGGATCGAGTACCGCTTCACCGTGACCCGCACCACTGCGGGCGGCGACGTCACCGAGACCATCCTCGACCCGGACAACCTCGTGACGGTCGCGACCGCGTTCGGCTCCCGCTCGGTGATGGAGATGCCGGGGTATGCCGTCCCGTCCTGGCTGTCGGCCGCTGCCGTCGCGGGTGGGTTCACCGCGCTGACCCTGGAGGGCGAGACCGAGGACGAGGTGCCGGTGACCGTGTGGGCGCCGGACGGGACCGAGGGGCAGGCGCTCCCGCTCCTGCTCGTGAACGACGGCCCGGAGTACGACCAGCTGGCCTCGATCACGCAGTTCTGCGGCGCCAAGATCGCGTCCGGTGACCTGCCTCCGCACCGCGTGGCCCTAGCTCACCCGGTGATGCGGGACGCCTGGTACTCCGGCTCGCCCAAGTACCTCAGGACCATTGCGCAACACGGCCTCTGGAGTCTGCACGAGTACGCGCCCATCTCCGGGCCCGTGGTCGTCATGGGCGCCAGCCTCGGCGGTCTCACCGCCCTCCTCGTGGGGATGCTCGACGCCGACGAGATCGGCGGCGTGTTCTCGCAGTCGGGGTCGTTCTTCCAGCATCGCCACGACGGGCAGGAGAGCTCCTACAAGTACTTCGACCGGATCTCTCGCCGCGTCCAGGAGATCATCGACACCCGCGAGGCCACCCGTCCGCTCCGCATCGGCCTCACCTGTGGGGCGCTCGAGGAGAACGCCGCCAACAACCGCGACATGGCGGCCGCTCTGACGCGCGCCGGGCACCACGTCACCCATGCCGAGGTCGCGGACCTGCACAACTACACCGCGTGGCGCGATGCCCTCGATCCGCATCTCACGGAGGTGTTGCGCGACCTGTGGGGGAACGCGCAAGGATAGGGCGCATGCCGCACGCAGAGGTGTCACTCCCGGTGCCCGGCCACGACGCCGAGCTGAGGGTGGTGCGCCACGGCCACTACGGCAGGCCGATGCTCGTCTTCCCCAGCGAGGGCGGCAGCGCGGTCGACTTCGAGGCCAACGGGATGCTCGACGCCGTCCGGGACCTCGTCGACGCCGGCCGGGTGAGCATCTTCGCCGTGGACGCCATGGACGGCTGGACGTGGTCGGCCAACGACGTCCCCACCGACGAGCGGGCCGCCCGTCACGGGACCTACCAGGCGTGGCTCGACCAGGCGGTCGTCCCGTGGATCGCCCGGGAGACGAGCGGCTCGCTCGACCTCATCACCTTCGGGGTCTCGCTGGGTGCCTACCACGCGGTGCAGTTCGCCCTTCAGCGCGCCGACGTCGCGACCCTGGCCATGGGCTTCTCGGGCAACTACGACCCGACCACGTGGAACTCGTGGGGCGACTTCGGTGACGCGACCTACTTCGCCAACCCTGCGGCATACGTGCCCAACCTGCACGGCGACCACCTCGAGTGGCTGCGTTCGCGGCTGTCGGTGCTCCTCGTCGTGGGAGAGGGCCCGTTCGAGGTCTCACCGACCCAGTCGCTGCCGTCGACGCGTGCCTTCGCGGAGGTGCTGGCGCACAAGGGGATCCGGCACGAGCTCGACGTGTGGGGCCACGACAGTGCGCACGACTGGCCCTGGTGGCGTCGCCAGCTCGCCCACCACCTCCCACGCTTCGTCTGACCCGCTCGATCGCACGGACCACCGCAGCACCCAACGAAGGGACCGCACATGGCACCGAAGACCGACCACCTCATCGGACTCCTCCTCGGCGCGGAGGACGACTGGCCGACGGCGTTCGAGGCGTTGGCGCGACGGGTGGGCGTGATCCGGACGGCGGACGGTGCCGACCACAAGGTGAGCTCCGAGCGGCTGTCCATCGAGCCGTTCAACCTGCGCGACCGGCCGCGGCACGACCTCGTCATCGACCGGCTCGCGCACTGGTACTACCACCCCCGTGAGTGGCTCAAGAAGGTCTCGCTCATGGACGACGTCTACCTGCTCAACAGCCCCTTCACGTTCCAGTCGATGGAGAAGCACTCCGCCTACTGCGCGCTCATGCGCCTCGGGATGCACGTGCCGGACACGGTGCTCGTGCCCTACAAGAACCCGGTCGACAATGCGCGCTGGGCCTACACCTCCAGCCGCTACAACAGGGGCTTCGACCTTGACGCCATCGCCGACGAGCTCGGCTACCCGATGTTCATGAAGCCGTTCGACGGTGGTGCGTGGCGCGGGGTGTCGATGATCAAGGACCGCGAGGCGCTGCACCACGCCTACGACGACTCCGGCGAGATGCTCATGCACCTCCAGAAGGCCGTCGACGGGTTCGAGGTCTTCGCCAGGGCACTCACCATCGGCCCCGAGACGATGACGATGAAGTTCCAGCCGGACGAGCCGATGCACAACCGGTATGCCGTGGAGCACGGCTTCCTCGCCGAGGAGACCGGGCGCGAGGCGGTCACCATCGCCCAGACCGTCAACGCGTTCTTCCGGTGGGAGTTCAACTCCTGCGAGATGCTCGTCAAGGACGGCGTCGTCTACCCGATCGACTACGCGAATGCCTGTCCCGACGTTGCGGTGACGTCGCTGCACTACTACTTCCCGTGGGCGATGAAGGCCCTGCTGCGGTGGTCGGTCTTCTGCACCGTCACCGGGCGCAAGGCGCGCACGCAGGTCGACACCGACCCGTGGTTCGCCATCGCCGATGACGAGGAGCTCGACTACGCGGCCAAGCTCGCGGCATACCAGGGGTTGGCGGACGACCACTTCGAGACCGAGCGCTACCAGGAGTTCTGCGCCACGTCGCTGCCGCACGTCGACGAGATGGTGCACGAGTGGGTCGGGTCCGAGGAGTTCCGCACGCTGCTCCAGACGACGATCCACCAGACCTACCCACCGCACGAGTGGGAGAAGTTCGAGGGCCACTTCGGCGGGCTGCTCGGCATGTGGCTGAGCGACGAGCAGCATCGGTTGTCGTCGCTGTGAGCCCGCAGCGAGGGCGCGACCACGACCGCGGCGACGGGCGCCGGCCCGAGGGCGAGGGCGAGGGCGAGGGCGAGGGCGAGCGCCAGGAGGAGCTGCCCGAGACCATCACCCTGCGCGTCGCCGGCGGGGCGAGCATCACCCTGGACGCCGACGGCATCACCCTCGACAACGGCAAGGGCGCCGTCGTGACGATGCGCGGGCCCGTGGTGGAGGTCAACAACGGCGCGCTCGAGGTGACCTGATGGCCGACGCCGTGGTCACCGGGGCGAGCGTCGTCACCTGCCCCCACGGCGGATGGGCGAGCCCGGTCGGCGGCGGTCCGTCCCGGGTCTCGTCGGGCGGGGTTGCCGTGCTGTCGGGCGACGTCACCTACACCGTCGTGGGCTGCCCGGCCTCTCCGCCGTGCGTGATGATTCGCGTCCTCGGTGGTGCCGGCCGGGTGACCATCTCGGGACGGGCGGTCCTGACGACGGCCGTCACCGCGACCGCCGAACCGTCGGGGGACCGGGTGCGCGTGACTGCAGCACAGGAGCGGGTCCGTGCCACGTGACCCGGCTCCGGCGCCGGGGAGTCAGCCGCCGAGGGCGGCGCCCACGACCTCCTTGGCCTCGGCCTGGACCTGCGCGAGGTGCTCCTCGCCCCTGAAGCTCTCGGCATAGATCTTGTAGACGTCCTCGGTGCCGCTCGGCCGGGCCGCGAACCACGCCGACTCGGTGACGACCTTGAGGCCGCCGATCGCCGCACCGTTGCCGGGTGCCTCGGTCAGCTTGGCCGTGATCGCCTCTCCCGCAAGGGTTTGCGCGCTGACGGCATCGGGGGTCAGTGCTCCCAGCCTGGCCTTCTGCTCGCGGTTCGCGGGGGCGTCGATGCGCGCGTATGCCGGCGTGCCGTGCTTCGCCGTCAGCTCGCCGTAGTGCTCGCTCGGGCTCTTGCCCGTCGCGGCGAGGATCTCGGAGGCGAGCAGGGCGAGGATGATGCCGTCCTTGTCGGTGGTCCACACCGAGCCGTCCATCCGCAGGAACGAGGCACCCGCCGACTCCTCGCCGCCGAACGGGCCGGAGCCGTCGAGCAACCCGGGCACGAACCACTTGAAGCCCACGGGCACCTCGACGAGCCGCCGCCCGAGGTCGGACGCCACGCGGTCGATCATCGAGCTCGACACCAGCGTCTTGCCGACGAACCCGTCGTCGCGCCACTGGGGTCGCGCGCCGCCGTAGAGGTACTGGATCGCCACCGACAGGTAGTGGTTGGGGTTCATCAGGCCGGCGTCCGGAGTGACGATGCCGTGCCTGTCTGAGTCGGCGTCGTTGCCGGTCGCGATGTCGTACTCGTCCTTGCGCTTGATGAGCGAGGCCATCGCGCTGGGGGAGGAGCAGTCCATCCGGATCTTGCCGTCCCAGTCGAGCGTCATGAAGCGCCACGTGGCGTCGACGAGCGGGTTGACGACGGTGAGGTCGAGACCGTGCCGGTCGGCGATCGCGCCCCAGTAGTCGACGGCCGCGCCGCCGAGCGGGTCGGCGCCGATCCGAATGCCGGCATCCTTGATCCTCGCGATGTCGATGACCGAGGGCAGGTCGTCGACGTAGGTCCCCATGAAGTCGTGTGCCGTCGCGCCGGCACGCGCTCGCGAGAACGGGATCCGCTTGACGTCCTTGAGCCCGCCCTTGATGAGCTCGTTGGCCCGCGCCGCAATGGTCTTCGTCGCGTCGGAGTCGGCCGGACCACCGTGGGGAGGGTTGTACTTGAAGCCGCCGTCGTAGGGCGGGTTGTGCGACGGGGTGACGACGATGCCGTCCGCGAGACCGGCACCGGACGGCATACCGTCGACTCCGGTGACCTTGCCCCGATTGGCGACCAGGATCGCGTGCGACACCGCAGGGGTGGGTGTGTAGCGGTCGGCCGAGTCGACGAGGACCGTGACGTCGTTGGCGCCGAGCACCTCCAGCGCCGAGACCCAGGCGGGCTCGGAGAGGCCGTGCGTGTCGCGCCCGAGGAAGAGCGGGCCGTCGAAGCCCTGGGCCCGGCGGTAGTCGACGATCGCCTGCGTCGTCGCGAGGATGTGGTCCTCGTTGAACGCCGTGTTGAGCGACGATCCCCGGTGGCCGGACGTGCCGAAGGCGACCTGCTGGTCGATGTCCTCGGGGTCCGGCTTCTGGGCGTAGTAGGCCGTGACGAGGTGGGGCAGGTCGACGAGGTCGGAGGGCTGGGCGGGCTGGCCCGCGCGGGACTCGGTCATCGTTCGTCCTCCTGCGAAGTGGAGCGGATGGCGCTGGTCGTGCCGGTCGTGGTGGTGCCGCTCGTGGTGCCGGCCACCGGCCGCGCGACCGCTGGGTCCACCGCGGGAGGCTCGGGAGCCGCCTCGACGGCGGGCGTGTCGACGACCGGAGGCGCGGTCTCGACCGGTCCGGTGTCCTCCTGGGCCTCCTCGGCCTGCGGGACCTCGCCGTCGACGACCGGCGCGAGGTAGACCGCGGTCAGCCCGGCGAGCCGGACGACGACGTGGAACGGCTGGTTGTTCCAGGGCTCCTCGACGGCGTCGAGCACGAGGTCGGCCTGGCTCGGCGTGCCGTGCTGGTCGTAGCCGCTGGTGTCGAGGACGACCCGCCACTGCCCGCCCGACGGCACGCCCACCCGCAGCCACTCCTTGGGTTCGCCGCCGAAGTTGACGACGCACGCGACGACGTCGCCGCCCTCGCGCGACGGCTCGGAGAAGCGCACGAACGAGTAGGTGTTGCCGGTGTTGTCATCGGCGTCGAGCCACTCGAACCCGGCGGGCTGGCTGTCGAGCGCCCAGAGCGCCGGGTGCTCGCGGTAGACGCGGTTGAGCTCCTTGACGAGGTTGTGCACGCGGTAGTGCGCCGGCTGGTCGAGCAGCCACCAGTCGAGGCTCTTGCCGTCGGCCCACTCGCTCGGCTGGGCGAACTCGTTGCCCATGAAGACGAGCTGCTTGCCGGGGTGCGCCCACATGTAGGCGAGGAACGCCCGCACGGTCGCGAGCTGGTCGGTCCGGTTGCCCGGCGCCTTGTTGACGAGCGAGCCCTTGCCGTGGACGACCTCGTCGTGGCTGATGGGCAGGACGTAGTTCTCGCTGAACGCGTACATGAGCGCGAAGGTCAGCAGGCCGTGGTGGTGCTGCCGGTTGTAGGGGTTCTCGCCGAGGTAGCGCAGCGAGTCGTTCATCCACCCCATGTTCCACTTCAGGCCGAACCCGAGCCCGCCCTCGCTCGTCGCCTTGGTGACGCCGGGCCACGAGGTCGACTCCTCGGCGATCGTCACGATGCCGGGGACGCGCTTGTATGCCGTGGCGTTGGTCTCCTGGAGCAGCCCGATGGCCTCGAGGTGCTCACGCCCGCCGTGGACGTTGGGCAGCCACTCGCCGTCCTTGCGCGAGTAGTCGAGGTAGAGCATCGAGGCGACCGCGTCGACACGCAGCCCGTCGATGTGGAACTCCTCGAGCCAATAGAGGGCGTTGGCAACGAGGAAGTTGCGCACCTCGAGCCGGCCGAAGTCGAAGATGTGGGTGCCCCAGTCGGGCTGGTCGCCGCGCCGCGGGTCCGGGTGCTCGTAGAGCGGCAGGCCGTCGAAGCGGGCCAGCGCCCACTCGTCACGCGGGAAGTGGCCCGGCACCCAGTCGAGGATGACGCCGATGCCGGCCTGGTGCAGCGCGTCGACGAGGTGCTTGAACTCGTCGGGGGTGCCGAACCGCGAGGTGGGCGCGTAGTAACCGGTGACCTGGTAGCCCCACGACGGGCCGTAGGGGTGCTCCATCACGGGCATGAGCTCGACGTGCGTGAAGCCCAGGTCGACGACGTAGTTGACGAGGTGCTCGGCCAGCTCGGTGTAGGACAGGCCCTGTCGCCACGACCCGAGGTGGACCTCGTAGACGCTCATCGGCCCGGTGTGCGGGTTGGTCTCGGCCCGCGCCTCCATCCACGACGTGTCGGCCCACTCGTGGTGGGCCTCGTCGACGACGGACCCGGTCCGCGGCGGCACCTCGGTGCGACGGGCCATCGGGTCGGCCTTGGTGCGCACGATGTCGTCGGCGCCGCGGATCTCGTACTTGTAGACGGCGCCGGCGCCGATGTCGGGGATGAAGAGCTCCCAGACACCGCTCGACCCGATGAGCCGCATCGGGTGGACCCGCCCGTCCCAGCCGTTGAAGTCGCCGACGACGCGGACCGCCTTGGCGCGGGGCGCCCACACGGCGAACGACGTGCCGCGCACGGTGCCCAGCGGGCCGGGGTACTCGTGCACCCGGGCGCCGAGGACGGTCCACAGCTGCTCGTGCCGGCCCTCGCCGACGAGGTGCAGGTCGACCTCACCGAGGGTCGGAGCGAAGCGGTAGGGGTCGTCCTGGACGTGCTCGAACCCGTCGCCCCAGTCGACGAGCAGGCGGTAGTCCATCGTCTCGGTCACGCCGGCGCGCACGGCCGACCACACTCCCTCGCCCTCGTGGTCGAGGGCGAGCTCCTCGCCGTCGGCGAAGCGCACCCGGACCGACGCGGCCAGGGGCCGCATCGCCCGGACACGGAGCCCGCCGTCCTCGAGGTGCTGGCCGAGGAGGTCGTGCGGCTGCTGGTGCCGCCCGTGGATGAGGGCGTTGATCGCACCGCTGACTTCATGGGCTGGGGTCGGGGTCACGGTGTGTCCTCCTGGGGTGCGGTGGCGGTGGTCGGCGTCGGGTCGAAGCCCGAGGCCAGTCGTTCGATGGCGGCGAGCGGGATGTCGACCCACGTCGGCCGGTTGCGGACCTCGTAGACGACCTCGTACATCGCCTTGTCGAGCTCGAACGCCGCGAGCAGCGCCGGGCGGTCACGCGGGTCCTCGTCGGCGACGGCGGCGTAGCCGTCGAGGAACGCCTGCTGCGCGCTCGCCACCCAGTCGCGGGCGGAGGCGTCGGTCGAGTGCTCGACGGCACCACCGGCGTAGTCGAAGCTGCGCAGCATCCCGGCGATGTCGCGGATCCACTGGTCGGGCTGGTTGCGCTCGGAGAGGGGCCGCAGCGGCTCGCCCTCGAAGTCGAGCAGGACCCACCCGCCGTCGCGTGTGTGCAGCACCTGTCCGAGGTGGTAGTCGCCGTGGATGCGTTGCAGCGCAGGCCAGCTCGCGCTCTCGGCGGCGTCGAGGATCGCCGAGACGGCGTCCTCGTGGTCATGGAGAGCGACCACCTCGGCCGCGGCGGCCGCGTAGCGCTGACGCATCTCGTCGAGGATCTCGCGGGCGAGCTCGGGGCTCGTCGGTGTCGTGCCGAGGGCGTCCGCGAGGGTCGCGTGGACCTCCGCCGTCGCCTCGCCGAGCGCGCGCGCCGGACCGCTGAAGTCCTCGCCTTCGCGCACCGCGGCCAGGGCCACGCGCCACGCGTCCTCGACGCCCGGCAGGAACTCCTGCGCGAAGGCAAAGTGTCCGTATGCCGTTCGCCCACCTTCCGCGGGCGCCTCACCCGAGGCGTCCGGCTCGGGCCACTGCCCGGCGACGGACCCGACGACGGCGGGCACCCGCACGCAGCCGGCCTCACGCAGCGCCGACTGGAGGACGACGTCGGGGTTCTCACCGGTCGACAGCATCCGGAAGACCTTGACGATGACCGGCACAGCCGAACCGTCGGCGGCGACGCACTCGAGGATGACCGAGGTGTTGGACTGCTCACCCGAGAGGACCTTGGAGGCCACGACGCGGACGTCGCGGTCCCAGGCCGCACCCGGCGTCGCCACGACGGTGTCGTCGAAGGCGTCGTTCGCGGCCGTGGACTCGGCCCGCACCCGACCCTGGACGAGCTCGAGCAGCTGGGCGGCATACACGGGGTCGTGCGGTGCGTCGTAGACCCAGCGGGGGCCGAGGACCGAGTGCTCCATGGTCCCGACGAGCGCCTGCTCGGCGCCCTCGAGGGGGGCACCGCGGTAGGTGAGCGGCACCTGGTAGACGACCGGTGCGGGTCCGGAGGTGTCCGCGACGACGAGCACCTCGACGCCGACCTCACCGGCGGGGTCGCCGAGTCTCCACGACGCGAGGCGCGTCACCGAGGGAGAGGTGCCCTTGGCGGCATACCAGCGCTGGGAACCCATCCACGCCTGGACGAGCTCGACCTTGGTCGGCGTGATCGTTGCGCCCTTGTGCAGCTCAGCCACGGCTCTCCTGACCGACGCGCAGCCAGAAGAAGTCGCGGCTGCCCATCGTGATCGTGACCCGGCCGTCGGCGGCGATCCACGGGAAGTTGGCGCCACCGAAGAGGTCGAAGAGCTCGTTCTCGCCGAGCTCCTCGGGGACCTGGATGGTCGCGGCCTGTGGCTTGTCCGAGAGGTTGTTGATGCAGAGCACCGTCTCGCCCGGGTGGTCGCGGTCGCCGGTCCACGAGCGGGTGAAGGCGAGGATCGACTCGTTGTCGGTCGGGGCGATCGCGAAGTCGCCGAGGCCAAACGCGGGGTGCAGCCGGCGCACGCCGAGCATCCCCCGCAGCCAGTGCAGGAGCGAGTGGCCGGTCGCCATCTGCGCCTCGACGTTGACGCCGTTGTAGTGGTAGACGAGCGAGGAGATGACGGGCAGGTAGAGCTTGCCCGGGTCGGCGCCCGAGAAGCCGGCGTTGCGGTCTGGGGTCCACTGCATCGGGGTGCGGACCGCGTCACGGTCGTTGAGCCAGATGTTGTCGCCCATGCCGATCTCGTCGCCGTAATAGAGGCACGGCGAGCCCGGCAGCGAGAGGACGAGCGCGTGGATGAGCTCGATCTCGGCGCGGCTGTTGTCGAGCAGGGGAGCGAGGCGGCGGCGGATGCCGACGTTGGCGCGCATGCGCGGGTCGGGGGCGTACCAGCCGTACATCGCCGCCCGCTGCTCCGGAGTCACCATCTCGAGGGTGAGCTCGTCGTGGTTGCGCAGGAACGTGCCCCACTGCGTGCCCGCCGGGATGTCCGGCGTCTCGGCGAGGACGTCGATGATCGGCTGCGCCCGCTGGTCGCGCAGCGAGTAGTAGAGCATCGGCATGACCGGGAAGTGGAAGCACATCTGGCACTCGGGGGCGTCCTCGGTGCCGAAGTAGTCGACGACGTCGGCCGGCGGCTGGTTGGCCTCGGCGAGCAGGATGCGACCGGGGTACTCCTCGTCGACCATCGTGCGCAGCTTGGCGAGGAAGTCGTGGGTCTTGGGGTGGTTCTCGCCGTTGTGGCCCTCCTCCTCGTAAAGGTAGGGGACGGCGTCGAGCCGGAAGCCGTCGATGCCCATGTCCATCCAGAAGCGCACGACCTCGAACATCGCGTCGTGGACGGCCGGGTTCTCGAAGTTGAGGTCGGGCTGGTGGCCGAAGAAGCGGTGCCAGAAGAACTGGCGCCGGATCGGGTCGAAGGTCCAGTTCGACGTCTCGGTGTCGATGAAGATGATGCGGGCGTCGGTGTACTTGTCGTCGGTGTCGGACCACACGTAGAAGTCGCCGTAGGGGCCCTCGGGGTCGCTGCGCGAGGCCTGGAACCACGGGTGCTGGTCGCTCGTGTGGTTCATGACGAAGTCGGTGATGATCCGGATGCCACGCGCGTGGGCCTCGGTGATGAGCTGCTGGAACTCGGGCAGCGTGCCGAACTCGGGCAGCACCTGCGTGTAGTCGGCGATGTCGTAGCCGCCGTCACGCAGGGGGCTGGCGTAGAACGGTGGCAGCCAGAGGCAGTCGACGCCCAGCCACTGGAGGTAGTCCAGCCGGTTGATCACGCCCTGGAAGTC
This sequence comes from Knoellia locipacati, assembly GCF_044791685.1. Taxonomy (GTDB): domain Bacteria; phylum Actinomycetota; class Actinomycetes; order Actinomycetales; family Dermatophilaceae; genus Knoellia; species Knoellia locipacati_A. Next base: position 2,916,334 of record NZ_CP087730.1, read on the forward strand.
ACCCGCGCCGGAGCCGTTCGAGTCCCCGAACGCGCGCACGAGGACCTCGTAGAACACGGCCGTCTTGAACCACTCGGGGTCGTGCTTGAGCCCCGGCTGGTGGAGTCCGAGTCCTTGCGTCGCCGTCACGTGTCAGTACCTCTTCAGCTCGATGATGTGGACCGGCTCGTGGTCCGGCCCGAGATGGACCATGTTCTCGCGCAGGAAGTCCCACCACTGGTCGGTGATGAGGTCGTGCGCGCGGAATCCCTCGTCCGGGTGGAGCCCGAGGGAGGGCATGTCGAAGACGACGCGGCTCCAGCGGGTGCTGTGCGGGTCGAGGTTGGCGATGACGATGACGACGTCCTCGCGCTCGGGGGCGCCCGTCGTCGGCTCGGCCGGGACCACTCGGCGCTTGCTGAACGCCATGATGTTCTCGTCGTCGACGTGGTGGAACGTGATGTTGCGCAGCCAGTGCAGCGCCGGGTGACCACGGCGGATCTCGTTGAGCCGACGGAGGTACCACGCCAGGGACTGGCCCTCGCGCGCGCCGCCGGGCTCGAAGTCCTCCCAGGGCCGGTTCTTGTACTGGTACTTCTCGTTGTCGATCTGCTCCTCGGCGCCGGGACGCGCCACGTGCTCCATGAGCTCGTAGCCGGCGTAGATGCCGTAGGTCGGGACGAGGGTGCCGGCCAGGGCGGCACGCAGCTTCCACGCCGCCGGCCCGCCGAACTGCATGTAGGGCGTGAGGATGTCGTGGGTGGTCGGCCAGAAGCTCGGTCGCATGTAGTGCGCCGTCTCGGTGGCCAGCTCCTCGACGTACTCCTGGAGCTCGGGCTTGGTGTTGCGCCACGCGTAGTAGGTGTAGCTCTGCTGGAACCCGACCTTGGCGAGCGAGCGCATCATCGCCGGCTTCGTGAACGCCTCGGACAGCCAGATGATCTCGGGGTGGTCGCGCGCGACGTCCTGGATGAGCCACTGCCAGAACTCGACCGGCTTGGTGTGCGGGTTGTCGACGCGGAAGAGCGTGACGCCGTGGTCGATCCAGACCTGGACCATCCGGCGCATCTCCGCGTAGGCGCCCGCTGGGTCGTTGTCGAAGTTGAGCGGGTAGATGTCCTGGTACTTCTTCGGCGGGTTCTCGGCGAAGGCGATCGTGCCGTCGGCGCGGGTCGTGAACCACTCGGGGTGCTCCTGGACCCACGGGTGGTCGGGGGAGCACTGCAGCGCGATGTCCATGGCGACCTCGAGCCCGAGCCGCCGCGCCTCGGCGACGAAGGCGTCGAAGTCCTCGAACGTGCCGAGGTCGGGGTGGATGGCGTCGTGCCCGCCGTCGGGGGAGCCGATGGCGTAGGGGCTGCCCGGGTCCTCGGGGCCGGCGTCGAGGGTGTTGTTCGGGCCCTTCTTGGCGGCCTGGCCGATCGGGTGGATCGGGGTGAGGTAGATGACGTCGAAGCCCATGCCGGCGACGGCGGTGAGCCGCTTGGCGGCCGTGCGCAGGGTGCCGGAGCGCCACGTGTGGGTCTCCTCGTCGTAGAGCGCACCCTCGCTCCGGGGGAAGAACTCGTACCAGGCGCCGGTCAGTGCGAGCTCACGCTCGACGAGCAGCGGGTATGCCGTGCTCGGGCTGACCATGTCGCGCACCGGGGTGCCGGCCAGCTCGTCGTGGACCGGCCCGTGCGTCACCGCCGACAGGCGGACCTGCGGGGGGCGGTCCTCGTCACGCAGTGCGGTGAGGCCGCCCTCGATGACGGCGCGTCCGGCGGCGGTGCGCCCCTCGGACCCGAGCGCGCGCGCCAGGAGCTGGGCGCCCTCGGCGAGCATGAGGTCGGTGTCGACGTCGGCCTGGATCTTGATCGTGGCGTCGTGCTCCCACGTGCCGAACGGGTCCGACCAGCCCTCGATCCGGAATGTCCACATGCCGGGACGATCGGCGGACACGACGGCCTCCCAGGCGTTGAGCCCGGGGTTGGTGCAGATCATCGGGGAGGGGTGGTCGACGCCGTCGGGGTCGGTGAGGACGACGGACGCACCGACGGCGTCGTGACCCTCGCGCACGACCGTCGCGGTGACGAGGAACTGCTCTCCCACCACGCATTTCGTGGGTCGCGCGCCTCCGTCGACGAGTGGCGTCACATCGAGAACGGGGATTCGGCCGATGGGGGACTGGGGAGGAGTGCTCAGCGGCGTTGCGGTCACAGGCCGACGCTATCGTCCCGCTGCCCTCGTGCACGAGTTGTCGGTCCCTGTCGTGGACTGGGCTGGGTAAACGTTTCCATCACGAGCCCTCGTGACTTAGGGTGACGCCTCGTGAAGGCCATCCGCCGCTTCAGCGTGCGCCCCGTCCTGCCCGCCCGCATCGCCGCGTTGGGCGACCTCGCGATGAACCTGCGCTGGAGCTGGCACCCGCCGCTGCGCGACCTCTTCGAGAGCATCAACCCCGAGCGGTGGGCCTCCGTCGGCGCCGACCCGGTGGCCATGCTCTCGGCGACGACTGTCGAGGAGCTCGACGCCCTCGCGGCCGACGACGGCTTCGTGGCGCGCGTCGACGAGGCCAAGCAGGCCCTCGACCGCTACCTCGGGGACGACCGCTGGTACCAGCAGTGGGCCGCCGAGCAGGGCGACGCCGGTGCACCGTCGGCCATAGCCTACTTCAGCCCCGAGTACGGCATCGCCGCGGCCCTGCCGCAGTACTCCGGTGGCCTCGGCATCCTCGCCGGCGACCACCTCAAGTCGGCCTCCGACATCGGCGTGCCGATCGTCGGCGTCGGCCTGTTCTACAAGACCGGCTACTTCCGCCAGAGCTTCAACCGCGACGGCTGGCAGCAGGAGGACTACCCGGTCCTCGACCCAGACGGCCTGCCGCTGTCGCTCCTGCGCGAGGAGGACGGCACCCCGAGCCACATCGTCCTCAACCTCCCGGGCGGCCGCGAGCTGCGGGCCCAGGTGTGGCGTGCTCAGGTCGGGCGGGTCCCGCTCCTGCTCCTCGACTCCGACGTCACCGGCAACGACGACGCGGCCCGCGCGGTCACCGAGCGCCTCTACGGCGGCGGCGGCGAGCAGCGGCTCCAGCAGGAGATGCTCCTCGGCATCGGCGGCGTTCGCGCCCTGCGCCTGTGGTCGCGGCTCAGCGGTGCGCCCACGCCGGACGTCTACCACTCCAACGAGGGCCACGCCGGCTTCCTCGCGGTTGAGCGGATCAGCGAGCTCGTGACCGACGAGGGCCTCGGCTTCGACGACGCGCTCGAGGCCGTCCGTGCCGCGACCGTCTTCACGACGCACACGCCCGTGCCCGCCGGCATCGACCGGTTCGAGCGCCGTCTCATCGAGATCTACTTCGGCGGCGACCTCGCACCCGCCGGTGTGCCGATCGACAGCCTGCTCGCGCTCGGTGCCGAGACCTACGAGGGCGGGGACCCCGCGGTCTTCAACATGGCCGTCCTCGGCCTGCGCATCGCCCAGCGAGCCAACGGCGTCTCGCAGCTCCACGGTGTCGTGAGCCGCGACATGTTCGACGGGCTGTGGCCGGGCTTCGACGCCGACGAGGTGCCGATCACGAGCATCACCAACGGTGTCCACGGTCCGACGTGGGTGGACCGCAAGGTCTACGAGCTGGCCGACCGCCACTCCGACACTGTCAACATCGACACGACCGTCCTCGACAGCACCGAGTCCTGGAACGCCATGGCCGACCTGCCGCGTGACGAGGTCTGGGCCACGAAGCGTGAGCTGCGCGAGCAGCTCGTGCGCGAGGCGCGGGCCCGGATGCGTGCGTCGTGGATCAAGCGGGGCGCGTCCTCGGCCGAGCTCGGCTGGACCGACTCGATCCTCGACCCCGACATCCTGACCATCGGCTTCGCCCGGCGTGTCCCGACCTACAAGCGCCTCACGCTCATGCTGCGCGACCCGGCCCGCCTCAAGAGGCTGCTGCTCGACCCCGAGCGCCCCATCCAGATCGTCATCGCGGGCAAGTCGCACCCGGCCGACGAGACCGGCAAGCAGCTCATCCAGCAGATGATCAAGTTCACGGACGACCCCGAGGTGCGCCACCGCATCGCGTTCCTCCCGAACTACGACATCGCGATGGCCCAGCACCTCTACCCGGGCTGCGACGTCTGGCTCAACAACCCGCTCCGTCCGTTCGAGGCGTCGGGCACGTCGGGCATGAAGGCCGCGCTCAACGGCGCCCTCAACCTCTCGATCCTCGACGGGTGGTGGGACGAGTGGTTCGACGGCAACAACGGCTGGGCGATCCCGACCGCCGACGGCGTCGAGGACCCCGACCGGCGTGACGACATCGAGGCGGCCGCGCTCTACGACCTCATCGAGAACCAGGTAGCACCGCGGTTCTACGACGTCGACGAGGACAAGCTCCCGCAGAACTGGCTCGCGATGGTCATGCACACCGTGTCGACCCTCGGGCCCAAGGTTCGTGCGAGCCGGATGGTGCGCGAGTACACCGAGCGCCTCTACGTCCCGGCGGCACGCTCCGGCTGGGCCCTGCGCGAGGGTGACTTCGCCGGTGCACGGGACCTCGCGGCATACAAGTCGAAGATCCGCGGGGGCTGGGACAAGGTCCACGTCGACCACGTCGAGTCCTCCGGGCTCGGTGACAGCCCGCAGATCGGCGAGACGCTGCACGTCGGTGCCTACGTGTCGCTCGGCGAGCTGTCGCCCGACGAGGTCGAGGTGCAGGTCGCGTACGGCCGCACCAACCACCGTGGCGACGAGCTGCACGACGTGACGACGATGCCGCTCCAGCACTCGGAGACCTACGAGCAGGGGCGCCACCAGTTCTCCGGTGAGCTCACCCTCAAGACGAGCGGCGCGTTCGGCTACACCGTGCGCGTGGTCCCGAAGCACCCCGGTCTGGCGTCACCGGCGAGCCTCGGCCTGGTCGCCACCGCCTGACCCCCACCGTCTTCCCCTCCTACCGGCCGCCGCATGATCGGGTGACCCGATAAAGGGGCGCTTCACCCGGATTGCCAACTCCGGTGAGGCGCCCCTTTGTCGGGTCGAGTCCGGCCTCGGTCGGGCCGGGCGGCCACCGTGCTCACCAGAGGAAGCGCGGCAGCATCCAGAGGACGAAGCCGACCACGACGGGCAGGGCCACGGCCACCGAGCCGTGCTTGCGCACCGGCTCGTGTCCCGACCAGCCGGTCGAGCGGCGCATCCGCAGGGCCACGACGACGAGCCCGGCGCCGAGGCCGAGAGCCATGAGCCCGAGCCCGACCCGCTGGAGCACTCCGTAGGTCCCGGTCCACGTCGTGGCGAGCCGCTCGCCCCCGGCCTCGAGCCCGACGACGTCGCCATCGGGCTGCGAGAGCATGACGCCCCGGGTGACCTCGGCGTCGCGGAGCCGGCTGGAGGCGCGGTCGGGCAGGGACACCTCGCGGGCGCGCCCTGACGCCGGTTCGAGCTCCCACTCGTCGCCGGCCTGGCGCCGTGAGTAGCGGGGCCCGTCGAAGGTCACGTCGGTGCGGACGACGCACATCCCACGGACCTCACCACCACACGCCCGGCCCTCTGCGACGACGCCTCCCCACCGAGCGGCGCCGACGGCGTTGAGGGCCGTCAGGAGACCGATGACGAGGAGGACGACGCCGAGCGGGAGCAGCACCAAGGGCCGGGCGAAGACCTTGCCCACGGAGCCGCGCTCAGCCGAGGGAGTCCAGAGCCTTCTGCGAGCCGGGGTGCAGCTCGACGGGTGCGGACTCCTTCGCCGTCGCCGGGTCGAGGTCCTTGGCTGCCGGGTGCACCTTCTCGAGGTCTGCCTTCTTGTCGAAGAGCACCTTGGTCAGGGCGCACGCGTTGGCGTCGGACATGTCCGAGCGGACGAGCAGAAGGTTGGGCACGACGATCGTCTTGGCGTCGGCCGCCGTCTTGTAGGTCGCGGCGGGGATGACGTCCTCGGCGTAGACCTCGTTGACCTCCTTGAGCTTCGGCAGCAGGGGGGTGATGTCGACGAACTGCACCTGATCCTTCATCGCCGTCATGAGGTCGGTGATGCCGCCCGTGGGCAGGCCGCCGGACCACACGAGCCCGTCGATGCTGCCGTCCTTCATGGCGTCGACCGTCTTGGTGAGGTCGAGCCGCTGCGCCTGCACGTCCTTGGCCGGGTCGAGCCCCGCAGCCTTAATGAGCCGGTTGGCCATGACCTCGGTGCCCGACTTCGGCGACCCTGTGGAGATACGCTTGCCCTTGAAGTCCTCGACCTTGGTGATGCCGGACTTCTTGGAGACGACGACCTGGGTGTAGTTCGAGTAGATCCGCGCGAGCGCCTTGACGTCGGCCTGCTTACCCTCGAACGCGCCCTTGCCGGTGACGGCGTCGGCGGCGGTGTCGGCGAGCGAGAACGCGATGTCGTACTTCTTGTCGACGAGCTGCTGGATGTTCTGCACCGACGCCCCGGTCTCGGCCGCGGTCGCCTTGAGCTCGGTGTTGGCGCTGATCACCTGGGCGAGTCCACCGCCGAGGGCGTAGTAGACGCCCGTGCTGTTGCCCGTCGCGATGGTGATCTGCCCGGCGCTCGCGGTGCAGCCGTCACCCCCCGCCGAGCCGCTCGCCGCGGTGTCGCTCGTGCGGTCCTGCTTGCCACCGCACCCCGCGAGGGCGAGCGCGGCCGTGGCGGCGACCGCGACGACGGATGTGCGAACTCTGTTGCGACTCATGCTTTTTCCTCCAGTGTTGTGGTGCGTGCGTCAGCTGTGGGCGTATGCCGTGGGCTCGCCTTCGTGAACCACGCGAGGGCCACGGCGGCGACGAGGAAGACGAGGCCGACCCCGATCGAGAACGGCTGCAGGTAGAGCAGGAGGCCGGCGGCAGGGATGCAGAGGGCCCGGACGACGGGCTTGACGGGACCGAAGAGCCAGCCACCGGTGACGAGCGCGAGGGCGGCGACGGCGAGCATCGACACGAGCGTCGTCCAGATGATCGACAGGACGTCGCCCTGCATGAGCAGGTGCGAGCCGTTGTCGGTGATGACGAACGCGAGCGGGGCGAGGAAGGCCGGGAGGGTGTACTTCCACGCGTGCCACATCGTCTTGATGGCGTCGCCGCCGGTGATGGCCGACGCGGCGACGGCGGCGAGGGCGGTCGGCGGGGACACCTCGGAGAGGACGGCGTAGTAGAAGATGAACATCGCCGTCTCGGGGGCGCTGACGCCGAGGGTCTGCAGTGCGGGGCCGATGACGACCCACGCAATGATGAACGACGCGGTGACCGGGACGGCGAGGCCGAGCACGGCGATGGCAACGGCTGCGAAGACGGCGGTGAGGACGAGGACCCCGGTCTCGTTGCTCGTGATCGCCTGCGCCGCCGAGACGAGCATCGAGGCCAGCGACTGCCCGATGCCGGTCTTGACGATGACCGAGGTGATGATGCCGGCCGCGGCGCAGACGGACGCGACGGGCAGGACCGAACGCACACCCATGGCGAGACCGCGATAGAGCTCCACGGCATACAGGCGCATGGCCTCGGGGAGCGGGCAGCGCTCGGCGTCGGGGTCGAGCGGGTCGCGACCGGAGACGAGGCGCTCGACGAGACCGAAGAGCGCGGCGACCGCGGTCGCGTAGACGACCGCCTTGAACGGCGGGATGCCCAGTGCGAGGAAGGCGACGATGACGAAGAGCGAGAGGAAGTGGTAGCCGAACCGCAGGAGCAGCTGGAGGGCGCTGCGGGTGGCGATGTGGACCTCGTGGGCGCCGAACTTCCGGGCGTCCATCTCCACGGCGAGGATGATCCCGAGGTAGTAGAGGAGCGTCGGGACAGTGGCCCAGAAGAGGACCTGGAGGTAGTTGACCCCGAGGTACTCGGCGATGATGAACGCCGCCGCGCCGAGGGTCGGGGGCGAGAGGATCGCGCCGATACCGGCCGCGGCGAGCATGCCGCCGGCGGCCTCGCGGGGGTAGCCGGCCTTCTTGAGGATCGGCCACGAGACCGACCCGAGGCTCACGGCGGTTGCGGTGCCCGAGCCGCTGACGGTGCCGAGGAGGAAGCCACTCAGGGCGACGGTGCGGCCCGGTGCCGACGAGCTCTTGCGGAACGCGGCGAACGAGATGTCGATGAAGAAGCGGCTTGCCCCGGTCGCCTCGAGGACGGCGCCGTAGATCGTGAAGAGGACGATGTACGTCGCGGCCACGTCGAGGGGGATGCCGAAGAAGCCGGACGCGTCGTTGTAGAAGCCGTTGATGATGTCGCCGAAGTTCATGCCCGCGTGGCTGAGGGTCCACGAGACAGGAAGGAAGCCGCCGTAGTAGGCGAAGGCGAAGAACACGGCGCAGACGATGGGCAGGACGAGGCCGGTGGTGCGCCGGCAGGCCTCGAGGATGAGGAGCATGAGGAGGGTGCCCATGGCGACGTCGACCGCGCCGAGCGAGCCCTGGCGGTCGAGGAAGGCGTTGAAGCCGCCACCGCCGTCGCCGATGGTGAACGGCTGCACGGGGTAGAGGCAGACGATGAGCGCGAGGGCTGCAAGGGCCCAGTCGAGGATGCCCGGGTTGTCGTCGCCCTGGCTGCCGTCGGGCTGGGTGGTGCGGGTGCGTGCTCCGCGGCGGCGGGTCGCGCGGTAGCAGACGAAGACCAGCGGCAGAACGGCCGCGAGGAAGAGGATGAGGTAGTACTGCCCGCCCTGCCGCAGCGGCGAGAACACCTGGTAGAGCACGAACATCGACACCGCGAAGCAGACTGCGGTGAGCACGTGGTCGAGCCGGGGGGAGAGGCGGCGGCCGGGGCGCTCCTCGTCGTACTCGCCGATGAGCTCGTCGACGTTGGCCGTGCGTTCGGTCGTGAGAGCCGGGTCGTCGGCGTCCTCGCGAGCGTTTGGGTCCTCGCGGTCCTCGCGGTCCTTGAGGTTTCTCGGGTCGCTGGGGTCCGGTGGCACGGTCCGTTCGACGCCGTCGCCGGACCGTGTGACCTCCGTTGGTCGACCCATGCCTTCAAACCCTAGTCATCTCGATCGCGCTTGGGTGGCGTGGCGACGGCTCGATGTGTCCAACGGTTCTCGAGTGGTGGGGGTTCACGCGGCTGGCTACCCTCTGTCTGGGATGCGCTCGGGGGAGCTGTGGAAAACTCTCCGGCCCTCGTGGCGGGTTCTGCTTCCATGGCTGCTGCCGAGGTCGTCGGCATCAGGTGGAGACCAGCGCGTGGGTCGGGGTGGCCGGCGCGTTTCAGAGGAGGAAGGGGGCCGGGGATGGATGCCGTGCGCACCGTCGAGGTGGAAGTTCGTGAGCTCATCCGGCGATCGGGGCTCGACCCCGCCCGCGACCCCAAGGCCGTCCAGCGACTCGTGCGCGACGCCGTCGCCGACTACGACCAGCGTTCGATGCACGGCGGCATGCCGGTCCTCAGCGACGTGAACAAGGCCGAGAAGTCGGTGTGGGACACCGTCGCCGGCTTCGGTCCGTTGCAGCAGTACTTCGACGACCCGACCGTCGAGGAGATCTGGATCAACGAGCCCACTCGGGTGTTCATCGCCCGCGGTGGCGTGCCGGAGCTGACGACCACGCTCCTGACGAGCGACGAGGTGCGCGACCTCGTCGAGCGGATGCTCAAGTCCTCCGGGCGGCGCGTCGACCTCTCCAGCCCGTTCGTCGACGCGGTGCTTCCCGACGGATCGCGCCTGCACGTCGTCATCCCCGACATCACCCGCGAGCACTGGCACGTCAACGTCCGCAAGTTCATCGTCAAGGCCGACAACCTCGACGACCTCGTCCGCCTCGGCACGATGACCCGCCAGGCGGCGACGTTCCTCGAGGCCGCGGTCGCCTCCGGTCTCAACGTGCTCGTGGCTGGCGGAACCCAAGCAGGCAAGACGACCATGCTCAACTGCCTGGCGGCGGCCATCCCGGCGCGTGAGCGGGTCGTCACCTGTGAAGAGGTCTTCGAGCTCAAGATCCCGCTGCGTGACGTCGCGTCGATGCAGTGCCGCCAGCCCTCGCTCGAGGGCACGGGCGAGGTGCCGTTGCGCCGACTCGTCAAGGAGGCGCTGCGCATGCGCCCCTCGAGGATCATCGTCGGTGAGGTGCGTCAGGCCGAGAGTCTCGACCTGCTCATCGCCCTCAACAGCGGACTACCCGGCATGTGCACGATCCATGCCAACAGCGCGCGTGAGGCGATCACCAAGATGTGCACCCTGCCCCTGCTCGCAGGTGAGAACGTCGGGTCCCGCTTCGTCGTGCCGACGGTCGCAGGCTCGATCGACATCGTCGTGCACGCGGCGTTGGAACGCGACGGGACGAGGCGCGTCCGCGAGATCGCCGCGGTGCCGGGCCGGGTCGAGGGCGACGTCGTCGAGATCGCCGACCTCTTCGTCCAGCGTGGTGGCGAGCTCGTGCGGGCCGACGGCTACCCGCCACACCGAGACCGCTTCGAGCGCGCCGGCTACGACCTGCCCGCTCTGCTCGCTCAGGCGCCGGCGTGACCGGGATCGCCCTTGGCCTCCTGTTCGGCACCGGGCTGTTCTGCATCTGGTGGAGCTTCTGGGTGCGCGAGGTGGACCCGGACCGGCAGCCGGAGCCGCCTGCGCTCATCCGCCGCCTGCGGGACGACCTCGTGCAAGCCGGCTACCCGACGATCACTCCGCGCACGCTCCTCGTCGGCTGCTCGGCAGCGCTCCTGCTCGTCTTCCTCTTCGTGTATGCCGTGGTCGGCGTTCCGGCGATCGCGTTCTGCTTCGCTCTCATGGCGGCGTGGGCGCCGTACGCGTTGGTGCGGATGCGCGCCCGCCAGCGACGCAACCGGCTCCGTGACCTGTGGCCCGACGCCGTCGACAACATCACCTCGGCGGTGCGGGCGGGCATGTCGCTCCCGGAGGCGGTGTCGCAGCTCGGGGTGCGCGGACCCGAGGAGCTGCGACCGGCATTCCAGGCGTTCGCGCAGGACTACCGCATCACGGGCCGGTTCCACGACTGCCTCGACCGGCTCAAGGAGCGCCTGAGCGACCCCGTCGGGGACCGGCTCATAGAGTCCCTGCGGATCGCCCGCGAGGTCGGCGGCAGCGACCTCGGTCGGCTGCTGCGAACCCTGTCGGTCTTCCTGCGTGAGGACTCACGCACTCGGTCCGAGCTCGAGACGCGCCAGTCGTGGACGGTCAGCGCCGCGCGCCTCGCGGTCGCCGCTCCCTGGATCGTCCTCGCGATGCTGTCCACGCGGCCCGAGTCGGTCCAGGCGTACTCCTCGGCGACAGGGGCGATGGTGCTCCTCGGCGGCGCGGTCGTCACCGGTGTCGCCTACTGGCTCATGCTGCGCATCGGCCGCCTGCCCGAGGACGAACGGGTGCTGCGATGACCGACCTCGCGCGCTCGGGTGCCGTGCTCGGCCTGCTGACGGGTCTCGGCCTGCTGCTGGTCTGGCGCGGCCTGCCGCGGCATCGACAGGCTGGACTCGCTGGCCGGGTTCTTCCCTACCTCAAGGACACGCCGCGGCCCTCGAACCTCCTCACGAACGACACGCCGGCCAAGGGGGTCGTCGCCACGCTCTTCGCGCCGCTCGTCGGTGAGCTCGGCGGGCACGTCGAGCGACTCATGGGCGGCGCCGCATCGGTGCGCCAGCGGCTGTTGCGGGCCGGTCTCGCGCCGGACGTCGAACGGTTCCGGGCCCAGCAGGTGATCTGGGGTGTCAGCGGCGGTTCACTGATGTTGGCGCTCGGGACGCTCTCGGCGCTGACTCGCGGGTCGAGCCCGGTCCTCGTCGTGCTGCTCACCGGCATCGGCGCCGTCTCCGGGTTTGCAGGAGCCGACTGGTTCCTCAGCCACCGTGCCACCAGGCGCGAGCAGCGGATGCTCGCTGAGTTCCCCACCGTGGCCGAGCTGCTCGCTCTGGCCGTCGGCGCGGGCGAGGGCGCAGTGGGTGCGCTCGAACGGGTCTGCCGCCTCTCACGCGGGGAGCTCTCCGACGAGCTGCGCCGGTGCCTCGCCGATGCGCGAGCCGGTGCCAGCCTGCCGGTCGCCCTGCAGGGGCTCGCCGACCGGACCGGCCTGATGAGCCTCACCCGGTTCGTCGACGGCATCGTCATCGCCGTTGAGCGCGGCACCCCGCTCGCCGACGTCCTGCGGGCCCAGGCCCAGGACGTGCGCGAGGAGGGACGACGCCTCGTCATGGAGGCCGGGGGCAAGAAGGAGATTCTCATGATGGTGCCCGTCGTCTTTCTCGTGCTCCCCGTGACAGTCCTGTTCGCCGTGTTCCCCGGCTTCTCGTTCCTCAACTTCACGATGTGACACCTTCCGAAAGGCATGGCCATGCACACGATCACTCGATCTCTCGTCCGGGCACAGCTGGCGGCCCAAGACCTTGTCGACGGGGCCGTTCGGCGCCGCGAACGCGGTGACGTCCCGGGCTGGGTCCTCATCACCCTGATGACGGCGGGGCTCGTGGCGGTCATCTGGACGGTCGCCGAGGACCAGCTCCAGGCGATGTTCCAGCGCGCGATGAGCAGCGTCGGACGGTGACGTGAGCCGGTTCGCCCGTCGCGGCGAGCGCGGGTCGGCCGTGGCGGAGTTCGTCATGGTCTCGGGGCTCGTCGTGTTCCTTTTCCTGGCGGTGTTCCAGCTCGGGCTCGTCCTGCACATCCGCAACACCCTCATCTCGTGCGCGAGCGAGGGCGCCCGACTGGGAGCCCGGGCGGACGCCGACCCGGGCCTGGGCGCCGGGCGGACCCGCGAGCTCATCGCGGCCTCGTTGTCCGACGCCTATGCCGAGGACGTCACGGTCGGCACCCACACGGTCGGGGGAGTGCAGGTCGTCGAGGTCCACGTGCGAGCACCGTTCCCGGTCATCGGGTTGCTCGGCCCGGATGGTCGGTTCGACGTCACCGGCCGTGCGTTCCTGGAGCGACAGTGAGCTGGCGGGCGCGGTGGACGCGCGTGCGAGGTGAGGAGGGGAGCGCGATCGTCGAGTTCGTCTTCCTCGGGGTCCTCATGATGGTGCCGTTGGTCTACCTCGTGATGTCGTTGGCTCGGGTCCAGGCGGGCTCGTATGCCGTGACCACGGCAGCGCGTGAGGCGGGCCGGGCCTTCGTCACCGCAGCGGCGGGCGAGGACGCCGCGGCTCGGGCCAGGGCAGCGTCGGAGGTCGCGTTCGGTGACCAAGGCTTCGGGGGGATGGGCTCGCTCGACATCACCTGCTCGACCTCGCCCTGCCTGACCCCCGACGCCCGCGTCGAGACCACGACCCGCGTCACCGTGCCGCTGCCGCTCATCCCGGCCTTCGCCCGTGACGTCGTGCCGCTGGAGATCCCGCTCACCGCGAGCCACCTCTCGACGGTCGACCGCTTCCGGGGCGCACCATGAGTACCCGGCTTGCTCCCGGACCGATCCCACTGCGGCACAGCGGGCCTCGGCGCGACGAGGAAGGCCGAGTCATGCTCCTCATCCTCGTCCTGACGATGGTCTGCACCCTGCTCGTCACCGGGGTCGTCGCCGTGACCTCGGTGCACCTGTCGCGGATGCAGCTGCTCGACGTGGCAGACGGCGCGGCGCTGGCGGCTGCGAACGCACTGGACGACACGGCATACCAAAGGGGTGTCGGCGACGCGGTCCCGCTGAGCGACACCACCGTCCGCGAGGCCGCGGCCGACTATGTCGCGAGGCGACCCGTGCCCCAGACCATGGTGACGTGGGGGCTCGGCGCCGACAGCGGCACGCCCGACGGCGAGCTCGCCGTCGTCCAGATGTCCTGCGTCGCGAAGGTCCCCCTGGTGGGGTGGCTGCTCGGTGACGGCGTCACGATCACCGTCGCGTCGAGAGCTCGGGCCGACCTCGACTGACTGGAGGGCTCGCTCACATTCGACGTGGTTGCGGGCTCCGGCGCCGGCAGGGGGCCATGATGAGCCGGTGGACACCGCGCGGCTGGCCCGCTCCTGGCACATCCTCACCGCCGTCGTTGCGTGGGCAGCGCTGCTGCTCCAGCTCGTCCTCGTGGTGCGTGGGGGAGTGGTCCTCGACGAGGTCACGCCGCCTGCGCTCGGCACCCGGCTCGTCCGGTTCATCTCCTACTTCACGGTGCTCACCAACCTGCTCGTGGCCCTCACCACGACCTCGTTGGCGCTCGGCCAGAACGCCTACCCGACGTGGTGGAAGGTGTTGCGGCTCAACGCGATCGTCGGCATCACCGTGACCGGACTCGTGCACTGGTTCCTGCTCCGGCCGCTGCTCGACCTGAGCGGCGCCGACTACGTCGCCGACAAGCTGCTTCACGTCGTCGTCCCGGTGCTCGCGGTGGTCGGCTGGCTCGCGTTCGGTCCGCGGGGCAGGGCGGAGAGCCGGCTGCTGCTGCCTTCGCTGGTCTACCCGGTCGCGTGGCTCGCCTACACGCTGGTCCGCGGCGCCTCGGCCGGCTGGTACCCGTACCCGTTCCTCGACGTCGGGCTCCACGGATACCCCCAGGCGCTGCTCGCCTGCGCGGGCGTGGCCGTCCTCCTTCTGGCGCTCACCCGGGGCGCCGTCGTCCTCGACCGGACGCTCCCTGGTCGAAAGCAATAGCCCGTCCGGGCGAGCGAAAGTTCATCCGCTCGTGTCACCGGATTCGGCACCATTCCCCGGACAGCCGGCAGGGCCGAGGAGAACACTCAGCCGACAGGAGCTCTGTCGGATACGCAGGTGGCGCTCCCGTCACCACGGCGGTGCTCCAGAAGGGGATCCGTCATGCATCACTTCGCCTCACGCCTGGTCAAGTCCGTCGCGCTGACCGCAGCCCTCGGCCTGGCCACCGCCACCACCGCCGCTGCCCACGAGTGCTTCAACGCGAACCGCTCCGAGCAGGGCAACACGATGGCCGGCTCGAAGTCCCAGGCCTGGTTCACCCTCGTGGTGGCCGACATCATCGCCGAGGAGGTGGCGGACGGCATGTACGACGCGGCAGCGGGCGAGTGTGTGCTCGCCGAGCTCGCGGAGAGCGGAGTCCCCGAGTCCTTCACGATCAAGATCCGCGCAGGCAAGGACGGGGTGATCGGTGGCGGCAACGTCGACGACGGCCGCGGCATCGACCACATCTTCCCGGCCTACGGCGGTGCCATCCTCGGTGCCTACGACACCTGCGGAGTCGAGTTCGAGATGTGACCAGCGGGGACGGTGCCGGGTGGCCGGAGCAGGGTCGGCCACCCGGGACCACCCCTCGGGCGCGGCCGGACGAGGGTGCCGACGGCTGCGCGCGGTGAGCGCACGGCATACGGGCACGTAGGCTTGGCTCTCGTGGCCACCGACTTCCAGCAAGAGATCAAGGACCTGCGCACGACGATGACGTCCGTGCGTGACGTCACCGACCTGACCGCGCTCCAGGCGCGCATCGACGACCTCGAGACGCAGGTCGCGGCCCCCGACCTCTGGGACGACCAGGAGAAGGCGCAGGCCGTCACCTCCGCGCTCTCCCGCGCCAAGTCCGAGTACGAGCGGGTCACCGGCATGGACACCCTCGTCGACGACCTCGAGGCCCTCGTCGAGATGGGCCAGGAGGAGAACGACGCCGAGACCCTCGCCGAGGCCGAGAAGGAGCTCGTCAAGGTCAAGAAGGCCGTCGGCGAGCTCGAGGTCCGCACCCTGCTCAGCGGTGAGTGGGACGAGCGCGAGGCCGTCGTGACGATCCGCTCCGGCGCCGGTGGCGTCGACGCCGCCGACTTCGCCGAGATGCTCATGCGCATGTACCTGCGCTGGGCCGAGCGCCACGGCTACCCGACCAAGGTCATGGACACGTCCTACGCCGAGGAGGCCGGCATCAAGTCCGCGACCTTCGAGGTCAACGTGCCGTACGCCTTCGGCAACCTCTCGGTCGAGGGCGGCACCCACCGCCTCGTCAGAATCAGCCCGTTCGACAACCAGGGCCGTCGCCAGACGAGCTTCGCCGCCGTCGAGGTCATCCCGCTCATCGAGGGGACCGACAGCATCGAGATCCCCGACAACGACCTCAAGATCGACGTGTTCCGCTCTTCCGGCCCCGGTGGCCAGTCGGTCAACACGACCGACTCGGCCGTGCGCATGACGCACATCCCGACCGGCACGGTCGTCTCGATGCAGAACGAGAAGTCCCAGATCCAGAACCGCGCCGCCGCCCTGCGCGTCATGCAGTCGAGGCTGCTCCTCCTCAAGCGCGCCGAGGAGGCCGCCGTCCGCAAGGACATGGCCGGTGACGTCAAGGCGTCGTGGGGCGACCAGATGCGGTCCTACGTCCTCAACCCGTACCAGATGGTCAAGGACCTCCGGACCGAGTTCGAGACGGGCAACCCGTCTGCGGTCTTCGACGGCGACATCGACGGCTTCATCGAGGCCGGTATCCGCTGGCAGATCGCCGAGCGCAAGGCCGAGGCCTGAGTTCCCCTGCGGGACAGCGCGATTCAGGACGAACAGACATGACGTATGCCGTGCAGCTCCCTTCCGAGGGGCCGGACGACTGGGCTGCCTGGTCGCGTGACCTCGCGGCCCGGATCCGCTCGCTCGACGACGGCGAGGACGTGACCATCACGGTCCCGGAGCTCGCCCGGCCGCACCAGGTGCGCAAGGCCCGGGCGTTCGGCCTCATCCCTGCCCGCTACGAGGACGTCGAGCCGTGGGTGCGGGTGCGCCGCGACGAGCACCACGCCGTGGTCGAGATGGTCGGCAGTGAGGACTTCGGTGGCCTGTTCTTCTTCACCGAGCCCGAGGACGCCGCCCTGGAGGCCCTCGGATGGCGCCGTCCCGGTCCGATCTCCATGGAGGAGAGGGTCTGGAACCGGTGGTACCCCGACGACGTGACCGACACGGCATACCTGCCGAAGGACGACGCGCTCGCCGCTGCCGACCTCGTGACCCGCACCCTGCGCGACATCCTCTACTCCGCCCAGCGCTGAGCGGGACGAGCGCACACGCGCCCGTCGGGGGAGTGGGTCCACGGCACATGGGAGCGGAGGCCCGCCGCGTGGATGCTGACCCCCATGCGCCCGACAACGACGTCTCCTCGCACAGTTCTGGCGGCCGTGGCCGCCCTCGCCGCGGCAGCCACCCTCACGGTCGCTG
Source organism: Knoellia locipacati (assembly GCF_044791685.1). GTDB lineage: Bacteria > Actinomycetota > Actinomycetes > Actinomycetales > Dermatophilaceae > Knoellia > Knoellia locipacati_A. The sequence continues at coordinate 2,933,292 of NZ_CP087730.1, forward strand.
CCCCACAGGCCTCGGCCGACAAGCAGACCGACAAGCCCGGCGGTGGGCACTGCGCCCGCCAGTCCAAGATCGCGGTGCCCGGCGCCGAGATGCAGAAGGTCGCCTGCCTCGACGACCTCACCACGGCCGGTACCGTCGCCTCCGGGCACACCCGAGCGGCTGACTACGCCGGCCTGCACACGCCCGGCACGGTCAACCCGACCGGGGTCCCGGGCATCCAGGTCGACGGCTACTTCCCCGACACCTCGACGACGAACACCAACAACGGCTGGAACCACGACAGCCAGTTCGTCATCCGCATCCCGGACGACTGGAACGGCGGGCTCGTCGTCACCGGCGCGCCGGGCAACCGCACCCAGTACGCCAACGACTTCATCTGGTCCGACTGGGTGCTCGCCCAGGGCTACGCGTTCGCGAGCACCGACAAGGGCAACATCGGCCTCAACTTCTTCGACGACGGCTCCACTCCGGGCGGCAGTGTCCGAGAGTGGAACTCGCGCGTCACCGAGCTCACGCTCGCCACCAAGAAGGTGCTCAGGCAGGTGAGCGCCAAGGCCCCGCAGCGCACATGGATGGCCGGCATCTCCAACGGCGGCTACCTCGTCCGCTGGCAGCTCGAGAACCGTCCCGACCTCTACGACGGCGGTCTCGACTGGGAGGGCACGCTCTTCCGGGCCGACGGACCGAACCTGCTCACCTACCTCCCGACGGCGCTCAAGCACTACCCCTCGTATGCCGCGACCGGCAGTCCCGAGGCGCACGCCGCGATGATCGCGGCCGGCTTCGCCCCGGGCAGCGAGTTCCTGTGGCCGTTCCACCACCAGGTCTACTGGGACCTCACGCAGCGGATCTACCGCGAGGAGTTCGACCCGGAGTTCGACGGTGCCACGAAGGCGGGGACGCCCTACTGCGCCAGCGGCACGCCGCAGTGCGACGCCGACTACGACTACGCGAGTCGTCCGGCCGAGGTCAAGGAGGCGATGCGTTCCGTCGAGCTCACCGGCAGGATCGGCAAGCCGCTCATCACCGTCCACGGGACGATGGACACCCTGCTGCCGATCGGCACGGACTCGGACGTCTACGACGAGCTCGTCGAGGACGCGGGAGCCGGTGCGATGCACCGCTACTACCGCGTCGCCGACGGGACCCACACCGATGCGCTCGTTCCGGCGTTCCCGGACAGGCTGCGCCCGCTCCTGCCGTGCGCCCGCACCGGCTTCGACGCCCTGACGGCCTGGGTCGAGGACGGCACCGCGCCGCCCGCCGACGCGACCGTCCCGCGGCCGACCTCAGGGGACCTGCTCCACACCTGCGCCCTCTGACGTCGGAGCAACCAGTCGAGAGGGGACGACGTCCCGCTTCCACCGGAGGGGAGCGGGACGTCGTCTTCTCTCGATCGGCAACGAGCGGTGGCTGTGCTCGTTCAGTCGACGGGATGCTCGATCCCGAGGGGTCCTTCTCGTCGTGCATCGCGACGGTCGTGCGCAGGGGCGTGTGCGGCACGAACGCCACCGCACCAGGGTGACGACCGTGATGACCGCGGCGACGACGAAGATGTAGCCGGTGCTGTCGCCATAGGCATGACGCACGATCGTGAGGGCCGGCCCTTCAGCGCGCCGAGGTCGAGGCTCCCGCCTCCCTCACCCGCAGGAGCGGGGATGCGCGGGGCCCCAAGGCCTGTGCGATCCCGCTTGGCGGTGAGATCCCCATGTCGTACCGCTCGGCTGTCCCGGGGGACATGGTGCAATCCGGGCAGGGTCACACGCCGTCTCTGGCGGTGGTGCCACGCCGGCACAGGTGCGGAACCTATGCTCGACGTGGATCCTGCCCCCGAGCCGTGAGGCCTCCCCCCAGCGATGATTCGCTTCGACAACGTCACCAAGGTCTACCCGAGGTCGACCCGTCCAGCTCTCGACGACGTCAACGTCAACATCGAGCGCGGCGAGTTCGTCTTCGTCGTGGGGCCCTCGGGCTCCGGCAAGTCCACGATGCTGCGCCTCGCGCTGCGAGAAGAGCGGGCGACGTCCGGGACGGTGCTCGTGGCGGGCCAGGACCTCGGCTCGCTGTCCGCGCGCAAGGTCCCGCGCTTCCGCCGCGAGATCGGTGCGGTGTTCCAGGACTTCCGCCTGCTGCCGGGCAAGACCGTCGACCAGAACGTCGCCTTCGCCCTCCAGGTCATCGGCAAGCCCTCGTCGGCCATCCGCCAGCTCGTCCCCGAGACGCTCGAGATGGTCGGGCTCGAGGGCAAGGGCAAGCGCCTGCCGCACCAGCTGTCCGGAGGCGAGCAGCAGCGCGTGGCCATCGCGCGCGCCGTCGTCAACAAGCCGCAGATCCTGCTGTGTGACGAGCCCACGGGCAACCTCGACCCCAAGATCAGCCTCGACATCGTCCACCTGCTCGACCGCATCAACCGCACCGGGACGACGGTCGTCATGGCGACGCACGACGCCGACACCGTCAACCAGATGCGTCGTCGCGTCGTCCAGCTCGACGAGGGACACCTCGTGCGCGACGAGCAGCACGGCACCTACCTCGCTCCCGTCGCCGCCGAGGACACCTCGCCGGTGGTCGACCCGGATGCCGTCGAGGACGTCGAGGTGGCCGAGGAGATCGGTGACCTCGACCCGGAGCGGTTCGGGGGGGAGGAGCGATGAGGGCTGGCTTCATCGCCGGCGAGGTCTGGTCCGGCCTGCGCCGCAACCTGTCGATGGCCCTTTCGGTCATCCTCGTGACGATGGTGTCGATGTTCCTGCTCGGACTGGGCCTGCTGGCCCAGCGACAGGCCGACACCATGAAGGGCTACTGGTACGACCGCATCCAGGTCTCGATCTACCTCTGCACGGACAACTCGCTCCAGCCCAACTGCCAGGGCCAGGCCGCCACCGAGGCGCAGCAGCAGAGCATCGAGACCCAGCTGCGGGCCATGCCCGAGGTCAAGGAGGTCTTCCAGGAGTCCGAGGAGGAGGCCTTCGAGCGCTTCAAGGACCAGTTCCGCAACAGCCCGATCACGGGGAACGTCCAGCTCGGTGACATCCCGCAGAGCTTCCGCGTCCAGCTGTCCGACCCGACGAAGTATGCCGTCGTCACCAGCCAGTTCGAACGTGCGCCGGGGGTGGCGAGCGTCCAGGACCAGGAGAAGGTCCTCAAACGCTTCTTCCAGATCATCAACTGGATCACCGGCTTCTCCGTGTTCCTCGCCGGGCTGATGGTCATCTGTGCCGCCCTGCTCATGGCGACGACGATCCGGCAGGCGGCGTTCATCAGACGCCGCGAGATCGGCATCATGCGGCTCGTCGGAGCATCGAACTGGACGATCCGCATGCCGTTCATCATCGAGATGCTCGTCGTGGCCGCCGTCGGCGTCGCCCTCGCGGTCGGGATGCTGTGGGTCGGGTTGCGGTTGATCTTCAACGCCGGCTTCAACCAGGTGGTGCTCAACAAGGCGCTCATCGGGGCCGGGGACGTCTGGGCGCTGACGCCGTGGCTCTTCGGTGGGGTCATCCTCATCGCGGTGGTCACGAGCGTCATCACCCTGCGCCGCTACCTGCGCGTCTGACCCGCCCCAGAGTCCCGGAACCGCCGTTCTCCAGCGGAGCAGCACCTCCGTCCGCGACGATTGGGAGGTTCTCGGCGGCTCCTGAGCGAGCGTGCACGAGAAATCCACAGGACAACTGGGCGCGGGATGTTCCCAAACGGAGGTGACTCGTGTTACCAATGGTGACCATGTGGCGAACCCCTGCGCCCCGCACCACCCCCGCCCGCCGCGCCGCCGGCCTGTCGGTGGCGGTGCTGTGCTCGCTCGCCCTCGTGGCTCCGGTCTCGGCACATCCCGGCGCCGACCCGAACCCCAACAGCCAGAAGCGCAAGGTCGACGCGCAGATCGACCAGCTCCGCGAGGACCTGCACGAGACCAACGCCGATCTCGCCGAGGCCTACATCGCGCTGCGGACGACGCAGGGGCAGCTCCCGGGAGCGCAGGCCGCCCTGACCCAGGCGCAGGCGGCCGCGTCGCGTGCCGAGACGGCCAACGCGATCGCCGCGCAGGAGCTCGAGGTCGCGCAGGCCAACGAGACCAAGGCCCAGGACGAGCTCGCCGCGACGACCAAGGAGATCCGCGACAGCCGCGGCCAGGTCGCCCAGTTCGCCGCGCAGATCTACCAGGAGCAGGGCTTCGGCGAGCTGGACATGGCGATGACCTCGACCTCGCCGCAGCAGTTCGCCGACCGGATCGCGCTCATCGGCACCGTCATGGACCTCCAGGGCCAGTCCATGGTCAAGCTTGCCACCGCCAAGGCGAGCCAGACGGCGCAGGAGGACCACCTCTCCGCCCTGCGAGTCGACTCCGAGAAGGCCAAGCGCAAGGCCGAGGCCACCCTCGTCGCCGCCAACACGGCGCGCGACAGGGCCACCGCGGCCAAGGCCGCCCTCGACGCCCTCGCGGCCAAGCAGGCCCAGCAGGCGGCGTCGGTCAAGGCCAAGTCCGTCGCCGAGAACGCCCGCCTTGCCGCTGCCCACGCCGAGTCGGCCCGCCTCGGCGCCGTGATCCGGGCCCGGGCCGCGGCAGCCCTGCGGGCCGCCAAGATCCGCGCCGCCGCCAACCGCAAGGCCAAGGCCGAGGCGGCTGCCCGCGCCGCCCGCAACAAGGCCAACAAGCCCAGGAGCGGATCCAGCTCGGGCGGCTCCAGCGGGGGCAGCTCGTCGAGCAGTGGTCCCCTCAGCGCGCCGACGACCGAGGGCTGGATCAGCTCCGAGTACGGCATGCGCTTCCACCCGATCCAGCACGTCTGGCGCCTGCACAGCGGCCGTGACTACGCCGCGCCGTGCGGCACACCGATCAAGGCGGCGGCGGCCGGCACCATCATCGAGTCCGGCTACAACAGCGGCTACGGCAACCGCGTCATCGTCGACCACGGCGTCATCGGCGGCGTGCACCTCACGACCACCTACAACCACCTCGAGCGGATCCGCACCCACGGTGGGCGCGTGTCACGGGGCACGGTCGTCGGCTACGAGGGCAGCACCGGCAACTCCAACGGGTGCCACCTGCACTTCGAGGTCTACGAGGACGGGTCGTTCGTCGACCCCCGCAACTACCTCTGAGCCGCCCACGGCGGGCGGCGCAAAGGCAGGCGCGCGGACGGCATACGCTGAAGTAGCGTGTCGCACGACTCGAGGAGGTGAGCGCCGTGGCCAAGGGTGCCGCAAAGAAGCAGGATGACGGGCGCAAGCTCATCGCGAGCAACCGCAAGGCTCGCCACGACTACACCATCGAGGACACCTTCGAGGCCGGCCTCGTGCTCATGGGCACCGAGGTCAAGGCGCTGCGCATGGGGCGCGCGAGCCTCGTCGACGGCTGGGCGAGCTTCACCGGCGACGAGCTGTGGCTCGAGGGGGTCCACATCCCCGAGTACGTCTCGGGCACGTGGACCAACCACACACCGCGCCGCCGCCGCAAACTCTTGCTCAACCGCAAGGAGCTCGACCGCATCGCCCACAAGACGCGCGAGAGCGGCCACACGATCGTCCCGCTCCAGCTGTACTTCAAGGACGGGCGCGCAAAGGTCGAGATCGCGATCGCCAAGGGCAAGAAGGAGTACGACAAGCGGCACGCACTGCGTGAGCGCCAGGATCGTCGTGAGACCGAGCGTGCGCTCGGCGCCAACAGGGGGTAGTTCGTGACGGGTCGGCTTCGGAGCATGATGGCGGCCCTCGCCGCTTGCGCGTGCATCACCCTCCCGGCTGCGGCCCTCCTGGCGGCTCCCGCCTCGGCCTCCCCACCCTCCTCGGTCGTTGGGTTCCTCCCGATGGACGACGACGCCGCCTCCTTCAACGTCCGGTACGCCGTGCAGCCGGACGGGTCGATGCGCGTCACCCAGCGCATCCGCTGGGACTTCCCGGAGGGCGAGGAACGGCACGGGATTTACCGGACCATCCAGACCCGCGCGGGCTACCAGGACTCGACGACCCAGTACCGCCACTACGAGCTGTCCGACGTCGAGGTCAGCTCGCCGACGGGGGCACCGACCGACACCGACATCTCGGACTTCGGCGCCTACGAGCAGGTGCGGATCGGCAGCGCCGACGAGACGGTCGAGGGCGTCCACGAGTACGTCCTGTCCTACACCCTCGCCAACGTCGTCAACGACATCGGCGACGGCACCGCGGAGTTCTACTACAACCACATCGACCCCTCGAACGAGTACGTCTACCGCAACGTCACCGCCGACGTCACCGGACCGGTGCCCGCGACGCAGGTCGCCTGCTACTACGGCGCGCTCCAGGAGGACACGACCTGCACCGGCACCGCCGGGGCGACCTCGAGCTTCACGATCCCCGACATCGAGCCGGGCCAGGGCGCGACCATCGTGGTGTCCTGGCCACGGACCGCCTTCGGTGACCTCACCCCGGACCTGCGGGAGACGGGGGACGACGGGAGCTTCGGCGGCGGCTACGACCCCGGCCCGTCACTCACGGACTCGCAGTCGCGCTACCTCGGGGCGGCGTTGGCCGGAGGTGGGGTTCTCCTGCCGCTGCTCGCGGGCGGCCTCATGGGCCTGCTCGTCTGGACGCGGGGTCGCGACGAGGTCTACGCCGGCCTCACGCCCGGACTCTCACCGGGCGTGGGCGAGAGCGCGCCGGTGGTGCGGGGGAGCGCGCCGACGATTGCGGTCCAGTTCCACCCGCCGCCGGGCGTCCAGCCCGGGATGGTCGGCACGATCATGGACGAGAAGGCCGACGTCGTCGACGTCACCGCGACCCTCATCGACCTCGCCGTCCACGGCCACCTCACGATCACCAACGAGGAGCGTGGGCGCTTCCGCAGCGATGACTGGCTGCTGCGCCGCACGACCCCGCCGGCCGGCGCGCCGGCGCTGTCGCCCTACGAGCAGCGGCTGCTCGACGGCGTGTTCGCCGCGGGCGACGAGACCCGGCTGTCGGCGCTCAAGAACACCTTCGCCAGCACCCTCAAGCAGGTGCAGGGGATGATGTACACCGAGTCCGTGCAGCGCCACTGGTTCCGGCGCTCTCCGGACGCGCAGCGCGCGGGCTGGGTGGGGCTCGGCTTCCTGCTCATGGGTGTCGGCGTCGTCGCGCTCTTCTTCGGCACCGCCGGGCTGGGGTCCCTCGGCGGCGGCGCGCTCGTCGCGAAGGGCTGGATCTTCGGGATCGGGCTCGTCGTCACCGGACTCATCGTCCAGTTCCTCGGGCGGAGCATGGCCTCCCGCACGGCCGAGGGCAGTGCCGTCCTCGCCCAGGCCCAAGGCTTCGAGCGCTACATCGCGACGGCGGAGGCCAACCAGATCCGCTGGGAGGAGGCGCAGGACGTCTTCTCGACGTTCCTGCCCTACGCCATCGTCTTTGGGCTCGCCGACCGCTGGGCCTCGGTGTTCGAGGAGGTCGCCACCGCGGCTGCCGCGGCGGGACACGTCATCGCGGCGCCGACCTGGTATGCCGGCCCGATCACCGGCTGGAACTTCGGCCACGTGGCCTCGAGCATGGACTCGTTCTCGACCCAGGCCGCTGGCACGTTCGTCTCGACGCCGGGGTCGTCCGGCGGTTCCGGCCTCGGCGGTGGAGGGTTCTCGGGCGGTGGTGGGTTCTCCGGTGGTGGTGGCGGCGGGGGTGGCGGGGGCTCCTGGTAGCCGCTCGTCGCGCGAACTGCCGTGCGTCGCGCGAACTGCCGTCGCGCCGCTGTCCCATCCGCCGTTCGCGCGCTGAGCGCGCTCGCGCTCCCGCCAGGCCCAGCCGGCGGCGCGCCCGAAGGTTCTCGCTCCGCAGGATCGCCACTCCCGCTCCCGCCAGACCCAGCCGGGCGGCGCGCCCGCAGGTTCGCGCTCCGCCCCGCTACCCGGCGCGCTCGCAGGTTCGCACTCCGCCTTCCGCGAGCGGTCGTCCGCTTCATCCCAAGGGAGGTGGCGCGTCTGTGGCATCCGTGATGGCCTGAGGGTATGGCCAACAAGAAGATCGCGTTTCTGACTGCACCCGAAGGCATCGAACGGGTTGAGCTCACCGACCCCTGGGACTCCGTGACGGGGGAGGGGCACTCAGCCACCCTCCTGAGCACCGAGCCAGGGACGGTCCAGACGTTCGACCACCTCGACAAGGCCGAGACCCGCCCGGTCGATGGCCTCGTCAAGGACGCCTCGGTCGACGACTACGACGCACTCGTCCTGCCCGGTGGCGTCGCCAACCCCGACGCCCTGCGCATGGACGCCGACGCGGTGGCCTTCATCAAGGCCTTCGTCGAGTCCGGCAAGCCGGTCGCGGCCATCTGCCACGCGCCCTGGACCCTCGTCGAGGCGGGCGTCGTGGACGGGCGCACGCTCGCATCGTGGCCCAGCCTGCAGACCGACATCCGCAACGCCGGGGGCACGTGGCGCGACGAGGAGGTCGTCGTCGACGGCAACCTCATCACGAGCCGCAACCCCGACGACATCCCCGCGTTCACCAAGGCGCTGCTCGAGGCGGTCGGCTGAGCGACCCACGCTCGACGACCTCACGACGAAGGCCGGCCCTCCTTGTGGAGGACCGGCCTTCGCGTATGCCGCGGGGCGGCTCAGTTCTTGAACGCGTCCTTGATCTTCTCGCCGGCCTGCTTGATGTCGGCCTCCGACTGGTCCGCGCGGCCTTCGGCCTCGAGACGCTCGTCGTCCGTCGCCTTGCCGGTGGCCTCCTTGGCCTTGCCGGCGGCGTCGTCAGTCATGTTGTCGATCTTGTCTCCGATACCCATGGTTGTACTCCTTGGTTGTGCGGAAAGGGATCTGCATCCGTCAGGGCGCCGCGTCTTGACGCTTGGATGCCCCTTCACACTAACCCTTGAGGACCATCAAAAGGTCTCCGCCTTCGACCTGTTGATGGGCGCCGATGGCGAGCCGCTCGACCGTGCCGGAGGAGGGCGCGGTGATGCTGGCCTCCATCTTCATGGCCTCGATCGTCGCCACGACGGCCCCGGCCTCCACCGAGTCGCCCTCGGCCACCGCCGGCGTGACGACACCCGCGAACGGTGCGGGGACGTGGGCCGGGTTGCCGGGCTCGGCCTTCTCGGCGGCCTTGACGTCGACCTTGATCGCGTTGTCCCGCACGGTGATCGGACGGAACTGGCCGTTGAGGGTGCACATCACCGTGCGCATGCCCTTGGCGTCCGCGTCGCCGATCGAGGACACGCCGAGGAGCAGCCGCTTGCCGGCCTCGATCTCCACCTCGTACTCGCGCGCCTGGTCGAGCCCGTGGAGGAACTCGACGGTGCCGAGGACCGAGAGGTCGCCGAAGCGCTCCCTCGAGGAGAGGTAGTCCTTCGTGGGGCCGGGGAAGAGCAGCTCGTTGAGGGTGGCGCGAGGGTCGCTCGCGAGGGACTCCTCCTGCTCGGCGGTGAGCTCGGTGACCCGTGGCTTGGCGTGGCGGCCCTGGAGCGCCTTGGTGCGGAACGGCTCAGGCCAGCCGCCCGGCGGGTCTCCGAGCTCGCCCTCGAGGAAGCCGATGACGGAGTCCGGGATGTCGAACTTCGTCGGGTTCTCCTCGAAGTCGGCGGGGTCCGCACCAGCGCCGACGAGGGCGAGTGCGAGGTCGCCCACGACCTTGCTGCTCGGGGTCACCTTGACGATGTTGCCGAGGATCCGGTTCGCGGCGGCGTAGGTGTCCTCGATGTCCTCGAAGCGGTCGCCGAGACCGAGAGCGATCGCCTGCTGGCGCAGGTTCGACAGCTGGCCGCCGGGGATCTCGTGGAAGTAGACGCGGCCGGTGGGGGAGGGAAGGCCGGACTCGAAGGGGGCATAGAGCTGGCGCACCGCCTCCCAGTACGGCTCGAGCGCGAAGACGTTGTCGATGTCGAGGCCCGTCGCCCGCTCGGTGCCGTCGGTGGCAGCGACCAGTGCCGAGAGCGAAGGCTGGCTCGTCGTGCCCGCCATCGCCGAGCAGGCCGCGTCCACGGCGTCGACACCGGCGTCGATGGCGGCCAGAAGCGTGCCGATCTGTCCGCCGGCGGTGTCGTGGGTGTGCAGGTGGACGGGCAGGTCAAAGCGCTCGCGCAGCGCCGTCACAAGGGTGCGGGCCGCGGGGGCGCGCAGCAGGCCGGCCATGTCCTTGATCGCGAGCACGTGGGCACCGGTGTCGACGATCTGCTCGGCGAGGCGGAGGTAGTAGTCGAGCGTGTAGAGCCTCTCGCCGGGGTCGCTGAGGTTGCCGGTGTAGCAGAGCGCGACCTCGGCGACCGCGGTGTCGGTCGCCAGCACGGCCTCGACGGCCGGGCGCATCTGGCTCACGTCGTTGAGCGAGTCGAAGATCCGGAAGATGTCGAGACCGGAGCGGGCCGCCTCGTGGACGAAGGCGTCCGTCACCTTCGTCGGGTACGGCGTGTAGCCGACCGTGTTGCGTCCCCGCAGCAGCATCTGGAGGGGGATGTTGGGCATGGCGTCGCGAAGGAGGGCGAGGCGCTCCCAGGGGTCCTCGCTGAGGAAGCGCAGGGCGACGTCGTAGGTTGCGCCGCCCCATGCCTCCATCGAGAGCAGCTTGGGCGTGAGGCGCGAGACGTGGCCCGCGACATGGAGCAGGTCACGGGTACGCATGCGCGTGGCCAGCAGGGACTGGTGGGCATCGCGGAAGGTCGTGTCGGTGACGGCCACCTCGGTGCGGGCGCGCAGCTGGCGCGCGAACTCGGCCGGGCCGACCCGCTGGAGCAGGTCGCGCGAACCCGGTGGCACGGGCGCGTCCAGGTCGAGGACGGGCAGCTTGGCGCGGGGCCTGACCCGGGTGCGCGCGGGACCGTGCGGCTGGTTGACCGTGACGTCGGCGAGGTAGGTGAGCAGCTTGGTGCCGCGGTCGGCCGGGGTCCGTGCCGTGAGCAGTCCCGGGCGCTCGTCGATGAATGACGTCGTCGCCTGGCCGGCCTGGAAGACCGGGTCGGCCAGCACGCCCTCGAGGAAGCGAATGTTCGTCGAGACACCGCGGATCCGGAACTCGGCGAGGGCTCGGCGGGCCCGTCGCACCGCCATGGGGAAGTCGCGTCCGCGGCAGGTGAGCTTGACGAGCATCGAGTCGAAGTGGGCGGACACCCGCGCACCGACGAAGACAGTGCCGCCGTCGAGTCGCACCCCACCACCGCCGGCAGAGCGGTAGACCGTGATCGTGCCGGCGTCGGGCCGGAACCCGTTGGCGGGGTCCTCGGTGGTGATGCGGCACTGGAGCGCGAAGCCGCGCACGACGATGTCCTCCTGCCGGAGGTCGAGTCCCTCGAAGGTCTCCCCGGACGCGATGCGCATCTGCGAGACGACGAGGTCGATGTCGGTGACCTCCTCGGTCACCGTGTGCTCGACCTGGATCCGCGGGTTCATCTCGATGAAGACGTAGCGACCGTCCTTGCCGAGGAGGAACTCGACGGTGCCCGCGTTGACGTAGCCGATCTCGCGCGCGAACCGCACCGCGTCGGCGCACATCTGCTCGCGTGTCGCCTTGTCCAGGTTGGGCGCCGGGGCGATCTCGACGACCTTCTGGTGGCGACGCTGGACCGAGCAGTCGCGCTCGAAGAGGTGCAGCACCCCGTGCTCGCCGCCGGTGCCGTCGCTGAGGACCTGCACCTCGATGTGGCGCGGGTCGACGACGGCCTCCTCGATGTAGAGCGTCGGGTCACCGAACGCGGCGTCGGCCTCGCGCTGGGCCGCCTCGAGCGCGTCCCGCAGGGTCGTCGGGTCGTCGACACGACGCATGCCGCGCCCACCTCCACCGGACACGGCCTTGACGAAGCAGGGGAAGCCGATGTCGGCGGCAGCCGCCTCGAGCGCATCGAGGTCGGTGCCGGCCTCGGACCCGCGCAGGGTCGGCAGCCCGGCGGCGCGGGCCGCAGCAATCGCCTTGGCCTTGTTGCCGGTGAGGTGGAGGACGTCCGCCGGAGGACCGATGAACGTGATGCCATGTGCGGCGCACTCCTCGGCCAGCAGCGGGTTCTCGGAGAGGAAGCCGTAGCCCGGGTAGATCGCGTCGGCGCCGCACTCGACCGCGACCCGGACGATGTTCTCATGGTCGAGGTAGGCGCGGACCGGATGGCCCTCCTCGCCGATCTGGTAGGACTCGTCGGCCTTGAGGCGGTGCTCGGAGTTGCGGTCCTCGTGGGGGAAGACCGCGACGGTCTTGGCGCCGAGCTCGGTGGCGGCGCGGAACGCCCGGACGGCGATCTCGCCTCTGTTGGCGACGAGGACCTTGCGGAACACGGCATACCTCCGGGACGAACGGCGGATGGTCTCGGGAAAGCCTAGTGATCGCCCAGTGAGTGAGACCGTTCGCCCACAGTCCGGACGCGTTCACCTTCTCGACGCGCGGGATCCACCCGGGAGCGGAAAGGTGAAGGGCATGACTCGTATGCCGTTCGCCCGCCTTCTCGTCGCCAGCTCCGCCGCGCTCGGTGCGGCCCTCATCGGCCCGTCGGCCGTGCCCGCCGCCGCCACCCCCGTGAGCTCGTTCGTCGCCGCGCCGACCACGCAGGCGGCCGACCCCACCCGGGCCACCGTCCAGCCGCTGGAGCGAGCGCACGCCCACAACGACTACGAGCACGAGCGTCCGCTGCTCGACGCGCTCGACCACGGCTTCACCTCGGCGGAGGCGGACGTCTGGCTCGTCGACGGCGAGCTCTACATCGGGCACGACGGACCGGACCTCACCCGCACGCTGCGCAGCACCTACCTCGAGCCGCTGGCCGAGCGCTTCCGGGAGAACGGCGGCGCCATCCACCGGCAGTGGCGCGACACGTTCCGGCTGCTCGTCGACGTCAAGAGCGAGGGGACTGCCGCCTGGCCCGTGATCGAGCGCCAGCTCGCCGACTACCCGCAGCTGTTCACGGCATACCGGGAGGGGAGGGTGCACGAGCGCGCGGTGACGGCGGTCATCTCCGGCAACCGCGACCTCGCGTCGATGCAGGCCGCGAGCACCCGCCTCTCGTTCTACGACGGCAGGATGGGCGACCTCGGGGGACCGCTGGGTGCCGAGCTCGTGCCGCTCATCAGCGACAACTGGACCAAGCACTTCACCTGGCTGGGAGTCGGCACCATGCCCGAGGCCGAGCGCGCCAAGCTGCGCACGATCGTCGCGACGGCGCACGCGCGCGGCCAGGAGGTTCGCTTCTGGGCGACCCCCGACGCCGCGCTCCCGAACCGCGAGGCGGTGTGGCGTGAGCTCGTCGCCGCCGATGTGGACGTCCTCAACACCGACGACCTCGCCGGGCTCCAGCAGTTCCTGCTCGCCGAGGACCCCCAGGAGCAGGGCCTCGACACGGCTGCCTGACCACCGCCGCCGTGCGTCACTCGGTGAGGCCGTGGCTGTGCGCCCAGAGCACGGCGTGGATGCGGTCGCGCAGGTCCAGCTTGGCGAGGATGTGCCGGACGTGGGACTTGACCGTGGCCGGGGAGAGCTGGAGTCGTGCAGCGATCTCCCCGTTGTCGAGCCCGGCACCGACGAGCCCGAGCACCTCCCGCTCTCTGGCGCTGAGCAGGCGAGCGGCGTCGTCCGGCACCTCGGGAGGGGGAGCGCCGGCAAGGTAGCGCGTGACGATACGGTCGAGGATCCCCGGGGCGAAGACCGACTCCCCGTCGGCAGTGCGTTCGACGGACGACACGAGCTCCGCCGCGGTCGCGTCCTTGAGGACGAACCCCGAGGCCCCGGCGGACAGGTGTCGTGGACATGACGGTCCAGGTCGAACGTCGTGAGGACGAGCACGCGGCTGCGGACCTCGGCCTCGGTGAGGCGCCGGGTGGCCTCGACCCCGTCGACGTGAGGCATGCGCAGGTCCATGAGCACGACATCCGGGAGGTGGGCCAACACTGCGGCGACGGCCTCCTCCCCGTCGGACGCCTCCGCGACCACCTCGATGCCGGCGAGCTCCAGGATGAGCCGAAGTCCCGAGCGGACCATGACCTGGTCGTCCGCGATGACGACGCGTGTCACCGTCGCTCCTGGCGTGGCAGCGTGGCGTGTACCTCGAACAGTCCGCCGTCGACCGGTCCGGCCCGGAAGGTCCCACCCAGGAGTCGGCAGCGCTCGGCCATCCCGTGGATGCCCCTGCCGGCGGGGGCGGCAGCACCACGTGCTGCGTTGAGTGCGGAGACCTCGACTCGGTCAGGCGTCCACGTCAGGCTCAGCGCGACGGGGCTGCCGGGCGAATGCTTGCCCGCGTTCGTGAGCGACTCGGTGACGATCCGTTGGATCGCCAGCCAGATGCGCGCCGCGTCGGGCCAGGGGCTTCCCTGCTGGGTCACCGTGTTCTCGATGCCTGCCGCACGCGCCCGGGCCGCGACCTGCTCGATGCCCTCCGGACCGACGTGGTCCACGGACGACTCGCCCAGCAGGCCGATGATCCCCCGCAGCTCGAGGCTGGGTTCGGTGCGCGGTCTCGCGAACGGCTTCGAGCGGGCCGACGGCGAGGGCAGGGTCGCGGGCGAGGGCAGCGGAAGCGGCCTCCGACTGGAGCGCGATGAGGGTGACCTCGTGCCCCACGACGTCGTGCAGCTCCTGAGCGATCCGGGTCCGCTCGTCGGCAGCGGCGACGTCGCGAGTGATCGCCCTCTCCACGAGCAGCTGCTCGGTGAGGGTCTGGAGCCGGTGGTTCTGGGTGCGGTGCTCGAGGATCACGCGGGCCACGGTGTAGGTGCCGATGACGAGCAACCAGGTGGTGAGCAGTGCGACCGGCTCCTCCGGTCCGCGCACGGTGGAGACCGTCCCGGTGAGGAGGGTCCACGCCAGGACGGCCCAGCCGAGCCGTGTCGGCGGACGCGACCCGAGGAGGGCGAGGAGGGCGAGGACGACGTAGCCGAGCAGGAGGAAGCCCCCCGGCGTGGGGATCAGCATCGCCGTTGCGGAGACCGCGGTGGCGGGCACCGGCGCGGTGCGCCACCAGGCGACCGGGACGACGAAGAGCAGTGTGTAGAGGACGGCCACCGGGCGAGCGGCGATCGGGTCAGCCAGCACCTGGGCGATGCTGAGCGCGAGCATGGCCGAGGCCGACGCGACGTCCAGCCGCGGCGGCCACGCGCGGGCACTCCACTCCACGAGACGAATGTAGGGCCGGGAACCGGTCCTGTCGTCAGCCCCGGGGCGGAAGGCGACTTCCGCCCGTGAGGCGATGCGCGGCCGGTCGCGGACTTCGTAGCGTCGACCCACGGCGCCCGGCCGTCGGGCGCACCAGTCGAGAGCGAGCTGCCCATGTCCACCTTCTTGACCCGGGCGAGTGTCGACGAGGCTCCCGTGGAGGGGCGGGCGCCGTCGACGCGGCTGGCGCTCGGCGCGGCTCGGGGGGTTGGCGTCGTCCACGCGCTCCTCGGGCTGGCCGGCGTCGTGCTCTTCACCGTGGTGATGCCGGAGGAGGCCTTGTGGGTCCACCCCGTGGTCGACACCGGCGTCGTCGTCCTCAAGGTCGCCGTGAGCGCCCTCCTGCTCGTGGGTGCCCTGTGGCCCGGCCTGGCCCCGGACCGTCGGCACCGGCTTCTCGGCTTCGCGGTGCTCGGAAGCGTGGTCTTCGGTCTCGTCAAGCTCACCGTCTATGACGAGCAGGAGGCGCTCGCGTTCTTCGTCATCGATGCTCTGCTCGTGGTGCTGCTGGTGCTGGCGCGACCCCGGGCCCGGACGTGACCGACGTCCTCATCACGGCGGTGGACATCGCAGTGAACGGCGACGTGCGGGACCGCGTCCACGCCGCCGGCTGATCGCCGCGGCGTCGCCGTCTCAGTCGGCCGCAGCGTCCTCGAGGATGTCGGGCGCGTTCTCGACGACCCACTCCATGAGTGGCTGGAGGTGGGCGGCGAGCTCGAGCCCGCGTGGGGTGAGCGAGTATTCGACGTGGGGCGGCACGACCGGCCTGGCGTCGCGCAGGACGAGGCCGTCGGCGACGAGCGTGCGCAGCGTCTGCGCAAGCATCTTCTCGCTCACTCCCTCGGCACGGCGGCGGAGCTCGCTCCACCGCAGCGGCTCACCGTCGCCCAGCGACAGCAGGACGAGCAGCCCCCACTTGCTCATGACGTGGTCGAGGACGGTCCGGCTCGGGCAGCCGGTGGCGAACACGGCATCGGGGAAGTGCCGGCGCAGGGGGTTGCTCACCTTCATGTAGGTACCTTACTTCAAAGTGGGTACTAACTTCAGGGAAGTATGCCGCCGTGCCGGTCGTTGCCCGGGTGTCAGCGTTTGCCGCCACCCCTTCGAAAGGCTCGACCCATGACCTCCATCCTCGTCACCGGCGCCACCGGACAGCTCGGCCGCCTCGCCATCGACGCGCTCCTCGCTCGCGGTGTCGCACCCCGGGACATCGCCGCGTTCGTGCGCGACAAGGCGAAGGCGAGCGACCTCGCCGAGCGCGGCGTCCACGTGCGCGTCGGCAGCTACGAGGAGGCGGCGTCCCTCGACGCTGCGCTGCTCGGCATCGACCGGGTCCTGCTCGTCTCCGGCTCCGAGGTCGGCCAGCGGGTCGCGCAGCACCAGAACGTCATCGACGCTGCGGTCCGCGCCGACGTCGAGCTGGTGGCCTACACGAGCATCGTCCGTGCGGACAGCTCGCCGCTCGCCCTCGCGGTCGAGCACCGCGCCACCGAGGAGGCGCTCGCAGCCTCGGGCCTTCCGCACGTCCTGCTGCGCAACTCCTGGTACGTCGAGAACTACACCGCCCAGGCCGCCCAGCACGTCGAGCACGGGGTCGTCCTCGGTGCCGCCGGTGAGGGCCGGGTCAGCGCCGCGACGCGTGCCGACTTCGCCGAGGCTGCGGCCGCCGTCATCACGGCGGACGGGCAGGCCGGCCAGGTCTACGAGCTCGGTGGAGACGCGGCGTTCACCCTCGACGAGTACGCCGCTGCCCTGTCCGAGCAGTCCGGGACGGCCGTGGCCTACCGCGACCTCACCGTCGAAGACTACGCCGCGGCCCTCGTCCAGGCAGGGCTGCCGGAGGGCTACGCCCAGGTGCTGGCCGCGAGCGACGACGGCCTCAAGCATGGCGCGCTCCTCGTCGAGACGGGTGACCTGTCCCGCCTGCTCGGTCGCCCGACGACCCCGTTGGCCCAGGCCATCGCGGCCGCCGTCGCCTGACCTCGGTACGGACGGCCCACGGTCCAGTCAGACGCGGGGTGACACACGCGTCTGACTGGACATCGTGGGCGGAGGTCAGCCGTGCTGGTGCTCCGGTGCCTCCACGCTCTCGCCCCGCTCGGGCAGGTTCTCCACCGGCGCGAGGTCGGTGGTGAGCCAGGTGCCGTCAGCCACCGCCTCGAGGATCGAGAAGCCCGTCGTCTCGGCGGTCTTGGCGATGTAGCCGGCCGACTTCTGCCCGATCCCACCGCGCAGCTCGAAGAGCACCGAGGCCGAGCCGAGGAGGGCGTAGGCGTTGCGCGCGATGCCCGGCGTGGTCGTGCTGGGGTAGCGCGTGATGTTGGCGTAGCCCTTGCTCTCGACGGAGTTGAGCATCACCGCCACGGCCCGCTGCGAGTCCTCGACGGTGGCCGTCCACGCGTCACCGAGCCCGAGTCGCTCGGCCTCCTCGTCGGCGTTGGGCCACATGATCGAGCCGGTGATCATCCGGCCGTCGTCGTCGACGTAGGTCCCCTGGTGGTGGAAGTCCACGACGAGCTCCGGCTGGCGCTCGTCCCAGAGCAGGCGCATGGCGATCGCCTCCGGCACCGGGTTGAGGTCGTCCATCCCGGGCAGGTACGGGTGGTCGGTCGCCGAGGCGGAGTACGAGTGGTAGCGGTTGATGTCGTAGCCGCGGCCCACCTGGTAGAAGGGGTCGCACGGTGCCACGGTGCAGCTCGGGTCGTAGTTCTGCCGCCACGGCGTCGTCCGGCCCGCGGCGTCGGTGACGTCGGCGTCGAAGCCGTCGACGTTGACGCGCGGCACGATCGTCACGGTCAGCGCCTCCCGCATCTGCTCGGAGCTGCTCGACCCGTTGGCCAGGGTGCGGATGATCGCGAGCATGCCCTCGCTGACGACGAACTCGTCGCCGTGCTGGTTCGCGATGAACATGACGTCGGTGGGGCCGTCGCCGATCGTGACGACGGGGATGTCGCGGCCGGTGTTGCTCTGGCGCGGGGCAGCGGTGAGGTCGAAGCTGCCCGTGGCCGAGGCGTCGACCTGTCGCAGGGTCGACCACAGCTGCTCGTAGGAGTGGATGCCGTTGAGGTTGCCCTCGCCCCACGGCCCTCCGGGCGTCGTCGGCGGCGGGTCGGCCACCGAGGTCGTCGCGGGCAGAGCCGCCAACCCCATGGCGCAGGCTCCGGCGACGAGGGCGGTTCTCAGGTGTCGGATGGGTCGAGGTGACATGCAGGTCCTCCGGGTCGGTCGATGCCTGACGCGGTGCGGACCTCGCCGCAGATCGGTCACGTGGTGCGCTCCCGCCCTGCCTGGTCCTTCGACGCTAACGAGTTACCCATGGGTCGGCATGTCGAGCAGCCGCCGGTGCCAGCGGCTCACCGCGAGGGCTCTCCGCGCCCCACCTTCGGGCAATGCGGTTGGTCGCTGTCGGGACGACCCGGCATACTGGGGTCTCGTCCGGTGTTGCACCGGTCGAAGACAACTGAACAGCGTGGGATGAGCCCCCTCAGGGGGGTGATCGGTTTCGACATTGGTCGGCGGATCAAGGGAAGCGGGTCGAGGATGCACGGTCATCTCGTCAACGCTCCGTGCAAACCAATAGGTGCCAACTCCAAGCGCACCGACTTCGCCCTCGCCGCCTGAGCGAGCTCCGAAGTCCGTCAGCCTGAGCTAGATCTCGACTCAGTGCCTGGCGCCATCTAGAGAACTGGCTGCGTCACCCTTGTCGGGGGGTGGCGTGGGACTCAATCCGACTGGGCCTGTCAGGGAACGTGTGCGCGCGAGCCCTGGGGCCGAGAAAATCCACAGCGCACTGCACCCGGAGAAGCCTTGGTTTCCCGTCAGTGGACGCGGGTTCGATTCCCGCCACCTCCACCACCGTGGTCATCCCACCGCCCGAACACCCGGTCGGTCAGCCTCGCTGACCGCCGGGTGTTCGTGTGTCCGGATGTGTGACCATCTCGTATGCCGTCCGCCCACCTGCAGCCCGAGCCGCCTCGCGACGAGGGCAGGGTCGGCACCCGCGACCTCGCGGACTGGCGATCGGCCACCGGTCGACTGCTGGTCCGCCTCGTCACGCGTGCGGCCAGGGTGCTGGCCCGGGTGCTCCGGTGGTCGGTCTCGAACATCGCGCTCGTGCTCACCGCGGGCGTCGGGCTCGCCCTCGTCTGGGGCTTCTCCGCCGTCACGGCGGAGGTCTACGAGAACGTCGTGGACCGTGACGGCATCTCGGTCATCGACCAGCCGGTGCTGGAAGCCGCGGTCGCGGCCCGCACGCCACTGCGCTCCGAGATCGCCACCGACTTCACCGACATCGGTGGGCCGGTGGTCATGCCGATCATCACGGTCGTCGTCGCGGTGGGTCTCGCCCTGGCGTGGCGGCGATGGACCCCGGTCATCCTCATGGGGATCGCCAGCCTGGGGTCGCTCGCCATGACGGTGACCGGCAAGCAGCTCACGGCGAGGGCGCGTCCGCCGGAGTCGCTGGCCGTGCCGCCGTTCGAGACCTCGGCGAGCTTCCCGTCGGGGCACACGCTCAACGCGACCGTGGTCCTGGGGCTCACGGCATACCTGCTCGTCATTTGGCTCAACGGCAAGCGGTGGCGCGCGGTGGTGCTCCTCGTGCTGGGGCTGCTCGTCCTGGGCATGGGGCTGTCAAGGGTGTTCCTCGGCCACCACTGGCTCACCGACGTCGTCGCCGGGTGGGCGGTCGGCCTGGGCTGGCTCGCCAGCGTGGTCACCGGTCACCGGGTCAAGATCACCCTCGACCGGCGACGGGCTACGCGTTCCCCGGCCGCGTGACCCCGGCGATGTCGAGGGCCCACGTCCCCCCGTCACGGTGGAAGCCGAGCTTCTCGTAGTAGGCGCCGACCATGGCATCAGGGGTGCGGATGGTCCGCCAGCCGTGGCCGGCGAAGAGCCCGCTGCGCCGCCACACGAACTCACCCGGCGTGAAGTCCCGGTAGCGCTCGGTGACGTAGTCGAGCTCGACCTGTCCGACCCCGTCCCCAGCGTCACGCACGACGACCACGCCGACGGTCTCGTGGCCGTGCAGGACGAGGTAGGCGAAGCGTGAGGCCGACTCGGTCACGCCGCTGAAGCCCGGGTTGAACTTCGCGATGTCGGCGCGCTGCACCTCGACGAAGTGCTGGAAGTAGGCGTCGGCCTCCTTGACCTCGATGACCCGGAAGGCGTCGGCATCGTCCTTCTCGCGCAGCATCTTGGCGATGAACCAGAGGTTGATCGCGGCGAGCACGACGTTCATCGCCACCATGGGCCAGACGCCGATGAGCGCGTTGAAGACCGTGAGGATGACGCAGGCGATGGTGTTGAGCAGGCGCAGCCGCAGGATGCGCGCCTGGAGCAGCGAGAAGACGAGGAGGGCGGAGCCGAACCAGCCGAGGGCGTCGAGCCAGCTCATGACAGGGCCCAGCGGACGGTGACCGTGCTCGTGATCGCATGGGTGCCACCCTCGATCGGTATGGCCCCGGCGAAGGCGTCGGCCGAGCGAGCCATCATCGGACGGGGCGCCGGGTCGGGCCCGCCCTCGCGGATGGAGATGACCGCGCCGAGGTCGACCCCGGCGAGCCGGGCGTACTGGGTCGCGCGGGCGCGAGCGTCCTCGAACGCGGCCGCGCGGGCCGCCTCGAGCGCCACCGTGGTCTGCTCTGCGGTCATCTCGATGCCGTCGACGGCCACCGCGTCGCCGGCGGCGCCCGCGAGGGCCTGGAGGACGTCACCGACCCGGGACGTGTCGCGGATCGTGAGCCGGAACGCCTGGTATGCCGTGTAGCCGACGACCTTGCGGCCGTTCTGGTCGTGGCGCGGGTGGATGCCGACGTCCTCGGTGCGACGCCTCGACGCCGTGGTCGGCCGCGGCCTGGAGCGCGGCCGCGGTGCGGTTCGACGACTCGGTGAGGGCAGCGGCGACGTCGCGAGCCTCGGACTGCACCCGCGCCCGGAGGATGACGAGGTCGGGCACGACGTGGTGCGCCCCCTGGCCGGTGACTTCGACGTGCTCGCTCATGCGGCAACTGTAGGTCCGTGGCGAGCGGGCCGATGTCGATGGCGTGGTGCGGGTCCCGCGTGGCGAGCCGATTGTCGTGAACTCGTCGGTAGCAGGTTGAATCATGCCCATGGCCCTTCCCTCCGCCGCCAACTCCGTCACCGTCCGGCTCGTCGTCCCGGCCCGAGCCACCGCAGTCAGCGAGCTCACCGGGGTCGTGGAGAAGGCGGGTGGAGTCGTCACCGGGCTCGACGTCACCGCCTCGGGCCACGACTCGGTCCGCATCGACGTGACCCTCATGACGCGCGACCCCGAGCACGCCGACGAGATCGTGGCCCGGATGCGCGCCGTGCCCGGCGTCGAGATCGGCAGGGTCTCTGACCGGACGTTCCTCATGCACCTCGGCGGCAAGCTGAGCATCGAGTCCAAGGTCCCGATCCGCAACCGTGACGACCTGTCGCTCATCTACACCCCCGGCGTGGCCCGGGTCTGCATGGCGATCTACGAGAACCCCGAGGACGCCCGTCGCCTGACGATCAAGCGCAACACCGTGGCGGTCGTCACCGACGGGACGGCGGTCCTCGGGCTGGGCAACATCGGTCCGCTCGCCGCCATGCCGGTCATGGAGGGCAAGGCCGCGCTCTTCAAGCGTTTCGCCGACATCGACGCCTTCCCGATCTGCCTGGACACGACCGACACCGAGGAGATCATCACCGCCGTCAAGGCGATCTCACCGGTCTTCGCCGGCATCAACCTCGAGGACATCTCCGCGCCCCGCTGCTTCGAGATCGAGGCGCGTCTGCGCGCCGAGCTCGACATCCCGGTCTTCCACGACGACCAGCACGGCACCGCCATCGTCGCGCTCGCCGCGATGCGCAACGCGCTCGCCGTCGTCGGCAAGAAGCTCGAGGACGTCAAGCTCGTCATGAGCGGCGCCGGTGCGGCCGGGACCGCCATCCTCAAGCTCCTGCTCTTCGCGGGTGCGCGTCACGTCGTCGTCGCGGACATGCACGGGGTCATCCACTCCCAGCGCGAGGACGTGCTGTCGGGGGAGCACCCCAACCACGAGTGGATCGCCGAGCACACCAACTCGGAGAACTTCTCCGGGACGCTCGCGGAGGCCCTCGCCGGCGCCGACGTCTTCCTCGGCGTCTCCGCCCCGAACATCCTCACCGGCGACGACATCGCGACGATGGCCGACGACGCGGTGGTCTTCGCCATGGCGAACCCCACGCCCGAGGTCGACCCGGTGGAGGCGGCCAAATACGCGACGGTCGTCGCGACCGGTCGCTCCGACTTCGCCAACCAGATCAACAACGTGCTCGTCTTCCCGGGCGTCTTCCGCGGTCTGCTCGACTCGGGGTCCAAGGTGCTCACACCCGCCGTGCTGCTCGCCGCCGCCGAGGCGCTCGCCGGCGTCGTCAAGGAGGATGAGCGCAACGCGACCTACATCATCCCGAGCGTCTTCCACCCCGACGTCGCCGAGGTCGTCGCAGCGGCTGTCGCCAAGGCGGCGACGGCCGACACCTCCGCGTGACGGGTGCGTGGTCGCACCGCCGGTCGCTGCTGCCGGCAGCGGTCGCGGTGCTCCTCCAGCTCGTCGTCGTCTACGCCCCGTCCGGTGGGGGAGCCGCACCGTTCCCGTACTTCGACAAGCTGGTGCACGCCGGCGTGTTCGCCCTGCCGGTGTTCCTCGGGCTGCTGGCCCGGCTGCCGCTCCTGCCGGTCGCCGCAGTCATGGCGGCGCACGCCCCCGTGAGCGAACTCGTCCAGGCGATGCTGCTGCCGCAGCGGTCCGGGGACCCGTGGGACGTCGTGGCGGACCTCGTCGGCGTGGGGCTCGGAGTGCTCGCGGCGACGCTCGCGCTGCACCGCGTCCAGGTCGACGTCAGGCGCTGACGCTGGAGCCGTGAGCACCTTTCACCGGCCCTCCGACGGCACGTGCACCACCTGACGGATGGTCTGGTCGGGGATGGATCGCTGATAGCATTGATCTCTTGCGCCACGTCCGGCGCCGCGTTCCAGCCCGTGAAATCTCGTTGACACAGAAGTCGTCGTGGAGGGCCGTAGACGCCACCACCACGACTCGGATCGAGTGATTTCCCATGCCCAAGAACCTTTCCTCCGGCGGCAAGAAGCCGCGCTGGACCTCCTCGCAGAAGGCGAGTGCGAAGGCCAAGGGACCCAAGAAGTCCCACCGCGGCCAGCCCGACGGACCCGCCCGCACCAAGGCCCCGCGCTCCGAGCGCAGCCCGCGCTGGGACCGCGAGGAGCGCGCCGAGCGTGCCCCCCGCGCCGACCGTGGCGAGTCGCGCGGCGGCTACCAGGGCCGTCCCGACCGTGGTGAGCGGCCGGCATCCGGCCAGCCTCGCGACGACCGTGGCGAGAGCCGCGGTGGGTTCCAGCGCCGCGACGACCGTGGCGACTCTCGTGGTGGCTACCAGGGTCGTCCCGACCGTGGTGAGCGTCCGGCATACGGGCAGCGTCGTGATGACCGCGGTGAGAGCCGCGGTGGCTACCAGGGTCGTCCCGACCGTGGTGAGCGTCCGGCATACGGGCAGCGTCGTGACGACCGTGGCGAGAGCCGCGGTGGCTTCCAGGGCCGTCCTGACCGGGGTGAGCGTCCGGCATACGGGCAGCGTCGTGACGACCGTGGCGACTCGCGTGGTGGCTACCAAGGTCGTCCCGACCGGGGCGAGCGGCCGGCATACGGGCAGCGCCGCGACGACCGTGGTGGTTACCAGTCCCGCCCCGACCGCGGTGAGCGACCGGCATACGGGCAGCGTCGTGACGACCGCGGTAGCCGACCGGCCTACGGCGAGCGCCGCGACGGCCGTCCGCCGTTCCGCCGCGACAGCGATACCCCGTCACGTCGGGTCGCCGACCCCGTGCGTCGCGACCGCCACGAGGGCCGTCACTTCGACGAGCACCGCCACGACCTGGCCGAGCAGCCGCGCACGTTCGAGGAGGCCGAGGCCGAGCGCGCCCAAGCCGACACCTGGGTGAAGTACGAGTCCAAGAAGGGGACCGGTCCCGCGATCGTCACCGAGGACAACGGCTTCGCCAAGCTCGGTGTCGACGCCCGCCTCGTCGAGCGGCTCGCCCGCGACGGCATCACCGAGCCCTTCCCGATCCAGGAGGCGACGATCCCCGACGCCCTCGCGGGTCGTGACGTCCTCGGCCGCGGCCAGACCGGCTCGGGCAAGACCCTCGCCTTCGGCCTGCCGACGATCACCCGCCTCGCCGACGGCACCAAGCCGGCGAGCAAGCGTCCCCGCTCGCTCATCCTCGTGCCGACCCGCGAGCTCGCGATGCAGGTGAGCGACGCCCTCGAGCCGCTCGTCCACGTCACCGGCCTGCGGCACAAGCTCGTCGCCGGCGGCCTGTCCTACGAGCCGCAGATCAAGGCGCTCGCCAAGGGCATCGACATCCTCGTCGCCACGCCCGGACGCCTCGCCGACCTCATCGAGCGCGGCGCCGTCGAGCTCGACGACGTCCAGGTCGCGATCCTCGACGAGGCCGACCACATGGCCGACATGGGCTTCATGCCCGAGGTCACCGCCATCCTCGACACGATGCCGGCCGGCGGCCAGCGGCTGCTCTTCTCGGCGACGCTCGACAAGGGCATCGACAAGCTCGTCGAGCGCTACCTCGTCGACCCGGTCACCCACTCGACCGAGGACGTGACGGCCAGCGTCACGACGATGAGCCACCACATCATGCTCATCGACCCCAACAACAAGAAGCAGCTCACGGCCGAGCTCGCCGCCCGCGACGGCCGCACCGTGGTCTTCGTGCGCACCCAGCTCGGTGCCGACCGCATCGCCCGCGAGCTGCGCGAGAAGGGCGTCCTCGCGGCGGCCATCCACGGCGGCCTGTCGCAGAACCTGCGCAACCGCGCGCTCGGCGCCTTCCGTGACGGGTCGCTGCCGGTGCTCGTCGCCACCGACGTCGCCGCCCGCGGCATCCACGTCGACGACATCGGCCTCGTGCTCCAGGCGGACCCGCCCGCCGACCACAAGGACTACCTGCACCGCGCCGGCCGCACCGCCCGCGCGGGGGAGAAGGGCACGGTCGTGACCTTCGCCCTGCCACACCAGAAGCGGACCATGGCCCGGCTCGCCGAGGCCGCCGGTCTCGACGTCGAGCCGATCCGCGTCCGCCCCGGTGACGAGCACGTCGAGGCGGCCGGTGGCCGCGCGCCGTCCGGCGTCCCGGTCGCTGACGAGGTGTGGAAGCCGCTGCTCGAGGCGAAGGCGCAGTCGCGTGGCCGGCGTCCCGGTGGCCCGCCGCGCCGTTTCCAGGGGGCCTCTCGTGGCCACCAGGGTGGCGCACGCGGTGGCGCACGTGGTGGCGAGCGACGTGGCCAGGGTGGCCGTGCAGAATGGAAGCGTGACCGCTGATCGCACGACGGGCCGCCTGCTCGTCTCGACGCCGCAGCTCGACGACGGGCTGTTCCACCGCAG
The DNA here is from genome assembly GCF_044791685.1 of Knoellia locipacati. Lineage (GTDB taxonomy): Bacteria > Actinomycetota > Actinomycetes > Actinomycetales > Dermatophilaceae > Knoellia > Knoellia locipacati_A. The sequence continues at coordinate 2,958,807 of NZ_CP087730.1, forward strand.
TGTGATCCTCATGCTCCAGCACGACGACAACGGCGCCCAGGGTGTGGTGCTCAACAAGCCACTGGGCGCCGAGGTCGACTCGGTCCTGCCCGGGTGGGGTGAGCACATCGCCTCGCCGCAGACGCTGTTCCAGGGCGGACCGGTCCAGCTCGACTCCGCCCTGGGGCTCGTGACCGTGCAGGACGACGACGACCTCCCGCCGGGCAGCCAGCGCCTGTTCGGGTCGGTCGCCATCATCGACCTCGACACCCCGCCGCTGCTCGTCATGCCCGAGGTGGGCGGGCTGCGGATCTTCGCGGGGTATGCCGGGTGGTCCAGCGGGCAGCTCGAGGACGAGCTCCGTCGTGGCTCGTGGTTCGTCGTGGACTCGCTTCCCGGTGATCTGCTCACCGCCGACCCCGACCGGCTCTGGGAGCAGGTGCTCCGCCGGCAGGGTGACGAGCTCGCGTTCGTCGCCTACTACCCGTCCGACCCCGAGCTCAACTGAGGGGTCGTAGTCTGGGCGGGTGAGCGACCCGCAGATGCCCAGTGACCCGAACGCACCGCAGCCCGAGCCCTCGGGTCCCTCGACGCGCACGGCCGTCCTCGAGCGTGAGGAGACCGTCCCCCAGGTCCAGGAGCCGGGCGACCACGAGCGCTTCTCGCACTACGTGCGCAAGGAGAAGATCCTCGAGTCCGCGCTGTCGGGCGAGCCGGTGACGGCGCTCTGCGGCAAGGTGTGGATCCCCGGGCGTGACCCCAAGAAGTTCCCGGTCTGCCCCACGTGCAAGGAGATCTACCAGGGCCTGCGGGCACCGCAGGACGGCGGCGACGACTGACCTCACGCTCCGGCGGGAGCGGCGCGAGGGCAGGCGGGTGCCCTTGGGTCACCCGACCCAGAGCAGGACCTCGAGGGCCGCGACGAGCCTGGCGCGCAGCGGTGCGTCGTCCGACACGAGCTCGAGGAGCTGCTCGTTGCTCCGCGAGAGCCGCACGAGCAGCGTTGCGGCGGCGTCCTCGTCGCGAACCATCGCCAGGGCCAGCCGGCTGGCGTCGTCTGTCAGCTCCTCCGCGCCGGCGGGAGCGGACGTGGACCCGGCCAGGGCGGCGAGGAGCAGGAGGAGTCGGCGTTCCGGACGGGACACCGTCGGCCACAGCCCCACGAGGTCCGGAGTCGCCTCCGCCACCGCGCGGCGGGTGGGCTCGTCGTGCGGGCCGGGACGTGAGCCGCGCGCGGTCGCCAGGTCGGCGCAGACGCCTGCGAGGAACAGCTTGTGGAAGAGGTCGAGCCGGCGGCGCGGCGAGAGCGCACGTGCCGCTGCGAGGCCCGCGATCGCCCCCATCGCGGGTGCCGTCGAGGAGTAGGTGCTGCCCTGGTGGTTCACCGACCCGACGAGGGTGTCGAGGTGCTCGGACCATCGTTCGTCGTTGGCCGCGAGCCCGGCAAGGACGTCCGGCACGTCCGACGCGCTGCCGTAGGCGTGATCGAGCGTCGTCCAGTCCAGGCCCGGTGCCAGGTCGAGGCGCACGGGCTCGCCCGGGGCGTTGGACAGGTCGTCCTCGGTTGTCCCGTCGTCGGGAGCTCCAGTGCCGGACGTGCCCGTGTCAGCCGCCGAGGCATCACGGGGCGTGGTGCCGTCGAAGGCCGCCCCTCGCCGCTCCCGCACCGTCGCCTCGTCGAGCTCGTGGACGAGTCCGACGCGGGTGAAGGTCCGCAGGACGGTGGCCGTGTCACCGCCACCGCTGCCAGCGCTGTGGCCGCCGTGCGTGCGGGCGATCCGGCGTACGGCCACGTCCTCCTGCGCGTGCCACCACCGCTCGTCGTCGTCCGGCAGGGGACCCGTCGCCACCGAGCTGACGTCCCAGTGGCCTTGCTCGGCCGGCCGGATCGGCGGTCTGCCGAACCACCCGCTCTTCGGGTCCTTCTGGGCCCAGTCCACCTCGCGCACCGCCACCAGCGCGTGGCCCCGTTCGGCGAGGGCGTCGGCGACGCGATCCGCCGACTCGCGGTCGGGGAGCGTCACCTGGTGGGTCTGCGCCCACGAGCCTGTCGCCACGAGCTGACCTCCTCCTCGACCGCCCGACGGGTGCGGACGGCATACGGCACTTTGCCAAACCTTGACCCAGTTCGGGGAGAGCGCTGGTGTCCCGGATCGTTCGCTGCTCGCTAGGTTCGGAGGAACGCGAACCTCACAGGGGTTTGTGCAAACCGGAAGGACACCCGCATGTCTGTTCGCCCTGCGCGCCCCGTCGCGCTCCTCGCGGCCTCGATCCTCGCCGCAGCCGGCATCGGCTTCGGTGCCAGCAGCGCCTCCGCCGTCACCACTGCAGGTGAGCGCAGCGTCGCCGCCGAGTGCGCCACCGACGTCCACGCCGACGAGGCCACCGCCGGCCGCAGCCCGAACGCGAAGGACCCGCACGACGTCAGCCCGGCCCAGGCCAAGGCGATGGAGGCCCAGCTGTCCAAGGCCCTCGCGGCCAAGGGCCTGACGCGCGGTCCCTCGGGCGAGGCCAGGAAGCCCGGCGGTGGCGGCGCCTTCACGCCGACGGCGATCAAGGTCCACTGGCACACGATCACCGACGGGTCCAAGGGTGTCCTGAGCTCCAGCGAGATCAGCAGCCAGATCAACGTCCTCAACAGTGCCTACTCCGGCTCCGGTTTCTCGTTCACCCTCGCCACCACCACCACGACCAACAACGCCAGCTGGTACAACGGGCTCGACTACGGCAGCAGCGCCGAGCGGGCGATGAAGAGCGCCCTGCACACCGGCACCAACGCCGACCTCAACATCTACAGTGCCGACCTCGCTGGTGGGCTCCTCGGCTGGGCGACCTTCCCCAAGGCACGCGTCAGCGACATGGACGGCGTCGTCATCCTCGACGAGAGCCTGCCCGGCGGCTCGGCCTCGCCCTACAACAAGGGCGACACCGCGACGCACGAGGTCGGCCACTGGCTGAACCTCTACCACACCTTCCAGGGTGGCTGCTCCGACACGGCGGGCGACTACGTCTCCGACACCCCGGCCGAGGCCAGCCCCGCCTCCGGCTGCCCGACTGGTCGCGACACCTGCACCCTGCCCGGCCTCGACCCGATCCGGAACTTCATGGACTACACGACCGACGACTGCATGGACCACTTCTCGACGGGCCAGAAGTCGCGGATGCAGGCCGCCTGGGTCGCCTACCGCGCCTGACCCAGCGGCGCTTCTGCGCCGATCCACCGCCAGGGCTCGCCACGCACGTGGCGGGCCCTGGCGTTCGTGCCGACGCGGATCACCGCCCTGACGGCCCCGATCCGGATCGGCTTCGGCACAGCACACTTCGGGGTCGGATCGGGTGAGGTGGACCCCCGGCATGTCGTCCCGCGAACCTCGTTAACCTTGCGGAGCCGATGAGTACCTCTGCTGCCAGCCACCTCAGTCCCGCCTTCCCGGAGCGGGCCGCGTGGGGTACCGCCGCGAAGCTGCGCGCCTGGCAGCAGGAGGCGCTCACGGCATACCTCGAGTCCGACAGCAAGGACTTCCTGGCGGTCGCGACGCCCGGCGCCGGCAAGACGACCTACGCGCTGCGCATCGCCGCCGAGCTGCTCGAGAGCGGCGAGGTCAGGGCGATCACCGTCATCGCGCCGACCGAGCACCTCAAGACCCAGTGGTCCGAGGCGGCCGCGCGCGTCGGCATCCAGCTCGACCCGAAGTTCTCCAACTCGACCGCCGTGCACTCGCACGAGTACGACGGGGTGGCCCTGACCTACGCCCAGGTCGCCTCGCGCCCCGACCTGCACCGCCGGCGGACCGAGTCGACGCCCACCCTCGTCATCCTCGACGAGATCCACCACGGTGGGGACTCCCGCAGCTGGGGCGACGCCATCCGCGACGCGTTCACGCCCGCCGTGCGCCGGCTCGCGCTCACCGGGACGCCGTTCCGCTCGGACACCAGCCCGATCCCGTTCGTGCGCTACGAGATGGACGAGGCCGGGATCCTGCGTTCGGCCGCGGACTACACCTACGGGTATGCCGCGGCGCTGCGGGACGCCGTCGTCCGCCCGGTGCTCTTCCTCGCCTACGGCGGGGCGATGCGCTGGCGCACCAAGGCCGGCGACGAGATCGCCGCGCGCCTGGGTGAGCCGATGACCAAGGACCAGACCGCGCACGCCTGGCGGACGGCACTCGACCCCAAGGGGGAGTGGGTGCCGTCGGTGCTGGCAGCGGCGGACAAGCGGCTCACCGAGGTGCGCCGCCACGTCCCCGACGCCGGGGGGCTGGTCATCGCCACCAACCAGACGACTGCACGCGCCTACGCCCGCATCCTCGAGTCGCTCACCGGTCAGAAGACGACGGTCGTGCTCTCCGACGACGCCGGGTCGAGCGCCCGGATCGAGGAGTTCTCGGCGGGTGACGCGCGGTGGATGGTCGCGGTGCGCATGGTCTCCGAGGGCGTCGACGTGCCGCGCCTGTGCGTCGGCGTCTATGCGACCTCGACGTCGACCCCGCTCTTCTTCGCCCAGGCCGTCGGCCGCTTCGTGCGCGCCCGCAAGCGCGGCGAGACCGCCTCGGTATTCCTCCCGTCGGTGCCGGTGATCCTCGAGCACGCCGCGACGATGGAGGTCGAGCGCGACCACGCCCTCAACCGCAAGAGCGACCCCGAGGCCGAGGCGTCGATGTGGGCCGAGGAAGAGGGGCTCATCGCCGCGGCGAACCGCACCGAGAAGACGATGGGGCTCGAGGAGGAGAGCTTCGAGGCGCTGGAGTCGGACGCCCACTTCGACCACGTCCTCTTCGACGCGCAGCAGTTCGGCCTGCACGCCGACGTCGGTTCGGACGAGGAGCAGGACTACCTCGGCCTCCCCGGGCTGCTCGAGCCGGACCAGGTGTCGGCGCTGCTCCACGAGCGCCAGGCCAAGCAGTCCGCGGTGCCCGGTCGCAAGCAGCGCACCGCCGAGGCCCCGCTGTCGGCCCACCGCGCGCTCGCCGCCCAGCGCAAGGAGCTCAACAAGCTCGTGGCGGCCTATGCCAAGAAGACCGGTGCCCCGCACGCGAACGTGCACATGGAGCTGCGCCGTGCCTGCGGCGGGCCCGAGCTCGCTGCTGCGTCGTCGGACCAGGTGTCGATGCGCATCGACAAGGTGCGGCTCTGGTTCGTCGGGCGCCGCTGACCGGTCCGACCGCGCGTCGAGAGAAGAGGACACGCCGCATCGAAGGTGTGGTCGGCGGCGTGTTGTCTCCTCTCGACTGCTGTGGAGGGCGGGGTCAGGAGGGGCAAGGCGGGGTCATGAGCCGTCGCCGCGCTCGGCGGCCGCCTCGACGAGCGGGCCGGTGCGGTGGTCGAGGTGGGTCACGAGGCACATCGAGGTGTTGGCCCGCAGCACGTGGACGTCGTCGATGATCTCGTCGATGACCCGGCCGAGGTCGGCGTTGTCGCGGGCGACGATGCGCACGATGAGGTCGCCGACACCGGTGGTCGAGTGGATCTCGAGGACCTCGGGGATGGCGGCGAGGTGGGCCACGACGGGGGCGTGGCCCTGCCGCTGGCGGATCTCGAGGGTGCAGAACGCCGTCACCGGGTAGCCCAGAGCGGCCGGGTCGACCTGCGGACCCATCGAGGAGATGATCCCGCGCCCCTGGAGGCGGTCCAGCCGGGCCTGCACGGTGCCGCGCGCCACGCCCAGGCGGCGTGAGGCGCCGAGCACGCCGACGGACGGGTTGTCGGTGAAGAGCGCGATGAGGCGCGCGTCCAGGGCGTCGATGCCGTCAGGTCGGATCATGGGCACAGTGTCGACCCGAACCCCCTTTGCAGGCAACATCGTGCGCAGACTGTGCAGCGCGGCGGCATACCGTTGCACATCGTGAGCAGATCCGCGACCCTGCACGCATGACCGACACGACGACTGCGACGACGCAGGACACCCACATCGACCTCACCGAGCAGGAGCGCGCGGCGGACCTCAACATCCACGAGCTCAAGCGGCTCGTGGGGCTCGTCGAGTACGACGAGACCAAGGACCCGTTCCCCGTGACGGGCTGGGACGCGATCGTCTTCGTCGTCGGCAACGCGACGCAGACCGCGCACTACTACCAGTCGGCGTGGGGCATGGAGCTCGTCGGCTACTCCGGCCCCGAGTTCGGCAACCGCGACCACAAGGCGTTCGTCCTCAAGTCCGGGTCGATCCGCTTCGTCGTCAAGGGTGCCGTCCAGCCGGACAGCCCGCTCATCGCGCACCACGCCAAGCACGGCGACGGCGTCGTCGACATCTCGCTCGAGGTGCCCGACGTCGACAAGTGCATCGCGCAGGCCAAGGCCGCCGGCGCCCGCGTCGTGCAGGAGCCCGAGACCATCTCCGACGAGCACGGCTCGGTGCGCATCGGTGCCATCGCGACCTACGGCGAGACGCGGCACACCCTCGTGCAGCGGACCGTCGACGGCCAGACCTACTCCGGTCCCTACCTCCCCGGCTACGTCGCCCGGACGTCAGACTTCGTCAAGCGCGACGGCGCCCCCAAGCGGCTCTTCCAGGCGCTCGACCACATCGTCGGCAACGTCGAGCTCGGCAAGATGGACGAGTGGGTCTCGTTCTACAACCGGGTCATGGGCTTCGTGAACATGGCCGAGTTCATCGGTGACGACATCGCCACCGACTACTCCGCGCTCATGTCCAAGGTTGTCGCCAACGGCAACCACCGCGTGAAGTTCCCGCTCAACGAGCCGGCCATCGCGAAGAAGAAGTCGCAGATCGACGAGTACCTCGAGTTCTACAACGGACCCGGTGCCCAGCACCTCGCTCTCGCAACGAACGACATCCTGCGCACCGTCGACGAGCTGCGCAAGGAGGGCGTCGAGTTCCTCGACACCCCCGACGCCTACTACGACGACCCCGAGATGCGCGCCCGCATCGGCGAGGTCCGCGTCCCGATCGAGGAGCTCAAGGCCCGCAAGATCCTCGTGGACCGCGACGAGGACGGCTACCTCCTCCAGATCTTCACCAAGCCGCTCGGCGACCGCCCCACGGTCTTCTTCGAGATCATCGAGCGCCACGGCTCCCTCGGCTTCGGCAAGGGCAACTTCAAGGCGCTCTTCGAGTCCATCGAGCGCGAGCAGGACAAGCGCGGCAACCTCTGACGCTGCCGCTCCGCGAAGGCGGGGTATGCCGGGTGCTCACCTCCCGGCATACCCCGCCTTCGTCGTCTTGCCCCCTGCCGCTTTATCGGGTCACCCGATAAAGGGGCGCTCGACCCCGGTTGGCAACTCGGGCGAAGCAGCGCATTATCGGGTCGCCCGATACTGTGCCGCGGCGTGGTGGTGCCACAAGGCGTTGACTTTGACGTCAAAGTGATGTCATCATGACGTCATGGAACTCACTCCGTACGTCGACTCACTCCAGCGGGAGCTCGCCGTCGTCGCCGCAGCAGGTGGCCCCGAGGCCGAGGCGCTCGCCGAGCGGCTCACGGCTCCGCTGGACTCGGCCGTGCGACTGACGCTGCAGGAAGCCGTCGTCGACGCAGCCGCCGAGATCACCATGGCGCTCACCCCCGGCTCGGTGGACGTGAGACTCGCCGGGCGAGGGCTGGCCTTCGTCGTCACCCCCGCCGCCGCACCCGCGGACCTGGTGACGCCACCGGTGACGTCACCGACGGGCAGCGGCGATGACGGCACGGAGGGCGGCACCTCCCGGATCACCTTCCGCCCCTCCGACCGGCTCAAGGCCGGCATCGAGGCAGCCGCGGAGCGCGAGGGGCTGTCGGTCAACGCCTACCTCGTCCGCGTGCTCACCCTCGCCGTGCGTCGGGAGGGCGCCCCCGCAACGGTTCCGCTCCGCCCGCTCGACCAGGTCTCCACACCGCAGGGCGGCCAGCGACTGTCCGGCTGGGCGCGGTGACCTCCGCCATGACCACCACCAACCACCAGGAGAGCGCCGTGACCACCTTCGACACGCCCACCCCGATCCGCGCCAGGGTCCGGCTCCACGCCGGCGGGCTGCGCGTCATCGCGTCGGACACCGACCACACCGTCGTCACGGTGATCCCGTCCCGTCCCGACCGTGCAGGGGACATCGACGCCGCGGAGCGGACCAGCGTCACACTCGTCGATGGGGTGCTCGACGTCGCCGCCCCACGCGACCGGGGCATCAGCCTCGTCTGGCGGCCGGCCTCGGTCGAGGTGCTCATCGAGCTCCCGAGCGGTTCGGAGCTCGACGCCGAGACCAGCGCGGGCGACGTCGAGGCCACGGGCCGGCTGGGTGAGTGCACCCTCAAGACCTCGGCGGGCAACGTGCGCGCCGACGAGACGACTCGGGCCCACCTGCGGACCTCGGCGGGCAACGTCGAGGTGCGCCGGGCCACCGAGGTGGCCGACCTCAGCACGAGCGCCGGCAACGTCAGCCTCGGCGACACCGGTGGCCGTGCCATCCTGCGCGCCAGCACCGGCGACATCGCGGTGGGTCGCAGCGCGGGCCGTCTCGACGCGCGGACGTCGTACGGGCAGATGCGGGTCGACTCCGTCAGCGAGGGTGAGCTGACCCTGGCCACCGGCTACGGCTCGATCGACGTCGGGGTCGTCGACGGGACGGCGGCCAGGCTCGAGGTCTCCTCGGACCACGGCCACGTGCGCAGCGAGCTCGCTCCCCTCCCCGGACGCCCGGAGAGCTCCGGACCCACGGCGACGATCGCGGCCGTCACGAAGTACGGCAACGTCACGATTCGGAAGGCACTGTCATGACCACGGCCATCTCGGTCACCGGGCTGCACAAGTCCTTCGGTGACGTCGACGTCCTCAAGGGTGTCGACCTCGACGTCGCGCAGGGGAGCATCGTCGCCCTGCTCGGCAGCAACGGCGCCGGCAAGTCGACGCTCGTGCGCATCCTCTCAACGCTGCTGAGGGCGGACGGCGGGGAGGCGAGCATCCACGGCCTCGACGTCGGCGACGACGCAGCTCAGGTTCGCGCCACGATCAGCCTCACGGGACAGTTCGCCGCCGTCGACGAGGTGCTCACCGGCCGCGAGAACCTCGTCCTCGTCGCCCAGCTTCGTCACCTGCCCGACCCGGGACGGGTCGCCGACGAGGTGCTGGAACGGTTCTCGCTCACCGACGCCGGGAACCGGCGGGTGGCGACGTGGTCGGGTGGCATGCGTCGTCGCCTCGACATCGCGATGAGCCTCATCGGCGAGCCGCGGGTGATCTTCCTCGACGAGCCGACGACGGGCCTGGACCCCCAGGCCCGGATCGAGGTGTGGGGGGCGGTCAAGGAGGTCGCGACCCAGGGCACGACGGTGCTGCTCACGACCCAGTACCTCGACGAGGCCGAACAGCTCGCCGACCGGATCGCGATCCTGCACGAGGGGCGGATCATCGTCGACGGCACCCTCGCCGAGCTCAGGGACCTCCTGCCGCCGGCAGAGGTGGAGTACGTCAAGAAGCAGCCGAGCCTCGAGGAGGTCTTCCTCGCCGTCACCGGCGCCGACCACGATCGAGGAGCAGCCTGATGGCCACCCACTTCGTCTCCGACACCGCAGTCCTGCTGCACCGGTCACTGCGGCACATCGCCCGCAGCCCCGACACGATCATCTCGACGCTCGTCATGCCGATCGCGATGATGCTGCTGTTCGTCTACGTCTTCGGCGGGGCGATCCGCTCCGGGTCGGACTCGTACGTCAGCTACCTCCTGCCGGGCATCCTCGTCCTCACCATCGCGTCGGGGATCTCCTACACGGCGTTCCGACTCTTCCTCGACATCCAGGGCGGCATCGTCGAGCGGTTCCGGTCGATGCCGATCGCCCGCTCGTCGGTCCTGTGGGCGCACGTCCTCACCTCGCTCGTCGCCAACCTCGTCTCGCTCGGCGTCGTGCTGCTCGTCGGGCTGGCGATGGGATTCCGTTCCGGCGCAGGGCCGCTCGCGTGGCTGGCGGTCCTCGGGATCCTCGTGCTGCTCACCCTCGCCCTGACCTGGGTGGCGGTCATCCCGGGCCTCACGGCGAAGTCGGTCGACGGCGCGAGCGCGTTCGCCTACCCGCTGATCTTCCTGCCGTTCATCAGCTCGGCCTTCGTGCCGACCGACACGATGCCCGGGCCGGTGCGGGCGTTCGCCGAGCACCAGCCGGTGACGACCATCGTCGACGTCCTGCGTCGCCTGTTCACGGAGCAGCCCGTCGGCAGCGAGATCTGGACCGCCCTCGCGTGGTGCCTCGGCATCCTCGTCGTGGCCTACGGGGTGGCGGTCCGGACCTACCGGGGCAGCGTCACGTCCTCGTAGTCCGCGGCGAGAGCCCGAACGTCTGCCGTGCAGGTGGCTGCACGGCATACGCTCGCTTCATGGGATACGAGTACAAGGTCGTGCAGATCCGTGAAGGCCTCGTCGGCGGCAAGATGTCCGCCGGCAAGCTCGAGGGCGTGCTCAACGAGTGGGCCGCCAAGGGGTGGCAGCTCAAGGCCGTGACCGCCGTCGAGGTCAAGGGGCGGATCGGCCCGGGTGGCACCGAGGGCGTCCTCGTGACGTTCGAGCGTCAGGTCGGCTGACGACTCCGACGGTGGTCGCCTCGCTCCTCGTCCTCCCAAGTCCGCTCGTCGGGTCCGGGGCGTATGCCGTTCTCGCAGACGCGTTCCGGCAGCTCGGCGTCACCACAGAGGTGGCAGAGGTGCCGTCAGAGGTGACCACGGGCCGGGAGGTGCTGGAAGCCTTCCGGCAGGCCGTCGACGCCCTGCGCCCCGAGCTCGTCGTGGCCCACAGCAACGCGGGACTCGTGGCACCCGCGGTGGCGGACGGCATACCGACGGTCTTCGTCGACGCGGCCCTGCCGCCGCCGCACGGCGCGTGCGCCATGGCGCCTGCGGCCATGCTCGGCCACCTCGAGGAGCTGGCCGGTCCCCACGGGTTGCTGCCGCCCTGGACGCAGTGGTGGCCGGAGGACGACGTCGAGCCGCTGTTCCCGGACCGCAGTTCCAGGGCCTCCGCAGAGGCCGGGCTCCCGACACTGCCGCTGGCCTACTTCCGCTCGAAGGTCACGGCTCCGGCCGGGTGGGAGGACGGGCCGTGCGCCTACCTCGCCTTCGGGCAGACGTATGCCGCGGAGCTGGGCCGGGCGCGCCGGCTCGGCTGGCCGGCAGGCGAGGTCGCAGGCGCCCTGCACCTGCACTTCCTGCACGACCCGGCCCAGGTGGCCCGGGAGGTCCTCGATCTCGCCGGTCGCGTCAACGGCGGTGGGGGAGCGACCAGCCGGGTGTGACATCCTGCGCAGCATGAGCACGCCGAGCGGTCCCGGGTGGTACGAGAACCCCGACAACCCCGAGGAGCTGCGCTACTTCGACGGGATCCTCTGGACGTCGAACACGACGCCGCTGCGGACCCGCACGCCGCAACCGCCGGCACCCGCGCCGACTCCTCGCCCCGGTCACCCTCCCGTCCGACCCGAGGGCTGGGGGCCGCAGCCGCACCCGCAGGCGCACCACCAGGAGCCGTCGACCCCGCCCGCGCCGATCCAGGGGCTGCCCGAGCACACGGTGCTCGCCCCCTACGGGCTGCGGGTCGTCGCCTACCTCGTCGACACGCTCATCGTCAGCTTCGCCGCCCTCGTGGCCGGCGGCTGGTTCCTCTGGAAGGCCATCGAGCCGCTGGTCGACCGGCTCGACGCCGCCATGTCCTCCGGTGACGTGCAGGCCGTGAGCGCGGCGCTCGGCGAGGCCCGCTTCGGCTACCTCGCTGCGTTCCTCGGGATCCAGCTCGTGCTCTTCCTCGCCTACCACGTCTTCTGCCTGGTCCGCTGGGCCGCGACGCCCGGCAAGCTCCTCGTCGGCATCAGCGTTCGTCGGCTGGACCGACCCGGCCCTCTCGACACCGACACCGCGATCCGCCGCACCGGCTTCCAGGCGGTGGCCCAGGCCTTCGGCAACGTGCCCTACCTGTCGCTCTTCGGCACCGTCGCCCTCGTCATGGACCTCGTCTGGCCCATCGCGGACCCCCGGCGGCAGGCACTGCACGACAAGATCGCCAGGACCATCGTCGTCAAGGGGCGCACCCAGCGCTGACCACGCCGGGTGCGGTCAGCGCGCCGCCCGGATGGTGCCGGTGCACTCACCGAGCGAGATCGTCATGCCGCCCGGCCCGGGAGCCGTCGCACGCAGCACCACGGTGTCGCCGTCCTCGAGGAAGGTGCGCTCGGTCCCGTCGTCGAGGGTGACCGGCTCCTGACCGCTCCACGAGAGCTCGAGGAACGACCCGCGCTGGTCCTTCTCCGGACCGGAGATCGTGCCGGACCCGAAGAGGTCGCCGTTGCGCAGCGTCGCTCCGTTGACCGTCATGTGCGCGACCATCTGCGCGGGTGACCAGTACATCGTGCGGTACGGCGGGCGCGAGACGACGGTGCCGTTCCACTCGACCTCGTAGGAGATGTCGAGCCCGTATGCCGTGCCCGCACCGTCGTCGGTCGCCTCACCCTGCAGGTAGGGCAGGGGGGTGGGATCGCTCTGGCCGGGCAGGGGGACCCGGGCGGACCGCAGCGCATCGATCGTCACCACCCACGGCGAGATCGTCGTCGCGAACGACTTGCCGAGGAACGGTCCGAGCGGGACGTACTCCCAGGCCTGGAGATCGCGGGCGCTCCAGTCGTTGAGCAGGACGACACCGAAGAGGTGGTCGTCCGAGTCGGCCACGGAGACAGGCGAACCCAGCTCGGTCGCTCCGCCCACGACGAAGCCGAGCTCGGCCTCGATGTCGAGCCGGACGCTCGGGCCGAACACCGGCATGTCCTCGGTCGGGGGCTTGCGCTGGCCGCTGGGGCGGACGATGTCGGTGCCCGAGACGACGACGGTGCCGGAGCGCCCGTGGTAGCCGATCGGCAGGTGCTTCCAGTTCGGGGTGAGCGGCTCGGAGTCGGGGCGGAAGATCTTGCCCACGTTGGTCGCGTGGTGCTCGCTGGCGTAGAAGTCGACGTAGTCGGCCACCTCGACGGGCAGGTGCATCGTCACCGCGTCGACGGGGAGGAGGTGGGGCTCGACGCAGTCGCGACGCGCCGGGTTCGTCAGCACGTCGGTGACCCACTCCCGCGCCGCGGTCCACGCCGGACGGCCCTGAGCGAGGAAGGCGTTGAGCGACGGCTCGAGCCACACGGCATACGACTCCATGCCGGCCTGCTCGGCGCACGGACCGAGGTCGAGGACGTGGTCGCCGATCCGGGTCCCGACCCGTGGCGCGGCGCCCTCGGTCGAGAAGATGCCGTAGGGAAGGTTGGCGATGCCGAAGGGGTGGTCGGCGGGCACGTCGAGCCAGGTCATCAGAGGTTCTCCTCATCGGGGTCACGGTCGAGGTCGTCGAGATCCAGCAGGCCGAGAGCGTCGAGCTCACCGATCGGGTCGGTGACCTCGCAGCAGCCGTATGCCGTGAAGAGACCGCGGACGCGCGCGGCCGCGGGGTCGTCGAGGTCGAGCACGGCGTCGGTGAGGAGGTCGGAATCGCGCTGTGCGAGAAGCGACTCCACCGCGGTCAGATCTCCGTCGTGCGCGGCGGAATGGACCGCGAGGAGGACGTTGAGCAGGCCGTGCTGGGGTTCGCCGTCGTGCTCCGCGCGGACCGCGTGGTGCAGCCCGCCGGTGAGCTTGAACGGCACGCCGACCCGGGCGCAGTCGTGGAGGAAGGTGGCGAGCTCGGCCTCGTCCGGCCAATCCCACGTCTGGGTGGCGCCGGTGCGGAACTTCGCCTGCACGACCCGTCCGGACTCGTCCATACCCGCCCGGACGTCCTCGAGGGCCCGGTCGCGGTCGGCGCCACGGGGGATCTCGAGCGTCAGGGGCAGCCCGCCGACGGGCAGGTCGCGCCAGCCGGGGAACCACCCGAGCTCGGCCCCGACGGCCTCGACCGCGTCCGTGTCGGCCAGCAGGCCAAGGGCGCTCACGACGACCGACGGGTCGACGCCGGGGCGCGCGATGAGGCCGATCTCCAAGGGGCGTCCGGCCTCGGGCAGCTGCTGCGAGAGCAGGGCGCCCACGTCGGAAGCCGGCACGAGCAGCGGACCGACGAGGACGGCATACGGGGCCTGTCGATGGCCGGCGTGGCGCCGGACGGCCACGGTCAGGGGTGCGTTGCCGGGAGGGAAGACGGCGGCGTCGTCGATGAGTCCCGCGAGCAGGGCGGGGGGCGCCGTTGACATGCCGGACACGCTACTAGGCTGGTCGCAGCGACTTCTCGACGCGGCGACGGACACACGACGACGCGACGTATCGACACAGTGAGGTGGAGAGCAGTGGCGCACTACCAGTCGATGGGCAGCATCCCGCCCAAGCGGCACACGCAGCATCGCCGACCGGCTGCCCGTGGCAGGAAGGGCGAGCTCTACTACGAGGAGCTCATGGGCGAGGAGGGCTTCTCGTCCGACTCCTCACTGCTCTACCACCGCAACATCCCGTCAACGATCGTCGACGCCCGTGAGTGGGCGGTCGGTGACCTCTCGACGACGCCCAACCACCCGCTCAAGCCGCTGCACCTCCAACCGCACGCGCTCTTCGACAGTGCGAAGACGGTCAAGCAGACCGACGTCGTGACCGGGCGCCGGCTCCTGCTCGGCAACGGTGACGTCAGGATCTCGTATGCCGTGGCCGGCGCGACGAGCCCGTGGTACCGCAACGGCATCGGTGACGAGTGCGTCTACATCGAGCGCGGCGCGGCCCGGGTCGAGACGGTCTTCGGGGCGTTCGACGTCGCGCAGGGCGACTACATCATCATCCCGAGGGCGACGACCCACCGCTGGATCCCGGTGGTCTCGCGCAAGGAGCCGCTGCGCGCCTACGCGATCGAGGGCAACAGCCACATCGCGCCGCCCAAGCGCTACCTGAGCAAGTACGGCCAGCTCCTCGAGCACAGCCCCTACTGCGAGCGCGACCTGCGTGTGCCGCAGGGACCGCTCCTCGCCGAGGACATCGGTGAGAAGGCCGACGCCGAGACCGAGGTCTACATCAAGCACCGCGGCTCGGGCCCGGCCAGCAGCGGCGGCATCGTCGGGACGGTCCACACGCTGCCCTTCCACCCGCTCGACGTCGTGGGCTGGGACGGCTGCCTCTACCCCTACGTCTTCAACGTGCGCGACTACGAGCCCATCACGGGTCGCGTGCACCAGCCGCCGCCGGCGCACCAGGTCTTCGAGGGCTGGAACTTCGTCGTGTGCAACTTCGTGCCGCGCAAGGTCGACTACCACCCGCTGTCGATCCCGGTGCCCTACTACCACTCCAACGTCGACTCCGACGAGGTCATGTTCTACGTCGAGGGCGACTACGAGGCGCGCAAGGGGTCGGGCATCGGGCAGGGGTCGATCTCGCTGCACCCGGGCGGCCACGCGCACGGTCCGCAGCCGGGTGCGGCCGAGGCCTCGATCGGCGCCGAGTACTTCGACGAGCTCGCCGTCATGGTCGACACCTTCCGGCCGCTCGACCTCGGCGAGGGCGGGCTGGCCTGCGACGACGGCAGGTACCACCTCAGCTGGAGCGGCCGCCGCGGCTGACGCGTCGGGGGCGACGGCGTGACTCGACCCATCCGCAGACGAGGGCGTCGAGCGCGGCGTCCCCGCTTGCGGCATGGACCAACCACGCCCGGTCGAGGTCGCTCGGCCGTGGTGCCCTGTTCTCCCAGCTGATCCGGCGCTCGGCGAGCAGGTCGTACATGTCGTCGCACAAGTGCGTGGCGACCACGACGACGAGGTGGTTGCTCCGCGCCAGGGCGTCGACCCGGTGCGCCGCGACGCGTCCGCCGCCGATGACGAGCACGTGGCGGCCGTCGCGCGGGAAGCCGAGCAGCCGCACGGAGTCCCGATGCCCTGGCTGGGGCAGGTGGCCGTGCTGCGGCAGGCTCCCGTCCTGATGCACAGCGGTCATGGGTGCCTCCTCCGACTGCGGGTGACGTGGCGTGAAGCCATCGTGGTGCGACGTCGTTGCGGGGGAGGTGCTGCGGGGTTACGTCTGCGTTGCCGTGCTGGCTGACGACTGCCCCACCACCCACGAGCCGACTGGTGCCGTTGCGGAACACGCTGGGTCGCGCGAGCCGGGTCAGGCGAGGGCGAGGCGGTACCCGCGCTTGACCACGGTCTGCACCAGCCCTCGTCCGGCCACGTCCCGAACCCGTCCGACGGCGACCTCGGCCGCGTGCGGGTCCGTGGAGTCGCCGGGGAGCACCGCGAGGACGTCGGCGCGTGAGACGACCTCACCGGCGCTGTCCGCGAGCAGCCGGACCACGGCGAGCCCGCTCGGCGACAGGGGGAGGACGTGACCGTCGAGCAGGGCGACCGTCCGCCTGACCTGGAGCTGCCCGGCAACCGTGGCGACCGCCGAGGACTGCGCCATCTCGTAGTGGTGGACGAGCCTCCTGACGAGCGCGCCGAGACGCCCTCGGTCCGGCACGATCGGCTCGATGCCCCTGTCCTGCAGGGGTTGTGCGGTCACCGGTCCGACGGCAGCCGCGACGAGGCACCCCGAGGAGCACCGGGCGGCCACCTCGTCGGTGACGCCCTCGGCATCCGCCGCAGCCAGCCACGCGTGCGCGCCGGGTGCCGACGTGAAGACGACTGCGTCGATGTCGCCCGAAGCCGCATCGCGCACGGACTGAGCGAGCGCGGCCGGGTCGGGCGTCGGCCCCCACCGGTAGACGACGAGGCTGGCGACGTCGGCTCCCGCGGCCGCGAGCTCGGTGTCGAGCCCGTCGGCGCCGGCCCCGTGGTGCTGGACCGCCACCCTCAGCCCGGCCACCCCCTCGTCGAGCAGCAGCTCGAGGATCTCGGCGGAGGTCTCGGACTCGGCGACCCAGTCGGCGGTGAGGCCCGCGGCCTGGATCGCGCCACGCGCCTTGGGGCCGCGGGCGACGATCCGCGCGCGGCCGAGCACCTCGAGCAGCTCGTCGGCATGCCCCGCGGCGTCCGCGGCCTCGATCCACCCCCGCAGCCCGATGCCCGTGGTGACGACGACGATGTCCGGAGGGACGGCGATGAGGTCCTTCGTTGCGACGACGAGCTCCTCGTCGTGCTCGTGCGGGACGATCGTCAGGGCCGGGGCGTGGCGCACGGTCGCGCCGCGCCTGGCGAGTGCCGATGCGAGCTCGCCCGACCGGCGGTCGGCCGTCACGAGGACGACGCAGCCGGCCATGACCTGGCCGAGGGTGGGTGGGGTTCGGACGGCGCTCACGCCACTGCCTCGGGCGCCGCGAGGAGCAGGGGGTCCGCGACCCGACCCACGACGATCACTGCCGGGGCGCGCACGCCCACGCGGGCCGCAGCCTCGGTCACCTCGGCCAGGGGCGCGGTCGTCACGCGCTGCCGCTCGGTGGTCGCGTCCTCGACGATCGCGACGGGCAGGTCGGAGGCGGCCCCCGCCGCACGGAGGTCACGTACGTGCTCCGCGAGCATGCGCACACCCATGAGCACGACGAGGGTCGCGCCCTCGGCAGCCACCGCGGCCAGCGCGTGGCCGTCGATCCGTTCGTGGCCGTGGACGACGTGCACCGCACCGACCGTGCCCCGATGGGTGAGGGGTATGCCGGCCGCCCCCGGCGCGCTGAGGGCCGAGCTCACACCCGGGACGACCTCGATGTCGACCCCGGCCTCGCGGCAGGCGATCACCTCCTCGCCGCCTCGCCCGTAGACGAACGGGTCGCCACCCTTGAGCCGCACGACCGTACGACCACGCCGGGCCTGCTCGACGAGGATCCGGTTGATCTCGGACTGGGGCACGGTGTGGTGCCCCGCGGTCTTGCCGACGTCGATGACCTCGACGTCGAGCGGGAGCGTCCGCAGCAGCCCGGTCGGCCCGAGCCGGTCGGTGACGACGACGTCGGCCTGTGCCAGGGCTTGCCGGCCCCGCACCGTGATGAGGTCCTCCGCACCAGGGCCACCGCCGACGAGGACGACGCGGCCGGGCTGCGCGGACCCGCGACGGCGGGCCCGCAGGTCGAGCTGCGACGACGCCAGGTGGACGGCCAGCGCATTGCGGACCCCGACCGCCCGGGCGGGATCGGGCCGTCCGAGCGAGACCACGCCCACCCGCAGCCCCGCATGATCGGTGACCGCAGGGTTCCGGGCCGTGCCGTGCTTCGAGGCTCCGGCGCACACGCTGAACACCCGCTCCGTGGTCGCGCGGGCGCAGAGGTCGCGGTCGACGTCGAGGTCACCGGTGGCGGCGACGACGAACCACGTCCCGACGACGTCCTCGACATCGACCTCGCGCTGGCTCCACGTCACACCGGCACCGTCGACGAGATCGAGCATGGCCTCGCAGACGACCGGGGTCACGACGTGCACCAGGGCGCCGTCGGCCACGAGCGCGGCCGCCTTGGAGGCCGCGACGGGTCCGCCGCCGGCCACGAGCACGGGCCGGCCGGCGAGCTCGACCCCCACGAGGGTCGTCATGCCGGTGCCTGCCCGACCGGGTCGGGGCGTTCGACATGGACGATGCCGTCGCGCACGCGGACAGCCCACGTGCGCAGGGACCGGGGCTCCTTGCCGACCGGGTCGAGGCACTCCCCGGTGCGCAGGTCGAACACCTGCTTGTACATCGGTGAGGCGATCGTCGGTGTCTCTCCACGGGTCCCGACGATGCCGCGTGACATGACGTGGGCGCCGGAGTACGGGTCGAGCTGCTGCACGGCATACACGTCGTCGAGGTGGGTGCGGAAGAGCGCGACCTGCACGCCCCCGACGAGGGCGGCCGAGCCCCGCTCGCGGGCCAGGTCGTCGAGGCGGCATACCCCGATCCAGGTCGGCAGGGCGAGACCGTGCCGTGCGGTCGCGACGTCGGCGGTCATCGGCGCACCTCCAGGGTGGTGCCCGCGATGAGTACGTCGCGTCGGCGGTCGTCCTCGGTGGCGGGCCGGGGTTGACCGCGTTCGGAGACGTAGGCCAGCGAGTCGTCGACCTCGTCCGGGGCGTTGACGAACGACTCGAAGCGCCGGAGCTTCTCGGGGTCGGCCAGGGCCGCGGCCCACTCGTCCTCGTAGTCCTCGACATGGGTGGCCATCGCCGTGTCGAGGTCGGACGCGATGCCGAGCGAGTCGTCGATGACGACACCGCGGATCGCCCCGAGCCCGCCCTCGTGGTCCTCGACCCAGGTGGCGGTGCGCTGGAGCCGGTCGGCCGTGCGAACGTAGTACATGAGGAAGCGGTCGATGGTCCGGACCAGCGTGTCGGTGTCGAGGTCCTCGGCGAGCAGCTGCGCGTGCTTCGGTGTGAAGCCGCCGTTGCCCCCGACGTAGAGGTTCCAGCCGTTGTCGGTCGCGATGACGCCGACGTCCTTGCCGCGGGCCTCGGCGCACTCGCGCGCGCAGCCCGAGACGCCGAGCTTGATCTTGTGTGGTGAGCGCAGCCCGCGGTAGCGCAGCTCGAGGGCGATGGCCAGCCCGACCGAGTCCTGCACGCCGTAGCGGCACCACGTCGAGCCGACGCACGACTTCACCGTCCGCAGCGACTTGCCGTACGCGTGTCCGGACTCGAAACCGCTGTCCACCAACCGTTTCCAGATGGAGGGCAGCTGGTCGATGCGGGCGCCGAAGAGGTCGATCCGCTGGCCACCGGTGATCTTGGTGTAGAGGCCGAACTCCTGGGCGACCTCGCCGATGGCGATGAGCCCCTCCGGCGTGACCTCTCCACCGGGGATGCGGGGGACGACCGAGTAGGACCCGTCCTTCTGCAGGTTGGCCATGACGTGGTCGTTGGTGTCCTGCAGCGTCGCCCGCTCACCCTCGAGGATGTGGCCGGTGCCGAGGGAAGCGAGGATGGAGCCGACGACCGGCTTGCAGATGTCGCAGCCGCGTCCGCGACCGTGCGTGGCGATGATCTCGCTGAAGGTCGTGAGCTCCTGCACCCGCACGACGTCGAAGAGCTGCGCACGGGAGAGGTCGAAGTGCTCGCACAGCGCGTTGCTGACCTCGACGCCGGACCGCTCGAGCTCGGTGGTGACGAGCTTCTTGACCAGCGGCAGGCAGGAGCCGCAGCTCGTCCCTGCACGGGTGCACGCCTTGACGCCCGCCAGGTCGGTGCAGCCCTCCTCGCTCACCGAACAGCGCACCGCGCCGGCCGTGACGTTGTTGCACGAGCAGACCGTCGCCTCGTCGGGCAGCTCACCCACCGGTGCCGGTCCGGCGCCTTCGGGAAGCAGGTATGCCGCAGGGTCCCCTCCCAGCTCACGGCCCACCATGGGGCGCAGCGCCGCGTAGGCACTGGCGTCACCCACGAGGATCCCGCCGCGCAGGGTGCGGGCGTCGTCGCTCATCACGAGCTTCTTGTAGACACCGGCCACGGGGTCGGAGATGACCACCTCGAGGCCTCCGGGCTCCTGGGCGAAGGCGTCGCCGAAGCTCGCGACGTCGACCCCGAGGAGCTTGAGCTTGGTCGAGAGGTCGGCGCCGGGGAAGGTGCCCTGTCCGCCGAGCAGCCGGTCGGCCACGACCTCGGCCATCGTGTAGCCCGGGGCGACGAGTCCGAGGCAGCGTCCGCCGATGTTGGCGACCTCACCGATGGCCCAGACGACGGGATCCGCTGTGGCACAGGCATCGTCGACGATGACACCCCCGCGCTCACCCACGTCGAGACCCGCTGCGCGGGCGAGCTCGTCACGCGGCCGGACACCGACGGCGAAGATCACGACGTCGACGTCGAGGGCGGGCCCCTCGGTGAACTCCATGCGCGAGACCGTCCCGCGGTCGCCCACGATCCGTGAGGTCGCGGTCGAGGTGCGCACCCGCACGCCGAGTCCTTCGATGAGCCGCTTGAGCCCCTCGCCACCGCCGTCGTCCACCTGGAGGGGCATGAGGCGTGGGGCGAACTCCACGACGGTCGACTCCACGTCGAGCGCCTGCAGCGCGCCGGCTGCCTCGAGTCCGAGCAGCCCACCGCCGACGACGGCGCCTCGCACCGGCCGGTCGAGCTCACCGCGGCGCTTCTCGACCCAGGCGCGCAGGTCCGCGACGTCGTCGATGGTGCGGTAGACGAACGCCCCGCGGAGGTCCTTGCCGGGAACGGGGGGCACGGCGGCATACGAGCCGGTGGCCAGGACGAGCGCGTCGTAGCTGAGGACGGCTCCGCCGTTGGTGGTCACGGTCCTCGCCTCGCGGTCGATGCTGTCCGCCCTGACCCCGCGCTTCAGGGTGACGAGTGGGTCGTCCCAGAGATCCTGGCTCCCGAGGGCGAGGTCCTCGGGGTGGCGGCCGGTGAAGTACGACGTGAGGGCGACACGGTCGTAGGGCGCCCGCGGCTCCTCGCAGAGCAGCGTCACCGACCACGTCCCTGCCTCGTCTCGGGAGCGGAGGGCGTCGATGAGGCGGCGGGCGACCATGCCGCCGCCGACGACGACGAGGTGCTGGGTGGGTTGTCCCTTGAGCATGTCGAGGACGCTACGGACGGGCCGTTTCGGGACTGTGGTTCGACTGTTTCACCTGCGTAAAACGGTTCTCACACCGTCGAGCTCACCGCGGTGAGGTCGCAGCGCCGGCGCGCGTCCCGAGCCAGTCGACGAGTCTGCACACGTCCTGCGCGCAGCCACCGCAGCCTGTCGTCGCCCGCGTGGCGGCGGCGACGTCCTCGACGGTCCTCGCCCCACAGGCGTGGGCCTGCGCGATCTCCGCCTTCGTGACGCCGTTGCAGCGACAGACGGTCGCGTCGTCCGGCAGGGAGTCCGGCGAGGTCACCGGCGCGGTCGCGGGCGAGAGGGCGGTGAGCAGGAGGTGGGCGGGGTCCCTCGGCACCGGGGTGCGGCGTGTGTAGGCCGCGACGAGGTCGGAGGCGACCTGACCCGCACCGATGCACGTCGCGCCGACGAGCCGGTCACCCGAGACGACCACCTCGACGTGACGGCCGGCACCGGGGTCGGAGAGGCTGAGCGTGCGCTGCGTGGGGTCGTCGCGCCGGTCGCCGCCGCACACACCCATCGTCACGACGTCGAGCCCGTGGGCCTTGACCCGGACGACGTCGCTCCCGCCCGCGCCGACGCGGGAGGCTCGGCCGGGGACCGTCGTGCCCGTGAGCCGCTCGGCGAGGGCTCGGGCCTGGTCCCATCCCTGAGCGACCAGTCCCATCGCGCCCGAGGGCGGTTGGGCGCAGTCGCCGATGGCGAAGATGCGGCCGTCGGCGGTGGCCGACGCCTCGTCGACGACGATCCCGCGCCCGCAGGCGAGCCCGGCATCCTGGGCGAGGGCCGCGTTCGCGACGGTGCCGGTGGCGACGACGAGGAGGTCGGACTCGACGACGTCTCCGTCGGTGAGCCGTATGCCGGTGAGACGTCCGTTCGCGACGATCGCGGCCTCCGCCCCGACTCCGATGCGCGGGTGGATGCCGACGTCGGGCATGGCGCCGGCGAGCACGCTGCTGGCCGGCCCGTCGAGCTGTCGCTCCATGAGAGCTGCGGCCGGGTGCACGATCGTCACGGCGCACCCGCGTTGCGCCAGCCCGCTGGCCGCCTCGATCCCGAGCACCCCTGCGCCGAGCACGACGGCCCGACGGGAGTTGAGCGTCGCCGCGATGATCTCGCGGGCGTCGTCGATGCTGCGCAGTGCGTGCACCCCGCGGGGGAGCTGCCCGTCACCGACGTCGAGACCGGGCAGTGGCGGGATCCTCGCCTCGGCCCCGGTGGCGAGGACGAGCTGGTCGTAGCGGTGCCGGCTCCCGTCGGTCGTGGTGACGACACGGTCCTCGCGGTCGATGGAAGCAGCCGCAGTCCCGCGCAGCACAGTGAGGCGCGGGTGCTCGGGGGTCGGCAGGGTGAGGGAGGTGAGGTCGTGGCGGCCGGCGACGACCTCGCTGAGGAGGACGCGGTTGTAGGGCTCGCACCCCTCGGCGCCGACGACCGTGACGTCGTACTTCCCGTCGTGGTCCCGCGCGAGGAGGTCCTCGACGAAGCGCGCGCCCACCATGCCGTTGCCGATGACGACGAGTCTCATGTCCGTACCTCCGTGGCGGCCGCCGCCGGTGTGGGTGCCGGTGCCGTTCGTGACCAGTCGGTCGAGGGTTGTCCGGCGGGAGTGGGCGCCGACGACGTGTCGGCGCGGGCCACGCTCACCGCGCAGACCTTGAACTCCGGCATCCCCGACACCGGGTCGGTCGCGTCGTTGGTGACCCTGTTGACGCTGCCGTCACTGCCCCAGTGGAAGGGCATGAACACGGTGTCGGGGCGCACGGTCTCGGTGACCCGGGCCGGTGCCGTGACGGCCCCCCGCGCACTTGTCAGGGTGACCCGGTCTCCCGTGACGATGCCGTGGCGGTCGGCGAGGACGGGGTGCATCTCGACGAAGGGCTCGGGGGCTGCGGCGACGAGCGACTCGACGCGCCGGGTCTGTGCGCCGGACTGGTAGTGCTGGAGAACCCGACCGGTCACGAGGTGGATCGGGGCGCCCGCGTGCACGTCGTCGGCCGGACCCCGGTCGTCGACGGCGACGAACCTCGCCCGCCCGTCAGCGGTGGGGAAGGCGTCGAGGAACAGCCGGGGTGTCCCCGGGTGCGGGTCGCCAGCGCTCGTCGGGCAGGGCCAGTACAGGTCGGGCTCGGCATCGAGGCGGGCGTGGCTCAGGCCGCCGTAATCGGCGCGCCCCCCGGAGCTGGCGCGGGCCAGCTCGTCGAAGACCAGCGACGCCTCCGTGTCCCACGTGCCGGGGGCGCCGAGTCGGCCAGCGAGCTCGCGCCACACCCAGAGCTCCGATCGGGCACCCTTGGGTGCGTCGAGGGCCTTGCGCCGGCGCAGGACCCGACCCTCGAGGGAGGTCATGGTTCCCTCCTCCTCGGCCCACTGGAGCACCGGCAGCACGACGTCGGCGCGCTGCGCGGTCTCGGACGGGACGACGTCACACACGACGAGAAGGTCCAGTGCGTCGAGCCGAGCCTCCACCTGGCCCGAGTTGGGCGCCGACACGCGCAGGTTGGCCCCGTGGACGAGCATCGCCCGCGGACCGTCGTCGCGTCCGAGCGAGGCGAGCAGCTCCACGGCCGGCTTGCCCTTGCCCGGGATGAGCGCAGGGTCCACGCCCCAGACGGAGGCCACGTGGGCACGCGCCGCCGGGTCGTCGATCATCCGGTAGCCGGGGAGCTGGTCGGACTTCTGCCCGTGCTCGCGCCCTCCCTGGCCGTTGCCCTGTCCGGTGACCGCGCCGTAGCCGGAGCCGACACGTCCGGGCAGGCCGAGCGCGAGCGCCAGGTTGATCGCCGCGTTCACCGTGGCCGTCCCCTGGGTGGACTGCTCTACCCCGCGGCCGGTGAGCACGTACGCGCCGCGACCGCCGCGCGACGGGCTGGCGGCAGCGAGCCGGCGCGCGGTCTCACGCAGGCGGGCGGCCGGGACGCCCGCAACCTGCTCGACGCGCTCGGGCCACCAGGTCGCGGCCAGCCGGCGCGCGTCCTCGACTCCGGTCGTGCGCGAGTCGATGTATGCCGTGTCGGCCAAGCCCTCCGCGAAGACCACGTGGAGCAGCCCGAGGAGCACGACGAGGTCGGTGCCCGGCACCGGCTGTAGGTGCAGCCCCGCACCGTCGTCGGTGAGCGCGGCGGTGGCACTCACCCGGGGGTCGACCACCACGAGGCCGCCGGCTGCCCTGGCGCCCGACAGGTGCGCGACCGCGGGCGGCATCGTCTCGGCCAGGTTGCTCCCGAGCAGGAGCACCGCTTGGGCTCCGCCGAGGTCGGTGAGGGGGAAGGGCAGCCCGCGGTCGATGCCGAGTGAGCGGTTGGCGGCGGCGGCCGCACTGCTCATGCAGAAGCGGCCGTTGTAGTCGACGTTGGCCGTGCCGAGCGCGATGCGGGCGAACTTGCCCAGCTGATAGGCCTTCTCGTTCGTCAGCCCGCCTCCTCCGAAGACCGCCACCGCATTCGGACCGTGCACCGCGCGAATCTCCCTGAGCCGCAGCGCAACCGCGTCCAGCGCGGATTCCCACGACGTGGGCTCCAGCTCGCCGCCCTCGCCTCGCACCAAGGGAGTGGTGAGCCGGTCGGCTGCGGTGAGCACCGACGCGCTCGTCCAGCCCTTCTGGCACAGGCCACCACGGTTGGTGGGGAAGTCGCGCCCGGAGACGCTCACGCCGGCGGGACCCGGCGTGAGCGTCTGGGCGCACTGCAGCGCGCAGTAGGGGCAGTGCGTGGCGACGGTGGTCATCGAGGGACTCAGATCGTCTCCGAGGCGAGCGCCGACCCGCGGCGCTGGTACACGGCATACGTCGTCAGGGCCATGAGCACGTAGGCCGCGACGAAGACGTACAGCGCCGGGACGAGTGATCCGTAGGTGTCCTTGGCCATCGCGAAGCCGCGCGGGATGAAGAAGCCGCCGTAGGCGCCGACCGCCCCGGCGATGCCGATGCACCCCGCCGCGGCCTTGCGCGCGGTCGGCAGCGCGTCCGCTGACACCCCGGCGCGGAAGACCGCCGGGATCATCCGGTAGGTGGCGCCATTGCCGATGCCCGCGGCGGTGAAGAGCACGAGGAAGGCGGCGAAGAACAGCGGGAAACTCTTGGCCTGCAGGCCCTCGACCGCCGCGAGGGCTCCCACGACGAGCAGGCCGAACGACGCGATGGTGACGCGTGCGCCGCCGAGCCGGTCCGCGATGATGCCACCGAGCGGGCGCGACAGGGCGCCGAGGAGCGCACCCATGAACGCCAGCCCGAGCGGTGCCGTCGGGAACTGGGTCTTGAGCAGGGTCGGGAACGCGCCGGCATACCCGATGAAGGAACCGAAGGTGCCGATGTAGAGGAACGAGATGACCCACGTGTGCGGGCTCCGCGTCGCGAGGGCGAACGACCGGAAGTCCGCCTTGATCCCCGAGAGGTTGTCCATCCACCGCCACGCGGCGAACGCGGCCAGCAGCGCCAACGGGATGAACACGAGTCCGGCCCGCTCGAGGTGCACGCCGGCGCCGATCGCGATGATCGCGGGGACCACCATCTGCACGATGCCGGTGCCGAGGTTGCCGCCAGCAGCGTTGAGGCCCAACGCCTTTCCCTTCTCGGCCTCGGGGAAGAAGAACGAGATGTTCGTCATCGACGAGGCGAAGTTCCCACCGCCGAAGCCGGCCAGGGCCGCGCACAGCAGCAGCACGCCGAACGGCGTCTCCGGCCGGGTGACCACCCAGGCGAGCGCGGATGCGGGCAGCAGGAGGAGCAGGGACGAGATGACCGTCCAGTTGCGACCGCCGAACGCCGGCACCGCGAAGGTGTAGGGGATGCGGATCGTCGCGCCGACCAGGCTCGGCACGGCGATGAGCCAGAACTGCTGGTCGAGGGTGAGGTCGAACCCGGCGGCCGGCAGCAGCGGCACGACCACCGACCAGAGGGCCCAGACGCAGAAGCCGAGGAACTCGGCGAGGATCGAGAACGTGAGGTTGCGGCGCGCGACGGGGCGGCCGGTGGACTGCCAGAAGCTGGCGTCTTCGGGGTCCCAGTGCTCGATCCAGCGGCCCGGACGGGTCGGGGCGGCGGTCGTGGCGGCGGGCGGGACGAGGGCGGTGTCCGGTGCCGAGAGGTCCGGCGGCGTCGTGGTCTCCATGGCACGAGACCCTGTCGGTGCGGTGTTTCAGGTCCGGACGGCGCGAGTAAACCGTCCGTAACACTCACCGCACAGAGCGGCCGGAGGGGCTGTGAGAACTCCGCTCAGGCGTAGGTCGTGGGGATCGCCGGCTCGCCGCGGCTCAGCTGGTGCGCCGAGCGGGGCAGCTCGGCCATCGACGCCTCGTGCCGCTCGCGCGCCGCCTCGAGCGAGGCGTTTTCGGCGCCGACGGGCTCGCCGCCCCGGACGTAGTCGACGAGGAGCGGACGGTCGTCGCCGTCGTCGGACGGGGGCTCACCGATGCCGATGACCTCGGCCTCGGCGGTGCCGCGCTCGTTGCGGCGACGCAGCGCGAACTTACGACCACCGACGGACGTCTTGTCCTTGCTCGCCTTGGCCACGCCGACCATCTCACCGGAGTCGTCGGTCCGTGCGACGAGCTTGTAGACCATGCCGGCCGTCGGTGCGCCCGAGCCGGTGACGAGCTGCGTCCCGACCCCGTAGGCGTCGACGGGTCCGGCCGCGAGCCCGGCGATGGCGAACTCGTCGAGGTCCGAGGTGACGACGATCCGCGTGCGCGTCGCCCCGAGCGAGTCGAGCTGGTCACGCACCTCTCTCGCCTGGACGAGCAGGTCACCGCTGTCCAGCCGCACCGCACCCAGCTCCGGGCCGGCGACGTCGACGGCGATCTCGACGGCTCGCTGGACGTCGTACGTGTCGACGAGCAGCGTCGTCCCGACCCCGAGCGCCTCGACCTGGGCGGTGAACGCCTCCCGCTCGTCGTCGTGCAGCAGCGTGAACGCGTGGGCAGCAGTCCCGGCCGTGGGCACGCCCCAGCGGCGCCCCGCCTCGAGGTTCGAGGTCGTCGCGAACCCCGCGATGTATGCCGCCCGCGCAGCCGCCACGGCGGCCTCCTCGTGCGTCCGGCGCGAGCCCATCTCGATGCAGGGACGCGTGCCCGCTGCCCCCGTCATGCGCGACGCGGCACTCGCGATCGCGCTGTCGTGGTTGAGGATCGAGAGCACGAGTGTCTCGAGGACGACGCCGTGGGCGAAGTCCGCCTCGACCACGAGCACCGGTGAGCCGGGGAAGTAGGCCTCGCCCTCGGCATACCCCCTGATGTCTCCCTCGAAGCGGTAGCCGGCGAGGAAGTCCAGCGTCTCGTCGTCGACGACCCGACCGTCGCGCAGGGCCGCGATCTCCGCGTCCCCGAAGCGGAAGCGCTCGACGGCGTCGAGGAGACGGCCGGTCCCCGCCACGACGCCGTAGCGCCTGCCGTCGGGCAGGCGGCGGGCGAACGTCTCGAACACGCAGCGTCGAGAGGCTGCTCCCGAGCGCAGGGCGGCCTGCACCATGGTCAGCTCGTAGTGGTCGGTGAGGAGGGCCGCCGACGGTGACGACGAGCCGTCCGGGGTGGGAGCGGGGGAGTGAGGGCTCACCCTCGGCACCCTATTGTGGGAGCCGTGTCCATCGCGCCCGTGCAGGAGGAGGTCGTCTCCTCCGACTCCGTGGTCGAGCCCGACATCCCGTGGATCACGCTCGTCTGGAACGACCCGGTCAACCTCATGTCCTACGTCACCTTCGTGTTCCAGACCTACTTCGGCTACGACCGGGCCAAGGCCGAGAAGCTCATGATGGACGTCCACACCAAGGGTCGGGCGGTCGTCTCCCACGGACCGCGCGAGAAGATGGAGATCGACACCGAGGCCCTGCAGGGGTATGGCCTGTGGGCCACCTTTCAAAAGGACGACTGATGGTCGGCACGACAGCCCGCACGAGCAAGGGCGAGACGACCAGGCAGAAGGACGACTGATGGCGCGTGCGTTCATCCGGCGCGGACGTGGCAGGACGATCCGGTATGCCGCGAAGCTCGATGCCGTGGAGCGCACGGTCGTCGCGGGTCTCATGGAGCAGGTGCGTGACCTCGTGGAACCCGACGCAGGCACGCCGCCCACGAGCGGTGAGGGCGACGACTTCGAGTCGATCGTGTCGGGGCTGGGCGGCCTGGGCATGGGAGTGTCCCTGTCCGCCGAGGACCAGACGCCCGACGACAGGCCCGTCCCCGCCGACGCCCGGTCCTTCGGCGACCGCGACCCGGCCCTCGAGCGACTCCTCCCCGCCGGCAACCGCACGGACGACCAGGCCTCTGCCGAGTTCCGCCGGCTGACCGAGCACGGACTGCGCCAGCGCAAGGCGCGCCACCTCACGTCCGCGATCGCCGCCCTGCGCGCACCGGGGTCCGGTGTCGAGCTGGACGAGCGGACCGCGATCGACTTCGTCATCGCCCTCACCGATGTCCGGCTCGTGCTCGGCGAGCGGCTCGGGCTGCGCGAGGACGCCGACGTCGACCGGCTCGAGGAGGAGCTGGCGGAGATGGACGAGGACGATCCGCGCCTGCACGCCATGTCGGTCTACGACTTCCTGACCTGGCTGCAGGAGACGCTCGCCACGGCGATGCTCCCGGGTGACCCCACCAACGCATAACCTTGCACGGTGGCTGACTCACCCATCGGGATCTTCGACTCCGGGTACGGCGGTCTCACCGTCGCCCGCGCCGTGATCGACCAGCTCCCGCACGAGTCGGTGGCCTACCTCGGTGACACCGCCCGCACCCCCTACGGCCCGCGGCCGATCGCCGAGACGCGCGCGTTCGCCCTCGAGTGCCTCGACCGCCTCGTCGACCACGGCGTCAAGGCCCTCGTCATCGCCTGCAACACCGCCAGCGCCGCAGTCCTCCACGACGCGCGGGAGCGCTACGACGTGCCGGTCGTCGAGGTCATCCGGCCCGCGGTGCGCCGCGCGGTCGGGGCGACCCGCACCGGTCGCATCGGCGTCATCTCGACCGTGGGCACCCACCAGTCGCGGGCCTACCTCGACGCGTTCGCGGCGGCTCCCCATCTGCGCGTGACGAGTGGCCCCGCGCCCCGGTTCGTCGACTTCGTCGAGTCGGGCGTCACCGGTGGCGAGGAGCTGCGCTCGGTCGCCCGCGACTACCTGGCGCCCTTCCAGGAGCAGGACGTCGACACCCTCATCCTCGGCTGCACCCACTACCCGCTGCTCGCGGGCGTCATCTCCTACGTCATGGGTCCGGACGTCACGCTCGTGTCCTCGGCCGAGGAGACGGCCAAGGAGCTCTACCGCGTGCTCGCCGACGCCGACCTGCTTCGGCCCGACGACGCGCCGCCTCCCCAGCACGGCTTCACGACCACCGGTGACCCGGAGGAGTTCCGCCGTCTCGCCCTGCGCTTCCTCGGGCTCGGACCTGATTTTGGGCACGTCTTCACCTCGCCGGTGGCCCTGGCGTCGGCGGCACCTGCCCCTGCCCAGGTGGCGCCCGGGGTGGTCGCGTGAAGGTCACCGTGGTCGGCTGCAGCGGCTCCTTCGCGGGCCCGACGTCGGCGGCGTCCTGCTACCTCGTGACGGTCGAGGGCGACGGTCGCAGCTGGAACGTCCTGCTCGACCTCGGCTCGGGGGCGCTGGGCCCGCTGCAGCGCCACGTCGACCCCACCGACCTCGACGCCGTCTTCCTCAGCCACCTGCACCCCGACCACTGCGCCGACCTGTGCGGGCTCTACGTCGTCAACCACTACGCGCCCGAGGGCGCTTCGATGCGGCGGATACCGGTCTACGGGCCGCGCGACACGGCCACGAGGCTCTCGCTCATGTACCACGGGATCGAGGACGGCGGCATGGACAAGGTCTTCTCGTTCGGCCGGCTCGAGGACCGGGTCGCCGTCGAGGTCGGTCCCGTCACGGTCATCCCGTATGCCGTGCGCCACCCCGTCGAGGCGTTCGGCTTCCGGGTCGAGGCCGACGGCGCCGTCCTCGCCTACACCGGAGACACCGACACGTGCGACAACCTCGGCCCGCTCATGGCGGGCGCTGACCTCGTGCTCGCCGACTCGGCCTTCGTCGACGGCCGCGACGACTTCCGCGGCATCCACCTCACCGGCAGTCGGGCGGCCCGAGCCGCCGTGGAGGCCGGGGGAGTGAAGCGACTCGTCCTCACGCACATGCCGGCGTGGAACGACCGTGACGTGTGCCGGGCCCAGGCCGAGCCCTTCTGGCCCGGTGTCGAGGTGGCCGAGCCCGACGGGGTCTACCACCTCGGCGCACGCCCGGTCGCCGTGGACGTCTAGCCTGCTCCGTGTGACTTCTTCGCAGACCCGCCACGACGGCCGCAGCCCCGAGGACCTCCGAGAGGTCCGCTTCACCCGCAACTGGCTCGACCACGCCGAGGGCAGCGTGCTCATCGAGTTCGGCAAGACCCGCGTGCTCTGCGCGGCCTCGTTCACCGAGGGCGTCCCACGCTGGCTCAAGGGCAAGGGCACCGGCTGGGTCACCTCCGAGTACGAGATGCTGCCCCGCTCGACCAACACCCGCTCCGACCGCGAGTCGCGCAAGGGCAGAGTCGGCGGGCGCACGCACGAGATCTCGCGGCTCATCGGCCGCGCACTCCGGGCAGTCATCGACACCAAGGCCTTGGGCGAGAACACGATCGTCATCGACTGCGACGTCCTCCAGGCGGACGGCGGAACCCGCACGGCGTCGATCACCGGCGCCTACGTCGCCCTCGTCGACGCCATCGAGGACGCCCGCGCCAAGGGGCTCATCGCCAAGAACGCGCAGCCCCTGGTCGACTCGATCGCCGCCGTGAGCGTCGGCGTCGTCGGCGGGCAGCCGGTCCTCGACCTCGACTACCCCGAGGACTCGACGGCCGACACCGACATGAACGTCGTCATGACCGGCTCGGGCCGCTACGTGGAGGTGCAGGGGACCGCGGAGGGCGCCGACGCCGCCTTCGACCGCGACCGGCTCAACGCGCTTCTCGATCTTGCCGCCCTCGGCTGTGCCAGCCTCACCGAGGCCCAGCAGCGGGCCCTCGACGAGACGCCGAGGGAGCGCCAGCGGTGACCCGCCTCGTCCTCGCGACCCAGAACGAGCACAAGGTCCACGAGCTGCGCCAGATCCTGGCCGACCTCGTCGACGAGATCGGGCTGGAGGTCGTCGGCGCCTCCGACTTCCCCGACGCTCCCGACGTCGTCGAGAGCGAGGTGACCTTCGAGGGCAACGCCCGGCTCAAGGCGGTCGCGGTGGCGCGCGCCACCGGTCTCCCCAGCGTCGCCGACGACTCGGGCCTGGCCGTCGACGTCCTCGGCGGGTCACCCGGAGTCTTCTCGGCCCGCTGGTCGGGCTCCCACTCCGGTCCCTACGCTCCTCGCGCCGTGCGCGACCGTGCCAACCTCGACCTGCTCCTCGAGCAGATCGGGGACGTCCCGGACGAGCACCGCACGGCAGCGTTCGTCTGCGCAGCCGTGCTCGCGATGCCGGACGGGTCGGTCGAGGCCGTCGAGGGCCGCGTGACCGGGATGATCCGTCGCGACGCGGTGGGGGAGAACGGTTTCGGCTACGACCCGGTCTTCGTGCCGGACGGCGACACCCGTTCGATGGCTGAGTACACCGACCTCGAGAAGAACGCGATCTCGCACCGTGGGCGGGCCTTCCGCGCCATGGTGCCCATCCTGCGCGAACGCCTCACCTGACCCCCTCCCGTTGCGTCCGCCACTGTGGTGGCCATGTCGCCAGGTTGGCGGACGTTGCCGTATGCCGTCGGCGCACCTCCCGTTGCGTCCGCCACTGTGGGGGTTATGTCGCCACCTTGGCGGACGCAAGGCGGGGTGGCGGGACGAGGTGAGTGGACGGCATACAGTGTCTGCGCGCGCGAGTGGCGGAACTGGCAGACGCGCCAGCCTTAGGAGCTGGTGCCTTCGGGTGTGCGGGTTCGAGTCCCGCCTCGCGCACGGGCTGTCGGAGCCGCGCTGATAGTTTGACGAGAGCCGACCACCGAGGAGACCTGCGTGACTGAGCGACTTGCTCCGGGCGACACCGCACCGGACTTCACCCTGGCCACCGACACCGGCGAGAGCGTGACGCTCTCCGAGCTGCGCGGCGACAAGGTCATCGTCTACTTCTACCCCGCGGCGATGACGCCCGGTTGCACCAAGCAGGCGTGCGACTTCAGCGACTCGCTCGAGTCCCTCAAGAGCGACGGCTACACCGTGCTCGGCATCTCCCCGGACAAGCCCGAGAAGCTCTCGAAGTTCCGCGACCAGGAGCACCTCTCCCTGACGCTGCTCTCGGATGCGGACAAATCCGTGATGACGGCGTGGGGCGCCTTCGGTGAGAAGAAGCTCTATGGCAAGGTCGTCCAGGGCGTGATCCGGTCCACCGTCGTCGTCGACGAGGACGGCAAGGTCGAGCACGCCTTCTACAACGTCAAGGCCACCGGACACGTCGCCAAGCTGCGACGCGACCTCGGACTGAGTGAGGACTGATTCGATGAGCTCCATCTCCGCCCTCGAGGCCGACATCGCCCAGCGACGGGCGCGCCTCGCGCGCACCCTCGACGAGATCACCGCCAAGGCCACACCCTCGGCGATCGCCAAGCGCGAGGTCGAGAAGGCCAAGGCACGCTTCGCCGACGCGACGACCACACCGGAGGGCGACCTGCGCGTCGAGCGCGTGGCGGCCGCCGTGGCCGTCGTCGCCGTCGTCGTCGCGATCAAGCTGCTGCGTCGCCGTCGGCGCTGACCTGCGGCGCCGTCAGCGGCCCCACATCATCCCGGGGGCCCGCTGGCCGAACCACGCCCGGAGCCAGCTGCTCATCTGACGGATCTCCGCGCGCTGCTCGGCGCTGATCTGGCGAGCGAGGTCGGCGACCTCGTCGTGCGTGGTCGAGCGGCCGCTGAGCAGGTGCTGCGACATCATCACGGCCATCATGTGGTGACCGATCATGTCGTCGAGGAACGCGCGGTCGAGGGCGTCACCCTCGAGACCCGACAGGTCGCGCATCATCGGCCGGTATGCCGTGACCTCCGGCTCGTCGGGGTACCACCGGTCCAGCCAGGCCCGCATCTGCGCGATCTGTGCCGTCTGGCTGCTCACGATGGCGGCGCCGAGATCGCGCATCTCCGGGCGTGACGAGCGGGCCAGCTCCTCGGCAGCCCGGACGGCCTCCTCGTGGTGCGGGATCATCTCGGCCAACCAGGTCGGCTCGGAGAGGTTCATCGACATCATCGGCATCATCGGCATCTCCGAGCGGCCACGGTCCCAGTCCCTCGAGGAGTCGGGACGCTGGATGACGCAGCCCGACAGGCTCGCTGCCAGGGCGAGGACGACCACCGTGACGATCACGCGAAGCCTCATGGCGCACCTCCCGGGGTGGGCTCGTGCCTCCACCCTCCGCCCCGTCCTGGACGGCTGGCAGGGCCCTTGGTCCCGGGACACGGAAGAGCCCCGCACGGAGGGCCGTGCGGGGCTCTGGTGGTGCGCCATCAGGGACTCGAACCCCGAACCCGCTGATTAAGAGTCAGCTGCTCTGCCAATTGAGCTAATGGCGCGCGAGGAGAGAGATTAGCAGCGGTGGTGCCCAGTTGCGAAATCGGGCTCGTCGCTCCCATCCAGGGCCCTGTTCAGCCTGTCGTGTGGTCCTTGCGGACGGCGTAGAGCGTCGCTGCGACAGCGCCCACGAGGGCTGCGAACACCGCGATCCAGACCGCGACGGGAGTGCCTGCCGACGCGGGCTCGTCACCTCCGGTGCTCCCGTCCGGGAGAGCCGTCGACGAGGGGCTGCCCGACGCGCTGGGGGCGGCCGACGAGGCGGAAGGGCTCGCGCCCGTGGCCGTGGAGGAGGACTCAGGGTTGCCCTCGACCGTGAACGACGTCGACCCGGAGATCGGGTGCGCGTCGGCGCTGACGACGCGGTAGGCCACCTTGTAGGAGCCGGCCGGGATCGGGTCCGTCACAGGGACCTTCACGACCGCGCCCTCGGCGGTCGCGTCGTCACCCGCGACGGCCGTGCCCTCGCCGTCGGTCACCCGGACGGTGACGAACTCCGGGTTCACCTCCTCGTTGAAGGTGAGGACGACCTCGGCCGGGGAGCCCGGCACCGAAGCACCGTCCGCCGGCGAGATCGAGAGCAGGCGAGAGTGCGCACTCGCGGGGACGACACCGGCGAGCAGCCCGAGGAGGGTGGTGAGGACGAGCAGGGAGAGTCCACGAATCGGGAGGCGCATGCCACCAGTCTCACAAACGCCGCCGAGCATGGCGAAAGCCCCTGCTCTGCAGGGGCTTTCGACTTGGGGTGAGTGACGGGGCTTGAACCCGCGACCCCCGCGACCACAACGCGGTGCTCTACCAGCTGAGCTACACCCACCAAGGTGACTGTCACGGCATACGAACAGGTCCGGCCGAGGCAGCGCGGACTATCGTACCTGCTCCGACGGGGTGCCCTTGACCACGCCCGTGAGCGGCCCGGAAGCGGGCGTCGAGTGGTCCACGACGTGCTCGGTCGCGAGGGTGCGCAGCTCGTCGGTGCCGCGCCCGGGAGGGTCGACGAAGACGGCGGCGCGGTAGTAGCGGAGCTCGGCGATGGACTCGCGGATGTCGGCCAGGGCGCGGTGCCCGCCCGACTTCGCCGGCGCCGCGAAGTAGGCGCGGGGGTACCAGCGCCGGGACAGCTCCTTGATCGACGAGACGTCGATGACGCGGTAGTGGAGGTGCTCCTCGAGCTCGGGCATGTCGCGGGCGAGGAAGCCGCGGTCGGTCCCCACCGTGTTGCCGCCCAGCGGCGCCTTGCGCGGCTCGGGGACCCACGCGCGGACGTAGTCGAGGACACGCTGCTGCGCCTCCTCCATGGTGACGCCGGCGGCGAGCTCGTCGATGAGACCGGACGACGTGTGCATCTCGCGGACGAAGTCGCCCATCTGCTCGAGCGCCTCGTCGGTCGGCTTGATGACGACGTCGACGCCCTCACCCAGCACGTTGAGCTCGAAGTCGGTGACGAGGGCCGCGACCTCGACGAGGGCGTCGTTCTCGAGGGAGAGCCCGGTCATCTCGCAGTCGATCCAGACGATGCGGTCGGTGAGGGCTCGGTCAGGCGTCGCAGACATGGGTCCCAGACTAGGGCGAAGGACTAGGCTCGTCGTCCATGAGTGGGGAGCAGGCAGTCGACGCAAGCACACCGGTCCCGCCGCCCCCTGCGGCCGCCCGGACGACTGGTGTCCACCGCGGGCGCTCCGTCATCCGGCGCTGGATCCTCCTCGGTATCGGAACGGTCGGCTTCGGCCTCGCGGCGCTGGTCGTCGCCACTGCCATCGGGACAGCAGCCGGGCTGAGCGCGACCCTGCTGGGTCTCGTCGTGGCGACGATCCCGCTCGGCATCGTCGTGCCGACGTTCATGTGGCTCGACCGGTTCGAGGCCGAGCCGACCCGCTACCTCGTGCGCGCCTTCCTCTGGGGCGCGCTCATCGCGGTGCTCATCGCCATGACCCTCAACACCGCCGGACAGCTCGTGCTGTGGGGGTCCATCCCGGACGACGAGTCGCTCGCGCTCACCGCCGTGTTCGTCGCACCGTTCGTCGAGGAGGCCGCCAAGGGAGCGTTCGTGCTCCTCGTGTGGCGCCTGGCCAAGCGCGAGTTCGACGGCGTCACCGACGGCATGGTCTACGCCGGTGTCACCGCGGCCGGCTTCGCGTTCACCGAGAACATCCAGTACCTCGCGATCGCCTGGGTCGAGCACGGTCAGGACGGGCTCACCGCCACCTTCGTCGGACGCTGCCTGCTCTCACCGTTCGCGCACCCGATGTTCACCATCTGCACCGGCATCGGGATCGGTGTGGCCGCGACGTCCCGTCGGGGGCCGGTCCGCGTCCTCGCGCCGCTCGGTGGCTTCCTCATCGCCGTCATCGCACACGCGGTGTGGAACCTCGCCGCCGTGAGCGGGGGCGAGGGGCTCTTCGCCGTCTACCTGCTCGTCGAGATCCCGCTCTTCCTCGCCTTCCTCGGGTTCGTCGTGTGGGCCCGTCGCCGCGAGGGCCGGCTCATCGGTCAGTTCCTCCACGCCTACGCGGATGCCGGCTGGCTCTCCTCTGCGGAGGTCTCGATGCTCGCCTCGATGCCCAAGCGCCGCGAGGCCCGGCACTGGGCTCGCCTCAACGGTGGGCGCGCCGCGCTGCGGTCGATGGAGGACTTCCAGGACGCCGCGAGCGAGCTCGCCCTGCTCCGCCGCCGCATGCACCACTCGGCAGCGGACGCGCACGCCCTCGCAGAGGAACGGGAGCTGCTCGACATCCTCGCCCGCCGACGCCGTGAGTTCGCCGGGCAGGTCCTCTGATGCAGCCGTCGGCGACGACCAGGGCCACATCGGCAGTGGCGCTGGCGCAGTCGATGGCGCCCGAGCTCGTCGCCCTCCGGCGCGACCTGCACCGCCACCCCGAGCTGGGCCTGCACCTGCCCCGCACGCAGCAGGCCGTGCTTGCCGCGCTCGACGGCCTCGACCTCGAGATCACCCTCGGCCAGGGACTGAGCAGCGTGGTCGCAGTGCTCCGCGGACGAGGCGCGAGCGAGCCCGGAACCGACCGCCCGGTCGTCCTGCTCCGCGGTGACATGGACGGGCTGCCCGTCACCGAGGCCACCGGTCTGGACTTCGCGTCGCAGGAGCCGGGACGCATGCATGCGTGCGGGCACGACCTGCACACCGCCGGCCTCGTCGGAGCCGCCCGGATCCTCCACGAGCTGCGCGACGACCTGGCCGGCGACGTCGTCCTCATGTTCCAGCCGGGCGAGGAGGGCCCCGGAGGGGCCGAACCCATGCTGCGCGAAGGGCTCCTGGACGCGGCCGGCCGACGGGTCGACGCGGCATACGCCGTCCATGTGTATGCCGCCGAACGTCCCCGAGGCGTGTGGTTCGGTCGCCCCGGGCCGCAGATGGCTGCGGCCGACGAGGTGGTCATCACCGTGCAGGGCAGGGGCGGACACGGCTCGCAGCCGCAGTACGCCCTCGACCCCGTGCCGGTCGCCTGCGAGCTGGTCCTCGCGCTGCAGACGATGGTGACGCGACGCTTCGACGCCTTCGACCCGGTCGTCGTCACCGTCGGGAGGATCGCGTCCGGCACCGTCAACAACGTCATCCCGGACACCGCCGAGATCCAGGCGACCCTGCGAACCTTCTCGGTGGAGCACCGGGAGCGGGCGCACGCCGAGATCCGTCGGGTCGCCGAGCACGTCGCCGCGGCGCACGGCCTCACCTCGACGGTCGACATCGGTGGGGGATACCCCGTCACGGTCAACGACGCCGACGAGTTCGCGTTGGCTCAGCGGGCCGTCGTCGACCTCTTCGGCGAGGAGCGCTGGTCCGACATGGCCAACCCCGAGGCGGGGGCCGAGGACATGGCCTTCGTCCTCGAGGAGGTCCCGGGGGCCTACCTCAACATCGGGGCCTGCGTCGTCGACGACCACACGACCGCCGAGGACAACCACTCGCCGCGTGCGCTCTACGACGACTCGGTCGTCCCGGACATCGCCGCCCTCCTGGCAGAGCTGGCCCTGCGGCGCACCGCGGCGGGTGCCCGAACCCGCTGACGGCAGGCGCGTCAGCCGCGCTGCACCCGCACCGTGATCGGCCGGCTCGTGAGGACGGCCACCGCGGCGCGGTGGTCCTCGCGCCCGAGGTCGATGTCACCCACCTGGGTGGGTCCCGGTGGGTGCTCGCGCGCCTTCCACTCGACGAGGGCCGCCGGAGCATCGGGCGCGGACACGACGACCTGGCTCGGGTCGACGACGAGCCCGTGGCCCGTCGCCTTGAGGATCGCCTCCTTGCGGGCCCACAGGAGGGCGCGAGCGCCGAGGAGCGCGTCACCGTCGAGGCCGTCGAGGTGGGCCGCCTCGCTCGCGTCCAGGGTCACCGAGGCGAAACCGTCGAAGTCGGCCGACTCGAGATCCTCCACGTCGACCCCCACCTCACCGATGTTGGTGACCACCGCGACGGCCATGTGCTCGCCGTAGGAGACCGACACGTGGATGTCCCTCATCCCGGCGACGTGCGGCTTCCCGTGGCGGTCGGTCCCGCAGGTCGCGCACCGCTTCTCGAACTCGAGCTGTCGTGGGTCGACCCCGGTCTCATCGGCGACGAGCCGACGCAGGAGGGCATGGGCCGTGATGAACGGGTGGGGGTTCTCCCGTCGCTGCACCCGCTCGAGCTCACCGGCGTCGAGCAGGTCGCGCAGACGGGGGTCGTCGGTCACCTCTGTGGTGCGGATCACGACGGCCATGAGCCGATCATGTCACCCCGAGCGGCAGGCCCGTCGTGCCCGTGTTCATCGGACACGGTGTCGTGTCGGACCGACGGTGGGACAGTGGGTGGGTGGCCGTCGGCCGCACCGAGGCGGCGCATGGGCCGTGGCCGTGGCGCCGCGGTAGCGATCAGATGCCGACGCCATCGCGGCGCGGCCACACCCACCGCCGCGCCCCTGTCGGCGTTCGCGATCGGGGTAGGTTCGATCCGTGGAGCGGGTCGAGGTCAACGGGCTGGAGGTCGCCTTCGAGCGCACCGGCTCAGGAGCGCCCATCGTGTTCGCTCACGGGGCCGCGATGGACTGGCGCAGCTGGGGTCCACAGCTGGCCGGCCTCGGTGACGAGCTCACCGTGGTGGCCTGGGACGAACCCGGCGTGGGCCGGTCGTCCGCGGTCCCGGCCGGCTTCGACCTCGCCGACTTCGCCGATGCGCTCGCGGCGGTCATCGTCCACCTCGGGCTCGGGCCGGTCCACCTGGCCGGGCTGTCGTGGGGCGGGACCGTGGTGCTCGAGTGTTGGCGTCGCCATCCCGACCTCGTCGCGACGCTCGTCCTCATGGACACGTATGCCGGGTGGAAGGGCTCGCTCTCGGCCGACGAGGTCGACCGTCGGGTCGAGGGAGTGCGCGCCATGCTCGCAGCGCCAGCAGAGGACTTCGACCCGACCCTGCCCGGCCTCTTCGCGAGCGACCCGACGGAGGACGTCGTCGACCTCATGTCGACCGTCGCGGGCGAGGTGCGGCCCGAGACGCTGGCCCTCGAGCTCGGAATCATGGCCGAGACCGACCTCAGCGAGCTGCTGCCCCGGATCACCGTTCCGACCCTGCTGGTCTGGGGTGAGGCCGACGCCCGCTCGCCCCTCGAGGTGGCGCACCGTTTCGCCGAGGAGATCCCCGCCGCCGAGCTGGTCGTCGTCGAGGGCGCCGGGCACCTGAGCAACCTCGAGCAGCCCGACCGTGTCAACGAGGCGATCCGCGACTTCTGCCGGCGCCACCCACCTGCTCCACTGCGCCCCCGGCAGGACTCGAACCTGCGACCCAGTCATTAGAAGTGACTCGCTCTATCCGCTGAGCTACGGGGGCTCGTGGGAGGAAGATTAGCGGTTGGCGGCCGATGACAGACCTCACCCATAGCGTCGGCACATGGGGGCTCATCACACGAAGGACAAGGGCGACCTCGGCACCGCGAAGGCGCACGCTGACCTGGCAGCCCAAGGGTTCATGATTCTCTTCCCGGCGACCGAGCATGCCGAGTTCGACCTCGTCGCCTACAGGCGCTCAGCCTTCCACCGGGTCCAGGTGAAGTACCGATCGACGAGACTCGGGGCGATCTCGGTGCAGTTCCGCTCGGTGTGGGCCGACCGACATGGAACGCACATGAAGCCGTCGGACAAGTCCGAGGTGGACGTCCTGTGCATCTACTGCCCGGACACGGATGAGTGCTACTACGTCAGACCGTCGAACCACAGGCAGTCGGTGACGCTGCGGGTGCATCCGACGAGGAACGGCCAGCGTCGCCGGATCCTGCCCGCCGAGGCCTTCCGCCAGTTCCCGGAGATCTGAGCCGCAACTCGTCCGCGTGGTGGAACTGCAGGTCAGCGCCTCGGCACGTCGGCGCGCGAGGCCTCACCATTTCGTTAGGCTGAGGCAGTGACGACATCCGAGGCGACCCAGACGAGCGAGCTCGTCGAGGCCGTGACCGGCCTCCGGGACCTCGTCGCAGCCACCGTGCTCCCGTTGAGCACCCCGGGCCAGCCGCACGGCGAGTCGGTGCGGCGCGAGCTCCTCCAGCAGCTCGACGACTACGTCCTCCCGCGGCTGCGCTCCATCGACGCGCCCCTTCTCGCGGTGGTGGGCGGCTCGACCGGCGCTGGCAAGTCGACCCTGGTGAACTCGATCGTCGGTGCCGTCGTGAGCCGCTCCGGCGTCCTGCGACCGACGACGACGAGCCCCGTGCTCGTCCACCACCCCGATGACAAGCGGTGGTTCGCCGACCAGCGCATCCTGCCGAGCCTCGCGCGCGTCACCGGCGGCGCCGGTGAGGAGTCCCAGCCGGGCACGGTCCGGCTCGTCGAGTCCGCGAGCCTGCCGCCGGGCATGGCGCTGCTCGACGCCCCTGACATCGACTCCGTCGTCCAGGCGAACCGTGAGCTCGCAACCCAGCTCCTCGCGGCGGCGGACCTGTGGCTCTTCGTGACGACGGCGGCGCGCTACGCCGACGCCGTGCCGTGGGACCTCCTGCGCACCGCAGCCGAGCGCGGGACGGCCGTCGCGATCGTGCTCGACCGCATCGCGCCGGAGTCGGTCGACGAGATCCGCCCGCACCTCGCGGGCATGCTCCGCGAGCAGGGCCTGCCCACCGCCCCGATCTTCACCGTCCCCGAGTCGACCCTCACCGACGACGGCTTCCTCAAGCCGGAGTCCATGGGTCGCCTCCGCGCCTGGCTCGACGCGCTTGCGAGCGACGCACGGGCCCGTGCGGTCGTGGTCAACCAGACCCTCAAGGGTGCGATGGGCTCGCTCTCCGGTCGCACGACCTCGCTCGTCGAGGCCTCGGCCGAGCAGGACCGCGCAGCAGAGGCGCTGGTTGCGGCCGCCGAGGGCAACTACGACCACGCGACCCAGGGAGTCAGGGACGGCATGACGGACGGCACTCTTCTGCGCGGTGAGGTCCTCGCCCGCTGGCAGGAGTTCGTCGGCACGGGCGAGTTCTTCCGTCAGGTCGAGTCGACCCTGTCGAAGTGGCGCGACCGCGTCACGGCGGCGATCAAGGGCCAGCCTGCGCCGTCGGAGGACCTCGGGGAGGCGCTCCAGTCCGGTGTCGCCAACCTCCTCGTGTCCCACGCCTCCGCGGCCGCGGCCGACACGGCGCGCGAGTGGCGTCGGCTGCCCGGCGGCCAGGCCATCGTCACGGCACACCCCGAGCTGGCCAAGCCGTCTGCCGACCTCACCCCGCGAGTGGAGGCTCTCGTCCGCGAGTGGCAGGGCGAGGTCTTCGACATCGTCCGCAGTGAGGGAGGCAACCGGCGGACCAACGCGAGGATCGCGGCATACGGCGTCAACGCCATCGGACTCTTCCTCATGCTCGTGTCGTTCGCGGCCACCGGAGGCCTCACCGGCGCCGAGTTCGGTATCGCGGGCGGCACCTCGGTGCTGGCGCAGCGCGTGCTCGAGGCGATCTTCGGCGACCAGGCCGTCCGCGAGATGGCCGCGAAGGCGCGTCAGAGCCTGCTCACCCGCGTCACCGACCTGTATGCCGTGGAGCAGGGCCGGTATGCCGCAGCCGTCGCGTCCCTGGGGGACACGGCCGGCCAGTCGGCCGCTCTCGACTCCGCGGCAGCCCGCGTCCGCGAGGGGGCTGCATGAGTCCGTTGCGGATGGGGGGCGCGAAGGTTCGCAGCGTGACCGCCGAGGCGCTCACCGCTGCCTCCGGCTCGCTCGACGCTGCCCTGACCAGCGGCGGCGACGAGCTGCCCGAGGCACCGGCCACCAGGGCCCGGTCCGTCGTGACCAAGGTGGGGGAGCGGACCTCCCTCGTCGGCGGGCACACGGTGGTGGCCCTCGCGGGAGCCACCGGAAGCGGCAAGTCGTCGCTGTTCAACGCGCTCGTCGGGAGCGACGTGGCCCAGGTGGGCGCGCGCCGGCCGACGACGTCCAGGCCCACTGCAGCCATCTGGGGTGACGAGCCGGCCGGCCCGCTCCTCGACTGGCTCGACGTCGCCACCCGCCACCACGTGGCGGGGGACTCCGCGGTCGAGGGCACGGTGGGGTCGCTCGACGGGCTGGTCCTGCTCGACCTGCCCGACTTCGACTCGCGCGAGACCTCGCACCGCGCCGAGGCCGAGCGCGTCCTCGAGCTCGTCGACGTGTTCGTCTGGGTCACCGACCCGCAGAAGTACGCCGACGCTCGCCTGCACGACGACTACGTCTCGGCGCTCGCGACCCACGACGCCGTGACGGTGGTCGTGCTCAACCAGGTCGACCGCCTCGGCGACGCCGACGTCGCCAAGTGCGTCACCGACCTCAAGCGGCTCATGGGCCGCGACGGCATGCCCGACGCGCCCGTGATCCCCACGTCGGCGCGCACCGGACGCGGTATCGACGTCCTGGGGCAGCGGCTGAGCAACGCCGTGTCCGGGTCGAACGCCGCTCGCACCCGCCTCGCCGCCGACATCCGGCAGGCCACCGGCGCCCTGCGTCCGGCAGTCTCCGACACCGAGCCGGCCATCAAGGCCAAGGGCGAGGGCGAGCT
Source organism: Knoellia locipacati (assembly GCF_044791685.1). Lineage (GTDB taxonomy): Bacteria > Actinomycetota > Actinomycetes > Actinomycetales > Dermatophilaceae > Knoellia > Knoellia locipacati_A. Next base: position 3,001,627 of record NZ_CP087730.1, read on the forward strand.
CGTCGACGCGCTGGCCCGTGCAGCCGGCGTCCCCACCGTCGTGGCCGCCGTCGAGCGTGACTACAGGATGCAGGCGGCCAGCCACACCGGGTGGCCGTTCACCCGCTGGGTTCAGCGGTTCAAGCCACGTCCGCTTCGTCGTCTCCGGCTCGACGACGGTCGCGGCGCGATCAGCGTCACCGACGCCGACGTGCGCTCGGTGCTCGGTCGCTCGTCCCTGCCACCGCCCACCCCGGCAGCCCGGGCCGCGGTCGACCTCGCCACCCGTCGCCTGGCTGAGCGAGCGGGTGCGGAGCTGCCCACCCGGTGGGGCGATGCCGTCGACGCGGCCGCGGCTCCTCCCGGACATGCCATGGCCGACGCTCTCGACCAGGCCGTGATCTCCACGTCGCTGCGCTCGCGCACGCCCGTGTGGTGGCGGGTCGTGGGCATCGTCCAGCTGCTGCTGGCCCTCGTGGCCGTCGCCGGCCTGGTGTGGGTGCTCGTCCTCATGCTTCTCGGCTGGCTCCAGTTCCCGAGCATCGAGACCCCGATGTGGGGCCCGCTGCCGTGGCCGTTCGTGCTGCTCGTCGGGGGCCTCCTGGCCGGGCTCCTGCTCGCCATCGTCTCGAGGTTCCTCGCGGGCATCGGGGCTCGTCGCCGGGGATCGGTCATCGACGGCCGCCTGCGCGACTCGATCTCGACGGTCGCGGACGAGCAGATCCTCGCGCCGGTCTCGCGGATCCTCGAGCGCCACCGCGAGACGCGAGAGCACCTCGACGCTGCAGCGAAGGTCTGACCCCGAGGCCGTCCTTCCGAGGATGCGTGACCGTCCACAGCGCCGCGAGCCGGGACCCGTCGTCCACAGATCGGCCTCACCACCGTTGCCGCCCGGCCGGGCGCTCCGGACTCTGGTGGCAGTGCTCCGCACGAGTGGAGCCCGACCAGAGAGGTTTCAGTCATGCAGGACAGCACCATCACGGTCCAGGGGCGGGTCGCCAGCGTCCCGGAGATGAAGGTCTCGAAGAACAACAACCCGTTCGCCAGCTTCCGCGTCGCCTCGACGCCACGGCGGCAGGTGAGCGGGGCGCCGGGCACCTACGAGGACGGCGAGACGTCCTGGTTCACCGTCTTCGCCTGGGGCAACCTCGGCGCCAACGTCCTGCGGTCGATCGAGAAGGGGCAGCCGGTCGTCGTCCACGGGCGGCTCTCCGCCCGCGAGTTCAAGCGCGACGACGGCAGCCTGGGGACGTCGGTGAGCATCGTGGCCAACGGGGTCGGGCACGACCTCACCTGGGGGCAGACGGTCTACGAGAAGGTGTCCAAGCCCTCCTACGGCTCCGGTGACAAGCACGACGAGGCCCTCCGGACGATCCAGGCCGAGTCCGAGGGATATGGCGACCCGCAGCGCGACGAGTACCTCCTCGCCGAGCGACCGGGCGAGCGACGGGCCGAGGGCGCCGGCGACGAGGGAGGCGAGGCCGTGACCGGTCCTCTCGTCGAGGAGCCGGCCGCCTGACGGCAAACCGATTCGGGGATGGGGCGGGCAGTCGTTAGCCTTGCCCCATGCCCGAGTTCATCTATGTCATGTCGCGCGCCCGCAAGGCCCACGGCGACAAGGTCATCCTCGACGAGGTCACCCTGTCATTCCTCCCCGGCGCCAAGATCGGCGTGGTCGGCCCCAACGGTGCCGGCAAGTCGTCGGTGCTCAAGATCATGGCCGGCCTCGACCAGCCGTCCAACGGTGAGGCGCGGCTGACCCCGGGCTACAGCGTGGGCATCCTCATGCAGGAGCCCGAGCTCAACGAGTCCAAGACCGTCCTCGGCAACGTCGAGGAGGGCGCTGGCGAGATCAAGGCCAAGCTCGACCGCTACAACGCGATCTCCGAGGAGATGGGCGAGCCCGACGCCGACTTCGACGCGCTCATGACCGAGATGGGCAAGCTCCAGGAGGAGATCGACGCCGCTGACGCCTGGGACCTCGACTCGCAGCTCGAGCAGGCGATGGACGCCCTGCGCTGCCCGCCGCCGGACGCCGATGTCACCGTCCTCTCCGGTGGTGAGCGCCGCCGCGTCGCCCTCTGCAAGCTCCTGCTCCAGAAGCCGGACCTCCTCCTCCTCGACGAGCCCACCAACCACCTCGACGCCGAGTCGGTGCTCTGGCTCGAGCAGCACCTCGCGGGCTACCACGGCGCCGTCGTCGCCGTGACGCACGACCGCTACTTCATGGACAACGTGGCGCAGTGGATCCTCGAGCTCGACCGCGGTCGCGCCTACCCCTACGAGGGCAACTACTCGACCTACCTCGAGAAGAAGCAGGCTCGCCTCGAGGTCCAGGGCAAGAAGGACGCCAAGCTCAGCAAGCGCCTCAAGGAGGAGCTCGAGTGGGTCCGCTCCAACGCCAAGGCCCGCCAGACCAAGTCCAAGGCTCGACTGGCCCGCTACGAGGAGATGGCGGCTGAGGCCGACCGCACCCGCAAGCTGGACTTCGAGGAGATCCAGATCCCGCCGGGCCCGCGCCTGGGCAGCAAGGTCATCGAGGTCAAGGACCTCAAGAAGGGCTTCGGCGACCGGGTCCTCATCGACGGCCTGTCGTTCTCGCTGCCCCGCAACGGCATCGTCGGTGTCATCGGCGCCAACGGTGTCGGCAAGACGACGCTCTTCAAGACCATCGTCGGGCTCGAGCCGGCCGACGACGGTGTCGTCGACATCGGTGAGACCGTGAAGATCTCCTACGTCGACCAGAGCCGTGGAGGCCTGGACCCCAACAAGAACCTCTGGGAGACCGTCTCCGGCGGCCACGACTACATCCAGGTCGGCCACGTCGAGATCCCCTCCCGCGCCTACGTCTCGCAGTTCGGCTTCAAGGGCCCGGACCAGCAGAAGAAGGCCGGTGTCCTCTCCGGTGGTGAGCGCAACCGCCTCAACCTCGCGCTCACGCTCAAGGAGGGTGGCAACCTGCTCCTCCTCGACGAGCCCACCAACGACCTCGACGTCGAGACCCTCGGCTCCCTCGAGAACGCCCTGCTGGAGTTCCCCGGTTGCGCCGTGGTCATCAGCCACGACCGGTGGTTCCTCGACCGGGTCGCGACGCACATCCTCGCGTACGAGGGCACGGAGGAGAACCCGGCCAGCTGGTACTGGTTCGAGGGCAACTTCGAGGCCTACGAGGCCAACAAGATCGAGCGACTCGGTGAGGAAGCGGCACGCCCGCACCGCGTCACCTACCGCAAGCTCACCCGCGACTGACGCTCGCACCGAGGGGGCAGACCGCTACGGCTTCGTAGTGCGGTCTGCCCCTTCCGTCTCCCCGGTGGGAGGCGAAGACGGTGACCTCGTCCGCGCTCCATGACGGGCCGGCATACGCGTCCATGACGCGGAGCCACTGCGTCGCCTCGAAGGGCCGACGCACCCTGGCCAGGGTGAGGTGTGGTCGGTACGCGCCGCCCGCGGGTGAGGCTCCCGCCCGGCCGCAGGCACGGCGGACGCCGAGGGCCAAGGACTCGAGGTCCGGGAGGCCGGTGGGGGAGTCGGACCTGACGTCGATCCAGACGACCCGCGCCTCCGCCGGGTTGGGGAAGGTGCCGGCACCGCTGAGCCGCAGCGGGATCGGCGTGTGCGTGGCCGCGGCTGCGGCCACCGCGTCGACGACGTCGTCGAGCAGGCCGGCGGGCACGTCACCCATGAAGGCCAGTGTCACGTGCCACAGGTGCGAGGGCGTCCACCGCAGGTCCGAGTGGACGTCCCGGCGTGGCTCGACGAACTCCTCGAGGTCGGCGTAGGCCTCGGGTGGCGGCACGACCGCGGCAAAGATGCGCACCGCGCCATTGTGCGTGCAGATCACCGCGAGCAGGTGAGAAGGGCCCTGCGGTGCGTCGACCGCTCACGGCCGCCGTCGAGAGACGGCGGTTCAGCCGGCGTCGCGGACCTTCGTCGCGGCGAGGAAGACCGAGCTGCCGAACGGCAGGTCCGCGTGGCGCAGGATGGCGTGGTCGACCTTGGTGAGGCCCATGAGCACGTGGTGCAGGGCTCGGGGAACGGCGGGCACGTCGACCACGTCGGCCGGCCGGGTGTGCTTCCGGTCGCGCAGCCTGCGGGCGACGCGCTCGGCGACGAACCCGGGGAACACCGACGCGAAGGCGTAGGTCGCCCGCTCGACCCGGAACCCGGCCCGCTCGACGGCGTCGACCGCGCGCCGCTTCGTGTAGCGACGGAAGTGGCCGTTGGCGACGTCGAAGTCGGTCCACGCCCACTGGTAGGCCGGCACCGCCATGAGGAAGGTCCCTCCCGGCTGGAGCACCCGGTTGACCTCGGCCAGCGCCTCGGCCTCGGGGTCGCAGTGCTCGATGACGTCGAACGCCGACACCATGTCGAAGCTCGCGTCCGCGAACGGCAGCGACAGGGCCGAGCCGCACACGCCGTTGCTCCCCAGGCCGCGCGGGTCGATGTCGAGGGAGGCGAGGTGGCGTGTGCCGTCATGGAGCCACCCGGCGCTCGGACCGTCGGCACTGCCGATGTCGAGCACGGTGGTGCGGTCGGCGGCGTGGTCGCTCAGCGCGGCGTGCAGCAGATCGGTGCGCGCGAGGTACCACCAGTAGTCGGGCTGCTCGATCGACGGGGAGCCCCCGTGTCCTCCGGCGTCGGTCATGATGCGCAAGCCTAACGGCGTGCGACGAGCCTCACCGCGAGGTCCCCGTTCGTGGCGGCGATGTCGTCCGGCGTGCGCCGGATCTCGGGGGAGTACCAGCGCGCGACGTCGACCGCCATCGAGAGCAGCGCCAGCGCCGTGCTGGGGATGTCGTCAACCTCGAAGTCCCCGGACTCGACCCCGTCGGTGAGCACCCCGCGCACGACCTTGTCGATCTCGCGGCGCAGCGAGAGGACGGCCTCACGGTGCTCGGGACTGAGGTGGCGGAACTCGTACTGGACGATCCGCCCGAGCTGGTGGTGCTCGGCGTGCCACTTCGAGAAGCCGCCGATAATCGAGCGGAGCGCGTCGGTGGGCGAGGCGGAGGCCCGGGCTGCGGCGACGAGCTGGTCTCGCGCGGTCTGGTGCCCACGGCGGCTCAGCTCGAAGAGCAGGTCCTCCTTGGAGGTGAAGTGCACGTACACACCGGCGGGGGAGAGGCCGGCCCGTGACGCGATGTCACGGGTCGTCGTGGCGTGGAATCCCTTGTCGGCGAAGGCGTCGGCGGCGGCCATCATGAGCCGCACGGCAGTGGCGCCGGCGGGGTCACCGGAGTCCTCGAGGGTGGCGAGGATGCTCTGCTGCGAGCGGGGCGCCCCTGTGGTGGCCGACATGTTGACAGCATGCCTGACCCGCGTGAGACTAAGCAAGCGCTTAGTCAATCGTGTTTCTGTCGAGGAGAGCCATGCCCCGCAACCTGTACGACGATGACCACCTCGCGTTCCGCGACTCGGTCCAGGAGTTCGTCGACCGCACCCTCAAGCCGCGTGCCGAGCAGATGCTCGAGGCCAAGAGCATCGACCGCGACATCTGGCGCGAGGCCGGCAAGCAGGGCCTTCTCGGCCTCGACATCCCCGAGGAGTTCGGCGGTGCCGGGGCCGGTGACTACCGCTTCAACGCGATCTCGGCCGAGGTGATCTCCGGCTTCAACGCGGCGACCTCGTCCTGCTTCGGCATCCACAGCGACGTCTGCCCGCCCTACATCGTCGACCTCGGCACCGAGGAGCAGAAGCAGCGCTGGCTCCCGCCCATGGCTGCCGGCGAGAAGATCTGCGCCATCGCGATGACCGAGCCCGGCGGCGGCTCCGACCTCGCCGCACTCAAGACCACGGCCGTGCGTGCCGACGACGACTCCGACGGCTGGGTCCTCAACGGGTCCAAGACCTTCATCACCAACGGCTACCAGGCCGACCTCGTCATCGTCGCCGCCCGCACCGACCCCAGCAAGGGCGCCAAGGGCATCTCGCTGCTCATGGTCGAGGAGGGCATGGAGGGCTTCAGCCGTGGCCGCAAGCTCGACAAGGTGGGCCAGGAGGAGTCCGACACCGCCGAGCTGTTCTTCGAGAACGTCCGCATCCCCGCCGAGAACCTCATCGGCGAGGAGGGCATGGGCTTCATCTCGATGATGCAGCGCCTCCCGCAGGAGCGCGTCGGGGCGGCCGTCTCCAACGTGGCCCACGCCAAGGCGATCCTCGAGGAGACCATCGCCTACGCCAAGGAGCGCAAGGCGTTCGGTCAGCCCATCGGCTCGTTCCAGCACAACAAGTTCAAGATCGCCGAGCTCGTCACGGCGATCGAGGTGGCCGAGGCCTACGTCGACGACTGCGTCGCGGCCCACGCCGAGCGCAAGCTGTCGGCCGTCGATGCCGCCAAGGCCAAGTGGTGGAGCGCGCAGGTCCAGAACGACGTGCTCGACGAGTGCGTCCAGCTGCACGGTGGCTACGGCTTCATGAACGAGTACCGCGTGGCCCGCGCCTGGCGCGACGCCCGCGTCACGAAGATCTGGGCCGGCTCGAACGAGATCATGAAGGAGCTCATCGGCCGCGACCTCGGCCTCTGACGAAGGCGCAGCGCAGGTTGAGGGCGACGAAGGAGCCCTCGGCCGCAGCGGAGGTGAGGAAGAGGCCGCATCGGCTCGGCCTCTGAGCCTTAGGGGCGCGCCCCGAACCTCCCGTCGAGAGGAGAGAACACGCCGCGTATGCCGTCCGGCATCCGGCGTGTTCTCTCCTCTCGACTGCGTCTGGTCACGTGATCGTCAGGGTTGACGGGTCGAGGCCGAGCAGCACGGCCACCGCCTCGAGCGTGTCGATCCGGCGGGGACGCCGGTGCACGTCGGCGGCGAAGAGCTCTCGGACCGCCCACCCGTGCCGTTCGAGCAGGTGTCGGCGGCCGGCATCGATGCTGCGGCGACCGATGTCCCGCGTGGTGCGCCCCCTGGTACTCACCGATGACCCGCTCGGCTCGCCACACGAGATCACCCTCGGCAAGGAACTCGCCCGCCTCGTCGGTGATCACCCCTCCGGCCTCCGGCTCGGGGAAGCCTGCGTGGACGAACATCAGCCGGGCCCTTGTCTCCATCGGGGAGCGGACCCGCGGGCGGACCAGGTCGAGGGCCGAGGCGAGCAGCACTTTGCCGCGCGGCCGGACCCGCTGGTGGAGCGCCGCGTGCAGGGCTTGCACGCCCGGTGAGGATCGCGATCCGGAGCGCACCGACTGGCCACCAGCCCGGTCGAGCCGGTCGATCCGGGCGACAGTCGCATCGCCGAGCACGACGAGGTCGTCGAGGCTCAGCCGCCCGCGACGGAGCTCTCCCAGGTCGACCCACGTGTTCGCGGCGTCGACCACTCGCACCCCGTCGACGACGACGGTGGTGCGGAGCTCCAGCCCGCGATGGCCCGTGCACCCCTCGCGCCTCGCCTGCCCGTCCCGAGTGGGCGCCATGATGTGGAGGCTGCCGGTGTCCGCCTCGTCAGCGAGCGCGGCAGGAAGTGGGAGACCCAGCAGCCTCGCCGCGGTGAGGTGCGAGAACGCGCGGGCGGACGGCATACCCACGCCGAAGGCGGTAGCGCGCTCTGCCAGGGTCGTCGGGGACTCAACGACGTGAGTGCCACGCGTGGGATGGGCCAGTCCTGCTCGACGCAGGCGCGTGGGACCCACTCCGAGCTCACGAGCACGGCCGTGGTGAACGGTCCGGAGCCGAGCTCGTCGGGGAGTGGCTGTGCCTGCATCCCACGAGGATGGCTGGATCGGCGAATCGCGCCGCGCCGTCATCCACAGGCCACGTCGAGAGGAGAGAACACGCCGCGTATGCCGTCCGGCAGCCGGCGTGTTCTCTCCTCTCGACTGCTGCTCAGCGGGCTTCGCCCGTGAGTTCGAGCAGGACGTCGTCGATGGCGTCGTAGGAGGACTGGAGGCCGTGCTCCATGCCGGAGTCGATGACGGCCTGGACGGTCTCGGGGGAGTGGTAGGCGATGACGGCACGCAGCGTCGTCCTGCCGCCCTCCTCCGTGTAGGTCGTGTCGATGACCGAGTAGGGGCTGTCGATGTTGTCGAAGCGCTCGGTGTGCACGAGACGCACGGGGCGCTCGATCGACTTGTAGTGGCCCGAGAACGAGACCTCGTCACCCGTGGAGTCGGCGCGCTGGGCGAAGTGCCATGCGCCGCCCTCGCGCAGGTCGACCTCGCAGACGGTCATCGTGCCGTGGCCCGCGCCCCACCACTTGCGGATGTGCTCGGGGTTGGTCATGGCCTCGAAGACGAGGTCGGCGGGGGCGGGGAAGGTGCGGGTGATGACCATCTCCGAACCGTCGGTGGTGATGGTGGCGCGCTCGTGGGCGCTCGTGCTCGGGGTGGCGTTGGTGGTGGAGCTCATGACGGGTTCTCCTCGGTGTTGCCCTCGGCGGAGGGCCGGTGGATGGTCGCGAGGTAGTCGCCGAGGTTGCCGAGCTGCTGCTCCCAGTGCTTGCGGTAGAGCTCGAGCCACGACGTCGCGTCCTGGAGTGGTGCGACCGAGATGCGGCAGTGGCGCCTCTGCCCATCCCGGCTCTTGGTGATGAGTCCGGCGCGCTCGAGGACCGTGAGGTGCTTCGAGATCGCCGGGAGCGACATGGCGAACGGCTCGGCGAGCTCACCGACGGTGGCGTCGCCCGACGAGAGACGCTGGAGGATCTCGCGCCTCGTCGGGTCGGCCAGGGCGGCGAACGTGGTGCTGAGCGGATCGGCCATGCACTTAACGTAGCGGTTAATTAACCGGTGGGTCAAGAACTTTTCTCGAGGACCGTATGCCGTCCGCCCTCGTCCCCGGCGCGGCGCCGGCGGAGGTGGGGGCGCTGGAACAGCCACGGCGCGTGGGCGCGTCGCCCCAGCCACCAGAGCGCGAGTGGACCGAGGACGCCCGCGATGGACCCGACGACGACGTGGGTGGTGATGTCGGTGACGTCGGCGACGGTGAGGGCGTGCCGGGCGATGTCGGTGAGGACGATGTGGGCCAGGAAGATCTCGAGCGAGCGCTCGCCGAGGAACGCCAGTGGCCGGGCTGTGCGGCGTCGCGCGAGGATGCCCGACAGGGCGAACGTCCCGAGACACAGGGCGACCGAGGTCGGGACTCCCCAGGCGACAGCGTTGAGCGTGCGAGGGCCCAACCACGACGTCGGCGGCATCGGGTCGGTGAACCACAGCGCGGCCGCGCCGGCTCCCAGGCCCACGAGTGCGATCCAGCTGGCCCGCGAGGGTCGGGTGACGGCCGTGAGGCGCTCGCGACCCACGAGGATTCCGCCCCACGCGAACGCCAGCAGGGCCAGCCCCTCGAGGAAGACCCACGGTCCCGTCCAGCCCCAGACCAGCAGGGACCCCGTGACGACGACGACCGAGGACGCGACCGCCCGTGTCCGGCTCGTCCACGGGCGGACGACCGCGCCGGCCACCGTGACGAGCACGAGGAAGCCCAGCCACCACAGCGGCCCGTCGGCGAGGAGCAGCGCGTGCAGGCGGTCGCCGACGAACCCGTCCCAGCGGCCGGCCACCGCGCCCGCCACCGCTTCCGGGTCGACGGCGTCGACGCCCTGCTCCACACCCTGCTCCGCGGTCTCGGCGGCCACGTCCGTCACGCGACGGGTCGCGCCGAAGAGGACGGTCCACACGGCATACAGGTAGGCGAAGAGGGCCACCCGCGACCGGACGTAGGCGCCGGGCCCGTGCTTCTCGACGCCTGGCCGGAGGAACACCCCGAGGAGCACGGCGAAGATCGTCAGGTGGAAGGAGTAGAAGGCGTCGTCGACCTCGAGGACGAGGGGGGAGGTGCGGGGCACGAGGTCGTCCGCGGCCAACCCGCGGACGACGTGCCCGACGACGATGGCGAGGATCGCGATGCCCCGGGCGACATCGAAGGAGCGGTCGCGGCGTGGAGTGTCACCCACGTCAGTCGAGGGGTCCGCCGGCCACGTAGATCACCTGGCCCGAGACGAAGCCGGCCTCCTCGGAGCACAGGAACGAGATCGTGGCCGCGACGTCCTCGGGCTGCCCGACGCGCTGCACCGGGGTCTGGGAGGCGGCGTGGGCGAGGAAGTCCTCGAAGGAGACGCCCATGCGCTCGGCCGTGGCGGCGGTCATGTCGGTCTGGATGAACCCGGGCGCCACCGCGTTGGCGGTGACACCGAACTTGCCGAGCTCGATGGCGAGGGTCTTGGTGAAGCCCTGGAGGCCCGCCTTGGCGGCCGAGTAGTTGGCCTGCCCACGGTTGCCCTGCGCCGACGACGACGAGAGGTTGACGATGCGACCGAACTTCCGGGTCGTCATGTGCGCCTGGCAGGCCCGGGTCATGAGGAAGGCGCCGCGCAGGTGGACGTTCATCACCGAGTCCCAGTCGGACTCGGTCATCCTGAAGATGAGGTTGTCGCGGATGATGCCGGCATTGTTGACGAGGACCACTGGCGGGCCGAGCTCGTCGGCGATCCGCGCCACGCCGGACTCGACCTGCTCGGCGTCCGACACGTCGATGCCGACGCCGATGGCCGAGCCCCCCGCCTCACGGATCGAGGCCGCGACCACCTCGCACGCCGCCTCGTCGAGGTCGACGACCGCGACGGCATACCCGTCCTTCGACAGGCGGCGCGCAGTGGCGGCGCCGATCCCGCGCGCGGCTCCAGTGACGACGGCGGTACGGGTCTGGGTCACGGGTGTGTCCTTCGGAGGTCCGGGAGTTGGGTAAGTTGGCGTACTGCGCGAACGATACCCAGCCAGCTCGACCGGCCCGTTCCTCGCGCGACGCGGGCCGTCGTCGTCCCGCGAGGAGTGCACACGTTTGACCCAGAACACGACGAAAGAGGCGGCCATGGAGATCTGGCCCGGATCGGCATACCCACTCGGAGCGACCTTCGACGGCAGCGGGGTGAACTTCGCGCTGTTCAGCGAGGTGGCCGAGGAGGTCGAGCTGTGCCTCATCGACGATGACGGCACCGAGACCCGGATCGAGATGCCCGAGGTCGACCACTTCGTCTGGCACGCCTACCTCCCCGGCCTCCAGCCCGGGCAGCGCTACGGCTACCGCGTGCACGGGCCCTACGAGCCCGAGTCCGGGCACCGGTGCGACCCGTCCAAGCTCCTGCTCGACCCCTACGCCAAGGCGATCGAGGGGCAGGTCAGCAACGACCAGGCCCTCTTCTCCTACGACTTCCTCGAGCCGGAGCAGCGCAACACCGACGACTCGCTCGGCAAGACGATGCTCAGCGTCGTCATCAACCCCTACTTCGACTGGGGGCACGACCGGCCCCCGCGCCACGAGTACCACGACACCGTGATCTACGAGGCGCACGTCAAGGGCCTGACGATGACGCACCCCGACCTGCCCGAGGAGATCCGCGGCACCTACGCCGCCATCGGGCACCCGGTGATCATCGACCACCTCAAGGAGCTCGGCATCAACGCCATCGAGCTCATGCCGGTGCACCAGTTCGTCCAGGACACCTCACTGCAGGCCAAGGGGCTCACGAACTACTGGGGCTACAACACCATCGGCTTCCTCGCCCCGCACAACTCCTACGCCCAGGGCCAGCGCGGCCAGCAGGTGACCGAGTTCAAGGCCATGGTCAAGGCGCTGCACGAGGCCGACATCGAGGTCATCCTCGACGTCGTCTACAACCACACCGCCGAGGGCAACGAGTTCGGCCCGACGATCTGCTTCCGCGGCATCGACAACGCCAGCTACTACCGCCTCGTCGACACGGCCAAGCAGCACTACTACGACACGACCGGCACGGGCAACAGCCTGCTCATGCGCAACCCGCACGTGCTCCAGCTGATCATGGACTCGCTGCGCTACTGGGTCACCGAGATGCACGTCGACGGCTTCCGCTTCGACCTCGCGGCCACCCTGGCCCGCCAGTTCCACGAGGTCGACAAGCTCTCGGCCTTCTTCGACATCATCCAGCAGGACCCGGTCATCTCCCAGGTCAAGCTCATCGCCGAGCCGTGGGACGTCGGCGACGGCGGCTACCAGGTCGGCAACTTCCCGCCGCTGTGGACCGAGTGGAACGGCAAGTACCGCGACACCGTGCGCGACTTCTGGCGCGGTGTCCCGGCGACGCTGGGGGAGTTCGCCTCCCGCATCACCGGGTCCAGCGACCTCTACGAGCACAGCGGTCGCAAGCCGATCGCGTCGATCAACTTCATCACCGCCCACGACGGCTTCACGCTGCGCGACCTCGTCTCCTACGACGACAAGCACAACGACGACAACGGCGAGGACGGCAACGACGGCGAGGGCCACAACCGCTCGTGGAACCACGGCGTCGAGGGGCCGACCGACGACCCCGAGATCCGCGCGCTCCGGCTGCGCCAGCTGCGCAACTTCCTCACCACCCTGCTGCTCTCGCAGGGCGTACCGATGATCAGCCACGGCGACGAGATCGGCCGCACCCAGGACGGCAACAACAACGTCTACTGCCAGGACAACGAGCTGGCCTGGGTCGACTGGGAGCTCGGCGAGGAGCAGCTCCAGCTGCTCGAGTTCACCAAGGCGGTCGTGCGGCTGCGCCAGAGCCACCCGGTCTTCAGGCGCCGTCGCTTCTTCGCCGGCTCGGCGGAGCACGGCGGCCAGTCGACCCTCGGTGACATCTACTGGCTGCAGCCGTCGGGTGAGCCCATGGACGACGGCGGCTGGGACGGCGAGAGCCTCCAGGTCGCGATGTGGCTCAACGGTGGCGCCATCCACGAGCCGGACAGCCGCGGCCAGATGATCACCGACGACGACTTCCTCGTCCTCTTCAACGCCGACGCCGAGGACGGTCAGTTCACCATCCCCTCGTCGAAGTGGGGGGAGCGCTGGCTCACCGTCATCGACACCTGCGCGGACGTCGTCGACCCCGGGTGGCGTGACGCCGGGTCTGCGGTCACCGTCGCCGCCCGGTCGGTCGTGGTGCTCCGCTGCCCGCGCGAGGACGTGACCACGACGGTCGGTGCCGCGTCCTCCGAGCGAATGGGCTGATCCGTATGCCGCCCGCTCCCGTCGTCCTCGGCGACTCCGGTCGCGCCGTGCCCACCTCGACCTACCGGCTGCAGGTGCACGGCGGGTTCGGGTTCGACGCGGCGGCGGAGCAGACGGCATACATCGCGTCGTTGGGGGTCTCGCACCTCTACCTGTCACCGATCCTCCAGCCCGCGCCGGGGTCGACGCACGGCTACGACGTCGTCGACCACACGCGGTTGAACGCGGAGGCGGGCGGACGCGAGGCGTTCGACCGGCTGGTGGCTGCGGCGCACGCGGCCGGTGTGGGGATCATCGTCGATGTCGTGCCGAACCACATGACGGTTCCGGACACGACCTGGCGCAACTCCACGCTATGGTCCTTGCTGCGCGACGGGCGGGGCTCGCAGGCGGCGCGGTGGTTCGACGTCGACTGGGACGCCGAGGACGACCGCGTGCTCATGCCGGTGCTCGGTTCGTCGCTGGACGAGGTGCTGGCCGCCGGGGAGCTGTCGGTCGCGTCGGACGGCGGTGCCGCCGGTGACGAGACGGTCCTGCGCTACTTCGACCACGAGTACCCGGTCGCCGCGGGGACCGAAGGGCTGCCCTTGGCGGATCTCGTTGCGGCGCAGCCCTACCGGCTCACGTTCTGGCGCGACGGCGCGACCGAGCTCAACTACCGCCGGTTCTTCGACGTCACGTCGCTCAAGGCCGTCCGCGTCGAGGACCCCGAGGTCTTCGACGCGACCCACGACCTCCTGCTCTCCCTGTACCGGGACGGCGCCATCGACGGGTTCCGGATCGACCACCCGGACGGCCTCGCCGACCCCGGTGGATACCTCGCCCGACTCGCCGACGAGACCGGCGACGCCTGGGTCGTGGCCGAGAAGATCCTCGAGGGCGACGAACAGCTGCCGGAGTCGTGGCGGTGCGCCGGGACGACGGGCTACGACACGCTCCTGCGGGTCCAGCAGGTGCTGACGTCCGGAGGCGGCGACAAGGTGCTGGACCGGTTGTGGGCCGAGCACGCGCCCGCCGGACGCCGGTCGATCGACGACGTCGTGCTCGAGTCCAAGCAGCTCGTCGTGGAGTCGGTGCAGGCCGCCGAGGTCAACCGGCTCATGCGGCTCGTCGCGCGCGTGCTGACGGGCGAGGACCTCGAAGCGCTGCGCCGTGCGCTCTCGGCCCTCCTGGTCTCGATGGATCGCTACCGCGCCTACCTCGTGCCCGGAGAGCCGGCCGATCCCGGCCAGCTGGAGGTGCTCGACCAGGCGCAGGCACGGGCCGCAGCACTGCTCGACCCCTCGGACCACGATGCCCTGGCGGTCATGGGTCGGCTCCTTCGCGGAGGCCACCTGCCGCAGGCACAGGTCGGTTCCGAGGCGGCGCGCACCGAGATCATGGTGCGCTTCCAGCAGACGTGCGGCCCGGTCATGGCCAAGGGGATCGAGGACACCGCCTTCTACCGGTGGTCGCGGCTCACGGGCGCCAACGAGGTGGGGGGCCACCCGGCTCACCTGTCGATCGGCGCCGACGAGTTCCATGCCTTCGAGACCCGGCAGCTCGCGACCTGGCCGACCACCATGACCACGCTGACGACCCACGACACCAAGCGCTCCGAGGACGTCCGCGCCCGACTCATGACCCTGGCCGAGTCGACCGACGACTGGGCGACGTGGGTGCACGAGGCGTCCGACCTGGGTGCGCCACACCGCCATGAGCTCGTGGACGCCGCCACCGAGTACCTCGTGTGGCAGACCGTGCTCGGCGCCTGGCCGATCACGCCCGACCGGCTCGAGACCTACGTCCTCAAGGCCGTGCGCGAGGCCAAGGACCACACCGCGTGGGTCGACGGTGACCCGGACTACGAGCAGGCCGTCGTGGGCTTCGCGAGGGCTGTCGTGGCCGAGGCCGCGATCGCCCGGCACGTCGAGGCGTGGCTCACGCTCCACGGTGCGTCGGTGCGTGCGAACGTCCTCGGCCAGAAGCTCCTCCAGCTCGTCGCGGTGGGCGTCCCGGACGTCTACCAGGGTGCCGAGCTCCAGACCCTCACGCTCGTCGACCCCGACAACCGCGGCGCCGTCGACTACGACGAGCGCGTCGACCGGCTGGCCCGCCTCGACGCTGGCCAGGAGTCCCGGGACCTCGACGACGAGAAGCTGCTCGTCACGGCTTCCGGGTTGCGTCTGCGCCGCGAGCTCGCCGGGTGCTTCGTCGGCCCCGAGTCGACCTATGCGGGACTGGCCACGCCGTCTCCGCATGCGCTCGCCCTGACCCGCGGTGACGAGTCGGGTCCTCGAGTCGTCGCCGTCGTCACCCGTGAGGCCGACCGGCTCGCCGCGGCGGGTGGCTTCGCCGACGAGGTGCTCCCCCTTCCCGAGGGCGCATGGCGAAACATCCTGTCCGACAACGGAACTGACGTTCTCGATGGTGATGTGCGGCTGGCAGACCTGGTGGCCGACCTGCCCGTTGCGCTCCTGGTGAGGTCGGCATGATCGAGGTCTGGGCACCCAAGGCGACGCAGGTCGAGCTCGAGCTCGGCGCCCCCGACACGGCCAAGCAGCGTGTGCCGATGCTGCGCGACGACCGCGGTTGGTGGCGCTGGGACGGTGAGCACACGGCATACGAGGTCGTCGACTATGCGTTCGTGCTCGATGGCGACGAGCCCGCGCTCCCGGACCCGCGCAGTGCCTGGCAGCCGTACGGCGTCGACGGGCCGAGCCGGGTGTTCGACACGATCGCCCATGAGTGGCGCGACGCCGTCTGGCGCGGACCGCGCGACGGTGCGGGCACGCTCGGTGGGGTCGTCTACGAGCTGCACATCGGGACGTTCACGCCGGAGGGCACGTTCGACGCCGCTGTCGAGCGCCTCGGCCACCTCGTCGACCTCGGCGTCGACGTCGTCGAGATCCTGCCCGTCGCGGCGATCCCGGGGCGGTGGGGCTGGGGATACGACGGTGTCGACCTGTATGCCGTCCACGACGCGCTCGGGGGCCCCGCAGCCTTCCAGCGGTTCGTCGATGCCTGCCACGAGCGCGGTCTCGGGGTCTGCCTCGATGTCGTCTACAACCACCTCGGGCCGAGCGGGAACTACCTCGGGCGGTTCGGGCCGTACTTCACCGACTCCCACATGACGCCCTGGGGCCCGGCGGTCAACCTCGACGCGCCCGGGTCTGGCGAGGTGCGCTCCTTCATCATCGAGAACGCGCTGCGCTGGATGCGCGACTTCCACGTCGACGCCCTGCGGCTGGACGCCGTCCACGCCCTCGTCGACGAGGGCGAGCGCCACCTGCTCGTCGAGCTGTCCGATGCGGTCGGCGACCTGTCGCGTGAGCTCGGGCGACCGCTCGACCTCATCGCCGAGAGCGACCTCAACGACACGACAATGGTCACCCCGACGGCCGGCGGTGGCTTCGGGATGACGGCTCAGTGGGCCGACGACGTCCACCACGGGCTGCACGTTGCGCTCACCGGTGAGACGCAGGGCTACTACGAGGACTTCGGTGGCGGCACGCGCACGCTGCCTGATGGTCGTCCGCTCGACGTGCTGGCCAAGGTCCTCACCCGCGGCTTCCTGCACGACGGCACGTGGTCGACCTTCCGGGGCCGGGAGTGGGGGCGCCCCGTCGACGTCGACGCGTTCGACGGACGGCGGCTCGTGACCTACCTCCAGACGCACGACCAGGTTGGCAACCGGGCCACCGGCGACCGGATCAGCGCGACTCTCACGCCCGGCCGGGTGGCGATCGGGGCCGCGCTCTACCTGCTCGGGCCGGGCACGCCCATGGTGTTCATGGGTGAGGAGTTCGCGGCATCGACCCCGTGGCAGTTCTTCACCGACTTCACCGACGAGGGCATGGCCGAGGCGGTGCGGGCGGGTCGGAGGGCCGAGTTCGCGGCCCACGGCTGGTCAGCGGCCGAGGTGCCCGACCCGCAGTCGCGGGCGACCCGGGACGCGAGCGTGCTTCGCTGGGACGAGCTGTCGTCCGAGCCGCACGCATCCCTGCTCGAGTGGTACCGGCGCCTCATCGCGCTGCGCCGCGAGGTGCTCGGGTCGGGTGAGACGCGCTTCGCCGACGTCACCTGCTCGGTGGAGGACGGCGGCGACACCTTCGTCATGACCCACCGACGCATCACGGTGCGGGCCGACCTCAGTCGGGACTCGGTCACGGTGTCCGCGGACGGCATACGGGACCTCACCTTCCCCTGACCACCAGAGGGGGCCGCAGCCCTGTCCGGGCTGCGACATCCGGCGGTAGCCTTGTCCACGTCATCGCGAGCAGGGGCGGTGCATCATGGCGCAGCTGCGTCGGCGGGCGCGCATCGCCCACCGGGAGACCGAAGCGGTGCACGGTTGCGCGCCGCCCGTCAGTCTCTGGCTGAGGGCAGTCTGGGTGTGCGCCGTGGTGCTGTCCGGCTCGGCAGCCTGTACGACCGGGCCGGGGGACGGCTCACCCCCCACCGACACCTCACCGCCCATCGCCACCTCGAGCACCACGGTGCGCCCGACTGCCACCGTCCGCCCGACTGCCACGAGGCCCAGAGCCTCGGACGGTGGCACACCCAGGCCCTCGGACAGCGGCCCTCGGGTGACGCCGTCACCCCCCGAACCCACGGTGTCGCCGGGGCCGACCCGCACCACCGGCGGAGGCCCGTCACCGACCGGGAGCGACGCCCTGGCTCGTTTCCGGGAGCGATGCCTGCAGGAGACCCGCGCACTCGACGAGGCGGAGATCCGCTTCGACAAGGTCGTGCGGCTCGATGACGGTGAGCGTACGCGGTTCGAGGTCATCCTGGTGCAGCCCGGGGTTCTTCCCTCGGCGTCCGTGCCGCTGGCTCAGGGTCGGGTGCAGCTGGCCTGCACCGTCGAGGCCCGGCTGACGAGCCCCGGTGGGGGCATCGAGATCCGTCCCGACGAGTGGGTGAGTGACCAGTACCTTCCACCCGATCCGACCTCGTGGACGTGGCTGGTCACGGGGACCGACCCCGGCGAGGCTGACGCCCTGCTCCAGCTCCGCCCCGCGGTCCTCGTGGGTGCGGGCGCGAACGCGCCGGCGCCGGCAGCGCTCGGCACCGTCGACTTCACGGTCACCTTCGACGTGGAGCGAACCATCACGGACACGGCTGGCAAAGCGTGGACCTGGATCGTGGGTCTGGTGGGCTTCGTCGCGGTCGCGCTGGGGATCCCCATCACCTACCGCGCCCTGCGGGGGACGGGGACCCCGACGCCGACGACGGGGACCGAGGGGCGTCCGGGGGCGAGCTTCGTCTCGCGGATGTCACACCCGTCCTCGACGCGCAGGAGCGCCAAGGCACCCAAGGCACCCAAGACACCCAAGCCGCAAAAGGCACCCCGGACGACCCCGACACCGCAGGCACCCCAGAGGAACAACCGGCCCTCGGGTGGCGAGGAGTCGCCGCCCCGCCCCGGCCCCTGACGCACCCGACTTCTTGCGAAAAGGGGACGGTTCCACCCCGGATCTCCGGTCCGGAACGTCCCCTTTTCGCAAGAAGTCTGCGGCGCGGGCGGGTCAGTCGCGGGGGCGGTCGTCCGTGACGCGGAGCATGCCCTCCTGGGCGACGGACGCGACGAGGGTGCCGTCGGCGGTGAACATCCGCCCGATGCCGAGTCCACGACCACCTTGGGCCGAGGGCGACTGCTGTGCGTAGAGGAGCCAGTCGTCGGCGCGGGCCGGGCGGTGGAACCACATGGCGTGGTCGAGGCTCGCGACGTTGAGGCCACCCCCGACCCACTGCCGCCCGTGCCGACGCAACACCGGCTCGAGCAGGGCGTAGTCGGAGGCGTACGCGAGGACCGCCGAGTGCAGCAGCGGGTCGTCGGGCAGCCGGCCGACGGCCCGCGTCCACACACCCTGCTGGGCGACCCGCTCCTCACCGGGGGCGAGGAAGAGCTGGCCCTCGACGTGGCGTTGCTCGATGGCGCGGTCGGCGACGTGCTTGGCTCCCGGGTGGTCGATCCCTCCGAAGACGTCGCTGAGCGACTGCAGCCCTTCGGGTCCGGGCACGTCGGGCATCTCGTCCTGGTGGTCGAGGCCGCCGGCGGGCTCCTGGAACGAGCAGCTCATCGACAGGATCGGCTTGCCGTTCTGGATCGCGTGGGCGCGACGGGTCGAGAACGAGCGACCGTCGCGCATGCGCTCGACGGCGAAGGTGATCGGCTGCGTGTCGTCGCCCGGACGCATGAAGTAGGCGTGCAGCGAGTGGATGGGCCGCGGTGTGCCGTCGTCGCCGGGTTGGATGGTGCGTCCACAGGCCACCACTCCCTGAGCGAGCACCTGCCCACCGAAGACGCGGCCGTGCGGCATCTTCTGGCTCTGGCCGCGGAAGAGCGTCATCTCCTCCGCAAACGTCATCGGCGCCGCGGCGGCACCCGAAGCGCCGTCCTCGCCGATGGATGCGGTGACGTTGATGTCCGCCCTGCCGACCTCCTCGAGGTCGAGGACCGCCAGCAGGTCGGCCAGAGCACGCGAGGTCGGGGCAGCAGCGTCATCGTTCACACGCGTCACCCTAACGACGCAGGGTCGCGTTCCCGTCGTCCGCCCGCTCCGCCAACGGCATGCCGGTGGCTCGTGGAGTCAGGCGACGAGCGGTCCGCGCGGCTGGGCGCTCCGGCCGCGTCCACCGATGGGCTTGCCGTCGGCGACCCGGGCCAAGGCGCGGGCCAGCCGCTCGACGGCCTCGGTGAGCTCGTCCGGCCGCAGGACGTAGGGGAGGCGGATCCACCGGTCGAGCCCGCCGGCCGCGGCGAACCGCGGGCCGCTGGCGAAGAGCAGGCCCTCGTCCTCCGCCGCGAGTGTCACCTGCAGCGCGACCGGCTTCGGGAGCTCGACCCAGAGCGACAGGCCACCTCGAGGCGTGACGAACCGCAGCTCGGGGCACCGGGTCCGGAGGGCCTGCGCGAGGGCGTCACGCGACTCGACGAGGCTCCTCCGGCGCTCCTCGGTGATGCCGGGGGAGGTGCGCATGAGGTGCAGCAGGACGAGCTGGTCGATGACGGGTGCGCCGATGTCGAGCGGCACCCGCGCAGCATGGAGGGCCTCGTGGAGGTGCTCGGGCGCGCGGAGCCAGCCGATGCGCAGACCTCCCCAGTGCGACTTCGAGGCGCTGCCGACCGAGACCGTGTCGGCGTGGTGTGCTCCGAAGGGCAACGGCATCGGGCCCTCGTGGTCGAGACCGAGCTCGACGACCGTCTCGTCGACGATGGCCGTGGTTCGCCTCTGCCGCAACGCTTTTGCCACCGAGGCACGCTGGTCGTCGGACATGAGGTTGCCGGTCGGGTTGTGGAAGTCGGGCAGCAGGAAGGCCGCGCGCGCGCCGGACGCGCGGATCGTCGACGTCATGGTCGGGACGTCCCAGCCGGTCGGCTCCACCGGCACCGCGGCCACCCGTGCGCGCAGCTGCTTGAGCGTCGGGAAGATGTTCGGGTAGGTCGGGGTCTCCATGAGCACCGTGTCGCCGGGGGAGAGCAGGGCGCGCGCCGCGATGGCCGTCCCGACGACCGCGCCGGTCGTCACGAACACCTCGTCGGCGGTCGTGGGCAGTCCGCGCTCGGTGTAGTGGGCGGCGATGACCTGCCGCAACTCGGGAACGCCGTCGACCAGGTAGCCGCTCCCGCAGAGGTAGTCCGGCGACGCCGCAATCGCCGCCTCCGCCGCCTGCGTCATGCCGGCAGGCGCCCGCTGTGCCGCGCAGGTCAGGTCGATGGTGCCCTCGGGGACGTGCGCCGACAGGTGGAGTCCCGTGTCCCGTCGCACGACCCCCTTCGGCAGGCTCGCGACGCTCCCGGACCCGCGGCGGGAGGTGAGGTAGCCACGGTCGCGGAGCACGGCATACGCACTGCTCACCGTCGTCCGGCTCAGTCCGAGGGCGCCGGTGAGGTCTCGCTCGCTCGGCAGTCGGGTCCCGACGGCGATCCGGCCGTCGGCGATGAGGAGGCGGAGCGCGTCTGCGACGACCTGGTATGCCGGCCCGTCACCGTCCGTGGACCCGATGAGGTCCGCGGTGCGGGCGGCCGAGAGCGTGGGAGCAGCCATGGGTCCACTGTTGCACGATTGGCCATGTATCTCAGGGCCAATCCTCCGGGAGGATGGTCCGCATGAGCCCGATCCAGACCCTTCGCACCGGCGTCAGCAGGGGAGCCTCCCGACGCGTGGACCTGGTCCCGATGACCCCGATGGAGCAGCTGCGCGCCGGCCACACGGGGCGACGGGTCGCCCAGCTGGTCGTGGGGCTGTGGCTCTACGGCACGGCGATGGCGATGTTCATCCGGGCCGAGCTCGGCCTGGACCCGTGGGACGTCTTCCACTACGGGGTGCAGCAGCACGTCGGCTGGAGCTTCGGCACGATCGTCATCGTCGTGGGCGGGCTCGTCCTGCTCCTGTGGATCCCGCTGCGCCAGTGGCCCGCTCTCGGCACGGTGATGAACGTCTTCGTGATCGGCATCGCCACCGACGTCATGCTCGCCGTGCTCGAGACGCCCACGGCGCCCTGGCTGCGGTGGGCGTTCCTGCTGGGTGGCATCGTGGTCAACGGGATCGGTGGCGCGATGTACATCGGCAGCCAGTACGGCCCCGGCCCGCGCGACGGGCTCATGACCGGGCTCGCGCGCCGCACGGGCCTGTCGATCCGCCTCATCCGCACGGCGCTCGAGGTGTCGGTGCTCGTCGCCGGCTGGCTGCTCGGCGGCGTGGTCGGCGTCGGGACCGTGCTCTACGCCCTGCTGATCGGCCCGGCGGTCCAGGCCTTCCTCCCGCTGGTCACGGTGCGGGTCGAGCGCCCGGCGCGACCGGCCCACCAGGCAGGGGACGGCTCAGCCGTCGATGGCCAGGGCGAACGGGAGCACGCCCTCGACCCCCGCTCGGCGGAGCTCGCGACCTGCGACGGTGAGCGTCCAGCGTGAGCTGACGAGGTCGTCGACGAGCAGCACCGGCCCGCGGACACCGCCCAACGACGCCGCCAGCTCGGGGCCGACGACGATCCGCTCCCAGACCCCCGCCAGCCGGAACGCGCTGTTGCCGCCCGGTTCACCCGTGGGGCCGCCGTGCTCGAGGTCGAGGGTGCCGAGGAAGGGCAGCCGCCCGATCTCGGCGAGGCCGTGCGCGAGGGACTGCACGAGCTGAGGATGGGAGCGTGACGGCACGGCGACGATGCCGGCGGGGCGCTGGCTCCAGCCCCACCCGGCGAGCACGCCGACGCAGCCGCGGAGCAGCTCGGGCGACGCGGGGGCGTCCTCACGGAGCACCTCGCGCAGGCGCTGGCCCCAGCCGAGGTCGCTGAGCCTGGCGAGCGCCCGTCCCGGCGACAGCGCCTCGTCGGGCGAGATCTTGCCCTTGACGGGCACGCCGAGCCGGTCCATCCCGGTGGGCCACTGCGCGCGGGAGTCGATGTCGACACCGACCCGGGCCAGACGCTCACGCGCGGCGCCGATGACCGTGTCGGGGATGTCGGTCGCGAACCACGGGCCGGCGCAGGTGTCACAACGACCGCAGGGGTGAGCCGTCGCGTCGTCGAGCGTGCGCTGGAGGAAGGCCATCCGGCATTCGGTGGTCCGCTCGTAGTCGAGCATGAGCTGCTGCTCGTCGGTGCGTGACTGAGCCACCCGCGCATAGCGCTCGGCGTCGTAGGTCCACGGCTGCCCGGTCGAGGTCCACCCGCCTTGGACGCGAGCGACCGCACCATCGACGTCGAGCACCTTGAGCAGCAGCTCGAGACGGGTGCGCCGCACGTCGACGATCGTCTCGATCGCCGCCGTCGAGAGCGGCCGTCCGGCCTCGGCGAGCGCACGCAGGACGGCGTCGGCCTGCTCCTGGCGCGGCATCGAGACCGACGCGAAGTAGAGCCAGATGTCCTTGTCCTCGGGGCCGGGCAGGAGCAGCACGTCGGCGCGCTCGGTGGCGCGACCAGCACGGCCGACCTGCTGGTAGTAGGCCACGGGCGACGACGGCGCACCGAGGTGCACGACGAAGCCGAGGTCCGGCTTGTCGAATCCCATCCCCAGCGCCGAGGTTGCCACGAGCGCCTTGACCTCGTTGTCGCGCAGGGCGGCCTCGAGGCGCTCGCGGTCGGCGGGGTCGGTGCGACCGGTGTAGGACGCGACGCGGTGCCCGGCGTCGGACAGCGCCGACGCGACCTCCTCGGCCGCGGCGACGGTGAGCGTGTAGATGATGCCGCTGCCGGGCAGCTCGTCGACATGGGCGAGCAGCCAGCCCAGCCGCTGCTCCGGCGACATCGAGCTGAGCACGCCGAGCCGGAGCGAGTCACGGGCGAGCCCTCCACGCACCGTGAGCACGTCTCGACCGCCGACGCCAAGCTGCTCGACGACGTCGGTGACGACGCGCTGGTTGGCGGTCGCCGTGGTCGCGAGGACCGGGACGTCCTGCGGCAGCTCGGTGAGGAGGTCGCGGATCCGGCGGTAGTCCGGCCGGAAGTCATGGCCCCAGTCGGAGACGCAGTGCGCCTCGTCGACGACGAGCAGGCCGCAGCGACGGGCGAGGTCGGGCAGCTGCTCGTCCCGGAAGCGCGGGTTGTTGAGCCGCTCCGGGCTCACGAGGAGCACGTCCACGGAGTCGTCGGCGAGGGCCTGTCTGACCTGGTCCCAGTCCTGGGCGTTGGCCGAGTTCATGGTCACGGCGTGTATGCCGGCCCGCTCGGCTGCCGCGATCTGGTCGCGCATGAGCGCGAGCAGCGGGGAGATGATGACCGTCGGCCCGGCGCCCTGAGCCCGCCGCAGGGCGGTGGCGACGAAGTAGACCGCCGACTTGCCCCACCCGGTCCGCTGGACGACGAGGACGCGCGACCGGTCGGCGACGAGCGCGGTGATCGCCTCGAGCTGTCCGTCCCGGAAGCCGACGTCGTCGCGCCCGACCAGGCGGCGCAGGGCCGTGGTGGCGTCGGTGGCGAGCGTGGTGGTCTCAGCGGCGTTCGTCATGGTCACCCCACCGTAGGCGGACTGGCCGACATCCCCGGACCTGGCCCGGTGTCGCCGGTCGTGATCCGGAACCGGCGGCGGAACGACGGCCGCGACGGGACGGCATACGGGAGGGACTCAGTCGGCGAGGAGCCGGTCCCGGACCTGTCGGCGCAGGACCTTGCCGATCTGCGAGCGCGGAAGGTCGTCCATGACCACGATCCGTCGGGGGACCTTGTAGGCGGTGAGCATCGAGCGGCAGAACTCCCTGGCGGCGTCGGTGTCGAGGTCCGCGGCGTCCGTGGTGACCACGCCGACGACCTCCTCGCTGCCGTCGTCGCGCGGAAGGCCGACCACGGCGGCATCGGTCACGCCTGGGTACTGCCTGAGGGCGGCCTCCACCTCCGAGGGCATGACGTTGAAGCCTCCCGTGATGATGAGCTCCTTGATGCGGTCGACGATCGAGACGAAGCCGTCGTCATCGACCTCGACGATGTCGCCGGTGCGCAGCCACCCACCCTCGAGAAGGGTCGCGGCGGTCTCCTCGGGCTTGCCCCAGTAGCCACCGAACACCTGTGGTCCCCGCAGGAGCAGCTCGCCACGCTCACCGGGTGCTCGGTCCTGCGTCGGGTGAGCGGGGTCGACGACGCGGATCTCGGTGTTGGGGAAGGGGATCCCGACCGCGCCAGGACGTCGGGCGAGACCGATCGGGTTGCCGACCGCGACCGGTGACGTCTCGGTCATGCCGTAGCCCTCGACGAGCAGGCCGCCGGTGGTGGACTCCCAGAGCTCGAGGGTCTGGGCGGTGAGCGGCATCGCGCCGGAGATCGCGAAGCGGATCGACGAGAGGTCGACTCCCCGCTCCTTCGCCACCTGGGCGAGGCGCTCGTAGACCGGAGGCACCGCGGGCAGGAACGTCGGAGGGTGCTTCCTGGCGGCGGCGAGGACGAGGTCGACGTCGAACTTCGGGAAGAGGACGAGCCTCGCGCCGATGCTCATGGCGAAGGTCAGGCAGAGCGTGAGCCCGTAGGCGTGGAACATCGGCAGCACGGCGTAGACGACCTCCTCACCGTCGACGAGGCCCGGCACCCAGGCCCGACCCTGGGCCGCGTTGGTGCCCAGGTTGAGGTGGGTGAGCATGGCGCCCTTGGGGGTTCCGGTGGTGCCGCTCGTGTACTGGATGACCGCGAGGTCACCCACCGTCGGGCGGGGGTGCGCCTCGGGCAGCGGACCGTCGCCCAGCAGTCGTGGCCACGGGATCGCGCCGGGGGCAGGGCCGGTCATGGCCTCGCGCGCCGTCCTACCCTTCTTCAGCGGGAGCCGCAACGCGAGCCGTTTCGCCAGGGGCATCGAGGCGGTGATGTCGACGGCGACGACGTGCTCGACCGCGGTCAGGCCCTGCACGAGCGGCGCGACCTTGTCCCAGACCACGGCCACGGTCGCACCGTGGTCCGCGAACTGGTGGGCCAGCTCGGACTGCGTGTAGAGCGGGTTGTGCTCGACGACCACGCCGCCGAGCCGGAGGACCGCGTAGAACGCGACGATGTGCTCCGGGCAGTTGGGCAGCACGAGGCCCACGCGGTCGCCGGCAGCGACACCCAGGCGGCGCAGGCCCTCGGCAGCCCGGGCGACCCGGCGCCCGAGCTCGGCATAGGTGACCTCGGCGCCGAAGAACTCGAGGGCCACCGTGTCGCCGAAGCGGGCGACCGCGGTGTCGAGGAGGTCGACCAGCGAGCCCTCGGGCAGATCGATGTCCGGAGCCACGCCCTCCGCGTAGTGCTGGAGCCAAGGACGCTCAACTGTCGGCATCAGCCAACCACCTTTCCGATGACCTCAGCGTAGGCCCGAGGATGCGCCAACCGGGACCGGGTCCGGCAGGGTCAGGACCACCCCTGCGCGTCGACGCCCCCGGGAACGTCGGCCTCGGGGTCGTAGGGCGTGCGGGTGAAGCGGAAGGTCGCGACGTCGAGGTGCGACACCGTGCCGTCCCCACGGCGCAGCACCCGCAGCGGCTCGCCGGTGTAGTAGCCGTCGAGACCGACCCACTCGTCGCGAGCCACCTGCCGGAAGCGCGACCCTCGACCGGCCCCGGGCTCCCCGAGCACCAGGTGGTCGCCGACGAAGCGCGCGATCTCGACCGCGGGCCCCCAGTGCCACGTCCCGGCGAGCTCCAGCACGTCGGCCGAGCCCGAGGCGACCCATGGCGTGACAGCCGCCGGCTCGAGCTCGCGCATCGTCCGGAGGAGGTCCTTGGGCAGGTCCTTGAGCGCCTTGCTCGCGGTCGTGTTGGTGAAGAGCACGACGCCGTCACCGGCAGCGCCGGCCGGACCGTCGCCGCCGTCGGCGTCGAGGTGCACGCGCTGCATCGCGAGGAAGCCCGGCATCGACCCTCCGTGCCCGGCGGAGCGGGCGCCCTCGACGTTCCACACCTGCCACCCGAGGCCGTGCGATCCGGTCCACGGCTGCCCGGGCTCGTCGACGACGTGGTGGGGCTCGAGCATCTCGGCGAGGGTCTCGGGCGCGAGGACGTCGGCGACCTGCCCACCGAGGAGGGCGGCCCACCTCGAGAGGTCGCCGACGGTCGTCCAGAGCTGTCCTGCGGACGCCATGGCACCGGCGTCGTGCTCGGGCTCGCGCAGCAGCACGTCGGCGAACGGGTGCACGGCAAACCCCTGTGCCGCAGCGCCATCGGGCCGCAGCGTCGTCCGCGTCATGCCCAGCGGGTCGAGGAGCTCGCCGCGCACGACGTCGAACCAGGGGCGGTCCCGGACCACCTCGAGGAGGCGACCCAGGGCGGCATACCCGGTGTTGGAGTAGTGGAACCGCCGGCCGGGACGGAACCGTGACCCGACCCCGGACCCGACGAGGGCGTCCCAGTCGCCGCCCGGGGTTCGCTCCCACCAGTCGTCCTCGGTCTCGGCCTGCACCCCGCCGGAGTGGGTGAGGAGCTGCTCGATGGTCACGTCGTCGAGGGCGCTGCCGGGCACGTGCGTGCCAAGACGGTCGGTGAGGTCGATGAGGCCCTCGTCGCGCAGCCGCATCACCGCGACCGCGACGAACGTCTTGGTGATCGACCCCATCCGGAACTGGGTGTCCGCGTCGACCGGAACGCCACCCTCGCGACCGTCGACCGTGCCCACCGCACCCGACCACACGAGCTCGCCGCCGCGGACGAGCCCGGCCGCGACCGAGGGCAGTCGGTGGTCTCGCTGGCCGGTCGCGAGGACGTGGTCGAGGCGGGCATGGGTCGTGGCGGAGAGCGGCATCCGTCCACCCTAGGTCCGTGTCCGCGCCGCGTTCGTCGGGGCTGAGAGACTGTCCCCCATGACCCCGGTCGACCCTGCACCCGAGCCCACCGCTCGCCCGTACCGCACCGAGGTGCCGTTGCGCTGGTCCGACATGGACGCCTACGGCCACGTCAACAACGTGCAGTACCTCCGCCTCCTCGAGGACGCCCGCGTCATCGGCTTCCGCGAGTGGTTCGGCGAGGAGCGCTCGCTGCTCGACACCGGGGTCATCGTGTCGCGGCACGAGATCGAGTACGTCGCGCCGCTGACCCACCGTCCCGAGCCGATCGAGGTCGACATGTGGGTCACGGGGGTCCACGGGGCGGGCTTCAACCTGGGCTATGTGGTCCGGGATCCGGAGTCCCTCGGCGAGCGGGTGTATGCCGTCGCCGAGACCGGGCTGGTCCTCTACGACTTCACGACGTCGCGGCCCCGCCGGCTCAGTGCGGAGGAGCGCGAGGTGCTCAGCCAGCACGTCGGCGGACCGGTCGCCTTCCGGTGGTCGCGCCGGTGAGCGGCGTGGTCGTCTCCGAGCTCGTGCTCGCCGATGCCGAGTCCCTCCAGGACCTCGGCCGGTATGCCGCCCGCGCCCGTGCGCTCGATGCCGACGGTGCCGTCCGGCTCCAGGCCGTCGGAGCCGTCCTCGCGTCGTGGGTCGGGGTGCTTCCGGGCACTGGGCTCATGGGTACCGGAACGACGATCGGGCTGCGGACGACGGCGCTCGCGCTGCCGGCGGAGCTCGACGTCGTCGTGCCGCTCGCGGCGGTCAGTGACCGGGTGGCGCGGCCGGGGGAGAGGGCGGTGCTGCCCGTCCCGCCCATGACGGTGTCGGCGGCGTGGGCGGCGGTCTCACCGCCACGGTCTGGATGGCAGGTGATCGGGACCGTGAGTGCGGAGGCGTTGCAGCGCACGGCTTCTGAGGGCATTGCCGAGGTGGCCGACGGCACTCCAGAGGGTGCCGGTTCGCACGCGGTGACCGCACTGCGTGAGCGCGTATGGGGACGTGTCGTGTCGGCTCGTGAGGGTGTGGGTGCTGTGGTCGAGTCAGAGACACCGGGGACTGGAAACTCGACAGGCGAGCCCGGGCCGGAGTACCCGGCTGCGCTGGCGTTCGCGGCCTACGCACTCGGCTTCCTCACTCCGGGCACGGAGTCGACACTTGCGACGAACGGCCGCTGGACCCGTCTCACGACCCCGGCCGGCCACGCCCTGACCCGCCGCTGACCTGCGCGGACCCACTCCCGATCCGTCCGGCCAGATCAGGTGCGGATCCGGCGGCCGGCGACGACGACGAGGGTGGCGACGGCAGCAGTCCCGACCCACATCGCGACGAACGCCGGCACGTCCTCGCCGGCTCGTGTGTGCAGCGCGGCGAACACCGCACCCGTCGCCGCGATGCCGATGACCGACCCGAGGACGTCGGCGAGCTGGAGTGACGACGACGCCGACCCATGGTCGGCCGGGGGAGTGAGCGACAGTGCGAGCACCGAGAGGCTCGCCGTGGCGAGCCCCATGCCCAGCCCGGCCACCGCCAAGGGCGCGGCGACGAGCCACGGCCACCAGCCGGCCCACGTCACGAGCACCACGCCCGCCAGCCCGCTCGCCAGTGTCGCGCCGCCGATGCTCACCAGCCGGTCCCGTCGCCCGGAGAACGAGTCGCGTCCCTGCACCCACGACCCCAGTGACCACCCGATCGAGCCGATCGCGAGCAGCGACCCGGCCTGCGCCAGGCTCAGCCCACGCTCGCCGGTGAGCATGAGCGGGACGTAGGTGATCGTCCCGAAGAACGCGCACGGAAGGAAGAACCGGCTGAGCATCACCGACGGCAGGCCGCGGCGCATCGTGAACGTCCCAGCGGGCAACAACCGTGGCGCACAGACCGCCACGCCGAGCAGCCCGAGCAACCCCGCCACGACCTGCGGAGACCACGCCAGCTCGAGCTCGTGCGTGCCCCACTGCATGACGCCGGCCGACACCGCGATGCCCAGCCCGAGCCACGCGGCCCGCACGTGCGCGCGGTGGTCGCGACTCGAGCCCAACACACCCGCGTCGGCCGCACGGATCTGCCCGCGTCGCACGAGCAGCACGACCAGCGCGAGCACTACCGGAGCGATGACGATCCAGAACACCCAGCGCCACGACCACGTGGTCGTCACCCACCCCGCGAGCACCGGACCGATGAGCGAGGGGAGCACCCAGGCGGCGCTGAGGACGCTGAACACCTTGGGCCGCAGCGCCTCCGGATACGCGCGACCGATGACGACGAACCCGGCGACGAAGGTCAGCCCCGCACCCAGACCGGCGACGGCCCTGCCGCCCAGGAACCACGAGAACTCCGTCGACGCCCCGCAGAGGCCGCAGCCGGCGGCGAAGAGGACCTGCCCCGCGAGCAGCGACGGCAGCGCACCTGACCGGTCGCACCACACCCCGGCGAGCACGATCCCCAGCAGCTGCGTCGTGAGCATGACCGAGAACGCGAGCCCGTAGGAGCGCACCGCGTCCAGCTCGACCGCGACCTCGGGCATGGCGGTCGACACGGCCATCGACTCGAAGGCGATGACGCTGATGAGCGCCACGATCGCCAGGGTCAGCGCGGCGAAGTCGGCACCGAACACCCCTCCGGCGCTGCGCTGCTCGACCCCTGCCTCCGCCGTACCCCGTGAGCTCACCTCGCCACGCTACGCGAGGCCCAGCCTGCGTCAGGCTGCGGGCTGGAGCGGGTACCCGCGCTCGGCGAGCACGTCCCGCAGCACGTCGATGTGGTCGGTGACGATGCCGTCGACGCCCAGGTCGAGCAGCCGGTGCATCTCGGGTGCGTCCTCGTCGCTCCACGGGTGGAACCACACGTGCACCTGCTTGCCCAGCCGGTGCGCCACCCGCACGAGACCCGGTGTCACGAGCGTCAGCTCGCGCCCGCGGGTCCGGTGCGACACGGGGATCTGCAGCACCGGTGCCGAGGTGTGCAACCACCGCGACAGCAGACCGGGCGCGTAGCGCAGCAGCCCCGTCCCGACCTGCCCCGCGGCCGTCGCCAGCCCGGGCCCCAACGCACGACGCGCGGCACGGACCCGACGCTCGCTGAACGACCCGATGCACACGCGGTCGACCGCGTCGTGCCGCCGGATGGTGTCGACCGTCGGGGCCAGCGCCGTGTCGGCCTTGATGTCGATGTTGAGCCGCGTCGTCGGGAACTCCTCGAGCAGCTCGGTGAGCAGCGGCACCGCATCGGTCCCGTTGATCCGCGCCTCGCGCACCGCGGCATACGGCAGCTCGACGATGGCTCCCTCGACGTCGGTGACCCGGTCGAGGTGCGTGTCGTGGAAGGCGACGAGCTCACCGTCCGAGGTGGCGTGCACGTCGGTCTCGAGGTACTCGTAACCCATGGCGACCGCCTCGCGGAACGCCCGGACCGTGTTCTCGAGACCGACGTTCGGTCCGTATGCCGCACCGCCCCGGTGTGCCATCGCGATCGGTCCGCGGTGGTCGAAGTAGGCGAAGTCGCCTGCGCGCGACATGGTTCAGAGCACCGCCCACACGGCCACGTCGGTCGGCACCAGCCCGTCCGGGGTGAGCTCGCCCGACAGGTGGGTGACCTGCGCACCCTCGGGCAGGGACACCGGGTCCGCGCCGAGGTTGGCCAGGGCCAGCGTGCGGCGCGAGCCGTCACCGGCACTGTTGACCAGGGCGACGACCTCGTCGCCGGACAGCTCGTGCCAGGCGGCCGACCCGAGCCCGAGCCGTCCCTCGCGCCGGGCCGCGAGAAGCGAGCGGTAGAGCTCGAGCGTGGAGCCCTCGACGCCCGCCTGCTGGTCCACGGCATACGCGCCGTAGGAGTCCGGCTGCGGGAGCCAAGTCGCGTCGGACGGACCGAAGCCGAGGCTCGGTGCGTCGCGCACCCACGGCATCGGCACGCGGCACCCGTCGCGCCCGATCTCCTTGCCCTCGGTGCGGTGGAAGGTCGGGTCCTGGCGGAACTCGTGCGGCATCTCCGTCGACTCGGGCAGACCGAGCTCCTCGCCCTGGTAGACGTACGCGCTGCCGGGCAGGGCGAGCATCAGCATCGTCGCGGCGCGGGCGCGGCGCAGGCCGAGCTCGGCGTCCGGCTGTGCGCGCTCGGCGGAGATGCCGTTCGGCCGGGGGAGCGACTGGTCCAGGCCGAGGCGCGAGGCGTGCCGGACGACGTCGTGGTTGGAGAGCACCCACGTGGTCGGCGCACCGACGGCATCGTTGTCCCGGTAGGAGTGCTCGATGACGGCCCGCAGGCTCGTGGCCTGCCAGTGGGTGTCGAGGAAGTCGAAGTTGAAGGCCTGGTGCATCTCGTCCGAGCGGACGTAGCGAGCGAGGCGGTGGCCGGGCTTGACCCACGCCTCGGCACAGAGGATCCGCTCCGGGGAGGGCTGCTCCTCGAGGACGGTGCGCCAGCGACGGTAGATCTCGTGGACGCCCTCCTGGTCCCACATCGGCGCCCGCGGCTGCTCGTCGTCGGCGTCCGTCTCGTCGCCGGGCGCGGGCGGCAGTGCCGCCTCCGGGTTGTGGTCGGTGGCGTCGAACGCCTGCAGCGGCCCGTCGAAGTCGGGCAGCCCGTCCTCCTTGACGAGCGCGTTGGCGACGTCGACGCGGAAGCCGTCGACCCCTCGGTCGCACCAGAACTGCAGGATCGAGACGAACTCGTCGCCGATCTCCGGGTTGGTCCACTCGTAGTCGGGCTGGGTGCTGTCGAAGAGGTGGAGGTACCACTGGCCCGGCGAGCCGTCCGCCTCGGTGACGCGGCTCCAGCCGTCACCGCCGAAGACCGACGGCCAGTTGTTGGGCGGCTCGTCGCCGCCGGGGCCCTTGCCCTCGCGGAAGATGTAGCGGCCGCGCTCGGGGCTGCCGAGCGGGCTGGCGAGCGCCGCCTTGAACCACTCGTGCTCGCTCGAGGAGTGGTTGGGCACGAGGTCGACAAGAACCTTGAGGCCGAGGTCGTGCGCCCCGGCGATGAGCGCGTCGGCGTCCGCGAGCGACCCGAAGAGCGGGTCGATGTCGCGGTAGTCCGCCACGTCGTAGCCGGCGTCGTTCATCGGGGAGACGTAGAACGGCGACAGCCACACCGCGTCGACGCCGAGGTCGCGCAGGTAGGGCAGGCGGGCCGTGATGCCCGGCAGGTCGCCGATGCCGTCACCGTCGGAGTCCGCCCACGACCGTGGGTAGATCTGGTAGATGACGGCGTCACGCCACCAGGGGGCGTCGGCCGGGTCGGCGGGGTGGATGGTGTCGCTTCGGACGTCAGGTGTGGTCTGGGTCACCCACCCCATGCTTCCGTATGCCGGCCCGCCCACCAACTCGAAGCCCTCACCCTTCCAGCCGCTTGCGTCCGCCACTTCGGCGACAGGGCCACCAGAGTGGCGGACGCAAGGGAGCCGGGCTCGGTCAGAGGGTGGTGCGGCCACCCGGCGCCGGCGCCTGGGCCTCGTCGGTGTTGACGAGCATGTGCGCCGCGCGCATGAAGTAGTCGCGCATCGCCTCGGCGTGGGTGTCGTCGAGCTCGAGGGTGTCCATCGCCGCGAGCATGTGGCGCATCCACCGGTCCCTCATGTCGAGGGTCACCGGGAACGGCGCGTGCCGCATCCGCAGACGCGGGTGCCCGCGCTCCTGGCTGTAGGCCGTCGGCCCGCCGAAGTACTGCTCGAGGAACATCCGCAGGCGGCGCTCGGCCGGGCCGAGGTCCTCCTCGGGGTAGAGCGCCCGCAGCTCGGGGTCGGCGGCGACACCGACGTAGAACTCGTGGACGAGGCGCTCGAACGTCGCCGCGCCACCGATCTCGTCGTAGAAGCTCACGGCTTGGCTCCCGTCCCT
Source organism: Knoellia locipacati (assembly GCF_044791685.1). Taxonomy (GTDB): domain Bacteria; phylum Actinomycetota; class Actinomycetes; order Actinomycetales; family Dermatophilaceae; genus Knoellia; species Knoellia locipacati_A. The sequence goes on from NZ_CP087730.1 coordinate 3,034,581, forward strand.
GTGCCGAACCCGCCGTAGGCGCCGAACGGGCCCACCGGCGGTGCCTTGATCCCGGCCCCGTCGGTCGCGGACTTGAGCCGCTGCCGCAGCTCGCGCTGCACGTCGATCTTGTCGCCGGGTGAGGTCTCGGCGAGGACGCGGATGGTCAGCGTCTGACCGGTGATGGACTCGACGCCGGCGACGGTCGGGGCGTCGAGCAGACGGCCCTCCCATGCCGGATCGGCCGCCATCCGCTCGCCCGCCTCGCGCAGCACCGCCGTCACCTTGGCGACGTCCTCGTCGTAGGCGACGGGCACGTCGACGACCGCGGTCGCCCGGTGCTGGCTGAGGTTGCCGATGCGGATGATCTCGCCGTTGCGGACGTACCAGGTGACGCCGTCGGCGTCGCGCAGCCGGGTCACGCGCAGCGACACCTCCTCGACCGTTCCTGTGGCCTCGCCCGTGTTGATGACGTCACCCACGCCGTACTGGTCCTCGAGGATCATGAAGACGCCGGAGAGGAAGTCCTTGACGAGGCTCTGCGCGCCGAAGCCCAGCGCCACACCACCGACACCCGCCGAGGCGAGCAGGGGGCCGAGCGGGATGCCGATGAGGTCCATCACGGTGAGCCCGGCGATGAGCCCCACGACGAACGTCACGACGCTGCGCAGCAGCGACCCGAGGGTCGCCGTGCGCTGCTGGTGCCGGGCCCGGGCCTGACCGTTGGCCTGCGCCCAGACCCGACCGGCGCGCGAGCCGTCCGAGTCCTCGTGGCGCGTGCTCGTGCGCTCGGTCATCGTGCGCACGGCACGGGTGATGAGTCGGTGCAGCAGCCACCTGACGACGACCGCGAAGACGATCGTCAGGAGGATGCGGAGTCCGTCGGTGAGCAGCCAGTCCTGGAACCGCTGGGCGGTCAGCCAGGTGGTCGCGAAGTCGAGATCGGTCATCCTGCTGCGTCACGCTCCTGGGCGGCGAGGGCGCGCGTGACCGGGTCGCGGTTCTCGGACACGAGCCGGCGCAGCGCATCGGGGGCATCGGTGTGGGTGTCGAGCCAGGTCTGGGTCGCGTCGCGCAGCTCGACCGAGGCGAGACCGCGGGGATAGAACCCGTGGACGATCGCCTCGACGAGGGCCATCGACCCCTTGTCCTCCAGCGAGTCGAGCACCTCGTGGTATCGGCCGACGAACGGCTCCAGCGCCGAGACGTCGCCGAGGCGACCGAAGCCGAGGCCGTACGCGTCGACGAGCGAGTTCGAGAGGCCGTCGTCGGTGACGGCTGCCTTCCACGCGGCCTCCTTGGCCTCGAGGGTGGGCACCGAAGCACGTGCCCGGGCGGCCCGCTCCTGGCCGGTGGCGGTGGGGTCGCGGTCGAGCTCGGCCTCGACCTCACCGTCGCGGAGGGCGTTGGCCCCCGCGAGGCCGGTGAGGAGGGTCCAGCGCATGTCGGTGTCGAGGGCGAGCCCGTCGAGGGTCTCGGTTCCGTCGAGCAGCCCACGCAGGTATGCCGTGTCGTCACCGGTCGTGGTCATGCCGGCCGCCGCCGTGACGAGCTGGAGCTGGGCGTCGCTCCCGGGCTCGGCGACCCTGGCCGCCTCCCAGAGGCGCGCGAGGGTGGAGCGGCGGGTCTCGTCGCGGTTGTCGGGATGGGTGTAGAGGTGGACCGCGGTCGTGAGCTGGGCCATGAGCGTGCGCACCAGCGTGGAGTCGGTCTCGCCCGGCAGCACCTCGAGGACGAGCTCGGCGAAGGTTCGCGGGCTCATCTCCGCGTCGCGGGTCATGTCCCACGCCGAGGCGAGGACGAGCGACTTCGGCAGCGAGCTCTCGAACCCGCGGATGTGCTCGAGCGCGGTCGCGAGGGACCGCTCGTCGAGCCGCAGCTTGGCGTAGGTGAGGTCGTCGTCGTTGACGAGGACGAGGTCCGGCTGGACCCGGCCGACGAGCTCGGGCACCTCGGTGCGCTCACCGATGAGGTCGATCTCGAGACGGCCGGTGCGCACGAGGCGGCTGCCGGACGCGCCACCCAGCTCCACGGCATACAGGCCGATCGCGAGGCGGTGCGGGCGGATCGTCTCGAAGCCCTCGGCGTAGGTCTGCTCGATGACGGCGCTCGCGATGCGGCCGCGGTCGTCGACCTCGAGGACCGGGCGCAGCGTGTTGACGCCGGCGGTCTCGAGCCACGTCTTGCTCCACACGTGGAGGTCGCGACCCGACGTCGCCTCGAGCTCGCGCAGGAGGTCGTCGAGGGTCGTGTTGCTCCACTGGTGCTTGGCGAAGTAGGCGCGCAGCCCGTCGCGGAACGGCTCGCGCCCGACGTAGGCGACGAGCTGCTTGAGGACGGAGGCGCCCTTGGCGTAGGTGATGCCGTCGAAGTTGACCTCGACGTCCTCGAGGTCGCGGATCGGCGCGACGATCGGGTGGGTCGAGGAGAGCTGGTCCTGGCGGTAGGCCCAGTCCTTCTCGTGCGTGCCGAACGTCGTCCACGCCTCGGTCCACTGCGTCGCCTCGGCCTGGCAGGTCGTCGACGCCCACTCGGCGAAGGACTCGTTGAGCCAGAGGTCGTTCCACCACTTCATCGTCACGAGGTTGCCGAACCACATGTGGGCCAGCTCGTGCAGCACTGTGAGGGCACGGCGTTCGACGATCGACTCGGTGACCCTGGAGCGGAAGACGTACATCTCGTTGAACGTCACGCAGCCGGCGTTCTCCATCGCACCCATGTTGTATTCGGGCGTGAAGATCTGGTCGTACTTCTCGAACGGGTAGGGCTGGTCGAACTCGGCCTCGAAGAACGCGAAGCCCTTCTTGGTGAGGTCGAAGAGGTTGTCCGCGTCGAGGAACTGCGTGAGCGACTTGCGGCAGAAGATGCCGAGGGGGATCTCGCCCTTGCGGCTCGTGAGGCTGTCGCGCACGACGTCGTAGGGCCCGGCGACGAGCGCCGTGATGTAGCTCGAGATCGGCTGGGTGGCGGCGAACTCCCATGTGGCGACGCCGTCGCGGTCGGTCGCGGTCGGCTCCGGTGTGGGGGAGTTGGACAGGACCTGCCAGTGGCTCGGCGCCGTCACCGTGAAGCTGAACCGCGCCTTGAGGTCGGGCTGCTCGAACACGGGGTACATGCGGCGGCTGTCGGGCACCTCGAACTGGCTGTAGAGGTAGACCTCGCCGTCGACCGGGTCGACGAAGCGGTGCAGGCCCTCACCGGTGTTCATGTAGCGGCCCGTGGCCTCGATCCGGAGCTCGTTCTCGGCCGCCAGACCGGTGACCGCGAGACGCGCCCCGTCGTATGCCGTCTCGACCACCTCACCGTTGAGCGTCACCTTCTCGACCGACGCACCGAGGAAGTCGACGAAGGTCGAGCCACCCTCGGTCGCGGTGAAGGTGATGGTGCTCGTCGTCGAGAACGTCGACTCGGACGTCGTGAGGTCGAGCTCGACGGCATACGCGTCGACCGAGACGAGCGCAGCGCGCTCCTCGGCCTCGACGCGGGTGAGGTTCTTGCCGGGCACGGGGGATCCTCCTGGATCTGCAGGGAAGAGGGTGGTGTTTCGTCGGTGCTTCCATCCTCGCACGGGGGCTCGGGGCCAGCGTGCGGGCGGCGGATGGCACGATGAACGCATGAGCGACGAGCAGCGCCACACCGCCGAGTTCTGGTTCGACCCACTGTGCCCGTGGGCCTGGATGACGTCCAGGTGGATGGGCGAGGTCGAGCAGATCCGCCCCGTCGACGTCACCTGGAACGTGTTCAGCCTCGCCGTCCTCAACGAGGGCCGCGACCTTCCCGAGAGCTACCGCGAGCTCATGGAGCGCGGCTGGGGTCCGGCCCGGGTCGTCACGGCCGCCCGCGAGCTGCACGGACAGGAGGTCGTCAAGCCGCTCTACGACGCCATCGGCACGGCCATCCACCCCGGCGGCACCGAGGACTTCGACGAGGCCATCGCCATCGGGCTCGACAAGGCAGGGCTTCCCGCCGACCTCGCCGGCTTCGCGCACTCCGACGAGTACGACGCACACATGCGCGACTCGACGAAGCGTGCCCTCGACCTCGTCGGCGACGACGTCGGCACTCCCGTCATCTCGGTCGACGGTGTCTCGTTCTTCGGGCCCGTCGTCACCCCGGCACCCAAGGGCCAGGCCGCCGGACGGCTCTGGGACGGCTGCGTCCTCGTGGCCAACACCCCGGGCTTCTTCGAGCTCAAGCGCAGCCGCACGGCCGGCCCGCAGTTCGACTGACCCGCGGCCTCCGCGACCCGCACCACCCACCTTCTCGACCAGCGACGTTCGACCCAGGGAGCATCACCAGACATGCGCGTTCACATCGGCGGCGACCACGCGGCATACGACCTCCAGCAGGACCTCATCACCTTCCTCGAGGCCGAGGGTCACGAGGTGACGAACCACGGGCCGTTCGAGCTCGACCCGCAGGACGACTACCCGGTCTTTGTGCTGCGCGCCGCGGAGGCGACGGCGGCCGACGCGGACTCGCTCGGCATCGTGCTCGGCGGCTCCGGCAACGGTGAGCAGATGGCCGCCAACAAGGTCGCGGGGGTGCGCGCGGCGCTCTGCTACAACGACGAGCTGGCCCAGCTCGCTCGCGAGCACAACGACGCCCGCGTCATCTCGATCGGCGGCAGGTTCTGCTCCGCGGTCGAGGCCCGTTCGATGGTGCGGACCTTCCTCCAGACGCCGTTCTCGGGCGAGCCTCGCCACCAGCGCCGGATCGACATGGTCTCGAAGTACGAAAGCACCAAACAGCTGCCTGACCTGCAGTGACGCCGCCCGGGAATGATCCCGAAGGGCCTGTCGCCTGTCCTACCGGTCGGTTAGTCTTGGGGCCGATCGGAACCCAGGACAGGAGAAGCACTGGTGGCTACGGACGTCACCGTCCTCGTTCGCCGGCGACCATGGACGGTCGCTCGGCGCTTCCAGGCATACGTCCTCATCGGCCCCAAGCGCGACTGGATCGTCTTCGCAGCCTTCCTGCTCCTGTCGATGGCGTTCATCGCCGCGGTCCTCACGTTCCCGGGGCGCTTCCCCACGGTCGTGGTGGCGCCGATCATCGTGCTCAGCGGTCTCTACCTGCCCAACCGGCACCTCGTCGCGCTCTTCATCATCGTGGCGATCGGCCTCAGCCTGGCCGTCCCCAAGCTGCCTACGCCGCCCATCACCAAGGCCGTCATGCTCACCGCCATCTCGGCCCTCATGGTCATGATGGTCATCGTCTCGGCCTCGCGGGTGCGGGTCGGGTCGGTCGGCTTCCACGGTGAGGACCTCCTCGTCGAGCTGCGCGACCGCCTCGCGCGCGCGGCACGGCTGCCGGCGCTGCCGCAGGGGTGGACGGCTGAGTCGAGTGTCCTGTCGGCCCACGGCGAGGGCTTCTCCGGCGACTTCATGGTCGTCGACACGACCCACGGCGGACACCACCTCGAGGTCGCCCTGGTCGACGTCAGCGGCAAGGGCCGTGAGGCCGGCACCCGGTCGCTGCTCCTCTCCGGAGCACTGGGCGCCCTGATCGGCGCCCTCACGCCGAGTGCCTTCCTCGGGGCCGCCAACGGCTACCTCGTGCGCCAGGGGTGGGACGAGGGCTTCGCCACTGCGGTCCACGTCGACATCGACCTCGACACGGGCGACTACACCATCGGCAACGCCGGCCACCCCGCACCCGTGCGCTACTCCAACGGCACCGGCACCTGGCAGGTGCTCGAGGGCGGGCGCGGACCCGTGCTGGGGCTCATGCAGGGTGCCAGCTTCCCGCGCACCCACGGCGTGCTCGCCATGGGTGACGCCCTGATGATCTACTCCGACGGCATCATCGAGTCGCGTCGCCACGACCTCACCGAAGGCACCGACCGCATGCTCGGTGCCGCATCGGAGGCGATGGTCCGGCGCTCCTCGATCGTCGAAGCCGTTGTCTCACAGGCTCGTTCGGGTGAAGCCGACGACCGCGCGGTCTTCGCCATCACCCGACGCTGACCCGGCCCTGAGTCGGGCCACCGGAGTGCTCAGTGCTGCGGAACCGAGGCGTGCCTGCCCGTCACACGCTCGAGCGCGTACTCGGTGACACGGACAAGGGCAGCCTTGGCCGACCCGCGGTCGCGGGCGTCGATAGTCATGACCGGGGTGTCGAGCGGGAGCGCCAGCGCCTCCCGGACCTCCTCGACGGGGAACCGGCGGGCACCGTCGAACTCGTTGACCGCGACGATGAACGGCAGGCCCTTCGCCTCGAAGTAGTCGATCGCCGCGAACGCTTCGTCGAGGCGCTCGGTGTCGACGATGACGACGGCGCCGATGGCTCCGCGGATGAGGTCGTCCCACATGAACCAGAAGCGGCGCTGACCCGGGGTGCCGAAGAGGTAGAGGACGAGGTCGTCCCCGAGCGTGATGCGCCCGAAGTCCATCGCCACGGTGGTCGTCGACTTCAGGGGCGTGGCCGCGAGGTCGTCCACGCCGCTCGACTCGTTGGTGACCAACGCCTCCGTGCGCAGGGGCACGATCTCCGAGACGGCACCCACGAGCGTGGTCTTGCCCACGCCGAAGCCACCGGCGACGACGATCTTGGTCGACGCGGCGCCCGGGGACGGGCTAGATGGCGCGAAGTCCACGAAGGGTCCTTTCGATGAGGTCCTGACGCACGTCACGGCTGGAGGCGTCGGTGAGGGTCGTTGCTGCCACTCGGAGGTATCCCTGCTCCACGAGGTCTCCGAGGAGGACCCGCACGACGCCCAGGGGCAGGCTCACGGCGGCGGAGATCTCGGCGACCGAGGTGCGTTCGGCGCACGCCGCGACGATCCGACCGACCTGGTCGTGCTCGGACCACTCGCGCTCCGTCGCGCGCGGCAGCCACTCGATGATCGCCTCGACCGGCAGGTCGATCGATGCACGCGTCCGCCCCGCGGTGAGGGTGTAGGGACGCACGATGCGAGCAGTGTGGACGTGCTCCTCGTCGTCGTGGTGCGGTGACATCGGTGTCCTCGTCCTCAGTAGGTGCGCGTGCCGCGCGCCTCGGCCTCGATCATCGGGCCGACGCGCTGCACGAGCAGGGCCATCTCGTAGCCGACCTGGCCGATGTCGGCGGTGCCCGAGGTGAGCACGGCGAGGTGCGAGCCGTTGCCCACGCTCATGAGGAGCAGGTAGCCCTGCTCCATCTCGATGACCGTCTGGAGCACCATGCCGCCGTCGAAGAGCTGGGCGGCACCGGTGGCCAGGCTGGCCAGGCCGGACGAGACGGCCGCCATCTGCTCGGCCCGGTCGCCCGGCAGGCGTGCGCTCCCGGCCACGAGGAGCCCGTCGGCCGAGACGAGGATGGCGTGCGTCGCGCCCGCCACGTCGTCGACGAACCTCGAGACGACCCAGTCGAGGTTGCGAGAACCCGGGGTGGCGGCAGTCATGGTCAGTTCTTCTCCTCGTCGAGCAGGGTGGACCCGCCGAAGCGGGAGTCGTTCTGGGTCGGGCCCTCACGGCGACCGCGCTGCACGCCGGCACGGTGGCGGTTGAGGTGGCGTCGGATCGCCTCGGGGTCGCGGGCGATCGTGCCGGGACCGCTGGTGCCGACCTGACCCGGGACGAGCGTCGACCCGGGACGGCGCACGGGCAGGCCACTCGGTGCGACCTCCGCCGGCTCAGTGGAGGTCGCGCGCTCGGCAGCGCGCCAGCCCTCGTCGATCTCGCTGGATGCCCAGGGCAGGTCGCCGGACTCGCTCTCGGAGAGCCAGCTCGAGCTGACCTCACTGAAGATCGGCGTCCCGGAGACGGGCGTCGGCTCCAGGTCGCGGATCGAGAGGAAGTCCCGGGATGCGGTGGGGAACGTCGGGGCCGCGTATGCCGCGGGAGCCTGCGTCGCCGGGGTGGGAGCCTCGGCGGTCGGCTCGGGCGAGTCCGTCGCCGGGGCGGCTGCCTCGTGGACAGGCGCCGGGACGTCGTGCGCAGGCGCCGGGACGTCTTGGGCTCGCTCCGTGTCGTCGGCGGCTGCCGGAGCCGGCGTCGCCCACGCGGGCCGGGGCGGCAGCGCCGCGGGGGCGGGCGGTGGGGACGATGCCTGGACGGGCGGTGTGGCGGCCGTGGTGGCGGGGCTCGTGGCCGGCGGCGCGCCGAACCCACCCGAGGCGCCAGCGCCGGTTGCGCCAGGTCGGCGACGGGGAAGGCCGCTCCCACCCAGCCCGGAGACGGACGCTTCGCGGGGGGCGGCGGCCGGGGCGGCTGCAGCGGCGTTGCCCTCGGAGCTGGACTCGGCACCCGCGGTCAGCGCAGGCAGGGGGCCGGTGTCACCGACCTGGGGGAGTGCCGTGGGGCTGGCCGTCGAGCGGGCCGCGGTGAGGCCGCCTTCGCCCGAGCGCGCGGCGTCCGGCAGGTCGGGCACGGCGGACAGCGTCGTGACCCGCATCCCCCGTCCCAGCACGCCGGCCGCGGCCGGAGCGGTGGCCACGGCAGCGAGAGGAGCCGAGACCTGGCTCGGGACGTCGCGGTCGCGGCCCGAGGACAGCAGCGAGGCCGGCAGGAAGACCGAGACGATGGTGCCTGTGGACTCGGGGTTGGGTCGGATCCGCACCGTGACCTGGTGCCGGATGGCCAGCTGGCCGACGACGTACAGGCCCATGCGGCGAGCGGTGTCGGTCGTGACCTCGCCGCCGTCGATGAGCGCGTCGTTGGCAGCCTCCATCGCGTCGATGGCCATGCCCAGCCCGTCGTCGACGATCTCCACGAGGGTGCCGCCGTCGATGCCGCGAGCGATGTCGACGACGACCGTGCTGTCCGGCGGGGAGTAGGAGAGGGCGTTGTCGATGAGCTCGGCGAAGAGGTGCACGAGGTTGGGTGCGGCGCCCGCCTGGATGACGAGGTCGCTCGAGGCGAGCCGGACGCGCTGGTAGTCCTGGACCTCGGACACGGCGGCCCGCAGGACGTCACCGAGCGGCAGGTCCTGACCCGCGACGCTGCGGGGTGCGGCGCCGGCGAGGACGAGCAGGCTCTCGCCGTTCCGACGGATCCGGGCAGCCAGGTGGTCGAGGCGGAACAGGCTCTCGAGCCGGCGCGGGTCGTCCTCGTCGCGCTCGAGGTTCTCGATGAGGCCGAGCTGCTGGTTGATGAGCGAGGTGCTGCGACGCGACAGCGTCTCGAACATGGCGCTGACCTGCCCACGCAGGCGGGCCTGCTCGGTCGCGAGCTGGATCGCCTCCGCGTGCAGCACGTCGACGGCCCGGGCGAGCTGACCGACCTCCTCGCCGGTGTGGACCGGCAGCGGCTCGACCGGCGGGGGCTCCTCTCCGGCGCGGATCCTCTCGAGTGCCGACGGGAGGCGCTCGTTGGCGACGTCGAGGGCGCCGAGCCGGACCCGCTTGATCGGCTCGAGGAGCATGCGGGCGACTGCGAGGGCGAGGGCGACGGCTGCGGCGAGCAGGCCGATCGTGGCGATCGAGTCGCGGATGGCGGTGCCACGGGAGTCGCTCGCCCGGCCGCGCATCGTCTCGACCACCTGGTCGTTGATCTGGTTGGCGAGCGTCGTGTAGACGCTGCCCGCGTCCGCGGCCCGCGGCAGGCCGGCGGTGCCCTCGGCCACCGCCTGGGCGGAGGAGAGGCGCAGCTCGTTGCCCGAGGCGAGGGTGTCGACGAACGTGTCGGTGTCTCCGAGGCTGCTCGAGAGGGCGGCGATGGCGGTCGCCTCCTCGCCGATCGCGTTGCCCAGAGCAAGGGGGTCGACCTTGGTGCCGGCCGCTGCCGATGTCGTGAGCAGGCGCTGCTCGGTCAGGGCGACCTGACCGGCGAGCACGTCCCGTACGGTCGTGAGACGGGGGTCCGAGGTGTCCGCGGCGAGGTCCCGGAGCACGACGGTGACATGGCCGACGGCGTCGGTGAGCTGGCCGGAGACGGTCTCGACCGGTGTGTCGGCGGTCGAGTCCCGCAAGGGCTGGGCCGAGGCCAGAGCGCGGTCCAGGGCCGTCACCTGGTCGTCGGTGAGGTTCGCGGTGCGCATCTCGCTGCGCAGGTCGGTGACGTTGGCGTCGAACGCCGTGCGGGCCCGCTCGGCGGCGGCGGTGTCGCTCCCGCGACCGGCGATGGCGACGGCGGCGGCGCTGTCGACCATTCGCACCGCGGGCGTGACGACGGCCACCCGGGACTCGAGGCGGGAGAAGTTCTGCGCGTCCTGGGTCGCCTGGATGACGCGCAGCCCGCCGAAGGTGGCGGCCAGCAGCATGGGGATGGCCAGGGCGAGGGCGAGCTTGCGCCGGAGCGACCACTCGTCGATGGCGTACCAGGGAATCTCGTCCTGTCGCCCGGTCTCCTCGACCGTCAACGGCTCGCTCACGGGGCTTCCCTTCTCAGGCTCCTGGCCCACGCCCGTGCGGACGGCCACTACGAGGTGCGAACATCCGCAGGTGCGGGGTGCACTGCGTGCGGGCATGGCGAAGTGCTGGCTCGTACCACACCCATCCGGGGACGGTAGCAGCACGACATACGCGATCTGTACCACTTCCCGTCAATCCGTGATGGGACGTACCTCACGTCGGCGTTAGCCTCGACCCGTGTCCTCGTCCCGCTCCGCCCTCGACCACGCCCCGCGACACGGGGTGCGGACCTTCACGCCCCGCTGGCGCACGTCGCCGCTCACGGCCGAACGCATGGAACGGCTGCTGCCGCGGCACTCCATCCCCGAGACCGGTGGGCTCGACCCGCAGGCGTGGTTCGGCCGGTCCGCGCCGGTGGTCCTCGAGATCGGCTCCGGTCACGGTGCCGCCGCCGTCGCCTACGCCGCGGCCCACCCGGAGCACGACCTGCTGGCCGTGGAGGTGCACGTGCCGGGCGTGGCGCGCATGCTGGCCGCGGCCGAGCCCCAGGGCCTGGGCAACCTGTGGGTCGAGCGCGGGGACGCCATGCCCCTGCTCACCGAGCGCATCCCCAGCGGGTCTCTGGCGGCCGTGCACCTGTTCTTCCCCGACCCCTGGCCGAAGGCCAAGCACGCCAAGCGCCGCTTCGTGCAGCAGCACACCCTGAGCCTGTTGGCCGACCGACTCGCGGCCGGCGGAGTGCTTCGCATCGCCACCGACCATGCCGTGTATGCCGCCCACGTCCGTGAGCAGGTCGCCCACCACGGTGGGTGGCACGTGGTGGAGGGGCAACGGCCGGGGTGGCGCCCGCAGGACGGCTTCGAGGCCAAGGGCCTGGTCGCAGGCCGCAGCATCGCGGAGTTCTCCCTGACCCGCGGATGACCAACCCCCTGGTGGTGCGCGGTTCACGCTCACAACGTTGTTGCGTCGCGGTGCGTGCAATCACTGATGGTGTGTGGCGCGCGCGTTCGCGACGAAAGAGAACCGAGCGCGCACCACACACCAACAGCGATTGTGTCGGGGTAGCCAGATTCGAACTGGCGACCTTCCGCTCCCAAAGCGGACGCGCTACCAAGCTGCGCCATACCCCGCACGCCACCGCGTCGGCCCATGACGACACCGGGAGGTGCCGGCCGATTTCGGTTCCCGCGGAGGCGGCCACTAGGCTAACCCCTGCTCCGAGGAAGTCGTCCCAGGCCGACCACGACGAGCACTGCGGGTGTAGCTCAATGGTAGAGCCCTAGTCTTCCAAACTAGCTACGCGAGTTCGATTCTCGTCACCCGCTCCGTATATGGGTATGCCGCCCACGCAGCGCGCGGGCGGCATTCCTGCGCCTCGGTTCGGCCTCCGCGGTCGCGCACTCCGAAGCCTTCACAAGCGCACAAGCAGGGTCTAGGCTCGCCGCGGGCAGACGGCGTCGAAGGCGATCCCTCGCCACGCCGGCTGAGTTGGAGGAAGGATGTCCACAACAGTACGGCGGGGTCTCGCCGGCGTCGCTCTGGCAGCCGCTCTGGTCACGGTGGTCGGCAGCACGGCCGTCGCGCACCCTGAACCGGAGTCCGACGGTGGCCTGCATACGTCCGACGGACCGCGAGATGCGCACCAGCACGGCGAGAACAGCGGTCACCTCCCGGCGAGCAACAGCGGCAACATCGATGTCGTGAGCAAGCTCAAGCTCAAGAACGTCGTCCCCGAGAAGATCGCGGACGTCGGAGTCCATGAGAACTATGCCTATCTCGCGGCCTGGGGTGTTGTCACCTGCAAGTACAACGGCGTCCACGTCGTCGACATCTCCGATGTGGACAACCCCGAGGAGGTGGCGTTCATCGGCGCCAAGCACGGGAGCTACCCGGGCGAAGGCATCCAGGCGCTGGCGATCGACACTCCCAAGTTCGATGGCGACATCCTCGTGTCGAACAACGAGAAGTGCGACGAGAACGCCGGCTTCGGTGGCATGAACATCTACGACGTGACGAACCCGGCGGCTCCGACTCCGCTCTTCGAGGGAGTCGGCGACTTCACCGTCAACGGCCAGGGAAAGAAGGCCGCCAACGAGATCCACAGCGTCTTCGCCTGGGATGCCGGCAACAAGGCCTACGCCGTCATCGTGGACAACGAAGAGGGCAAGGACGTCGACATCATCGACATCACCGACCCCAAGAAGCCGTTCCTGACGGCCGAGTACGACCTGGACGAGACCTTCCCGCAGATCAAGCAGGCGGCTCCGAGCAACCTCACCGAGATCTTCCTCCACGACATGGTGGTCAAGGAGATCAACGGCCGCCAGGTCATGCTGCTGTCCTACTGGGACGCCGGTTACGTCAAGGTGGACTTCACCGACGTGAAGAACCCCGTCTACCTCGCGGACACCGACTTCACCAACCCGGACCCAGAGGCTGCCGAGAGCGGACTCACCGTGCCGCCGGAGGGCAACGGGCACCAGGCGGAGTTCACCGCAGACAACGAGTACGTCGTCGGAGCCGACGAGGACTTCGCGCCGTTCGCACTGCTGGCCAAGAACGTCGATGACGGAACCGACATCGACGCGAGCCAAGGCAGCGGCACCACGAAGCTGGAAGAGGGTCAGACGATCACGGGAGAGTCCGTGTTCGTCGGCCGAGCGTGCCCGGGCGACACGGCCGTGCCTGCCGGAGACGGCACCCAGGTCGCGGTGGTCGAGCGTGGCGTCTGCGCCTTCACCGACAAGGTGAACAGCGTGCTGGCCGCCGGTGGCTACACCGCAGTGCTGATCTTCAACCGGACCGCTTCGGATGCCTGCAACCAGACGCTCGGCATGAGTGTCGAAGGCGACATCCCCACGTTCGGGGTCGCCCCGCGCCAGGAGGGCTACGCCATCTTCGATGCCGAGGGACAGTATGACGACGCGGCCTGCCTCGCCGGCGACGGCAGCCAGCTCGCGCCAATCGCAGTCGGAACCGAGGGTGACACGCTCACCTTCTCGTCGTACTTCGACGGCTGGGGCTACGTCCACCTGTTCCGCAACGAGGACGGCAAGATGACCGAGCTCGACACCTACGCCATCCCCGAGGCGCACGACCCGGCCTTCGCCAGCGGCTTCGGTGACCTCTCGGTGCACGAGGTCGCCACCTCTCAGCAGGCAGCCGACCGCCTCTACTTCTCCTACTACTCGGGTGGCTTCCGGGTCGCGGAGATCGAGAACGACCAGATCGTGGAGAAGGGCCACTACATCGACGCGTCCGGAAACAACTTCTGGGGTGTCCAGGTCTTCCAGCAGGGCGGGACCGAGTACGTCGCCGCCAGCGACCGTGACCACGGTCTCTGGATCTTCAAGTACAACGGCTGATCACCCAAGGGTGCCCGGACCCGAGCCGGTCCGGGCACCCTTGGCGTTCGTCCTTCGACTCGCCAGGCCACTCCTCGTCGGGCGCCCGGGCCTCGGCGTCCGCAGGGATCCACGATGTGGGGCGGTGGGCTGCGGCGGGGACGATTCGGCGCCGGTGCCCCGGCCCGTTAGCATGGTCCGGAGTTTGATCTCCTTCGGTATGCCGTGTGCTGACGCCCACGCCCGCGCCACCAGCTCGCGGGACGCAGACCGACCCGGAAGTCGCATCCGCGGGCCACGGCCCGCACCCAACCACTGACCCCAACACGTGTGGAGTGCCTGAAGTGAAGAGTGCCGTCGAGACCCTCAGCCCGACCCGGGTCAAGCTCATCGTGGAGGTGCCCTTCGACGAGCTGAAGCCCGACCTCGACAAGGCGTACCAGACGATCGGCAGCCAGATCCAGATCCCCGGCTTCCGCAAGGGCAAGGTCCCCGCTCGCATCATCGACCAGCGGGTCGGCCGTGGCGCCGTCGTGCAGGAGGCCGTCAACGAGGCCCTCCCGCGCTTCTTCGCCGAGGCCGTCGACGCCGAGGGCGTCAAGGCGATCGGCCAGCCCGAGGTCGACGTCACCGCCGTGCCCCTCGAGGACGGCCAGGACTTCGAGTTCACCGTCGAGACCGACGTCCGCCCCGAGATCGAGCTCCCCGAGCTCGAGGGCATCGCCGTCGAGGTCGACGAGGTCAAGGCCTCCGACGAGGACGTCGAGGAGCGGCTGACCGAGCTGCGCCAGCGCTTCGGCACCCTGTCCGCCGTCGAGCGCGCCGTCGAGAGCGGCGACGTCCTCTCCATCGACCTCTCGGCCGTCATCGACGGCGAGGAGATCGACAGCGTCGAGGGCGTCACCTACGAGGTCGGCTCCGGCAACATGCTCGAGGGCCTTGACGAGGCCGTCACCGGCGCCAAGGCCGGCGACACCGTCACCTTCACCGCCCCGCTCGCCGGTGGTGACAAGGAGGGCCAGGACGCCGAGTGCACCGTCACCATCCAGTCCGTCAAGGTCCGTGAGCTCCCCGAGCTCGACGACGACTTCGCCCAGCTCGCCTCGCAGTTCGACACCCTGGACGAGCTGCGCGCCGACGTGGTCAAGCAGGCCGAGCAGGCCAAGAAGTTCGAGCAGGGCGTCCAGGCCCGCGACAAGGTCCTCGAGCACCTCCTCGACTCGGTCGAGGTCCCGGTGCCGGACGGCATCGTCGAGGCCGAGGTCAACAGCCACCTCGAGGGCGAGGACCGCCTCGAGGACGACACCCACCGCGCCGAGGTCGACGAGAGCACCCGCAAGGCGCTCAAGGGCCAGTTCCTCCTCGACGCCCTCGCCGAGAAGCTCGAGATCTCGGTCGAGCAGCCCGAGCTCATCGAGTACCTCATCATGAGCGCGCAGCAGTACGGCATGGACCCCAACCAGTTCGCCCAGGCGATCGACCAGCAGGGCCAGGTGCCCGCCATGGTCCAGGAGGTCGCCCGTCGCAAGGCGCTCGCGGCCGTCCTCGAGAAGGCCGTCGTCACCGATACCGCCGGCAACTCGATCGACCTCAACGAGCTCGTTCCCCAGGCCGAGACCGTCGACCCGGAGCTCGAGGACGACGTCGAGGCCGAGGTCGCCGAGGGTGACGTCGCCCAGGACGAGACCGAGGAGCCGGCCAAGGCCTGAGCCTCCCGGCCTTCCCGCACATGACGTATGCCGTGTGCTCACCACCGAGGTGAGCGCACGGCACACGTGTTTCCGGCCGGGTCGTCGGGTCCTTCCCGCGGGGGGGGATCTGCTCCGCAGCGGCCTCTGCACAGCCATGGGGGCGAGAACGCCATGGACGGCGGTGGATGGACCCCGACCCGCGAGGGCCGGGTTTGCACCTGGGCGCGATCCGTGATGAGGGTGGAGGCATGACCCACGACAAGCAGATCACCGTTTCGCGCACCATCGACGCGCCCGCCCAGGCGATCTTCGAGGTCCTCAGCAACCCCGAGCGCCACCAGCAGCTCGACGGTTCCGGGTTCGTCCGGTCGGACGAGAAGTCCGACCGCATCCAGCAGGTCGGCGACGTGTTCACGATGAACATGTCCGGCGACCACATGGGTGGCGACTACCAGACCGACAACCACGTCATCGGCTACTCCGAGAACTCCCTGCTCGCGTGGCAGACCGCGCCCGCCGGCACCACGCCGCCCGGGTGGGAGTGGGTCTGGCGCCTCGAGACCCAGGGTCCCGGCCAGACGCTCGTGACGCACACCTACGACTGGAGCAAGGTCACCGACGAGGACCTCCTCCAGAAGGTCTCGTTCCCGCTCGTCAAGGAGAGCGACCTCGAGGACACCCTCGCCAAGCTCGCCGAGGCCTCGTCGGGTTCCTGACCCGTCGCGGCCCGGCGGCCGCACGCTGACCACCGCGTATGCCGTGTGCCCACCTCGGTGGGGGCGCGGCACACGTGCGTCTCAGGGTGCGGGCGCGGTGGTGTCGCCGACGCGGAGGGAGACGGGGAACGCCTGGCTCGCTGGTGGCCCACCGGCGAGCCGGCGACGGGTGAGCTCGCCGAGCAGCCGCCCCTTGGCCTCGCCGGGCTGCTCGATGGTCGTGAGCCGGCGGTCGAGCCAGGGGAGGTCGACCGCGTCGAAGCCGGTCACCGACAGTTCCTGCGGCACCCGCAGTCCGAGCGACTCGGCGGCCCGGATGACGCCGGACGCGAGCAGGTCCGACTGCGCGACGACGGCGGTGGGGCGTCCGCAGGCAGGGACGTCGAGGAGCAGTCGGCCCGCGACCTCTCCCTGTGCGACGTCCGCGCGCTCGGTCTCCACGAGGGGGCTGCCCGGCGGCGCCGTGTCGACGAACCCCCGGGCCCGCTCGCGGGCATCCGGGTAGGTCGCCCGGTCGAGGTCGGCGACCTCGATCCGGTGCGTGGGGCGGGCCCGGCCCAGCGGCATCGTGACGTGGGCGAGCCGGCGGTGGCCGAGGTCGAGCAGGTGTCGGGTCGCCTCCGCGGTGGCGCCGTGCTCGTCGACCACGACGTGGCCCACGGCGTCGTGCACCGGCGCCCCGGAGCCGATGATCGGGATGCGCCGCGCGAGGAGGTGCTCGACGAGCGGGCTGTCCGTGCGCCCGCAGAGGGGGAAGACGGCCGCGTCGACCGCGTGTCCGGCGACGGGGTTGGCACCCTCCCCGCCTTCGTCCCGACCGTGGTCGGCGACGAGCAGCATGCTCGTGCCCATGGCGTCGAGCTCCTGCGCGAGGCCGTCGAGCACGGCGAGCGCGAAAGGGTCTCGGAAGGCGTCGCGCAGCCGCTCCTCGACGATCACGGCCACAGCGCCGGCGCGCCCCTGGCGCAGTGAGCTCGCGAGCGGGTCGGGGCCGGCATACCCCAGGTCGGTGGCGGCGGCGCGCACCCGGGCCGCCGTGCGGTCGGCCACCGGGCCACGACCGCTGAAGACGAGCGAGGCGGTGCTGATCGAGACGTCGGCGCGCTCGGCGACGTCACGCAGCGTCACCTTGCGCGTTTGACGTGGAGGGGCCATGGGGGAGAGACTATCGAATCGATTCGACCGCCGCCAGCGGCGACGGACTCGGCTCGCCGCCCGACCCGTTCGCTCCGACCCGAGAGACCGCTCCATGACCACCACCCCCAGCCTGCCGCTTGACCGCGTGGTCTCGGCCCGCACCGCTGTCTTCGTCGTCTTCGCGCTCGCCGGTGTCGCCTTCGCGACGTGGGCCTCGCGGATCGCCGACGCCAAGGCCGGCCTCGACCTCTCGGCGGGGCAGCTCGGTGCCACGCTCTTCGCGATGTCGGCGGGCTCGATGCTCGCGATGCCGTCGACGGGACGCCTCGCCGACCGGTTCGGCGTCGTGCCGACGATCCGCGTCGGGATGGTCATCGGTGTGGTCGGGTTCGCCATCGTCGGTGCCGGTGTCGACCTCGCCGAGTCGCGGCTCGTGGTCGGGCTCGGCCTGTTCCTCATCGGGTCCGGTGTCGGCGTGTGGGACGTCGCGATGAACCTCGAGGGAGCCTCGGTCGAGCGCCTGCTCGGCACGACGGTGATGCCTCAGTTCCACGCCGCCTTCAGTGGCGGCACCGTGGTCTCGGCGCTCATCGGCTCCGGCATGTCCTGGGCCTCGGTGCCTCTCCTCCCGCATCTCCTCGGCTCGGCGCTCCTCGTCACCGCCGGTGGATTCTGGGCGATGCGCTCGTTCCTGCCCCGTGAGGTCGAGCACGAGCCGACCTCCACTGCCGACGCTCCCGTGAGCGGGGTCAGGGCCCCGGCCACGAGGTCGGCCTGGCTCGAACCGCGCACCCTGCTCATCGGGCTCGTCACGCTCGTCGCCGCCTTCACCGAGGGCACCGCCAACGACTGGCTCGCGGTGGCCTTCGTCGAGGGCCACGAGCTCCCCGCCTGGGCCGGCGTCCTCGCGTTCGCGACGTTCCTCTCCTTCATGACGATCGGACGACTGCTCGGCACGCGCTGGCTCGACACCTACGGCCGCGTCCCCGTCCTTCGGCTCACCTTCGCGCTCGCCGTGCTCGGCTCGGTGCTCGTGATCTTCGGCAACGCGTGGCTGGCCTTCCTCGGCGCGGCCGTCTGGGGCGTGGGCGTCTCGCTCGGCTTCCCCGTCGGGATGAGCGCCAGCGCCGACGACCCCGCCCGCGCGGGCGCACGGATGTCGGTCGTCGCCACGATCGGCTACCTCGCCTTCATCGCCGGCCCGCCGGCTCTGGGCTTCCTCGGCGACCACGTCGGGGTGCTGCGCAGCCTGCTCGCCGTGGGCACGATGGCCCTGCTCGTCCAGCTCATCCTCGAGAGCGTTCGCGAGCCCGCGCGAGCGGTGACGACCGCGGAGGCCGAGCCTGCACAGCGACGGGGCTGACCGGCATACGGGGGCTGTGTGCGGCATTGTGCTCAGGGCGAACATCGCCCGGGGGCGGGAGTGTCCGGCCGGACCCGCGCGTTAGGGTCAGCGAAAGGCACGACCCCCACATGACGGCAGGAGCGACCAGCGTGAGCAGCAACGAGATCGTCGCAGCCGGTCCGGGCGACAAGCTCGGCCTCGACGACAGCATCTACAACCGCCTCCTCAAGGAGCGGATCATCTTCCTCGGCTCCGAGGTCCGCGACGAGAACGCCAACGCGATCTGCGCGCAGATGCTCCTGCTCGCCGCGGAGGACTCCGAGAAGGACATCTGGCTCTACATCAACAGCCCCGGTGGGTCGGTGACCGCGGGCATGGCCATCTTCGACACGATGCAGTGGGTGCCCAACGACGTCGCCACGGTCGCGATGGGCATGGCCGCGTCGATGGGGCAGTTCCTGCTCTCCGCGGGCACCCCGGGCAAGCGCTACGCCACGCCGCACGCCCGCGTCATGATGCACCAGCCGTCCGGTGGCATCGGTGGCACGGCGTCCGACATCAAGATCCAGGCCGAGCAGCTGCTCCACATCAAGAAGCAGATGGCCGACCTCATCGCCGAGCACACCGGCCAGACGCCCGAGCAGATCGAGGCCGACTCCGACCGTGACCGCTGGTTCACCGCGGCGGAGGCCAAGGAGTACGGCTTCGTCGACCACGTGTTCTCACGCGCCGACCAGGCCGGCAACTCGTCCGACAACCCGGTCACCGACTGACCCGGCGACCAGGAGAGACAACAGACATGAACGCGAACTATCCGACCCGTCCGAGCGGCCTCAGTGTCCCGGCCCCGTCGAGCCGCTACATTCTGCCGCAGTTCGAGGAGCGCACCTCCTACGGCATGAAGCGGACCGACCCCTACACCAAGCTCTTCGAGGACCGCATCATCTTCCTCGGCGTGCAGGTCGACGACGCCTCGGCCGACGACGTCATCGCCCAGCTCATCGTGCTGGAGTCCCAGGACCCCGACCGCGACATCCTCATGTACATCAACAGCCCCGGTGGCTCGTTCACGGCGATGACCGCGATCTACGACACGATGCAGTACATCCGGCCCGACGTGCAGACGTTCGTCGTCGGCCAGGCGGCCTCGGCCGCGGCGGTGCTGCTCGGTGCCGGCGCCAAGGGCAAGCGCTACGCCCTGCCCAACGCCCGCGTACTCATCCACCAGCCGGCGATCGAGGGCACGGGCGGCATGGCCTCCGACCTCGAGATCCAGGCCAACGAGGTGCTCCGGATGCGCGGCTGGCTCGAGGACACCATCGCGCTGCACGCCGAGCGCGACGTCGAGCTCGTCCGCAAGGACATCGAGCGTGACAAGATCCTCTCGGCCGCGCAGGCCAAGGAGTACGGCCTCATCGACGAGGTCCTCGTCTCCCGCAAGGCCGCCCTCGAGACCTGACCTCTGCGAGGTCCCACGAACCACAGGTATGCCGTCCGCATCAGGGAGCGGACGGCATACCTGCGTCTGGGGGCAGGATGCGGCGACCGCGGTTGTCGGGGGCTCTTCGCGTTGTCGCCCCTGAAGATCGCGGCGACGGCGCAGGATGCCGGCGACAGCGTGGCCCGTGTGCTCAGGCACCCAGGTCGAACCACGCGCTGCGCCGCTCGGGTGTGATGCCCACCTGGGCGAGGATTGCGGCGAGCCGATACTTCTGCACCGCCTCGGCCCAGACCCACCGGGCCACGCCGGTCTGACGACGCAGCCGGTCCTCACGGCGCTTCTCCGCCCAGATGACCCGGTGCACGTCCTGCGTGCTGCCACCGGGCGGCACGCGGTACTTGAGGCGGCCGTCGAACTCTCCGACGGCACCCTCCCATCCGAAGTCGACATCGCCGATGAGCCCTTGGTCGTCGTGGTAGCGGACCTGGAGCTGGGGCCGGGGCAGGCGCAGGACGAACATCTGGACACGGGACAGGCTCTCCCCGGGTGACATGCTCAGCCCGTCGGCGAGCTCGGCCACTAGCACGGCTGCACCGCGGCCGTGCGCTCGTGGAGCCACCGCTGCGGCCTCGGCAGCCAGCTCGGCCGGTGTGCACAGGCGATGGTGCAGGGCGTAGTCGGCCGCGGCCACGGCGTCATGAACGGTCCCGGTGCGCGCGAGATCGATCACGGTGCGCGCCACGGACGTGACCTGGAGCCCTTCGGCCGTGACGGGTTCGGCCTCCGCGCCGAGGAAGGGGCGCAGGATGCGGCTGCCGCTCACGCCCCGCCTCGTCACGAGATGGTGGACGGTCGTCGGCCACGCGGTGATGCGGGGCAGGCCCCACACCGCCGCGGCGGCCTCCCGCGCCAGGGTCAACTCCGTCGGCCCTCGGTGCGTCAGGACCGAGGCGTGGACGAGGGCGGCGTGCCGGTCGAGGGCATCCATCCCCGCGAACGCCTCGGCCCGAACCCAGACCCCGTGACGCACCTGGTGCCACTGGCCACGGGTCGGCTCGATGCCGAGTCGGCGCAGGTCCGCGGCGTGGTGCAGGCAGCTGCGGTCGAAGGCTGGATGGGGAGGCGGCCCGAGCATCGCTCCAGCGTGGCAGGACGGGCGGACGCGGCGGTCCCGTCATCCACAGGCACGGTTGTCGGGGTGACCTTGCGACGTCGTGCCCAGATGCTGCGGCGACAACGCGAGATGGCTCCGACGACCGCGACAGCCCCGGCGGGGCCGTGTGCGTGAGCGGGGTTCTGCCGAGAGCGGACAAGCGCGACTCACCCCGTGTCGGGGGCGTTGAATGGGTTGCGTCGACGCCCTCCCGGGGTAGCGTCGGTGACGTCGCAGCAGCCCTCCGGATGAGGGCAGGGCAGCGGCACCCGTCGTCGAAGTGAAGGGACCGGACCGAAGTGGCACGAGTCGGAGAGACCAGCGACCTGCTGAAGTGCTCCTTCTGCGGCAAGTCCCAGAAGCAGGTCAAGAAGCTCATCGCCGGACCGGCGGTCTACATCTGTGACGAGTGCATCGAGCTCTGCAACGAGATCATCGAGGAGGAGCTGGCGGAGTCCTCCGACCTCGGCGGCCTCGACGAGCTCCCCAAGCCGCGCGAGATCTTCGACTTCCTCGAGCAGTACGTCATCGGCCAGGACGTCGCCAAGCGCTCCCTCGCCGTGGCCGTCTACAACCACTACAAGCGGATCCAGTCCGGTGAGGCCAGTGGCGGCAAGAAGGACGCCGACCACGTCGACATCTCCAAGTCCAACATCCTGCTCATCGGGCCGACCGGCTGTGGCAAGACCTACCTCGCCCAGACGCTGGCCAAGATGCTCAACGTCCCCTTCGCCATCGCCGACGCGACGGCCCTGACCGAGGCCGGCTACGTCGGCGAGGACGTCGAGAACATCCTCCTCAAGCTCATCCAGGCCGCCGACTACGACGTCAAGAA
The DNA here is from genome assembly GCF_044791685.1 of Knoellia locipacati. Lineage (GTDB taxonomy): Bacteria > Actinomycetota > Actinomycetes > Actinomycetales > Dermatophilaceae > Knoellia > Knoellia locipacati_A. The sequence goes on from NZ_CP087730.1 coordinate 3,056,495, forward strand.
GGCCGAGACGGGCATCATCTACATCGACGAGGTCGACAAGATCGCCCGCAAGAGCGAGAACCCGTCGATCACGCGCGACGTCTCCGGTGAGGGCGTGCAGCAGGCCCTGCTCAAGATCCTCGAGGGCACGACGGCCAGCGTCCCGCCGCAGGGTGGGCGCAAGCACCCGCACCAGGAGTTCATCCAGATCGACACGACCAACGTGCTCTTCATCGTCGGTGGCGCGTTCGCCGGCCTCGAGAAGCTCATCGAGTCGCGCAACGGCAAGAAGGGCCTGGGCTTCGGCTCCGAGCTGCACACGCCCAAGGACCTCGCCGAGTCGATCCACGAGGTCATGCCCGAGGACCTCATGAAGTTCGGGCTCATCCCCGAGTTCATCGGCCGGCTGCCCGTCATCACGACGGTCTCGCCGCTCGACATCAGCGCCCTCGTCCAGATCCTCACCGAGCCGCGCAACGCCCTCATCAAGCAGTACCAGAAGATGTTCCGCATCGACGGCGTCGAGCTCGAGTTCACCGACGAGGCCGTCGAGGCCGTCGCCGAGCAGGCCCTGGCGCGCGGCACCGGCGCCCGCGGGCTGCGCGCGATCATGGAGGAGGTCCTCCTCCCCGTGATGTTCGACGTGCCGAGCGACGACGAGATCACCAAGGTCGTCGTCACCGACGAGGTCGTCCGCAAGAACGTCCTGCCGACCGTCGTGCGCCGCGACGCCGGCCCGAAGCGCCGCAAGCGCACCGCCTGACCCCCACCTCGACGGGCTCCGCCCTGATGAAGAGCCACGTCGGCCACGAGGGGCGTGCTCTGCTCGGGGCGCTCGACGGCATACGGCTCACGCTCGACCGGCACGGGGCCGTCGGCGCGATCGCCGCCGAGGCTCCCAGCCCGTATGCCGTCCGCCCACAGGCCCCCGCCCGTATGCCGTCCGCCCACCCCGCGCGCCCGGGTCACCGGTCCTTGCGCTGCCCCGAGGGCTCAACGAGGGAGAGCCACAGGGCCAGGCCCAGCGCCGCCAGGGCCGCGAGGGCCGCAAAGGTGACGACCGGATCGCCCTCCGGGCGGGACACCGTCTGGGAGGCGAGCAGTGCCCACACCGGCACGGAGAGGCCGATGACGGCCGCACCTCGGCGCAGCCAGCGCCGCACGCTGGCACGCGGCACGGGTGCCGCTGCGGGCAGCGCCGTCGACAGCGCAGCAGCGAGGTGGATCGTCAGGAGGCCCACCGCCACGAGGAACGTCAGCGCCCAGTCGCGCCAGCCGTCGGGGACGGAGTTGCTCATGAGCCAGTGCACTCCATGCAGCGCGATGAGCAGCGCGGTGAGGCGAGAGGCGGGGTCGATTACGACGAACGGCGTGAGGACGATGAGGACGAAGGCGGCGGCGATCGACCCGAGTGGGCCGACGAGCACGGTGAGCAGGGCGAGCCCGACGGACACGCCTCCGATGAGCGCTCGTAGGACGTTCTGCGAGGGTGACCTCATCGGGTCACGACCCTGGGGGAGCGGCGCTGGCGCGCGATGTCGCGCATGACGAGGTCGAGGGTTCCCGGCCCCACCCACGGCACGATCGGCACGCCGCTGAGCCTGGTCCGGGCCACCTCGCGGGAGCGCTCGAGCAGGCGGAGGCGCCACGCGAGGCGGGCCGAGGGCGAGACCGACTGCTCCGGAACGAGACCGGCGAGCTGCTCGTCGGTGAGGTCGCCCGTGGTCATGGCGCGGGGCAGCGTGTCGACGACGATCGTCGAGGTTCCGCGACGAGCCAGCTGGGCGGCGTGGGCGAGCACCTGCACGGAGACCGCCGGGGTGAGGAAGACGACGAGCGTGCCGGCCGAGACGGGATGCAGCAGCTGCCCGCGCAGCCGCTTCTCGTCGACGACGCCACCGTCGGCGACCCGCACGCGGGCCAGGAGGTCGAGGATGCGGCGGAGCTGGTTGGTGCCCAGTCCGGGTGCGAGCCGTGGGCTCTGGTGCGCGCCGAGGACCTGGAGGCCCACGCGGTCGCCGGCCCGCAGGTAGTGCTCGGCGACGGCTGCGGCGGCTCGCACGCCGTTGTCGAGGCTGCTGCCCTCGCCCTCGAAGCCGGTGCTGCGGCCGAGGTCCTGCATGGCGTCGACGAGGAGCAGGATCTCGCTGTCCTCGTCGGCGTAGGTCGTCGTGACGTGCAGCTCGCCGGTGCGTACCGACACGGGCCAGTGGATCCGCCGGAGCCGGTCACCGAACCGGAAGGCACGGACGTCGGCGAGCTCGCTGCCGTCGCCGTGGTGCCGGGAGCGGCTGCGTCCGACGAGGCCGTCGGGGTCGGGCGCGGGGCTGCGAGCGGAGAACGCCTCGGGAAGCGGAACCGTGGGCACGGGTGGGGCATCCACGGGTCCCGGCTGCCACACGTGGGCACCGAAGGGACCGCTCACGGCACACGTGGCCGGGCCGAGCCGCCGCAGGCCCCAGCGGGTGCTCTGGCACGCGATGTCGAGCTGCCGATCGGCACCGCCCACACCGCCGCCGCCGTCGGCCCCGCTGCCACCACCCACCTCGCCGGCGCCGGCGCCGGTGCTGGCGCCCGCACCGGCACCGGCGACGCCGCCCACGGCCACCGACTGGCTCGCCGGGGTGTAGCGCGTGAAGTCGGTCTCGGTGACCACCATCCCGACGTCCTCGACGCCCGGGCCGGGCTCGATCGTCGCCGTCCACGCGGTCGTCTGTCCCTCACGCAGGACCGAGTGGCGCAGCCAGGCGTGCATCACCGGCGACGCGGTGGGCCGGCGCAGCTGCGACCAGACGGCGACGACGGCGAGCGGGGTCCCGAGAGCGACCGCGTCGGGACGGCGCATGATCGCTCCCACCCCGAGGAGCAGGAGACCCACGACGATCGCGCGGGCGTGCGCCGGCGTGGGTCGCCACCGGGCCGAGAGTGCAGAGCCCTCGGGCGCCTCCGGGACGGCGAGGGGTGTCTGGCTCACGGTCCCTCGAACCCGGTGCGCCTCTCGCCCTCGGTCGGGGAGGGCGTCGGCACCGACGAGAGGATCGAGCTCACGACGCTCTCGGCCGTGACGTCGTTGATCCACAGCTCGGGCCGGACGGTGACACGGTGGTCCAGCGCGGCGTGGGCCACCGCCTTGACGTCCTCGGGGGTGACGTAGTCGCGACCGCGGATCACGGCATACGCGCGGCTTGCGAGCATGAGCGCGAGTGAGCCGCGGGGAGAAGCGCCGAGGACGAGACTCGCGTGCGAGCGGGTCGCGGCGGCGAGGCGCACGCAGTAGCGACCCACGCTCTCGTCGATGGTGACGGTCTCGACGGTGCGTTGCATCTCGACGAACCCGGCGGCGTCGGTGACGGCGGTGACCGTCTGCGCCTCCTGGCGGCGGTCGATCCGGCGGCGGAGGACCTCCCACTCGTCGCCCGAGCCGGGGTAGCCGAACGAGACCCGGAGGAGGAACCGGTCGAGCTGGGCCTCGGGCAGGGGGTAGGTGCCTTCGTACTCGACCGGGTTCGCGGTCGCGAGCACGTGGAAGGGCCGGTCGAGCGCGAACGTCTCGCCCTCGACGGTGATCTGCCCCTCCTGCATCGCCTCGAGCAGCGCGGCCTGCGTCTTGGGCGGGGTGCGGTTGATCTCGTCGGCGAGGAGCAGCTGGGTGAACAGCGGCCCCCGCCGGAAGACGAACTCGTGCGTCCGCTGGTCGTAGATGAACGCGCCGGTGAGGTCGCTGGGCAGCAGGTCGGGCGTGAACTGCGCACGGGCGAAGTCGATCCCGAGCGCCTGCGCGAACGACCGCGCCGCCAGGGTCTTGCCGAGGCCGGGGAAGTCCTCCATGAGCACGTGGCCGCCCGAGAGCAGGCCCGCGAGGACGATCTCGAGGCTCTCGCGCTTGCCCACGACGGCCTGCTCGACCGCCGAGAGGATCCGGGCGCAGTGGTCACTGACCTCGCGCAGGGTGGGGTTGTCGGTCACTCAGTGCTCCTCGAGGGTGGTGATGAACGATGCGAGCTCGCCGGTGGTCACCGGGCGCGGGTTCGCAGAGGTCACGTATGCCGTCAGCTCCGGTCCCAGCGCGGCTCTTGCCGTGTCGTCGGCCGGGTCGGGCGGGAGCCCTCGGCGGGTCAGCTGCGCCTCGGCCGCGGACCGGAGGAGCCGATGCACGTCCGCGCGCGCGACGGCGTCGCCGGCCACTGCAGCGTCGAGGGTCCGGGTCAGAGCGGTGACCCGCCGGTCGCTGCCCCGCACCCGCTCGGGCGTGCCGGCACTCGTCGTCCACTCGACCTCTCGGTGGGCGCGGACGAGCCAGATGGCCAGGGCGGACACGGCCAGCAGCAGCGCCGTGGACGCGGCGAGCAGGAGGACGCGGTCGAGGACGGGGACGAGCGACACGAGCACACCGAGCAGCGCCGCCGCGCCGACGGCGGCCGCGACCTCGTTCCCACGCACCAGCGCGACGAGCCGCTGCCTCACCGTGGCGCGCTCCCACCCATGGCGCGCAGGGGCCGCATGAGGTCCTCGCGCACCGACCGCAGCGCCTCGCGGGCGGCCTCGCGCTGCCCCTCGCCGATCTCGTGGGCCGAGAAGCGCGCCTCACGGTAGAGGTTGGCCAACCGTTGGATGGCGGGACGGTCGACGTCGTAGTCGGCGAGCACCGCGGCGACGAGCTCGGTCGGCGTGCGCGAGAGGTCGTCGTCGATGCCGACCTCCCCGGCCGTGCGTTCGAGCGTGAGCCAGGCGTTGATCACCGCCTCGCTCGAGGTCCCTCGGTCGAGGTGCGCCTCGCTCTCGCGGACGCCGGCGAGGAGGACGTCGGGCAGGACGGGGGCGGCGACCTCGTCCTTGGGCGTGACGGGGTCGCGGCGCAGCTGTCGCAGGACCGCTCGGACGACGAGGGCGACGATGACGACGACGATGGCGACGAGGACCACCCGCAACGTCCAGGCGACGACGTTCGCGATGAGCTCGTTGTCCTCGACCCGCCTCACCCGCTCGTTGCCGGTGGTGCGGCGGTCACCGGTTCCGGGTTCCACGAGCTCGCCGAACTCCTCGTCGGTGGGGGGACTGAGCCCGGGTGTGGTGAAGGCCGCGATGGGCCCGGCGCCAGAGACCCAGGCGGCGAGCAGGAGGGTGGTGGCGGCACCTGCCGCCCACGCCCATGTCCGTCGCCCCATGGGACGTGACCCTATGCCTCGCGGGTCGGCCGTGGACGGAGAACCGACCCGTGAGGACACGTTCGAGAGGGGGGTGGCGGAGCGGAGGAGGAACCGGCAAGGTGGGCCACGTGGCCACCCCCTTCCGACTTCGTGCCGGCGACACCGGACCGGTCCAGCAGTCGCCGGTGACGTGCGGGTCGGCGTGCCTCACCGTCGCGCGGATGCTCGTCGACCCGGTCTTCGCCAGCTGGGTGCGCACCGGCACTCCCAACCCGCCGGGCTCCCCGGCGGGCGACACGGAGGCGGAGCGCTTCGCGGCATACGAGCGGGTCGTCATGCGCCGCACCAACGGGATGTTCACCGGTCCGGGAAGGGTGGGTGTGCCGTGGCCCCGCGCGCTGGGGACGCCACCGTGGGGAGCCAAGCGCGAGCTCGAGTACGGCGCCGCCACCACCGGGACGCTCTACGACGTGGACGCGGTGCGCGCGCTGTCGGGGTCCGGGCTGCGCAGCGCCTTCGAGCGTCTCGTCGACGTCGTCGCCGAGGGTGAGCCGGGGCTCCTCTACGTCGGCAACGCCCGGCTGCCGCGCCACGTCGTGCTCGTCCTGCCCGGCGACGGCGACCGGGTCCTCGACGTCTACGACCCCGGCACGGGCAGGGTCGGTCACCTCCGGCGCGACACCGTGGTCGAGCACCGCATGGGGCTCAGCGGCTGGGACGTGCCGTGGTTCGTCGTGCAGCCCACCGGGCACCGGAGGATCCGTGCCTGGGCGGCGAAGCGGTCGATGAGCGGCGTACGGGCACCCTCGAACGCCTGACGCGTCCTTGCGCAGCACGCCCAGCGTGATGAGGGCCAGCCCCGACGAGGTGGGCGACACCGACGACCCCGTATGTCGCGAATGCGGCTGCCGCTGCCGGCTCGAGTCGCCGGCGGCTCGTGGGCGTCGTCGGTGTCGCCGTGGTCACTGCTGGGGCTTCGGCTTCTCCACCGGGATGAGCTCGACGTCCCGGGCTCCCCACGCGTCGCCGGCGACGAGGTCGAGGGGGCCGGTGATCTTACCGGCCGAGCGCAGGTCGCCCTCGCCCGCGCGGACGTGGTCGAGCAGGGCCTCGGGACCGGTGAGCGTGATCCGCGCGACCTCAGCCCGCATCGACAGCTTGGCCTCGGACTTGCTCTTGCGCACGGTCGCCAGTGCCGCGCCCACCGCGGCGAGCATGCCCGGGTCGACGTCGTCGTCGGCGACCGCGACCTCGTCGACGGTCGGCCAGGTGGTGAGGTGCACCGAGCCGTCGTGCCACCACGACCACGCCTCCTCGGTGGCGTAGGGGAGGAACGGCGCGAGCAGCCGGAGGACGACGTCGAGGGCGATCCGCAGGGTCGCCCGGGCCGACGCGGCCTCCGCGTCACCCTGGGAGCCGTAGGCACGGTCCTTGACGAGCTCGAGGTAGTCGTCGCAGAAGGTCCAGAAGAAGGTCTCGGTGGCCTCGAGCGAGCGGGTGTAGTCCCACGACTCGAAGCCGGCCGTGGCCTTCTCGACGACCTCGCGCAGCCCGGCGAGCAGCGCCCGGTCGAGCGGGTTGGTCACCTGCGCCGCAAGGTCGCCGTCGCCGTCCACCTCACCGAACGAGAGCGCGAACTTCGAGGCGTTGAGGACCTTGATCGCCAGGCGGCGGCCAACCTTCATCTGGCCGACGTCGTAGGCGGCGTCGGTGCCGAGGCGACCCGAGGCGGCCCAGTATCGGACGGCGTCGGCGGAGTGCTCGCGCAGGACGTCCTCGGGGGTGACGACGTTGCCCTTGGACTTGCTCATCTTCTTGCGGTCGGGGTCGAGGATCCAGCCGCTGATCGCGGCGTGGGTCCACGGCACCGTGCCGTGCTCGAAGAAGGCGCGCACGACGGTCGCGAACAGCCAGGTGCGGATGATGTCGTGGCCCTGGGGGCGCACGTCCATCGGGAAGACCTTGGCGAACACCGGGTCCGTCGTCACGGCACCGGACTCGTCGACGCTTCGCCAGCCACCGGCGATCTGCGGCGAGAGGGACGACGTCGCCCAGGTGTCGAGCACGTCGGGGTCACCGATGAAGCCACCGGCCTGGCCGCGCTGGGACTCGTCGTAGCCCTCGGGCGCCTGCGACACGGGGTCGATCGGCAGCGACTCCTCGGTCGGCACGATGGGGGAGTCCCACACCGGCTCGCCCTCGGCGTCGAGGGGGTACCAGACCGGGATCGGCACACCGAAGAACCGCTGACGCGAGACGAGCCAGTCGCCGTTGAGGCCCGCGACCCAGTTGGCGTAGCGGGACCGCATGAACGTCGGGTGGAAGTCGATCGACTGGCCCTGCCCGATGAGCTTCTCGTTGAGGTCGGCGTCGCGACCGCCGTTGCGGATGTACCACTGGCGCGAGGTGACGATCTCGAGCGGCTTCTCGCCGCGCTCGTAGAAGTTGGCCTTGCGCTGGGTCGCCTTGGGCTCGCCGTCGAGGTCGCCCGACGCGCGCAGGGCGGCGACGACGAGCTCGCGGGCGGAGTGCACGGTCTTGCCGGCGAGCTCGCCGAAGAGCTCGGCGCCCGGCCCGCCGGCGATCCACTCCGGCGTCTCGGTCTGCACGCGTCCCTGGCGGGTGATCACTGACCGGGTGGGCAGCTGCAGCTCGCGCCACCAGATGACGTCGGTGAGGTCACCGAAGGTGCAGCACATGAGGATCCCGGAGCCCTTGTCGATCTCGGCCAGGGGGTGCGCCACCACGGGGACCTCGACGCCGAACAACGGTGAGCGGACCGTGGAACCGAACAGGCCGGCATACCGCTCGTCGTCGGGGTGGGCGATGAGCGCGACGACCGAGGGAATGAGCTCGGGACGGGTGGTCTCGATGTGGATCGGACCTTGGGGTCCGTGGAAGGCGACCCGGTGGAACGCGCCCGGGTAGTCACGCGCCTCGAGCTCGGCCTGCGCGACCGCCGTCTGGAAGGTGACGTCCCAGAGGCCAGGGGCCTCGGCCTGGTACGCCTCGCCGCGAGCGAGGTTGCGCAGGAACGCCTGCTGGGCCGTCGCCCGCGAGTGGTCGTCGATCGTGCGGTAGGAGATCCCCCAGTCGAACGACTGCCCCAGGCGCCGGAAGAGCGACTCGAACGCCTTCTCGTCCTCGACGGTCAGCTCGTCGCAGAGCTCGATGAAGTTCTGGCGCGAGATCGGCATCGCGTCGCCGGCGCGCAGGCTCTTGGCGTCGCCGCGGTGGGGCGGCACGAACGACGGGTCGTGGGGCAGCGAGGCGTCGCCGCGCACGCCGTAGTAGTTCTGCACGCGCTTCTCTGTCGGCAGGCCGTTGTCGTCCCAGCCGATCGGGTAGAAGACGTTGAAGCCGGCCATCCGCTTGTAGCGGGCCATGCAGTCGGTGTGCGTGTAGGAGAACACGTGGCCCATGTGCAGGCTGCCCGACGCGGTCGGAGGGGGAGTGTCGATCGAGAACACCTGCGAGCGGGGGCCGGCCAGCGCGGCCTCACGGTCGAAGGCGTAGGTCTGCTGCTCCGCCCATACCTGTCCCCACTTGTCCTCGAGGCCGTCCAGCGAGGGGCGCTCCGGAATCGTGGCAGCGCGAGATGGCGTGAGGTCAGCAGACATGCGCGCGATTCTCCCAGAACCTCACCCGCCGTCCCAATTGGGTTCCCCGCTGCCGTATGCCGGCCCACGCAGAGCGTGGGACCCGCGCCCACCGGGGCGATGCGTCCTCGCGTCGCGCGCCGAGGGCCGTTGCCTCAGGACCGGGGAGCCGTGCGCAGCATCCGTGCCATGCCGAGCGCGAGCACCGCGCCCCCGACCCCGAGGAGGAGCCAGAGGACCGCGCTGCGGTCCGGTGCCCGAGGATCCGATGCGGGGGTGAGGTCGATGGCGGAGACCTGCGGCGGTGGGGTGGGCCGGGCGACCCCACCCGGCGCGACCGGGCCCGAGACCGTCTCGTCGAGCACCGCGGTCATGGCCTCGTAGGGCTGGACGACTCCCCAACCGGCCGCGTCGTTGCGGACCGTGCGGGAGCCGCGGGAGGCGGTGGCCTCGAGCCGGTGGGCGATGACCGCGGGGGAGGCGGCCGGGAGCTCCTGCCGCAACAGGGCGGCGGCGCCCGCGACGTAGGCGGTCGCGTAGCTGCTCGACTGCTGCTCCTGGGAGAACACGCAGTCACCCCAGGACCGGTAGGTGGAGATGATGGTGTCGCCGGGTGCGGCCAGGTCGACCTGCGGACCGCGGATGGAGTTGGCGGTGACGACGTCGGCGGCGTTGGTCGCGGAGACCCCGATGACGCCGGGGTAGGCGGCCGGGTAGCGCAGGCCGTCCTTGGCGTCGGCGGCCTGCTCGCGGTTGCCGGCGGAGGCGACGACGACGACCCCGGCGCGCACCGCGGCGGCCACGGCCGACCGGATGTCGGCGCGGTCCGCGGTCGTCGACAGCGACAGGTTGATGACGTCGGCACCGGCCGACACCGCGTAGGAGATGCCCTTGGCCAGGTTGGCCGACCGCTGCTCCTCCTCGTCGCCCCCGTCCTCGCCGCCGGTGATCTTGACCGGGAGGATGCTGGCGCCGGGGGCGATGCCCACGACTCCGGACCTCTCGCCGATGTCACGCGCGGCGATGATGCCGGCGATGGCCGTCCCGTGACCGGACTCGTCGGTCGTGGCGGGGCCGCCGACAAAGCTCCTGCCGGGCAGGACCGTGCCCCGGGGGAAGTGGACGTTGTCGGCGGCGACGCCGGAGTCGACGACGGCGACGACCACACCGGTGCCGGTGGCGACCGACCAGGCCGTCCGTGCCCCGAGCCGGGCGATCGCCGGTGGCTCCTGTGGCACGTAGCGGGTGACGCCCTCGGTGCACTCCCGCACCTCGGCCTGCGCGGGCGGCGTCGCCGCCGGCACGACGAGGCTGCTCACGACGAGGCCGAGCGCCCCGGCGGCAGTCGTGACGCGGCGGCGCATCACGACGCGGCGGCCACGGTGGTCTGCGCGGCCTCGACGCTGAGCTCGGGCCCGGTGCGGAAGAGCTCGGACCAGGCCTGGGGGACCGGCGCGACGTCCTCGGGCTGGTAGCCCAACCGCTGGAGGAGGTCGGGGGTCGAGCCGTCGATGGCGTACGAGGTGCCGGTCTGGTCGATGGCGAGCAGCGGTCCGGCACTGGGGGACCCGGCCCCGACGGCGCGCACGAGGGCACCGGTGCCGAGGTCCACGGTGGCCTTGGTGACGCCGGCCTCCGGGCGGACCGAGGTCGAGGTCGAGAGGTCGACCCTGGGCTCGCTGCCGCGTGAGGTGGTGAGGGTCGCGCACGGTGCCTCGGTGACGGGGGTGGGCAGCGCCGTGGGCCAGGCAGGGGGAGCAACCCGCTGGGGGCGGACCCGCAGCTGGGTGACCTGTGCCGGGGTCACCGACAGGTCCTCCGTCGTGCTGCCGGAGCCGATCCGGTAGAGCGCATGGGCGACGTCGGGCAGCGGCTCGAGCTCGCCGGCCGCATTGACGAGGTAGCGACGCGCCTGCTGGCCGGCGTTGGCGACGGCGAGGACGCTGCCGACTGTCGCACCCGGCGGTAGCCCCGGCGAGGGCTTGCCGAACTCGTCGAGGCGCAGCGGACCGAGGGCGGGACCGAGCGCGAAGAGGTTGGTCCACACCGCCGGCGCGGCCTGAGGGGGCTGGCCGTCGAGTCCGAGCGCGAGCATGACCGCGGAGAGGTTGGCCGCGGCCACGGGGTAGCGCATCCCGCCGGCGACAACGAACGTCTGCTTGCCCGTCGTCACGATGGTGGCGCCGGCCACGGCGGGGGTGCTCCTGGCCGAGGCGCCCACGGCCGTGGCCACGCCGCCCTCGGGGGCGAGGCAGGACACCCAGCCGCTGTTGGTCAGGGCGTCGGGCGGGGTGAGCGAGTCGGGAGCGCCGAGGATGCCGATCGTGGACCCGCGCTTCTGCTTGGCGAGCTTGTCGTCCGCGACGGTGATGACCTCGAAGCCGCCCGCCGGGATGAGCAGCCGGGCGCTCGTGGTGTTGAGCACAGGGTGGAGCGTCTCCTTGATGGAGATGTAGCGCGCGCCGCTGGTCTTGGCGATGACGAGCTTGTTGTCGCCCCAGTCCTGGGGGAGCGATCCCTTGAGCCAGCCGAAGGCCATGCTCCCGAGCACGAGGACGACAGTCAGCGCGAGCCCACCGATGACGGCCTTCATCGGGCGGTGCGGCTCGACCTCGCGGCCGCCCGGACTGCCGCTGACGAAGGCGGTGGTGAGCCGCCGCTTGCTGAACGACTGGGCCTCGACGAGGTCCTTCTTGGTGGCCACCGACGAGCCTCAGAGGAGGCCGACGGCGAAGGCCGCGAGCGGGAAGAGGGAGACCAGGGCCACGCCCTCGACGGCGTCGGCGATCCGGCCGAGCTGGACCCTCGTGCGCGGAAGCACGAGAGCCAGGGCCACGACGACGGCCGCCGCACCGGCCAGCCCGAGCGCCAGCAGCGGGCGCCAGTCCGGGTGGTTGTGCGCCGCCGAGACGGACGCGACGGCCAGGCCGGTGATGCCTCCGATCATCGCGATGAGCACGGTGGTGCGGGTCCGGCTGTGCCGCGTCCGCAGGAGCGTGGCGACGAAGCCCACGAAGGCCAGCAGGGCGCCCGACGCGCCGGCGGCGACGAGCTGGGGCGTGCACAGGATCATCACCGCGGAGCTGGCCACGCCCAGAGCGACCATGAGCTCGTGGCCGGCGGCGACCTGACGGCGCACCTCCTCGCGCTCGACCTCCGGGACGTCCTCGAAGATCTCCAGGTCCGACTTCGGCGGGTGCGTGGTGAGACGGCTCGTGGAGAGGCCCACCCAGGGCAGGACGTTGCCGACGAGGGCAGCGACGAGGAACGTCGCGGCGGCGACCGTCGTGAGGCTCCACCCGACGAAGTGGCTCAGGCCGCCGAGGGCCACCATCGCCAGGCCCACCGCCGCCGTCGCCCCGACGAGCAGGTGGTGGCGCGTCACGGCCACCGCGTCGAGGACGCCGACCGCCGCGGCACCGGCACCGGCATACAGCAGGCCCTCGCCCCAGAGCGGTGCGTCGGGCACGGCCGCGAAACCGGCGACCCCGGCATACACGACCCCGGTGAGGGCGAGCGCGACCGCAGCGGACGGCTGCTTGCGGACGTGACCGAGGACGGCGGCGGCGCCGACGAGGAGCAGGGCGCACACGCCGGCGAGCGCGGCGATGAGGACGCCGCTGTCTCGGGCGGTGAAGAGCGCGTAGGCCGCGGCGAGGAAGAGGACGACCGACGCGCCGACCGCGGTGCCGGCGCTGTTGGCTGCGGTCCACGGGGTGAACTGCGTCTCGACGAGGTCGGCCACGGCCTCGACGACGTCGTCGTAGACCTTGTCGCCGTCAGGGCGGTTGGGCTCGAGTGCGAGCACGGAGCCGTCCTCGATGCCCTGTGCCGCAAGGCTTCTGTCGCTGTCGACGAGGGAACCGTCTGCGCGCAGCAGCCGGTAGCCGAGGCTCGCAGAGTGCGGTTCGAGCACGCCGAGCTCGCGCGCGAGGTCCGGGATGATCTCCGCCACCGGGATCGACGCGGGGATGCCGAGGTCCGCGCGCCTGGTCCCCGACGACACGGACAGCCGGACGAGCGACGCCGCCGTGCTCTGGCTCACGAGTGTTCCTCCCCGAACGTGCATGACCTCTGGCTCCTCCACCCAGGCGGAGAACGCACCCGAGCATAGACGGGGAGTTCTCCCCATTGGCGACCGGCAAGTGCCCCCGTATGGTCATCCCTGTCAGGACTTCGGGGGACGCGAAAGCCGGGGTCCAACCACCATGAGTGGTCGGGAGGACCTACCGCTCGGTCCTTGGGACCAGGAGAGAAGGGAAGTGACATGGGAAGCCAGAACATCAAGGTCGGCGCCGGCGCCATCGGCAAGAGCGCCCAGATCGTCGACCAGGCGCGCTCGGACCTCAAGCAGAGGCTCAGCACGCTGCAGGGGCAGATGGAGCAGGTGAAGGCTCACTGGGAGGGTGCCGGTGCCGGCGCCTTCCAGAACGTCCAGGTGGCCTGGACGACGCAGGCTCAGGACCTGGTCGACATCCTCGACCACTTCCGCGAGAACCTCGTCAGCAATGACAAGCAGTACACGTCCGACGACCAGATGTCGTCCGACCTGCTCAGCAAGTACAGCTCGCAGATGGGGGGCAAGTGATGGGTGGCCAGAACATCAAGGTCGGCAGCGGCGGTCTCGACACGCTGATCGGCGACATGGTCAAGGGCGTCAACGACCTCAAGACCAAGGTTTCGGACATGGAGAGCGACCTGCGTCCGCACATGGGCGAGTGGGAAGCCGGCGCCAAGGGTGCGTTCGAGGACGTCAAGCGCAAGTGGGGCACCGAGGTCCAGGACCTCAACGAGCTGCTTCTCGACATCAAGAAGGCCGTCGAGCAGTCCAAGGAGGCCTACCTCGCCGGTGAGCTCCGCAACAAGAACAGCTGGTCCTGACCTCCAGGTCATGACGTGACAGGTCGTGCCGGCACCCCGACACCGGGGTGCCGGCACGGGTCGCGTTGCGACGAGGTCGTGGTGAGACGTCGTCGTGGTGAGACGTCGTCGTGGCGCGGCGACCGGGTGACGCAGCATCAGAAGTGACGCAGAACGTTCAGGGGAGGAAGCAGCCGTGGCAGGCGAGAACGAGGTCGAGTACCCGACCGAGACGATGACCACCTTGGCCAACACCAGGCAGACCAAGTGGGACACCGACGCCACCGAGGGCGTCAAGAAGATCCGCGACGCGCTCGCGGACAAGAGCTCCTTCGGTGACCTCCCCGTGCTCGCCTCGTACGGCTCGGTGTTCGAGGAGGTCCGCACGATCTACCTCGAGACCATGCGAGGGGCCAAGGCCGACCTCGAGGCCGTCGCCCAGGGCATCCGCACGTCGGCGCAGCAGATGAAGGGCCGGGACGACCAGGCGGGGGCCGCGTTCGTCGAGCTGTGGCAGCGCTGGGAGAACGGCCCGCTCGAGAGCACGCGCAACCACGAGCAGGCCTCGTCCACCGAGTCCGCCCAGACCGCCGCCGAGACGGCGGACGCCGCCGAGACCTCGACGCCCGGCGAGCCCGGGCAGCCCGGCAGCGACGGCGGCGAGATCCCGACCGGCGAGAACCCCGACACCGAGGCCGAGGGCCAGATGCCCACGAGCGACACCCCGCCGGCCTCGGGGGACGACGACACCAGCACCTACGACGCCACCGCCGGTCAGCCGCAGTCGCCCTACGCCCGCTGACCATGCCTGCCATCCGCTCGCTCCACCTCCGTCGCGTGCTCGGCGCGGCCGCAGCCGGCGCTGTCGTCGCCGTGCCGCTCGTCGGCGTGCCCGCCGCCACGGCTGACCCGCTCGACGACGGCCAGTGGTGGCGGACCGCGATGGGGGTCGACGAGCTCAACCGGGCAGGCGCCGGGCAGGGCGTCACGGTCGCCGTCATCGACGGGCCGATCGACCCCAGCGTCCCCGAGCTCGACGGTCGGGTGGCGTCCTCGAGCACCGAGTGCCTGACGAAGACCGGCGGCCGCCAGTCCTCGACGGCGAAGGGAGCCGCAGCGGACCACGCGACGAGCATGGCCTCCCTCATCGTCGGCAGCGGCAAGGGCACGGCTGCGGGCGGTCGCGGCATGGCGGGGATCGCGCCGCGAGCGACGCTGCGCCACTACGCCGTGCTCTACGCCGGCACCACCGACGGCGACCGGGACGGTTGCCGCCTCGACGACACGGGACTCGACCAGTCGGGCGAGGCGACGGCCCGGGCCATCCGCCAGGCCGTCAAGGACGGCGCCAAGGTGCTGAGCATCAGCCTCTCGGTGGACTACGACGCGGAGCTCGTGGCAGCGCTGCTCGATGCCTACAGGGCTGGCGCGATCGTCGTCGGGTCCACCAACAACGACGCCCGCAACGTCTTCTGGCCCGGGATCGGCAACGGGGTCGTCACGGTGACCCACGTCGACTCCGAGGGCAACCTCGACTCCAGCGCCCTGCGCAAGAGCCCGCTGCTCGACTTCGCAGCACCCGGGAGCAAGGTGGTCTCCGGTGCGTCGGGCTCGTCCGGTTGGCGCAGTGACGTCCTCGGGGACGGTGCGTCACAGGCCACGGCCATCACCTCCGGCGGTCTGGCCGCGATCTGGTCGGCACACCCCGACGCCACCGGCAACCAGGTGCTCCAGGCGGCCCGTCAGGCCGTGGGTATGCGGGCCAAGGACGGCAAGTACTTCACGTGGTTCCGACGGGTCGGCAGCAACCTCCCGGCCGCGACGGGCAAGACCGAGTCCTACGGGTTCGGCATCTTCGCCCCGGCGGATGCGGTCAAGCTCGATGTGGCCACCCTCCCTGACACCAACCCGATGGTCGTCGACAAGGGGGTCGTCCAGCCGACGGCCGAGGAGATCGCGGCGGCAACGGCGGGGTCGGCGGACGCCTCGCCCAGCACCTCGTCGAGCGGCTCGCCGGCACCGTCGGAGTCCGCCACCTCCGGTGCCACGGGCTCGCCCACGGCGGACACCGGCGAGGACGACGCTACCTCCGGTGAGGGCTCCACCCTCCCGTGGCTGGTCGGCGGGCTCGCCGTCGTGGCCGTCCTGGCCGCGCTGTTCCTCGTGCTGCGGCGCAGGGGCGGCGGACCGGACGGGTCCGCTCGCGCGACACCGTCCCCAGATCCTCGTGACACGCACGACACGCACGACACGCACGAGACGCAGGACACGCACGACACGACGGCAGCGACGGATGGGGTCGCTGCCACGACGAAGGAGCACAGTCATGGCGCTAGTTGACGGTGGCGGGGGCGGACCCACGCTCAACCCCAAGGCCAAGCACTTCGAGCGAGAGCTGTTCAAGGTCTTCTCGACGAGCACGTCGACCATCTGGTTGACGCAGGAGGACTGGCGCGGGGCCAAGACGAAGCTCGAGGACCTCGCCAAGGACGTCCGTCAGGTGCGGACCGAGCTCCAGGCGCCGTCCGACGGGGGTCGGGGCTGGCAGGGTCCTGCCGCCGAGGCCGCGCTGTCCAGCCTCGAGAAGCTCGGCTCCACGCTCGACGGTCACGCGGGCAAGATCGGGGACGTCGACACGAGCCTGGGTCAGGTCTACAAGGCCATCGGTGACGCCAGGTCCGCGTGGTACTCCGACGTGGCCAGCATCTCGACCTACGTCGACCCGGCCGACCACACGAGGCTTCCGGCGCCCTACCTTCCGACGGCCGAGAACCGCGCCAAGTACAGCGTCCCCGACGCCGAGGCGGCCGCTGCGGCGGAGGACGCCCTGTGGGAGCAGCGCAACCAGGCGGCCAAGCGTGTCCTCGACCAGCTCGGGGCCGACACCCAGACGGCCACCGGCACGATGCCGATCGAGACCAAAACCAGGTCCGAGACGCCCTACAGCAGCAACGGTCCCGGCCCGAGCACGAACTACTCGTCCGGGACGGCCACGCAGTCCGGTGGCCCCAGCTACCAGATCGGTTCGCCGGTCGGACCCGGCCTCCAGGTGCACCCCACCGACCCCGACCGGGACCCGGACGTCGAGCAGATCCCGATCCCCAACCCCGAGGAGCC
Organism: Knoellia locipacati; assembly: GCF_044791685.1. Taxonomy (GTDB): domain Bacteria; phylum Actinomycetota; class Actinomycetes; order Actinomycetales; family Dermatophilaceae; genus Knoellia; species Knoellia locipacati_A. The sequence goes on from NZ_CP087730.1 coordinate 3,073,197, forward strand.
GACACCCATCTCGATCGGCTGCCCCGGCCCGCAGACCGAGGTCGTCGACCCGATCAGCTCCGACGGCGACGTCACCGGCTCGACAGGTGTGAGCACCGGCCCGGCCGGCACCACGTCGGCCTCCCACGCGGTCGGCGGCGGCGGCGGGGGCCTCGGTGTCGCAGCCGGTGGCATCGGCACGGGCGCAGCGGGCCTCGGCGGCCTGCTCGGTGCCCGTGGGGGTGGCATGTTCGGCACCCGTGGTGGCGGAGTGGTTCCCGCAGGCGGCGCACAGGGCCGGTCGACGGGCGCCGGCGGCCGCGGCGCCAACGGCTCCGGCAGCTCGGCCGGACGCTCCGGCGGGGCGGCCGGACGCTCCGGACAGGTCATCCCGGGTGGTGGGCAGGGCCGGGCGGCCTCAGCCTCGCGCACCAGCGCGGTCAAGGGCGCGAGCGGCTCGGGACGCTACGGCGTGCCCAAGCTCGACGGCAGCAAGGGCACCGTCGTCCCGGGTTCGGGCAAGGCCGCCAAGGGTGGTGCCCGGAGCGGAACCAGCAGTCGTGGACCCGCTGCGCGCGGCGCGGCGGCCCCCGGTCGCGGCGGCACGGGCGCAGGCGCGGCGGGCGTGGCCGGTGGCGGGGGCTCGCGCAAGGGAGACCGCGAGACCTCCCAGGACGTCGATCACCTCACGCACGAGAACGAGGAGACCTGGTACGACGGCACCGAGGACGCCAGCCCCCAGGTCTGGCAGTAGCCGCCCTCGGGGCGGCATCAGCCGGCACGACTTCAGCCGGCACGGCATCAGCCGGCACCACACCGGCCGCGGCGGGTGACCTCAGCCCGAGGTCATCCGCCGCACGGCTTCGACACCACCCGCGGCCACGATCCCCAGGGGCAGCGACAGGGCCACGGTCGCCGTCTCGAGGGCGTCGGCGAACCGCGACATGCGGGTCGACCGGTAGCCGCGCACGATCGCGGTCGCGCTGAGCACACTGACCCACGCCACGGCCGTTGCGACGAGGAAGAGAACCAGCGTGGCGCCGGACCAGCCGGTCGCCAGCAGGGCGTGGGCCGCCGCGAGGAGCAGGGACGCACAGGCGGCGAGCATGCTGTAGCGGGGCAGACGGTCGCGCACCGACCGCGACTGGTAGCCGCACGCGAGCGCGGCCACGACGAGGACGGCCACGGCACCCCAGCGCGTCACGGCGTCACCGGGTGTCGAGCTCACGAGGAGCCACCCGCCGACGGCCGTGGTGAGGGACAGGTATGCCGTGCCGATCGCGACGATCTCGCGAGCGGCGTCGAACCGCTGCCGCATGTCGCCACGGGTGACGCGCTTGCGCCGCCCGAGCCCTCGTTCGCGCACCGACCAGATCGTCGTCGACAGTCGCTCGGTGTCGACGAGCTGGTTGGCGTCGACCGTGAGGCTGCTCGTGGGCAGCAGGCGCATGAGCAGGGGGCCGAGACCGGTGACGACGGCGGCGATCGAGGGCCCCGGCCAGTCGAGGACGGTCCCGAGGCCGACGAGCAGCCCCAGCCCGCCGATCGCGGACATGACGGTCCGGTCACCCGGTGAGTCGACCTCGACCCGCGACCGCGTGATCGCCAGGGCGAGCACGGCGACGGCACAGCCGACGACCACGGCGACCGACTCGCGCCCGGGGGAGTCGGGGAGGGGGAAGGTGAGGCCTGCGGCGAGGCCGAGGGCCGGCGCGGTCGCCGCGGCGGTGAAGCGGTGGACCCGGTCGCTGCCCAACGCCGCGAGCCCGATGGCGCCGGCCGCGAGGAGGCCGGCGGCCACGGTCGGCATCCAGGCCGAGGCGGCGCCCCACGTCGTGAGCCGCTCGCCCTGTGGACCGCCTGCGCGAGCCAGGCTCCAGCCGGCGACGAGGCTGACGACCGCGCCGAACGCGGCAGAGAGCCAGATGAGCTGCGACGCGGTGGTGGGCAGCGGTGACCCGACCGGCCCGCGACGGACCTCGCGGACCCGGGTGAGCTCGGACCGGGGGCCGGTGACCTCCGGCAGGTCCTGGGGCGAGGGCTCGCCACGGCGTCGGGTCGACTCGTCGACCTCCCGGCTCAGCGGCGCCGCGGGCTCGTCACGGTGTCGTCCGCCGGAGCCAGCGGGCGCACTCGAGCGTGCTCCTCCCGCGCTTCGGCCCCGGTCCAGGTTGAGGATGTCGCGCGTCACGGCGTGCGTCGTCACGGGGACGACGCTGAGGATCGAGCCGGTCGGCACGGAGTCGTCGAACGCGTCGTGCGGACCGAGCACGCGACCGCTGGGTGTGGCGATGGCGTGGGGGTTGGCACGTGAGGCGATGCCGAGGACCGAGAGGACGTCGGTGACCCGGGCGCCGTAGGGCACGACGAGGTCGTAGCGACGGTCGCCAGCGTTGAGGCTGATCTGGAGCCCCGCGGACGTGTCCGTACCCGGCATACCGTCCCCTCCCTCTCCCACGACACGGTCACCACGAAGAATAGGCCGCGCCCCCACGTGCGTGGTGCGCCACCTCCACGTCGGCTGCGGCCACGGGATAAGTTGACCCAGGCATGCAGCACATTCGGGGAGGGAACTCGTGACCGCGACAGTCGGAGGCACGCGCCAGGAGGCGCCGGCCGTCCCGTCGGGACGCATCGTCCTGCAGCCGCCGCCGGAGATCACCCCGGCCGAGGGGCTGAGCAACCTCCTCATGCAGGCCGTCCCCATGCTCGGCAGCGTCGGGTCGATGGGGTTCGTGGCGCTGTCGCAGCCGGGTCCGCGAGGCATCATCGGCGCGGGCATGTTCCTCGTGGCGTCGCTGGGCTTCGTCTTCGCCAGCGGTGTCCGCCAACGTCAGCAGCACACGACCGAGGTCATCTCCAACCGCCGCGAGTACCTCGCCTACCTCGCCGAGGTCCGCGGCACCGTCCGCGACGCGGCCGCGAAGCAGCGGGAGGCGGGCCTGTGGAACTACCCGGCGCCCGCGTCGCTCCCGCTGCTGGCCGAGGAGAAGAGCCGGGTGTGGGAGCGGCTCCCCAAGGACGACGACTTCCTCCACGTCCGCATGGGCACGACCACCCAGCCGCTCTGCCTCACGCTCGAGCCGGCCGAGACTCCGCCGCTCGCCCAGCTCGACCCGGTCGCCGCCTCCGGGCTGCACCGTCTCCTCACGACCCACCGCGTGCAGCACGGACTGCCCGCCTCGGTCTCGCTGTCAGCGTGGGCGCGGGTCCAGGTCACCGGTGAGGCCGCGCCGTCGCGGGCGCTCGCGCGCGCCCTCGTCGTCAACGCGGCGGTGATGCACTCGCCCGAGTCCCTCGTCGTCGCCGCGCTCGTCGGCCCCGACGCCCGGGACGAGTGGGACTGGCTCAAGTGGCTGCCGCACGCCCTGAGCCCGCGTGAGCGCGACGCGATCGGACCGATGCGTCTCGTCGCCGAGTCGATCGACGAGCTCCTCGAGCTGCTCCCGGACGACATCACCGACCGGCCCCGGTTCGGCCCGAGCGCGCAGCCCTCCGCGCCGCACGTCCTCGTCGTCGTCGACGGTGCCCGGCTGCCGCGGCACAACCCGCTCGTCACCGAGGACGGCGTCCTCGGAGTGACCGTCCTCGACCTCCCGGAGCAGTGGGGTGAGCTCGACTCGACGACGACGCTGCGCCTCGCGGTCGACGCTGCGCGGCAGGGTATGCCGTCCAGCCAGGTTCCCTTCGAGATCCTCAGCCTGAGCCGTGGCGGGGCCAAGGGCCTCGCCGACCAGATGAGCGTCACCGAGGCCGAGGCGGCTGCGCGCCGGCTCGCCCCGATGTTCGTCAGTGGCGAGGTCGAGGTGCGTGACGCGCTCACCAGCAGCACCGAGCTCGTGGACCTGCTCGGCCTCGGCGACGTGCGCGACTTCGACCCGGCCACCTCGTGGCGTCCCCGCCTCCAGCGTGACCGGCTGCGGGTGCCGATCGGCGTCGGTGGCAGCGGCCAGGTCGTCGCGCTCGACATCAAGGAGTCCGCCCAGCAGGGCATGGGCCCACACGGGCTCGTCATCGGTGCCACCGGCTCGGGCAAGTCCGAGCTGCTGCGCACGCTGGTCCTCGCGCTCGCGATGACGCACTCGTCCGAGCAGCTCAACTTCGTCCTCGTCGACTTCAAGGGTGGCGCGACGTTCGCGGGCATGGCCGACATGCCCCACGTCTCGGCCGTCATCACCAACCTCGGTCAGGAGCTCACGCTCGTGGAGCGCATGCAGGACGCGCTCCAGGGTGAGATGACCCGCCGTCAGGAGCTCCTGCGCTCGGCCGGCAACTACTCCAACGTCACCGACTACGAGAAGGCCCGAGCAGGAGGCGCCGACCTCGAGCCGCTGCCGGCACTGCTCATCGTCGCCGACGAGTTCTCCGAGCTGCTCTCTGCCAAGCCGGAGTTCGCGGACCTCTTCGTGGCCATCGGCCGGCTCGGTCGGTCGCTGTCGATGCACCTCCTGCTCTCGTCGCAGCGACTCGAGGAGGGCAGGCTGCGCGGCCTCGAGTCGCATCTGTCCTACCGGATCGGCCTGCGCACGTTCTCCGCGGGCGAGTCGCGCACCGTCATCGGTGTGCCCGACGCCTACGAGCTGCCGCCCGTGCCCGGCCTGGGCTACCTCAAGCCGGACCAGACGACGCTGCTCAAGTTCAAGGCCGCCTACGTCTCGGGCCCGCCGAAGGGACGTCGCCGACAGTCGACCGCGGGCACCGGGGGCACGGCCATGCAGGTGCTGCCGTTCACGTCCACCAAGGCCGTCTCCGCCGTGCAGCGCGTCGAGGAGGCGCCGGTCGCCGCCAACGAGCCCGACGAGACCAGGGCCGTGTTCGACATCGCGGTCGCCCGCATGAAGGGCAAGGGTCGACCGGCCCACCAGGTCTGGCTGCCGCCGCTCGACATCCCCAACTCCCTCGACCAGCTCCTCGGTGACCTCGCGCCGGACCCGCAGCTCGGGCTCGTCAGCCGCCGGTGGCGCGACCGCGGCAGCTACGTCTTCCCGATGGGCATCGTCGACCGCCCGCTCGAGCAGCGGCGTGAGATGTTCGTGCTCAACCTCGGTGGTGCGGCGGGCCACGTGGCCGTCGTCGGTGGGCCGCGCACCGGTCGCAGCACCTTCGCGCGCACGCTGGTCAGCTCGATCTCGCTGACGACGACCCCGCTCGAGACGCAGTTCTACATCCTCGACTTCGGTGGCGGCACCTTCACGCCGTTCGCGGCGCTGCCGCACGTCGCCGGCGTTGCGAACCGCAACGAGCCCGAGATCGTGCGCCGCACCGTCGCCGAGATCAGCGGGATCATCGACAAGCGCGAGGCCTACTTCCGCGCCCAGGGCATCGACTCGATCGAGACCTACCGCCGCCGCCGTGCGGAGGGTCGGGCCGACGACGGCTACGGCGACGTCTTCCTCGTCGTCGACGGCTGGCCGACGATCCGGGCCGAGTTCGACGAGCTCGAGCAGTCGATCAGCGGGATCGCCGGTCGCGGCCTCACCTTCGGCATCCACGTCGTCATCACGACGTCACGCTGGATGGACTTCCGGATGCAGATCCGCGACGTCCTCGGCACCCGGGTCGAGCTCGGCCTCGGTGACCCCGGCGACTCCGAGATCGACCGCCGGGTCGCGGCCAACGTGCCCAAGGGTCGGCCGGGTCGAGGCATCACCACCACCAAGCACCACTTCCTCGCCGGCGTCCCTCGCGTCGACGGCTCGGGGCGGGTCGACGACCTCGGCGAAGCCGTCGACGACATGGTCGCCAAGGTCTCCGCCGCGTGGCAGGGTCCGCGCGGTCCCAAGCTCCGGTTGCTGCCCGAGCGCATCACCCTCGAGGCGATCCGCACGCAGGCCGGCCCGGACGACCGCCGGGTGCTTCTCGGCATCGACGAGAACAACCTCGAGCCGGTCGGCGTCGACGTCGCGGACGAGTCCCACCTCTACCTCTTCGGCGACTCCGACTCGGGCAAGTCCGCGATGCTGCGCGGCTACGCCAGCGAGATCGCTCGCCTCTACACCCCCGACCAGGCCAAGCTCTTCGTCGTCGACTACCGGCGGGCCCTGCTCGGCGAGCTGCCGCCGGACCACGTCGCCGAGTACATGACGACCGAGGAGCAGGTCACCGCCGAGATGGAGGGGCTCACGGCCTTCCTGCGCACCCGTCTCCCCGGACCGGACGTCACTCCCGAGCAGCTGCGGTCCCGGTCGTGGTGGTCGGGCTCCGAGGCGTTCATCCTCGTCGACGACTACGACCTCGTCGTCACCTCGGCCGGCTCGCCCCTGCGCCCGCTCGTGCCCCTGCTCGCGCAGGCCACGGACGTGGGCCTGCACCTCGTGCTGACGCGTCGCTCCGGTGGTGCCTCGCGCGCGAGCTACGAGCCGGTGCTCCAGGCCCTGCGCGACCTCGCCAGCCCGGGCATCCAGCTGAGCACCCCGCCGGACGAGGGCGCGCTCGTGGGCAACGTTCGCGGTTCGCTCCAGCCGCCCGGCCGCGGCCGCCTCGTGACTCGCGACAACGGCAACCAGGTCGTCCAGCTCGCCTGGCACCCCGCCACGCACAGCTGACTCGCGCCGTCGCGGTGGGGAGTGCTCCCCATCGCCGTGACGGCGAAGCCTCACTACGTTGGGCCCCGTTGGGGATGACGACATGGTGAGGAGGGCTCCATGAACGACTTCAGGGTCGAGATCAGCCAGCTCGACACGGTGGGCGGTGTGTTCAGGCTGCAGACGGGGCACCTGGGCAAGGTGCAGAGCTATGTGCAGGCCAACTGCAACGCCGGCAGCGGCTTCACCGGCCTGGCCGTGGCACCGCTCCAGGGTCACTACGACCGCGCCTTCCAGATCGCCGACACCGGCACGGGTCAGGGCAGGGCGATCTCGCAGAGCTGCACGTCGACCCTCAACGGCACCAAGACCGAGTACCTCGCACAGGACCGCGCGGCATACGACCGCTTGGCAGCCCGGATGCGACGCGCTGGTGAGACCCCGCCGCCCTACCGCGCTCCCGGACAGGGGCCGCCACCGCAGCCGGGCGCCTCTGCCGCGAACGTCCCGTCGGGCGACAACAGCTGGTGGAAGTACACCAAGCAGGGGCTGTCGCAGACGACGAACGCGCTCAGCTACGCGGACAGGGTGCGGAGCATGGGCCCGTTCGGGCCCGGCCTGGAAGCGCCGAAGCCGCCCGAGTACCCCGACAGCCTCAACCCCTCGAAGTGGCGCGAGTACGCCATGCAGAAGCGCCTCTACGACTCCGTGACGAACCGCTGGGACACGCGAGCGGCTGCCGAGCACAACGCCCGCAACACCGGTGGCAACGACTCGTGGACCGAGGAGGACGCCCGCCGCTCGCGCGAGGAGGGCTACGCCCGCGACCGCCAGAGCGCCTGCGACGACTTCTGGGAGCGCGTCGACGGGGCCGAGGCCGACCGCCGCAACGGCGCCGACACCACCGGCAACAGCCAGGTCACGGCCGACGACATGCGTGCCGAGCGGGAGAGCACCTACCGCAACCCAGCGCCCACCGACAGCAGCGGCACGACGTGGGATGCCAACCAGACGTTCGGCGCGGCACAGCGAGCAGTGGGCCTGCCCGGTGCGCTCATCAGCACCGCCGAGGGGCTGGTGAGCACGTGGCAGCACGGCCAGGAGGCCGCCGACCTGCGGCAGGACGTCAACGACTCCGCAGACGGACCATCCAACGACGACTCGATCAGCTGGGCGAACAGGAACGGAGGCCAGTGGTGAGCACCATCGCAGAGCAGGTGGACGCGTCGAGCGCACTCGTCCCACCGGCGAGCACCGAGGGCAACTTCGTCGAGGACCTCGAGGCCAGCTCGGGGCTCGTGCTCCGCCCGATCCTGTGGTTCATCCGCAAGGCCTTCGGGGTCAGCCCGATCGAGGAGCTCGTCAAGCCGATCGCCGGTGACTGGAACCAGCTGAGCAGAGCCCAGGACGCGTGGGGCCGCACCGAGATCGCGTGCAACGGCGTCGGCAGGAACTTCGGCGCTCTCAAGACCTCCACGACGCAGTGGAGCGGCCCGTCATCGGTCGCCTTCCGCGACCGGATGAGCCAGCTCGAGGAGAACTACACCAGGTACGGCACGGGCTGCGACCAGATCGGTCGCCTCGTGGGCGCGCTCATCGACATCACCAAGTCGGTCGCCAGCACGATCGCGACGATCATCGGGTTCATCGCCGACGAGATCACGTTCCTCGCGGCCTGCGCCTCGATCCCGGGGCCGGGCTGGCTCGTCGGTGGGGCCAAGATCGCGACAAGCATCCGCAAGTACTGGAACCTCATCCAGCGCGGCTACAACGCGATCCGCCGGGTGCTCATGGCGATCAGCAGCCTCGTCAAGGGCTGCTACGCCGTCGTCAACGTGCTGCGTGTGCTCACCGTCCTGTCCAACACCCTCATCGCGCTGCAGAACTACGGCACCGGCTCCGACATCGACGACGCCCAGGCCAACAACTTCGGCGTCCCTCCGGGTGCGGTGACGGCATGAGCCGGGCGTCGTTCGAGGAGTCGAGCCGCGAGGTCGAGGCGATCCTCGCCGAGCTGCTCGAGCTGCGCCACGAGATCGACGCCGAGCGCGAGGAGCTCGTCGACCAGTTCGTCTCCAACCCGACGACCGACCACCGTCGCGACTACGAGGAGATGAGCGACAGGGCCCGCGCCGGTGAGCTCGGCCCCGAGTGGCAGAGACTCCAGCGCCGGGTCGACCTCGAGGAGACCTCGCTCGATCGCGTGTTCGCGGGCGACGACACGAGCGCCGACGCCGAGTTCGTCCGCGGGGTCGCCGAGGAGAAGGCCGGAAGGCTCCTGGAGATGCAGGTGGAGCCGGAGGTGGAGGAGGACCTCGAGCTCAACGTCTCGACGTTCGCCGCCGTCCGCGCCGAGCAGGCCGAGATCATGAGGATGCTGGCCGAGATCAGGGACCTGCCGCTGCCGCCCCTGGACTGACCGCGTCGGCGGTCGCCGGACGCCCGGCGACCATGATGAAGCTCTCGCGTCGGGTCAGCGCCGAGACTGATGCCGCGGTGAGCGCAGCGACGCCCAGGAGGCCGGGGAGAGCGAGCAGCAGGGCGCCGCCCACGCCTGCCGACAGTCCCTCGCGCCCGCCGACGGTGCGCGGTGGCAGCCAGCCCGTGGGGTCGCGCAGCACGTCGAGGCGCGTCCCGACCCGTGGGGCGACGTACTCGTTCCTCGACCCGAAGCGCTGGCTCAGCACGGAGATGCCCCGCTCGGCCGTGCCGTCGTCGAAGGTGAAGGTCACGGCCGCCGGTCCACCCTCGCGTGGTGCGTCGGCAGCGCTCACCGTGGCGGTGGTGCGCTCCATGACGAACTGCCCGTGCAGGGCCATCGTCGCCATCGACGCATAGACCGGTGTCGGCCAGAAGAGCAGGAAGGCGATCCCGATCGCGAACGCCCGCACCCGCGAGCTCACCTGCAGCAGCAGGGCGACGAAGAGCACGAACCAGACGAGAGCAGGGACGGGGTTGGGCAGGCCGATCGCCAGCCAGCCGTCGTCGAGGTCGGGCCGCAGAGACGTTCACAGGGCAGCAAGGAAGGCGAGCCCCGTGAGGGCCACGAGGACCACCCGGCGCGAGCGGCGCATGCCCGCGTCCACGGGTCGATCCGCGGTGGCCACGTCGGGTGCGGGGGTCGGCTGGCTCACCGGCACGACGATAACCAAAGTCACCCGGGCTCGCGCTTCCGGCGAACCTACGGACCCGTAGGCTGGCGCCCATGGAACCCGTGTACAGCCCCGTCATCACCTTCGCCAGGGGCGTGTTCGCCGCCCAGGGCATCGACTTCCGGATCGAGGGCGAGGACAACGTCCCACGCGTCGGAGGGGCGGTCATGGCGATCAACCACACGGGCTACTTCGACTTCACGTATGCCGGCCTCGCAGCTCGGCGCTCCGGTCGCCTCGTGCGCTTCATGGCGAAGAAGTCGATCTTCTCCCACCGGGTCGCCGGTCCCCTCATGCGCGGCATGAAGCACATCCCCGTCGACCGCCGCGACGGCAGGGCCTCGTTCATGCGGGCGGTCCAGGCGGTCAAGGACGGTGAGATCGTCGGCGTCTTCCCCGAGGCCACGATGTCGCGCTCGTTCGAGCTCAAGGAGTTCAAGCCCGGTGCGGTCCGGATGGCCCAGGAGGCCGGCGTGCCGATCCTCCCGACGACCATCTGGGGCTCCCAGCGCGTGTGGAGCAAGAACCTGCCCAAGCACCTCGGCCGCAACCGCATCCCGATCTCGATCGTCGTCGGCGAGCCCTTCCACGTCGGCCCGGACGAGAACCGGAACGAGGCGACCGTCCGGCTCCAGGCCGTCATGGAGGAGCAGCTTCACACCCAGCAGGCCGCCTACCCGCCCCTCACCGGAGACGACCTCGTCTACCTCCCGGCCCGGCTCGGCGGCAAGGCCCCGACGCCCGAGGAGGCCGCAGCCCTCGACGCCCACGACATGAACCGCACCGTCGACAAGTTCAACAAGGGTCGCAAGTCGCGCAGCTAGTCGCTCGGCGCGAGTCAGCTGTTGGCCGCGCGCATGGAACCGGTTCGCCGCAGTCCCATCCGCACTGCGCGCGCTGAGCGCGCTCCGTGCTCCCGCCAGGCCCAGCCAGCGGCGAACCGGTTCCATGCGCGCTCCCCGGGGCGTGCCGCGCGGCGGGCTGCTTCGTCGGCGCTCCCGCGTGTCTAGACCGGGTGACCGAGGTGGCTCAGGGCCTGGCGGAGGAGGACACCGTGGCCGCGTTCCATCTCGGCGACCACGCCCGGGTCGAGGGCCTCGTCGGGCGTGAGCCAGGCGAGGTCCAGGGCGTCCTGCTGGGGTGCGCAGTCGCCGGAGACGGGCACGACGAACGCCAGTGACACCGCGTGCTGGCGCGGGTCGTGGAACGGCGTGACGCCGGGGGTGGGGAAGTACTCGGCGACGGTGAAGGGCACGGGCGAGGTGGGCACGAGCGGCAGCGCCATCGGCCCGAGGTCCTTCTCGAGGTGCCGGATCAGGGCGTCGCGCACCCGCTCGTGGTAGAGCACCCGACCGGAGACCAGCTCGCGCCGGATCTGGCCGTCCTCGGAGGCGCGCAGGAGCAGGCCGACGGCGGTCACGGCGCCACGCTCGTCGACCCGGACCGGCACGGCGTCGACGTAGAGGATCGGCAGGCGCTCACGGGCGCTGTCGAGCTCCTCGCGGCTCAGCCAGGCGGGCGTGTTGTCGAGTTCGAGGGGACCCATGGCCGCGATTGTGCCAAAGGGCCGGCAGGTCAGGTCGGCGGGCTCGCAGGCGTGAACTCGACCGGCGCCTCGAACGCCGCCTTGCGTGCGGCCCTGCGCAGAGTGCGGAGGACGACATCACCGGTGAGGGTGATGAGGACGATGTTGGTCAGCGCCCGCCCGAGGTCCCAGCCGAGCGACGTCGCGAGCGAGAAGACGCCGAAGCGGTGCAGGTTCTCGAGCAGTGGCGCTCCGGCGACGAACGAGAGGTCGCCGGCCATCCCGGTCGTGAACGGCCAGAACATGAGGTTGAGGGCGACTCCGTAGAGCAGCCCGGCCACGGCACCGTAGGCCGCGAGCAGCACGATCTCCGCCTTCCCGCGCAATCGGGGCAGCAGGCCGGCGCCCAGGCCGACCCAGGCGGCACCGAGCATCTGGAAGGGCAGCCACGGCCCGACCCCGCCGGTGATGAGCGCGGACGCGAAGAGGGTGCTCGCACCGAGGACGAAGCCGAAACCGGCGCCGAAGACCCGTCCGCCGAGCACGAGCAGGAAGAAGACCGTCTCGAGCCCGGCGGTCCCGGCACCGACCGGTCGCAGGGCGGCGCCGACGGCGGAGAGCACCCCGAGCATCGCGATGGCCTTGACGTCGAGTCCACCCTCGGAGATCTCGGCCAGGACGACGGCGAGCAGCAACGGCATGAGCAGCGAGAAGAGCAGCGGCGCGTCGGTGGAGTGCGCGAAGGTCGTCCCCGGGTCCACGATGAGCGGCCATCCGAAGGCCACGACACCCGCGAGGCTCACGGCGACGATCGCCGCCGCCGACCGGGGCCGCAGGCGGATGGCCCGGGTCCGTCCCGCCGGGGTCGACGCGGGGGCGAGCGTGCTCACGAGGGCTCCCGGACGGCATACCGGACGTCGTCGACGGTGAGCCACGGCTGAGGTGAGGTGATCTTGGAGACCTGGGGCGCGAAGGCGGGACTCGAGACGACGACGTCCGCGGTGGGGCCGTCGGCGACGACCTCGCCGGCGGCCAGGACGACGACCCGGTCCGCGGTCTGGGCGACGAACTCGACGTCGTGGGTCGACACGACGACGCTGCGGCCGCGCGCGGTGAGGTCGCGCAGGGCGAGTCGCAGGGCGGCCTTGCCGGCGTAGTCGAGGCCGCGGGTGGGCTCGTCGAGCAGGAGCACCGGCGGGTCGGCGGTCAGCTGGACGGCGAGGACGACGGCGAGCCGCTGCCCCTCGGACAGGTCTCGTGGGTGCCGGTCGTCCGGTATGCCGGGTGCGAGCCTCTCGAGGAGCGCGCGGCACGTGCCGGGCTCACGATCGCTCTCGTGGTCGGACTGGCTGCACTCGGCGCCCACGGTGTCGAGGTAGAGCAGGTCCGCGGCGGACTGGGGGACGAGGCCGACGTGCTGTCGTCGCTGGGCCGCGTCGAGGTCGTGCACGGTGACGTCCGGACCGCCCGGGACCTCGCGCCGGACGACCGAGCCCGACCGCACGGGCCCGGAGCCCTGCATCGCCCAGAGCAGCGAGGACTTGCCCGCGCCGTTGCGGCCCATGAGAGCAGTGACCTCGCCGGCCCGGAGCGCCAGGTCCACCCCGGCGACGGCGACCACGGCGTCGTGGGTCACGACGACGTCGCGGGCCTCGAGGAGGACGGGCCCGGAGGTGCGCGACTCGGGGCGGGGCGAGGCAGGAAGGGCGCGCCACACCGATGCGCGGCGTCGCGCGTCGCGGACGGAGAGGGGCAGGGGCGACCAGCCGGCCCAGCGCCCGAGCTCGACGACGGGGGGAGCGACGTCGGCCGTGCGCATGACGTCGGCAGGGTCCCCGTGCGTGACGACTCCTCCTGCACCGACGTGGACGATGGTGTCGGCGTACTGGAGGACGCGCTCGATGCGGTGCTCGGCGACGACGACCGTGACCGCGAGGTCGTGCACGAGGCGCGTGATGGTCGCGAGCACGTCCTCGGCGCCGGTCGGGTCCAGGGCCGAGGTCGGCTCGTCGAGCACGATGACCTTGGGGTGCGTGGTGAGCACCGAGCCGATCGCGACGCGCTGCTGCTGACCACCGGACAGCTCGTGCAGGGCGGCGCCACGCAGGTCGGCGATGCCGAGGACGTCGAGGGTCTCCTCGACCCGCTTGCGCATGGTCGAGGTGCTCAGGCCGAGCTGCTCCATGCCGTAGGCGAGCTCCTCCTCGACGGTGTCCGTGACGAAGCCCGCGAGCGGGTCCTGGCCCACGACCCCGACGAGGTCGGCGAGGTCGCGGGGACGGTGCTCCCGGGTGTCGCGGCCGTGGACGCGGACGTGCCCGGAGAGGGTGCCGCCGGTGAAGTGGGGGACGTGCCCCGTGACCGTGCCCAGGAGGGTGGACTTGCCCGACCCGGTGCGACCGACGACGAGCACGAGCTCGCCCTCGTCGATCCGCAGCGTCACGTCACGCAGCACGGGCGCCTCCGCGTCCGCGAACCTCACGGACATGTGGTCCAGCTCGACGGCGGGGCCGGTCATGACGGGCCCCCCACGACTGCGACACGGCGCTGGACGGACGGTCCACGGGTGGCCGGTGGCGGTGGCGGCGGTGTGAGGAACGCGGGGAGCGCGCCCACGAGCAGCCCGGCGACCGCCACGAGGGGGAGCGCCGGCACGGCGAGCGGCTCGACCGGCATACCGAGGGAGGCCGCGTCGGAGCGCATGACGACCTGCACGGCGAGCGCAGCGACTGCTCCCGAGGCGAGGGTGAGCCACTCCGGCCAGCGCCACGGGTCGGGCCGGTAGGTCGAGCGGGCGTTGGCGTGACCTCCGAGCCAGATCCCGGTGAGGGAGAGGGCGACCCCGACGAGCAGGGCGGGACCACCCAGCCAGCCCGGGGTGGTGGCGTCGAGGATGCCGTAGATCCCGACCGCGCTCGCGAGCAGCCCGCCCAGGGTGCAGAACGCGGTGAGGACACGCGTCGTCGGGGGGACCACGCGCCGCCGGCCGTAGCCTCGTGAGTCCATCGCGGACGCGAGCATGAGCGAGCGGTCGAGGGTGTCCTCGAGGACCGGCAGGGCCACGCGGGGCAGCGCCCGGATGCCCCTGGCGGTGTCGCCGCGCAGGGCACGGGCGCGCATCACCCGTTGCACGCTCTCGGCGAGCTGGGGTGCCACGGTGATCGTCACGACGACGGCGGAGCCGATCTCGCTCAGCGCGCCGGGCAGGCTGCGCAGCAGTCGCTTGGGGTTGGCCAGGGCGTTGGCCGCACCGATGCAGGCGATCATGACCGCGAGCCGTAGTCCCTCGCTCACCGCGCGTACGAGCCCCTCGAGGCGGAGGTCACCGAGGACGTCGATGCCGGCCGCCCAGCTCGGGAGGGTGACCTCGGGCAGGGGGAGCACCACGGTGTCGCCGAACTTGAGGCCGACGAGCACGTGGAGCACCGTGCGGACGACGACGATGAAGAGGCCGAGCCAGAGGTAGAGCCGGAAGGAGCGGGCCCAGGGCGAGCTGCCACGGCGCGAGGTCACGACGAGGGCGGCGACCGCCAGTGCCGTCAGGAGCAGGAAGGGGTTGGCCGTGCTGCTCACGGCCACGGCGAGGCCGATGGCCCACCCCCACCACGCCGCCGGGTGGACGGCGCGGGGGAGGGGGGTTCTCATCGCTCCATCATCCAGCGACGGGTCACGCCATGCCGCGACGGCGGAGGGCGACCGCAGCGACCGCGGAGGCCAGCCCGAGCAGCAGCACGCCGCCACCGACGAGGCGACCGGTGCTGTTCGACCCGGAGCTCGGCTGCTCCTGTGCGGTGACGATGCCGTCCTGCAGGTCACTCGTCGCGGACGCCGAGCCGCTGGCCGAGGCCGACGGGGAGGCGCTCGGTGAGCCGGACGGGATGCTGCTCGCCGAACCTGCGGGGCCGGGAGCGGCGGTGGCCGGGCGCACCGCGGGGGAGGATCCGGCCTGCGGGGCGGTGGTGGAGCCCGTCCCGGTGCGAGGGGCCGAGGACGTGGTGCCCGACGTCGTGCGAGGTGCGCTCGTGGTACGCGGCCTGGGCGCGGCCGTCGTGGGCTTGGGGGCCGCGGTCGTCGGCTCGGCGGCGGGCTTCGGAGCCGGGGCCGCCGGGGCGACCGACGGTGCCGCGCCCGAACCGAACCGGAAACCGATCGAGCTCCCCGGTGTCGGGTTCCAGCTCGCCACACCCGACTGGCTGTAGGTCCACGAGCCACCCGAGGACGCGTGGAAGAAGGCCCAGTAGGCGTCGGCCGGCGGCATGTTGATGCACGGGTCGGACGCCGGGTAGCCGTCGATGCGGCACACGACCGTGCCCGGGTAGCGGTTGGGGGACACGACACCGTGGGTCGCCTTGAGCGCCGCCATCGCCGAGGACGGGTCACCGCTCGCGCAGCGCGTAGAGGTACCGGCCGAGCTCTGCACGACGACGGTCACCCCGGACGTGCCCGAGCAGGCTGCGGCGTGGGCGGGGGCGGCCGCACCGGCCAGGCCCGCGAGGGCCAGGCCGGTGGCGGCACCGACGGAGAGGAGCCGGGTGCGCACCGTCACGCGTGGAGCCCCCGACGGCGAGCGGCGAGCACGGTCGCGCCACCCACGAGCAGCAGCAGGAGCGCGATCGCGATGGGAAGGGCGACCGTGGCGCCGGTGTAGGCGAGGCCGGAGGCGGTCGAGCCGCCCGACGTGCCCGACCCGTCCGAGCCGCCGGACCCGGCCGCGGGTGCGTCCGTGGCCGAGCCGGAGCTCGACCCGGACCCGGCCGGGGTGGTCGGGGTGGTCGTGCCGGTCGGGGTGCTCGTGCCCGTGCCCGGGGTGGTCGGCGCCGCGCACGCGAGGTCAGGTGCCGTCGAGTCGGCGCCGGTCGCCGAGACCGCGAAGAGCGGCGTCCCGGCGAGGGCGAGGATGGCCTGCGCGGTCGCGCGGCGCTCCTGGTCACCCGGAGCCGTCGCGGCGGCCTTGCTCTCCGCGTTGTAGGCGATGGCGCCACGGAGGGCAACCGGTGCGGCACAACCGAACTGGAGCGAGCGGATGTAGTTCTGCGCGCTGCGGGCCTGGGCGATGCGTCCACCTGCGACGAAGGCCTGTCCGGCGAGGCCGGTCGAGTTGCTGTTGGTCGCCGCAGTCGGTCCGGCGCCGCCGATGCCACCGTCAGCCTGCTGGCGGTCGGCGAGGTAGTCCAGGCCCTCCTGCGCGGCGGCCTCGGACGTGCCGCCGACGGCGATGAGCGCCTGGACGGCGTAGGCCGTGGCGTCGGGGTCGCTGGAGCAGGGGGCCGCGAAAGTCAGCGCGAAGCCGCCGTCGTCGCACTGCCAGGTCCGGATGAACTGCGAGGCCGCAGCCGACACCGGCTCCCCAGCGCGGTCGAGCGCGAGCACCGCGAGGGACTGGCCGATCATGTTGGAGTAGTCGGTCCAGTCCGTGCTGTCGGTGAAGCGGCCGTTGGTCTGCTCGCGACCCTTGAGGCTGGCCACGAGGTCGACACCACCGACCTCGGTGGGGTCCGCCCCCTGCGCGACGGCGGTGAGGAGAGTCTTGGCGGTCGCGCCGGCATACAGCTCGTTCGGGCCCCACGCGAAGCCGAGGTACTCGCCGATGTGGTCGGCGACGTAGGTCATCGCAGCGGTGGCCTCGGCCTGGCCGGCGCCGGCCGCGTCGAGCGCGAGGATCGCGTCGAGAGTCAGGCCGTAATCGGGGTAGCCGGAGTTCTTCAGGTGGTGACCGTCCGCGATGAGCTCGCGCTCGAGGAACCCGGCGGCGATGAGCGTCGGGTCGGTCGACGTCGCGGGACCCGCGGCGGCGCGCAGGCCGAGGCGGGCCGAGTCGCCGCCCTCGACGACACCGCCGGGGGCGGCGCTCGAGGGAGTCGTGGAGGGCATCGCCGGCGGCTCGGTGGCCGTGGGCTCGGGCGTGCCCGTCGCGGGTGACGAGGGAGAGGTGGTGCTCGACGACGAGGCGCTCGGGGAGGGAGTGGCGGTGCTCGTCGGCGAGGGGGCCGGGGGAGCCGGGGTGCTGCTCGCGGAGGCGGTCGGGCCGGGAGCCGGCACGGTCTCGGCGACGGCAGCGGTCGGCATACCCAGGGTGAGGGCGGCCAGCGCGAACGGCGCGAGGACGCGCACGCGGCGTGGGGTGCGGTGCATGTGGGGGACAGCCTTCCTGAGCGGTTCGTGACGAACGCCCGAACCCGGCCACAGGGGCTGTCCGGGCTCCGTCCCGTGACCTCGACGGGTGATGTGGAGCCGCTCGCGCCTGCGGGGCATTCCGGCTCGCCGCCCTCTCGGGAGGCCTACGGTTGCGGGTCAGCGCCGGATTCGGACCGGCTTCCCCCCGCGGACGCGGTTGGTGTCACCGATGCTCGGTGACCGGCCCACTGTAGCGCCATCCGCGCAGCCCTCCGGCAGCCGGTAGACTCACCTCACAGGCGTTCGAGCCGTCATCAGCGGCGAGCCTCCGGAAGAACGGCGTGACCCTCGTGAGAGGGCCGCGCCCACTAGAACCGGACGCGTGGGTCACGTCACGACCTGGAACAAGAGCGGTCGTATGCCGTGGGCCCAGTGGGTGCGCGACGTGCGGCAAGCGAGGTGGCACCGCGGAGGTGACCGTCCGGCAGACGCCGGAGGGCCTTTCGTCCTCGTCCAGACGACGACGCGACGACCCGCAGGAGCCCCCGACATGACCTACCCCAAGGTCTCGAACAGCCAGCCCGGCGCAGCCTTCGGCGTGCCCTCGAGCCCGCGGTTCCCCGAGATCGAGGAGTCGGTGCTCGCCTACTGGGACGCCGACGACACGTTCCGCGCCTCGGTGGAGCAGCGCGAGGCCGGCGAGGACGGTGACAACGAGTTCGTCTTCTACGACGGGCCCCCGTTCGCCAACGGCCTGCCGCACTACGGCCACCTGCTCACCGGCTACGTCAAGGACCTCGTGCCGCGCTACCAGACGATGCGCGGGCGCCGGGTCGAGCGCCGCTTCGGCTGGGACACCCACGGCCTGCCCGCCGAGCTCGAGGCGATGAGCCAGCTCGGCATCAAGACCAAGGACGAGATCGTCGAGCTCGGCATCGAGAAGTTCAACGACGCCTGCCGCTCCTCGGTGCTCAAGTACACCGACGACTGGCGTGAGTACGTCACCCGCCAGGCACGCTGGGTCGACTTCGACAACGACTACAAGACGCTCAACGCGCCCTACATGGAGTCGGTCATCTGGGCGTTCAAGTCGCTGTACGACAAGGGCCTGGTCTACGAGGGCTTCCGGGTCCTGCCCTACTGCTGGAACGACCAGACGCCGCTGTCCAACCACGAGCTGCGGATGGACGACGAGGTCTACCAGATGCGCCAGGACCCGGCGGTCACCGTCGGCTACCTGCTCGACTCCACGGGTTCGGATCCGGTGCTGGACGGCGCGCACCTGCTCGTCTGGACGACGACGCCGTGGACCCTGCCCAGCAACCTCGCGGCGATGGTCGGCTCCGACATCGACTACGTCGTTGTCGAGGCGCCCGTGCCCGACGCCGGCACGACCGCGCGCTACGTCCTCGCGGAGGCGCGGCTGTCCCACTACGCCCGCGAGCTGGGTGAGGACGCGGCCGTGCTCGGTCGCTACAAGGGCTCCGACCTCGTCGGGCGCTCCTACGCGCCGCCGTTCGGCTACTACGCCGGTCACGAGAACGCGTTCAGGATCGTCGCGGCCGACGACGCCGTGACGACCACCGACGGCACCGGCGTCGTCCACACGGCCGGCGCCTTCGGTGAGGTCGACAAGGAGGTCATCGACCGCGAGGGCATCGAGCCGGTCATGCCGGTCGGGGCCGACGGCGCGTTCACGTTCCCGGTCTCGGAGTACGAAGGGATGCTCGTCTTCGACGCCAACGCGCCGATCATCGAGCACCTCAAGGCGGCGACGCGCGGCTCCGGGGAGACCGGTGCGGTCACACCCGGGACCGTGCTGCTGCGCCGCGAGACCTACGACCACTCCTACCCGCACTGCTGGCGCTGCCGTGAGCCCCTCATCTACAAGGGCGTCTCCTCGTGGTTCGTCGAGGTGACGAAGTTCCGGGACCGCATGGTCGAGCTCAACCAGCAGATCCAGTGGGTGCCCGAGCACGTCAAGGACGGGCAGTTCGGACGCTGGCTCGAGAACGCCCGTGACTGGTCCATCACGCGAAACCGGTTCTGGGGCAGCCCTGTTCCCGTGTGGCGCTCGGACGACCCCGAGTACCCGCGGATCGACGTCTACGGCTCCTTCGAGGAGATCGAGCGCGACTTCGGGACGCTGCCGCGCAACGCGCAGGGCGAGCCCGACCTGCACCGGCCCTTCGTCGACGAGCTGACGCGTCCGAACCCGGACGACCCCACCGGACGCTCGACCATGCGCCGGGTCGAGGACGTCATGGACGTCTGGTTCGACTCGGGCTCGATGTCGTTCGCGCAGGTGCACTACCCGTTCGAGAACGCCGAGTGGTTCGAGCACCACTTTCCGGGCGACTTCATCGTCGAGTACATCGGGCAGACCCGCGGCTGGTTCTACACCCTCCACGTCCTCGCGACGGCGCTCTTCGACCGGCCCGCGTTCACGTCGGTGATTTGCCACGGCATCGTCCTCGGCAACGACGGCCAGAAGATGAGCAAGTCGCTGCGCAACTACCCCGACGTGCGCGAGGTCTTCGACCGCGACGGTGCCGACGCGATGCGCTGGTTCCTCATGTCGTCGCCGATCCTGCGCGGTGGCAACCTCATCGTCACCGAGGAGGCCATCCGCGAAGGAGTGCGCCAGGTCCAGATCCCGCTGTGGAACAGCTGGTACTTCTTCACCCTCTACGCCAACGCCTTCGGCGGCGGCGGCGGGGAGGACGACGCCGGCACGAGTGGGTATGCCGCGTCGCGGTCGACCGCGTCCACCGCACCGCTGGACCGCTACCTGCTCGCGAAGCTGCGCCAGCTCGTCGAGACGACGACCGAGCAGCTCGACGGTCTCGACGTCGCCGGTGCGTGCGACTCGATCCGCGGCTTCGTCGACGTGCTCACCAACTGGTACATCCGCCGGTCACGGGAACGCTTCTGGGACACCGGTTCTGACGAGGGCGCAGCTGACACCAGGGCCGCGTTCGACACGCTCTGGACGACCCTCGAGGTGCTCACCCGCGTCACCGCTCCGCTGCTGCCGCTGGTCTCGGAGGAGATCTGGCGCGGGCTCACCGGTGAGCGCTCGGTGCACCTCGCCGACTGGCCCTCCGCTGACGAGCTGCCGTCGGACGACGAGCTCGTCGCCCGGATGGACCAGGCCCGCGCGATCTGCTCGGTCGCGTCGTCGCTGCGCAAGTCCGAGAAGCTCCGTGTGCGCCTGCCGCTGCGCGACCTCACCGTCGTCGTGCCGGACGCCGCCGCCCTCACCGACTTCGCCGGGATCATTTCCGACGAGGTCAACGTCCGCCAGGTCTCGCTGCTCGACCTCGACGCGGCGGGGGAGAGCGACTTCGGCGTGACCCAGAAGCTCACCGTCAACGCCCGTGCGGCGGGCCCGCGTCTCGGCCGCGAGGTGCAGACGGCGATCAAGGGCTCGAAGTCCGGCGACTGGTCGGTGACCGAGGACGGCACCGTCGTCAGCGGCGGCCTCGAGCTCGTCGAGGGCGAGTACTCGCTCGAGACCGTCGTCGAGGGTGGCGGCGAGACCACACGTGCCACCGCGGTGCTGCCCGGCGGTGGGTTCGTCGTGCTGGACACCGAGGTCACGCCGGAGCTCGCCGCCGAGGGCCTGGCCCGCGACGTCATCCGCGCCGTCCAGCAGGCCCGCCGCGAGGCCGGTCTCGACGTCAGCGACCGGATCTCGCTCACCGTCACCGGCTCGCAGGCGGTCTGGGAGGCGACGGTCGCCCACCAGGCGCTCATCGTCGAGGAGACGCTGGCCACCCAGTTCGGCTCCGCGCCCCAGCTCGACGCCCTGCCCCTGCGTGACGGCGTGAGCGTCGCCGAGCTCAGTGACGGCGAGCAGGCCCGGATCCTCGTCACGAAGCTCGGCTGACCGGCATACCCCTCGACTGATTGCCCGTTCCGGCGGATTCCAGCACCGCCAGCCGCCCTCGGTCGGCGCCGGAACGGGCAATCAGTCGCACGGCGGGGTGTGGCGGGGGTTACGGCGGCGAAGGCTACGCGTGAGTAGGGTGCGGCGCCATGGACGGCCCGTGGGAGATCATCAGCGACCCGCTGCACGACCCGGTGGTCTTCGCGCTGCCGTTCTTCGCGCTGTTCATCGTGCTCGAGCTGCTCGCCATCCGGTACCTCGACGACGACGAGGCGCCGAAGCAGGGCTACTCCGCACCTGACACGGCCGCCAACCTCGCGAGCGGGGTCGGATCGGTCGTCATCAACCTCGGTGCCCGCTTCGCCGCGCTCGTCCTCTACTTCGCGCTCTGGTCGGTCGCGCCGTGGCAGCTGGACGCCGGCAACCCGTGGACGTGGGTGTTCACGATCCTCGCCGTCGACCTGCTCTGGTACGCCTACCACCGCGCCAGCCACCGGGTCCGCATCCTCTGGGCCGCGCACCAGGCCCACCACTCGTCGGTCTACTTCAACTACTCCGTGGCCCTGCGCCAGAAGTGGAACCCATGGGGCGAGCTGCTCTTCTGGACGCCGCTGCCGCTGCTCGGCGTGCCGCCGTGGATGATCTTCTTCGCGTTCTCGCTCAACCTCATCTACCAGTTCTGGGTGCACACGGAGACGATCCCCAAGCTGTGGGCGCCGGTCGAGTACGTCCTCAACACCCCGAGCCACCACCGCGTGCACCACGCCAGCCAGAAGAAGTACCTCGACCGCAACTACGGCGGCATCCTCATCGTCTGGGACCGCCTCTTCGGGACCTACGCCGAGGAGGAGGACGTCCCGACCTACGGGCTCACGGTCCCGGTGACGACCCGCAACCCGCTCCGGCTCCAGTACGGCGAGTTCCTCGCGGCCTTCCGTGACGTGCGCGGCGCCCGGTCGTGGCGCGAGCGCGCCGGCTACCTCTTCGCCCCTCCGGGCTGGCGGCCGGGGGAGCCGAACCTGCCGCCGGAGTCAGAGGTCGTCACCCGCTGAACCTAGGCTGGTCGCGTGCCCGAGCCCGTGCGTCGCGTCCCCGGTGACGTCCTCGTCCACCTGCGCCGCGCGCGGGACCACATCGACCGGCACTTCGCCGAGGAGCTCGACCTCGACGAGCTCGCCGCCACGGCGCGGCTGAGCAAGTTCCACTTCCTGCGCTCGTTCGCCACGGTCTACGGCATCACGCCGCTCGCCTACCTCGGCGAGCGCCGGGTGGAGCGCGCCCAGGACCTCCTGCGGACGACGAACCTCACCGTCACCGAGGTCTGCCACGCCGTCGGCTACTCCAGCCTCGGCTCGTTCAGCAGCCGCTTCCGCGACATCGTCGGCGAGACCCCCAGTGCCTTCCAGAGCCGGTATGCCGTCCAGGGCGCGCCCCGGATCCCGGGCTGCTGGGTCTTCATGTCGGGTCTCGTCGAGCGGCGGGCCGACCCGACGACCTGACCACGTCGGGTCGTGTGCCCCAGCGGGACCCCGGGCCCCCGCTGGGACACACATGGCCAACGTGGGCGGACGGCATACGGAGCAATCCGGAAGAAGCACGTCACCGACCCGGCGACCTACCGTCGACCCCATGATCACCAACGTGTCCCTCGTGTCCGTCTGGGTGAAGGATCTCGACGAGTCCCTCGCCTTCTACACCGACGTCCTCGGCTTCGCCGCCGGCGACGACATCGTCCTCGGGGAGGACTTCCGGTGGGTCACCGTGACCCACCCGGCGCAGCCCGAGCTGTCCCTGCACCTCACGACACCGAGCAAGCCGCTCTCCGACGACCTCATCGCGGCGATGCAGCGGGCGCAGCTCGAGGGCGGGCTCCCGGGCGTCGGGCTGCACGTCGACGACTGCCGGCGCACGGTCGCGGAGCTCAAGGCCAAGGGCGTCGAGTTCCTCCAGGAGCCCGAGGACCGGCCCTACGGAGTCGAGGCGCTCATGCGTGACAACTCGGGCAACTGGATGGTCCTCGTCGAGCCGAGGGAGTACACCCCGGAGGACTTCGACGGCGTCTCGTTCGACTGACGGACGAGCCGTTGGCGTGCGGCTGAGAGAATGGCCGCATGTCACCGGCTCCCGACTCGTCCCAGCGCGAGGCTGCGCGCACCCTCGAGATCACCAAGCGCCTCCGCGAGGTCGAGGAGTCGATCCTCGCGAGGACACCCGAGCACGACCTCGAACCCTCGCTCGACCGCATCCGGGCCGTCATGGAGCTGGCCGGAGACCCCCAGCACACCTATCCGGTCATCCACCTCACCGGCACCAACGGCAAGACGACGACGGCGCGGGTCGTCGAGTCGCTGCTGCGCGAGATGGGGCTCAAGACAGGGCGGTTCACGTCGCCGCACCTCCACACGATGCTCGAGCGCATCGCCATCGGCGGGCGAAACATCGAGGCAGAGAAGTTCCTGCGCGCCTACGACGAGGTCATCGGCCTGATCGACCTCGTCGACGCGAAGTCGGTCGCCGAGGGTGAGCCCCGGATGACCTACTTCGAGGTGCTCGTGGCGGTGGCCTACGTCGCGTTCGCCGACGCCCCCGTCGACGTCGCCATCGTCGAGGTCGGCATGGGCGGGAGCTGGGACGCCACCAACGTCGCCGACGGCGTGGTCTCGGTCATCACCCCGATCGCGCTCGACCACCAGCACTTCCTCGGGAGCACCGAGACCGACATCGCGCTGGAGAAGTCCGGGATCATCAAGGCCGGCAGCATCGCGGTCTCCGCAGAGCAGGCCGACCCTGCGGTCGCGGCGATCCTGCTCGAGCGGGCGCAGGAGGTCGACGCCCAGCTCGCGGTCGAGGGGGAGCAGTTCGGCATCGAGGCCGGCGACGTCGCCGTCGGAGGCCAGGCGCTGTCGGTTCGCGGGCTCGCGGCGACCTACGAGGACCTCTTCCTGCCCTTCCACGGCACCCACATGGCGCAGAACGCCGCGGTCGCCATCGCCGCCGTCGAGGCCTTCCTCGGTGGCGGGGAGCAGCCGCTCGACATCGACGTCCTCAAGGCAGGGCTGGCGGCGGCGACGTCGCCCGGTCGCCTCGAGGTCGTGCGTCGCAGCCCCACCGTCCTCGTCGACGCTGCCCACAACCCGGCCGGTGCCCGCGCCCTGCGCGACGGGCTGGAGGAGGCGTTCACGTTCACCAGGCTCGTCGGCGTCGTCTCGATCCTCAAGGACAAGGACGCCACCGAGATGCTCGAGATCCTCGAGCCGGTCCTCGACGAGGTCATCGTCTCGCGCACGACCTCCCCGCGCGCCATGCGACCGAACGACCTCGGCGAGATCGCCAAGGGCGTCTTCGGCGAGTCGCGGGTCACGGTGGTCGACGACCTGCCGGACGCCCTCGACCGTGCCGCGGGCATCGCCGACCAAGCCGGTGTCGGCGGGGGTGTCCTCGCGACCGGCTCGGTCATCACCGCGGCCGAGGTGAGGATGCTCCTCGGCGTCACCGACGTCTGACGGCCCCTCAGTCGAACTCGTCGCCGGCGAGCGCCTTCGCGGCGAGGTGCTCCTCGCTCGCCACCTCCCACACCTCGGCGGCCGCATGGACCCCGAGCGCCACGATGCCGAGGCCGAGCAGCAGGTCCGGCCAGCCCGATCCGGTGAGTGCGGTCACCGCGCCCATCGCGATGATCGCGAGGTTGACCAGCACGTCGTTACGGGCCGACAGGTACGCCGCCCGCGACAGGCTCCCGCCGGCGTGCCGCACGCGGGCGAGCAACCACGCGCAGAGCCCGTTGACCAGAGCGGCCGACCCCGCCGTCACGACGAGCCAGCCGACGTCCGGGGGCGTCGGGTCGCCCCACTTCGTCACCGCCTGCCAGACCGCCGCGGCGGCCGGCACGAGCAGGATCCCGGCCATGGTCTTGCCGGCGATCGCACGGTGCCGGGCCCCCCATCCCAGGGCGAGCGCGATGAGCAGGTTGACCGCCGTGTCCTCGAGGAAGTCGACGCTGTCGGCGAAGAGCGAGACCGACCCGATCCCCAGGGCCACTGCGACCTCGACCCAGAACCAGGCGAAGTTGAGCCCGGCGACGGTGAGCACGACCCGGCGCAGCGAACTCGGCAGAAGGCGCGGCCCCTCGGGCCGTGAGCGCGGCCCCTCGGGCCGTGAGGGCGAGGGCGACGTCGGACCGGAGTCGGGTGGGAGGGGCACCGGTCCATCCAACCAGCGCGTCCGGCATACCCTCGTGCCATGACCCCGTTCAGCCGGCTGCTCCTCGTCGTCGTCATCGCGGTGGTGGTGTTCTGGCTCGTCATGCGGTTGCGTGACAGCACGCGGCGCGACCGGGTGAGCTTCCGTCCCGTCGAGGACCTGCCCCTCGAGGTGCAGCAGTCCATCGACCACGCGCTCGCCCACGACAAGAAGGTGACCGCGATCAAGCTCTACCGCGAGGCGACCAAGGCGCCGCTCGACGCCGCCAAGGCAGCCATCGACGTGCGCGAGTGGAAGCGCGGATGAGCCGCCTTCCGCTCACCGGCAGGCTCGGTACGTTCACCTGGCGGATGCTCGCGATGGTGCTCGGCAGCCAGGGTGTCGTCATTCTCCTCGGCGCCCTCGTCGCCCGCGGCACGGCTCTGGCCGAGGGGGCCGGCAACGCCCGGACGCTGCTCTGGCTCGGGGTGGGACTCGCCGTGCTCGCCTTCGTCGGAGCGGGTCTCATGCGCGGCCCGCTGGGTCTGCCGGTCGGCTGGCTCGTCCAGGTCCTCACCTGGGCCAGCGCCGTCGTCGTGCCCCCGATGATCGGCGTCGGCCTCGTCTTCACCGGCCTCTGGGTCCTGTGCCTCGTCAAGGGCCGCCAGATCGACGCCATGATGGCGGCCCGGGAGTCCGGCGCCTCCGACGCCGAGGCCGCTCGCTAGGCTGCCCGCGTGACCATCGAACGCTCGCTCGTCCTCGTCAAGCCTGACGGCTACGCCCGCGGTCTCTCCGGGGAGGTGCTGCGCCGCATCGAGGCCAAGGGCTACACCCTGGCCGCGCTCGCGGTGACCACGCCGACCCGCGAGATGCTCGCCCAGCACTACGCCGAGCACGAGGGCAAGCCGTTCTACGAGCCGCTGCTCGAGTTCATGTCCTCCGGCCCCGTCACGGCGGCCGTCATCGAGGGCCACGGCTGCATCCCCGGCTTCCGGGCGCTCGCCGGCGCGACCAACCCGACGGAGGCCGCCCCGGGCAGCATCCGCGGCGACCTGGGCCGCGACTGGGGCGAGAAGGTCCAGAAGAACATCGTCCACGGCTCGGACTCCCCGGAGTCGGCCGAGCGCGAGATCGGCATCTGGTTCCCCTCTCTCTGACGCCGCCCGCACCCACTTCTCGGTATGCCGGCCCACGCTGAGCGTGGGACCCGCGCGCACCAGCGCGCGTGGCACACCTGTGTCGCGGCCCCGAACGCTCGACGAGCGGACTCGCGGGTAGCGCCCTAGGTTGAGGCGCGGTGGCCCGACAGGGTCCGCCTCCCTCCACCGAAGGAGCCAGCATGAGGATCACTCGAGTCGGGCCGGGGGTGGTGTCAGCGGTCGCGCTGGTGGCCGCCGGCCTTGCCGGTGCCGGCGTCGCCACCGCGGCGCCACAACCCAGTGCCCAGGACGACAAGGTGCAGATCGTCACCGTCCAGGCGTCCACGCAGAAGGAACGGTCCGCGGTCGACGCCCTGGGCCTCGACACCACCGAGCACGCCGACGAGCACGGCGTCGACGTCGTCCTGCACGGAGCGGCGGACGTGGCGCGCCTGCGGGCCTCCGGCAAGAAGTGGACCGTCAAGGTCGCCGATCTCGCCGCCGTCGAGCGCGCCAACGCCAAGAAGGACAAGGCCTACGCCGCGCGCGTCGCCGAGTCCGAGCTGCCGAGCGGCCGCACGAGCTACCGGACCCTGGCCGACTACAACGCCGAGATGACGGCCCTCGCCGCGAAGTACCCCACCCGGGTCAAGCCGCTCACGCTGCCCAACACCTCGGTCCTCGGCAAGCCGGTCCACGGCATCGAGATCACCGACGACGCGGCCAACACCAAGGACGGCAAGCCCGTCTTCCTCATCATGGGGGCCCACCACGCCCGCGAGTGGCCCTCCTCCGAGCACGCGATGGAGTTCGCCTACGACCTGCTCGAGAGCGGCGACGCCCGCAACGCCGGGCTGCTCCAGGGCATGCGCACGATCGTCGTGCCCGTGGTCAACGTCGACGGCTTCGAGATCTCGCGCTCGGCGGCACCGCTGGGCGACTTCTCCACCTTCGACTACGAGATGAAGCGCAAGAACTGCTCGATCAGCCTCCGGACGCCGGACGCGGACCGGACCGGGCCGTGCGACGCCAACCCGGCCGGCCGCCTGCGCGGCACCGACCCAAACCGCAACTACCCGGGTTTCTGGGGTGGGCCCGGCGCCTCGACCTACTGGAAGAGCGACACCTACCGGGGCGACGCCCCCGGCAGTGAGCCCGAGGTCGACAACATCCGCGAGCTCGTGAGCAGCCGCCAGGTGACGACCCTCATCACCAACCACACCTACAGCAACCTCGTCCTGCGTCCGCCGTCGCTGGCCTCGACCGGCTTCAGCCCCGATGAGATCCAGTACCGCGCGCTCGGTGCCGACTTCGCCGCCCACAACGGCTACGCCAACATCCCCTCCTTCGGCCTCTACGACACCTCCGGCTCGACCGAGGACTGGAGCTACTGGAACACCGGTGGCTACGGGTTCACCTTCGAGATCGGCACCGAGGGCTTCCACCCGGCCTTCGAGACCGGCGTCGTCGCCGAGTACGCCGGTCTGGCACCCGCTGCGGGAGCCGGGCTGGGAGGGAACCGGGAGGCCTACTACCGGGCCGCCGCTGCCGCCATGGACCCGACGATGCACTCGACGATCACGGGCAAGGCCCCGGCCAACACCACGTTGACCGTGAGCAAGTCCTACGTCGGCACGACCTCCCCGGTCATCCAGCCCGACGGCACCGTGGGCGACCCGATCCCGTACACGGACACGCTGACCTCGTCCCTCGCAGGCAAGGGCGGTGCCTTCTCGTGGGCGGTCAACCCGTCGACGCGTCCCCTCGTCGTCGGCCGCTACGGCCGCGACGCCCAGGGCCCGCCGCAGCCGAGCTCGGCGATCACCAACCCGGCAGGGGTCCCCGCACCGGGCTCCTCGGAGTCCTCCGAGGTCACCATCACCGGCATGCCGACGTACGACAACGGCAAGGTCGTCTTCACCTTCGGCTGGGAGGGCCCCAACCCCGACCCGAACGTCGACTGGGACTTCTACGTCTACGACGCTGCCGGCAACCAGGTGGCCTCGGCGGCGACGTTGGCCAACCCCGAGGTCGCGGCGGCGCTCGACCCGGTGCCCGGCACCTACACGGTCGAGGCGGTGAACTACGGCGGCGGGTCCGACGCCGACTGGAGCGGCACGATGTCGTTCGAGTCCCCGGTCCCGGCCTACGAGTCCGGCGACAAGGAGACGTGGAACCTCACCTGCACCACCAAGCAGGGCAAGGTGCTCGGCTCCCGCAGCATCGTCGTCGACCGCGGCCAGGCCGTGGACGTCGGCAACCCGTGCAACCGGGCGAAGGTGACCTCGAGCAACGAGTGAGCTCGCCCTGACCGACAGCACGACCAGGTATGCCGTCCGCCCACCCGAGCGGACGGCATACCTGCGTCTGGGGTCCCGTTGCGACGGCAACTCCGGTGGCCCTGCCGTCGGACTGCCGGACGCAAGGCGTGGGAGCGCGTGTTGGGCCGAGGACGCGAGCGCTGTCGCGCGTAGCATCGCGAGCGTGGCTGGACTGAACCGGTGGACGGGTGGGCGAGACCTCGCCATCGACCTCGGGACGGCCAACACGGTGATCTACGAGCGCGGCCGCGGGGTCGTCCTCGACGAGCCCTCCGTCGTCGCGATGCGGGCCGGAACCAGCGAGCTCCTCGCGGCCGGGCACCGTGCCAAGGAGATGCTCGGCCGGACGCCTGACTCGGTCACCGCCGTCCGGCCGCTGCGCGACGGGGTCATCTCCGACGCCGACGTCACCGAGCGGATGCTGCGCTGGTTCGTCGACCAGGTGGCGCCCTCGCGGATCTTCCGTCCACGGATGGTGGTCTGCGTCCCGAGCGACATCACGAGCGTCGAGCGACGTGCCCTCGAGGACTCGACGCTGCGCTCCGGCGCCCGCCGGGTCCACGTCATCGAGGAGCCGATGGCTGCGGCCATCGGGGCCGGGCTGCCGGTCGAGGAGACGATGGCCTCGATGGTCGTCGACCTCGGTGGCGGCACGACCAACGTGGCCGTCATCAGCCTCGGCGGCATCGTCACGAGCCGCTCGATCCGCACGGGCGGGGACGAGGTCGACGAGGCGATCATCGCCCACGTGAAGTCCGAGTACTCGCTCCTCCTGGGGGAGCGCAGCGCCGAGCAGATCAAGGTGGCCGTCGGGTCGGCCTTCCCGCTGCGCGAGGAGCTCAGCGAGCGCGTGCGTGGTCGCGACCTCGTCACCGGGCTGCCCCGGACCGTCGCGATCTCGTCGGCGGAGGTCCGTCGGGCGATCGAGGCGCCGGTCCTGCAGATGGTCGAACTCGCGCGGGCCGTGCTCGACGTCTGCCCGCCCGAGCTGGCCGGCGACGTCCTCGAGCGCGGGGTGACGCTCACCGGCGGGGGAGCCCTGCTCCGGGGGCTCGCCGAGCGGATGCACCACGAGCTCGGCGTGCCCGTGATGGTCGCCGACGACCCACTGCGCGCCGTGGCTCGCGGCGCGGGTCGGTGCGTCGAGGAGTTCGACACCCTGCACCGCGTCCTCGTCGACAACCGCCGGCTGTGAGGGGCGACGCGCGGGACCGCCGCCGGCGTCGCCTCCTCGCGCTCGCCGTGGTCGTCACCTGTGCGCTGCTGCTCGTGGACCTCGTGGGGGGACCCGGGTCCGGCCTGCTCCGCCGGGGAGCCGCCACCGTGCTCGGTCCGCTCGAGCGCGTCCTCGCACCCGCAGGCCGCGCGAGCGAGGACGAGCTCCGCCGCGACAACGAGGACCTGCACAGCGCGCTGCGGGAGGCAGAGGTGACCGCCCGGGGGGCCGCCGAGCTGTCAGCACTCCTGTCCTCGCCGTCGACGACTGGGGCGCGGGTCGTGCCCGCCCGGGTCGTGGGCGTGGGGGCGCCGGGTCCGCAGGGGGTCGTCCGCGTGACCATCGACGTCGGCAGCCGCGACGGGGTCGACGTGGACCGCACCGTCGTCGCCTCGGGCGGCCTCGTCGGCCGCGTGGCGTCGGTTGCTCCGTGGACGAGCGACGTGCTCGTCGTCGGAGGTCCCGACGTCGTCGTCGGAGCGCGGGTCGGCGCGGGTGGCGCGCTCGCGACCGTGGGTGGCTCGGCCGCGCCGGTCGCCGGCCGCGACGCGGGCGAGCTCGGGCTCGCGCTGGTCGAGACCGGTTCCCTCGCAGTCGGTGACGAGGTCCGGACCCTCGGGAGCATCGACGGACGACCGTTCGTGCCGGGCGTCCTCGTGGGCACGGTGACCGAGGTCGAGCCGCAGCGGGGCCGGCTGGCACCGTCGGGCGTCGTCCGCCCGGCGGTCGACGTCGGGACGCTGTCCGTGGTCGGTGTGTTGCTCTCCGAGCCTCGGTCCACCCCGCGTGCGGCCGCCACCGGGGGAGCACCGTGACGCCGTCCGGAGCGGTGGCCAGGGCTGCGCTCCTCCTCCTGGGTGCGGTCCTCGGCGTCACCCTCGCGGCACGCCACCTCGCCCCGCTGCCCGATCTCGTGCTCGTCGTCGTCGTGTCGGCCGCGCTGCGGGCGGGTCCTCGCGTGGGCCTGCTGTCGGGCCTGGTGGGCGGATGGCTCCTCGACCTGCTCCCGCCGGGTTCCGCCGTCCTCGGGACCCAGGCCCTCCTGTATGCCGTCTGCGGCCTCGCCGTGGGGGCGTTGCGCCGTCCCGGCCCGGTCTCGGTGGTGTGGGTCGCCGTCGTCATCGCGGGAGCGGCCGGTGGGCTGGAGGTCGTGCGAGCCCTGCTCGCCCTGGCCCAGGGCGTCCCCGTCGACGCCGTGTCGTCGCTGCTGCGCGTCGTCGCCACGGCGACGGTGGGGATGGTCGTCGTGCCGTTCGTCGGCGCGATCGAGCGCCGGTCCGAGCGACGGCGGTTCGCGTGACCGAGGTGGGGCTGAGGCCACGGGACGGGTCCGGGCACCTCGGCCGTTTCGTCGCCGTGGCCGCCGTCGTCGGGCTCCTGTTCGTCGTCCTCTTCGGCCGCCTGGCGCAGGTGCAGCTGACGGAGCACTCGGACTACACCGCCGCGGCTGCCCGGCTCAACACCCGCGAGGTCGTCGTGCCGGCGGTGCGTGGCCGGATCCTCGACCGCACCGGCAAGGCCCTCGCCGACAACACCTCGGTCACCGTCGTCACCCTCGAACGCCGCGTGGTCGCCGAGAGCGAGGACGGCGCCCGAGCGCTCCTGGCACGGGTGGCTCGAGCGGTCGACCGGCCGCTCGACGAGCTGCTGGCCCGCACACACCTGTGCGGTGAGGAGGGCGCTCCACCGGCACCGGCGTGCTGGGCCGGCTCTCCCCAGGTCCCGATCCCCGTCGCCGCAGGGGTCGACCCCCAGCGGGCCCTCAGCCTGGTCGAGCGCCCGGACGAGTTCCCGGGCATCGCGGTGGAGGCGGTGCCGGTGCGCCGCTACCCGGCGCCCTTGGGGGTCAACGCGGCGCACGTCCTCGGCTACCTCGGACGGGCGACGCAGGAGGAGGTCACCGGCTCGTCGGGTGCCGTCACCGCGGACGATCTCGTCGGCCGGGCAGGCCTAGAGCAGCAGTACGACACGCTCCTGCGAGGCACCCCGGGCGGGACGGTCGTGTCCGTCGACCCACGTGGCCTGGTGACCGGCGTCGTGTCGCGCGTCGACCCGATCCCGGGTCGCGACCTCGTCACCAGCATCGATGCGGGCGTGCAGGCGGCGACCGAGAGGGCTCTGGCGCGCGAGATGGCGGCGGCCCGCAAGCGGGGGCAACCCGCGGACTCCGGCGGCGCCGTGGTGCTCGACGTGGCCACCGGCCAGGTGGTGGCGTCGGCGAGCGCACCCACCTACGACCCCAACGTGTGGACCGGGGGCATCTCGGCCAAGCAGTACGCCGCGCTCACCGGACCCACCGCCGGCACGCCGCTGCTCTCGCGGGTCACCGGCTCCGCCATGGCGCCGGCCTCCACGCTCAAGGCCCTGAGCGTCCCGGCGGCCGTGGCGGCCGGCAACTCGCTCGAGCGGACCTACGAGTGCGGGTCGAGCTACCGGATCGGCAACCGGTCGTTCCGCAACTTCGAGTCGCGCGGCTACGGGCCCATCACCTTCCACAGGGCGCTCGAGGTGTCGTGCGACACCGTGTTCTACGACGTCGCCTACCGCTCGTGGCTGGCGCTCGGCGGGCTCGAGGGCAAGGACGCGAAGGACCCGTTCATCGCGACCGTCCGGGACTTCGGGCTCGGCGCCCGCACCGGCATCGATCTCCCGGACGAGAGCGCCGGGCGCATCCCCGACCGCACCTGGAAGCGGCAGGTCTGGGAGGACACCAGGGACGAGACGTGCGCGAGGGCGAAGTCCGGCTACCCGGAGGTCGCGCGCGACGACCCGACCCGGGCGGCATACCTCACCTCGCTCGCGCGCGAGAACTGCGAGAGCGGCGCGCAGTTCCGCGCGGGCGACGCGGCGAACTTCTCGATCGGTCAGGGCGACGTCGCCACGACCCCGCTCCAGATGGGCGTCGCCTACGCCGCCATCGCCAACGGGGGAGTGGTGCGGGCACCTCGGGTGGGCGTGCGGGTCGTGGACCCGGTCTCGGGTGCGGAGGAGGCCATCGAGGCGGGGGCCTCGCGCCGGGTCGCCGTGCGCAGCGACGTCATGGCCTACGTGCGCGCGGCCCTGCGGGCGGTGGTCGTCAGCGGCACCGGTGCGCAGGCGTTCGCCGGCCTGCCCGCCGACTGGCCGGTGTCGGGCAAGACCGGGACGGCCGAGGTGTTCGACCGGTCCGACACGTCGTGGTTCCTCTCGTGGGCGCCGAGCACCAGACCGCGGTATGCCGTGTCCGTCGCCGTGAGCCAGGGAGGCCACGGCAGCACGACGGCAGCGCCGGTCGCGCGCTCGATCCACGAGGCACTCCGCGTCATGCGGTGATCGGGCCGCCCACTAGGCTTTGGACCATGGCTGACTTCGATCTCGTTGTTCTCGGTGCCGGTCCCGGTGGCTACGTCGCGGCGATCCGCGCCTCGCAGCTGGGTCTCAAGGCTGCCGTCGTGGAGTCCAAGTACTGGGGCGGCGTCTGCCTCAACGTGGGCTGCATCCCGTCCAAGGCGCTCATCAAGAACGCCGAGCTCGCGTACGTGCTGCAGCACGACAAGGCGAAGTTCGGCATCGAGGGTGACGCGACGATGTCCTACGCCCCGACCCACAAGCGCTCGCGCCAGGTGTCGGACGGCATCGTCAAGGGCGTCCACTACCTCATGAAGAAGAACAAGATCGAGGAGATCGACGGGTGGGGCACGCTCACCAGCCCGAGCTCGATGGACGTCGCGCTCAACTCGGGGGACAAGCGCACCATCACCTTCGACAAGCTCATCATCGCCACCGGCGCCGTGACCCGCATGCTCCCCGGCATGCAGGTCTCGAAGAACGTCGTCACCTACGAGGAGCAGATCCTCACCGACGAGCTCCCGGGCTCGATCGTCATCGCGGGCTCGGGCGCCATCGGCGTCGAGTTCGCCTACGTCATGAAGAACTTCGGTGTCGACGTGACGATCGTCGAGTTCCTCGACCGCATGGTGCCCACCGAGGACGCCGACGTGTCCAAGGAGCTCCTCAAGCACTACAAGAAGCTCGGCGTCAAGGTCCTCCTGTCGACCAAGGTCGACGGCGTCGAGGACACCGGCTCCGCCGTCAGGGTCACGGTCTCCCCGGCCGCCGGCGGTGACTCCCAGATCCTCGAGGCCGACAAGTTCCTCTCCGCCATCGGCTTCGCCCCCCGGCTCGAGGGCTACGGCCTCGAGTCGACCGGCGTCAAGGTCAGCGAGCGGGGCGCGATCGAGATCGACGACCACTGCCGCACCAACGTCGAGAACGTCTACGCGATCGGCGACTGCACCGGCAAGCTCATGCTCGCGCACGTCGCCGAGGCGCAGGGCGTCGTCGCCGCCGAGACGATGGCCGGGGCCGAGACCATGCCGGTCGAGTACGACTTCGTCCCGCGGGCGACCTACTGCCACCCGCAGATCGGCTCGTTCGGCTACTCCGAGGCGCAGGCCAGGGAGAAGGGCTACGACGTCAAGACCGCGATGTTCCCCTTCAGCGCCAACGGCAAGGCCATGGGCCTGGGCGACGCGGTCGGCTTCGTCAAGATCGTCGCCGACGCCAAGCACAACGAGATCCTCGGCGCCCACATGATCGGCCCGGACGTCACCGAGCTCCTCCCGGTCCTCACCCTCGCGCAGAAGTGGGACCTCACCGCCGACGAGGTGTCGCGCAACGTCTTCGCGCACCCGACGCTGTCCGAGTCGGTCAAGGAGGCCATCGAGGGCATCGCCGGGCACATGATCAACCTCTGAGCGAGCGGCCTTGTGCCGCAAGCTTGCTCGTATGCCGTCCGCGCACGTCGCGCGGACGGCATACGGCGTTCTCAGCCCATCCCGGTCCCGAGGTTGAGGATATTGCCGTCGGGGTCGCGGAACCAGACGCTGCGGAACGAGGTGTCGCCCATCGACATCGTCGCGACCCCGTCCTCCCACTCCGTCTCGGGCATGTCGTAGGTCTCGAAGGTCACGCCCTTGCCGCGCAGGTCGGAGATCTGCTGGTCGAACGCGCCCTCGGGCACCTCCATCATCATCGCGGTCGCCTGGTTGGTGCCGGCGAACTCGGACTCGTAGACGAACAGCCCTCCGGAGCCAGCCTTGTAGGCGACGCCACCGGGCATGTCGGGTCCGGGCGCGAGGCCGAGGACGCCCTCGTAGAACTCACGGGCCTGCCCGAGGTCCTTGACGGCCAGCGTGGGGACAGGCGTGTGGTCACCGATCATGGTTGCTCCACGGGCGGACCGGGCGCCCTTCGCACGGTTGGCCCACCGTCGAGCGTAGGAGTGCGTGGCCCTCGCCGCCATGAGTCGAACTGGTCCCTGCCCTGGTCACGCCGGGCCACCCCGTCATGACGTCGGCTCCCCTCAGGCGTTCTCGGGCATGAGGTCCGCCCGGGGCAGCGGAGCGCCGGTCTCGAGGAGGGTCTTGAGCGAGTCGAGGATCCAGACCCAGCCGTCCCTGACGTTCTCGGAGGTCAGGGGGGACTGCTCGAGAGCGCTGTGGGTGAGCCGCAGGTGGGTGAGCCGGTCGCCGGCGCGGGTCAGCTCCCAGGCGACTCGGCTGGGCGGCTCCGCGGCGAGCTCGACGTCGTACACGGGGTGCCACGTGTGGACGAGCCGGTGTGGCGGGTCGACAACCTCCACGACGCCGTCGACCGCGGTGCGTCCATCGGGGAGGCTCGTGTGGAAGGGCTCGCCGGCGACGGGCGGGGTCTCCCAGTGGGTGGCGTGGAAGTACTGACGGGTCGACTCGGGGTCGGTGAGGGCTCGCCACACCTCCTCGACCTCGGCGCGGATGTAGACCTGGTAGACGTGCTGGGCGGTCATGGCTGCTCCTTGGCGGTGGTGCTCTCCGCGGCGCTCTTGAGGTCGAGCATGGCGCGGGTGAAGGGTTGCGCGTACTTGCTGACCCAGCGGTCGGCGATCTGCGCGATGGGGACCGGGTTGAGGTGGTGGTGCTTCTCCCGGCCGGTCCACTCGGTCGTGACGAGGCCGGCGTCGGTGAGCACGGTGAGGTGCTTCGTCACCGCGAACCGGGTCACGTGGGGGAAGAGGGCGACGAGCTCGCCGACGGTCTGCCCGTCGGTCTCGAAGAGCGCGTCGAGGAGCGCGCGGCGCGTGGGGTCCGCGAGCGCCCGGAAGACGACCTGCTCCTCATCCACCCGACCATTATGTGACCATATGGTCACATGATCAAGACCTGCCTCGGACTGCTCGGTATGCCGTGAGGACGGCGTCCGCACTCCGGTCCGCCTCCTCCTCGTCGGTCTCGAAGCCGATGATGGAGAACCGCATGGCTTCGAGACCCTGCCAGGACGTGCCGCCGGTGAAGCACACCCCGTCGGCGCGAATCTGCGCGATCGTCTCGCGCGTCACGCGGTCACCTTCGTTGTCTGTGAGGTCTGCGCCGAAGCGGAGGAGGACCTGGTTGAGCCCGACGTCGTTGAGCACCTCGACGCCGGGTTCGGCGCGGAGCCGGTCCGCCACGAGGCGGGCGCAGGCGCAGTGGCGGTCCACCATCTCCTCGATCCCGTCCCGGCCGAGGGTGCGGATCATCGCCCAGGTCGCGAACCCTCGGGCGCGGCGGGACAGCTCGGGCACGAAGTGCGACGGGTCGCGGTCGCCGGTGTCCGTCGTGGGCAGGTAGCTCGCCGCGATCGTCATGGCGCGTTGGTGGGCCTCGGAGTCGCGGACGACGACGAAGCCGCAGTCGTAGGGGGTCTGCAGCCACTTGTGGCCGTCGACCGCCCAGGAGTCGGCGCGGTCGACCCCCTCGGTGAGTCCTCGGGTGCGTTGCGACGTACGGGCCCACAGCCCGAAGGCCCCGTCGACGTGGACCCACGCGCCCGCCTCCTTGGCGGCGGGTACGAGCGCGGCGAAGGCGTCGAAGGCCCCGGTGTTGATCTGCCCTGCCTGGAGGATGACGATGGCCGGACGGGCTACCCGTCCCAGCTCGGCCAGGGCGTCCGCCACGAGGATCCGGCCCTGGCCATCGACCGGCAGCCGCACGACGCGGTCGCGACCGAGACCGAGAAGCTGGAGCGCGGCATACACCGTCGCATGGGCCTCCCCGCCGATGAGCGCCGTGACGGGTGGTGCACCGAAGAGGCCGTCGGCCTCGACGTCCCAGCCGGCCTCTCGCAGGACGGCAGTGCGCGCAGCGCCGAGGGCGGTGAAGTTCGCCATGGTCGCGCCGGTGACGAAGCCGACCGACGCCTCGCGCGGGAGGTCGAGCAGCTCGAGCAGCCAGCCGGCGGCCACGCTCTCGGCGGCTGACGCCGCTGGTGACGCCTGGTGGTTCCCGGCGTTCTGCCCCCAGGCGCTGGTGAGCCAGTCGGCCGCGACACCGGCGGGGTGCGACCCGCCGATGACCCAGCCGAAGAACCGGGGCCCGGTCGGCGTCATGAGGCCCGGGTCGGCGAGCCGCACGAGGTCCCCGAGGACCTCGCCCGGGTCGCTGCCGGTCTCGGGCAGTGGTGCAGTGAAGCCACGCAGGGAGGTGGCGTAGTCCTCCTGCGGAGCCGCGGCGCGATGGGGTATGTCGTGCCGGAACGCGATGGCTGCCTCGCACGCGCGTCGCCACAGCGGCGCGATGCTCTCGGGTGGGGTCCTCGACATGCAGCGCAGTGTCCTCCCGGTCGGGCGAGCGCGCCAGCAGTCGCGCGTCGCGGTGCGGGCGAATCACGTCGGCCGCGCCCACGGCGTCGGCCGCGCCAACGACGTCGACCGCCCGAACGACGTCGGCCGCGCGAGCAGCGTCAGCCGGAGGCGCGCGAGCGGTAGGCGGCGGTCTTGGTCCGGTTCTGGCAGGAGGTGGAGCAGAACCGCCGGCTGCCGTTGCGAGAGGTGTCGATGAACACCAGGTCGCAGCGGTCGGCGGCGCAGGTCCCGAGCCGGCCGGCCCAGCTGCTGCCCACGGCGAGTGCCAGGCCGGTCGCGCAGCCCGCGGCCCAACCGACGGCGAGGCTGTCGTCGGTCCCGTGGAAGTGGACCTGCCAGGTCCCGTCCGGACCGACGTCGAGCTGTGGTCGGGCGCCCGTGGCGCGGAGCATCGGGTTGAGCAGCCCGGCGGCATCGGTCACGTCGCCGGAGTCGACTGCGTCGAAGACCCGGCGCAGGTCCTGAGCGTGCGCTGCGAGTGCGTCGGCGTCCGCTCTCGTCACCCGCGGCTCGCGGCCGCTGTCGCCAGCGAGCGCCACCGCCGTCGCGCGGACCCGGGCGGCGGGTGACGTCGGGGGAGTGTGCTCGGCTCCTCGGGCGTGGCTGCCAGTGTGGGTGTTGACGAGGCGGGTGGCGACGTCGACCAGCGCCACGATGTGACTGTCGAAGTCCATTTGACCAGTCACCTCCCTTCTCCTAGGTTGGCGGTGCCGGTGTGACTGGCAAACCGTGATGACCAGTGACAGGACGATAGCCCACGTGCCGAGCGCCCCCAGCCGCCCCGACCAGCGACGCACGGCCCACGGTGCTCGCTCCGTCCCCCCGCGCCCTCCTCTTCCGCGCACCGTGTGGGTCCTCGTCGCCGCGCGGGCGGTCAACCGTCTTGGGGCCTTCACGCTCCCGTTCCTCACGGTCACCCTCGTCCACGAGCTCGAGGCGTCGGTGGTCCAGGCGGGGTGGGTGCTCGCCGGGTTCGGCCTGGCCACGATCCCGTCGCGCCTCGTCGGTGGGCGCCTGGCCGACCGCTGGGGCGCGAGGTCCACGATCGCCCTCGGCCTCGTGGCCACGGCCATGGCCCAGCTCGCGGTGGCCGCCTCGCACTCGCTCGTCCACGCGGTCGTCGCGGTGATCGCGCTCGGCCTCGTCTTCGAGGTCTATGAACCCGCGAGCCAGTCCTTGGTCGCCGACGTGACTCCGCCCGGCCAGCGACCCGCGGCATACGGGCTGTTGGCCGCTGCGATGGCGGCGGCAGGGATGGGCGCCGGCCTGTTGGCCACCCTGCTCGCCAGCGTCGACCTGCGCTGGCTGTTCGTCGTCGACGCCCTCACCTGCCTGGCCTGCGCGGTCGTGGTCCTCGCGCTGCTGCCGAGGAGGGGACCGAACATCGAGGTGGCGTCCCGCGAGGCACCTGGGGCCGACGCGGGATGCGACGCCGGCCCGTGGCGCGATCGTGGGCTGCTCGCGATGCTCTGCGCCGGCACGGTCTTCGCGGCGATCTACCTCCAGATCACGATCGCCCTGCCCCTGGCGCTCGGCGCTCGGGGCCTGGATCCCGCCACGCTGGGCCTGCTCCTCACCGTCTCGGCAGCCACGCTCACGGCCGGACAGCCGCTCCTGCGGCGCAGCGGGCTCGCCCGTGACTCCTTCGCGGCCATGACCGTCGGCTACGTCGTGCTGGCGGTCGGGCTCCTGCTCTACGGTCTGGCCTCCAGTCCGTGGCAGTTCGTCGGTGCCACGGTGGTGTGGAGCCTGGGGGATGTCCTTCTCCTCGGCCACGCCTACAGCATCGTGGCCGCCCTCGCCGGCGACGGTTCGCGCGGGCGCTACCTCGCGGCCTACGGGCTGAGCTGGGGGTTCGCCGGGGTGGCTGCACCCCTGGTCGGGACCCAGCTGTTCGAGCGGTTCGGCCCGACGGGGACCTGGGCCACGACCGCCGTCGTCGCACTGGTGCTGGCGGCGGCCCAGCCGGTGCTCCGCGGGCGACTCGGTCCGGACGCCACCGCCCGACGCGCCTGACGCGGGAGCACGCGTCCGGTCACGCCGGCCGAGGTGGGCATGTGGGCGCGAGCCTCACGCGCCTGCCGCCGAGGGAGGTTCCTCGACGTCGGCGCCCGAGACGAACTCGCGGACCACGCGCGCGAACCGGTCCGGGTCGTCGAGGTGGGGGAAGTGCCCGGCGCCCTCGAACAGCTCGACCCGGCACTGCGGCACGGCGCGTTGCGCAGTGAGCGCGTGCCACGCGGGGATCATGTGGTCCCTGGACCCCCACACGACGAGCGTCGGGATCGGCTCGACGCCGGCGAGGTGGTCGTGGGCGCTGATGCTCTGACCACCGAGGTCGATGACGGCGCGGGTGGTCGCGAGGAAGGCGCGTCGGCTCGCCCGGTCACCGAGCGAGGTGAAGCCGTGCCAGATCGCGGTGAGGTCCGACCCCGGCTTCCAGCCGAGCCTGGCCGCGAACCCGCCGACCGCCTCGACCTTGCCGAGCACCGGTGCCGAGGCGACGACACCGAGAACCTGCTCGGCGAGGGGCAGGGTGGCCGACCGGAGGATGAAGTTGACCTCGCGCCCGAGCCCGCCGCTCGCGACGAGCACCAGCCGGTCCACACGGTCGGGGAAGAGGTAGTAGAACTGCATCGCGATGCCGCCGCCGAGGGAGTGCCCCACCAGCGTCACCCGGTCGATGCCGAGGTGGTCGAGGAGGTCGCGGAGCGTCGCGGCGTGCGCGCTGAGGGAGTAGTCGCCCAATGGCTTGGCCGAGTCGCCGTGGCCGAACAGGTCGGGGACGAGCACGCGGTGCTCGTCGTCCAGGCGGTCGACAAGGCGCGACCACTGTCGACGCGAACCGAGGATGCCGTGGATGAAGAGCAGTGCCGGACCGGAGCCGCTGTCGACGTAGGAGAGCTCGTGGCCGTGCAGGGTGACGGTGTGGGGCCTCATGCGCACCATGTCGTCCTCCTGACGTGAACCCGACGCAACTACTCCACGGTAACCCCACCCACCTCGGTCAGTGCCCGATCGGGTGGATCGTGGACGTGACGTGCGACCTAGGATCGCCGGGTGAGCTCGCTGCTGATCCGTCAGGCCCGCATCGTTCCCGTCGCCGGGGCGGCGGCACCGCCCGGAGCCGTGGACCTCCGCATCGTCGGCGACCGGGTGGTCGAGGTCGCCCCGGCGCTGCGTCCCGCTGCGTCCGAAGAGGTCCTCGAGGCCGAGGGCCGCTGGCTCCTTCCCGGTCTCTGGGACCAGCACGTCCACCTCGGTCAGTGGGCCGCCAACGCCTCTCGCCTCGACCTGTCCTCGACCTCGAGCCCCGAGGACGCGGTGCGGCTCGTGGCCGCCGAGGTCGGCGCGCGGGTCGGGGGAGCACCGGACACGGTCATCCAGGGCTTCGGCCACCGCACGGCCGGCTGGGACCGTCAGCCCACCGTCGCCGAGCTCGACGCCGTGAGCGGCGACCTACCGGTCGTCCTCATCAGCGGGGACGCCCACCACGGGTGGCTCAACTCAGCCGCCCTCCGGCTCCTCGGCGTGCCCCCGCGCGACGGCGTCGTCGAGGAGAACGAGTGGTTCCCCGTCTTCGCCCGTCTCGACGAGGTGACCCAGACCGCGGAGGGCAAGCGGACGGCATACGCCAAGGTCCTCGGCGCGGCCGTGCGTCGCGGCGTCGTCGGCGTGCGCGAGATGGAGTGGGCCGACAACGCAACCGAGTGGGCCGAGCGCTCGAACTCCGGTCTCGCTGTGCTCCGCGTGCGCACGGCGACGTATGCCGGCGGGCTCGCCGAGACCATCGCCGCCGGACGGCGCAGTGGCGACGTCCTCGACGAGGCGGGTCTCGTGACCATGGGTCCCCTCAAGATCATCAGCGACGGCTCGCTCAACACGCGCACTGCGTTCTGCCACGACCCCTACGTCGGGACGGACGTCCTCGAGCACCCGAGGGGGAGGCCCAACAACTCGCCGGAGGAGCTGGCCGAGCTGCTCGCCACCGCAACGGCCCACGAGCTCGACGTCGCCGTGCACGCCATCGGCGACGCAGCCGTCGGCATCGCGCTGGATGCTTTCTCGCACACCGGTGCCCACGGCTCGATCGAGCACGCCCAGCTCGTCGCGAGCGACGACGTCGAGCGGATGGCACGCCTCCGCGTCGTCGCGAGCGTCCAGCCCGCGCACCTCCTCGACGACCGCGACGTCACCCACCAGTGCTGGCCGGACCGGGCCGACCGGTGCTTCCCGCTGCGCTCGATGCTCGACGCCGGCGTGCAGCTCGCCCTGGGGTCGGACGCTCCCGTCGCTGCCCTCGACCCGTGGGAGGCGATGGCCGCCGCCGTGCACCGTACGGCTGACGACCGCGAGGAGTGGAACGCCGCGGAGACCCTCACGGTGGCGCAGGCCCTCGCCGCGAGCGTCGACGGAGCAACGACCGTGGGCGCAGGCAGCCTGGCCGACCTCGTGCTCATCGACAGTGACCCGCTCGCCGGGGCAGACAGTGGAGCCGAGGCCGCGCAGCGGCTCCGATCCACGGTCGTGCACGCCACCGTTGTGGCCGGAGTGGCGACCGGAGCGACTCTCTGACCTGTCCTGACTAGTCCCCCGCTAGTCAGGACAGGCACCCCACTGACCAGTTGGGTTCACTTCCTCCGGTTTGCCGTTCGCACCTGAGAGCCCCGCCCTAGCGTGATTTACGTCGTCAGGTTCTGACGAAGCGGCAGGTCATCAGGGGTGTAGGTATGTCGAGATCGCAGATACTCGCTCGGCGAACGGTCATGGTCGGCTGGGACGCCATCGCGTGGGTGCTCGCACTGGGGGGCTTCCTCCTCGTGCGCCACGAGCTCACCCTCAGCGAGCGCATGTGGGCGATCGCCGTTGCCTACGTCGCCGCAGCGGTCGTGCTCCAGGCGGTCGGCGGCTTCGTGACCCACCTCTACCTCGGGCGCAGCAAGGTCGGCAGCTTCGACGAGGTCACCTCGCTGGGCCGGCTCGTCATCGCCATCAGTGTCGTGCTCGGTGCAGCCTTCTTCATCGCGGCCCCGCTCTTCTCACGAGGGCTCGCGTTCATCATGCCGATGCTGGCCTTCCTCATCATGGCGGCCGGCCGGTGGATCTTCCGGGTTGCCCGGGGGCAGGACCGCCGGAGGAACGCCGAGGCGCCGGGCATGCCCGCCCTCGTCTACGGAGCAGGTGACGCGGGTCAGCAGCTGGCCCGACTCGTCGACTCCTCGGACGACCCGCCCTACTCGATCGTCGGGTTCGTCGACGACGACCCGGCCCTGCGCTTCCTGCGGGTGCGCGGCTACCGCGTCCTCGGCCTCGGCTCGGACCTCGTGTCCGTGGCGCGGGCCAAGGGTGCCGAGGCCATCGTGCTCGCGATCACCGAGGCGTCGCCGCAGCTCCTCCAGGAGGTCAACGACCGCTGCAAGGAGGCCGGGCTCGAGCTCGTCGTCGTGCCTCCGGTGCGCGAGATGATCTCGGGTCGCATCGAGCTCGACACCCTGCGCGCCTTCAACGTCGCCGACCTCCTCGGACGCCGCCCGATCGAGACCGACCTCTCCGAGATCGCCGACCGGATCACCGGCAAGGTCGTCCTCGTCACCGGCGCCGGTGGCTCCATCGGCTCCGAGCTGGCCCGGCAGGTGCGGGCGCTCGACCCGGCCCGGCTGGTGCTGCTGGACCGCGACGAGTCCGCGCTGCACGCGACTGCGCTCTCCCTCGACGGCAACGGGCTGCTCGACAGCGACGACATCGTGCTCTGCGACATCCGCGACCGCGACGCCGTCTGCGCTGTGTTCGCGCGTTTGGCGCCCGAGGTCGTCTTCCACGCCGCCGCGCTCAAGCACCTCCCGATGCTGGAGCGCTTCCCCGAGGAGGGCTGGAAGACCAACGTGATCGGCACGCGCAACGTGCTCGAGTGCGCTGCCACCAACGGGGTCCAGCACTTCGTCAACATCTCGACCGACAAGGCCGCCGACGCGACCAGCGTGCTCGGACAGACCAAGCGGATCGCCGAGCGCCTCACGGCCTGGTATGCCGGGCAGACCGGCATGCGCTACCTCTCGGTCCGCTTCGGGAACGTTCTCGGCTCGCGGGGCTCGGTGCTCGACACCTTCCGTGCGCAGATCGACAGAGGCGGCCCGGTCACCGTCACCGACCCCGAGGTGAGCCGGTTCTTCATGACGATCCCGGAGGCGTGCGAGCTCGTCCTCCAGGCCGCCGCGATCGGCCGGCCCGGCGACGTCCTCGTCCTCGACATGGGGGAGCCGGTGCAGATCGTCGCCGTCGCCCGGCGGCTCATCGAGGAGTCCGGCAAGGACATCTCGATCACCTACACCGGCCTGCGCAGCGGGGAGAAGCTCCACGAGGTGCTGCTCAGCACCGAGGAGCGCGGTCAGCCCACCGCCCACTCACTCATCACGCAGGTGTCCGTGCCCCAGCTCGAGCCGCACGACCTGCGCCCGGAGCACGTCGACGTGCGTCCGGAGCACATCGACCTCGAACAGCTCGACCACCCACAGCCCCTTCACGACAGCACCACTGCAGGAAAGGGAAACCGATGACCACCTCCTTCCACCCC
Source organism: Knoellia locipacati (assembly GCF_044791685.1). Lineage (GTDB taxonomy): Bacteria > Actinomycetota > Actinomycetes > Actinomycetales > Dermatophilaceae > Knoellia > Knoellia locipacati_A. The sequence goes on from NZ_CP087730.1 coordinate 3,117,451, forward strand.
GGCACCTCCACCTTCCCGGCACTGCCCGGAGGCGTGCGGCTCGCCGTCGTCGGTCTCGGGTACGTCGGGCTTCCTCTCGCCGTCGAGTTCGGCAGGACGATGGATGTCGTCGGCTTCGACATCAACGGGGCGCGCGTCAAGGAGCTGAGCACGGGCACCGACTTCACCCTCGAGGTCGAGGACGACGACCTGGCCTCCTCGACCGGTCTCCGGTTCACCGAGGACCCGGACGACATCGCGGACTGCAACGTCTACATCGTCACGACGCCGACCCCCATCGACGCGGCCAAGCAGCCCGACCTCACGCCGGTCCTGTCCGCCACCGAGACGATCGCGAAGGTCCTGCGGCCCGGCGACACCGTGATCTACGAGTCGACGGTCTACCCGGGCGCGACCGAGGAGCAGTGCGTGCCGGTCCTCGAGGACCTGTCCCACCTCCTCGTCAACGTCGACTTCTTCGTCGGCTACAGCCCCGAGCGGATCAACCCCGGCGACAAGGAGCACCGTCTCCCGACCATCGTCAAGGTGACGTCCGGCTCGACGCCCGAGGCCGCCGACTTCGTCGACGCGCTGTACTCGTCGATCATCACGGCCGGGACGCACCGGGCCTCGTCGATCCGGGTTGCGGAGGCCGCCAAGGTCATCGAGAACACCCAGCGTGACGTCAACATCGCGCTCATCAACGAGCTCGCCATCCTCTTCAACCGTCTCGACATCGACACCGAGGAGGTGCTCCAGGCCGCCGGCTCGAAGTGGAACTTCCTCGGCTTCCGCCCGGGCCTCGTCGGGGGTCACTGCATCGGCGTCGACCCGTACTACCTCACCCACAAGGCCCAGGCCGTCGGCTACCACCCGGAGATCATCCTCGCCGGGCGTCGGCTCAACGACTCGATGGGCTCGTACGTGGCCTCGCAGCTCGTCAAGCGGATGACGAAGGAGAGCATCCCGGTGCGCGGGGCCCGCGTCCTCATGCTCGGGCTCACGTTCAAGGAGAACACCCCGGACCTGCGCAACTCGCACGTCGTCGACATCCTGACCGAGCTGGCCGAGTACGAGATCGACGTCGACGTCCACGACCCGTGGGCCCGGGCGGAGGAGGCGCAGCGGCACTACGGCATCCACCTCGTCGAAGAGCCCGAGCAGGGTGCGTACGCCGCGGTGATCGTGGCGGTGGCGCACCAGGAGTTCGTCGAGATGGGGGCGGAGCGGATGCACGCGTTCGGTGACCCGAACGGGCACATCATCTACGACCTCAAGTACGTCCTCGACAAGGCACAGTCGGACCTGCGTCTGTGACCCAGCAGGTCCAGTCGTTCGTCCGTCCGCCGGCCACGCCGGAGCCCGCCGAGGCGGTACCGGGTACGGCTCGGCGGCTGGACGTCCAAGGGCTGCGCGCGATCGCCGTGCTGGCCGTTGGCACATCCTGTGTTCGTTGACACCACCGTGGCAGCGCGTGCGCGTTGGTAGTGTCCAGCGCGTGGGGTACACCGGGACAGGGCGGCTTCGCGTGCTCGTCAGTGCCGGGACCGTGGGTGGACCGGGCGGGGCCCAGCGTGCGTTGTCGTCGATCCTGCGGGCCTGCGCCGAGGACGACGTCGACGTGGTCGCGCGCAAGGTCGTCGGTCCCACGCCCGACGGACCCGCTGCGCCCCGGCACCTGTGGGACCGACGGCACTGGAGGTGGGTCGGCTCGAAGAGCACGGTGGGGCGCAACGGCAGGATCGCCGCCGTCCTCAACCCACTGCGCGCGAGACTCTTCCCGGGCTACGACGTCCACATCCGCCTCTACCAGGGTGTGGAGCTCAACGCCGCCGTGCGTGCGCGGCTGAGGCTTCTCGTGCCGTCCGGCAACGCCATCGACGTGGCCATGGCCATGCCGTTCGACTACGTCGCCATGCAGGCTCCCGACAACGCAGCCTTCGTCCCCGACGGCGTGGCCTCGACGCTGCTGCCTCCGCCCCTGTACCCGCTGAGCGCCCAGTCGCGACAGCCCTCGGTGCCGCTGCCACCGGAGTTCTACCTCACCGCGTTCAACCCCTACGGCCCGATCAAGGGCACCGACGACCTCGAGCGCGCGGTCGAGGAGACGAGGTTGCCCATCGTCTGGTGCCACAGCGACAAGGGGGTGGTCAACCACGTTCCGGAGAGGTTGCGCGACCATCCGCGAGTCGTCCACGTCCCGGACCCGAGCGAGGCGGAGATGCGGTGGCTCTACGAGCACTGCGCGGCATACCTCTGCTTCTCCAAGACCGAAGGTTTCGGCTGGAGCATCGCCGACGGGCTCAGGCACTCCCCGGTCGTCGTCTCGCGTGACATCGGTATCCTCACCCACCCTGCGGCTCGAGGACTGCCCGGCGTCGTACGGGTGGACGCCGACTGGCGGGTCGACTGGACGGCGCTGCCCCTCGAGCGTGGCGTGCTCCCGGACCGCGACCTGTCCTTCCAGTCACCGGAGACCTTCCGGCAGTCCTTGGTCGAGCTGGTGAGCAGCGCCTCGTGACAGCTCCGCTGGTGACGGTGGTGGTTCCCGTCCACGACGTCGCGCCCTACCTCGACGCGTGCGTGGCGAGCATCGCCGCGCAGTCCCACGTCAACCTCGACATCGTCCTGGTCGACGACGGTTCGCGCGACGGGAGCGAAGTCATCTGCGAGCAGTGGGCTGCGAGAGACAACCGGGTCCGCGTCATCCACCAGGAGACGCAGGGCTCGTCGGTCGCGCGGAACGTGGGCATCGAGGCGGCACGTGGTGCGTACCTCACGTTCGTCGACTCGGACGACCTGCTCTCACCGGACCTCGTTGGCACGCTGCTGTCGGCGGCGGAGGCGACGGGTGCGCAGATCGCCCTCGGTGAGCTGGTCGAGTTCAGTGACGGCGAGACCGTTCCGTTCACCCGCGGGAGCGTGCCCAGCACCTCGACTGCCGAGGAGGAGCTGTTCCGCGTCATCTGCGTGCGTCCCCAGTGGGGTCCAGTGGTCAAGCTCTTCCGTCGTGACCTCTTCGAGGACGGGCCTCGATTTCCCGAAGGGCTGCTGCACCAGGACCTTGCGTTCACACCCCGGATCTTCGAGCGGGCCAGTCGCACCGCGCGGACGGACGCCGTCCTGTACGGCCACCGCCAGCGCTCCGGGAGCGTCACCGACACGGTTCAACGCAAGGCGCTCTCGCCCGACCTCATCACGATCCTGCGCGGCAACATCGAGTTCGCCAGAGCGACCCGGCCGCCCGACGAGTTCCAGGCCTACCTCGCTGCCTACCTGCGCCACGCGACCCGCCAGCTCGAGCGGATCCGCGGCGCCGGTGCCTGGAGGCGCAACCAGCCCTTCCTCCACGCCTACCGCGAGCTCTTGGGGTCCTACCTCCCTGAGGTGTCCCCTGCATCGCGGAAGACCGCCCTGCGCAGGTCTTCGTGGTGGGTCGCGGGGCACGCGCCGAGGCCGTATGCCGTGACGATGCGGACCGCGCGATCGGTCAGGTCCTGGCTGTCCCCGGTGATCCGGCGCGGGCGATGAGTGCGCGCGATCGGGTGGCGAGGTCGAATCCGACCGCGGCCGCCCGCGGCGACATCCTTGCCATCTGACGCAGCGCCCTCACGGCCAAGGAGTGGGGCAGCTCGCCGTCGGTCCGCACCGCCGCCGTGAGCGCCGTCTCCTGCTGCCGCGCCTCGGTGGTTCGACCTGCTGAGGCCAGAAGCCTGATGAGGCGGAGGCGCTTGCGCAGTGCCTGGTCGCCCGCCCACGCGGCCGCGGCAGGATGGCCCCACGCCCGGAAGTCACGCTCCTGCTGCTCGGCGGCCTCGACGGCATCGAGGAGCCGGTCAGGCGTGAGGGTCTGGGAGGCGATTCCACCCGGGCGCTGTCGATAGAGGTAGAGGTGCTTCGGGACCAGGACGGCGGGGGCCCTTGCGAGGAAGCGGTAGGTCGTGAACTCATCCTCGTGAAGCCTGCCCTCGGGGAAACGGACGTCGTGGATCACCTCGCGCCGGAAGAGCTTCGCGCAGGAGATGGTCAGCAGCGTGTGGTGCTGACCGGCAAAGAGCCCCAGGGACTCGTCAACCGAGTAGAGCCGGAGCGTTCGCGTCGGCATGCTCGAGGCTTCACCCGGCATCCGCACGAACCCGGAGACGGCGGTGCCGGCTTCGGGGTGCCCGGACAGTGCCTCCACCAGGGTGGCCACGAACGTGGGGTCCCACCAGTCGTCCGAGTCCAGAAACGTCACGAGGTCGCCGTCGGCCAAGGACAGACCCGCGTTGCGTGCGGCGCTCAGCCCGCGGTTCTCCTGGTGCACGACGCGCACTCGCGGGTCCCGGTGTGCGAGGTCGTCGCACAGGGCGCCGCTGCCGTCGGTGGACCCGTCGTCGATGAGGACGATGTCGAGGTGCTCGTGGGTCTGGTCGAGTGCGGAGGTGACGCACTGCTCGAGGTACTCCTCGACGTTGTACACCGGCACGACGACGGACACCCGGACGTTGCCCTGGCCTGCCGCCGTTCCGCTCTCGGGTTCCCCCCTCACGCGTCGGACGCTAGCAGGGCATCTGCGCGGTGTCCGCGTGATAGCAATGGCCCGTGCGATACCACTGGTACTGGCCGTTCGCGCGACCTGAGGAGCTGGGCTGGGCTGCAGCGACCGCGAGGCCCGGGGACTCCGTCGTCGTGCAGGTGATCGACCGACCCCACGCACCCCCGGCGGGCCGGCTCGGTCAGGTCACCGTCGTGCGTGACCTGCCCGACGTCCAACGAGACGTGCACCCACTGCTCTGGGCTCCCTCTCGCGCTCGGACCTATTGGGGACGTGCTGCTGCGCGTCGCGAGGCGTGGCGAACGGGCGACTTCGACCTCGTTCATCTGCACTACCTCAACCGGTTCACCGACTCTGTCGTCCCGCTGCCCACCCCAGTCGTCCTGAGCGTGCACGACGTCGTCCCGCACCAGCCGCGGCTGGGCCGCGTGGAGCACCAGGTTCTTCGGCGCCTCTACCAGCGTGGTGACGGTCTCGTCGTGCACCACGAAGACCTCGCAGCTCGGCTGGTCGCTGAATTCGACGTCGACCCCGACCGCGTCCACGTCGTCCAGCACCAGGTCTTTCCCGCGCCTCCGGCCGGGGCGCCTCCGGCAGACGAGCCCCCGACGATCCTCTTCTTCGGCGCCATGCGGCGCAACAAAGGCCTGCCGGTGCTCGTGGAGGCGTTCTCCCGCCTCAGCGGCCTGGATGCACGACTGGTCATCGCCGGCCGCGGCGACCGCGATGTCGAGCAGGTCGCCGAGGAGGCCGCCGCGCGCGACCCGCGGGTGATCGCCGAGATCGGTTTCGTGACCCTGCAGCGAAAGCAGGAGCTGTTCGCCCACGCTTCGTTGGTGGCCCTGCCCTACACGGAGTTCGCGTCGCAGTCGGGGGTGCTCCACGATGCCTACGGGCACGGCCGACCTGTCGTCGTCACCGAAGTGGGAGCGCTCGGCCGCTCGGTGCGTGAGGATGGGACCGGGCTCGTCGCCGCTCCCGCGGACCCGGCGAGCCTGGCCGACCAGATCACCGCCGCACTGGAACCCACCACGTGGCGTGGGCTGGCGGCCGCAACCGAACGCGTGCGCGCCGACAGGTCACCCGAGCGCACGGGGGAGCGACTGCGTGAGGTCTACGACACGGTGCTCGCCGCCACCACGTGACCAGGGCCCGACAATCGGGGACGGACAAGGAGCATCGTGAGGCACAACAGGTCACAGGCCTACGACCGGGCCCTCGCGGCGCCGGTCGCCGGAGCCCGCTGGAGCGACGTCGCCGACGACCCCAACGACCCGATGGCACTCGCTCGACGCGCCCGCACTCTGCGGGCGGCGTGGCGCGCTCCGATCGAGGACCGCGTCAGCTTCATCGTCGAACGTTGCCGGGGCCAGCGGGTGCTCGACATCGGGTGCGTGGCGCACGACGTCGAGCGCATGGCGTCCCCGGACTGGCTCCACGGTCGGCTGGCCGGGTCCGCGGCCAGCTGCCTCGGTGTCGACGTGCTTCCCGACGGGGTCGAGGCCATGCGACGCGCCGGCTTCGACGCCGTCTGCCATGACCTCTCGCAGGGACCCGGCCCAGTGGGGGACGCGGGGCCTTTCGACGTCATCGTCGCCGGTGAGCTCATCGAGCACGTCCCGTCGCTCGACATGCTCTTCACGGCTGCCGGGGACATGCTCACCGAGGACGGTCAGCTCATCATCACCACTCCCAACCCGTGGGCGCCACACCGGGTCGCGGCTGGTCAGCGGGGCGACTGCTGGGAGAACACCGACCACATCCTCTTCGCCTTCCCCAGCGGTGTCGCGGAGCTCGCCGAGCGCCACGGCCTTGTCCTTTCCGAGGCGATGACGACAACGCCGGACAAGCCGGGTCGAGGACCTCGTGAGGTGGCCCGTCGACTCCGCCGTCGCATGCGTGGCACCGGCTGGGTGCGCGTGGGCTTCGCGACGCGCGGGCCCGAGTCCGTCGTGCGGGTCGCAGCGTCACCGGCGCAGCCGCGCAGTGCCGGTGTGCGTGGCGCGGTGTTCGTCGGTGAGACGTTCGTCTACGTGGTGCGGCGGCCGACTGCAGCGGCCTGACCGTCGCCGGCGTCGTCGACCAGGCCCGCCGTCGAGAGCGCGCGGCGGTAGAAGGCGCTCGACGACTTGAGCGCGGCGGGGGTGTCCAGAGCCGTCACCCGGCCACCCTCGACGACCATGATCCGGTCACACATGTCGATCGTCGACATGCGATGGGCGATGACCACGACCGTCACCCGGCCGCGCAGCCCGACGATCGTCTCGCGGATGAGCTGCTCACTGTGACCGTCGAGCGCCGAGGTCGGCTCGTCGAGGATGAGGAGTGAGGGTGATCCAGCGAGCGCGCGGGCGATCGAGAGCCGCTGGCGCTGGCCGCCGGACAGCCCGCTGCCGCGTTCGCCGAGATGCGTGTCGAAGCCCTGGGGGAGGGCCTCGACATCGACGCGGACGTTGGCCTGCTCGGCCGCTCGACGCAGGTCGTGGTCGTCGATCCCCTCGCGGAAGAACCTGATGTTCTCGGCGACGGTGCCCGTGAACAGGGCGGGGTCCTGGGGCACGAACGACACGTGCGCGGTCCACCAGTCGCGGTCCATCTCGGACAGGGGCGCGCCACCCACGGAGATCGTTCCCGTGTCGGGCTCACGCAGCCCCAGCAGCAGCTGCGCCACGGTGGACTTGCCCGCACCCGATGGGCCGATGATGCCGAGGATCTCGCCGTGGCCGAGGGTGAAGCGCACGTCCTCGAGGGTCGGTCGGGCGCCGTCGTACGAGAAGCTCGCGGAGTCCACGACCATCGGCAGCACGTCATCAGGACGCCTGGTGCCGCTCGCGGCCGGCAGTGACTCGTAGCGCCGCGCCGTCTCCTCGACCTCCTCGAGGGCGGGGAGGGACGAGACCACCGTCCCGTGCACGGAGACGAGCTGTTGTCCGTAGGTGAGTGAGCGCAGCATCAGCAGCGTCACGGCGCCGACGGTCGTGAGATCACGGGCGTCGACGAGGGACAGGCCCGTGATGGCCGCCAGGACGGCGGCGTAGGCGAAGAGGGTGTACGTGGGGGCGAGCGAGCCGTAGAGGACCTGCACCCGGCGCTGTCGCTCGGTCGCGACGGCCGTGAGGTGGTCGACGCGCTCGAGGAAGGCCCGGCGCGCGCCGAACACCTGCATCTCGCGACCAAGTGCACCCAGCTCGGCCACCGATGTGGCGAAGTCGAGATCCGCCTCGCTGGACCTCAGGGCGGCTCGTCGGATGGCGCGGCGCAGAGGGCCCAGCAGTGCCGCCAGGACACCGAGGAAGACGAGCACCGCGAGGGTGGCCAGCGGCTGGATCACCAGGCCGGCACCCAGGAAGGCGACGACGCTGAGGGCGGCGGTGAGGCCCTGGATCGCTGCGGTGACCGCGACCAGCACCCGCGCGATGAACGAGGTGAGCAGTTCTTGGAGTCGACCGGACGGTTCGCGCTGGTGCACGGACCAGGCGGCGCCGAGGTAGGCGTGCGCCAGCCGCTGTCGCTGGCTCGTGCGCACCACTGCGCTCAGGGCCGCCGACTGCCGCAGCGCCAACATGTTGAGGACGAACCGGAGGACGAGCCCGACGGCGGCTGCGACCAGCGCCAGCTCGATGTCGAGCTCGCGACCTGCGACCGGGCCGATGACGTCACGACCGCCGGTGAGCGCGAGCAGGAGGCCGGTGACGAGGACGAGGAAGGCGGCCTCGACCATCGCCGCGCCGAACGAGGCGACGGCGAGCAGGGCGATGCGCCCGCGGTGACCGGCTCCGAGACGCCACAGGGCCGACCACCCGCCGGCGGACGGTCGACTCGTCCCGTTCCTCGTCATCGGTGGGAGTCCTTCGTCGCGGTCCCTGGTGCGCCTGCCGCACCCAGTCGTGCCACTCCGAGCGTACGTCCAGAGCCCTCGTCGGGACCGGCAGAGCCGCGGCGCCGGAACCGTCGTCGGGAGGCCAGCACCGACGCGTAGGTCTCGAGCGACCGCCGGGCCACGGCGCGCTGGTCGAAGGCCTCCCGCGCCCGGCCGGTCGCCGCCCGGGCCAGTCGGTCACGCAGGTGGGTGTCGTCGAGAAGTCGCGACACGGCATACGTCAGGGCCTTCGCGTCCTCGGTCGGCGTGAGGAGGAGGTGCTTCTCGTGGGTTCCGATCTCGCGGCAGCCGCGGATGTCGGTGAGCACCATCGCCGTCCCGCAGGCGGCGGCCTCCATGGACGCGCGCGAGAAACCCTCGCGGTGAGAGGCGAGGACGAAGACGTCGAGTGCCGAGTAGATCGCGGGCATGTCGGTGCGCTCACCCAGGAAGCGGATCGACTCCTGAAGTGGCACGGCGGCGTCGGCGTCCGTGGTGTCCTCCGGCCCCACCCACACGAACGTCGCACGGTCGCCGAGCTCCGTGGCCGCGGCGGCATACTCCGCCAGCCCCTTCTCACGGACCCGCCGACCGATCGTCCCCACGAGCAGCTCGTCGTCGGCGACCCCCAGCTCGGCGCGCACCCGCCGACGGCCCTCCGGGTCGAACGTGAACCGGTCGAGATCCACACCGTTGCCCACGACCTCGTGCCGCCCATGCCTGAGGAACCGCCGCATCGTGTGGTGGTCGGCCTCGTTCTGGAACAGCTCGTAGTCCGAGAACCGGATGGCCAGGGCCTCAGCGCCGTAGACGAAGGCCCGTTTGCGCAGCCGGTCCTCCGGCCTCGCCCAGAGCCCGTGGCACGTGTTGACCACGACAGGTATGCCGGCCAGTCGCCCCGCGATGCGCCCCATCACCCCGGTCTTGGGGTTGTGGGTGTGCAGGACGTCCAGGTCGAGGGCGCGCAGGGTCCGCACCAGCTCGCGAAAGGCGCGGGCATCACGACGGACGTCCCAGGCACGGGTGAGGTCCGTCAGCGGTACGTGGGTCACGCCGAGGGCCGTGACACGCGGGACGTAGCGGCCCGGAGCACTGATGCCGAAGACGTCGTGCCCCGCCTCGACGTCGACCTCGAGCTCGGTCGGCAGGAGCAGGGCCAGGCTCATGTCGACCGTGGTGAGGTGGGCGACGCGCATGGCTGGTGCACCCCCTTGCTCCGGTTCGACGGTGACGACCCACCCATCCTGACAAAGGTTGTCGTGCGCGTCTGCGGGTTCGGGCAAAGCACCGGTGGATCGCTGACCCGCCGGTTAAACTCGGCGGACTGTCCCACTGGCCCGAAAGTGTCGAACACGGTGGCGCGGGGGACGGCCGACAGGCCACGACAGGGAGTGACGCAGTGACGCTTCAGGACTACATCAAGGTCTTCCGGCACCGGTGGGTCGTCATCGTCCTGTGCGCCCTGGTCGCTGGTGCCGTGACCTGGTTCATCACGCCAGCGAGTGCCGACACCACCAAGAAGATCGGGTCGTACTCGGCCACGGCGACGATCCTCGTCGGCTCGACCGACGTCGAGAACCCCACGGCCAACATGGGTCGCATCCCCCTCTACATGACGACGGGTGAGATCCCCAGACGGGCTGCTGCGGCCGTCGACTACGACGGCGACCCGGCCCTGCTCGCCGGAGGGCTGACCGTCACGCCGGACAACGCCGCACAGGCCATCACGGTCGGCGCCACGGCATCGGACGGCGCGCAGGCCGCGGCCGTCGCCAACGCCTTCGCCACCGAGACGGTGAAGTTCTTCAGGGAGGCGCCGCGGCCCGGCGCCGAGAACGTCGTGCTGTCCATCCTCCAGACCGCGACCCCCATCCCCGTGGCCAACTCCGACGGCGGGTTCGTCGTCCCACCGGGCCGCGGCCCACGGACCGCCATCGCGACCGTGCTCGGGCTGCTCGCCGGACTCGCCCTGGCCCTGGTGCTCGACCGCCTGGACTCCCGTCTGCGCACCCGCGGCGAGATCCACGACGCCCTGCGGATGCCGATCATCGCCGAGATTCCACGCCTCAAGCGGTCCCAGCGCACCCGCGGCAGCATCGCCGTGGCCGAGGACCCGCTGAGCATCTACAGCGACGGCTACCGAGCCGCGCGCACCGCGCTCGTCCACACGACCGGGCAGATCATGCCCGGCGACTACACGCCTCGACGCTCTGCGGCCGGCGTGCGCCCGAGCGTCGACGGGGCACGGCTCGTCCTCGTGACGTCGGCCCACGCCGCCGAGGGCAAGACGACCTCGGTCGCCAACCTCGCGGCGAGCTTCGCCGAGACCGGGCAGAGCGTCCTCGTCCTCGACGCCGACCTGCGCTCGCCCGATGCACACAACATCTTCGATGTGCCCCAGGGCGCCGGGATCTCCGACTTCCTCAGCGACCCGAGCGACGACGCGTCGCTCCAGGCCGTGGTGCGCCCCACGAGCGTCCCGGGCGTCCGGATCATCACGGCAGGCACGAGTCTGGCCCACCCGGCGTCGCTCGCCAGCCGGATGGGGCATCTCCTCGAGGAGGCCCGAGGGATGGCCGACGTCGTGCTCATCGACACCGCGCCCCTTCTCGAGGCCAGTGACGTCTTCGACATCCTCCCGATGGTCGACACCCTCCTGCTCGTCGTCCGCAGCGGGCGGCTCACCGAGCCCGCCGGAAGCCGGGTGGCCGAGCTCGTCGGCCGCTTCCAGGTGCCCGTGAGCGGCGTCATCCTCCTCGGAGCACCGGCCAAGCGCGCCGATGCCTACGGCTACGGCTACGGCGAGAACCGCCAGTCCAAGAAGAAGGCGAAGCGGGCGCGCCGACGCGCCGAGAACCGGCCGCGCGCTGTTGCGAGCGAGCCGCGTCTCATCGACGACCTGACCGGCGGGGACCACTCGGCGCCCAGCGAGCCGGCCCAGCAGCCCGACGAGGCGTTCCCGGTCGACCAACCTGTGGCCGACGACCAGCCGACGGCGGAGTCCGACGACGCGGGCCGCGGCAGGCGCGAGAGCCGTCGCACGCGCCGCACCTCGTCCTCGGCCTGAGGCCGGCATGAGCACGACGACCAGGCGCGGAGTGATCGCTGCGGGCCTCGCGGTTCTCGTCGGGGTCGTCGTGGCCACGGTCTTCCACGCCGCAGTCGGCACCAGGTCATACAACTTCTGGGGTGCCGCGATGGTCATCCCCCTGGTCCTGCTGGTCAACGCCCTCCTCATCCGGCACGTGTCCAGAAAGCACGATGAACCGTGGTTCGCCGGCCTGCTCGCCGCGGGCTTCGCCCTCAAGATGGGCGGGGCCCTGAGCCGCTACTACGTCGCGTACATCGTGTACGGCGGAGCAGCCGACGCCCAGCGCTACAACCTCTACGCGGCCGTCCAGTACGAGCAGTGGCGCAACGGCGTCATCACGTTCGAGCTCGGCGGCAAGCAGGGCACGCAGTGGATGGAGGTCATCACGACCGCCCTCTACACCGTGATCGGCCCGTCCCCGCTCGGTGCCTTCGTCGTCTTCGCCGCGTTCGCCTTCTGGGGCCAGTACTTCCTCTACCGCGCCTTCTGCATCGCCCTCCCCGACGGCAACCAGAAGCGGTATGCCGTGTTCATGTTCGTGCTCCCGTCGCTGATCTTCTGGCCGTCGAGCATCGGCAAGGAGGCGTGGCTGATGTTCTTCGTCGGCGTCACGGCGCTCGGGGCGGCGAAGCTCTTCGCCCGCCAGCACGGAGCCCTTCTCCTGCTCCTCTCCGGTGCTGCGGGCACTGCCCTGCTGCGGCCGCACCTGTCGGTCCTGCTCTTCGCGGCCCTGTTCGTCGCCCAGCTGTTCCGGCCGACGGCCGAGCGGAGCACCGCCATCATCAGCAAGGCCGTGGGGGTCGTCGTCCTCGGGGCCTCCGCGCTCATTCTCACGAGCCAGTCCGCGAGCTTCCTCGGGATCGACGACCTCTCGGTGCAGGCGGTGTCCGACACGGTGAACTCCGCCTCGGAACAGGCGAGCGAGGGGGGCACCTCGGCGTTCGACTCCAGCCCGGTGAGCTCACCGGTCGACATTCCCGGCGCGATCGTCACCGTCCTCTTCCGCCCGTTCCCGGTCGAGGCTCACAACATCCAGATGTTCGTGCAGAGCCTCGAGGGCCTGCTGCTCATCTACCTCACCGTCAGGGCCTGGCCGCAGCTGCGTCGGCTCCCGAGGGTGCTGCGGCGCACGCCGTACGTCACCTTCTCGTTCGTCTACACGTCGGCGTTCATCTGGGCCTTCTCCGGGTTCGGCAACTTCGGCATCCTCGCCCGCCAGCGCGTGCTCATGATCCCGTTCTTCCTCGTCCTGCTCGCGCTCCCGAGCATCGACAAGCTGCAGGAGCAGTTCACCCCGAGGGTGAGGGAGCCGGCTCGTGCCCGCAGATGACGACGGAGGTGCACGCCGCCGGGTCAAGCGGGTCCTCGCGCGCACCTCGGGTCGCGCTCCTGCCGAGGGAGCCAGCCTCCTCATCTACCACCGCGTGGGGGGCGGCACCCCGGACGAGCTCGACCTCGGGACGGCCGACTTCGAGAGGCAGCTCGACGAGCTCGAGGGGCACGAGGTCGTGCACCTCGACGAGGCACTCGACCGGCTCGACGCCGGCGACCCGAGTCCGTCGGTGGTCCTCACCTTCGACGACGGGTTCGACGACGTCCATGCGAACGCCTGGCCACTCCTGAGGGACCGGGGTCTGCCCTTCACGGTCTACCTCGCCTCCGGATATGTCGGCGACACCATGGTCTGGGAGGGCTCGACCGCGAAGGGCCGGGCCGGCCGTGGCATGACGTGGGACCAGCTCGGCGAGCTCGTCGCGTCAGGACTCTGCACCGTCGGCAACCACACGCACGGCCACGTCCGACCGGACGTCCTGAGCGAGCCCGACCTCGACCGCTGCACGGAGCTCGTCGAGGAGCGGCTCGGTGTGACCCCGCGGCACTTCACCTACCCGTGGGGGATCCCGGTGCCGGCGATGGAGGACGCCCTGCGCGCGCGGTTCCGCAGCGCGTCGACGGGTGAGCTCGGCCGCAACGGTCCGGACACCGACCGCATGAGGCTCCGCCGGGTGCCGGTGCGCCAGAGCGACCCGCCGGAGTTCTTCGCCGCGAAGCTCTCCGGCGCCCTCGGTCCCGAGAGGGCGTATGCCGCGGCGGTCCGTCTCGGGAAGGCCGTGGGGCTGCGCGGCTAGGCAGGGCCGGCCGGACGGCCGGCCAGGACGGCATACAGGCGTTCCTGCTCGGTGACGGCGTGACGGATGTCGTATGCCGTCGACCGCTCACGCGCTGCCTGACCCATCCGTCGGCGCAGCTCGGCATCTCCGGCGACGGTCGTCAGCGCGGCCGCGAGGGCCTCGGCATCACCGGGCGGGACGAGAAGTCCCTGGACGCCGTCCTCGACCTGCTGCGGCAGGCCGCCCACCGATGTGGCGACGACCGGGAGACCGTTCGCGAAGGCCTCCATCACCGCGACCGGGAGGCCCTCGTGGGCAGAGGAGAGGGTGAAGACGTCGGAAGCCGCCATGAGGTCGTGGACGTCGCGCCGGAAGCCGAGGAGCAGGAAGCGGTCGCCGAGGCCGAGCGACTCGTGCATCTCCGCGACCTCGCTCACGAGCGGTCCCTGCCCGACGGCGGCGAAACGCAGGCGTGGGTCCCGGTCGAGGGCCAGGCGTGCGGCGCGCAGCAGGTTCGGGTAGTCCTTGTTGCGGCGGAGGTTGGCGACGGTGAGCGAGAGCACGTCGTCGTCCGCGACGCCGAGCTCGCGTCGAACTCGCTCTCGCGCGTCCTCCGACGGCCGCACGGCCTCGGGGTCGATGCCGTGGATGAGGACCTCGAAGCCGTCCCGGCGCGAGGGCCAGACGGTCTCGCGTACCTGTTCGGAGACGGCCCAGTGGTGGGCGTCCAGCGGGGCCGTCGCGGCGTTGAGCAGCCGGGTCGGCCGGCGGTGGCTGGTCCACTCGTTGTGCTCGGTCGTCACCACCGCGGGCCGGCGCGAGGCCGGCATGGTGCGAGCGAGCAGCCGCGCGGCGGAGGCGAGGACGGGGGAGTGCGCGTGGACGACGTCGACCTCGCCCATGACGCACCTGAGGTCCGTGACCCACCCGCCGGGGCCGGTGGAGCGTGCGCCCAGTCGCTCGGGCGTCAGGCCGAGGGACTCGAGCTCGGGGACGAGGTGGGTCTTGTCGGGACGCACGTAGGCGATCCGGTAGTCGAAGCGCGACCGGTCGGCGACGCCTGCGGCGAGGAGGAGGAGCTGCTCGGCACCGCCCGGGCCGAGGCCCTTGACCAGCCACAGGACGCGCACCCTGTCGGTGGGCGCAGGCGCAGGACCCACTTCTGCCCTCCCGTGCTCGTGTCGCCGAAGACCGAGCAGGCGCTGGTGCGCCGCCCTAGACTCGCTGAGGTTACCAACGAGGCAGGGGGGCAGCGATGACTTCGGTGAACGCGCAGGACCTCGTCATCAGGGCGGCCGAGCCCTCCGACGACGCGAGCGCCCTGCCCATGCTGCGGGCCTCGCTGGGCAAGGTCGACGACCCGCACTACGAGGCGTTCCTGTCGTGGAAGCACCGGGAGAACGCCTTCGGCACCTCGCCCGCCTGGGTGGCCCTGCACGACGGGGTCGTCGTGGGCTACCGCACGTTCCTGCGCTGGGAGTTCCTCCGGGACGACGGCAAGATCCTTCGGGCCGTGCGCGCGGTCGACACGGCGACCGACCCGGCCTACCGGGGGCTGGGCATCTTCCGCACCCTGACCCTCCAGGGCGTCGCCGAGCTGACCCTGTCCGGCGTCGGCATCATCTTCAACACGCCCAACGACCAGAGCCGGCCGGGCTACCTCAAGATGGGGTGGACCGTGGCCCGCCGGCTGCCGGTCGGTGTGATGCCCCGCAGCCCGGGAGCGCTCGTGTCGATGGCCACCTCGAAGGTGCCGGCCACACTGTGGTCCGAGCCCACCGAGGTCGGTCTGGATGCCGCGGTCGCGCTGGCCGACGACGCCGTGGCCGCGGAGCTGCTCCGGCACGCCCCGTCCGCCGGCGTCCGGACGAACCGCACGCCGGCCTACCTCGTCTGGCGAACGGCCTTCGGGCCACTGCGCTACCGGCTGCTGCTCGCGTCCGAGGGGGACCCGGCTGCCGGCGGGGTCGTCTTCCGGCTGCGACGTCGCGGTGACGCGCTCGAGGCGGCGATCCTCGAGCAGCTCGTGCCCGACTCCTTGACCGGTGCTCGGCTCGTGCGGCGGGTGCTGAACGAGACGGGCGCCGACTATGCCATCGGTCTGAGGACAGGTCGTTCGGCAGGCATGGTGCCGTTACCTCGACAGGGACCACTGCTCACCACCCGGCCGCTGGCGGCCTCGCCGCCGTCACCGCGCGAGTGGGCCCTCACCCTGGGCGACGTCGAGCTGTTCTGAGGTCCGGCTGGCGCCTGCCCACCCGAGCACCGCGCCGGCGAGGACGACGACCGTGCCGAACTCGATGAGGTGGTCGGCGGTGGAGTGCACGAGCAGCGCCGTCCACGCGGCGCAAGCGATGACCGCCTCGGCGGCGCGGCCACGAGCGGCCCAGAGCAGCCCGGCCAGGCCGACGAGGGCCAGGAGAGCGACCCCGACCCACCCTGTCTCCGCCCCCACCTGCAGGACCGACGAGTGCGCGGACATCGTGTCCGGATCGGGGGACAGTGCCGTCGCGTCACTGAACGCACCGGGTCCCGAGCCGGCGACCGGATGCACCCGCCACAGCGACACCGCGTCGTGCCACAGCTGCTCGCGCACCGGGTCGAACGCCGTCTCCGCCCAGTCCGGGAAGGTGGTCGCCTGCGCAGCGCGGACGATGAGAACAGCCGCCATCACCGCCGTGCTCGCCCCGACGACGACGGCCAGTGCGGACCAGCCGCGATGCCACGGCCGACGCCACACGGCAACCGCCACCACGAGGCAGACGGGCACCGCCACGACGACCCCCGCCGCCGACCGGTTGAGGGCGATCGCGGCGAGGCAGAGCGTTCCTGTGGCGACGAGCGCACGTCGCCGGCCCGTGGGCGTGGACAACAGGGCCAGGCCGGCAAGGGCCAGCACCTGGACCGCGGCCGCGGCATTGGCGTTGGGGTAGCCGAGCGGTGCCTTGCCGGGCTCACGCACGAGCGCCACGCCGAGCACGAGCGCGGCTCCGACCACCAGCAGTGCGATCCGGAGCGCGGGCGAGTCAGCGCGGGCGCGGAGTGCCACACCGGCTGCCACACCGGCAGCCAGCGCGACCGGGCAGAGGACGTAGGGGAGGGCGGGGCCCCAGCCCCAGTCGGAGCGAACCGCGGTGGACACCGACCACGCGACCCACAGCGCGAGCAACGCCATCGTCACGGCCTCGGGCCACCCCACGAGGCTGCGGACCGGGCGCACGTCGCCGCCGGCTCAGCCGGTGTAGTCGGGCAGCGTCCGGAACCAGTCGACGGTCGCCCGCAGGCCTTCGCGCAGAGGGACGGGTGCGACGTCGGGGAAGTGCCCCCGCAGCCGGGAGTTGTCGGCCTGCGAGTCCCGCACGTCTCCGGCTCGCGGCTCGACGTGCTCGACCTCCGGTCTTGCGCCGAGGATGTCGGCCAGCTCGTCGACCACGACGTTGAGGGAGGTCCGGCTCCCGAATGCGAGGTTGACCGGCTCGAGGTCGGTCACCTGACCGATGACGGCGTCGGCGATGACCCGCGTCACCGTGCCGACGTAGGTGAAGTCACGGGTTTGCTCACCGTCGCCGTGGATCGTCAGCGGGAGTCCGCGCAGCGCGGCGTCGATGAACGCGGGCAGCACCGCGGCGTACGCGTGTCCGGCCGCCTGGAGCGGGCCGTAGACGTTGAAGAAGCGGAAGGCGAGCGTCGGCAGGCCGTAGGTGTGACCGAAGGACAGGGTGTAGGCCTCAGTCGCCTGCTTGCTCACGGCATACGGGGAGATCGGTGCGGTGCGCATCGTCTCGCGCTTGGGCAGCTCGCGGTTCGCGCCGTAGACCGATGACGAGGACGCCGAGACGACGTGGAGGTCTCCGGCACGTCGCGCGGCCTGGAGCACCTCGAGGGTGCCGGTCGCGTTGGCGTGGTGCGATGCGAGGGGGTCGATGACCGAGCGCGGCACGGACGGCAGCGCCCCCAGGTGGACGATCGCGCTCGCGCCCTCGCAGGCCTTGTCGAGGGCGTCCGGATCGAGGATCGTGCCCTCGAGGAGGGTGACACCGGTGCCGTCGAGGTTGCCACGCGAGCCTGTGGACAGGTCGTCGAGCGCGACGACCTCGTCGACCTCGTCCCGCCGGAGCAGCTCCCGGCCGAGGTTGGAGCCGATGAACCCGGCCCCGCCGGTCACGACGACCTTCACGTGCCACCCCCAGGTCAAGCGAACACTGCACCCTCCACGGGCCCGACGTCGGCACGCTACCAGCGGGCGGACACCGGCACCGGGGACTCGGTAATGTCCGGGGTGTGGACGACGTGGTGATGCCCTGGTCGGTGGGCATCCGCTTCGCCCACGCGTCGCTCCAGACCCTCGCGGAGGACGCGGGGATCGACCTGCTCCACATCAAGGGACCCACGGTCGACGAGAGCCTGCTCGACGGTCCCCGCGAGAGCATCGACGCGGACGTCCTCGTCCGGCCCGAGCACGTGCAGCGGCTCCTCGACCTCATGCACGCCCACGGCTGGACCACCCAGTACCGCTTCGAGGACGGCTCGGCCTTCGAGCACGCCTCCACCCTCGTGCATCCCTTCCTGGCTCCGGTCGACGTCCACCGCCGCTTCCCGGGCTTCTCCGCCCGTGCCGAGACCGCCTTCGACCGGCTCTGGAAGGACCGGTATGCCGTCCCGCTGGCCGGCGTGAGCTGTCAGGTCCCGTCGGTGGCCGCCCAGCGGCTGCTGCTCATCGTGCACGCGGCGCGGGCCGGTGCACTCGCACACTCCGACATCCGTCGCTGCTGGTGGGACGCCACCGACGAGCAGCGAGGCGAGGTGGCGCAGCTCGCCGGGGACCTCTCCGCGGAGGTGGCCCTGGCCGCGGGCACCGGCAGGCTGGACGAGTTCGTCGGCCACCCCGGGTACGACCTCTGGAAGGCGCTGTCGGCCGGTGAGCGGTCACAGGCCCGGGTGTGGATGGCCCGGGTGAAGGCGGCGCCGACCCGACGTGCGGCCCTGCGAACCGCGCTGCGACTCCTCCTGCCCAACCGGCGCCGGATGGAGACTCGCCTGGGGCGTCCTCCGACCATGCGTGAGGTCGCTGCGGCATACTTCTCCCGTTCCCGAACGGGGACGCGTGAGTTGGTCGCACTGTTCCGGGCCTCGGCCCGTGAGAGGAGGGGTCGGTGACGGCCTACTCCGTCCCGGACAGGGTCGCCCACGTCCAGCGCGACGAGGACGGCCTGCCGCAGGTGTTCCTCATGCGCCTGCCCGATGGTCCTCCGGTCGCTCTCGAGGGCACGGCTGCCCTCATCTGGATGTTCGCCGTCGACGGGGTCGACGACGTGGCGGCTGCTGTCGCCGGCTGCGTGGGGGAGAAGCGTGAGGTCATCGCCGAGGACGTCGAGGCCTACCTCGTCAAGCTCGTCGAGACCGGCCTGCTCGCCGCGTCGCGTGACTAGTCAGTTGGGCCTATTCCCGCTGGTCAGAACGGTTTTCGTCTTTTCGGGTTTTCTCGAAACGCCCGAGACAGCATCGTCCGCGGTGCTACTTTGACGAGGTATTCCCAATGACCTGAGCAGGGGAGAAGCACATGTCCGAGCACCTCGAGGAACGACGGATCTCGCGTCGCACCATCGCCAAGGGAGCAGCGTGGGCGATCCCAGCCGTGCCGCTCGTCGTGGCCACACCCGCCTACGCCGCGTCCGGAGGTGGGCCGACGATCGTTCTCGGTGACGCCTGCAAGCTCCCGGGCAACTCGTGCGGCAACGTCTTCGTCAAGGGCTACATCTTCGACGTGACGATCACGAACAACACCGACAAGGACATCTACCTCTACAACGAGACCGGCTACCTCATCACGTTCGCCGAGGACGCGCCGGCCATCACCCTGTTCTTCCAGGCCGCGATCATCGCGACCGGCCCCAATGCCGGCGACGTGGTCACGTTCCCCTACCTCCTGGAGCCGGGTGAGTCGATCGCACTCATCTTCAACGCAGGCGAGAACGGGAACTCGCAGAACGTCCAGGACATCACGGTGACGATCAGCGTCCCCTGGGGCCACACCGAGGACCCGAACCTCGAGCCGGACAACCACCCGCCGGCGGTCGACACCGCGACCTACCCGTCGACCCCCCCGGAGCAGAACCCGAACTGCCAGGTCTTCCTGCCGCCGGACTGCGGCTGACCCTCAGCTCGACCGACGAAGGACGCCGAGACGGATCATCTCCGTCACGGCGTCCTTCGTGGCGTCCAGGGCCGACCGACCCTCGGGCGCGCCGAACCGCTCCTCCAGCTGCCGGGCCAGCTCGTCGTACTCGATCCGCTCCTCGGCCAGAGCGAGAATCATCGCGCTGAGAGGGCTGAGTCGCACGAGCTGGCCCCGAGCCATCACGACGGTCACACCGTCCCGGGTGAGCAGGTCGGTCACCTCGTCGGCGCGACGTTGGACCCTCACCGGGATGCCCCGACGAGCCGGACGAGGTCTTCGGCCGCTTGGCCCGCCTCGCCGTAGCGAAGGGTCGACAGGGGTCCGACCTCGTCGATGACCTCGGCCAGACGATGTAGGGGCCGGGGGAGGGCGGGCAGGGCCGAGGACTGCTCGGCGAGGCCGAAGAGCGCATCCATGAAGTCGAGCTCCTCGAGCGTCGCAGTGTCGGTGTCGGCGCTCCGTTCGAGAAGGACGATCCGACCGAGTCGGGCAGACGCCGGCGCCGGCAGCAGGCCCAGCTCGTCGGGGGAGAGCTCGTCCTTGAGGGTCGGCTCGTCGGCCCGCCTCACCGAGAGCGGTTTCGGGTAGGGATGGATCACTCCGGACGAGTCGATCCCCACCGTCTCGTCGGTGAGGTACCCCAGGCGCTGGCCGAGCAGCCGGCTCAGCGTCGTCTTGCCGGTGCCGCCGCGCGCGACGTAGACGACGCTGCGGCCGGTGGTCGGGTCACTCACCGCGCCCGCGTGGAACATGAGCAGCTCGCCGGCCCGGGCGCCGATGAGCGCGCGTGTCACGTCCTGGGTCGCGAGCATCAGGGTCTTCGTCAGCTGGGCCACGTCGTCGAGGCGCAGGACCAGGGGCGGGGCCCCGACCGGCGGCAGCGCCGGCTCGACGAGGCATCGCGACCACGGCCGCCGCATCGCCGCGAACAGCTCCGCTCCCGCGTCCCCCGTGCACGTCACCTCGACGACGGCCCCGAGGCCGTGCAGTCGAAGCACTTCGCCCACGGTGCGGCGCCTTCCTCTCCGGGCGGGCCGACCGGCCCGCGCGTCTGAGCGCACCCTATCCAGCCGTTCGCCGGAGAGGAGCAGGTCCGCGCGGATAGCCTGACCAGGTGAGAGTCCGGCCCGAGCGCCCGCAGGAGCCGTTGCGTGTCCTGTTCGTGTGCACGGCCAACATCAGCCGCTCGCCCTACGCAGAGAGGCGCGCGGCGCACTTGTCGGCGGCGGGGCCTCTGCACGGGCTGCACCTCTCGAGCGCGGGCGTCCCCGGCTTCCCGGGCAACCCGATGGACCCGGCGATGCTCCGCGAGCTCGAGGCCCGCGGCGGTGACGCCCGCGGCCACCTGAGCCGCTCCGTGAGTGCGGAGGTCCTCGACGCCGCCGACGTCGTCATCACGGTCGAGTTCGCGCACCGGATGCGGATCACCGAGCTGTGGCCCCATCACGCCCCGAAGGTCTTCGGCCTGCGCCAGCTCGCGGACGCCCTCGGGCGACGGGCCGGTGTGGCGCCCGGCCTCGCCGCACTCGACTCGGCGCTCGGCGTTGCCAGACCAGACAGTCTCACCTGGGACGTGGCCGACCCCTACAAGCGAGGTGCAGCGGCCGCCCGCCGGTGCGCCGACGAGATCGACGAGGCCCTCGCGGTCATCGTGCCGGGACTGACCGGCATACCCGTCCTTCGCGGCAATTAGGGGCCGGACACCCGCGCTGCTAACCTTGTGGCGCCGTGAGAATCGGCCGCGGACCCATAGAGCCCCGGTGAACCAGCCCGGGAGCGCCGCGCAACCGCACCAGAAGGAGTCAGTCGCCCATGCCTTTGGACGCAGACGTCAAGCAGAAGATCATGTCCGAGTACGCCACGACCGAGGGTGACACCGGCTCCCCCGAGGTCCAGATCGCGCTCCTCACCCAGCGCATCCTCGACCTCACCGAGCACTCCCGTGAGCACAAGCACGACCACCACAGCCGTCGTGGCCTGCTGCTCCTCGTCGGCAAGCGCCGCCGCCTCCTCCGCTACCTGGAGGACATCGACATCGAGCGCTACCGCTCGCTGATCAAGCGGCTCGGCCTGCGTCGCTGACGCCCCGGATTTCCGTCGGAGCGGCTCTCCTTCATGGAGGGCCGCTCTTTCGGATGTGTTGGACCACAACTTCATAGCGACACCAGCACCAGAAGAACGCCCGTGCACAACGACGATGCACGGACTGACACTCGAGAAAAGGAGGACCCATGGAGGGTCCTGAGATCACGTTCGCCGAAGCCACCATCGACAACGGCTCGTTCGGCACCCGCACCGTCCGGTTCGAGACCGGACGCCTGGCCAAGCAGGCCGGCGGCGCAGTCGCCGCATACCTGGACGAGGACACGATGCTCCTCTCCACCACCACCGCCGGGAAGTCCCCTCGCGAGGGTTTCGACTTCTTCCCCCTGACGGTCGACGTCGAAGAGCGCATGTATGCCGCGGGCAAGATCCCCGGTTCGTTCTTCCGTCGTGAGGGCCGCCCCTCCACCGAGGCGATCCTCACCTGCCGCCTCATCGACCGCCCGCTGCGCCCGACCTTCAAGAAGGGGCTGCGCAACGAGGTCCAGGTCGTCATCTCCGTGCTGGCGCTCAACCCCGATGCCCAGTACGACGTTCTGGCGATCAACGCCGCGTCCGCCTCGACGCAGATCTCCGGTCTGCCGTTCTCCGGCCCGATCGGCGCCACGCGCCTGTCGCTCATCGACGGCCAGTGGGTCGCCTTCCCGCAGTTCTCCGACGTCGAGCGCTCGACCTTCGACATGGTCGTCGCCGGCCGCGTCGCGGGCGACGACGTCGCCATCATGATGGTCGAGGCCGAGGCCACCGAGAACACCTGGAACCTCGTCAAGAACGAGGGCAAGACCGCTCCCACCGAGGACGTCGTCGCCGAGGGTCTCGAGGCCTCCAAGAAGTTCATCAAGGCGCTGTGCGAGGCCCAGGCCGAGCTCGCCGCCAAGGCTGCCAAGCCGATCCAGGAGTTCCCGGTCTTCCTCGACTACCAGGACGACGTGTATGCCGCGGTCGAGGCAGCAGTCTCCGACCAGGCCGATGCCGCGCTGCAGATCGCGGGCAAGCAGGAGCGCGAGGACCGTCTCGACGAGATCAAGTCCGGGCTCCACCTCAAGCTCGTGGGCGACTTCAACCCCGAGTCCGGCTCGGGCACGGCTGGTGACTTCGCCGGCCGCGAGAAGGAGGTCTCGGCGGCCTACCGCGCCGTGCAGAAGAAGCTCATCCGCCAGCGGATCATCAAGGACAAGGTCCGCATCGACGGCCGTGGCCTTGCCGACATCCGCGCCCTCAGCGCCGAGGTCGAGGTCCTGCCGCGCGTCCACGGCTCGGCGATCTTCGAGCGCGGCGAGACCCAGATCATGGGTGTCACCACGCTCAACATGCTCCGCATGGAGCAGCAGCTCGACACCCTGTCGCCGGTGACGCGCAAGCGCTACATGCACAACTACAACTTCCCGCCGTTCTCCACCGGTGAGACCGGTCGCGTCGGCTCGCCGAAGCGTCGCGAGATCGGCCACGGAGCGCTCGCCGAGCGCGCGCTCATGCCGGTCCTCCCGACCCGCGAGGAGTTCCCCTACGCGATCCGTCAGGTGTCCGAGGCCCTCGGCTCCAACGGCTCGACGTCGATGGGCTCGGTCTGCGCATCGACCCTGTCGCTCCTCAACGCCGGTGTGCCGCTGCGCGCCCCGGTCGCGGGCATCGCGATGGGCCTCGTCACCGCAGAGGTCGACGGTGAAACGCAGTACGCCGCGCTCACCGACATCCTCGGCGCCGAGGACGCGTTCGGCGACATGGACTTCAAGGTCGCCGGCACCCGCGAGTTCGTCACGGCCATCCAGCTCGACACCAAGCTCGACGGCATCCCCGCCGACGTGCTCGGTGGCGCGCTCACCCAGGCCCGAGAGGCCCGCCTCCACATCCTCGACGTCATGAACGAGGCCATCGACGCGCCCGACGAGATGAGCCCCTTCGCTCCTCGCGTCATCGCGGTGACGGTCCCCGTCGACAAGATCGGTGAGGTCATCGGCCCAAAGGGCAAGATGATCAACCAGATCCAGGACGACACCGGCGCCCAGATCTCGATCGAGGACGACGGCACGATCTACATCGGTGCCACCGACGGCCCGTCGGCCGAGGCGGCTCGCGCGGCGATCAACGCCATCGCCAACCCGCAGATGCCCGAGATCGGCGAGCGTTTCCTGGGCACCGTCGTCAAGACGACGACCTTCGGCGCGTTCATCTCCCTGCTCCCGGGCAAGGACGGTCTGCTCCACATCTCCGAGGTGCGCAAGCTCGTCGGTGGCAAGCGGATCGACGCTGTCGAGGACGTCCTCGCGGTCGGCCAGAAGGTCCAGGTCGAGCTCAAGGAGATCGACCCGCGCGGCAAGCTCTCGCTCGCCGCGGTGCTCGCCGAGGGCGAGAGCGACGCGTCGGCTCCGGCCGACGACGACGCTCCGGCCTCCGACGTGACCGCCGAGGTCGACGTCGACGCAGACGTCGACAACGACACCGACTCCGAGGAGTCGGGCGAGTCCACCGAGGGTGGCGAGGAGCGCGGCGAGCGTCGCCAGCGCAGCCGCCGTCGCGGTGGCCGTGGCCGTGGCCAGCGTTCGGACGCGGGAGACGCCTCCGGCGACGAGTGAGTCCACGTCCCCTTCGGGACACTGACGGGGCGGCATACCTTTTCGGTATGCCGCCCCGTCGGCCTTGTGGGGCGCGATCATGGGAGCGCACCGCACGAAGGGAGGGACCGTGGACACCCAGCGGCTCACACGCGCGATGCGTGGACGGTTCGGCGGACCCCTGCGCCTCGGCTACCGCCTGGCGGAGGCCACGCAGCTGGCGGTCGTGCGCCCCGTGGACCGCCTGCGCCACGGTCGGGCGACCGCCGAGGAACGGGCCGAGGTCGCACGGCGCGTCACGATGACGGTCAAGACCTTCGAGCGGCCCGCGGTGCTGCGACGGTGCCTGTCGAGCGCGCGCACCGTCTTCGACGGGCGGATCGTCGTCGCCGACGACTCGCGTACGCCGGTGCGAGACCTCGGGCGCGGTGTCGACGTCGTGGCCCTGCCCTTCAACAGTGGGGTGCCGGTGGGCCGCAACGCCGCGCTGGACGAAGTGCGCACCGAGTACGTCTTCGTCTCGGACGACGACATCGTCTTCACCGCGGCCAGCGACCTCGTCGCGGCCATGAACTACCTCGACGACAACGCCGGGGTCGACCTCGTCGCCCTGACCCGGGTCGACCTCCCGAGGTGGCGGGCCGTCGAGGCCCACGACGCCCGGGCGCTCTTCCCGGGCGCGGCCCCACCGCTCGTCGCCTACGGGACGCTCATCGACGGACTGCCCGTGGTCCCGAAGACGCCGCAGCTCTACCTGGCTCGGACGGATTCCATCCAGCGGGTGAGGTGGGACGAGCGGCTGCGGATGGTCGACCACCGCGACTTCTTCTCACGAGCCGCGGGGACCATCGTGTCGGTCCAGGCTCAGTCGGTGCAGGGCTATCACATGCGGACGCCCTTCGACCCCTTCTACACCGCCTACCGCGAGGACGTGGCCGCGGACCTGCGCACCCTGGGCGTGCTGTGGTCCGGCCGGCAGCCACGCGACCGCCCGGGCGCCTGACCCTCGGTCATCGGTCCCGGTGCTTCGTCGCGTCGTTGAAGGCGACGTCGACGGTCGAGGCGAGCGCCTGCCGCGGCCAGCGCGCGGCCAGGAGTGCGACGCCTGCGAGGCAGAGGACCGCGCAGATGGTCACCGCCGCTGGCGGTGAGAACGTCTCGGACAGCCACCCGGACAGGAGGAAGGCCAGCGCGGACAGGCTCATCGTCGCCGCTCCGGCCAGTCCGATGACGCGCCCTCGCAGCTCCGGCGCGACCACCAGGGCGAAGGTTGCCTGAAGGGGCAGCATGAACGCCTGGAGCACCCCGCTCGTGAACCAGAGCAACCAGGTCACCGGCAGCCACTGCGCAGTGACCGGGACCAGGCTCGTGACGAGGAGAGGGACCGGCATGAGCAGCGCCATCGAGATGATGCGTCCCGTGGCGACCTCGGGCTGCCACCTCCCCACGACGACGACGCCGGCGACGGCACCGACGACGGGTGCAGCCATGAGCACCCCGCCGAGCCACTCCGGCAGCTGGTGGTCGAGCACGTAGGGGATCGCGACCGCCTCGGGCGCGACGACGCCCAACATGGCGACCAGGCTCAGCGAGAGCAGGAAGGTGAGGACGCGGTGCCCGGCGAGGTAGCGCGCCCCGCCGACGACGTCACGGAAGAAGCCGGTGATACCCGGGCTGGGCTCACCGGAGACCGGGCGGACCCGGACTGCGACGGCGAACAGGACAGCCGACACGACGAAGGTCGCCAGGTCGGCCAGGAGCGCGCCGCGAGCGGAGAGGGCGGTCACGATGACGCCACCGACGCTGAGGCCGATCGCCTGGTTGACCTGTTCGGCCAGTGTGGAGATGCCCCGGGCTCGCATGAACGCGCGCCGGTCGGGGAAGAGGTCGGTCAGCAGGATCTGGTGTGCGGCGCCCGCCGGACCGCCGAACAGCTCGAGGCCGAAGAGCAGGGCGAGGAGCAGCGCGACGTGGCTGCCCTCGCCGACGGCCAGCATGATCGCGACGACGAAGAGACCCCGGACGACGTCGGACCCCACGAGCACGTGCTTGTAGGGGATGCGGTCGGCGAGCGGGCTGAGCAGGCTGCGTCCGAGGATGCTCGGCAGCAGGCTCACCGCGAACGTCGCTGCCATGGCGAGGTCCGAGCCGGTGCGCTCCCGGACGACGAAAGCCACCGAGATCCGGGCGATGTAGTCGCCCCACGTGGACAGGCTCAGGGCGATGAAGGCGGGGAGAAAGCCCTGGACACGGAAGACCTCGACGTAAGAAGGCATAGCTGTCCGATCGCCCACCGTCGACCCCTTCTCGTCCACCCCCGTGCCTTCCACCGGGGAGACGTTACTTGTCGTCAAGACCAAGTGCGGGCGTAGGTCGGTGAAACTTTGACGACGGAGCCCTGAGACGGGGGAAGGGGGCCACGACACGGGCTGGGAGCCGCTGTGCCCCTCAGCGAAAGGAAGGGCAGGCGTCGTCCACGGCCCTCGACATGTCGAGACCCCGCCGCAAGGGCGGGGTCGTCGCGGTTGGGCTGTCGGCTCAGGCGGTCCGGGGAACGCGAAGCACCGTCGCGGGGGCGCTCCAGCGCATCTCCAGCCGGGTGCGACCGTCCCTGGTCACCGGCACCCAGCGCATCATCAGGCAGGCCGGACCCGTGGTGGTCGTGGCGACCTTCTTCATGGGGTGTCTCCTCGTGCGTGGCCCGGATGGTGAGTCGATGTCCCGAGACGTCCCGGGGCCGTTCACCTGCTGTTCACCCAAGAGTACCCCCTAGATGAACACAAGGTGAACACGTCCGCCACATCGGGGCGTCGCGGAGAGTCGCGACCGACTGGATAGAGTTCAGGCGTGGCAGTCACCAAGGTCTCGGTCATCGGCGCATCCGGTCGCATGGGCTCGGAGGTGTGCCGTGCAGTGGAGTCCGCGGACGGCCTCGCGCTCGTCGGGCGCTTCGACGTCGGTGACGACCTCGGAGACCTCGCCGGCGCGGACGTCGTCGTCGAGTTCTCGGTTCCGGCAGCCTCACCCGCCAACGTGGCGCACTGCGTCGACCGCGGTGTCGACGTCGTCGTGGGCACGACCGGGTGGGATGACTCCCGCCTCGCCGAGCTCCGCAGCCAGCTCGAGGCCCACCCCGACGTCGGCGTCCTCATCGCCCCCAACTTCGCGATCGGTGCGGTGCTCATGATGGCGTTCGCGCAGAAGGCCGCCGAGTTCTACGAGTCCGCCGAGGTCATCGAGCTCCACCACCCCGACAAGGTCGACGCCCCCTCGGGGACGGCGGCGCGGACAGCCGAGCTCATCGGCGCCGCGCGTGAGCGGGCCGGCCTCGCCGACGTCCCGGACGCGACGACGAGCGACCCGGACGGTGCCCGCGGCGCGCGAGTGCACGGCATACCCGTGCACTCGGTGCGCCTGCGCGGCCTCGTGGCGCACCAGGAGGTCCTCTTCGGACAGACCGGCGAGATGTTGACCATCCGGCACGACTCGTTCGACCGGGTCTCGTTCATGCCCGGTGTCGCCGCCGCCGTGCGCGCGGTGGGGGATCACCCCGGTCTCACCGTGGGGCTCGAGCACTACCTCGGGATCTAAGCCGCCCAGCCGAGGGCGCGAAGCCCTCCGGCCACCACGGCCGCCCCGATGACGACCAGCAGGAAGTTCGCCCGGAGCAGCAGCAGGACGATGGCGGCACCGACCGCGGCGAGTCGCGCGTCGACGTGGAGCGAGCCGCCGTCACCCCCGAACGTCTGGATCGCCACGAGCCCGGAGAGCAGGGCCACCGGCAGCAGGGTGAGCACGCGGCTGCGCTTCGGCCCCTCGACCCAGGCCCCGGGCACGAGGTAGCCGGCGAGCTTGGTCGCATAGGCCAGCGCGGACGCGAGCAGCACGACCGTCCACGTCGTCACGACTCGTCCACCTCCGCCCGTTTCTCGTGCCGCCCGCCGCCGCTGAGCCCCACGACGACGGCAGCGACCACGGTGAGGATGACCGGCACCCCCACCGGCAGGAGCGGGGAGGCGAGGAGGGCGATCGCGATGGCGAGCACCATCGTCGCCGCGGCGTCACGGCTACGCAGTCTCGGCCACAGCAGGGCGGTGAAGGCAGCGGCAGCCGCGGCGTCGAGCCCCCACTGCTCCGGGTCGCCGAGCGCGTTGCCGACGAGGGCGCCGAGCAGGGTCATGAGGTTCCACAGGACGAACACCGTGACGCCGGTGACGAAGAACCCGAGCCGGCCTGCGCGCCGGTCCTCGCGTCCCACCGCCACAGCCGTCGACTCGTCGATGGTGAGGTGGGCGGCCCACAGCCGACGCAGGCCGTGGACGTCGAGGACCCGTGAGGTCTGCAGGGCGTAGAGGCCGTTGCGCACGCCGAGCAGGGTCGAGGTCGCCACCGCGGCCGGCCCGGTGCCACCGGCACCGAGGATCCCGACGAGCGCGAACTGCGACCCGCCGCTGAAGAGCAGGACCGACAGGGCCACGGTCTGCAGGATGCTCAGGCCGGACGCGACCCCAAGCGCGCCGAAGCTGATCCCGTAGGCGCCCGTCGCCAACCCGATCGAGAGGGACTGTCGCACCACGCTCCTGCGTGTGTGGTGCTCCAACGGCTCGTCTGCCGGCCCACGCAGCGCGTGGGACCCGCGCTCACTGGCCGCCGCCGTCTCGCCTTCGGCGTCGGCGGCCTCGGTGCTCACTCCGTCTCGTCCGTCGCGAGCGAGGCGACGAGGCGAACCTCCCGCAGGGTCGAGCCGTCGGGGGAGACGACGCGGTCGCGGAACGCACCGTCAGGGCCGAGTCCGGATGCCACGAGGAAGGCCCGGGTGTCCTCGTCGTCGGCGAGCACCCAGATCGCGACGTCGTCGGCGCCTGCGCCGCGCAGGGTGTCGACGCACGCGTTGAGCAGGCGCGACCCGTGGCCGAGGCGACGGGCGCCCGGGTGGACGCCGATGGCGGTGACCTCGCCGCGTGCGGGCCCGGAGTCGGGGTCCTGGCTCGGACCGATGGCGGCGAAGCCGACGACCTGCTCGCCGGCACGCGCCACGAGGAGCCGGTGCACGCCCTCGGGCGGGCTCTCCAGCGACTGTCGCCAGGCCTTCGCGAAGGCCGGAGCCTGGAACAGGGAGACGACCTCGTCGGGCACGCGGCCGGCATACGCCTGCGTCCAGACGGCGGACTGGACGACGCCCACGGCGGGTGCGTCCGTCGGCTTGGCGATGCGGACGCTCGCGTCGGCGACCGGGCCGGGCTCGTGGGAGTGGTCGTGGCTCATCGGCCCTGGAACTCCGGCGTGCGTCGCTCGCGGAAGGCGGAGCGCCCCTCGCTCAGGTCGTCGCTCGACCAGGCGGTGGCGAAGGCGGCCTCGTAGCGGGCCACCTGGGCGTGGTCGCCGCCGTGTGCGTCGAAGCCCAGCTTGGACCCGGCCTGGGTCAGCGGGGCGAGGTCGACGGCGCGGCGGGCGAGCTCCAGGGCTGCGTCGAGGTCGCCGCGGACCTGGGTGAACCCGAGCCGCCACGCGTCGTCCGCGGTGAGGACGGCACCGGTGAGCACCATGTGTCGCGCCGCACCCTCACCCCAGAAGCGGGTGACACGCTCGAGCGTCCAGTGGTTGACCATGAGACCGAGCCTGGCGACGGGCAGCGCGAACGAGGCGTCGTCGCTGACGACCCGGAGGTCGGACGCCACCGCGAGCTGCATGCCGAGCCCCATGCACGACCCCGAGATCGCCGAGATCGTCGTGATCGGGGCCTGCGACAGGCGGGCGAGCACCTCGTCGAGGCGGTCGGTGAAGCCCACGTCCTCGAGCTCGGTGAGATCGGCGCCAGCACAGAAGTGGCCACCGGCGCCGGTGACGACGAGGGCCCTCGAGGTCTCGACTGCACGCGCCACGGCCGCGTCGAGCTCGTCGAGGGCGTCGTGGTTGAGCGCGTTGCGCCGTTCCGGACGGTCGAGGGTGAGGACGGTGACCCGGTCGGAGGTTCGTGAGGTGATCGCCACGCGGTCGAGCCTAACGCTGTGGCGTTTGTGAGGATGGGGGGCGTGTCCCTGCTGCGCCGTCCCTCGAAGCCACACCCGACCTTCCGGCCGCTCGCGGTCGCCGAGGTCGAGCCGGTCGCCGAGCACGCGGTGTCGATCGGGTTCGACGTGAGCGAGATGCCGGGCTTCCTCGACTACCGGGCGGGCCAGTACGTCACCCTGCGGGCGCTCGTCGGCGGCGAGGACGTGCGCCAGTCGTACTCGATCTGGGTGCCGCCGAGCCGCGCTCGCCGCGACGGCGTCATCCGCGTCGCCGCCGCTGCGGTGCAGGGCGGACGGATGTCGCCGTGGCTGGCCAACGAGGTCGAGGTCGGCGAGGTCATGGGGGTGCTGCCTCCGCTCGGTGAGTTCGTGCTCGACGAGGTCGTGGGCCCGCGCCACCACGTCGGTGTCGTCGGCGGCTCCGGCATCACGCCGGTCCTCGCCATCGCGGCCGCGGCGCTCGAGCAGGACCCCGGGTCGACCGTGGACCTCGTCGTCGCCAACCGCACCCGTGAGTCGACCGTGCTCGGGCGCGAGCTCGCCGAGCTGGAGGCTGCCTTCGAGGGCAGGCTGCGGGTCGAGCACGTGCTCAGCCGGGAGCGGGTGCCCGGTGTCCGGCATGGGCGGATCGACCCGCTGCTGCTGCGCAGCGTCCTCGCCCACGTCGGAGGCCTCGACGGGGTCGACGACTGGTGGCTCTGCGGTCCGGAGGGGCTCATCGCCGACGTCGAGGCGTGGCTCGGGGGAGAGGGCATCGCCGCCGAGCACATCCACCGCGAGCGGTTCACCTCGACCGGTCCGGTGGACCCGCGCAGGCCGTCAACGTCCGGCGGCTGAACGGCATACGGCCCGTAGTTGCGGACGCACGGTGAGCGTCACCGCTCGTAGGTCACCCAGGCGAAGCCTTCACGCTCCTCGCGGCCCGTCTCGTGCCACACCGTCGGGTCGATCTCGGGGAACCGCACGTCGCCCTCGGGCTCGTGGTCGACCTCGGTGATGAGCAGCCGGTGCGCGAACGGCATTGCCTGCTCGTAGATCTCGCCGCCACCGGCGACGAACACCTCGCCCACGGGGCCCGCGAGACCCAGCGCATCGTCGAGCGAGTGCACGGTCTCGACGTCGGGGTGGTGCCAGTCGGCCTGCCGCGTGATGACGATCGTGCGCCGGCCCGGCAGCGCCCGCCCGATCGAGTCGAACGTCTTGCGGCCCATGACCATCGCATGGCCCATGGTCGTCCGCTTGAAGAACGCGAAGTCCTCCGGCAGGTGCCACGGCATGTCGTTGTCGGAGCCGATGACGCCGTTGCGCCCGACCGCTGCGATGAGGGTCACCTGGGTCATGCGCCTCACCCTAGGGGCGTGGGACCCACGACGTCTCGTATGCCGTGAGCGCGCCGTGCGCCGACGTCACCCACACTCAGCGTGGGCCGGCATACGGACGCCTTGCTCAGACGGCGATCGGCGCCTTGATCGGCGGGTGCGGGTCGTAGCCGACGAGCTCGAAGTCACCGAGGTCGTAGTCGTCGATCGCGCCCCGGGGGGTGATGCGCATCGTCGGCAGCGGGCGCGGCTCGCGGGTCAGCTGGAGGCGGGCCTGCTCGAGGTGGTTGGAGTAGAGGTGGGCGTCACCGAGCGTGTGCACGAACTCGCCGGGCTCGAGATCGGTGAGCTGGGCGACCATCATCGTGAGCAGCGCGTACGAGGCGATGTTGAAGGGCACGCCGAGGAAGACGTCGGCCGAGCGCTGGTAGAGCTGGCAGTGCAGCTTCGCTGCCCGGCCGTCGGCGGCTGGGCTCACATAGAACTGGAAGAGCGCGTGGCACGGAGGCAGCGCCATGTCGTCGACGTCGGCGACGTTCCAGGCGCTGACGATGTGGCGTCGGCTGTCGGGGTTGGTGCGGATCGACTCGATGACCCTGGCGATCTGGTCGACCTGTCGCCCGTCCGGCGTGGGCCACGAGCGCCACTGGTGGCCGTAGACCGGACCGAGGTCACCGAGCTCGTCCGCCCACTCGTCCCAGATCGAGATCCCGCGCTCCTGGAGCCAGCGCACGTTGGTGTCGCCACGCAGGAACCACAGCAGCTCGCCGATGATCGACCTGAGGTGGAGCTTCTTGGTCGTGACGACCGGGAAACCCTCGGACAGGTCGAACCGCATCTGGTGGCCGAAGACCGAGCGCGTGCCCGTGCCGGTGCGGTCGGACTTCTCGACTCCCTCGTCGAGGATGCGGTCGAGGAGGTCGAGGTACTGGCGCATGGCTCCAGAGCGTAACCGCGTGCGCCGACGACGGCGGGAGGACCCCGTGTCGTCAGCGACTACCCTGAGGGCCATGACGACGAACCCCTTCGGCCGGGTCATCACGGCCATGGTCACACCCATGCGCCCCGACGGATCGATGGACGAGGCCGGGGTGCGCGCCGTTGTCGAGCACCTCATCGCGAGCGGGCACGACGGCATCGTGGTCAACGGGACGACGGGGGAGTCGGCCACCCTCACCGACGACGAGAGCATCGAGGCGGTCCGCATCGCCGTCGACGCCGCCGGTGGGCGCGCGGCGATCACCGCCGGTGTCGGGTCGAACGCCACGGCCCACAGCATCGACATGGCCGCTCGCGCCGTCGAGGTGGGCGCCGACGCCCTGCTCCTCGTCTCGCCCTACTACAACAGGCCGACCCAGGCCGGATTGCTCGCGCACTGTCGCGCCGTCGCCGACTCGACCGACCTGCCGGTCATGCTCTACGACATCCCCGGTCGCACCGCCACGGCGTTCAGCACCGAGACGCTGCTCGCGCTGGCCGAGCACCCGCGGATCCTCGCGGTCAAGGACGCCAAGGCCGACCTCTGGGCCTCGACCCACGTCATGGCGGCGACCGACCTCCTCTGGTTCAGCGGCGACGACGTCCTCTCGCTCGCGCACCTCGCACAGGGTGCCGTCGGCGTCGTCTCCGTGGTCGGTCACGTCGCGGGCAAGGAGTATGCCGCGATGATCGCCGCCGTGGACGGCGGCGACCTCGCCACGGCGCGCGAGATCCACCAGCGGCTCATCCCGGCGGTCGACGCGATCATGACGACGTCCCAGGGTGCGATCATGGCCAAGGCCGCGCTGGCGGAGCTCGGGGTGATCGAGTCCGCGTTCGTGCGGCTGCCGCTCGTCGAGTCGCCACCGGAGCACCTCGAGATCCTGCGCAAGGGTCTCGCGGAAGCAGGCCTGCGATGAGCCACCCGCACCCCGAGCTCTCCCTGCCCGCCCCTCTGAAGGACGGCGGCGTCCGCGTCGTCGCTCTGGGAGGCCTCGGCGAGGTCGGCCGCAACATGGCGGTCATCGAGCACAAGGGCCAGCTGCTCATCATCGACTGCGGCGTGCTCTTCCCCGACGACCACCACCCGGGCATCGACCTCATCCTCCCGGACTTCAGCTACATCAAGGACCGGCTCGACGACGTCCAGGCGATCGTCCTCACCCACGGCCACGAGGACCACATCGGCGCCGTGCCGTTCCTGCTTCGCCTCAAGCCCGACATCCCGCTCATCGGCTCCCAGCTGACCCTGGCCCTCATCGAGGCCAAGCTCAAGGAGCACCGGATCAAGCCCTACACGCTCTCGGTCAAGGAGGGCGGGCGCGAGACCTTCGGCGTCTTCGACTGCGAGTTCGTCGCGGTCAACCACTCGATCCCCGACGCGCTCGCCGTGTTCGTGCGGACCTCCGGCGGCACCCTGCTCCACACGGGCGACTTCAAGATGGACCAGCTGCCCCTCGACGGACGGCTCACCGACCTGCGGGCCTTCGCCCGTCTCGGCGAGGAGGGGGTCGACCTCTTCCTCACCGACTCCACCAATGCCGAGGTCCCGGGGTTCACGACTCCGGAGAAGGACATCGCGCCGGCCATCGACCGCGTCTTCCGGCACGCCAATCGCCGGATCATCGTGGCCTGCTTCTCCTCCCACGTGCATCGCGTGCAGCAGGTGCTCGACGCCGCCGAGAAGTCGGGCCGCAAGGTCGCGATGGTCGGGCGCTCGATGGTGCGCAACATGGGCATCGCCGCCGACCTGGGCTACCTCCACGTCCCCGACGGGATCCTCGTCGACTTCAAGAAGCTCGGCGACCTGCCGGACAACAAGGTCACGCTCATCTGCACCGGCTCGCAGGGCGAGCCGATGGCGGCGCTGTCGCGGATGGCCAACCGCGACCACCAGATCGAGGTGGGGGAGGGCGACACCGTCCTCCTGGCCTCCTCGCTCATCCCGGGCAACGAGAACGCCGTCTACCGCGTCATCAACGGGCTCATGCGGCTCGGGGCCGACGTCGTCCACAAGGGCAACGCCAAGGTCCACGTCTCGGGCCACGCCAGTGCCGGCGAGCTCCTCTACTGCTACAACATCGTCAAGCCGCGCAACGTCATGCCGGTGCACGGCGAGTGGCGCCACCTGCGCGCCAACGCCGACCTCGCGCTCGCGACGGGCGTGCACCCCCGGGGTGTCGTCGTCGTCGAGGACGGTGTCGTCGTCGACCTCGTCAACGGCAAGGTCAAGGTCGCCGGTGCGGTCGAGTGCGGCTACGTCTACGTCGACGGCTCGTCCGTGGGCGAGGCCGACGACGCCCTGCTCAAGGACCGGCGGATCCTGCGCGACGAGGGCTTCGTGTCCGTCATCGTCGTCATGGACGCCTCGACCGGCAAGATCGTCGCCGGTCCCGAGATCACGGCGCGCGGCTTCGTCGAGGATGACGTCATCTTCGACGACGTCATGCCCCAGCTCACCCGAGCCCTCGACGACGCCACCTCACAGGGCGTGACCGACACCTACCAGCTCGAGCAGGTCATGCGCCGCACGGTCGGTGGCTGGGTCGGTCGCAAGATCCGCCGTCGCCCGATGATCATCCCCGTCGTCATCGAGGCGTGACCGCCTCGCTGAGCTCCGTGGGCCCGCCCGTCGTCATCGAAGCGTGACCGCCTCGCCCCATCAGCCTCACCAGCCTCACCAGTCTCACCGCCCGGCTGCCGCATTATCGGGTCACCCGAGAAACGTCCTCTTGACCCGGGGTGCCAACTCGGGTCGAGGACCCCTTTATCGGGTGACCCGATAAAGGGGCGAGCGCGGGCGCGTGGTGCGCGTGTGACACGTGTGTCTGTGGTGACTTTGGCCTAGGGTGCGAGCATGGCCTCCCGTCCGACATCACCTGCGCGTTCCCGCACGGCCTCCTCCCGGCCGGCGAACCGCCGCGCACCTGCTCGCACGAGCACCCGCGAGAAGGCTCCGGCCAAGGGCGGCACGCCCATGCCGGTCGCGGCCGTGCGGGGCGCCTGGATGGGGTTGGCCCACGTCACCGGCGGCACCGTCCGCAAGGTGTCGCACGTCGGTCAGGACCTCGAGCCCGAGCACCGCCGCGACGGTGCCGGGCTCACGCTCATCGCCCTCGCGGTCGTCGTCGCCGCGCGGGAGTGGTGGGGACTCGACGGCATGGTCGGTGAGGCCACCCACGCCGTCGTGGCCGGCACGTTCGGTCGCGTCGGCTACGCGCTGCCCATCGTCCTGCTGCTCTTCGGCCTGCACCTGTGGCGCACCCCGCGTGAGCATCCCGCGACCAACCGGATGGCCATCGGCACCGCGATCCTCGCGTTCGCCGCCTGCGGCGTGGTCCACGTGGCCGCCGGCATCCCCGAGCCCCCGGCCGGGGCCGACGGCATGCGTGCCGGCGGCGGGATCATCGGCTTCCTCGCCTCGAGCCCGCTCGAGGCCGCGGTCTCGATCTACGGCACCATCCCGCTGCTCATCCTCATCGGCATCTTCGGGCTGCTGGTCCTCACGGCCACGCCCGTCCACGAGATCCCCGAGCGACTCGACCACCTGCGGGCCACGCTCCTGGGGCGGCCGGCATACGAGGACTCCGACGACACGGACGAGGTGCCGGTCAAGAAGCCGCGCCGCTCGCGCGCCTCGAGCGACGAGCCGATGGTCGGGGACGAGGCCTACGAACAGGCCGCGATCGTCGACTACGAGGACAGCAAGGGCCGCAAGTCCCGGCGCGTCCCCCCGCCCGCGGAGGTCGACGAGGGTGGCCCGCGCCCCGGCGAGAAGCGCCCGACCGCACCCGGGGTCCTCGCCCCGGCCGCCAAGACCGTGGCCGAGCAGGTCAGGCTCGAGGCGCCGCCGACGACCCCGCTCCCTCAGCGCGTCGAGCAGCTGTCGCTGGCCGGTGACATCACCTACACGCTCCCCGACAACGCCGCCCTCAAGCAGGGCGCCCCGCACAAGGAACGCTCCGAGGCCAACGACCGCGTCGTCGAGTCGCTCACGACGGTGCTCGACGAGTTCGGCATCGACGCCCAGGTCACCGGCTTCACCCGTGGGCCGACGGTCACCCGCTACATCGTCGAGCTCGGACCCGGCATCAAGGTCGAGCGCGTCACCGCGCTCTCCAAGAACATCGCGTATGCCGTCGCGTCGGCCGACGTGCGCATCCTCAGCCCGATCCCGGGCAAGTCCGCCATCGGCATCGAGATCCCGAACCCGGACAAGGAGATGGTCTGCCTCGGCGACGTCCTCCGCAGCCGGGTCGCCCGGGACAACCACCACCCGATGGTCATGGGCGTCGGCAAGGACGTCGAGGGCGGCTACGTCATCGCCAACCTCGCCAAGATGCCGCACCTCCTCGTCGCCGGTGCGACCGGCTCCGGCAAGTCGAGCTTCGTCAACTCGATGATCACGTCGGTGCTCATGCGGTCGACCCCCGACGAGGTCCGCATGGTCCTCGTCGACCCGAAGCGGGTCGAGCTCACGGCATACGAGGGCATCCCGCACCTCATCACCCCGATCATCACCAACCCCAAGAAGGCCGCGGAGGCCCTCCAGTGGGTCGTGCGTGAGATGGACGCGCGCTACGACGACCTCGCGGCCTACGGCTACAAGCACGTCGACGACTTCAACAAGGCGGTGAAGTCCGGCAAGGTCCAGCCGCTGCCGGGTTCGGAGCGGGTCATCCACCCCTATCCGTACCTCCTCGTCGTCGTCGACGAGCTCGCCGACCTCATGATGGTCGCGCCGCGCGACGTCGAGGAGTCGATCGTCCGCATCACCCAGCTCGCCCGCGCCGCCGGCATCCACCTCGTCCTCGCGACGCAGCGTCCCTCCGTCGACGTCGTCACCGGCCTCATCAAGGCCAACGTGCCGAGTCGCATGGCGTTCGCCACGTCCTCGCTCGCGGACAGCCGCGTCGTCCTCGACCAGCCGGGAGCCGAGAAGCTCCTGGGCCAGGGTGACGGGCTCTTCCTGCCGATGGGCGCGAGCAAGCCGATGCGCGTCCAGGGCGCCTGGGTCACCGAGTCCGAGATCCAGGAGATCGTCGCCCACGTCACCGGCCAGCTCAAGCCCACCTACCGCGAGGACGTCACCGTCGTCGCTGCCAAGAAGCAGATCGACGACGACATCGGCGACGACCTCGACCTGCTGCTGCAGGCGACCGAGCTCGTCGTCACGACACAGTTCGGGTCGACGTCGATGCTCCAGCGCAAGCTGCGCGTCGGGTTCGCCAAGGCCGGGCGGCTCATGGACCTGCTCGAGTCACGGGGTGTCGTCGGTCCGTCCGAGGGCTCCAAGGCGCGCGACGTGCTCGTGCGCCCCGACGACCTGCCGACCACGCTCGCGCTCATGCGGGGTGAGGACGTGCCCGAGACCGAGGTCGCCTTCGACAACGAGGCGGACGACGGCTCGGGAGCCCGGGACCAGGCCGACCCGGCGCCCCAGGAGTCGGCTCCGACGCAGCAGCTCCCTCATGACCGCTACGGCAAGGACGCCGTGGCCGACGACCTCGCGCGTCGTCCCCAGGTCGCGGCGTGGGACGAGGACGAGGACGACAGCGAGGACGCGTGGGAGCTCACCGGTCGCCGGTGAGCTGACCGTCCTCGGTGAGCCGAGCGTCCTCGGAGAGCCGACCGTCCTGGGCGGGGTCGGGTGCCGCCCCGGCCACCGACTCCTGCAGCGCGTCGACCACGTCGTCGACGAACTCCCTCACCTCGGCGGTCCCGGACACCGGGCCGCCCGCGAGGTGGTCGTCGACACCGAGGAGCACCGCACTCGGTGACCCGCGGAGCCCGAGCGCGAGCCAGGCCAGACCCCGGTGGTCGAGCAGGGTTCGAGGCGGCGGTGGGCCGACGAACTTCTCGGCGATCGGGACCGCGAAGACGAGCCGCACGTCGACGAGGTCGCTGCGCGCGTCCCACGCGGTGATCTCGGCCATGACCTCCTTGGTGGAGGCGCAGTAGCAGTTGACGAAGACGAGGAGCTGCGCACGCCGACGGGTCAGCTCCTGCAACGTCACCGGCCCGGACGCCGGGTCGTGGATGGCGAGCACGGGAGTGGGGGTGCGGACGTAGTCCTCCTCGTCGTCCCCGTCGCCGAGCTCGGTCGCGGGGTCAGCCGCGGCGGTCGCGGTCGCGGTCGCGGCAGGCTCGTCAGGGTCCGGGGAGCCACCCAGCACGAGGCCGGTGACGAGGCAGGCGAGGGCGCCCAGCCCGAGCCACAGCCAGTCGCCGGTGGCGGACCCCTCGAGCAGAGACCACACTGTGCGCCCGGACAGCCCGACGGCGAGGGATGCGGTCGCGGCGGCGACGAGCAGGGTGTTGCGCACGAGGGTCCGGACCGAGATGCGCTGGTCGCCCACCTCTCCGAAGCAGCCGCAGTGCGGCCTGGGGGTGAGGCTCAACCCGCGGGCGATGAGCGCCCAGTAGGTGAGCATGAGGACGAGCGTTCCCGCTGCGGCGATCGTGAAGGTGGCGCGCCACGGCGTGAGCAGCCCTGCGGCGAGCGCCAGCTCGATGCCGGGGACGGCCCGCGCGAGCTGGCGCGGCAGCACCCACTCGGGCAGCTCGAGGTTGCGGATGATCGTGCGCAGGGACTCGCCCTTGCCGAGCTTGGTGACGGCGCTGAAGCCGATGACGGCGACGAGGACCAGGGGAGCGACGACCCACGCGACGTGGTGCATGTCGTCATCCTAGGTCGGGGCCCCGGCGCCGCGTCCGCGCCTAGAGTGGCGGGATGGAGACCAAGCTCTGGGACGACCTGCGCGAGCCGCCGACGCGGATGGAACGCTGGGGCGCCATCCTGCGCAAGCAGCCGTCTGCGTTCCTTCTCGCGGTCCAGCTCCTCGTCATCGTCCTGCTTCCATGGCTGCAGGACCTTGATTACGGCCGCGTCGCCCTCACGGTGCTCAGCCTGTGCGCCCTCACGGTCGCGGTCTTCACCGTTCGCAGCACGCCAGCGCTGACCTGGCTCTCGATCCTCATCGGTCTCCCCGCGGCCGTCCTCGAGGTCTGGTCGGTCGCGTCGCCGGGGAATGCGCTCATCGTCGCCCTGGCGCACACGGCGCTGTCGATGTTCTACTTCTACACGGCCTACGGGCTCGTGTCCTACATGTTCGAGGACGCGTGGGTGACCAAGGACGAGCTCTTCGCGGTGGGTGCGGCGTTCACGGTGCTGCTCTTCGCCTTCGCCTACCTCTTCCTGGCCATCCAGGAGGTGTGGCCGGGGTCGTTTGTCGGTCACAGCCAGGCCGAAAACCGCACCTTCCTCGAGTTGCTCTTCTTCTCGGCCGCCAACCTCACGAGTGTCGGTCTCTCGGATGTGGGAGCCGTGGGGGCCCAGGCGCGGTCGGTCACGATCTTGGAGCAGCTCGGCGGTGTCATGTACATCGCCATGGTGATCTCTCGCCTCGTCGCACTCACCGTCATGCGCAACCGGGGCTGACCCGGGTCAGGAGTCGCCCGCGACGTCGGTGTCCTCGATCCTGGCGTTGCTCGGTCCCCGGGTCGCGGACACCTCCCGTGACACCGCCTCCACGCCCTCGAGCACGCGCAGCGCGTTGCTCCACGTGAGCCGGCCGAGGTCCTCGTCGGACCAGCCGCGCTCGGCCAGGGCCTCGAGCAGCCGCGGGTAGCCGGCGACGTCCTCGAGCCCGGTCGGGAGCTGGCCCACGCCGTCGTAATCGCCGCCGAGCCCGATGTGCTCGACCCCGGCGACCTCGCGTACGTGCTCGACGTGAGCGACGACGTCGTCGATCGTGGCGTGCGGCTGTGGTCGAGCCTGTGTGTAGCGCTCGATGAACGCGCTGTATGCCGTGTGGTCGGCCCAGTGGACGTCCTCCGCGGCTGCCGCCTCGGCTGCCTCGAGGTCCCACTCGCGCACCGCCGGCGAGATGAACTTGGGCACGAACGTGACCATGCAGACCCCGCCGTTGTCGGCGAGCATGGCGAGCACGTCGTCGGGGACGTTGCGCGGGTGGTCGCACACAGCCCTCGCCGACGAGTGCGAGAACATCACCGGCGCCACCGAGGTCTCGAGCGCGTGACGCATCGTGTCGGCGGAGACGTGCGAGATGTCGACGACCATGCCGATGCGGTTCATCTCCCGGACCACCTCGCGCCCGAAGGGGGACAGGCCCCCCAGCACGGGCTCGTCGGTCGCCGAGTCGGCCCAGGGCACGTTGTCGTTGTGGGTGAGCGTGAGGTAGCGCACGCCGAGGGCGTGCAGCATGCGCAGTGCCCCGAGCGAGCTGTCGATGCTGTGGCCGCCCTCGGCCCCCATGAGGGAGGCGATGCGTCCCGACTCCCGGGCGGCCCGCACGTCCGCCGCGCTGACCGCGAGAGCCAGCTCGCCGGCATACCGGCTCGTCATGGTGCGGACGAAGTCGACCTGTTCGAGCGTGGCCGTGACGGCCTTCTGGCCGGCCCACTTGGCATCGACGTAGACCGACCAGAACTGCGCACCCACGCCACCGCGGCGCAGGCGGGGCAGGTCGGTGTGGGTCGAGGCGACGTCGCCGCCGATGTCGAGGCGGTCGAGGTCGTACGCCACCTGCTCGCGCGCGGCCCACGGGAGGTCGTTGTGGCCGTCCCAGACCGGATGCGTCTCGAGGAGGTCGGTGATGCGCTGGGCCGTCGTGTTCATCGCCCCAACCTAGAGGCCTCCCACGCTCGTGCGCGTGCGGGAGGTCCCGGTCCGGCAACTACAGTGGGCGCATGCCTGCACCCGACACGACCACGCGTTCGGTGGCCGTCGTCACCTTGGGATGCACCCGCAACGACGTCGACTCCGAGGAGCTCGCCGGGCGGCTGGCGGCCGGCGGGTGGACGCTGGTCGACGACGCCGCCGAGGCCGACGTCGCGGTCGTCAACACGTGCGGGTTCGTCGAGCAGGCCAAGAAGGACTCCATCGACAGCCTCCTCGAGGTGTCCACGCTCAAGGAGCACGGACGCACCCAGAAGGTCGTGGCGGTGGGCTGCCTCGCCGAGCGCTACGGCCAGACCCTGGCCGACGAGCTGCCCGAGGCCGACGCCGTGCTCGGCTTCGACACCTACGCCGACATGTCGACGCACCTGCGCACGATCCTCGACGGTGGCAGCGTCCCGAGCCACGTGCCCAGCGACCGGCGCAAGCTCCTCCCGCTGTCGCCGGCGACCCGCCAGGTGGCGTCGGCCGACGTGGCGCTGCCGGGTCACTCGGCCCCCCGCGCCCGCCTCGGGACCGGTCCGTGGGCCCCGCTCAAGATCGCCTCGGGGTGCGACCGCCGCTGCGCGTTCTGCGCGATCCCGATGTTCCGTGGCTCGTTCGTCTCCCGACGACCGACCGACGTCATCGAGGAGGCGCGCTGGCTCGCCGCCGAGGGCGTGCGCGAGCTCTTCCTCGTGAGCGAGAACTCCACGTCCTACGGCAAGGACCTCGGTGACCTCGGCCTCATGGACGCGCTCCTGCCCGAGCTCGCCGACATCGAGGGGATCGAGCGGGTCCGCGTGTCCTACCTCCAGCCGGCCGAGGTGCGACCCGGCCTGCTCGACGCGATGGTCGCGGTGCCCGAGGTCATGCCGTGGTTCGACCTCTCCTTCCAGCACGCCTCGGCTCCGCTGCTGCGCCGGATGCGTCGCTTCGGCGGGACCGAGAGCTTCCTGGGGCTCATCGACGACGTTCGACGCCGCTCGCCGCTCGCCGGCATCCGGAGCAACGTCATCGTCGGCTTCCCGGGGGAGACCGAGGACGAGGTCGACGAGCTCGCCGCGTTCCTCACCGCAGCGCGTCTCGACGTGGTCGGGGTGTTCGGCTACTCCGACGAGGACGGGACGGAGGGCGAGCTCCTGCCGGACAAGGTGGCCGCCGAGGAGATCGCCGAAAGGGTGGCGCGCATCACCGACCTCGTCGAGGAGCTCACCGCGCAGCGTGCCGAGGACCGGATCGGCGAGACCGTCCGCGTTCTCGTCGAGGAGGCCGCAGAGGCCGGCGACGAGGGCCGCGACCGAGGCGTGGTCGGGCGCGCGGAGCACCAGGGGCCAGACGTCGACGGGACCACCCGGGTGACCGGGACCAGTGCTCGTGTCGGGGAGACCGTGGTCGCCACGGTGGTGGGGACAGAGGGCATCGACCTCGTCGCGGAACCGACATGAGCGACCGGCCCTCGCCGGTCGCGCGCATGGCGCCCAGCGCGTGGAACATCGCCAACGGGCTGACCGTCCTGCGCCTGCTGCTCGTGCCCGTCTTCGGGTGGCTGCTCCTGTGGGGTGACGGGCAGGACGCGGGCACGCGCTGGTGGGCGTTCGCCGTCTTCACTGTGGCCATGGTCACCGACCGGATCGACGGCGACATCGCGCGCAGCCGGGGGCTCATCACCGACTTCGGCAAGGTCGCCGACCCGATCGCCGACAAGGCGCTCGTGACGATGGCCCTCGTCGGGCTGTCGATGATCGGCGACATCCCGTGGTGGATCACCCTCGTCATCCTCGTTCGCGAGTGGGGCATCACCGCCATGCGCTTCTGGGTGATCCGGCACGGCGTCATGGCGGCCGGGCGTGGCGGCAAGGTCAAGACCCTCCTGCAGGCGCTGGCCCTCGGCTTCTTCGTCATCCCGCGCTTCTCGCTGCCGCTCACCGAGGTCCTCGACGCCGTCGCGTGGGTCACCCTGGTCGCCGCGCTCGTCGTCACCGTCGTCACGGGCGTCGACTACGCCGTCGACGCCTTCCGCCTGCGCCGGACCAGCCCGCGCGCGCTCGCCAAGAGGGCTGCGCGGGCCGCCGCCCGAGACCGAGGCCGCGACACGTGAGCTCGCCCGAC
The DNA here is from genome assembly GCF_044791685.1 of Knoellia locipacati. Taxonomy (GTDB): domain Bacteria; phylum Actinomycetota; class Actinomycetes; order Actinomycetales; family Dermatophilaceae; genus Knoellia; species Knoellia locipacati_A. Next base: position 3,160,961 of record NZ_CP087730.1, read on the forward strand.
GCCGTCGTCGGGGCGCTCGTCGCCCGTGGTCTCACCGTGGCCACGGCGGAGTCCCTCACCGGCGGCCTTGTCTGTGCGGCGCTGACCTCTGTCGCCGGCTCGTCCCGCACCGTGCGGGGCGGGGTCGTGTCCTACGCGACCGACGTCAAGGCCGACCTCCTGGGTGTCGATGTCGAGCGCCTGCGGCAGGTCGGCCCGGTGGACGCCGTCGTGGCGGAACAGATGGCAACCGGAGCGGCTCGCCTTCTCGGGGCGGACGTCGGACTGTCGACGACGGGCGTCGCCGGTCCCGGACCTGCGGAGGGTATGCCGGCCGGCACCGTCTTCGTCGCGGCCCACGGCCCGTGGCCCTCCGGCGTCCAGAGCCGGCGGCTGCACCTCGGGGGTGACCGGGAGGCCGTGCGGGCGGCGACGGTGGATGCGGTCCTCGAGCTCGTCGCGGAGCTGCTGCGGGGGTGGCCGCGACCCGGGGAATAGCCCGGGTCGGGGAAGTCTGGGACGAGAGGTCACCCTCTCGATGTAGCGTGGAGGCTGACGACCACCGGTCACGACGAAGGGAGGCCCGATCATGATCCTGCTCCGACACGAGCTCGGTGAGGCGCTGCGCGAGCGGCGCCAGGAGCAAGGGCGCACCCTGCGTGACGTCGCCGCGGCGGCATCGGTGTCCCTGGGCTACCTCAGCGAGATCGAGCGCGGCGTCAAGGAGGCCTCCTCCGAGCTGCTCTCCGCGGTGTGCCTCGCCCTCGACGTGCCCCTGTCCGTCGTGCTCGACGACGTGAGTCGCCGGGCCGCCCACATCGAGTCGCTCGGCGCCCCGGTGTCGCTCCCGGTCGCCGGCCGGTCGCAGGACGTCTCCGCCTCGGCGGCCTGAGCCGCCCCATCGTGCCGGCCGAGTACGTCCAGGGCCGGGAGGAACCGTGGTCCGTCGCCGTCGTCCTGCACGAGCCCGACCCACGGTGGCCGGTGCTGTTCGACGCCGACGCCGCCGAGATCCGCGACGCCCTCGGTGACACCGCGCTCGCCGTGGACCACGTGGGCTCCACGTCGGTCCCGGGACTGCCGGCCAAGCCGATTGTCGACATCCTCCTGCAGGTGGCCGACCCCGCCGACGAGGAGGCCTACGTGCCGGCGCTGGTCGAGCGGGGCTACACCCTGCAGATCCGCGAGCCCGACTGGCTGGAGCACCGGGTCCTGTACCAACGCATCGAGCGCGGGAACTCGCACGGCGTCAACCTGCACGTGCTGGCCCCGGACACCGGGCGCGAGGAGATCGGGCGGATGATCGGACTGAGGGACTGGCTGCGCTCGCACCCCGACGACCGGGATCTCTACGCGGCGGAGAAGCGTCGTCTCGCCGGCCAGCGCTGGCGCTACGTGCAGGACTACGCCGACGCGAAGTCGACGGTCGTCGAGGAGATCCTCGGGCGCGTGGCTCAGGCCCGCCGGTAGGGAGTCCCGCGGCCACCTGCGGACCCGAGCGGGCGTTGGGGACGACCGTCGTCGCCCGGTGCCAGCCCTCCCTGGCAGGTGGGGCAGTAGAACATCGTCCGCTCGCGTCCCGGTGGCCCGATCATCGCGACCCGCACGGGGTCCCCACACCGGCGGCAGGGGCGCCCGGACCGGGCGTGGACGTAGTGCTCCTCACCCTTGCGGCGCACACCGGTGCTGGACTGGACGGCGTGGTGCCGGGACGTGTCGAGCAGCCGGTGGGCCCGGGCCACGAGTGCGTCGATGCGCTCGGGACCGACGTCGGCCGTCGCGGTCCACGGTCCGATGCGCTCGAGGAAGAGCGACTCGGAGGCCCAGAGCGTCCCCACTCCCGCGAGGACTCGCTGGTCGAGCAGGGCCGCGCCGATGACGGTGCCGGAGGCCAGCAGCCGCGCCGCAGCCTCCCTGGGGTCCCAGTCAGGGCCCAGGACGTCGGGGCCGAGGTGTCCCACGACCTCGTCCTCACGTCCGGTCGGCAGGACCTCGAGCATCCCCAGACGCAGCCCGAGCGCCGACCACGTGTCGGTGCCCACGGCGGCACGCAGGTCGGCGCGGCGCAGCCACGAGGCGGTATCCGCCGGACGCGCCACCCGCCACTGGCCCTCCATCTTGAGGTGGGAGTGGATGGTCAGGCCGGAGTCGACGCGGTGCAGGAGGTGCTTGCCTCGGCTGACCACCTCGCTCGTGATGCTCCCTCTCAGGTCGAGGGTCGCGATCTCGGGGAAGCGGAAGTCGCTGAGCGTGATCGTCTCTCCGGCCAGTGCGCGGTGCAGCCGGTCGGCCGTGCGCCAGACCGTGTCGCCCTCAGGCATGCTGAAGCTCGCGGGGGCTCCTGGACGCTTGGGCCGGCGAGCGGGTCGGCGTGGGCGTGGGCGTCCGGGTGCAGGTCGGCGTGTGCGTGGAGGTCGGCGGCGTCCACCTCTCCGGCGTCCACCTCTCCGGCGTCCGTGTCGCGGCGTGCGTCACGGTGTCACCGCCGCAGGCGCAGGCCGCGCGGCGTCGCGTGGAAACCGGCCTGCGCCAGGGCGTCGACGAGGGGATGCCCGGAGCCGAGCAACGCGTCTCCGTCGGCCTTCTCGACGGTGAGCCGACCGAGAGCGCCCTCGCGCACGGCCAGGGCCAGGGCGTCGGCTGCTGCCTGCAGTCGCATCGGGTCGTCGGTCCACGACAGCAGCGTCTTGCCGCCGCGCTCGACGTAGAGGACGAGGTCGCCGTCGACGAGGACGACGAGGGCGCCCGCCTTGCGCCCCGGCTGGTGACCCTTGCGGCCGGCACCTGCCGAGTCGTCCGTCGTCGGAGCCACCGGCCGGTCGGGCCAGGGCAGGGCCGCGCCGTAGGCGTTGGCCGGGTCGGTGGCGGCGAGCACGAGGGCGTGCTGGGTGCTCGCGTCGGGCGCGGCTCCGAGGGTGCGCGCCCCGGCTCGCAGCCGGTCGATGGCGCCGGTGGTGGCGAACTGGGCAGCCCCCAGCGACTCGACGAAGTAGCCGCGCCGCACCCGGCCGGACTCCTCGGCGGCCGCGAGCACGCGGTAGACGGCCGCGAAGCCACCGGTGACGTCCTCGGCGACGACGCTGCCCCGGGTGAGGACGCCGTAACGGTCCTGGAGGATCTCGGCGGTCGCGAGCGTGCGCACCGTGGCGTCCGCCTCGACCTCGGGCAGCAGCGACCACCGGCCGGCCGCAGCGCCCGGTGCGGAGCGCGCGACCGCCGGTAGGGGCCGGGAGGCGCCCCGCCGCCCGCCGAGGGTGCCGAGCGCACCGGCGCGGCCGGCATACCGAGTCGACCGCGGACCGGAGGAAGCGCGCTTGTGCGCGGTCCGACCGCCGGCGAGAAGTGCGCGCACGGGGGCGAAGGTGTCGCCGGAGACGTGACCGGACCAGACGAGCGACCAGAGGTCGTCCAGGACCTCGGAGTCCGAGCCCTCGACGGCGTCGGCGAGCGCCCGGAAGAAATAGGCGCCACCTCGGGCGAGGACGTCGAGGATGGCTTGGGCCCGGTCGCCGAGCTCCGCGTCGTCGGGGGCCGTCATCGTCAGGTGTGCGGTGTCGGCGAGGTGCAGCGAGACCCAGCCGTCGTCCCCGGGCAGCGAGCCGTGGCCCCGCCAGACGACCTCGCCGATGCTCATGAGCTCGTCGAGCATCGCGGGGGAGTAGCCGACCACACGCGCGGGGAGCACGAGCGTCTCGAGGGCGCTCGCGGGCAGGAGCGCTCCGGCCAGCTGCTCGATGGCCCGGACGAGACCCTCGCGACCGCGCAGGCCCCCGCCCACCGACTGCCACTGCGGCAGGAACCTCGCCAGCTCGACGGCGGCCACCGGCTCCACCTCGGCGCGCAGTGCCGCGAGCGAACGACGACGCAGGGTCCGCAGCACCTCGGCGTCGCAGTAGTCGAGACCATGCACACCACCCCCGCTCTCGGTCGGGAGCAGCTCACCCTCGACGACGCGGCCGGAGGAGACGAGGCGGCGCAGCGCGTCGAGGGCCACGGCCGGGCCGACGCCCCACCACTGGGCGACGGCGGAGACCGGGAAGGGCGCGTGGGTGCGGGCGTAGCGGGCGACGAGGTCGCCGAGCGGGTCCGGGACGGGGTCGAGGAACGCCTGGGGCACTCCGACGGGAAGCGAGGCTCCGAGGGCGTCGCGCAGCCGTGAGGCGTCCTCGATGGCAGCCCAGCGCTCTTCGCCGGCGATCCGCACACGGATGACGCGGCGGGCGCCCTCGAGGTCCACGAGCCAGGACCCGAGGTCACGGGCGCTCGCGCCGTCGCGGGTCCGTCGCTCGATCTCTGGCAGCGACATCGGCCCGAGGGTGCGCAGCAGGTCGGCGACGTCCTCGCCGTCGCGGCAGCGACGCTCCTCGGCGAGCCGCTGCAGCTCGGACTCGGTGCGTGCCACGGCCTCCGGGTCGAGCAGGTCGCGCAGCGACAGACCCTCGCCGCGGCCGAGCAGCTCGGCGAGGAGGGTGGGGTCGAGCGAGAGGGCCGCGGCCCTCTTCTCGGCGAGTGGGCTGTCGCCCTCGTAGAGGAACTGGGCGACGTAGCCGAACATCAACGAGCGCGCGAACGGCGAGGGCTGGGACGACTCGACGTCGACGAGCGTCACCTCGCGCGAGGCGATGGACGACATGAGGGCGGTGAGGCCCGGCACGTCGAAGACGTCCTGGACGCACTCGCGCACGGTCTCGAGGACGATGGGGAACGAGGCGTACTGGCTTGCGACCTGCAGCAGCTGGGCGGCCCGCTGGCGCTGCTGCCAGAGCGGCTGACGCCGATCGGGGCGACGACGCGGCAGCAGCAGTGCCCTCGAGGCGCACTCGCGGAAGCGGGCGGCGAAGAGGGCCGACCCGCCGATCTCGCCGGTGACGAGGTCGTGCACGTCGTCGGGGTCGAGCCGGACGAGGTCGAGGAGCTCGGCCGCAGCGCCGCGTCCGCCCGCGCCCTCGCCGTCGAGCTCGAGGTCGGGCAGGCGGAAAACGATGCCGTCGTCGCCGTGCATCGCCTGGACGTCGACGCCGAAGCGTTCGCGCATGCGTGCCGAGACGCACAGCGCCCACGGTGCGTGCACCTGCCCGCCGAAGGGGCTGTGCACGGCGACCCGCCAGTCACCGATCTCGTCGCGGAAGCGCTCGACGACGATCGTCCGGTCGTCGGGGACGTGCCCGGTCGCGGCTCGCTGCTCCTCGAGGTAGCCGACGAGGTTGTCGGTCGCCCACTCGTCCAGACCGGCTGCGCGCACGCGCTTGCGCGCCTGGGCGGGCGTCGACGCCGCGACCTCGCGCACGAAGGCCCCGACCGCCTTGCCGAGCTCGGCGGGCCGACCGAGCTGGTCGCCCTTCCAGAAGGGGAGCCGGCCGGGCTGCCCCGGCGCGGGCGTCACGAGCACCCGGTCGTGGGTGATGTCCTCGATCCGCCACGTCGAGGTGCCGAGGGTGAAGAGGTCACCGACCCGCGACTCGTAGACCATCTCCTCGTCGAGCTCGCCGACGCGGCGCCCCGTGCCCTCCCCGGTGGCGAGGAACACGGCATACAGGCCGCGGTCCGGGATCGTTCCGCCGGAGGTGACCGCGAGGCGCTGGGCACCCGGGCGGCCCGACAGCACCCCGGTGACGCGGTCCCAGACGATGCGCGGGCGGAGCTCGGCGAACTCGTCGCTCGGGTAGCGCCCCGACAGCATGTCGAGCACCGACTCGAGGATGGCGCGGGGGAGCGAGGCGAACGGCGCCGCGCGGCGCACGACCTGCTCGAGGTCGTCGACGGCCCAGTCGTCGAGGGCGGTCATGGCGACGACCTGCTGGGCGAGCACGTCGACGGGGTTGGCCGGGACACGCAGCGACTCGATCGCTCCGGCCCTCATGCGCTCGACGACGACCGCGGTCTGGACGAGGTCGCCGCGGAACTTGGGGAAGAGGACGCCACGGGACACGGCCCCCACCTGGTGGCCGGCGCGACCGACGCGCTGCAGGCCGCTGGCCACCGACGGCGGCGACTCGACCTGCACGACGAGGTCGACCGCACCCATGTCGATGCCGAGCTCGAGGCTGGACGTCGCGACGACCGCGGGGAGGCGCCCGGCCTTGAGGTCCTCCTCGATGAGCTGCCGGTGCTCCTTGCTCACCGAGCCGTGGTGCGCGCGGGCGAGCACGGGCGGGGCCCCGGACGACGCTCCCGACTGGGCCATGACCTGGGCGGGGGTGCGGGACGAGCCGGTGTGCCGGCCGCCCTGGTCTGCGGCCACCGCGCCTTCGCCGGCCGAGCCGTCGAGCTCGGCGGCCTCCGCGGCGGCGCTCAGGCGCTCGTCCCAGATCTCGTTGAGCCGGGCGGTGAGCCGCTCGGCGAGGCGGCGGGAGTTGGCGAAGACGAGGGTGGACCGGTGTGAGGCCACGAGGTCGACGATGCGCTCCTCGACGTGCGGCCAGATCGAGGCCCGCCGCTCCGCACCCGACGCCGGGCCGCTGAGGTCGTCCTCGATGACCTCGCCGAGCGAGGACATGTCGGCGATGGGCACCACGACGTTGAGGTCCCACTCCTTGGTGGACGGGGGCCGCACGACGTCGACGGGCCGACCCCCGGCGAGGTAGCGCGCGACCTCGTCCACGGGCTCGACGGTCGCGGACAGCCCGATGCGCTGTGCCGGCTGGTCGAGCAGCGCGTCGAGCCGCTCGAGTGAGAGCGCGAGGTGAGCGCCGCGCTTGGTGCCGGCGACGGCGTGCACCTCGTCGAGGATGACCGTCTCGACGCCGCGCAGCGCCTCGCGCGCCTGCGAGGTGAGGATGAGGAAGAGCGACTCCGGGGTCGTGATGAGGATGTCGCTGGGGGTGCGAGCGAACGCCCGGCGCTCGTTGGCGGGGGTGTCGCCGCTGCGCACCGACACGGTGATGTCGGGCTGGGCCTGGCCGAGACGGGTCGCGGCGTGCCCGATGCCGACGAGCGGGCTGCGCAGGTTGCGCTCCACGTCGACAGCGAGGGCCTTCATCGGCGAGACGTAGAGGACGCGGCACCGCTTGAGCCGCTCCTCGGGCACCGGCTCGGTGCCCAGCCGGTCGAGGGCCCAGAGGAAGGCCGAGAGCGTCTTGCCCGAACCGGTCGGTGCCACGACGAGCGCATGGTGGCCCGAGCTGATCGCCTCCCACGCCCCGGCCTGGGCGGCCGTGGGCGCGCTGAACGAGTCCCGGAACCACGTCGCCGTGGCCGGGGAGAACCGCTCGAGAACGTCAGAGGTCATGAGAGGGCAAGCCTCTCACTCGGGACCGACACCCGACCGGGAGCGGTCCATCTCCCGCCACTCCGGCCGGACCCCCGGGACCACGGTCGAGACGAGGTATGCCGTCCCCGCGACTCCGAGCGCCGGCGCGGCTCCCAGCGCCGTCACCGCCACGCCTCCGACGACCCCGCCGACCGGGAGGCCGACCCATGCCAGGGCGTCGGCGAGCGAGCCGACGCGCCCGACGAGGTGCCGGGGGACCCGCTCGAAGAAGAGCGCGTTGACGGTCGGGTTGACGAACCCCGCGCCCAGCCCGGCGACGACGTTGGCGGCCAGGATGAGCCAGAGCGGGGCGCCGAGGGCGAGGGCGAGGTAGCGAGGCGCGCCGGAGAGCGTGAAGCCGGCGAGGAAGGCCGTCCGGCGGCTGAAGCGACCGGCCATGGTCGTGGCGACGACGCTGGCGGCCACCGCCGAACCGCCGTAGAGGACGCCGACGAGTCCGACGAGGCTGGCGTCGTAGCCGTTGTCGTAGGCCCACGAGGGCAGCATGACGCCGATGTAGGCGGCCTCGAGCAGGTTGGTCACCGCGATCATCGCCAGGATGCTGCGCAGGAGCTTGTCACCGCGCAGGTAGTCGACCCCGGCGCGCAGCTGCTGGAGGTAGGAGCCCTGGTCCTCCGCGTGCCCGGACCGGAGGTGGGGCACGAGCGTGGCCACGACGAGGGCGCTGATGAACGATGCTCCCGCGGTGAAGGCGACGGTCTGGGCCGCACCGAAGCCGGCGACGAGCAGGCCGCCCACCCCGGCACCGAGCAGACCGCTGGCCCGGTCGATCGTGCTGTCGAGGCCCGTGATCCGTTCGACCGGCATCCCCACGTGGTCGGCCACCCCGGGGATCATCGCGTTGCGCGCGCCGTCACCGGGACCACGGACCGCACCGGCCAGGGCCACGAGGGCCAGCAGCAGCGGCAGCCGGTCGGGCAGCGAGAGCTGGCCCACGGCATACAGGATCGGGATGAGGGCGAGGAAGGCGCCACTGAGGATGTCACCGGCGATGCTGATGAGCCGAGGCCCGTAGCGGTCGACGAGAGGGCCGCCCAGGGCCTTCGAGACGACGTACGGCGCCATCTCCGCGGTGAGCACGAGACCGGCGTAGGCCGGCGACCCGGTCTCGGTGAGGACGAGCCACGGCAGCGCGATCGTCGCGATGCGCGTGCCCGCGATCGACACGCCCGAGGCCAGGAGCATGCCGTGCAGACTGCGCCTGGACGGGCGCGGGTGCGTGCTCACTCCGTGGGCATCCCGGGGGAGAGGAAGACCTCGAGGTTGACGGACACGGGGCGGGCGTCGTCCGGAGCGTCGGTCGTGCCCTGGTGCGGGCGGTAGCCGCGGATGAGCGAAGTGAGCTCGGTGATGAGCCGGGCCGCCTCGTCGGGGGTGAGGCGCAGGGTGAAGTTGCTGAAGGTGCCGGCGTCCTCCCACTCGGGAGGGAGGGTCGCGATCTCGGCGATGGCGCGCTGTGCGCTGTCGGCGTAGCCCGCGGCCACGGCCGAGAGGTAGGCGGCGGACGTCTCGGTGTCGGCGTCGTGGGTGTCGAAGTAGGTGCGGGCGTGGGCCGCCCGCCACCACCGGTCACGCGCGTTGCCCATCTCGGTCGCCTCGACGACGAACCCCGCCTCGGCGAGCTGGCGGACGTGGTAGCTCGTGGCACCGGTGTTGACGCCGAGGTGCTCGGCCAGACGGGAGGCGGTGGCGGGTCCGTGGAGGCGCAGGGCGCTGAGGATCCGGGGGCGCAGGGGGTGGGTCAGGGCCTTGAGGGTCGTCGCGGTGAGGACGAGATCCCGCCTCGGGTCCGGCTCCAGTGCACGCGACATGTCGATGACCTTACAAAGGAAGTTCTGGAAACGCAGTATAGAACCGGCGAGTTGCCCGCGGCAGCGTTTTGACGGGACGGTGTGACACACTCGCGGCCATGCGGATCAGCCATTTCTGGACGCTGATGAACGACGAGTTCGGCGAGACCTACGCACCGACCCTGGCGCGAGACCACGTCCTCGGAGTCCTCGGCGGTCGCAGTGTCGCCCAGGCGCTCGAGGACGGCATGCACCCCCGGCTCGTGTGGCTCGCCCTGTGCGACGACATGGACGTCCCGCCGGAGCGCCGGCTCGGCCGGGTCGACGCCCCGCGGCGCGGCTGAGCGGTGACCCTCCTCGACCGGCGGCTCGTCCTCGCGCCCATGGCCGGAGGTCCCAGCACGGTCGAGCTCGCGGCGGCGGTCACGGCGGCCGGAGGCTTCGGCTTCCTCGCCGGCGCCTACCTCGCCCCGGACCGGCTCCGCGACGACATCGTGCTGCTGCGCGCCGCGGTCGGCGGTGCCCCCTTCGGTGTCAACCTCTTCGCGCCCTCGCCCTACGAGCCGGGCAGCGCGGCGCGTGTCCTCGAGTACGCCACCCGGCTCCAGCCCCTGGCCGACAAGGCTGGCGTCTCGCTCGGTGAGGCGATCCACGACGACGACTCCTTCGACGCCAAGATCGAGGTCGTCCTCGCCGAGCGTCCGCCCGTCGTCTCCTTCGCCTTCGCGTGGCCGCCGGCCGACGTGGTCGACCGCCTCCGCGCTGCCGGCATCGAGGTGTGGGTCACCGTCAACGACCCCGGCGAGACCGCCTGGGCCGAGGAGCTCGGGGTGGACGCCGTCGTGGCACAGGGCTGGGAGGCCGGAGGGCACCGTGGGGGTCCTGTCGACACCGGCCACCACCAGGCGCCGACCCGGATGCTGCTCCAGGGCATCAGCCGCCTCACCTCGCTTCCGGTCATCGCCGCCGGCGGGGTAGGCGACGGTGCGCACGTGGCCGCCCTTCTGTCAGCCGGTGCCCACGCGGTCGCCTGCGGCACCGCGTTCCTGAGGGCCCACGAGGCCGGCACCGCCGAGGTGCACCGCCACGAGCTCTCGAGGCGGTCGGACACGGTCGTGACGCGGGCCTTCACCGGGCGCAGCGCACGAGCGCTCGTGACGTCGTGGACGGAGGTGTTCACCGAGGTCGCTCCCGCGGCCTACCCGCAGGTGCACCACCTCACGGCTCCGCTGCGCCGCCACGGCCGGGCCACCGGCCAGCCGGACCTCGTGCACCTGTGGGCGGGCACCGGCCACCGCAGCGCCCGCGAGGCCCCCGCGGCCGAGATCGTCGGCGACCTGCTCTCGCACGCCTGAGCGCGGCCCGAGCCGCGCGAGGGCGCGGTGGAGTCAGGCCGTCTCCGGGGTGCCCTGGTGGTGGAGCTGCTGCCAGTGGCCCTTGTCCCTGACCCAGAGCGACGAGCGCAGGGTCGACCCCGAGTCCGTCACCGAGCGCCAGGTGAGGAGCATCGCGTCCGGGCCGACCGGCATACAGGCCAGGACGTCGAGGGACGCCTCCTCGTCGAGAGGACCGATCTCGTCGAGGATCTCCTCGCGGGACCACAGCCGGCCCGACCGGCCGACCTCGGTCCACTGCGGATGGAGCAGCGCGGCGACCGCGGCCGGGTCGCTGCGGACCTCGTCGGTCAACAGGGAGCGTTCGAGGGCGATGACGTGCTCGGCCTCGGAGGCGGGGGAGGACTCCGCCGCGAGCTGCGAGAAGAGGTCCGGCTCCACCGCGGCGGCAGATGGCTTCGGAGCGGGTCGCTCGGGGGCGGGCGTGCCGCGGCCGGCCCACCCGGGACCGGGGTCCGGGGCACTGCCCTTCTGGTATGCCGTCGCGGCACCGTTGGCGAGCCGGTCCGCCGCCTCGTTGAGCACGTGGCCCGAGTGCCCCTTGACCCACTCGAAGCGGACGCGGCGCCCGGCCATCGCCGCGTCGAGCGCCTGCATGATCTCGACGTTGAGCACGGGCTTGCCGTCACCCTTGCGCCAGCCCTTGCGCTTCCAGCCGGGCATCCACTGGGTGACCGAGTTGATGACGTACTTGCTGTCGCAGTGGATGACGAGGTCCTCGTCGGAGCTCGCGGTCTGCTGGAGCAGGTCGAGGACGGCGGTGAGCTCGCCCTGGTTGTTCGTGCCGTGGGGCCATCCGCCCGCGGCCCAGTGGTCGTCGTCGACGTACCAGGCCCAGCCTGCCGGTCCGGGGTTGCCGAGGGCCGAGCCGTCCGCTGCCGCAATGATCGTCACGGCGCAGGAGTCTGCCAGTTGCCTAGGGTGGGCTCGTGGACCAGCCGCAGCCCGACCTCCGCGTCCAGCGCTTCGCCGACCTCGATCCGGTTGTCGCATACCGGTTGTGGGCGTTGCGCTCGGAGGTGTTCGTCGTCGAGCAGGCGGCTGCCTACCTCGACCTCGACGGGCGCGACGCCGAGCCCGGGACGTGGCACGTGTGGTGCGCCGACGCTGACGGCTCGCCCGTGGCGACCCTGCGGGTGCTCGCCGACGGCGGTGAGTGGCGGGTCGGTCGGGTGGCCACGGACGTGGCCCACCGGGGGCGTGGCCTCGCCGGCGCGATGATGCGGGAGGTGCTGTCTCGCTGGGGGAGCGAACCCGTCGTCCTCGACGCGCAGGTGTACCTGCAGCAGTGGTATGCCGGCTTCGGCTTCGTCGTGACCGGTGACCCCTACGAGGACGAGGACGGCATCCCACACGTCCCGATGCGACGCGAGGGCTCGCCCGGCTGAGGGTGCGCGAAAAGGCTGCGGCGTGTCGCCGTGTCGATCGCCGTGTCGAACACGTGTTCGTCTACTGTTGTCCACAGGTCGCCGCACCCGCAGCACTCGTCCACAGCCTCTTCGGCAGCTGCAGACGGCTGTCGGTGCGACGACCTAGCGTCTGACCCGAGATCGCGACGAGACCGACCGCGGACACGGGTCGCCGGCGGGCGCGCACATCGAACGACACAGGAAGAGCAGGTGCGACATGGCTGCAGCAGCCGTCACGAACGACCGCGCGAAGTCGCTGGGAGTGGTCCTCGGACAGATCGAGAAGCAGCACGGCAAGGGTGCGGTCATGCGCCTCGGCGACGACGTGCGTCCGCCCATCGAGGTCATCCCCACGGGGTCGATCGCCCTCGACGTCGCGCTCGGCATCGGCGGGCTGCCCCGCGGCCGGGTCGTCGAGATCTACGGCCCCGAGAGCTCGGGCAAGACGACGGTCGCCCTCCACGCGGTGGCCAACGCGCAGCGGGCCGGTGGCATCGCGGCGTTCATCGACGCCGAGCACGCCCTCGACCCGGAGTACGCCGCGAAGCTCGGTGTCGACACCGACAACCTGCTCGTGTCCCAGCCCGACACCGGTGAGCAGGCGCTCGAGATCGCCGACATGCTCATCCGCTCCGGCGCCCTCGACATCATCGTCATCGACTCCGTCGCCGCCCTCGTGCCGCGCGCCGAGATCGAGGGCGAGATGGGTGACAGCCACGTCGGTCTCCAGGCCCGTCTCATGAGCCAGGCGCTCCGCAAGATCACCGGTGCCCTCAACAACACGGGCACGACCGCGATCTTCATCAACCAGCTCCGCGAGAAGATCGGCGTGATGTTCGGCTCGCCCGAGACCACGACCGGTGGCAAGGCCCTGAAGTTCTACGCGTCGGTGCGCCTCGACGTGCGCCGGATCGAGACCCTCAAGGACGGCACCGACCCGGTCGGCAACCGCACCCGCGTCAAGGTCGTCAAGAACAAGGTCTCGCCGCCGTTCAAGCAGGCCGAGTTCGACATCCTCTACGGCCACGGCATCTCCCGCGAGGGCGGGCTCATCGACATGGGTGTCGACCAGGGCTTCGTCCGCAAGGCCGGCGCCTGGTACACGTACGAGGGCGACCAGCTCGGTCAGGGCAAGGAGAACGCCCGCAACTTCCTCAAGGACAACCCCGACCTCGCCGACGAGATCGAGAAGAAGATCAAGGAGAAGCTCGGTATCGGGCCGCAGGTCGACAAGCCCCTCGAGGCCGTGCCCGACGTCCCGGTCGACTTCTGAGCCGGCTTCCGATCCTCGACCCGAGTTCCCGGATGCCGTTCGCGGACTCTTCGTCCCCGCCGCCCGAGTGGGCGGCGGGGACGACGCCGTTCACCGACCAGGGGGACACTGCGACACCGTCTCCCGACCAGCCGGCGGGGGCGGCCCCATCTCCGGACCCGGTGACTGGGGCGGCCACCTCTCCCGACGAGCTTCGGGCGGCTCTCGACCGGCACGTCGCGTCGGCGTCGTCGGCGCGACCGACGGCGCGCCGCTCACGCCGTGGGGCAGGCCTGTCGGCCGCCTCCGCGCCCCCTCCGCCGGACGACGCGGCCGAGGGGGTCGAGCCGGACGCGCACGACGTCGCGCGCCAGATCGTCCTGCGGCAGCTGACGAACTCACCCAAGTCGCGCGCCCAGCTCGAGCAGGCGCTCGCCCGCAAGGGGTGTGACCCGGCGGTCGCGGCCTCGGTGCTCGACCGCATGGAGGAGGTCGGCCTCGTCGACGACGAGGCCTATGCCGGCATGCTCGTCCGGTCGCAGCAGGTGGGGCGTGGTCTGGCCCGCCGGGCCCTCGCCAAGACACTGCGCCAGAAGGGCGTGAGCGACGAGGTCGCCGAGTCAGTCCTCGACGACGAGGTCGACCCGGCCGACGAGGAGGAGCGCGCGCGAGAGCTCGTCGACAAGCGGCTTCGGCGGCTGCACGGTCTCGACCCCGTGGTGCAGACCCGGCGGCTCGCCGGGATGCTCGCCCGCAAGGGCTACCCGTCGGAGGTGTCCATGAGGGTCATCCGCGAGGCCGTGGCCTCCGCCGAGGAGCACCGGCGCGACTGAGCGTTTGACGCCCCCAGGGGCACGCGAGAGGGGCGAGGACCGGTCGGTCCTCGCCCCTCTCGACGGACGGTGTGTCGGTCAGGCGACGGCCGGGACCTGGGCGATCGCCGAGATGTCGAACTCGAGCTTGACCTTCTCGCTCACGAGCACGCCACCGGTCTCGAGGGCGGCGTTGAAGCTGAGGTCCCACTCGGTGCGGTCGATGGTCGTGTCGCCCTCGAAGCCAATGCGGGTGTTGCCGTACGGGTCCTTGGCCGAGCCGGTCTCCTCGAAGTCGATGGTGACCGGCTTGGTGACGGCGTTGATCGTGAGGTCACCGGTGATGGACCACTGCGAGCCCTGACGCGTGACGTCGGTCGACACGAAGGTGATCGTCGGGTAGTTCTCGACGTCGAAGAAGTCCGCGGTCTTGAGGTGACCGTCGCGCTGCTCGTTGCCCGTGGTGACGGAGGCGGCCTGGATCGTGACCTCGACCTTGGACGCGGCCGGGTTGGCGGTGTCGACGTGGGCAGTGCCCTCGAACTCCTCGAAACTGCCGCGGACCTTGGTGACCATCGCGTGGCGGGCCGAGAAGCCGAGACGCGAGTGGCTCGGGTCGAGGACGTAGTCGCCGGCGATGTCGGAGACGAAGGTGCTGGCGGGCTGAGCGGCCGCAGCGACGGGCTGGGCGGCGGGGACGGACGACTTGGAGCGGTTGAACAGACCCATGAGAGGTTCCTTCGTGGAGGGGTAGTTGTACTTTCAATAAAGACGATGACACGGATAAGTTGTTGTGTCAAGTATTGATCTGGCCAGTCGGGCGCCATCCGGACGGGCTCTGGTGCGCGACCCCCTCCGGTCGCCACGCTGGGGGCTCCGGACCGACAGGAAGTCGAGGCCTTCATGAGTCATGGAACGGTGTCGATGGGCGAACCCCAGCGAGCCGGCGGCGGCCCGAGCTGGGTGACCGACGGAGGGCTGGAGACCGACCTGATCTTCCATCGCGGCGTCGACCTGCCGCACTTCGCCGCCTACCCGCTGCTCGACACCCCCGAGGGCCGTGCCCTGCTCACGGACTACTACACGGCCTACGCCGAGGTGGCGCGCCGCGCCGGAGCCGGACTCCTGCTCGAGACGCCGACCTGGCGGGCGAACCCCGACTGGGTCGCCACCGTCGGTGGTCCTGCCGACGACGTGCGTCGGGTCAACCTCGAGAGCGTCGTCTTCCTCGCCGCGCTGGGGGAGTCCCTGGTCGCGGCGGGAGTGCTCCGCACCGACTCCGACGACCAGTACGGCGGCTTCCGGGTCTGCGGGGTGGTGGGCCCACGAGGGGACGGCTACGTGCCCGGCGAGAAGATCTCCGCCGACGAGTTTGCCACCTACCACTCGAGCCAGGTGGCGGCCTTCGCCGACAGCGGGGCCGCAAGGGTCACGGCATACACGCTCACGACGGTCTCCGAGGCGGTGGGCGTGGTGCAGGCGGCCCGTGCCCACGACGTGGACGTCTCCGTGTCGTTCACGGTCGAGACCGACGGCCGACTCCCCGACGGGACGCCGCTCGGCGAGGCGGTCGCCTCGCTGTGGGACCAGGCGGCGCCGGACGGCTTCCTCGTCAACTGTGCGCACCCGAGCCACGTCGCCCGGGCGCTCGACGACGACGTCTGGACCGACCGCGTCACGGGCCTGCGGGTCAACGCGTCCCGGCAGTCGCACGCCGAGCTCGACGCTGCGGAGGAGCTCGACGAGGGCGACATCGCCGACCTCGTGCGTGAGCACGACCTGCTCGCAGCCCGACTCCCGAACGTCGACGTCGTCGGTGGCTGCTGCGGCACTGACGCCCGACACGTGGGCGCCCTGTGGGGCGTGGCGGTGTGACGGTCGGCGGCCTGTCCGCGGGGCGAGGCCGGGGAACCGCGGAGACGTCGCGACCAGCCGCGTAGCGTCGACGCGTGAGCGGAACGCGTCCTGACCCCGACGAAGGTCGGCTGAACACCACCGCCGCGCGGGTCGGGCGCCTGGCGGGTGCGGATCGCACCGTCCGCCGCAACCAGTGGCTCGCGGCGGTCCTGGCCCTGGTCGCCGGTGTGCTGAACTCCGTGGGGTTCGTCGCGGTCTCGGTCTACACCTCGCACATGACCGGCATCACCGCCCTCATCGCCGACCACCTCGTCCTCGGATCGCTCGGTCTGGTCCTCGTCGGCGTGGAGGCCCTCACGGCCTTCGTCCTCGGCGCCATGACCTGCGCCGTCGTCTTCAACTGGGGTCGGCGGCGAGGCCTTCGGAGCCGGTTCGCCAACGTCCTGCTCCTGGAGGCCGCCCTGGTCCTCGCGTTCGGGGGACTGGCCGACCAGCTGACCTGGTCGGGTAGGGAGCACGTCTTCGTCGTCGTGCTCTGCTTCACCATGGGACTGCAGAACGCGACCATCACCAAGGTGTCGAACGCGCAGATCAGGACGACCCACGTCACGGGGATGGTCACCGACATCGGCATCGAGCTCGGCAAGCTCGGATACCGCAACCGCCTCACCGGCCAGCCGCCGGTGCAGGCCGACCTCGGCCGGCTCGGCATGCTCTCGGGACTCGTGGCCCTCTTCTTCCTCGGGGGAGTACTCGGGGCGGCCGGCTACCTCGCACTCGGGTTCCGGATCCTTCTCGCCCCCGCCCTGGCGCTGTTCGCAGTGGCCATCCCACCCGTGGCCGCCGATCTCCTCCGGCGTGGGCAGCCGTCGCAGCCGGACCACAGCGGGAGGTGGTCGCGATGAGACGTACCCTTGTGCGTGCCATGAGTGACCTGAAGACCTACGACGTGCGCACGCACGGCTGCCAGATGAACGTCCACGACTCCGAGCGCCTCGCAGGCTTGCTCGAGACCGCCGGGTACGTCGACCTGGCCAGCGTGCCCGCGCACGACCGTCCCGCCACCGCCGACGTCGTCGTGTTCAACACGTGCGCCGTGCGCGAGAACGCCGACAACAAGCTCTACGGCAACCTCGGTCAGCTGCGCCCCGCCAAGACGCTCAACCCCGACATGCAGATCGCCGTCGGCGGCTGCATGGCTCAGAAGGACCGCGCGACCATCGTCCAGCGGGCGCCGTGGGTCGACGTCGTCTTCGGCACCCACAACATCGGCAGCCTGCCAGCGCTGCTGGACCGTGCCCGCCACAACAAGCGTGCCGAGGTCGAGATCCTCGAGTCGCTCGAGACCTTCCCCTCGACGCTCCCCACGAGGCGCGACTCCGCGTACGCCGCGTGGGTCTCGATCTCGGTCGGGTGCAACAACACCTGCACGTTCTGCATCGTCCCGAGCCTGCGCGGCAAGGAGACCGACCGCCGACCCGGCGAGATCCTCGCCGAGATCCAGGCGCTCGTCGACCAGGGCGTCGTCGAGATCACCCTGCTCGGGCAGAACGTCAACACCTACGGCGTCGAGTTCGGCGACCGCCTCGCCTTCGGCAAGCTGCTGCGCGCCTGCGGCGAGATCGAGGGGCTCGAGCGGGTTCGGTTCACCAGCCCGCACCCGGCGGCGTTCACCGATGACGTCATCACGGCGATGGCGCAGACGCCCAACGTCATGCCCAGCCTGCACATGCCGCTGCAGTCGGGCTCGGACAAGGTGCTCAAGGACATGCGCCGCTCCTACCGCAGCGCGAAGTTCCTCGGCATCATCGACCGCGTCCGCGAGCAGATCCCCGACGCGGCGATCACGACCGACATCATCGTGGGCTTCCCCGGCGAGACCGAGGAGGACTTCGCCGAGACGCTCCGCGTCGTCGAGCAGTCGCGGTTCTCGAGCGCCTTCACCTTCCAGTACTCCATCCGCCCGGGCACGCCCGCGGCGACGATGGAGGACCAGGTCCCCAAGCCCGTCGTCCAGGAGCGCTTCGAGCGCCTCGTCGCCCTGCAGGACGAGCTGTCCTGGGCCGAGAACCGCGCGATCGAGGGGCGTACCGTCGAGGTGCTCGTCGCACCGTTGGAGGGGCGCAAGGACACCGAAACGGCCCGCATGAGCGGCCGCGCCAGGGACAACCGTCTCGTCCACTTCTCCGTCCCCGACGGTGGCGAGCGTCCCCGTCCCGGTGACGTCGTGAGCGTCGACGTCACGTACGGCGCGCCGCACCACCTCGTCGCCGACGGCGCCCTCCACGGTGGCACCTATGCCGTGCGCCGCACCTCGGGCGGCGACGCCTGGGAGGCGCTGCAGGACGCACCGGTGCCGGGCAAGCCGGGCGTGAGCCTCGGTATGCCGTCGATCGGCAGGCCTGCCGCCGCACCCGTGACTGCCCCGGCCTGCGGGGCCTGACCGGCACGTCTCGCACCGCTCACCGACAACGAGCGCGTCGCAGATCAGCACACCGGAAGGCTCCGATCCCTCAACGGGGATCGGGGCCTTCTCGTGTGTCCGGGGCGGGATCAGGGTTGTTCGGACGTCCCGGCTTCGGGGTTCGTCGCCTCGCCGCGCTCGCCGATGCGCTCGTCGAGGACGTCGCGGCCCTGGTCGACGTGGTCGGCGCCGAGGCCCTTGCTCTCGGCGAAGTCACCCGCCTGGTCGAGACCGCGGTCGCTGTGCTGCTCGATCGCCTCGCTGTGCTCGTCGAGCTTGTCGCTGTGCTCGGCGATGAACTCCTTCGCCTTGTCGAACATGCTCATGGTCGCTCCTCACGTCTCGGGACACGGACAGTTCCACTGTGCCGCACCTCCCTCGCCGCGTGCACCCGGAGGCGTCGGCCATCTCCGTCGATCTGAGAGAATCGGGCCCATGACGATCCGCCCCATCACCATCACCGGCGAGCCGGTGCTCCACCGCCGGGCCGAGCCGGTCGAGGTCATCGACGACGGCATCCGCGAGCTCGTGGCCGACATGTTCGAGACGATGGACGCCGCGCGAGGCGTCGGCCTGGCCGCGCCGCAGGTGGGTGTGGGCCTGCGGATCTTCACCTGGCAGATGGACAACCGCGACGGCATCCCGCCGCGTGGCGTCGTCATCAACCCGTTCGTCTCGGCGAGCAAGCCGGCCGTTGGTGACCCGGATCCGCACGAGGAGTCCGAGGGCTGCCTGTCCGTGCCGGGGGAGTCGTTCCCGCTGCGTCGCGGCGAGTCGGCCACGCTCACCGGCCTCGACCTCGACGGCAACGAGGTCTCCTACACCGCGACCGGGTGGTTCGCCCGGATGTTCCAGCACGAGTACGACCACCTCAACGGCTTCCTCTACGTCGACCGGCTCCAGGGCAAGTGGGCACGCAAGGCCAAGAAGGCCGTGAAGTCGAACGAGTGGGGCAAGCCCGGCCTCACCTGGATGCCGGGTCAGGACCGCGACCCGTTCGGTCACGACGACGTGGACTCCGAGGACACTGACGAGTTCGGCACCGTGCCCGAGGGCGGCCACACCGAGGCGTCCGAGGACGAGCTTGCCCGCTGACGGTCCCAGCGGCGGGCCGCTGGTCGTCGCGGTGGTCGGTCCCACCGCCAGTGGCAAGTCCGATCTCGCCCTGCGCCTCGCGGAGACGGTCGGCGGCGAGGTGGTCGGCGCCGACGCGATGCAGCTCTACCGCGGCATGGACATCGGCACCGCCAAGCTGTCCCTCGCCGAGCGCCGAGGCATCCCGCACCACCAGGTCGACGTCCTCGACGTCACCGACGAGGCGACGATCGCCCGCTACCAGGTCGAGGCCCGGGCCTCGATCGACGACGTCCGTGGCCGCGACCTCCATCCGGTGGTGGCCGGCGGATCGGGTCTCTACGTGCGCGCGGCGGTGGACCACCTCGACATCCCGCCCACGGACCCATCCGTCCGCGCCCGCCTCGAGGATGAGGCCGAACAGCGCGGCGGAGATGCCCTGTATGCCGTCCTCTCCGAACGCGATCCCGTTGCGGCACAGGCGATCGAGCCACGCAACGTGCGCCGGGTCATCCGGGCGCTCGAGGTCATCGAGATCACTGGCCGGCCGTTCAGTGCCTCGATGCCGGAACGCCGTCACCTGCACCCGACGGTGACCGTCGGCCTGCGGCCACCCCGGGCCCTGCTCGACGAGCGCATCGACCTCAGGGTGGCGCAGATGTGGCGCGACGGTCTCGTCGACGAGGTCCGAGGCCTCGTGCCGCGGGGCCTCAGGGAGGGCCGGACCGCGTCGCGAGCGCTGGGCTACGCGCAGGCCCTCGCCGAGATCGACGGCACGATGAGTGAGGCCGAGGCCCAGGCCGAGACCGCGCAGCTCACTCGGCGCTATGCCCGTCGCCAGGAGTCGTGGTTCCGCCCCGACCCGCGCATCACGTGGTTCGACCCGACGGTCGACGGCGCCCTCGACGAGGCGGTGGCCCACGTCGAGCGAGCCATCACGGACAATGGCTGACATGTCTGCCGAGCTGCGCTTCACCAAGGGTCACGGCACCGAGAACGACTTCGTCCTCGTGCCCGACGTCGACGCAGGCCTCGACCTCGATGCAGACCTTGTCCGACGGCTGGCCGACCGGCATGCCGGCGTGGGGGGAGACGGTGTCATCCGCGTCGTGCCGACGGCCGCCGCGGCCGAGGAGTCCGTGCGTGCGATGGCCGACCGTGCGCCGTGGTTCATGGACTACCGCAACGCCAACGGCTCCGTCGCCGAGATGTGCGGCAACGGCACTCGGGTCTTCGCGGCATACCTGCGTCGTCAAGGCCTCGAGACGTCGGGTGAGTTCGAGATCGCCACGCGCGCCGGAATCAAGGGCATCCGCTTCGAGGGCGACCTCATCGCGACCAACATGGGACCGTGGCGCTTCCCCGAGGAGGCGCGGGCCCAGAGCGATGGCTTCGACGCTCTCGTGCACGTCGCCGGCCACACCGAGCCGTGGTCAGCGCTCTCCGTCGACATGGGCAACCCGCACACCGTCGTGGCCCTGCCCGAGGGCGTGGACCTCGACGGCCTCGACCTCCTGCACGCCCCCGAGGTGCGCCCGGTGCCGCCGCACGGCACGAACGTCGAGCTCGTCCGGATCCTGGGGCCCGGGCACATCGCCATGCGCGTGCACGAGCGTGGCGTGGGCGAGACGCGGTCCTGCGGGACCGGCGTGTGTGCCGCGGCCCTGGCGACGAGCTTCTGGGCCGGGGAGCCCGAGCCCACCCGGGACTGGACCGTCGACGTCCCGGGTGGCCGCCTGCGCGTGCGTGCCCTCCCGCGGCACGAGGTCGAGCTGGCCGGGCCGGCGGCACTCGTGGCCGACGGCACGATCGACCTCGCTTCGCTCTGAGGCGACCTCAGCCGGCCACCTACGGGTGACCTTGCGCTGGGCGCCGACCGCTCCGGATGCGGTACTCGTCGGTCACTTCTAGCGTCGAGGGCATGAGAGCTCCCACCACGTTCCTCACCCTCGTCACCGCCGGCGGAGTGGCCGCGGCACTCGCCCTGCCGGCCACCGCTGCACCCGCAGCCCCACCCTTCCGGGGCGGGCCTCCACCTGTCGGTCACGAGCTGCCCAAGGTCCCGGTGATGACCGGTGGCGGCGGAGCCGTCGCCTCGGTCGACCCGATCGCCTCGCAGGTCGGGATCGACATCCTCGAGAAGGGCGGCACGGCCGCCGACGCGGCGGTCGCCACGGCAGCCGCGGTCGCGACGGTCGAGCCGTACTCCTCGGGCATCGGCGGCGGCGGGTTCTTCGTCCACTACGACGCCGAGACCCAGAAGGTCACGACTCTCGATGGGCGCGAGACAGCGCCCGCGACCTTCGACGAGAAGGTCTTCCTCAACCCCGACGGTTCGCAGATGGACTTCAACACGGTCGTGAACTCCGGTCTCTCCGTGGGCACCCCGGGCACCGCGGCGACGTGGGACGAGGCCCTGAGGACCTACGGGACGATGGACCTCAACACCGTGCTCAAGCCCTCCGAGGAGATCGCCCGCAAGGGCTTCGTCGTCGACGCGACCTTCCACCAGGACACGCTCGACAACGCCAAGCGGTTCTCGATGTTCCCCGCGACCGCCGAGATATACCTGCCGGGGGGCGCTCCGGTTCCCGTCGGCGGTGTCCAGCGCAACCCCGACCTCGCCAGGGCCTACCGCGAGCTCCGCACCCACGGCGTCGAGTCGCTGCACGCGGGTCGCATGGGCCAGGACCTCCTCAGGGAGGTCCAGAACCCGACGACCGCGCCCGGCGTCACCGTGCCCAAGGGGCAGCTGACCGCGGCAGACCTCGCGGCCTACGAGGTCAACCACAGGGCGCCGACGCACACGGAGCACCAGGGTGTCGACGTCTACGGAATGGACACCCCGAGCAGCGGAGGCATCGCCGTCTCCGAGATTCTCAACCTGCTCGAGGCGTTCGAGGAGCGCACCGGCAAGACGGTCAAGGACCTCAGCGAGGCCGAGTACCTGCACTGGTTCAGCGAGGCGTCCGCGATGGCCTTCGCCGACCGCAACCGCTACGTCGGTGACGTGCCCGGCGTGCCGACCGCCGAGCTCACCTCGCAGGAGTTCGCCGACGAGCGGTCCTGCCTGTTCAGCGACGACACGGCGCAGAAGAGGCCGGTGCCGTTCGGCTCGCCCGACGGCGACTACGACGAGGAGTGCGCCGCCGCCGGCACCTCGCTCCTGCCCGGGGACGGGCAGTCGACGACCTCGCTCACCGTCACCGACAGGTGGGGTGACGTCGTCACCTACACCCTGACCATCGAGCAGTACGGCGGCTCCGGCATCGTCGTGCCGGGCTGGGGTTTCCTGCTCAACAACGAGCTCACCGACTTCAACTTCGCACCGACGACGCCGGGCGTGCCGGACCCGAACCTGCCCGGTCCCGGCAAGCGGCCACGCAGCTCGATGAGCCCGTCGATCGTGCTCGAGGACGGCAAGCCGTACCTGACCGCCGGCAGTCCGGGCGGCGCCACGATCATCACGACCGTCGCGCAGATCATCGCCGGCGTCGTGGACCGCGGCCTCCCGGTCGGGGACGCGGTCGCCGCGCCGCGGCTCTCGTCGCGCAACGGCACCGAGGAGGCCGAGACGGCCATCTTCGCCACCGCCATCGGCGACGAGCTCCGCGCCAAGGGGCACGTGCTCCGGTCCCGGCCGGTCATCGGCAACGGCACGGCGATCCGCAGCCTGTCACCCTCGCTCTGGACGGCCGCGGCCGAGCCGGTGCGCCGCGGTGGCGGCTCTGCCATGGTCGTCGACCCGCAGTAGCCGACGAGATGGACCCGGGCGGCACCGCCGCCCGGGTCCTCTCACGTCGCCTTGACCTCGAGGACGCGGAAGCCCTTGCTCGTCGCGAACCGGGCGCACGGCATACGGAGGTCCGACTCGATCCAGCGCTGCAGGCTGTCCGAGCCGAGGTTCTTCTGGACGACGAGGTAGGCCGTCCCGTCGGGGGCCAGCCGCCGCAGCCAGGTGCGCAGAAGATCGTGCAGGGCGGCCTTGCCGATGCGGATCGGGGGGTTGGACCAGATGAGGTCGTATGCCGTCCCGTCGTCGACCGCGTCCGGCGTCACCGCGCGCACGTGGTCGAGTCCGAGCGCGGCGGCGTTGCGGCTGGTGAGGTCGACGCTGCGCTCGTTGACGTCGACGCCGGTGACGTCCGCGTGCTCCGACAGCAGGCCCAGGGTCAGCGCGATGGGTCCCCACCCGCAGCCGAGGTCGAGGAAGCGGCCCGAGGGCGGGGGGTCGGGGACCTCGTCGAGGAGGACGGCGGTGCCCTTGTCGAGCCCGCCGGGGCTGAAGATGCCGCCGGCGACCTCGACGGTGACCCGTCGCCCTGCGAGCGTGACGTCGAGGGGGCGGCGTTCGTCCGGGGTGGCCGGATGGGCGGTGAAGTAGTGCTCGCGCGAATCCGTTCGCCCCGAGTCGGTCATAGGTGAGACCCTAGACGGAACATGACAGAACGACACGACATCTTCTCCGACCAGGCCGACGCACTCTCGGGGGACGCCTACGACGACGACGGCTTCGAGTTCGAGGGCGACGACGACGAGTCGCGGCCCTCGGCCCTCTACGACGGCGACCAGCTCGAACGCGAGGAGCGCGCGGCCCTGCGACGCGTCGCCGGCCTCTCGACCGAGCTCGAGGACGTCACCGAGGTCGAGTATCGCCAGCTGCGACTCGAGCGGGTGGTGCTCGCCAGCGTCTGGTCCGAGGGGACCCTCGTCGACGCCGAGAACTCCCTGCGAGAGCTCGCCGCCCTGGCCGAGACCGCGGGAGCCCTCGTGCTCGATGGCCTCATCCAGCGGCGCCAGAAGCCCGACACCGCGACCTACCTCGGCAAGGGCAAGGCCGAGGAGCTGCGCGACGTCGTCATCAACGAGGGCGCCGACACCGTCATCTGCGACACCGAGCTCGCTCCGTCCCAGCGACGCGCCCTCGAGGACGTCGTCAAGGTCAAGGTCATCGACCGGACCGCTCTCATCCTCGACATCTTCGCCCAGCACGCCAAGAGCCGGGAGGGCAAGGCGCAGGTCGAGCTCGCCCAGCTCCAGTACCTCCTGCCGCGGCTTCGTGGATGGGGTGAGTCGATGTCGCGCCAGGCCGGTGGTCAGGCCGCCGGTGGTCAGGGCATGGGCTCGCGCGGTCCGGGTGAGACCAAGATCGAGCTCGACCGTCGCCGCATCAACACCCGCGTCTCCAAGCTCAAGCGCGACATCGCGGGCATGAAGACGCACCGCGACACCAAGCGGGGGAGCCGTCGCGCCAACGGCATCCCGAGCGTCGCGATCGCCGGCTACACCAACGCCGGCAAGTCCTCGATCCTCAACCGGCTCACCGGTGCCGGCGTCCTCGTCCAGAACCAGCTCTTCGCCACCCTCGACCCGACGGTGCGCCGCAGCGAGACGCCGGACGGGCGCGAGTTCACCTTCGCCGACACCGTCGGCTTCGTGCGCCAGCTGCCGCACCAGCTGGTCGAGGCGTTCAGGTCCACGCTCGAGGAGGTGGCCGACTCCGACCTGCTGCTCCACGTCGTCGACGGGTCGCACCCCGACCCGGAGGGCCAGATCTCGGCCGTGCGCGCGGTGCTCGCCGACGTCGGCGCGACCGACGTCAAGGAGATCATCGTCGTCAACAAGGCCGACATCGCCGACCCCGAGGTCGTCGACCGGCTGCTCCGCCAGGAGAAGCACGCCGTGGCCGTCTCGGCGCGCACCGGCGAAGGGCTCGACGCCCTGCGCCAGCTCATCGCCGACGAGCTGCCGAGCCCGGACATCGACGTCGACGTCCTCCTGCCCTACGGCCGGGGCGACCTGCTGAGCCGGATCCACGACGAGGGAGAGATCCTCGCGAGCGAGCACGTCGGCGAGGGGACCCGCGTCACCGCACGCGTCAACCCCGACCTCGCAGCCGAGCTCACGGGCTACCGGGCCTGAGGCGCTTGTTGCGAATCCTTCGCAATAAAATCGTCGTATGCCGTCCCCGCGCGTCGTCGAGACTGCCCACCTGACCCTCCGGCCGCCGACCACGGCGGACCGCGACGCCTGGGTGAGCCTGCACCGGGACCCCCGCACCTACTGGCACGCGCCGCACGCGATGTCACAGACCGACGACGACGCGGTCGCCTTCTTCGAGCGGTCCCGGCAGCACTGGGCCGAGCGAGGGTTCGGCTTCTGGCTGGCCGAGGACCGCGTCACCCGTGACGTCGTCGGCGTCTGCGGCCTCAAGGACATCGAGGGTGCCTTCCTCAACCTCTACTACCGCCTGACCTTCGACCACCTCGGCCGGGGGATGGGCCGCGAGATGGCACGGGCCTCGGCGGCGCACGCGGTCGAGTTCCTTCCCGCGCTGCCGGTCCGAGCCCTCGTCAAGGAGATCAACACGCCGTCGGTGCGCACGGCGCTGGGCTCGGGCTTGGAGCGGGTCGGCACCAGGGCGCTCCACGACGACCTGCCCGACGAGCCGCCGTCCACGGTGTTCGAGGCACCCCTCGCCGACGCGGTCACGACGTTCGACGAGGCGACCCGCGAGCAGGTGCTCGACCTCTGGATGCGCACCAACGACGCCGGCGGAGCCGTCGGCTTCCTCCCCGGAGCCCAGCGAGACATGGTGGACGAGGCGCTCGCACAGCACGAGCACTCGATGGCGGTCGGCAGCACGGTCGCGGTCCTCCTGCGGTCCGCCGCCGACGACCGCGTCCTCGGCCTGTCGTTCCTCGTGCAGGGCAGCAACCCGCTGCTCGACCACACGCGCACCGTCTACCGCTTCATGATCGACCCGGACCGCCGCGGCCAGAACCTCGGGCGGCTCCTCATGGCAGCCACCCACCGGGTCGCCCGCGAGTCCGTCGTCGAGATCCTCACCCTCGGCGTCCGCAGCGGCACGGGCACGTCCGCCTTCTACGAGGCCTGCGGCTACCGCGAGTCCGGCCGCGTCCTCGGCGCCATCCGTGTCGCACCCGGCGACGAGCGCGACGACATCACCATGACCCGCCGCCTCGACGACCGCACCCTCGCCCCTGACGCGCGCAGCTAACTCGCCTGAGCGCGCGGGTCACGCAGCACTGTCGATTCGCCGCAGTCCCATCCGACGCTCGCGCGCTGAGCGCGCTTCGCGTCTCCCGCCAGGCCCAGCCAGCGGCGAATCGGCAGTGCTGCGTTCCCTGGGCCCCCTCGCCCGCGCCTCAGCGGCGGTCGTCGCCGGGCCGCCAGTGCGGTGAGCTCGGCACAACGAGGACTACAGGCGGCGGAGACCGGTGGTCACGAGGACGAGCTCGCCGGCGGCATCGCTGGCGTCGAGGTCGACGACGGCCTCGATGACCCAGTCACGGTCGTCGGCAGGGTCGGCCAGGACCTGGCGCACGCGCCAGATCCGGTGCTCGGTGTCGTCGTCGAGGCCGGGCACGACGTCCAGGGTCGGCTCGACCTGGAGCAGCTCGGGGCCGCGCGCGTCGGCGTCCTTGCCGATCGAGCCGTGTTCGTCCCAGTACGCACCGAGTGCCTCGTCCCACGCTGCGTACGTCATGACCGCGCTGCGGCCGTCCTCCGGGACATCCGCCGCCGCCACTTCCAGCAGGGCCAGGCCGTTGACGTCGTCCTGCTCGGCGAGCTCGACCCGGCGCCACATCGCCTGACGCACCATCGCGCGGAAGGCCCTGTCGTTGGCCGTGATCGGTCGAGGGGGAGGCGGTGCGTCGCCGTGCGCGGCGGCGGCGTTGCGGACCGACTCGGGGTCGGTGAGGGCGGCCCATTCGTCGATGAGGGACGAGTCGGTCTGGCGGATCGTCTCGCCGAGCCAGTCGATGAGCGTGTCCAGCTCCTCGTCGCGGTACGTCTCGGGCACGGTCTGGCGCAGCGTGCGATAGGCGTCGGAGAGGTAGCGCAGCACCACGCCCTCGGACCGGGTGAGGCCGTAGCGACGGATGAGGTCGCCGAAGCTCATCGCCTGCTCCCACATCTCGCGCACGATGCTCTTGGGGTCGAGGGCCTCGTCGGGCAGCCACGGGTGCGTCTGCCGGTAGGTCTCGTAGGCCGGCTCGAGCATCTCGAGGAGCGGGCGCGGCCAGGTGATCTCCTCGACGATCGCGGTGCGCTCGTCGTACTCGACACCCTCGGCCTTGAGCTCGGCGATCCGCTCCCCTCGAGCGGCCCACTGCTGGGCACGCAGCACCGGCCGCGGCGAGTCGAGGACCGCTTCGACGACCGAGACGACGTCGAGGGCATGGGTGGGCGAGTCGGGGTCGAGGAGGTCCAGGGCTGCCAGGGCGAAGTGGGCCAGCGGCTGGTTGAGCGCGAAGTCGGCGGGCAGGTCCACCGTCAGCTCGACCGTGCGACCGTCGGCGGCCGGTTCCGGCAGCCTCACGACGACGCCGGAGTCGAGCAGCGAGCGCCCGAGCCGGATGGCGCGGCGGGCCAGCCGGGCCTGGCCGGCGAGCGTCTCGTGGTTGTCGCGCACGAGCCGGCTCACCGCGGCGACCGGGTCGCCGGGGCGGGCCATGAGAGCGAGGATCATCGAGTTGTCGATCCGCATCTTCGAGGTGAGGGCCTCCGGCTCGCTCGCGACGAGCTTGTCGAAGGTCTGCTCGGTCCAGACGATCGACCCCTCCGGGGCCTTGCGCCGCTGCACCTTGCGCAGCTTCTTGGGGTCGTCGCCGGCCTTGGCGAGGTTGCGCTCGTTCTCGATGACGTGGGGTGGCGCCTGGACGATGACGGAGCCGCTCGTGTCGAACCCCGCGCGACCGGCGCGACCGGCGATCTGGTGGAACTCGCGGGAGCGGAACACGCGGTCGCGCTGCCCGTCGAACTTGGCGAGCCCGGTGAAGAGCACCGTCCGGATGGGCACGTTGATGCCGACGCCGAGGGTGTCCGTGCCGGCGATGACCTTGAGCAGTCCCGCCTGCGCGAGCTGCTCGACGATGCGCCGATAGCGGGGGAGCAGGCCGGCGTGGTGCACGCCGATCCCTCGACGGAGCAGGCCCGACAGGGTCTTGCCGAACCCGGCGGCGAACCGCACCGGCGCGAGCCGCTCCGCGATCGCCACCTTCTCCTCGGGTGTGAGGAGCTTGAGCGTGATGAGGGATGCCGCGTGCTCGGCCGCCAGCTGCTGGGTGGGGTGCACGACGTAGACCGGCGCCTGGTGGGTCGTGACGATCTCCTCGACCATCTCGGCGAGGGGAGTGAGCGACCACGTGAAGGACAGCGGCACGGGACGCTCGGCGGTCGTCACCAGTGCCACGTCGCGACCCGTGCGCGAGCTGAGGTCCTCCGAGATCTGGCTCATGTCACCGAGCGTCGCCGACATGAGGAGGAACTGTGCCTGTGGCAGCTCGAGCAGCGGCACCTGCCACGCCCACCCGCGCTGGCCGTCGGCGTAGTAGTGGAACTCGTCCATGACGACGAGCCCCACGTCGGCCGAGCGGCCCTCTCGCAGAGCGATGTTGGCGAGCACCTCGGCGGTGCAGCAGATGATGGGGGCGTCCGCGTTGACCGCGGCGTCGCCAGTGAGGAGCCCGACGTTCTCGGCGCCGAACACGTCGCAGAGGGCGAAGAACTTCTCGTTGACCAGTGCCTTGATGGGCGCGGTGTAGAAGCTGACCCGGTCGCCGGCCAGCGCCGCGAAGTGGGCGGCGACCCCCACGAGCGACTTGCCCGACCCGGTGGGTGTCGCCAGCACGACGTTGCGGCCCGACACCACCTCGATGACCGCCTCGTCCTGGTGGGGGTACAACGCGATCCCGGACTCCTCCGCCCACGCCGAGAAGACGGCATACAGGGTGTCGGGATCGGTCGTGACGGACGTCAGGGCGCGCTCGGCCAGCGGGTGGGAGGTCATCGTGCTGCATCCTCCCACCTCGCGCACCGGCCGAGGTGCCCGTGAAGTCGGGACGGCTGCCTCTGCCGGGCGGGACGCCGGGCGCGACAGGCTCCGACGCATCACAGCACCCCGACCAGGAAGGACGGTGCGCCATGCGGAACCTCCGCAGCAATCCCGACACGATCCGCCGCTGGACCACCGGTGGCGTCCTCTGCCTCGCGGCAGTGCTCATGATTGGCGCCCTGTTCGTCGACCCGGGCACCTGGGGCGACGACCGTGAGGCGGTCAGCTACCAGGACAACCCCGCGCTGGCCCAGCTCCAGTCCGCGATGTACCACTTCGCCTACCTGCTCATGGCGATCGCCGTGCTCGGGCTGGCCCACTTCACCCGACTGCGTGCCACGCTGGCCGGCCACGTCACCGCGGGCCTGGCGGCGATCGGCTGGATCAACCTCTCGGCGCTGCTCCTCACCGACCCGATCGCGTGGTGGTTCGGGGCGCGTCACCCCGCCGAGGAAGCCGAACGTCTCACCGACGAGATGCTCGAGCTGCCGAACGTCATCTTCGGGTTCATGATCCCCGGGCCGTTCCTCGCCCTCGGTGGGACTGCACTGCTGCTGGTCGTGCTCTGGCGTGCCGGGTTCGTCCACTGGCTGGCGCCGCTGATGTTTGCCGCGTGGTGCGCGGGCAGCTTCGTCGTGCCGTACGGCCCTGCCGCCATCCCGCTGTGGCTCGCCGGTGCCGGTGTGCTCACCTACCTCGGTGTCCGCATCCTGCGGATGGGCGACGACGTGTATGCCGCCTACTACCGGCCGCGGCCGGCGCCGGTCGTCGAGACGGCAGCGCACGCAGAGCCGGCGCTGCCGCCGGAGCAGCAGGTGACCGCCGACGCCTGAGCCTGCACCGACGTCATGCCCCCACCTCGGTCACCCCGCGTGCCAAGGTGGGGGCATGACGTCGGTCGAGCCCGAGGAGCCCGCTCAGACCGAGGAGCACCGACGACTGGCGCACTCTCCGGACGACGGGGATGCGTGGAGGGCGTGGGGGCCCTACGTCTCCGGTCGGCAGTGGGGGACCGTCCGGGAGGACTACTCGGCGGACGGCGACGCGTGGTCGTTCTTCCCGTTCGACCACTCGCACGCCCGCGCCTACCGGTGGGGCGAGGACGGGATCGCCGGCCTGTACGACCGCTACGGCTTCCTCAACCTCGCTGTGTCGATGTGGAACGGCCGCGACGACCGGCTCAAGGAGCGCTACTTCGGCCTCACCAACGGCGAGGGCAACCACGGCGAGGACGCCAAGGAGTACTGGTGGCACCTCGACGCGACACCGACCCACAGCTGGGCACAGCACCTCTACCGCTACCCGCAGGCCGCCTTCCCGTATGCCGTCCTGCGCGAGCAGAACGCCGCTCGCGGTCACGACCAGCCCGAGGTCCAGCTCGTCGACACCGGCGTGCTCGACGAGGACCGGTTCTTCGACGTCGTGACGACCCACGCCAAGGCCGCGCCGGGTGACGTCCTCGTCACCCTCGAGGCAACGAATCACGGGCCTGACGCGGCGCCGCTCGACCTCGTGCCGCAGCTCTGGTTCCGCAACACCTGGGCGTGGGGCAGGGACGACCGCACCCCCGTGATCGAGGTCGTCGGTGAGGGGCCCGAGGGCAGTGTGCAGCTGCGGGCCGTCCACGCCCACATCGGCGTCGTCGAGCTGTTCGCGGAGGGCGCGCCGGAGGTTCTCGTCTGCGACAACGAGACCCACGTCGAGGCCGTGTTCGGCGAGGGCGAGAGCCTCAGCCCGCACCCCAAGGACGCCGTCGGCAGGGCGATCGTCCACGGCGACCGCAGCCTCCTGGCTGCCGACGGCCGCGGCACGAAGGTGGCGCTGCGCTACCACTTCGAGGCCGTCGCGTCCGGTGAGACCGTGCGGGTGTGCCTGCGCCTGCGCGACGACGCCTGGGGCGAGGGCTCGACCGGTGACGTGGGGGCAGAGCAGGCCTTCGGGCGCGGCTTCGACGACGTGCTGGCCGCACGACGGGCCGAGGCGGACGCTTTCTACGGCGCCGTCATCCCTGAAGGTGTGACCGAGGAGGAGCGCCTCGTCGCGCGCCGCGCCTTTGCCGGGCTCAACTGGTGCAAGCAGCTCTACCGCTACGACGTGCGCGAGTGGCTCGAGGGCGACCCCGCGGGTCCGCCCCCACCGGACTCGCGCCGGGCCCGCGAGCCCGAAGGGCGCAACACCTCGTGGAACCACCTCGCGCTCGCCGACGTCATCTCGATGCCGGACGAGTGGGAGTACCCCTGGTTCGCGGCGTGGGACCTCGCGTTCCACACGGTCGCGATCGCCCACATGGACCCCCAGTTCGCCAAGAACCAGCTCATGCTCATGTGCCGCGAGTGGAGCCAGCATCCCAACGGCCAGCTCCCGGCATACGAGTGGTCCTTCGGCGACGTCAACCCGCCGGTCCACGCGTGGGCCGCGTGGCACGTCTACGTGCTCGACGGGTCGCGGGACCACGGGTTCCTCGTCCGTGTCTTCACCAAGCTGCTCTTCAACTTCTCGTGGTGGCTCAACCGCAAGGACTCCGACGGGTCCAACCTCTTTGAGGGCGGCTTCCTCGGCATGGACAACATCAGCGTGTTCGACCGGTCCCGTGAGGTGCCGCAGGGGTGGCGGCTCGAGCAGTCCGACGCGACGAGCTGGATGGCGTTCACCTGCCTCCAGATGCTCCGGATCGCTCTCGAGCTGAGCCGGGTCGACCGTGCGTGGGACGGGTTGGCGACGACCTTCCTCGAGCACTTCTTCTCCATCGCGGAGGCGATGGAGACGTTCGGCACCGAGGGAGTCTCACTCTGGGACGACGCGGACGAGTTCTTCTACGACGTGCTCGTCGACGGGGACGACAAGGGCTCACCGGTCCGGGTGCGCTCGCTCGTCGGGCTGCTGCCGCTCATCGCCGTCGCCAACGTGCCAGCGTGGGCGTTCGACGAGCTCGCGGACTTCACCTCGCGGCTCAGGTGGCTCCAGGACCGGCGCCCCGACCTCACCGACTCCCTGCTGCACAGCCGGGACCGGGAGGGGGTCCACAACAGCCTCACACCTGTCGTCCGCTCCCGTCTCGAGGCGATCCTGCGTCGGCTCTTCGACGAGGACGAGTTCCTGTCACCGCACGGGATTCGGTCGCTGTCGGCGGCCTACCGCGGAGGGGTTGACCTCGAGGTCGGCGGCACCTCGGTGCACATCGAGTACGACCCCGGCGAGTCCTCGACCGGCATGTTCGGAGGCAACTCGAACTGGCGAGGTCCCGTCTGGTTCCCCGTCAACGTGCTCATCCTCGACGCCCTGCTCGTCCTCGCCGACGGAGCTGACGGGGACGTCCGGGTGGAGTTCCCGACCGGGTCAGGGCAGGAGGTCGCGCTCGAGGAGGCCGCCATCGGCCTGCGAGGCAGGCTCATCGCGCTCTTCCTGCCCGATGACCGGGGCCGCAGGCCCGGCACCCCGCGTGAGTACCCCGGTGGTGACCTCTGGGACACCCACCCGACCTTCAGCGAGCACTTCAACGGAGACACCGGGGTCGGTCTCGGGGCCTCCCACCAGACCGGCTGGACCGCCCTGGTGGCTCACCTCATCTGCACCCCACCCGACGCCCTACGCGACGAGATCGACGCCTGAGCCCCCGGGCTCACGCCATGACACGACGGGCCTGTGGAGGACGGCGACCGGCTGTCCTCGCGGCCGCATAGGCTGGGCCGGTGCCGACCCTCGACGACCTCCTCGCCGCCGCCGTCAGCGGGGTCAAGGGGAGCGAGCGACCGGGCCAGGTCTCGATGGCCAAGGCGGTGGCCAACTCGATCGAGACCGGTGAGCACCTCCTCGTCCAGGCCGGCACGGGCACCGGCAAGTCCCTCGCCTACCTCGTGCCCGCCGTGCAGCACGCCATCGACGTCGGCAAACCGGCGGTCGTCGCCACCGCCACCCTCGCGCTTCAGGCCCAGATCGTCGACCGCGACATGCCCCGCGTCGCCGACTCGCTGGCCCCGCTGCTCGGCCGGCGCCCCACCTACGCGATCGTCAAGGGCCGGCGCAACTACCTGTGCGCCCACAAGCTCGAGGGCGGCTTCCCCGACGACGAGGAGGGGCTGTTCGGCGTCGGTGACGTCGACAAGCAGGCAGGCCGCCTCGGGCAGGAGGTCGTGCGGCTGCGTGAGTGGGCCGGTGACACCGAGTCCGGCGACCGTGACGAGCTCGTGCCCGGTGTCTCGGAGCGGGCCTGGCGCCAGGTCTCGGTGAGCGCCCACGAGTGCCTCGGCAGCAAGTGCCCCATGGTCGCCGACTGCTTCGTCGAGCGGTCGCGCGAGGCCGCCAAGAGCGTCGACGTCATCGTCACCAACCACTCGTTCATGGCCATCGACGCCTTCGAGGGTCGCCAGATGCTGCCCGAGCACGACGTCCTCGTCGTCGACGAGGCGCACGAGCTCGTCGACCGCGTGACGGCGACGATCACCGACGAGGTCACGCCGGGCATGGCCCGCATCGCCGCCAAGCGCGCCGGCCGCCAGGCCGACTCGAGCGAGACGGTCGACGACGCCGGGACCTTCCTCGAGTCGGTCCTCGACGAGATCCCCGAGGGCCGGCTCACCGGCATACCCGACAACCTCGCGCTCGCGCTCGCCCGGCTGCGCGACACGACCCGGCAGGTGCAGACCGAGCTCAAGCCGACGCCCGGACAGGAGGTCGACGGGTCTCGGCAGGTCGCGCGCGCAGCGATCGACGAGCTCAACGAGAACGCCTCGCGAGTCCTCGAGGAGCGCGAGCTCGACGTCGTCTGGGTGAGCAAGGACCCGCGCCGGGGGAGCGTCCTGCGGGTGGCGCCGATGAGTGTGGCCATGCTCGTGCGCGACAAGATCTTCGAGGAGCGCACGGTCGTCCTCACGTCCGCCACCCTCGAGCTCGGCGGCACGTTCGACGCCGTCGCCGGCACGATCGGCCTGCGTGGAGAGGGCGCGCCGGAGTGGACCGGGCTCGATGTCGGCAGCCCGTTCGACTACCCGCAGCAGGGCATCGCCTACGTCGCCAAACACCTGCCCCCGCCCGGTCGTGACGGCGCGTCCCCCGAGACGATGGACGAGATCGAGGCCCTCGTCCGGGCCGCCGGCGGTCGCACCCTCGGTCTCTTCTCGTCGATGCGGGCGGCCCGTGCCGCAACCGACGAGATGCGCGAGCGCCTGACGGACCTCGACGGCGAGGTCGCCGTCCTGTGCCAGGGCGAGGACCAGATCTCGACGCTCGTGCGCCAGTTCGCCCGTGACCCGCGCACCTGCCTCTTCGGCACGCTCAGCCTGTGGCAGGGCGTCGACGTGCCCGGGTCGAGCTGCCAGCTCGTCATCATCGACCGCATCCCGTTCCCGCGTCCGGACGACCCGCTCGCCTCGGCGCGCTCGCAGGCCATCGCCCGGATGGGCGGCAACGGGTTCATGGCCGTGTCGGCGACGCATGCAGCGCTGCGGCTCGCGCAGGGCGCGGGACGCCTCATCCGCCGCGGCGACGACCGCGGCGTGGTCGCCTTCCTGGACTCGCGGATGATGAGTGCCCGGTATGCCGGGTTCCTCCAGCGCTCGCTCCCGCCCTTCTGGCCCACCGCGGACAGGACGCTCGTCCTCAACGCCCTCAAGCGCCTCGACGAGACGGCGCCACCACCGCTCGACGTCGCGGACCCCGCACTGCGCGGGCTCACCGGCGCCGTGGCCGGCACCACCATGGGCGACGCCGAAGTCCGGGGCGCCGTCGACGCCACCGACACCCGGCCCGTGGCCACCGCGCCTCCCGCAGCGCCCTCGTCGCGCACGGCCGTCACCCAGGGCCACGCGTGGACCGACCAGGAGGACGAGGAGCTGCGCGACGGCGTGGCGCTCGGCCTCGACGTCGAGGAGCTGAGCGAGTCCCTCGAGCTGCCGGTCGACGTCATCGCGGCCCGGCTCGCCGGGCTGGGGCTCGAGGCCGGCACGGGCGCCACCCTGAGCTTCGACTGACCGGTTGCGGCGGCCGAGGCCTTGTCGGGGGTGGCGGGGGCGTCGGACCGGCGTGGCAGAGTGACCGCCGTGAGTGATCTGGTCGAGGTGCACCGTCGCGTGCCGCCGCTCGTGCTCATCGCCGGTCCCGAGCAGGTCCTCGCCGAGCGAGGACTCGCCGAGGTGCTCCAACACGTCCGTGAGCGCACGCCCGACGTCGAGGTGATCCGTCTGTACGCCGCCTCCTACGAGGCCGGTGAGCTCATGGTCCACGCCAGCCCCTCTCTCTTCGGCGGTGACAAGGCGGTCGTCGTGCACGACCTCGACGAGGCCGCCGACGAGCTCCAGCAGGACCTGCTCTCCTACCTCGCGGCGCCGCCGGACGACGTGACCCTCGTCGTGGTCCACAAGGGTGGCAACCGCGGCAAGAAGGTCCTCGACACCTTGAAGAAGTCACGGGCTCGCATCATCGACGCACCGGCGATCAAGACCGACCGCGACAAGGCCGACTTCGCCATGCACGAGTTCCGGGCGGCCAAGCGCCGGGCCACCGGCGAAGCCGTCCAGGCGCTCGTCGACGCCATCGGCAAGGACCTGCGTGAGCTCGCCTCCGCGTGCCAGCAGCTCATCTCCGACACCACCGGCGTCATCGACGAGCAGGTGGTGCTGACTTACCACGGTGGCAAGGTCGAGGCCACGGGCTTCAAGGTCGCCGACGCCGCGGTTGCGGGAGACGCAGGGGAGGCCCTCCGACTCCTCCGGCACGCCATCGCCGTCGGCGTCGACCCCGTGCCGATCGTCGCCGTCCTCGCCCAGCAGCTCCGCCAGCTCATCAAGGTCGGCTCGGCCGGGCGAGGACGCTCCGCCGACCTCGCTCGCGACCTCGGCATGGCGCCGTGGCAGGTCGACAAGGCTCGGCGCTCGCTCCAGGGCTGGACCGCCGAGGCGCTCGCCCGGTCGCTGCGGGCCGTCGCCGCGGCCGACTTCGAGGTCAAGGGTGGTGGCCGCGACCCCGTCTACGCCGTCGAGCGAGCCGTGCTCACGATCACCCGCGAGAAGGCCGAGAGCGACCGCTGAGCGGCAGGGGAGCGGACGGCATACGCGCTGATTCCGGCGTTTTGGCTGTCGGGGCGACCCGCTGGTAGATTTGTCCCTTGCGTGCGCGCTCAGGTCGTGCGCGTACGTAGATCCATCCAGAGCGGTTCAGCAAGGGTGTCCCCACTCCCGGTCCCGAGCCGCTTCTGCCGCCCTCTAACGGCAACCACCGACCTCTCAGAAAGTTCTCTTCGTGGCAAACATCAAGTCCCAGCTCAAGCGCATCAAGACCAACAAGACGGCGACCGAGCGCAACAAGGCCGTCAAGTCCGACGTCCGCACCGCGGTTCGCAAGTTCCGCGAGCTCGCCGACGCCGGCAAGGTCGACGAGGCGAAGGAAGCCCTCAAGGCCGCCTCCACCAAGCTCGACAAGGCCGTCAGCAAGGGCGTTCTGCACAAGAACAACGCGGCCAACAAGAAGTCGGCCATGGCCAGGAAGGCCGCCGGCCTCTGAGCCAGTCGCACCGCGGTCGCTGACCGCCAAGCACGAGGGCCCGTCACCATCTCGGTGACGGGCCCTCGTGCGTGTCAGTGGCGCCGGAAGACGTCGATGAACCGATCGAGTGTCGAGCGGCGGGGTCGAGGCGACCGGTCTCCCTGAGGGTGAGGGTGGGCGGCGTTCGCGGCGATGACCTCGTCCCACCTCGCGCGGTCCAGAACGGCACCCTCGCGGCGGACCGTCGACGGGTCGATGCGCACGACCCGGTTGACCCGGACCTCGGACGGACGGGACTGGCCGTCCCAGCCGCCGGAGCCGACGTCGACCCAGTAGCGCCCGGCACGCTCCTCCTGGGCTGCGTCCCGGTCGTGGTCCCGGCTCGTGAGCTGCATCCCGAGCAGCCACCGGCCGTCGCGTCCGACGACGAGCACCGGTCGGTCCTTGCCCCGGCTGTGGTCGTCCTCGAAAGGCACGTGGGCCCAGACCACCTCGCCCGGGTCGGGCTCGCCGTCGACCTCCGGGGCGTAGCCGGGGTCGAGAGGGCCGTCGTAGTCGCCGGGGTAGGTCGCCATGCGCGTCACGCTACCCAGCGTGGACCGACAGACGTCGTATGCCGTGTCGCACCATGACCCTCGGCCTCGGCTCCCGGGTGGTCGGCACGCGAGCATGCGTGGTTCGGCGCCACGGCGTCGTCATGGGAGACTGTCCCGACTCCCCGTTCCACACTTCCCGAGGACTTAGCGACTGTGTCTCCCCGCGCCCGCACCGTGCTCCAGCCGCACGCCACGCCGCCGGAGGCGATCCGCAACTTCTGCATCATCGCCCACATCGACCACGGCAAGTCGACGCTCGCCGACCGCATGCTCCAGATCACCGGGGTGGTCGACGACCGCGCCATGCGCGCCCAGTACCTCGACCGCATGGACATCGAGCGCGAGCGCGGCATCACGATCAAGAGCCAGGCCGTGCGCATGCCGTGGGAGACCTTCGACGCCGAGGGCCGCTCCGGCAACTTCATCCTCAACATGATCGACACCCCGGGACACGTCGACTTCACCTACGAGGTGTCGCGCTCGCTCGCTGCCTCCGAGGGCGCGATCCTGCTCGTCGACGCGGCTCAGGGGATCGAGGCGCAGACCCTCGCCAACCTCTACCTCGCGATGGAGAACGACCTCACCATCGTCCCGGTCCTCAACAAGATCGACCTGCCGGCGGCGCAGCCCGAGAAGTACGCCGAGGAGCTCGCCAAGCTCATCGGGTGCGAGCCCGAGGACTGCCTCCAGGTGTCCGGCAAGACCGGCGTGGGCGTCGAGCCGCTGCTCGACGAGATCGTCCGTCAGATCCCGCACCCCGTCGGCGACCCAGACGCACCCGCGCGAGCGATGATCTTCGACTCCGTCTACGACACCTACCGCGGCGTCGTGACCTACGTGCGTGTGGTCGACGGCAACCTCAACCCGCGCGAGAAGATCATCATGATGTCGACCCGGGCGACGCACGAGCTCCTCGAGATCGGCGTCATCAGCCCCGAGCCCGTGCCCGGCAAGGGCCTCGGCGTCGGTGAGGTCGGCTACCTCATCACCGGCGTCAAGGACGTCCGGCAGTCGCGCGTCGGTGACACCGTCACCAACGAGCGCAAGCCGGCGGCGACCGACCTCGGCGGCTACCGCGATCCCAAGCCCATGGTCTTCTCGGGACTCTTCCCGATCGACGGCTCGGACTACCCGCTCCTGCGCGACGCCCTCGACAAGCTCAAGCTCAACGACGCGGCGCTCGTCTACGAGCCCGAGACGTCGGTGGCGCTCGGCTTCGGGTTCCGCTGCGGCTTCCTCGGCCTGCTCCACCTCGAGATCGTCCGCGAGCGGCTTGAGCGCGAGTTCGACCTCGACCTCATCTCGACCCAGCCCAACGTCGTCTACGACGTGACGATGGACGACGGTTCCGTCATCGTCGTGACCAACCCCAGCGAGTTCCCCTACGGCAAGGTCGCCGAGGTGCGCGAGCCCGTCGTCAAGGCGACGATCCTGGCGCCGAGCGAGTTCATCGGGGCGATCATGGAGCTCTGCCAGAGCAAGCGCGGCCAGCTCCTCGGCATGGACTACCTCTCCGAGGACCGGGTCGAGCTGCGCTACACGTTGCCGCTCGCCGAGGTCGTCTTCGACTTCTTCGACCAGCTCAAGTCGCGCACCCGCGGCTACGCCTCGCTCGACTACCAGGAGGCCGGTGACCAGGTCGCCGACCTCGTCAAGGTCGACATCCTGCTCCAGGGCGAGAACGTCGACGCGTTCAGCTCGGTCGTCCACAAGGACAAGGCCTACGCCTACGGCAACATGATGGCCGGCAAGCTCAAGGAGCTCATCCCGCGCCAGCAGTTCGAGGTGCCCATCCAGGCCGCCATCGGCGCCCGGGTCATCGCCCGCGAGAACATCCGCGCCATCCGCAAGGACGTCCTCGCCAAGTGCTACGGCGGTGACATCAGCCGCAAGCGCAAGCTGCTCGAGAAGCAGAAGGCCGGCAAGAAGCGGATGAAGAACATCGGCACCGTCGAGGTCCCGCCGGAGGCCTTCATCGCCGCGCTCTCCTCCGACGACGGCGGCGAGTCCAAGAAGAAGTAGCCGGCTGGCGCGGGTGAGCGTGACCACGGGTCGCGGGCGCGGGTCCCACGCTCTGCGTGGGCCGGCATACCGGGAAGTAACATCATCGTATGCCGGAGACCTTCGCCCTGTACCGCAAGCTCACCTCCCTGCCCCTGGGCAAGCAGGCGTTCTCGTTCCTCTTCGCGCAGAAGGCGCCGTACTTCTGGACCGTGCGTCCGCAGGTGCGCGAGGTGCGCGAGAACCACGCCGAGCTCGTCATCAGGAAGCGTCGCGCGGTCCAGAACCACATCGGCACGGTCCACGCGATCGCGGTCTGCAACGGGCTCGAGGCGGCCATGGGCCTGCTCGCCGAGGCGACGACCCCTGTCGGACGGCGCTGGATCCCCAAGGGCATGGAGGTCGCCTACACCGCGAAGTCGACGACCGACCTGCTCTGCACCGCCGACACCGACCCCGCGGACTGGGCCCACCCGGGCGACGTCCCGGTGCGGGTCAAAGCCATCCGCGAGGACGGCACCGTCGTCGTCGAGGGCGTCATCACGATCTATGTGAGCGACAAGAAGTCGGCATAGACCTCGTGCGCGTGGTGTTGTCGCGGACATGACGATCACCGGAACCTACGTCCCGAGCCCCAGTGGCTGGGTGCGCAGGCAGGTCGAGACCATCGAGTCGACGGGGACGACCGAGTCCGTCGACATCCTGGGACGCCCCGTGGTGCTGCTCACGATGAACGGCGTGACCGGCACCGTGCGCAAGGTGCCGCTCATGCGGGTCGAGCACGATGGGGTGTATGCCGCCGTGGCCAGCAAGGGAGGAGCGCCCGAGCACCCGAAGTGGTACGCCAACCTGCGCAAGAACCCGGTCATCGAGCTCCAGGAGGGCACCCGCACGTGGGTGGCGCGCGCTCGTGAGCTGGAGGGTGAGGAGCGCGAGGAGTGGTGGCCGCGGTGCGTGGCGGCCTTCCCGAACTACGCGGAATACCAGCGCAGGACCAAGCGGCTCATCCCGGTCTTCGTGCTCGAGCCGGTCGACGCGACTTAGGCGATACCCCGGGGCTCAGCCCGGTGCGACGGTCGACTCGTCGACATCGCCCAGGGCCAGGGGTGCGCCCGGTGCGATCCCCGCTGGCGGCACGTGGGACCAGATCCGCAGCAGGTCCCGCGGCCAGATCTCTTCGGTGGTGGCCTCGAGCTCGGGCCGGGTCCACCAGTGGTGGGCCGTCATCGTGGCGAGCTCGACCTCGGTGTGACCCACCGTCGACACCTCGAACGCGGTGCACCGGAGGAACCAGAACAGCTCGTCCTGGGTCGTGACGACGTCGCTGTAGCCGTGGACGACGCACCGCTCGGCCAGGGGTCCGACGAGCGTGTCCGGGGCGACCTGCAACCCGGTCTCCTCCTCGACCTCTCGCACCGCGGCCTCGAGGTCGGTCTCGCCGGGGTCGACGCCGCCACCGGGCGTGATCCAGAAGACGGGGACGGGGGTGAGCCCCGGGTCGCTGTCGCGGAAGAGCAGGAGGCGGTCCTCGGTGTCGACGAGGAGGACGCGCATCGCCCGACGCCGGTTGCGCGGACGGGTGTCCGGCTGAGGTGCTGCCAGGACCGGCAGGGAGGTCCTCACGTGGTGAGCCGCCCGCGCAGCCGGTCGATGTCGGCGTCCGTCCATCCCTGCCGGGCCAGCCACCCCGTCGCGCCACCGAACTCGCTCTGCACGGTCTCGAGGATCGTCTGCATCGTCTCGGGTCGCGGGCGCTGGTCGTCCACGCTCTGCTGGCGCAGCGCGGTGCCGTAGAGGTCGCGCGGCATGAGCCGGGCGATGATCCGCTCGATGCGCTCGCCGGTGAGGGCGTAGTCCTCGACGATGACGTCGTGGGGGACGCCGGCGGCGTCGAGGGCGAGGGCGACGACGGTTCCGGTGCGGTCCTTGCCCGCGGCGCAGTGGACCACCGTCGCCCCGTGGCTGCGGGAGACGACGTCCAGCGCAGCCGAGATCGAGTCGGGACGCTTCGACAGGTAGCCGAGGTAGTGCTCGGACCAGAACGCCGCGTCACGGACCGGACGCGTGGAGTGCTGCGGCACGGCAAGGGCCTGCTCGGCGGTGACGCCCCGGCCGTCCCCGAAGAGCGAGTGGTGGTGGTGGGTCAGGGACTCGACGTGCCAGAGCGGGCCGGGGCCCTCGGTGCTCACCTCGGTGTCGCTGCGCAGGTCGACGATGTCGCTCACGCCGAGGACCTCGACGACGTGGCGGACGTCGGACGTGCTGAGGTCCTGGAGGTTGTCGGAGCGCAGCAGACGACGAGGCTGGATGGAGCCGCCGTCGCGGGTGGGCAGCCCGCCCGAGTCACGCATGTTGACGACGCCCTCGAGCTCGATCCAGCGCTCGGCGGCGGACACGTCAGGCCTCGGGTCGTCGCTCACGACGCCATCGTAGGTCCCTCAGATGTCGACGACCTGTCCGGTGGCGGTCGCCTCGGCGTTCGCCGCGACCGCGCTCGCGACGACGAGGTCGGTGATGCCGGTGCCGAGGTTCGAGACGACGAGGCGGCCCTCGGGACGCGGCGCGTGGAGTAGGTGGCCCGTCCACGCCGTCGCCGAGGGGTAGCCGTCGAGCTTGCCCCTGACCGAGCGCATCGCCGCGAACTGCACCGGGTCGTCCGAGGCGAGCACGGCGGTCTCGGCCAGCGCGGCGTCGACCGAGCTCGCGTAGTCGATGGGTAGGAGGAGGGCGTCGTCGGCGGGCCACGTCAGCGGGATGGCCATGTCCGTGAGGCCGATCGAGAGCCCGGTGATGACGACGTCCTTGTCGCGGACCGCGGCCTCGCGTGACGGGGAGGGGATGACCCGTATGCCGGGTGCCGCCCTCTCGGTCTGGCGCACCAGGGCGTCGACGGCCTCGCGACGGCGGGCCCAGACATGGACCTCGGGGTGGCCCAGGGCCTCGAGGACCCGCAGGTGCGAGGCGGCTTGGACCCCGGCGCCGAGGTACGAGATCGAGGCGTCCGGCTCGGCGAGGGCGCGGATGCACGCGCCGGTGACGGCGGCGGTGCGCACCGCGGTGAGCTCGGCCGCGGGCATGAGGGCGGACGGCACACCGGTCGTCCCGTCGTTGACCACCATGAGGCCCGTGGCGGTCGGCAGGTCGCGGACCGGGTTGTCGGGGACGACGCTGATCCACTTGCAGCCCAACAGGTTGCGCTCCGGATAGGCCGCTGGCATGGCGTTGGCGAACATGCCGGGTGAGGTGCGCACCGTCGGCTTGGGTGGGACGTCGGCGCGACCCTCGGCCAGCGCCGTGAGTGCGTCGGCGACGAGGTCGACCACCTCGACCAGAGGTGGGAGGCAGGCCTGGACGTCGGCGTCGGTGAGTATGCGCACGGGCGCCAACCTAGCGGGGGCGACGCCCTGCCACCGGGTGCACAGGTGAGGGCCTCGGAAAGTATGAGTTTCCGAGGCCCTCGACGAATCAAGAACCGAAGTTCCTGTTTCGACGCTCTCACCGAAGTGAGTGCGTACTGGTATTTCTAGTCCTGCGGCCCCCGGGTGCGCAAGACCTTGCGCCGAAATCGACCGAACTTTCTCGGGCCTCGCGGCGTGTCACGCTGGACACGCCGACTCGCATGCGGCGCCCCGACAGGGGGGCGTCTCGGGCGCCCGCGGGGAGGGGGTGGCGGCCGGGGTGGGAGGATGCCCCTCATGCCCCGACTGCCCGACGGCGACCCCGCTCCAGCCTCCGGCGAGCTGCCTCCCGGGTGCCTCACGGGCATGGGGAGCCGGCCGTTCGGGATCTATCTGCACGTGCCCTTCTGCCGGGTGCGGTGCGGCTACTGCGACTTCAACACCTACACGCTGACCGAGCTCGGTCCGGGTGCCAGCACGTCCAGCTTCGCCGACACCGCTCTGGCCGAGCTCGACCTCGCACATGAGGTTCTGGGCTCCGCGGCGCCCCGGGTGGACACCGTCTTCGTCGGTGGTGGCACACCCACGATGCTCCCGGCGGCCGACCTCGTGAAGGTCGTGGACGGCATACGGGAGCGGTTCGGGTTCGCCGACGACGTCGAGGTGACGACCGAGGCCAACCCCGACTCGGTGACACCGCAGTCGCTGCGCGAGCTCGCGGACGGTGGTTTCACACGCATCTCTCTCGGCATGCAGTCGGCGGTGCCGCACGTCCTCGCGACCCTCGACCGGACCCACGACCCCGCAGGCGTCGGTCGGGCCGTCGCAGCCGCCCGCGATGCGGGACTGGTGACGAGCGTCGACCTCATCTACGGCACGCCGGGGGAGTCGCTCGACGACTGGCGCCGAAGCCTCGATGCTGCGGTTTCCCTTGAGCCGGAACACATCTCGGCGTACGCCCTCGTCGTCGAGGAGGGCACCAAGCTGGCTGCCCAGGTGCGACGCGGAGAGGT
Organism: Knoellia locipacati; assembly: GCF_044791685.1. Lineage (GTDB taxonomy): Bacteria > Actinomycetota > Actinomycetes > Actinomycetales > Dermatophilaceae > Knoellia > Knoellia locipacati_A. Next base: position 3,204,608 of record NZ_CP087730.1, read on the forward strand.
GGAGCGCCCGGACGACGATGACGAGGCGACGAAGTACGAGCTCGCCGAGGAGGTGCTGTCCGCTGCCGGCTTCGGCTGGTACGAGGTGAGCAACTGGACGCACACCCCTGCCGGACGGTGCCGCCACAACGACGGCTACTGGACCGGCGCGGACTGGTGGGGTGTCGGCCCCGGTGCGCACAGCCACGTGGGCGGCGTGCGCTGGTGGAACGTCAAGCACCCGAGGGCGTATGCCGGCCGGCTGGCCGAGCGCGTCTCTCCCGCCGCAGGGCGCGAGACCCTGACGGCCGAGCAGGTGCGCGACGAGCAGGTGTTGCTCGGGGTGCGGGTGCGCGACGGGCTCGCGATCGACGACCTCGACGAGGTGGGGAGGCGGGCGGTCGCCGGTCTCGTCGCCGACGGGCTCGTGGACGGGGTGGCGGCGGTCCGCGACCGACGAGTGGTCCTCACGCTGCGCGGACGGCTCCTCGCCGACACCGTCGTCCGCCGTCTCCTCGGCTGAGCATCGGCCGGCGCCCCTAGTGTGGCGCGCATGACTGCCACGCACAGCCGACGGCTCGAGGGCCGCACCGCCATCGTCACCGGGTCGAGCAGGGGGATCGGTCTTGCGATCGCCGAGCGCCTTGTCTCCGAGGGCGCCCGCGTCTGCCTCACCGCGCGCAAGCAGGACGCCCTCGACGCCGCCGTCGAGTCACTCGGCGGCCCGGACGTCGCCATGGCCGTCGCCGGCCGCGCCGACGACCCGGCACACCAGGACGAGGTGCTGGCCACGGTGGCCGAGAGGTTCGGGCCGGTCGACCTGCTCGTCAACAACACCGGGATCAACCCTGCATACGGGAGGCTGGTCGACCTCGACCTCGACGCCGCGCGCAAGATCGTCGAGGTCAACTGCATCGCGGCACTGTCGTGGATCCAGAAGGCGGTGGCCGCCGGACTCGAGGAGCGGGGCGGTGCGATCGTCAACGTCTCGTCGGTGGCGGGTGTCCGCCCGGCGCCGGGCATCGGCTTCTACGGCGCGAGCAAGGCGATGCTCACGCACCTCACCGAGGAGCTCGCCGTCGAGCTCGGGCCCACCGTGCGCGTCAACGCCGTTGCACCGGCCGTGGTCAAGACCCAGTTCGCAACGGCCCTCTACGAGGGGCGCGAGGAGAAGGTCGCGGCGGGCTACCCGCTCGGGCGGCTCGGTGTGCCCGAGGACATCGCCGGGGTCGTGGCGTTCCTGCTCTCCGAGGACGCCGCGTGGATGACCGGCCAGCTCGTGGTCGTCGACGGCGGACTGCTCCTCAAGGGCGGCGTCTGACCGACCCCTCCCCCAACTGATTGCCCCACGGCGCGCGCCGTGGAGCAATCAGTCGGTGATGGGGTCTCAGCGAGCGTGGCTCACTTGACGAAGGAGGGCGTCAGCGGCGGGTTCCACTGCTGGCCCTCGTTGGCGCGCAGGGCGCCGATGATGTGCAGGACGAACGCGATCGCCAGGGCGATGAAGTACGTCACGAAGCCCACGAGGACAAGCATGAGCGGGAACGAGATGAGCAGCACGATGCCCGTCATGATCTGGATGTTGAGCGAGTTGGCGGCGTGCTGCCGGACGAAGGCACCGCGGTCCTTGTACATCACGTAGATGATGAGCGACCCGACGAAGCCGAGCAGCCCTGCGCTCAGCACCATAGCGATGAGCGGGATGAGGTGGGAGAGCATGCCCCACTGGCGCTGCTGGGCCGGGTCGAGAACCTGCTGCCCGTATGCCGTGGCCTGGGCCGGGTACGCCGGTCCCGGCTGCTGGTAGGACGGCTGCTGGTACCCGGCCTGCTGGTACGCCGGCTGCTCGGAGGCGGGCGGCGGCGGGGGCACCTGCTCGTGCGACTGCGGGGCAGCGGAAGGCTCGTGCGGGGCGGCCAGCGGGTCGGGCCGGTCCACCGGGTCCTGCGGGGTCTGTCCCTGGAACTCCGGCTGCGGAGTGGTGGTCATGGTGTCCTCCTTCAGGGGACGGGGTGCTGTCACCCAGTCAAACCCATCCGGAGGGTGTTTCATCCCCGCTTCGGGGTGAGATCAGGGTGCAGTCAGGGCCGACACTGCCGCGGAAGGTGGGCGCGGGTCCCACGCTCTGCGTGGGCCGGCATACCGGCCTCGTCTCGGCGCGCGAGGAGTGCCGTCAGGGGGCCGCCGTGACGAAGTCGATGAGCTCCTCGACCCGGCCGAGCAGCGACGGCTCGAGGTCGGCGTAGGTGCGCACGGTGCCGAGGATCTGCTTCCAGGCGCGGGCGATGTCGGCCTGGTCGTCGTGGGCCCAGCCGAGGTGCGCGCAGATGCCGTGCTTCCACGACGTGCCGCGGGGGATGACCGGCCACTGGTCCATCCCCAGCCGTGAGGGGCGGACCGACTGCCAGACGTCGACGTAGGGGTGGCCGACGATGAGGACGTGCGGGGCGTAGGGCTGGAGGCGGGATGCCGCCTCGACCACGCGGGTCTCCTTGGTGCCGGGCACGAGGTGGTCCACGAGCACGCCCATCCGCTTGCCCGGACCGGGTCGGAAGTCTCGGATCGCGCCCTCGAGGTCGTCGACGCCGTCGAGCATCTCGACGACGACGCCCTCGACCCGCAGGTCGTGGCCCCAGACCTTCTCGACGAGCTCGGCGTCGTGGCGGCCCTCGACGAAGATTCGCGAGGCGCTCGCGACCTTGGCCGGCGCGCCCGCGACGGCGCGGGAGCCGCTCGCGGTGCGCGACGCAGCCTGGCGGGCCGCGGCGAGCTGGGCCGAGCTCGCTGCAGTGGGCTTGGTGAGCGTGACCGGACGGCCGTCGACGTGGAAGCCGGGACCGAGCGGGAACGCCTTGGTCCGGCCGCGCCGGTCCTCGAGGTGGACGACGTGGATGCCCCCGGCCTTCTCGACCCGGACGACGGCTCCGACCCAGCCGGTCTCCACGTCCTCGACGACGACACCGAGCTCGGCCGGGAGGGGGGTGGAGCGGCCGCCACGGGGCGCCTTCCAGTCACCCGAGAGCACGTCCTGGCCGTAGCGATCCGTCACCTGCGTGAGGGTAGACGTAGAATTGGCACTCACCAAGCATGAGTGCCAGCACGGAGGGAGGTGTCGCACATGAGTGAGGATCGTCGGCTCGCAGTGTTGCGGGCGATCGTCCAGGACTACGTCGAGACGTCCGAGCCGGTGGGTTCCAAGGCCCTGCTGGAGCGGCACTCGCTCGGCGTCTCCGCGGCGACGGTGCGCAACGACATGGCCGTCCTCGAGGAGGAGGGCCTCATCGCCGCGCCGCACACGAGCGCCGGCCGCATCCCCACGGACGCCGGCTACCGGCTGTTCGTCGACCGGCTCAGCACCGTCAAGCCGCTGAGCGGCGCGGAGAAGCGGGCGATCAGCCAGCTGCTCGACGGCGCCATGGACCTCGACGACGTCGTCGACCGCACGGTGCGCCTGCTGGCGTCGTTGACCCGGCAGGTCGCCGTCGTCCAGTACCCCTCGCTCACCCGGTCCTCGGTCCGCCACATCGAGCTCGTGCCGCTCGGCGGCTCGCGCCTCCTCGTCGTGCTCATCACGACGACGGGCCGGGTCGAGCAGCGGGTCCTCGAGACCGGCATGGACCTCGCCGACCCCGCGAACGAGCGGATGCTCGCCTCGCTGCGGTCCGACGTCAACGGCGCCACCGTGGGCAAGACGCTCGCCGACGCGGCCGGCGGGCTCGGCGAGCTGCCGACCCAGGTCGACCCCGGCGCCCGCGGACTGCTCGCGGCCATCGCCGCCGAGCTCACCGAGGTGCTCGTCGAGCAGCGTGAGGAGCGGGTCGTCATGGCCGGAACCTCCAACCTCGTGCGCTCGGGCGAGGACTTCCCGAGCTCGATCGGGCCCGTCCTCGAGGCCCTCGAGGAGCACGTGGTGCTGCTCAAGCTCCTCGGGACCGTGACCGAGCAGGGCTCTGCCGTCGCCGTCCGGATCGGCTCCGAGAACCCGTATGCCGGCCTGCGGACGACGTCGCTCGTCACCTCCGGCTACGGCACCGGCTCCGACCTCGTGGCCGGCCTCGGTGTCGTCGGCCCGACCCGCATGGACTACCCGACGACGATGGCCGCGGTGCGTGCCGTCGCGACCTACGTCAGCCGGATCCTCGCGGAATGACCGGGTGACTCCCGGCCTTTGCACTTCCAGCCGCTCTCCCTCAACCGAACCCTGAACCGAACAGCCCCCAGCGAAGGACGTCCACCGAAGTGAACGACTACTACGCCGACCTCGGCGTGGCCCGTGACGCGACTGCCGACGACATCAAGAAGGCCTATCGCCGCGCGGCCCGCAAGCTCCACCCAGACGTGAACTCCGGCCCGGAGGCGGAGGAGCAGTTCAAGAAGGTCTCCCAGGCCTACGACGTGCTCTCGGACCCCGAGAAGAAGCGCAGCTACGACATGGGCGCCGACCCCTACGCCGGCGCCGGTGCGTCCGGCTTCGGGCAGGGCTTCTCGTTCAGCGACGTCATGGACGCGTTCTTCGGAGCCGGGGCAGGGCAGGCCCAGGGCCGCGGTCCGCGCTCGCGCCAGTCGCGCGGCCAGGACGCGCTCGTTCGCCTCGACCTCGACCTCGTCGACGCCGTCTTCGGGGCCGAGAACGAGCTGACGATCGACACCGCCGAGGGGTGCTCGACCTGTCACGGCGCCGGCACCCAGCCGGGCACGGGCACCCGCACCTGTGACGTGTGCCAGGGGCAGGGCCAGGTCCAGCAGATCCAGCGCAGCTTCCTCGGCCAGGTCATGACCTCGCGCCCCTGCGTCAACTGCCAGGCGACCGGCCAGGTCATCGAGGCACCCTGCTACGAGTGCTCCGGCGACGGCCGGGTCCGCACCCGTCGCACCCTGACCATCCGGGTTCCCGCCGGCGTCGACACGGGCACCCGCATCCAGCTCGCCGGCGAGGGTGAGGTCGGCCCGGGCGCGGGTCCGGCCGGCGACCTCTACGTGGAGGTGGCCGTCCGGCGCGACCAGCGCTTCCAGCGCCAGGGCGACGACCTGCACGCCACCCTCGAGCTGCCCATGACGGCGGCCGCCCTCGGCGCGTCGGTGCCGTTCGACACCTTCGACGGCGAGCAGGAGCTCGACATCCGGGCGGGCATCCAGTCCGGCGAGCAGATCCTGCTGCGCGGGCTCGGCGTGACGCACCTGCGCGGATCCGGCCGCGGCGACATCATCGTCCACGCGATGGTGGCGACCCCGACCAAGCTGAGCAACGAGCAGGAGGAGCTGCTCCGGCGCCTCGCCACCCTGCGCGGCGAGGAGAAGCCGACGGGGCGGGTGGCCAACCCCGCCGACGGCTCGATCTTCGGCAAGCTGCGCGACGCCTTCAAGACCCGCTGATCCCATGCCCGACAGCGCGACGAGTGGCAGCTGGCAGAGCTCGCTCAGCTGCTCCTTCGTCGCACACGCGTGCCGTGCCACGTGCCACTCGTCGGTCGATGGGGTGACGATGTGAGCCTCGCCCTGTACCTCGTTGCTCCCGGGGCGCTCGACTCGTCGGGCCCCGGTGACGTCGTCGTCCTCGACGGGCCGGAGGGGCGGCACGCCGCCACGGTGCGCAGGACCGGGGTGGGTGAGCAGCTGCGGCTCGCCGACGGTCGCGGGCGGGTCGTCACCGGAGTGGTGGAGTCGGTGGGGCGGGCCGAGCTGACGCTGCGGGTCGAGTCGGTCCTCGACGAGCCCGTGCCGTCACCGAGGTTCGTCCTCGTCCAGGCCCTGGCCAAGGGTGACCGCGACGACCAGGCCATCGAGGCGGCGACCGAGCTCGGTGTCGACGAGGTCGTCCCGTGGCAGGCCGGCCGAAGCATCGTGCAGTGGCGCGGCGAGCGGGGCGAGAAGGCGTGGCGCAAGTGGGACGCCGTCCTCGTCGCGGCCACCAAGCAGTCGCGGCGGGCCCGCCGCCCCGACCTCTCTCCGGTCGTGACCACCGCGGCGCTGGCCGCGCGGATCGCGACGGCCGGTGCGGCATACGTCCTCCACGAGGACGCCGACGTGCCCCTCGCGAGCCTGGACGTCCCGGCCGACGGGGACGTGCTGCTCGTCGTCGGGCCGGAGGGCGGGATCTCACCCGAGGAGCTCGAGGCGTTCCGGGACGCCGGCGCCCACGTCGTGCGGCTCGGTGACACGGTGCTGCGGTCGTCCAGCGCCGGGCCGGCCGCCCTGGCCGTCCTCAGCGCCGCGGCGCGCTGGCGCTGATCAGCGCACCGAGAACGTCACGACGCGCTCTGCCACCGTGGAGCCGTCCTCGGCCGACGACGTGAACGCCCGGAACGTCCAGGTCCCGGCCTCGAGCCGTCCGAGGTCGACGGTGAAGGTGCCACGGCTCGGCGCGCCGACCGAGGCCGTCGTGAACCCGTCGCGCACCACGGTCGCGCCCTGACGGAGCTCCCACTCGACGTTCGCCTCGAACGCCACCGCCTGTCCGCGCGCCACCACCGGTCGGGAGGCGCTGACCGAGGCACCCGGTGCCGGGGCGTCGAGCCAGATGTCGCAGAGGGCGTCGGGCGGGGTGCTCGCGCGCGTGAAGGTGCGTGACGGCTCGAGGTGGCCGAGGAGCAGGCCGGGCGTGGCGCTCCGGACCTCGACCGGGAGGTCCCCGCGACCCACGGCGGCCTGGGCCGTCCACACGAGGGACGCCACGCCGAGGGTGGCCTGCTCCGCGTCCGGTGCCTCCCGGCCGGGTCCACTGAGCGTGAGCGTGATGTCGTCGCGCGTCACCGCGAGCCGGTCCGGCTCGACGCCGGACCACAGGTCGGAGCGGCGCATCGCCTCGGCGACCGCCAGGCGGGCTCGATCCGACTCCAGGGTGCCGACGCCCGCCGGGGTGGGCCAGAACTCGCGGACGAGGCCCGGGCGGTCCTGTGTGCCGCCGTTCGTGCCGACGCGGTAGACGCCGAGCGACGACGGCGGGCTGCTCGTGGGACCGGCGGGACCGGAGGTCGTGGGCGCGTCGGACGGCGAGGGGGTGGCCGAGGTCGAGGGGCTCGCCGACGGCGCCGGAGAGGAGGTCGACGACGGGGTCGAGCTCGTCGAGGGCGGCCCGCCGGGCAGGGTCGGTCCGGGGTCGGGGCGCGAGGCCCACACCGTCCCGGCGACCACCGCGGCCGCGGCGGCGACCCCGACGCCGACCATCCAGCGGGAGCGCGACGAGGGGGCCTCGGGCTCGGACGCCTCCCGCAGGATCGCGTCGAGCCGGGACGACGGCCGGACCTCGCGTGCGCGCTCGGACAGGGCTTCGCGCAGCTCGCGCTCGGTCTGCGACTCGTCGAAGTGCGTGGTCATGGCCGTGCCTCCATCTCGGTCCGCAGGGCCGCGAGTCCGCGGTGGGCGTGGGCCTTGACCGAACCGGGGGCGATGCCGAGCGTGTCGGCGATCTGCGCCTCGCTGAGGTCGAGGTAGTAGCGAAGCACGAGCACCTCTCGTTGTCGCGCCGGGAGCCGTTGCAGGCGCCGGAACAGGTCTGCCGAGCCGGTCGAGGAGATCGCCTCGTCCTCGGCGCTCGCCACGCTCAGCCGGCGCTGGACCGGGTGGAGCGAGTCGAGGTAGCGCTGCTCGACCTTGTGGTGACGCAGCGCCGAACGTGCCCCGTTGACGACGCACTGACGCAGGTATGCCGCACCGCTGCCTTCGCGGACGTCGTTCCACTTGCGGTGGAGCGAGACGAACGCGTCCTGGGCGATCTCCTCGGCGAGCAGGTCGTCGTGGACGAAGAGCCAGGCGAGGCGGACCATGGGAGCCCAGTGGACGGCATACAGGTTCGACACGCCGTCGTCGGCGGCTGCGCGCGCGGCTGCGTCACGTCGAGAGCCCACGGGTGTCATTGTCACGTCGTGGAGACGCGCAGGAGGGCAGATCGGTTTACTGTCGCTCCATGAGCCCCGAGCCCACGGACACCGGCTGCCTGTTCTGCTCGATCGTGGCCGCAGACATCCCGGCCGACGTGGTGGGAGAGACCGAGCACAGCCTCGCGTTCCGCGACGTCAACCCGCAGGCCCCCACGCACGTCCTGGTCGTGCCGAGGCGGCACGTCGCGAACGCGGGGGAGCTGGCCGAGTCCGCTGCCGACGAGCTGGGCGACGTCGTGCTGCTCGCGCGCACGGTTGCGGACCAGGACGGGCTCGGCGGCGACTACCGGCTGGTGTTCAACACCGGTGAGGGGGCGGGGCAGAGCGTCTTCCACGCACACCTGCACCTCTTGGGCGGCCGGGCCATGAAATGGCCCCCGGGCTGAGCCGAACCGTAGACTCGTGGTGACATGACAGACGCACCGCACACGCCCACGTCCGACACACCGACGGCCCACACGCCGGTCCACACCGTCACGATCCCCGGGGACGTGTCGATGGTGAGCCTCCTCGGCCCTCGCGACGAGCTGCTCCGCACGATGGAGCGCCAGTTCCCGCTCACGGTCATCCACGTGCGCGGCAACGAGTTCCACATCTCCGGCCCCAGCGCCGAGGTCGCCCTCGTCGAGCGCGTCATCGACGAGCTGCTCGCCGTCATCGACGGTGGACAGGCCCTCAACCGGGACTCGGTGGAGCGGTCCATCGGCATGCTGCGCGCCCAGACGACCGAGCGGCCCGCCGACGTGCTGACGATGAACATCGTCTCCTCGCGGGGCCGCACGATCCGGCCCAAGACGCTGGGCCAGAAGCGCTACGTCGACGCGATCGACGAGCACACGATCACCTTCGGCATCGGTCCCGCGGGCACGGGCAAGACCTACCTCGCGATGGCCAAGGCCGTCGCGGCCCTCCAGGCCAAGCAGGTCAACCGGATCATCCTCACGCGGCCGGCCGTCGAGGCGGGGGAGCGGCTGGGCTTCCTCCCGGGCACCCTCAACGACAAGATCGACCCCTACCTGCGGCCCCTCTACGACGCCCTGCACGACATGGTCGACCCGGACTCCATCCCGCGGCTCATGGCCGCCGGGACGATCGAGGTGGCACCGCTGGCGTTCATGCGCGGGCGGTCGATCAACGACTCGTTCGTCATCCTCGACGAGGCGCAGAACACCACTCCCGAGCAGATGAAGATGTTCCTCACCCGGCTCGGTTTCGGTTCTCGGATGGTCGTCACCGGCGACGTCACGCAGGTCGACCTCCCCGGCGGGACCCAGAGCGGGCTGCGGGTCGTCCGCGAGATCCTCCAGAGCCTCGAGGACGTCCACTTCGCAGAGCTCACCGCCCAGGACGTCGTGCGCCACCGCCTCGTCGGCGAGATCGTCGACGCCTACGGCCGCTGGGACGCCCGCCACCAACCGCGCTCCGCGGGGACCCCGAAGCGACCGGCCCGCCGCCCCGCCAAGGCGACCCACGACGCCGGTGACATCGCGCCCGTCGCGCCGACCGCGACCACGGACGGTGACGCGTGAGCATCGACGTCCTCAACGAGACCGAGTTCGAGCTCGACGAGCTCGAGCTCGTCGCCTGCGCCCGCTACGTCATGGGCGAGATGAAGGTCCACCCGCAGGCCGACCTCTGCCTCCGCCTCGTCGACGAGGCCGCGATGGAGACCCTCCACGTGCAGTGGATGGACCTCCCCGGCCCGACCGACGTCATGAGCTTCCCCATGGACGAGCTGCGCCCGGGCAGGGACGGCGAGGACCTCGAGGAGGGCGTGCTCGGCGACATCGTGCTCTGCCCCAGCGTCGCCGAGAAGCAGGCCGTGACGGCCGGCCACGCGACCGAGGAGGAGCTGCTGCTCCTCACCACCCACGGCATCCTCCACCTGCTCGGCTACGACCACGCCGAGCCCGAGGAGGAGACGGAGATGTTCGAGCTGCAGCGCCAGCTCCTCCTGACCTTCCTCGCGACGAGGGGCCGGCACGGTGCCTGACCCAGCCAGACCCGGCGCCCTCACGGTGTCGGGGCCCGGGACGGGGCGGTCATGACACGCCTCGTCGTCCTCACCCTCGTCGGACTCGTCCTCTCGTTCGTCCTCTCGGCAGCCGAGGCCGCGCTGCACCGCATGTCGCGGGTACGCGCCCAGGAGCTCCTCGAGGAGGGGCGAGCAGGGGCGCAGGCGCTCGTCACCGTCGTCGGCGACAGTGCGGCATACCTGTCGGTCCTCTCCTTCGTGCGCGTCATCGCCGAGATGACCACGGCGGTCCTCGTGACCACCGCGGTCTACCGCGCGGTCGACGGCACCTGGAAGCCGTTGCTCATCGCCATCGCGATCCTCGCCGTCGTGTCGTTCGCCCTCGTGGGGGTCTCGCCGCGCACGCTCGGCGGCCAGCACGCCTCACGGGTCTCCCTCGTGGCGGCGCCGGTCGCGATCTGGCTGCGACGCCTTCTCGGGCCGCTGGCGCGCCTGCTCGTGCTGCTCGCCAACGCGATGACCCCGGGTCGTGGCTACCGTGACGGCCCGTTCGACAGCGAGTCCGAGCTGCGCGACCTCGTCGACCTGGCGGGTGAGTCCTCGCTCATCGAGGCGGGGGAGCGGCAGATGATCCACTCGGTCTTCGAGCTCGGCGACACCCTCGCCCGCGAGGTCATGGTCCCGCGCACCGACATGGTGACCATCGGCAGTGACCGCGTGGCCCGTCAGGCGATGAATCTCTTTCTCCGCAGCGGCTACTCACGCATCCCGGTGACGGGCGAGGACTCCGACGACGTGCTCGGGCTCCTCTACTTCAAGGACGTCGTGCGCCGGGTCACCGCCGACCCGGCGAGCGCCACGATCTCGGTCGCCGACCTCATGCGACCGATGCCGTTCATCCCGGAGTCCAAGCCGGTGGACGCCCTCCTGCGCGAGATGCAGCGCGACCAGACGCACTTCGCCCTCGTCGTCGACGAGTGGGGCGGCACCGCCGGTCTCGTGACGATCGAGGACATCATCGAGGAGATCGTCGGTGAGATCGCCGACGAGTACGACCGCGAGACCCCGGACCTCGAGGACCTCGGTGACGGTCGCTGGCGGGTCGACGCGACGATGGACATCGACGACCTCGCCGAGGAGCTCGGGGTGAACATCGACGAGGACGAGGTCGACACCGTCGGTGGCCTCATCGGCAAGACGATCGGCCGCGTGCCGATCCTCGGCTCCACCTGCGAGGTCGCGGGACTGCGGCTCACCGCCGAACGCATGGCGGGGCGCCGTCACCGCATCGCCACCGTGATCGTCGAGCGCGTCGCTCCGACGGGTCACGCCATGATGGAGCCAGCCGAGACCGGGAGCACCCATGACTGACGACGCCGTCGTCGAGCCCAGCACGACGAGCGAGAAGCCGTATGCCGCGGGCTTCGCCTGCCTGATCGGCCGGCCCAACGCGGGCAAGTCGACCCTGACGAACGCGCTCGTGGGCGAGAAGGTCGCCATCACGTCGAGCAAGCCACAGACGACGCGTCACACGATCCGGGGGATCGTCACCTCGCCCGCGAGCCAGCTCGTGCTCGTCGACACCCCGGGCCTGCACAAGCCGCGGACCCTGCTGGGGGAGCGGCTCAACGACCTCGTGCGCGAGACGCTGCTCGACGTCGACGTCGTCGGGTTCTGCCTCCCCTCCGACCAGCGCATCGGGCCAGGTGACCAGTACATCGCCCGCGAGCTGGTCGAGCTCCGCCAGGCGAAGCGCACGCCGGTCATCGCCATCGCGACGAAGTCGGACAAGGTCGACCGCAAACGGCTGGCCGAGCACCTCATCGCCATCGACCAGCTCGGCGAGTGGGCCGAGATCGTGCCCTGCTCGGCCACGAGGGGTGACCAGGTCGACACGGTCGCGTCCGTCCTGGCGAAGTACCTCCCGCCCTCCCCGGGGCCGCTCTATCCCGACGACGTCCTCACCGACGAGCCCGAGGTCATCATGATCGCCGAGCTCGTCCGCGAGGCCGCGCTCGAGGGCGTGCGCGACGAGCTGCCGCACTCGATCGCCGTGGTGGTCGAGGAGATGGTGCCCCGCCCGGACCGGCCCGAGGGCAAGCCGCTCATGGACGTGCGGGTCAACGTCTTCGTCGAGCGGTCCTCGCAGAAGGCGATCATCATCGGGCGAGGCGGTTCACGCCTTCGCGACGTCGGGGCCACCGCCCGCGAGGGGATCGAGAAGCTCCTAGGCCAGCGCATCCACCTCGACCTCCACGTCAAGATCGCCAAGGACTGGCAACGCGACCCCAAACAGCTACAGCGACTGGGGTTCTGAGTTCTTCGTCACGTCGTGGCCTCGCGTCCCGGTTTGCTCCTCGGCCGTCACTTCGGCATGGTGGTGCGGTTGCATTTTGACCTGAAGCAGACGGCATACGCGCCGCACACGTGACTGACAAGAACAACGAAGGAGCGGCGTTCGCGCCGAATCACCCGTGACAACCAAACTCATGAAGACCGGCCCGACCGCGCCGGGGGACGCCGCCGGAGAGCGCGACATCCTCGACGGCCCACTCCTCGAGGAGACCCCCCACCCCGCACTCGACCACGAGGTCGAGGAGCACGCGGCGGAGGACCCCCAGAAGCTCGACACCGTCGTGTTCGGCGTCACCGCCGCCATCGCGATCGGCTTCGTCCTGTGGGGCTTCGTCAGCACCGAGACCCTCGGCTCCGCCTCGGCCTCCGGCCTGGACTGGGTGGTGCACAACATGGGGTGGCTCTTCTCGCTCGTCGCATCTGGCTTCGTCGTGTTCGTCATCTGGCTCGCCGCCGGCAAGTTCGGCCGCATCCCGCTGGGGCGCGACGACGAGCAGCCCGAGTTCCGCACCATCTCGTGGATCGCGATGATGTTCTCCGCCGGCATGGGCATCGGCCTCATGTTCTACGGCGTCTCCGAGCCGGTCTCGCACTTCGTCACCCCGCCTCCGGGCACCGGCGCCGAGGGCAACCCCGAGGCCGTGCAGACCGCGATGGCCACGACGCTGTTCCACTGGACCCTGCACCCGTGGGCGATCTATGCCGTCGTCGGGCTCGCCGTCGCCTACGGCGTCTTCCGCCGGGGGCGCTCGCTGCTCATCAGCTCGGCCTTCGCGCCGCTGCTCGGTGAGCGCAGGACCGCAGGACCCGCCGGCCGCATCATCGACATCCTCGCGATCTTCGCGACGCTCTTCGGCTCGGCCGCCTCCCTCGGCCTCGGTGCCCTGCAGATCGGCTCCGGCCTCGAGATCGTCGCCGGGCTGGACCGCACCGGCAACGGCGTCCTCGTCGCGATCATCACGGTGCTCACGCTGTGCTTCATCCTGTCCGCCGTCTCGGGTGTCTCCAAGGGCATCCAGTGGCTGTCGAACACCAACATGGTGCTGGCCGTCGTGCTCGCCGTGTTCGTCTTCGTCGTCGGACCGACCGTCTTCATCCTCAACCTCGTCCCGACCGCCGTCGGCAGCTACTTCCAGGACCTCGCGATGATGTCCGCGCGCACCGACGCCGCCGGCGGAGACGCGATGCAGACCTGGCTGTCCGGCTGGACGATCTTCTACTGGGCCTGGTGGGTCTCGTGGACCCCGTTCGTCGGCATGTTCATCGCCCGAATCTCGCGTGGGCGCACCATCCGCCAGTTCGTCACCGGCGTCCTGCTCGTCCCGAGCCTCGTGTCGCTCGTGTGGTTCGCGATCTTCGGTGGCGCAGGCATCTTCACCCAGCGCAACGGGACCGACCTCGCCGGCGCGGAGACGCCCGAGGCCACGCTGTTCAGCATGCTCGAGACGATGCCGCTGTCCACGGTGACCTCGATCCTCGTCATGCTGCTCGTCGCGATCTTCTTCATCTCCGGTGCCGACGCGGCGTCGATCGTCATGGGCACGCTGTCCGAGCGCGGCACCCTCGTGCCGAGCCGGCCGACGGTGATCTTCTGGGGCGCCGCCACCGGTGCGGTCGCCGCCGTGATGCTCGTCGTCGGAGGTGCGGACGCGCTGTCCGGCCTGCAGAACATCACGATCGTCGCCGCCTTGCCGTTCGTCCTCGTCATGGTGGGCCTCGCGGTCTCGCTCGTGAAGGACCTGTCGAACGACCCGCTCGTCGTCCGGCGCGCGTATGCCGTGGCCGCGGTCGAGCAGGCCGTCGTCGCCGGCGTGACCGAGCACGGTGACGACTTCACGCTGGCGTTCGAGGAGGCGGCTCCGGGCGAAGGGGTCGGCGAACTCGTCACCCTGCCCGGCTCGACCAACGGCAAGACCCAGGCCGACGCCGAGGGGCTCGCGACGACGGCACCGCCCACGTCCTGAGCGCCTGACGCACCCGACTCGCATGGCTCCTAGACTGGGGGCCATGCGAGTCGGTGTCTTCGGAGCGACCGGTCAGGTCGGCAATGTCATGCGCGCTCTCCTCGAGGAGCGCGACTTCCCGGTCGAGCAGATGCGCTACTTCGCATCGGCCCGGTCCGCCGGGACCACCCTGCCGTGGAAGGACACGCAGGTGACGGTCGAGGACACCGCCACAGCGGACTTCAGTGGCCTCGACATCGCGCTCTTCTCCAACGGCGGCTCGACCTCCAAGGAGTGGGCGCCGCGGGTGGCCGCAGCAGGCGCCACCGTCGTCGACAACTCCTCCGCCTGGCGTCGCGACCCCGACGTGCCGCTCGTCGTGGCCGAGGTCAACCCCGAGGACCTCGACTCGATCCCCAAGGGGATCGTCGCCAACCCCAACTGCACGACGATGGCCGCGATGCCGGTCCTCAAGCCGCTCCACGACGTCGCCGGCCTCGTCCGGCTCACCGTCGCGTCCTACCAGGCCGTGTCCGGCTCGGGCGGCAAGGGCGTCCAGGAGCTCGACGGTCAGCTCCGCGGTGCGTATGCCGCAGGCTCACCTGCCGACCTCGCGCTCGACGGCCGAGCCGTCGAGGTGCCGGAGCCCAACGTGTATGCCGTGCCCGTCGGCTTCAACGTCATCCCGCTCGCCGGGTCGATCGTCGACGACGGGTCGCTGGAGACCGACGAGGAGCAGAAGCTCCGCAACGAGTCCCGCAAGATTTTGCACGTGCCCGACCTCCGGGTGTCCGGCACCTGCGTGCGGGTCCCGGTCTTCACCGGTCACTCGCTCGCGATCCACGCCGAGTTCGCCGACGACATCTCGCCCGAGCGGGCTCTCGAGCTGCTCGGCAAGGCGCCCGGTGTCGTCGTCACCGACGTGCCCAACCCGCTCGAGGCCGCCGGCCGCGACGAGGTCTATGTCGGCCGCGTCCGCGCCGACCAGTCGGCACCGGAGGGCAAGGGTCTGGTCCTCTTCGTCGTCGGCGACAACCTGCGCAAGGGGGCAGCCCTCAACGCGGTGCAGGTCGCCGAGGAGCTCCTCAAGCGTCGGTGACCGTCCAGGACACTCATGGCCGCGACCGCGGGCTGAGCCACCAGCGCCTGCGACGGGCCGCTGCAGTGCTCTCGCTGGTCGCCCTCGCCTCGGCCTGCTCGTCACCGACCGGGTCCGGCGACGACGTCGACGCGTCGCCGACGTCCCCGAGCACCGCGGCACCAGACGGGCCCACGAGTGGTGCGCGGACGGCATACAGGGTTCCGGCTTCGTGTGGTCGGCTCGCCCTCGAGCAGGGCGTCACCCTCCCCGGTGCGACGGTCGCGACCTGTTGGGGCGATGCGCTCCGGGCGCACGGCTCGGTGCGGGCCTGGACCAACGGACCGCCGGCCATGGAGGCCGAGGTCGAGCTGGAGCCGGGATCCCGGTTGCGGACGGAGGCGTCCGACGGACGGGTCGTCGTTCTCGTGGACGGCGCGTCGTACGGACTCCTCGACGGGCGCTGGGTGCGCGGCGTCCTCAACTCGGAGGTCGAGGACGAGGCGATCGTCGCGGCGACGGGGGAGTTCGCTGCGGTGACGTTCTCCCCGCAGGGGCTGGCTCAGGGCGTCGGGGAGTGCCCCGCATGGAGGGTCGCGCCGGACCGGTCAGCGCTCGCGTTGCACGACGGGACGCCAGCCTCGCGTCTGGTCCGGCTGGACTGCACCGCCGCGTTCGACACCCTCGGAGCGACGACGACCGGTGCGTCGCTGTGGGTGCAGGAGGACTGGACGCCGGTCCGACACGCCGCCACCCTCTCGGTCGGCGGGGCCAGCGCCGAGTCCGTCAAGGACCTCGCCGACCACGGCGCGACCTTCGACATCCCGACGCCGACGCCCTGACGCCGTCGACCCCTCAGAGGTCGGTCATCCAGTGCCGCCAGGTCCCCGTGACGTGCATCCCCACGTGTTCGTAGAGGCCCAGCGCGCCCGTGCGTGAGTCGGTGGACAGCTCGCTGACACTCGCTCCGTGCTCGCGGGCGCGGGCGAACGCGTCGGCGAGAAGCGCGCGGGCGAGATCCAGCCCGCGCTGGTCGGCGCGCACCGCGATCGCGTCGACGTAGCCCGTGTCAGCGGCACAGATCGTGTAGCAGACCCCGACGTCGGTGCCGGAGGCATCGGTGACGAACCGGATCTGCCACGGCTGGAAGCCCGGTCGCAGCGGCCCCCGTGGCGCCCAGTCCTCATAGCTCGACGGCTCGCGCCCGGGCCACTCGTTGAAGGCGTCCTCGATGAGCTGGAAGGCGATCCGACCGTCCTCGCCGCCACCGAACTCGCGCAGCGAATAGCCCCGGGGGAGCGGCTGCGGTTCGATCGTCACGTCGGGCGGCAGCTGGAGCACCCAGGACGTCCACCCCTCCCGGTAGCCCCGGGCCCGGAAGAAGTCCTCGGCGTTGCTGCCCCCGGGCACGGTCTGGCCGACGAGGGTCGAGCCGGTCGCCCGGGCACAGTCCAGCACCCAGTCGGCGAGCCATGTGCCGATCCCTCGTCCGCGGTACTCCGGGTGGACGCCAGCATCAGCGCGGCGCCCCTTGAACACCTCACCCGCAGCGACGAGACGGTCGCCCTCCCAGACGCCGACGCTCTGGGACGCGAGGTCGAAGCTGCTGCGCGCCCAGTCGCCCTGGATGTCCTCGACCTCGATCGCGACCTGCCCGGCGTCGACGACCTCCGTCGCTGCGACGAGGTCGCGCACCGCCTGCGCGTCCTCGAAGCTGTGGGGGCGGGTGGTCAGTCCGTCGGGGAGGGCCATGAGGGCAGAGTGCCCGACCGGTGGTCTCCCTGTCGCGCGGATTGTCGGAACCGGTGGCACGACGGCTGGTGGGAGTACGGAGATTGTGAGAGAGTTCTATCGAGAGAACACTCTCATAAAATGAACGCAGGCCGGGATGACCGGAGAGGGCGGTGGACCATGAGCAACCCGTACGGCGACGTCGAGCTCTCGCCCAGGAGCATGCGGGCCCTGGCGCACCCGGTGCGCCTCGCGATCCTCAGCCGTCTGCAGGGGCACGGACCGAGCACGGCCACGGCTCTGGCGCCCCTCGTCGGCGCGACGCCGTCGGTGACGAGCTGGCACCTGCGCCACCTCGCCGAGCACGGTCTCGTGCGCGACGCGGACGTGGAGGGCGACGGGCGCCAGCGCTGGTGGGAGGCCGTCGGGAGCGGTTTCCGTTTCACCCCGGGCGAGGGTGACCCGGCCGATGCGGCGAGCGCCCTGTCGCGGCTCATGTTCGAGCAGGCGGGGCCGCTGCCGGGGGCGTGGGCGCGCGACACGGAGCCACTGCTCGAGCCTGAGTGGCGCCGGTCCGCCGGGCTGTCGAACACGACGATCCTCGCGACGGCCGACGAGCTCGCCGAGGTGGAGGCCGCCATCGAGTCGGTGCTCGCGCCCTTCGTGCTCCGCAAGGGCCGGCAGGCGCCGGGCGAGGGGCAACGACGGGTGCGGCTGCTGCGCTACGTCCTCCCGGCCGGACCGGAGTCCGAGGTCGACGAAGGGCCCGAGGCGTGAGGACACCGTCGACCCGATCTCCGTTGTGGCGGGACCGGCGGTTCGCGACCTACTGGGCCGGGCAGGGCATCTCGCAGCTCGGCGACCGCATCACCGAGCTCGCGCTGCCGTTCATCGCGGTGACGACGCTGCACGCGAGTGCGCCCACGGTCGGGCTGCTCACGGCGGCCGTCTGGGCGCCGAACATCCTCTCCCTCCTCGTGGGCACCTGGGTCGACCACCGTCCGCGCAAGCGCCGCCTGCTCGTCCTCGCCGACCTGCTCCGGGCTGCCGTCCTGCTCAGCCTGCCCGTCGCGCACTGGGTCGGTGCGGTCACGCTCGGCCAGCTCTTCGTCGTCGCGCTGCTCGCGGGCTTGGGGCAGGTGCTCTACCAGACGGCATACCCAAGCTTCTTCGTCTCGCTCGTGCGCCGTGACCAGTACGTCGAGGCCAACGGACTGCTCAGCTCCACGCGGTCGATCTCGTTCGTCGGCGGTCCCGCCCTCGCGGGCGGGCTCATCCAGGTGCTCACCGCGCCGCTCGCCCTGCTCGTCGACGTGGTGTCGTTCCTTGTCTCGGCGGTGCTCATCGGCCGGGTCGCGGTCGAGGAGCGACCGGTCGAGAAGAGCGCCGACCCGGTGCTGCGCCGCGCCCGTGAGGGGATGAGGCTGGTGCTGCGTCACCGCTACCTCCGGGCGTCGCTGGCGTGCGTCTCGACGATCAACTTCTTCAACTTCGTCGTGGCCGCGCTGCTCATCCTCTTCGCGAGCCGGGAGCTGGGGCTGTCGGCCGCGGCCATCGGACTCGCGCTCGGCATCGGCGCCACCGGCGGCCTGCTCGGGGCAGTGCTCGCCGGTCGCGTCACCCGACGCCTGGGCGTCGGACGGACGATCTGCGTCGGGGCCGTGCTCTTCACCGCGCCGTTCGCGCTGCTGCCGCTGGCCGCGGGGCCGCTGTGGCTGCGGATGGGGGTCCTCGGCCTGGTCGAGTTCATCTCGGGGTTCGGGGTGATGCTCCTCGACGTGCCGCTCAACGCCCTGCAGACGGCGGTGACGCCCGATGCCCTCCGGAGCAGGGTGGTCGGCGCGTTCTCGACCATCAACTACGGGATCCGGCCGGTGGGCGCCGTCCTCGGGGGCCTGCTCGGCGAGTGGATCGGCATCGGCCCGACCATGGTCGTCGCCGCCGTCGGCGGGACGCTGTCGGTCCTGTGGCTCTTGGGGTCTCCGATCCCGGGTACGCGCACCATCGAGGAGCTCGACCGTGTCCCGGACCTCTCGACGCGGGCTGCCTGACGAGTCGTAGGGTCGGCGGGTGACTCGCCGCACCGCCCTCGTCCGCCGTCCCGGTCCGCGCCTCGCCGACGGGCTCGTCACCCATCTCGAGAAGTCGGTCATCAACCTCGACCTCGCGATGCAGCAGTGGGAGGCGTATGCCGCCTGCCTGCGGTCCGCGGGCTGGGAGACCGTCGAGGTCCCTGCCGCCGACGACTGCCCCGACGCGGTGTTCATCGAGGACGCGGTCGTCGTGGCCGGCGACCTCGCCGTGCTCACCAATCCCGGTGCGGCAGAGCGCCAGCCGGAGGTCACCGACGTCGAGGGCATCGTGCGCGACCTCGGCTACCGCGTCGCGCGGATCACCGACCCGGGCACGCTCGACGGGGGAGACGTGCTCAAGGTGGGCGACACGGCATACGTCGGGCTGGGAGGGCGCACCAACGGCGCCGGCATCCAGCAGCTCGCCGACCACCTCGCGTCGGTGGGCCTGCGCACCCAGGCGGTCACCGTCGAGCGGGCCCTGCACCTCAAGTCCGCCGTCACGGCGCTTCCCGACGGGACGGTCATCGGCTGGGACCCGGTGGTCGACTGGCCCGGCGCCTTCCCGGCCTACGAGGGGATGCCCGAGGAGGGCGGCGCCCACGTCGTCCTGCTCGACGACACCACCCTGCTCATGGCGGCCAGCGCGCCGCGAACGGCCGAGCTGCTGCGGGGCCGGGGGCACGACGTCGTCACCGTCGACATCAGCGAGTTCGAGAAGCTCGAGGGCTGCGTCACCTGCCTGTCGGTCCGCTGCCGCGGCTGACGTCGTGGCCCTCCTTGCGTCCGGCACGATGACGCCCTGGCCACCACGGTGACGGACGTCAAGAAAGTGGCGGGTGACCAGAGTGCGGACCGGAGGGCGACGTGGAGGCGGGCGGACGGCATACTCGGTCTCGTGCGTTCCACGCGGCTCCTCCTTCTCTGCCGCGACGAGGCCTAGACTCGGCCCTCCTCGTCGCGGAGCTCGCTGTGCCCGGCTGAGCACACCGACGAGACATGAGTAGAGGCGCAAGATGATCCACCCCCAGCAGACCTCCGGGATGCCGGCGACGAAGTACGTCCCCTTCCAGAAGCAGATCGAGGTCGACCTCCCCGACCGGACCTGGCCCGACCAGGTCATGAGCAAGGCCCCGCGCTGGTGCGCGGTTGACCTGCGCGACGGGAACCAGGCGCTCATCGACCCGATGGACTCCGAACGCAAGATGCGGATGTTCAAGCTGCTCGTGCGGATGGGCTACAAGGAGATCGAGGTCGGCTTCCCGAGCGCGAGCCAGACCGACTTCGACTTCTGCCGCGAGCTCGTCGAGGGCGGCCACATCCCCGACGACGTGACGATCCAGGTGCTCACCCCGTGCCGCGACCACCTCGTGGAGCGGACTTTCGATGCCATCCGCGGCAGCAAGCAGGCCATCGTCCACTTCTACAACTCCACCTCGGTGCTGCAGCGTCGCGTCGTCTTCGACCTGCCCGAGGAGGGGATCATCGACATCGCCCTGCAGGGTGCGCGCCTGTGCAAGAAGCTCGAGGAGACGATCCCCGAGACGACGGTCTACTACGAGTACTCGCCGGAGTCCTACACCGGCACCGAGCTCGAGTTCGCCGTCCGGGTCTGCAACGAGGTCATCGCCGTCATCGACCCGACGCCGGACCACAAGATGATCGTCAACCTCCCGGCAACGGTGGAGATGGCCACGCCCAACGTCTACGCCGACTCGATCGAGTGGATGATCCGCCACCTCGACCGTCGTGAGTCCGTCGTCGTCAGCCTGCACCCGCACAACGACCGCGGTGAGGGCGTGGCGGCTGCCGAGCTCGGCTACCTCGCCGGCGCGGACCGGATCGAGGGGTGCCTGTTCGGCAACGGTGAGCGCACCGGCAACGTCTGCCTCGTCACCCTCGGGATGAACCTCTACAGCCAGGGCATCGACCCGCAGGTCGACTTCTCCGACATGGCCGAGATCCGGCGCACCGTCGAGTACTGCAACCAGCTGCCCGTGCACGAGCGGCACCCGTGGGGCGGCGACCTCGTCTACACGGCCTTCTCCGGCTCGCACCAGGACGCCATCAAGAAGGGCCTCGACGACATGGAGCGCCGGGCGAAGGCGGCAGGCAAGGACATTGACGGGATCGACTGGGGCGTGCCGTACCTGCCCATCGACCCGCACGACATCGGCCGGTCCTACGAGGCGGTCGTCCGCGTCAACAGCCAGTCCGGCAAGGGTGGTTCGGCCTACCTGCTCAAGTCCGAGCACGGCCTCGACCTGCCCCGCCGGCTCCAGGTGGAGTTCAGCCAGGTCGTCCAGCGTCGCGCTGACGAGCACGGCGGCGAGATCACGGCCAAGGAGCTGTGGAAGATCTTCCGCGACGAGTACCTCCCGGCCAAGCCGGGCAAGCGCAACGAGTGGGGCCGGTTCACCCCGGTGAGCCACACCCTCGTCAGCGCCGGTGACGGGCGCGACCACATCACGGCGGTCATGCTCGACCACGGCCAGGAGATCACCGTCGACGGCTTCGGCAACGGGCCGATCGCGGCGTTCATCGACGCGCTCGGGACGCTCGACGTGGACGTGCGGGTGCTCGACTACTCCGAGCACGCCCTGTCGTCCGGTGGGGACGCCAAGGCGGCGGCCTACGTCGAGTGCGCCGTCGGCGACCGCGTCCTGTGGGGCGTCGGCATGCACTCCTCGATCGTGCGTGCCTCGCTCACCGCCGTGCTCTCCGCGGTCAACCGCGCCGAGCGCGACGAAGCCGCCTGACTGCAGCCCCTGCGGCGCGGACGTCGTGGATCGTCCCGGTATGCAACCGGGACGATCCACGCTTTCCGCGTCGGGTAGCGCGCCAGTCGGGTCAGCTGACGGGCACTGTGACCGTGCGGCTGACTCCGTTCACGGTCACGGTGAGCGATCCGGTGCCGGGGCGCAGCCCGGTGAGCCTCCCCGTCGCAGGGTCGTAGGCCGCGACCGCGCTGCCGGGTGCGTTGCCGCCGGACCCGATGTGCACCGCTGACCCGCTCCACGTCGCGCTGACCGGGTAGGCGAGGGGGAAGGTCCTCGTGCCCTGGGTCAGGGAGGTCGATACCGACCCCGTCGAGCCGGCGGCGACCGGCGGGGCCGAGACCGAGAGCTCGTCGACGTGGGGCCGGATCTGGACCCGGGCCCACGGGTGGGGTCCGGGCCCGGCCGGGTCGGTGCGGAAGAGCTGGGGCGCCGGCGTGTGCGGCGCTTCGGGGTCGATGCGGACCGTCGTCCACCCGGAGAACCCGCCCTCGCCCGGTGAGGTCGACGGGGCCTTGCCCGAGTTGCCGTTGACGACGTAGGGGACCGAGTCGACCCGGCCCGCGGAGAACGCGCCCACGTGTCCGCCCACGAAGAGCGCTCCCTTGCCGGTGCGCATCCGGAAGTCGGAGAGCCACCGCTCGACCGTCTCGGCCTCGACGCGATCGGTCATCTGCGAGCCCTTGACCGGGCTCGGGTCGCGCGGCGGGTGGTGCCAGCCGACGACGACTCCGTGCACCGTGTCGTCACCCTCGGCGTCGTCGAGCGCGGACCGCAGCATCTGCCACTGGTCGAAGCCGCCGCCGCGCAGGGAGCCCGTCGACGAGTCGAGCAGGACGAACCGTGCGCCCTTGTGCACGAAGCTGTGGTGGGTCTGGCCGAACACGGCGCTGAAGTTACTCGTCGAGCCCGGGCCGTAGATCTCGTGGTTGCCGGGGAGGTAGTACCACCGCAAGCCCTTGGCCGTGAGCTCCTCGTCGATGACCTTCTTGGCCAGGGCGAAGTCGGCCGGATAGCCGGTGTCGACGAGGTCGCCCGTGATGACGACGAAGTCCGGTCGGCTCGCCACCACCTCACGCATCGTGCGGCGCACGGCGGGCACCAAGGACTGGTTGTCGGCGGTGAACTGGCCGTCGGACATCACGGCATAGGTGAACTGCTCGCCGGAGGTGCTCAGGGCCGTGTGCTGTTGGACGACGGGATCCCGGACGACCGGTGCCGCCGGGGGCACGACAGGCGGAGCCGTCTTGACGGTCAGGTCGTCGAACACGACGGCGCCGGTGTAGGAGCGGGCGGCGCCGGTCTCGATCGTCGCAACGAAGTTGAGGGTGATCGGCCCCGGCAGCGTCTGCGGGACCGGCACCTCCATGTACTTCCAGCCTGTCCACGTGATGTAGGGCCCGTAGAGCGAGGCGGCCTTGCCCGAGCCGTCGCTGATGCCGAACGAGGTCCAGGCGCCCTTGCCGTCGCCGAGCACCCAGACGCCGAGGGCGAGGGGCTGGCCCTGGGTGATGGTGATCGGTGTCGGCGGGCGCGCGTAGCCGACGCGGGTCGCGGTCGACTTCGTGAAGTCGTAGCTCATCCGCAGGCCCGTGCCGCCCTCACGTCCCGGCGCCGGCTCGACGGCCCCGGCCGCTCGGGCATGGGTGAAGCGCCACGAGGCGGCGTCGTCGAAGGTGCTGAGCACGGTGCTGACCGAGCCGATCGCGACCGGTACGTGGGTGACGACCCCGCGAGCGGTCGCCTTGACCACCAGCGCGCCCGAGGTGACGCCTGGCCTGGCCCGGACGGTGAAGTCGACACCGCTGCGCGTGATCTCCACGAGGGAGGTGTCGTGCTCGAGGGTCACGTCGGTGGCCTCGAGCGGGGTCTCGAAGCCGTGTGCGTCGGAACCGACGATCCGGAAGGCCCCGGGATCGGCAGCGTCGAGGATCGAGACCTTGTCGACGCTCGGGCGAAGCCGCTGGAGCGGGCCGAGCACGGTGAGGTCGAGGTCCTCCTTGACGCCACCGAGCTGGGCGGTCGCGACGACCGCGCCGGGAGCCGCGGCGCGCAGGAGTCCGCTGGGCGCCACGGTCGCCCCATTCGTCGCGCGGTATGCCGGCGTGGCATCCACCGGGGCGTAGGTCTCGTCGTGCCCCAGGCCGGCGAGCTGGCGGGTGAGCCCGGGAAAGACGCGGAGCAGGTGGGTGCTCTCCTCGTCGGACGCCGTGACGAGGCGAAGACCCCTGACCTCGCCGGTCCCGGCCTCGGCGAAGAGCCCGATGCCGTCGGGCACGGGTCGCAGACCCCCGTCGGACGGCTGGTTCTCGACGTCGAGGTCGGCCTCGCCGGCCTCTCGGGCCAGCATCGTCGAGGAGCCACCGCCGTCGAGGTTGATGGCGGTGTGCGCACCGACCTCCTTGAGGAAGGCGCCGGTCTCGGCGTAGGTCATGCCGCGCGAGTCCGCCATGCGCCCGTCGACGGTGAGCAGGAACATCGTCGAGCCGTCCTCGTCGAAGCCCACGGCGGTCCGTGGGTGGATGGCCTTGTCGCCCTGAGGCAGCACGGCGCCGTTCTCGAGCAGCATCGTGTTGCCGGAGATCGCCATGGCGAGGTTGGCGCCGTCGTTGCGCAGCGAGTAGTCGACCGAGACCGTGTCGCCCACGGCGAGCGAGGCGAGCCGGTCGGCCCCGGCACCGCGGCCGACGATGGCGAGCTGGGTGGTGTCGAGCTGGCCCTCTCCGGCAGAGGTTGCCACCGCCTCGACGACGCCGTCGCGCACGAGCACCTCGCGGACCTTGGTGGCCCCACCGGTGACGCGCGAGCGGCTGTAGGAGCCCCACAGCGGGGTGAAGGCGGTGACTCCATCGGCCGGGATCGCGGACTGGTTGAGGCCGTCGAGCTTCGTGTTCCCGGCAGCCCATGTGGCCGTGCCCTCGAGGAACATCGAGCTGATCCGGCCCAGGCCGTCGGCGCCGACGCCGACTGCGCGCTGGTGGCCGGGGTTCGGGCCCTTGACGACGGTGCCGTCGAGCTTCTTGGCCCCGCCCTGAGGTGCGTTGGAGTTGTTGATGTCGAAGTAGTCGCCGTTGACCGCGGCCACGGCGCGACGCGGGTCCACCTGCTCGGTGAGCGGCTTCGCCGACGCAACCTTGCCCGCGTTGACGTAGTCGGGCTTGACCGACCCGGCGGCGAGGTCGACCTTGAGCAGGTCTCCTCGCATGAAGCCGCCGGCGTCGAGCCACTCGAACGAGCGCAGCGACACGGCGGGCGCGACCGGCCTCGTGACGTCGCTGAGCCAGAGCCGGTCGTCGGTCTGGACTGCGGTCGGCGCCAGGACGCGTGGCTCCCGCAGGTCCGAGCTGCCGGCAGCGACTCGACCGGCGGCCGGGTCGAACCCGGTGATGACCGGTGCTGCGTCGTCGGTGTCGGGACCGACCGGGGCCGCCAGTGCCGTCGGCGACGCCATCAGCAAGGGCACCGCGAGCATGACACCGACGGCGGCGCGCCGACCGCGGGCGAGCAGCAAGGAGAAGGTCATGCCCCCGATCCCACACTGCCCCGATGTCGTGGTAACAATCTTTCGGTTAACCCCAAGAGAACGTGACTTGTTCACACGACGAGGATGGCACGACCCGGTCGGGTGCGCTCGTCGAACGACGGCTCAGCGGATGCCGCGTGGCCGGAACTGGATCGAGATCCGCGGGCCGACGGGCTTGCTCGTCTTGGGGATGGCGTGGTCCCACGTGCGCTGGCACGAGCCACCCATGACGACGAGGTCGCCGTGCCCGAGCGAGAATCCGATCGACGACCCGCCGCCTCGCGGTCGGAGCATGAGCGAACGCGCCGAGCCCACCGACAGGATCGCGACCATCGTGTCGATGTCGCGCGCCCTACCGATGCGGTCGCCGTGCCACGCGACCGAGTCGCGACCATCACGGTAGAGGCACATCCCGGCGGACACGAACGGCTCACCCAGCTCACCGGCATACCTGTGGGACAACGCTTCTCGTGCCTCGGCAAGGGCCGGATGGGGGAGAGGCTCGCCCTCCTCGTAGAACTTCAGGAGGCGCGGCACGTCGACGACGCGTTCGTACATCTCGCGTCGCTCGGCCTTCCACGGCACGTCGTGATGGAGGGCGTCGAAGAGCAGGTCGGCACCGGTCAGCCATGCCGGCTGGTAGTCGACCCAGGCGCCCCGCGACAGGTGCGTGCGCACCGGAGCCACGGCGCCGAGCTCGATGGCGTCGCCGGTGTCGAAGAGCGAGTGCTGCAGGACCGCGTCCATGCGACCGAGGCTAGCGCAGATCGAACACCTGTTCTAGTCCCGGTGGCCGGCGCGTGTCGACTCGGGAGTCAGCTCGTGCGATCCGTGGACCGTCCCTGACGGACACGGGAGGACTACCCGTCGTCTGGCGTGGCGCGCTCCCTCCGAGGCGTGTATGCCGTCCGCGCCCCGCTCCTCGCCGCAGCGTCGCCGCTGTCCCGCGTGCGGAGCAGACGGACGAAGAGGACCAGGAGGCACACCCAGAACGCCGCGTAGGGGAAGAACCACACCGACCCGGTCCAGAAGAACCTCGCCACGACGAACCCGGCCGCCACCGCCACGGCGAGCCAACCGGTCCAGCGCGGGAGGACGCCGGTCTCGAGCGTGACCCATCCGCACGCCAGCGCGAAGCTCGCGAGTGCCAGCCAGACGTTCGCGAAGGAGACGTTCCCGGAGTCGTAGGCGAAGTGCAGCAGACCCGGGTCGAGCTCACGGCCGTGCAGTCCGGCGACGGACCAGCCCACGTTGCCCACCATGGTCGCCGCAAAGACACCCACCGAGAGGACGGCGATCGTGGCCCGCCACGCAGGATCACCCTCGGCTCGCCGCACGATGAGGGCGACCCCGACGAGCGACCACGCCAGGGCGAGCGAGCCGATGACCGTGGTCGCCGCCGCGGCCTGGGCCCACGAGGCATCCGACACCTGACCGAAGAACTCGACGACCTCCCGTTCGGGCGCGTGGAGCGCAGGCTCTCCCAAGGTCGACAGGGCGATGATCGGCACGAAGAGCAGGACGGTGCCGACCAGCCCGGACGCGCCCGTCCAGCGCCCGAGACGCGACCAACGCTGCTCCGCGTTCATGCTCCGGAGCGTAGGGGCGCGACCCGGACCCGACCATGCCCCGACCGGGCCCGCCCGGGTGGTGACGGCACGGCATACGGGGAATGTCGGAGGGGCGGGGGACAATGGAGTGTGCCGCTCTACCGTGACCAGGGGATCGTGCTGCGCACCCACAAGCTGGGTGAGGCAGACCGCATCATCACCGTGCTCACGCGCAGCATGGGCAAGGTGCGCACCGTCGGCAAGGGCGTGCGGCGCACGAAGTCCCGCTTCGGGGCCCGGCTCGAGCCGGGGATGCTCGTCGACCTCCAGTGCTACGAGGGCCGCAACCTCGACACGGTCACCCAGGCCGAGACGCTCGAGTCGTGGGGCGACGTCTGCGCCCGTGACTACGACGCGTGGACCGCGGCCAACGCCGTGCTCGAGACGTGCGACCGGCTCACCGAGGAGCGCGAGCCGGCCCTCCAGCAGTTCCTCCTCGTCACCGGTGCCTTGCGCTCGCTCGCCGGCAAGGAGCACGACCCCAACCTCGTCCTCGACGCCTACCTCCTGCGGGCGCTCGCCGTCGCGGGCTGGGCGCCGAGCTTCCACGACTGCGCGAAGTGCGGGTCGGAGGGGCCGCACCGCGCCTTCCACGTCGTGTCCGGTGGTGCCGTCTGCTCCGTATGCCGTCCGCCCGGCTCGTCCGCGCCCGCGCCGGAGACGCTCCGCCTCCTCGCGGCGCTGCTCGCGGGCGACTGGATGATCGCCGATGCCTCCGACCGGCGTCACCGCCGTGAGGGCAGCGGCCTGACGACGGCGTTCCTCCAGTGGCACCTCGAACGCGGGGTGCGCTCGCTCCGTATGGTGGAGCGGTGACGAGCCGTCCCTTCCCGCACTCGAGCGGAGCCCAGCCTCCCGCAGTCCCGGCGCAGCAGGTCCCCGGTCACGTGGCCATCGTCATGGACGGCAACGGTCGGTGGGCCAACCAGCGCGGGCTGCCCCGGACCAAGGGCCACGAGGCCGGTGAGGGTGCGCTGCTCGACGTCGTCGCAGGCGCGGTCGAGGTGGGCGTGACCCACCTGTCCGCCTACGCGTTCTCGACCGAGAACTGGCGCCGCTCGCCCGAGGAGGTCCGCTTCCTCATGGGCTTCAACCGCGACGTCATCCGCCGGCGTCGCGACCAGCTGCACGAGTGGGGCGTGCGGATGCGGTGGGTCGGCCGACGGCCGCGCCTCTGGAGCTCGGTCATCAAGGAGCTCGAGGTCGCCCAGGAGCTCACCCAGCACAACACCGGTCTCACCCTCTACTTCTGCGTCAACTACGGCGGTCGGGCCGAGCTCGGCGACGCCGCCCGGGCGATGGCCGAGGACGTCGTGCGAGGGCGCCTCAAGCCCAAGAACGTCGACGACCGGACGCTGGCCCGCTACCTCCCGGAGCCCGACATGCCCGACGTCGACCTCTTCGTGAGGTCATCGGGGGAGCAGCGCACGAGCAACTTCCTGCTCTGGCAGAGCGCCTACGCCGAGATGGTCTTCCTCGACACGCTGTGGCCGGACTTCGACCGGCGCGACCTGTGGCGGGCGATCGAGATCTACGCCGACCGCGACCGTCGCTACGGCGGAGCCGTCGACCTCTCGGAGTCGCCCGCGCAGCCCTCGGCCGAGTAGCCGCGGGAGCCCCGTCGGGTCGAGGTAGCACGGCACGCCGCTCTCGGCGGATCTGTGCGGAGGGTCCCGCTACCTCGACGTCCCGCGCGGGTGTGAGGCTGCCAGCCTCAGTGGGACGTGCAGGTGCCGAAGAGCTCGATGGTGTGGGTGACGTCGCTGAAGCCGTGCTGGCGGGCGACCTCCGAGGCCCACTTCTCGACGGCCGGGCCCTCGACCTCGACGGTGCGACCGCACTCGCGGCAGACGATGTGGTGGTGGTGGGAGTCGGTGCCGCAGGAGCGGTAGACGCACTCGCCGTCGTCGGTGCGCAGGACGTCGACGTCGCCGTCCGAGGCCATCGCCTGGAGGTTGCGGTAGACCGTCGCCAGGCCGACGGAGTCGCCGCGCTCCTGGAGCTTCGCGTGCAGGTCCTGGGCCGAGAGGAACTCCGAGGTCGTCGACATGAGCTCGGCGAGAGCGGCTCGCTGGCGGGTCGGCCGCCGGGCCGTTCCGGAGGTGACGTGCTCGGTCGGGTGGGCGCTCTGTGCACTCATCGTGAGACCTCCTCGGCCCGCTGGTCGTCCTGCTCGTCGTGTGCTCCCTCGTCGTGTGCTCCGTGACCGTCGTGCTCGTCGTAGTGGTCGTGGTGCGGCGCGTGTCGGTGCCCGTCGTGGAGGTAGTCGACGTGGTCCTCGTGGGCGATCGCCGGGTGCCCGCAGGCGGGTCCGTGCTCGTGCTCGTGGCGCTCGGCCCGCTCGTGAGCAGCCCGTCGGGCCCGGCCCACCGCGGCGCCGATGACGCTGATGACGAGGAAGGCGGCGATGGCGAGCACGACGATCGTGCCGCCGGACGGGGTCTCGGCGTAGAACGAGACGACGACGCCACCGACGCTCGACAGCACGCCGATGAGCGAGGCCCAGAGCATGCTGCTCCGGAAGCTGCGCGAGACGATCTGGGCCGACGCGTTGGGGATGATCATGAGGGCGGTGATGAGGAGCAGCCCGACGACGCGCATCGAGACGACGACGGTCACGGCGGTGAGCACGGAGAGGGCGATGTTGTAGCCGCGCACCGGCATCCCGGCGGCGCGGGCGTACTCCTCGTCGTTGGCGACGGCGAAGAACCTGTGGCGGAGCAGCCAGGTCGTCGCGACGACGACGACGGCGAGCACGGCGAACACGACGATGTCGGTGCGGCTCGTCGTGAGGATCGCGCCGAAGAGGTAGCCGGTGAGGTTGGCGGGCGAGGTGGCACTCGACTTCGAGATGAGGACGACGCCGAGCGCGATCCCGCCGTAGAACATCACGGCGAGCGCGATGTCACCGCTGGTGCGCCCGGCTGCGCGGATGAGCTCGACCCCGATGGCCGCGGCGACCGCAGCGAGGAGTGCGGTGAGGACTGGCATCGATCCGGTGAGGATGCCGACGGCGACGCCGGCGAGGGCGACGTGCCCGATGCCGTCGCCGATGAGCGACATCCGTCGCTGGACGAGGAAGGTCCCGACGAGCGGGGCCGCCAGGCCGACGAGGACCGCGGCGACGAGCGCCTGTCGCATGAAGTCGAGGGCCAGCAGGTCACTCATGGCGGACTCCTCGCGGGGGCAGCGGCTGGGCCACGATGGCAGAGATGCCGGGGGAGTGCGCGTCGGCGACTGGCACCTCGTGGTGGTGCCCGCTGCCCGGCTCGTGCCCGCGGTGCGAGGCGACGTAGGCCGCAGGGGTGCCGTCGAAGTCGACGTGACCGCCGTCCATGCAGACGATGCGGGTGACGACGTCACGCAGGGCCGCGAGCTCGTGGGTGACGATGAGCATCGCCGTGCCCCGGCCCGCGAGCGAGCCGAGCACCTGCGCGAGGATGCGCTGGTTGGCCGCGTCGACCCCTGCGGTGGGCTCGTCCATGACGAGCAGGTCGGGACCGGCCGCAAGGGCCCGGGCGATGAGCACCCGTCGCTGCTGTCCACCGCTGAGCGAGGTGACGTCCTCGCGCTCGCGGTCGCGCAGGCCCACCGCGTCGAGCGCGTCGTCGACGGCTGCCGCGTCGGCGCGCGTCGACCCCCTCCACCACGGGCGCAGCGGCAGGCGACCGATCTCGACGACCTCGCGCACCGTCGCCCGCACCGACGCCGACAGCGAGTGGTGCTGGGGGACGTAGCCGATGCGCGGCTTGTCACGGAAGCGCCCCAGCGGGGTGCCGAAGAGGTCGACCTCGCCGCCGAGGTGCTCCGAGAGCCCGAGCAGTCCCTTGACCAGCGTCGTCTTGCCGGAGCCGTTGGGCCCCAGCAGGGCGACGACCTCGCCGGGTCCCTGCGTCAGGGTCACGCCGTCGACGACCCGCCGGTCGGCGTACCCGAACGACGCCGACGCGAGCGAGATGAGGGGCGCGCCGGTCATCGGCACCCCTGGCCCTTGACGAGCGTGGCGAGGTTGGAGCGCATGACCTCAAGGTAGTTCTTCCCCGCGGACGCGTCCGTGAGTCCCTCGATCGGGTCCAGCACAGCGACACTCGCGCCGGCCTCACGGGCGATCGTCTCGGTGAGGTCCTTGCTCACGAGGGTCTCGGCGTAGATCGTCGACACGTCGTACTCGCGCACGTGCTCGACGATCTCCTTCATGGCGGCGGCGTTGGGCTCGGTGTCGGGGGAGATCCCGGCGATGCCGACCTGGTGGAGGTCGTAGCGGTCGGCCAGGTAGGCGAAGGCGGCGTGGCCGGTGACGAGGTCGCGGGTGGTGCAGGTCCTGAGGGCCGCAGCGAACTCCGCGTCGAGCGCCGTGAGCTCGGCGACGAACGCCTGCGCGTTCTCCTTGTATGCCGTCGCGTCGTCGGGGTCGACCGCGGCCAGCCTCTCGGCGATCGCCTCCACGGCCTTGGCGTAGCGGGTGGGGTCGAGCCAGAAGTGCGGGTCGAGTGCCCCCTCGTCCTCGGCCTGCTCGCCGTGCTCGTGACCGTCATGGCTGGCCTCGAGGGTGAGGTCCACCGAGGTCGCCACGTCGAGGGCGGCGTCGGCGTCGACCTGGGTGACCGCCTCGTCGACAGCGGGCTGGAAGCCCTTGGTGTAGACGACGAGCTCGGACCGGCCGAGGGAGGCGACGTCCTTCGGCGTGAGCTCGACGTCGTGCGGCTCGCCGCCCGGCTTGGTCAGGCTCGACACCTCGACGAGGTCCCCGCCGACGCGCTCCACGGCATACGCGAGCGGGTAGAACGCGGCGGTCACGGCCACTCCCTCCCCGGCGCCCCCGGCACCGGCCGCTTCCGAGCCCGAGGTGCCCGACCCGCAGGCCGAGAGAGCCAGGGCGCCGGCGGTGGCGAGGGCGAGGAGGCTGCGCTTCATGACAACCATTCTCAACTCAGTTGAGAATGGTTGTCAAACGAGCCATGGGCCCCCAGGGGCGGGACCCTGGCGTTCAGCGGGGTACGGCCTGGGTGACCGTGATGGCGAGGGCGATCGCCACGACGGCGATCCGCATGAGGCGCTCCGTGGACGTGAGCCGCGGCCAGCCGAGGACGAGCAGCCACGTGAGGAACAGCGTCACGACGGCGAGCAGCACCCAGCCCCAACCGGGGATGAGGGCGCCGGCGACCATGAGGGCCAGGACGGCGAGGAAGGGGACGGCGCGGGGGAGCGAGGCGATCGTCCGCAGGGCGGGCGCGCTCGCGCGCTCGAGGGATTCGCGAAGGGGTGACACGAGCGTGCAGCCTACGTGAGCGGACGGCATACGCCGCGGGTCGCCGGCACCGCGGCGCTGGGCCAAACCGATGCGAGGACGGGCCCGCGTGGACAGTAACCTTGCGCGCATGGCCAAGGAGACCTCCACCGTCGATACCGTCGTCAACCTCTGCAAGCGCCGGGGTTTCGTCTTCCCGAGCGGTGAGATCTACGGCGGCACGCGCTCCGCGTGGGACTACGGACCCCTCGGTGTCGAGCTCAAGGAGAACATCCGCCGCCAGTGGTGGAAGTCGATGGTCATCGGCCGCGACGACGTCGTCGGCCTCGACTCCTCGATCATCCTTCCCCGCGAGACCTGGGTCGCCTCGGGCCACGTGGGCACCTTCACCGACCCGCTCACCGAGTGCCTCAGCTGCCACAAGCGCTTCCGGGTCGACCACATGCAGGAGGCGATCGCCGACAAGCAGAACAAGCGTGCGGCCGCCGACGCGCAGGTCGACCCCGACTCGATCCCACTCACCGAGATCGCCTGCCCCAACTGCGGCACCCGCGGCCAGTGGACCGAGGCGCGCGAGTTCAACATGATGCTCAAGACCAACCTCGGGGTCATCGACGACGAGTCCGGCCTGCACTACCTGCGCCCCGAGACCGCGCAGGGCATCTTCGTCAACTTCCTCAACGTCATGCAGACCTCGCGCAAGAAGCCGCCGTTCGGCATCGCCCAGACCGGCAAGAGCTTCCGCAACGAGATCACTCCGGGCAACTTCATCTTCCGCACCCGCGAGTTCGAGCAGATGGAGATGGAGTTCTTCGTCAAGCCCGGTGACGACGAGCAGTGGCACCAGTACTGGATCGACGAGCGCACCCGCTGGTACGTCGACCTCGGCATCGACGCCAACAACCTGCGCCACTTCGAGCACCCCAAGGAGAAGCTGAGCCACTACTCGACGCGCACCGTCGACATCGAGTACCGCTTCAACTTCACGGGCAGCGAGTGGGGTGAGCTCGAGGGCATCGCCAACCGCACCGACTTCGACCTCTCGACGCACAGCAAGCACTCGGGCACCGACCTCGTCTTCTTCGACCAGACCACCGGCGAGCGCTACACCCCCTACGTCATCGAGCCCGCGGCCGGCCTCTCGCGCAGCCTCATGACCTTCCTCGTCGACGCCTACGCCGAGGACGAGGCGCCCAACACCAAGGGCGGTGTCGACAAGCGCGTCGTGCTCCGCCTCGACCGTCGCCTCGCCCCCGTCAAGGCGGCCGTCCTGCCTCTGAGCCGCAACGCCGACCTCTCGCCCAAGGCCCGCGACCTCGCGGCCACCCTGCGCAAGAGCTGGAACGTCGACTTCGACGACGCCGGCGCCATCGGCAAGCGCTACCGCCGCCAGGACGAGATCGGCACGCCGTTCTGCATCACGGTCGACTTCGACACCCTCGAGGACCAGGCCGTGACGATCCGCGAGCGCGACACCATGGCGCAGGAGCGGGTCGCACTCGACCAGGTCGAGGGC
Source organism: Knoellia locipacati (assembly GCF_044791685.1). Lineage (GTDB taxonomy): Bacteria > Actinomycetota > Actinomycetes > Actinomycetales > Dermatophilaceae > Knoellia > Knoellia locipacati_A. The sequence goes on from NZ_CP087730.1 coordinate 3,238,292, forward strand.
TACCTCGCACAGCGGCTCATCGGCTGCTGAGACGAGGTCGGGGCGGCGATGGCGGACGAGGTCGAGGAGGCGGTCGCCGCTGCCGCGGCCGAGCTGTATGCCGTCCCGCTGGCCGAGTTCGTCGCCTCCCGCAAGGCGCTGGCAGCCAGCGCGAAGGCGTCGGCGGGTCCCTCGGCGGCCAAGGCCGTCCTCGCACTGCGCAAGCCGACGCTGACCGCGTGGGCGATGAACCTCGTCCCCCGAGGTGATGCGGGCGCCCTGGCCGAGCTCGTCGGGCTGGGGGCCCGGATGCGCGCCGCGCAGTCGCGGCTCGACACGGCGACGCTGACCTCGGTGAGGGGCGAGCGCGACGCGGCGCTCACGGCATACGTCGCCTCGGTGGTGGACGCCGCGGAGTCCGAAGGGGGGTCGCTCTCGCCGGCCGCTCGAGACGAGGTCCGCGCCAGCGCGATCGCGGCACTCGCCGACGAGACGGCGGCCGAGGCGCTCGCCTCGGGACAGCTGACCCGGGCGCTGAGCTACAGCGGGTTCGGCGAGGTCGACCTCTCGGGGGCCGTCGGGGTGACGAGCTCGGGCTCGATCATGTCGGTCCTCCAGGGTGGGGGACAGGGGTCACCGCCGGAGCCCGCGACGGGCGCCGAGCAGCCGGACGGCGGCGAGGGCGCCCGCGCCGCCGACGGCGCGGACGAGGTCGATGACGACGACGACGAGCTCACCGCCGAGGAGCTGGCGGAGGCCGTCGCGGCCGCCAAGGCGGCCAAGGCCGAAGCCAAGGCCCGCGCCGAGGAGCGCCGCCGCGCCGAGGCAGAGGTGGGTGCCGCCGAGGCACGGATGCGCAAGGCCCAGGTGGCTCTTGGCGAGGCCGAGCAGGCGGCTCGGACGGCGCGCCGGGGAGTCGTCGACGCCCAGGCCACGCTCGATGCCGCACGCACGGCGCTCGCCGCGCTCGCGGGTTCCGAGGGCTGACGGCGTCCCGGAGCGGTCCCTCCCGCTTCGTAGGATGTGGCGCATGGATCGCCCTCGAAGTCCCATCCGGAACCTGCCTGAAGGCCCCGTCAGGAGGTTCCGGTGAACCAGGACACCGCACTGGCCTTCGGCCTCGTGCTCGTCTTCGTCCTCGTCGGCGGCATCTTCGCCGCCACCGAGATGGCGCTGGTGTCGCTGCGCGAGACCCAGCTCGGGGCGATGGAGCGCAGCGGGGCGCGGGGGGCCAAGGTCGCGCGGCTCGCGCGTGACCCCAACACCTTCCTGGCAGCGGTCCAGATCGGCGTGACCGTCGCCGGGTTCCTCTCGGCGGCCTACGGTGCGACGACGATCGCCCCGGACGTGGCGCCGCTCCTCGAGCGGGCCGGTCTGCCGGAGGGGGCCGCAGGCACGGTCGCCCTCATCCTCATGACGTTCCTCATCGCCTACCTGTCCCTCGTCTTCGGTGAGCTCGTGCCCAAGCGGCTCGCCCTGCAGCGGTCCGCTCCGATCGCCTTGGCGGTGGCGCCCCCGCTGTCGCACTTCGCCACGCTCATGAAGCCGGTCATCTGGCTCCTGTCGCGGTCGACCAACGCGGTGGTCCGCCTCCTCGGAGCCAACCCGGACGCTGCCGGCGACGAGATGAGTGAGGAGGAGCTGCGCCACCTCGTCGGTCACCACAAGGACCTCGAGGCCGACGAGCGCCAGATCCTCCAGGACGTCTTCGCGGCGACCGACCGCAACCTCAAGGAGGTCATGCGCCCGCGCGGGGAGGTCGACTTCCTCGACGCGTCCTCGACGCTCGCCGAGGCGCGAGCGGTCATCAGGAGGACCCCGCACTCCCGCTTCCCGGTGACGCGCCGGCACTCGGTCGACGACGTCATCGGCTTCGTCCACGTCCGCGACATCCTGTCCGAGGGGGATGGCCGTGACGAGCCGGACGGCTCGCCGGCCACCATCGAGCCGCTGGTGCGCGACATCACGGTGATGCCCAGCAGCGGTCGCCTCCTGGCGGCGCTCACCCGCATGCGCGAGGGGGTCCACATGGCGCTGGTCGTCGACGAGTACGGCGGAACCGACGGCATCGTCACGCTCGAGGACATCGTCGAGGAACTCGTGGGCGACATCCGGGACGAGTACGACCCCGCCGAGGACGAGCATGCACGCGACGAGCGCGACGTCGGCGAGCTGCCGCTCGACGCGACGGCCGACATCGACGGCGGGATGCACCTCTCGGACTACGCCGAGCTGACCGGGACCGAGATCACGGTCGAGCGCTACTCGACCGTGGCCGGGCTCGTGCTCGAGCACCTGCAGGACATCCCCGTCGTGGGGGACAGCGTCACCGTCGACGGCCGCACCCTGACCGTCCTCGAGATGGACAGTCGCCGGGTCGCCCGGGTGCGGGTCAGCGGTGCGTCGGAGCCGGCCGAGACGGCCGAGGCGACGGGGGCGGTCGAGGCGACGGGGGCGGCCGAGGCGGCCGAGGCTGCCGAGACCCCGGCGAGGCCGGGCACCTCGCGGACGTCCGGCTCGTCGCCGGTCTGAGGGCAGCGCCGGACGGCGGGAATGTCCCGCCACCGCCTGCCGTTCAGATAGATGAATCGTCAACTACTTAGCAAGGAGTGGCCGTCATGGAGTTCGGCATCTTCACCGTCGGGGACATCACGATGGACCCGACCACCGGTCGCACGCCCTCGGAGAACGAGCGCATCAAGGCCACCGTCGCCATCGCGAAGAAGGCCGAGGAGGTGGGGCTCGACGTCTTCGCGACGGGTGAGCACCACAACCCGCCGTTCGCGGCGCCGGCCAACCCGCCCGTGCTCCTGGCGAGCATCGCCGCCCAGACCGAGCGCATCGTCCTGTCGACGTCGACGACGCTCATCACGACGAACGACCCGGTGCGCATCGCCGAGGACTACGCCTACCTCCAGCACCTCTCCGACGGTCGCATGGACCTCATGATGGGCCGCGGGAACACGGGCCCGGTCTACCCTTGGTTCGGCAAGGACATCCGCGACGGCCTCGACCTCGCCGTCGAGAACTACGCACTCCTGCACCGCCTCTGGCGCGAGGAGGCCGTGACCTGGCAGGGCAAGTACCGCACGCCTCTGCAGGGCTTCACCTCGACGCCTCGCCCGCTCGACGGCATACCGCCGTTCGTCTGGCACGGCTCGATCCGCAGCCCCGAGATCGCGGAGCAGGCCGCGTTCTACGGCGACGGGTTCTTCCACAACAACATCTTCTGGCCCCTGTCACACACCAAGCAGATGGTCAACCTCTACCGCCGCCGCTACCAGCACCACGGCCACGGCAAGCACGACCAGGCCATCGTCGGACTCGGTGGCCAGGTCTTCATGCGCGCCAACAGCCAGGACGCCGTGCGCGAGTTCCGCCCCTACTTCGACAACGCGCCGGTCTACGGGCACGGGCCGTCGATGGAGGACTTCACCCGGGAAACCCCGCTGACCGTCGGCTCACCGCAGCAGGTCATCGAGCGCTACGGCGCCATGGCCGACCACGTGGGCGACTACCAGCGCCAGCTCTTCCTCATGGACCACGCCGGCCTGCCGCTCAAGACCGTGCTCGAGCAGCTCGACATCCTGGGCGGCGAGGTCGTCCCCGAGCTGCGCAGGATCGCCGACGCCCGTCGGCCCGCCCACGTGCCGGCCACGGCACCCCGTCACGCCGAGCGCCTCGCCGCGCTCGACGGCACCCCTGTGGAGGTCTGACATGACCCGACGCATCGTCGCCGTCACCGCCGGGCTGTCCGAGCCCAGCTCGACCCGGCTGCTCACCGACCGCCTCACCGAGGCCGTCGACCGCCACGTCACCGCCCACGGCGAGGACGCGACCGTCGAGGTCGTCGAGCTGCGGCCGCTCGCGAAGCTCATCGCCGAGCAGATGCTCACCCGGTTCCCGAGCCGGGAGCTGACCGCGGCCATCGAGAAGGTCATCTCGGCCGACGCGCTCATCGCCGTCAGCCCCGTCTTCTCCGGGTCCTACAGCGGGCTGTTCAAGTCCTTCTTCGACAACCTCGACGTCGACGCGCTCGACGGCAAGCCGGTCCTCGTCGGCGCCACCGGAGGGTCGTCACGGCACTCGCTCATGCTCGACCACGCCATGCGCCCGCTGTTCTCCTACCTGCACGCGGCGGTCGTCCCGACCGGCGTGATGGCGGCGACGGACGACTTCGGCACGGCCGGCCTCGACCGGCGGATCGACCGGGCCGCCGCCGAGCTCGTCGCGGCGCTGCTCGGCGCCACGGCAGGCGCCTCGGCCGGACGGTCGGGGTTCCTGCCCGCCGAGGGCGAGCAGCGTGAGGCCGGGTTCACCGACCGCTTCGACGAGGTCACCGACTTCACCGAGCTCCTGCGACGCGCCTCGTCCTGAGGGCCGCGCGTCGTGCTCAAAGGCAGGGCTTGCGTCCTGAGGGCTGGACACGCGCACCGGCCGGGTCGTTCGAATGAGGGTCTGGGCTCCACAACTGATACCGTTGCCGTGTTGCCTTTCAGACCACGTTCTGCGTGGCCGACATGACCGACTTGCTCCCGCGAACAGTTCGCGGTGTGTGACCGGGTCGGGAATCGGCGGCAATGAGTACTCCACACGGGAGTTCTCGCAACACACAGAAGAGGCAACACCAGTGGCAACCGGCACCGTGAAGTGGTTCAACAGCGAAAAGGGCTTCGGCTTCATCGAGCAGGACGGCGGCGGCGCTGACGTCTTCGTTCACTACTCGGCGATCGAGAGCAGCGGCTACCGCGAGCTCACCGAGGGCCAGAAGGTCGAGTTCGACGTCACGCAGGGCCCCAAGGGCCCGCAGGCCGAGAAGGTCAAGGGTCTCTGACCTTTCGACCACCTTCGAGACTCAGTTCTCATCGAAACCCCCCGTCCGTGAGGCCGGGGGGTTTTCGTATGCCGTGCCACGCGACGCCTTCCGCGACCGGGTCCGCCGGGGGACAGTGGGAGGGTGACCAACCAGCGCGAGGTCGATGAGGACTTCGCCGAGTACGTCCACGCCCGGCAGCACCGCATGCTGCAGGCGGCCTTCCTCGTGTGCGGTGACGCCGCCCTGGCGGAGGAGGTCACCGAGTCCGCCCTCGGCGCACTCCTGCTCAGGTGGCCACGGGTCCGGGACGACGACCCCGACACCTTCGTCCGTCGGCTTCTCCACGGTGCGGCGCTCTCGCGTCGCGTCCGCCGTGGCGACACCACGAGGGGCGGCCCCGAGCTCCCGCCCGAGCTGGCCGAGCTCTCTGCCCGTCAGCGCGCCGCCGCCGTCCTCCTGCGGTTCGAGGAGCGGACCGAGGTCGAGGCGGCAGAGGCGCTCGGCGTCTCGATCGCGTCCCTGAGGCACCACCTCCCTCCGATCACCCGCGACCAGCTTCTCGACGCGGCGGCACCCGTGGCCGAGGTCGACTTCGTCGACCGCGCTCGGCATGGTGCCCACGATCGGCGCCGGCACCGCCGTCGGCGATGGCTCGGGTCCCTCGCGGGCGTCGCGGTCCTCGCGGGTGCCGTCGCGTTCGTCCCCCGGGGTCCGGGCGGGACGGCGGAGCCTCCACCGGCTCCCATGCCGACCTCCTCGGAGCCTCGGTCCGTGGTCGACGTCGACGCAGCCTGGGACCCCACGGCCTTCGAGCTGCTCGGGACCCTGGCGCAGGTGGGTCCGACACCGGAGCAGCTCGCCGTCCTGCCGAGGATCGACGACCTCACCCGCGGCCAGCTCGCCCTGCCCGACGTGCTGTCCTTCGGACCCCGCACCGCCATGCGCACCCTCAGTGAGGTCGGGGGGAGCAGCGCCCCGGTGCGCGCGGTCCTCCTTCGCAACACTCCCGACGGGCTGCGCGCCGTCCTCGTGCGCCCGACGCTGAGCGACCCGTTCGTGCTCGTGGACTCGATCCCGCTGGTGGCCAACGTCGACGAGGGCGGCAACGAGTCCGCCCCCTTGGAGGTCAAGGCCATCGCCGACGACCGGCGTCACGTGATGTTCATCCAGCCGGGCAGGGTCATCGTGCTCGACGCCTTCACCGCAGACGTGCGCACCATCCCGGTCCCCGACCGCTACCTCGAGCAGGGTGGCTGGGTCGGGGCGTCGGTCATCGCCTGGTCGGAGACGATCCGCTGGCGCATCGTCCCGGGGACCGGTGACGTGGACCGCCTCGCCCAGGCGGCCTACCCCGGGCGTCACCAGGTGTCGGTCCGGGGCGGAGAGGCGATGCGGATCCTCACCTTCGGACGGGACGGTGCCAACACCGGGACGCGGGGTGGACCCGGGGTGCTCATGGGGGTGTGGGGCGCGACCTTCACTGGTCCCGACGACCGGTTCGCCACCGGTGGCTTCCTCGGCCAGGCGGCCGCGCTCGCGGCCAACCAGCGACGGCCGGACGGTCTGTTCCAAGGGGTGTTCGCGGCGGCTGTCGCGGAGTCCGTGACACCCCGCCTGCTCATCGCCCCGGGGAGTGAGGGTGTCGCCGTCGGGTGCTGCGAGGTGCTGGGCTGGGTCTACCGCGACCAGGTGCTCGTGCGCTGGAACACCACGGACCTGCTCGCCTGGAACACCTCGACCGGCGCCCTGCTCAAGGTGGCGACCCTGCCGGGCGCACGCGGCAGGCAGGGCCCGCCGGTCCCGGGCAGCCCGGCCAACTCAGTCGCGATCGCGCCGTGAGCCCCCTGGTCCGGTCTCGACCGGCCGGTCCGGGTCGGTGATCCAGTGGCTCCACGAGCCGATGTACGGCGTCGCCTCGAACCCGGCCAGGTGCAGGGCGAGGGCGGTGTGGGCCGCGGTGACGCCGGACCCGCAGGTCGTCCCGAGCGCGATGCCGTCGCGCGCACCAAGGCCCGCGAAGTAGTCCTTGAGCTCGGCGGTCGACCGGAACCGGCCGTCGGCATCGAGCTGGTCGGCCATGGGGGCGTTGCGTGCGCTCGGGATGTGGCCGGCCACCGCGTCGATGGGCTCGGTCTCGCCCCAGAATCGCTCTCCCGCACGGGAGTCGAGGAGTATGCCGTCCTGCGCCACCCGCGCTGCTCCGTCGGCGTCGAGGACGGGCACCGAACCGGGGCGCACCGACACGTCGCCCGGCACGGGGGTGGGGACGTCCGTCGTCACCGGTCCGCCCTCGGACTGCCACGCTGCGAGCCCTCCGTCGAGGACCCGCACCTCGAGCCCGCCCGCCCAGCGCAGCACCCACCAGGCGCGCGCCGCCGCGAGGGAGGTCTGCTGGTCGTAGACGACGACGGTCTCGCCCTCGCAGAGTCCGACCGCACGTAGCCCGGCCTCCAGGACCGCCGGCTCCGGCAGCGGGTGACGCCCACCCGGCCCGGCCGGGCCGGCCAGCACGGCGTCGAGGTCGAGGTGAGGCGCGCCCGGGAGGTGCGCCACGGCATACAGGGCAGGTCCGTCTCCGGAGAGCGTGTACTGGACGTCGAGCACGCGGACCTCGCCGGTGTCGACGAGGGCTCGAAGCTCGGTGGGCGAGAGGAGCGTGGACATGGCGCCAGTCAACCAGTGGGACAATCGTGCGGTCATGACTGCCGCACCCTCGACCTCCGCACAGCCCGTCCTGCCCCCGCTGCAGATCGGGCGACACACCATCGAGTCGCCCGTCGTGCTCGCGCCGATGGCGGGCATCACGAACCGGGCGTTCCGTCGGCTCTGCCGCGAGTACGGCTCCGCCGGTTCCGCGGCCGGGGGCGCCAACGGTGCCACCAGCCTCTACGTCAACGAGATGGTCACCTCGCGCGCGCTCGTCGAGCGGAGCCCCGAGACGATGCGCCTCATCAGCCACGGTCCCGAGGAGCACCCGCGCTCGGTGCAGCTCTACTCGGTCGACCCCGCCACAGCCGGGCTGGCCGCGCGGATGCTCGTGACCGAGGACCTCGCCGACCACATCGACCTCAACTTCGGCTGCCCCGTCCCCAAGGTGACCCGCAAGGGCGGCGGAGCGGCGCTGCCGTGGAAGACCGAGCTCTTCCGCGGGATCGTCAGCAACGTCGTGCGTGAGGCGAGCCCCTACGGCGTGCCGGTGACGGTGAAGATGCGGATCGGCATCGACGCCGAGCACGTCACCTACCTCGACGCCGGGCGGATCGCCGAGGGCGAGGGTGCGGCGGCCGTCGCGCTGCACGGACGCACCGCGGCGCAGGCCTACTCCGGCCAGGCCGACTGGTCCGCCATCGCCCGGCTCAAGGAGGCCGTGACGAGCGTGCCGGTGCTCGGCAACGGCGACATCTGGTCGGCCGAGGACGCGCTCGAGATGGTGCGCCAGACCGGGTGCGACGGTGTCGTCGTCGGTCGCGGCTGCCTCGGTCGCCCGTGGCTCTTCACCGACCTGGCGGCGGCGTTCGCCGGGACGACCGAGCGCGTGCAGCCCGGTCTGCGCGAAGTCACCGACACGCTCCGACGCCACGCGGCCTACCTCGTCGACTTCTACGACGGCGACGAGCTGCGTGGCTGCCGCGACATCCGCAAGCACATCGCCTGGTACCTCAAGGGGTTCCCCGCCGGGTCCACGGTCCGCAACCAGCTCGCGCTCGTCGACAGCCTCCAGGCGCTCGACGACCTCATCGGCACGATGGACCTCGACGCGCCGTGGCCGGGCGACCCGGCCGAGGGGCAGCGTGGTCGGGCCGGCTCGCCCCGCGTCGTCGCGCTCCCCGAGAACTGGCTGCGCTCGCGCGACCTCGACGAGGCCCAGCGCGAGCAGATCTCGCACGCGGAGCTCTCTGTCTCAGGTGGCTGACAGACTTCCGTCCATGCACCAGATCGGTATGCCGGGTGGTTCCGCCGAGCGCCCGGCCCTCTTCTTCCGCGACGCGGCCGAGTTCCGGGCCTGGCTCGAGGCCAACCACGAGAGCGCGACCGAGCTCTGGATGGGGCTGCACAAGAAGCACGTCCCCGACCGCGGCCTCACCTGGGAGGACGCCGTCCCCGAGGCGCTCTGCTTCGGCTGGATCGACAGCGTCTCGCAGGGCATCGACGAGGACTCGCGCCGCCAGCGGTGGACGCCGCGCAAGGCGTCGAGCGTCTGGAGCGCCGTCAACATCGCGCACGTCGAGCGGCTCACCGCGGCGGGACTCATGCGACCCGCGGGCATTGCCGCCTACGAGCGCCGCAAGCCCGAGGACAGTGGCTACTCCTACGAGACACGTCTTCAGCTGGGCGACGACCAACGTGCCCGGCTGCTCGCCGACCCGGCCGCGGCGGCGTTCTGGGAGGTGGCCACCGCGTCCTACCGTCGGGTCGCCGAGAACTGGGTCGCCACCGCCAAGCGCGAGGAGACGCGCGAGAGCCGGCTCGTCCAGCTCATCGACGACTGTGCGCACGGCCGGCTCATCCCCAGCCAGCGCTACGGCACCACTCCCAAGTGGGTCGAGCGAGCCGCTGCCGCCGCTGCCTCGGCCCGCTAGTCCGCGTCGACGAGGTTCGGCGGTGGGGCCATCGCCTCCACGGCGACCCCCCACTGGGTGAACACCGACGTCGTCACGTCCGCATCTGCGATGACGAGGAGCTCGACCGGGCGCCGGTCGCCGTCGACGCACACGCGTGCCGACTGCGGCACGGGCCCCTCGTCGACGTCCGGGTCCGGTCGCAGGGTCAGGCTGTGGCAGGTCGCGGCGACGCCGCCGACGGTGGCCGGCTCTGTCTTCGTGATCGCCGACGCGTCGTCGAGGACGCCGAGGAGCCCGTCGAGAGTGACGTCCTCGAGCCGCTTCGTGGTCTCGGCCCCCGACAGCCTGGTCCAGCGGTTGGTGGACTTCTTCTCGGTCTGGTCCTTGAGGTAGCCGACCCCGGCCACGATGTCCAGGGTCCAGATCTCCTCACCGACGTGGAGGACCCGGCCCGACATGGGCTCGGTGAGCTCGACCTCGATCTCCTCCTGGGTGATGCCGCCCTCGGCGCCACCGGACCGGGTCGTGCGGCTGACGATCACCGAGCCCGCGGCCAGCGCGGCGTCCTTGATCGGGCCGGTCGTGTCGGACGGCTGTGCCTCACGGGGCTTCGTGGTCGAGGTGCTCGGGCCCGCGTCGGAGCCGTCGTCACCCGTGCCGTCGTTCGAGCACCCTGCCGCCACGAGGGTGAGGGCCACCGCACCGGTCACCACTCTCACCAGCTGTGCGCGCACCGCCACCTCAGTCCTGTCCTTCTCGTCCGTCGGCCCGGGACCGGTGTCCCGCGCTGGAGCAACCCTAAGCGGGCGGCACTGCACCCTCTAGTGTCGTGCGCGTGACGTACACAGCCCGCGACCAGGAGCGCTGGGTCGCCGAGGACCCGGCGCACAAGCGTGCCGACCGCGACGACTTCGCCCGCGACCGCGCCCGGCTGGTGCACTCGGCCTCGCTCCGCCGCCTGTCCGCCAAGACCCAGGTCCTCCAGCCCGGCAGCGACGACTTCATCCGCAACCGGCTCACGCACAGCCTCGAGGTCGCGCAGATCGGTCGCGAGTTCGGCGCCGCACTGGGCTGCGACGCCGACGTCGTCGACACGGCCTGCCTCGCGCACGACCTCGGTCACCCGCCGTTCGGGCACAACGGCGAGACCGCCCTCAACGAGGTCGCGGCGGGCATCGGTGGCTTCGAGGGCAACGCGCAGACCCTGCGCATCCTCACCCGGCTCGAGCCGAAGCGGTTCCACGCCGACGGCCGACCCGCCGGGCTCAACCTCACCCGGGCCTCGCTCGACGCGACGACGAAGTACCCGTGGTCGCGCGGGGAGTCCCCCTCACCGACGCCGAAGTTCGGTGTCTACGCCGACGACCTCGACGTCTTCGAGTGGTTCCGGCAGGGTGCTCCCAGCGGGCAGCGGGCGTTCGAGGCCGAGGTCATGGACTGGTCCGACGACGTCGCCTACTCCGTGCACGACGTCGAGGACGCCATCGCCTCGCGTCGGCTCGACCCGAGGTCGCTGCGCGACGGCTCCGACGTCGACGCCGTCCTCGACGTCGCGACGGCGTCCTATGCCGTGGACCTGCGCCGCGACGACCTCGGGTCCGCGCTGGAACGGATCCTGGCCACGGGAACGGTGCCGACGGCATACGAAGGCACGCGCAGCGACCTCGCGCACCTCAAGGACATGACGTCGCGGATCATCGGGCGCTTCGTGCACTCGGTGGAGACCGCCACCCGTGACCGGCACGGCACCGGCGCGCTCGTACGCCACGAGGCCGACCTCGTCGTCCCGGTCGCCACCCGTGCCGAGTGCGCTGTCCTCAAGGCGGTCGCGGCGCACTTCGTCATGAACGTCGCCGAACGCGTCGAGCTCATGGCGGGGGAGCGCGACGTCATCGCAGACCTGGTCGACGCCTACCTGCAGGACCCGACGCGACTCGACCCGGACCTGCTGGCCGACCACGAGTCCGCGCCCGACGAGGGGGCGGCGCTGCGGGTCGTCGTCGACCAGGTCGCGTCGCTCACGGACGTGCGGGCCCTGGAGCTGCACCGGCGTTGGTGCTGACGGCGCGCCCGCAGGGTCGCGTCAGCGGACGACGTCGAGGACGTTGAGCTGGACCCCGTTGCCGTATGCCGCGTGCTCGGTGAGCCTGACCTTCGCCTTGTCGGCCTCGGTCGAGAAGAGCCGCTTGCCGCTGCCCAGGAGGACGGGGAAGACGAGCAGGTGGTAGCGGTCGACGAGACCGGCCGCGGCCAGCCCCTGGGCGAGGGTGGCGCTGGCGTGGACGAGGATCGTCCCCGGCTCGTCGGACTCCCTGAGGGCGGCAACCTCGTCGAGGCCGCGCAGCACCGTGGTGTTGTTCCACTCGGGGTCGGTGAGCGTGCTCGAGACGACGTACTTGGGCATCGCGTTGTAGTCGGCGAACTCCTCCATCGTCGGCCAGACCGGCGCGAACTCGTCGTAGCTCTGCCGGCCGAGGAGGAGGCAGCCCGCCTCCTCCTGCTCGCGACCCTTGATCTCGTAGGCGGCCTCGTCGAACTCGACGTCCTTGAACGTCCAGCCGGCGTGCGGGTGCTCGCCCCCGCCGGGGGAGTCGATGACGCCGTCGAGGGAGATGAACTCGGAGACGATGAGAGTGCGCATGGTGCGGATCCTTCCAAGCTGGTGCGGTCCCGGTGAGGGTGGTCATCCCTTCCACGAACGGGATGTCGCCGATACGACAACCCGGCCGGAAGATCTCGCGGTCCGATGCCGCCGGCCACGACCGCCGCGCCGCCGGCGCTTGCGTCCGCAGTTCCGGGGGCCATGTCGTCGGGTCGCCGGACGCAGCGGGTGGGGACGGGGACCGACCCGAGGAAGTCTCGGGACGGCATACTGAAGCCTCACACCGGAGCACACGAGGACGGAGGCGCGAGTGGCAGGGCGGATCAACGCTGACGACGTGCAGTCCGTCAAGGAGCGCTCCTCGATCGAGGACGTCGTGCGTGACCACGTGACGCTCCGCCCGGCCGGTGTCGGCTCCCTCAAGGGACTGTGCCCCTTCCACGACGAGAAGACCCCGTCGTTCACCGTGCGCCCGGCCGTCGGCGCCTACCACTGCTTCGGCTGCGGCGAGGGCGGCGACGTCATCTCGTTCGTGCAGAAGGTCGAGCACCTGACGTTCTCCGAGTCCGTCGAGCGGCTCGCGGCCAAGATCGGCATGGAGCTGCGCTACGAGGAGGGCGGCGGGCCCCGCTCCGAGGGCGGGCTCGGCCGGCGCTCGCGGCTCATCGAGGCCCACCGGGTCGCCGAGGAGTTCTACGCCTCGATCCTCATCGGCCGACCCGATGCCCGGCCGGGACGCGACTTCATGCGCGACCGCGGCTTCGACGGCAAGGTCGCCGAGCGCTTCGGCATGGGCTTCGCACCCCGAGGAGGTGAGGAGCTGACGCGGCACCTGCGCGAGAAGGGCTTCACCGAGGACGAGATGGTCACAGCCGGGCTGTCCGGGCGGGGGAGCCGTGGCCTCTACGACCGCTTCCGCGGCCGACTCGTCTGGCCGATCCGCGACGTCACCGGTGACACGGTCGGCTTCGGCGCGCGGCGGCTGCTCGACGACGACCGGATCGCCGCGAAGTACCTCAACACCTCCGAGACCCCGATCTACAAGAAGTCGATGGTGCTCTACGGCCTCGACGTCGCGAAGAAGTCAATCGCCAGCGAGCGGCGCGCCGTCATCGTCGAGGGCTACACCGACGTCATGGCCGCCCAGCTCTCCGGCGTCGAGGGTGCGGTGGCCACCTGCGGCACGGCGTTCGGCGTCGACCACATCAAGATCCTGCGCCGCATCATGCGTGACGAGGCCGACGGCGCCCCTGCCAAGGTGATCTTCACGTTCGACGGCGACGCGGCCGGTCAGAAGGCGGCGATGAAGGCGTTCGGCGAGGACCAGCGATGGGCCTCGCAGTCGTTCGTCGCGGTCGCCCCGGACGGCATGGACCCGTGCGACCTGCGGCTGGCCAAGGGCGACGAGGCGGTCAAGGCGCTCGTCGAGGACGCCGTCCCGATGTTCGAGTTCGCGGTGCGCACCACGATCAAGCGCTTCGACCTCGAGACCGCCGAGGGCCGCGTCCAGGCGATGCAGGCGGTGGCGCCGATCATCAACTCGATCCGCGACTCGTCGCTGCGCCCCGAGTACATGCGGACCGTCGCCGGCATGCTCGGCGTCGAGGTCGAACAGGTGCGCAGCGAGGTGCAGCGGGCCGGGCGGATCAAGGCCCGAGAGGCCAACGAGAGCCCCTCCGGTCGACCGGGAGACCGCACCCCTGCCTCCACCGACGACGTGCCCGAGCCCAACGCCCAGGAGGGCGCGGCCGCCATGCCCGTCCCCAACCTGCGCGACCCGGTCGTCATGACCGAGCGCCAGCTGCTCCAGGCCCTGCTCCAGTACCCCACCCGCTTCAGCACCGAGACGATCGACGCGCTGCCGTCCGTGGCGTTCACGGCTCCGGCCCATGCGGCGATCTTCGACGGGGTCCGGTCGGTGGCCGGGCGCGCCTCCGCGCTCTCGACGGCCGGGTGGACCGCAGCGGTCGCCGAGGCCGGGCCGCTCGCCGTCCGCGGCCTGCTCGCCGAGCTCTCGGTCGCCCCCCTGCCGACCAAGGTCGACCCCACGACCGGGCTCCCGCCGCAGCGCTACCTCGACTCGCTCGTCATCGGCGTGCACGACGCCGGGCTGAGCCGCCAGATCGCCGACGAGACCGCAGCCATCCGCCGGCTGCAGAACTCACCCGAACCCGCACCGGAGGCCATCCGTGAACGTTCCCGCAAGCTCATCGAGCTCGAGATGAGCCGGGCCCGGCTGCGCGATCGGCTCACCTCGTGAAGCTCGGCCGCCTGGGCCGTCGCGGCCCCGACGTCCCCGACGAGGTCGCGTCCGTCCTCGGTGACCGCGCCCGCGTCGTGCTCAGCGTCGCTCGTGACGAGCGCACGACCGCGCACCTCGTCGCGACCACGACCCACGTGTATGCCGTCCTCGCCGGTGCCGTGGTCCTCGAACGCCCGTGGCACATGGTCGACACCGGCTCGTGGGACGACCAGAGCCGCCGGCTCACCGTGCAGTGGGTCGACCGGGCTCCGGCCTCGGTGTGGGAGATCGAGCTGCCCTCGACCTTCCCGCAGGTGCTGCGCGAGCGCGTCCAGGCCACGGTCGTCCTCTCCGACGAGGTCGACCTCGGGGCCAAACGGCGGGCCCGCGTCGTCGTGCGCAAGGACCTCGAGACGCAGGCGCTGCTCGGTCAGACGATCCTCGGTCGTGGCGTGCGCTCGACCGACCCGGGAGTGCGCGAGGAGACGCGTGCGGCCCTCGACCGGCTGCGTGAGCAGGTCGGGCTCGACTGACTGCGGCGCCCGCCGGCGAGCGCCGGGAGCCGTTTTCGTGACTGGCCCCACCCTTTGCTATCGTTGCGCAGCGCGCCGCCCGCGGCACGTCACGCAGCCGCACGACACAGAGTCAGCGTCGTGCGAATGCATTCCCCTGTAGCTCAATTGGCAGAGCAGCCGACTGTTAATCGGCAGGTTGTTGGTTCGAGTCCAACCGGGGGAGCCAACCGCGAAGGGCCCGGATCCGCACTGGATCCGGGCCCTTCGACGTGGTCTCCGTCGTGCCGTCCGTCAGGGGCGGCCGGGGACCCCGTCTGCGGCGGCGGAGGGTTCGGCGGCCGCGGGGTCGGGCCCGCCCGGAGCGTGCAGCGTGGTCCGGCCACGTCGCGAGAGCCGCTTCTCCACGGTGACCGCCAGTCGCGAGAGCAGGTAGTTCATCGTGATGAAGAGGATGGCCGCCACGATGTACGCGGGCACCGTGTTGGTGAATGCCGAGCCCAGCGTCTTGGACCACGTGAGCAGCTCGGTGTAGGTGATGGCCGTCCCGAGCGCCGAGTCCTTGAGCACCGTGACGAACTGGCCGATGAGCGCGGGCAGCATCGCCGTGAGGGCCTGGGGGAGCTGGATCGAGCGGAGCACCTGTCCGGTCGTCAGCCCGACCGACAGTCCGGCCTCGCCCTGGCCCTTGGGCAGGGAGTAGACGCCGGAGCGGACGAGCTCGGCGATGACGGCTCCGTTGTAGAGCGTCAGGGCGGTGACCACGGCCGCCAGCGGGTTGAGGTCGCTGGCGAAGATGCCGTTGCGGGTGTAGATGCCGAAGGCGAAGATCATCATGATGAGCACGGGCACCGCGCGGAAGAACTCCACGACGACGCCGCACACCCAGCGCACCGGCGCGACGGACGACAGGCGCCCGATGCCGAAGACCAGCCCGAACGCTCCGGCGAACACGATCGAGAGCAGCGCTGCCTTGATGGTGCCCCACAGGCCCTTGAGCAGGTAGTCGCGCCAGACCGAGCGGTCGGTGAAGAAGGGCTCCCACATGTAGCCCTGCAGCTGGTTCGCCGTCTGCATCTTGCGGAAGACGAAGTAGAGCGCAGCCAGGGCGAGCAGGGCGCCGACGCCCGCCAGCAGCGCGTGCCGACGGCGTGCCCTGGGACCCGGGGCGTCGAAGAGGACGGACTGGGCGCTCATCGCTTCACCGCCAGGCGACGGGACATGCTCGTGAAGAAGAGGCCGAGCGGCAACGTCAGGATGACGAAGCCGATGGCGAAGATGAGGAACACGCTGATCCGGCTGCCTTCGTTCTCGATGACGGTCGACATGAGGTTGGCTGCCTCCCCGGCGCCGATCACCGCCGCGACCGTGCTGTTCTTGACGAGGGCGATGATGGTCGACCCGATCGGGGCGATCGAGCCGCGGAACGCCTGGGGCAGGAGCACGTGCCGCATGCTCTGGCTGAAGGTCAGGCCGATCGCGCGGGCGGCCTCGGCCTGGCCGGCGGGCACGGTGTTGACCCCGGAGCGCAGCGCCTCGCAGATGAAGGCCCCGTGGTAGACCGACAGCATCACGGCGGCCCAGCGGAAGACGTTGCTGCTGATGTCCTCGGAGTTGAGCTGGATGCCCAGGATGAAGGTCAGCCCGAGGATGCTGAACACCATGAGCAGGGTGAGCGGGGTGTTGCGGAACGTGTTGACGTACCACGTCCCCATCCACTGGAAGACGCGGACCGGGGACAGCCGCAGGATGGCGACGATGGTCCCGAGCAGGAGAGCGCCCACGGTTCCGAGCGCCGACAGCTTGATGGTGCCCCAGAAGGCTGCCAACACGTCGTAGTCGGACAGGATCTCTTGCATGCAGGGACCTTTCCTTGAGTGGACGTCGTCAGGGCTCAGGTGTGCCGCCCGCCCGGGTGAGCGGGCGGCATACCCGAAGACCTCAGTGGGTCAGGAGCAGGCGTCCGGCTTCGGCGGGTTGGTGGCGGTGTCCACCTTGAACCCGGCCGGGCCGAGGTTGGCGTCGACGGCCTTCTGCCAGTCACCGGACTCGACCATCTTGGTGAGGGCGGTGTTGATCTTCTCGCAGAGGGCGGTGTCGCCCTTCTTGATGCCGACGCCGTAGCGCTCCTCGGAGAAGGTCTTGCCGACGACCTTGAGCTTGCCCTTGTACTGCTCCTGCGAGGCGTAGCCGGCGAGGATCGTGTTGTCCGTCGTCAGGGCGTCGACACCCTTGGACACGAGGGCCGCCACGCACTCGGAGTAGGTGCCGAACTCCTGGAGCTGGACGCCGGGGTACTTGTCCTTGACCTTCTGGGCGGACGTGGACCCGGTGACCGAGCACAGCTTCTTGCCGGCCAGGGTCTCGGGACCCGTGATCGAGCTGTCGTCACCGCGGACGAGGAGGTCCTGGCCGGCGATGAAGTACGGGCCGGCGAAGGAGACGGTTGCCTTGCGCTTGTCCGTGATCGAGTAGGTCGCGAAGATCATGTCGACCTGGCCGGTGGAGAGGAGCGTCTCGCGCTGGGCGGAGGGGGACTGGACCCAGGTGATGTCGCCCTCGGAGCTGCCGAGCTCCTTGGCGACGTACTTGGCGACGTCGACGTCGAGGCCGGCGTAGTCGCTGCCCTTCTTGAGGCCGAGGCCGGGCTGGTCGAACTTGATGCCGATCTTGACGGGCTTGCCGGCGGCGGTGCCGCCGGAGTCCGCGGTGTCACCGTCGTCGGCGCTGTCGCCGCAGGCAGCGAGACCGAGCGTGAGCACCGACGCGGCGAGAAGCCCGCTGAGCTGACGAATCTTCATGTGTTTCCTCCTGTTGGGACTGATTCAGTGCGTGAGGATCTTGCCGAGGAAGTCCTTGGCCCGGTCGCTCTTGGGGTGGGTGAAGAACTCCTCGGGGGTGTTCTCCTCGACGATCTGGCCGCCGTCCATGAAGACGACCCGGTTGGCTGCCTTGCGGGCGAAGCCCATCTCGTGGGTCACGACGACCATCGTCATGCCCTCCTTGGCGAGGCCGACCATGACGTCGAGGACCTCGTTGATCATCTCGGGGTCGAGGGCCGAGGTCGGCTCGTCGAAGAGCATGACCTTCGGGTTCATCGCGAGGGAGCGCGCGATCGCGACGCGCTGCTGCTGGCCGCCGGAGAGCTGGGCCGGGAACTTCTGGGCCTGCTGGGCGACGCCGACGCGCTCGAGGAGCTCCATGCCGCGCTTCTCGGCGTCGGCCTTCTTCTGGTTGCGGACCTTGATCGGGCCGAGGGTGACGTTGTCGAGGATCGTCTTGTGCGCGAAGAGGTTGAACGACTGGAAGACCATGCCGACGTCGGCGCGCAGCTCGGCGAGGGCCTTGCCCTCCTCGGGCAGCTTCTTGCCGTCGATCGTGATCGTGCCGGACTCGATCGTCTCGAGCCGGTTGATGGCGCGGCACAGCGTCGACTTGCCGGACCCGGACGGGCCGATGACGACGACCACCTCGCCCTTGCCGATCTCCATGTTGATCTCGCGCAGGACGTGGAGGTCGCCGAAGTGCTTGTTGACGTCCTGAAGGACGACCAGAGGCTCAGTCATGACCGGAAACCTACCGCCACGCAGCCTCCGCCACGCGTGACTGGCCCGATGCGACACCGATTCGCAACGTCGTCGCTTCGCTCCGAATGCGGCGTATGCCGGGTGCTCCCCTCCCGCAGGTAGGCTCGGCTCCGCTTCAGGGGCGGTAGCTCAGTCGGTCAGAGCAGCGGACTCATAATCCGTCGGTCCTCGGTTCAAGCCCGAGTCGCCCCACCACTGACGGTCCACCGCAGACGCCATCCGCGCGTGGAGGCCCTCGCGATCCTCATTATTCTCAATGGCCTGAGGGCGAGACGGCGCACGGCTAGGGTCGGCGCCATACTCCCACGGACAAAGGATCTCCCATGCTCGCTCCGAACCTGCGCCGCGCCTCGGTGGCCACTGCGACCATGACGCTCGCCGGTCTGGGCTTCCTGACCACCGCGCCCGTCCACGCCGCCAGCGCCGAGCTCGACTTCACCTGCACGCTGTTCGGTTTCCCCGAACTTCCCGAGGGGACGGAACTCGGCGCCGAGGAGCGCAGGATGCTGGACGCCGCCCGTGAGGGCGAGGCCTCCCTCGACGCACTCGCGGACGAGATCCCCGAGGTCATCGAGATCCCGGGCCTGAAGCTCAGCGCCTCGTTCGACTCGGCGATCGCTGACGGCGCCACCACCACGGCGCCCTCGACCGTGCAGCTCGAGCCGGTCAAGGGAGCGATCGTCCTGTCCGCGGAGGCTGTCGCCGAGATCCGAAAGCTCGGCCTCACCGAGGGCGTGGCCGGCGCCTTGCTCCTCGCGGGCATCGAGGAGACGGGAGCGGACAGCGAGACCGACTTCTTCTTCGACGCCGTCAGCCTCCCGGAGTCGGGATCACTGACGCTGTCGACGGACGACGGGTACGCCGAGCCGTTCCGCGCGAACGCTGCTGGCACGTTCACCTACGTCGCCGGCGACATGGAGCTCTTCATCGCCTCCGAGGACGAGGAGAGCGTGATGTTCGCGGGCTTCTCGTGTGTCCCCGACGAGGGCCAGGACCTGACGATCGACCAGATCGTCGCCACCGGCGCCCCGACCACGACCCCGACTCCGACGCCCAGTGCTCCCGGGCCGGTCCGCCCCGACGTGGTCCAGACCGACGCGGCGCAGCCGACGTCTCCCACCTGGCTGCCCCTGACCGCCGCCGGTATCGGCTCGGTCCTCCTGTTCGGTGCCGCCTCACAGCTCGTCGGTCGTGCCGGTCGTCGCCACTGACAGACGCCGCACGACCGGTGCGGTGGCGGCCCTCGCTGTGGGGACTGCCCTGATCGCGTGGGGCCTGACCTTCCGTCCCGACTCACCCGAGTCCGGGGCCGGTCAGGCACTCGCGCAGGTCACCGGCTCGCCGACGTCGTCGTCCTCGGCCACGCCCACCACGGCCGGCACCCCGACTTCGAGGACGACACCCTCCCCGTCGCCATCTCCCTCCGGCTCGGCCTCCGCTGCGCCGAGGTTCGGCCCCTCCACGGTCAAACCTGAGGGAAGCCCCCGGCGAGTGGTGGTCGTCAGCACGTCCGGTCGGGTGCTCGTCGACGCCGAGCTGGTGCCTGACCGGCTCGACGCCGACGGCGTGCTCGCTCCGCCGTTCGGGGTTGCGGGCTGGTACGCGGAGAAGGGGTGGCCGAAACCCGGCTGGCCGGGAGCGTCCATTCTGGCCGGGCACATCAACCGCCGGTCGCCCTCGGTGCAGCTCGACACCTTCGGGCGCCTCACCGAAGTTCGGGCGGGGGACCGCATCACGGTCGTCTACAGCTCGGGCCAGTCCGTCACCTTCGTGGCGACCAGGTCGAAGGCCCTGTCGAAGAGGGCCGTGCCGCGCGACGACTCCATCTGGGACGCCGCCAACCCCGAGCCCGTCCTTCGCCTCATCACCTGCGACCCCACCACGCCCGTCAAGGGTGGCCACTACGAGGGCAACTGGGTCGTCTGGGCCTCCCTGGCCTGACCGCGAGCCGAGGCGCGGCTGCGAGTCAGGCATCGCATCGTGGCCCGGTCGCCTCCCACCCCTGCTCCGGCGCGACCGGACTGCGGGGAGGCGTGACGAGGGGGCCGACCCCAGCGGGCCGGCCCCCTCGTCACGTGGCTCAGCAGCCCCTGGGCTTCTTGCAGGTGGTGGTGGCGGTCGTGGCCGTCCGGGCGTTGACGTTGAGACCGTCAAGCTTGACGATCGTGGCGTTGAGGCGCTGACCGAGGTAGATCGTGCCGTTGTGCACGCCGATCGACCACGCGAGGTCCGGCGTCTGGGCCAGTCCCTGCCACGTGAGGCCGTCCGCGCTGCGGAAGATGCCATGGCCAGCGAGGGCGTAGATGTAGCCGTCGCCGGGGATGTCGAAGTCACGAACGTTGCCGTAGGTCATCGGCAGCACCGGGGTCATCTTGCGACCGTCGAAGGCGATGAGGCCCTTGAGGTAGTTCGGGCAGAGGATCAGGCCCTTGAAGACCTCGACCGAGCGCGCCTCGACGGCGTGGCAGGGCGTCATGGCCAGGCTCGTCCAGCGAGAGCCGTCGAAGACGCGCACCGGCGGGTCCTCGGTGACGCCCTGGGCCTGCATGTACATCTTGCCGTTGAGAGCGGCCGCCCAGTAGTAGCGCTCGTAGCCGGTCTCGGTGACGGAGGTGTCCTTGCTGACGAGGGACCAGGTCGCGCCGCCGTTGGTCGACCGGTAGGCGGCGGCGCCGCCCTTGGTCCCCACGACGTTCTTGGCCGAGCCGACCATCCACAGGTCGGAGCCGTTGAGGCTCGCGACGTCGTAGACGTGCTCGGCAGGAGCCTTGTACTCGTTGGTCCACACGCCGCTGGCGTTGGTCGAGAAACCCTGCTTGGCGGTGGCCGAGCCGGTCGGGTCCGTCCACGGCGCGTACATCTTGCCGTTGATCTTGCGGTAGGTGGTGATCTCCTCGGTGGGGGCGGTCAGGCCCGACTCCGCGAAGGTCCGGGTCACCGGGTCGAACGTGCTCACCTTGGTCGGCCCGGAGTTCTCCAGGTAGTCGCCGTGGCCGACGTAGAACTTCCCGTTGTCCATCGTCAGGCTTCGGATGGTCTTGCCCGACGCGGTCGTCTTGGCCGCAGCCTGCGGGCTGATTCCGACGACCGAGGTCGAGTAGGTCGGGAGGACCATCGGGGTCGGACTGGTGGGGGCGGGCTTCGCGGCGCTGGCCGGGGCGGCGGACAGGGCCAGGACGCAGCCCAGGCTCGTAGCGCCTGCGGCGAGCGCAGACAGCAGTGGACGGGGGGACAGGGCGGGGGATCCCATCGTGGGCGCTCCTCGGGTTCAGGGGTTGACCCGAACGGGTCAGGGCCAATAGTCAAGGTGAGGAGGGGTTTAGGCAACTCAGAACGCCCAAATGACCCAGAATGACTATAGGGTGCGCTCTTCACGTTTTGACGTGGTTCCGCGTGTTCCTGGTGGTGCCAATGGGAGTTCTGCGGCATGATGAGGCCCACGGTTCACGAGTTCGCTCGTGAGGCGACAAACAGCGGCGCGTGACGCGCCCTCACAGCAAGCTGGCCGGCATACAGATCTGTTGCCTCCGAAGGACCACGTGCGACGGCGTTGGGGAAGACGTCCCTTGCACACCAAGGAGGCCAGGATGTCTGTCGCGACGCGACGTGTGTCGACCCGGGGAGTGGTGTTCATCCACTCGGCCCCGGCAGCGCTGTGCCCCCACATCGTGTGGGCGCTCGAGTCCGCCACGGGCTTGCGCGTCACCATCGACTGGTCTGCGCAGCCCGCGGCTCCCGGCCTCAAGCGGGGTGAGTTCTCGTGGATCGGTGAGCAGGGCACCGGTGCGCGGATCGCGTCGACGCTGCGCGGCTGGCAGGGGCTGCGCTACGAGGTCACCGAGGACCCGAGCGCGGGCTGCGACGGCTCACGCTGGTCGCACACGCCGAGCCTGGGCATCCATCACGCCACGACGTCTGCGAGCGGCGACGCGGTCATCAACGAGGAGCGGCTCAAGGAGATCCTCCTGCTGGCCCAGGGCTCGCCCGACGCCATCGAGGAGATGATCGAGGAGGTGCTCGGCACCGACTGGGACAACGAGCTCGAGCCGTTCCGCTACGCCGGGGACGGCGCACCCGTCCGCTGGTTGCACCAGGTCGGCTGACCGCAGCACCACGGCACCACCCGCGTACGTCGCGAGGCCCGCTCCGGTACAGGGGGAGCGGGCCTCGCGTCGTGGGTGCCCCTCAGAGGGGGATGTTGCCGTGGTCCCCGCGCCGTTGGGGCGCCTCGGCGATGGCCCTGGCCAGGGCGGAGCGGGTCACGCTGGGCTCGACGATCTCGTCGACCACGCCGATCTCGACGGCGCGGGAGAGGCCACCCGACATGAGGTCGTGCTCGGCGGCCAGCTGCTGCTCGACGGCCGCACGCTCGGCGTCGTCGACCTCGGCCAGGCGGCGGCGGTGCAGGATCCGGATCGCGGCGACCGAACCCATGACCGCGACGTGCGCCGTCGGCCAGGCGAAGACCTTGGTCGCACCCAAGGAGCGCGCGTTCATCGCGATGTAGGCGCCGCCGTAGGTCTTGCGGGTCACGAGGGTCACGCGCGGCACGGTGGCCTCGGCGAAGGCGTGGAGAAGCTTGGCGCCGCGTCGCACGACTCCGTCCCACTCCTGGCCGACGCCGGGGAGGTAGCCGGGGACGTCGACGAGCACGATGAGCGGCACGCCGAACGCGTCGCACATGCGCACGAAGCGCGCGGCCTTCTCGGCGCTGGGTGAGTCGAGGCAGCCGCCGAGGCGCATCGGGTTGTTGGCGATGACACCGACGGTGCGCCCACCGAACCGGCCGAGCTGGGTGACGATGTTCGGCGCCCACCGCGGGTGCAGCTCGATCGAGTCGGCGCCCTTGTCGAGGACGTTGTCGACGACGGGGTGCACGTCGTAGGCGCGCTTGGCCGACTCGGGGAAGGTCTCCTCGAGGTCGAAGTCCTCGACGCCGGCGACGTCGAGCGTGCCCTGGTCGGCGAGGAGCGAGCAGAGCTGGCGGCCGCGCTCGTAGGCCTGCTCGGTGGACTCGGTGACGACGTGGACGACGCCGCTGCGTCGGCCGTGCGGCTCCGGCCCGCCGAGGCGCAGGGCGTCGACGGCCTCGCCGGTGACGGAGCGGACGACGTCCGGTCCGGTGACGAAGATCCGGCCGTCGGGTGCGAGGACGACGATGTCGGTGAGCGCGGGCCCGTAGGCGGCACCACCGGCGGCGGCGCCGATGACGACCGAGATCTGCGGGATCTTGCCGGACGCGCGCGTCATGATGGCGAAGACCTCGCCGACGGCGTGCAGGCTGACGACGCCCTCCGGCAGTCGCGCGCCTCCCGAGTGCCAGATGCCGACGACCGGTATGCCGTCCGCGAGCGCGCGCTCGTAGGCCGTGAGGACGACCTTGCAGCCGGCGACGCCCATGGCCCCGCCCATGATCGTGGCGTCGGAGCAGAAGGCGGCGACGGGCGTGCCTTGGCAGGTGCCGACCGCGGCGAGCATGCCGGAGTCGTCCTCGGGGCTGATGAGCTCGAGGGAGCCCTCGTCGAAGAAGGCGGCGAGCCGCAGGCGGGGGTTGCGCGGGTCGGTGGCGCGGTCGGGCTTGGGCTTGGTCGCCGCGGACGCGGTGGCGGAGGCCTCGTTGGGCTGGTGGGCCATCAGATGCTCTTCACGGCGAGGGCCACGTTGTGACCGCCGAAGCCGAACGAGTTGTTGAGGGCCGCGATGTCGCCCTCGGGGAGCTTGCGGTGCTCGCCGCGCACGACGTCGAGGTGGATCTCGGGGTCGAGGTTCTCGATGTTGATCGTGGCCGGGGCGATCCGGTGGTGCACGGAGAGGATCGTGAAGAGTGCCTCCAGTGCGCCCGCGGCGCCCAGCAGGTGACCGGTCATCGACTTCGTACCGCTGACGCACATGCCGTCGGTCGCGTCGCCGAAGGCCCGCCGGATGGCGTTGGCCTCGGCGACGTCGCCGACGGGCGTCGAGGTGGCGTGGGCGTTGATGTGGACGATGTCGGCGGCGGTGATGCCGGCGCGCTGCACGGCCTCGCGCATGGCGCGTGACGCTCCGGCGCCCTCGGGCTCGGGCGCGGTGATGTGGTGGGCGTCGGACGACATGCCGGCCGGTGCGAGCTCGGCGTAGATCCTGGCTCCGCGGGCCCTGGCGTGCTCCTCGGACTCGAGGACGATCACCGCGGCACCCTCACCCATGACGAAGCCGTCACGGGCGGTGTCGTAGGGGCGCGAAGCGTGCGCCGGGTCGTCGTTGCGCGTCGAGAGCGCCTGCATCTGGGTGAAGCCGGCGAAGGGCAGCGGGTGGATCGCGGCCTCGGTGCCACCGGCGATGACGATGTCGGCGCGGCCGGAGAGGATCTGGTCGACGGCAAGGCCCATGGACTCGGCGCCGGAGGCGCAGGCCGAGACGGCCGTGTGCGCGCCTGCCCGGGCGCCGAGGGCGAGCGAGACGTTGCCGCTGCTCGTGTTGGGCATGAGCATCGGGACGGCGAGCGGGAAGACCCGGCGCACGCCCTTCTCACGCAGGTTGTCCCACTGTGCCAGCAGGGTGTGGACGCCGCCGATGCCCGTGCCGATGGCGACCATGAAGCGCTCGGGGTCGACCTCGGGGCTGCCGGCGTCGGCCCACGCCTCGCGCGAGGCGACCATGGCGTACTGCGCGCTCGGGTCCATCCGGCGGCACTCGACCTTGGTGAGGACCTCTTCGGGCGAGGTGTGGATGGTGGCGGCGAAGGTGACGGGGAGCTCGTACTTCTCGACCCAGTCCTCGGTGAGGGGGCGGGCGCCGGGGGTGCCGGCCAGGATCGCGTCCCACGTGTCGGTGATCGTCCCACCGAGCGGGGTGGTGGCTCCGAGTCCGGTGACGACGACGCGACGTTCGGTGCTCATGTTCGATGACTCCTTGGGCGGTGGGACGGTCCCGGTGCCGCCCTCGACTCTGGTGAGGGCGGCACCCGACGGATCAGCTGCGGATCAGCTCTGGTTGGACTGGATGAACGAGACGGCGTCGCCGACGGTGCGGAGGTTCTTGACCTCGTCGTCGGGGATGCGCACGCCGAACTTCTCCTCGGCGTTGACGACGATCGTCATCATCGACAGCGAGTCGATGTCGAGGTCGTCGGTGAACGCCTTGTCGCTCTGGACGCTCTCCGGGTCGAGGCCGGTCTCTTCGTTGACGATCTCTGCGAGACCCGCGAGGATCTCCTGCTCGCTCTGAGCCATGTCCTGCTCCTTCATGGTTCGAGTCCGCCGGGTGCGGACACTCTGGGATGGGGTGGTGCTGTGGTCCTTGGTGACCCGTGGACCGCGGGAGTCTTCTAGGGAAGGACGACGACCTGGGCGGCATACGAAAGGCCGGCGCCGAAGCCGATCTGCAGTGCGAGCCCACCGCGGGGGGCGAGGCCCTCGCGCAGCAGTCGCTCGGTCGCGAGGGGCACGGACGCGGCCGAGGTGTTCGCCGAGTCGACGATGTCGCGCGCGACGGCCACGTGTTCGGGGAGGCCGAGCTGCTTGCACATGGCGTCGATGATGCGGACGTTGGCCTGGTGGGGGATGAAGGCGTCGAGCTGGTCGACGGTGACCCCGGCGACCTCGAGGGCTCGTTGGGCCACGGGCGCCATGCTCCACACCGCCCAGCGGAAGACCCGCTGGCCCTGCATACCGATGGTCGGCCAGTCGAGCTTCTGCTCGTGGACGTCGATCCAGCTCTCGTTCTGCGCGATGACGTCCCACTTGTCGCCTTCGGAGCCCCAGACCGTGGGACCGATGCCCGGCGTGTCGGAGCCGGTGACGATCGCGGCACCGGCGCCGTCGCCGAAGATGAAGGCCGTGCCGCGGTCGGTACGACTGGTGAAGTCCGAGAGGCGCTCGACGCCGACGACCGCGACGTTGCGGGCGCTGCCACCGCGCACCATGTCGCTCGCCAGGGCGATGCCGTGGCAGTAGCCGGCACAGGCGGCGGAGATGTCGAACGCGACCGGCTTGTCCATGCCCATGCGGTCGGCGAGGGCGGGTGCGGCAGCGGGGGTCTGGTAGGGGTGGGACACCGTCGCGAGGACGACGGCGTCGATCTCCCCGGCCTCCATGCCTGCCATCTCGAGGGCGCCGTTGACCGCGGCCTCAGACATGTCGATGACGCTCTCGCCCTCGCCGGCGAAGTGACGGGTCTTGATGCCGGAGCGCTCCTGGATCCACTTGTCCGAGGAGTCGATGGCCTCGATGATCTCGGAGTTGGGGACGACGCGTCGCGGCCGGTAGGCGCCCACACCGGAGATCCGGGCGTGTGCCGAGCCGGTGGCGGGGGTGATGAGTCCGGCCATGTCAGCCTTCCTGGGGGTGCAGACGGAGGACGGGCTGGCCGGGGGAGACGGGGTCGCCGTCCTCGACGAGCCACTCGACGATGCGGCCACCGTGCGGTGCGACGACCTCGTAGGTGTCGCGCAGGGTGCCGACGGTGGCCACGACGCTGCCGGCCTCGACCGCGGTGCCCACCTCGCTCGCGGTGAACGAGACCATGCCCTTGGCCGGGCTGATGACGAGGCGCCACGTCGGGTCCTGCACCGCGCCGGAGGTCCGGCCGTGCTCCTTGACCATGCGGTGCGCCTGCTCGAGGTCGTCGGGCGACTTCAGCGCGAGGATCTCGACGTCCTTGAGGACGCGCTTGGCGAGCCCGGCGAGGGTCCCGGCCGGCGGGATCTCGATGATGCCCGTGACGCCGAGCTCCTTGAAGGTCTCCATGGTGAGGTCCCAGCGGACCGGGTTGCTCACCTGGCTCACGAGGCGACCGAGCACCTCGCGACCGCTGTGGACGACGGCGCCGTCACGGTTGGACACGAGCGGCACGCGGGCGTCGTGGGTCGACATGGCCTTGGCGTAGCCGGACAGGACGTCGACGGCAGGCGCCATATGCTCGGTGTGGAAGGCGCCGGCGACCTTGAGGGGGATGACCCGCGCCTTGGCCGGCGGGTCGGCGGCGAGCGCGGCGAGCTGCTCCATCGTGCCGGCGGCGACGACCTGCCCGGCACCGTTGATGTTGGCGGGGGTGAGGCCGTGGCGGGTGATCGTCGCGGTGACGTCGTCCGGGTCACCGCCCATGACCGCGCTCATGCCGGTCGGCCGGACGGCGCTGGCCTGCGCCATGGCGCGGCCGCGCTCGCGGACGAAGACCATCGCCTGCTCGGCGGAGATGACGCCACCGGCCGCAGCCGCGGTGATCTCACCGACCGAGTGGCCGGCGCCGCCACCGACGAGGCGGAAGCCGTCGGCGGGGTGCTCGAAGAGCGCGAGCAGCGAGACGAGGCCCGAGGCGACGATGAGCGGCTGGGCGACCGCGGTGTCCTTGATGGTCTCCTCGTCCGACTCGGTGCCGTGCCGGACGAGGTCCATGCCGGCCACGGCGGAGAGCCAGCCGAGCCGTTCGCGCACGCCGGGGATGGCGAGCCAGGGGGTGAGGAAGCCGGGGGTCTGGGAGCCCTGTCCAGGGCAGACGATCACGAGCACCCCTTCAGCGTGTCGGCCCACGGCACCTCCCGGCGCGACCGGCGGCGACGATTCTCGACGCTGACTTCTGTAGGGTTCCTACAACTCGCGTGGAGAGGGGCGCGGCACGCGGGGACTCGGCTCCGGGGCTACTCGCCCGTAGGCCAGGGCGAGCCGCACGGTCTGCGCGTCATGGGGGTCGGTGAGGTCGTAGCCGATGGTGTCGGCGATCTTGGCGAGCCGGTAGCGGACCGTGTTGGGGTGGACGAACAGGGTGCGGGCGGTGCCCTCGAGGCCGAGGCCGCCGTCGAGGTACGCGGCCGCGGTCTCGAGCAGGTTGCCCCCACTGCTGGCCGACAGCGGCGCATAGACCCGCGACACCAGCGAGGCCCGCGCCGGCAGGTCGCCGAGCAGGGCGCGTTCGGCGAGGAGGTCGTCGCTGCGCACCGGGCGAGGGGCCTTCGGCCAGGCGAGCGCTGCGGTGTGACCGGAGAGCGCGGCGCGCGCGCTGCGCCCCGCGGCATACAGGTGTGGGACGACCGGACCGACGACGATCGGGCCGTCGCCGAAGGAGTCACCGAGGTGGGCCGCCGTCTCGAGCGCGTCCGAGACCTGCCCGGCGATGCAGACGACGCGACGGCCGTGGATCGCGACGAGGACCTCGACGCCGAACCGCTTCGCGCCGCGGTGCAGCTGGTCGACCACCTGTGCGGCGCCCGTGCTCGGGGTCGACCCGACGATGACGCACACGTCGCCCGTCGTGCCCCACCCCAGGGCCGAGGCCCTGGACTGCATCGAGTCGTCGGCCTCGCCACGGATGACGGCGTCGACGACGAGCGCCTCGAGCCTGGCGTCCCAGGCGCCGCGCGCCTCGGCGGCGTGGGCGTAGACCTCCGCTGCGGAGAAGGCGATCTCACGGCTGTAGAGGAGCACGGCCTCGCGGACCTTGACCTCGTCGCCGCGCGCGGCGAGCCCCATGGACTCGCGCTCGACGACGTCGACGACGGTGCGCACGAGGTCGAGGGTCTGGCCGAGGCTGATCGACCGGGTCAGCTCACGGGGCGCCGTGCCGAAGACGTCGGCCGTGACATGGGCGTGGTCCTGGCTGCCGGTCAACCACTCGATGAACGACCGGATCCCGGCCTGCGCGACGAGCCCGACCCACGACCGCTCCTCGGCGGGCAGCGACCGGTACCACTCGTGGTGGGTCTCCATCTGCTGCACCGCGGCGGCGCCGAGGTCGCCCGCAGCACGCTCGACTCGGCGCCGGGTCGCCGCTGACGGGCGGCTTCTCGAGGTGGCCACGTCGCGAGTCTATTTGTATGCCGTGCACAACGTGCTTCCTGTGTCCACCGTCGTCCGCGTGGTGACCGTGATCGCTGGTCAGGCCTGCCAGCCGAGGAGCGACTCACCGAGGGTCATCGACAGCCACCACACCGCTGCGGCGACGAAGGGCATCGCGAGGATGGGCCACGGGTACCTGGCGAACCACCGTATCGCGGTCGCGAGGAGGGCGAGCCAGAAGGCGAGCAGCAGGACGATCGCCCAGAAGGGCGCCGCGAGTCCTGACGCCACGTAGAACGGCAGGACCGCGAAGAGGCCCAGCACGCCCAGCGTCGCCGCCACCCGCTCGATGATGCGTTGTCGATCCACGCGCCCAGCATCCCGTACCGGCCCTCGGCTGCTCGGCCAAACGGCAAGAGTCGCCACGGTGGTCCCCACGTGTGGCGAGGGGACCGCGCCGGGCGGTCGTCAGTCGGTGCCGAACTCCATGGCCGCGCGGTCGAGGGCGTCGTCGTCGGGGCCGTCGGCGACCGGGTTGTCGGTGATCCGGTCGTACCCGCCGGCGGGCAGGTCGCCGAAGAGCGTGCCGTTCTCGACGAGCAGCTGACCCTGGTCCACGGGCTGGCTTGCGTAGAGCTCGAGCTTGGCGCGGCTGTCCGCGATGTCGAGGTTGCGCATGGTCAGCTGGCCGATCCGGTCCAGGGGTCCGAACGCGGCGTTCTCGACACGCTCCATGGAGAGCTTGTCGGGGTGGTAGCTGAAGTTCTCGCCGGTCGTGTCGACGATCGAGTAGTCGTCGCCGCGACGCAGCCGGAGGGTGACCTCGCCGGTGACGACCGAGGCGATCCACCGCTGGATGGCCTCACGCAGCATGAGCGACTGGGGGTCGAGCCAGCGGCCCTCGTAGAGCAGCCGGCCGAGACGGCGGCCCTCGGCGTGGTAGTTGGCGATGGTGTCCTCGTTGTGCACGGCGTTGAGCAGCCGCTCGTAGGCGATGTGCAGCAGGGCCATGCCCGGTGCCTCGTAGATGCCACGGGACTTGGCCTCGATGATCCGGTTCTCGATCTGGTCGGACATGCCGAGACCGTGGCGACCACCGATGGTGTTGGCGAGGTCGACGAGGGCGACCGGATCGAGGTCCTCCCCGTTGATCGCGACGGGACGGCCCTGGACGAACCGGACCCTCACGTCCTCCTGCTCGATGGCGACCGACTGGTCCCAGTGCTTGACGCCCATGATCGGCTCGACGATCTCCATCGACTCGTCGAGGTGCTCGAGCGTCTTGGCCTCGTGCGTCGCGCCCCAGATGTTGGCGTCGGTCGAGTAGGCCTTCTCCGCGCTGGCCCGGTAGGGGAGCTTGCGCGCGGTGAGCCACTCGCTCATCTCGTGCCGACCACCGAGCTCGCTGACGAAGGCCGCGTCCAGCCACGGCTTGTAGATCCGCAGGCCGGGGTTGGCGAGCAGCCCGTAGCGGTAGAACCGCTCGATGTCGTTGCCCTTGAAGGTCGAGCCGTCGCCCCAGATCGACACGTCGTCGGCCTGCATGGCGCGCACCAGCAGGGTGCCGGTGACGGCGCGGCCCAGGGGAGTGGTGTTGAAGTACGTCCTGCCGCCGCTGCGGATGTGGAAGGCGCCGCACGCGAGCGCGGACAGGCCCTCCTCGACCAGCGCGCTACGGCAGTCGACGAGCCGCGCGACCTCGGCGCCGTACTCGCCGGCCCGCTCCGGGACCGTGTCGATCTCGGGCTCGTCGTACTGCCCGAGATCGGCGGTGTAGGTGCAGGGCACCGCGCCTTGCTCGCGCATCCAGGCGACGGCGACGGAGGTGTCGAGACCTCCGGAGAAGGCGATGCCGACGCGCTCGCCGACGGGCAGGGAAGTGAGTACCTTGGACACGTTGCAAGACTATACAGTCGGGCGCATAACCACAAATGCCGGCGTATGCCGTGGCTCGCTGGTCGGGCACCCGTCACCTGCCGTCCAACTCCTCGACAGGCGATGACACCGTCACCGTCCTACGTTGGACGACATGAACCGACCTCTCCTCTCCGTCCTCCTCGCTGCCGGCGTGGCCCTGTCGTCCGTGGCCGCCACGGCTCCCGCAGGCGCCGACGCGCCGCCGTCCTCCAGCGGCCGTGCGAAGTTCACCGAGCCGCTGGTCCACGCCCACCGCGGCGCGTCCGGCTACCGGCCGGAGCACACCCTCGCGGCCTACCGCCTGGCCGTGGAGCAGGGCGCCGACTACATCGAGCCGGACCTCGTCATGACCAAGGACGGCGTCCTCATCGACCGCCACGAGCCCGAGATCGGCGGCACGACCGACGTCGCGGACCACCCGGAGTTCGCCGACCGGCGGGTCACCAAGCAGCTCGACGGTGACGCGGTCACCGGATGGTGGGTCGAGGACTTCACCCTCGCCGAGCTCAAGACCCTGCGCGCCGAGGAGCGACTGCCGGCGCTGCGTCCCGAGAGCGCGAGCTTCGACGGGCAGTTCGAGGTGCCGACCCTCGCCGAGGTCCTCGCGCTGCGCGAGCAGCTCAGTGCCGAGACCGGTCGCACGATCGGGGTCATCCCCGAGATCAAGCACTCGACCTTCCTCCACGATGCTGGCCTCGACCCCGAGGTCGCCCTCATGGACGAGCTCGAGGAGCACGGGCTCAACAGGCCCAACGCCGCCCTGTGGGTGCAGAGCTTCGAGCTCACCCCGCTCGTCCGGCTGGACGACGAGCTCGGCTACAGGGCCAACCTCGTCTTCCTCGTCAGCGCCAGCGGCCGCCCGTACGACCTCGAGGCGCAGGGCGACCCGCGCACCTACACCGACCTGCTCACCCCGGACAGCCTCAAGGCGCTCGTCAAGGACGTGGACGGGCTCGGCGTCGACAAGAGCCGGGTCATCCCGCGCCGCAGCGACGGCACCCTCGGCACGCCGACCGCCCTCGTCGGCAACGCGCACGCCGTCGGGCTCGACGTCACGCCGTGGACGTTCCGGGCCGAGAACCAGTTCCTGCCGGTCGACTACCGCATCGGGACCAACCCGGCGACGCATGGCCGCATGGCCGACGAGGTGACCCGCTTCTTCGAGGCCGGTGTCGACGGTGTCTTCTGCGACCAGCCCGACATCTGCGTCGCGGCCCGTTCGGAGTTCCTCGCCCGCTGACGGTCGACTGACTGCCCGGGGACCACCGGATGCGGCGCCCTCAGGCGCCGATCCGGTGGTTCTCGGGCAAGAAGTCACGGGTTCTCCCTGACAGATGTCACGGTGAGGTCGTGTCTCCCGGCACTGTCGTCGAACCCCCTCGGCGGCCGAGCCTTGGGGCATGACCCACCACGACAGTCCCGCCGTCGAGCTGACGGCCCTCACCAAGTCCTTCCAGAGCCGCGCCGGGGACGTCCGGGCGGTGCGCGGCATCGACCTCACGATCGCCCGCGGCGAGGTCGTCGCGATCCTCGGGCCCAACGGCGCCGGCAAGACGACGACCCTCGACCTGGTCCTCGGGCTCGCCACCCCGACCTCGGGAGCCGTGCGGGTCCTGGGCCGCGCGCCGCGTGACGCGGTCCGCGCCGGTGAGGTCTCGGCCGTCCTCCAGACCGGCGGACTGCTGCGAGACCTCACGGTGCGCGAGACGGTCGAGCTCATCGCGAGCACGTATGCCGTCCACGCACCGGTCGAGGACGTCCTGCGGCGCGCGAACCTCACCGCCCTCGGACGGCGCGGGGTCTCGACGTGCTCCGGCGGCGAGCAACAGCGTCTTCGTTTCGCCCTGGCGCTCCTGCCCGACCCCGAGCTGCTCGTCCTCGACGAGCCGACCGCCGGCATGGATGTCTCCGCGCGCCATGCGTTCTGGGAGTCGATGCACGCGGAGGCAGCGGCCGGCCGCACCATCCTCTTCGCGACGCACTACCTCGAGGAGGCCGACAGCTTCGCGAGCCGCATCGTGCTCGTCGCCGCCGGGCAGGTCGTCGCCGACGGTCCCACGGACGTCGTCCGCGGCCGGGCGCTGGGCCGCACCGTGGCCGCCCGCCTCGACCTCGACCTCGTCGATGCGGCTGCCACCCACCTGAGTGCGTTCCCGACCGTCCACGACGTCCGCGTCGACCGCGACCGTCTGACCGTGACGACGTCGGACTCCGACGCCGTGGCCCGAGCCCTGCTCACCTCGCTCGGTGGCCGCGACCTCGAGGTCACCACCGGCTCGCTCGAGTCCGCCTTCCTCGCCCTCACCGACGCCACAGCCGCGACCTCAGCCACAACCACGACCACAGCCACGGCCACGACGAGCGAAGGAGCCGCAGCATGAGCGCCGCGACCACGACCCCCGCCAGCCGACCCGGCGTCACGCCCCGCCGCGCCACTGAGCACCCCGGTCACGCGGCGAGCCAGCCGAGGACGCGAGGGGAGCGGACGGCATACGTGCGGTTGGAGCTGCGCCGCATCCTGCGTGACCTCGTCACGTTGTTCTTCGTCGTGGGCCTGCCGGGCTTCATGTACGTGCTCTTCGGCGCCAGCGCCGGCTACTCGCAGCAGGAGGCCGGCAACGGCAACGTGGCCCTCTACGTCATGATCTCGATGGCGGCCTACGGCGCGGTCACCGCGACCGTGGGCATCGGCGGCTCGGCCGCGGTCGAGCGGATGCAGGGCTGGGGGCGCCAGCTCGGTCTCACGCCGCTGGGCGACGGGACCTACGTCGCGACCAAGGCGGTCGTCGCGCTCGTCGTGGCCACGCTGCCGATCGTCGTCGTCTACGTCCTGGGACTGCTCACGGGAGCCGAGGGCACCGTGACGGCCTGGCTCGGGAGCGCGGCGATCCTCGTCGTGGGGGCGGTGATGTTCGCGCTGTACGGGCTGATCTTCGGTCTGGCCTTCCGGTCCGAGGCAGCCGTCTCGGCGGCGTCCGGCTCGCTCGTCGTCCTGGGCTTCCTCGGCAACATCTTCTTCCCGCTGAGCGGCTTCCTCCTCGAGCTCGCCCGGTTCACCCCGCTGTACGGCTACGTGTCGTTGGCGCGCTACCCGTTGACCGGGGGCGACGTCATCGACTCCGAAGGTGGCCTCGTCCATGAGGCGCTGTGGATGTCGGTGACTAACGTTGCGGTGTGGACGGTGATCTTCGCGGTGCTCGCGACGTGGCTCGTGCGTCGCAGCCGCGGCCGGCAGTGAGCGCGTCGTCCTCGGCGGCGAGGCCCGACCGGGCGATGGTGACCCATCCCTGGCAGCGGTGGGGCTGGGTCATGGGTGGGGTCTGGCTCGTCTTCCTCGCCTTCCCGATCGCCGGCGTCGTCGACAGCGGCGAGAGCCGGCCGCGGGTCGTCGCCGCGGTGGCGCTCTTCGTCCTCTTCGCGGCGGTCTACATCCGCGGGTTCCGGGCGGTCAGCCGAGCGCCCTCGGGCGCCGCGGTGGTCCGCGGTGGCGTCGTCCACCTGGTCGCGCTCCTGCTCATCTGCCTCGCGATCCACGTGCTCGTCGGTCCCGCGTCGGTCGGCGGCGGCCCCTACCTCGTCGCGCTCGCGATGTTCGCCCTGCCGATGTGGGCGGCGGTCGGGGTCACCGCGGTGGTCCTCGCCCTCACCGCCTGGCTCACGTCGGTCTCCAGTGAGCTGGCCGACACGTGGTACCTCTCCGGCATCGTCCTGCTCGTCGCGGTCGTCACCGCCGTGGTCCGCACCATCGAGCGGCGCGGCATCCTCCACGACGAGCTCGCCGCCGAGCTGACCGTCACGGCCGAGCGTGACCGGGTCGCCCGCGACGTCCACGACGTCATCGGCCACACCCTGACCGCGATGAGCCTCAAGGCCGACGTCGCGGAACGGCTCGTCGCCACCGACCCCGAGCGGGCTCGGCAGGAGATCGCCGAGGTCGGGGTGCTGAGCCGGCAGGCGCTCGCCGAGGTGCGTGCTGCCGTGGGCGGCATCCGTTCGGCCCGGCTCGACGACGAGATCGCGTCTGCCGAGCGGGTGCTCGCTTCCGCCGGCATCAGGGCTGACATGCCCGACGACCTCTCGGTGGTCGACCCACGCCACCGCGTGGTCGTCGCGTGGGTCCTGCGTGAGGCCGTCACCAACGTGGTCCGCCACAGCAACGCGTCCGTATGCCGTGTGGCCCTGGGGCCTGCGTCGCTCACCGTCGAGGACGACGGCCGGGGCCCGTCCGGGCTGCGCGAGGGCAACGGACTGCGTGGTGTGCGCGAGCGGGTCGACGCCGCCGGGGGAGTGTTGCGGGTGCTCGACGCCGCACCGGGCACGAGGCTCGAGGTGACCCTGTGATCCGGGTGCTCGTCGCCGACGACCAGGCCCTCGTCCGCGGGGCGATCGTCACGCTGCTCGGGCTGGAGCCGGACCTGGAGGTCGTCGCCGAGGCGGGGCGCGGCGACGAGGTACTCGGGCTCCTGTCGGCGCACGAGGTCGACGTGGCCCTCGTCGACGTCGAGATGCCCGGACTCGACGGCATCGAGGTGTGCCGGGCGATGACGGCTGCCGGGCTCGCGACCCGTGCGCTCGTCGTCACGACGTTCGGTCGCCCCGGGTTCGTGCGGCGGGCCCTCGAGGCCGGCGCCGCGGGCTTCGTCGTCAAGGACACCCCCGCCTCGGAGCTCGCCGACGCGGTGCGCCGCGTCCACGCGGGTGAGCGCGTCGTCGACGGGGCACTGGCCGCCGAGTCGCTCATCGAGGGCGCCAACCCGCTCACCGCGCGCGAGCAGGACGTCCTGCGAGCAGCCCTGTCCGGCGCGCCGATCGCCGTCGTCGCGAGGTCGGTCCACCTGTCCGAGGGCACGGTGCGCAACCACCTGTCCTCGGCGATGGCCAAGACGGCGACGTCGACCCGGGCCGAGGCCGCCAACCACGCGCGCGACCGCGGTTGGCTCTAAGAGGCGGACCGACGGCATACCCTCGCCTGTCCCACCCCACCACTGATTGCCCGTAGCGGCTGCGGCCGTGCCCGGGCACCGATCCGGATCCGCCGCTACGGGCAATCAGTGGGACTAGCGTCGCCGAGCCGTCGCGCGCAGCACGAGGCCGGCCAGGACGACGCCCATCGCCGCCAGCGCGGTCGTGTCGACCGCCGGGACGAAGCGCACCCGTCCGTCCTTGACCTCGTAGACCCCGATGCCGCGGACCATCCCGCCGAAGCCCGCGCCGCTGCCCAGCTCCTCGGAGCCCTGGCTGCCGCCTCCACCACCGATGGCGACGGCGACCGGGACGAGCAGGACGCCCGAGTGCTCGACGGGGGTGCCGAACACCCGGCGGACCCCAACCTGCTCGCCCACTCGCTCCAGGATGTCCTCAGGGGTCATGGCGCGCCTCCAGTGTCCGGTCGTGACGGCTGACGCTCCCAGCAGAGCACAGCTCGCAACGCGTGCGAAAGACCATCGGGTCACACCACCTGGAAGTTGAGCATCATGCCCGCGTCCTCGTGCTCGAGCTTGTGGCAGTGCATGAGGTAGCGACCCTTGAGGTCGAACCTCACGAGCACGTCGACGGACTCCTTGTCGAGCAGGAGCACCGTGTCCTTCCAGCCGCCCTCCCAGGCGAAGAGCCGGTTGCGGCCACCGCGCCGGGCGACGACCTGGAACGACGCGCCGTGGACGTGGATCGGGTGCGGCGGGTTGCCGTTGCCCACGAAGGTCCACTTCTCGACGACGCCGCTGGGGGTCTCGAAGCTGATCCGGTTCATGTCGTACTCGAGCCCGTTGACCTTCGTCATGCCGTCGAAGGTGAAGGTGCGGGAGCGGACCGGGTCGCGCAGGGGGGTGATGACCGACAGCTGGCTCGGCGGTGGGGTGAACGGCACCGTGACGGCCGCCGGCTTCGGCCGCAGCTCGAGCAGCGACCAGCCGGAGTCCCGGTCGACGACGAACAACGGTGCGGTCAGGCCGCGGAGGTCGACGAGCAGGTCGAGGCGTTCGGCGTTCGCCAGCAGAACCTCGCTGACCGCCACAGCCGTCGGCAGCAGGCCACCGTCGGTCCCGATGAGGCTCATGCTCGCCCCGTTCGACAGGGCGAGGCGGAAGAGCCGGGAGTTGGCGGCGTTGACGACCCGGAACCGGTAGACCGCCCGGTCGACCACGAGGTAGGGGGCGAGGGTGCCGTTGACCAGGGCGGTGTTCCCGAGGAAACCCGAGGCCCGGCCGTTGTAGGTCAGGGTGTTCATCTTGTCGAGGTTGGCGTCCCGGATGACGAGAGGCACTTCGTAGTCGCCGGAGGGCAGGAGCAGGGCGTCCTCCTCCGCGTCACGGACGATGAACGCTCCCTGCAGCCCCAGCGCGACCTGCTTGGCCGTCGCCCGGTGCGGGTGCGGGTGGTAGAAGCTCAGGCCGGCGCGCTGGCGGATCGGCAGGTCGTACTGGAACGACTGGTTGACGCCGAAGGCGTCGTGCGGCTGGCCGTCGACCGCGGTGGGGACGACCAGGCCGTGCCAGTGGACGGTGGTCTCCTCGGTGAGGCTGTTCGTGACCCTGATGGAGGCGGTCGTGCCGGTTCGGGCGACGAAGGTGGGTCCGGGGAAGTGCCCGTCGTAGGTCAGGGCTGAGCCGTCCTTGCCACCGAGGTTGATCTTGGTGCGTCCGGCGGTCAGGGTGCTCGGACCCTGCGTCGACAGGACCGGGGGGATGTGCAGCGGGTTGAGGTGGGCGGTGGGCGTCGCGCCGCCTCCGCCGGTCGGCGGTGCTGCGAACCCCGCGGTGGCCGGACCACCGACCGTGACGGCGATCCCGGCCACCGCGGAGAGGCGGAACAGGTCGCGACGCCCCAGTTCGCAGGTCGGGTGGGTGTTCATGGCGGTCCTTCCCTCATGCGCCGGAGAGGAGGGGGTAGAACCCGGGCCCCGGCACGCTCCGGGTCCTTGGGTCTCACGCTAGGACCGCGTCGCTCCAGCGGGCGGGGACCATGGTCCCCACACTCCGCGGTTGCCGCCACCCGGCACAAGGCGAGTTACGGCATACAGCACTGCGCCCGCCACCTCGATCGCGAGGTGACGGGCGCAGTGGGAGGACGGGTCAGGCGTCGCCGCCCTCGTTGCCGCTGGTGCCGGCGCGCACGTCGAGCAGGTCGTACTTCTCCGCGGCCTTGCCCGGCACGTCCGTGGCCACCTCGCCGCGAGCCGCGAGCACCTGGAGGGTGCGGACCGCGAGCGACGGGCCGTCGACGTGGAAGAAGCGTCGGGCGGCAGGCCGGGTGTCGGCGAAGCCGAAGCCGTCGGTGCCCAGCGAGTGGAACTCGCCGGGGACCCACTGCGCGATCTGGTCGGGGACGGCCCGCATGTAGTCGGAGGTCGCGAGCACCGGACCCTCGACGTCCGCGAGCCGCTGCGCGACGTAGGGAACGCGCGCCTCGTTCTCCGGGTGGAGGAAGGCCTCCTCGTCGCAGGACAGTCCGTCGCGGCGCAGCTCGCCCCACGAGGTCACCGACCAGACGTCGGCGGCGACTCCCCAGTGGTCGGCGAGCAGGCGCTGGGCCTCGAGGGCCCACGGGACGCCGACGCCCGAGGCGAGCAGCTGGGCCCGCGGCGGCTTGTGGGTCCAGCCCGTGGTGTCGGCCTTCTCGAGGAGGTACATGCCGCGCAGGATGCCCTCCGTGTCCACGCCCTCCGGCTCGGCCGGCTGCACGATCGGCTCGTTGTAGACGGTGAGGTAGTAGATGAGGTCCTCGGGGCTGTCGCCGTACATGCGCTCGAGACCGTCGCGCATGATGTGCCCGATCTCGTACCCATAGGCCGGGTCGTAGGCGACGACGGCAGGGTTGGTCGACGCGAGCAACGGGGAGTGGCCATCGGCGTGCTGGGTGCCCTCGCCGGTGAGCGTCGTGCGACCGGCGGTCGCGCCGATGAGGAAGCCACGCGCCATCTGGTCGGCTGCGGCCCAGATCGAGTCGCCGGTGCGCTGGAACCCGAACATCGAGTAGAAGATGTAGATCGGGATCATCGGCTCGCCGTGCGTCGAGTAGCTCGTCGCGGCGGCGGTGAAGGCGGCGACCGAGCCGGCCTCGTTGATGCCCAGGTGCAGGATCTGCCCCTGCTCGGACTCGCGGTAGCTGAGCATGAGGTCGTGGTCGACCGGCGTGTAGTTCTGCCCGTGCGGGTTGTAGATCTTCAGCGTCGGGAAGAAGCTGTCCATACCGAACGTGCGCGCCTCGTCCGGGATGATCGGCACGACCCGCTTGCCGAACTCCTTGTCGCGCATGAGGTCCTTGAGCAGGCGGACGAACGCCATCGTCGTCGCGATGGTCTGCTTGCCCGAGCCCTTCTTGACCTGCTTGTAGGCCTCGTCACCTGGCAGCGAGAGCTGGGCGTACTTGCTGCGGCGCTGGGGGATCGGACCGCCGAGCTCGCGACGGCGCTCGAGCATGTACTGGAGCGTCGGGTCGTTCTCACCGGGGTGGAAGTACGGCGGCTGGTAGGGGTTCTCCTCGATCTGCGCGTCCGTGATCGGGAGGCGCAGGACGTCGCGGTAGCCCTTGAGGTCGTCGACCGTCATCTTCTTCATCTGGTGCGTCGCGTTGCGGCCGGCGAAGCCCTTGCCGAGCGAGTAGCCCTTGATGGTGTGCGCGAGGACGACGGTCGGCTGGCCGGTGTGGTTCACCGCGGCCTGGTAGCCGGCGAAGACCTTGCGGTAGTCGTGGCCCCCGCGCTGGAGGTCGTGCCAGATCTGGTCGTCCGTGAGGCCCTCGACCATCTTGCGGGTGCGGGGGTCGCGGCCGAAGAAGTGCTCGCGGACGTAGGCCCCGTCGTTGGCGCGGAACGTCTGGTAGTCACCGTCGGTCGTCGTGTTCATGATGTGCTTGAGGGCGTGGTCGCGGTCGGCGGCGAGCAGCGGGTCCCAGCCGCGGCCCCAGATGACCTTGACGACGTTCCAGCCGGCGCCGCGGAAGAAGGCCTCGAGCTCCTGGATGATCTTGCCGTTGCCGCGCACCGGCCCGTCGAGGCGCTGGAGGTTGCAGTTGACGACGAACGTCAGGTTGTCGAGCTCCTCGTATGCCGCGAGCTGGAGCAGGCCGCGTGCCTCCGGCTCGTCCATCTCGCCGTCACCGAGGAAGGCCCAGACGCGCTGGTCGCTCGTGTCCTTGATGCCGCGGTGCTGGAGGTACTTGTTGAACTGAGCCTGGTAGATCGCGTTCATCGGGCCGATGCCCATCGACACCGTCGGGAACTGCCAGTAGTCCGGCATCATCCGCGGGTGCGGGTAGGACGACAGGGCCCGGATCTTCCCGTCGACGAGGTGGCTCTTCTCCTGGCGGAACCCGTCGAGGTCGGTCTCGCCGAGGTGGCCCTCGAGGAAGCTGCGGGCGTACATGCCGGGGGAGGCGTGACCCTGGAAGAAGATCTGGTCGCCACCGCCGGGGTGGTCCTGACCGCGCCAGAAGTGGTTGAAGCCGACCTCGTAGAGGGTCGCGGCGGAGGCGTAGGTGGAGATGTGGCCGCCGACACCGACTCCGGGGCGCTGGGCGCGGTGCACCATGACCGCGGCGTTCCAGCGGATCCAGCGGCGGTACTGGCGCTCGACCTCCTCGTCGCCGGGGAACCAGGGCTCCTGCTCCTGGTCGATGCTGTTGATGTAGTCGGTTGCCGTGAGCGACGGGACGCCGACCTGGTTCTCGCGGGCACGCTCGAGCAGCCGCAGCATGAGGTAGCGCGCGCGCTGGCGGCCGCCCTCGTCGATCACCTGGTCGAGCGAGTCCAACCACTCCGAGGTCTCCTCGGGGTCGATGTCGGTGAGGCTGCTCGGGAGGCCATTGAGGATCGGTCCGGCTTCCTCGCGAAACGTCACGACGGTGTCCCTTCTTCTTGCGGATGCGACCTGGAGGTGGTCGCGACCATCCTGTCACTGGGGAGTGGCCGCCGTCACACTCGGGTCGGCAGGCAGGATGGGGGCATGACAACCGAGCTCGACCCGGGCGCTGTCACCCTCCGCGGGGACGAGCTTCCGTGGCGGAAGGTCAGCCCCGCCCTGCGCGCCGTCCGACTCATCACGCTCTTCTCGTGGCTGCTGCCGTTCCTCGTCGCGTTCGCGGTGCTGTCGGTGCTGGTGTCGACGTGGTTCTGGATCGGCGCCGCGGTGGTCGCCGCCGTGCTCGCTTGGGGTGCGTGGCTCATCGGGCGCCAGGTCTCCGCCATCACGTGGATCGAGCTGCCTGACGAGATCGTCATCCGCAAGGGCAGGCTGTTCCGCTCACTGGTGAGCATCCCCTACGGCCGGCTCCAGTACATCGACGTCGAGTCCGGGCCCCTGATGCGGTCGCGCGGCATCGCGTCGTGCGAGTTCCACACCGCCTCTCCCGAGAGCGGCGGCACCCTGCCGGGCCTGCCCGTGGACGAGGCCGAGGCGTTGCGTGGACGTCTCGCCGCCCGCGGTGAGGCGCAGCGAGCGGGCCTGTGACAGAACAGGATTCGTCAGCCTCGAGCCCGCAGGCTCGCAGCCGGGACGATCGCGCGCTGCACGAGTGGCAGCACCTCCACCCGTTGTCGCCGATCCTGCGCGGCGGGGTCGTCGGGGTCGCGATCATCGGGTATGCCGTGACGCAGTTCGTCGACGACATCTTCCGTGGCCTCGGGGGCGGTGGCGACCGGGACGACTCCGACGAGACGACCGACCGCGGGCTGCGCGAGGGGCTGGGCTTCCTCTTCGACCACTCGCTCGTGGCGAGCGCGGTCATCGTCGCGGGGCTGGCCGTCATCGGGCTCATCGGCTGGCTCTCCTGGCGCTACTCGAAGTTCCGGGTGGCAGCGGGCCAGATCGAGCTGCGCAAGGGCTGGCTCTTCCGCGAGCACCGCCAGGTGCCGCTCGAGCGCGTCCAGGCCATCGAGATCAGCCGCCCGCTGCTGGCCCAGCTCACCGGTCTCTCGCAGGTCATCGTCCAGTCGGCAGGTGGGGGCGACTCCCACCTCAAGCTCGCCTTCCTCGGCGCCGGCCGCGCGGAGGAGGTCAGGCGTGAGCTGGTCGCCCTGGCCGGCCGGCGCGACGAGGCCCCACCCGGTGCCGTCACCCTTGCCCGCGTGGGCGCGGACGGGGCCCCGTCGGCCACGACGACCGCGCCGGTCGACCCCGACGAGGGCCGCGAGGTCCTGCGCGTGCCCAACTCACGGCTCTTCGTCGCGACGATCCTGCACGGCGGCACGATCTTCCTCGGCGCGGTGGCGTTGCTGACCGCGAGCGTGGCGATCGCGGCATACGGCTCCTCCTTCGAGGCCCTGACCGGAGCCGCGATCGCGCTCCCGGCCCTGGGCCCGCTCGCGTTCGGCATCGTCGTCAACCGCGTCGGCGAGCTGCTCAAGCACGGCAACTTCCGCCTCGCCGACACCGGGTCCGCCGCCCGCATCCAGCACGGCCTGACCGACAAGCGCACGACGACCGTGCCGCTGCACCGCATCCAGGCCGTCGGCATGGTGCAGCCCCTGTGGTGGCGACCCCTGGGGTGGTGGCGGGTCAAC
This sequence comes from Knoellia locipacati, assembly GCF_044791685.1. Classification (GTDB taxonomy): domain Bacteria; phylum Actinomycetota; class Actinomycetes; order Actinomycetales; family Dermatophilaceae; genus Knoellia; species Knoellia locipacati_A. The sequence goes on from NZ_CP087730.1 coordinate 3,280,757, forward strand.
GTCAACGTCGCCGGGATCGGCCATGACCCGACGGGCAACGACGACAAAAACGACACGACCGTGCTGCCCGTGGGCACTCTCGACCAGGCGCTCGAGGTGCTCGCCCTGCTCGACCCCGCCCTGTCCGCGGACGACCTGCGCCGCGCCGCCCTCGGCGACGGACGCGAGGGTGGCTGGACGCTCGTCTCGGAACGAGCCAAGGTCTTCGACCGGCTCAGCTGGCGGCGCAGCGGCTTCGCGGCCTCACCGCACTCGCTCATGGTCCGGTCCGGTCGCTACTGGCGCCGCGTCTCGGTGATGCCGCACGCTCGCGTCCAGTCGCTCACCCTGGCGCAGGGCCCCCTCGACCGGCGGCTGGACCTCGCCACGGTGACCCTCGTCTCGACGCCCGGACCGGTGTCGGTCTCGATCCAGCACCTGGCGGCCGGAACGGCGGCCGAGCTGCTGCGCGAGGAGGCCGCACGAGCGCGCGATGCCCGTCAAATCTCCCGAAGCGCTTGCACGAGCGACGATCTTCCTAGTCAACTAGAGCCCCCAGCACCGTTCGAGGAGAGGTAGCCGACCGTGAACACCCCTGCAGCACCCGCCGCCGACCCGGGGTCAGCCGACCCCGGCATCGTCGGACGCCTCGGCTTCGCCGCCGAGCAGATCGTGCAGGAGTTCGGCTGGGACGGTGACGTCGCCGACGACTTCCGGTTCGCCGTCGAGGACGTCATCGGCTCGGACCTCGAGGACGAGGACTACACCGGGGAGACCGATGCGGTGCTCCTCTGGTGGCGGGCGGGCGACGGCGACCTCACCGACGCACTGGTCGACCTCGTCGGCGTGCTCCAGGAGGGCGGCTTCGTCGTCGCGCTCACTCCCAAGGACCGCGGCAACGGCGCGGTCGACCCGGCCGAGATCGACGAGGCCGCCGGAACCGCGGGGCTCCACACCGCCGGGGCCTTCCACGCCGCCTCGGGCTGGCGTGCCACCAAGCTCGTCGCACCCAAGGGTCGCCGCTGAGCGACCCTGCGGCAGACTGCACGGCATGAGCGACGTCCTCACCGGTCTCCCCGTCGGGGAGCGGGCACCCCTGTTCACCCTGCGTGACCAGAACGGCGCCGACGTCTCGCTCGCCGACCACCTCGGCCGTCGCCACGTGCTCCTCGTCTTCTACCCGTGGGCCTTCTCGGGCATCTGCACCGGAGAGCTCACCGAGATCCGCGACAACCTCGGCAGCTACGTCACCGAGGACGTCCAGGTCCTCACCATCTCTTGCGACGCGATGTTCTCGCTGCGGGCCTACGCCGACCGCGACGGCTACTTCTTCCCCCTCCTCTCGGACTTCTGGCCGCACGGCGAGGTCGCCCGCGCGTACGGCGTCTTCGACGAGAAGGCCGGCGTCGCCCGGCGCGGCACCTTCCTCGTCGCCCCCGACGGGACCATCCGCTGGTCCCTCGTCACCGGCATCGGCGAACGCCGGGACTTCAGCGGCTACCACGACGCACTCGCCCGCGCCTGAGCGAGGGCTGACACAATGGGCAACCGACCGCGGCCGAGCGTCGCGTCGGGGCCTGTAGCTCAGTTGGTAGAGCACCGCGTTTACACCGCGGGTGTCGTCGGTTCGAGGCCGGCCGGGCCCACGTGACCCACACCCTTCGGGACGTCGTCGACGTCCTCGACCGCCTCTTCCCGCCGGACACCGCCCAGAGCTGGGACCAGGTCGGCCTCGTGACGGGGGACCCGGAGCAGCCGGTCGAGCGCATCCTGCTCGCCCTCGACCCGACCCTGGCCGTCATCGAGGAGGCGCGCGACCTCCACGCCGACCTGCTCGTCACGCACCACCCGCTGCTCATGCGCGGGATCCACTCGGTGGCGACGACCAGCGCCAAGGGCGCGAGTGTCACCGGACTCATCGTGGGCGACATCGCGCTCTACGTGGCGCACACCAACGCCGACGTCGCGACCGCCGGGGTGTGCGAGGCGCTCGCGGCCGCCGCCGGGCTCACCGACACCGCGCCCCTGACCGTCGTCGAGGACCAGCCGCTGGGTCGGGTCGGACGCCTTGCCGCACCGACGACGTTGGGGGCCTTCGCCACCGCCCTGCATGCCGCCCTCCCGGCCGCCGCTCCGGGCCTGCGCGTCGCGGGCCCGGCCGACGCGGTCGTCGAGACCGTCGCCGTGCTCGGGGGAGCGGGAGACGACCAGTTCGCCGCGGTCCGGGCGAGCGGGGCCGACGTCTACGTCACCGCTGACCTGCGCCACCACCCCGCGCTCGAGGCTCGTGAGGAGTCCCGAGGCGGCCCGCCCCACCTCGTCGACGCCGGCCACTGGTCGAGTGAGGCCGTGTGGCTGCCGACCCTGCGGGACGCCCTCTCGGGTGCACTTAGGGTGGACATCGACATCAGCACAGTGCGCACCGACCCGTGGACGTTCACGGTCGGGGCAACCAACCTCGGAGGTATGCCGTGAAAGCCGACCCAGCGCGCCAGTCAAGGCTGCTCGACCTCCAGGCCATCGACACCCGGCTGTCGCAGATCGAGCACGCCCGCAGGACCATCCCCCAGCTCGCCGAGATCGCGGACCTCGAGGGCAAGGCGCGCCTGCTCGACGACCAGCTCGTCCGGTCGCGCACCGAGCTCGGTGACGTCAAGCGTGAGATCACCAAGGCCGAGGGCGACGTCCAGCAGGTGCGTGACCGGGCCACCCGTGACCAGCAGCGCCTCGACTCCGGTGTCGGGACCGCCAAGGACCTCACGGCGATCCAGCACGAGCTGGGATCCCTCGCTCGCCGACAGGCTGAGCTCGAGGAGATCGAGCTCGAGGTCATGGTGCGCGCCGAGGCGATCGAGTCCGACGTCGCCGAGCTCGAGCGCGGTCGCGCCGAGCTGACCGAGCGCCTCACGGCCCTCGAGTCAGTGCGTGACGAGCGCCTGGCCCAGCTCGAGGCGGAGGAGCGCCAAGTCGGTGGGCCGCGCGACACCGTCGTCGACGAGGTCGGCGAGGACCTCGTGGCCCTCTACGAGAAGATCCGCACCACGAGCGGCACCGGAGCGGCCCCGCTCCGGCAGCGTCGGTGCGGCGGCTGCCAGCTCGAGCTCAACCCGGTCGAGCTCCGCACCATCAAGGACGCTCCCGAGGACCAGGTGCTGCGCTGCGAGGAGTGCCGCCGGATCCTCGTGCGCACCCCGGAGTCCGGTCTCTGAACGACCCGCGACCGCAGACGGAGGCGAGCCTAGGCTGGCGCGCATGACCTATGCCGGTGACGTCACCCCTGCCGAGGCGTATGCCGCGGTGACCAGCTCCGAGGACGCCGTCCTCATCGACGTGCGCACCCGCGCCGAGTGGGCCTACGTCGGTGTCCCGGCGCTGGACCCGCCGCACCGGCCGGTCTTCGTCGAGTGGCAGCGCTACCCCGACGGCAGCATCAACGACTCCTTCGTGGAGGACCTCCGGTCGGCGGGTGTCGGCGAGGGGGCGACTCTCTACTTCCTCTGTCGTTCCGGCGTCCGGTCGATCGCCGCGGCGGAGGCCGCGACGGCGGCTGGACTGGGGCCGGCATACAACGTCCTCGAGGGTTTCGAGGGTCCGCACGACGCCTCCGGGCACCGCACGGTGTCCGGCTGGAAGGTCGCCGGACTGCCCTGGAAGCAGGGCTGACATGGCAGACGAGTCCGGGCGCTCGTTCCGCCCCGACACCCTCGCCGTGCGAGGCGGCCTGTCCCGCAGCGGTTTCGACGAGACCAGCGAGGCGATGTTCCTCACCTCGGGGTTCGTCTACGAGTCGGCCGAGCAGGCCGAGGCGGCCTTCAAGGACGAGATCGAGAAGTTCATCTACAGCCGCTACGGCAACCCGACGGTGAGCATGTTCGAGGAGCGGCTCCGCCTCCTCGAAGGCGCCGAGGCGTGCTTCGCCACCTCGTCGGGGATGTCCGCGGTGTGGGTCGCACTCGCCGCCCTCTGCGGCAAGGGCGACCGGATCGTGTCGTCGCGCGCCCTCTTCGGGTCGTGCTTCGTCATCATCGACGAGATCCTCCCGAGGTTCGGTGTCGAGGCGGTCTTCGTCGACGGCCCCGACCTGGCCCAGTGGGAGGCCGCGCTGTCCGAGCCCACCGCCGCCGTCTTCTTCGAGACACCGAGCAACCCGATGCAGGAGCTTGTCGACATCGAGGCCGTGTCCGCCCTCGCGCACGCGGCCGGGGCCAAGGTCGTCGTCGACAACGTCTTCGGGACACCGGTGTTCTCGCGCCCGCTCGACCACGGCGCGGACGTCGTCGTCTACTCCGCGACCAAGCACATCGACGGCCAGGGACGCGTCCTCGGCGGCGCGGTGCTCGGCACCTCCGAGTTCATCGAGGGCCCGGTCAAGAACCTCATGCGCCACACCGGTCCGTCGATGTCGCCGTTCAACGCCTGGGTGCTCCTCAAGGGGCTCGAGACGATGTCACTGAGGGTGCGTCAGATGGCCGACAACGCGCTCACCCTCGCCCGCCACCTCGAGTCGCGAGACGGCGTCGTCAGGGTCGTGTACCCGCTGCTGGAGAGCCACCCCCAGCACGAGCTCGCCCAGCGCCAGATGACCGGTGGCGGGACGGTCGTGACGTTCGAGGTCGACGGGGGCAAGGCCGTCGCCTTCGCGGTGATGAACGCGTTGCAGCTCGTCGACATCTCCAACAACCTCGGCGACGCCAAGTCGCTCGCCACCCACCCCGCGACGACGACCCATCGCCGCCTCACCGAGGAGGCGCGCGCCGCGGTCGGCATCACCGACGGGACCATCCGCATCTCCGTCGGGCTGGAGTCGGTGCTCGACCTCGTCGAGGACGTCGAGGCAGCGCTGGCGGGGGCCCTCGGGTCCTGATGCCGTCCTACCGCGTCACAGTCGACGTCGTGGACGTCCGCGACGGCGTGCCGCCCCACGAGGTCCTCCCCGCTGCGGAACGCATCGTCGCCAAGACCCACGTAGTCGAGGACCGGTCGCTGGACGTGGCCGACGGGGCGACGTCCCGCCCGCAACCGCAGGTCCACCTCCGCTTCATCGTGCAGCCGGCCGGGCGGGAGTCCGAGGATGCAGAGGCCGGGGCGGTGGTGCGGCTCCTGCTCGCAGAGCTCGACGCCTTCGCCCGGTGTGGCGGCTGGGAGCTCCGGCGCGGTCCGGGCCGGCGGTGGGTGCCCGTCGCCAGCGGGACCGTCGTCAGCGAGCCGTGACGTCGAGGACCCACGGGCGACCGCGTCGCGCCGGGGGAGCGAGGTCGACGTCGAAGGCTTCCTCGACGACGGCGGCGAGCCTCTCCGGGGTCCGCGCCCGCTGACCGGTGACGCAGAGGTGCCGGGCCACGAGTCCCCGCGTGTGCTTGGCCATGTGGCTGGCGCCGGGCACGCGGACCTGCACCCAGCGGTCGGCGACCTCGCCCGTGGGAGTCCAGGCGACGGCATACGTCGAGCTCCGGCAGTCGACGACGACCTCGCGCCCGGCGGCGGGGGTGAGCACGTCGTCGAGGACCGGCCTCCAGGCGGCCGCCACCGGTCCGAGACCGGCGAGGTTGACGTCCATGGACAGCCGGTATGCCGTGATCCGGTCCTTCGGCCGTACGGCGCCGTGGAGCGCGGAGATGATGACGAGCCACTGGTTGGCGCGGCGACGGGCCGACCCGTCCATCGAGGTGAGGTCGAGGGCGTCGTAGAGGACGCCGGTGTAGACCTCGGACGCGGGCGTGGCGGGTGCGGAGTCGAGGAGGAGGTTGCGGACCACCTCGCTGGCGAGGCCGGGCGACACCCCCAGATCGGCTGTGGCAGTGGAGGACTGGCTCACCTCGCGCAGGTGCTTGGCGACGAGGGCGCGGGTCTCGGCCAGCTCGGGGAAGGACCAGCCGCTCGGGTCGGCGGCCCTGCCGCGGCGACGGTTCGCCTTCGACTCCGAGGGCGGCAGGAGGATGAGCACGCGGACACCCTATGCGTGCCCCGCTTGGGTAGGTTGGCTGGCATGCCCCAGCGCCAGATCAGCCTCGCACCGGCCGACGCCACGACGTCCGACACCCTTCGGGAGACGCTGCTCGCCCGCTTCGCGGCGATCCGGGCCGAGCTCGGCGTGAGCGAGGAGTTCACACCCGAGGTCACTGCCGAGGCCGAGGCCGTGGCGTCCTCGCCGCCCGACCTCCCGGAGCGCGACGAGACGGCGGTGCCGTTCATCACGGTCGACCCGGCGACATCGATGGACCTCGACCAGGCGATGCACCTCGAGCGTGACGGTGACGGCTACCGCGTGCGCTACGCGATCGCCGACGTCCCGGCCTTCGTCGCCGCGGGCGGCGCCATCGACGCCGAGGCCCGTCGTCGCGGCCAGACGATCTACTGCCCCGACAAGCGGGTCCCTCTCCACCCCACCGTCGTCAGCGAGGGCGCGGCCAGCCTGCTCCCCGGTCAGGTGCGGCCCGCCTTCGTCTGGGACATGCGGCTCGACGCCGAGGGCGAGGGCACGAGCGCCGAGGTCTACCGCGCGATGGTGAGGTCGGTCGAGCGGTTCGACTACGTCGACGTCCAGGCGCAGGTCGACGCCGGCACGAGCGACGAGCGCTGGGTCCTCCTGCGTGAGGTCGGGGAGCGCCGGATCCGCCAGGAGCAGCTGCGTGGGGGCGCCAGCCTTCCCATGCCCGAGCAGGAGGTCCACCTCGGCGACGACGGCGACTTCACCCTCGAGTTCCGCCCGCCGCGCACCGTCGAGGAGTGGAACGCGCAGATCTCGCTGCTGACCGGCATGGCGGCGGCCGACATGATGCTGCACGCACGCGTCGGCATCCTGCGCACGATGCCCGAGGCCGAGCAGGGCGCCGTCGCGCGATTCCGCAGGCAGGCCAAGGCCCTCGGTGCGCCGTGGCCGGCCGAGCAGGGCTACGGCGACTTCCTGCGGAGCCTGGACCGGGCCAACCCCAAGCACCTGGCCCTCATCTACGACGCCACGTCGCTCTTCCGAGGCGCCGCCTACACGCCCTTCGACGGGGACGTGCCCGAGCAGGTCGAGCAGGCCGCCGTCGCCGACGCCTACGCGCACGTCACCGCCCCGCTGCGCCGGCTCGTCGACCGGTTCGGCCTCGTCATCTGCGAGTCGATCAGCCGTGGCGACGACGTGCCCGGCTGGGTCCGCGAGGCCCTGCCGAAGGTCCCCGAGCTCATGAAGGAGTCCGACCGGGTGGCTGGCGCGGCCGAGCGGATGTGCGCCGACGCCGTCGAGGCGGCGGTCCTCAGTGCCCGGGTGGGCCAGACCTTCTCGGCCGTGGTCGTGGACCGTGACGACAGGGGGCTGGAGCTCCAGCTGCTCGACGTGCCGGTCGTCGCGCGGGCCAAGGGCACGGCCGAGCTCGGTGCGACGGTCGAGGCGCGCCTCGAGTCGGCGGACGTCGCCACCGGTCAGGTGCGGTTCGTCGTCGCGTGACCGAGGCGGCTCGGCGCGTATGCTGTGTGGGCGGACGAGTCAGTCCGACGGTCGCGGCGTGGGCAACCACGTCGAGGAAAGTCCGGGCTCCACAGGGCAGGGTGGTGGCCAACAGCCACCCGGGGTGACCCGCGGGACAGTGCCACAGAGAACAGACCGCCCGGTCAGGGGCTTCGGCCCGAGATCGGGTCAGGGTGAAACGGTGGTGTAAGAGACCACCAGCGGCTCCGGTGACGGAGTCGGCTCGGTAAACCCCACCCGGAGCAAGCTCAGACAGTGTGCGTTCGAGGGCGGCCCGCCCGAGCACACGGGTAGAGCGCTGGAGGCCACTGGCAACAGTGGTCCGAGATGGATGACCGTCAACGTGACCCGGGCAACCGGCCACGTGACAGAACCCGGCTTATGACTGACTCGTCCGCCCTCACGGGGCCACCCGGCATACGGTGAGGGCATGCGACTGACTCACCTCGGACACGCGTGCCTCCTCGTCGAGATCGCCGGTGAGCGCATCCTCATCGACCCCGGTGGCTTCACCCCCGGCTTCGAGGACCTGCGTGACCTCTCCGCCGTCGTCGTGACGCACCAGCACCCCGACCACCTCGACCAGCGACGCGTGCCGATCCTCATGCACCACAACCCTCGGGCACGGCTGCTGGCCGACCCGGGCAGCGTCGAGGTGCTGTCCGGTCTGGGTCTCGACGCCGAGGTGCGCACCGAGCCGACCCGGGTCGGCTCCGTCACGCTCACGCCGGTGGGGGAGGTCCACGCGCTCATCCACGACGACATCCCGCGGATCCCCAACGTCGGCGTCGTGCTCCGCGCGCTGGGGGAGTCGAGCCTCTACCACCCGGGCGACAGCCTCGACGGTGACCCCGGCGACGTCGACGTCGTCGCGTTCCCCCTCAACGCACCGTGGCAGGCGAGCCGTGACATGGCGGCGTTCCTGCGCCGGCTCGACCCGCCGCACGCGGTCCCGATCCACGACGCGCTGCTCAGCAACCAAGGCCGCAGGCTCTACCTCGGCCAGGCCGACTCGCTGGGTGGTGAGCACACCGTGATCCACGACCTCGCCGCTCGCGGAGCGGTCGACCTCATGGCGTCCTAGGTCGGACGAGAGGAGAGAACGCGCCGCTGGAGCCGGACGGCATACGGCGCGTCGTCTCCTCTCGACCGCCTCGAGACGACGCGCCCAGAGCGTGGACGTGTTTTGGAGAAGTAGGTAAGGCTCACCTACCCTCGACGCGTGCCCAAGGTCTCCGCGAAGAAGAAGTGCTGCAAGGACAGGCCCCGCTGCAAGGCGTGCCCGGTCGTCCTCATGCGCCTCTCCAAGATGGGCTACGCGGAGCAGCTCACCACCGGCAAGAAGGCGACCTACGCGGTCGAGAAGAAGGTCCCCAAGAAGGCCGTGCTCGTCGCGCGCCAGCGCTGAGCCGGACCACCCGCCGCCGAGCGCCACGTCTCAGTGGGAGTCGTGGTACTCCTGCGCCAGGTGCGCCGCACCGATGATGCCGGCCTTGTTCTCGAGCATGGCGGGCACGATCTTCGTCCGGAGGTCGAGCAGCGGCAGGAACTCCTCGTGGTCCTTGGAGACCCCGCCCCCGACGACGATGAGGTCGGGCCAGAGCAGGTTCTCGAGGTGGCTGTAGTAGCGCTGGAGCCGCTTGGCCCACTCGGCGTAGCTGATGCCCTCGATGTCCTTGATCGAGGAGGCCGCACGCTTCTCGGCGTCGAACCCGTCGAGCTCGAGGTGACCGAGCTCGGAGTTCGGGATGAGGGTGCCGTTGTGAATGAGGGCCGTCCCGATGCCGGTGCCGAGGGTCGTGAGGATGACGAGCCCCTTCTGGCCCTTGGCTGCGCCGTAGTGGAGCTCGGCGACGCCGGCCGCGTCCGCGTCGTTGACCAGGACGATGTCGTGGCCGAGCTTCTTCTCGAGCATCGGCTCGGCGTCGAAGTCGAGCCACGACTTGTCGATGTTGGCGGCCGAGCGGACGACGCCGTGGGTGACGACGCCCGGCACGGTGATGCCGATGGGGGAGTCGCCGCGCACATCGTCGAAGTGGTCGACGATCTGGTCGATGACCTCGGCGACGGCCTCGGGCGTGGACTTCGCCGGGGTGTCGATGCGCTTGCGCTTGGCGGCGAACGCACCCTTGGAGAGGTCGACAGGCGCGCCCTTGATGCCGCTCCCGCCCACGTCGATGCCCAGCGGCAGACCGGTCTTCGTGCTCATGGGGACTCCTTCGTCCGTCGGGTCGTGCTGCGTGGTCAGGGGAGGGTGAGGATCTCGTTGCCGCGGTCGGTGACGAGGATCGTGTGCTCGAACTGGGCCGAACGCTTCCGGTCCCGGGTCACCACCGTCCAGTCGTCGTCCCACATGTCCCACTCCTCGGAACCGAGGTTGAGCATCGGCTCGATGGTGAAGGTCATGCCGGGCTCGATGACGGTGTCGTAGGAGGGCGCGGCGTCGTAGTGCGGGATGATCAGCCCGGAGTGGAATGACCGGCCGATCCCGTGCCCGGTGAAGTCGCGCACCACGCCGTAGCCGAAGCGCTTGGCATAGCTCTCGATGACGCGGCCGATGACGTTGACCTGACGCCCGGGGACGGCGGCCTTGATGCCGCGCATCATCGCCTCACGGGTGCGCTCGACGAGCAGCCGGAACTCCTCGTCGACGTCGCCGCAGAGGTAGGTCGCGTCGGTGTCGCCGTGCACCCCTCCGACGTAGGCGGTGATGTCGATGTTGACGATGTCGCCGTCCTCGAGGGGGCGGGAGTCCGGGATCCCGTGGCACACGACCTCGTTGACCGACGTGCAGAGCGACTTCGGGAAGCCTCGGTAGCCGAGCGTCGACGGGTAGGCGCCGTGGTCGAGGAGGAACTCGTGCCCGACGCGGTCGATCTCGTCGGTCGTGACCCCCGGGGCGATGACGGCCGCTGCGGCCTCCATCGCCTGTGCGGCGATCCGGCCGGCGACCCGCATGAGCTCGATCGTCTCGGCGTCCTTGACCTCGGGGGAGAGGTTCTTGTCCGGCGTCGGCTTGTCGACGTACTCGGGCCGCTCGATCGCGGCGGGGACCGGGCGCCTCGGGGAGACGACTCCCGGAGCGACACTTCCGTACGTCAGCGGCATACGGTGGAGTCTAGGCAGACCGCCGATCCGGAAACCGAGGAGGACGACGTGGCGTACTGGTACAACATCCAGACCAAGCAGGTCGAGACCGACGAGAACCGCAGCCGCAACGACGACGTCATGGGCCCCTACGACACCGAGGCCGAGGCGAGCAACGCCATCGCGTCGGCCCACGAGAAGACCGAGCAGTGGGACGCCGAGGACCGCGCCTGGGAGGGCGAGAGCGACCTCGAGGACTGACGCCGCATCTGATTGCCCAGTCCGTCGCACACCGAGGCGCCCGCCGGAAAGGGCAATCAGGTGCGAAAGGGAGAGGGCGGTATGCCGGGTAAGCACCCGGCATACCGCCTCTCGTTCGTTCCTTCTCCCGCCCGTGCCCGGGGGCTACTCCTCGAAGCTGTGCTCGGCCGCCGGGAACGACCCGGAGGCGACCTCCGCGGCGTAGGCGCGGGCCGCGGTGCCGAGGTCGGTGCGCATGTCGAGGTACTTCTTGACGAAGCGGGGGGCGCGCCCGCCGCGCAGGCCGGCCATGTCCTGCCAGACGAGGACCTGGGCGTCGCAGTCCGGCCCGGCACCGATGCCGATCGTCGGGATGCGCAGCGCCTCGGTGACCCTGGCGGCGACCGGCGCCGGCACCATCTCCATGACGATCGCGAAGCACCCGGCGGCCTCGAGGGCGAGGGCGTCCTCGAGGAGGCGGTCGGCGCCGTCGCCGCGGCCCTGGACCCGGTAGCCGCCGAGGACGTGCTCGCTCTGCGGCGTGAAGCCGATGTGCCCCATGACCGGGATGCCCGCGCGGACGAGCAGCTCGACCTCGGGGACCATCGGCTTGCCACCCTCGAGCTTGACCGCGTGGGCCATGCCCTCCTTCATGAAGCGGGTCGCGGTCGCGAGGGCCTGCTGCGGGCTGGCCTGGTAGGAGCCGAAGGGCAGGTCGGCGACGACCATCGCGTGCTTGGCCGCCGAGGTGACCGCCCGGCACAGGGGGACGAGGTGGTCGACCGTGACCGGCACGGTGGTCTCGAAGCCGTAGACGTTGTTGCCCGCTGAGTCGCCGACGAGCAGCACCGGGATACCCGCCTCGTCGAAGATCTCGGCGGCGTACATGTCGTAGGCCGTGAGCATCGCCCACTTCTCCCCGGTCTCCTTCATCTTCTGGAGGTGGGGGACGCGGATCCGCTTCTGCGGGGCCGCCTGCGCACCGGTGCCGTAGGGGTTGGTCGTCTCGGCCGAGGGAGAGGGCTGATCGCTCATGGGGCGATCCTGTCAGAGCCCCGACGGCTCCGAGCGCTGAGCCTGGAAGGTAAAGGGCAGGTAAAAGAAACCCCACAAACCATTGTGCGAATCGCATTGCACATGTTTCTCTGCAGTGGCCACGCCTGACCCCTGGCTGGCGATCACACTCGGAGGAACCGTGACCACACGACACAGTCGTGCCCTCGCCGCCCTGGCCGGGGCTGCGTTGGTAGTGAGCCTGGCCCCCATGGGCGCGCAGGCGACCGAATCAGCTCCACCCGTCGACGGCTCGTCGAAGGCGCAGAAGCGGGACGACCTGCCCAACCCCCTCGGCGACGCCCAGCGCAAGCTGCGCAAGGACGCCGTCGCCAAGCTCATCAAGGGCGAGGCCTCGCTGCAGACCCGCAACGGCGCCCAGGTCATCGCCGTCCCGACGGAGTCGGGCGAGGACCGTTACGTGCAGATGTACACGACCGAGCGTGAGGAGAGCATCTTCACGATCCTGTCCGAGTTCGGCACCCAGAAGCTCGGCCAGGGTGTGCGCGGCACCGACGGTCCGCTCCACAACCAGATCGCCCAGCCCGACCGCACGTGGGACGGCAACGCGACCGACGACAACTCGACCTACTGGACCGAGGACTTCAACCGGGCGCACTTCCAGGACATGATGTTCGGCGAGGGCGAGTCCTTCAAGGACTTCTACCTCAAGCAGTCCAACGGGCGCTTCCTCGCGACCGGCGACGTGTCCGACTGGGTCAAGGTTCCCTACAACGCGGCGCGCTACGGCACCAACAAGCTGTCCGACGCCGAGACGGTCTGGCCGTTCGTCGAGGACACCGCGCAGGCCTGGTACAACTCCCAGGTCGCGGCGGGCAAGACCGCCGCGGAGATCAAGACCTACCTGGCGCAGTTCGACAAGGTCGACCGCTACGACTACGACAAGGACGGCAACTTCCTCGAGGCCGATGGCTACATCGACCACTTCCAGGCGATCCACGCCGGCGAGGGTGAGGAGGCCGGTGGTGGCGCCCAGGGTGAGGACGCGATCTGGTCGCACCGCTGGTACGTCAACTCCACCGACATCGGGACGACCGGCCCGGCCTTCAACAAGCTCGGTGGCGCGCCCCTCGGTGACACCGGGATGTGGATCGGCGACTACACCACCGAGCCCGAGAACGGCGGCCTCGGTGTGTTCGCCCACGAGTTCGGTCACGACCTCGGCCTCCCCGACCTCTACGACACCGCCGGTGGCGACAACGGCACCGGCTTCTGGACGCTCATGTCCGGTGGCTCGTGGCTCAACCGTGGTGCGGACTCCATCGGGACGACCCCCGGCTACATGGGTGCCTGGGAGAAGCTCCAGCTCGGCTGGCTCGACCACCAGGTCATCCAGCACGGGACCGACACCAACCTCCAGGTCGGCGCTGCTGACGTCGCGGGCAAGCAGGCTGCGGTCGTCTCCCTTCCCGACAAGTCGGTGACCACGCAGTACAACACCCCCCACTCGGGCAGCAACGAGTGGTGGAGCGGCTCCGCCGACAACATCAACACCACGCTCACGCGTGAGATCAGCGTTCCCGCCGACGCCCGTCGGGCGTTCGTCAAGGCCTTCCTCCAGTACGACATCGAGGCCGGCTACGACTACCTCTACGCCGAGGTCTCCACGAACGGCACGGACTGGACCAAGCTGGCCACGCTCGATGGTGTCTCGGCCTGGAGCGAGCAGTCCTTCAACGTCTCCGCGTACGCGGGCCAGACGGTGCAGTTCCGCTTCCGCTACCAGACCGACGGCGGCGTCTCGCAGCCCGGCGCGTTCATCGACGACATCTCGCTCGTCAGCGGTCGCACCGTGGTGTGGACCGACGACGTCGAGGGCGCCGACCAGTGGACGGCCGACGGCTTCACGAAGATCGACGGCTCGGCCAGCAAGACGGCCAGCCAGTACTACCTCTTCGAGAACCGCGTCTACGGCGGCTACGACGAGACCCTGAAGACGGGTCCGTACAACTTCGGCTGGGCCTCGACCAAGCCTGACTGGGTGGAGCGCTTCCCGTACCAGAACGGCCTGCTCGCCTGGTACGCCGACGGCACGTACGCCGACAACAACACCAGCGTCCACCCCGGTGGCGGCCAGGTGCTGCCCGTCGACGCACGACCGACCCCGATCGTCTTCGCGGACGGCGTCAAGCTCGGCAACCGTCGTCAGCCCTTCGACGCCACGTTCGGTCTCGAGGCCACCGACGCGGTGACCTTCCACCGCAACGGCGTCGCGACGAACGTGCCGTCGTCGCCGGCCATCCCGACGTTCGACGACTCCAACCCCGAGGCCTACTGGTCCTCGGCCAACCCGATGAGCTCGACCAAGGTCGCCGGCTCGGGCACGGTCGTCACCGTGACCGGTGCGACCGGGGACACGCTGGACCTCAGCGTCTCCTTCAAGTGAGCTCACCTGAGCTCGTGGGACAGCCCTCCCTGAGCTGACCCACACTGCGAGACAAGGGCCCCGGAGCGAGATGCTCCGGGGCCCTTGCCGTGCCTCCCCCTAGGATGCCGACATGGATCGTCAGCAGGAGTTCGTGCTCCGCACCATCGAGGAGCGGGACATCCGCTTCGTCCGCCTCTGGTTCACCGACGTGCTCGGTGCGCTCAAGTCCGTCGCGGTGGCGCCGGCCGAGCTCGAGGGGGCCTTCGCCGAGGGCATCGGCTTCGACGGGTCGGTGATCGAGGGCTTCGCGCGGGTCTACGAGGCCGACATGCTGGCGAAGCCGGACCCCTCGACGTTCCAGGTGCTCCCGTGGCGCGGCGAGAGCCCGGGCACCGCCCGCATGTTCTGCGACATCACGCTGCCCGACGGGGCGCCGAGCATGGCCGACCCTCGCCACGTCCTGCAGCGGACGCTGGCCAAGGCGGCCGACCAGGGGTTCACCTTCTACACCCACCCCGAGATCGAGTTCTTCCTGTTCGAGAAGGGCTTCAAGCCGGGGGAGCAGCCGACGCCGATCGACCAGGCCGGCTACTTCGACCACGTCCCGCACGGGTCCGCGCAGGACTTCCGCCGCGCCGCGATCACGATGCTCGAGTCCATGGGCATCAGCGTCGAGTTCAGCCACCACGAGGGCGCTCCGGGCCAGAACGAGATCGACCTGCGCTACGCCGACGCGCTGTCGACCGCCGACAACATCATGACGTTCCGGACGGTCATCAAGGAGGTCGCGCTCGAGCAGGAGATCTACGCCTCCTTCATGCCCAAGCCCCTCGCGGAGCACCCGGGCTCGGGCATGCACACCCACATGTCGCTCTTCGACGGCGACAGCAACGCCTTCTACGAGGCCGGTGCGCCCTACCAGCTGAGCCGGACCGGCCGTCAGTTCATCGCCGGCCTGCTCCACCACGGTGCCGAGATCACGGCCGTGACCAACCAGTGGGTCAACAGCTACAAGCGACTCTGGGGTGGCGGTGAGGCCCCGGCCCACCTCACCTGGGGTCACAACAACCGCTCCGCGATGGTGCGCGTCCCCATGTACAAGCCCAACAAGGGCCAGAGCAGCCGCGTGGAGGTCCGCTCGATCGACTCCGCCTGCAACCCCTACCTCGCGTTCGCAGTGCTGCTCGCCGCCGGGCTCAAGGGCATCGAGGAGGGCTACGAGCTCGCACCCGAGACCGAGGACGACGTCTGGGGACTCACCGACTCCGAGCGCAAGGCCATGGGTATCAAGCCGCTGCCGGCCTCGCTCAGCGAGGCGATCGAGGTCATGGAGGAGAGCGAGCTCGTGGCGGAGACGCTCGGTGAGCACACCTTCGACTTCTTCCTGCGCAACAAGCGTTCCGAGTGGGCCGACTACCGCGGCCAGGTGACCGCGTTCGAGCTCGAGCGGTACCTCCCGCGCCTGTGAGCGGCGCAGCATGAGCGCCCGTATGCCGTCCCTCCCCGGCGACCTGACGCGTCTCGGCTTCGCGGAGCCGCGCCGGGCCGACACCCTGCTCGCCGACCGGGCGCTGGCCCCGCTCGTCAAGGACCGCGAGCGCGTCGAGTCCGACGGCCTCGCGGTGTCGCTGTCCAAGGTGGCCGACCCGGACCAGGCGCTGCTCGCGCTCGTCCGCCTCATGGAGGCGGTGGGCACGCCGTCGCGCGCCCCGGTGCGGGACGAGCTCGTCTCGGCGCTGCGCGAGCCCGGACGCTCCCGTGAGCGGCTCTTCGCCGTGCTCGGGGCGTCGACGGCCCTGGGCGACCACCTCGTCGCGCGCCCGGAGCACTGGAGCGCCGTCGCCAACGCCTACCCGCTCGAGGTCGAGGAGCGCATCGACCTGCTGACGAGCGCGGTGCAGACTCCGGCCGAGGGGGTCACGCCCGAGGACGCGCTGCGGATCGAGTACCGCCGCCAGCTCCTCGGCATCGCCGCGCTCGACGTCGCCCGGCCGGACCCGCAGGCACGCCTGCCCGAGGTGGCAGCCTCGCTGGCCGACCTCGCGGAGGCCGCGCTCGAGGCGGCCCTCGTCATCGCTCGAGCAGCCATCGGCGACGAGGCCGACCGCTGCCGCTTCGCCGTCATCGGCATGGGCAAGACCGGTGGCCGCGAGCTCAACTACCTCAGCGACGTCGACGTCATCTTCGTCGCGGAGCCCAGCGAGGGCACCGACGAGGACACCGCGCTCGCGATCGGCACCGAGCTCGCCACCCGGCTCATCAGGATCTGTTCGAGCGCGACAACCGCCGGCTCGCTGTGGCAGGTCGACCCGGCGCTCCGGCCAGAGGGCAAGAACGGGCCCCTCGTCCGGACCCTCGACTCCCACCTGTCCTACTACGAGCGTTGGGCGAAGACCTGGGAGTTCCAGGCGCTGCTCAAGGCCCGTCCGGTGGCGGGCGACCGCGCCCTCGGCCGCGCCTACGTCGAGTCGGTCGCCCCCTTCGTGTGGAGCGCCGCGTCGCGCGAGAACTTCGTCGAGGACGTGCAGGCGATGCGGCGCCGCGTCGAGGACAACGTGCCCTCTGGCGAGGCCGACCGCCAGCTCAAGCTCGGCCCGGGCGGGCTGCGTGACATCGAGTTCAGCGTCCAGCTGCTCCAGCTCGTCCACGGACGCGCTGACCGGTCGCTGCGCTCCGGCACGACGCTGACCGCGCTGGCCGCCCTCTCCCAGGGCGGCTACGTCGGGCGCGAGGACGCGCAGACCCTCGCCACGGCATACCGGCTCCTGCGCACCCTCGAGCACCGGATCCAGCTGCACCGCCTCCGTCGCACCCACCTCATGCCGACCGCGGCCGGGGACCTGCGCTGCCTCGGTCGGGCGCTCGGGCACCAGCGCGACCCGGAGGACTCGGTCGTCGCACAGTGGCGCACGGCCGCGCGCGAGGTGCGCCGCCTGCACCAGCGGATCTTCTACCGGCCGCTCCTGTCCGCCGTCGCGCGGCTCGGGCCGGACGAGGTGCGCCTCACCCCGGAGGCGGCCCGCGAACGGCTGGCCGCCCTGGGGTTCCAGGACCCCCGGGGGGCGCTGCGCCACCTCGAGGCGCTCACCGACGGGGTGAGCCGTCGCGCCGCCATCCAGCGCCAGCTGCTGCCGGTGATGCTCGGCTGGTTCGCCGACGAGGCCGACCCGGACGCCGGCCTGCTCGCCTTCCGGCGGATCAGCGACGAGCTCGGCACCACGCACTGGTACCTCCGGCTGCTGCGCGACGAGGGCAGCGCCGCCGAGCGCCTCGCCCACACGCTCGGGCGCAGCCGGTATGCCGCGGAGCTCCTCGAGCAGGGACCGGAGTCGGTCCAGTTCCTCGGGGACGCCGGTGGCCTCAAGCCGCGCTCACGGGACGAGGTGCAGGGGCGCATGCGGGCCGCTGCCCGCCGCAAGGACGAGGCCCAGCCGGCCGTCCTCGCCGCCCGCGCGGTGCGCCGTTCCGAGCTCTTCCGGCTCGCGGTGGCCTCGCTCCTCGGTCAGATCGGGCTCGACGAGCTGGGGACGGCCCTCGCCGACGTCAACGGGGCGCTCATCGACGTCACGCTCGAGATCGTCCTCGAGGGTGTCGAGCAGCAGACGGGCGCCCCGCCGCTGAGCCGCCACCTCGTCGTCGGCATGGGACGCCTCGGCGGAGGCGAGTCCGCCTTCGGCAGCGATGCCGACGTCCTCTTCGTCCACGACCCCGTCGAGGGCGCCGAGTCCCGTGCCGCCCAGGAGCAGGCACTCGAGGTCGTCAAGGAGCTCATCCGCCTCCTCGGGCTCGCTGCGCCGGACCCGAGGCTCGAGGTCGACGCCGGGCTGCGACCCGAGGGCAAGAACGGCCCCCTGACGCGCTCGCTCGACTCCTACCGCGCCTACTACCAGCGCTGGTCCCTCGTCTGGGAGGCCCAGGCCCTGCTGCGGGCCGCGCCCGTCGCGGGAGACGCCGCGCTGGGTGAGGCCTTCGTCGAGCTCATCAACCCGCTGCGCTGGCCCGAGGGTGGGCTCGACGCGGGGCAGGTCCGCGAGATCCGAACGCTCAAGGCACGCATGGAGTCGGAGCGGCTGCCCCGCGGTGCCGACCGCAAGACCCACTTCAAGCTGGGCCACGGCGGCCTCAGTGACGTCGAGTGGTGCGTCCAGCTCATCCAGCTCGAGCACGCTCACACGCACGAGGGGCTCCGGACCACCTCGACGATGGGTGCCCTCGCTGCGGCGAAGGCCGAGGGACTCGTCGACGCCGAGGACGCCGCTGCTCTGGCCGAGGCCTGGCGGCTCGCGTCGCAGATGCGCAACGCCGGCCTGCTCGCGCGTGGTCGCCCCGTCGACTCCGTCCCGTCGGACCTGCGGGATGCCGACGGCGTCGCCCGGATCATGGGCCTGCCGCCGAAGTCGGGCCAGGAGCTGGCCAACCGCTACCGTCGCGTGGCCCGTCGTGCCCGGCATGCGGCCGAGCACGTGTTCTACGGGGACCCTACCTAGACTGGACGCCATGATCCCCGTCCTCGACCTGCGTGGGCGCACGCCCGGTGTCCGTGAGCTGAGGGCGACGCTTCCTCGCGCCGAGCTCGACGTGGAGGCCGCGGTGGCCACCGTGCGTCCCGTCTGCGACGACGTCGCCGCCCGCGGAGCCGCGGCAGTCCTCGACGCCTCCGAGCGCTTCGACGGCGTGCGCCCGGCGTCCCTGCGCGTGCCCGCCGACGTCATCACCTCCGCCCTCGACGGACTCGACGCCGACGTGCGCGCCGCGCTCGAGGAGTCGATCCGCCGCGCCGAGCTCGTCCACGCCGAGCAGCGCCGCACCGACTCGACGACGACCGTCACCGACGGTGGCAGGGTCACCGAGCGCTGGGTGCCCGTCGACCGGGTCGGCCTCTACGTCCCCGGCGGCCGGGCCGTCTACCCGAGCAGCGTCGTCATGAACGTCGTCCCCGCGCTGCTCGCCGGTGTGGGTTCGCTCGCCGTCGCCAGCCCGCCCCAGAAGGACCACGACGGCTGGCCGCACCCGACGATCCTTGCGGCCTGTGCGCTCCTCGGCGTCGAGGAGGTGTGGGCGATGGGAGGTGCCCAGGCCGTGGCCGCGTTCGCCCACGGCCTTGACGGCGAGGACGAGCTCGAGCCGGTGAACCTCGTCACCGGCCCCGGCAACATCTGGGTGGCCGCCGCCAAGCGACTGCTCAAGGGCCTCATCGGCATCGACGCCGAGGCCGGACCCACCGAGATCGCCATCCTCGCCGACGCCTCGGCCGACCCCGAGCACGTCGCCGCCGACCTCATCAGCCAGGCCGAGCACGACCCGATGGCCGCCGCCGTCCTCGTGACCGACAGCCCCGACCTCGCGGACGCGGTGCAGGCCGCCGTCGTGCGACGGGTGGGCGAGACCAAACACACCGACCGGGTCAGGGAGTCGCTCACGGGGCGCCAGTCCGCCGTCGTCCTCGTCGACGACGTCGAGGTCGGTCTTGACGTCGTCAACGCCTACGCCGCCGAGCACCTCGAGATCCACACGGTCGACGCGTCCGCCGTCGCGGCCCGAGTGCGCAACGCCGGGGCGGTGTTCGTCGGCACCTGGTCGCCGGTGAGCCTCGGCGACTACTGCGCCGGCTCCAACCACGTCCTGCCGACCGGTGGCTGCGCCGCGCACTCGAGCGGGCTGTCGGTCCAGTCGTTCCTGCGCGGCATCCACGTCGTCGAGTACACCGAGGCGGCTCTGCGCGACGTCGGCGCCCACGTCGTCACCCTGGCCCGCGCGGAGGACCTGCCCGCGCACGGTGACGCCGTCATCGCCCGGCTACCCGATCTGGCATGAGCACGATCGAGGGGCTGCTGCGCGAGGACCTGCGGGGGCGGACGGCATACGGCGCGCCCCAGCTCGACGTGCCGGTCGCGCTCAACACGAACGAGAGCTCGTATGCCGTGCCCGCCGAGGTCGTCGACGAGATCGTGGCGGCCGTGGCGGCCGTCGCTGCCGGTCTGAACCGATACCCCGACCGGGAGTTCACGGACCTGCGCGGTGACCTCGCGGCATACCTCTCTCGCAGCGGCACGACAGTGAGCCCGGAGCAGGTCTGGGCCGGCAACGGCTCCAACGAGGTTCTCCTGCACCTGCTCCAGGCTTTCGGCGGGCACGGGCGCACGGCGCTCGGCTTCACTCCGGCCTACTCGATGCACCCGATCATCACCGCGACCACGGGCACGGCCTGGGTCGACGGGCTGCGCGGCGTCGGTGCCGACGAGCACGAGGGTGGGGGAGCGTTCGACCTCTCGGTCGAGTCCGCCGTCGCGCAGGTCGAGCGGCACGACCCGCACGTCGTCTTCCTCTGCTCACCCAACAACCCGACGGGCACGGCTCTCACCCTCGACGTCGTCACCGCGGTCCACGACGCGGCCCCCCGCGCGGTCGTCGTCGTCGACGAGGCCTACGCGGAGTTCGCGCGTCCGGGGACGGCGAGTGCGCTGAGCCTGCTCGACGGGCGGCCCCGGCTCGTCGTCACGCGCACGATGAGCAAGGCGTTCGCCTTCGCGGGCGGGCGTCTCGGCTACCTCGCGGCCGACCCCGAGCTCGTCGACGCGCTGCGCCTGGTGCGGATGCCCTACCACCTGTCCTCCCCGGCACAGGCCATCGCGCGGGCGGCGCTGCGGCACGCCGACACCATGCTCGGCACGGTCGACGCCATCAAGGAGCAGCGCGACCGGATCGTCTCGTCGCTGACCGACCTGGGCCTCGACCCGGTGCCGAGCGACGCCAACTTCGTCCTCTTCGGCGGGCTGCGCGACAGCCACACCACGTGGCAGGCGCTGCTCGACAGGGGGGTTCTCGTCCGGGACGTGGGGATCGACCACTATCTTCGAGTCACCGCCGGGACCCCGGAGGAGACGACGGCGTTCCTCGACGCCGTGGCCGGCCTCGGCCCCGACCACCTGGAAGGACAGCCGTGACCAGCAACCGCACCGCGACGGTGACGCGTTCCACCTCCGAGAGCACCGTCGAGCTCACCCTCGACCTCGACGGCACCGGTGTCGGGGAGGTGAGCACGGGGGTCCGCTTCTACGACCACATGCTCCTGTCCTTCGCCAAGCACTCGCTCATCGACCTGCGCGTCAAGGCGACCGGTGACGTCGACGTCGACGCCCACCACACCGTCGAGGACGTCGCGATCGTCCTGGGCGACGCCCTGCGCGAGGCGCTCGGCGACAAGAGCGGCATCTCCCGGTTCGGTGACGCCACCGTGCCGCTCGACGAGGCGCTCGTGCACGCCGTCGTCGACGTCGCCGGTCGTCCCTACGTCGTCCACACCGGCGAGCCGGCCGGCCAGGAGTACGCCGTCATCGGCGGCAACTACATCGGATCGCTGACCCGTCACGTCCTCGAGTCCTTCGCCTTCCACGCCGGGATCGCGCTGCACGTCCGCGTCCTCTCGGGTCGCGACCCGCACCACGTCGTCGAGGCCCAGTTCAAGGCCGTCGCGCGGGCGCTGCGCTCCGCCGTCGAGCGCGACTCCCGCGTCGTCGGCGTCCCCAGCGCCAAGGGTGCGCTCTGAGCCGTGGGCGCACCTGACCAGACCCCTCACCTCGGACACGGACTCGTCCTCGTCCGTGGCGGCGCCGCAGCATCCGCGCGGTGGGTCAAGCGTGGGCTCGCGCCAGTCCGGGTGGCCCCCCTGCCGGGCTGGACCGGCGTCTGTCTCGCGGAGGACCTGGCACTGACCGCCGCCCCCTACGACGTGGGGCTCGAGATCCTCGCCGCGCGACGGGCTCCGGCGCGCCACCGGCCGGCCATCGGGCTGTTCGTCATCGACGGCTGCGCCGTGGTGACCGTCCAGGCGCGCGGGTGGCGCCTCGAGCAGCGCTGGCTCGTGTGGGAGCCGGGTGGCGGGGTGCGCCGCACCCCTGACCTCCCCGCCCTGCCGGCTGGGTTGGTCGTCGACGTCGCCGGCGCGCGGTCCCGCACGTCCGCAGCCGAGGTCACCGCGCACTTCGCCGACCCCGAGGGAGAGCCGCTCGACGTGCTCGTCGGCCTCATGCGCCTGCTGGGACTGCCCGGTGAGGACCTGCTCGTCGACGGAGCCGACGAGAGCCACCCGCGCGTCGACCCCAGCCCTCGCTCGATCGCCGCCTTCGACGCGCTGGTGGCCGAGGAGACGGCCCACCGCGGGGAGTCCGACCAGTGAGCGCGCGACGGGTGGTCGTCCTCGACCACGGCAGCGGCAACGTCCACAGTGCGGTCCGCGCCCTCGAGAAGGTCGGAGCCGTCGTCGAGCTCACCGCCGACCGTCAACGCGCGCTCGACGCCCACGGCCTGCTCCTGCCCGGCGTCGGCAACTTCCACGCCTGCGTGCGTGGCATGCGGGCCGCCGACGCGCCCCGCATCATCGACGTCCGGCTGTCCGGTGGCCGTCCGGTCCTCGGGGTCTGCGTCGGCATGCAGGCCCTCTTCGAGACCTCCACCGAGCCGAGCGCGACTACCGAGGCAGGGCTGGCCGAGTGGCCCGGCACGGTCGAACGGCTCGAGGCCCCGGTCGTGCCCCACATGGGCTGGAGCGAGGTCGAGGTGCCCGACGGCTCGACCCTCTTCGCCGGCGTCGAGTCCGAGCGCTTCTACTTCGTCCACTCGTATGCCGTCCGCTCCTGGACGCTGCCCGAGCCCACCGGTCACTTCGCGGTCGTGGCGCCCAAGGTCACCCACGCCACCCACGGTGACCGCTTCGTCGCCGCCGTCGAGAACGGACCGCTCTCCGCCACCCAGTTCCACCCGGAGAAGTCCGGCGAGGCAGGGCTGCACCTGCTCGAGAACTGGGTCCGGTCCCTCTGAACCCGCCCCACCACTGACCACGTCCCACGATGAAGGTGCCATGACCACGCCCCGCCTCCAGCTCCTGCCCGCCGTCGACGTCGCGGGAGGCCGCGCTGTCCAGCTCGTCCAAGGGGTCGCCGGCACCGGTGGTGAGTTCGGTGAGCCGCTCGAGGCTGCGCTGCGGTGGCAGGAGCAGGGTGCCGAGTGGCTGCACCTCGTCGACCTCGACGCCGCGTTCGGGCGCGGCGACAACGCCGAGCTCCTCGCCCGGATCGTCGGGACCCTCGACATCCAGGTGGAGATGAGCGGCGGCATCCGCGACGCCGAGACGCTCGACCGTGCGCTCGCGACCGGCTGCCGCCGGGTCAACCTCGGCACCGCCGCGCTCGAGGACCCGGAGTGGACCGCGTCCGCGATCGCCGAGCACGGCGACCGGATCGCCGTCGGGCTCGACGTGCGCGGCACGACCCTGGCCGCACGTGGCTGGACCCAGGAGGGTGGCGACCTCTGGGAGACGCTCGAGCGCCTGGACCGCGAGGGCTGCGCGCGCTACGTCGTCACCGACGTCAACAAGGACGGCATGCTCAAGGGACCCAACGTCGAGCTGCTCCGCGACGTGTGCGCCCGCACCGACCGTCCGGTCATCGCCTCCGGAGGAGTCTCGACCCTGGCGGACCTCGAGACCCTCCGCACCATGGTGGGCGACGGCGTCGAGGGCGCCATCATCGGCTCGGCCCTCTACCGCGCCGCGTTCACGCTGCCCGAGGCTCTCGACGTCGCCGGTCGCCCGTGACCCGCGACCTCGTCTTCACCGGCTTCGAGGGTGACGACGGCTCGGCGCCCCCGACCCTGGCCGCCGCCCTCGGGCACGACGACCCCGCAGCCCTCATGGAGGCGTTGCGCGACTCGCGCCTCCTCGTCCCCATCGTCGCCGAGCCGGTCGAGACGGCGACCGAGGGCGGCCTCACCGTCGACAAGCAGACCGACATGGCCGCGGTCACGCTCCTCGCCCCCGACGGTGAGCGCGCCCTCCCGGTCTTCAGCAGCCTCGAGGCACTCGCCGCCTGGGACCCGGAGGCGCGGCCGGTGCCGGTGACCGCGGCTCGTGCCGGCCAGGCCGCGGTGAGCGAGCGCTGCGACGTCGTCGTCGTCGACGTCGCCGGACCACGGACCCGGGTGCTGCGGCCGTCGATGGTCTGGGCGCTCGCACAGGAACGCGACTGGACCCCGCCCCACCTCGACGACTTCGTCGCGGCCGGGGTCGCCCGCGCCGTCGCCGAGGAGCCGCACGTGGTCTCGCACCACGTCGAGGAAGGCGCACCGTCCGGCCAGGGCATCCTCGGGGTGGTCCTCGAGCTGAAGGACGGCCTCGACGCCGACGACGTGCAGCAGGTCGCCACCCGGGTGGGGGAGAGGCTGGCCACCGACGGCGAGCTCCGGGCCCGCATCGACGGCCTCGCCTTCCGCATTCACTGACCAGCAGCGGAGCCCCATGGCGTCCTTCGGGCCGTGCGTCGGTCCGCAGATCGGCGCGCCCGCAACGAGAGGTGAGGGGACAATGGAAGCAGCGCGCCGGTCGGAGGGCCGCTAGCGCGGGACGAAGGACGCGAGGGGCACCCCCACGGGGAGCAGACGGCATACGGCGAATTGGTCGTGACGCGAGGGACTGCTAATGTTGGCCGCTGACCGGCCGTGTCCTTCGGGACATGGTGCGCAAGTGAAGTTCGCTTCCACCCGCGACGACCTCAGGGTCGCCGGGTTCTCCACCTCGGTCACGGCATACGTGTATGCCGTGGGCTCCCGGAGTGGACGGATGTGAGGCTTCTCGTGCGCTGCGCGAGGAGCCTCTTCTCATGCCCGGCCGAGCACCACCCGACGTCCTCGACCTCAAGGAGCATGACATCAGCGAGCCTCGCATCAACGACCGCATCCGGGTTCCGGAGGTGCGGTTGGTTGGCCCCAACGGCGAGCAGGTCGGCATCGTCCGCGTCGAGGACGCCCTGCGTCTCGCGGCGGAGGCTGACCTCGACCTGGTCGAGGTGGCCCCCATGGCCAAGCCTCCCGTCGCCAAGCTCATGGACTTCGGCAAGTACAAGTACGAAGCCGCCATGAAGGCCCGAGAAGCGCGCAAGAACCAGGTCAACACGGTCATCAAGGAGATCAAGCTCCGCCCGAAGATCGACCCGCACGACTACGCCACCAAGAAGGGTCACGTCGTCCGGTTCCTCAACGGCGGCGACAAGGTCAAGGTGACGATCATGTTCCGCGGGCGTGAGCAGTCGCGCCCCGAGCTCGGCTACCGCCTCCTGCAGAAGCTGGCCGAGGACGTCATCGAGCTGGGCACCGTCGAGTCGGCGCCCAAGCAGGACGGGCGCAACATGATCATGGTGCTCGCCCCGACCAAGAAGAAGTCCGAGGCCCGCGCCGAGCAGCGTCGCAAGAAGGATGACGCCGCACACGCCAGCGAGGTACCTGCCGAGACGGCCCCCGAGGCGGCACCCGTGGCCGCCGCCGAGGTCGAGGCCACGGCTCCGGCCGAGGCCGCCGAGACCGAGGCGCCGGCCCCCAAGGCACCGGCCACCGAGGCACCGGCACCCAAGGCACCGGCACCCAAGGCACCGGCACCCAAGGCACCGGCACCCAAGGCCGACGAGACCGTCGCCGCCGAGTAGGCGCGACCCCCAGTTTTCCCGCAAGCAGCACCACAGCAGCACCGACAGCGAAGGAGATCGGCAGCCATGCCGAAGAACAAGACCCACAGCGGCACCAAGAAGCGCTTCCGCGTCACCGGTTCCGGCAAGGTCATGCGTGAGCAGGCCGGTCACGTCCACAAGTTCCACGAGAAGACCCCGCAGAAGGCCCGCGCCCTCAGCAAGGACCTCGTGGTGTCCAAGGCCGACGTCAAGAAGGTCAAGAAGCTTCTCGGCATCTGAGCCGGGCCCCCCGAACGTCCAAGAACAGCAAGGAGTACTCACGTGGCACGCGTGAAGCGGGCAGTCAATGCCCACAAGAAGCGCCGGGTCGTCCTCGAGCGCGCGAGCGGTTATCGCGGTCAGCGGTCCCGTCTCTACCGCAAGGCCAAGGAGCAGGTCACCCACTCCCTCGGCTACGCCTACCGCGACCGTCGCGCCCGCAAGGGTGACTTCCGTCGTCTGTGGATCCAGCGCATCAACGCTGCGGCCCGCGCCAACGGCATGACCTACAACCGCCTCATCCAGGGCCTTAAGGCCGCCGAGATCGAGGTCGACCGTCGCATGCTCGCCGAGCTCGCCGTCAACGACGAGGCCGCCTTCGCAGCCCTCGTCGAGATCGCCAAGGCGAACGTCCCCGCGCAGCCGGTCACCGACAAGGTCTCCGCCTGAGCCACCTCCGGGCGCACCCCTGCGTCCTTCGTGAAGCGCCGGGAGAGCCGTGCTGACCAACGTCCGATCCGATCGGGTCAAGTCAGTGCGATCGCTCTCCCGGCGCTCGGTGCGTGAGCGGACCGGTCGTTTCGTCGTCGACGGTCCCCAAGGCGTGCGCGAGGCGATCCGGTATGCCGCCGCCCGCGTCGACGACCTCTATGTCACGTCCGCGGCCATCGAGCGCCACGACGCGATCGTGCAGGCCGCCCTTGAGGCCGACATCCGCGTGCACGAGACCGACGAGGCCGTGCTCGAGGCGATGTCCGACACCGAGTCGCCCCAGGGCCTGCTCGCCGTCGTGGCGGCCGAGGCTCCCACGCTCGACGACGTCCTGGCCCGCAGCCCCCGCCTCCTCGTCCTGCTCACCAACGTCCGCGACCCCGGCAACGCCGGCACCGCCATCCGGGGGGCCGACGCGTTCGGCGCCGACGCCGTCCTCGTCACCGAGGGCTCGGTCGACGTGCTCTCACCCAAGGTCGTCCGGTCCACGGTCGGCTCGATCTTCCACCTGCCCGTCGTCACCGGCCTCGACGCCGAGGCGACGCTCGACGCGCTGGCGAGCCACGGCATACGGACGTTGGCGGCCGACGGTTCGGGGGAGACGCTCCTGCCCGACGTCGACGTCAGCGAGCCGCACGCGTGGGTCATGGGCAACGAGGCGTGGGGGCTGCCGCCCGAGCTCCGGAGCCGGTGCACCGACGTCGTGCGCGTGCCGATCTCCGAGCGGGTCGAGTCGCTCAACCTGGCCATGGCCGCGACGGTCTGCCTCGCGGCGTCGTCAGGCGCGACTCGACGCCCCTGACGTGGTGGGATGAGGTCATGGACCCGCAGTCAGTCGACGATCCCGTCCTCACCGTCCCCCGGTCGGTCGCGAGTTCCGCGGCCGAGATGCTCCCTGATGGGCTGATCGCCGCCGACGCCGACGGCCTGATCGCGTCGGTGAACCACCGGGCCGTGCAGATGCTCGGTCGGCAGGCACACGAGCTCGTCGGCCAGGACATCCGGACCGTGCTCCCGCTCGAGACGCGCAACGGCGAGTCGTGGTGGGCCATGACCGACCCGTGGAACGGCCTGCGCACCCGGACCGGGCACCGGGAGAAGCTCCTCCAGCTGCCGGACGGCCTCGAGCTCCTCGTCACCGCACGCTACCTGCGGGCGGGCCGGGCCGGGCCGCTCGAGGCGATCCTGCTCTCGCTTCGCGACGCCGAGGCGCGCCGGCGCGCCGAGCTCGACCACGCCGCCCTCATCTCGACGATCGCCCACGAGCTGCGGTCGCCGCTCACCGGAGTCAAGGGCTTCACGTCGACCCTGCGCCGGCGCTGGGACCAGTTCACCGAGGAGCAGCGGCTGACGATGCTCGAGGCGATCGACGCCGATGCGGACCGTCTCACGCGGCTCATCACCGACCTGCTCGACGTGTCCAGGATCGACTCGGGCCGCCTCCGGATCCACGAGATCCCGCTCACGACGCGGGACATCTTCGCCCGGCACGTCGAGCGGCACGTGGCCTCGGGGCAGGACGAGCAGGACTTCACGATCACCGTCGCCGAGGGCGCCGAGGAGATCTACGCCGACCCTGACCGTCTCGACCAGGTGCTCGCCAACCTCCTCGAGAACGCCGTCCGGCACCGCGCCGCGAGCGTTATCCTCGAGGCCTCGCCGTGGTCGGGCCCGACCGGACCCGGCGTCATGCTCAGCGTGAGCGACGACGGGACCGGGATCCCGGCCGAGCAGCGGCGCGCGGTGTTCAGCCGGTTCTGGCACGGTCCGAGCGGTGGGGGCACCGGCCTCGGTCTCTACATCGTCCGGGGTGTCGTCGAGGCTCATGGTGGGTGGGCCGAGATCGACGACGCACCCGGCGGCGGCGCGGTCGTCCGGGCGTTCTTCCCGGGGGAGCCGGTCTAGCGTCACTCGCTGCGCGCACCGGTTCGCATCGGGGTCGAGAGCCGACCTAGGCTGCCCCGGGGGTTCGGTCCGGACCCCCGTGAGCCGAGAGGTGGCGTCGTGTCCGTCGTGTCGATCGCGCCGTACCGCGCCGCGCTCGCCAGCCCCGGGTTGAAGTCGGCGCTGATCCTCGGCGCCTTCGTCCGGATCCCCGTCTTCTCTGCCGGCGTGCTGCTCACCGTGCACGTCGTGACCACCTTGGGCGAGTCGTATGCCGCGGCCGGCCTCCTCGCGGCCGTCGCCACCGTGGCCATCGCGGTGAGCGGGCCGTGGCGCGGTCGCCTGCTCGACCGGATCGGTCTGCGGCGGGTGGTGCTGCCCTCGACCCTGGTTGCGCTGGTGTGCTGGTCGGTCGCCCCCTGGGTGGGTTACCTGCCGCTCCTGGTGCTGGCGGGAGTCGCCGGGCTCTTCGTCATCCCGACCTTCTCCATCATCCGGCAGGCGGTCATGGCGGCCGTGCCCTCGACCGAGCGCCGAACGGCGATCTCGCTCGACTCCGTCGCAGTGGAGCTGTCCTTCATCGTCGGTCCCGCTGCGTCCATCTGGGCGGCGTCGCACTGGGACACCCGGTGGGTCCTCTTCGTCATCCAGATGCTCGGGGTGGTCGGCGGGGCCACGCTGTGGTGGGTGGACCCGGTGCTGCGCCCGGACACCGAGGAGGCGGACGAGGCCGAGCGACCGAGACGGTCGGACTGGTTCGGGCTGCCCTTCGTCGCCGTCTGCCTGGCCGCCTCCTGCTCGACCTTCGTGCTGTCCGGGACCGACCTCGGCATCGTGGCGCGGATGCGCGAGCTCGGCCAGCCCACCACCATCGGCCTGGTGCTCGCCCTGTGGGGTCTCGGCTCCCTCGTCGGAGCACTCGTCTACGGAGGTCTGAGCCGGCCGATCTCGACCTTCTGGCTGCTCGGTGCCCTCGCTGCGGTCACCCTCCCGATGGCGCTCGCGGGAGGCGCGCTCGCCCTCGGTGGGTTCGGGTTCGTCGCCGGCCTGCTGTGCGCCCCCACCATCACCGCCAGCGTCGACCAGGCGAGCCGCATGGTGCCGGCCTCGGCCCGCGGTGAGGCCATGGGCTGGCACGGGTCCGCCCTCACGCTCGGCGGGGCGCTCGGGGCACCCTTCGCCGGCGTGGCCATCGACCGGGCCGGTGCCGGTGGAGGGTTCGTCGCCCCGGCGGTGGTGGGTCTCGTCGTCGCCGTGGTCGGTGCCGGGGCGGCGCAAACCCGACGGCGTCGCATCGCGCCCGCGCGATAGGCTGGCCCCCATGTCGCCCGCGTCAGGCCCCCGCACCCCCCGTGCCGTGCGCCGATTTACCGTGCCCTCGGGTGCGGTGACGCCTGCCTGAGCCTGCGTGCGGGCGCCCGGCGTCCACCCACGGCCCGAGGGCGCGACCCCCCCGAAGACGTCCCAGCCTTCCCCGGCGCGACCTTGTCGCGCCCGCGACGAGAGTGGAACCCATGTCAGGACCCAACACGAACTTCGACCCCGTCGAGGTCGCGGCGCTCGACCCCGAGGCCATCGAGTCAGCCGTCACGACGGCGCTCGACGAGGTGGCCACCGCGAGCTCGCTCGACGAGCTCAAGTCGTTGCGGGCGACCCACACCGGCGACAAGTCGCCGCTCGCCCTCGCCAACCGTGAGATCGGCGCTCTCCCGCCCAGTGCCAAGGCCGAGGCCGGCAAGCGCGTCGGCCAGGCGCGGGGACGCGTCAACCAGGCCTTTGCCGGGCGGCAGGTCGAGCTCGAGGCCGAGCGCGACGAGCGGATCCTCACCGAGGAGGCCGTTGACGTCACCCTGCCCTCGGGCCGCCGTCCGCTGGGTCGCCGCCACCCGATCGAGCTCATGTCGCAGCGCATCGCCGACCTCTTCGTGGGCATGGGCTGGGAGATCGCCGAGGGCCCCGAGATCGAGGCGGAGTGGTTCAACTTCGATGCGTTGAACTTCGACGCCGACCACCCCGCCCGCCAGATGCAGGACACGTTCTACGTCGACCCGCCGGAGGACGGTCTCGTCCTGCGCACCCATACCTCGCCGGTGCAGGCGCGGACGCTGCTCGACCGCGGGGTCCCCGTCTACGTCGCGGCGATCGGCCGGGTGTTCCGCACCGACGAGCTCGACGCGACGCACATGCCCGCCTTCCACCAGGTCGAGGGGCTCGCGGTGGACGAGGGCATCACCATGGCGCACCTCAAGGGCACGCTCGACCGCCTCGCGAGCGAGCTCTTCGGCGACGGCATCACTACCCGGCTGCGCCCCTCGTTCTTCCCGTTCACCGAGCCCAGCGCCGAGATGGACCTGCGCTGCTTCGTCTGTCGCGGCGAGGACCCCGACTGTCGCACCTGCAAGGGGACCGGCTGGATCGAGTGGGGTGGCTGCGGGATGGTCAACCGCAACGTCCTCACCGCCTGCGGTGTCGACCCCGACCGCTACACCGGCTTCGCCTTCGGCATGGGAATCGACCGGGCGCTGATGTTCCGGACGGGCGTGAGCGACATGCGCGACATGATCGAGGGCGACGTGCGCTTCGACGCGCAGTTCGGTCTGGAGATCTGATGCGCTGCAGTCCCGTCCACGCACCCTGCGCCGGTGCACCCCTTCCTGTCGGTATGGAGATCTGATGCGTGTTCCCGTCGAATGGCTCCGCGAGTACGTCGCCGTCCCCGGGGACGCCCGCGGGCTGCAGATCGCCGCGGACCTCGTCAGCGTGGGGCTCGAGGAGGAGGGCCTGCACACCGGTGGAGTCACCGGTCCCCTCGTCGTCGGCCGGGTTCTCAGCCGCGACCCCGAGCCGCAGAAGAACGGCAAGACGATCAACTGGTGCACCGTCGACGTCGGTGACGCCAACGGCACCGGCGACCCGCAGGGGATCGTCTGCGGCGCCCACAACTTCGAGCCCGGCGACCTCGTCGTCGTCATCCTGCCCGGCGGGGTGCTCACCACGCCGCAGGGTCCGCTCGAGGTCAGCGCTCGCAAGACCTACGGCCACGTGTCGGCCGGGATGATCTGCTCCGAGCGCGAGCTCGGCATCGGCGACGACCACGACGGGATCCTCGTCCTGTCGCGCCGGTTCGCGGGCGACGACGAACTGCTGACCCGCCTGACCCCCGGCACCGACGCCATCCCGCTCCTCGGGCTCGACCGCGAGACCGTCGAGGTCAACGTGACGCCCGACCGCGGCTACTGCTTCTCGGTCCGTGGCGTCGCCCGGGAGTACGGCCACGCGACCGGCGCCACGTTCACCGACCCCGTGGCAGCGCTCGATGCCCAGGCGCCCGAACCCACTGACGGGGGCTTCCCCGTCGAGCTGCGCGACGACGCGCCGATCCGCGGACGCGACGGTTGCGACCGCTACGTCGCGAGGGTGGTGCGGGGGATCGACGTGTCGGCCCCGACCCCGGCCTGGATGGCGGCCCGGCTCACCAAGGCGGGCATGCGCCCGATCTCGCTGCCGGTCGACGTGACGAACTACGTCATGCTCGGTCTCGGCCAGCCGCTGCACGCCTTCGACGTCGCCACGCTCGACGCGCCGATCGTCGTCCGCCGCGCTCGCGAGGGGGAGCGGCTCACCACGCTCGACGGTGCCGACCGCGCCCTCGACACCGGCGACCTGCTCATCACCGATCGTGGGGGAGATCGACCCGTCGCCATCGCCGGGGTCATGGGTGGAGCCCAGACGGAAGTCGCGTCCGGGACGACCGACGTGCTCATCGAGGCCGCGCACTTCGAGCCGGTGAGCATCGCCCGCTCCGCGCGGCGCCACAAGCTGCCCTCCGAGGCGTCGCGCCGGTTCGAGCGAGGGGTCGACACCGCGCTCGCGACGGCGGCCGCCCAGCTGGCCGTCGACCTGCTCGTCGAGCACGGCGGCGGGGTCGCGGACCCCGAGGTCACCGATGTCGGCACGCCGGCGGCGCCGGTCCCCGTCTCGATGCCCATCGGCTTCCCGTCGCGCATCGTCGGGGTCGACTACGCCGACACCGAGGTGGTCACGGTGCTCGAGGCCATCGGATGTGCAGTGACCCGCGACGCTGACGTCCTCACGGTGGTGCCTCCGACGTGGAGGCCCGACCTCACGACCGCCGCCGACCTCGTCGAGGAGGTGGCGCGCATCCACGGCTACGACGCCATTCCCTCCCTGCTGCCCACGCCCCCCGGCGGCTCCGGCCTCACCCACGGGCAGCGCACCCGCCGCCTCGTCGCCGACGTCCTTGCGGGCCTGGGCCTGTCGGAGGTGTGGAGCGCGCCGTTCGTCGGTGCCGACCGCTACGCCGCGCTCGGGCTCGACGTCGACGCCGAGGAGGCCAGGTCGGTGCGCCTCGCGAACCCCCTGTCCGACGAGCAGCCCCTCATGCGCACGCGCCTGCTCGCGACGATGGTCGACGCGCTCCGGCGCAACGTCGCCAGGGGGACACGCGACGTCGCCCTCTTCGAGGTCGGCCTCGTCGTCGACGCCTCGGGCGAGCGGCAGCCCGCCCCCACCGAGGACGTCGGGGTCCGCCCCTCCGACGAGACCCTGGCGGCGATCCGGGCTGCGGTCCCGGCCCAGCCGCGCCACGTCGGCCTGCTCATGGCCGGTGACCGCGACCGTGCCGGCTGGTGGGGTCCGGGCCGCGCGGCTGACGTCACCGACGTCCTCGAGGTTGCGCGTGCCCTCGCGGAGGCCCTCGGGGTCGCGGTGCGCACGGTCGCCGACACCGTGGCGCCCTTCCACCCCGGCCGCTGCGCCCGCGTCGAGCTCGCCGACGGGACGGTCGTGGGACACGTCGGGGAGCTGCACCCCAAGGTCGTCGCAGCACTCGGCCTGCCCACACGCACTGTCGGTGGCGAGCTCGACCTCGACGTCCTCAGCCGTGCTGCGGAGGCGACGGTCCAGGCGCGCACGCTCACGACGTTCCCCATGGCGCAGAGCGACGTGGCGCTCGTCGTGGACGACGCGGTGACGGCGGAGTCCGTCGAGGCCGCACTGCGCGACGGCGCGGGTCCGTCGCTCGAGTCCGTCTCGCTCTTCGACGTCTACCACGGCGACCAGCTGCCTCCCGGCCGGAAGTCCCTGGCCTACCGCCTCACCTTCCGGGCTGCCGACCGCACCCTGACGACCGACGAGGTCTCGGGGCTGCGGGACTCTGCGGTCGCGGCCGCGGCGTCGCGCACGGGAGCGGTCCAGCGGTGACGGCTCCCGTCGCGATCGTCACCGGTGCCTCGCGGGGCATCGGTGCCCACCTCGCGACGGCGCTCGAGGACAGCGGGTATGCCGTGGAGCGCGGCTCACGCTCCACGGCGGAGGTCACCGACCGCGCGGAGGTCGACGCTTGGGTCGCCGACATCGTCGCGCGGCACGGCCGCGTCGACCTGCTCGTCAACAACGCCGGGGTCATCGACGCCGAGGTGCCGCTCGTCGACAGCGACCCGGACGAGTGGTGGCGGACGGTCGAGACCAACGTGCGTGGCCCCTACCTCGTGACGCGGGCGGTGCTGCCTCACCTCACCCCGGAGACCGGCCGGATCGTCAACCTCAACTCGGGTGCGGCCTACCGCAATGACGACAACGCCACGGCATACAACCTGAGCAAGGGTGCCCTGGCGCGGCTCACGTCACAGCTCGGTCTGGGGGAGGGGCGCACCGCACTCGTCTTCGACCTGGCGCCGGGTGTGGTGCGCACGGACATGACGCTGGGGATGCAGATGCACCGCGGCCGGACCGAGTGGACCTCCCCGGCCGAGGTGACCGACCTCCTGCTCGCGATCGCGCGCGGTGACCTCGATGCGTGGAGCGGCCGTCTGGTGCGAGCGGGCACCGACACCGTGGAGTCCCTCGGCGCCCGTGCGCGTGAGGGTCTGGGCGACCGGGACCGCACGCTGGGTCTCGTCACGTGGGGGGCGGACGACCCGCTGGGCTGACCCACCCTCTTTGCATAGTGATGTGTTGCCATGCAAGACTATGCACATGCTGAGTGTCGCAGTCGCCGGAGCGAGCGGGTACGCCGGGGGCGAGGTCCTGCGGTGGCTCCTGCAGCACCCCGAGGTCGAGGTCGGCGCGGTCACGGCGGGCGGCAACGCCGGTGCGCGGCTGGGCACGATCCATCCCCACCTGTTCGGCCTCGGTGACCGGGTCCTCGAGGAGACGACGCCCGACGTGCTGGCGGGCCATGACGCCGTCGTCCTCGCCCTCCCGCACGGTCACTCCGCGGGTGTCGCGTCCGCGCTCGGTGACGAGACCGTGGTCATCGACTGCGGTGCCGACTTCCGGCTGCGGGACGCGTTGGCGTGGACCCAGTTCTACGACACCCCGTATGCCGGGGCGTGGGCCTACGGCCTCCCGGAGCTGCCGCTCGCCGGCGGAGGCCGGGGTCGCGAGGCCCTCGCCGGAGCCCGCCGGGTCGCCGTCCCGGGGTGCTACCCGACGGCCGTGACGCTCGCCCTGGCACCCGGCCTGGCCGCAGGGGTCGTCGAGCCCGACGACGTCGTGATCGTCGCTGCGTCGGGGACGTCCGGCGCCGGCAAGTCACTCAAACCGCACCTGCTCGGTTCGGAGGTCATGGGGTCGATGTCGCCCTACGGCGTCGGGGGAGTGCACCGGCACACCCCGGAGATCGAGCAGAACCTCTCGGCCGCCGCCGGCTCCGACGTCACCGTGTCGTTCACGCCCACGCTCGCACCGATGCCCCGCGGCATCCTCGCGACCTGCACCGCCCGTGTGGTGCCCGGGACCTCGGCGGACGAGGTGCACGAAGCGTGGCGCACGACATACGCGGACGAAGCCTTCGTCCACGTGCTCGAGCCGGGCACCTGGCCCTCGACGTCCGCCGTCGTCGGCAGCAACCACGTCACCGTCCAGGTGGCGCTCGACGAGCGCACCGGCCGCGTCATCGCCGTGGCCGCGGTCGACAACCTCGCCAAGGGCACGGCCGGCGCGGCCGTCCAGTGCCTCAACCTCTCCGCCGGCCTGCCCGAGGCGACCGGCCTCCTCGGATCGGGGGTGGCGCCGTGAGCGCCATGCCACTGCACCTCATGACCCATCCCGAGTCCCTCGTCGTCGCCCGCCTCGACGGCGGTGCCGACCCCTCGTGGGACTGGACGCCCGGACCCTTTGCCTCCCTCACGAGGACGCCGCAGGAGACGTCGGTGGTGTGTCTCGCCGAGCTCGTCCCCGACGGCGTGCTCACGGAGGGGCCGTTCCGAGGTGTCGAGGTGGCCGGCCCGTTGGCCTTCGAGGCCGTCGGCGTCATGGCCGAGATCCTCGCGCCGCTCGTGTCGGCCGGCATCAGCGTCCTCGCCATGTCGACCTTCGACACGGACTGGGTGCTCGTCCCCGAGCAGCACATCGCCCACGCGAGCGAGGCGTGGCGCAAGGCCGGACTCATCGTCACCCCGACGGTCCTCACCGGTCGGAGGGACACGTGAGCGTCACCGCGGCGCAGGGCTTCCGGGCCGCGGGTGCGACCGCCGGTCTCAAGGCGTCGGGGTCCAGCGACGTGGCCCTCGTCGTCAACGACGGCCCGCACCACCATGTCGCCGCCGTCTTCACCTCGAACCGTGTCGAGGCTGCTCCCGTGACCTGGTCCCGGCAGGCCGTGAGCGACGGCCGCGCCGACGCGGTCTTCCTCAACTCCGGAGGAGCCAACGCCTGCACCGGCTCGAAGGGGTTCCAGGACACGCACCGCACCGCCGAGCTCGTCGCCGCAACGCTCGGCTGCAGTGCCCTCGACGTCGTCGTGTGCTCGACCGGCCTCATCGGTGAGTTCCTGCCGATGGACCGCATCGAGGCCGGCGTGGGCCTCACCGCCGACGCGCTCGCGGTCGACGGGGCCGAGGCCGCCGCCCGCGCGATCATGACGACCGACTCGGTGCCGAAGCAGGCGACGGTCTCGCGCGACGCCTGGTCCGTGGGCGGGATGGCCAAGGGTGCCGGCATGCTCGCACCGGGGCTCGCAACGATGCTCTGCGTCATCACGACCGACGCCGCCACCGACGCCGCGACCCTCGACGCGGCCCTCAGGGCCGCCACCGCGGTGACGTTCGACCGGGTCGACTCCGACGGCTGCATGTCGACCAACGACACCGTCGTCCTCATGGCGTCGGGCGCCTCCGGGGTGGCGGTCGATCCTGACGGCCTCACCGCCGCGGTGACCGAGGTGTGCGCGTCGCTGGCCCGACAGCTCGTCGCCGACGCCGAGGGGGCCAGCCACGACATCGCCGTCGAGGTCCGTTCCGCGGCAACCGAGCTCGAGGCCGTGGAGGTCGCCCGGTCCGTGACCCGGAGCAACCTCTTCAAGGCCGCGATCTTCGGGAAGGACCCCAACTGGGGCCGCGTGCTCGCCGCAGTCGGCACGACCGACGCGACCTTCGACCCCACCACGCTCGACGTCGCGATCAACGGCGTCCAGGTCTGCCGCGCCGCCACGGTCGGCGAGGACCGCGACCTGGTCGACCTCGGCCCTCGTGAGGTCCGGGTCGTCATCGACCTCCACGCCGGCGACGCCACCGCGACGGTGTGGACCAACGACCTCACCCACGAGTACGTCCACGAGAACTCCGCCTACAGCACGTGAGGACCTCCCCGTGATCGACGACCTGACCCGGCTCAAGGCGAGCACCCTCGTCGAGGCACTGCCGTGGCTCGAGGCGTTCCGCGGTGCGCTCGTCGTCGTCAAGTACGGCGGCAACGCCATGGTCGACGACGAGCTCAAGCTCGCCTTCGCACAGGACATCGCCTTCCTCCGGTATGCCGGACTGCGCCCCGTCGTCGTCCACGGCGGCGGTCCCCAGATCAAGGCGATGCTCGACCGGCTCGGGCTCGAGAGCGAGTTCAAGGGCGGTCTGCGCGTCACCACCCCCGAGGTCATGGACGTCGTGCGCATGGTCCTCACCGGCCAAGTCGGTCGCGAGCTCGTCGGCCTGCTCAACCAGCACGGACCACTGGCCGTAGGGCTCTCCGGAGAGGACGGCGCCCTCTTCGGCGCCCGCCGTCGGGGGGTCGTCGTGGATGGAGTCGAGGAGGACCTCGGGCTCGTCGGCGACGTCGTCTCGGTCAACACGAAGGCGGTCGTCGACCTGCTCGACGCCGGCCGCATCCCCGTCGTGTCCACGATCGCCCCGGACCTCGACCACGACGGCCAGGTCCTCAACGTCAACGCCGACACCGCGGCCGCTGCGCTAGCAGCCGCTCTCGGCGCGCGCAAGCTCGTCGTCCTCACGGACGTCGAGGGCGTGTATGCCGCGTGGCCCGACCGGTCCTCCCTGCTCTCGACCCTGCCCCTGAGCCAGGCGCGCGAGCTGCTGACCCGCGTCGACTCCGGGATGATCCCCAAGCTCGAGGCCTGCATCCGGGCCGTCGAGGACGGCGTCCCGCAGGCCCACGTTATCGACGGCCGCGAACCGCACTCGCTGCTCCTCGAGGTCTTCACCTCGGCGGGCATCGGCACCCTCATCGAGGAGGACGCATGAACACCCCACGAAGTTCGCCCACGCCGAACGTGGGACCCGCCCCGCTTCGCTCCTCCAATACTTCGCGGGGACCCCGCACGAGCACCCCCAGCGGCACCGGAAGCCAGCCCGAGCTGCTCGACCGCTACGCCCACTCGCTCATCCCCGTCTTCGGGACTCCGCAGCTCGTCCTCGAGCGTGGCGCCGGTCCCTGGGTGTGGGACACCGACGGCAAGCGCTACCTCGACCTCGTCGGCGGGATCGCGGTCAACGCGCTGGGGCACAACCACCCAGCCCTCGTCGCAGCGGTCTCCAAGCAGATCGGCGAGATGGCGCACATCTCGAACTTCTACACCTCACGCGTCCAGATCGAGCTCGCCGAGCGGTTGCTCGCCATCGCCGGCGCGCCCGAGGGCTCCGGGGTGTTCTTCGCCAACTCCGGTGCCGAGGCGGTCGAGGGCGCCATCAAGCTGTCCCGGCGCACCGGCCGCACGGGCATCGTCGCCGCCGAGGGCGCCTTCCACGGCCGCACCACGGGGGCCCTCGCCCTGACGCACAAGGCCGCCTACCGCGAGCCCTTCGCGCCCCTCATCCCCGACGTCACCCACGTGCCCAACAACGACATCGACGCCCTGCGCGGCGCTGTCACGACGGACACCGCAGCCGTCGTGCTCGAGCCGGTCCAGGGTGAGGCGGGAGCGGTCGTCGCCGACCCGGCATACCTGCGTGCCGCCCGTGAGGTGACCACGGCGGCGGGTGCGCTGCTCGTCATCGACGAGGTCCAGACCGGCATCGGTCGCACCGGCGACTGGTTCGGGTTCCAGGAGAGCGGGATCGTCCCGGACGCGATCACCCTCGCCAAGGGGCTCGGCGGAGGCCTCCCCATCGGAGCCCTCGTGACCTTCGGCGCCCACGTCACCGGTCTCCTCACCGCCGGCCAGCACGGCTCGACGTTCAGCGGCAACCCGCTCGTCGCGGCCGCCGGGCTCAGCGTGCTCTCGACGATCGAGTCCGAGCAGCTGCTCGGGCACGTCACGGCGATGGGAGAGCACCTCGTGGCGGCCGTCGCGGCACTCGAGCACCCCGACATCGTCGGCGTCCGGGGCCGGGGGCTGCTGCGGGCGATCGTCCTGCGCTCGGACCTCTCTGCCGACATCGCCGCAGCGGCCCGCGAGGCGGGCTTCCTCGTCAACGCCGTCGCGCCGGACGCCATCCGGCTCGTCCCACCGCTCGTCGTCACCGCCGAGGAGCTCGACCTCTTCGTCGCCGCCCTTCCCTCGCTCATCGCCACCGCCAAGGAGTCGAACTCATGACCACCACGCCCAGGCACTTCCTCCGGGACGACGACGTCACCCCGGCCGAGCAGGCAGAGATCCTCGAGCGCGCCGCGGCCATCAAGGCGCGTCCGTTCAGCGACCGGAGCCTCGAGGGGCCCGAGGTCGTCGCGGTGCTCTTCGACAAGCAGACGCTGCGCACCCAGGTGTCCTTCGCCGCCGCGATCGCCCACCTCGGCGGCTTCCCCCTCGTCATCGACGGCAAGCTCGCGCAGGTCGGTGTGCGTGAGTCGATCGCCGACGTCGCCCGGGTGCTCACGCGCGAGGCCAAGGTCATCGTGTGGCGCACCTACGGTCAGGAGCGCATCGAGGAGATGGCCGCGCACTCGAGCGTGCCCGTCGTCAACGCCCTGACCGACGAGTTCCATCCCTGCCAGATCCTCGCCGACCTCCTCACGATCAAGGAGCACAAGGGGACCCTCGCGGGGCTGACCTTCGCCTACGTCGGCGACGGCGCCAACAACATGAGCCACAGCTACCTGCTGGGCATGGCGATGTCGGGCCTCCACGTCCGCGTCGGCACGCCTGCCGACTACCAGCCGTCGCCGCCGCTGCTGGCCCGCGCTGCCGAGATCGCGGCGACGACGGGTGGCTCGGTGACGGTCGTCGAGGACCCCGCCGAGGCCGTGACCGGGGCCGACGTCGTCGCGACGGACACCTGGGTCTCGATGGGCTTCGAGAAGGAGAAGAAGTCCCGTCAGGGCTCGGCGAGCCCCTTCGCCCCGTATGCCGTGAGTGCCGAGCTCATGGCGAAGGCCAAGCCGGACGCGATCTTCCTCCACTGCCTGCCCGCCTACCGCGGCTTCGAGGTCGACGCCTCCGTCATCGACGGACCGCAGTCGGTCGTCTGGGACGAGTCCGAGAACCGGCTGCACGCGCAGAAGGCCGTGCTGTCCTGGCTCCTCGAGAAGAGCGGGGGACTGGGCCGATGACCGTCTCGTCCAGCCGCACCGGACGCCAGCGCCGCATCGTCGAGATCCTCTCGAGCCGTCCGGTCCGTTCGCAGACCGAGCTGCTCGGCATCCTGGGTCAGGACGGGATCGACGTCACCCAGGCGACCCTGTCGCGAGACCTCGTCGACGTCGGTGCCGAGAAGGTCCGTGTCGGCAAGAACCTCGTGTATGCCGTCCCCGGCGAGGGCGGCGACCGCACCGTCCGCGTCGCTCCGGACGAGGAGGAGACGTCGAGCCGGCTGGCCCAGCGCTGTCACGAGCTCCTCGTCTCGGCCGAGGTCTCCGTCAACCTCGTCGTGCTGCGCACCCCGCCCGGGGCGGCGAACTTCCTGGCCTCGGCCATCGACCACACGAGTGTCCCCGGCGTGGTCGGCACGATCGCGGGAGACGACACCATCATGATCATCACGACAGGAGCCGCGGCGTCGCGCAAGGTCGCCGCCAGGCTCATGGGCTACACCCGGAGGGAGAACGCGTGAGCGAGCACGCAGGCGAGCACGTTGGCGACAAGACGCAGCAGGCCGGTCTGAGCCTGTGGGGAGGTCGCTTCAGCGGCGGCCCGGCCGACGCTCTCGCCGAGCTGTCGCGGTCGACGCACTTCGACTGGCGGCTCGCGCTGCACGACATCGCCGGGTCGCGTGCCCACGCCCGGGTGCTGCACGGCGCCGGGCTGCTCGCCGACGACGACCTCGCGACCATGCTCGCCGCGCTCGACCGGCTCGCGGCCGACGTGGAGTCGGGCACCTTCGCCCCGGGCCCGGACGACGAGGACGTCCACACCGCCCTCGAGCGTGGCCTCATCGAGCGCGCCGGCGCCGACGTCGGTGGTCGTCTCCGGGCCGGCCGCTCGCGCAACGACCAGGTCGCGACGCTGGTCCGCATGTACCTGCGGGAGCACGCCCGCACGGTCGCAGGGCTCGTCGTCGACGTCGTCGACGCGCTGGTCGCCCAGGCCGGGCGCCACCCCGGCGTCGCCATGCCCGGCCGCACCCACCTCCAGCACGCGCAGCCGGTGCTGCTCGCCCACCACCTGCTGGCCCACGCGTGGCCGCTGCTGCGTGACGTGGAGCGGTTGCGTGACTGGGACGCGCGGGCTTCTCTCAGCCCCTACGGCTCGGGCGCCCTCGCGGGCAGCTCGCTCGGGCTCGACCCGGAGGCCGTCGCGGCCGACCTGGGCTTCGCCGGCGCCGTCGAGAACTCGATCGACGGCACTGCGGCGAGGGACGTCGTGGCCGAGTTCGCGTTTGTGACGACGATGGTCGCCGTCGACCTGTCGCGGATCGCCGAGGAGGTCATCCTCTGGGCGACCAAGGAGTTCGGCTTCGTCACCCTCGACGACGCCTACTCGACTGGGTCGAGCATCATGCCGCAGAAGAAGAACCCTGACGTCGCCGAGCTCGCGCGCGGGAAGGCCGGCCGGCTCGTGGGCAACTTGACCGGACTCCTCACCACGCTCAAGGGCCTGCCGCTGGCCTACAACCGTGACCTGCAGGAGGACAAGGAGCCGGTCTTCGACTCCATCGACACGCTCGAGGTCCTCCTCCCTGCCTTCAGCGGCATGGTCGACACCCTCGTGTTCGACACCGAGCGCCTCGAGTCCCTTGCGCCACAGGGCTTCTCCCTCGCCACCGACATCGCCGAGTGGCTGGTCCGCGAGGGTGTGCCGTTCCGCGTCGCCCACGAGGTGGCGGGGGAGTGCGTCCGGGTCTGCGAGTCACGGGGGATCGAGCTGTGGGACCTCTCCGACGACGACCTGTCCGGCATCTCCGAGCACCTCACACCCGGCGTGCGCGACGTCCTGTCCGTCGACGGCTCCCTGGCCTCGAGGGACGCCAAGGGCGGCACGGCGCCGGCTCGCGTTGCCGAGCAGCTGGCGAGGGTCGAGACTCAGCGCGACGAGGCCCGTGCCTGGGCGACGTCGCTGCCCGTCGTCCGGTGAGGCTGGAGCGGGCGTTCTTCGCCCGTCCCGCGCCGGTCGTGGCGCCCGAGCTGCTCGGGTGCCGACTCACCCACGGCGGGGTCACCGTGAGGCTCACGGAGGTCGAGGCCTACACCGGCGAGGGCACGGACCCGGGGTCCCACGCCTACCGGGGACGGACGCCGCGCACGGAGGTGATGTTCGGCATGGCCGGTCACCTCTACGTCTACTTCAGCTACGGCATGCACTGGTGCGCCAACGTGGTCTGCGGCGACGAGGGGAGTGCGGCGGCGGTGCTGCTGCGGGCCGGTGAGGTGGTCGAGGGTCACGACGTGGCCGCGGCGCGTCGGGCAGGGGTCCGACCGCGCGACTGGGCACGTGGTCCGGCCCGGCTCACCTCCACGCTGGCGATCGACCGGTCGCACGACGGCGCCGACGTCTGCGACGGGGGTGCGGTGCGGTTCGAGCCACCGGCCGAGGCGGTCGACCGCGCGCGGATCCGCACCGGACCACGTGTCGGGGTGAGCGGGCCGGGAGGCGACGGGACGGCATACCCCTATCGGTTCTGGCTCGACGGGGAGCCGAGCGTGAGCGCCTACCGGCCCGGGGTCACTCGCCGACGTACGCGCTGATCTCCGCGCGGATGCGCTGCTTGACGGCGTCTGGCGCACAGCTCACGTCGACCGCCGTCGTCGCGAGGTCGGCCAGACCACGCTCGTCGAGGTCGAGCAGGTCTGCCGCGATGGCGTACTCCCGGTTGAGGGTGGTGCCGAACATCGGCGGGTCGTCGCTGTTGACGGTGACGACGACTCCGGCGTCGCGCAGCGCGCGAAGGGGATGGTCCTCGAGGCTCTCCACGCAGCGGGTGGCGAGGTTCGACGTGGGGCACACCTCGAGGGGGATGCCTTCGGCGACGAGGCGCTCGATGAGGCGCGGGTCGTCGATCGACCGGATGCCGTGACCGATGCGCTCGGCCCCGAGGGCGTCGAGAGCGTCCCAGACGGACTGCGCGTCGGTCGACTCGCCGGCGTGGGGGAGCGAGCGGAGTCCGGCTGCGCGAGCACGGTCGAAGTGCGGCTTGAACTGCGGGCGTGGGACCTCCGGACCGCCCAGACCGAAGCCGATGAGCGACTCCGGCCCGTGGTCGATGGCGTAGCCGAGGGTCGCGTCCGCGGAGGCGAGGCCGGCCTCGCCCGGGATGTCGTAGATCCACCGGAGCACCACACCGAGGTCGCGTTCGGCTGCTCGGCGGGCATCCTCGATCGCCTCTGTGTAGGCCTCGATCGGGATCCCCATGCGCACACTCGTGAACGGCGTCATCGTGAGCTCGGCATAGCGAACCTGCTGTGCCGCAAGGCCTTCGGCCACCTCGTAGGTCAGGAGGTGGATGTCCTCGGGCGTCCGGAGCAGCGACACGACGGCGAGGTAGACGTCGATGAAGTGCGCGAAGTCCGAGAAGACGTAGAAGTCGCGCAGCGCCTCGATCCCCTGTGGCACACCGGAGTCGGGGTGTCGCTCGGCCAGCCGCGCGACGGTCTCCGGCCGGGCGGAGCCCACGTGGTGCACGTGCAGCTCTGCCTTGGGCAGACCCGCGATGAACCCTTCGTATGCCGTCCGCTCACCCATGTGCCGCAGTCTGTCAGTCCGCGAGTGCCTGGGCGACGGCCCTGGCGCCGAGGGGTGCGAGGGCGTGTCCGCGTGGTGAGGAGAACCAGGTCGCCATGAGTAGGAGCTCGGGAGCGGGCACGCCTCACATCCCACAGGGCGACGCGGTGCGTCGGCCACC
Organism: Knoellia locipacati; assembly: GCF_044791685.1. Taxonomy (GTDB): domain Bacteria; phylum Actinomycetota; class Actinomycetes; order Actinomycetales; family Dermatophilaceae; genus Knoellia; species Knoellia locipacati_A. Next base: position 3,324,512 of record NZ_CP087730.1, read on the forward strand.
GAGTTCGCCGTGGCAGGCTGACGCCCGTGAACGACATCCTTGCCGAGCTGCAGTGGCGTGGTCTCGTGGCGCAGACCACCGACGAGGGCGCGCTGCGTGACGCCCTGACCCAGGGCCCGATCACCGCCTACTGCGGCTTCGACCCCACCGCACCCTCCCTGCACTTCGGCAACCTCGTCCAGCTCATCGTGCTGCGCCACCTCCAGCGCGCCGGCCACCGGGTGATCTGCCTCGTGGGTGGGTCGACCGGGCTCATCGGCGACCCCCGGCCGAGCTCCGAACGCGTCCTCAAGACCAAGGAGCAGACCGCAGAGTGGGTCGGGCGGATCCAGCAGCAGGTGCAGCCCTTCCTCGACTTCGAGGGCGAGAACGCCGCGATCATGGTCAACAACCTCGACTGGACCGCCCCCATGACGGCCCTCGACTTCCTGCGCGACATCGGCAAGCACTTCCGGGTCAACCAGATGGTCAAGAAGGACGCGGTCGCCGCCCGCCTCAACTCCGACGAGGGCATCTCCTACACCGAGTTCAGCTACCAGATCCTCCAGGGACTCGACTTCCTCGAGCTCTACCGCGCGCACGGGTGCACCCTCCAGACAGGTGGGCAGGACCAGTGGGGCAACCTCACCGCCGGGTCCGACCTCATCCACAAGGTCGAGGGGGAGTCGGTCCACCTCCTGACGACGCCGCTCGTCACCGACGCCGCCGGCAACAAGTTCGGCAAGAGCGAAGGCAACGCCGTCTGGCTCTCGTCCGACATGACGAGCCCCTACGCCTTCTACCAGTACTGGCTCAACGTCGAGGACGCCTCCGTCGTCAAGCTGCTGCGCATCTTCACGGACCGCACCCGGGACGAGGTGGCCGAGCTCGAACGACAGGTGGCGGAGGAGCCCTTCAGGCGGGCGGCGCAGCGGACGCTCGCCGCTGACGTGACGACCCTGGTGCACGGGGCGGAGGCGACCGTGGCGGTGCAGGCGGCGTCCGAGGCGCTCTTCGGCAAGGGTGACCTCGCCGCCCTCGACGCACGCACCCTGGGCGATGCCACCGCGGAGCTGCCCGGGGGAGAGGTCTCGCCGGGGATGACGATGACCGACGCCCTCGTCGCCGTCGGGCTCGTCGAGTCCCGCAACGCCGCGCGGCGGGCGATCGGCGACGGCGGAGCATCGGTCAACGGCGTGAAGGTCACCGACCCGGAGCTCGCTCTGTCGGACGAGCACTTCCTCCACGGATCCGTGGTCATCCTGCGCCGTGGCCGCAAGTCGATGGCCGCGGGTCGAAAGGGCTAGAACGCCTCTCGCACACCGCAATCGGGCCCTGCGACGCCGTTCCCACGGTGGTCGGCGGGGCCCGATTTGGAATCTGCTGCGGACGTCATCTAATGTTCTCGATGTCAGCCCGAGAGGGAGGAACGGACACCACTGCGCAGGGCCCACGGCCCCGCACGAAGTAGGCCGGTCCCGGGGTTGGCCCCAACAGCTCGAGACGGTGGAGACGCCGGCGACAGCGTCACGCCGCGAGGTGTGACGGTTGGGAGAGACCGACCGTCAGGACCAGCGGAAACGCCGGTTTGGAGCGCGGCCCACAGGCTGCTACGGTTGGTACCCCGCGAAGATCCAAGCGCAGTCGGATCCGGCGGTCCTGAGAGGGACGAGGCCGGGTTTGACGCCCAAGTGTGGCCGTGGGTAGGTTTGAGCAGTTGCCCTGGATGCTGGCCCTGTTGGGTTGGTTGATGGTGTGCGTCCGTTCCTTGAGAACTCAACAGCGTGTCAAAAATCGATGCCAATACCTCGTCTCGTGGCGATGGTGGCGCTGCCCGTTCGGGTGGTGTTGTTGTCGTGGCGAACGAATTTTTTTCCTTTGGTTGACAATGATCATTCAGCAGTTTTTGCTGGTTGTTCTTGCTCAGCCAGGTTTTCAATCATCCTTTTGGGATAATGTTTTTCTCCGCCTTTTGGGTGGGGGATTGCAGTCATCAACGGAGAGTTTGATCCTGGCTCAGGACGAACGCTGGCGGCGTGCTTAACACATGCAAGTCGAACGGTGATCTCGAGAGCTTGCTCTTGGGTGAGCAGTGGCGAACGGGTGAGTAACACGTGAGTAACCTGCCCCTGACTCTGGAATAAGCGCTGGAAACGGCGTCTAATACCGGATACGAGACGCCACCGCATGGTGAGTGTCTGGAAAGTTTTTCGGTCTGGGATGGACTCGCGGCCTATCAGCTTGTTGGTGAGGTAATGGCTCACCAAGGCGATGACGGGTAGCCGGCCTGAGAGGGCGACCGGCCACACTGGGACTGAGACACGGCCCAGACTCCTACGGGAGGCAGCAGTGGGGAATATTGCACAATGGGCGAAAGCCTGATGCAGCGACGCCGCGTGAGGGATGACGGCCTTCGGGTTGTAAACCTCTTTCAGCAGGGAAGAAGCGCAAGTGACGGTACCTGCAGAAGAAGCACCGGCTAACTACGTGCCAGCAGCCGCGGTAATACGTAGGGTGCGAGCGTTGTCCGGAATTATTGGGCGTAAAGAGCTTGTAGGCGGTTTGTCGCGTCTGCTGTGAAAATCCGGGGCTCAACCCCGGACTTGCAGTGGGTACGGGCAGACTAGAGTGTGGTAGGGGAGACTGGAATTCCTGGTGTAGCGGTGAAATGCGCAGATATCAGGAGGAACACCGATGGCGAAGGCAGGTCTCTGGGCCACTACTGACGCTGAGAAGCGAAAGCATGGGGAGCGAACAGGATTAGATACCCTGGTAGTCCATGCCGTAAACGTTGGGAACTAGGTGTGGGTCTCATTCCACGAGATCCGTGCCGCAGCTAACGCATTAAGTTCCCCGCCTGGGGAGTACGGCCGCAAGGCTAAAACTCAAAGGAATTGACGGGGGCCCGCACAAGCGGCGGAGCATGTGGATTAATTCGATGCAACGCGAAGAACCTTACCAAGGCTTGACATATACCGGAAACATCCAGAGATGGGTGCCCCGCAAGGTCGGTATACAGGTGGTGCATGGTTGTCGTCAGCTCGTGTCGTGAGATGTTGGGTTAAGTCCCGCAACGAGCGCAACCCTCGTTCTATGTTGCCAGCACGTGATGGTGGGGACTCATAGGAGACTGCCGGGGTCAACTCGGAGGAAGGTGGGGATGAGGTCAAATCATCATGCCCCTTATGTCTTGGGCTTCACACATGCTACAATGGCCGGTACAAAGGGCTGCGAAACCGCAAGGTGGAGCGAATCCCAAAAAACCGGTCTCAGTTCGGATTGGGGTCTGCAACTCGACCCCATGAAGTTGGAGTCGCTAGTAATCGCAGATCAGCAACGCTGCGGTGAATACGTTCCCGGGCCTTGTACACACCGCCCGTCAAGTCACGAAAGTCGGTAACACCCGAAGCCGGTGGCCCAACCCTTGTGGAGGGAGCCGTCGAAGGTGGGACTGGCGATTGGGACTAAGTCGTAACAAGGTAGCCGTACCGGAAGGTGCGGCTGGATCACCTCCTTTCTAAGGAGCACTGGCGCGCAAGCGTCCAGAGCCTGGTCTGTCCCCGACTGTGGGGCAGCAGGTGCTCAAGGGTGGAACATCGATTATTTGGCGTCGTCTCGTGCATCGCACGCAAGTACACCTCGGCTTTTGTCGTGGTTGGAACGTGGTGGTGGGTGGGTCGGCGCCTGACACGTTGTTGGGTCCTGAGGGCTCGGGCGCAAGCTCGAAACTCAGGCCGGTATCCGGTCAGGACCGTCACCGCTGGTGAACCGCTGGCTCCCTCATGGGGGAGCGGGTAGGCATGGCAGCGTAGGTGGCGGGCCGCCCGTATGTTGAGAACTACACAGTGGACGCGAGCATCTTTATCTTTGCGTATCAAGTTTTTAAGGGCGCACGGTGGATGCCTTGGCACCAGGAACCGAAGAAGGACGTAGGAATCTGCGATAAGCCACGGGGAGTCGATAACCAGACTGTGATCCGTGGATTTCCGAATGGGGAAACCCGGCTGGAGGCAAGTCCAGTCACTCTCATCTGAACACATAGGGTGAGTAGAGGGAACGTGGGGAAGTGAAACATCTCAGTACCCACAGGAAGAGAAAGCAACCGCGATTCCGTGAGTAGTGGCGAGCGAAAGCGGAAGAGGCTAAACCGTATCTGTGTGATAGCTGTCAGGCGTTGCAGGTACGGGGTCGTGGGACCTCTCGGCCGGGACTGACATCCCGGCATGGAGTCAAAAATTCGCGGTGTAGTCGAAGGGCATTGAATGGCCCGGCACAGAGGGTGCGACCCCCGTAGACGAAACATCGTGAACTTCAGAGAGTTATCCCAAGTAACACGGGGCCCGAGAAATCCCGTGTGAATCTGGCGGGACCACCCGCTAAGCCTAAATATTCCCTGGTGACCGATAGCGGACAAGTACCGTGAGGGAAAGGTGAAAAGTACCCCGGGAGGGGAGTGAAATAGATCCTGAAACCGTGTGCCTACAATCCGTTGGAGCCTCCTTGTGGGGTGACAGCGTGCCTTTTGAAGAATGAGCCTGCGAGTTAGTGCTCAGTGGCGAGGTTAACCCGTGTGGGGAAGCCGTAGCGAAAGCGAGTCCGAATAGGGCGAATGAGTCGCTGGGTCTAGACCCGAAGCGGAGTGATCTACCCATGGCCAGGTTGAAGCGACGGTAAGACGTCGTGGAGGACCGAACCCACTTAGGTTGAAAACTGAGGGGATGAGCTGTGGGTAGGGGTGAAAGGCCAATCAAACTCCGTGATAGCTGGTTCTCCCCGAAATGCATTTAGGTGCAGCGTCACGTGTTTCTTACCGGAGGTAGAGCTACTGGATAGCCGATGGGCCTCACCAGGTTACTGACGTTAGCCAAACTCCGAATGCCGGTAAGTGAGAGCGTGGCAGTGAGACTGCGGGGGATAAGCTCCGTAGTCGAGAGGGAAACAGCCCAGACCACCAGCTAAGGTCCCAAAGCGTGTGCTAAGTGGGAAAGGATGTGGAGTTGCACTGACAACCAGGAGGTTGGCTTAGAAGCAGCCACCCTTTAAAGAGTGCGTAATAGCTCACTGGTCAAGTGATTCCGCGCCGACAATGTAGCGGGGCTCAAGCACACCACCGAAGCTGTGGCATTGACATATTGCCCGGCCACCACACCTGCGGGTTGGTGGTCCAAGCGTGTTGATGGGTAGGGGAGCGTCGTGTGGCCAGGGAAGCGGCGGAGTGATCCAGCCGTGGAGGCCACACGAGTGAGAATGCAGGCATGAGTAGCGAATGACGGGCGAGAAACCCGTCCGCCGAATAACCAAGGGTTCCAGGGTCAAGCTAATCTGCCCTGGGTAAGTCGGGACCTAAGGCGAGGCCGACAGGCGTAGTCGATGGACATCCGGTTGATATTCCGGAACCGGCGAAGAACCGCCCATGACGAACCTTTTGATGCTAAGCGCCTGAAACCCGCTGACGTCTTCGGACCGATGCGGGCGGAGCGCGCGACCCGATCTGGTAGTAGTCAAGCGATGGAGAGACGCAGGAAGGTAGCCTCCGCGTGGCGATGGTAGTCCACGTCCAAGGGTGTAGGGAGTGAGATAGGCAAATCCGTCTCACACATGTCCTGAGACCTGATAGTGACCGCGAATGCGGGAAGCAGGGTGATCCTATGCTGCCAAGAAAATCTTCTAGCGAGGTTCGAGCCGCCCGTACCCCAAACCGACTCAGGTGGTTAGGTAGAGAATACCAAGGCGATCGAGTGAATCATGGTTAAGGAATTCGGCAAAATACCCCCGTAACTTCGGGAGAAGGGGGGCCCAGAGGGTGAAGTTCTTCACGAACTAGCCCGAACGGCCGCAGAGACCAGGGAGAAGCGACTGTTTACTAAAAACACAGGTCCGTGCTAAGTCGCAAGACGATGTATACGGACTGACGCCTGCCCGGTGCTGGAAGGTTAAGAGGACGGGTTAGATCCTTCGGGGTCGAAGCTCAGAATTTAAGCCCCAGTAAACGGCGGTGGTAACTATAACCATCCTAAGGTAGCGAAATTCCTTGTCGGGTAAGTTCCGACCTGCACGAATGGCGTAACGACTTCTCCACTGTCTCAACCATGAACTCGGCGAAATTGCACTACGAGTAAAGATGCTCGTTACGCGCAGCAGGACGGAAAGACCCCGGGACCTTTACTATAGCTTGGTATTGGTGTTCGGTACGGCTTGTGTAGGATAGGTGGGAGACTGTGAAGCCGGCACGCCAGTGTCGGTGGAGTCAACGTTGAAATACCACTCTGGTCGTTCTGGATATCTAACCTCGGTCCGTGATCCGGATCAGGGACATTGCCTGGTGGGTAGTTTAACTGGGGCGGTTGCCTCCTAAAAGGTAACGGAGGCGCTCAAAGGTTCCCTCAGCCTGGTTGGTAATCAGGTTTTGAGTGTAAGTGCACAAGGGAGCTTGACTGCGAGACAGACATGTCGAGCAGGGACGAAAGTCGGAACTAGTGACCCGGCGGTGGCTTGTGGAAGCGCCGTCGCTCAACGGATAAAAGGTACCCCGGGGATAACAGGCTGATCTTGCCCAAGAGTCCATATCGACGGCATGGTTTGGCACCTCGATGTCGGCTCGTCGCATCCTGGGGGTGGAGTCTCTCCCAAGGGTTGGGCTGTTCGCCCATTAAAGCGGTACGCGAGCTGGGTTTAGAACGTCGTGAGACAGTTCGGTCCCTATCCGCTGTGCGCGTAGGAAATTTGAGAAGGGCTGTCCCTAGTACGAGAGGACCGGGATGGACGAACCTCTGGTGTGTCAGTTGTTCTGCCAAGAGCACCGCTGATTAGCTACGTTCGGAAGTGATAACCGCTGAAAGCATCTAAGCGGGAAGCACGCTTCAAGATGAGATTTCCATGGACCTCGTGTCCGAGAGGCTCCCAGCTAGACTACTGGGTTGATAGGCCAGACGTGGAAGTGCAGTAATGCATGTAGCTGACTGGTACTAATAAGCCGATAACTTGATACACACCAAAAGATTTTGTTGTGCTCGCGTCCACTGTGCAGTTCCCGAGATACGGTCGGGAACCCCCCGACCACGCCACCGAACCCGGTGCGACGTGACCAGGGGGAAAGAACCACCGACATCTCCATAGAGTTTCGGCTGTCATAGCGAAGGGGAAACGCCCGGCTCCATTCCGAACCCGGAAGCTAAGCCCTTCAGCGCCGATGGTACTGCACTGGTGACGGTGTGGGAGAGTAGGACGCAGCCGGACAAACATTCCAGAAATGGCCCGCCCACCCGGCGGGCCATTTCTCATTTCCGACCTTATTCACCTGTGGTCGGGAGCCCTGGACACCGGGTCGACGGCGACCACGGCCGGCCAGAGTGCCGGGGCCCCTAGACTGCACCTGCTCCTGCGGCGACGTCCGCCGCCCGATCTGCCTGGAGGCTTTCGATGACCGACGAGAACCGTGGACCACGTCGTGACGGTGGGCGGGACGAGTCCCGTCGTGGCGGCCCCGGCGGCCAGGGTTCGCGCGGTCGCGACGCCAGCGGCCGAGGCCCACGGGGCGCCGGTCGCCCGCAGCGAGACGATCGCGGTGCTACCGGCGGAGCCCGCCGTGAGGATGACGGTGCACCGCGTGGTGCCGCCCGGGGTGATCGGCGAGACGATCGCCGGGACGACCGGTCTCCCCGTGGCGGCGGTCGCGACGACCGTCGGGACACGGGCCGACCCACCCGCGGCGGCGTCGACCGTGACCAGGAGCAGCGAGGCGGTTCGCGCCTCGCGCCCAAGGGTCCCCGGCGCCCGGAGCCGAGCATCCCTGACGGGGTCACCGGCAAGGAGCTCGACCGCTCGGTCCACCACCAGCTGCGCACCCTGAGCAAGGAGAACGCCGACGGCGTGGCCCAGCACCTCGTCATGGTGGCGGCCCTGCTCGAGGCCGAGGACTTCGACGGCGCGATGGCGCACGCCGAGACGGCGGTCCGTCGTGCCGGTCGCGTGCCGGCTGCGCGGGAGGCGCTGGGCATGGTGGCCTACCGCACCGGTGACTTCGCCCGCGCCCTGGGTGAGTTCCGCACGGTCCGCCGGATCAGCGGCTCGGACCACCTCATTCCCCTCATGGTCGACTGCGAGCGAGGGCTCGGTCGCCACGAGCGGGCCCTCGACCTGGCGCAGTCGCCGGAGGCCAGGCGGCTGCCCACGCAGGACAAGGTGGAGCTGGCGATCGTCGTGTCCGGCATCCGCCGCGACCTCGGGCAGACCGATGCCGCCCTCGTCGCCCTGCAGATCCCGCAGCTGAAGAAGTCGAACCAACCTCGTCTGGCCTACGCCTACGCCGACACCCTGCTCGGCCTGGGTCGGACGGCCGAGGCTCGCGAGTGGTTCGAGAAGGCTGCCGAGGCCGACACCGAGTACGAGACCGACGCCGTCGAACGCCTCGAGGAGCTGGACGGGGTCAGCATGACGGACCTGCTCGACGGTGCCGACGAGGAGGACGAGGTCCGCGAGTGAGGCTCGTCGACCGCTACGACGCGATCGTCTGCGACCTCGACGGTGTCGTCTACCGCGGTGACCCCGCAGTGCCGTATGCCGTGGAGTCCCTGTCCGTGGCCGGCATACCGATCCAGTACGCCACCAACAACGCATCCCGGCCCCCGTCGGAGGTGGGCGAGCACCTGCGTCGGCTGGGGCTCGACGTGGATGACTCGTCGGTGGCCACGAGCAGCCAGGCGGCGGCGTGGCTGCTCACCCGGCACGTCGCGGTCGGTGCCGCTGTGCTCGCCGTCGGGGGAGATGGCGTGGCCGAGGCGTTGCGCGAGAGGGGATACGTCCCCGTGTTCTCGGCGGCCGACGACCCGGCCGCCGTGGTTCAGGGCTACGGCAGCGACGTGACCGCGGACGACCTGGCCCAGGCGGCATACGCCGTCCAGCAGGGCGCCCTCTGGCTCGCGACGAACACGGACCACACGTTGCCCACCGCTTCGGGGTTCGCACCGGGCAACGGCGCCCTCGTGCTGGCCGTGGGTGCTGCCGTGGGTCGCGGCCCCGACCTCGTCGCGGGCAAGCCGGACGAACCGCTCTACCTCATGTGTGCCGAGCGACTCGGTGTCGCACCCGAACGGGTGCTCGCGATCGGTGACCGGCTCGAGACCGACATCGAGGGAGCGCACCACGCCGGCATGGACTCCTTGCTGGTTCTCAGTGGCGTCCACGGTGTGCACGATGCGGTCTCTGCGCCGCCCGAGAGCCGACCGACGTGGATCGCGCCCGACCTTCGTGCGCTCCTCGAGGAGGTCGAGTCGCTCGAGCCCGCGTCGTCGGCACTGCGCGAAGAGTGGGCCGCACGTGACGGCTCCTCGGCCGGCGACGTGAGCAGGCCGCTGCCAGAAGGACTCGCAGCCCTCACGGAGTGACTCGGCTCTGCGTGGGCACGCCGACGAGTAGCGTGGGGCGGAACCACCACGAACTCACAGGAGGATCCATGGCCCAGCGGTCGATCAAGGGATACGTCGAGCTCGCCTCCGGACTCGGCGAGATGACGAGGAGCGCGGCCAAGGAGGCCGCGGCGGAGTTCGTCGCCCTCACCAACAATGACCTGTCGCCCAAGAAGGTCACGAAGCAGGCGAGCAAGCTCGCCGACGACCTCGTCGCGGCTGCGAACACCAACCGCAAGAACCTGGTCGCCCTGGTGCGCTCCGAGGTCGACAAGGCAGTCGGTCGTCTCGACGTGGCCACCCTCCAGCAGGAGCTGTCGTCGATGGCTGTCACCGTGCAGTCGCTGCGTGGGCAGGTCGAGGACCTCGCGTCGTCTCTGTCGGGCCGTTCGAGCGCAGCTGCGTCGGGCGCGGCAGCGGGTGCGGCGACCGGCGTGGCCAAGATCGCCGACTCCGCAGGTGGGTCTGTCGCCGACGCCGTCCCGGCGAGCGAACCGGCTCCGAGCCGGCGTCCGGCACGGTCGGCGCTCAAGACGTCGACGGCGAGGAAGTCCTTGACGGCCAAGAAGGCGCCGGCGAAGAAGGCCCCGGCCACGACGACCACCGCGAAGACGTCCGCGAGCACGAAGTCTGCCGCCAAGAAGGTGCCGGCCAAGACGTCGGCAACGTCTGCGTCGACCGCGACGAAGGCCTCGACGGCGAAGAAGGCGCCAGCCAAGAGGGCCTCCACCGCGAACTCGACTGCGAAGAAGGCGCCGGCCAAGAGGGCCTCCGCCGCGAGCTCGACGGCGAAGAAGGCTCCCGCCAAGAAGACCTCCACCGCGAGCTCGACGGCGAAGAAGACGTCGACGGCGAAGAAGGCTCCTGCCAAGAAGACGTCCACATCGACGGCTGCCACGAGCACCCCGAGCGAGACCGCCTCCACGTCGGCCGGCTCCACCACGTCCTCGGCGGGCGGCGCGTGAGCGAGCACCGACACGAGGGACCGGACGGAGTCGACGAGCTGCAGGTCGAGTCCCACGAGCAGGTAGCGCCCGGTGAGCCCACCGCGCACGTCGGGGCCGTTGCGGACGGCGAGGTCACCGAGGCTGCGGACCCCGAGGCTCGGACCGAGGACGTCGCCGACGAGGGCCCCGCCCCGGCGCCCGGGGCAGCATCAGCCACCCCGGCGCCGGAGACGGGCGACCTCGTCATCGATGCCGCCCTCCGGGACCTCGCCGAGGCGCCGGAGGACGACCTCGACGCCCAGGTCGAGCGGGGCGAGCAGGTCCAGCGCACCCTTCAGGGTCGCCTGAGCGACCTCGGGGGCTGAGATCGCCCGACTCGACGCCGAGCTCGTCCGACGTGGGCTCGCCCGGTCGCGCGGTGAGGCTCGCGAGCTGATCGAGGGTGCCCTCGTCACGGTCGACGGACGCCCGGCTGCCAAGCCGGCCCAGCCCACCGACGAGACGACGTCGATCGTCGTCTCGGACGACCGACCGCGGTGGGTCGGGAGGGCGGCATACAAGCTCGAGCACGCCTTCGACGCGTGGGCCGCGCGCGGGCTCGACGCCGAGGGGCGCCGCTGTCTCGACGTCGGCGCCTCGACCGGTGGCTTCACCCAGGTCCTCCTGGCCCGGGGTGCGGGCCACGTCGTGGCACTCGACGTCGGTCACGACCAGCTCGTCCCGGAGCTGCGCGACGACCCGCGCGTGACCGAGCGGAGCGGCACCTCCATCCGGGAGGTCAGGCCCGAGGACCTCGGAGGCACCTTCGAGCTCGTCGTCGGCGACCTGTCGTTCATCTCGCTCACCCTCGTCCTCGCGCCCATCGCCGCGCTGGCCGCTCCCGGCGCCGACGTCGTGCTCCTCGTCAAGCCCCAGTTCGAGGTCGGTCGAGGGCGGCTGAGCAAGAACGGCATCGTCACCGACCCACGACACCGTCGCCAGGCCCTCACCGACGTCCTGACCGCCGCCGAGGCCGCCGGCCTGGGCGTCAACGGTCTGGAGCGCAGTCCGATCAGCGGGGGAGAGGGCAACACGGAGTACCTCCTGTGGGCACGGTCGGGGGTCTCGGGCACGATGGACCCCGATGCCCTGTCCGCAGCCGTCCGGGGCCTGAGCAAGGGAGGTCGACCATGAGCCAGCCACGCCGCATCCTGCTCGTCGTCCACCCCTCGCGTGCCGAGGTCCACGACCACGCCCTCGGCGTCGTCAAGCGGCTCACGTCGGCAGGGGTCTCGGTCGCGGTCCTCAGCGACGAGGTCCTCGGCACCCCGCTCGAGGGCCAACCCGACCTCGTCGCCGCGGACCCGGCCGACCCGACCGCCGGCTGCGAGCTCGTCTGCATCCTCGGTGGCGACGGCTCGATCCTGCGCGCCGCAGAGCTGTCGCGCGGGTCCGGCGTGCCGCTGCTCGGGGTCAACTTCGGACACGTCGGCTTCCTCGCCGAGGTCGAGCGGGACGACCTCGACGTCACGGTCGAGCGGATCGTCGAGCGCAGCTACGCGGTCGAGGACCGGATGACCCTCGAGGTCGTGGCCTTCCACGACGGTGAGACCGTCTTCGAGAGCTGGGCGCTCAACGAGGTCACGGTCGAGAAGGCCTCGCGCGAGCGGATGATCGAGCTCACGGTCGAGATCGACGGACGCCCGCTCTCCACGTGGGGCTGCGACGGGGTGGTCATGGCCACCCCGACCGGCTCCACGGCATACGCCTTCTCGGCCGGTGGCCCCGTCGTGTGGCCCGACGTCGAGGCGTTGCTGCTGGTGCCCATCAGTGCCCACGCGCTCTTCGCCCGGCCGCTCGTCGTGGGGCCGGAGAGCCAGCTGGCCGTCGAGGTCGTGCCCGGCACCCAGGGTTCTGGCGTGGTCTGGTGCGACGGGCGGCGCGCGGTCGACCTGCCGCCGGGTGCCCGCATCCAGGTGCACCGCAGCAGCGACCCGGTGCGCCTGGCCCGCTTCACGGCCTCCCCGTTCACCGACCGCCTCGTCGAGAAGTTCGACCTCTCGGTGCACGGCTGGCGCGGTGCGGCCCGACGGGCCAACGGCTCCGACCCCCAGGCGGGCTGAGCCGAGCATGCTCCAGGAGATCAGGATCAAGGATCTCGGCATCATCGATGAGTCGGTCATCGAGTTCGGGCCGGGCCTGACCGTGCTGACCGGTGAGACCGGTGCCGGCAAGACCATGGTCGTCACGAGCCTCGGCCTGCTCCTCGGCGCGAGGTCGGACTCGGGCCTCGTCCGCGAGGGCTCGGACCGGGCCGTCATCGAGGGCGTCTTCGACGTCCCCGCCGACCACCCGGCCACTGCCCGCGCGGTGGAGGCCGGGGGCGACGTCGACGACACCCTCGTCCTCGTGCGCTCGGTCAGCGGGGAGGGACGTTCGCGCGCCCACGTCGGCGGCCGCAGCGCTCCCGTCGGCGTGCTGAGCGAGCTGGGCGAGCACCTCGTGGCCGTCCACGGACAGGCCGACCAGTGGCGACTTCGCCGTCCCGAGGAGCACCGCGAGCTGCTCGACGCCTTCGGTGGGGCGCCACTGGGACGGGTGCGGACGGCATACGACGCGGTGTATGCCGCCCACGCGGCTGCCGCGAACGAGCTCGAGTCGCTGCGCTCCGCGGCCCGCGACCGCGCCCAGGAGCTCGACCTCCTCCAGCGCGGGCTGGAGCGCATCGAGGCCGTCGAGCCGAAGCCCGGTGAGGACGTCAGCCTGCGGACCGAGGACGAGCGCCTCGCCCACGCCGAGGAGCTGCGCTCCGGGTCGGCGCAGGCGCAGGCTCTCCTCGCCGGCGACGACGACGCCATCGGCGGCGGCAGCGCGGGAGTCATGGGTGACCTCGCGTCCGCCCGCGCCGCGCTCGCCCAGGTGAGCGCCAACGACCCCTCCCTGGCCGAGCTCGAGCGCCGCCTCGTCGAGGTGTCGCACCTGGTGACCGACCTCGCCTCCGACCTGGCCGCCTACGTCGCCGACGTCGACCTCGACCCCGGTCGCCTCGTCTGGGTGCAGGAGCGCCGGTCGGCACTGTCCGACCTCACGCGCAGCTACGGCGACACGGTCGACGAGGTGCTCGCGTGGAGCGAGTCGGCCGCCCGCCGCGTGCTTGAGCTCGAGGGTGACGACGACCGCATCACCGCCCTGGAGGAGCGGGTCGCCCAGCTCGACCGTGATCGCACTGCCGCCGCGGCCGCCCTCACGGCTGCGCGCGTCAAGGCGGCCAAGGCCCTGTCCAAGCGCATCGGTGACGAGCTGGGGCACCTCGCCATGGGATCGGCGACGGTGGTCGTCGGGGTCGAGCAGCCGGGGCGCCTCGGGCCCCACGGCGGCGACGACGTCGAGATCGGGCTCGCCGCCAACGTCGGCGGCACCCCACGCAGCGTGAGCAAGGTCGCCTCCGGGGGTGAGCTGTCCCGCGTGATGCTCGCGATCGAGGTCGCGACGGCCCAGGCCGACAGCACCCGGTCGGTGCCGACCTTCGTGTTCGACGAGGTCGACTCGGGTGTCGGCGGGCGGGCAGCGCTGGACGTCGGCGCCCGGCTCGCGGCGCTCGCCGCAACGGCCCAGGTCATCGTCGTCACCCACCTCGCCCAGGTGGCGGCCCACGCCGACCACCACCTCGTGGTGTCCAAGGCCGACGACGGCAAGGTCACTCGGAGCGGGGTGCGCAAGGTCGTGGGGGAGGAGCGCGTCACCGAGCTCGCCAGGATGATGGCTGGCAGCGAGAGCGACGCGGCGCGCGAGCATGCCCGCGACCTCCTCGGCGACCTCGGCCGCACGCCCGCCTGACCCGGCGCCGGCGGCGCAGGCGTGCACGATGGCGCCCCGTGTGCGTGGCACGATGTGACGGATGCCCTTCACGACTCGCCTCCGACGCGAACGCGACCCCGGACCTGCCGGTGTCAGCGGTCCTGCCCGCGTCGACCCGCGCACCAAGGACCTGACCAAGCGCCTCAAGCCGGGTGACGTCGCCGTGATCAACCACGTCGACATCGACAAGGTGAGTGCCGAGGCGCTCGTGGCCTGTCGACCGAGCGCCGTCGTCAACGCGGCCGCGTCGATCTCGGGGCGCTACCCCAACCTCGGGCCGGAGATCCTGCTCGCGGCGGGAATCCCCCTGCTCGACGCCGTCGGTGACGACGTCATGACCCTGCACGAGGGCACGGTGGTCCACCTCGAGGGCAACGACCTCAAGGCGGGAGAGAAGGTCGTCGCGACGGGCACGGCGCTCGACGCCGCGATCGTCACCGAGTCGATGAGCGAGGCCCGTGCCGGGCTCAACCACCAGCTCGAGGCCTTCGCCGCCAACACCATGGAGTACCTCAAGCAGGAGCGCGCGCTCCTCCTCGACGGTGTCGGTGTCCCCGACATCGAGACCGACCTCGAGGGCCGCCACGTCCTCATCGTCGTGCGCGGCTACCACTACAAGGAGGACCTGCGGATGCTGCGGTCCTACATCCGCGAGTACAAGCCGATCCTCATCGGAGTGGACGGTGGCGCCGACGCGATCGTCGAGGCGCGGCACAAGCCCGACCTCATCGTCGGCGACATGGACTCGGTGTCCGATGCGACCCTGCGGTGCGGGGCCGAGGTCGTCGTCCATGCCTACCGCGACGGACGCGCACCAGGGCTCGAGCGCGTGCGTGATCTCGGGGTCGAGCCGGTGGTCTTCCCGGCGACAGGCACGAGCGAGGACGTCGCGATGCTCCTCGCCGACGACAAGGGAGCGACCCTCATCGTGGCGGTGGGCACCCACGCGACCCTCGTCGAGTTCCTCGACAAGGGTCGCGCCGGCATGGCCAGCACCTTCCTCACCCGCCTGCGCGTCGGCGGCAAGCTCGTGGACGCCAAGGGCGTGAGCCGGCTCTACCGCTCGCGCATCTCGGGCAGCTGGCTCGTCGTCATGGTCCTCGTCGGGTTGTTGGCCCTGACGGCCGCGCTCTGGGCCACACCGGGGGGCAAGGTCCTGCTCCAGGTCCTCGGCGCCCGTCTCGACGATCTCTGGTCCGCTCTCGGAGGAATCTTCACGTGATCGACTTCCGCTACCACCTCGTCTCGATCGTCTCGATCTTCATGGCTCTCGCCGTGGGGATCGTGCTCGGTGCGGGTCCGCTCAAGGGCACGATCGGGGACACGCTCACCCAGGAGGTCACCCAGCTGCGCGAGGACCGGGCGGCACTGCGCGTCGAGCTGGACGCAGCACGCAGGGCCGGAGTCGCCCGCGACGAGTTCACCACCGAGACCCGGACGCGGTTGGTCGGTGGCACCCTCGCCGGTGCCACGGTTGCTCTCGTGGTGCTCCCGGGCGCCGATGCCGACCAGGTGGAGGCGGTCTCCGACACGCTCACCGCAGCCGGCGCGAGCATCGTGTCGCGCACGACGATCGAGGACTCGTGGATCCCCGACGACGACGAGGCGACGACGGCCCAGCGGACCCTGGCGACGGAGCTTCGCCGCTCTCTGGGGCTGCCTGCCGCTGCGGCGTCCGACTCGGCCCCGCTCGACGACGTGCTCGCCGCCTCCCTCGTGTCAACCGGGGCGGGAGCGGTGACCGACGCGGGCAAGGCAGCGCTCGACGCCCTCGCCGGCGCGAACCTGCTCGACGCGGACACGGCCGACCTGCAGCGGGCGGGCAACGCTGTCATCGTCGGCGGTGTCATCAAGGGTGACGTCGTGGCGGACCGCGATCGCGCGGCCAACCGGCTGGCCGGTCTCGCGGCCGCTCTCGACCGGGCCGGCCAAGGTGCCGTCCTCGCCTCCGACGTGGGTGTCACCGGGTTCGCCGGCGCGTCCTCGGTCGTCAGGGCAGCTCGCGGGGACGCCGGCACCTCCCGCAACCTCTCGACCGTCGACGACCTCAGCCTGCCGCTGGGCCAGGTGAGCGTCGCCTATGCCCTCGCCCAGCAGAACGAGGGTGGCGTGGGGCAGTACGGCCTCGGCGACGGTGTCTCGGCCGGCTACCCGCCGGTGCCCGCGTCGTGAGCCGGCGCAGCCTCGTCGCCGGCCTGGTGGCGGCGGCGACCGCCGGCGGACTGTCGCTCGGGCGCCGCTTCCTGCCGCCCGAGGTCCGGGCTCCGTGGGACAGGACCAACCACGCGGGCCGCACCGTCACCCTCCTCGAGGGTCCGATCTATGCCGTCGCCGCCGCAGCAGGTTCCGCGGCGGCTCGCTCCGTCGCGGCCGGTTCCGTCTCGGCGGGATCGCCCTCCGCGGCGGGGGTCGTGGCGAGCCTGGGCTCCGCGGCGTTCGGCGCGCTCGACGACCTCGCCGGCGACTCCTCGAGCAAGGGACTCAAGGGCCACCTCGGCGCGCTGGCCCGCGGCGAGGTGACCACCGGGGCGGTGAAGATCGTCGGGATCGGTGCCACCGGCCTCGTGGCCGCTGCGCTGGCCGACCGACGGACCGGTCGCGGCCTCGCGGCGACCGTCGTCGGCGGCGCTGCCATCGCCGGCTCCGCCAACCTCGCGAACCTGTTCGACCTGCGTCCGGGCCGCACCCTCAAGGTCACGGCGCTCACCGCACTGCCCGCGCTGCTGCCCACCGGGACCCCCCGCGGCGCGGGCGTCGCCACGGCCGCTGCCGCCCTCGGCGCCGCCGCCGGCACGCTTCCGGACGACCTGGCCGGCCGCTCCATGCTGGGGGACACCGGGGCCAACGCGGCCGGCGCCATGATCGGTCTGGCGTTCGTCGAGCGCTCCGGGCTCCGCGGCCGACTCGCCGTCCTGGCGCTGACCGCCGGACTCACGGTGCTCTCGGAGAAGGTGTCGTTCAGCAAGGTCATCGACGACACGCCGTTCCTGCGCCGCGTGGACCACTGGGGTCGCTGGTGAGCCCCAGGTCGGTCGGGCAGTCGGTGGCGAAGGCCGCGCTCGTGGTGGCCGTCGCCACCCTGCTCGCGCGGCTCGCCGGCTTCGCGCGCACGATGGTCTTCTCCGGCAGCGTGGGCACCAGCCCGGTCGGTGACGCCTACCAGACCGTCAACACCCTGCCCAACGTCGTCTACGAGGTCGCCGCCGGTGGCGCGCTCGCCGCGATCGCGGTGCCCCTCGTGGCCGGCCAGCTCGGGGCCGGGCGCCGCGAGGACTCCGACCGCAGCGCCTCGGCCCTGCTCACCTGGGCCGTCGTCGTCCTCGTCCCGCTCTCGGCCGCTGTGTTCCTGGCGGCGCCGTGGCTGAGCGACCTCCTGCTCGACGACCGTGCCCGACCGGGCAGCGGCGACCTCGGCACGACGATGCTGCGGATCTTCGCGCCCCAGGTGGCGCTCTACGGCATCGGCGTGGTGCTCGCCGGGGTGCTCCAGGCGCACCGACGCTTCCTCGCGGCAGCGCTCGCGCCGCTGTTCTCCAGCCTGGTCGTCATCGTCGCCTACGTGGCCTACGGCAGCCTCGTTCCGGGCCCGGTCTCCGCGGACTCCGTGGGCGACGGTGCCGTCTGGGTCCTGGCCGGCGGAACCACGGCCGGGGTGCTCGTCCTCAGCCTGCCGCTGCTCGTCCCGGCTCTGCGGACCGGGACCAGACTGCGACCCACCCTGACCTTCCCGGAGGGCCTCGGGCGGCGCGCCGCGTCTCTCGCGGGTGCCGGTGTGCTCGCTCTCGCTGCCCAGCAGTCCGCCGTGGCGCTCACGCTGTGGCTGACCCACGCGCCGCGGACCGTCGACATCGGTGTCGTCAACGTCTACGCGATCATCCAGGCCCTCTACTTGCTCCCGTATGCCGTCCTCGCCGTGCCCGTGGCCACGGCCGCCTTCCCCGCGCTCGCGCACGCGGAGGGGGCGACCGACGACGCATCGCCCCGGGCCGCGGCCACCCTGTCGCGGAGCCTGCGCGGGATCATCCTGCTCACCTCCGGTGCCGCGGCGACCCTCATCACCGTGGCCCGGCCGATCGGCGAGTTCTTCCTGGCCTGGGACCGGGGCGCCAACGGCGCCGGTCGCGCGGCCCTGGGCGCGCTGCCCGGCGGGCTCGCCGCGTGGGCGCCTGGCCTCGTGGGTTTCAGCATCGCCGCGCTCCTCACCCGGGCGCTCTACGTCCGCGGTCGCCCCTTCCACGCCGCGGGGGCCGTCGCGGGCGGCTGGCTCGTGGCCGGCCTGCTCCCGCTCGCTTGGATCCCCGTCGGGTCGGACGCCGGCACGACGCTGGGACTGCTCGGCATCTCCTCGACGCTGGGGATGACCGGTTCGGCCCTCGCCCTCGTGCTCCTCGTGCGGCGGGCCTGGGGCCCGGCCGCGCTCGCAGGCAGCGGCCGCACCGTCGGGGCTGCCGTCGTCTCCGCAGCCGTGGCCATCGCCACCGGCGACACGGTCTCCCGGCTCATGGACGGATCGGGGCTTCTCGGCTCCCTCCTCGCCGGCCTCGTCATCGGCGCTGCCACCATGGGGGTCCACCTCGTCGTGATGTCCTTCGCGGACCGCGCAGGTTTCCGGCAGCTGGTCGAGCGTGGCCGCATCCGTCGTCAGAAGCAGGATGAGACGCAGGGACAGGAGCGGGGTCGGTGAGGGTCGCACTGGTCATGGGGACGAGCGCCGGCGGCACAGGTCGCCACGTCCACGACATCGTCAGCGGACTCGTCGGGGCCGGACACGACGTCGTCGTGCTCGCGCCGCCGGTTGAGCTCGACCAGTTCGCCTACGCCGCCACGGGCGCTGCGACCGTCGAGCTGGGGGTCTCCGACCGGCCGCACCCGGTGCGGGACGCGCAGGCGCTCGGCGTGCTCCGCCGGGTCTGCGGGGGTGCCGACGTCGTCCACGCCCACGGTGCCCGGGTGGGGGCCCTCGCCGCCGTGGCGCTCGTCGGCCAGGAGGTCCCGCTGGTCGTCACCCTCCACAACGCCTCGCCCGGGGGCGGGCTGGCCGGACGGGTCCACGCCGTGCTGGAGCGCGTCGTGGCCGCAGGCTCGGACCTCGTCCTCGGGGTCTCGGCCGACATCGTCGAGACCCAGCGCCGCCTCGGGGCGCGGCGCGCCGAGCTCGCCGTCATCGCCGCACCCCCGCCGGCCACGGTCACCCGCGACCGTTACGCCGTGCGTCGTGACCTCGGCATCGACCCGCGCACCATGCTCCTCGTCACGGTGGCCCGGCTCGCCCCGCAGAAGGACCTCGACCTGCTCATCGACGCCGTTGCCGAGATGCTCGAACGGCACGACATCGAGGTCGTCTCGGTCGTGGCGGGCGACGGACCCGACAGGGAGCGGCTGCAGGCCCGCATCGACGCGCAGCGCGTCCCCGTGCGGCTGCTCGGCCACCGCACCGACGTCGCCGACCTCATCGCGGCCGCCGACGCGGTCGTCTCCACGGCACGCTGGGAGGGCCAGCCGGTGGGCCTGCAGGAGGCACTCCACACCGGAGCCGCCATCGTCGCCACCGACGCGGGCGGCACGGGTGCGGTCGTCGGGGACGCGGCCATCCTCGTCCCGGTCGGCGACGTGCCCTCGATGGCCCGGGCCCTCACCGACGTGCTGCTCCACGGCGCCGTGCGCGACGACCTCCGGTCGCGGGCCATCGCCCGCGGAGGCGAGCTCCCGACGAGCGCCGACGCGCTGGAAGCGGCGCTCACGGCATACCGGTCCGTCCTCTGAGACAGGGCACCTCGTCCGCGTGCCGCGGAGAGTCGTGGTGAGCAGGATCCCTGCGATGACGTATTGTTGAAGCCCGTGGTGGCTCAGACGAAACAGATCTTCGTGACCGGAGGCGTCGCCTCTTCGCTCGGCAAGGGCCTCACGGCATCAAGCCTCGGATTCCTGCTCAGGGCACGCGGTCTCCGCGTGACGATGCAGAAGCTCGACCCCTATCTCAACGTCGACCCAGGGACGATGAACCCGTTCCAGCACGGCGAGGTCTTCGTGACCGACGACGGGGCGGAGACCGACCTCGACGTCGGTCACTACGAGCGGTTCCTCGACCGCAACCTCGTCGGCAAGGCCAACGTGACGACCGGCCAGATCTACAGCCAGGTCATCGCCAAGGAGCGTCGCGGCGAGTACCTCGGCGACACGGTCCAGGTGATCCCGCACATCACCAACGAGATCAAGGAGCGCATGCGCGCTCAGGCCGCCGGTGCTCCCGGGGTCGACGACCGCGAGGCGCCCGACATCATCATCACCGAGATCGGCGGCACCGTCGGCGACATCGAGTCGCTGCCGTTCCTCGAGGCGGCGCGACAGGTGCGGCACGACCTCGGTCGCGACAACGTCTTCTTCCTCCACGTCTCGCTCGTGCCCTACCTCGCGCCGAGCGGTGAGCTCAAGACCAAGCCGACCCAGCACTCGGTCGCCGCGCTTCGCCAGGTCGGCATCCAGCCCGATGCCCTTGTCCTGAGGGCCGATCGGGACATCCCTGAGCCGATCAAGCGCAAGATCTCGCTCATGTGCGACGTCGACACCGAGGGTGTCGCCGCCTGCGTCGACGCTCCGAGCATCTACGACATCCCCAAGGTCCTCCACCGTGAGGGACTCGACGCCTTCGTCATCCGTCGCCTCGGTCTGACCTTCCGCGACGTCGACTGGACCGACTGGGACCGGCTCCTGGGCCGGGTCCACAACCCCGAGCACCAGGTCGAGGTCGCCCTCGTCGGCAAGTACATCGACCTGCCCGACGCCTACCTCTCGGTGACCGAGGCGCTGCGTGCCGGTGGCTTCCACCACGACGCCAAGGTCAAGATCCGCTGGGTGGCCAGCGACGAGTGCCAGAGCCCCTCGGGGGCACAGAAGGCCCTCGGCGGTGTCGACGCGGTCCTCGTCCCCGGCGGCTTCGGCGTGCGCGGCATCGAGGGCAAGCTCGGCGCACTCACGTGGGCCCGCGAGCACCGCGTCCCGACGCTGGGCATCTGCCTCGGCCTGCAGTGCATGGTCATCGAGTACGCCCGCAACGTCGCCGGGATCGAGGGTGCGAGCTCGACCGAGTTCGACCCCGAGACGCCCGCGCCCGTCGTCGCGACGATGGAGGAGCAGAAGGCGTTCGTCGAGGGCGCAGGCGACCTCGGCGGCACCATGCGCCTCGGTTCGCAGCGTGCCGACCTGCGCGAGGGCTCGCTCGTCGCCGGCGTCTACGGCGCGACGAGCGCGGACGAGCGCCACCGTCACCGCTACGAGGTCAACGAGTCCTACCGCGAGCAGCTCGAGTCCGCCGGACTCGTCATCTCGGGCACGCACCCCGAGCTGGGTCTCGTCGAGTTCGTCGAGCTGGCCCGCGAGGAGCACCCCTACTACGTCGCGACCCAGGCGCACCCGGAGTTCAAGTCGCGTCCCACCCGGGCGCACCCGCTCTTCGCCGGGCTCATCGGCGCGGCCATCGAGGAGCAGCGCGCAGCCCGCCTCGTCGAGGTCGAGCGACCCAAGGTCCCGGTGGAGGCCGACGCCCTGTGACGTCGCAGCGACTCTCCGACGAGCACGACCCGCAGCCCGTGCTGCGCAGCGAGGTCGTCATGGAGGGTCGGGTCTGGGACGTCGTCCGTGACCAGGTCGACCTCGGCGATGCCGGTGCACACGTGCGCGAGTACGTCCGTCACCCCGGTGCCGTCGCGGTCGTCGCGCTCGACGACGAGGGGCGCATCTGCCTCGTCCAGCAGTACCGCCACCCCATCCGCACCCGCGAGTGGGAGGTCCCGGCCGGTCTGCTCGACGTCCCGGGGGAGCCGCCGTGGGAGGCCGCCGCCCGTGAGCTGCACGAGGAGGCCGACCTCGTCGCCGGCCGACTCGACGTGCTCGTCGACCTGCACCCGTCGCCCGGCGGGCTCGACGAGGCGATCCGCGTCTTCCTCGCCCGCGACACCCGGCTCGTCGACCACGCGGACCGTCACGTCCGTGAGGCCGAGGAGCACGGTATGCCGTGTGCCTGGGTGCCGCTCGACGATGCGGTCGAAGCGGTGCTCGAAGGGCGGGTCCAGAACGGCATCCTCGTCGCCGCCGTGCTCGCCACGCACGTGTCGCGACAGCGTGGCTGGGACACGCTGCGCCCTCACGACGCGCCGTGGCCGCAGCGGCCGGTGGACCCCGGCCGCTCCACGGGGACGAGCAGCGCGTGATCCCGCGGTCGGCGACCGGCCCCTGTCCCTGCGGTGGCCAGCCGTTCGGCGCGCCACTGTCGGCGTGCTGTGGTCCCTACCTCGCGGGTGAGGGCTGGCCACCGACTCCCGAAGCGCTCATGAGGTCGCGCTACACGGCATACGCGGTGGGTGACACCGACCACCTCTTCCGCACGTGGCACCCGGCCACCCGTCCCAGCGGCGTCGAGGCCGATCCCAGCCTGACGTGGACGGGTCTGGAGGTGGTCTCGGTCAGCGGCGACGACGACGAGGGGGTCGTCGAGTTCGCGGCGCACTGGACCTCGGGACAGGGCTCCTCGCGGCAGCGAGGCGCCGTGCGTGAACGCAGCACGTTCACCCGTCGGGCCGGGCGCTGGCTCTACCGAGACGGCGTGCCGTCGCAGTCCTGACGGCTCACGAATTGCCCTGTCGCTGCGGCGTGCGGTGGCGGAGTCCTTGGATAACGTCGAAGCGCCCCCAGACCCACACCTCCGGGGGTGCCCCATGACCGGATGGTCGCGGGGCAACGCAACAACGCGGAAGGAGCAGCCACCATGGGTTTCCTGGACGACCTCAAGAAGGGTCTCGGCTTCGACGACGACAACGACGCCGTCTCCGAGGCGCAGAAGCAGGCGGACGAGGCCAAGAAGAAGGCTGACGAGGCCGCGGAGAAGGCGCGCAAGGAGAGTGGCGAGAAGGCCGAGAAGGCCAAGAAGGAGGCCGACGAGGCCGCCGTCGAGGCCGCGAAGAAGCGGGCCGAGGCCGACCGGGCGGCGAAGGAGGCGGCCGACCGCGCCGGCACTCCGGCGCCGGCACCGGCGCCCGCACCGAAGGCTCCCGCACCGAAGGCGCCGGCTCCGGCTCCGGCTCCGGCGAAGAAGGCGCCGGCCCCGAAGGCGCAGCGCACCCACACCGTCAAGAAGGGTGACACCCTCTCCGAGATCGGCGAGACGTACGGCGTGAGCTGGAAGAAGATCGCCAAGGTCAACAAGATCGAGAACCCCGACCTCATCTTCCCGGGCCAGAAGTTCATCATCCCGGACTGACGGGGCACTGACGGTGCGCTGAACAGCACCGGCCGCAACGGCCGATGTCACCGGAGCACCACCGAGGGCCGTGACGCCACTGCCGCGTCACGGCCCTCGCTCGCGCCGAATCCGGTTCGTGCGGGAACGTCGCGACTCCGTAGGATGACGGGCGTTCATCCACCCCCTGTCTCGAAGGACCCCCCGTGCTCCGCACCCATGAGGCCGGCACCCTGCGCGCCGACCACACCACCCAGACCGTCACGCTCACCGGTTGGGTGGCCAAGCGTCGCGATCACGGTGGGGTGGCGTTCATCGACCTGCGCGACGCGAGCGGCGTCGTCCAGGTCGTCGCGCGCGACGAGGTCCTCACGGGCGCGGCGCACGACCTGCGGGCCGAGTTCTGCATCAAGGTGACCGGTGAGGTCGTCGCCCGCACCGAGGCCAACGTCAACCCCGAGCTCCCCACGGGCGAGGTCGAGGTCGTCGCGTCCGCCATCGACGTGCTGGCACCGAGTGCGCCGCTGCCCTTCCAGATCGACGAGCGCGTCACGGTCGGTGAGGAGGCGCGCCTCAAGCACCGCTACCTCGACCTGCGCCGCCCCGGCGCCTCGTCCGCCGGTGCCGCGCTGCGACTGCGCTCCAGGGTCAACGCCGCCGCGCGCCAGGTGCTCGGTGAGCGCGACTTCGTCGAGATCGAGACGCCGACGCTTACGCGCTCCACGCCCGAGGGCGCCCGTGACTTCCTCGTCCCCGCCCGCCTCGCGCCCGGGTCCTGGTACGCCCTGCCGCAGAGCCCGCAGCTGTTCAAGCAGCTGCTCATGGTCGCCGGCATGGAGCGCTACTACCAGATCGCGCGCTGCTACCGCGACGAGGACTTCCGTGCCGACCGCCAGCCCGAGTTCACCCAGCTCGACATCGAGATGAGCTTCGTCGAGCAGGCCGACGTCCTCGAGCTCGGTGAGGCGATCGTCAAGCAGGTCTGGCAGCTCATCGACGTCGACCTCGAGGCGCCCTTCGAGCAGATGACCTACGCCGACGCGATGCGTCGCTTCGGCTCGGACAAGCCCGACCTCCGCTTCGGCAACGAGCTCGTCGAGTGCACCGACTACTTCACGGACACCCCCTTCCGCGTGTTCCAGGCCGAGTACGTCGGCGCCGTCGTCATGCCCGGTGGGGCGAGCCAGCCGCGCAAGCAGCTCGACGCCTGGCAGGACTGGGCCAAGAGCCGTGGGGCCAAGGGCCTCGCCTACGTGCTCGTGGGTGAGGACGGCGAGCTCGGCGGTCCGGTCGCCAAGAACCTCTCCGACGAGGAGAAGTCCGGCCTCGCCGCACACGTCGGCGCGAACCCCGGGGACTGCGTCTTCTTCGCCGCGGGCCCGACGAAGTCCTCGCGCGCCCTCCTCGGGGCAGCCCGCCTCGAGATCGGCAGGCGCTGCGAGCTCATCGACGAGGACGCCTGGTCCTTCCTCTGGGTGCTCGACGCACCGCTCTTCGAGCCGGCCTCGGAGGCCGTGGCCGCCGGGGACGTCGCTGTCGGTGGGGGAGCGTGGACCGCGGTCCACCACGCCTTCACCTCGCCTAAGGCCGAGTTCCTCGACACCTTCGACACCGACCCCGGACCGGCGCTGGCCTATGCCTACGACCTGGTCTGCAACGGCAACGAGATCGGTGGTGGGTCCATCCGTATCCACCGCCGCGACGTCCAGGAGCGGGTCTTCAAGGTCATGGGCCTGTCCGACGAGGAGGCCCAGGAGAAGTTCGGCTTCCTCCTCGACGCCTTCGCCTTCGGCGCACCGCCCCACGGCGGCATCGCCTTCGGCTGGGACCGCATCGTCTCCCTGCTCGCCGGCACCGAGTCGATCCGCGACGTCATCGCCTTCCCGAAGTCCGGCGGCGGCTACGACCCCCTCACCGCTGCACCCGCTCCGATCACGTCGGAGCAGCGCAAGGAGGCCGGCGTGGACGCCAAGCCCGAGGCACCGGGCGAGAAGGCCTGATGTCGACGGCGGCCGACGTCAGCGTGGAGGTCCGGCCGCTCGACCCCGCGCGCCCGGTGGGAGTCATGCTCTGGGACGCCGACGGCGTGCTCCAGCACCCGCGTCACGAGTGGCGTCCCCGGCTCGAGGCCTGGGGTGGGCCCGGCTTCGCCGAGGCCCTCTTCGCCGCCGAGATCCCGTCACTGCGGGGAGAGCTGCCGTTCCGCGAGTCGCTGGCGCAGCTGCTGCGTGAGCGGCCCGAGGTCACCGCCGGGGTCGAGGACCTCGTGGAGCTCTGGGAGCAGGTCGACGGTGACGAGGTCGCGCTCGAGCTCGTCCGCGAGGTCGCCGCCTCCGGTGTCATCTGCGTGCTCGCGACGAACCAGCAGGACCACCGCAAGGAGTTCCTGCGCCGCCGCTTCGGCTACGACGACGTCTTCGCGCAGTCGTTCTACTCGTGCGACCTCGGCGCGATGAAGCCCGAGAGTGCCTACTTCGAGCGGGTGCTCGCCGCCCTCGGCATCGAGGCGCAGGACGCCGGCGACGTGGGCTTCGTCGACGACAGCCGCGCCAACGTCGACACGGCACTGCGGTTGGGCATCCGTGCGGTGCACCACGACCCCGCCACCGGAGTGCCCGGCCTTCGCGCTGCCCTGGGGTGGTCCGCGTGAGCGAGGAGCGGTCGGCGGGTGCGGTCGGGTCCGACGTCGCTCACGCGGCGGTGCAGCACTACGCCCAGCTCCAGCCCGAGCTGCGCCAGGTCGCCGACCAGTTCGTCACCATGGTCACGGCGCTGCTCGACGACGCCGGCATCAACTACGTCAGTGTCACCGGGCGCGCCAAGAGCGTCGCGTCCTTCGCCGGCAAGGCCTCACGCACCATCGACGGTGTCCCCGCGTTCGCCGACCCGCTCACCGAGATCACCGACCAGATCGGCGTCCGGGTCGTCACCTACCTCCAGGGCGACGTGACGGCCGTGGCCGACCTGCTCGCGGGCGAGTTCAGCGTGCTCGACGACCGTGACCTCGGCCAGGAGACCGCGCAGCAGGGACGCTTCGGCTACTCCAGCCGGCACCTGCTGGTGACCCTGGATGACGAGGCGAGCGACCCGGCATACGCCCACCTGCGGGGCCGGTCCGCCTCGGTGCAGGTGCGCACGATCCTCCAGCACGCCTGGGCCGAGTTCGAGCACGACGTGCGCTACAAGGGGTCGGTCCCGGCGGCCGACGTCTCCGACCTCGACCGCCGGTTCACCCTCGCGGCAGGCCTGCTCGAGCTCGCTGACCGGGAGTTCACGGCGATCCGTGACCGGCTCCAGGCCGGCGGCGGTCCCGGTGCCGGCTCGGCCGACGACGACCCGCGCATCGCCGGGCCGGACCTTGCGGCCTTCCTCACCGCGCACTTCAGCGACGCCGGGTGGTCGCGCACAGACCACTACTCGTGGATCTCCGGGCTGCTGCTCGAGCTCGGCATCACCTCGCTCGACGAGCTCGGCGGCCTGCTCGGCACGGTGGATGCCCAGGGGATCAACGAGCGCATGGACTACCGCTACCCGGCAGGTGCCGTGCGGCGGCTCGACGACGTGCTGCTCGCGGTGTTCGGCCCGCGCTACATCAACCTGCACGGCAACGCACACCGGGTCGAGTCGCTCACCGCCCGCCTCGAGAAGGTGCGCGGCTCCCAGGCCTGACGTGGACGCCGGTGGGACCCGGTCCCGGCGACGAGCCCTGACCCGAGGGCCAACGCTCGACGCCGCGACCGGGTGGCCTCACTTCGTGAGGAAGGCGACCACCGCCGCGTTGAACTCGTCCCGGTGGCTGACGTTGATGCCGTGCGGCCCGTCCGCGACGGTCACGAGCTCGCTCCCGGCGACCTGCTCGTGGGTGCGCTGACCCGAGACCTCCACGGGCACGATGGCGTCGGAGTCGCCGTGGATGACGAGCGTCGGGACCGTGACCCTGGCGAGGTCGTCGGTGAAGTCCTCGAGCCACGACGAGATGCAGGCGACCGCGGCCTCGAGGTCGGCCTGACCGGCCAGGGCCATTGCCTGCGCCCGCTGCTCCTCGGTGACCTTGAGCTCGCCGCCCGCGGAGAAGAAGTTCGTCGTGAAGTCGTCGAGGAAGCTCTCTCGGTCCGCTCGCAGACCAGCCTGCATCTTCTCGGCCTCCTCACGGGGGAGCCCACCGTCGGGGTTGTCGTCGCTCTTGAGGAGCCACGGCGGGATGGCGGCCGCAAACGCGATGCTGCGCACCCGGTCCTCGCCGTGGGTGCCGATGTAGCGCGCCACCTCACCGCCGCCCATCGAGAAGCCGACGAGGGAGACGTCGCGCAGGTCGAGCCGCTCGATGAGGTCCGCGAGGTCCGCCGTGAGGGCGTCGTAGTCGTAGCGCCCGTCAGGGGCAGGGTCGGACTGACCGAACCCGCGCCGGTCGTAGGTGATGACCCGCAGGCCCGCAGCCGTCAGCGCGGGGACGGTGTCGCTCCAGGACGCGCCCGAGAGTGGCCAGCCGTGGATGAGGACCACGGGGCGTCCATCGCCTCCGGTGTCCTCGTGGTGGACGGTGGCGGGTGCGGAGGTCGTGTCGGACATGAGTCACCTTTCGTGGACGGACAGGCGTCTTCGAGCCTATGCACAGGATTCGGCGCACGCTGAACGGGCGACTGGTGTGACGTGTGTCACATCATGGCCAACGGCTACCCTGCGAACGTGCCAGCCGCCGACGACCTCTTCGCCGCCCCTGCGGGAGAGCAGCGCGGGTCGATGCTTCCCCCGCTCGCGGTCCGCATGCGTCCCGCCTCCATCGAGGAGGTCCGCGGCCAGGCGGACATCCTGCGACCGGGCAGCCCGTTGCGCCGCCTCATCGAGGGCTCGGGCGGCACCGCCGGACCCCTGAGCGCCATCCTCTGGGGGCCGCCCGGCACGGGCAAGACGACGCTGGCCCACCTCGTCGCGACCGCGGCGAACCGGGAGTTCGTCGAGCTGTCCGCGGTGACCGCGGGCGTCAAGGACGTCCGCGCCGTCATGGAGGCGGCGGCCCGCAACCGCGACCTCTACGACCGACAGACCGTGCTCTTCCTCGACGAGATCCACCGCTTCACCAAGGCCCAGCAGGACGCGCTGCTCCCCGGCGTCGAGACCCGCCAGGTCATCCTCGTCGCCGCGACCACCGAGAACCCGTCGTTCTCGGTCATCGCACCCCTGCTGTCCCGGTCGATGCTCATCACGCTGACCTCGCTCGACGACGAGCAGGTCGCCGACGTGATCGACGCCGCGCTGACCGACGCCCGCGGTCTCGACGCGGCATACACGCTCTCGGACGAGGCGCGCGAGCACCTCGTCCGGATCTCCGGGGGTGACGCCCGCCGGGCGCTGACGTCGCTCGAGGCCGCCGCGGGCGTGGCACAGGACGACGCGCCGGTCGGTGGTGAGGACGGACCGGTCACGATCACCCTCGCGCACGCGGAGCAGGCGGTGGCCCAGGCGTCGGTGCGCTACGACAAGACCGGCGACCAGCACTACGACGTCGCCTCCGCCTTCATCAAGTCGATGCGCGGCTCCGACGTCGACGCCGCCCTGCACTACCTCGCCCGCCAGCTCGAGGCGGGGGAGGACCCCCGGTTCATCGCCCGCCGCATCGTCATCGCGGCCAGCGAGGACGTCGGCATGGGTGACCCCACAGCGCTGCAGACGGCCGTCGCGGCGATGCACGCCGTCGCCCAGATCGGCATGCCGGAGGCGCGGATCATCCTCGCCCAGGCCGTGGTCCACAACGCGCTCGCGCCCAAGAGCAACGCCGCCTACGCCGGCATCAACGCCGCCATCGCCGACGTCCGTGCCGGGCACGGGGGAGCGGTGCCCCCGCACCTGCGCGGGAGCGGGTATGCCGGTGCGTCCCGTCTCGGTCACGGCGACGGCTACGTCTATGCGCACGACCAACCCGACGCGGTCGCGGCGCAGCAGTACCTGCCGGACGACCTGCACGGGAGGGCCGACTACTACCAGCCGACCGACCGCGGGTTCGAGGCGCGGCTCCAGGAGAGGTGGACCTGGCTCAAGGACCGCCTCGGGCGCGGCTGAGCCGCTCGGGCCGACCTCGAGGAGGCGCTTCCCGTGCTCAGATGCCGCCGAACGTCGTGCGCCCGATCCCGCCCTGGTCGGTCCGGGTGTCGCGTTGCTTCGGGTCGCGGATCCGGCCGCACCGGGTGCACTCCAGTGCGAACACGGTCGGGTCGGCCGACTCGGTGTGCACCTTGCGGTCGTGGTGGCGACCGAGGAAGCACGGCACGGCGCCGGAGCCGGCCGCGGCGTGGATGACCTCCCACCGCAGGCGAGGGGCGCCGACGAGGGTCGAGACGGCATACCCCGTCCGTCTCATCCCGCGGGGCAGGGTCTGGAGGTCCGCGTCGAACTCGGCGACGTAGCGTCGGCGGACCTGAGTCGGCAGGATCCGGACCGCGAGGTCGAGGGGGTAGTCGGCGAGTCGGCTCATGACGTCGCTCCTTGTGGTCGTGGAGATGAGGGTGCCCGGGCGGCGAGCCGCGCCCGCCTGGCGTCGTCGCGGGCGAGGGCCGCACTGGCGGCGGTGGCTCCGGCTGCGGTGAGCCGGTAGTGACGTCGGCGCGGACGGCCGGCGTCGGACGGGTCGACGTCCTCCCACTCGCTGCGGACCCAGCCAAGTCCTTCGAGGCGGGCGAGGATCGGGTGGACGGTGCCGCTCGGGAGGAGGGTGGCGGCGCCGATGGCCAGGCCGTAGTGCTCGTCGTCCGGGCGGGCCAGCAGGGTCTCGAGGACGGCGCGCGTCGGCCCGGTCATCTTCGGCTGGGCGTCAACCATGGTTCAACTCTACCTAGGGGGTGAGCGCTGGCGTCAAGACCCGGGAGGAACGCGGGCGCGGGTCCGAGGAGGCGCCACGTAGGATTCACCGGTGCCCGGCAATCCGGGCCGGACGCACTCGACCTCAGGACTGACGACATGGAAACCGCCGAGATCCGGCGCCGTTGGCTCGCCTTCTTCGAGAAGAACGGCCACACGGTGGTGCCCTCCGCACCCCTCATCCACGACGACCCCAACCTGCTCTTCGTCAACGCCGGCATGGTGCCGTTCAAGCCGTACTTCCTCGGTCAGGAGACGCCGCAGTGGGCGCGGGCCACGAGCGTCCAGAAGTGTGTGCGCACAGGTGACATCGAGGAGGTCGGCAAGACCTCCCGTCACGGCACGTTCTTCCAGATGAACGGCAACTTCTCCTTCGGCGACTACTTCAAGAAGGACGCCATCCGGCTCGCCTGGGAGCTGCTCACCTCCTCGCAGGACGACGGCGGCTACGGCCTCGACCCGGACCGGCTCTGGGCGACCGTCTACGAGGACGACGACGAGGCCGAGCGCCTGTGGGCCGAGTACACCTCGATCCCGCTCGACCGCATCGTGCGCCGGGGCAAGGCCGACAACTACTGGCACATGGGCGTCGCGGGCCCCGGTGGCCCCTGCAGCGAGATCTTCTACGACCGTGGGCCCGAGTACGGCGACGAGGGTGGCCCGGCGGTCGACGAGGACCGCTACATGGAGATCTGGAACCTCGTCTTCATGCAGTACGAGCTCAGCGCGGTCCGGTCCAAGGTCGACTTCGACGTCGCCGGCCCCCTGCCGGCCGAGAACGTCGACACCGGCATGGGCCTCGAGCGCATCGCGAGCATCCTCCAGGGCGTCGACAACCTCTACGAGATCGACGAGGTCTACCCCGTCCTCGAGAAGGCTGCCGAGCTCACGGGCAAGACCTACGGCGCCCATTCCGGGCACGCCGCGAGCGAGTCCAACCCCGACGACGTGCGCCTTCGCGTCGTCGCCGACCACATCCGGTCCTCGCTCATGCTCATCGGCGACGGTGTGACGCCGGGCAACGAGGGACGCGGCTACGTGCTGCGCCGCATGCTGCGGCGTGCGGTGCGCTCGATGCGGCTGCTCGGCTTCGAGGAGCCCGCGCTGCCGCACCTGCTGCCCGTCTCGATGGAGCGGATGAAGCAGTCCTACCCCGAGCTCGAGACCGGGTTCGACCGGATCAGCCAGATCGCCTACGCCGAGGAGGAGGCCTTCCGGCGCACACTCGCCGCGGGCACCACCATCCTCGACACGGCGGTGTCGCGGACCAAGCAGTCGGGTGGGCAGGTGCTCGCCGGTGACCAGGCGTTCCAGCTGCACGACACCTACGGCTTCCCGATCGACCTCACCCTCGAGATGGCGGAGGAGCAGGAGCTCTCGGTCGACCGCGAGGGCTTCACCCGCCTCATGCAGGAGCAGCGTGACCGTGCCAAGGCCGACGCCAGGTCGAAGAAGGCAGGCCACGCCAACACCGAGGTGTGGAAGGAGCTGCGCGGTCTCGGCGAGACCGACTTCCGTGCGTGGCAGGAGCTGACGAGCGAGGCCAAGGTCGTCGGCCTCGTCATCGACGGCGAGCGTGTCGAGGAGATCGAGCCCGGCCAGCGGGGCCTCGTGGTCCTCGACCGCACCCCGTTCTACGCCGAGTCCGGTGGCCAGATCGCCGACGAGGGCATCATCACCGCCGACGGCGTGCACCTCAAGGTCATGGACGTGCAGCGCCCGGTCAAGGGCCTCATCGCGCACACCGTCGAGGTCGTCCACGGGCCGCTGCGGGCCGGTGCCCCGGTCCTCGCCGAGGTCGACCCCGAGTGGCGGTTGTCCGCCTGCCAGGCGCACTCCGGCACCCACGTGGTCCACGCCGCGCTCCGGCAGGTGCTCGGCCCGTCGGCCCTGCAGTCCGGCTCCTACAACAAGCCCGGCTACCTTCGCCTCGACTTCGCCTGGGGACAGGCGCTCTCGCCCGCGACCCGCAGCGAGATCGAGGAGGTCGCCAACCTCGCGGTCCGCAAGGACCTGCCCGTGTCCGCGGCCTGGATGCCGCTGGCGCAGGCCCGCGAGCTCGGTGCCCTCGCGCTCTTCGGCGAGACCTACGGCGAGGACGTGCGCGTCGTCGAGATCGGCGGGCCCTGGTCGCGCGAGCTCTGCGGTGGCACCCACGTCGGCCACTCCTCGCAGGTCGGTGCCCTCACGGTCACCGGCGAGTCGTCCGTCGGCTCCGGCGTCCGTCGCCTCGAGGCGTTCGTCGGCATGGACGCCCTGCGCTTCCTCGCGCGGGAGCGCGCCATCGTCGCCGAGCTCAGCGGCATCGTCGGCGCGCAGCCGGGTGAGCTGACCGATCGTGTCGCTGCCATGGTGACCCGCCTCAAGGACGCCGAGCGCGAGCTCGAGCGCTCGCGCAAGCAGGCCGTGCTCGAGGCGGCCGGCTCGCTCTCGGACAACGCCAAGGACGTCGGCGGGGTCCGCTTCGTCGGCCACGACGCCGGTGGGGACGCGGCGGCCGACGACGTGCGCGCCATGGTGCTCGACGCGCGGCAGCGGCTCGGCGAGGGTGCTCCCTCGGTCGTGGCCGTCACCGGCGGCGCCAAGGGGCGTCCGGTGGTCGTCATCGCGACGAACCAGGCCGCCCGCGACCGTGGCATCAAGGCCGGTGAGCTCGTGCGCATCGCCGCCCAGACCCTCGGTGGCGGTGGCGGTGGCAAGGACGACATCGCCCAGGGCGGCGGGCAGGACCTCGCCAAGACCGGCGAGGCCATCAACGCCGTCGAGTGGCGCGTGGGCGAGCTGGTCGGTTGAGCATGCGCCCCGGGGTCCGCTTGGGGGTCGACGTCGGCACGGTTCGTGTCGGTGTGGCCGTCAGCGACCCCTCGGGCGTGCTCGCCAGCCCCCATGCCACGCTGCGGCGCACGTGGCCCGAGGGCGCCGGCGCGGCCGAGGACGACATCGCCGTGATCGCGGAGCTGGCCTCCGAGCGTGGCGCCGTCGAAATCGTCGTCGGGCTCCCGCGCTCACTTTCGGGTGGCGAGGGAGCCGCTGCGGAGGCCGTCCGCAAGTATGCTGCGGAGTTGGCTCGCCGGGTCGCCCCCGTCGGGGTCCGTCTGGTCGACGAGCGACTCACGAGTGTCGACGCTCACAGGGCCCTGCGCCAGAGTGGTGTCGATGGACGACGGCAGCGTGCCGTCGTCGACCAGGCCGCTGCAGTCCTCATCCTCCAGTCAGGCCTGGACGAGGAACGCGGTTCGGGTCGCCCTCCGGGTGAGCCGGTGAAGGACAAGCGGCGCAGGCCGAAGACGAAGGACGGACAGCGGTGACCCAGAACCAGCTCGACACAACGATCTTCGGTGAGCCGCCCCCGGAGGAGCCTCGCCGCCGTCACCACCGTCGTCGTCGCCAGCGGGGCAAGGGCCGTCGGATCCTCGTGCTCATCCTCGCGGTGGTCCTCGTCGGCGCCGCCACGGCCACGGCGTTCACGTTCCTCAAGCCCATCCTCTCCTCGATCACGGGCGGCGGCAACGAGGCCGAGGACTTCCCCGGGCCCGGTGAGGGCGAGGTCCAGGTCACGGTCAAGCAGGGCGACAGCGGCGAGTCGATCGCGACCGCGCTCAAGGCGGCCGGCGTGGTCAAGACGCGCACGGCATACCTCGACGCGTCCGCCGCGGACCCCGAGCAGAGCGCGCGGATCCAGGCCGGCACCTACACGCTCAAGAAGGGCATGAAGGCGAGTGATGCCTTCGGCATGCTCACCGACCCGGGCAACCGCACGGTGGCCCGCGCCACGATCCCCGAGGGCTTGTGGGTCAACGAGATCTTCGCCCGCCTGAGCAAGGCCACCGGCGTGCCGGTCGCCCAGTACCAGGCTGCCGCCAAGAACCCGGCGGCGCTCGGGCTGCCCGAGTCCGCGAACGGCCGGCTCGACGGCTACCTCTTCCCGTCGAGCTACGAGTTCGACGAGAAGGTGCCCGCGGCCACCCAGCTCAAGCAGATGGTCGCCATGACCGTTGCCGAGCTCGAGAAGGCCGGCGTCCAGCCCAACGACTACAACCGGATCCTCACCATCGCCTCGATCATCGAGGGCGAGGTCAACGGTGACGCCGACCGCGCCAAGGTCGCCCGGGTCATCCAGAACCGCCTCGAGGACCCCAACGGTCCGACCGTCGGCCTGCTCCAGATGGACTCCACGGTCCACTACATCGAGCAGGGGCGCGGTCGCGCCGGCACCTCGAACGAGGCTCGCAACTCGGACAGCCCCTACAACACCTACAAGGTCAAGGGACTCCCGCCGGGCCCGATCAACAGCCCCGGCGCCGCCTCCATCGAGGCCGCGGCCAACCCGGCGGACGGACCGTGGTTCTACTTCGTGGCGGTCAACCCCACGACGGGCGAGACCAAGTTCGCGGTGACCCAGGCGGAGCACGACGCCAACGTCCGCGAGTTCAACGAGTGGTGCTCGGCCAACAAGGACAAGTGCTGAGAGCCGCAGTCCTCGGGTCGCCGGTGTCGCACTCGCTCTCGCCTGCCCTCCACACCGCGGCGTATGCCGCACTCGGCCTCTCGCAGTGGACCTACGACAGGCGTGAGGTCACCGAGACCGAGCTGGCGGGCGTCGTCGAGGGCCTCGACGAGGAGTGGCGCGGGCTCAGCCTGACCATGCCGCTCAAGGAGGTCGCCTTCCAGGTGGTCGCGACGGCCACCGAGGTCGCCCGCGCCGCAGGAGCGATCAACACGCTGGTCCGTCGCGACGACGGCGGCTGGGACGGCGCGAACACCGACGTCGCCGGGATCGTGGGCGCCCTGGCCCACGTGGACCACGAAGGCGCCGCGTCGATCCTCGGCTCGGGGGCGACGGCGCGCTCGGCGGCTCTCGCGCTGGTCGAGCTGGGCGTCCGGGACGTGACGGTGGCCGCGCGCAACGCGGACACGGCCGCAGCCGTCGTCTCGCTCCTCGCCGACCGGGGTGTGACGGCGACACACGTCCCGCTCGAGGAGTGGGCGCGCCAGCCCCGCCGGCTCGTCGTCTCGACGCTGGCCCCGGCCGCGAGCGGCACGGCTGCGGACGCCCTCTCGGCCGCCGGCCCCGGTTCCAAGCTCGCCGGGACCACCCTCATGGACGTCGTCTACGCGGACTGGCCGACCCCGCTGGCGCGTGCCGCGCAGGCGCGCGGTGCCGAGGTGGTGTCGGGGCTCGACATGCTCGTGCACCAGGCAGCGGTCCAGGTCGAGCTCTTCACCGGTGCCCGCCCCCCGCTCGACGTGATGTTCGACGCGGCCCGCGCAGCAGTGGCGGGCTGATGTCGTCGACCGTCCTCTCGGGCGTCGCCCTCGTGCTGCTCGTGGCCGCTGCGCTGGTCGTCGGACACCTCACGGCCCGTGAGCTCGCCACCGGTGGCTACCGGATCGTCGAGGACGAGGCGACGCACCCGACGCCGCCCAGGTGGTGGGTCGCGCCGCTGCTCGGGGTCGTCGTCCTCCTGCTCGCCCTCACGGTCGGTGACACGGCACGCTATGCCGCGCTGCCGGCATACCTGCTCTTCGCCTGGCTCACGGTGTGCCTCGTGTGGATCGACATCGACGTCCACCGACTGCCGGTGGGGCTGACCCGGCCCGCGCTGCCGGCGTTCGCGGTGCTGCTCGTGCCACCGACGATCGCGACGGGGGAGTGGGACCGGCTGCTCACGGCGGGCCTGTGCTGTGTGGGCCTGACCCTGCTCTACGTCGTGTTCGCGTTCCTGCCCGGCGGTGGGTTCGGCGGCGGCGACATCCAGCTCGCGCCGACGATCGGGCTGCTCCTCGGCTGGTTCTCGGTCGGCCACGTCGTCCTCGGGACGATGGCCGCGTTCGTGGTCGGCGGGGTTACGGCCCTCGTCCTCCTCGTGAGCGGACGCGCCGGCCGCACGACGGCGATGGCCTTCGGGCCGGCGATGTGCGCCGGCGCGATCGTGGCGATCGCGTGGGGCCAGCAGCTGCTGGACGTCTACCTCGGCGGCTGACCGCCCGACTCCCGCCGGTTGGTCAGCGCTGCTGGATGGGGCCCGCCGCCGGCAGCCCGAAGGTCTCGCGCAGGTGCGACGACTGTCCCCCCGCCTCGAGCGCCTCGGCGGTCCTGGTGACCGAGCGCTCGCCGGGCCAGACGTGGACGGCCATGAGGGCCAGCGAGACGAGAGCGCCCCCGACATAGGTCCACACGCCGCCGTCGAAGACGAAGGCCGCCACGAGCGAGCCGATGGCAAGGGCCTCGGTGAGCGCGAACCGCAGCATCATCGAGCTCTGCCAGCGCAGGCGCCCGGCGTTCGCGGCCTCGTCGTCGCCCAGAGACGGGTCGAGAGGAGGGAGCCGGTAGCCCAGCGTCTCCACGAGCAGGTGGATCGCGATGCCGGCACCGACCTGCACGAGGAGGACCCAGGTCGGAGGAGCGGAGTCCGTGCCCAGGACGAAGGACATCGCGACGCCGATGAGGACCAATGCGCCCATGAGGGCGCCGCACAGGGTTCGTGCGGACAGGGCGAACGCGGCGGCGGCGGGGGGTGGTGTCGTCGTCATGCCGCGAGAGTAGTGGTGCTCCGGTCGGTCAGGCGTGCACCCGTGCCCGGTCGTCGTCGAGTCGCTCGGTGAGATGGATGGTCACGGTGTCGCCGGTTCCCTTGCCGATGGTCGCGCGGGTCGCCCTGGTCAGCGGCAGCTTGTGCGTGCCGTCACCCAGGGCCATGAACGACCCGCGGAACGGGTGGTCGTCCACCGCCCCGGCCACCTTGACGAGCCCTCGGGTGCCGAAGAACTCGGCGGTCCAGTCCGTGACCACGTAGGTCCAGCCGCCATCGGCCGTGCTCGTCACGAGCGTTCCGGTGAAGGTCTTGTCGAGCGTGCTCATGTCGATCTCCTTCGTTCTCCGTGGGGGTGGGGCGTCCGGTCGTTCAGCCGTACATCTGGGAGCCGGGGGTGGTGAGCTCGGTGCCGGTCTCGAGCCAGGTCTTGAGGCCCGAGAGGACCATCGGCCAGCCGCCGTGGATCGCTTCTGACACGCCGTCGGGGAGCTGGTCGTGGACGACGGTGAGCCGGCAGGAGTCGCCGACCTGCTCGATCTCCCACGTCACCCGGGACGTTCCGGCCGCCTCGGCGTCGTCGTCCCAGTGGGCGTGGAAGCTCTGGACGAGCAGCCGGGGTGGCTCGACGGTGAGGTTCTCCCCGTCGACCAGTGGCCCGTCGACACCGGCGTGCGTGACCTCGTAGGGGGAGCCGGGCGTCCAGTCCGAGGCGACCGTGTTGCCGAAGTGGAACCGGCGGCGGGTCTCGGCGTCGGTGATGGCGTGCCACAGCCGCACGGGCGTGGTGCGGATGTAGATCTCGAAGACCTTGCTCGTGCTCATGCTCTCTGCCTCCAGCTCGTCGCGCAGCCCCACGAGGCCGGCGGCCCAGGGCTCGGTGTACTTGCTGACCCATCGGTCGTGGACCTGCCGGATCCCCACCGGGTTGAGGAAGTGCAGCTTCTCGCGGCCCTGCCGGCGGGTGACGACGAGCCCGGCCTCCTCGAGCTGCCCCAGGTGCTTGGCGACGCCGATGCGGGTCATGTCGAACTCGGCGGCGAGGGAGTGGAGCGACTGCCCGTCCGTGACGAAGAGGGCATCGAGGAGCGACCTGCGGGTCGGGTCGGCCAGCGCCCGGAAGATGAGGTCCACGAGTCGAGCATAGGAAACCATATGGTTACCTGTCAAGGGCGGGTATGCCGTCCGCCCCGGACCGCGCCCAGGTGCTGACCGTGCCCGGCGGGTCCTCGAGGCACCGTGGGAGGATCGGGCCATGCTCCGATGGTTGACCGCAGGTGAGTCGCACGGCCCTGCACTCCTGGCCACGATCGAGGGCCTGCCGGCCGGCGTCGAGGTGACCCGCAAGGACCTCGCCGACGCGCTGGCCCGCCGACGCCTCGGCTACGGCCGTGGTGCGCGGATGAAGTTCGAGCAGGACGAGGTCGAGTTCCTCGGTGGGGTCCGGCACGGGCTGACGATGGGCTCGCCGATCGCCATCCGGATCGGCAACACCGAGTGGCCGAAGTGGGAGACCGTCATGTCGGCCGACCCGGTGTCCGAGGAGGCCTACGAGGCGTCCAACGACGTGGGCGCCGAGAAGGAGGTCGCCCGCAACAAGCCCCTGACCCGACCGCGGCCCGGCCACGCCGACCTCGTCGGCATGCAGAAGTACGGCTTCGACGACGCCCGCCCCGTCCTCGAGCGCGCGTCGGCCCGCGAGACCGCGGCCCGTGTGGCTCTCGGGGAGGTCGCGGCACGCTTTCTCGACCAGGCCTACGGCATCAGGCTCGTCTCGCACACGGTCTCGATGGGACCGGCCGGCGTCGCCGACGACGCGCCGCTGCCGACGCCCGACCAGGTCGCGCAGATCGACGCCGACCCCGTCCGGACACTCGACCCCGCCGGTTCGGCCGCGATGGTGGCCGAGGTCGAGGCCGCCAAGAAGGACGGCGACACCCTCGGCGGCGTCGTCGAGGTCCTCGCCTACGGCCTGCCGCCGGGCCTGGGCTCCCACGTCCACTGGGACCGTCGGCTCGACGCCCGTCTCGCGGGCGCGCTCATGGGCATCCAGGCGATCAAGGGTGTCGAGGTCGGCGACGGCTTCCGCACCGCGGCCCGCCGCGGCTCGGCCGCGCACGACGAGATGGAGCGCGACGGGTCGGGCACGATCCGCCGCCGCACCGGCCGCGCCGGGGGCACCGAGGGCGGCATGTCCAATGGCGACGTGCTGCGGGTGCGCGCCGCGATGAAGCCCATCTCCACCGTCCCGCGCGCCCTCGACACGATCGACACGACGGGGGAGGGCGAGGCCAAGGCGATCCACCAGCGCTCCGACGTCTCCGCCGTCCCGGCTGCGGGGGTCGTGGCCGAGGCCATGGTCGCCCTCGTCCTCGCCGAGGCCTGCCTCGAGAAGTTCGGGGGCGACTCGGTCGCCGAGACGCGACGCAACCACGCGGCATACCTCGCCGCCATCCCCGAGACGATGCGCTCGTGGTGACCGGGCAGCGTCCGGCCCTCGTGCTCATCGGGCCGCCCGGGTCGGGCAAGACGACGATCGGCACGGCCCTCGCGACCGAGCTCGGCGTCCCGTTCCACGACACCGACGCCGCGATCGAGGCCGACCAGGGCTGTTCGATCTCGGACATCTTCGTCCTCGACGGCGAGCCCGCCTTCCGCGCGCTGGAGCGGGCCGAGGTCGCGCGTGCCGTCTCGGCCGAGACCGGCGTCGTCGCCCTGGGCGGCGGAGCGCCGATGGACGACGAGACCCAGGCCGTCCTCGAGGGTCACGTCGTCGTCTTCCTCGACGTGGGCATCGCCGATGCCGCGAAGCGGGTGGGCTTCGACGCGAGCCGGCCGCTGCTCGCGATCAACCCGCGCGCCGCGTGGACCAAGCTCATGAATGAGCGCCGCCCGACCTACGAGCGGCTCGCGACCCACCGCGTCGACACCGCTGGTCGCGCCGTGGACGAGGTCGTCGCCGAGATCGTCGCGACCGTGGCCCCGCGCGGATGAGCGTGGTCTCCGTCGGGGGCGACTACGACGTCGTCATCGAGAGCGGCTGCTCCGCGCGCGTCGGCGACGTCGTCGGTGAAGGAGTGCGCCGGGCTCTCGTCGTGCACCCCGACTCGATGCGCACCCTGGGCGAGCAGGTCACGGCCTCGTTGCGCGACAGCGGGATCGAGGCGTATGCCGTGGGCGTGCCCGACGCCGAGGACGCCAAGACCGCTGTGGTCGCCGCGGACCTGTGGGCCCTGCTCGGCCGGCACGGCTTCACCCGCACCGACATCGTCGTCGGTGTCGGGGGCGGCACGGTGACCGACCTCGCGGGTTTCGTCGCCGCAACCTGGCTGCGAGGCGTGCCGGTCGTCCAGGTGCCGACGACGCTGCTCGGGATGGTCGACGCCGCGGTGGGTGGCAAGACCGGCATCAACACGGCCGAGGGC
The DNA here is from genome assembly GCF_044791685.1 of Knoellia locipacati. Classification (GTDB taxonomy): domain Bacteria; phylum Actinomycetota; class Actinomycetes; order Actinomycetales; family Dermatophilaceae; genus Knoellia; species Knoellia locipacati_A. The sequence goes on from NZ_CP087730.1 coordinate 3,364,721, forward strand.
AAGAACCTCGTCGGCTCGTTCCACCCGCCGCGCGCCGTACTCTGCGACGTCGACGTGCTGGCGACGTTGCCGCGCGCGGACTACGTTGCCGGGCTCGCCGAGATCGTCAAGGCGGGTTTCATCGTGGACCCGGTCATCCTCGACCTCGTCGCCGACGACCCCGATGCCGCGACACGGCCCGACGGGCCGCACACCCTCGAGCTCATCGAACGCGCCATCCGGGTCAAGGCGGACGTCGTGAGCCAGGACCTCAAGGAGTCCTCGCTGCGCGAGATCCTCAACTACGGGCACACCTTCGGCCACGCGATCGAGCAGGTGGAGCAGTACCGGCGTCGGCACGGGGAGGCCGTCGCCATCGGCATGGTCTTCGCGGCCGAGCTGGCTCGGGCCGCCGGGGTGCTGTCGCCCGCGGTGGTCGAGCGGCACCGCGAGGTGCTCACGTCGGTGGGGCTGCCGACCACCTACGAGGCGGGCCGGTGGGCCGAGCTCGAGACCGCGATGCGCCGCGACAAGAAGACCCGTGGTGACCTGCTGAGGTTCGTCGTGCTCGAGGACATCGGACGGCCCGTGCGGCTCGAGGGTCCGACACCGGAACAGCTCCACACGGCATACGCCGCCGTTTCTGGCTGACCACGCCTCGGCGTGCCGTGAGGTGAACCGACACGGCCACGCCTGATGAGTGGTTGGCTGGGCACATGGCGCCCTCCATCATCAAGCCGGTCATCATCAGCGGTCTCGCCGCGGGCATCTGGGCCTGGCTGAGGAGGAAGCCCCCGATCCTCGTCGTGGCCCACCGGGTCGTCGACGCGTCGACGGGCAAGGGCCTGTCAGGGGTCGTCGTGACGGCCGTCCGGATCAACACCGAGGATGCGTTCAGCTCGGTGACGACGAACGCCCTCGGCGGCTACACCCTCGGGCCGATCCCCGAGGAGGAGTTCGGGCTCCGGGTCGACGGCAGCGCCATCGGCTACGAGTCCGGGTGGGTCCAGGGATCACCGACCGGAGCCGCCCACGTCGTGCCGACCTGGGGTGAGGCGAACTCGTGGGGCCCGAACCCGCCGGCAGTCACCCGCGTGAAGAAGGCCGCCTGAGCAGACCACGCTCGGGTGCTGGGCGCAGGAGCGTCGTTGACCGGTACTTCGGCCCGGGAGGAGACTCGAAGGACTCCGTCGAAGTGAGGTCGAGATGGCGAGGGTCGAGGGCGAGATCACGATCCACCGCTCGGTGGAGGACGTCTTCGACTTCGTGGCAGACCAGTCCCACGAGCCGTTGTACAACCCGGACATGGTGAGTTCCGTCAAGGAGACGCCCGGCCCGATCGGCCGCGGTACCTGCTTCAGGTCGGCAGTGAGATCGGGCCGTCGCGTCGCTGAGATGCGCATCGAGGTCACGGGGTACGAGAGCCCGCGGCTGCTCACCTCCACGACGACGATGAGTCAGCTCGACATCGACTACACCCTGCGGTTCGAGGGTTCCGGCGACGGAGGCACCCGGATGCGATGGTCCGGGAACGTGCGGCCCAAGGGCGCGTTGCGCCTCTTGGGTCCACTGGTCTCGGTGATGGGCAACCGCCAGGAGCGACGGATCTGGTCGCAGCTGAAGTCATACCTCGAGGGCACGGCTGGCCGGTGATGAGCGGACGGCAAGTGGCCCGCTCGCAGCACAGTCCCGGGCCGGCCGCTCAGGTCGTCGCGGTCGCTGACTCCGGCGCCTCGGTGTCGAGGTCGCGCTCGGGCCACATGATCGCCGTGATGTCGCGCGCGAGGTCCGGGCCAAGGGCGCCCCAGCCCTTCTCGTAGCCGTAGACCTCGCGCAGCGGTGTACCCGTCCGGTTGCCGTCGAGGATCTCGACCGCCTCGGCGTCGATGAGGCCGGGGTGCGGGACGCCGCAGGCCTCCGACACCTTGAGGAGATCGCGCCGCAGGGTCTGGAGATAGTTGGCGAGGCGCACGGACTTCAGGGTGGGGTCGAGCCCTCGGACGAGCCAGGGGTTCTGGGTGGCCACCCCGGTGGGGCAGTGGTCGGTGTGGCACTTCTGCGACTGGATGCAGCCGATCGAGAGCATGGCCTCTCGGGCGACGTTGACCATGTCCGCACCCAGGGCGAACGCCACGAGCGCGTTGTCCGGCAGGCCGAGCTTGCCGCTGCCGATGAATGCGACGTCATCCGTGAGACCGGCCCGCGCGAACGTTGAGTACACCCGGGAGAACCCGACCCGGAAGGGGAGTGCCACCGTGTCCGTGAACACGAGCGGTGCGGCCCCGGTGCCGCCCTCACCACCGTCGACGGTGATGAAGTCGACGCCACGGGTGCGACCGGACATCTGCTGCGCGAGGTCCTCCCAGAAGCCCATCTCGCCGACTGCCGACTTGATGCCGACGGGGAGTCCCGTTTCCTGCGCGATCCGCTCCACCCAGTCAAGCATGCTGTCGACGTCGTCGAACTCCGCGTGGCGAGAGGGGCTGACGCAGTCCTCGTTCATGGGTATGCCGCGGATCCGGCTGATCTCCTCGGTGATCTTGGCTGCTGGAAGGAGGCCTCCCAGACCGGGCTTGGCGCCCTGGCTCAGCTTGACCTCGATGGCGCGCACCGGCGACGACTGGACGAGGTCCTTGAGCCGCGCGAGGTCGAACCGACCCTGCTCGTCCCGACACCCGAAGTAGGCCGTCCCGATCTGGAGGATGAGGTCACCGCCGTTTCGGTGGTGGTCGGAGAGACCGCCCTCGCCGGTGTTGTGCAGCGACCCGGCGAGCGCGACGCCGCGGTTGATCGCTTCGATCGCGTTGCCGGAGAGCGAGCCGAAGCTCATCGCCGAGACGTTGACCACCGATGCCGGCCGGAAGGCATGGGTACGACCGCGTGGGGCGCCGAGGACCTTGGCGCCAGGCAGGGGCACATCGTCATCGTGGTGCCCGTGAGCCACCGCCGTCGACGGCGCCGAGGGCGCGAAGGTCCGGTGCTTGACGATGACGTAGCCCTCGGTGTGCTCGATGTCGTTGTCCGTGCCGAACCCGACGTAGTTGTTCTCCTTCTTGCTGCTGGCATAGACCCAGGTCCGCTGGTCCCTCGAGAAGGGTCGCTCCTGGTCGTTGCTCGTGACGATGTACTGCCTGAGCTCGGGGCCGACCTTCTCGAGCGCATACCTCGCGTGAGCGATCACGGGAAAGTTCCTGCTCAGGGCACGCTTCTTCTGGGTGAGGTCGCGCGCGGCGACCCCCGCGAGCCCGACGACAGCGGCACCGATGAGCGACTTCGCCTTCATGGCTCGCAGTCTGCCCCCCAACGGGGTCTGCGCACTGGAACGCGCTCACAGGAGTCGCACAGCCAGGACATGGCTTCGTGCCGGAGGCGGGCGCCACAGTGTGGGACATGAGCGAACGACGCACCCCCCAGCAGCCCCACCCGGACCACGACCGCGGCCTCGAGTTCGACGTTGCCACGCTCTTGGACCGACGACGTGCCCTGGGGCTGTTCGGCGGCGCCGGCCTCCTCGCGCTCGCCGGCTGCGCCGACGCCACGACCAGCGCGACGTCCAGCCCGACCGCGTCCTCGAGCGCGTCGTCCTCCGCAACGGCACGTGCCTCGGCCGGTGCGTCCGCGAGCGCCGGTGCCGCGACGACCGAGGTGCCCGACGAGACCGGTGGCCCCTACCCGGGTGACGGCAGCAACGGCGTCAACGTCCTCGACGACGCAGGCATCATCCGCTCCGACATCACGAGCTCGTTCGGCACGTCGACGACCAAGGCCGAGGGCGTCGCGCTCACGGTGAACCTCACGGTCACCGACAGCTCGAACGGGTATGCCGCTATGGAGGGTGTGGCGGTCTACCTCTGGCACTGCGACCGCGAGGGCAACTACTCGATGTACTCCCAGGGCGTCGAGAACGAGAACTACCTGCGGGGGGTGCAGCCGACCAATGCGAACGGGACGGCGACCTTCACGACGATCTTCCCCGCGGCATACATGGGTCGGTGGCCGCACATCCACTTCGAGGTCTACCGGTCCACGGCAGAGGCGACGAGCACCGGCCAGATCGTCAAGACCTCGCAGCTCGCCCTGCCGGAGGCGGTGTGCAACACGGTCTACGCGACGTCGGGCTACGAGCAGAGCGTCCGCAACATGTCACGGACGACGCTCACCTCGGACAACGTCTTCGGCGACGACGGCGGGATCCACCAGCTCGCCACGGTCACGGGGGACGCGAGCAGCGGCTTCGTCGCCAACCTGACGATCGGCGTCTGACCGGAACCGTGGCCCGAGTGTGCACCTAGACTCCGGACCATGGCAGCCGCGAAGACGACCGAGAGCGACGACTCCGAGGTCCTCACCTATCTCCTCGTCGACGGCGAGAACATCGACGCCACGCTCGGCACCTCGATCCTGGGCCGGCGGCCGCAGCCCGACGAGCGGCCGCGCTGGGACCGCCTCATCGCCTTCGCCAAGGAGGCGTGGGACCAGGACGTCCGGGGGCTGTTCTTCCTCAACGCGACGACGAGCATGCCGATGTCGTTCATCCAGGCGCTCAACGCGCTTGGTTTCCAGCCGGTCCCGCTGTCCGGCGACGCCGACGTCAAGGTCGTCGACGTGGCGATCCAGCGCACGCTTCGCGCCATCAAGGAGCGCGACGCCGACGTCATGCTCGTCAGCCACGACGGCGACTTCCTCGAGGAGGTCGAGTCGCTGCTCGAGGACGACGACCGCCGCGTCGGCCTCATGGCGTTCCGCGAGTTTCGCAACAGCGGCTTCACCGCCCTCGAGGCCGACGGGCTCGAGAGCTTCGACCTCGAGTACGACGTCAAGGCGTTCACGTCGGCTCTGCCGCGCATCAGGGTCATCCCGATCGAGGAGTTCGACCCGGCCCAGTTCCTCTGAGCCCGTCCCCCCGGGCCGAGTCGCGCGGATTCGGGGCGATGGCCCGCGCCGGATAGACTTCCCGGCGATCTCCCGACACTCATGGAAGCGAATCACACGTGGCATCGACGAACGACCTCAAGAACGGCCTCGTCCTCAACCTCGAGGGCCAGCTCTGGACCGTCGTGGAGTTCCAGCACGTCAAGCCCGGCAAGGGCCCGGCCTTCGTGCGGACCAAGCTCAAGCACGTCCTGTCGGGCAAGGTCGTCGACAAGACGTTCAACGCCGGCACCAAGGTCGAGACGGCCAACGTCGACAAGCGCAACATGCAGTACGTCTACAACGACGGCACCGACTACGTCTTCATGGACGGTGACACCTTCGACCAGATCTCGGTGACCCCCGCGATCGTCGGTGACGCCGCCAAGTTCATGCTCGAGAACCAGGACGCGATCGTCGCCCGCCACGAGGGCAACGTGCTCTTCATCGAGCTGCCGGCCTCGGTCGTCCTCGAGATCCAGTACACCGAGCCGGGCCTGCAGGGCGACCGCTCCACCGGTGGCACCAAGCCGGCGACCCTCGAGACCGGCGCCGAGATCGGTGTCCCGCTCTTCCTCAACACCGGCGACAAGGTCAAGGTGGACACCCGCGACGGGTCATACCTCGGCCGCGTCAACTGATCGGCGGCTGCTCCCCACATGGCAGCACGCACCAAGTCGCGCCGGCGCGCGATCGACCTCCTCTTCGAGGCCGAGCAGCGCCAGCTCAACGCCAGTGAGCTCCTCAAGGAGCGGCTGGCGACACCGGTGACGGAGGCTCCGCTCAACGAGTTCACGGCCGACCTCGTCACCGGCGTCGTCGACCACTGGACCCAGATCAACGACCTGCTCACGACCTACTCGCAGGGCTGGGCGCTCGAGCGCATGCCCGCCGTCGACCGCGCGATCCTGCGCGTCGGGGCCTACGAGGTGCTCTTCGGCGAGGTGCCCGAGGGTGTCGCGATCAGCGAGGCCGTCTCGCTCGCGACCGACCTGTCGACCGACGACAGCCCGAAGTTCGTCAACGGCCTGCTGGCCCGCTTGGCCGAGGTCAAGCCCACCCTGGCCTGATGACCCACGTCCGACTCGCGACGGTCGCCGACCTGCCCGGGTTGGCGGCCGTCGAGTCGTCGGGGGACAGGTTGTTCGACACGGTCTTCGCAGACGTCGACTGGCCGCCTCCGCCGTCGGGGGAGGAGCGCAGCGCCGAGCCGTGCTTCCTCCTCGTCGTGGGCGAGCCCGTGGTCGGCTTCGCCCACGTCCTCGACCTCGCGGGCCACTGGCACCTCGAGCAGCTCGTCGTCGACCCGGCGCACGGTCGCCGAGGGCTTGGAGCAGCCCTGCTCGATGCCGTATGCCGTGAGGTCGCCTCGCGCGGCGGCCGCCGGGTCACCCTGCGCACCTATGCCGACGTCCCGTGGAACGCGCCGTTCTACGTCCGCCACGGCTTCGTCGAGCTCGTCGCCGAGCCCGAGTGGATGTGGCCGCTGCGCGAGGCCGAGGAGCGGATCGGCCTCATGCGCTTCGGGCGCAGGGTGGCCATGGTGAGGGACGGCCTCGCCGGGGCCTGACGTGCGTCTCGGCTGTCGGGGGCGGCTCGCGTTGTCAGGTGCACCTTGTGCCCCGACGACGCAGGATGGTCCCGACAGCCCGGACCCGACGGTGCGCAGGCACAGCTGACAGGATCGGTGGCATGCGCAGGCTCGTCTACTACGTCGCGACCACCCTCGACGGCTTCATCGCCGGCCCGGACGGCGGTGACCCCAGTGCCTCCGAGTTCTTCCCGGTGACACCGGACCTCGTCGAGTTCATCGCCGCCGAGTACCCCGAGACCCTGCCGGGCCCCGCCCGCGACGCCATGGGCATCGACGGCGAGGGTGCCCACTTCGACACCGTCATCGAGGGCCGGGCGTCCTACGAGGTCGGGCTGGCCGCCGGGTTCGACGACGCGTACCCGCACCTGCGCCACCTCGTCGTCTCGAGCACGCTCGCGGGACGCGACGACCTGCCGGTCGAGATCGTGACCGGCGACCCCGTGGACCGGGTGCGCGAGCTCAAGGCCGAGGACGGCAAGGACATCTGGCTCGTGGGCGGCGGCACGCTCGCGCACGCGCTGCTGCCCGAGGTCGACCGCCTGATCCTCAAGGTCAACCCGTCGGTCATCGGCTCGGGGATCGCGCTGTTCGCAGGCGGGTTCGGCCACGCGCGGTTCACCCCCGTCGAGCAGGTCGACCTCGCCGGTGGGGTCCGCGTGGTGACGCTCGACCGCGTGCGATGAGCCGCGCCGACGAGCACCTCGACGCCTGGGAGGCGTGGAAGTCCTCGCCCTGGGGCCGGATCCGCTTCGCCCTCGTCCGTGACGCCCTCGACGAGGCCGTGGCCTCCCTGGGGGACCAGCCGCTGCGGATCCTCGACGTCGGCGGCGCCGACGGCTTCGAGACCCTCCCGTATGCCGTCCGCGGACACTCGCTCACCGTCGCCGACCCCGCCGAGGGCTTCCTCGACCGCGGTCGGCTCGAGGCCGAACGCCTCGTTGTCGCCGACCGCGTCCACTGGACCACCGCGGGTCTGGACGAGCTCGCCGAGGCGGGCGGGACGGCATACGACGTCGTGATCTGCCACTTCGTCCTGCAGTACCGGCCGGCGGGCGCCCTCACTGACGACCTCGCGGCGCTCGCGCAGGTGACCCGGCCCGGGGGCCTGGTGTCGATCGTCTGCCCCAACGACGCGGGCGCCGTGCTGCGGACGCTGACCCGACAGGGGCCTGCCGCTGCACGCCTCGAGCTCAACAGGACGACCCAGCGCAGCCACACGTTCGAGCACGAGTCACGCAAGCTGTCGCACGCGGAGGTCGCCGTCGGACTCGCGGACGTCGGCCTGCGCGAGGAGTCGTGGAGGGGCGGCCGGGTGGCCAACGACCTCGTCGCCGACGACGACCCCAAGCACGACCCCGACTACTTCGAGGAGCTGCTCGCGCTCGAGCGCGAGCTGTGCCGGCGCGACCCCTATCGCGGGGTCGGAGCCTTCTGGCAGCTCACCGCGCGACGGACGTGACCGGGAGCCGGGCTCCGAAGACGACCTCGGGCCAGGCCGCCCGCGCCAGCCAGGCCCGGTAGGTCTCGAGGTCGGCGTCGGCCGGCGGGAAGAGCGGGACGCGCTCGGGGGAGGCGGCACAGGTGTCCGCGGAGTCGGATGTCGTGAGCGGCTGCGGGTGCACGGTGCCTCCTTCGGCAGAGTGGTGGTGCAGAGCAGTACATCACACGACATTGGGGCAGGCATAGCAAATGGTTATATGTTCCGGCTCGTGGACGCGCCGCGGGGCCGGGTTGGGGACCTGCGGCGCCAGTCGCTACAGTGAGGCCGACCGACATCCTTTAACGACCTGTCCCGTGAGGCAGGGAAGGAGGTCTCGACACTGATGTGTCCTGACGCACCTGTGCCCACCCGCTCCTCGAGCGAGACCGACCCCGCGACCGACGCCGGGAGGACGGTCCTCGGAGCGGCCGACATCTCCCGGGCGCTGCGTCGTATCGCCCACGAGATCCTCGAGGCCAACAAGGGCTCCGAGGACCTCGTCCTCCTCGGCATCCCGTCCCGGGGCGTCCCGCTCGCCCGCCGGCTCGCGGCGATCATCGCCGAGTTCGAGGGCAGCGAGATCCCCGTCGGCAGCCTCGACATCACGATGTACCGCGACGACCTGCGTCGTCAGCCCACCCGGGCACCGATGCCGACCCAGATCCCGGACTCGGGGATCGACGGCAAGACGGTCGTCCTCGTCGACGACGTCCTCTACAGCGGTCGCACGGTGCGCGCGGCACTCGACGCGCTCGCGGACCACGGGCGTCCGGCTGCTGTCCGGCTGGCCGTCCTCGTCGACCGCGGCCACCGAGAGCTCCCGATCCGCGCCGACCACGTCGGCAAGAACCTCCCGACCGCCCAGACCGAGAAGGTCCGGGTCCGGCTCGCCGACTTCGACGAGGCCGACAGTGTGACGATCACCGGAGGCGCCCGATGAGCACCACCACGACGCAGACGCGGATGCCGCGCCACCTCCTCTCGATGGCCGACCTCGACGCGACGGCGATCCGCACGATCCTCGACACCGCGGCGCAGATGCACGAGGTCCAGCACCGCGAGGTCAAGAAGCTGCCGACGCTGCGCGGGCGCACGATCATCAACCTCTTCTTCGAGGACTCGACCCGCACCCGGAGCTCGTTCGAGATCGCCGGCAAGTGGATGAGCGCCGACACGATCAACATCACCGGCAAGGGCTCGGCGACCTCCAAGGGTGAGTCACTGCGCGACACGGTCCGGACCATCGACGCCATGGGGGTCGACGCGTTCGTCATCCGCCACGGCGCGTCCGGCGCCTGCCACCAGGTGGCCGGCTGGGTCGACGCCCACGTCATCAACGCCGGTGACGGCACGCACGAGCACCCGACGCAGGCCCTGCTCGACGCCTACACGATGGAGCGACGGCTCGGCTCGCTCGAGGGCCGTCACGTCGCGATCGTCGGCGACCTCGCCCACTCGCGGGTCGTGCGCTCCAACCTCATCTCGCTGCGCCGGCTCGGCGCCGAGGTCACGCTCGTCGCGCCCCCCACCCTCATGCCGAGCGGCATCGGTGCCTGGGCCGAGCGCGACCGCTTCTCGATCAGCCACGACCTCGACGGCGTCCTGGAGGGCCGCACGGGCAAGCCGCTCGACGCCCTCATGATGCTGCGCGTCCAGAAGGAGCGCATGAGTGGCGGCTACTTCTCGACGGCCCGCGAGTACACCGTCGGCTACGGGCTCACCCGCGGCCGGCTCGCCCGCCTCACCGATGCGAACCCGGAGATCGTCATCTGCCACCCCGGCCCCATGAACCGCGGACTTGAGATCAGCGCCGACGCGGCCGACGCCGCCCAGAGCCTCGTGCTCGACCAGGTGAGCGCCGGTGTGGCGGTTCGGATGTCAGTCCTGTACCACTTGCTCGCCGGGGAGGACACGCCCACGGTGGGCGCAACGACAGAGGGGAGTGCCGCATGAGCGACCTGCTCATCACGGGGGCCCGACTCCTCGGGGGCGAGGCCAAGGACGTCCTCGTCCTCGGGGGCACGATCGCCGAGGTCGGCTCCGGCCTCGACGCACCCGAGGGTGCCCAGCGCATCGACGCCGACGGGCTGGGCCTGCTTCCGGGCTTCGTCGACCTCCACACACACCTGCGCGAACCGGGCCGAGAGGACGCCGAGACGATCGCCACCGGCGCCGCGGCCGCTGCGGCCGGTGGCTTCACGGCGGTCCTGGCGATGGCCAACACCAGCCCGGTCACCGACACGGCCGAGGCCGCCGAGCGCGTCCTCGACCTCGGTCGCGAGGCCGGGCTCGTCGACGTCCAGCCGGTCGGCGCCGTGACCAAGGGACTCGCGGGCGAGGAGCTCGCCGAGCTCGCCCTCATGCATCGCTCCCGGGCCCGGGTCTCCGTGTTCTCCGACGACGGCCGCTGCGTCCACGACGCGCGCGTCATGCGACGTGCCCTCGAGTACGTCCGTGCCTTCGGCGGAGTCGTGAGCCAGCACAGCCAGGACCCCGACCTCGCCGGGTCGAGCGCCTGCTGCCACGAGGGGGAGCTGAGCGGCCGTCTCGGCCTGCCCGGCTGGCCGGCGGTCGCCGAGTCGAGCATCATCGCCCGCGACGCCCAGCTCGCCCGGCACACCGGCTCCCGCGTCCACGTCGCGCACGTGAGCACGGCCGAGGGTGTCGAGGTCGTCCGCTGGGCCAAGGCGCAGGGAATCGACCTCACCGCAGAGGTCACGCCCCACCACCTCCTCCTCACCCAGGACCTGCTCAGCGGCTACGACCCGACGTTCAAGGTCAACCCGCCGCTGCGCCCGAGCGAGGACGTCGAGGCGCTGCGGGCCGCGCTCGCGGACGGCACGATCGACGCGGTCGCCACCGACCACGCACCGCACGCGCGGCACGACAAGGAGCACGCGTTCGTCGACGCGGCCTTCGGGATGCTCGGTCTCGAGACCGCCTTCGCGGTCGTCCACGACACGATGGTCCGCAGCGGAGCGCTCGACCTCGCGACGCTCGCCGAGCGGATGTCGGCCGCGCCGGCCCGGATCGCTGGTCTGACGGAGCACGGCGGAGCGATCGAGGCCGGGGCTGCAGGCAACCTCGTCCTCGTCGACACCGCGGCGAGCCAGACCGTGGACGCCGCTGCGTCGAAGTCGCTGTCCCGCAACAATCCGTGGCACGGCATGAGCTTCACCGGTGCCGTCCACACGACGATCCTGCGCGGCCGGGTCACGGCCTCGCTCCAGGGAGCCTCATGACCGCCACACTGCACACTCGCGAGCCCGCCGTGCTCGTCCTTGAGGACGGCCGCACCTTCACCGGGAGCGCCTACGGCCACCGCGGTGAGACCGTCGGCGAGGCGGTGTTCTGCACCGCGATGACCGGCTACCAGGAGACGCTCACCGACCCGAGCTACCACCGTCAGGTCGTCGTCATGACCGCACCGCACGTCGGCAACACCGGCTGGAACGACGAGGACAACGAGTCGTCCCGCATCTGGGTCTCCGGCTTCGTCGTCCGCGATCCTTCTCTGCGGCCCTCGAGCTGGCGATCGCAGCGCACGCTCGAGGACGAGCTCGACGACCAGGGCGTCGTGGGCATCTGCGGCATCGACACGCGCGCCCTGACCCGTCACCTGCGGGAGCGCGGCGCGATGCGGGTCGGCATCTTCTCCGGGGACGACGCCCGTATGCCGGCCGCCGACCTCCTCGACCGGGTCACCTCCGCACCCATCATGGAGGGCTCGGCGCTGGCCCAAGAGGTGAGCACCCACACGGCATACGTCGTGGAAGCGGTGGGGGAGAGGCGGTTCACGGTGGCCGCGGTCGACCTCGGCATCAAGTCGATGACGCCGCACCAGATGGCCGAGCGCGGCATCGAGGTGCACGTCCTGCCCGCCAGCGCGACGGCCGACGACATCCGCGCCGTCGAGCCCGACGGCGTGTTCTTCAGCAACGGTCCCGGTGACCCGGCCACGGCCGACCACGAGGTCGGCGTCCTGCGCGAGGTCCTCGCCGACGGCACCCCGTTCTTCGGGATCTGCTTCGGCAACCAGCTGCTCGGTCGGGCGCTCGGCTTCGGAACCTACAAGCTCAAGTACGGCCACCGCGGCGTCAACCAGCCCGTCATGGACCGCACGACCGGCAAGGTCGAGGTGACCGCGCACAACCACGGGTTCGCCGTCGACGCCCCCCGCGACCGGGACACCGACACCGAGTTCGGCACGGCGCGCGTCTCGCACGTCTGCCTCAACGACGACGTCGTCGAGGGGCTCGAGCTCCGTTCTGCCACAGGGGCGCTCACCGCCTTCTCGGTCCAGTACCACCCGGAGGCGGCAGCGGGACCGCACGACGCGGCATACCTGTTCGACCGGTTCGTCGATCTCCTGAACACAACCAAGAAGGTGGATGCCTGATGCCGAAGCGCGACGACATCACGAGCGTCCTCGTCATCGGCTCCGGTCCGATCGTCATCGGCCAGGCCTGCGAGTTCGACTACTCCGGGACCCAGGCGTGCCGGGTGCTGCGCGAGGAGGGCGTGCGCGTCATCCTCGTCAACTCCAACCCGGCGACGATCATGACCGACCCCGAGTTCGCCGACGCGACCTACATCGAGCCGATCACCCCCGAGGTGGTCGAGAAGATCATCGACAAGGAGCGCCCGGACGCGGTGCTCGCGACCCTCGGTGGCCAGACCGCGCTCAACTGCGCGATCGCGCTGCACGAGGCGGGCGTGCTGGAGAAGTACGGCTGCCCGCTCATCGGCGCCAACGTCGAGGCCATCCAGCTCGGTGAGGACCGCCAGCTGTTCAAGGGGGTCGTCGAGCGCTGCGGCGCCGAGAGCGCCCGCTCGGTCATCGCCCACACGATGGACGAGGTGCTGGCCGCGGCCGACGAGCTCGGCTACCCGCTCGTCGTCCGCCCCTCGTTCACCATGGGCGGTCTCGGCTCCGGCTTCGCCGACGACGAGGCGCAGCTGCGCCGCATGGCCGGTGCCGGCCTCCAGGCGAGCCCGACGACCGAGGTGCTCCTCGAGGAGTCGATCAAGGGCTGGAAGGAGTACGAGCTCGAGGTCATGCGCGACCACCGCGACAACGTCGTGGTCGTCTGCTCGATCGAGAACCTCGACCCGATGGGCGTCCACACCGGTGACTCGATCACCGTCGCGCCCGCGCTCACCCTCACCGACCGCGAGTACCAGCGGATGCGGGACATCGGCATCGCGGTCATCCGCGAGGTCGGCGTCGACACCGGCGGCTGCAACATCCAGTTCGCGGTCAACCCGCGCGACGGCCGGATCATCGTCATCGAGATGAACCCGCGCGTCTCGCGCAGCTCGGCCCTGGCGTCCAAGGCCACCGGCTTCCCGATCGCCAAGATCGCCGCCAAGATGGCGATCGGCTACACCCTCGACGAGGTCCCCAACGACATCACGCGCGAGACCCCGGCGAGCTTCGAGCCGAGCCTGGACTACGTCGTCGTCAAGGTGCCGCGGTTCGCCTTCGAGAAGTTCCCGGCCGCCGACGACACCCTCACGACGACGATGAAGTCTGTCGGCGAGGCCATGTCGATCGGCCGCAACTTCACCGAGGCGATGCAGAAGGCGCTGCGCTCGGTCGAGCAGAAGGGTTCGTCGTTCCACTGGCGCGGCGAGACGCCCACCCGCGACGAGGCGCTCGAGCTGCTCCGTACCGCAGCGCGCCCGACCGACGGCCGCATGGTCACCGTCCAGCAGGCCCTGCGCGGCGGGGCCACCGTCGAGGAGACCCACGAGGCGACCGGGATCGACCCGTGGTTCCTCGACCAGATCGAGCTCCTCAACGACATCGCACGCGAGGTGGGGGAGTCGCCCGAGCTCACCCGGGACCTGCTCCGGCTGGCCAAGCGCCACGGCTTCAGCGACGCCCAGCTCAGCGAGATCCGTCGTATGCCGGAGGCCGTCGTCCGCGGTGTCCGCCACGCCCTCGGGATCCGTCCCGTCTTCAAGACCGTGGACACCTGCGCGGCGGAGTTCGCGGCGCAGACGCCCTACCACTACAGCTCCTACGACGAGGAGAACGAGGTGGCGCCGCGCGAGCGCGAGGCCGTCCTCATCCTCGGCTCCGGGCCCAACCGCATCGGCCAGGGTGTCGAGTTCGACTACTCCTGCGTCCACGCGAGCTTCGCCCTGCGCGACGCGGGCTACGACACCGTCATGGTCAACTGCAACCCCGAGACCGTGTCGACCGACTACGACACGAGCTCGCGCCTCTACTTCGAGCCGCTCACGCTCGAGGACGTGCTCGAGGTCTACCACGCGGAGAAGCAGGCCGGCCCGATCGCCGGCGTCATCGTCCAGCTCGGCGGGCAGACGCCTCTGGGTCTCGCGCGTGCCCTCAAGGCGGAGGGGGTCCCGATCGTGGGCACCTCGCCGGAGGCCATCGACCTCGCCGAGGACCGTGGCGCCTTTGGGAGGGTCCTCGCGGAGGCGAAGCTGCCCGCTCCCCAGCACGGGACGGCATACAGCGCGGCCGAGGCCCTCGAGGTGGCCCACCGGATCGGCTACCCCGTCCTCGTCCGCCCGTCGTACGTGCTCGGCGGGCGCGGCATGGAGATCGTCTACGACGACGACACCCTCGTCACCTACGTCGAGCGCGCCACGACGGCCGCTCCCGAGCACCCGGTGCTCGTCGACCGCTTCCTCGACGACGCGATCGAGATCGACGTCGACGTCCTCTACGACGGGACCGAGATGTACCTCGGCGGCGTCATGGAGCACATCGAGGAGGCCGGCATCCACTCCGGCGACTCGGCCTGCGCGCTGCCGCCCGCCACCCTCGGCAACGCCGAGATCGAGCTCGTCCGCGAGTCGGCCCGCAAGCTCGCCGAGGGGATCGGCGTCGTCGGGCTCATGAACGTCCAGTTCGCGCTGGCCCAGGACATCCTCTACGTCCTCGAGGCCAACCCGCGGGCCTCGCGCACGGTGCCGTTCGTCGCCAAGGCGACCGGCGTCGCGCTGGCCAACGCCGCCAGCCGGATCATGCTCGGGGCCACCATCGCCCAGCTCCGCGAGGAGGGGGTCCTCCCGCCCAGCGGCGACGGCGGCACGCTGCCCCCGCACGCGCCGATCTCGGTCAAGGAGGCCGTCCTGCCGTTCCACCGCTTCCGCACCGCGGACGGCACGATGGTCGACTCGCTGCTCGGCCCCGAGATGCGCTCCACCGGTGAGGTCATGGGCATCGACTCCACGTTCGGGCGGGCTTTCGGCAAGAGCCAGCTCGCGGCATACGGCGGTCTGCCCGACACGGGCACGGTCTTCGTGTCGGTCGCCAACCGCGACAAGCGCGCCATGCTCTTCCCGGTGAGCCGCCTCGTCGATCTCGGGTTCACGGTCGTCGCGACGTCGGGGACCGCCGATGTCCTGCGCCGCAACGGGATCCCGGCCGAGGTCATCCGCAAGATCACCGAGCGCGAGGGCGACGCGCAGGCGAGCGACGCCCGCACCATCGCCGAGCTCATCCTCGACGGTGAGATCGCGATGGTCATCAACACCCCGACGGGCCAGAGTGCCCGTGCGGACGGCTACGCCATCCGCGCGGCCGCCAACACGGCCGACGTCCCGCTCATCACGACGGTGCAGGAGTTCGCGGCAGCCGTGCAGGCCATCGAGGCGCTGCGCCGGGGTGACCTCACGGTGACGTCGTTGCAGGAGCACGCCCGCTCGCTCGACCTCATGCAGGTGGTGGGCCGATGACCGCTGCCCGTCCCGACAGCGGCGTCGTGCAGGTCCAGGGGGAGGTCATCGCGACCCGTCGCGTGGGTGCCTACCACCACCTGACGATCGTGGCGCCGGGTGTCGCCGAGCTCGCGCGGCCCGGCCAGTTCGCGGCCCTCGCCGTGGGTGGTCCCACGACGGGCAACCTCCTGCGGCGCTCGTTCTCGATCCACAAGGTCAGCCCGTCCGGCACCTACGGCGGCACCCTCGACCTCGTCATCGCGGCCAAGGGCGCCGGCACGGAGTGGCTCACCGGACTGCGGGCGCACGACACCGTCGACGTCGTCGCCCCCTTGGGCCGCCCGTTCCCGCTGCCCACCGAACCGGTGGCGACCGTCCTCGTCGGTGGCGGCTACGGCTCGGCACCGCTGTTCTGGCTCGCCGACGTCCTGCGCGAGCGAGGCTGCTCGGTCGAGATGGTGCTCGGTGCAGCGTCCGAGGACCGGCTCTTCGGCGTGGTCGAGGCCCGGCGCGCCGCCGACGGCGTCACGGTGACGACCGACGACGGCTCGGCCGGCCACAGGGGGTGGGTGAGCGACGTGCTGCCCGAGGTCTTCCGGCGTACCGGCGCACCGGTGGCCTACGCGTGCGGCCCGATGGGCATGCTCCAGTCGGTGACGCGCGTCGCGGCCCAGCACGGAGCGGTCGCGCAGGTCGCGGTCGAGGAGTCGATGGCGTGCGGCGTCGGGGTCTGCATGACCTGCGTCATGCCGGTCCGCGACAAGGCGGGTGTCACCAAGATGGTGCGTTCGTGCGTCGAGGGGCCCGTCTTCCGCGGTGACCGAATCCGCTGGGAGGCCTTCCACGACGGCGTCTGCGGGGTCCCCGAGGACACGGTCGGTGCCCCGAGGGTGGGAGGTCACTGATGGCGGTCGACATGTCCGTGACGTTCACCGGACGGACCCTGCCCAACCCGGTGATGACGGCCTCCGGCTGCGCCGCCAACGGCCGCGAGCTCCACCGCTTCTTCGACGTGTCCACGCTCGGTGCCTTCGTCACCAAGACGGTGATGATGGACCCGCGCTCCGGGCGGGGGACGCCACGCATGGCCGAGACCGCCTCCGGCATGCTCAACTCGATCGGGCTTCAGGGGCCGGGGATCCACGCGTTCGTCGAGCAGGACCTGCCGTGGCTCAAGTCGGTCGGCGCCCGGGTGCTCGTCTCGATCGCCGGCAACACGGCGGGGGAGTTCGCCGACGTGGCCCGCGTGCTGGCCGACAGCGACGCGTTCGACTGCGTCGTCGGAGTCGAGGTCAACATCTCGTGCCCCAACGTCGCCAACCGTGGGCTCGTCTTCGCGTGCGACCCTCTCGCCTCCGGCAAGGTCATCGCGCTGGTGCGCGAGCAGCTGCCGCGTGACGTGCCGATGTTCGCCAAGCTCACCCCCGACGTCACCGACATCGTGTCGATCGCCGACGCCGCGGTGAAGTCCGGAGCGACGGGCCTGACGATGATCAACACGCTGCTCGGCATGGTCATCGACACCGACCGGCTGCGGCCGCACCTCGGCGGGATCACCGGTGGGCTCTCCGGCCCCTCGATCCGCCCGGTCGCCGTCCGCGCGCTCTGGCAGGTCACCGCGGCCATGCGGGACGGGCGCTTCCAGACCGTGCCGCTCATCGGGGTCGGGGGGGTCCGCACCGGCCGCGACGCCCTCGAGCTCATCGCCGCCGGCGCCACCGGTGTCCAGGTGGGCACCGCGACGTTCAACGACCCGACCGCACCGCAGCGCGTCCTCACCGAGCTCGAGGCCCTCGCCGAGTCCCACGGCGTCGCCCGCATCACCGAGCTCGTCGGCGTCGCGCACGACAGGATGGTGATCCCGTGACGACGAGCAGCGAGCCCACGAGCGCCGCGCCGGCCAGCCCCGACCGGGCGACCTTCGGGCAGCGCCTGCGCGCCGCGACCGGTCGGCACGGCCCGCTCTGCGCCGGCATCGACCCGCACCGGGCGCTCGTCGAGTCGTGGGGCCTCACCTACGACCTCGACGGGCTCCGGACGTTCACGCGCTCCTGCGTCGACGCCTTCGGCGGCCACGTCGCCATCGTCAAGCCGCAGTCGGCCTTCTTCGAGGTCTTCGGGTCCGGGGGAGTGGCCGTCCTCGAGGAGGCGATCCGGGACCTCAGGGCCGCCGGCACGCTCGTCCTGCTCGACGCCAAGCGCGGCGACATCGGCTCGACGATGTCGGCCTACGCCGAGGCCTACCTCGGCGCTGCGGCCGTCTCGCCGGTCGACGCCCTGACCGCGAGCCCGTACCTCGGCTACGAGTCCCTGAGGCCGGCGCTCGACACGGCCGCCGCCCATGGCCGGGGTCTGTTCGTCCTTGCACTCACCTCGAACCCCGAGGGTGCCTCGGTGCAGCACGCCCGGCGCGACGACGTCAGCGTCGCCGGGTCGATGGTGGCCGGGGCCACGAGCGAGAACGCCGCCGCGGCGGCGGCCGGCGACCTGGGTAGCACCGGCCTCGTCGTCGGTGCCACCGTGGGGTCGGCCGTCCAGGATCTCGGCCTCGACCTGGCCTCGGTCAACGGTCCGCTGCTCGCGCCGGGCGTGGGTGTCCAGGGCGGCACGGCGGACGACCTCCGGCGCGTCTTCGGCGATGCCCTCGGCAACGTCCTCCCGGCCAGCAGCCGGGAGGTCCTGAGCGCGGGTCCGGACGTCACGGACCTGCGTGACCGCGCAGCGCGGACCAACGAGACCTTGGCGGCGCTGCTCACCTGAGCACGGGTGTGTCGTGCGCAACACCCGCGAGGAGCACGAATCACCGGCCGGGCCGCCGCACCGTGCGCATGGTTAAATCGCCGGAAGGCGTTGAGAAGCAGCGTCGTCCGAACCAATGGAGGACATCCGCCATGGCACTCCCGCCGCTGACACCGGAGCAACGCTCTGCCGCGCTGGAGAAGGCGGCCCAGGCCCGTCGTGAGCGGGCGTCCGTCAAGAACCGGCTCAAGTACGCACAGGGTGACCTCGGCGAGGTCATCACCGAAGGGAAGCAGAACGACGTGATCGGCAAGATGCGCGTGTCCGCGCTGCTCGAGTCGATGCCCGGCGTCGGCCGCGTCAAGGCCAAGGCCCTCATGGAGGAGATCGGCATCAGCGAGAGCCGCCGCGTCCGTGGTCTCGGCCAGAACCAGATCAGCGCCCTCCTCGCCCGCTTCGACAAGGCGTGAGCGCAGCCTCCCGGCTCACCGTCCTCGCCGGACCGACGGCGGTCGGCAAGGGAACCGTCGCGGCCTGGGTCCGCGAGCATCACACCGACGTGTGGCTGTCCGTGTCGGCGACCACCCGCAAGCCGCGGCCCACCGAGGTCGACGGCGTGCACTACCACTTCGTGAGCAACGAGGCCTTCGGCCGCATGGTCGACCACGACGAGCTGCTCGAGTGGGCGACCGTGCACGGCCGCGCCCAGTACGGCACGCCGAGGGGCCCCGTCGAGGCAGCCCTGGCGCAGGGACGCCCGGCCCTGCTCGAGATCGACCTGCAGGGCGCCCGACAGGTGCGCGAGACGATGCCGGACGCGCTCTTCGTCTTCCTCGCACCGCCCAGCTGGGACGAGCTCGTGCGCCGGCTCGTCGGTCGGGGCACCGAGTCCGAGGAGGAACGGGAGGTCCGGCTGACCACCGCCAGGGCCGAGCTCGCCGCCGCGGAGGAGTTCGACGTCACCATCGTCAACGACGACGTTCGGCGGGCGGCCGACGAACTCGTATCATTGATGCGCACCCCCCTTCAGACGAAACGAGACTGATTCCGTGTCAGGCACCAAGGCCAACCCCATCGGCATCACCAACCCGCCGATCGACGAGCTCCTCACGCACGCCGACTCCAAGTACTCCCTGGTCCTCTTCTCGGCCAAGCGTGCGCGCCAGATCAACGCCTACTACGCGCAGCTGCAGGAGGGCCTCCTCGAGTACGTCGGCCCCCTCGTCGACTCCGAGGTCCACGAGAAGCCGCTGAGCATCGCCCTGCGCGAGATCAACGGCAACCTGCTCACCTCAGAGAAGATCGAGGACTGAGCTCCCCGTGCGCGTCGTCCTCGGTGTGGCGGGCGGCATCGCGGCATACAAGGCCTGTTCGCTGTTGCGGCTGCTCTCCGAGGCGGGGCACGACGTCACGGTCGTGCCCACGGCCGCGGCCCTGAAGTTCGTCGGGGCTCCCACTTGGGCGGCCCTGTCCGGCAAGCCGGTGAGCACCGACGTCTGGACCGACGTCCACGAGGTGCCCCACGTGCGCCTCGGCCAGGAGGCCGACCTCGTCGTCGTGGCCCCGGCGACCGCCGACCTGCTTGCCAAGGCCGCGACCGGCCAGGCGGACGACCTGCTCACCAACGTCCTGCTCACGGCACGCTGCCCGGTCGTCCTCGCGCCGGCGATGCACACCGAGATGTGGGACCACCCGGCCACGCAGGCCAACGTCAGCACGCTCACCGAGCGCGGCGTCCACGTCGTCCCGCCCGCGAGCGGGCGCCTCACCGGCAAGGACACCGGTCCGGGCCGCCTCCCCGAGCCCGAGGAGCTGTATGCCGTGTGCGAGCGCGAGCTCGCCCGCTCACGTTTCGCTGCGTCCGCGGCAGGTGCCGCCTCAGAGACGCGGATGGCGAACGCGCAGGCCTCGGCCACGCGCGGTGACCTGACCGGCCGCCGGGTCGTCGTCAGCGCCGGTGGCACGCGTGAGCCCCTCGACCCGGTGAGGTTCCTCGGCAACCGAAGCTCCGGCAAGCAGGGCCACGCCCTCGCCGCGGCGGCCGCGGCGCGCGGCGCCCACGTCACGCTGGTGACGTCGTCGCCGGCCGACCTGCCGGGTGTCGACGTCGTCGCCATCGAGACGGCCCTCCAGCTGCGCGACGCCGTGGTGGCCGCGGCCGACGAGGCGGATGCCGTCGTCATGGCCGCGGCTGTCGCCGACTTCCGTCCGGCGACCTACGCGAGCACCAAGATCAAGAAGACCCACGACACCGGCAGCGACGGGTCCGCCGACGACTCCGCCCCGACGATCGCGCTCGTGCGCAACCCCGACATCCTCGCCGAGCTCGTGACGAGCCGTGCCGGCGGCACGAGCCCGGTCATCGTCGGCTTCGCCGCCGAGACCGGCGACGACACGGGATCGGTCCTCGACCACGGTCGCGCCAAGCTCGAGCGCAAGGGCTGTGACGTCCTCGTCGTCAACGAGGTCGGCGAGAACAAGACGTTCGGCGCCGACGACAACACAGTGACGATCCTGCGCCGGGGGAGCGACGAGACCGTCGAAGTCGGCCCGGCCAGCAAGGCAGCCGTGTCCGACGCCGTCTGGGACGTCGTCACCACCCTGCTCTGAGCCTTCTGCTCCGACAGCCGTCACCACGCGGGCGCCGGGCGGCGCAGGAGCGGGCCCCGCGCCCACTCGGAGCTCCAGCGTGTCCTCAGGCCGCGCGCCGGGGGGTTGGCGCTGGCCTCCGGAGGCTGATCCGGCCCCGGGCCACCGGTGAGCGGTGGCCCGGGGTGGTGGATCACTTCTTCTTCGCGGCCTTGGCGTCGGAGGCACCGGCGAGCTCTGCCTCGCGCTCGGCGTCGGCGTCCTGCTCGACCTCGGCGTCCAGCTCGGCCTCGGCGTCCCCGTCGGAGTCGGACGCCACGACCGGCTCGTCCTGGTCGGCGTCGACGGTCGGCTCGTCCTCGGGCGCGGGGGCTGCTGCAGCGGAGGCGTCCTCTGCAGCAACGTCACCGAACCCGACCTGGCCCAGGGCCGCAGCGCCGCCCAGGGTGGCGAGCATGTTGCGGACGTTGCTCAGCTGGGCGGTGATGCTGTCGCGTCGGGCCGTCGCGGCCGCGAGCTCGCGCTCGGAGTCACGCTTGATGCGGTCGGCCTGCTCCTTGGCCGTGGTCACCATCGCGGACGCCTCGGCCTTGGCCTGGTCGAGGATCGAGACCGCCTCGGCGGTGCGGGCGGTGCGCTGCTCCTCGGACTCCCGCGCCAGCACGTCGGCCTGCTCCTGGAGCTCCAGGAGCCGGGTCTCGTGCGTGCTCTCGGCGAGGGTGAACTCCTGCGCCGCGCGGTCGCGACGCTCCTGGAGGGTGCTCTCGAAGTCCGCGGCGGCAGCGGCTGCGCGGGCCCTCTGGTTCTCGAAGTAGGCCTCGGCCTCCTCGCGTCGGGCCGAGGCCTCACGGCCGGCGTCGTCGATGAGCGCGGTGGCCTCCTGCTTGGCCTTCGCGGTGATCGCGGAGGCCTCGACGTCCGCGCGCTGGCGGACCTCCTCGGCGTAGCGGTCGGCGTCGCCGCGCACCGAGGCAGCCGACTCCTCGACGAGGCGGCGGTGCTCGTCGGCGTCGGTCGTCGCGGACTCGCGGATGGCGGCTGCCTCCTCGTCGGCGAGCGACAGCATCGAGCCGATGCGCTCACCGAGGTGCGCGAACGTGGGGGAGGAGGGCTGGGCCTCACGGGCCTCGAGCTCGGCGACGAGCGCCTTCTGCTGGGCCAGGCCCTTGGCGAGCTCGGCGTTCTCCTGGGTGAGCTTGGTCAGCTCGACGGTGACCTGCGCCACCTCCTGGCGGGCGGACTCCACCGTGTGCTCGATGGCGGCCAGGTGACGGTCGACGGCGGCGGGGTCGTAGCCGCGGAAGATCGTCGGGAAGGGGGGCGTGTTCATGACTGCTCCTGGTGCGGGGTGGGGGGCGGGGACACGGTCGGTTCACCGACGGCGAGGGCGTCGATGACGCCGCTGAGGTCGGAGAGCTGGGCGGTGATGGCGTCTCGTCGGGCGGCCAGGGCGGCGACCTCGTCGCGGGCACGCTCCACCTGCGTCTCGGCCTCGGCGCGGATCGCGTCCGAACGGGCCTGGGCCTCGTGGGTGATGCGCAGGACCTCGGCGCGCGCGGCCCGGTGCTGCTCGTGGGCCTCGCGCTGGAAGCGCTCGACGTCGTCCGCGGCGCCACGGCGCACGAGCTGGGCCCCACGCTCGGCCTCGGCCAGGCGCCGCTCGGCGCGAGCCTCGGCCTCCCCTGCCTTCTCGGTCGCCGCCCGGGTGATGCGCTCGGCCTCACGGCGCGCGTCGTCGAGGGTGCGCGCCGCATCGGATCGCGCCTCCTCGAGGACGGAGGTGGCCTGGGCCCGCAGGTGGGTCGACTCGGCCTCCGCCTCGGAGGTGAGGTCGGCCGCCCGGGCCGCCGCGGTGGCGGCGAGGGCGGTGATCCGGTCGCGTTGCTCGCGGGCCCGCTCGGACAGCTTCTGGTGCTGCTCCCGGCGCTGGGCCATCGTCTCTCGCTCGGTCGTGCCGACGATGTCGCGCACGGTGGCCTGCGCCCAGGCGAGATGCGCCTCGGCGGACCGGATGAGCTCGTCCGCCTCCGCGCGTGAGCGCTCCAGGTGCTCGGCCGCCTCGGCGCGCGCGGCGGCGAGGAGGGACTCCCGCTCGGTCCCCGCGTCGAGGGCCAGCTGCTCGGCCTCGGCGCGCAGGGCCGAGGACTCACGCTCGACCTCGTGACGGTGCCGGACGGCATACGACTCCGCCTGCGAACGCACCTCGGCGGACTCGTCGACAGCGCGCGAGCGCAGGCCCACGATCTCCTGCTCCGCTGCCGCCCGCTCTGCCGACCACGACTCGCGCGCCGCGGTGATCTCGACGCTCGCACGCTCGAGGCGCTCGCGGGCAGTGCCCTCGGCGGTGGCGACGATGGACTCGGCGCGGCGCTCGGCCTGGGCCACGAGCGCGGCGGCGTCCTCCTCCGCGATCGACAGGGCCTCGTCCGCCGCCTTGGAGGACCGCGTCCGGACGAGCGAGGCCTGGTCGGCGGCGTCGGCGAGCAGGGCGTCGGCCTCCTCGCGGGCGGCCTCGATCACCGCCGTGGCCTCGGAGCGGGCCCGCTCGAGCGTGGACGTGACGCCCTCGAGCTCGGAGAGGGCGTCGGCGGTGCGGGCCCGGACCTGGGCGGCGTCACGGCGCGCCTCGGCGACCTCGCGCAGGGAATCGACCCGCACCTCCTCCGCGAGGCGCTGGGCCCGCGCCAAGAGGTCGAGAGGGTCGTTCACGATGGACATGATGCACCACCTCGCACGGTGCCGTCTCGGCCCAGGAGCAACGCGAGGGCCCGCCACGCTGCCCAAGTGATGGGAGACACGCACTGCGGGGTCGGTGAGGGGTTAGATTTGACCTCCCGTCGCCGTCGGCGCGGAAGAACCGACCCCGCACGAAAGAGAGCCCCGGGTGGCTGCACGCCTGTTCACGTCCGAGTCCGTCACCGAGGGTCACCCGGACAAGATCTGTGACCAGATCTCCGACTCGATCCTCGACGCGATGCTCGAGCAGGACCCCCGGGCTCGGGTGGCCGTCGAGACGATGGTCACGACGGGTCTCGTGCACGTCGCCGGCGAGGTGACGACCGAGGCCTACGTCGAGATCCCCAAGATCGTGCGCGACACCGTGCTCGGTATCGGCTACGACTCCTCCACCAAGGGCTTCGACGGCGCCTCGTGCGGCGTCGAGGTCTCGATCGGGCAGCAGAGCCCGGACATCGCCCAGGGTGTCGACACGGCATACGAGAGCCGCACCGGTGGCGTGGACCCCCTCGACAAGCAGGGCGCCGGTGACCAGGGGCTGATGTTCGGCTACGCCTGCGACGACACCCCCGAGCTCATGCCGCTGCCGATCTTCCTCGCGCACCGGCTCGCCGAGCGGCTCACCCGGGTCCGCAACGGTGAGGACGTCGCCTACCTGCGCCCCGACGGCAAGACCCAGGTGACGATCAGCTACGAGGGCGACAAGGCGGTCAAGCTCGACACCGTCGTCCTCTCGACGCAGCACGCCGAGGGCATCTCGCTCGACGGCCTGCTCAGCCCCGACATCGAGAAGCACGTCATCGGCCCGGTCCTCGCCGAGCTCGCCGAGACCGGCACCGAGCTCGACACCTCGGACTACCGCTCGCTCATCAACCCGACCGGCACGTTCGTCATCGGTGGGCCCATGGGCGACGCCGGGCTCACCGGCCGCAAGATCATCGTGGACACCTACGGCGGCATGGCCCGTCACGGCGGCGGTGCGTTCTCGGGCAAGGACCCGTCGAAGGTCGACCGCTCCGCCGCCTACGCCACCCGCTGGGTCGCCAAGAACGTCGTCGCCGCGGGCCTGGCCCGTCGCTGCGAGGTCCAGGTCGCCTACGCGATCGGCAAGGCCCAGCCGGTCGGCCTCTACGTCGAGACGTTCGGCACCGAGACCGTGCCCGCGGACCGCATCCAGGACGCCATCCTCGCCGTCTTCGACCTGCGTCCCGCCGCGATCCTCGACGCGCTCGACCTGCTCCGCCCGATCTACAAGCCCACCGCCGCCTACGGCCACTTCGGTCGCACGACGGCCGAGGGTGTCGACAACCCGTTCACGTGGGAGCGCACGGACCGCGTCGAGGAGCTCCAGCGCGCGGTCAAGGGCTGACCCTGAGCACCCGCACCGCTGGACCGCTGCTCCTCGCCCACGACGACGTGGGCGACGGCACCCCCGTCGTCCTCCTCCACGCGGGCGTGGCCGACCGGCGGATGTGGGCGCCCGTCGTCCCCGAGCTCGCTGCGGCTCACCGCGTGGTTGCGCCCGACCTGCGCGGTTTCGGGGACTCGCCGCAGCCGGGTGAGGTCTACGCAGACGCGGACGACGTCGTGCACCTTCTCGATGCGCTGGGGATCGAGCGGGCTGCGGTCGTCGGCGCCTCGTTCGGCGGTCGGGTGGCCCTCGAGGTCGCGACCCGTCACCCCCACCGTGTCTCCGCACTGGTTCTGCTCTGCCCGGCCCACCGCGGCCTGGACGTCACCGACCCCGTCGTCCAGGCGTTCGGGGAGCGTGAGGACGAGCTGCTCGAGGCCGGCGACGTCGACGGCGCCGTGGCGCTCAACGTCGACCTCTGGGTCGGTCCCGAGGCCACGCAGGAGGCGCGCGACGCCGTCGCCGTCATGCAGGGCCGGGCCTTCGAGGTGCAGCTCGCGGCCGACGAGCAGGACCCACCGCCGCAGGCCGAGCGCGTCGAGGTCGACCCCTCCGCCATCTCGGCGCCGACCGTGGTCGTCTCCGGAGCGCACGACGTCCGCCACCAGCACGACATCGCGACCCTGCTGGCCCGCGAGGTGCCGGGCGCGGAGCTGGTCGAGCTCGACTGGGCCGGGCACCTCCCCTCGATCGAGCGTCCCGCGGAGATGGCAGCGCTGCTCCTGGCCCGCCTCGGCGGCTGACCTGTCCGCGGGGTCGTCTAGTTTCGGGGCATGACCGAGCCGGGTGAGGGGACGCAGCTGGAGCTGATCCAGCCCTCCGCGCGTTCGCGGCCCAAGCCCCGGTCCGGTGGCGAGCCGCTCGCCGAGGTCGACCCGGTCGCGTCGGTGCTCGTCGAGACCGGTCTCGCCCACCTCGACCGTCCGTTCGAGTACCTCGTGCCCGCCTCGATGGCCGACGACGTCGTGCCCGGGGTGCGGGTCAAGGTCCGCTTCGCGGGTCAGGACCTCGACGGCTTCGTGCTCTCCCGTGCGGCAGAGGCCGACCATGAAGGGCGGCTCGCGACGCTGCGCCGGCTCGTCTCACCCGAGCCGGTCCTCACGCCACCGGTGCTCGAGGCGGCCCGCGCGGTGGCCGGACGCTACGGCGGCATCGTCGGCGACGTCCTGCGCCTGGCCGTCCCACCCCGTCACGCCGCCGCCGAGAAGGCGCTCTCCGCGGAAGCTCCGGAGTGCCACGCGCCGCCGGACCTCGAGTCGGTGGCCTGGAGCCGGTATGCCGGCGGGCCGGCCTTCCTCTCCCACCTCACCTCCGGCGGGGCACCGGCCGCGTCGCTGCTGGCCGCCCCGTCCGTCGAGCCGGACGAGGACTGGCCGCGACTCCTCGCCGACGCCGCCGCGGCGGCCCTGGCCGCAGGGCGGGGCAGCGTCCTCGTCGTCCCCGACGGACGCGACGTGGCCCGCGTCGAGACCGCCCTCACGGCGCGTCTGGGCAAGGGTCACCACGTCCGGCTCACCGCCGACCAAGGGCCGCAGGCCCGCTACACGGCATACCTCAAGGTCCTGCGCGGCCACGTGCGGGTCGTCGTGGGGACGCGGGCGGCCGCCTTCGCGCCCGTGCGCGATCTGGGGCTCATCGCGTGGTGGGACGACGGGGACGACCTGCACGACGAGCCACGGGCGCCCTACCCCCAAGTCCGCGAGGTCGCACGCCTGCGTGCCCGCATCGAGGGCGCCGCCCTGCTCAGCGCCGGGTTCTCGCGCAGCGTCACCCTCGCTCAGTGGTGCGCCGACGGAGACGTCGTGCCGGTGGAGGCCGACCGCGCGCTCCTGCGCCGCGCCGTGGCCAGGGTGCGGGTGGCCGGTGAGGGCGCCGACCTCGCCCGCGACCCCGCTGCCGCGCGTGCCCACCTGCCGTCGTCCGCGTGGCAGGTCGCGAAGGAGGCGCTGAGCCGCGGTCCGGTGCTCGTCCAGGTCCCGCGTCGGGGCTACCTGCCCTCGCTCTCGTGCCAGGACTGCCGACGGCCGGCGCGCTGCCGCGTGTGTTCAGGGCCGCTCGGGCTGCGTGGTCCCGGGCAGCCGCCGACGTGCCGCTGGTGCGGGGCCGTCGAGACCCGGTTCGAGTGCTCCCACTGTGGCTCGCCCCGGCTCCGGTCCTCGGTCGTGGGGGCCCGGCGGACCGCCGAGGAGCTGGGCCGTGCCTTCCCCGGAGTCCCGCTGGCGACCTCGGGAGCCGGCCATGTGGTCGACGAGGTGGACTCCCGGCCCCGGCTGGTCATCTCGACACCGGGCGCCGAGCCGGTCGCCGAGGGCGGCTACGCCGCGTGCCTCCTGCTCGACGCCTGGGCCCTGCTCGACCGCCCGTCGCTGGATTCGGCCGAGGAGGCGCTGCGCCGCTGGATGGGCGCGGTCGCCCTCACCCGTGGCGCGGGCGACGGCGGGGTCGTCGTGCTGGCGGGGGTGCCGACGCACGCGACCGTGCCGGCCGTCGAGGCGCTGGTGCGCTGGGACCCGGCCTGGTTCTCCGAGCGCGAGCTCTCCGAGCGCCGCGAGCTCTCGCTCCCGCCGACCGCGCGGGTCGCCACCCTCACTGGTGCCCGGGCCGCGCTGCGCTCGGCGGTCGACGAGATGCGGCTCGGAGAGTCCGTGCGGGTCCTCGGGCCGCTGCCGGTCGACGCCGACACCGAGCGCCTGGTCCTCAGCTCCCCGCTGGCGGACGGGCCGGCGCTCGCGGCCGAGGTGGCGGCGATGCGGGCGCGACGCTCAGCCCGCAAGGAGTCGACGCCGGTGACCGCGCGGCTCGACCCCCGCGACCCGGCGACCTGACCGGATGGAGCGCCGAGCCGTCGGCGCGTGAGCCTTCGTAGACTGGCGCGCGTGACGAGCGAGCACTGGTGCACCCGATGAGGCTGGTCTTCGCCGGCACCCCCGAGACCGCGGTGCCCTCGCTCGAGGCGTTGCTCGACTCCCGGCACGAGGTCGTCGCCGTCCTCACCCGCCCGGACGCGCGCGCCGGCCGTGGCCGCACCCTGCACCCTTCCCCTGTCAAGGCGGTGGCGCTCGAACGTGGCATCGAGGTGCTCACACCGACCTCGCCCCGGGACCCCGGCTTCCAGGCGCGGCTGCGCGAGATCGCGCCGGACGCGTGCCCCGTCGTCGCCTACGGCGCCCTGCTGCCGCGTGAGGTCCTCGACGTCCCGACCCATGGCTGGGTCAACCTGCACTTCTCCGTGCTGCCCGCCTGGCGTGGTGCGGCCCCCGTCCAGCGCGCGATCATGGCCGGCGACGAGACCACCGGCGCGACGACCTTCGTCATCGAGGAGGGCCTCGACACGGGCCCGGTCCTGGGACTCATGACCGAGACCATCCGCCCCGACGACACGTCCGGCTCGCTCCTCGACCGTCTCGCGAAGGCGGGTGCCGGGCTGCTCGTCGCGACGATGGACGGACTCGAGTCCGGTCGCCTCACCGCCGTGTCACAGCCGGCCGAGGGCGTCTCGCACGCGGCCAAGCTCACCACTGCCGACGGCGAGATCCCGTGGGGAACGCCTGCGTATGCCGTGAGCCGTCACGTCCGCGGCTGCACCCCGGCCCCGGGGGCCTGGACGACCTTGCGAGGCGAGCGACTGGGGGTCGGTCCGGTGACCGTCGCCCCCGACGACGTGCTGGCCGGCCGCGAAGGCGCGGCCACCCTGGCACCCGGGGAGATCCACGCGACCAAGCGCGCCGTCCACGTGGGCACCGGATCGGGTGTCGTCACCCTCGGTGAGGTGCGTCCTCAGGGCAAGAAGCTCATGGCTGCGGCCGACTGGGCCCGCGGCGTCCGCCTCGACGGCGGCGAGGCCTTCGGCGCCGCCACTACGCTGACCTGATGCCCGCAACCGACCAACCCCGCCAGCCCCACCGTCCCCGGGACGGTGCGCCGCGTGGCAGCCAGCGCTCGCGACAGAAGCCGAGCGACCGGGCCAAGCACGCCGAGCCGGCGAGGTTCGCGGCATACACGCTGCTGCGGGCCGTCGATGAAGGCGCCTACGCCAACCTCGAGTTCCCGGCGATCATCCGGCGGCACCGCCTCGACTCGCGCGACGCGGCGTTCGCCACCGAGCTCGCGTTCGGGACGCTCCGGATGCAGGGCTTCTACGACGCGGTCATCGTGCAGGCCGCGGGCCGCCCCACCGCCAAGATCGACCCCGGCGTGCTCGACGTCCTGCGCCTCGGTGCCCACCAGCTCCTCGGCATGCGCGTCCCTTCACACGCCGCCGCCGACCAGACGGTCGGGCTGGCCCGCACCGTGAGCGGCGCGGGTGCGAGCGGCTTCGTCAACGCCGTCATGCGCCGGGTCAGCGAGCGGACCCGTGAGGAGTGGGTCGAGCAGGTCGTGCCGGAGGGAGGCGCGACCGGGGCCCTCGCCACCGAGTACTCGCACCCCGAGTGGGTCGTCAGCGCCCTGCGCGGTGCGCTCCTCGGCCACGGGCGCGCCACGGCCGAGACCGTGGACGGCGAGCTGCGAACCCTGCTCGAGAGCGACAACACCCCGGCCAAGGTCAGCCTCGTCGCCCGCCCGGGACTCGCGACCGTCGAGGAGCTGGTGGAGGCCGGTGCCACGGCGAGCGAGACCTCGCCCTACGGCGCCGTCCTGGACCACGGTGACCCCGGCTCCATCCCCGCGATCCGGGAGCGGCGAGCCGCGGTGCAGGACGAGGGCTCGCAGCTGCTCGCCGTGGCGCTCGCGACCGCACCCGTGGACGCCGACGTCCCGACCCGGTGGCTCGACCTCTGCGCCGGACCTGGTGGCAAGAGCGGCGTCCTCGGCGCCCTCGCGCTCGACGCCGGCGCCGACCTCGTCGCCGTCGAGGTGAGCGAGCACCGCGCCCAGCTCGTCCGCAGCACGCTCGAGCCCGTCATCGCTCTCGCCGGTGCGGCCGGACGCAGTGTCGAGGTGCGCACCGCGGACGGGCGCGAGGTCGGCGAGGGTGAGCCGGCGGCATACGGACGGGTCCTCGTCGACGCGCCCTGCACCGGCCTGGGGGCCCTCCGGCGTCGACCGGAGGCGCGCTGGCGCCGGCAGCCGGGTGACCTCGCCCAGCTCGGCCCGCTGCAGCGTGACCTGCTCCGCAGCGCCCTCGACGCGGTCGCTCCCGGCGGGCTCGTCGGCTACGCGACGTGCAGCCCGCACCCGGCCGAGACGACGTTCGTCGTGCGCGACGTGCTCAAGAAGCGCGACGACATCGAGGTGGTCGACGCACGCGACCTCTTCCGCGACGCGTCGGGCGAGGTGCTCCACGACCTCGGCGACGGCCCAGAGGTGCAGCTCTGGCCGCACGTGCACGGCACCGACGCGATGTTCTTCACCCTGCTCCGCAAGAAGGCCTGACCCGACCGCCGGGCCGCCCACCGTAGGCTGCTCGCGTGCAGATCTCACCGTCGATCCTCTCCGCAGACTTCGCCAACCTCCAGTCCGAGCTCGACGCGATCTCGAACGCCGACTGGGCGCACGTCGACGTCATGGACAACCACTTCGTCCCCAACCTCACACTGGGCCTGCCGATCGTGGAGTCTCTGCTCAAGGTGTCGCCGATCCCGCTCGACTGCCACCTCATGATCGAGGACCCCGACCGGTGGGCGCCGGCCTACGCCGAGGCGGGCGCGCAGTCGGTGACCTTCCACGTCGAGGCAGCCCGTGACCCCCGCACCCTGGCGCGTGCCCTGCGCGCTGCGGGGGCACGGGCCGGCATGGCGATCAAGCCGGGCACCGAGTGGGCGCCCTACGAGGAGCTGCTGCCCGAGCTCGACATGGTGCTCGTCATGACGGTCGAGCCGGGCTTCGGCGGCCAGTCGTTCATGGCCGACCAGATGCCCAAGGTGGCGCAGGTCCGCGAGGCGGTGCGCCGGCACGGCGGCGAGGTGTGGATCCAGGTCGACGGGGGAGTGTCCGCGTCGACGATCGAGCAGTGCGCCGAGGCCGGTGCCGACGTCTTCGTCGCCGGGTCCGCGGTCTACGGCGCCGAGTCCGCGGCCACGGCCATCGACGAGCTGCGCGCCCTCGCCCAAGCGCACTCCCACGCGCACTGACCGTGGTCGACGAGGCGCTCGGCGCGCTGGTGTCCCTCGCACCCGGCGAGGTGCTACGGGGTCGTGAGGTCGTGGGGGAGGAGCTCGCCGGGCTGTCCTGGGAGAGCGCCAAGGTCATCGACTGCGTCTTCGAGGAGTGCATCTTGACGAGCTGCAACCTGACGATGGCGACCCTCACCGACACCCGGTTCGTCGACTGCACCTTCGTCGGCTGCAAGCTCCTTGCGGTGAACTGGACCGCGACCGGGGCCGGGTCGATGCTGGCCCAGCCGCTGCGCTTCGAGCGCTCCCGCCTCGACGGGACGACCTTCGCCGGGCTCGACCTCACCGGCTTCGTCTTCCGCGACTGCCAGCTGACCGACGTCGACTTCAGCGAGTGCGACCTGCGCCGTGCCGACCTCGGCGGCTCTGACGTGTCCGGAGCCCGCTTCGCCGATACGGACCTGAGCGACGCCGACCTCCGCGGCACCCGCGGCCTCGCCCTGGACCCGCGCGCCAACCGGCTCAAGGGGGCCCGGCTCGACCTCGACGCGGCGCCGGGGCTCCTCGAGGTGTTCGGGCTCACCATCAGCTGACCCGCCCGGCCCCTTGCGTCCGCCAGGTGGACGACAGGGCCACCGACGTGGCGGACGCAAGCGGCAGGTGCGCGGACGGCATACCGCAACGTCCGGCACCTCGACGGCAGGGCCACCGAAGTGGCGGACACAGTGGGAGAGGAGCGTCACGGTGGACAGGGGTTCGGTCCGCCGGCCCTCCTGCGGCATACTGGGTGGTGACGTGCTCCGGGGTCGGTGCAATTCCGAACCGGCGGTGACAGTCCGCGACCCGACCGCAGCCAGCGGCCGGTTGACTGGGTGGAACTCCCAGACCGACGGTGAGAGTCCGGATGGTAGGCAGCACGTGACAGCGAGGCCCTTCGGGGTCGCGCCGTCCGACGTCACGCTGTGACCCGTCGGCGGCGCCGCGTCGCCTGCACGTCCCCCGGAGCTCGACCGACAGGTCTCGAGCACGAGGGCAGGACGAATGCAGCACACGAGCACGACCGACGAGCGGTGGATGCACCGCGCCCTCGTCGTCGCTGCGCAGGGCCCCGAGGCCGACGCCAACCCCCGCGTCGGCTGCGTCCTCGTCGGCCCCGACGGCGAGGCCGTCGCCGAGGGATGGCACCGTGGCGCGGGCACGCCGCACGCCGAGGCGGCAGCGCTGGCTGCCGCGGGTGGGCACGCGAGGGGAGCGACGGCATACGTCACGCTCGAACCGTGCCACCACACGGGCCGCACCGCGCCCTGCTCCCGTGCGCTCGCTGACGCCGGCGTCGCACGCGTCGTGTATGCCGTGCGCGACCCGAACTCTCCGGCCGCCGGTGGAGCCGCCTGGCTGGGCGAGCAGGGCGTCACCACCGAGGCCGGGGTCCTCGAGGCGGAGGCGACCGAGCTCAACCGGACGTGGCTGCACCGCATCCGTACCGGACGGCCCTGGGTCACGTGGAAGCTGGCGTCGACCCTCGACGGGCGCAGCGCCGCCGCCGACGGGACCAGCCAGTGGATCACCGGACCCGAGGCGCGTGCCGACGTGCACGACCATCGCGCTCGCTGCGGCGCCATCCTCGTGGGCACCGGCACGGCGCTCACCGACGACCCCCAGCTCACCGCACGCCACCCCGACGGGAGCCTGCGCGAGCACCAGCCGCTGCGCGTCGTCATGGGCCAGCGAGACCTCCCGGCCGGCGCCCGCGTCTTCGACGGCGCCGCCGGGACCGTGCACCTGCGCACCCGGTCGCCGCGAGAGGTGCTCACCCACCTCTCCGACCGGGAGGTCCACCACGTCTGGCTCGAGGGCGGGCCGACCGTCGCCGCGGCGTTCATGGCCGACGGTCTGGTCGACGAGATCGTCGCGTACGTCGCCCCCGTCCTGCTCGGCCGCGGGCGGCCGAGCGTGAGCGACCTCGGCATCACGACCATGGCCGACGCCCTCCGGCTCCAACCCACCGACACGCGGATCATCGGCCACGACGTCCGCATCACCGCCGTCCTCCAGGAGGCCCCCTGATGTTCACCGGAATCGTCGAGGAGCTCGGTCAGGTCGACCGCCTCGACCTCGGCCCCGAGTCGGCCCGGCTCACGCTGCGCGGTCCGCTCGTCACGAGCGACGCCGTCCACGGTGCCTCGATCGCCGTCAACGGTGTCTGCCTCACGGTCGTCGAGCACGACGCACACGAGGGATGGTTCACCGTCGACGTCATGGCGGAGACGTTGTCCCGCACCGGCCTCGGGGACCTCGAGGCCGGGGCACCGGTCAACCTCGAACGGGCCATGGCTGCCTCGGCCCGGTTCGGCGGGCACATCGTCCAGGGCCACGTCGACGGCACCGCGACCGTCGTCGAGCGGGTTCCCGGCGACCGCTGGGAGGTCGTGACGTTCACGCTGCCCGCCGACCTCGCGCGCTACGTCGTCGAGAAGGGCTCGATCACCGTCGACGGCGTGAGCCTCACGGTCTCGGCCGTCACCGACGACACGTTCAGCGTCTCGCTCATCCCCACCACCCTCGCGCTCACCACCCTCGGCCATCGCGCCGTGGGGGACACGGTGAACCTCGAGGTCGACGTCCTCGCGAAGTACGTCGAGCGTCTCCTCTCCGCACGCACCACCACCGACAGCACCACGACCACGGAGGTCCCCGCATGAACTGGCTCGAGCGCCTCTTCGAGGCCCAGCTGACGATCGGCAGCTCGCACATCCTCTGGCGCGAGATCGTCGGCAACGTCTTCGGGTTCGCCTCCGCGATCGGTGGCATGCGTCGCCGGGTGTGGGCGTGGCCGGTCGGGATCATCGGCAACGTCCTGCTCTTCACCGTCTTCTTCGGCGTCGCTTTCGCGAACCCGCAGCAGCAGACGCTCTACGGTCAGGCGGGCCGTCAGGTCTTCTTCATCCTCACGAGCGTCTACGGCTGGTGGCGCTGGCAGGAGCACCGCAAGGCCCGCGGCGCCGACGCCCCCGCGATCACGCCGCGGTGGGCCACGGTCCGGGAGCGGACGGCATACCTCGGGGTCTGGGTCGCCGGTGTCGTCATCGGCCAGTGGGTCTTCGCGACGATCGGTGCCAGCTGGCCGGCCCCGCGCTGGTACTTCTGGTGCGATGCGTGGATCTTCGTGGGTTCGATGCTCGCGACCTACGCGATGGCCCGCGGGTGGAACGACTTCTGGCTCATGTGGATCGCCGTCGACCTCGTCGGCGTGCCGCTGCTGTGGCACTCGAAGTTCTACCCGAGCGCGGTCCTGTATGCCGTGTACGGCGCCCTGGTGCTCTACGGCTTCACCGTGTGGCTCAGGGCCTCTCGCGAGGAACGCGACCCCGACCGTGAGCTGACGGAGGCCGTCCGATGAGCGGGCTCTCGACCATCGACGAGGCCCTCGAAGCCCTGCGGGCAGGCCGTCCCGTGCTCGTCACCGACGACGAGGACCGTGAGAACGAGGGCGACGTCGTCCTCGCCGCGCAGACGCTCACCGACGAGTGGATGGCTTGGACCATCCGGCACTCGTCGGGCTACGTCTGCGCGCCGATGCCGGACGCCGTCGCCGACCGTCTGGACCTTCCGCTCATGGTGAGGGACAACGCGGACCGGCTGCGGACGGCATACACGGTCACGGTGGACGCCGCCGCAGGCGTGACCACGGGGATCAGCGCGGCCGACCGGGCACACACGGTGCGGCTGCTGTCGGGCCCGACCACCACGGCGGACGACCTCGTCCGCCCGGGTCACGTCGTGCCGCTGCGTGCCCGCGACGGGGGGGTGCTCGTGCGGCGCGGCCACACCGAGGCGGCGGTCGACCTGTGCCGGCTCGCCGGTCTCGAGCCGGTCGGTGCCATCGCCGAGCTGACCCACGACGACGGCACGATGATGCGCCTGCCGGCCGTGCTCGACCTCGGTGCCGAGCACGACCTGCCGGTCATCACCATCGAGCAGCTCGTCGCGCACCGCCAGCGCCAGGACCGCGTGGCCCGCCACGCGACCACGACCCTTCCGACACCGGACGGGACGTTCACGGTGCACGCCTACCGCGACGCCCTCACCGGCGACGAGCACCTCGCGCTGGTCAGCCCTCGCGGGCTCGGCGACGGGCCGGTCCTCACGCGGCTGCACAGCGAGTGCCTCACCGGCGACGTCTTCGGCTCGGCCCGCTGTGACTGCGGGCCCCAGCTGCGCCGCGCCCAGACCCGCGTCGCCCGCGAGGGAGGGGTCGTGGTCTACCTGCGAGGTCACGAAGGCCGCGGTGTCGGTCTCGCGGACAAGATCGCCGCGTATGCCGTGCAGGACACCGGAGCCGACACCGTCGCCGCGCAGGAGCAGCTCGGCCTGCCGGTGGACGCTCGCGACTACTCGGCCGCCACGGCGATCCTGCACGACCTCGGCGTCGAGGCCGTGCGGCTGCTCACCAACAACCCCGACAAGGTGGCGTCGGTCGTCGCTGCCGGCATCGACGTGGCCTCGGTCGAGCGTCTCCAGGTCGCTCCCGTCGCGACGAACGCGGCCTACCTGAGGACCAAGCGTGACCGCCTGGGCCACGACCTCGTCCTCGACGCCCACGACGCCACGGAGGCGAGCGCATGAAGGCCGGAGCACCCGAGGTCCACGTCGACGGGACCGGCCTGAGGGTCGCCGTCATCGCCGCGTCGTGGCACGACGTCGTGATGGACGGGCTCATCGAGGGCGCGGTGACCGCACTGGCCGGGGCCGGCCTCCCGGACGTCGCCGTCGTCCGCGTCCCCGGCACGGTCGAGCTGTCCGTCGCCGCGGCACGCCTCGCCCCGACGCACGACGCCCTCGTCGCCCTCGGCGTCGTCATCCGCGGTGGGACACCGCACTTCGACTACGTCTGCAGCGGCGTCACGCACGGGCTCACCGACGTGAGCACCCGCACGGGGGTGCCGGTCGGCTTCGGCGTCCTCACCTGCGACACCGAGGAGCAGGCCCTCGACCGGGCCGGACTGCCCGGCTCGGGAGAGGACAAGGGCGCCGAGGCGGCGCTGGCCGCCGTCGCCACCGCGGTGACCCTGCGCGAGCTCGCCCCTCGTACGATTGACGCGTGAAGACCTTCGACGCGCTGTTCGCCGAGCTCACCGACAAGGCCGCCACCCGCCCGGAGGGCTCGGGCACGGTCGCGCAGCTCGACGCCGGCGTGCATGCCATCGGCAAGAAGATCGTCGAGGAGGCCGCCGAGGTGTGGATGGCCGCCGAGCACGAGAGCGACGAGCGGGCAGCCGAGGAGATCTCCCAGCTGCTCTACCACCTCCAGGTCCTCATGGTCGCCAAGGGTCTGACCCTCGACGACGTCTACACCCACCTCTGAGACACGAGTTCCCATGCTGCGCATTGCCGTCCCCAACAAGGGTTCCCTCGCCGACCCCGCCGCCGAGATGCTGCGCGAGGCGGGCTACCGCACTCGCCGCGACACCAAGGAGCTCGTCGTCACCGACGAGGCCAACGGCGTCGAGCTGTTCTACCTGCGCCCGCGCGACATCGCGGTCTACGTCGGCTCCGGCACCGTCGACTGCGGCATCACCGGTCGCGACCTGCTCCTCGACTCGGGCAGTGCCGCGACCGAGGTGATGACCCTCGGCTTCGGTGGCTCGACCTTCCGGTATGCCGGCCGCCCCGGTTCCGTGTCGGCTCTGGCCGACATCGCGGGTCGCCGGGTCGCGACGAGCTACCAAGGCCTCGTCGAGAAGCACCTTGCCGACCACGGCGTCCAGGCCGAGGTCGTGCGCCTCGACGGTGCCGTCGAGACCGCGATCACCCTCGGCGTGGCCGACGTCATCGCCGACGTCGTCGAGACCGGTGCCACGCTCCGCAGCCAGGGTCTCGAGGTGTTCGGCGACCCGATCCTGCGCAGCGAGGCCGTGCTGATTCGTCGCGAGGGCAGCCACGAGGAGTCGGCCATCGAGGTGCTGCGCCGCCGGATGCTCGGTGTCGTCACGGCCCGGCACTACGTCATGCTCGACTACGACGTCCCCGCGGCGCTGGTCGACGAGGCGTGCGCGATCACTCCCGGCCTCGAGTCGCCCACGGTCTCGAACCTCCAGAACCCCGAGTGGAAGGCCGTGCGCGCGATGGTCCCGCGCTCGGGCACCAACGCCGTGATGGACCGTCTGTGGGAGATGGGCGCCCGCGCCATCCTCGTCACCGACATTGCCGCGTGCCGCCTGTGACCGACGAGGTCTCGCGCGAGCCGTTCCGGTCCCGCCGGGGCAGGGCCATGGCCACCGTCATGGCCGGGCTCTCGCTCGTGCTGTTCGTGGCCCTCGCAGTGCTCGTCTCCGGCGTCGACGAGGGCGGCTGGGTGATCGCCGACCGCGTCATGCTCGGGGTCATCGGGGTCGCCCTGGCGCTGGTGCTGTGGCGGTGGGCGGCGATCGCGGCCGTGCCCGACGACGCCGGGCTGACGGTCCAGAACCTCGTCGGCCGCCGGCACATCCGGTGGGACGAGATCGACGACGTGAGCTTCGACGAGGGCGACCCCTGGGTGACCCTCCACCTCACCGACACCGAGACCGTGGCGGTCATGGCGATCCAGCGCGCCGACGGACCGTCCTCCCGCAGCGAGGCCCAGCGCCTCGCCGCCCTCGTGGCCGCGTCCCGCCACTGACCGAGAGGGTCACCAGACGCACGGCCGTGGCGACAACATTCGACCAATAGGTCACTTCTTGCGCGGGGTGGCGACCACATTCGACCTATTGGTCGATTGTGTGCGCGGGGTGGCGACCAGAAGTGACCAATTGGTCGATTGTGTGCGCGGGCTGGCGACCAGAAGTGACCTATTGGTCGATGTGTGTGCACGGGTGGGTCAGCGGACGGGGGCGCGGCCCGGTCGCAGTGACATGGCCGCGACGAGCTGGACGAGCATGAGGCAGGCCAGCACGAGCCAGATCGTCGAGAAGCCACCGGTGAGGTCGCGCACCGCACCCATCGTCGTCGGACCCATCGACGCCACCGTGTAGGAGACGAGGAAGGTCATCGCGGTGAAGCGGGCAGCGGCCGCCGGCGACACGGCATACCGGACGAGCAGGACGAGCCCGATGGCGAACGAGGCACCCTGGGCGACGCCGAGCAGCACGGCCCAGACCCACGGGGCGGCGTCGGGGGCGGCCCACACACCGGTCTGCCCGGCGAGGCCGCAGAGCGCCGCACCGACCAGCGGCACCCGCCAGTCACCGACGCGGTCCGTGATGGCCGGCCCCACGAGCCCCGAGACGAACTGCGCCCCGGTGAAGACCGAGAGCAGCAGACCTGCGTCCAGCGCCTCCCAGCCGTGGTCGACGTAGGTGGGGGAGAGCCACGCGAGGGTGGAGTAGAACTGCCACGACTGCACGGCCATGAAGCCGGCGACCAGCCAGGCGGTGGCGCTGCGCCAGGGCAGCCGGTGGCTGGTGTCCGGCGGGTGCTGGTCGTGGTCGCCGCCGCGGTGGACCGCGCGGTCGACCGGGAGCCAGAGCACGACCCCGACGACGGCGACGAGTCCCCAGAAACCCAGCGAGGAGTCCCAGTCGCCGAGCGCCACCGCGAGCGGCACCGACACGGCAGCGGCCACGGCGGCGCCGCCCATCATGGCGAACATCTGCAGGCCGGTCGCGAGCCCGGCTCGACCGGCCGGGAACGAGCCCTTGACCATCCCGGGCAGGAGGGTGCCGGCCAGGGCGATGCCGGCACCGGCGCAGAGCGTCCCGGCGTAGAGGGCGAGGACCTCGTGCCCGAAGGCGCGCACGAGGTTGCCGACGGCGATGGCGACCATCGCGAGCGAGATGCACCGGACCACACCGAGCCGCAGCCCCAGCCGGGCGGCCGGCGGCGCGAGCAGGCCCATGCAGAGGACCGGCAGGGTCGTGAGCACCCCCAGCCAGACCGAGCTCAGCCCGAGGTCCTCGCGCAGCCTCGGGAGGAGCGGGGGCAGCGACGTCATCAGGGTGCGCAGGCTGAGCGAGACCGCGACGACGCCCAGGATCACGAGCCAGAGGGGCGGTCCCTCCACCTCGGGCCGGGGTGCCGTGTCGATCGTGTCCGCATCGGGACCGCCAGGGTCGCTACCGTCACCGGACCAAGGACCGGCGGACTCAGGACGGC
The DNA here is from genome assembly GCF_044791685.1 of Knoellia locipacati. GTDB lineage: Bacteria > Actinomycetota > Actinomycetes > Actinomycetales > Dermatophilaceae > Knoellia > Knoellia locipacati_A. The sequence continues at coordinate 3,404,044 of NZ_CP087730.1, forward strand.
CCGTGTCGACCACGAGGTCCGCGTCCGCCCGGCCGGGCGAGACGGCATACAGCTGGCGTTCCTGGTCGGCCCACTCGTCCCAGTGGGCCTCGAACACCTCACCGTCGCGGGCGACGGCGCGCACGTGGCGCTGGTCCGTGGGTGCCTCGACCCAGACCTTCACCGAGGCCTCGGCGCCGGCGATGGCGAAGGCTCCCACCCCCTCGAGGACGACGAGGTCGGCCCGCGGGACGGCTTCGCTGGGCCCCGGCACGTCCTCGTCCCAGTCCCAGGTGGGGTGCGATGCCGGCGACCCGATCACCCAGGCGTCGACGAGGGAGGCCCGCGCCAGCTCGACGGTCGCGAGCACGCCGGTCCACCCCTGGTGCATGTCGTCGACGTGGAGGACGAGGGCATCGAGCTCGCCACCCAGGTGCCGGGCGAGCGTCGTCTTGCCGGACCCGCTGGGGCCGTCGACGGCGACGACGGCCACCGAGCCGGCCCGCGCACCACGCTCGTCGAGGAGACCGCGGACACCACTGGTGAGGTCACCCACATCGGTCACTGCCTCGACTGCCACACGGGCAACCCTAGGTCGGCTCCTCGTCGACCTCGTCGCCGACCACGGAGGTGTCGTCCTGCGGGTGCGACACCGGCACGAGCTCACCCGCCTCGTCGACGGACATGCCGGTGAGGACGAGCAGGTCGACGACCATCGAGCGCACCTGCGCCCGGATCACCTCGCCGGACAGCCCCGACGCCGGGTCGATGACGGCGCTGCGCTCGGCGAGCCGGTGGAGCCCTGCGCGTGCGGCGGTGGGCTCGTGGCGTTCGTGCAGCTCGCGGGCGATGTCGTCGCACGACCGTGCGAGGTCGTCGAGGAGAGCGGTGTATGCCGGGGGGATCACCTCTCCGCGCCGCGTCCCGACCAGGGCCCTGCGGACGAGGACGCGCAGGTTGCGGATCGCACGGTCGAGCGGCTCGAGGAGGTCGGCGATCGCCTGGGCGCCGGGGAGGTGCCGCCGCCGGAACGGAGAGAGGCGCACCACGGCCACGCCCTCCGAGGCGAGCGACTGGAGCTCGACGAGCATGCCCTCCGACGCTCGGGCCCGCCGCAGCGTCGCCCCGGCGAGCTCGTTGTCGTCGGTGCGGATGACGACCGCGGTCTCGCGCAGGATGGCCGCGATCTCCTCGACGACCAGCGCGGCCTTCTGGCGTGGCCGGTGCAGGCCCGTCGCGGGGACGAGCGCGCTGATGAGGAGCGCGACGCTCCCGCCGATGACCGCGTCGAGCCAGCGGGTGAACGCCTGTCCCGGCGCGGCGACGAGCGTGGTGATGATCGCTGCCTGCACCCCGGCCTGGATGGTGATGAGCAGCCCGGCGCCGAAGAGCGAGGCGATGGTCATGGCGAGGACGATGACGACGAGCAGCTGGAGGATCCCGCTGCCGAAGAGGTGGGCGAAGACGTCACCGATGAGGACGCCGATCGCGACCCCGACCATCACCTCGACCGCCCGTCGGACCCGCTGCCCGTAGGACAGGCCGAGCGAGATGATCGCCGTCACCGGCGCGAAGAACGGCAGCGGGTGGTCGAAGACGTCCTTGGCGAGCCACCACGCGAGCGCCGCACCGATGCCGCACTGGACGATGAACACCAGCCGGCCGGTCAGCCGGTCGGCGCGGATCCGGGCCTCGGTGCGCGAACGCCGCGCGACGCGGGCGGGCAGGTCGGAGGCGGACGGCATACCTCGCATCATTCACCGCCGGATAGCCTGCCCACGTGAGCGTCGCCATCCGTGTCATCCCGTGTCTCGACGTCGACGCCGGCCGCGTCGTCAAGGGCGTGAACTTCGAGAACCTCCGTGACGCCGGCGATCCCGTCGAGCTTGCCCGCAGCTACGGCGAGCAGGGCGCCGACGAGCTGACCTTCCTCGACGTCACGGCGAGCAGCGGCGACCGGGCGACGACCTATGACGTCGTGCGACGCACCGCCGAGCAGGTGTTCATCCCGCTGACCGTCGGCGGGGGAGTGCGCACCGTCGACGACGTCGACCGGCTCCTGCGCAGCGGCGCCGACAAGGTCGGGGTCAACACCGCAGCCATCGCCCGCCCCGAGCTCATCGCCGAGACGGCAGACCGGTTCGGCTCGCAGGTGCTCGTGCTGTCGGCGGACGTGCGCCGCCGTCGCCGCGACGACGGCACCGTCACCGACGACGTCGAGGTGACCACCCACGGCGGCCGCACCGGCACCGGCCTCGACGCGATCGAGTGGTGCGTGCGCGCCGCCGAGCTCGGCGCCGGCGAGATCCTGCTCAACTCGATGGACGCCGACGGCACGAAGGCCGGCTTCGACCTCGACCTCATCGCGCGGGTCCGCCGCGAGGTGACCGTCCCCGTCATCGCGAGCGGTGGCGCCGGCGCCGTCGAGCACTTCGCGCCGGCGGTGCGCGCGGGAGCCGACGCCGTGCTCGCGGCGAGCGTGTTCCACTTTGGCGACCTCACGATCGGCCAGGTCAAGGACGCGCTGCGCGCCGACGGCCTCCCCGTGCGCTGATCAGCGCGGCTCGGCGGCGCACGACCCCCAGCGCCAGCACTCGTGCCGCAGGGCGGTGAGGACGCGTGGACCGGTGGCGGTCCCCGTCACGTCAGAGGCCGAGGCGCGCGGTCTCGAACGCGGCGACCGCCTCGGGCGGTCCGGTCACCTCGACGTCGGCGACGTTCCCGCGCCCGTATGCCGTGAGCATCAGCTCCAGCGGCTCTCCCGACACGATGACCGGATCGGCGCCTCCGCTCACCGTGAGCGCACCGCGCCGGGGTGCGTGGAGCTCCACGCCCGAGGGCACCCGACGGAAGAGCAGGCGCCCCATCCGTGACAGCAGCGCCCAGACGGCGGCGTCGAGGTGGGCCGACACCTCCCGGCGGGGGCCACGCGCACCGTCGCCACGCAGGACGTCCTCGTGGTGGATGACCATCTCGGCGAGGTTGACGGCGTCGTCGACGAGCGCGATCTGCGCGGGGTGCCAGCTCGGCGGGCCCGAGCGCACGGCCTCGATGAGAGCCGGCCACGGCTGGGCGGCGATCCGCGCCTGCTCGCGGTCGGTGCGCTCCTTGAGGAAGGGCACCCAGATGCCCGAGGCCAGGTCGGGTCGGCCCTCACGCACGACGAGGTGGGCCGCGAGGTCACGTGTGGTCCACGGCATGCAGAGGGTGGGGGCGTCGGGGCCGACGGCCTCGAAGGTCTCGCAGAGGTCGAAACGTTCCCTGCGGGCGATGGAGCTCGGGCGGTCGGTCATGGACCCATCCTCGCGCCTGCGGGGCCGCGCGGCACAATGGCGGTCGTGCCCGACCTCGACCCGACCCTGTCCAGCCGACTCCGCTTCGACGACTCCGGCCTCGTCGCCGCGATCGTCCAGCAGCACGACAGCGGCGAGGTCCTCATGCTCGGCTGGATGGACGCCGAGGCGCTGCGGCGCACCCTGACGCAGGGTCGCGTGACGTTCTGGTCGCGCAGCCGCCAGGAGTACTGGCGCAAGGGCGACACGTCCGGCCACGCCCAGTACGTGAAGTCGGTCGCCCTCGACTGCGACGGTGACGCGCTGCTCGTCCGGGTCGAGCAGGTGGGTGCCGCCTGCCACACCGGGGACCGCACCTGCTTCGACGCCGGGACGCTCGACGTCGTCGTGGGCGAGGCGGACCGGTGAGCCGCGAGCCCCAGCCCACTCCCGACCTGTCGTTCGGGACGACCTGGCCCTCGCTCCCGCTCTTCTCGGTGCTCGCCGAGGGCCGTCGCGTCATCCCGGTCGTGCGACGGCTCATGGCCGACGCCGAGACGCCCGTCGGGCTCTACCGCAAGCTGGCCCAGAACAGGCCCGGCACCTTCCTCCTCGAGTCCGCCGAGCACGGCGGGGTCTGGAGCCGCTACTCGATCATCGGCGCGGCCAGCCGCGCCACGCTCACGGAGCAGGACGGTGAGGTCCACTGGATCGGCGAGCCGCCCGTCGGGGTGCCGACGACCGGCCTCGCGACCGACGCCCTGAGGGACACCGTCGCGGCACTCGCCACCGACCCCATCCCCGGCCTCCCGCCGCTCACGGGCGGCATGGTCGGGATGATCTCGTACGACGCCGTCCGGCGCTGGGAGAGGGTGCCCTCGACGACGCCCGACGTGCTGCACCTCCCCGAGATCGCGATGATGCTCGCCACCGACCTCGCCGTGCTCGACCACGCCGACGGGTCGGTGCTGCTCATCGCCAACGCCGTCAACTACGACGCCACGGACGAGCGCGTGCAGGACGCCTGGACCGACGCCGTGGCCAGGCTCGACGCGATGACGCACGACCTCGCTGCCGGCGCGGAGAGCACCGTGTCGGTCGTCGACACCGGGCTCGTCGACGACGCCATGCAGGGGGTCACCGCCAACCTCACCAGCGACGAGTACGAAGCCATGGTCGAGAGCGCCAAGGAGGACATCCGCGCCGGTGAGGTGTTCCAGGTCGTCCTGTCCCAGCGCTTCTCGATGCCCTGCCCTGCCGACGCGCTGGACGTCTACCGGGCCCTGCGGGCGGGCAACCCGAGCCCCTACATGTACCTGTTCCGGTTCACGCGACCGGACGGGACGGCATACGACGTCGTCGGCAGCTCACCGGAGGCCCTCGTCAAGGTGACGGGCACGCAGGCCATCACCCACCCCATCGCCGGGTCGCGTCCGCGGGGCAAGTCGCCCGAGGACGACGTGCGACTGGCCGAGGACCTGCTGACCGACCCCAAGGAGCGCTCCGAGCACGTCATGCTCGTCGACCTCGGGCGCAACGACCTCGGGCGGGTCTGCCGGCCGGGCACCGTCGACGTCGTCGAGTTCATGGACGTGCGCCGCTACAGCCACGTCATGCACCTGGAGTCGGCGGTCGTGGGGGAGCTGCGCGACGGGGTGCGGGCCTACGACGTGCTCGTCTCGACGTTCCCGGCCGGGACGCTCTCGGGTGCACCCAAGCCGAGGGCACTGGCGCTCATCGAGGGCTACGAGCCGTCGCGTCGCGGGGTCTACGGAGGGGTCGTGGGCTACCTCGACTTCCACGGCGACCTCGACATGGCCATCGCGATCAGGACCGCGCTCCTCGACGGCGGCACCGCCCACGTCCAGGCGGGAGCGGGGATCGTGGCCGACTCCGTGCCGAGGACCGAGCACGACGAGTGCGTCGCCAAGGCCACCGCCGCGCTGCGCGCCGTCGCCACGGCCTCCGCCCTGAGGAAGGTCCCGTGACCCTCGTGCGACGTCGCGGTGTCCTCGTCCTCCTCGTCGTGCTCGGGGCCCTCGTCGTCCTCGTCACGACCTCGCGCACGTGGCTCACGGGGTCGGTCGACGACGTCGTCCTCGGGCAGTCCTCGGTGTCCGCGACGGGGTCGGAGGTCGCCGGCGGCGTCGTGGCGCTCGCGCTCGTCGTGGTCGCCGGTGCCGTGGCCTCGGCTGCGGCAGGTCCGCGCGCCCGGGTCGTTGCGCTCGTCCTCACAGTCCTGGCCGCGCTCGGCGGAGTCGCCCTCGTGGCGCGGGTCCTCCTCGACCCCGAGGGCGCCCTCGGCCCCATCGCCGCGGCCGCCGCGGGCCGGACCGGGTCCCTCGAGACGAACGCGACGGCGAGCGGCTGGCCCTGGGCGTCGCTGGCCGGCTTCGCGCTCGCGGCGGTGGCCCTCGGTGGTCTGGCGCGTGCCCGAAGGGCCGCTCCGGGGCTCGGCAGCCGCTACGAGGCGCCGGGACGCGCGCCCGAGAGCGACTGGGACCAGCTCAGCGCGGGCGAGGACCCGACCGATGTCTCGCGGGGCCCGCGAGAATGACACAATGACGCGCGAACCACCCAACTTCTCCGGAGGCACCCATGGCTGATCACCACGACGACGACCACCACGGCCACAGCCTCGCTGCCTGGGTCATGGTCGGCATCGTGCTCGTCGCCACGGCCGTCATGTCGCTGGCGGTGGTGCTCGCCAACGTGCCGCTCTTCATCGGCGGTGTCGTGCTCACCATCATCGGTCTCGTCGCCGGCAAGGTGCTGGCACTCGCGGGCCACGGCGTCGACGGCGCGGTCGCACGCAGCGACAGCAACCTCTCCTGAGTCGCGCGCGCATGCCCACCGTGCTCGACGCCATCGTCGCCGGTGTGCGCGAAGACCTCGCCGTCCGCACCGCCCAGGTCAGCCAGTCCGACCTCGAGCGTCGCGTCGCGGCGATGCCGGCCTCTATCGACGCGGAGCAGCGGCTGCGTGAGCCCGGCCTCTCGCTCATCGCCGAGGTCAAGCGCGCCAGCCCCAGCAAGGGCCGTCTCGCGGACATCACCGACCCGGCGTCCCTGGCCTCCACCTACGCCGGGGCCGGCGCCACCGCGATCAGCGTCCTCACCGAGCAGCGCCGCTTCAACGGCCACCTCGACGACCTCGACAGCGTGCGGGCGGCGGTGTCGATCCCTGTGCTGCGCAAGGACTTCATGGTCACCGACTACCAGCTGTGGGAGGCGCGTGCGCACGGCGCCGACATCATCCTGCTCATCGTCGCCTCGCTGACCGACGCCGAGCTCACCCGCATGCACGCCCTCGCGCGCGAGCTCGGCATGACCGTGCTCGTCGAGGTGCACGACGAGGGTGAGACCCAGCGCGCGGTCGACGCCGGCGCGAGCGTCATCGGGGTCAACGCGCGCAACCTCAAGACGCTCGAGGTGCACCGCGACACCTTCTCCCGCCTCGTCCCGCTCATCCCGCCGGGCACGGTCACCGTCGCCGAGTCCGGGGTCTCCGGAGCCGCGGACGCGGCGATGTATGCCGCACAGGGAGCCGACGCGGTCCTCGTCGGCGAGGCCCTCGTGAGCGGTCCGGATCCCGCCGCGGCCGTGCGCGAGATCGTCGCGGCCGGCGCTGTGGGCCGGGCCGCGGGCACCGGGGCGGGGTCGTGACTGCCGGCCGGTTCGGCGCCTTCGGTGGACGCTACGTCCCCGAGGCGCTCATCCCCGCCCTCGAGCAGCTCGACGAGGCCCGGCTCACCGCGATGCAGGACCCGACCTTCCTCGCCGAGCTCGACCACCTGCACCGGACCTACACCGGACGGCCCAGCATCATCACCGAGGTGCCCCGGTTCGCCGCCCACGCGGGCGGCGCCCGGATCATCCTCAAGCGCGAGGACCTCAACCACACGGGGTCGCACAAGATCAACAACGTCATCGCCCAGGCGCTGCTCACCAAGCGCATGGGCAAGACCCGCGTCATCGCCGAGACCGGCGCCGGCCAGCACGGCGTCGCCACGGCCACCGCCGCCGCCCTCATGGGCCTCGAGTGCCGCGTCTACATGGGCAAGGTCGACACCGAGCGACAGGCCCTCAACGTCGCGCGGATGCGGATGCTCGGTGCCGAGGTCGTGGCGGTCGAGCACGGCAGCGCCACGCTCAAGGACGCGATCAACGAGGCCCTGCGCGACTGGGTGACCAACGTCGAGCACACCCACTACCTCATCGGCACCGTGACGGGTCCGCACCCGTTCCCCGAGATGGTGCGCGACTTCCACCGGATCATCGGTGTCGAGGCCCGCGAGCAGGTCCTCGAGCTCACCGGCCGCCTGCCCGACGCCGTCGTCGCGTGTGTGGGTGGCGGGTCCAACGCCATGGGCATCTTCCACCGGTTCATCGAGGACGAGGGCGTGCGCCTCATCGGCGTCGAGGCCGGGGGAGAGGGCCTCGAGGGTCGTCACGCGGCCCGCTTCGCCAGTGCCGTCCCGGGGGTCCTGCACGGCGCCATGAGCTACCTCATGCAGGACGAGGACGGCCAGACCGTCGAGTCCCACTCGGTGTCCGCCGGGCTCGACTACCCGAGCGTCGGCCCCGAGCACTCGTTCCTGCGTGACTCCGGTCGTGCCGAGTACGTCTACGCCACCGACGACCAGGCGATGGAGGCGTTCGCGCTCCTGTGCCGCACCGAGGGCATCATCCCCGCGATCGAGTCGGCCCACGCGCTGGCCGGGGCGCTCGTCCTCGGTCGCGAGCTCGGGCCCGACGCGACCATCCTCGTCAACCTCTCCGGGCGCGGCGACAAGGACATGCACACGGCGGCCGAGTGGTTCGGCCTCGTCGACGACGTCGTCGAGGACGAGATGGTCCCTCCGGGCGAGTCCGACGACCCGGGTGCCACCGGCGACGGACGGACCCAGCTGTGAACGCCGGGCTCGGCGTCGGCGACGTCCTGGCGCGGTGCCGCGCCGAGGGACGTGCGGCGCTCATCGGCTACCTCCCGGTCGGCTTCCCCGACGTCGAGGGCTCGATCCGCGCGATGGTCGCGATGGTCGAGTCCGGCGTCGACATCGTCGAGGTCGGCCTGCCCTACTCCGACCCGCTCATGGACGGACCTGTCATCCAGAACGCCGTCGAGACGGCCCTGGCAGCCGGGACGCACGTCGTCGACTCCCTGCGCGCGACGCGCGCGGTCCGCGACGCCGGGGCACCCGCGCTCGTCATGAGCTACTGGAACCTCATCCTGCGGCGGGGGGTCGACCGGTATGCCGCGGAGCTGGCTGCCGCCGGCGGCGCCGGCCTCATCACTCCCGACCTCATCCCCGACGAGGCCGACGAGTGGATCGCGGCCAGCGACCGCGAGGGTCTGGACCGGGTCTTCCTCGTCGCTCCGAGCTCGACCCCGGAGCGGCTCTCGCGCGTCACCGATGCCTGCCGGGGCTTCGTCTACGCCGCATCGACGATGGGAGTCACCGGCGAGCGCTCCAGCGTCGGGTCCTCGGCCCGTGAGCTCGTCGAGCGGACCCGGTCCGTGACCGACCTCCCCGTCTGCGTCGGCCTCGGTGTCTCGAACGGCGACCAGGCCGCCGAGCTCGCCCAGTACGCCGACGGCGTCATCGTCGGCACCGCCTTCGTCCGGACCCTCTCCGGCGACGGGGAACTCGGGGCCCGCCTCGACGCGTTGCGCGAGTTGACGGCCGACCTGGCCAGGGGAGTGAGGGAAGGAGCCCGGTGAACACGCGTGTCGCCGACGGGCTCGGGACGGTCGCCCGTCTCGTCATCGGCGCAGTGTTCCTCGTCGCAGGTGGCCTCAAGGTCACCACTCCCGAGGCCTCGGCCAAGGCGACCCAGGCCTACCAGGTCCTCCCGCACGACCTCGCGGCCTACGTCGGCTACGCCCTGCCCATCGTCGAGGTGGTGCTCGGCCTGCTGCTCCTGCTCGGCCTGTTCACCCGGACGGCGGCCGTCGTCACCTCCCTGCTCCTCGTCGTCTTCATCGCCGGCATCGCCCAGGCGTGGGCGCGCGGGCTCACCATCGACTGCGGGTGCTTCGGTGGCGGCGGGGCCGTCGCCGCCGACGAGGTGTCCTACCTGCCGCGCATCCTCGAGGACCTCGGGATGCTCGCCTGTGGCCTCTGGCTGTCGTGGCGGCCCGCCTCGCTGCTGTCCCTCGACCGGGCGCTCTTCCGCGCCGCAGACTGACCCGACCACCGCCCCTTCAGGAGACCCAGCACCATGGCCAAGAAGTCCAGACCCCAGAGCGCCCGCCAGGCCAAGATCGACGCGGTCCGCAAGGACTCCGGCGGGGGAGCGAACCGCATCGTCGTCGGGGCGGTCGTGGCCATCGTGGCCATCGTCGCCGTCGTGGGCGGTGTCGTCATCGCCGAGCGCAACAAGCAGGACCGTGTGGGCACGAGCACGGCCGTGCCCGCCGGTGCCTCCGCCATGGGTGAGGGCTTCGTCGCCAACAAGGACGTCACGCTCGTCGCCGGGGCTCCCACGCTCGACATCTACGAGGACTTCCAGTGCCCTGCCTGCGCCCAGTTCGAGCAGGTCATGGGTGGCACCGTCGTCGAGCTGGCTCAGCAGGGCAAGGTCAAGCTCGTCTACCACCTCAAGACCTTCCTCGACGCCAACCTCCGCACGACGCACTCGCTGACCATGGGCAACGCGGCGATGTGCGCCGCCGACGCGGGCAAGTTCCAGGCCTTCCACGACGCCGTCTACGCCAACATGCCGGCGCAGGAGGGGCAGGGGTGGACGCAGGCGCAGGTCAAGGGCTTCGCCGAGGGGGCCGGCATCGCCGGTGGCGCCCTCGAGGCATGGGAGACTTGCGTCGACGAGAGGAAGTACGCCACCTACGTCGAGTCCACCGAGGAGGCGTCGGGCAAGGCCGGCATCAACTCGACCCCGACCGTGGTCCTCGCCGGCGAGAAGCTCGACTTCAACGCCGTCCCGGACCCCGCCGCCCTCAAGGCCGCGGTCGAGGCGGCCACCACGTGATCCCCACCGACATCCCGAGCCCCACGGCCGGCGTCCTCCACCTCGGACCGCTGCCGATCCGCGGCTACGCCCTCTGCATCCTCCTCGGCATCGTCGTGGCGGTCTGGCTGACCGAACGCCGGATGCGCACCCGCGGAGGTGAGCCGGGGCAGGTGCTCGACGTCGCGGCATACGCCGTCGTGGCCGGCATCATCGGTGGGCGGCTCTACCACGTCATCACGACCCCCGACCCGTACTGGGGCGAGGGTGGCCGGCCGCTCGATGCCTTCAAGATCTGGGAGGGCGGCCTCGGGATCTGGGGTGCGGTCGCGCTCGGAGCCCTCGGGGCCTGGATCGGCTGCCGGCGGGTCGGCGTGCGGTTCCTCGACTTCGCCGACGCCGCGGCGCCCGGGGTCGCGATCGCCCAGGGCATCGGCCGCTGGGGCAACTGGTTCAACAACGAGCTCTACGGCGGGCCCACCGACCTCCCGTGGGGCCTGACGATCCACGAGTGGGACAACGGCGCCGGCCGGGCCGTCCGTGACGCCTCCGGCGACCCCGTCGTCCTCGGCACGTTCCACCCGACGTTCCTCTACGAGTTCGTCTGGGTCATGCTCCTGGCCGCCGTGCTGCTCTTCGTCGACCGGCGGTGGTCGCTCGCCCGGGGGCAGCTCTTCGGGCTCTACGTCGCCGGCTACCCGATCGGCCGGATCATCATCGAGAAGATGCGCACCGACGAGGCCGAGCTCATCTTCGGCCAGCGCCTCAACGTCTGGACGAGCATCGTCGTCTTCCTCATCGGCGTGGCAATCGTCGTCCACACCGGACGGCGCGCCCGGAGGGCCCAGGAGACGGAGACGCAACCATCCACGATGTGAGATTCACCCGCTCGCATTGCAAGACGGTTGTGGGCTAGCATCCGTCTCACGTGGCCACTGCTGTCCGCGTCCGATGACCTCCTGTGCCCGGACACCTCGTGCTCCCGGCCCCCGACTCCCTGAGGACGGTGACCCGACGTGTCTCCGACGCGCTTCTCCGCCCACCCGGCCGACACCGGTCTCTACCGGCGTGCCCACGAGCACGACGCCTGCGGTGTGGCCATGGTCGCCACGATGCGTGGCACCGCGGGCCACGACATCGTCGAGCACGCCCTCACGGCGCTGCGCAATCTCGACCACCGTGGTGCGACGGGCGCCGACCCGCTCGTCGGTGACGGCGCCGGCATCCTCCTCCAGGTCCCGGACGCCTTCTTCCGCGCCGTGCTCGACGTCGAGCTGCCCCCCGCCGGTGCCTACGCCGCCGGCATGGCCTACCTCCCCGTCGACGAGACCGAGCGCGCGGCCGCCGAGGAGCGCATCGCCCAGATCGCGACCGAGGAGGGCCTCGAGGTCCTCGGATGGCGCGACGTCCCGTCCGCACCCGAGCTCGTGGGCGAGATGGCACGAGCCTGTATGCCGTTCTTCCGCCAGCTCTTCGTCGCCGCTCCCGAGCGCTCGGTGCGCGACATCGAGCTCGACCGCCTCGCCTTCTGCCTGCGCAAGCGCGCCGAGCGCGAGGTCGAGGTCTACTTCCCGTCACTGTCGGCCCGCACGATCGTCTACAAGGGCATGCTCACGACCGGCCAGCTGGAGCCGTTCTTCCCCGACCTGTCCGACGAGCGGCTCGCCACCGAGCTGGCCCTGGTCCACTCGCGCTTCTCGACCAACACCTTCCCGAGCTGGCCGCTCGCGCACCCCTACCGGCTCATGGCGCACAACGGCGAGATCAACACCGTCAAGGGCAACCGCAACTGGATGCGGGCCCGCGAGAGCCAGCTCGTCTCCGACGTGTTCCGGGGCGACCTCAACCGTCTCTTCCCGACCTGCACGCCCGACGCGTCCGACTCGGCGAGCTTCGACGAGGTCCTCGAGCTCATCCACCTCGGTGGGCGCTCGCTCCCGCACGCCGTCCTCATGATGATCCCCGAGGCGTGGGAGAACCACGCCGAGATGGACCCCGCCCGGCGCGCCTTCTACGAGTTCCACTCGACGTTCATGGAGCCGTGGGACGGCCCGGCATGCGTCGCCTTCACCGACGGGACGCTCATCGGTGCGGTGCTCGACCGCAACGGCCTGCGGCCCGGGCGCTACTGGGTCACCGAGGACGGCCTCGTGGTCCTGGCGTCCGAGGCCGGGGTGCTCGACCTGCCCGCCGAGAAGGTCGTCAAGCGCGGCCGCCTCCAGCCGGGCCGGATGTTCCTCATCGACACCGCCGCCGGGCGCATCGTCAGCGACGACGAGGTCAAGTCCGAGCTGGCGGCCGAGCACCCCTACGAGGAGTGGCTGCACGCCGGTCTCCTCACGCTCGACGAGCTCCCCGAGCGCGAGCACATCATCCACACGGCCGCCTCCGTGGCGCGTCGCCAGCGCACCTTCGGCTACACCGAGGAGGAGCTCAAGATCATCCTCGCGCCGATGGCGCGCACGGGTGGCGAGGCCTTGGGTTCCATGGGCACCGACTCGCCCGTCGCGGTGCTCTCGGACAAGCCACGGCTGCTCTTCGACTACTTCACCCAGCTCTTCGCGCAGGTGACGAACCCGCCGCTCGACGCCATCCGCGAGGAGCTCGTCACCTCGCTCGGCACGGTCATCGGCCCCGAGGGCAACATGCTCGAGGCGTCCCCGGTGCACGCGCGCCAGGTCGTCCTGCCCTTCCCGGTCATCGACAACGACGAGCTCGCCAAGATCGTCCACATCAACGCCGACGGCGACCTGCCCGGTTACGCCACCCACGTCGTCCGGGGGACCTACCTCGTCGACGAGGGCGAGCCGGCCCTGCGTGCGCGGCTCGACGAGATCTGCGCCGAGGTCAGCGACGCGATCGCGCGTGGGGCGCGCTTCGTCGTCCTCTCCGACCGCGACTCCGACCGTGACCACGCGCCGATCCCGTCGCTGCTGCTCACCTCGGCGGTCCACCACCACCTCATCCGCGAGAAGACCCGCAACATGGTCGGCCTGCTCGTCGAGGCCGGCGACGTGCGCGAGGTCCACCACGTCGCCCTGCTTGTCGGCTACGGCGCGGCGGCGATCAACCCCTACCTCGCCATGGAGACGGTCGAGGACATGGTGCGGACCGGCGCGCTCACCGGCGTCACCGCCGAGGAGGCCGTCAAGAACCTCATCAAGGCGCTCGGCAAGGGCATCCTCAAGGTCATGTCCAAGATGGGCATCTCGACCGTGGCCTCCTACCGCGGCGCCCAGGTCTTCGAGGCGCTCGGTCTCTCGCAGGAGCTCATCGACCAGTACTTCACCGGCACCGTCTCCCAGCTCGGCGGCATCGGGCTCGACGTCGTCGCGGCCGAGACCGCTGCCCGGCACGACTCGGCCTACCCGACCGACGGCGTGATCCTGTCCCACCGCAAGCTGCGCGTCGGCGGCGAGTACCAGTGGCGTCGCGAGGGCGAGCCGCACCTCTTCGACCCGGACACGGTCTTCCGGCTCCAGCACGCGACGCGTGAGCGGCGCTACGACATCTTCAAGCAGTACACCGAGCGCATCGACAACCAGGCCGAGCGACTCATGACGCTGCGCGGCCTCTTCGAGCTCGGCGGCAACGGGCAGCGCCAGCCGATCCCGGTCGACGAGGTCGAGCCGGTGAGCGAGATCGTCAAGCGCTTCAACACCGGCGCGATGAGCTACGGGTCGATCAGCAAGGAGGCCCACGAGACGCTCGCCGTCGCGATGAACCGTCTCGGTGGCCGCTCCAACACCGGCGAGGGTGGCGAGGACCTCGAGCGGCTGCTCGACCCCGAGCGCCGCTCGGCGATCAAGCAGGTCGCCTCGGGACGCTTCGGTGTCACCTCGGTCTACCTCACGAACTCCGACGACATCCAGATCAAGATGGCGCAGGGTGCCAAGCCCGGCGAGGGTGGCCAGCTGCCCGGTCCCAAGGTCTACCCGTGGGTGGCCCGGACGCGGCACAGCACGCCGGGCGTCGGCCTCATCAGCCCGCCGCCGCACCACGACATCTACTCGATCGAGGACCTCGCCCAGCTCATCCACGACCTCAAGAACGCCAACCCGTCGGCCCGGATCCACGTCAAGCTGGTCTCCGAGATCGGGGTCGGCACGGTCGCCGCGGGCGTGTCCAAGGCCCACGCGGACGTCGTCCTCATCTCCGGCCACGACGGCGGGACGGGTGCCTCGCCGCTCACCTCGCTCAAGCACGCCGGTGGGCCGTGGGAGCTCGGCCTCGCCGAGACGCAGCAGACGCTCGTCCTCAACGGGCTGCGCGACCGGATCGTGGTGCAGGTCGACGGCCAGATCAAGACCGGTCGCGACGTCGTCATCGCCGCCCTCCTCGGCGCCGAGGAGTTCGGCTTCGCCACGGCGCCGCTGGTCGTGAGCGGCTGCATCCTCATGCGGGTCTGCCACCTCGACACCTGTCCCGTCGGCATCGCCACCCAGAACCCCGAGCTGCGCTCGCGCTACTCCGGCAAGCCCGAGTTCGTCGAGACCTTCTTCGAGTACATCGGCGAGGAGGTGCGCGAGCACCTCGCCTCGCTCGGCTTCCGCAGCATCGAGGAGGCCGTCGGCCAGATCAGCGCGCTCGACACCAGCAAGGCCGTTCAGCACTGGAAGGCGTCGGGTCTCGACCTGGCACCGATCCTCGCGGAGGTCGAGAGCCCCGACGGTTCCGGCAAGCGCCACGCGATCGGGCAGGACCACGGCCTCGAGAAGGCCCTGGACCACCAGCTCATCGCCGTGGCCCGCGAGGCCATCGACGACGGCACGCCCGTCACCGGCGAGTTCTCGGTCCGCAACGTCAACCGCACGGTCGGCACGATGCTCGGCCACGAGGTCACCCGTGTTCACTCGTCCGGCCTCCCCGACGGGACGATCGACCTCACCCTGCGCGGCTCTGCGGGCCAGAGCTTCGGCGCGTTCGTCCCCAAGGGTGTGACGCTGCGCCTCGTCGGCGACGCCAACGACTACGTCGGCAAGGGCCTGTCCGGTGGACGCATCGTCGTCGCGCCGGACCCGTCAGCACCGCTCACGGCCGAGGACAACGTCATCGCCGGCAACGTCATCGGCTACGGCGCCACGTCGGGAGAGATCTTCCTGCGCGGCCGGGTCGGCGAGCGCTTCTGCGTCCGCAACTCCGGTGTCACGGCCGTCGTCGAGGGCGTGGGCGACCACGGCCTCGAGTACATGACCGGTGGCCTGGTGCTCGTCCTGGGTTCGACCGGGCGCAACGTCGCGGCCGGCATGTCCGGTGGCGTCGCCTACGTGCTCGACCTCGACGAGTCCCGGGTCAACCGTGAGCTCGTCGACGTCTCGCCGCTGCGCGAGGGCGACGTCCCCGTGGTGCGCGACCTCCTCGAACGACACCGTGAGCTCACCGGGTCCTCCGTGGCCACCCGGCTGCTCGACGAGTGGGAGTCGGCGCGTGGCCGCTTCTCGCTCATCCTTCCCCGCGACTACCAGCGTGTCCTCGACGTGCGTGCCGCCGCCGAGGCCGAGGGCCTCGACCTCGACGGCACCGAGGTCTGGGACCGGATCATGGAGGCATCCCGTGGCTGACCCCCAAGGCTTTCTCAAGACCCGTGAGCGTGAGCTCCCCGCCCGCCGCCCCGTGCCCGTCCGGATCAAGGACTGGCGCGAGGTCTACGAGGAGCAGGAGCTCGGGCAGCTCCAGCGCCAGGCCGGCCGCTGCATGGACTGCGGCATCCCGTTCTGCCACAGCGGGTGTCCTCTCGGCAACCTCATCCCGGAGTGGAACGACCTCGCGTGGAAGGGCGACTGGCGCTCGGCGATCGAGCGGCTGCACGCCACCAACAACTTCCCGGAGTTCACCGGTCGGCTCTGCCCTGCCCCGTGCGAGACCGCCTGCGTCCTCGGGATCAACCAGCCCGCGGTGACGATCAAGCAGGTCGAGGTGACGACCATCGAGAAGGCCTTCGCCGACGGTGGTGTCTCGCCCCGCCCGCCGGAGCGCCTCTCGGGCAAGACCGTGGCCGTGGTGGGCTCAGGTCCGGCCGGGCTCGCCGCCGCCCAGCAGCTCACCCGAGCCGGTCACACCGTCGCCGTCTACGAGCGCGCCGACCGCCCCGGTGGCCTGCTCCGCTACGGCATCCCAGAGTTCAAGATGGAGAAGTCCGTCCTCGACCGTCGCCTCCAGCAGATGCAGGCCGAGGGCACGCGCTTCCGCAGCTCGGTCGACGTCGGCAACGACGTGACGTGGGAGCAGCTGCGCGCCCGCTACGACGCCGTCGTCATCGCGATGGGCGCGACCGTCGCGCGCGATCTCGACGTCCCCGGCCGCCAGGTCGAGGGAGTCATGCAGGCCATGGACTTCCTGCCTCCCGCCAACCGCGTCGCCATCGGCGAGAGCGTCGACGGACAGGTCACGGCTGAGGGCAAGGACGTCATCGTCATCGGTGGTGGCGACACCGGGGCCGACTGCATCGGCACCTCGCACCGGCAGGGCGCGCGCTCGGTCACGAGCCTCGAGATCATGCCCCAGCCGGGGGAGGACCGCGCACCGGGCCAGCCGTGGCCGACCTACCCGATGACCTTCCGGGTCGCCTCGGCGCACGAGGAGGGCGGCGAGCGCCTGTATGCCGTGAACACCCAGGAGATCCTCGCCGACGACGAGGGTCGCGTCAGCGGTCTGCGCATCCAGGAGGTGCGGCGGGGCGAGAGCGGCTTCGAGCCGGTCGAGGGCACCGAGCGGGTCATCCCCGCCCAGCTCGTCCTGCTCGCGATGGGCTTCCTCGGGCCGCAGACCGAGTCGCTCGTGTCCCAGCTCGGTGTCGACCTCGACGAGCGCTCCAACGTGCAGCGTGGCTCGGACTACATGTCGAGCGTGCCCGGAGTCTTCGTCGCCGGCGACGCCGGTCGCGGCCAGTCGCTCATCGTCTGGGCCATCGCCGAGGGCCGTGCGGCGGCCCACCACGTCGACGCCTGGCTCTCCGGGAAGCCGTCGCGGCTGCCCCGTCCCGTCAACCCGACGGACCGCCCTCTCACCGTGTGACCCACGTCACCGGCTCAACGCCTCCATCGTTAGGCTTGCGACCATGCGCCGCGCCAAGATCGTCTGCACCCTGGGTCCGTCCACCTCCAGCCCCGAACAGCTCCGCGAGCTCGTCCGGTCGGGGATGGACGTGGCCCGGTTCAACCTCTCCCACGGAGACCTCGCCGAGCACGCCCGCGTCTACCTCGACGTGCGGCGGGCGAGCGACGAGACCGGTCACGCCGTAGGCATCCTCGCCGACCTCCAGGGCCCCAAGATCCGCACCGCCCGGTTCAAGGACGGCTCGGTCATGCTCGAGGAGGGGGCCCGCTTCACGATCACCAACCGCGACGTCGAGGGCACCAAGGAGGTCGTCGGCACGACGTATGCCGGCCTGCCGTCCGACGTGTCCGCCGGAGACACGATCCTCATCGACGACGGCAAGCTCAACCTGCGCGTGGTCGAGTCCGACGACACCGACATCGTCTGCGAGGTCGTCGAGGGCGGGGTGCTGAGCAACAACAAGGGCATCAACGTGCCGGGCGCCGCGATGAGCGTGCCGGCCCTGTCCGAGAAGGACGAGGAGGACCTGCGCTGGGCCCTCGAGCAGCGCGTCGACATGATCGCGCTCTCGTTCGTCCGCAGCGCCGCCGACATCGAGCCGGTGCACAAGATCATGGACGAGCAGGGCGTCCGGCTCCCGGTCATCGCCAAGATCGAGAAGCCGCAGGCGGTCGACAACCTCGACGAGATCGTCCGGGCGTTCGACGGGCTGATGGTGGCCCGTGGCGACCTCGGCGTCGAGATGCCGCTCGAGACCGTGCCGCTCGTCCAGAAGCGGGCGTGCGAGCTCGGGCGGCGCCACGCCAAGCCGGTCATCGTCGCCACCCAGGTGCTCGAGTCGATGATCACCAACAGCCGGCCCACCCGCGCCGAGGCCTCCGACGCCGCCAACGCGGTGCTCGACGGCGCAGACGCGCTCATGCTGTCGGGTGAGACGAGCGTGGGCGCCCACCCCATGGAGGCGGTGAGCACCATGGCGCGCATCATCGAGAACACCGAGGAGCACGGTCTGGGTCGCATCCGCCCGCTCGACACCAAGCCGCGGACCAAGGGTGGCGCCGTGACGGCGGCCGCCGCCGAGATCGGTGAGCTCCTCGGCTGCAAGTTCCTCGTGACCTTCACCGTCGGTGGCGACAGCGCCCGCCGGCTGGCGCGGGTACGGCCCCGCATCCCGATGCTCGCGTTCACCCCGCACCAGTGGACCCGCTCGCAGCTCGCGCTGACGTGGGGTGTCGAGACCTTCCTCACCAAGCAGCCGGTGCACACGGACGACTACGCCGTCCAGGTCGACGAGGAGCTGATCGCCTGCGGGCGCGCGGTCGAGGGCGACCTCGTCGTCATCGTCGCCGGCTCGCCCCCCGGCATCCCGGGGTCCACCAACGCCCTTCGCGTGCACCGCATCGGAGACGCCAAGAACAGGACGGCACCGGCATACGAGTCCGTCTCCTCGACCCCCTGAGGGGCACGCCGACACGACCACCTGGGCACCGCCGGTAGGATGTGTCGACGCCCGCCGGGGTGGTGGAATGGCAGACACGGAGCACTCAAAATGCTTTGCCCGCAAGGGCGTGCGGGTTCAAGTCCCGCCCTCGGCACCCCCGGACCCACCGTCCCCTAGGCTGCTCTCGTGAGCGACACGACCAGCGACAGCCCAGCCCCTGCCCCTGCCAAGCGCATCCTCGTGGCCGAGGACGAGGCGATCATCCGGATCGACCTCGCCGAGATGCTCGGGGAGGCCGGCTACGACGTCGTGGGTCAGGCGAGCAACGGTGAGCAGGCCGTCGAGCTCGCCACCGAGCTCCGCCCCGACCTCGTCATCATGGACGTCAAGATGCCCGTCCTCGACGGGATCTCGGCCGCCGAGCAGATCGGCAAGGAGCGGATCTGCCCCGTCGTCATGCTCACCGCGTTCAGCCAGACCGAGCTCGTCGAGCGCGCCCGCGACGCCGGTGTCATGGCCTACATCGTCAAGCCGTTCACGGCGACTGACGTCGTACCGGCCATCGACATCGCGCTGTCCCGCTGGGGCGAGCTCAAGGAGCTCGAGAGCGAGGTCGCCGACCTCGGTGAGCGCCTCGAGACCCGCAAGGCCGTCGACCGGGCCAAGGGCGTGCTCATGACCAAGCTCAAGATCACCGAGTCCGAGGCGTTCCGGTGGATCCAGAAGACGGCGATGGACCGCCGCATGGGCATGCGTGAGGTCGCCGACGCCGTCGTCGCGGGCATGGAGAAGGCCTGACCCGTGTCGTGGGTCCGGTGGCTCGAGGTCGTCGGATGGGTCGTCTTCTGGGCCGGCATCCTCACGATGTTCGCCCGGCTCGCCCTGCGCCGGACCTCGGTGCGCGACAAGTACCGCACCGGCTGGATCCTCGCCCTCACGATGATCGTCAGCAGCCCGCTCCTGGCCATCGTCTACACCCTCGGCGCACTCGACGTGGTGGACACGTTGTTCTCCGGGAGCGGTCGCCGCGGCCCGGGCTTCATGGCGGTGACCGCGATCGTCATGACCGTCCTGGCGCCGGGTGCGTTGCGTCGCACCCGGCGCGGCCTGGCGGAGACGTCCGGCTCCTGAAGGGGCCCCACGTGCCGTGACGACGATCCCGTATGCCGGCCGGTCGGCATACGGGACGAACTCACCTCAGCGCGATGACGACCTGGGTGAGCAGGGGAGCGACGACGAGGGCCGGAAGCATGTCCGCGACGGGCACGTCCTTGACCCGGAGCAGGCGCAGGCCGATACCGGCCAGCATGAGCCCGCCCGTCGCGGTGAGCGCGAGGATGTGCGGCTCCGGGAGGACCGAGCCGAGCAGGACGCCGACGACGGTCAGGGCTCCCTGGACGACGGCGACCGACCCGGCCGACAGCAGCACCCCGACACCGAAGGTCGACGCGAACGCCAGGGCTGCGAAGCCGTCGAGGACCGACTTGAGGAGCAGCTGGTCGATCCCACGGCCGAGGCCGTCGGAGAGGGAGCCGAGGATCGTGAGCGGGCCGACGCAGAAGAGCAGGGAGGCGCTGAGCCAGCCCTCGATGAACTTCTCGCGGGCGCTCGTGCCCTGCGCGTCGTCGTCGGTGTCGGCGAGGGCGGGGGAGCGACGGGCGAACCAGGCCTCGATGGTCCCGGCCAGGGACTCGAGCCGGTCACCGATCCGGAGGAGCGACCCGATGATCGAGCCGATGAGCAGCGACCCCAGGACGATGAGCACGGGTGCGCCGGAGCCGGTCGCGTCCGAGAGGACGCGGTCGGTGACGCTCACCGCAGACAGGCCGGCCATGAGCAGGGTGGTCAGCCCCAGGCAGTCGGTGACGACCGATCGGGTGCGGTCGGGGAAGCGGTGACCGATGGCCATCCCGGCGAGGGCACCGACGACGACCGTGACGATGTTGATGACCGTGCCGAGGCCGGGAAACGAGGGATCCACGGCGCGAACTCTACGTTTCGGCAGAACAATCTGTGCGGAGGGCTTCCGCGAGGTGCGACCGCCCCGTAATGTCAGCATGTCAACCGCGCAGGGGGCTGTGAGGTCGAGGAGGCGCCGGTGCCGCGCAACATGGTCGAGGTCTCTGCCGTGCCCAAGGACGACATCGAGGACCTCGTCGGTCTGTGGTTGGCGGCCAAGGTCGACTCCGGTGTGCCGCTCGAGGTGGCCACGCGCTTCGCCAACGACGGCAGGTTCGCCGCCGCGCTCGCCCGGCCCGACGTCTGGGCCCATGTCGCGCGGATCGACGGCCGGCCGGTCGGCTACGTCATGACCTCGGAGAACCCGTTCGGGCTGAGCCCCGACCCGGAGATCGCCGTCGAGCAGCTCTACGTCGACCCTGCGGTGCGCCGTCACGGCGTCGCCCGGTCGCTGCTCTGTGCCGTCGTCGGCCTCGCCGAGCGCTCCGGATCCGACGTCATCGTGAGCAACGTCCCCACGCAGAGCCGTGAGGCACACCGCTTCTTCGCCCGGCTCGGCTTCTCCTCGGTCATCGTCCGCCGCGTCGTGGGCACCAGCGCCCTGCGGCGGCGGCTCTCGCCGAGCGGCGGCGTGGGGTCGGCCGTGGACCAGCTCATCCGTCGCCGTCGTTCGCTGCGGGCGGTTTCGCGCGCCAGCTGAAAGGGGTCAGGCGCCGGGGGGCGCCTCGCGCACGAGGCAGGTGATGCGCGACGTGCAGACCCGGCGACCGTCCTCGTCGGTGACGACGACCTCCCACGAACAGAGCGTGTTGCCCAGCGAGATCGGGGTGGCCACGCCGGTCACGAGGCCACCACGCGCTGCGCGGTGGTGCGTCGCGTTGATGTCGGTGCCGACGACGATCCGGTTCGGTCCCGCGTGGATCGCCGAGCCGATGGACCCGAGGCTCTCGGCCAGCACCACCGACGCGCCGCCGTGCAGGAGTCCGTAGGGCTGGGTGTTGCCCTCGACCGGCATCGTCGCGACGACGCGCTCGGGGGATGCCTCGGTGATCTCGATCCCCATGCGGTGGTTGAGCGAGTTCGGGTTGAGCGACTCCAACTGCTCGACGAGGGACATGACGTCCTGCGGTGCGCTGCTCATGTGGTCGCCTTCTCTGCTGTCGGGGGCTGGACATAGGCTGCCATGCGTGAGTCGCCTCCTTCTCCTCGACGGTCATTCCCTTGCCTACCGCGCGTTCTTCGCGTTGCCGGTGGAGAACTTCTCGACGAGCACCGGTCAGCACACCAACGGCGTCTACGGCTTCACCTCGATGCTCATCAACGTGCTGCGTGACGAGGCCCCCACCCACGTGGCCGTGGCCTTCGACGTCTCGCGACAGACCTTCCGCTCGGAGGAGTACGCCGACTACAAGGCGACCCGATCCGCCACGCCGAGCGAGTTCCAGGGGCAGGTCGCGCTCGTGCGTGAGGTGCTCGACGCGCTGCGCATCAAGCACGTCCAGGTCGACGGCTTCGAGGCCGACGACGTCATCGCCACGCTGACGACCATGGCCGAGGCCGAGGGCATGGAGGTCGTCATCTGCACCGGCGACCGCGACGCCTTCCAGCTCGTCACCGACAGGGTCTCGCTCATCTATCCCGTGCGCGGCGTCTCCGACGTGTGGCGGATGGACCCCAAGGCGGTGGAGGAGAAGTACCTCGTGCCGCCCGAGCGCTACAGCGACCTTGCTGCCCTCGTCGGCGAGACGAGTGACAACCTGCCCGGTGTCCCCGGGGTCGGGCCCAAGACCGCGGCCAAGTGGCTCGGTCTCTACGGCGACCTCGCCGGCGTCGTCGCCCACGCCGACGAGATCAAGGGCAAGGCGGGGGAGTCGCTGCGCGAGCACCTCGGCGGCGTGCTGCGCAACCGTCGGCTCAACCAGCTCGTCCGCGACCTGAGCCTGCCCGTGACGATCGCCGACCTCGAGCGGGCCTCGTGGGACCGCGAGGAGGTCCACCAGGTCTTCGACGGCCTCGAGTTCCGCGTGCTGCGCGAGCGGCTCTTCGAGACCTTCGACGCCGCACCCGACGAGGCCGAGGGCGGCTTCGACCTCGACGCCTCCGTCCTGACCGCCGCCGACGTCAAGGACTGGCTCGACGAGCACGCCGGCGGACCCGACCCGACGGGCGTGCACGTCGTCGGCGTGTGGGGTCGCGGGACCGGCGACGTCACCGCGGTGGGGCTGGCCACGGCAGGTGACGCCGCGGCATACATCGACGTGACCGAGCTCGACGAAGCGGGAGAGAAGGCGCTCGCCGACTGGCTCGCGGACGCGTCGCGTCCCAAGGTCCTCCACGACCTCAAGGGCCAGCTGCACGCGCTCGCGGCGCGGGGTATGCCGTTGCGCGGAGTCGCGATGGACACCGCCCTCGCCGCCTACCTCGTCAAGCCCGACCAGCGCAGCTTCGACCTCGCCGACCTCGTCGTGCGCCACCTCGGGCGCGAGCTCAAGGCCGAGGACCACGGCAACCCGCAAGGCGTGCTCGAGCTGTCTCTTGAGGGCACCGAGGACACGGTCGTCGGGCAGGACGCCATGGTGCGTGCAAGGGCGGTGCTCGACCTGTCGGTGCCCCTGGCCGAGCAGCTCGAGGCCACCGGCGGCACCGAGCTGCTGCGCGACCTCGAGCTGCCGCTCGTCGAGATCCTCGCCTCGATGGAGCGCACCGGCATCGCCGTCGACACCGATGCCCTGAGCGCGCTCGAGGCCGACTTCGCCGCCAAGGTGCGCGAGGCCCAGCTCGACGCCTACGACGCCATCGGCGGCGACGAGATCAACCTCGGCTCGCCCAAGCAGCTCCAGACGGTCCTCTTCGAGACGCTCGGGCTGCCCAAGACCCGTCGCACGAAGACGGGCTACACGACGGACGCCGACGCGCTGACCGACCTCTTCGCCAAGACCGAGCACCCCTTCCTCGAGGCGCTGCTCCGGCACCGCGACGCGACCCGCCTCCGCATCACGGTCGAGGGCCTCATCAAGTCGGTCGCCGAGGACCAGCGGATCCACACGACCTACATCCAGACGATCGCGGCGACCGGTCGCCTCAGCTCGACCGACCCCAACCTCCAGAACGTGCCGATCCGCACCGAGGAGGGCCGCCGCATCCGCGAGGTCTTCGTCGTCGGCGACGGCTACGAGTCCCTCATGAGCGCGGACTACAGCCAGATCGAGATGCGGATCATGGCGCACCTCTCCGGCGACGAGGGCCTCATCGAGGCGTTCCGCACCGGAGAGGACCTCCACCGCTTCGTCGGCGCCCGGGTGTTCTCGGTCGAGCCCGAGGACGTCACCGCCGAGATGCGGAGCAAGGTCAAGGCGATGAGCTACGGCCTCGCCTACGGTCTGTCCGCCTTCGGGCTGTCCAAGCAGCTGACCATCTCGACCGGCGAGGCACAGGGCCTCATGGACGAGTACTTCGCGCGCTTCGGTGGTGTCCGCGACTACCTCCGCGAGGTCGTGGCCGAGGCTCGGGCCACGGGCTACACCGCGACGATGCTGGGTCGCCGTCGCTACCTCCCCGACCTCACGAGCGACAACCGGCAGCGCCGTGAGGGGGCCGAGCGGATGGCGCTCAACGCCCCCATCCAGGGCTCCGCGGCCGACATCATCAAGCTCGCGATGATGGGCGTCGACAAGGCGCTGCGCGAGTCCGGCGCCCAGTCGCGGATGCTGCTCCAGGTCCACGACGAGCTCGTCCTCGAGGTGGCCAAGGGTGAGCGCGAGGACGTCGAGGCGCTGGTGCGCCGCGAGATGGGCAACGCCATCGAGCTGGACGTCCCGCTCGACGTGAGTGTGGGGCTCGGTCGCAGCTGGCACGACGCCGCGCACTGATCCCGCGCGCCGACCTCGGCGACGGCGCCGTTGGCCTCGGCGTGGCGCGCCCGCTTCGGCTGTGGCCGCGCCGAGTGAGCGTCGGCCGGGTTCCCGTCGGACCCAGCGTCGGTCACACCGAGTTCGTCGTTCGTGGGTTCGTGGCCGCGGTGCGGTCGTAGTCTGCGGACATCGGCTCCCGCGACGCCAGCGTCGCCGGCGCTGTTGGACGGACGGAGCAGGCATGCAGATCACTCGGTTGGTCAACGTCGCCATCGGAGTCCTGACGCTCGTCGTGAGCCTGGTGGCGTCGGTGTGGCGCTACGAGGCCGACCGGTCCTTCGGCCCGTCGCTGCTGCTCACCTCGGCCATCTTCGGCTTCGTCGCCATCACCCTCGTCATCACCCGGAGGCGGCGCCCCTCGCCGGGGACTGCGCCGATGAGCGCGGGACTGGTGTGGCTCGTGCTGCTCGTCCTCACGACGGTCTCGATGTGGGACCTCATCCCGTCTGCCCAGCGCCCGGCGTTCGGGCTCATGCTCGCCGTCGTCGTGGGCGTCGTGCTCGGTGCAGCGGCAGGACCGAGCGTCGACCTCGGACCCCACGACGACGACCGACGCTGAGTCGGTGTTGGGGGGCGCGGACCACCGAGCCCGCCAGGGCGGTGTGCGAAGCGGGATGGCACGTCCGAGAGAGGTCCAACCGGATGTCGATCGTCCGCGCGAGGGAGGGCCGGCGCCGCTCCGGATGGTGACCCGCGCCACCCGCGTCACAGAGGGAAGTTGGGGGAGTTCTCCAGCGTCTAGGGTTGGCGCCCATGGCTGACCAACACGAACTCCACCCCCTCGTCGAGGGACAGACCTCCGAGGAGGCCCGACCCCGGCGAGCCGTGGTCACCGGTGGGGCTGGCTTCCTCGGCTCCCACCTGTGCGAGCGCCTGCTCGACCTCGGACACGAGGTCGTGTGCGTCGACAACTTCGTGACCGGCAGCCCCGACAACATCGAGCACCTGCTCGGGCGTCCTGGCTTCACGGTGATGCGGGCCGACGTCAGCCACGGCGTCACCGTGCCGGGTCCGGTCGGCTACGTGCTGCACTTCGCATCGCCAGCCTCGCCCGTCGACTACCTCCGCCTGCCGATCGAGACCCTGTCGGTCGGCTCACGAGGCACCTTCCACGCGCTCGACCTCGCCGTGCACAAGGGAGCTCGCTTCCTGCTTGCCTCTACATCGGAGGTGTACGGCGACCCCAGCATCCACCCTCAGCCGGAGTCCTACTGGGGCAACGTCAACCCCGTCGGCCCGCGCGGGGTGTACGACGAGGCCAAGCGGTTCAGCGAGGCCCTCACCACGGCATACCGGAGCACGTATGGACTGGATGCGTCCATCGCCCGGATCTTCAACACTTACGGACCGCGCATGAGGCCCGACGACGGTCGCGCCATCCCCAACTTCATCGCGCAGGCCCTCTCCGGCGAGGACCTCACCGTGTTCGGTGACGGTCTCCAGACGCGCAGCATCTGCTTCGTCGACGACGAGGTCGCTGGTCTGACGGCGCTGCTGATGTCGCACCACCCCGGACCGATGAACATCGGCAACCCCGACGAGATCTCGATGCTGGACCTCGCTCGCAAGATCATCGAGCTCACCGGGAGTGACTCGAAGGTGGCGTTCGACCGCCTTCCCGTGGACGACCCGCGAGTGCGTCAGCCTGACGTGACCCTGGCGTCGAGGGAGCTCGGCTGGACCCCGCAGCACTCGATGACCGACGGCCTCCAGCGGACGATCGACTACTTCCGGTCGCTGCGGT
This sequence comes from Knoellia locipacati, assembly GCF_044791685.1. GTDB lineage: Bacteria > Actinomycetota > Actinomycetes > Actinomycetales > Dermatophilaceae > Knoellia > Knoellia locipacati_A. Next base: position 3,430,377 of record NZ_CP087730.1, read on the forward strand.
CTTCGGGTCCGGGCTTGGTCACCACATACAGGTAGGAGATCCATGGGGGTCCGGCCATCGTGTCGTCGCGCACGGTGACGATGTCCCCGCCGGCAGCCGCGACTGCGGCCTCGACCTCGGTTCTGGACATGGCGTGGAACTCCATGACGGATCGGTAGCCGTAGCGGTGGCGTCGATAGATGTTCTGAACCGGGTTGGGCAGCCGTCGGACCCAGCCCGTGAGTGATCGGTCGGCGTGACTCGGCACGGTGAACACCGCGACGCCGTGGGGGCGGAGAACACGGACGAACTCCCGCAGGTAGGCGGACTTCAGCGCATTGTTCATGTGCTGCAGCACGACAATGCTCAGGACGAGATCAACCGAGTCGGAGTCGATCACCCCGAGATGGTCGGCGGAGTTGGTGACGAAGCTGGCCCGCTCCCGGTGAGGGTTGCGCTCGAGGTTCTCCCTGACCGCGAGAGCAGTCATTGACTCGGCGATGTCGAGACCCACCACCTTGGCGTAGGCCGACGACAGGGCCTGCGTGAGGCGACCCGCGCCGCTCCCGAAGTCCACGGCCACCTCTCTGCGTGCACCGACACCGAGCTCGTCGAGGAGGTCGAGGTACCTGCGGACCTCCTGGACTCCTGTGGCGAAGAAGTCGTCGCGCGTCCACCTGTTCCCGTGGCGCGTCGGGTCGGCGAGGATCGCCCACATGGGGTCGACGCGGCCGAGGTCGTCCCAGTTGCGCTGCAAGTGCGTCAGGTCCACCGAGGTCCCTTCCTTCGGCTCACGGGAGTCAGCTCGTGGGGACAATGGTCGTCGAGGTCCTCGGCTCGGCCGTCGGTGAGGCCCCACGAAAGGATATGAGCGACAGAACCGCGAGCAGCGCGAGAACGGTATTCGCGATGGTGATGATGGCAGAGATCGACGACGCGCCGGAGACGAACACGGCGCCGGCGACCAGGAGCGCACCGGCCCACGCCGCGAACGTCAGCTCATGGCGGCCTCGGGCCACGTCGACGTACGTCCCGAGCTGGACGAGCGCGATGAGCGCTCCCGCCAGAGCGAAGGCACCGACGTAGGGAGTCGAGCTCGCATAGGCCGGTCCCGCCAGCAGAGCGACCAGTTCGTCACGAAGGATGGAGGCCGTGGACACCGCGAGCACGCCCCCGGCTGCGACGGCGACCACGGAGAGTCGGATGGCGCGTCTGGCCCCGGACGACCCGGCAACACGAGGAAAGACCCACAGGCTGAGGAAGCTCGTGCCCCAGAAGGTCATGCGACCGAAGATCGTCAGGAAGGCGTACTGACCCGACGAGTTGTCCCCGAGGACGGCACGGGCCGCGAGGAGGTCAACGTTGAGGAGCACCATCAGGGCTGCCGCTCCCGCGGCGGCCCGCGAAAGGCCGACAACGAACCTGCGCGCGCCGGGGTGTGGCGCACGGTCATCCCAAGGCCCGCATCGCCGGACCGCCCACAACCCCAGCGCCATCGACGCGCCGGCGCTGACCACGGTCGCGCTCAGAGCGAACGTGATCCCGCCGTCGGCGAGCTGGGTCACCACAGCCGCCGCCAGACGCGTCACACCGATGGAGACGACGACCATGGCGAAGAGGTCGATCCGACGGTGGCCGAGAAGAAAGCCGGTCAGGGCGCCGGTGAGCGTCTGGGGGAACAGCAGGAGGGCCAAGAGGACTGCGTCCCAGATGCTGTGGAGGCGAAGGACGTGGTCGATGAGCGGTGCGAGCGCCAGACCGCAGACGAGGGACGCCACCGACACCGACAGCGCGGCTCGACCGACGAGCCACCGTGCACCCACTGCCTGGCCCGACGCGACCAGTCGCGCGACCTCGAGCTGGAGTGCGGTGGCGGGTACGGAGCCAATCACCGCGGCCCCGAGGAGAGCTCCCATGGCTCCGAATCCCTCGGGGCCGAGCGCCCGCGTGAGAATGAGGTTGAACCCGTAGCTGAGGATTCCCGACACCAGCGTCGCGGCGGCGAGGGGTACACCGGAGCGCAGGAAGCCCCCAGCGGAGCGGCCATTCCGCCCCGGGGCGAGGGGGGTTGGCATCTCGGTCCCCTTCGAGTCGGTGATGGACGGGCAATCATCTCAGGTAGGAAGCGCTCTTCCTACCACCGGGTAGGCTGCCCCCACACCCGACCGACCGGCACCGACAGTGGGAGAGAGTTCGTGGATCTGCACGCCTTCAGGAAGGCCCTCCCTGGTCGCTTCGGAGGGGACTTCTACAGCCTCGACCTCCCCGACGAGGCCTTCGAGAAGATCATCGCCGACGTCGACGGGATGTCCACGCCCCACTCACTCACCCTGCTCAACGAGGCCGTGAGGCATCTCGGCCCTGACGAGTACTACCTCGAGGTGGGGACCTACCGCGGCCGCTCCCTCCTTGGTGCGATGCTCGGTCACGATCACGACCGATTCGTCGCGGTCGAGAACTTCCGCGAGTTCGGGTTCGACCCCGAGCTCGCTCAGGCGACGGTCTTCGACACCCTCGAGAAGTGGGGCGTGCGCGACCGCGTCCGCTTTCTGCGAGGAGAGGCGTTCACCGTTCTCCCACGTGGCGTGACGCCCGGCCCGGTTGGGGTCTACTTCTACGACGGGGCCCACTCGCGACTGGCCCAGTACCTCGGTCTGGCGGTTGCCGAGCAGTGGCTCGCGGATGAGGCGTTGGTCATCGTGGACGACGCGACGTGGCCGCAGGTCGCCTCATCCACCCAGTCCTACATCGACGCGCACCCCGGTTACGAACTGCTCTATGACTTCCGTGCCGAACACGACTTCGACCCGCGGTGGTGCAACGGCGTCAAGGTCTACGCGTGGCGCCGACCGCAGAACTGGCGGCGACCGGACGGATTCGACGTGTCCTGGCGAAGGGTGGCCCACATCTACGGTCAGGAGCCCCTGATGAACCTCGCGTGGCGGACCCTGCCGAAGTTCCCCCGGATCTCGGCCGTTCTCAAGAGGGCCTACCTTCACGGTGGGACATCGGTTCCCGGAGGAAGGCTCGACGCGGAGTGACGCCACGGCCCTGGCTGCGCGGTCATGCCGTGGGAATCGTGGCCGCCGGCTTGGCGGGTCTGCTCGCAGTCGCCGTCGTCGCTCCGTCGTTCGGGACCCTGCTGCCTGACACCAAGCCGGAGATCTACCTCAATCCGGGCACCTCCTTCCGGGACTACGTCTGGCCGTGGCAGGACAACCCCGGCATGGGGATGCCCAGTTTCAACGTGGGACTCGCTCCGGTCTGCGCGCTCGTCTGGGGGCTCCAGCTCTTGGGTGCCGAGCCATGGCTCTCGGCGCGGCTCTTGCGCCTGCTCCTCCTGCTCGCCGCGGCTGCGGGCGCGGCCGCTCTCGTCCGGCGCCTGCCGGGTGTGCCGCACTGGCGGTGGACGCCGCTCGTGGCGGCCGCCCTCTTCGTCACGAACCCCTACACCATCACGGCCGGCGCGACGTTGCCCGTCCTTCTACCCTTGGCGACCCTGCCGTGGATGGCCCTCTTCCTGTGGCGGGCCATGGTCGAGCACCGTTCGAGGGGCTGGCTGGCCGCTTTCGGCCTCGCGTTCGCGGCTGGCAGTGGAATGAATGCCGGCGTCGTGCCGGTGTTCCAGCTCTTGGTGGTGCCGGCTGTCGTCGTGATGGCCAGGGCAGCAGGTCTGGTGACCTGGCGGCGGGTTGGCTCGACCGTGCTGTGGTGCGGGGCGTGGACGATTCTGCTGTCGCTCTACTGGTTGGTTCCCACGGCCGGCGCACTGGGCTCAGGCAGCACGGTGCTCGCATCGACGGAGACGCTCCAAGGCATCGCGGCCCCCAGCTCGCTGGCCGAAGGCATCCGAGGTCTGGGTCTCTGGCCGCTCTACGGCGGGGACGCCGCCGGGCCCTGGCAGCCGGGTTTCGCCGGTTACCTCACCAACGCGCTCGTGGTCGTGTGCTCCTTCATGGTGCCCGCGATGGCCCTCGCGGTCGGAACCAGGGCACCGCGAGCCCTGCGATTGGGAGCGCTGGTCATGATCGTCACCGCCGTGGTGGTCATGGCCAGCTCGTTCGACGCATCTGCGCCTTTGGGTCGTGCGTTGTCGTGGACCTTCGAGACCTTTCCGGCCACGGCCGCTTTCAGGACGACCAACAAGGTGGGTGCGTTGCTGCCGCTGGGCTTCGCGATCCTTGGCTCGAGTGGCCTTGCGGTGCTGTGGCCCTCACTCACGCGCCGCCCGCGACGCCGTGGCACCTCCGTGACGGTTGCCACGGCAGCGGTGTCCGCGGCTGCCGCGGTGGTCGTGGCGGCCTACCCCTTGGGCACCGGCGGCTTCTACATCGCTCGCTACGACGTACCCGCCTACTGGCGGGAAGCGTCTGCAGCGCTCGCGTCGGCACCCGCTGACCAGCGCATCTGGATGGTGCCGGGCGAGAAGCTCGCCAACTACCGCTGGGCCAGCGCGTCTCCGGACGATGTCGGTAGAGCGCTGATCAGGCCGCCGAGCGTCGTCCGTACGACGGTGCCGAACGGTTCGCCCGAGGCGGCCAACGTCCTCGCCGCCGCCGACGCGGCGCTTGCGGACCCGGACGTGGCCCCGGCGACCATCGCGACCTACGCCCGTCTCCTGGGCGCGGGTCGGGTCCTGGCCCGCCGCGACCTCACCCACGAGGAGTCAGGGGGCCTGACACCACAGCTGGTGGCAGACCGCCTCGGTGCGGCGCCCGGTATCCGGGCGGAGCGCGATTTCGGTCCCCCGACTGAGGTGGCGGCACCATCAATCGGTGATGGGAAGCCGCTGGCCCCCCTGGGGCTCTACTCCGTCGACCGCCCGGGGCAACTGCTCGGCACACGCTCCACGGTCGGTTCGATCCTGCTTGTCGGTGACGCATTCGCCGTGCCGGCTCTCGCCGGCGCCGGTCTCATGGACAACGAGCCGTTGATGACGTCGCTTCGCTCGCTGTCACCCTCCCGAGCAGCCGCGGCACTGCGCGAGGGCGCTCGAGTCGTGGTGACCGACACCAACCGGCGGTCGCCGAATGACACGCAACGCATCACGTCCCACGAGGGACCCCTGGTCGGTGCGGCCGACACGGTGTCGTCCACGCTGGCCGTCGGGCGTCCGGACCAGCAGACGACTCTCGTCGTCGAGGGAGGGTCGGCCACCGCCTTCGGGGCCGCCAAGACCGTCCCCTTTGCGCAGGCTTCACCCGAGAACGCCTTCGACGACAACGAGCACACCTCTTGGCAGTTCGGCGGTTTCGGCCAGTCGGATCTTCAGTCGCTGAAACGCACTTTCCCAAGCTCCGAGGTCCTGGACGAGGTGGTCCTGAGGACCATCGCCTTTGGTGCGCGGCGGATCACGGCACTGACTGTGCAGGCGGGCGACGTACGTCGTGACGCCGTGGTCGGTGCCGACGGGGTCGCCCGGGTCGAGCTGGGTGGCGCTCCAGCAACCTCGCTGACGGTCAGTGTCACAGCGGTGGCGGGGGAGGGTGCCTCGAGAGTGGGCATTGCGGAGGTCGACGGTGCCGGGCCGCCCCTGACGCGCGTCGCAGCGGTGCCCCCCGTCGTCCAGAACCTTCGGGAGTCACTTTCCGACGACGAGCGAGACCTTCTCGAGCGGGCGCCCGTGGACATCCTGCTGACGCGGGAGAACGGCTTCTCAGGACCGGCCGACGACGAGGAAGCGAGCCTCAACCGCGACTTCACGGTGCCTGGGGACCGGAACTACTTCGTCCAGGCCACCATCCAGCCCTCCCTCCAGGCAGACGACACGGACTTCGACGCGGTGGCGGGTTTCAGCGACGAGGTCACGGTCCGAGGCTCCAGCCGGGCCTTCGACCTGCCCACGTTGCGGGGGTCGCAAGCCTTGGACGGTCAGGACGACACGGCATGGGTGCCGGCTTCCCCGGAGGCGGGGCAGAGTCTGACCATCAGCACTGCGGAGGCGCAGACATTCGACACGCTCACTGTGCTCCAGCAGGCGCCCTCGGGCTCCGTGCTGGAGAACTGGGCCACCGCTGCAACCGTCCTCGTCGACGGACAGGAGGTCGGGCAGGGCCCTCTCCGTGCCGGCGAGTCGACCGTACGGTTTCCTGCCGCCGAAGGACGGGAGGTGCAGTTGCGGATCGACGCGGTTGCCCGGCCCAGCGGTGTGGTCCGGATCAGCGAGGTGGAGCTCGCAGGTCTGCAGATGGAGCGGGACACGGGAGAGGCCGCGGGTTGCGTCCCAGTACTCCTCGCCGATGGGTATCCCGTGCTGATGCGTCCGGAGTCACCGCTCGTCGATCTCAGCAGCACGACATGGACTCCTTGTCGTGGTGCGGGTCTGCCGCTGGCGGATGGCCCGCACCGCATCCGCGGCACGCCTGCGTGGTCGGTGGACCGACTTTCCTTGCGCGACGCCATCGGCGTCGCACAACGCGCCACTGCGGCCCCACCCGACTTGGGCGACGTGCGACTCACCCCCACGAGGTACACCGCCACGACAGGCGTGGGAGCCGGGCCGTACACCGTCGTGCTCGCCCAAGGGATGGCGCCTGGGTGGCGGGCCACTCTGGACGGCCGTCCCCTTCCTGCCCCGTCTGTGGTGGACGGCTTCGCGATGGGCTGGGTCGTCGACGACTCGTCGAGGCCACACTCGCTGGAGATCGTCTATGGCCCTCGATCGTGGGCTCTCGGGGCCCTCGCCATCTCGATCATCGCTGCCCTGCTCGCGGCCCTCGTGATCCTGCACGACCGGGCTGGCCGTCGGGCAACCGGCGAGTCCTTCTCGGTAGCAGTCGTGCCGCACGGCCGCCGTGACCACTTGGCTGGAGCGCGAGCCGGGTGGAGGGCGAGGGCACGGAGGCTCGACGCCGCTGCCCAGCTGTCCGTCGTCGTCCTGGGGGCAGCACTCGGAGGGTGGATCGGCCTTGCCCCGGCCTTGGTGGTCGTCTTCCTTGTGCGCCGGGGGGTCGGCCCTCGGTTCTTCGGCCTCGCAGCAGCCGGGCTGGTCGCGTCGGCGTCGGTCATGTGGCTGTCGGGCAACGCAGATCGGCTCGGGACAGTGTCGGCGGACCTCGTCGCCGAGCACGTCGCCCCGCACTACGTCGTCCTCGCGGCGCTCCTGTGCCTCGCGGCGTCCGTGGTCCTCCCCGAGCCGGGTACGCGCAGGGTCGAACAGTGAGCCACGCCAACGACGGGCCTCGGTGCGACACCGCCCCACGCACGATCCTCTGGGCGCGACTGCCGGACCAGCGGCCCAAGAGGGAGCTCTTCTGGTTGTCGCTCATGCCCAACACCGAGGTGACGGAGGTCGGGTCACCTCGTACCCACCCGCCCGAGAGTGGGATCGAGTGGATCGACCGTTCGTTCCGTCGCCCGGTCTCGCGCTTCGTCGAGGCCGGGGCGTTCGGCTGGCTGCGCGACCTGTCCTCCGTCGACCCGCGACCGTTCCAGTGGGTCGCGAGCCTGGAGCTGTGCGCTCTGGTCACGGGGCAGCTGTCCGCGTATGCCGCGCGCCACGGCATACGGCAGGTCGTGGTGACCTGGGAGAACATGTCGCACCAGCCGCTCTACCGCATCCCTCCGTACGCCCAGGCCACGCGGCGGGCCCTCGGGGCCGACCTCATGCTGTGCCCGATCGAGGCGGCCCGTGACCACCTGCTGGCTCTGGACTACCCGGCGGAGCGCATCCACGTCGTCGCCCCAGGAGTGGATCACCACCGACTCCGCCCTGCCGAGGAGCTCGGCGTGCACAAGGTCGGTGGGCAGATCGCGTTCGTCTCACCCGTGGCGGGCAACAAGGGGGTGGATCGCGTCCTCCAGGCGTTCGACCTCGTCCGGCGGAGCGAGCCGGAGGCGCGGCTCGTGGTCGCAGGGGCCGGACCTTTGGTGGGCTTGGTGCGCGAAGCGGAACAGCGGACGGGCGGAGCGGTGAGGTACCTCGGTACGCGAAGCCCCGCCGAGATCGCTGAGTTGCTCGCCACCTCGGACGTCTTCGTCACGGCCCCGCGCGCCACGTGGAAGTGGAACGAGCAGTTTGGACTCGCGTACCTCGAGGCGATGGCGGCCGGCATACCGATCGTCACGACGGCGTGCGGGACCAACCACGAGGCGGTACGGCCACCCAATCTTCGGGTTGAGGACACTCCGTCGGCCTTGGCCGAAGGTCTCCTTCACTTCCTCCGGGATGATGGGGCGCGAGCGGACGTGGGCGCCGCCAACCGCCGCACAGTCCTCGAGCGTCATGACATGACCACCCAGGCCGCCGCCATGGCGGCGGCCTTCGACGCGGTGGAGTCACTGCCGCTGCGAGCACGCAGACCAGGAGGAAGAGCGCGATGAGCACCAGCCCGCTCGTGTCGGTGATCGTGCCGACCAAGAACGTGGAGCGGACCGTGGAGAGCTGTCTGCGGTCGATCCGGACGCAGAGCCTGACCGACATCGAGCTGATCGTCGTGGACAACTTCAGCACCGACCACACGTTCGAGATCGCCTCCCGGTACGCGGACCTCGCCATCCAGGCGGGGCCGGAACGCAGCGCGCAGCGCAACCTCGCGGTCGAGCGGTCGAGCGGTCGCTACATCCTGTGGATCGACGCCGACATGGTCCTCACTCCACGGGTGGTGGAGGACGCGGTGTCGGCGGCAGAGCGGACGGGAAGCAGCGCCGTCTTCATCCCCGAGGTCACGGTCGGGGACGGCTTCCTCGCGGCCTGCCGCACCCTCGAACGCAGGTGTTACGTCGGCGAGGAGATGATCGAGGCGCCTCGCCTCATCAGGCGGGAGTTCTTCGAGGAGCAGGGCGGCTTCGTCCTGACCGTGGCGGGTCAGGAGGACGCGGACCTGCGGATGCGCCTCCTGCGAATCCAGGCGCCCATGACGCGCATCGATGCGCCGATCCTGCATGACGAGGGCCGGCTGACGGTCCGGGACGTCCTCAGGAAGCGGTACTACTACGGCCAGTCCCTGCCGGCCTACAACGACGCACAACCGGGAGCCATCGCCGCTCAGGGCCTTGCGACCGTCCGGGCCTACCTGCGCGGTGTCCCGGTCCTCGTCGGAGACCCCGTGCATGCCTTGGCGCTTGCCGGGCTCCGGCTCGCCGAGGGCGTGGCCTACGCCGCGGGAGCGGCCAAGGCCGTGCGCTCGAGGTGACCTCCCGGGAGGCGCTGCGCGGCCGTCTGCCGGGTGCCGTGGCGGCGCTCCAGGCGTTGCTGGTGCTCGGGCCCGCCCTGGGTCCGGGGGTGGTGCTCGCCTACGACATGCCGTGGTCTCCCGACCCCCGCTGGACGCCCTTCGTGCTGGGTCTGGACACGCCGGCGCCCCGAGCCGTGCCCAGTGATGCGCTCGCCGTGGCCGCCGGGTGGGTGGCGGGCGCGGGAATGGCTCAGGCAGCCATCCTCGGCTCGATCCTCGTGGCGCTCGGTTTGGGCTGCGTCGCCCTACTGGTCGAGCTCGCGCCGTCGACCGGACTTGCAGGCCGGCTCGCCTGTGTCGTGATGGCCGTCTGGAACCCCTATGTCTCCGAGCGACTCTTCGTCGGCCAGTGGGTCGTCCTGCTCGGTCTCGCCGTCCTGCCGTGGGCGCTGCGGTCCGCCGTGCGGGTGGTTCGCGGAACGGGAGGAGCGCGCTCCCTGCTCCTGGCGTGTGTCCTGGCGGGCATGGGCGGGGTGAACGCGGTCCTTGTCGTGGCGATCGGTGTGCTTCCCGTTCTTCTCCTCGCCAGTGTCCGGAAGGGTGAGTCCCGGTCCCGGGTCGCGCTCGCGGCCGTGATCGCCACGCTCGTCGGAATCTCAAGTGCCTGGGCGCTGCCGGGGCTCGCCTCGGACGTGAGCCCGGACCGTGTGGCCGTCGAGGCTTTCGCGGCGAGGTCGGACTCGGCGCTCGGTGTCATCGGCTCGGTCATCAGCGGCGGCGGGTTCTGGAACACCGCTTCCCATCCCGAGCCCCGGGCCCAGCCCATGGTTGCGCTGGCCGCCCTGCTCCTGGCCGTCGCCTCCGTGGGTGCCTTGGCACGCCACCTTCGGGCCTCCCGAGCCGTCGTGGTCCTCGTGCCGGCGGTCCTGGGACTGGTGGTCGTCCTGTGCAGTGCCGTCGACGCCACGCGGCCCGCCTGGGAGCAGCTGCTTGCCGTCCTCCCCGGGGGAGGTGCGTTCCGGGACAGCCACAAGCTCCTCGGCCCGTGGGTGGTCGCGGTCGCCGTCGGCTGCGGGCTGCTCGTCGCGCGATCGGCCCGGACGCTGCCGACCGCGCTGCGCACCCCTGCGGCGGTGTGTGTCGTCGGGGTCGTGGTGCTGCTGTCCCCGCAGCTCTTCTGGGGCCTCGGCGGCCGTCTCGATGCGGTCGAGGTTCCAGAGGGCTACCGGGCCGGTGCCCAGCGACTCTCCGACCTGCCCAAGGGCGAGGTCGGGTTGCTCCCGTGGAGCCAGTACCGCCGCTACTCCTGGAACGAGAGTCGCGTGTCCCTCACCTTGGGTCCTCGGATGTTCGACCAACGGGTCCTGTTCGACGACTCGCTGCCGTTGCGCGGGGTCGTCGTGGCGGGAGAACGGGACCATGCGAGGGAGGTGTCGGAGGCGATCGCCGAAGGGGGCGACCCCGTCACCGCCCTGCATGACGCCGGCGTGCGCTACATCGCGGCTGAGTTGGACACCGGTCTTCCCGTCGACACGAGAGCAGTCCGGGCGTCAGGGACGGTCGTGGTGGACGATCCGACCCTCCTGGTGGTGGACCTTGGCAGGGGACGTGGGGCTCCTGGGGAGAGCAGGGGAGCGGGGGTGGTGCTCCTTGGGTGGATGGTGACGACCATCACGGCACTGCTCGTCCTGGGGGTGGGTGTCGCGCGACGAAGTCGCCGGAGGTTACCCGCCGGTCTGTTACGATCACGCCCATGAATTCTGCTGTCGGAGCCATCGGCTCGATCATCGCCGGTGTGGTCCTCGCTCTCGTCGCCGTTGTCGGTGGAGTGTCCGCCATCAGCCCTTCTGCCAACCCGGCAAGCGCGAGTGAGCAGGTCGTCCTCTACGACGCACCCTGACCACCCCTTCGCGACGAACGAAGCCGGCACCCGATGGGTGCCGGCTTTCTCGTGCGCGATGAGACGGCGCCAAGCGTGGCGCGTGCCACGAGGAACTCAGTGGGCGACCGCGGCCGTCAGCACCTGCTCCCAGCGCTCCACCGACTCGTCCCAGTGAAACTGCGGCACCCACCGCGCCACCTCGTCGCTCAATCGTGAGCGCAGCGCTCCGTCGACCAGGAGGGTGCGTACTGCGGCGGTGAGTTCTTGGGTACCGTGCTCCACGAGAATCCCCGTCCGGTTGTGGACGATCGAGTCGTTCGGTCCACCGGCCTCGCGGAAGGCCACGGTGGGCGTCCCGTGGATCCCGGCCTCGACGACCACGAGCCCCCAGCCCTCCTTGAGGCTCGGCATGACGTGCACCCACGCCCCGGCAAGGAGGCGATGCTTCTCGGCCTCGGAGACGTGCCCGTGGAACGTGACGTGCTTCTCGATGCCGAGGAGCTGCACTCGCTCACGCAGGTGTGGCTCCCACCACCCCGATCCGACGACGTCCAGCGTGAGGTCGGGCATCTCGCCGACCAGGTTGGCCACCGCCTCGAGTGCGTACTCCACCCGCTTCTGAGGCACAAGCCGACCGAGGACGATCAGCGAGGGGTTCGCCGAGCGGGGTGTGTCATCGAGAGGGGTCGCGTCCGTGCCGTTGTGAATGATCACGATCCGTTCCCGGTCGATGCCCTGAGTGGTGAGCTCCCGACGGGTGGAGTCGCTCACTGCCACGTAGGTCGCGTTCCTGTAGATCTTCGGAGCGAGTCGGGACTCCACCCACCATCCGGCTCTGGCCGTCCTGGGACCGAAGGTGACCGGCCACTGTTCCTTGTGCACGTGGTGCACGAGGTTGACCACGGGGTAGCGGCTCACGAGGGGGGTGAGATACGGCATACCGTTCTGCACGTCGATGACCACGTCGGGGCGGTGCAGGCTCAGCACACTGCTGAGCAGGGCGCGTGGATAGATTCCGAAGCGTCCGCCCCGCCGCACGTAGTGGACTCCGTTCACCACCTCGTCGGGCAGTGCGCCGGGGTAGGCCGAGGTGCAGAACGTGATGCGGTGACCGCGTCGGGCCAACCCCTCGGCGACGGTCACGATGTACTTCTCGGCGCCTCCGGCCTCCGGGTGATGCATGTCGCGCCAGTTGAAGATCACCACTCGCAGCGGCATGGACATCCTCTTCGTCAGATCCACCCTGGGTGCGGAGGTGGGCGTTGCTCGGTCGTCGCGGCCCGCGACTAGCATTCAGGAATGCACCGCGCGCCGACCCGAAGATACCGGACAGTAGGGAGGTCGGCGTCACTGTTCCGCTCCTTCCTCGTGGAGCAGAGCGACCCGGACCGCTTCTACACCGACCTCGCGGACGACACGATCTCGCTGATCACGCGGCACGAGCCGCTCGAGGGCCGTGTCGTCCTCGACGTGGGTGCGGGTTCCACCTACTTCGGCCGCCGGTTCGTGACCGGAGGGGCGCGCTACGTCGCCGTGGACCTCGACATCGACGCCCTCGGCAGTGGCCCGTCCCGGGGTGCAGTCGTGGGGCGTGGTGAGCAGTTGCCGATCGCCGACGCCAGCGTCGACATCGTCATGGCCAACAACGTGATGGAGCACGTACCCCGTCCTGGCGTCGTCGGCGACGAGATGCTTCGTGTGGTGAGGCCGGGTGGGCTCGTCTTCATCTCGTACACGGCGTGGGCCTCACCCTGGGGCGGGCACGAGACCTCGCCCTGGCACTGGAGGGGCGGGCGATATGCCGCCCGGCGCTACGAGCAGGTGCACGGACACCCGCCCAAGAACCTCTACGGCGAGTCGATGTTCCCGACGACGGTGGCCGGGGGGCTGCGCTGGGCTCGGGCCCAGCAGGGTGCCTGGTTGGTCGAGGCGGCTCCCCGCTACCACCCGGACTGGGCGGACAGCGTGCTCCACGTCCCGGTCGTGCGAGAGGTGCTGTCCTGGAACCTCATGATGGTGCTTCGCCGAGCGTGAAGTCCCTCCGCCGGCTCGACGGCGTCGTCTGGGCCGGCCTCCTCGTCGTGTGGACCGTGGCCTGGTCCGTACCGCTCGGTCGCATCGCCGCCGACACCAAGTACGACCTCTACGTCGACCCCTGGGGCTTCCTGGGTCGTGCCCTGCATGCCTGGGACCCGCAGGTGACGTGGGGTGGCATCCAGAACCAGGCCTATGGCTACCTCTTCCCGATGGGGCCGTTCTTCGGCATCGGCTCTGAGCTGCTCCCGATGTGGGTGGTCCAGCGACTCTGGTGGATGACGCTCATGACCGCCGGCTTCGCCGCGATGCTCGGCCTGCTGAGTGCTCTCGGCATCGGGACCCGGCGGACCCGCGTGGTCGGCGCGCTCGCCTACGTGTTGGCTCCCCGCGTGGTGAGCACCATCGGCGTCGTCTCCTCCGAGGCACACCCCCAGCTGCTGGCGCCCGCCGTCCTCTGGCCCCTCGTCCTCGTCGAGAGCGGCCGGCTCGGTGCGCGTCGCGGCGCCGCCCTGAGCGGGGTGGCGATCCTGCTGTGCGGCGGGGTCAATGCGACCGCGACGGCCTTCGCCGTCCTGCCCGGGGCCCTCTGGCTGCTCACCCGCCGGAGGTGGTGGCGCAGTTCGGTCACGTGGTGGTGGGGGACGGCGGTCGTGGGCGGGACGGCGTGGTGGGTCGTCCCGCTCCTCGTCATGGGGCGGTACTCCCCACCGTTCTTGGACTGGATCGAGAACTCGAGCGCCGTGTCCGCCCAGGTCGGGGCACTCGACGTCCTGCGGGGCACGACCCACTGGCTCGGCCACGTCGCGACGCAGGCTGGCGCTTGGTGGCCGGCCGGACACCAGCTGGTGACCTCCCCGACCCTCACGCTCGTCACGACAGCAGTGATGTCGGCAGGCCTCGCCGGACTCGCCCTGCGCTCGATGCCTCACAGGTCCTTCGCTTTCGTCACCCTGCTGGTGGGGGTGCTCGCTGTCTCACTACCCCACGACGCGCCAGCCGGTTCACCCTTCGTCACGCAGGCCCAAGGTCTGCTGGACGGGCCGCTGGCCCCGCTGCGCAATGTTCACAAGGCCGACCTGCTCGTGCGTCTGCCTCTCGTGCTGGGGTTGGCGCATCTCTTGTGCCGGATCTCTGTGTGGCGGCCGGCGCGCGTGTGGGCGCGCCCCGCCGTCCTGGTCACGTCGGCGCTGCTCGTCGTGACCGCCGCTGCCCCCGCCTTCAGTGGCTCGATCGCGGCGCGCGGCGGTGTCGAGACCCTTCCGCGGCACTGGAAGGACCTCGGTGCCTGGCTCGACGCCGCCGGAGGTGGACGTGCACTCATCGTGCCGGCCGCGAACTTCGCCGAGTACACGTGGGGCCGACCTCTTGACGAACCACTGCGACCGCTGACCTCGGCGCCGTATGCCGTCCGCGACGGAGTGCCGCTCGCGCCGGCCGGCACCATCCGCCTGCTCGACGAGGTCGAACGGCGCCTCCAGACCGGTCGGGCTCTCGGCGGCGCGACGCAGGTGCTGCGTGACGCAGGGGTTCAGTACCTCGTGGTCCGCAACGACCTCAGTGTCGACGACAGCGGCCAGCCTCCGGTGGCTTTCGCGCGGTCGTCCGTCCAGCAGAGCCCGGACACCAGATTCGTCAAAGGCTTCGGTCCCTCCCAGCTCAACCTCGTCGGTGACCGGGTCTTCCCCGTCGAGGTCTACGAGCTCAAGGGGACGGTCGCGCCCGAGCTGGCGCTCTGGCCAACGGCAAGCCTCGTGGCCTCGACAGGAGCCTCGGAGGACCTGGTGCGCCTCGCGGACGCCGGGCTGAGGGGTCCCGTCGTGTTCGATGGAGACCGTTCGTCCGCGCTCACACCCACGCGCCACGTCGTCACCGACGGCTTCCGCGCCCGGACCCGTTGGTTCGGCGCGCCGCGCGGCCAGGACGTGTCCCCGACACTGACCGACGAGGACGTGAACGGCGCGCCCGACTACCTCCCGTGGCCGGAGCCCGGTCGACGCTCGGTCGTCTCGTACGAGGGGATCGCTGATGTCAGTGGCTCGACGTCGGTCGCCGACGACTTCGGCTTCGCCGGCCTTCAGCCGGCCCACCGCCCGTTCGCCGCCGTCGACGGCGATGACCGCACCGCATGGGTCACGTTGGGCGACTCCCGACCCCGCCTCACCGTTTCGCTGCCCGGATCGGTCGATGTGCGCGAGGTGTCGGTGCAGCCGTACGCCGACCGTGTGCGTTTCGGCGACGGTCTCGGTGTGGCGACCGACATCAGTGTGACCACCGATGGGGGCCGGGTTCGCGCAACACTCGCTCCGAGCGAGGCGACGAGGATTCGCCTCCCCGCAGGACCCACCACCACCATCGAGATCGAGATCGAGAGCACGACGCGCGGTGCCCCAGAGCGGACGGCGACCGGTCTCGCGGAGGTGCGCATCGCAGGCATCACGCCGGTTGAGGCACTCCGCACGGCCGCCACGGAGGGTCCGGCGACGACCGTCGTGCTGGGCGCCGGCCTCACCGGTAAGGACGGCTGCACCGCTCCGACGCGCGAGTCGGAAGCGGTCACGTGCTTCGCTGGCCAGCTGGTGGACCCCGAGTCGACGGGGGCCATGGTGCGCGATGTCTCCGGCGTGGCACCTGGCCTCGCCACCATCGGTGGGACCCTCGCGGTCAACCCTCTCCGACCTCCCGGCGAGCTGCTCGCCGTCCCCGGTGTCACGGTGTCCGCGAGCAGCCTGCGCAGTTACGCCCCGGCGTCGTTGCCGGCCGCAGTGGTCGACGGCGACCACAGGACGGCCTGGAGTCCGTCCGGGGACGACGAGTCGCCCTCGCTCACCGTCGAGCTCGACCGGCCGATCACCTTTTCTGGCATTCGGCTCCAGACGCGTCGGGAATGGGCCGAGAAGGAGTCGCCCGCGGTGGTGATCGACGTCGGCGGGACGGAGGTCACCCGACGCCTGCAGCCCGGAGGCGTGCTGTCCATCCCACCGACGACTGGTCGCACGTTGACCCTGACGTTCACCCACGTTCCGGGTCCGAGGAAGCCCGGTCTGGGTGCGCTCGAGCTCGAGGAGCTCGAGCCGCTCGGCCAAGCGTTTCCAGCGGCACCGGTCAGCATCGAAGCGCCTTGCGGCGAGGGCCCAGCCCTGAGCCTCGACGGCAGGACCGTCCCGACGTCCGCCAGCGCCCGCCGGGACGCCCTGCTCGGGCTGTCCGACATCACGTGGCGCGCCTGCGCGCCCGTCGATGTCAGCGCTCTTCCCACTCATCGATTCGTGCTCGAGCCGTGGGCGGACATGTCGCCTCGATCACTGGTCCTCACTCACAGCGACAGCGAGGCGGACGAGCGCTTGTCGGCGCCCGTCGACCTGCGTCGAGTCGGGCCCACCGAGATGCGGGGCCACCTCAGTGCTGACGTCGACGGCGTCCTGGTCATGGCCGAGAACGCCAATGCCGGGTGGCAGGCCACCCTCGCGGGCACTCGCCTGGTACCGCAGACGCTGGACGCACGTCGCCAGGGCTTCGTTCTGGCGGAGGGGACTGCGGGAGGAGAGCTCGTCATCCGCTTCGCCCCGGACCGGGCCTACCGCGCGGGCCTTCTGGCCGGAGCTCTTATGGCGCTGATCGTCATCCTCGTGGCCCTGCTGCCCGGCGGTGCGCCGACATCGCCGGCCGTCCGCCAGCCAAGGGTGGGTCGACCGGGCCTCGTGGCCGTCGTCGTCGTCGGTGCCGGGGTGCTCTTGGCGGGTCCGGTCGGGGGCGCGGTCGCTGCGGGGGCCGTCGCCCTGGTGCGGCGGTTCGCCGTCCCGAGCTGGGTATGGCCGGCCACGATCCTCGGGCTCGGGGTCGCCGCCGCCGGGGTACAGGTCGTGCTCGCGCCCGGCTCCCTCGGCTCCTCAGCGGTGGAGGGGAGTGTCCGAGTGCTCGTGCTCGCGGCGTTCGGCCTGGCGGCCGCGGCGTCGAGCCAGGTGGCGACCAGCCAGGCGCGATGACGGGACCTCCACCCACCGGTGCGTCGCGGCCGCCAGGCCCACGCTGATCGGGAGGCCGAGGGCCAGGAGGGGCAACAAGGCTCCGGTGAACTCCTCGACTCCGGACACGGCATACAGACCGATGAACACCGGCACGTGCCAGAGGAAGAGTCCGTAGCTGATGACGCCGAGATACCGCACGGTGGGATGGGACAGTGCCGCGCGGTAAGCGGACGGTCCGCCATGCGTCAGCGGGAGGAGGAGACCGAGCGCGACGATGCCGGACAGAGCGGTTCGCACGACCACGTCGGTCGCAGTTCCCGGCGAAAGGTCGAGTCCGCCTGCCACCGGCGTGGTGGCGAGGAGATATGCGCCCGCGGCCACGGCCAGACAGGCCGCCACGTCCCCACCCCAGCGGGACAGCGCCCGGCTCACACGGTGGGATGGTGCGAGGACGGTCTCCGCGCAGATCATGCCGAGGAGGAAGTGTGGCGCGCGCGAGTGCAGCCAGCGGTCATAGAAGATGTCCTCACCCACGACGGCATCGCCGCCGAACCCGGAGGTCGCCGTCAGCACGACCGCCAGAACGCACAGCACCACCAGGGGTGCCTGTGCAGACCTCCGTCTCAGCGGTCGGAGGCCGAGAACAATGGCGGGGAGCGTCACGTAGAAGGCGATCTCAGTGGCGATGCTCCACGACTGTCCGAAGGCTCCGATCCAGGCGTCGGGCCAGTAGATCTGCAGAGCTGCTGCGTGGATCACGACATCGCGCAGGGGTGGAGTCGCGCCCACGGTGATCGCAGCCAGCACCAGCCAGTAGGCAGGCAGCAGGCGCGCGGCTCTCCGCATGCCGTAACCGACCACGTCGAAGCGACCCTGGGCGTCGGCAGCGAGCAGTCCGCGGTGCAGCAGGAAGCCGGACAGCGCGAAGAAGATCGCCACGCCGAAGTCGCCTCGGGACCACAACCGTCCCATGAGTCCGCCCGTCGCCCCGAAGCCCGTGAGGAAGGCGGCGTGAGTGAGGACGACGAGGCCGGCGGCGAGGGCACGCAGGCCGTCAAGCGCGGGAATGACGGTCACCACCGGTTCCCGCTTCGCGTCGCTCGTCGCCATGGGGGAATCGTAGGGCGACCGACACCGTCACATATCCGCGGACGGACTTTTACCGGCTGGTAGGGTACGGCGACCGTCCCACTTGAGACAAAGGTGTCCCGCAGATGCGCAGAATCATCGGTCTGGTCCTGATGGGCCTTGCCGGCTTCCTCGTCATGACCGCGTTGTTGGCGTTGTTCTACGTCCCCGGCCAGGTGAAGAAGACACCGCTGGACACGGACACCAGCACTCGGCTCTCGGGTGAGGCGGCAGTGCTCCCCACCGGCGCCGGAGCACCCGTCAAGGCGCTCAGCCACACCGTCGCCGACGGCACCAAGTCCGACGGTGACGTCGTCGTGTTCGACACGTTCACGTGTCTCATCACCGACCCCAACGGCAACGCACCCGACTGCGTGGACGACAGCAACACAGGTGAGGGCACGCGGCTCGTCACGGCGTCGACCGACCGGTTCGCGACCGATCGCAAGACCGGCCTCCCCGTCAATGACGAGAAGTACATCGGCGACGCCAAGCCCCACGAGGGCCTGGTCAACAAGTTCCCGTTCGACGTCGAGAAGAAGACCTACCCCTTCTGGGACGGTCTGCTCGGTCGTGCCGTCGAGGCGACCTTCCAGGGCGAGGAGGAGGTCAACGGCTGGACGACGTACAAGTTCATGACCGAGGTGACCGACGAGCCCGCCGAGATCGCCAAGGGCATCCAGGGCACCTACTCGTCCACCAAGACGATGTACATCGACCCCCGCACCGGAGCGATCCAGAAGCAGACCGAGCAGCAGGTGCGCAAGACCGACAACGGCCAGACCGTTCTCGACCTCGACTTCGGCTTCACCGACGAGACCGTCGCGGCGAACATCAAGGACGCCAAGGACAACGACAGCCGGCTGGGTCTCGTCGACCGTCTCCCTCTCATCACCGGCCTGCTCGGCCTCCTCGCCGGCGCTGTTGGCTTCTTCCTCTGGAACGCGGCCCGTCGCGCCGACGGCGAGGGCGACCTCCGCTCCGGCCGCGACGACAACGGCGGCGACCCGGCATACGCCCAGGACAACTCGCTCGACGTCTTCGGTGACTCGGACTCCGAGGCCACGCGCAGTCGCGCAGACACGCGCCGCTGACCCGGCTCCACTCGAAGGGCCCCGCCGACCAACCGGTCGTGCGGGGCCTTCGGCTGTGGTCGAGTGTCAGCCGCCAGACGGGCGCCGGCAGACGAAGATCGCGGTCCCGGGGATGACGGCCCCGCGCGTGGGCGACCACCCACCCCACGTCTCGGTGTTGTCCTCCGGCCACTCGGGCTCCACGACGTCCTCGACGAGGAGCCCCGCCGCGACGATCTCGCGGATCCGGTCGCCCATCGTCCGATGGTGCTCGACGTACGTCGCCCGCCCCTCGCCGTCCGACTCGACGTAGGGCGTCCGGTCGAAGTAGCTCAGCCGCGCCGTGAGCCCCGCCTCCGACGGGTCGTCCGGGAAGGCCCACCGGATCGGGTGGGTCGTCGAGAAGACGAACCGGCCTCCGGGCCGGAGCACCCGGGCCACCTCGGTCATGACGGCTGCACTGTCCGCGACGAAGGGCACGACGCCGTATGCCGTGAAGACCGTGTCGAAGCTCGCGTCAGCGAACGGGAGCGCGAGCGCGTCGCACTGGAGCAGCGGGGGAGCGGTGCCGGTCCGACGGCTCACCTGCGCGCCGACCCGCAGCATCCCCATGGACAGGTCGGTCGCGACGACCGACGCCCCCACGTTCCGGGCGAGCCACCGGGCGCACTGGCCGGCGCCGGCACCGATCTCGAGCACCGTCTGGCCGGAGGCCGCCTGCAGCAGCCCGAGGCTCTCCTCGGTCCATCCCTCGGGTCCCCAGACGAACTCGTCGTCGCCGAGGAACGAGCCGTGCTCGGCGTAGTAGTCGGTGGCCTCGCCGTCCCACCACGCTCGGTTCGCGGCCTGGGTCTCGTCGGTCCCGGAGGTGCGCCGACCGGCCTCCTCGCTCACCGGCATACCCCGCTTTGACCGTGCGCGGACAGGGTCGGTAGTCTGGGCGAGCATTCGTCTGTGTTTCCGCATGCCCGAACGGGCTCACGGGGCCACGCCGAACACCCAGTTCCACACCATCTCATCCATCTGTCCACATCGGAGTTCCTACTACATGACTGCCAGCACGGTCGACAAGACCGCCCCTCAGATCGCCATCAACGACATCGGCTCTGAGGAAGACCTTCTCGCCGCCATCGACGCGACGATCAAGCACTTCAACGACGGAGACATCGTCGAAGGCCGCATCGTCAAGGTCGACCGCGATGAGGTTCTGCTCGACATCGGCTACAAGACCGAGGGCGTCATCCCCTCGCGCGAGCTCTCCATCAAGCACGACATCGACCCCAACGAGGTCGTCAAGGTCGGCGACGAGGTCGAAGCCCTCGTTCTCCAGAAGGAGGACAAGGAAGGCCGCCTCATCCTGTCCAAGAAGCGGGCTCAGTACGAGCGCGCCTGGGGCACCATCGAGAAGGTCAAGGAAGAGGACGGCGTCGTCACCGGCACCGTCATCGAGGTCGTCAAGGGTGGACTCATCCTCGACATCGGCCTGCGCGGCTTCCTCCCCGCCTCCCTCGTCGAGATGCGTCGTGTCCGCGACCTCCAGCCCTACGTGGGCAAGGAGATCGAGGCCAAGATCATCGAGCTCGACAAGAACCGCAACAACGTGGTCCTGTCGCGCCGTGCCTGGCTCGAGCAGACGCAGTCCGAGGTGCGCACGACGTTCCTCAAGGAGCTCCAGAAGGGCCAGGTCCGTTCGGGCGTCGTGTCCTCCATCGTCAACTTCGGTGCGTTCGTGGACCTCGGCGGCGTCGACGGTCTCGTCCACGTCTCGGAGCTGTCCTGGAAGCACATCGACCACCCGTCCGAGGTCGTCGAGGTCGGCGACGAGGTCACCGTCGAGGTGCTCGACGTCGACATGGACCGTGAGCGTGTCTCCCTGTCGCTGAAGGCGACGCAGGAGGACCCGTGGCAGCACTTCGCTCGCACGCACGCCATCGGCCAGGTCGTCCCCGGCAAGGTCACGAAGCTCGTCCCGTTCGGTGCGTTCGTGCGCGTCGAGGACGGCATCGAGGGCCTCGTCCACATCTCCGAGCTGGCCGAGCGCCACGTGGAGCTGCCGGAGCAGGTCGTCACCGTCGGCGCCGACATCTTCGTCAAGGTCATCGACATCGACCTCGAGCGTCGTCGCATCTCGCTCTCGCTCAAGCAGGCCAACGAGGACGGCGCGGGCCAGGTCGAGTTCGACCCGACCCTCTACGGCATGGCTGCCGAGTACGACGAGCAGGGCAACTACAAGTACCCCGAGGGCTTCGACTCCGAGACCAACGAGTGGCTCGAGGGCTACGAGAAGCAGCGTGAGACCTGGGAGAAGCAGTACGCCGAGGCCCACGCCCGCTGGGAGTCGCACCGCACGCAGGTCGAGGAGGCCGCCAAGGCCGACGCCGAGGCCGCAGCGGGTGGCGACACCGCCACGTCCTACAGCAGCGACTCCGCCTCCTCCGCGTCCGACTCGGACGACGAGGGCGCAGGCTCGCGTCCGGCCGCTCCGCCGGCCAACGAGGGCACCCTCGCCTCCGACGAGGCCCTCGCCGCGCTGCGCGAGAAGCTCACCGGCAACTGAGCCGAACGGCATACGCCGTATGCCGTGACGCAACGTCCGAAGGCCCGGTTCCCCTCCGTGGGAGCCGGGCCTTCGGCCTGTCCGGGACATGGCAGCCGTGCGACAGTGGGTCCATGGCACGAACCATCGCGACGAGCACCCAGGTCGACCTCGACGAGCTCCTCGACTTCGTCCGGCCACGCCACCACATGGTCGTCATGACGACCCGGCGTGACGGTCGCCCGCAGGCGTCACCCGTCACCGGCGGCCTGGACGAGCAGGGACGCATCGTCATCTCGACCTATCCCGAGCGCGCCAAGACGGCCAACGCCCGTCGCGAGCCCCGGGTCAGCGTCATGGTCCTCTCCGACGACTTCGGAGGCGCCTGGGTCCAGGTCGACGGCGACTGCGAGGTCATCGACATGCCGGAGGCCGCGGACGCCCTCGTCGACTACTACCGCTGCATCTCGGGGGAGCACCCCGACTGGGACGAGTACCGGCAGGCGATGCGGGAGCAGGACAAGTCGCTGCTTCGCATCACGCCGACGAGGTGGGGTCCGGTCGCCACGGGCGGGTTCCCGGCACGACTCGCCTAGGCCCTCGACGGCCCGCGGAGCGCTGCTGTGTCGGACGTGACACCCGGTATGCCGGACGTGACACCCGGTATGCCGGACGTGACACCCGGTATGCCGGACGTGGGACCACGGTGGCGAGCACACTGGGGGCATGGGCACCCGTGCCGCCAGAGGACTCGTCATCGCTGTCGCCGCGCTGCTCTTCCTCGCGGTCGGTGCCGGAGTCTTCGCCGCCCTGCGCCCGGGACCGCAGCCGAAGGCCGGGTCGCCGGAGGCGAGGGTGCGCGACTACGTCACCGCGCTCTACGAGTCCGACCCAGCCACGGCCGCCGCGCAGCTCGACCCGGACGGCCCGTGCGACGAGGCCGACCTACGAGACATCTTCCTCGACGGAGAGGCGCGCGTCGTGCTGCGCGAGAGCGCCACGGACGGTGACACCGCGCGGGTGCGGGTCGACCTCGTCCACGCCGGGGGCGGGCCGCTCGGCGGCGGGGAGAACCGGGAGCCGGCCACCTTCGACCTGCGTCGCGTCGGGGACCGGTGGGTCATCACCGGTGAACCGTGGCCGACCTTCGCGTGTGGGACGACCAAGGAGGACCGATGATCGTCGGCCTCGGGCTGCTGGTGGTCCTGGTCCTGACCGCCGTGGCGGTGGGGACCGCCCTCAGCCGCCGACGTCACCGAGACGCGGATGCGGGGGCGGGCGCGGGCGTGGGCGCTGGCGGCGAGGCCCAGGGGTCCGGGATTCGCCGGTTCTTCCAGTACCTCCTGCTGGCCGGACTTCTCTTCGCGTCGGCCTCGGGAGTCACCGGACTGCTCGGACGGCTCCTGGACCGCGACGACGTGCTCGTCGAGGACGAGGCCGCGCTCGCGCTGCAACTGACCTTCACCCTCATCGCACTGCCGTTGTGGGCGCTCCTGGCCCGGTGGACGTGGCGCCGCCTGCACACGGTCCCCGCCGAGACCCGCTCCGCGGGCTGGGCGGTCTACCTGACGGCGGTCGGCCTCGTCTCCCTTCTCGTCGCGATCACCGGATGGCACGAGGCGCTGGCGATCCTCGTCGTCCCCGGCCGGGACGGCCCGGGTTCCGCGTTCGCGCAGGCCCTCGTCTGGTCACTCGTCTGGGGGCTGCACCACTGGTGGGGTCCGCGGATCACACCGCGCGAGCACCTTCGGCCCCTGCACCTCGTCGGGTCGCTCATCGGCCTCGTCACAGCGGCAACGGGGCTGGTCCGGCTGGTCTCGTCCGCGCTGCGCATCGTGCTCGGCCTCGAGGGCGAGTCGATCGTGGACACGACGACACCACTCCTCCTCGACGGTGGCATCGTCTTCGCGGTCGGTGCTGCGGCGTGGGTGGCCTACTGGTGGCGACGCGCGGTGCGTGACGAGCGCGACACGCCCTGGTTGGCCCTGGTGCTCCTCGCGGGAGTGGGAGGCGGGCTCGTGGCGGCGATCGCCGCGGCGAGCCTGGCCGGCTACTCGGTGCTGGTGTGGCTTGTCGGTGACCCCAGGGCCACCGGCGCGACCGAGCACTTCGACACGCTCCCGGGGCAGGTCGCGACAGCGCTCGTGGGGATCGTCGTCTGGTGGTACCACCGTGCCCTGCTCGACGCGGAGAGCACTCCGGGACGGACCGAGGTGAGGCGGGTGTACGAGTACCTCCTCGCCGCCATCGGGCTGCTGGCGGCCGGGTCTGGCCTGGTCGTGCTCGTCGTCACGGTCGTCGAGGCGATCGCGGTCGCGGACGTCCTCGCGGGAGCGAGCGCCGTGAACACCCTGCTGGGCGCCCTCGTGCTGCTGGCCGTCGGGATGCCCCTGTGGTGGCGGCACTGGAGCCGGGCACAGCTGGCCCGTTCGGAGCAGGCCGCCGCCGAGGTGGTGTCACCGACCCGGCGCGCCTACCTGCTCCTGCTGTTCGGGGTGATGGGCCTGACCTCGGTCGTCACGGTGATGACCTTGGTCTATCTCGTGCTGCAGGACGCTCTGGCCTCGGGCGTCGACGTCGAGACGCTCCGCAGCGTCCGCTTCGCGCTGGGCATCCTCGTGACGACGTCGCTCCTCGCGGCGTACCACTGGACGATCTTCCGCACCGACCGGGACGACACCGAGGAGCTGGAGCGGGCGGGGGCGCTGCCGGCTCGCGCGGCGCGTGCGGTGGGCACCGTCCCACCGTCGACCGCTCGCCGGCGCCGCGTGCTGCTCGTGGGGGCCGCGGACGGCGCCGCCGCCGAGTTGCGGGGAGACGAGCTCGAGCTGGAGCTGGTCCGCCGCACGGACATCGACGTCCCTGGGGCGTCGGTGGGGGAGCTCCGCGAGGCACTGGCCACGTACCCCGACGGGGACCTGCTCCTGCTCGAGGAGCCCGACGGCCTCCGGGTCGTGCCCATCCAGCGGGAACGCTGACGACGGCTAGGTTGGGCTCATGCTGCGCGTGGGTCTCACCGGGGGAATCGGGTCGGGCAAGTCGACGGTGGGCCGCACGCTGGCCGACCTGGGTGCGGTCGTCGTGGACGCGGACGCCGTGGCCCGCGAGGTCGTCGAACCCGGTATGCCGGCCCTCTCGGCCATCCGGGAGCGGTTCGGCGAGGCGGTGCTCGGCAAGGACGGGGCGCTCGACCGACCCGCGTTGGGCAGGGTCGTCTTCACGGACCCGGGCGCCCTCGCCGACCTCGAGGCCATCACCCACCCCGCGATCTGGCGGCGTACCGCCGACCTCCTGGCGGAGGCGCCGGACGACGCGATCCTCGTGCACGACATGCCCCTGGTCGTGGAGAAGGACATGGGCGCCGACTACCACCTCGTCGTGGTCGTCGGCGCCGACGCCGACGAGCGGCGCGACCGCCTGGTCAGGGACCGCGGGATGGACGCGGAGGACGCTCAGGCCCGCATCGACGCGCAGGCCGACGACGAGGCCCGTCGAGCGGCCGCCGACATCTGGCTCGACAACAACGGGACGCCGGCCCAGCTCGACGTCGAGGTGCGACGGCTCTGGGCCGAGCGGCTCGAGCCGTTCAACGAGAACCTGCTGCACGGCATACGGGCTCGTCGTCCTGACGCCCTCACGCTGAGCGAGCCGGACGAGACGTGGCCGGTCCAGGCCGCGCGACTCGTCGCGCGGATCGAGCGGGTGCTGGGGGAGCGCGCCGTGACGGTGGAGCACATCGGGTCGACCTCAGTGCCGGGCCTGCCCGCGAAGGACGTCATCGACCTCCAGGTGGGCGTCGCCGCCCTCGCCGATGCCGACGGAGCGGGGTTCGTGGATGCGTTGGCGCGCAGCGGTTTTCCTCGCATCGACGGCGTGACCAGCGACAACTCCAAGGACGGCTCGGAATGGCCCAAGCGCCTCCACGGCAGCGCCGACCCCGGCCGGGTCGCGCACGTCCACGTGCGGGAGGTCGGCACCCCCGGGTACGCGTGGCCGCAGAAGTTCCGCGACTGGCTGCGTGCCGACGAGGCGGCCCGCGACGAGTACGCCTCGCTGAAGATGGACCTGCTCGCCCAGGGGCTGACGACCACCGGGTACGCCGAGGCCAAGGAGCCCTGGTTCGACTCGGTGCACGAGCGCGTCATGGCGCACTCGGCCAGCTCGGCTCACTCGCCGGGGTAGCGGAACCCCACCTGCGAGCGGACCTCGTCGAGGACCTCCATGATCCGCAGGGTCTCGGCAGCGGGCAGGAGCGGGCTCTCGGTGTGACCGGCGTCGACGAGGCGAGCCGCCTCGCAGGCCTCGAAGTGCAGGCCGTGCTCGCGGCGCTCGGGCTCCCACGAGACGTCGGTCTCGGCGTCACGGGAGACGAAGCGGACGCGTGAGGGGGCGTACCAGCGGTTGTTCGGGTCGTCCGGGTCGCCTAGTTCGAGCCGCCCGGCGGTGCCGTTGATGCTCGCCGTCGTGGGGGTGCGCGAGGTCATGGTGGCGTGCAGCAGCCCGCGGCCACCGGCGCGACCGGTCACGAGGATCGTCTCCTCGGCGTCGACCCCCTCGTCGGTGAGCCGGCCCGTCGCGGTGACGGTGTCGATGCCCCCGAGGGCGAACGACGCGAACGACGTCGGGTAGATGCCGAGGTCGAGCAGCGCCCCGCCCGCGAGGGCGGGGTCGGAGAGGCGCTGCGGGCCGTTGGGGTAGAGGGGCTGGCCGTGGTCGGCGAAGACGTTCTCGACCTCGCCGAGCAGCCCTTGCTCGAGGCACTGCCTGACGACGTCGACACCGGGGAGGAAGCGCGTCCACATCGCCTCCATCGCGAGCAGCCCCTTGGCCGAGGCGGTCTCGAGCACCTCGCGTGCCTCGGCGGCGTTGCGGGTGAAGGCCTTCTCGACGAGCACGGGCTTGCCGGCGCCGAGGGCGAGCAGGGCCTGCGCGTGGTGCTCGGAGTGCGGGGTGGCGACGTAGACGATGTCGACGTCCGGGTCGGCGACCAGCTCGTCGTAGGACCCGTATGCCGTCTGCGCACCGAAGTCGTCCGCGAACGCCCGCGCCCGCTCGGGGCTGCGTGAGGCGACCGCCTGGATCACCTGGCCGGTCTCGGCACGCACGGCAGTCGCCCACTCACGGGCGATGTAGCCGGGTCCGAGGATGCCCCAGCGCAGGGCGGGGGCCGAGCGCGGGTCGGGGGTGCGGGGTGCGGGGAGGGTCGTGGTCACCGGCCCATCCTCGCACTGTCGGTGCGACGGCATACCGTGGTCGTATGCGTCCCACCACCGACCTCAAGCGTACGGTCGCCCCGTTCAAGGTCGTCTCCGACTTCGAGCCCGCGGGCGACCAGCCGGCAGCGATCAAGGACCTGGCCGAGCGGATCAACGCCGGGCAGCAGAACGTGGTTCTCCTCGGCGCCACCGGCACGGGCAAGTCGGCCACCACGGCCTGGCTCGTCGAGCAGGTGCAGCGGCCCACCCTGGTCATGGCGCCCAACAAGACGCTGGCCGCGCAGCTCGCCAACGAGTTCCGCGAGCTGCTGCCCAACAACGCCGTCGAGTACTTCGTCAGCTACTACGACTACTTCCAGCCCGAGGCCTACGTCCCGCAGACCGACACCTACATCGAGAAGGACTCCTCGATCAACGACGAGGTCGAGCGGCTGCGGCACTCGGCGACCAACTCGCTGCTCACGCGGCGTGACGTCATCGTGGTCGCGTCGGTGTCGTGCATCTACGGCCTCGGCACGCCGCAGGAGTACGTCGACAAGATGGTCCAGCTGCGGGTCGGTGACGAGCTCGACCGCGACGACCTGCTGCGCCGGTTCGTCCAGATGCAGTACTCCCGCAACGACCTGGCGTTCACGCGCGGGACGTTCCGGGTCCGAGGCGACACGGTCGAGATCATTCCCCAGTACGAAGAGCTCGCGGTGCGCATCGAGTTCTTCGGCGACGAGATCGACAAGATCTACACGCTGCACCCGCTCACCGGCGAGATCGTGCGCGAGGAGACCGAGATGTACGTCTTCCCCGCCTCGCACTACGTCGCCGGGCCCGAGCGGATGGAGCGCGCGATCGCCGGCATCGAGCACGAGCTCGAGGAGCAGCTCAAGACGTTCGAGAGCCAGGGCAAGATGCTCGAGGCGCAGCGACTTCGGATGCGCACGACCTACGACATCGAGATGATGCGACAGGTCGGCTCGTGCTCGGGCATCGAGAACTACTCGATGCACCTGGACGGTCGCACCGCGGGGACCGCGCCCAACTGCCTCCTCGACTACTTCCCCGAGGACTTCCTCCTCGTCCTCGACGAGTCTCACGTGACGGTGCCGCAGATCGGTGCCATGTACGAGGGCGACGCCTCACGCAAGCGCACCCTCGTCGACCACGGCTTCCGGCTCCCGTCGGCGATGGACAACCGGCCGCTCAAGTGGGAGGAGTTCCTCGAGCGGATCGGCCAGACGGTCTACCTGTCGGCGACGCCCGGCAACTACGAGATCGCGCAGGCCGACGGCGTCGTCGAGCAGATCATCCGCCCGACCGGCCTCATCGACCCCGAGATCGTCCTCAAGCCGACCAAGGGCCAGATCGACGACCTGCTGCACGAGATCAACCTGCGGGCGGCCAAGGACGAGCGCGTGCTCGTCACGACCCTGACCAAGAAGATGGCCGAGGACCTCACCGACTACCTCCTCGACAAAGGGGTTCGGGTCCGCTACCTCCACTCCGACATCGACACCCTGCGCCGCGTGGAGCTCCTGCGCGAGCTGCGCATGGGCGAGTACGACGTGCTCGTCGGCATCAACCTGCTGCGCGAGGGCCTCGACCTGCCGGAGGTCTCCCTCGTCTCGATCCTCGACGCCGACAAGGAGGGCTTCCTCCGCTCGGCCCGCTCGCTCATCCAGACCATCGGCCGTGCCGCCCGCAACGTGTCCGGCCAGGTGCACATGTACGCCGACAAGATCACGCCGTCGATGGCCGAGGCCGTTGACGAGACCTCGCGCCGGCGCGAGAAGCAGATCGCCTACAACACCGAGCGCGGGCTCGACCCCCAGCCTTTGCGCAAGAAGATCGCCGACATCACCGACATGCTCGAGCGCGAGGACGCCGACACCGAGGCGCTGCTCGGGTCCGGTCGGTCGCGGTCCCGGGGCAAGTCCGACGGCGGACGTGGTGGTCGCGGGGCGCTGGCAGCGGACGCGGTCACGGTCGGTACCGACCGGCTGGCCAACATGGCGGCCGGCGACCTGGCGAACCTCATCCAGGAGCTCACGACGCAGATGCACCAGGCGGCGGCGGACCTCCACTTCGAGCTGGCCGCCCGCCTCCGTGACGAGCTGGGTGACCTCAAGAAGGAGCTGCGTCAGATGAGCGAGGCCACCAAGTGACACCCGAACGTAGGACGGTCTGCTGCGCATGACGCCGGAGGAGCTCTCCGACTACGCGCTGGCCAAGCCCGGAGCGTGGGCCGACCAGCCGTGGGAGGGCGACGACGTCGCGAAGGTCGGCGACAAGATCTTCGCGTTCCTCGGTGACGGGGGAGTGGGCGTCAAGCTCGGGACCCGTGCCGAGGCCGACGAGTGGATCGCCGAGTTCCCGCAGGACGCCTCGGTCATGGCCTACGTCGGCCGGCACGGCTGGAACTCCCTGGTGGTCGGTGGGGCGATCCCCGACGACGCCATCCGTGAGGCGGTCGACACCTCGTACGACCTCGTGGTCGCCAAGCTCCCGCGCAGTCAGCGCCCGGCCAGCTCGTCGAGCATCTCGAGCTGACGGGTCCACGCGGGCGATTCCGGGTCGATGACGACGAAGTGGTCGCCGTCGACGAGCTCCACCGCGGCGTCGGCGCCCCCTGACGTCGCTGCGGCGACGTAGTCGGTGGACTGGCTCGGCGGGACGATGTCGTCGGCGCGTCCGTGGACGCACCGCACCGGCACCTCGAGCGGCAGCTGCTGGCGCGGGTCGTAGGCCTCGTCCTCACCCGTCGCGGGGTGACCCAGGAGCGCCGCCACCGCGCCGGAGCCGAGGTCGTCGCGGTTCGCAGTTACGAGGTCGAGCACGCCGGCCTGGGACAGCGCCCCGGAGACGCGGACCGTCGCCGTGCGCCACGTGGCATACCGGTGCCGGCCGGCCGCCCACACCGCGAGGTGGCCACCGGCGGAGTGCCCGAGCGTGAGCACGGTCGAGGTGTCGACGTCGTCGAGGGCGCCGAGCCGCTCGATCGCCGCGTGCACGTCGTCGAACGTCGCCGGTGTGCCGCCACCGGCACCGACCCGGCGGTACTCGATGTTCCAGGCGGTCCAGCCCTGCTCGGCCAGGGAACGGGCCAGGGGTCGACCGAGCTCGAGGTCGTACTCCGCCTTCCAGAAGCCGCCGTGGATGACGACGACGACTCCCTTGCTCTCGCCGGACGGCCGGGTGAGCTCCGCGAACTGCGACGGGTCGTCGCCGTAGGGAATCCGCATCGGCTTGCTGCCTTCCGTCGATGGCTCCGGGCGCTGCTGCGCGCATGCCACCAGCGGCAGAGCGGCTGCGGCGAGCACGACCGACCGGCGGGTGGGCACGCTCGAAGCCTAGGTCGAGAGGAGACAACACGCCCGTCACGCGGCCCCGCACACGGCGTGTTCTCTCCTCTCGACCAGAGGACGGGCTTGGGCGGATTCCTGTCAAGCGCTCCGCGCATGCGAGAATTGCCCGAGCGGAGGGGAGTATCCCCAGCGCGGACTCCTCGTCATCACGGCTGCATGTCATGCCCGGGGATCCGGTCCAGCCCACGGGCGGGAGAGACCTCCGGGACACGTACCCGACCCTCGGAAGGTTCCGCACTTTGCACTCCCTCACCACGCTCTCTGCTGCGACAGAGTCGATGAACGTCGCCACCTGGCAGTGGCTCCTCACCATCGGCGTCGCCATCGCGGTGCTCACGTTCGACGTCATCATGATCGCGCGCAACCCGCACCGTCCGTCGACGAAGGAGCTCACGCTCACGCTGTCGTTCTACGTCGGTGCCGCAGTGCTGTTCGGCGTGTGGGTGTGGCTCAGCCACGGCAGCCAGCTCGCGGGCGAGTTCTACGCCGGATGGCTGACCGAGTACTCGCTGTCGGTCGACAACCTCTTCATCTTCCTGCTCATCATGGCGAAGTTCGCCGTGCCCGAGAAGTTCCAGCAGACCGCCCTCATGTGGGGCATCATCATCGCGATCGTGCTGCGCGGCATCTTCATCTGGCTCGGCGCCGCGGCGATCAACAACTTCTCGTGGGTCTTCTACCTCTTCGGCGCCTTCCTCATCTACACCGCGTTCAAGCTCGCCACCGAGGGTGAGAGCGACGACGAGGAGTACGAGGAGAACCGCTTCATGAAGTGGGTCGAGAAGACCCTGCCGTCGACCAAGGAGTGGAGCGGCAAGCTCCTCGTCAAGGAGAACGCCAAGCGCGTCGTCACGCCGCTGTTCATCGTCGTCCTCGCGCTCGGCACGACCGACCTGCTCTTCGCGCTCGACTCGATCCCGGCGATCTACGGCCTCACCAAGGAGCCCTACCTCGTCCTGACCGCGAACCTCTTCGCGCTCATGGGCCTGCGGCAGCTCTACTTCCTCCTCGGCGGCCTGCTCCAGAAGCTCGTCTACCTCAGCCTGGGCCTCTCGGTGCTGCTGGCCTTCATCGGCGTCAAGCTCATCCTGCACGCGCTGCACGAGAACGAGCTGCCGTTCCTCAACGGTGGCGAGCACTTCGACGTGCCGGAGATCCCGATCGCCGTGTCGCTCGGCGCCATCGTCGTCATCCTCGGCGTGACCACGGTCGCCAGCCTCTGGAAGTCCAAGCGCGACGCCAAGGCGGAGATCAACGCCTGAGCCGAGCTCACGGCATACGCCGCCCTGAAGCGTCTAGGACCCCGTCGACTCGGCGGGGTCCTTGCGCGCTCCGAGCCCGAGGACGATCGCCGAGGCGAGCACGACGAGCGCCATGCCGGCGAGCTGCCACCCGTGGAGCAGCTGCCCGAGGACGATGAGCCCGGCCAGGGCTGCGACGGCCGGCTCGAGGCTCAGCAGGATCCCGAACGCCTTGGCCGTCATGCGGCGCAACGCCACCAGCTCGAGCGAGTAGGGCAGGACGGACGACAGGACCGCGATGCCCAGGCCACGGGCGAGCACGGAGGCATCCCACTCGGGCACCGACGCGATCCCGAACGGGAGCGTCACGACGGTGGCGACGACCATCGCGAGGGCGAGCCCCTCGAGCTTGTCGAACTCGGCGCCGGTCCGCCCGCTGAAGATGATGTATGCCGCCCAGCAGGCTCCCGCAGTCGCCGCGAGTCCCAGCCCGGTCCAGTCGAGGTCGGCGAAGGGAATCGTCAGGGCCTCGGAGATGAGCAGGACGCCGGCCGCGGCGGCGAGGACGGCGGCGAGGTCGAGCAGGCGTCGCGAGAAGGCTGCGGCGAGCAGGAGCGGACCGAGGAACTCGATCGTCACGGCCACGCCGATGGGCAGGTGGGCGAGGGAGCCGTAGAACGTGAAGTTCATCAGCCCGAGCGCCAGCCCGAACCCGAGGACGGTCAGCCAGGCGCGCCGCGAGTGGCCGCGGACGCGGGGACGGGCGATCGCCACGAGGATGACGGTGGCGAAGAGCAGGCGCATGACGACGGACCCGCCGGCACCGATCTCCGGCACGAGAGTGGCCGCCAGGGCGCCACCGAACTGCACGGAGACGACCCCGGCGAGGACGAGCAGGGGAGCGGGGACCGAGCTGAGGCGTGACACCTCGTCAGGCTAGGACCGCGGGCACGACAACCGGTCTCACGCCACTCCGTGAGACGCGGCCGCGAGCAGGGCCCTGATCTCGACGTGACGCACGAGGAACGTGCGCTCGTCGTAGCGTTTGCGGCGCAGCCAGCCGGTGACCTCGTCGTTGCACTTGCTGGCGTTGCACGGGCCGCAGGCCGGAGCGATGTTGTCGAGTGTGTAGCGCCCGCCGCGCGACAGGGGCAGAACGCAGTCACGCTGCAGCGGGCGGTCGGTGGCTCCGCAGTACGCGCAGCCGCCCCAGGCAGCCTGCAACGCCGCCCACTGCTCGTCGCTGAGGTCGTGCTCGACCGCCTCCATCCGGCGCTTGCGCCGTCGTGCGGCCACGGCTCTCCGACTCCGCTTGACCGCCACGCTCGCAGCGTAGGCCGCCGGCTACCAGCCGCGTTCGCGCCACTCCGCGAGGTGCGGACGCTCCACGCCCAGCGTCGTGTCGCCGCCGTGGCCCGGGTAGACCCACGTGCCGTCGCCGTAGACGTCGAAGACCCGCGTCGTGACGTCCTCGATGAGGCTCTCGAAGCTCTGGCCCTCGTTCTTGGTGTTGCCCACCCCGCCCGGGAAGAGGGAGTCCCCGGTGAAGAGGTGGGTGGCGCCCTCGGGGTCGTCGTAGGCCAGGGCGACGGAGCCCGGCGTGTGGCCGCGCAGGTGCACGACGCCCAGCCGGACCTCGCCGACGGTGATCGTGTCCCCCTGCTGCAGGCGGACGTCGGGCCGCACCGGGAGCGCGTCCGCGTCGTCGGCGCCCGCGTAGGTGCGCGGGTGGAACGCGTCGACGAGGTCCCGCAGCGCCCGGACGTGGTCCCAGTGCTGGTGGGTCGTCACGAGGTGGTCGAGGCTGCCGCTGCCCTCGCGCACGAGCGCGCCGAGCCGTGACGGGTCACCGGCCGCGTCGACGAGCAGTTGCTCGCCGGTCGCGCGGCAGGTCAGCAGGTAGGCGTTGTTCGACATCTCGGAGACGGCCACCTTGCGGATGACGAGGTGCGCGAGCTCCCGGGTCTGCGTGGGCCCACCGGGGGAGACGTCGCCGTCGTATGCCGTCATGGTCACAGTCCCGGCGTGAGGTCGGGGAGGGTCTCGGCTCGGACCCCGCTGGGGTCCTGGCGGGCGAGCCAGCGGAGGATTCCGGCACGCGACCCGGTGACGGGCGCCTCCTGGTTGCCGTCGCCGAGGGTCCAGACGTCACCCTCGTCGCTGCGCAGCGTGAGCGACGGGGCGCCGTCGACACCCTGCTGGCGCTTGAGCTCGTTCTCGATGAAGAGCACCTGCAGGTCTCCCTCGAGGTCGTCGAAGCCGAAGTCGAGGTCGAGGTCGACGTGGTGGTAGACGACCTCGCGCAGGCGCATGAACGGGAGCATTCCTCCCTTGAACGTCGGGCCGCCGGGCGTCCGCTCGAGCACGACGTCGCGGTGATCGGCGGTGAGCCGGCGGAGGTCGCTGGCCAGCGGCACAGCCGTGTGCTCGACGTCGCTGACGACCACGTCGGACGCGCGTCCGACGCCGTCGTCGATGTCGGAGTCGCGCCGCTCGGGGGAGGCGTACATCGTCTCGCCCGTCCCGTCCACGGCAGCCCCGACGAGGCGGCAGAGCGCCTCCGCGTTGCGGGCGAGGTGGTTGAGCACGTGGTCGCGGCTCCAGCCCTCGCACAGGCTGGGCGCGGACAGGTCGTCGCAGGCGCGGGCGTCCGAGACGAGCCGGGCGGTGTGCTCGTCGATGGCGGCGAGGAGGTCGGTCACGTCCGTCAGGCTACGCGTGACCGCCACAACGTGGTGGAACCCCGGGCGTCCGTCGTGACGACCCAGAGCTCTCCGCCATGGGCCACGACCCACGTGGGCGCCCCCTGCGGTCCGGGTGCCGTGGTCCACGACGTGCCCGAGAGCCTCAGGACGGCCGATCCGGAGCCGTCCGGAGCGACGACGACATCGTCGTCCCCGACCGTGACGGGGGAGGGGATGGTGGCGTTCTCCGGGAGTTCGAGAGCCGGTATGCCGGCCAGCTGGCTCTGGCTGTCCGGCCGCACCTCCCAGACGGAGAGGTGGCCGTCCGTCACCCCGGCGAGCACGCACCGGTCCCCGTCGCACCGGGCGCCGTCGACCTCCGAGGTGCCGGTGTCGCCCATCCGGGGCAGGTCGACCCTCGTCCACGGGCCGTCCGGACCGTCCGAGGTCCATGCCGCCGGCATGACCTCGACGGAGCCCGGCTCGAGGTGCGTCACCGAACCGACGAGGAGGAGTCCGTCACCTCGGGAGGTGACGGTCCGGGCGTCGACGAGCTCGCGCGGGGTGCTCCCCAGCGGCGTGCCCGTGGACGGCACCCGGGACCAGCGGTCGCCCTTGCGGGTCCACGTCGCGATGTCCATGCCGGTCTGCTCGCTCTGCCAGGCCCCGAGCACGACAGGTGCGCCACCGGCATACGCGATTCCGGCGAGGTCACCGGCGCCGTAGCTGCCGAAGACGCCGAACGGCTGCTCCTGCTCGGCCACTCCGGAGGCGTCCCCTGACCATGTCGACCACCGGTAGTTGCCGTGCGCCCCGCCCCGTGCGCCGGCGACGGCGTCGATCCGGTCGCCGTGCATCGCGACCTGGAACCAGCGGGCCTCGAACGCGTAGGGCGACGCCGGTGTGAGGGGCACCTCGCGCAGCGACTGCGCGTCAGGGCCGACGAGGAGGCGGGGTCGGGGTCGGCTCGGGCCGATGGCGCCCACGACCACCGAGCCCTCGGAGGTCGCCAGAGTGACGGGCGCGAGGCCCTCCGGCAGGTCGACGCGGGCCCAGTCCAGGCTCGCGGTCGCAGGAGTCGGCGTGCGGGACGTGGCATCGGAGCCGGCGGTACACCCGGCGGTGAGCACGGTGGCTCCCACCACGACCCCGACGAGCACCGCGCGCACGCTCACACCCGTCACTCTAGTTCGCACCTCCGGGCCGCATCCCGGCACGGAATGGGGGCTGTCGGTGGGGACACCTAGCATGGTGGGCGTGACTTCTGCCGCGACCACTTCGCCTTCCCGCCGCTCCGGGAGCGCCACCCACGACCACCTCGTCGTGCGTGGCGCGCGTGAGCACAACCTCAAGGACGTCTCCGTCGAGCTGCCCCGGGACTCGCTCGTCGTCTTCACCGGGCTGTCGGGCTCGGGCAAGTCGTCGCTGGCGTTCGACACGATCTTCGCCGAGGGCCAGCGCCGCTACGTCGAGTCACTGTCCGCCTACGCCCGCCAGTTCCTCGGGCAGATGGACAAGCCCGACGTCGACTTCATCGAGGGCCTGTCCCCGGCGGTCTCGATCGACCAGAAGTCGACCAACCGCAACCCGCGCTCGACCGTCGGCACGATCACCGAGGTCTACGACTACCTCCGTCTCCTCTTCGCCCGGGCCGGTCGCCCGCACTGCCCGACGTGTGGCGAGCCGATCACCCGGCAGAGCCCCCAGCAGATCGTCGACCGGCTCCTCGAGCTGCCCGAGCGGACCCGCTTCCAGGTCCTCGCGCCGGTCGTCCGGGCGCGCAAGGGCGAGTACGTCGACCTGTTCGCCGAGCTCCAGTCCAAGGGCTTCGCGCGTGCCCGGGTCGACGGTGAGGTCGTCTCGCTGACCGAGCCGCCCAAGCTCGAGAAGCAGATCAAGCACAGCATCGACGTCGTCGTCGACCGCCTCGTCGCCAAGGGCGGTGACGCCTCCTCCAAGCGGCGGCTCACCGACTCCGTCGAGACGGCTCTCGGCCTCGCTGGGGGTGTCGTCGTCATCGAGTTCGTCGACATCACCACCGACGACGACCCGAGCGGACTGCCGCGCGAGCGGCGCTTCTCCGAGCGGATGGCCTGCCCCAACGACCACCCGCTCACGATGGACGAGGTCGAGCCGCGCTCGTTCTCGTTCAACTCACCGTTCGGCGCCTGCCCGGTCTGCACCGGCATCGGCACCGAGCTCGAGGTCGACGCCGACCTCATCGTGCCCAACGACGAGCTCAGCCTGGCCGAGGGCGCCATCGCGCCGTGGGCGTCGGGCAGCGGCGCCTCCGAGTACTTCCAGCGGGTGCTCGGGGCCTTGGCCACGGAGCTCAAGTTCAGTGTCGACGTGCCGTGGCGGGCGCTGCCCGAGCGTGCCCGCGAGGCACTGCTCAACGGTCGCAACCACAAGGTCCACGTCAAGTACCGCAACCGCTTCGGCCGCGAGCGGTCCTACACCACCGGCTTCGAGGGCGCCGTCCCGTTCGTCAAGCGCCGCCACGCCGAGACCGACTCCGAGTGGAGCCGGGAGCGCTACGAGGGCTACATGCGCGAGGTGCCGTGCCCGTCCTGCCAGGGCAGCCGGCTCAAGCCCGAGTCGCTGGCGGTCCTCATCGGCGGTCGCAGCATCGCCGACGTCTGCGCGCTGCCGATCTCGGACTCGGCGTCGTTCCTCGAGCAGGTCGACTTCACGACCCGCGAGCGGCAGATCGCCGAGCGGGTCATCAAGGAGATCAACGCCCGGCTCGGCTTCCTCCTCGACGTGGGCCTCGACTACCTCAGCCTTGACCGTCCGGCCGGGACCCTCTCCGGCGGTGAGGCCCAGCGGATCCGGCTCGCCACCCAGATCGGGTCCGGCCTCGTCGGCGTCCTCTACGTCCTCGACGAGCCGAGCATCGGCCTGCACCAGCGTGACAACCACCGGCTCATCGAGACCCTGACCCGCCTGCGCGACCTCGGCAACACCCTCATCGTCGTCGAGCACGACGAGGACACCATCGCGACCGCCGACTGGGTCGTCGACATCGGCCCGGGTGCCGGTGAGCACGGCGGCGAGGTCGTCCACAGCGGCACGGTCGCCGACCTGCTGACCCACGAGACCTCGCTCACGGGCAAGTACCTCTCGGGCCGCGAGGAGATCCCGCTTCCCGCGCTCCGGCGTCCCCAGGACCCGGACCGTGAGGTCACCGTCGTCGGGGCCCGTGAGCACAACCTGCACGACGTCAGCGCGAGCTTCCCGCTCGGCAACCTCGTGGCCGTCACCGGTGTCTCCGGCTCGGGCAAGTCGACGCTCGTCAACGACATCCTCTACAACGTCCTCGCCAACAAGCTCAACGGTGCCCGCCACGTGCCCGGTCGGCACCGCACGGTGACCGGGCTCGAGCACCTCGACAAGGTCGTGCACGTCGACCAGAGCCCCATCGGGCGCACCCCGCGCTCCAACCCGGCCACCTACACCGGTGTCTTCGACGCGATCCGCAAGCTCTTCGCGACGACCACCGAGGCCAAGATCCGCGGCTACCAGCCGGGCCGGTTCTCGTTCAACGTCAAGGGCGGCCGCTGCGACGCGTGCTCCGGTGACGGCACCATCAAGATCGAGATGAACTTCCTGCCCGACGTCTACGTCCCGTGCGAGGTCTGCCACGGCGCCCGCTACAACCGCGAGACGCTCGAGGTGCACTTCAAGGGCAAGACGATCGCCGACGTGCTCGACATGCCCATCGAGGAGGCGGCTGACTTCTTCGGTGCCGTGCCGGCCATCGCCCGGCACATGACGACGCTCAACGAGGTCGGTCTCGGCTACGTCCGGCTCGGCCAGCCCGCGCCGACGCTCTCCGGTGGTGAGGCGCAGCGCGTCAAGCTCGCGTCCGAGCTGCAGAAGCGCTCGACCGGCCGCACCATCTACGTCCTCGACGAGCCGACCACCGGTCTGCACTTCGAGGACATCCGCAAGCTCCTGGGCGTGCTCCAGGGATTGGTCGACAAGGGCAACACCGTGCTCGTCATCGAGCACAACCTCGACGTCATCAAGAGCGCCGACTACATCGTCGACCTCGGACCCGAGGGTGGCAACAAGGGAGGCACCGTCGTCGCGACCGGCACCCCCGAGGAGGTGGCCCAGAACCCCGACAGTCACACCGGGCGCTTCCTCGCGCCGGTCCTCGCCAAGACGAGCCGCACGACGACCCGCCCCACCGCCGCGGCGAAGGTGACGGCGACGGCGACGCAGCCTGCGAGCAAGAAGGCAGCCGCAGGGAAGCAGCCTGCGACGAAGAAGGCGTCGGCCCGCAAGGCCGCGGTGCCGGCTGCCCAGAAGTCCGGCGCGAAGAAGTCCACGACCTCGGCAGCCACCACGTCCACGGCCGCGAAGAAGACCGCTGCAGCGCGGACCGCGACGAGGGCGACCGCGACGGCGAGCACGAAGCGGACGCCGCGCAAGAGTGCCTAGGTGTCGGACGGCATACGCCCGCCGTCCGACACCACGAAGGCCCCGCACCGAAACCGGTGCGGGGCCTTCGTGGTGTCCGGGCCTGGACCCGGCCTAGGCCCACGCCGAACGTGGGACCCGCGCCCACGCAGAACGTGGGACCCGGCCTAGTCCTCGCCGAGGTAGGCCTTGCGGACCTCGTCACTCTCGAGGAGCTCGGCACCGGTGCCCGAGAGGACGATCTTGCCGACCTCGAGGACGTAGCCCTTGCTCGCGCGCTTGAGCGCCGCCTGTGCGTTCTGCTCGACGAGCAGGATCGTCGTGCCCTGCTCCTGGAGCGTGGTCACGGTCGACATGACGGTCTTCATCATGAGCGGTGACAGGCCCATCGACGGCTCGTCGAGCATGAGCAGCTTGGGGCGGCTCATCATCGCGCGGCCCATGGCGAGCATCTGCTGCTCACCACCGGAGAAGGTGCCGGCCGCCTGGGCGCGGCGCTCACCCAGGATGGGGAACAGGTCGTATGCCGCCTGCAGGTCCTTCCTGATGCCACCGTCGCGCCGGGCAAAAGCCCCGAGCAGGAGGTTCTGCTCCACCGAGAGCCGCGGGAAGATCCGCCGTCCCTCGGGGGAGTGGGCGAGGCCGAGGCTCACGATGTCGTGGGCCGCGGTCTCGTCGATGCGCTTGCCCTGGAAGCGGATCGACCCGCTCGCAGGACGCAGCAGACCGGAGATCGTCCGCAGGGTCGTCGTCTTGCCGGCTCCGTTGGTGCCGATGAGGCTGACGACCTGCCCCTCGTCGACGGTGAAGCTGATGCCCTTGACGGCCTTGATCTTGCCGTAGGCGACGACGAGGTCCTTGACCTCGAGCATGGGGCTCACTGCTGCTCCTCCTTGGTCGGGTCGACCGGGGACCCGGCTGCGACCTCGTCGTCGTCCTCGTCCTCGCCGCTGCCGATGTAGGCCTCGATGACCCGAGGGTCGGACTGGACCTCACCCGGCGTGCCCTCGACGAGGACCTCGCCGCGCACGAGGCAGAGGACGCGGTCACACAGGTTGAAGATGAACCGCATGTCGTGCTCGATGACGACGACCGCCAGCCCGCTGTCGCGGATCCGGAAGATGAGGTCGCTGGCCTGCTTCGTCTCCTGCGGGTTCATGCCGGCCGTGGGCTCGTCGAGCAGGACGAGCTTGGGATCGGTGGCCAGGGCCCGCGCGATCTCGAGCCGGCGCTGGTCGCCGTAGGGCATGTTGCGGGCGAGGTTCTCGGAGGAGTTCCCGAGACCGACGAACTCGAGGAGCTCCTGGGCTCGCGCCCGGGTGGCCTCCTCCTCGCGCCGGAACTTCGGGCCGCGCACGATCGAGGTGAGCGCCATGGAGCTCGTCCGGCAGTAGCGGCCGACCATGACGTTCTCGAGGGCCGTCATGTTGGCGAAGAGCCGGATGTTCTGGAACGTCCGGGCCATGCCGGCCATGACGACCGCCCTCGGCTTCGGGGGGATGACCTCACCGAGCAGCCGGACCTCGCCCTCGGTGGGCTTGTAGAGCCCGGTGAGGCAGTTGAAGAACGTCGTCTTGCCGGCACCGTTGGGTCCGATGAGACCGACGATCTCGCCCGGGTGGACGGTCATGTCGACGTCCTTGACCGCGGTGAGTCCGCCGAAGCGCATGGTCACGCCACGGGCCTCGAGGATGGGCGCTGCGGACGCGTCGGCAGCGCTGACGGGAGTGGTGTCCGTGACGGTCATGCCTTGGCCTCCGCTTCCTCGAGGTGGACTTCTTCGATGCGCTGGGCGAGCTCTTCGTCGTCCTCGTGGAACTCGAGCTTGCGGCGCTGGCTCGCGACCAGGCCCTCGGGACGGAACCGCATCATGAGGACGAGGACCAGACCGAAGATGAGCAGCCGGTAGTCGGCGACGAACCGCAGCTTCTCGGGGAGGAGCTTGAGGATCGTGGCGCCGACGAGCACACCCGCGACCGTGCCCATGCCGCCGAGGACGACGGCGGCGAGCAGGAACGCGGACTCGAGGAAGATGTACTGGTCGGGCGTGACGGACACGTCGTGGTGGGCCTTGACGGTTCCGGCCATGCCGGCCAGGAAGGCACCTCCGGCGAACGCGAACAGCTTGAGGCCGAAGACGTTGACGCCCATGGCCTCGGCTGCCTTTTCGTCCTCGCGGATCGCGACCCAGCCACGTCCGATGCGGCTGTTGTTGAGCCGTGTGAAGACGAGGATGATGATCGCCGCGATGACGAGCAGCAGGAAGTAGTAGTTCGCGAACCGGCCGAGCGTGATCCCGAGGACGTCGTGCGGCTGCCCGAAGTCGAACGAGCCGAACTGCAGGTCGGGGATGGCCGGGATGCCGTTGGGGCCGTTGGTGAGGACCGGGCCGTTGTTGCCGTCCAGGTTGCCCATCGTCAGTCGGAAGATCTCACCGAACGCGAGTGTGACGATGGCGAGGTAGTCGCCGGACACTCTCAGTGTCGGTGAACCGATGATGAGGCCGAGGATCGCCGAGAAGCACGCCCCGAGGAGCACGACGATGAGGAACGGCGGCTTCCAGTCGATGGTGGCGAACGCCGAGGCCGACAGGACGGCACCGACGTAGGCACCGGCGCCGAGGAAGGCGATGTAGCCGAGGTCGAGCAGTCCGGCGAGGCCGACGACGATGTTGAGGCCGAGGGCCGTCGCCGCGAAGATCAGGACCTGCGTCGCGATCGACATGTTCTCGTCCGAGCCACCCTGGGTGAACGGGAAGAGGAACGCCACGGCGAACGCGCCGAGCATGAGCACCTGGCGGTTCTTCTGGGCGATGAGCCCGATCCAGGTGAAGACGCCCGACTTCGACAGCGCCCATGCCATAGCGGCGACGAAGAGGAGGAAGAGCACGAAGCTCGCTCCGTCACCCACGCCGAGGGCGTAGGCCGCACCGAAGAGCACCAGGGCCATGAGGCCGACGATCGTGAGGATCTCCAGCCAGGACGAGGTCTTGGCGAAGAGCGGGTCCTTGGTCTGCCGCGACACGAGCATGAGGCCCGACGCCGCGAGCAGCAGGGCTCCCAGGAGGGACACCCAGCCACCGGGGTTGACGTTGATGAGCCCGCCCGACTGGTAGGCGATGACGCCGATCGCGCCCACCATGTAGCCGACAGCGCCGAGGCCGAGCCCGAGGACCGCAGCCGCCGAGTCGAGCCAGGCACCGAGTCCGGCCAGCGGGCCTCGGTGGGCGAGGAGGAACACCAGGGCCGCGAGTCCGAGCACGATCATGCAGATCTGCACGCCGCCGGGCCAGAAGTCGACCGACAGGTCGCCGAGCACGTCGTCGGTGTAGCTCCAGGACAGGAACGTGCCGGCGATGAGGACGAGGGCGCCCGCGAGGCCGAGCGGCCAGGCGACGGCGTTGCCGCGGCCGGGGACGCGCTCCAGCCAGGAGACCTTGACGAGCTCGTCGTCGTGGTCGGAGTGCGCCGGGGCCACGGAGGACGCGGGAGTGGGCGGGTTCGAGGGGGTCGAGGTGCTCATGCGCGGTCCACCACCCGGGCGCCGAGCAGGCCCTGTGGCCTGAAGACGAGCACGAGAATGAGGAGCACGAACGCCCACACGTCCTTCCATGCGGATCCACCGAACTGGCCGGGGATGAACTGGGTCGCCATCGACTCGGCGATGCCGAGGACGAGTCCGCCGACGATCGCCCCCTGGATGTTGCCGATGCCTCCGAGGACCGCAGCCGTGAAGGCCTTGAGGCCGGCGAGGAAGCCCATCCGGAAGTCGATGTTGGAGTTGAGCAGGCCCTGCGCGACTCCGCCGACGGCCGCGAGGGCCGCACCGAGTGCGAAGGCGATGACGATGATCCGGTTGACGTTGATGCCCATCAGCTGGGCCGTGTCCGGGTCCTGCGAGACGGCCTGCATGCCCTGGCCGAGGCGGGTCCGGTTGACGAAGAACCAGAGGAGCCCGGCGGACAGGAGGAGCGCGCCGACGGTGAACACCGCGGCGCGCTGGATGTTGAGGCCGGCGACGGCGATGCCGGGACCGGTGACGACATCGATCTCGGGGAAGGTGAGCTTGCTCTTGGCGCCGGGGTAGAACAGTCGGACGGCCTCCTGGAGGAAGACCGAGATGCCGATGGCGGTGATGAGCGGGGCGAGGCGCGGTGCGCCACGCAGGGGCCGGTAGGCGATCCGCTCCATGACCACGGCCGTGAGCACGGACACGAGCACGGCGCCGAGCACCATGATCGGGAGCACCCACAGTCCGGTCTGGCCCTTGAAGAGCACGGTCCACGTGGCCAGGGCGCCGAACGCCCCGATCATGAAGACCTCGCCGTGGGCGAAGTTGATCAGCTGCACGATGCCGTACACGACGGTGTAGCCGACGGCGATCAGGGCGTACAGCGACCCGAGGGTCAAGCCGTTCACAATTTGTTGAAGGAACTCGGTCATCGTGGACCCGTCACCTCTCCTGGGTTTGAGGGGGCTCGCACATTCAAGCAGGGGCGGACACCCGTCCGCCCCTGCTCGAATGAACTACGTCAGCGTGTCGGTTGGAACCGTCAGCTCACGTTCTCGGACTTGACGCTGACGAACTTGCCGCCCTCGACCTTGTAGCCCGTGATGACCTTGACGAGGGTGTCACCGAACTCGTCGAACGACACCTTGCCGGTGACGCCGTCGAAGGAGACCTTGCCCACCGCGTCGACCGTGGCCTGACGGGCGCTCTTGACGTCCGAGGCGTCCTTCAGCGAGGTCTTGAGGGCCTCGATGATGGCGTTCGCGGC
This sequence comes from Knoellia locipacati, assembly GCF_044791685.1. Classification (GTDB taxonomy): domain Bacteria; phylum Actinomycetota; class Actinomycetes; order Actinomycetales; family Dermatophilaceae; genus Knoellia; species Knoellia locipacati_A. Next base: position 3,473,795 of record NZ_CP087730.1, read on the forward strand.
GTCGTAGGAGTAGCCACCGTAGGCCGCTGCCGGCTCGGCGTACTTCGCGGCCTCGTAGTCGGCGAGGAACTTCTTGCCGGCGTCGCTGTTCTCGGTCGGCTCACCGACGGAGGTGGCGAGGTCGCTGTTGGAGGTGGAACCCGCGAGCTCGATGTACTTCGGGTCGAAGATGCCGTCGCCACCCATGAGCGGGACGTTGAGGCCACCGGCCTTCATCTGCTTGGACAGCGGACCGGCCTGCGGGTACTCACCGCCGTAGTAGACGGCGCCGGGCTTGGACGGGGCGACCTTGGAGACGACCGGGGCGTAGTTGGACTCGTCCGGGTTGATGGTCTCCGCGGCGACGACCGTGCCACCCGCCGCCTTGTAGGCCTCGGTGAAGTACTTCACGAGGCCCTGGCCGTAGGTCTTCTTGTCGTGGATCGTCGCGACCGTCTTGATGCCCTGGTCGATGAGGAACTTGGCCGCGAAGCCGCCCTGCGCGATGTCCGTGGTGCAGGTGCGGAAGAACGTCTTGTAGGGACGCGAGTTGCCGTCGGCGCCGCGGGTCAGGGCGGGGCCGGTGTTGGCCGGCGAGATCTGCGTGATGTTGGCAGCGGCGAAGACCGGCTGGGTCTGCTGGCTGACGCTGGAGTTGAGGTTGCCGACGACACCGATGACGTCGTCGTCCGACGCGAGCTTGGTTGCGCCGTTCTTGCCGACGTCGGCCTTGCCCTCGTCGTCCACGGCCTCGACCTCGAGGGTCCAGCCGGGGATGGCCTTGGCGTCGTTGGCCTGCTTGACGGCCAGCTCGACGGAGTGCTGGATGCCCTTGCCGAGTGCCGACAGGTCTCCGGAGAGGGGCGCGATGACGCCGATCTTGGCGACCTTGGCGCTGCCGCCGGTGTCGCCGCCGGTGTCGCTGCTGTCGTCACCGCGGGTGCCACACCCGGCGAGAGCGAGTGAAGCCACCAGCATCGAAGCGCCGACGGTCATGACGGAACGCTGAGCCACGTTTCCTCCTGAAATTCTTCTCCCGCGGCAATGTGCCGAGGAGCTCGCGACGGGTGTGCGAGCACCCGAACAATAGCCACGCGGTCGCCGAATTCCGCCGGACTTCGTCGATATTGTGCCGAGTCGTTACCAAGCCAAAAAGCACAGATTCTTCTGCGATCCTCACAGCCGAACAACAGAATCCGTCGGCATACTGGCGCGATGGAGACCACTCGTGAAGTCCGGGACAGCGCACCTCTCTCCACCACGTCCGGCTGCTGCGGTCGTCGCGAGGCCATGCGGGCCGCCGGAGTCGTCGCCGTCGCCGGCGTGGCCCTGACCGCCTGTGGCGCCGACGCCGAGCAGGCCGTGAACGACGCGGTCGACGACGCCGCCTCGAGCGCGGCCAGCGCCGCCAAGGACCTCGCCAAGAAGGCGGACATCCCCGTGGGCGGCGGCAAGGTGTTCGACTCGGCCAAGGTCGTCGTCACCCAGCCGACGCAGGGGGACTACAAGGCGTTCTCCGCGGTCTGCACCCACCAGGGCTGCACGGTGTCCGGAGTCGACGGTGGCACGATCAACTGCGCCTGCCACGGCAGCAAGTTCGACATCGCCACCGGCGAGGTCAAGGCCGGGCCCGCCACCAAGGCGCTGCCCGAGAAGACCGTGACCGTGGGATCCGATGGCATCAGCGTCACCTAGCGAGACGGCATACGGCCGTATGCCGTTCGGCCGCGTCGGTGCCGCGTCCTAGGGTTGACGTGTGGCACACCCCTCGACCTACCGTCCCCGGCCGGGGGAGATCCCGACCGACCCGGGGGTCTACCGGTTCCGGGACAAGGACGGCCGGGTCATCTACGTCGGCAAGGCGAAGTCGCTGCGGTCCCGACTGTCCTCCTACTTCCAGGACATCGGCCAGCTCCACCCGCGCACGGCGTCGATGGTGCTCGCCGGTGCGAGCGTGGAGTGGACGGTCGTGTCGACCGAGGTCGAGGCCCTCCAGCTCGAGTACTCCTGGATCAAGGAGTTCGACCCGCGGTTCAACGTCAAGTACCGCGACGACAAGTCCTATCCCTACCTCGCGGTGACGTTGGGGGAGGAGTTCCCCCGCGCACAGGTCCTTCGCGGCGCGAAGCGCAAGGGCACGCGCTACTTCGGTCCCTACGCCCACGCGTGGGCGATCCGCGAGACCCTCGACCAGGCCCTGCGCGTCTTCCCGATGCGGACGTGCTCGGCCGGCGTGTTCAAGCGGGCCAGCCAGGTCGGACGTCCCTGCCTGCTCGGCTACATCGACAAGTGCTCGGCCCCGTGTGTGGGGCGGGTCGACGCCGACCACCACCGGCAGATCGCCGAGGACTTCTGCGACTTCATGGCGGGGGAGAGCACGAAGTTCGTCAAGCGGCTCGAGCGTCAGATGACGGCTGCCTCCGACGAGCTCGAGTTCGAGCAGGCCGCACGGCTGCGCGACGACATCGGAGCCCTCCAGCGCGTCCTCGAGAAGTCCGCGGTCGTCTTTGGTGACGGGACCGACGCCGACGTCTTCGCGCTCGCCGACGACGAGCTCGAGGTCGCCGTCCAGGTCTTCCACGTGCGCGGCGGCCGCATCCGGGGTCAACGGGGTTGGGTCGCCGAGAAGGAGTTCGAGACCGTCCCCGAGGTCGTCGGCCACCTCCTGCAGCAGCTCTACGGCGGCGAGGAGGGCGAGTCGGTGCCACGCGAGGTGCTCGTGCCGGTGCTGCCCGACGACGACGCGACCCTCGGGCAGTGGCTGTCCGGTCTGCGGGGGAGCCGGGTCGACCTGCGCGTCCCGCAGCGGGGCGACAAGCGCACCCTCATGGAGACGGTCGAGCGCAACGCGACGCAGAGCCTGGCCCGGCACAAGGTGGCCCGTGCCGGCGACCTCACCGCGCGCTCCCAGGCGCTCCAGCAGCTCCAGGAGCTGCTCGAGCTCGACGAGTCACCGCTGCGCATCGAGTGCTTCGACATCAGCCACGTGCAGGGCACCCAGGTCGTCGGGTCGATGGTCGTCTTCGAGGACGGGTTGCCCCGCAAGGCCGAGTACCGCCGGTTCATCGTGCGCGGACAGCAGGATGACGACGGCGCCCCGGCCACCGTCGACGACACCGCAGCCATGCACGAGGTCCTCACTCGCCGGTTCCGCCGCTACCTCAAGGACCGCGACGAGCCCCAGGGCCGCGACGAGGAGACTGGCCGTCCGACCCGGTTCGCCTATCCGCCGCAGCTCGTCGTCGTCGACGGCGGGTTGCCCCAGGTCAACGCGGCAGCCCGGGCGATCGAGGACCTGGGCATCGTCGACGTCGCCGTCGTCGGTCTCGCCAAGCGGCTCGAGGAGGTGTGGGTGCCGGGGCAGGACTTCCCGGTCGTGCTGCCGCGCACCAGCGAGGGCCTCTACCTGCTCCAGCGTCTGCGCGACGAGGCCCACCGCTTCGCGATCACGTTCCACCGCCAGCGACGCAGCAAGGCGATGACGAACTCCGCGCTGGACGGCATACCGGGTCTGGGTGACGTCAAGCGCAAGGCGCTGCTGCGCCAGTTCGGCTCGGTGAAGCGGATCCGCGCCGCATCCGCCGAGGAGCTCGTCGAGGTGCCCGGCATCGGGCGCGCACTGGCGGACGTCATCCAACGCGAGTTGACTGGTGAGCCAGCAGAGCCCACCGTCAACCTCACCACCGGCGAGATCGTCGACGAGCACAGGGAGAGCAATGACTGAGGACGCCGCGCAGGCAGCCGGTGCCGACTTCGTCATCGTCACGGGGATGAGCGGAGCCGGCCGGTCGACGACGGCCAACGTCATGGAGGACCAGGGCTGGTACGTCGTCGACAACCTGCCGCCGCAGCTCCTCGTCTCGATGGCCGAGCTCGGCAACCGGACGCGCGAGTCCGGGCACGAGATCAAGGTCGCCGCGGTCGTCGACGTGCGCAGCAAGCAGTTCTTCATCGAGTTCGACACCGCCGTCCAGCAGCTGCGCGACATGGGCTGGACGCCGCAGCTCGTCTTCCTCGACGCGACCGACGAGGCCCTCGTCCGCCGCTTCGAGTCGGTGCGTCGCCCGCACCCGCTCCAGGGCGACGGCCGCCTGCTCGACGGGATCCAGAACGAGCGCGAGGTGCTGCGCGACCTCCGCTCGCGCGCCCAGATCGTCATCGACACCTCCGGGCTCAACGTCCACCAGCTCGCGCGCAAGGTCGCCCCGCTCTTCGGGCAGCGTCGCGGCCCGGCGCTGAGGCTCGCCCTGCTCTCGTTCGGGTTCAAGTACGGCGTGCCCCTCGACGCCGACTTCGTCTTCGACATGCGCTTCCTGCCCAACCCCTTCTGGGTCCCCGAGCTGCGTCCCCTCGACGGCCGCGACCCCGAGGTCTCGAACCACGTCCTGGGCCAGGACGGCGCCGACGAGTTCCTCGAGCGGGTCGTCGCGCTCATGGAGCCGGTCACGCGCGGCTACCTCACGGAAGGGCGTCGCTACGTCACGCTCGCCATCGGCTGCACGGGCGGCAAGCACCGCTCGGTCGCCATGGCCGAGGCGCTCGCCGAGCGCCTGCGCTCCGGGCAGATCGAGACCTTCCTCGTCCACCGAGACCTGGGGCGCGAGTGAGCGGGCCCGTCGTCGCGGCCCTGGGAGGCGGACACGGGCTCGCCGCATCGCTGGCCGCACTGCGCTTCGTCACGGACGAGATCACGGCGATCGTCACCGTGGCCGACAACGGCGGGTCGTCGGGGCGGCTGCGCGGCGAGTTCGGTGTGCTGCCACCCGGTGACCTGAGGATGGCGCTCTCGGCGCTCTGCGAGGAGACCGAGTGGGGGCACACGTGGCGCGACGTGCTCCAGCACCGCTTCGAGGGCACCGGCCCTCTGGGTGGGCACGCGCTCGGCAACCTGCTCATCGTCGCCCTGTGGGAGCTGCACGACGACCCGGTCGCCGGGCTCGAGCTCGTGGGCCGCCTCCTCAACGCCCGCGGTCGCGTGCTCCCCATGGCCGCGGTGCCGCTCGACATCGAGGCGGACGTGCTCGGGGCCCGCGCCGACGCCCCCCACGAGGTGACAGTGGTCCGGGGTCAGTCCCAGCTCGCCAAGACGCGGGGACAGGTGCAGGAGGTGCGCCTCCTGCCGGCGGACCCGCCGGCCTACCCGGAGTCCGTCGCGGCGATCCGGTCGGCCGACTGGGTCGTGCTCGGTCCGGGGTCGTGGTTCACGTCGGTGATGCCCCACCTGCTCGTCCCGGACCTCGCCGAGGCGCTCGCCGTGACCCGGGCCAGGCGCCTGCTCGTCCTCAACCTCGAGATGGTGACGACCGAGACCGCGGGCTACAGCGCAATCCACCACCTCGAGTCGTTCGCGGCCTATGCACCCGGCATCCGGCTCGACGCCGTCCTCGCCGACCCGTCGGTCGTCGACGATGAATCCGCTCTGGCGCAGGCGTGTCGCGCAGTGGGCGCCGAGCTGCACGTGCACCGCGTGGGCATGTCGACGTCGCCGACGCAGCACGATCGCCTGCGCCTCGCGGCGGCACTGCAGGACGTCCTCGGGTCAGGAAGCCGACCCGCGTGACGCGTGGCAGGATGAACGCCATGGCTATGACGGCGAAGGTGAAGGACGAGCTCAGCCGCCACGAAGTGACCAAGCCCTGCTGCCGCAAGGCGGAAGTTGCCGCCACGCTGAGGTTCGCCGGCGGCCTGCACATCATCGGGGGACGGATCGTCGTCGAGGCGGAGCTGGACACTGCCAATGCTGCCCGCCGGCTGCGTCGGGAGATCCACGAGCTCTACGGCCAGACCCCCGAGGTGCTCGTCCTCGCGGCCGGAGGCCTGCGCAAGGGCAGCCGCTACGTCGTGCGCGTCGTCCAGGACGGCGAGGCGCTGGCGAGGCAGACGGGGCTCATCGACGGTCGAGGGCGACCCGTCCGCGGGCTGCCCCCCAAGGTCGTCTCGGGGTCCGTGTGCGATGCCGAAGCCGCGTGGCGCGGTGCCTTCCTCGCTCACGGCTCGCTCACCGAGCCGGGCCGCTCGTCCGCGCTCGAGCTCACCTGCCCGGGTCCTGAGGCAGCCCTCGCCCTCGTCGGCGCCGCCCGTCGGCTGGGCATCCAGGCCAAGGCCCGGGAGGTCCGTGGCATCGACCGGGTCGTCATCCGCGACGGTGACGCCATCGGCGCGATGCTGACCCGCCTCGGCGCCCACGACGCCGTCATGGCCTGGGAGGAGCGCCGGATGCGGCGCGAGGTCCGGGCCACGGCCAACCGGCTCGCCAACTTCGACGACGCCAACCTCCGCCGCTCGGCCCGCGCCGCGGTCGCTGCCGGCTCCCGGGTCGGTCGCGCCCTCGAGATCCTCGGCGACGACATCCCCGACCACCTGCGCGAGGCCGGTCAGCTCCGGCTCCAGCACAAGCAGGCCTCGCTCGAGGAGCTCGGCCAGCTGGCCCAGCCGGCGATGACCAAGGACGCCGTGGCAGGGCGCATCCGGCGGCTGCTCGCCATGGCGGACAAGCGTGCCGAGGACCTGGGCGTCCCGGGCACCGACGCGAACCTCACGCCGGACATGCTCGACAGCTGAGCCCCCCGGCGCCGTCCGTCCTCGGGTCGACCGCCCGTTTATCGGGTCACCCGATACAGAGGCGCTCGACCCGAGTTGCCAACGAGGGTGCAGCGGGACGAAGTCGGGTCGAGTGAGGGGGCCGGTTGTCCACAGCGATCATCTGTCAGGTCGCTCGTCCACAGCTGCTGACGGGCCTCTGGCGGTGTCCTTCCGTGGTCCGCACCGTGGTCCCATGACCACTCTGATCCCCGTGGGGCGAACCCCGTTCGCGTTGTTCACGACGGCTGAGGCTGCCGCTCTTGCACTCGACCGGAAGGCGCTCGCACGCCTGCGTGGAAGGCGAGTCATCGAGTCCGTGTGCCGCGGTGTGTATGCCGTGGGAGTCACGGAGCTCTCGTCCGAGCAGCGTCATCGACGGCTGATCCATGCCGGGCTGCTGCTCTACCCCGATGCCGTGGTGAGCCATGCCTCCGCCCTGTCGTTGCAGGACGTGCCCATCTGGCCGAACCTGCCCGCCCGGGTCGATCTGACGCGGCCCATCGGTCACGAGATCCTCACTCAGGCCTTTCGGATGCGCCCCGCGTATGGAGAGGTGGTGCGGGTCGGTGGGCTCCCCGCCCGGGACGTCGCCAGCAGCCTCCTGCGCTTCACCATCGACGCCGGCCCCACCGCGGGAACCCTCGCATGTGACAACGCGCTGAACCGCGGTCTGGTCGACCGGGCGCAGCTCGAGGCGGCCTTCGCGGCGGTCGTGGGAACGCCTGGGAGTGCACGGTGCCGCACCATGCTCGTCCTCACAGACCCACGTCGGGAGTCCGTGGGGGAGTCGAGGCTGGGCATCCTGGCGATCGCGGCCGGCATACGACTCGTTCCGCAGGTGACCATCGTCGACGAGGACGGAGAGTTCGTGGCGCGGGTGGACTTCCTCGTCGAGGGGACCAAGGTGGTGGTCGAGTTCGACGGCAAGATCAAGTACACCGAAGGTGGCCCGGACGCCCTCTTCGCCGAGAAGCGGCGGGAGGACCGCCTGCGTCGGCTCGGCTACACCGTGATCAGGGTGACCTGGTCCGACCTGCAGAACCCGGCACGCCTCGTGGCGCTGCTGCGTGGAGCCATCAGCGCCGCCTGACCGTCGTGTGCGACCGGGTCGGACCGTGACGTGAGGTCGACCCGACTTTGTCCCCCTGCACCCGACGTGGCAGCTCGGGTCGAGGGGACCTTGATCGGGTGGCCCGAGAATGCGGCGAGTGCGTAGGCGGTTACTCGCCCGTAGTTCGGACCACCGGCCGGGACGGGAACTGGGCGGCACTAGGGTTGCTGACGTAACCGGTGGCGTGGCTGGTCCACGCGCCTCCTCCTCCTCGGAAGGCAGACCGCTCGTGACTGTCCGCGTTGGCATCAATGGCTTTGGCCGCATTGGCCGCAACTTCTACCGCGCCGTGATCGCGTCCGGCGCCGACATCGAGATCGTCGCCGTCAACGACCTCACCGACAACGCCACGCTGGCGCACCTGCTCAAGTACGACTCGATCCTCGGTCGCTTCGACGGAGACGTCACCTCGACCGACACCGACATCACCGCCGGCGACAAGACGTTCAAGGTCTTCGCGGAGCGCGACCCCGCCAACCTCAAGTGGGGCGAGCTCGGGGCCGACGTCGTCATCGAGTCGACCGGATTCTTCACCGACGCCACCCAGGCCAAGGTCCACGTCGACAACGGCGCCAAGAAGGTCATCATCTCGGCGCCCGCCAAGAACGAGGACGTCACCATCGTCATGGGCGTCAACGACGGTGCCTACGACGCCGACAAGCACACCATCATCTCCAACGCCTCGTGCACGACGAACTGCCTGGCGCCGATGGCCAAGGTCCTCAACGACGAGTTCGGCATCGTCAAGGGCCTCATGACGACGATCCACGCCTACACCGGTGACCAGAACCTCCACGACGGGCCGCACAAGGACCTGCGTCGTGCCCGCGCCGCCGCGCTCAACATCGTCCCGACGACGACCGGCGCCGCCAAGGCCGTCGCCCTCGTCCTGCCCGAGCTTAAGGGCAAGCTCGACGGCTACGCCCTGCGCGTCCCCACCCCCACCGGCTCCGCCACCGACCTCACCTTCGAGGCCGGCCGCGACACCACCGTCGAGGAGGTCAACGCCGCGGTCAAGGCCGCTGCCGAGGGCCCCCTCAAGGGCATCCTCGTCTACACCGAGGACGCGATCGTCTCCAAGGACATCGAGACCGACCCGGCCTCCTGCATCTTCGACGCCGGCCTCACCAAGGTCATCGGCAACCAGGTCAAGGTCGTCGGCTGGTACGACAACGAGTGGGGCTACTCCAACCGCCTCGCCGACCTCGTCACCCTCGTCGGCTCCTCGCTCTGACCGGGACGACGACATGAAGTCGATCGCCGACCTGGACGACCTGCAGGGCAAGCGCGTCCTCGTCCGGTCCGACCTCAACGTGCCGCTCGAGGGCAGCACGATCACCGATGACGGGCGCATCCGTGCCTCCGTCCCGACGATCAAGGCCCTCTCCGAGGGGGGCGCACGCGTCATCGTGTGCGCCCACCTCGGGCGGCCAAAGGGTTCCCCGGAGGACAAGTACTCGCTGGCCCCCGTCGCCACCCGTCTCGGTGAGCTGCTCGGCCGCGACGTGACCTTCGCGACCGACACCGTCGGCGAGAGTGCGCAGGCAGCCGTCGAGTCGGCTGCCGACGGCGATGTCGTGCTCCTCGAGAACCTCCGCTTCAACCCGGGTGAGACGGCGAAGTCCGCCGACGAGCGAGCCGAGTTCGCGGGCAGCCTCGCTGGCCTCGCGGACGTCTTCGTCTCGGACGGCTTCGGCGTCGTGCACCGCGAGCAGGCTTCGGTCTTCGACGTCGCGCGGCTGCTCCCGTCCGCCGTCGGCGGTCTCGTCGAGACCGAGGTCGGCGTCCTGCGTCGCCTCACGACCGACCCCGAACGCCCGTATGCCGTGGTGCTGGGTGGCGCCAAGGTGTCCGACAAGCTCGCGGTCATCGACAACCTCATCCAGACCGCGGACCGCCTCCTCATCGGTGGCGGCATGGTCTTCACCTTCCTCAAGGCCCAGGGCCACGAGGTCGGCAAGAGCCTCCTCGAGTCCGACCAGGTCGACACCGTCAAGGGCTACCTCGAGCAGGCGCAGGAGCGCGGCGTCGAGATCGTGCTGCCCGTCGACGTCGTCGCTGCCACCGAGTTCTCGGCGGACGCGGACCACGAGGTCGTCGGCATCGACGCGATCCCGTCCGACCGGATGGGCCTCGACATCGGCCCGGAGTCGTCGGCACTGTTCGCCGAGAAGCTCGCGGACTGCCGCACCGTCTTCTGGAACGGCCCCATGGGTGCATTCGAGATGGCGCCCTATGCGGCGGGCACCGCGGCGATCGCCAAGGCCCTCGTCGACATCACCGCCGACGGTGCTCTCACCGTCGTCGGCGGCGGCGACTCGGCCGCGGCCGTGCGCCAGCTCGGGTTCACCGACGACCAGTTCGGCCACATCTCCACCGGCGGGGGTGCCAGCCTCGAGTACCTCGAGGGCAAGGACCTCCCCGGCCTCACCGTCCTCGACGAAAGCTGAGCTCGCCACCATGGCCAAGGCCACCACGGTCCAGCGCGTCCCGCTCATGGCGGGCAACTGGAAGATGAACCTCGACCACCTGCAGGCCACGCACCTCGTCCAGAAGCTCGACTGGACGCTGCGTGACGCCAAGCACGACCACGGCGGGGTCGAGGTCGCGGTGCTGCCACCGTTCACCGACCTGCGCAGTGTGCAGACCCTCGTCGACGGTGACCGGCTCGCCATCCGGTATGGCGGGCAGGACCTCTCCCAGCACGCGAGCGGTGCCTACACCGGTGAGATCAGCGGCGCCTTCCTCGCCAAGCTCGGCTGCACCTACGTCGTCGTCGGCCACAGCGAGCGCCGCGAGTACCACGCCGAGACCGACGAGGTCGTGCGCGCCAAGGTCGCCGCGGCATACGAGCACGGCCTGACACCGATCTTCTGCGTCGGTGAGGGGCTCGAGATCCGGCAGGCCGGCACCCACGTCGAGCACGTCCTCGCCCAGGTTCGGGCCGGCCTCGAGGGGCTGCCCGCCGACAAGGCCGCGAGCGTCGTCATCGCCTACGAGCCCGTCTGGGCCATCGGCACCGGCGAGGTCGCGACGCCCGAGGACGCCGGGGAGGTGTGCGGTGCCATCCGCACGGCCCTGGCCGAGCTCTACTCCGGCGACCTCGCCGACCGGGTCCGCATCCTCTACGGCGGTTCGGTGAAGTCCGGCAACGTCGCCGCGATCATGTCGCAGGAGGACGTCGACGGCGCCCTCGTCGGCGGCGCGTCGATCGACCCGGCCGAGTTCGCCGCGATCTGCCGCTTCCGCGACCACCACAAGACGAGCTGACGATCGCAGGTATCCTGTAGCGGCGCCCCACCGGGCGACGTTCTCGAACTACCGAAGGAGCACCGTGGACGCGGTACGCATCGGACTCCAGGTCCTCCTGGTCCTGGGTGGGCTCTTCCTCACCCTTCTCATCCTGCTGCACAAGGGCAAGGGTGGTGGCCTCTCGGACATGTTCGGTGGCGGTATGTCGACCTCTCTCGGCGGGTCCTCGGTGGCCGAGCGCAACCTGGACCGCATCACGATCGCCATCGCGGTCGTCTGGTTCACCTGCGTCGTGGCCCTGGGCGTGCTAGACCGCTTCGCCTCCTGACCTGGCTGACCTGACCTGACCTGACCCTGCTCGGTTCGACCTGAAAGAAGGCTGATGTCGATGGCTGGTGGTGGCAACGCGATCCGGGGCAGCCGGGTGGGAGCCGGGCCGATGGGTGAGGCGGAGCGTGGCGAGGCCGCGCCCCGCGTGCACGTGTCGTTCTGGTGCTCCAACGGCCACGAGACGCGGCCGAGCTTCGCCCAGGACGCGGACCTCGAGATCCCGGAGACGTGGGACTGCCCGCGCTGCGGGTTCCCCGCGGGTCAGGACAAGGACAACCCCCCGGCGCCGAGCAAGGTCGAGCCCTACAAGACGCACCTCGCCTACGTCAAGGAGCGGCGGTCCGACAAGGACGGCGAAGCCATCCTCGACGAGGCACTGGGCACGCTCCGTGGTCGCGGACTCATCCAGTAGTCCTCTGCGGGCTGATGCCCGCCGCGGCGTGAGCCGATCATGACGACAGCCCCGGCACCATGCCGGGGCTGTCGTCGTGCGGTCGGTTCAGAGCTGCTGGGCCGCGTCGGCGTCGAGGAGCCAGAGGGTGCGCTCCTCGCCCCGCACCTGGGCCGCCGAACTGCGCTCCGGCGGTGCGCCGGAGACCCCGGCGGCCACAGCCTCGGCCTTGTCCGCACCCGCGACGACGAACCACACCTCGCGCGAGCGGCGCAGCGCCTCGAAGGTCAGGCTCACGCGGTCCGGCGGCGGCTTGGGGGAGTCGTGCACCGCGATGGCGATGGCGTCGGTCGTCTGCTGCGCCGGGTGCCCCGGGAAGAGCGAGGCCACGTGCCCGTCGGGGCCCACCCCGAGGATCATGACGTCGAAGGCCCCGGCGCCGCTGGCCCTCATGCTCTCTCCGTATGCCGTCGCGCTCGCCTCGGCGCTCTCCGACGCGTCAGGTCCCGGGACCCGGTGCACCTTGGCGGGATCGAGGGGGAGCGAGGCGAGCCCGGCTGCGTCGTTCTGGACGTCGTTGCGGTCCTCGTCCCCGGCGGGGAGGTAGCGCTCGTCACCCCACCAGAGCTCGACCTGCGACCAGTCGACGGACGCGCGGGCGGGGGACGCGGCCACGGACGCCCAGATGTCGGAGCCGAGCGACCCGCCGGTGAGCGAGAGGTGTGCGACACCGCGGCTCGCCTGGGCGTCGAGGATGGCGGTGACCAGCCGAGCAGCGATGGCGTCGGCCAGCGCCTGCTTACCGGGATGGACGACCACCTCGGCGTCGCCGACGGGTGCGGTGTGGTGTGACGTGCTCACGGTTCCTCCGGTCACTTCTTGGCCGCTCGCTTGGTGCGGACCTTCTCGAGCTTCGTGGCCGCTGCCTGCTGCACCTGTGCCGGGTCGTCGCTCTTGTCGGGCATCGGCGCCGCCTCGACCATCGCTGAGCTGGCGCCGGCCGACGACTCGCGCTTGATGCGCTCGGCGTCCTCGCGGGCCTCGGCGACCGACGGGGTGATGCCCATCCGCTGCGACTCGGTCGAGGTGCGACGCGAGTGGCTCACACCGTCGAGCCCGTCGCGCAGGGCGTCGGCGTAGGGCTCGTCCGGGTCGAGACGGCGCAGCTCGTCGGCGAGGCACTCGGCGTCGCTGCGCGGCGGGAGGGCGATGGTGCGCTCCGGCGTCCCGGGCTGGGACAACGTCGCCGAGGTGCCGTTCGGCGGACGGACTAGGTCGAGGGGGCCGCTGGCCCGGTCGAGCCGGACGCTGATGATCCCGCTGCCCACGCGTGACGGCACGAGGGTGACGGGGCAGCGCAGGCGCTTGGCCAGCCACCCGGCGAGCAGCTCGGCCGAGGGTGAGTCCGACCCACCGGTGACGGTGACCGAGGTGACCGGCTCGAACGGTGCCTGGTCCAGCGCGGCGGTGAGCAGGGCTCGCCACAGCGTGATCCGCGACCACGACAGGTCGGTGTCGCCGGGCGCGTACGACCGTGCGAGCCGCCCGAGGACGGACTTCGGCGTGCCCTTGGCCCGGGACACGTCGGTGACGCGTCGCTGTGCCATGGCGCCGATCGGGTCGGCGGCCGGGTCCTTGGGCGGGTCGGTGGGCCACCACGCCACGATCGGGGCGTCGGCCAGCAGGAGCGGTGTGACCACGGCGCGGCCGTGGGCGGCCAACGGGCCGAAGAGGCGCAGGACGACGACCTCGCTGGCACCGGCATCACCGCCGATACGGATCTGCGCGTCGAGCCGGGCCGCGCCACGACGGTTGGCCGTGACGACGACGATGATCCGGCAGGGGTGCTGCCGGCTCGCGTCGTTGGCGGTCTCGATGGCCGCGTCGGCCTCGCTCTCGTGGACGGCGACCACGAGGGTGAGCACCCGGGTCAGCGCCATCGAGCCGGTGTCGGAGCGCAGCCGGACGAGCTTCTTGGAGATGTCGACGGTCGTGGTGCTGGGCAGGTCGACGATCACGGGAGCCTCCATTCGCGGCCGTCACGGCGCATGAGGTCGTCGGCGCTCTCCGGCCCCCACGTGCCCGAGACGTACTGGTCGATGTGGCTGTTGTGCTTGGACCAGAACTCCTCGATCGGGTCGAGGATCTGCCAGGAGAGCTCGACCTCCTCGTGCCGCGGGAAGAGCGGCGGTTCGCCGAGGAGGACGTCGAGGATGAGCCGCTCGTAGGCCTCAGGTGAGCTCTCGGTGAAGGCGCGGCCGTAGCCGAAGTCCATCGTCACGTCACGCACCTCCATCTGCGCCCCGGGGACCTTGGCGCCGAAGCGCATGGTCACCCCCTCGTCGGGCTGGACCCGGATGACGACGGCGTTCTGACCGAGCTCCTCGGTCGCGGTGTCCGCGAAGGGGAGGTGGGGCGCCTTCTTGAAGACGACCGCGATCTCGGTGACGCGCTTGCCGAGCCGCTTGCCGGTCCGCAGGTAGAAGGGAACCCCCGCCCAACGGCGGGTGTCGACCTCGAGCTTGACCGCGGCATACGTCTCGGTGGACGAGCGCGCGCGGACGCCCTCCTCCTCGAGGTAGCCGCCGACCTCCTCGCCGCCCTGCCAGCCGCGGGCGTACTGCCCCCGGGCCGTGCCCTTGGCGAGGTCCTTGGGCAGCCGGACTGCCGAGAGGACCTTCTCCTTCTCGCTGCGCAGGTGTTCGGCGTCGAACGACACCGGCTCCTCCATGGCCGTGAGGGCGAGCAGCTGGAGCAGGTGGTTCTGGATGACGTCACGGGCGGCGCCGATGCCGTCGTAGTAGCCCGCCCGACCGCCGATGCCGATGTCCTCGGCCATGGTGATCTGGACGTGGTCGACGTAGTGGCTGTTCCAGACCGGCTCGAACATCTGGTTGGCGAAGCGCAGGGCCAGGAGGTTCTGGACGGTCTCCTTGCCGAGGTAGTGGTCGATCCGGAAGACCGAGTCCGGGGGGAAGACGTCGGCGACGATCTCGTTGAGCTCGCGCGCGCTCCTGAGGTCGTGACCGAAGGGCTTCTCGATGACGACGCGCCGCCAGGACTCGGCGTCGGGTGTCGACAGCCCCGAGCGCTTGAGCTGCTCGCAGACGGTCGCGAAGAACGACGGCGGGATGGACAGGTAGAAGGCGTGGTTGCCTCCGGTGCCGCGCTGCTCGTCGAGGTCCTTGACGGTCTCGGTGAGCAGGTCGAAGGCCGCGGGGTCGTCGAATGTCCCGGGGACGAAGCGGATGCCCTCGCTGAGCGAGCGCCAGACGTCCTCACGAAACGGCGTGCGAGAGCGCTCCTTGACCGACTCGTAGACGATCTTGCCGAAGTCCTGGTCGGCCCAGTCGCGGCGCGCGAACCCGATGAGCGAGAAGCCCGGCGGGAGCAGGCCGCGGTTGGCCAGGTCGTAGATCGCCGGCATGAGCTTCTTGCGGGCGAGGTCCCCGGTGACGCCGAAGAGGACGAGACTGCAGGGGCCCGCGATGCGGGGGAGCCGTTTGTCGCGCGGGTCGCGCAGGGGGTTGTGTGTCGCGGTCACACGCGCCGGGCTCATCAGTCTCCTGAGGTCGAGAGGGCGGACCGCACCTGGCTCAGCCCGCGGTGGTGGCTGGTGAGGTGCAGGCGCAGGACGGGGCGGTCGTGCTCGGCGAGGACCTGGGCATCGCCCCCGGCCTGTGCCGCGATGAACTCGCCGAAGGTGAAGTCGCGGCCGGGAACCGCGAGGTCCTCCTCGGGCTCGGCGGTGACCTGGATGAAGACCCCGTTGGCGGGGCCGCCCTTGTGGTACTGACCTGTCGAGTGCAGGAAGCGGGGACCCCACCCGAACGTCACGGGACGGCCGGTGTGGTCGAACAGGGTTCGGGCCACCTGCTCGAGGTCGGCGTCCTCCTCGCGGTCGAGGTAGACCATCACGGCGACGTAGCCGCTCGAGTCGTCGAGCTGGTCGAGCAGTGCGGTCACGGCTGCGGGCAAGGAGCTCGCGTCGCCGAGCCAGTCGCCGCCCAGCGCCCGAACCTCGACGGAGCCGTCGACGAACGCGGGCTCCTCGGCGGTCGTGCCTGCCTGCTCGAGGAGACCTCGCGCGGCCTTCTTGGCGCTCTCGACGTCGGGCTGGTCGAACGGGTTGATCCCGAGCAGTCGGCCGGCGACCGCGGTCGCGACCTCCCAGAGGAGCAGCTGGGCGCCGAGCGTCCCCGAGACGGTGATGAGCGAGCCACTGTCGCCGAGGTTGGCCTCGGGAACCTCGTCGGCCGGTCCGGGCTGCTCGGCCGCGATCGAGTCGGGGTGGCGCGGCGGCGCGTCCGCGAGGACCTCGACGGGGTCGTCGTCGTCGGCGGACGCGACGAGGCGCACGACGTTGGCGTCGGCGTAGGTGTGGTCGGGGGCGTCGCCGTCGGCGACCACCGGGAGGATGCCGGTGCCGTCCTTGCCGGTGGACTCGGCGATGAGCTGCTCGGCCCACGCCCCGAAGCCGACGTTCTCGGTGCCGGCGTCGACGAGGACGAGCTTGTCGCGCAGCGGCTTCGTGCCACCCATGGCAGCACCGAGGCGCAGGGCCGGGTTGCCCTCGTCGTCAGCGGCGAGCAGGTCGGCGACCGCCTCGGCGTCGTCGAGCAGTGCGCCGACGTCCGCACCGGCGAGCCCGGACGGGACGAGGCCGAACGCCGTGAGCGCGGAGTAGCGGCCACCGACGTCGGGGTCGGCGTTGATGACGCGGTAGCCGGCCGTGCGTGCCTCGCCGTCGAGCGGGCTGCCCGGGTCGGTGACGATGACGATCCGGCGGGTCGGGTCGATCCCGGCCTCGGCGAACGCCGCCTCGAAGGCCCGTCGCTGCGAGTCCGTCTCGACCGTCGACCCCGACTTCGAGGAGACGACGACAGCGGTCCGGTCGAGGTGGGTCGTCACGGCACGCCGGACGACGTCGGGAGCCGACGAGTCGAGGACGACGATGTCGACCCCGGCCGTGGCGCAGATGACCTCGGGAGCCAGCGACGAGCCGCCCATCCCGCAGAGCACGATGCGGGACACGCCGTCCTCACGCAGCTCCTCGCGCAGCGCCGAGATCTCGCCGAGCAACGGACGTGACGACCGGGCCAGGCCCACCCACGACAGCCGCTTGCCGGCTTCCTCCTCGGCGCCCTTGCCCCAGAGGGTGGCGTCCCGGGCGAACAGTCGGCTGGCCACCTGGTCCTCCACGAGGGTGGGGACGTGGGCCGAGATGGCGTCGGCGGCGGCACCGCGTGCGGTGACCTCGAGGCTGCTCATCGAGCGACCTTGTCGAGCTCGGCCTGCACTCCGGCGAGCAGCTCCTCCCACGACTTCTCGAACTTGTCGACGCCCTCCTTCTCGAGCTGGGCGGTGACGTCGGAGTAGGAGATGCCGAGACGCTCGAGGGCGTCCAGGACCTCGGCCGACTCCTCGTAGGTGCCCTCGATGGTGTTGCCGGTGATCTCGCCGTGGTCCTTGACCGCGTCGAGGGTCTTCTCGGGCATGGTGTTGACCGTGCCCGGGGCGACGAGCTCGGTGACGTACATGGTGTCCGGGTATGCCGGGTCCTTGACGCCCGTGGAGGCCCACAGGGGGCGCTGCGGCTCGGCGCCGTCCGCCTCGAGGCTCTTCCAGCGCGGCGTCGAGAACACCTCCTCGAAGGCCTGGTAGGCGAGGCGGGCGTTGGCGATCGCCGCCTTGCCCTTGAGACCCTTGGCGGCCTCGGCGTGCTGGCCCTCGATGGCGTCGAGCCGCTTGTCGACCTCGGAGTCGACGCGCGAGACGAAGAACGAGGCGACCGACTCGAGCGTGCTGAGGTCCTTGCCCGCCTCTCGTGCCTGCTCGAGGCCGGTGAGGAAGGCGTTCATCACCGCGCGGTAGCGGTCGAGGCTGAAGATCAGCGTGACGTTGACCGAGATGCCCTCGGCGATGACCCGGGTGATCGCGGGGAGGCCCTCGACGGTCGCCGGGATCTTGACGAGCAGGTTGGGGCGGTCGACGAGCGCCGACAGCTCCTTGGCCTGTGCCACGGTCCTGTCGGTCTCGTGGGCGAGCCGGGGGTCGACCTCGATGGAGACACGCCCGTCGAGCCCGTCGGTGGCCTCGAAGACCGGGAGCAGGACGTCGCAGGCGTCGCGGACGTCCTGCGTCGTCATCGCCGTGACCGCCTCGTCGAGGGTCTTGTTGTCGGTGGCGAGCTCGGCGACCTGCTCGCTGTAGCTCTCGCCGTCGGAGAGGGCGACCTGGAAGATCGACGGGTTGGTCGTGACGCCGACGACGCCCTTGGTGTCGATGACCTCCTGGAGGTTGCCCGAGGTGAGCCGCTCCCGGCTGAGGTCGTCGAGCCAGATGGAGACGCCGTTGTCGGCGAGGGCCTTGAGTGCGGTGCTGTCGGTCATGGGACTCACTTCCCAGCCTTGGCCGCGCTCTTGCGGGCAGGCTTCTTCGTGGTGGGCACGTCGGTTCCGGTGTCCTTGCGGAGGCGGGGCGCGGTCTCCACGGCACCGGCCACGCCGGCACCGGCCTTCGCCGCCTTGATGGACTCCTTGGCTGCCTTGACGACGGCGTCGGGCGTGAAGCCGAACTCGGTGAAGAGCGTCTTGGCGTCGGCCGAGGCTCCGAAGTGCTCGATGCTGATCGAGCGACCGGCGTCCCCGACGATCTCGCGCCACCCCTGGGCCACGCCGGCCTCGACGCTCACGCGAGCGCGCACGGCCGGTGGCAGGACCTTGTCGCGGTAGCTCTTGCTCTGCTCGTCGAACCACTCGCGGCACGGCATGGAGACGACGCGCGTGCGGACCCCGGACTTCTCCAGCGCGAGACGGGCGTCGAGGGCGACGGAGACCTCGGAGCCGGTGGCCACGAGGATGACCTCGGGGGACTGCTTGCCGTCGTCGCCGCCGTCGACGAGGACGTAGCCGCCCTTGGCGACGTTGCTCGCCTTGGCGTGCGTCGAGCGGTCGATCGTCGGGAGCGCCTGGCGGCTGAGCGCGAGGGCGGCCGGACGGGCGTTGCGCAGGACCGCGCCCCAGGCCGCGGACGTCTCGTTGGCGTCCGCGGGCCTGACGACGTCGAGGCCGGGCATGGCCCGGAGGGCGGCGAGGTGCTCGATCGGCTGGTGGGTCGGACCGTCCTCGCCGAGGCCGATGGAGTCGTGCGTCCACACGAAGGTCACCGGGAGCTGCTGGATGGCGGCGAGCCGCACGGCCGGCCGCATGTAGTCGGAGAAGACGAGGAAGGTGCCGCCGTAGGGGCGAGTCAGACCCTCGAGCGCGATGCCGTTGAGGATCATCCCCATGCCGTTCTCGCGGATGCCGAAGTGGAGCGTGCGGCCGTAGGGGCCGCCCTTCCACTCGGCCGTCTGCTTCGACTTCGGCACGAAGGACGGCTCTCCGGCCATGGTGGTGTTGTTGGACTCGGCGAGGTCGGCAGAGCCACCCCAGAGCTCGGGCATGACCGGTGCGAGCGCTGCGAGCACCTTGCCGGAGGCGGCGCGCGAGGCGATGCCCTTGTCGTCGGCGGGGAAGGTCGGCAGCGCTGCGTCGAGACCCTCGGGGAGCTCACCGGCGACGAGGCGGTCGAGGAGCGCGGCGGCGTCCTTGTTCGAGCGTCGCCAGGCCGCGTAGCTCGTGTTCCAGTCCTTGTGCGCGGCCTTGCCCCGGGCCTTGACCTTGCGGGCGTGGGCCAGGACGTCCTTGTCGACCTCGAAGGTCTTCTTGGGGTCGAACCCGAGGATCTCCTTGAGGGCAGCGATCTCCTCGTCGCCGAGGGCGGACCCGTGGGACTTGCCGGTGCCCTTCTTGGTCGGGGCCGGCCAGGCGATGACGGTGTGCAGCCGGATCAGGGTCGGCTTGGCCGACTTCCTGCTGCCGTTGAGGGCCGTGAGCAGGGCGTCGACGTCCTCGACGTAGTCGGCCGAGCCGGCCGGGTCGTTGCTCTGGCGCCAGTCGATGTCGACGACGTTCCAGCCGTAGGACTCGTAGCGCTTGGCGACGTCCTCCGAGAACGAGATGTCGGTGTCGTCCTCGATCGAGATCTGGTTGGCGTCGTAGAGGACGGTGAGGTTGCCGAGCTCCTGGTGGCCCGCGAGCGAGCTGGCCTCCGAGGCCACGCCCTCCATGAGGTCGCCGTCCGAGGCGATGACCCAGACGTGGTGGTCGAACGGGCTCTGGCCGGCCTTGGCGTCGGGGTCGAGCAGACCGCGCTGACGGCGCTGGGCCATCGCCATGCCCACGGCGGAGGCAAGGCCCGAGCCGAGCGGGCCGGTGGTGATCTCGACGCCGGGGGTGTGGTGGACCTCGGGGTGGCCGGGGGTGAGCGAGCCCCAGGTGCGCAGCGCCTTGAGGTCCTTGAGCTCCAGGCCGTAGCCCGACAGGTAGAGCTGGATGTACTGGGTGAGGCTGGAGTGCCCGCACGAGAGGACGAAGCGGTCACGCCCGAGCCAGGTCGGGTCGGAGGGGTCGTGCGTCATGACGTTCTGGAAGAGCAGGTATGCCGCGGGCGCCAGGCTCATGGCCGTGCCGGGGTGTCCGTTGCCGACCTTCTGCACCGCGTCGGCCGCCAGGACGCGGATGGTGTCCACCGCACGGACGTCGAGGTCGTTCCACTTCGCCTTGCGTGCTGTCGGGCGGGCGATCTCGCTCGAGCGCTGGGCCTTGGCGGTGGTGGTACGGCGGGCGCGTGACCCGCCTGCCTTCGTCGTGGTGGTGGTCACGTGAAGCCTCTCTGACGTCGCGGCAATGTGATGCAGGTCAAACGGTCGAAACCCACCCTAGACCGGACCTCAGCGCCATGGACGACCGTGTCTCGCTGCATGGGTGGCCACGGTTAGACTCGGTCCGACCGACCGCTCCAGTGCACCCCCGAAGGACGCCGTGGCCACCCCCCCGATCACCACCGCCTCGTCGGCTCGACCGACGACGGGCTGGAAACGGTCGGTCGGCAACTACGTGGCCCTCACCAAGCCGCGCATCATCGAGCTGCTGCTCGTGACAACGGTTCCGGTGATGTTCCTGGCCGAGCGCGGTGTCCCTGACCTGTGGCTCGTCGTGGCCACGCTGGTCGGTGGCACGCTGAGTGCCGGCGCGGCCAACACCTTCAACTGCGTCTACGACCGCGACATCGACGCGCTCATGGATCGCACGCGCAACCGGCCCATGGTGACCGGTGAGGTGACGCCGAGGGCGGGCGTCGTCTTCGGACTGGCGCTCACGGTGATCTCGACCGCCTGGTTCGTCGTCCTCGTCAACCTCGCGTCGGCGCTGCTGTCGCTCGCCGCCATCGTCCTCTACGCCGTCCTCTACACGATGGTCCTCAAGCGACGCACCTCCCAGAACATCGTGTGGGGTGGGGTCGCCGGCTGCATGCCGACCCTCATCGGGTGGTCCGCGGTGACCGGGAGCGTCGGGTGGCCCGCCGTCATCCTCTTCCTCGTCATCTTCTTCTGGACCCCGCCGCACTACTGGCCGCTGTCGATGGCGTTCAAGGACGACTACGCCAACGCCCACGTCCCCATGCTCCCGGTCGAGCGCGGAGCCGTCGCCGTCGCCCGCCAGATCGTTGCCTACAGCTGGGTCATGGTCGCGGTGTCGCTGGCCCTGGTGCCGGTGGCCGACATGGGCTGGATCTACCTCGTGGCGGCCGTGGCCAGTGGCGTCGTCTTCATCGGTGAAGCACACCGTCTCCTGCGCCTGGCCAAGGAGGGAGCGGCGACCAAGGTGCTCAAGCCGATGCGGCTGTTCCACTTCTCGATCACCTACGTCACGCTCCTCTTCCTCGCGGTCGCGGTCGACCCGCTGCTCCACCTCGCCATCGGCTGAACCGGCGGCGCACTCCCTGAGCGGCGAGGTCGGGGTCCCACGAGTTTCGCGAACCCGCCCATGGTTCGGCCGCGCGTCTGGTTGGCTGGGAGCCGAGCTCGCTGGGGCTCACTCACACCTCGAGGAGGTGGGTGTTGAGAGCACGTCGCGATGTCTGAGGTCGGAGAGGCGCTCCCCGAACGCCAGGACGACGCTTCCACCGGCGTGGCCGGCACCCTGCGCGAGACACGTGAGTCGCTGCGGGCAGTGTTCCGCAACCCGAACCTGCGCCGTGTCCAGCTCGCCTTCGCCGGGTCCGCGATCGGTGACTGGGCCTATGGCACCGCCGTCGCCGTGTGGGCCTACGACATCGGTGGGGCGCAGGCGGTCGGGGTCTGGATGGGGGTCCGGTTCGCCCTGATCGCCCTGTGCGCACCGTTCAGCTCGGCGCTGGTCGACCGGATGCCACTCAAGCGGGTCATGATCCTCTCCGACCTCGCCCGCGTCCTCCTCGTGACCGCCGGAGCCGTGTGCCTCTTCCTCGACGCACCCCCGTGGACGATCTACGTCCTGGCGACCCTCCCGGGCCTGTTCGCGACGCCGTTCATGGTCGCGCAGCGCTCGATGCTGCCGGTGTTGGCCGAGCGCCCGGAGGAGCTCACGGCGGCGAACGGCACGGCGAGCACCATCGAGTCGCTGGCGTTCTTCGTCGGACCGGCCCTCGGTGGCCTGCTCATCGGCATCAGCTCGGTGCCGGTGGTCTTCGTGCTCAATGCCGCCACCTTCCTCTGGTCGCTGAGCCTGGTCCTCGGACTGCGCGTCCCTCCGCGGGCAGCCCGGGAACGGCGGTCGGGGGCGTCGACCGAGGAGGCCGAGGCCGCACCCGGTTTCCTGGCCGAGTCGATGGAGGGTTTCCGGGCCATCGGTCGGGACAGGGGACTCGTGCTCGTCACGGTGGCGGCCAGCCTCCAGACGATCGTCGCCGGCGCCTCGGCGGTCTTCATGGTCGTCATGGCGGCGGAGGTCCTCGGGACCGGCCCGGAAGGGCTGGGCTACCTCCAGTCCGTGTTCGGGGTCGGATCGGTGCTCGGTGGGTTCGTCGCGATCGCGCGGTCTTCGAGGGGGCGGCTGGCAGGGGACCTCACCGCCGGAGTCCTCCTCTGGTCGCTGCCCCTGATCCTCGTCACGGCCATGGTCTCGCCCTGGGCCTGCTTCGCCGCCGTCCTCCTGCTGGGTCTGGGGAACCCCCTCGTGGACGTCAACCTCGACACGGTGATCCAGCGGGTGACGCCCGAGGCCGTCCTCGGCCGGGTGTTCGGTGCGCTGGAGACCTGCTTCATCTCGACGATGGCGATCGGTGCCGTCGTCATGCCGTTCCTCATCGAGTGGCTCGGGCTGCGGTGGTCCCTGCTCGTCATCGCGCTGCCCGTGGGGCTGGTCTCCGTGCTCGGCCTCGGCGAGATGCGGCGTCTCGACGACAGGCTCCGCGAGCCCGCCGACCTCCCGCTCCTCAGGTCCGTCGACATCTTCTCGCCGCTGTCGCCGGCAGTCCTCGACGGGCTGGCCCGTGGCCTCACCCACGTCTCCGTCCTCGCGGGCGAGGTCGTGCTCAGTGAGGGGGCGGAGTCCGACGGTTTCTACATCGTCGAGAGCGGACAGGTCGAGGTCACCCAGGGGGAGCGCGTCCTGCGCCGCGAGGGGCCGGGCGACTACTTCGGTGAGATCGGCCTGCTGCGCGACGTCCCGCGGACCGCGACGATCACCGCGGTGGAGGACACCGTGCTGCTGCGCATGGCACGCGAGGACTTCCTCGACGCGGTGACGGCTCAGGGGGATGCCCGCCAGGTGGCGGAATGGACCGTCGTCAGGCGGCTCGCGACCTGAGGGTTCACCGGGACACGCGGGGCACCTGCCTCGGTCGGGCCGCCGCTCCCGGTGCGACCACCGTGGCGGAGGTCAACCCCTCCGACGGCGTGCTCGGAAGGTCCCGGCCGCTGCGGAAGGGGCCGATGAAGACCGCCATGGAGCAGGCCGCGTGGAGCCCGGCCATGAGCAGGATCGTCTCGCGGACCCCGAGCCACGTGCCGAGCACGCCCGCAGCGAGTCCGGCGAGCGGCATCGTCCCGAAGTTGAGGACGGCCGAGGTCGCGGTGGTGCGCCCGAGCAGCTCGGTCGGGACGTAGCGCATGGTGAAGGACCGGCGGACGACGTTGGCGCCGACGACTCCCATTCCCACGAGGACCGACCCCACGCCGATGAGCGCGGCGCCCGGGCCCGCCCACGCCAGGCCGACGAGCAAGGCCGGCGGCCCGCCGAGCACCTGCAGCCACCGCAGCGCGCCCGCGCCACCCAGCCAGGTGGTGGTCCTGGTCGCCACCGTCGCGCCGAGCAGGCCGCCCGCGGCGCCGACGGCCATGACGAGCCCCACCGAGCCCGGTGCCAGTCCCAGGTCGCTGACCATGAACAGGACGAGCAGGGCGCTGTAGCCGGTGAGCGCGAAGTTGCTCACCCCACCCGTGATCGCGAAGTAGCGGAGGAAGGGGTCGCGCGCGACGATCGCCACGCCCTCGCGGACCAGCGTGGTCATCGGGCGCCGGGGCGGCTGCTCCGACGCGGGCGCGAGCTCCTCCGGCCGCATGCGGGCCAGGGCCAGGAACGACGCGAGGTAGCCCACGACGTCGACCACCACGGCATACGCAGCCGAGAAGACCTGCACGAGAAGGCCACCCACACCGGGTCCGCCGATCTGCATCGCGGACTCCGTGCCGAAGAGGCGTGCGTTGGCGCGCTCGAGGTCGTCGCTCGAGACCACCCGGGGGAGGAACGCCGTGTATGCCGTGCGGAAGAAGACCGTGGAGCAGCCGACTCCCAGTGCGGTGACGACGAGGTGGGGGAGGGTGAGGACGTCGGCGGCCCAGGCGACCGGCACTGACAGGACCGCTGCCGCCGCGGTGAGGTCGGCCGCCATCATGACCCGCCGGGGGTCGGAGCGGTCCACCCAGGCGCCGGCGAACAGGCCGAGGACGAGCCACGGCAGCCAGATCGCGCCGGCGAGCAGTCCCATCCAGAACGGCCCGGCGCCGAACTCGGTGACGGCGATGAGCGGGAAGATCACCGTCGTCGTCATCGACCCGAGGACGCTGATGCCTTCGCCGGCCCAGAGCAGGCGGAAGTTGCGGTTGGCCCCGAGCGGGGGAGGGAGTTCGCTCACGGCTGGGCCGGGAAGCCGCGGGAGAAGACGAAGACGGACTCGCGCTCCTCGCCGTCGTCGGGGACCTCGCGCCGGCTCCATCGGACGAGCACCTCGACGATCTCCACCGCCATCTCGCGCATCTCGTCGGGCGTGAGCCGCATCCAGTTCTGGGTGGCGAAGGCCGCGTCGTCCCACTCGGGGACCGTTGCGGCGTTGGCGTTCCACTCCTGGACCCGCTCGAACTGGCGCTGCAGGGCCAGGGCCTCCGCGGCGTAGGCGGCCGTCACGGCGGCGGTGTCCGACGCGAAGTCGCCGCGGGACCAGCGGGTGCCGGGGTCGACGAGGCGCCACCACCTCTCGCGGCGGTCCTTGGCGAGCTCGGGGGCCTCCTCGACGAGGCCGGCCTCGCTGAGCACTTTGAGGTGGTGGCTGGCCGAGCCGACCGCCTGACCGGTCCGGGCGGCGAGGCCGCTGGCCGTCGAAGGGCCGTCAACCTTGAGGGCGTCCATCATGCGGGAGCGGAACGGGTTCGCCATCGCCGAGAGGGCCTTGGCGTCGGTGATCGTGCGGACGCCGTCGGGTGGCATGGGGCCGGAAGGGGCCGGGGGTCGTTCGTCGCGGGTCATGTCGGAAACGATAAACCCACAAGAACTGTTGTGCAACTAGTCTTGTGCAATCTCCCGAAGCGACAGCACGCCGTGGGTGAGGGCCACGACGAGGGCCGCGGCGCCGAACATGTGGGTCAGGACCAGGACTTCGGGCAGGTCCGTGAGGTACTGGACGTAGCCCACCGCACCCTGGGCGAGGGTGACGAGCAGCACCGCCCGCCAGGCCCGGCCGGCGGAGGCGGGAGCCGACGAGAGCCGGGACGCGAGCCAGACCGCGACCACGAGCCCCACGAAGAGCATCACCGAGTCGGCGTGCAGCCACGAGATGGTGCGCGGGTCGAAGCCGAACCGCGCGGGAGCGTCGGCGTCGCCGGAGTGCGGACCCGAACCGGTGACGACGGTGCCGAGCGTGAGGACGACGGCGGCCACGGCGCAGGTGAGCCACGCGACCCGGCGCACGAGCTCCGGGACGACGGGGCGTGCCGTGCCGTCGTGCTCGTCCCGTGCGAACCAGAGGTATGCCGCGGCGGCCACGAGCCCCGCCGACACGAGGAAGTGCGCGGCGACGGTGACCGGGTGCAGGTCGGTGAGGACGGTGACCC
Organism: Knoellia locipacati; assembly: GCF_044791685.1. Lineage (GTDB taxonomy): Bacteria > Actinomycetota > Actinomycetes > Actinomycetales > Dermatophilaceae > Knoellia > Knoellia locipacati_A. The sequence goes on from NZ_CP087730.1 coordinate 3,499,634, forward strand.
CACCGAGCGCCGCCTGGAACGCGACACCGACGAGGACGGTCACGGCGGCGATCTTGAGTCGGCGGACCGGTGTCCACCGCCACACCGCCCAGACCGCGAGCACGGCGACGATCGCGAGGACCCCGGTCAGCGTGCGGTTGCCGAACTCGATGACCTTGTGGAACCCCTCTGCCTGCTCCCGCACCGGGACGTAGGAGCCGGGCACGCATTCGGGCCATGTGGGACAGCCCAGCCCGCTGCCGGTGAGGCGGACGAGGCCGCCGGTGAGGATGATCCCCACCTGGGCCACGAGGTTGGCCAGGAGGATCTGGCGACGGATCCGCGGAATGGGCTCACTCACCCCCGCAGGGTATGGGAACGTGACCCCGGCCCCCGCGCCGGGCGTGCCCTCCGGGGTGCGCCGCACGACGTGGACCCGGGCCACTTGACCGATTCTTGACCGTGACTTGACCCGGGGTGTGCCGCGCCCTGACAAGGTCCGGGTTTGGCAAAGGATTGGTCAGATTCGTTGACGCACACCGGCGTCCGCCGGTTGGGTCGGATCGCGCCGAAGCCCGTGGCACACCAACGGCCGCACCGGAGGGGGACGACGCTTTCATCTGTGGCAGCACGTCACCCTGTGCTGCCCGATCGAGAAGAGGCACGACGTGATTCGACGTTCCACCGGAGCCATGGCGGTCACCGCCGCACTGGCCCTTCCCCTCGCGCTGCCCGTGGCCGGCGCCCTCGGCCTCGGGGCCGGCCCGAGCCCGACCCCCACCGCCAAGGTCGACGCCCAGCGCGACCACGCTGCTCTCGGCCTGTCGAAGGACGAGAAGCTCGTCGTGCGCTCCGTGGTCACGGACCCGGACGGCACCCAGCACGTCCGCTACGAGCGCACCTTCAAGGGGCTGCGGGTCATCGGCGGTGACCTCGTCGTGCAGAACTCGGCTCGTGGGTCCAAGGAGGACGTGCACTTCAACGCGTCCGGGCGGGCAGCCGTCGCATCGACGACGCCGAGGAAGAGTGACTCCGAGGCTCGTGGCGTGGCCGCCAGAAAGGCGGGGGAATCGTCAGTGGTCAAGGACAGCGAGCTCGTCGTGTGGGCCGGTGGTGACTCGCCGCGTCTCGCCTGGGAGGTCGTCACCGAGGGCGTCAAGCCCGACCAGACACCGACGCGGCTGCACACCCTCGTCGACGCCGACACCGGTGCCATCGTCCACAGCTGGGACGACATCAAGGTGGGCACCGGCAACTCGCAGTACTCCGGCCAGGTGACCCTCAACTCGACCCAGTCGGGCAGCTCGTGGCTCCTGCGGGACTCGGTGGGCAACTACACGACCGACCTCAACGGCGCCACGTCCGGGACCGGCACGCAGTTCACCGACGCCGACAACATCTGGGGCAACGGCTCGACGACCTCGCGCCAGACGGCGGGCGTCGACGCCCAGTACGGCGCCGAGAAGACCTACGCCTACTACAACTCGGTCCTCGGCCGCGCCGGCATCTGGAACAACGGGACCGGTGCGCGCAGCCGCGTGCACTACGGCAACGCCTACGTCAACGCCTTCTGGGACGGCACCCAGATGACCTACGGCGACGGCTCGGGCAACACCCGGCCGCTCACGTCGATCGACGTCGCCGCCCATGAGATGAGCCACGGTGTCACCGAGAACACCGCCAACCTCAACTACAGCGGCGATGCAGGCGGGCTCAACGAGGCCACGTCCGACATCTTCGGCGCGGCAGTCGAGTTCTACGCCAGCAACGCCACCGACGTCGGCGACTACCTCATCGGCGAGAAGATCAACATCAACGGCAACGGCACGCCGCTGCGCTACATGGACAAGCCGAGCAAGGACGGCTCGAGCCCGGACTGCTGGTCGACCAACACCAAGAACCTCGACCCGCACTACTCCTCGGGCGCGCTCAACCACTGGTTCTACATGGCCTCGGAGGGCTCGGGCGCCAAGACCATCAACGGCGTGAGCTACAACAGCTCGACCTGTGGCGGGGCCCCGGCCGTGACCGGCGCCGGCCGCTCCAACATCGAGAAGGTCTGGTACCGCACCCTCTCGACCAAGCTCACCTCCGGCAGCACGTATGCCGCGGCCCGCAACGGCGCCACCGCCTCGGCGAAGGAGCTCTACGGAGCCTCGAGCCAGACCTGTGCCTCGGTGCAGGCTGCGTTCAACGCCATCTCGGTCCCGGCCGGCACGGAGTCGTGCGGCACCTCGTCACCGACGCCGACCCCCACCCCGACGTCCACCACGCCCCCGTCGGGCAACCTGCTCGCCAACCCGGGCTTCGAGTCCGGGGCCGTGAGCTGGACCGGCACCGCCGGCCCGATCACCAACAGCACCGGGCGCCCGGCCCGGACCGGCTCGTGGAAGCTCTGGCTCGGCGGCAACGGCGCGACCTCGACCGAGACGATCACCCAGAGCGTGGCCATCCCGTCGACCGTCACCAGCGCGACGCTGTCGTTCTGGCTGCGCACCGACACCGCCGAGAGCGGGAGCACGGCCTACGACACGATGCGCGTCCAGGTCGTCGACGGTGCCACCACCTCGACGCTGGCGACGTACTCCAACGTCGGGACCAACGCGACCTACACGCAGAAGTCGTTCAACGTCACGGCATACAAGGGCAGGACGATCAGCGTGAAGTTCCTCATGAACGAGGACTCCTCGCTGCAGACGTCCTTCGTCGTCGACGACACGGCACTCGCCACCAGCTGACGGCAGTCGTGGGCCGGCGTCCTCAGGGGCGCCGGCCCACAACGCTGTCCCCACCAAAGGACACCTGATGGCGATCTCCACCCGCAGTACCGCACCCTTGGCCGTCCTGGCCCTGTGCCTCGCCGGCACCACGTCGGCCGCGGCCACGTCCGCACCCGCCCCCGCGAGCGTCACCGCGAGCGTCACCGCGAGCGTCACCGCGACGGCAGCCGTGGCCGCGAGCCCGGACATCTCGGTCACCAACACCCAGGCCCACCTCACGCAGCTCCAGTCCATCGCCACCGCGAACGGCGGCAACCGGGGGACCGGTCGGCCCGGCTACGCGGCGTCGATCAGCTACGTCAAGGGCAAGCTCGACGCCGCCGGCTGGACCACGACCGTCCAGAGCTTCTCGACGTCGTCGGGCACCTCGTCGAACCTCGTCGCCGAGTGGCCCGCCGGAGACGCCTCCAAGGTGGTCATGCTCGGTGGTCACCTCGACAGCGTCGCGAACGGGGCGGGCATCAACGACAACGGCTCCGGGAGCGCGGGGGTCCTCGAGGCTGCCCTCGCGTATGCCGCGAGCGGCCAGAGCGCGAAGAACCGTGTGCGCGTGGCGTTCTGGGGTGCCGAGGAGCTCGGCCTGCTCGGCTCCAAGCACTACGTGAACAGCCTGTCGACGGCCGAGAAGGACCGGATCAAGGTCTACCTGAACTTCGACATGATCGGATCGCCGAACCCGGGGTACTTCGTCTACAACGACAACCCGGCCGGCAACACCGCGCGCGACGAGCTGACGAGCTGGTACACGTCCAAGGGCATCCCGTGGGAGTACATCGACGTGCAGGGTCGCAGCGACCACGCCGCCTTCCGCTCCTACGGCATCTCGACCGCGGGCATCTTCAGCGGTGCCGAGACGCTCAAGTCCTCGAGCCAGGCACAGAAGTGGGGCGGGACCGCGGGCCGCGCGTTCGACCCGTGCTACCACTCGTCGTGCGACACGACGTCGAACATCAACGTCACCGCCCTCGACCGCGGTGTCGACGTCATCGGTCACATGCTCTGGCTGTATGCCGCGAAGGACTACGGCACGACGCCGCAGCCGGGTGCCAACCTGCTCCAGAACCCCGGCTTCGAGTCCGGGGCCGTGAGCTGGGCGGGAACCTCCGGTCCGATCACGAACAGCACCGGGCGCCCGGCGCGCACCGGCACGTGGAAGGCGTGGTTGGGCGGCAACGGCAGCACGTCGACCGAGACGATCCAGCAACAGGTGTCGGTCCCGGCCACGACGACGAGTGCCACGCTGTCGCTCTGGCTGCGCACCGACACCGCCGAGAGCGGCAGCACGGCCTACGACACGATGCGGGTGCAGGTCGTCGACGGGGCCAGCACCTCGACCCTGGCGACGTACTCCAACGTGGGTGCGAATGCGACCTGGACGCAGAAGTCCTTCAACGTCACGGCATACAAGGGCAGGACGATCAGCGTGAAGCTCCTCATGAACGAGGACTCCTCGCTGCAGACGTCCTTCGTCGTCGACGACACCTCACTCGCCACGAGCTGAGGCCACCGAACGGCGATGGGCCGGCACACCTCCGGGTGCCGGCCCATCGTCCTGCCCGGAGTCGCTCAGTCGGACCAGCGGAACCAGCGCGCGGTGGCTGCGCCTGCGGCCCCGGCCCAAGCGAGGAGGACGAGCCACTGGGTCAGTGGCCACCCACCCGAGACCAGCGAGAGCCTGAGCCCGTCACCGAGCGCACCGGAGGGCAGCAGCCGGGCGAGCGTGGCGAGTCCTTCTGGCAGGCGGTCCGTCGGCAACAGCACGCCCAAGCCGAGGAGCAGGACCCACGCGAGGTTCGCGAGCGCGAGCACGCCCTCGGCGCGGACCGTGCCAGCCAGCAGGAGGGCGAGCGCGAGGAAGGCGGCAGCGCCGAGCGCGACCGTCACGAGTGCGGGCAGGAGGCCCGCGACGTCGGGCCGCCAGCCGAGGACCGCGGCGATCCCCCCGAGGACGACGAGCTGGAGGGCGACCACGAGGGCGACTCCGCCCAGCTTGCCGGCGAGCAGGCCCTCTCGTCCGAGAGGGGTCGCGCCGAGGAAGCGCAGGACCCCGTGGCGCCGGTCGAACCCGGTCGCGATCGCCTGGCCCGTGAAGGCCGTCGAGACGACGGCCAGGGCGAGGACGCCCGCCGTGGCGACATCGACCCGTCGGCCGGGGCCGAGGTCGGGAACGTCCGTCAGCGCCAGCGCGAGCAGCGCCAGCGTCGGGAGGACGAGGGCGACGAGCAGCTGCTCGCCGTGGCGCAGGATCGTGGCCGTCTCGAAACGCGCCTGGGCCAGCCACCGCATCACGGCGGGGGCGGGGGCTGCGGACCTGCTCGGTCCTGGTGCGCCCGGCGGCGCGGAGGGCGCGTCGTGCGGTGTCACCGGCGGCCCTCGGCGGTGAGGGCGAAGTAGCGCTCCTCGAGCGGACGCCCGTCGCGGACCTCGTCGAGCGAGCCCTCGGCGACGACCCGCCCACGGCTCATGATGACGACGTGGTCGGCGATGCGCTCGGCCTCCTCGAACGAGTGGGTCGTCACGACGACCGCGGCGCCGTGGGCGGTCTCACGCACGAGGTCCCAGACCTCGAGTCGGGCGTGCGGGTCCAGTCCGGCCGTCGGTTCGTCGAGGAAGGCCACCTCTGGACGTCCGACGAGGGCAGCGGCGAGGGCGACCCGCTGGCGCTCACCACCGGAGAGCCTGCGGATCGAGCGGCTCCGGACGCGGGTGAGGTCGAGACGGTCCACGAGGGAGCCGACGTCGGTGGGGGAGGCGTGCAGGCGGGCGACGTGGTGCAGGAGGCGCTCGGCCGTGGTCGTCACGGGCAGCCCGCCGTCCTGGAGCATCACGCCCACGCGGGCCCGGTGCTCGGCACTGGCCCGCCAGGGGTCCGTCCCGAGCACGCGTGCCGTCCCGGCGCTCGGTCGCTGGAGGCCCTCGAGGCACTCCATCGTCGTCGTCTTGCCGGCGCCGTTCGGCCCGAGCACCGCGGTCACGGCCCCGGAGCGCGCGCTCCACGTGGCGTCGTCGACGGCGCGCACCGCGCCGATGTCGCGGCGCAGACCGACGACCTCGACTGCAGACACGGCGGACATCCTAGGCTGGGGCTCACCAACCCAAGGAGTCCCATGGTCACCATCGACCGCGAGGCCGCACCGGCCACCGCCGTCGCCGCCGTCCCAGCCCTCGTCGCCGCCCTCGCCGGGCGTCGCGGGACGGCCCTCGCCCTCGCTGCCGTCCCGGCTGCGGTCGCGCTCTTCTTCCGCGATCCCGACCGCACGCCGGATCGCCGGGCCGCGGGCGCTCCGGTGGACGTCGACACGGTGCTCTCCCCGGCCGACGGCAAGGTCATGTATGCCGGCCCCGGCCAGGACGGAGTCGCTCCCGAGGGCGACTGGCTCCAGGTGAGCATCTTCCTGTCCGCGTTCGACGTGCACATCAACCGCGCTCCCTACGGCGGCCGGCTGCGCGAGGTGACCTACCGACCCGGGAAGTGGCTCGCGGCATACAGCCACGAGAGTGCTCACCTCAACGAGCGCACCGACCTCGTCGTGGACCGCGAGGTCGACGGCGTCACGCGCACGGTGCACTTCCGCCAGATCGTCGGGCTCATGGCCCGGCGCGTCGTCACCCGGGTCGCCGTCGGCGACGAGATCGAGACCGGGCAGCGGATCGGGCTCATGAAGTTCGGCTCGCGGATGGACGTCTTCGTCCCGACCGACGCACGTCTGCTCGTGGAGGCCGGAGCCCGTGTCGTCGCCGGCGAGACGGTCATCGCTCGATGGCCGAGGGGCTCGCGCGCGTGAGCGACGACGACTCCGGGCGCAAGCGGCGCTTCGACCGCTGGCGACTCGTCTCACCCACGGGCGCCGAGGTCGTCTCGCTGCGCCAGCTGAGCAAGCGAGACCGGCTCAGGGTCACCGCGCCGACGATCTTCACGATCGTCAACATGATGAGCGGCCTGTCCTCGGTCCTGCTGGCGTTCCGGGGCGAGTTCACGTTGGCCGCCATCCTCATCGCGGTCTCGATCATCATGGACATCGCCGACGGCGGGGTCGCGCGCCTCGTCGGGGCGACGTCGCCCTTCGGCCTGCAGATGGACTCGCTCGCCGACCTCATCGCGTTCGGCTTCGCACCGGCCGTGCTGGTCCACACGTGGGCGCTGCCGGACTACCCGATCCTGTCGTGGCTGGCCGCCTTCTTCTGGCTGGGCTGCGCCGCGTTCCGCCTCGCGCGCTTCAACGTCACGGTCGACCCGACTGCCGACAAGCGCTACTTCGTCGGTCTGCCCAGCCCGGCTGCCGCATCCGTCGTCATGGCGACGATCTTCGCGCTCAACCAGCCGAAGGCGGGAGGCTACGACACCTCGCTCATCGTCCCGGTCCTCGTCAGCGTCGTGCCGGCCGTGCTCATGGTCACCTCGATCCGGTTCCGGTCGTTCCGCAACATCCTGGCGCCGAGCACCCGGGGCGCTTGGGTTGTCACCAGCCTCGTCGCCCTCGCGACCGTCGTCGGGCTCGTCCTCGACCCGGGGCTCACCGGGCTCGTCATCGCCTACGGCTACATCCTCCAGGCGCCTCTGGGCGTGCTCACCGCCCCGGTGCGCGAGCGACTGTTCGGCACCGACGCCGTGGCGCCCCGCCGGCACCGGATGCCGTCGGTGTTCCTGCCGGACGCCGACGCCGAGGAGGAGAACGCCTGACAGCTGCTCTCGGCCGGACCCGCGACCGGCCTCTGGGGCGGCACGGCAGATGTCCTCGAGTCCGGACGGTGCCACCCTCTCGAGGAGCAGAATCGAGGCGTGGACGTTCAGCCCACCCTGGTCGGGCGAGCGCACGAGCGAGAGATCCTGCGTTCCGCCGTGAGGGACGCTGCGTCCGGCTCCCCGGTCCTCGTGCTGGTTCACGGGGAGGCAGGCATCGGGAAGACCTCCCTCGTGCGGGAGGCAGCCGAGCGGGTCCGGGCGGACGGGTACCACGTTCTCATCGGACAGTGCCTTCGATTCGGCGCGAACGTCACGAGCTACCTCCCGTTCACCCAGGCACTGGGTCAGTGGCTGAGGACCGGTGGGGGTGACGCCTGGGAGGGCTGGGTCGGTCACGGAGGCATTGAGGCGCTGGTGCCCTCGCTCGCGTCCCTGCACGCCCGACCCTCGGACGGTCTCGCCCTGGTCGAGATCGCCACGGTGCTGGAGCGGCTCCAGCAGGAGCGGCCGACCGTCGTGGTCCTGGACGACCTGCAGCGGGCCGACCCGAGCTCCCTCGACGTCCTCACCTACCTCGTCGCGGGATTCACCCAGGGGCAGCGCCTCGCCGTGCTGGCCACCTACCGGGACACCGACCTGGGTGAGGGCCACCGCCTGCACGGCTGGCTCGCCGATGCCGACCGGATGCCCGCAGTGGCGCACCTGCGGCTGGACCGGATGGACCTCTGGGGCATCGAGGAGCTGGTCAGGGCACGGGGCCAGATGGCACCCCTGGCAGGCGTCGCCGAGTCGGTCCACCGGCGCTCGGGCGGCAACCCCTACCTGGCGGACCTCCTGCTGCAGGACTCCTCGACGTCGATACCGAGGTCCGGTGGATCCCACCTCGTCGAAGCCCTGCTGGCGTCCTGGCACCGCCTGTCTCCCGCTGGCCGTCGAGTGACGCAGGTCCTGGCCCTCGCCGGGTCGCCGGTGGCTCCGCCGGTCCTGCGCGAGCTGGGTGCGCGCTTCGACCTCGAACCAGAGCAGACGGTATCGGCGGTGCGTGAGGCCTCGGCCGAGGGCATCACGGTGCGCACCGAGACGGGGTCGATCTGGTTCCGGCACCCTCTTCTCGCCGAGACGATCGCGTCCACCATGGACACCTGGGAGTCCGCGCCCGTCCACGCGCACATCGCGGCAGCATGGGAATCGGCCGAGGCGGTGGACAGCCGCGACCGTGCCAATGCGCTGGCTCTCCACCATGTCGCAGCAGGGGACGCGAAGGCTGGGCTCCACTGGTCGCTCCGAGCCGCGGACGAGGCGGAGTCGGTGGGCAGCTGGCAGGAGGTGGCCAGTCACCTGTCCACGGCGGTCTCCCTGCTTTCGCAGGTACCCGCGGAAGCGGCCTCCGACGAGGACCGCCTCCGGCTGCTGGGCCGTGCCGCCCGCGCGTGCGAGTTCGCAGGCGACGACCGCGGTGCGGTTGCGCATCACGAGGAGGCACTGTCGCGCGTGGACCGCGGCACGGACCCTCTGACTGCATCGCGCCTGCTGCTCGAGCTGCACATCCTGCGGGACATCGCCGGCTACGGGGCCACGCACCTGTCGACGGCCGAGCCACGTGAGGTGCTCCAGCTGACGGCACAGCACACCACGGCGCCGGAGCGTGCCCTGGCCTACGCCCAGCTCGCCTTCGCCGAGGTCTTCAACGGCCTCCCTGAGGCGCCGCGCCACGCGGACACCGCCGTGGCCCTGGCAGAGGCGTCGCGCGACCACCGGGCACGGGTGTGGGCTCTCGGTGCCCGGGGACAGACCCGGTGGGGGTCCGATGAAGGAGTCGTGGACTCGGAGCGGGCGCTGGGCCTGGCCATCGAAGGGGGAGACCCGCAGCTCATCTGCCGGTCGACCATCTTCCTCAGCAACAGCTACCAGTCCGTGGGGCGCGACGCGGATGCCGCGTCGGCCACGGAACGCTCCTACCGGCTCCTCGTCGACGCACGCCAGTTCGACTTCGCGGCCTCGGTGGGTGCCAATGCGGCTTGGTGGTACTTCGCCCTGGGCAGGTGGGTCGAGGCGAGGACGCTGGTTCGTGAGCTGCTGACGATCGCACGGGGTGACAACAACGCAGGAGCGTCTCGGTGCGTCGCCGCACTGTTGGCCGCCTACGAGGGTGAGGCAGATGCGGCGGCGCTGCACCTGCTGCGTGCGCACGAGCTGCTCCCGACCGCCGCTCCGGTCGGCGACACCGTCGCGGCGACCGACGTCCTTGTCGCGATCGCCACGGGCCGCCCGCTGGAAGCCCTCCAGGTCGTCGAAGGGTGCATGCACGACGCAGTGACCATCGACATACTCGCGGCAGACGAGTTCCTCGAGCTCGCCTCCCGGGCCGCCGTCGGCGCCACGGGGATCGGCGCCAGGACAGCTGCCACGGGGGACGACGCGCTCGAGGCGTACCTGCGCATCGAGGCGGCCAGGGGCGCCGAGCCCACGCCCTTTAGACCAGCCGATCCCCGAGACCTCGTCCACCCCGCCCTCGGTGCGCTCCATGTCGCCCAGCGTGCCGAGCTGCTCGGCAGCCCCGAGGACCTCGCGACCCTGTGGGAACGTGCGTGCGTCGCGACCGAGAGGGCGGACATGCGCTTCGACCATGCCCGGTCCCTCTACAGCCTCGCCCGGCACCTCCTGACCCATCAGCGGGACAAGTCCAGGGCGGCGAGCGCGCTGGCGCAGGCGCGCGACATCGCCGAAGCGCTCGGCGCCGTACCCCTCGCACGCGACATCGATGACCTCGCCCTGCAGACGCACACGAACGTCCCCGCCCCCAGGGACCGGGTGGCGTTCGGTTCGGAGCCTGGCACGGTTCCGGCGAGCCCGCCCCTCACCCCGCGCGAAAGGGAGGTGCTCGACGGGTTGCTGTCCGGTGACACCTACGCACAGATCGCCGCGCGGCTGTTCATCAGCGACAAGACGGTGAGCACCCACGTCTCGAACCTCCTGCGCAAGACCGGCGCATCCAGCCGTATCGAGCTCGCGGAACTGGCCCGCCGAGCTGCCGAGGCCTGAACTCAGGGGTGCGGGGCCGTGATCTCAGGAGCCTCTCCCGATGTGACTGAGGAACTGGTGGCGGGAGCGTGAAGGGGTCAGCGCACCTCCCCTCTCGCACCTCTCAAGGACATCTCATGAACCAGCACACCCGCCGGGCTCCCCGCATCGCCGCAGCCCTGTGCGCCACGTCGTTCCTGCTCGCCGTCGGCGCCACCTCCGCCTCGGCCCGCCCGGACCCGGGGCAGCGCCACGGCGTCAGCGTCGAGGCCTCCACCCCCCGCTGCACCCTGCACCGGGTCGTGACCCAGTACGCCCGGTGCGACGACCTCACCGGCAACGGGGTCTCGGCGCCCTCCTGGGTGCCCGAGTCCTGACCGGCCGCAGTCGACGTTCGCGACCGGCGTCCGTCCGGGCTCGGCGGTGACACCGACACGGACCGACAGCAGGCCCCTGCTGTCCTGGACCCGGCGCCGACCCTCCGCCCTGTCCGACACCACGGTGGAACCACCTCGTGCCACAACAGGGCGGAGGTTCCCGCATCGCCCCACGGCACCCACCCCCGAGACCAAGGAGACCTCCATGTCCAGAACACCACGACCGGAGACGCAGGTCCCGGCACCACGGCCCCCATCCAGGACGACGCGGCGTAGGCGGCGCGGCCTGTCAGCGTCGGTGGGCCTCGTCGCCACGGCGCTGTTCGCGTCCGGCTGCTCCGGACCGACCCCGACCTCGACGGCCGCGACCGCCACGTCGACGGCCACCACTCCGGCGCCTCCCGGGTCGGCGTCACGGTCTCCGGCAGACCGGACGCACTGGGAACCGATCCGTCGTGACAGCACCGGGCTCCTCACCCCCGGTCGTCTGGGCATGACCGCCAACGGACGTCCCGGCACACCGTGGGCCGTCATCGACGTACCCGAGAGGTTCAGCTCCATCGACGGCTGGGTGATCTTCGACGAGGACCCCCGGGGCGGGGGAGGGGTCGGCTACTGGACGATCTCCGAGGTCGTGCCGGACCCGTGCGGCGACTCGTCCCCCGTCGCGGTCGGTCGGCGCGTCGAGGACGTCGTGGCCGGCCTGCGCCGCCAGCAACGCACCCGGACCCCCGAACCCGTTCCGGTCGAGGTCGACGGCTACCGGGGCCTCTCGCTCGAGCTGCGCGTCCCGGAGGGCGTCGACTTCACGACCTGCCGCGACTACAACCTCTGGGAGAGCGACCCCGGCGGCGCCCGCCACATGAGCGCTCCCGGGGAGTTCGACCGGCTCTGGGTCCTCGACGTCGAGGACAAGGTCGTCGTCCTCACCGTCACGGCGAACACCGGCGTCCCCGAGGCTGCGCTCCAGCGGCTCACGGCCATGGTCGAGTCAGCGGAGTTCGTGCCGCGCGATGCCTGAGGGCGGTGACCGGCGCCGGGTCGGGTGCGTCTCGTGGCGGTAAGGCTCACCTTCGTTTCCCTTGCTCGCGTCAATTACGTAACATTGGCGTTGTGAATATCCCGGCCAGCACCGCGGTGCCGCAGGTTCTCGAGTCGCGCACGCGCGACCGGGTCCTGCAGGCCATCAGCGAGCGTGGCCCGGTCACCGCCACCGCGCTGGCCGAGGAGCTCGCTCTCACGGTCCCGGCGGTGCGTCGTCACCTCGACAACCTCGCCGACGCCCAGCTCATCGAGGAGCGGGAGGCCAGCTCCACCGGCCGCGGCCGCGGGCGTCCCGCCCGTGCCTACGTCCTGAGCGAGGGCGGCCACCTGGCGCTCGAGTCCGACTACGACCACCTCGCGACCGAGGCCCTGCGCTTCCTCTCCGCCGAGGCCGGCGACGAGGCGGTCCGCCGCTTCGCCGAGTCCCGGGTCGGCGCGCTCGAGAAGCGGTATGCCGTGGAGCTCGCCGCCGCCGGGACCGACACCGCAGCGCGGGTCCAGGCCCTCGTCGCCGCACTGACGCGCGACGGCTTCGCCGCCTCCGCCCGTCCGGTCGGTGACCCCAAGGGCACCGCCGCCGGCGTCACGACCGGGCTGTCCGGCATACAGCTCTGTCAGGGCCATTGCCCGGTCCAGCACGCCGCTCGGGAATTTCCCCAGTTCTGTGACGCTGAAACCGACGCGTTCTCGCGCCTGCTCGGCGTCCACGTCCAACGTCTCGCAACTCTCGCGCACGGAGATCACGTGTGCACGACGTTCGTCCCCACCAAGTCTGAGCCTTCAACAGAAAGGTCTTCGCGATGAGCACCATCGAGGAGCTGAACCCGGGTCTCAAGGACCTGGGCCGCTACGACTTCGGATGGGCGGACAGCGACGCTGCTGGCACCAACGCCCGCCGCGGACTCAACGACGAGGTCGTCCTGGACATCTCGCGGCGCAAGAGCGAGCCGCAGTGGATGGAGGACCTGCGCCTGAAGTCGCTGCGCCTCTTCGGCAAGAAGCCCATGCCGACGTGGGGGAGCGACCTCACCGGCATCGACTTCCAGAACATCAAGTACTTCGTGAAGTCCACCGAGAAGCAGGCGACCTCCTGGGAGGACCTGCCCGAGGACATCAAGAACACCTACGACCGGCTCGGCATCCCCGAGGCCGAGAAGCAGCGTCTCGTCGCCGGTGTCGCCGCGCAGTACGAGTCGGAGGTCGTCTACCACCAGATCCGTGAGGACCTGGAGGAGAAGGGCGTCATCTTCGTCGACACCGACACGGGCCTGCGCGAGCACGAGGACCTCTTCCGCGAGTACTTCTGCTCGGTGATCCCCGCCGGTGACAACAAGTTCGCCGCGCTCAACACGGCGGTCTGGTCGGGTGGCTCGTTCATCTACGTCCCGCCGGGCGTCCACGTCGACATCCCGCTCCAGGCCTACTTCCGGATCAACACCGAGAACATGGGCCAGTTCGAGCGGACGCTGATCATCGCCGACGAGGGCTCCTACGTGCACTACGTCGAGGGCTGCACCGCGCCGATCTACCAGTCGGACTCGCTGCACTCGGCCGTCGTCGAGATCATCGTCAAGAAGAACGCCCGCGTGCGCTACACGACGATCCAGAACTGGTCCAACAACGTCTACAACCTCGTCACCAAGCGCGCGACCTGCGCCGAGGGCGCGACGATGGAGTGGATCGACGGCAACATCGGCTCCAAGGTGACGATGAAGTACCCCGCCGTCTTCCTCATGGGCGAACACGCCCGTGGCGAGACGCTGTCCGTCGCCTTCGCCGGTGAGGGCCAGCACCAGGACGCCGGCTCCAAGATGGTCCACGCGGCGCCCAACACCTCCTCGACGATCGTGTCGAAGTCGGTGGCGCGTGGCGGTGGCCGCACGTCCTACCGCGGTCTCGTGCAGATCATGGAGGGGGCGCACGGCTCGAAGTCGAGCGTCGTCTGCGACGCCCTGCTCGTCGACACGATCAGCCGCTCCGACACCTACCCCTACGTCGACATCCGCGAGGACGACGTGACGATGGGCCACGAGGCCACGGTCTCCAAGGTGTCCGAGGACCAGATGTTCTACCTCATGTCCCGAGGCATGTCCGAGACCGAGGCGATGGCGATGATCGTGCGCGGCTTCGTCGAGCCGATCGCCAAGGAGCTCCCGATGGAGTACGCCCTCGAGCTCAACCGCCTCATCGAGCTTCAGATGGAAGGAGCAGTGGGTTGAGCCTGCTGGCCAGCAAGCCCCAGACCACCGAGCAGCCCGGTCACACCGACTCCGTCGCGGCGTTCGTCCCCGACCAGTCGCGCGCCGAGCGGACCACCTCGTATGCCGTGTCGGACTTCCCGGTCCCGTCCGGCCGCGAGGAGGAGTGGCGGTTCACCCCCGTCGACCGTCTCCAGGCGCTCTTCGCCGAGACGGCCGGCAGCGCCCTGCGCCGCGAGCAGTCGCTGCCCGAGGGCGTGACGCTCTCCAGCCTCTCCAGGGAGGAGTGGCAGGGCAGCGGGGCACCCAAGCCCGCTGACCGCGCCGCCGTGGTCGCCGTCGACCAGGCTGAGTCGGTCACCGTCCTCGACGTGCCGGCCGAGGCCGAGCTCAGCGAGCCGGTCCGCCTCGTCCTCACCGGCGAGGGCACGCTCGCGCACGGCCACACGCTCGTGCGGGTCGGCAACTTCGCCAAGGCGACCATCGTGCTGCGCCACGAGGGCGACGCCCAGTACTCCGAGCTGCTGTCTGTCGTCGTCGGTGACGGCGCCGACGTCACCGTGGTCACGATCCAGGAGTGGGCCGACACCGCCCTCCACCTGGGCCAGCACGACGTCGTCGTCGGCCGTGACGCCAAGGTCCGCCACATCGCCGTGACCCTCGGTGGCGGCATCGTGCGGCTCAACACCAACGCCTCGTATGCCGGTCCCGGCGGTTCGTTCGAGGCGCTCGGTGTCTACTTCGCCGACGCGGGCCAGCACCAGGAGCACCGCCTCTTCGTCGACCACGAGGCGCCGCACTGCCGCTCCAACGTCGAGTACAAGGGCGCCCTCCAGGGGGACTCCGCCCACACGGTCTGGGTCGGCGACGTCCTCATCCGGGCCGCGGCCGAGGGCACCGACACCTACGAGCTCAACCGCAACCTCATCCTCACCGACGGCGCGCGCGCCGACTCGGTGCCCAACCTCGAGATCGAGACCGGCGAGATCGCCGGTGCGGGGCACGCCTCGGCCACCGGCCGGTTCGACGACCAGCAGCTCTTCTACCTGCAGGCGCGTGGCATCGACGAGGACACGGCCCGTCGCCTGGTCGTGCGCGGTTTCTTCGCCTCGATCGTCGGCCGGATCGGCGTCCCCGAGGTCGAGGAGCACCTCATGGCGGCGATCGACCGCGAGCTGGAGGGCACCGCGTGAGCGAGACGACCCAGTCGCAGAGCACCGATGCCTTCGTGAGGGTGTGCTCGCTCGACGAGCTGCCCACCGTGGGTGTGGCCGCAGCCGACATCTCCGGTCGCATCGTCGCGATCGTCCGCACCGCCGAGGGTGAGGTCCACGCCGTCGACGACACGTGCAGCCACGCCAACGTCTCGCTGTCCGAGGGCGAGCTCGACGGCTGCACCCTCGAGTGCTGGCTGCACGGCTCACGCTTCGACATCCGCACGGGCGACCCGTCCGGTCCCCCCGCCACGGCGCCCATCGCCGTCCACACCGTCAAGATCGAGGGTGACGACGTCTACGTCGCCCTGAACCAGGAGAACTGACTCATGAGCACGCTGGACATCAAGGACCTCCACGTCACCGTCGAGACCGAGCAGGGCACCAAGGAGATTCTCCGCGGCGTCACGCTCACCATCAACTCCGGTGAGACGCACGCGATCATGGGCCCCAACGGCTCGGGCAAGTCCACCCTCGCCTACTCGATCGCCGGGCACCCCAAGTACACGATCACGAGCGGCACCGTCACCCTCGACGGCGAGGACGTCCTCGCGATGAGCGTCGACGAGCGGGCTCGCGCCGGCCTCTTCCTCGCCATGCAGTACCCCGTCGAGGTCCCCGGCGTCACGGTGAGCAACTTCCTGCGCACCGCCAAGACCGCCATCGACGGCGAGGCCCCCAAGCTCCGCACGTGGGTCAAGGACCTCAAGCAGTCGATGGCCGACCTCAAGATGGACCCCGCCGTCTCCGAGCGCGGTGTCAACGAGGGCTTCTCCGGTGGCGAGAAGAAGCGTCACGAGATCCTCCAGATGGAGCTGCTCAGGCCCAAGATCGCCATCCTCGACGAGACCGACTCCGGGCTCGATGTCGACGCGCTGCGCATCGTCTCCGAGGGCGTCAACCGCGCCAAGGAGTCCACCGGGTCCGGCGTCCTCCTCATCACGCACTACACGCGGATCCTGCGCTACATCAAGCCTGACTTCGTCCACGTCTTCGTCGACGGCCGGATCGCCGAGGAGGGTGGTCCCGAGCTGGCCGACCGCCTCGAGGCCGAGGGCTACGACCGCTTCCAGGTCCCCTCGACTCCTGCCAACGCCTGACCGGGACCGCTGACATGACTGCGACGCCGTTCACCACCGAGGAGGTCGCCCGCATCCGGGCCGACTTCCCGATCCTCGCGCGCACCGTGCGCGAGGGTGCGCCGCTCGTCTACCTCGACTCCGGCGCGACCTCGCACAAGCCGGTGCAGGTCCTCGACGCCGAGCGTGACTTCTACGAGCGCCTCAACTCCGCGCCGCACCGCGGGGCCCACGCCCTCTCGGAAGAGGCGACGGGGGCATACGAGGGCGCGCGTGAGCGCATCGCCGGGTTCATCGGCGCGCAGGCCCAGGACGTCGTCTTCACCAAGAACGCGACGGAGGCACTCAATCTCGCGGCCTACGCCTTCTCGAACAGCCCGCACCCCGGCATCCCGGGAAGCGAGCGGTTCGCGCTCGGCGAGGGCGACGAGGTCCTCGTCACCGAGATGGAGCACCACGCCAACCTCGTGCCGTGGCAGGAGCTGTGCCGCCGGACCGGTGCCACGCTGCGCTGGATCCCCGTCACCGACGGCGGCCGGCTGGACCTGACCGACCTCGACGAGCTGCTCACCGAGCGGACCAAGGTCGTCGCCTTCGTCCACGCGTCCAACGTGCTCGGCACCCTCAACCCGGTCGAGCCCATCGTCGCGCGCGCCCGTGAGGTCGGCGCACTCGTCGTGCTCGATGCCTGCCAGTCCGTGCCGCACCTGCGTGTCGACGTCGAGGAGCTGGGCGTCGACCTGCTCGCCTTCTCGGGCCACAAGATGTTCGGGCCGAGCGGCATCGGCGTCCTCTGGGGCCGCCGCGAGCTGCTCGAGGCGATGCCTCCCTTCCTCACGGGCGGCTCGATGATCGAGACCGTCCGGATGGAGGGCAGCACCTACGCGCCCCCGCCGCAGCGCTTCGAGGCGGGCGTCCCCATGACCGCGCAGGCGATCGGCCTCGCCGCTGCCGTGGACTACATCGAGGACCTCGGCATCGAGCGCATCCATGCCCACGAGCTGGCGCTCACCGAGCGCCTCCTCGCCGGCCTCGCACAGCGCCCGTGGGTCACGGTCGTCGGTCCGACCGACCTCGAGTCCCGCGGCGGCACCGTGGCCTTCGTCGTCGACGGTGTCCACGCCCACGACGTCGGCCAGGTGCTCGACGGCTCCGGTGTGGCTGTCCGCGTCGGCCACCACTGCGCGTGGCCGCTGCACCGCCGCTTCAAGGTGGCGGCGACGACGCGAGCCAGCTTCGCGGCCTACAACACGGTCGACGAGGTCGACGCGCTGCTCACGGCGCTCGACACCGTCCCGCAGATCTTCGGAGTGGCCAGCTGATGGACCTTTACCAGGAGCTCATCCTCGAGCACTCGAAGCACCCGCAGCACTCCGGTCTGCGCGAGCCCTTCGAGGCCGAGGTGCACCACGTCAACCCCACCTGTGGCGACGAGGTCACCCTGCGGGTCCACGTGGAGGACACCTCCGACGGACCGGTCGTGCGCGACGTGTCCTACGACGCGCTCGGCTGCTCGATCAGCATGGCGTCGACGTCGATCCTCGCCGAGGAGACGATCGGCCGCCCCCTCGCCGAGGCGTTGACGACGCACGAGGCCATGAAGGCCATGCTCACCTCCAAGGGTGAGGACCCCGGCGACGAGGAGGTCATCGGCGACGGTGTCGCCCTCAGTGGTGTCGCCAAGTACCCCGCACGCGTCAAGTGCGCCCTCCTCGGATGGATGGCGTTCACCGATGCGTTGCACCAGAGTGGTCGCGAGATCACGACGCAGCAGACAGTGCAGAACCTGCCCGAGGAAGGAACGTCATGAGCGAGACCACCGCACAGGCCAATGTGGCCGATGTCGAGGAGGCCATGCGCGACGTCGTGGACCCCGAGCTCGGGATCAACGTCGTCGACCTCGGCCTCGTCTACGGCATCACCGTCGATGGCCAGAACCACGCCGTCATCGACATGACCCTGACGTCGGCGGCCTGCCCGCTCACCGACGTCATCGAGGACCAGACGCAGCAGTCGCTCGAGGGCCTCGTGTCGTCCTACCGCGTCAACTGGGTCTGGATGCCGCCGTGGGGCCCGGACAAGATCACCGACGACGGCCGCGAGCAGCTGCGCGCCCTCGGCTTCAACATCTGACCGCACCTCCCACCCCAGCGTGAGCCGCGTCGTCGAAGTCGCCCCCGAGCGCTATACCGCTTGGCGCGAGCGCTTCGACGCCGCCAATCCCGACGGCCCCCAGCGGGTCGTCGGGATCTCGCGTCTCGAGGACCGTCACCTCGCCGTCGTGCTCATCCGACGCGGTGGGTATGCCGTCGCGCACGTCGACGGGTCCGCTCTCGTCACGCACAAGGTGGGCACGCGGCACGTCCAGTCGCGCACGGCCGCCGGCGGGTGGTCGCAGCAGCGCTTCGCCCGGCGCCGGGGCAACCAGGCAGACGAGCTGGTCCGAGCGGTCGTCGAGCACTTCCTTCGGGTCGTGCCGGACGGCATACCGACCGCCTTGGTCGTCGGTGGGGACAAGACCCTGGTGAGGGAGGTCCTCGACGACCCGCGCCTGGCCCGGCTGCGCGAGCTGCCGCGCCGCGAGTTCCACGACATCGGTGACCCACGCCGGGCCGTCCTCGACGAGGTCGTGCGCCGCGCCCGCGCCGTCGAGGTACGCATCGACGACGGACCCTGAGGGCGACGCGGTCGGGACATGATGGGGGCATGGCCTCCTACACGGTGAACCGCAGGGCGGTGCGTCACTGCCGCGACCTCATCGCGGCCGGCAAGGTCGTGCTCGACAGCGACTGGGGTCAGATCCAGCCGGACGCCGACACCCAGAACGCCTTCCTCGAGGAGCACGACTGGCCCGACTACGCCGCGTGGCATCTCGGCCTCACCGAGGGCGCCAACGACGAGACCAAGGCGCGGCACGCGTTCGTCTTCGGTGACTTCGACAGGGTGCACCGCAGCGCGCTCATCGCCTGCGTCTACCGCGCCTCGGAGTGGCGGCACAAGAAGGTCGAGCTCGCGGCACACCGCCTCCTCCAGGAGTTCGACAAGAAGCACCCCGGCGACTGACGACTCCGGTCGCGGCCCGCACCTGGATCCGGTCAGCCCACCTGCTCGACGTGTGGCGAGCGGACGTCCTCGTCGTCGGCGTGCCGGGCACCCCTGCCTCCGACGACCGGCACGAGTGCCACCAGGGCGAGGCCGATGATGAGGTTGGAGAGATACACCGCCGAGTCGGAGAGGTTCGAGCCGACGAACTCCACGACCAGGAACGCCCAGATGGCAGGGCCGACCCACACCGGCCCGGTGCGGGTGCGGAAGAGCCCGATGCCGAGCAGCAGGAACCCCACGACCGTGCCGATCAGCCCAACCGCGGCGAAGGCCATCAGCGGTGAGCTCTCGAGGTCGTCCAGCAGGGCGACGTAGGTCTCGCGGGCGTCGGTGTCGCGCGCCATGACCAGCTGCATCGCGCTCAGGCCGCCGAAGACGCTGTGCCCGAAGCAGCCGAGCACTCCCGACGCGGTGCCCCACGCGGAGAGGCGTGGGGCCGTGGGCACGAGCAGCAGGCCGATGGCCAGGAAGACCACGAGCATCGGCAGCTGGGCCACGAGGAAGGTGACCGCGGACAGCGCGGCGCCGTCGGAGGCCACGGCGGTGAGCCGGTCGGCAGAGCCGTCACCGAAGTCGGGCTGGGTCAGCGTGGAGACGAGGACGAGCACGGGGGCGGCGACGAGGGACACCTGGGCGGCGAGCCGCCGGGCCGGGGTGACGGGAAGCATCGGATTCTCCTCTGGACTGGCGCCGGACGGTCCGGCCTCCCCAGCACAGCGGACCGCCACAGGCTCGCGCATCCGCCGCGGGTCGGGACCGGTGTCAACTTTCGATGACTGCACGCACCCCTTCACTCGGCCCTAACCTGCTGTCGTGCAGCCGTCCCCGCTCCGCAACCAGCTGCTCGGCCGACCGACCCGGCTCGAGCTGCTCCTCGCAGGGTTGTGCGCTGCCGGGGGCACGGCCGAGGTGCTCGTGCCACTGGCCTCACGGGAGGGACGTGGCAACGAACCGCTGGCCGTGGCGGTGATCTGGATCGTCGCCGTTAGCCTGCTCTGGAGCCGCCGCGCCCCGATGGTGTCGGTGCTGGCGCTCCCGATGGCGTGGGCGCCGCTCGCCGCGTCCTCGGGGACCTTCGTGCTGTTCTATGGCCAGATGGTGCCGCTGCAGGTGGCGACCTTCATGGTGGCGAGGTTCGGGCGGGGCCGGGAGCCGTGGGTGGGGGCCGCCGTCGTCGCGACCTGCCTCCTGGCCATCGACCTCTTCGTGCCGCCGCTCCAGCAGGCGAGTGAGATCGTCTTCCACTGGGTCGTCACCACGCTCGTCTGGGGCGCCGGCATGGGCCTGCGGTCAGCGACGGCCCGGGCCCGGGCCTCGACGCAGCGCGCCGTCGCGGCAGAGGTGGGAGCCGCCGAGCGGGCGATGCTCGCGGTCGTCGAGGAACGCACCCGGATCGCTCGTGAGCTGCACGACATCGTGGGACATTCCGTGAGCTCGATGATCGTCCAGGCCGGAGCGGCAGAGCAGGCCGTGGACGACCCGGCGTTCGTTCAGCAAGCCCTGGCCAACGTCCGTCGGACCGGCAACGAGGCACTCGACGAGATGCGCCGCCTCGTCGCGATGCTGCGCACCGACGACGACGCCCCGCTGGCGCCGCAGCCCGGGCTCGACGCGTTGCCGGCTCTCGTGGAGGCGACGGGAGGCGCCGACGTCCGGCTGCGCGTCGAGGGCGAGCCGCGGGAGCTGCCGAGCGGGCTCGACCTCGCGGTGTACCGGATCGTCCAGGAGGCGCTGACCAACGTGCGCCGCCACTCCGGGGCCACGGGATGCGTTGTCACTCTCGGGTACCGTCCCGACGCCGTCGAGGTCAGCGTCGTGGACGACGGTCATGGGGGAGAGGTCCCCACCGACGGTCCGGGGCACGGCCTCGTGGGGATGCGGGAGCGCGCGGTCCTGTACGGCGGCCAGCTCGTGGCGGGTCCGGAACCCGGCGGTGGTTTCGCCGTCCGAGCCGTCCTGCCGGTGTCGTCGTGAGCGGTCGCCGGGAGGGTGTCGCCGTGAGGCTGTCGCCGTGAGGCTGTCGCCATGACGGTTCGGGTGCTCGTCGTGGACGACCAGGAGCTCGTGCGCGCGGGCTTCCGGATGATCCTCGAGCGAGGTGGCCACGTCGTCGTCGGCGAGGCCTGCGACGGCGTGGAGGCCGTCGCCTTCGCCGCAGAGGTCGAGCCGGACGTGGTGCTCATGGACGTCCGGATGCCCCGGATGGACGGCATCGAGGCGACTCGTCGCATCGTGGCGTCAGGATCGACGGCAAGGGTGGTCGCCCTGACCACGTTCGACGTCGACGAGTACGTCTACGAGGCGGTGCGGGCCGGCGCCAGC
Source organism: Knoellia locipacati (assembly GCF_044791685.1). Taxonomy (GTDB): domain Bacteria; phylum Actinomycetota; class Actinomycetes; order Actinomycetales; family Dermatophilaceae; genus Knoellia; species Knoellia locipacati_A. Next base: position 3,521,437 of record NZ_CP087730.1, read on the forward strand.
GGCTTCCTGCTCAAGGACATCTCACCGACGGACCTCGTCCACGCGGTCTCCGCCGTGGCACGCGGCGACGCACTGCTCGCCCCGGCGCTCACCAAGCGGCTGCTCGAACGGTTCGTGACGATGCCGTTGCCCGGAGCGCACGGCGACGCGCTAGCGGTGCTGACGGAGCGCGAGCGCGAGGTGCTCCGGCTCCTCGCCGGTGGGAGGTCCAACGCCGAGGTCGCGTCGTCGCTGTTCCTCAGCGAGGCGACGGTGAAGACCTACGTGTCCCACATGCTCACCAAGCTCGGGGTCCGCGACCGGGTTCAGCTCACGGTGCTGGCCTACGAGACCGGCCTGGTCGCCCCGGGCAACCGCACCTGAACGCATCGCGGGCGCAAGGTCAGCGGCGTGGGGTGCCGAGCCTCAGCTCGTCGCGGAAGCGCACAAGCACCGACGCCTTGGCGAGGGGGCCCGGGTCGCCGGCCATGAAGCGGAACATCTCCTCGGTGCGCTGCGCGGGGGTGATGAGCCAGGTGGCGCGACACGTGCCGGGTCCGGCGTTCCACATGCAGTGGGCTGTGCGCGGTGGGATGTCGAGCACGTCTCCACCGCGCAGGACCCGCTCGTCGCCGGCGAGGACGACGGTGAGCTCGCCCTCGAGCACCTCGAAGTGCTCGTGCTGACGCGGGTGCCAGTGCGTGGGCGGCGGTGTGCCGGGCTGCCACTCGCACTCGAGCTCGAGGACCTCCGGGGTCGACGACCTCACGGTGAGCGTCTGGCGCGGACCCAGCCGGATGGTCCCCGGCCGGCCCTCCGCTCCGCTCATGGCGTCAGCTGACCCGGTCGACGTTGAAGGTGTTGCACTGGTTGAGGTCACCCTTGCTGTAGCCCTGAAGGAACCAGCGCTGGCGGGCCTCGGCGCTGCCGTGGGTCCACGACTCGGGGTTGACCTGTCCCTGGGTCTTCTCCTGGATGCGGTCGTCGCCGACGGCGGAGGCTGCGGACAGTGCGCTCTTGATGTCGGCGTCGGTGAGCTCCTTGAGGAAGGGCTTGCCGTCGGGGCCGTTGGTGCTCGAGGCGTGCTTGGCCCAGACCCCGGCGAGGCAGTCGGCCATGAGCTCGATCCGCACCGCGCCGCTGTTGGGTCCCTGCGCGTCCTGCTGGGCCCGACCGAGCAGGCCGAGCTGGTCCTGGAGGGCGTGGCCGTACTCGTGGGCCACGACGTACTCCTGGGCGAGCGCACCGCCGTCGGCGCCGAACTGCTGCTCGAGGATCGCGAAGAAGTCGGCGTCGATGTAGACCTTCTGGTCGAGCGGGCAGTAGAACGGACCGACCTGGTTGCTCGCGGTGCCGCACTGCGACTGCGTGGAGCCCTGGTAGAGAACGGTCTTGGTGGGCTGCCACTGCTTCTGGTAGCGGGGGAGCTCGGCGGTCCAGAAGGCCTGGACCGAGTTGACCGTGCCGATGACCCTGCACTCGACGTCGGCGTTGGCGTCGGCGCCGGTCTTGCACCGCTCGAAGGCCTCGCCGCTGGTGGACGTGCCGTCGACCTGCTGGTCACTCGAGCCGCCACCGCCGGTGGGCAGGTCGGAGGGGTTGATGCCGAAGATCAGGGCGATGATGAGCATGATGATGCCGCCGATGCCGCCTCCGACGACCGCACCACCGGGGGCGCCGCCACCGCCTCCGGACTCCACCTGCGAGGTGTCCAGACCGACGTCGTCGTTGAAGCTCATGCAAGGCCTCCCAGCTGTGGCGTTTCCGTGCGGAGCACGGCGCAACCTAGACTAAACGGCGAAGGGCCCGCGGTGCGTGAGCGGTGCGTCCTCATCCACCACCACCCGACGAAGGACTTCTGTGCTCACTGCTGCCGCGATCGAGCTGCGAGCCGGCTCCCGGCTCCTCGTCGACGGAGCAAGCTTCCGCGTCGCCGGGGGCGACCGCATCGGTCTCGTGGGGCGCAACGGCGCCGGCAAGACGACGCTGACCAAGGTGCTCGCGGGGGTCGGACAGCCGGCCGCCGGGACCGTGCAGAGCACCGGCGAGGTCGGCTACCTGCCCCAGGACCCCCGCACCGGCGACCTCCACGTCACCGGTCGCGACCGGATCCTGTCCGCGCGCGGGCTCGACCGGATCGTGCGCGAGCTCCGCGCGGCGGAGGCCGCGATGGGCGAGGAGACGGGGGAGAAGCTCGAGCGCGCCATGCGCCGCTACGCGCGCCTCGACGCCGAGTTCCAGGCTGCTGGTGGGTATGCCGCGGAGTCCGAGGCCGCGTCCATCGCCTCTGCGCTCTCGCTCGAGGAGCGTCATCTGGACCAGACCCTGGCGACCCTGTCGGGTGGCCAGCGCCGGCGCATCGAGCTGTCGCGGATCCTCTTCTCCGGCGCCGAGACCCTGCTCCTCGATGAGCCGACCAACCACCTCGACGCCGACTCGATCGTCTGGCTGCGCGAGCACCTCAAGAACTACCGGGGCGGGCTCATCGTCATCTCGCACGACGTCGAGCTCCTCGACGCGGTGGTCAACAAGGTCTTCCACCTCGACGCCAACCGGGCCGAGCTCGACATCTACAACCTCGGCTGGAAGGCCTACCTTCAGCAGCGCGAGACCGACGAGCGTCGGCGCAAGCGCGAGCGGATGAACGCCGAGAAGAAGGCCTCGGTGCTCATGGCGCAGGCCGACAAGATGCGCGCCAAGGCGACCAAGACCGTCGCCGCCCAGAACATGGCGCGGCGCGCCGAGCGGCTGCTCTCCGGCCTCGAGACCGAGCGCGCGCACGACCGCGTCGCCAAGCTCCGGTTCCCGGACCCGTCGCCGTGCGGGCGGACGCCCTTGCGGGCGACCGGCCTCTCGCGGTCCTACGGCTCGCTCGAGATCTTCACCGACGTCGACCTCGCCATCGACCGCGGCTCCCGAGTCGTGGTGCTCGGCCTCAACGGTGCGGGCAAGACCACCCTGCTCCGGATGCTCGCCGGCGTCGATGCCCCGGACACGGGCCAGGTCGAGCCGGGTCACGGCGTCAAGATCGGCTACTACGCGCAGGAGCACGAGAACCTCGACGTCGACCGGACCGTCCTCGACAACATGAAGTCCGCGGCCCCCGACCTCGGCGAGACCGACGTCCGCAAGGTCCTCGGTTCGTTCCTCTTCAGCGGTGACGACGTCGACAAGCCCGCCGGCGTGCTGTCCGGCGGGGAGAAGACCCGGCTGTCGCTCGCGCTGCTCGTCGTGTCGTCGGCCAACGTCCTGCTCCTCGACGAGCCCACGAACAACCTCGACCCGGCTTCGCGCGCGGAGATCCTCGGTGCGCTCAAGACCTACAAGGGTGCCGTCGTCCTCGTGACGCACGACGAGGGTGCCGTGGACGCGCTCGAGCCCGAGCGGATCCTGCTGCTTCCCGACGGTGTCGAGGACCTCTGGGGCCCGGACTACAAGGACCTTGTCACCCTCGCCTGAGATGGTGGACGGGTGGCGGTGGAATCGACCGCACCCCGCAGCGGTTGACCTCACGTGCACTTGAGGATCGAGGATCGACGAATGGCGACGACGAACACCGTGGTGGCAGCGCCATGAGCATGGCCGGCTGGCAGGCCATCCACAGCCTGAGCAAGGACTCGAGCGTGCGCTCGAAGGAGCTGGCCCCCGGGACGACGCGGCGGGTGCTCTCCTACGCGCGCCCCTACCGGCGCATCATCGTCTTCTTCCTCACCCTCGTCGTCGTCGACGCGGCGCTCATCGTGGCGACCCCGTTCCTGCTCAAGAGCCTCATCGACGACGGGATCTACCCCAAGGACTCCGGGGTCGTGATCAGGCTGTCCGTCCTCGTGGCGGCCATCGCGCTCGTGAGCGCCGTCGTCACCCTGTTCTCCCGCTGGCTCTCGTCCCGAATCGGCGAGGGACTCATCGTCGACCTGCGCACGCAGGTCTTCGCCCACGTCATGCGCCAGCCGATCGCGTTCTTCACCCGGGCGCAGACCGGTGCGCTGGTGTCCCGGCTCAACAACGACGTCATCGGCGCCCAGCAGGCCTTCACGTCGGTCCTCTCCAGCGTCGTGAGCAACGCCGTCTCGCTGGCGCTGATCATCGGCGGCATGCTCTACCTCTCCTGGCAGCTCACCCTGGCCTCGCTCCTCCTCGTTCCGATGTTCCTCATCCCGGCGCGGGCGATGGGTGGCCGTCTCGCCTCGCTCGCCCACCAGCAGATGAGCCTCAACGCCGACCTCGGCACGCGCATGACCGAGCGCTTCAACGTCGCCGGCGCCCTCCTCGTCAAGATCTACGGAGACCCGCGGGTCGAGGACCGCGAGTACTCCGAGCGCGCCGAGAAGGTCCGCGACATCGGGGTGCGGATCGCCGTCAATCGGTCCGTCTTCTTCGTGGGCCTCACCCTCGTCGCCGCCCTCGCGACCGCGCTCGTCTACGGCGTCGGCGGCGTGATGGCCGTGGACGGCGGGCTCACCGTCGGCACCCTGCTCGCCCTGACCGCCCTGCTCGCCCGCCTCTACGGCCCGCTGACGACCATGTCGAACGCGCGTGTCGACGTCATGACGGCCCTGGTGTCGTTCGAGCGGGTCTTCGAGATCCTCGACCTCAAGCCCCTCGTGGCCGAGGCACCGGACGCCGTCGCGGTGCCGGACGGCCCGGTGCGCGTCGACCTCGACCACGTCGGCTTCTCCTACCCGGCGGCCGACGACGTTTCGCTCAGCTCGCTGGAGTCGACCGCCACGGGTGACCGGTCCGCGGGTGACATCGTGCTCGACGACATCGACGTCACCATCGAGCCCGGACAGCTCGTCGCGCTCGTCGGGCCCAGTGGCGCCGGCAAGTCCACGCTCACCTCCCTCGTCGCGCGCCTCTACGACCCCACCAGCGGGGCGGTCCGCTTCAACGGCGCCGACCTGCGCACCGTCAGCCTGTCGTCCTTGCGCGACACCGTGAGCGTCGTGACCCAGGAGGCGCACCTCTTCCACGACACGATCCGGGCGAACCTCCTGTATGCCGCACCGTCGGCCACCGATGCCCAGATCGAGTCTGCGCTGCGCGCGGCCCGTATCTGGGACCTCGTCGACCGCTTGCCATCCGGTCTCGACACCGTCGTGGGGGACCGCGGGCACCGGCTCAGCGGCGGGGAGAAGCAGCGCATCGCGATCGCCCGTCTCCTCCTCAAGGGACCGCGTCTCGTCGTCCTCGACGAGGCCACCGCCCACCTCGACAGCGAGAGCGAGGTCGCCGTGCAGCGCGCGCTCGACGCCGCGCTCGACGGGCGGACGGCGCTCGTCATCGCGCACCGGCTCTCCACGGTTCGAGGCGCGGACCTCATCCTCGTGCTCGATCGCGGCCGGATCGTCGAGCGAGGCACGCACGCCGAGTTGCTTGCCGCCTGCGGCCTCTACGCCGACCTCTACACGACCCAGTTCGCGGACGCTCCCGCCGTCACACCGGTACCCGGCGCCTAGTCACTTCGGGCCGGGTGGCTGACACCCGTGAGTGCGATGACTAGTCCCTTCGAGGCAACCCTCGGGAATTTCCGACGCGGTTACCGGCCAGTCATGAACATGGTCACGGGCAGCGCGCCGAGCGCGCCCGACGGACCAACGGGAGGGCACAGTTCATGCCGCACGAATCTGTTCGACGAGTCACCAACGCGGCCTTCGGCCTCGCTCTGGTCGGAGGCGTCGGCGTGGTGGTCGCCGTGGCCAACACCGCACAGGCCGACTCGAACAGGAACATCACGATCTGCCATGCGACGGGTGTCGAGGGCAAGTGGAACGTCATCACTGTTGATGCCGCCTCGATCGTGAGCGACAGCGGCCAGGGCCAGGCGGGTCGCAACGTCATCCCGCCGTTCGTCTACACCGTGCAGAGCTCCGGGACAGAGCTGAGCTACCCGGGCCTCAACTGGCACGACAACTGGACGACCGACGGCCAGGGTGTTGCCCTCCAGGTCGTGACCGCCGCCGACTGTCTCGGTCCGGATGCGTCCCTTCCGAACCCCTCGGTCACGCCGACGGTGACGTCAACGCCGTCGGTGACGCCGGTCGAGACCTCGACTCCGACACCTTCCGTGACGGAGACGCCTGCGCCCTCCGTGACGGAGACGCCGACCACCACCTCCACGCCGACGTCGTCGGTGACGCCGACGATGACGCCCACGTCTTCTGCGACGGTCATGCCGGCCGAGACGCCGACGCCGTCGGTGACGCCCACGCCCTCTGCGACGGTCGCGCCGGCCGAGACGCCGACGCCCTCGGTCACGTCCACGCCGTCGGTGACGCCGACCGAGACCTCGACTCCGACACCTTCCGTGACGGTGACGCCCGCGCCGTCAGTCACGGTGACACCGGCCACCACCTCCACGCCGACGCCGTCGTCCGTGACGCCGACGGTGACGGCCACGCCGGCGGAGTCGGCGACGCCGACCGTGACCACGCAGGAACGCGTGGCGCAGCCCGCGATCACGGGTCCCGTGGTCGAGACCGACCTCGTCGCGGCAGCCGGGCCCCGGGTGGGCCTCGTGGGCGGAGGTGCTCTCCTCGTCCTCGTGGGCGCGGGTGCGACCCTGTTCGGCTCTCGCCGCCGGGCCAGCCACTCCTGATGCCTCGCCGCTCCCTCATCGCCGGGGGCGGCGTGGTGGCGGGCACCGGTTCACTGCTCCTCGCCCTGGGTCTTGGCCTGGGGGGAGGAACGGTGCAGGGCGCCGTCGCAGCCCCGACCCCGATGTCCGTCGGGGCGGATGGGTCGTGGGCCGACGGTCCGGGGGTGCCGCGGGCGTGGCGTGCGCCCCTGGTTGCCGGCGAGCCGGCGAGGACTCCGTCGGCGAGCGGTTCCGTGGGCCAGCGCGAACCGGCGCCACGGCCGTCGGACCACGCTTCCTCTACACCTCGGGTCGGCTCGGGGGTCAACCTCTCCGTGACCACCATCGGCCTCGACGTCCCGGTCCAGCCGGGTGGAGTGAGCTCGTCCGGCAGGGTCGTCCCGCCGGCGGGACGGGCGATGTGGGTGCGCGGTCACGGACGGGTCGCCCCCGGTGACATGGGGACGGCCGTCGTGGCGGGGCACGTCGCCTCGCTCGGGGACGACGACGTGTTCGCCGACCTGTCCTCGATCCGCGTCGGGCACACGGTGGTCATCACGTCCGGCTCGGTGTCGCGCAGCTACGTGGTGAAGCGGGCGTCAGTCGTGACGAAGTCTGCCCTCACCCGGGACGCCGACGTCTGGGGCCCGAACGACGTGGGGCGGCGGGTCGTCCTCATCACGTGTGACGACGACCTCGGCTTCCGAAGCGACGGACACCGCGTCGCGAACTTCGTCGTGGTCGCCGACGCCACCTGAGCGGCGCTCAACCCGCCAGGGTGAGGTCAGTAGTCCTCCTCGTCCCAGATCCGGACCTTCTTGGGCTTCTGGGGGCGGTCCAGGTCCTCTTCACGCAGCTCGCGCCGGATGCCGAGCCAGATGAGGAGCAGCCCGACCGGCATCGACAGCCACCACTGGAACGCATAGGCCTGATGCGGGCCCAGGCTCCGGTCGGGATCCTCCAGCCGGTCGGGGCGGGCGGGCGTGGTCCCGCCGGCCGTCCGCTCGGCGTCGAGCACGACATAGCCGTCGAGCACGTCGCGGTCCCAGGCCTGCTCCACGTCGGGAAGGCTGATGCTCGCCACCTGACCCTGCGGCAGGGACTTGTCCTGCGTGGTCTCCAGTGGGCGGACCCAGCCCACGATGGTGACCTCACCCTCGGGGGGCGCAGCGACGTCCGGCGTGACGGCGGCGCCCCGGTCCGAGTTGGCCACCCAGCCACGGTCGACGACCACGGTCCGGCCGTCGGTGAGCTCGAGCGGTGCGAGCACCTCGTAGCCGAAGACGCTGTTGTTCGGACGGTTGCGCACGAGCAGCTGCGCGCCGGCATACCGGCCTGTCGCGCTCACCCTGGTCCAGTCGTCGGCCGCCCGGTCGACGGGGCGCTCGGTCAGCACCTGCGTGACGGGCACGGGCTCCGCGCGGTAGTGGGCATCGAGGAGCGCGTTGCGATCGACCTTGAACTCGTGTCGGCCGTACTGCCAGTGGCCGAGCTGGTAGGCGAGCACGGCATAGAGGACGGCGAGGGCGAGAGCACCCAGCCAGCGCGGGGTGAGCAGTCGCCGAAACACGCGCGTCACGCTACCCGGCTTACGCTGGGGCCATGTCCGCCGCCCTGTCCACAGCCCGCCTCGCCGACCGACACGGTCGCGTCGCGCGCGACCTGCGGGTGTCGGTGACCGATCGATGCAACCTGCGGTGCCGCTACTGCATGCCTGCGGAAGGTCTGCCCTGGCTCGCGAAGCCCGAGATGCTCACCGACGACGAGCTCGTCCGCCTCGTGGGGATCTTCGTCACGCTGGGCGTGCAGCAGGTGAGGCTCACCGGTGGTGAGCCCCTGCTGCGCCGGTCGCTTCCCGACCTCGTCGCCCGGATCGCGGGGCTGGAGCCTCGACCTCGGATCGCCATGACCACCAACGGCATCGGTCTCGACCGGCTCGCGGGACCGCTGGCCGAGGCAGGGCTTGACCGGGTCAACGTCAGCCTCGACACCGTCGACCCGGTGGAGTTCGCCGACCTCACCCGACGTGACCGCCTCCACGACGTGGAGGCCGGCCTCGCCGCGGCTCGGGCCGTCGGGCTCACACCCGTCAAGGTCAACGCCGTCGCCATGCGGGGGATCAACGACCACTCGGTCGCCGATCTGCTGGCGTGGTGCCTGGAGCGGGGCTACGAGCTCCGGTTCATCGAGCAGATGCCGCTCGACGCCCAGCACGGCTGGGACGCCTCGAGCATGGTGTCGGCCGACGAGCTCCGCGAGCGGCTGTCCGAGCGTTTCACGATCACGCCTCTGCCGGCCGCCGACCGGGGGAGCGCTCCGGCCGAGCGGTTCCTCGTGGACGGCGGGCCGGCGACCGTCGGCATCATCGCCAGCGTCACGGCACCGTTCTGCGGGGCGTGCGACCGCACCCGCCTCACCGCCGACGGCCAGGTCCGCAACTGCCTGTTCTCGCAGCGCGAGACCGACCTGCGCGGGCCGATGCGAGACGGGGCGAGCGACGACGAGCTTGCCGACCTCATCACGGGGGAGATGTGGCGCAAGGCCCGGGGCCACGGGATCGGCAGCGAGGACTTCGTCCAGCCCCTGCGGCCGATGAGCGCGATCGGCGGCTGACCTGCCGCTGGGCGTCAGCCCGCGCCGTCGGGGATCTCGGCGACGGGCACCGTCTCGCGCAGGAAGCCGCGCAGCGACAGGAAGTCGCCCAGGCTCACGCGGTGCTCGTCGCACGCCAGCCAGACCTTGAGCCGCTCGGGGGTGTGCAGCTTCGGGTTGTTCCAGAGCAGGGCCCAGACAGCCTCCTGCCGACAGGCCTTGGCGCTGCAGTTCACGAGTCGAGCTGGCGCTGGTGCGGGTCGCGGGGCGCCCCCGGTGCGAGCCGTCCGGCAGCACGCGGCGAGCGGGCGTTGGCGAAGACGACCGCGATGTAGGGAAGGACGACGGCGAGGGCCACACAGGTCCAGCGGACCCAGCCCGAGGTGAGGAAGGCCAGCACGAAGCAGGCCGTGCGGATGCCCATGGTGACGAGGTAGTGCTTCATCCGCGCGTTGAGGTCGTCGGCGGCCTTGCGCGGGGCGGTCGTCACCGACTGGACCGTGTGGTCGTCTCGGCGGGCGGTGCTCACCTGATCACTGTACGTCCGCTTCCTGAGGGTTCGGTGCGACCCGGTGCCGGGCCGGGCACGGTCGCGGCGATGCATGCTACCGATGGGTAGTCCACTAGCGTCGTGCGCCATGAGCAGCGCACGCAACGTCCTCATCACCGGGGGCAACCGAGGCATCGGCCTGGCCATCGCGCAGGCGTTCGCCGAAGCCGGTGACACCGTCGTCGTGACGAGCCGCAACGGCCAGGCGCCCGAGGGTCTGACAGCCGTGACGTGCGACGTGACCGACACGGCCTCTGTCGACGCCGCGTTCACCGCGGCCGAGGAGATCTTCGGCGGCCCGGTGCAGGTCCTCGTGGCGAACGCGGGCATCACCAAGGACGGCCTCCTCATGCGGATGAGCGACGAGGACTTCGACGCCGTCATCGACACCAACCTCGCCGGCACGTTCCGGTGCGTGCGCCGCGCGAGCACCGGGATGATCAAGTCCCGCGGGGGCCGGATCATCCTCATCTCCAGCGTCGTCGGCCTCTACGGCGGTCCGGGACAGGCCAACTACGCAGCGAGCAAAGCCGCGCTGGTGGGGCTGGCCCGCTCGGTCACGCGTGAACTCGGTGGCCGCGGGATCACGGCCAACGTCGTCGCCCCCGGCTTCATCGAGACCGACATGACCGCAGCCCTCCCCGAAGAGACCCAGAAGTCCTACAAGGCCGGCATACCGGCAGGCCGCTTCGCGCAGGCACGCGAGGTCGCCGCGGTCGTCCGGTTCCTCGCGTCCGAGGACGCGGCCTACGTCAGCGGAGCCGTCATCCCCGTCGACGGCGGCCTCGGCATGGGCCACTGACCTTCCGTCCACCCACCTCACCCAGGAGAACCACACCGATGCTGCTCGAGGGCAAGAAGCTGCTCATCACCGGAGTCCTCATGGACTCCTCGATCGCCTTCCACGTCGCCAAGCTGGCGCAGGAGCAGGGCGCCGAGGTCGTCCTCACGTCCTTCGGCAGGACGATGAAGATCACTTCGACGATCGCCAAGCGACTGCCCACGACCCCGCCGGTCGTCGAGCTCGACGTCACCGACACCGAGCACCTCGACACCCTCGCCACCCGCCTCGGCGAGCACGTCGACCACCTCGACGGCGTCCTGCACTCGATCGGCTTCGCGCCCCAGGGTGCGTTCAACTTCCTCGAGGGCACGTTCGAGGACGTCTCGACCGCCATGCACGCGTCGGCCTACTCGCTCAAGTCCCTCGCGGTCGCGGCGCTGCCCCTGATGTCGCCGGGCTCTGCGGTGGTCGGGCTGACCTTCGACGCCAAGTTCGCCTGGCCGGTCTACGACTGGATGGGTGTCGCCAAGGCCGCCTTCGAGTCGACCAACCGCTACCTCGCGCGCGACCTGGGTCCCAAGGGAGTGCGCTGCAACCTCGTCGCAGCCGGGCCGATCCGCACGACGGCCGCCAAGTCGATCCCCGGGTTCCAGACCTTCGAGGACTCGTGGGACGAGAGGGCGCCTCTCGGGTGGGACGTCAACGATGCCGTGCCCGCCGCGAAGGCCTGCGCCGCGCTGCTGTCGGACTGGTTCCCCGCGACGACGGGCGAGATCGTCCACGTCGACGGTGGCGTCCACGCGATGGGCATCTGACCCGCACTCGACAACTAGGCTCGCTGGGTGACCAGCGATCTCCAGACCGTCCCTGCCGTGACCGCCACCGAGGTGAGGGTCCTCGAGGGCCCCAACCTCTACTTCCCGAAGCCGGCCGTCAAGGTCACCCTGGACCTCACGGCATACCTCGAGGCCGACACGGACACCGTGCGCCGGGTGGCCCGGACAGCAGGACTGGGCACGAGCCAGGTGGGGGACCCGCACACCGAGCAGCGTCAGCGGGTCATCGCGCGCCTGGCCGAACGCGCGGTGCGGCAGGTCTCGCGGGCTTCGGGCACGAGCCGGCTCGGCGTCCGGTCGCGCCCCGGCAACGACCTCGCGTTCGTCGTCGTGTCGTTCGTCTGGCGCAGGCGCGGGTCGGCCCAGGCGCTGGGTGAGTCGGTCGCGCCCGTGCTCGAGGCGTGGCTGCGCGACGGCGACGTCGTCGAGGCGCAGGCCCACACCGTCCGTGAAGCACCCGCAGGGGCGCCACCGCGCATCGTCACGCCGAGGATTCCCGTCGCCTCGGTGACGGGCACCAACGGCAAGACGTCGACGACGCGGCTGCTCGCCCACATCGCGATGACCGCCGGCAAGCACACCGCCTGGAGCTCGACCGACGGTGTCGTCGACCACGGCGAGATGATCGAGCCGGGGGACTTCTCCGGGCCCGCGGGTGCCCGTGGCGTCCTCGGTGCCCCGGGTGTGGAGATCGGGATCCTCGAGACCGCGCGCGGCGGCATGCTGCTCAAGGGGCTCGGTGTCTCGCACAACGACGTCTCGGTCGTCACCAACGTGTCGGCGGACCATCTCGGCCTCCAGGGTGTCGACACCGTGGACCAGCTGGCCGAGGTCAAGGCGATCATCACGCGGGCCACTCGGCCCGAGGGGTGGACCGTGCTGAACGGCGACGACCCACGCGTCTGGGCCATGCGCACCGGGTCGCCCGCGAAGCCGTGGGTGTTCACACTCGACCCGAACTCACCGGCCATCCGTGAGGCGCTGGGGGCAGGCGGACGGGCGATCACCGTTCTCGACGACCGGGTCACGGTCCTCACCGACTCCGGGGTGCCCGACCGGCTCGTCTCGATCGTCGACGTACCGATGACGATCAGCGGCCTCTCGCGGCACAACGTGGCCAACGTCCTCGCGGCCGCGGCGGCGGCACTGGGTCTGGGCATCGACCGGTCGGCGGTGGTCGAAGGACTGCGCACGTTCCGCCCGGACGCCGCCCTCAACCCCGGGCGCATGAACATCTACACCGCTCCGGCCGGGCTCGGGGGACACTGCACGGTCGTCGTGGACCTGGCGCACAACGAGGCCGGCCTCGAGGCGCTCATGGACGTGTCCGACGGCCTCGTCGAGCCAGGCTCGCGGATCCACCTCGGTCTGGGCGCCGCGGGGGACCGCACCGACGAGATCCTCGAGAACCTGGGTGAGATCGCCGGTCACCGCGCCGACCACGTCGTTGCGGCGCACAAGGCGCACTACCTTCGGGGCCGCACCATGGAGGAGCTCGAGGCGCACCTGCGCACGGGCCTCCAGCGGACGGGCGTGGCGGACATCGCCTCGTTTCCCACCGAGCTGTCCGGTCTCCAGGCCCTCGTCGAGGCGGCGCACGACGGCGACGTCGTGGCCATCATGTGCCACGCCGAGCGCGAGGCCATCTACGACTGGCTCGACGAGGTCGGTGCCGTCGCCGACGACGCGCCGGACATCCGCCGCAAGGTCATCGCGGCCAGGGGTGAGCACGAGGCCGAGGAAGCCATCGCCGCGCTGTGGGAGGACGACGACGCCGAGCGCCGGATCGAGACCGCGGGGTCGCTGCACGCGGCCTATCCGGAGGACGCACGGATCACGTACGAGTACGGCGGCACCTTCGACTCGGCGGGGCACGAGCAGCGCGCGATCGAGCTCTACCGGAGTGCGCTCGAGGGCGGGCTCCGTGAGCCGTACCGGCACCGGGCCGTCATCCAGCTCGCGTCGTCGCTGCGCAACGTCGGCGAGCACGACGAGGCCGTGCGGCTCCTCGACGACCTCGCGGCCGAGCGGCCGGAGTCGGTGGGGATCGCCGGGTTCCGGGCCCTGGCCCTGCACTCGGCGGGCCGCCCGGCCGAGGCCCTGGGCAGCCTGCTGGCTGTCGTCGCACACGCCAGCACCGACGAGGACGTGCTGCGCTACCGCCGCTCGCTCACGGCATACGCGAACGAGCTGGACCACGACGCGAGCTGAGCCGCCGCCCGGATGATCCCGGGCGGCGACCCGGGCTCACTTCGAGGGGGTTGTGCCTGCAGGCTGGGGCTCGGACTCGAGCTCGCCGAGGTCGTGGTCGGCCAGGTCCTGGTCGGTGGCCTCCACTCCGCTGACCTGCGCCTCCGCCGAGAGCGTGCTCGGGTCGAGGTCGGGGTCGGCGAGCGAGTCCGCGGTGTGGGTGCCGGGCTGCGCCTGCTGGGTCATCGTCTCGAGCTCGTTCATGACGACACCGTGCTGGTCGACGCACACGACGACGATGTCGCCCGGGTTCGCGCGGGCCATGACGTGGCGCACGGCCGAGAGCTCGTCGGTGACGATCTCGACCTGGCGGCAGCGGGCACCCTCGGACATGGCCTTCTTGGCACCATCGGCAACGAGGGCCGCCGTCTCGCCGCGGGAGCGCCCGCGCAGGCCGACGTCCTCGCGAACGACGAGGACGTCGAAGTGCTGGGCAGCCAGTGCGCCAAGCTCGCGCATGTCCTCGTCCCGGCGGTCGCCGGCGGTCGCGATGACGCCGAGGCGCGAGATCTTGCCGAGGTCAGTCGAGCCGGCCTTGGCGTCGGCGTAGCGCTCGACGAACTCGCCGAGGACCTTCATGCCGGGGGCGTTGTGGCAGTAGTCGACGATGACGTCGACGTTGTTGACGTTGATCTGGTTCATGCGGCCGGGGGAGAGGTAGTAGCTCGTCGAGAAGGTCCGCAGGCCCTGCCGGATCTCGTGCAGGCCGGTGCCCACGGCGAAGGCCGCGCCGGCAGCCGCCATGGCGTTGGCGACGTTGAACATCGCGGTGCCGCCGAACGTCGAGGGCAGCAGGTGGGTCCAGGCGAGCTGCATGGCCCGGCGCCCGTGGCGGATGACGATCATGTCGCCCTTGTCGGACGGCTCGAGCACGACCGCCCGGCCGCCGCGGCGGCAGTGGTCGTCGACGAAGTCGCGCACCGGCGTCCCGGGGGCGGACGTCGTGAACCACACGATCGACCCGGAGCAGCGCCGACGCATCTTGCGCACGAGCTTGTCGTCGGCGTTGAGGACCGCGAAGCCGTTGCGCGGCACTGCCTCGACGATGACGGCCTTGACGTCGGCGAGCTGCTCGACGGTGTCGATGCCGCGCAGGCCGAGGTGGTCGGGGGCGACGTTGGTGACGACCGCGACGTCGTTGCGGTCGTAGCCCAGGCCCTCGCGCAGGATGCCACCGCGCGCGACCTCCATGACGGCAAAGTCGACGCGCGGGTTCTGCAGGACCATTCGTGCCGACTTGGGACCTGAGGCATCGGCCTTGAAGACGAGCCGCTCGTCGACGACGATGCCGTCGGTCGAGGTCATGCCGACCTTGCGCCCCACGCCCTTCATGATGTGGGCGATCATCCGCGAGGTCGTCGTCTTGCCGTTGGTTCCGGTGACGGCCACGATCGGCACGCGCGACGCCGCGCCGGGCGGGAAGAGCAGGTCGACGACCGGCTTGGCGATGAACTGCGGCTCACCGATCGTCGGGTGGGTGTGCATGCGGAAACCGGGGGCGGCGTTGACCTCGCAGATCGCGCCACCGGTCTCGCGCACGGGTGAGGCGATGTCGGGGCAGATGAAGTCGATGCCCGCGACGTCGAGGCCGACCATCCGAGCCGCCTCCTCGGCGATCTCGACGTTGTCGGGGTGGGCGTCGAACGTGCGGTCGACCGAGATGCCGCCGGTGGACATGTTGCCCGTGAGGGCGAGCTTGACCATCGTGCCCTGGGGCGGCACGGCGTCCATCTCGAAGCCCTGGTCCTGAACGAGCGCCTCGGCGGCCCGGTCGACCTTGATCCGGGTGAGGACCTTCTCGTGGCCGACTCCACGGCGGGGGTCGGCATTGGTGATGTCGACGAGCTCGCTCACGGTGTGCTCGCCGTCGCCGACGACGTGCGCCGGAACCCGCTCGGCGATCGCCTGCATCCGCCCGCCCACGATGAGGCAGCGGTAGTCCTTGCCGGTCACGAAGGACTCGACGATGACGTGGCCGCGACGGGACTGCTCGCGGGCGACGGCGAAGGCCTCGCGCACCTCGTCGTCGCTCTGGAGGTTGAGGCAGACTCCGCGGCCGTGGTTGCCGTCGAGGGGCTTGACCACCACCGGGAAGCCGATCTTGCGGGCGGCGGCGACGGCGTCCTCGGGACCGCGCACGGTCTCCTGCTTGGGCACGGGCAGGCCGGCAGAGCCGAGAAGCTTGGTCGTCAGGTCCTTGTCGGAGGCGATGTCGACGGCCAGGGCGCCCGTCTTGGACGTCATCGTGGCCCGGATGCGCTGCGCGTGGACGCCCTGTCCGAGCTGGACGAGGCTGGCGCTGTTGAGTCGGATGTAGGGGATGTCGCGGCTGACCGCCTCCTCGAGGATCGCGGCGGTGGAGGGCCCGAAGGCGGTCCGCTCGGCTCGCTTGAGGAAGGTCTCGAGGGCCTCGTCGAAGTCGAAGCCCTCCTCGGCCCGGACGAGGTGGTTGACGAGACGCACGGCCAGGGTGCCGGCAGCGAGACCGACCCCCTCGTCGGAGTAGCCGTAGATGACGTTGTAGCGGCCGATCTGTCCCTTGACCTGGCGGGTCTTGCCCCGGCGTTGGTCGTGGCCGGCCTCCTGCTGGAGCTGGAGGGCCACGTGCTCGGCGACGTGGCCGAGCCAGGTCCCCTCGCGCAGCCGCTCGACGAAGCCGCCCTTGACCCCACGCGAGCAGGTGTGGTTCTCGATCCCGGGGAGGAGCTCCACGAGCTGGTCGGTGAACCCCTCGAGCAGGTCCGTGGGGTACTGCTCGAGGATGCCGAGGTCCACGACGAGGTGGATGGCCGGGTCGTAGGACCAGACGTTGCCACCGCGGTAGACGCGGGACTCGACGATCTTGAGCTCGGGCACGGCCGGGCCGGTGGGGGTCGGGCGGTCCTCGGTCATCGGACTCCTCGGGTGTGGTGGTGGTCCTTGCAGAAGGTCAGTGGGTGGAGGTGGCCAGGCTGACGTCGACGTCGGGGTGCTGCTCGACGAACTCGACGAGCGTGGCCGACACCAGGTCGAACGTGGCCCCCGCCGGAAGGGTGTGGATGACGGCTCCCGAGACCAGGAGCGGTGCGCCGCGGCGGGCATCGGGCGCATCCGTGGTCACGTCTCGGCAGTCGATGACGGTGACGCCGCCACGACCGTGCACGGTGAACGCGGTGCCTGCGACCTCGATGGCGGTGTCCTCGTCGATGCCGATCCCGAGCAGGCTCGGGGAGGATGCGACGACGGACATGAGGCGACCGTAGCGCGAGCGCTGGGCGAAGTGCTGGTCGACGATGACCCCCTTGAGCAGCCCGAGACCGGCGCTGATCTGGCTCGCCCGCTGCACCGGGGTGATGCCCTCGTCACCCATCGAGATCATGAACTCGCTCATGATCGACGCGCCCGCCGACGTGCCGGCGACGACGGTGCCGCGGGCGTGGGCCCGGTGCAGTGCGTCGCCGAGCGGTGTGCCCGGGAAGAACTGGGAGAGGCGGAGCTGGGACCCGCCGCTCATGAAGACTCCGGTGGCCTCGTCGACGAGGGCGACCGCCGCCGGGTCGTGGGCGTCACGGCGGGACTGCGGGTTGACGACCTCGACGGACTCGACGCCGAAGCGCGTGAAGACCTCGGTGTAGGACGCGACGACCTCGTCCTGGAAGGACGACGCCGTGGGGATGACCACCAGGCGGGCCTTGCGGCCGCCGCTGATCCGGACGAACCTGCGGAGCAGTGCGGCGCGACCGACACGGTCCTCGGCGCCCCCGATGATCAACAGCGTCGGCGTCGTGGAGGGGTAGCGCGGCATTGGGACAGCCTACGAGGTGTCAGGCGTGCGGGATGCCAGGCGCGGGCGTCGGGGTGCCGTCGGCATCGTCAGCCTCCTCGATCTCCTCGCGCGTGATGCCGAGCAGGTGCAGCACGGCGTCGAGGTAGGGCACGTTGACCGCGGTGTCGGCTTGCTCCCGCACGACCGGCTTGGCGTTGAACGCGATCCCCAGCCCGGCCGTCCCGAGCATGTCGAGGTCGTTGGCCCCGTCGCCGATGGCCACCGTGCGGGCGAGCGGGAGGCCTGCGGCCTGCGCGAACTCACGCAGTGCGCTCGCCTTGCCCTGGCGGTCCACGACGTCGCCGAGCACGCGCCCGGTGAGGCGACCGTCGACGATCTCGAGGCGGTTGGCGCGGGCGTGGTCGATGTCCAGCTCGTCCGCGATCGGCTGCACGATCTCGATGAAGCCACCCGAGACGAGGGCCACGGTGAAGCCGAGCCGCTTGAGCGTGCGGACGAGCGTGCGGGCACCCGGGGTCAGCCGGACGGCGTCACGGACCTCGTCGAGCACGGAGGCGTCGAGGCCCGCCAGGGTCGCCACCCGGGCGTGCAGGCTCTCGGCGAAGTCGAGCTCACCGGCCATGGCTCGCTCGGTCACGGCTGCGACCTCGCTCTCGCGGCCGGCGTGGCGGGCCAGCAGCTCGATGACCTCGTCCTGGATGAGGGTCGAGTCGACGTCCATGACGACGAGCCGGCGTCCCCGTCGGGCCAGCCCGGCCGGCGACACCGCGATGTCGACCCGCTCCTGGGCCGCGACGAGCGACAGCTCGCGCCGCAGGGAGGGCAGGTCCGCGCCGCTGACGTCGAGCTCGAGGGTCGTCACCGGGTAGCGGGAGAGCCGGCGGATGCGGTCGATGTTGGCCCCGTGCTGCGCGACGGAGCGAGACACTGCCGCGACCGCAGCCGCACCCAGCGGGGCGCCGAGGACGACCACCACCGCGCGCCCGGTCGGCCGAGGGCGGTTGTCGCCGCGACCCTCGACGAGGTTGACCGCGAGACCGAGCCGGTCGCCGACCTGACGCACGACGGCCTCGAGCGCCTCGCTCGGGCCGGTGGGGCGCAGGAGCGCGGCCAGGGTCAGCTGCCCGCGCACGACGACCTGCTCGAGGTCGAGGACGACGGCACCGGTCGGTGCGACGGCGTCGAACAGCGCACTCGTCACACCCGGCCGGTCGTCGCCCGTGAGGGTCGCGAGCAGGTTGGGGGACTCGTCGGCGTTCGGCGGCAGTGGCTCCGTGGTCACGAGGACAGGCTAGGAGTTGACCGCGTCCCGCCACGAGAGCAGGTCACGGACCGGACCGAGGTCGGCATAGGGGCCGCTGAGGCCGAGGGTGAACAGCCGGGTGCCCACGGCATACAGGGCGTCGGCGTTCGAGGCGTAGTCCGGGACGTCCTCCGGAAAGCGACCCGGTCGCAGGCTCACGCCCGCGGAGCGTTCGATCGTCGCCGGGTCGCGTCCGACCTTGGCGCACCACTCGTCGAGGACGGCGTGCTTGTGCGCGATCGTCTCGGGGCCCCCGAAGCCGTGCCAGATGTCGGCCTGCTCGGCGACGATGCGCAGGGTCTTGCGCTCACCACCTCCGCCGACGAGCACCGGGATCGACCGGGTGGGGGCGGGGTTGAGCCGGCTCCAACGCTCCTTGATCCGGGGCAGGTCGCGGTCGAGGGCGTCGAGGCGGGTACCCGCCCGGCCGAACTCGTAGCCGTACTCGTCGTAGTCGCGCTCGAACCAGCCCGACCCGATGCCCAGGATGAGACGCCCCTCGCCGCCGCGGGCCGAGATGTGGTCGACGGTCCGCGCCATGTCCGCGAGCAGGTGGGGGTTGCGGTAGGAGTTGCACGTGACCAGCGCGCCGATCTCGACGCGCTCGGTGGCCTCGGCCCACGCGGCGAGCATCGTCCAGCACTCGAAGTGCGCCCCGTCGCGATCCCCGTTGAGCGGGAAGAAGTGGTCCCAGTTGAAGAGCACGTCCACTCCCAGCTCCTCTAGCCGGGCGCACGTGCGCCGGATGTCGTCGTATGCCGCGTGCTGCGGCTGGAGCTGTACGCCGACGCGCGCTCCGGTCACGGCTCGATGACCGTGCCCTTGCCGACCACGGTGATGCCGGACTCGGTGACGGTGAAGCCGCGGGCGCGGTCCTGCTCGGCGTCGAACCCGATCGAGGTGTTCTCGGGCAGGTGCACGTTCTTGTCGATGATCGCGCGGCGGACCCGGCAGTTGCGCCCGATGTCGACCCCGTCGAGGATCACCGAGTCGTCGATCTCGGTGTAGCTGTGGACGTTGACGTCGGGGGAGATGACCGAGGCGTTGACGCGGGCGCCACTGATGATGACTCCGGGCGAGACCATCGAGTTGAGCGCCTCGCCGAACCGGCCGGACGCCCCGTGGATGAACTTCGCCGGCGGGTAGGGCCCATAGCTCGTGAAGAGCGGCCAGTCGTAGTTGTAGAGGCTGAAGACCGGGTGGATCGAGATGAGGTCCATGTGGGCGTCGAAGTACGAGTCGATGGTGCCGACGTCGCGCCAGTAGCCCTGGTCGCGCTCGGTGCCGCCGGGGATGACGTTCTTCTTGAAGTCGTAGGTGTAGGCCGCGTCCTCCTTGACGAGGGCCGGCACGATGTCGCCACCCATGTCGTGCGTGCTGTCCGGGTCCTCGGAGTCACGAGTCACCGCGTCCTGCAGGACGTCGGCGTCGAAGACGTAGTTGCCCATGGACGCAAGGATCTCGTCGGGGGAGTCGGGCAGGCCGTCGGGGTCGGTCGGCTTCTCGCGGAACGCCTTGATGCGCGTGTGGTCGTCGGCCTGGACCTCGATGACGCCGAACTGGTCGGCCATCGCGATCGGCTGGCGGATGGCGGCCACGGTCACTCCCGCGCCGGACTCCACGTGCTGGTCCACCATCTGCGAGAAGTCCATGCGGTAGACGTGGTCGGCGCCGACGACGACGACGATGTCGGGGCGCTCGTCGGTGATCGTGTTGAGGCTCTGGAAGATCGCGTCGGCGCTGCCCTGGTACCAGGACTTGTCGATGCGCTGCTGGGCCGGGATCGGGGCCACGTAGTTGCCGAGCATCGTCGACATCCGCCACGTCTTGGTCACGTGGCGGTCGAGGCTGTGCGACTTGTACTGGGTCAGCACGACGATCTTGAGGTAGCCGGAGTTGACGACGTTGCTCAGCGCGAAGTCGATCAGCCGGTAGATGCCGCCGAACGGCACTGCGGGCTTGGCCCGGTCGGCGGTGAGGGGCATGAGTCGCTTGCCCTCTCCACCTGCGAGAACGATGACGAGCACCTTGGGTCCACCGCTGCGGTAAGCCATGACGCCAACCTAGTGGAACGGACGCCGGGATGTGATTGGCATCTCACCCCGACCTCGAACGGCGCTAGGGTCGACCCGTGCGCGTCGACATCCTCAGCAAGGAGTACCCACCCACCATCTACGGCGGGGCGGGGGTGCATGTCGCCGAGCTCACGCGGGCCCTGCGTGAGCGTGGTGACATCGACGTCCGGGTCCGGGCGTTCGGGCCTCCACGGGACGAGGAGGGCACGACCGGCTACCCCGACCTCGAGGCGCTCTCCGGCGCGAACGCCGCCCTCGTGACCATGGGCGTGGACCTCGCCATCGCTGCCGACTGCGGTGGCACGGACCTCGTCCACTCGCACACCTGGTACGCCAACTTCGCCGGCCACACGGCGTCGCTGCTCGAGGGCGTCCCGCACGTCGTGAGTGCCCACAGCCTCGAGCCCATGCGCCCGTGGAAGGCCGAACAGCTCGGCGGCGGCTACCGGCTGTCCTCGTGGATCGAGCGGACGGCATACGAGGGGGCTGCCGCGGTCATCGCCGTGAGCGACGGGATGCGCAAGGACGTCCTTCGCAGCTACCCGAGCATCGACCCCGCCAAGGTCAAGGTCGTCCACAACGGCATCGACAGCGAGCTCTGGCAGCGGGCCGAGGACCATGACACCGTGCGTCGGCACGGCGTGGACCCGGACCGGCCGAGCGTCATCTTCGTCGGTCGGATCACCCGGCAGAAGGGCCTGCCCTATCTCCTTCGCGCGGCCGCCGAGCTGCCGCCGGAGGTGCAGCTCGTCCTGCTCGCCGGCGCCCCGGACACGCCCGAGATCAAGGCCGAGGTGGAGGAGCTCATCGCCACGCTCCGCGAGACCCGCGACGGTGTCGTGTGGGTGCCCGAGATGCTGCCGCGTGCCGAGGTCATCGCGATGCTCTCTGCCGCAACGGTGTTCGTGTGTCCCTCGGTCTACGAGCCGCTCGGCATCGTCAACCTCGAGGCGATGGCGTGCGACCTGCCCGTCGTGGCCACCGCGACCGGAGGCATCCCCGAGGTCGTCGTCGACGGCGAGACCGGATGGCTCGTCCCGATCGAGCAGGTCCAGGACGGGTCCGGCACGCCCGTCGACCCCGACCGCTTCGTGGCCGACCTCGCGGGCGCCCTCAACGACGCGGTGTCCGACCCCGACCGCGCCGCACGCTTCGGTCAGGCGGGGCGCCGCCGGGCCGTGGAGTCGTTCTCCTGGGCCCGGATCGGCGACGAGACCCTCACGGTCTACCGCGACGTCCTCGGGTGAGCCACCGCCGTGACCCCGGCGTTCGCCGCGTCCGCGAGTGCGCGCTCGGCCACGCGCCGGAGGTCACGAAGCAGCGCGAGCCGCCGCTGCTGGGTCCAGCCGTCCGGGCCGTCCTGGGGTCCGTCGATCCCGGCGGCGGCTGCGTTGCCGATCGTCGCAGCGAACGTGAGCGCCCGCAGCACCTGGCCAGGTAGCTCGTCCGGCAGGGCCCACTGCCCGGTCCGCGGCACGGCCTCGCGTGCACCCGCGGCGTCGAACGGCTGACCGCCCAGCGCGTCGAGCTGTTCGGTCACCTCGAGCACCTTCGCGGTGAGCAGGCGGGTCGTCTCGCGGGGGTCGAGCGCCTCGACCCGGTGCGTGGGCACCGGCTCGCAGTCGTATGCCGTCCAGTCCAGTCGCGTGCCCGCGTCGGCACCCGTCGCGCCGGGTGCGCCGAAGGTGGACCAGGAGGGGACGAGCAGGGCACCGAGCCCGGGTGCGACGAGGCACTCCTCGGCCTCGACCGCCGCGTCGAGCGCGTCCGCGCCACAGCGGGGCAGGCTCGTGGGGTCGCCGCTGGACGGGAGCGCCACGAGGACGGTGCGCTCACCGAGGTCGTGCCAGAGCTCGAGACCCCGGATGCCGGAGCCGACCGCGTCGACATCGGGGAGGGCTGACTCGACGGCCGCCTCGAGGCTTTCCTGGTGGTGCCAGGCGGAGGTGACCCACAGGGCGATCCGGACGGAGGCGGGCAGCTCGGGCATGCCGTCATCGTAGGCAGCGCCGGTTCAACTAGGGTGCCCGTCATGAGCGATGTGCTGGCGCTGGCGGGGGTGGGGGTCGTCCGCGGGGACACGACACTCCTCGACGACGTCGACTGGGAGGTCGAGGAGGGACAGCGCTGGGTGGTGCTCGGCCCCAACGGCGCCGGCAAGACCACGCTGCTCCAGCTCGCGTCAGGTCGGATGCACCCGACGCGGGGCGTCGTGGGGATCCTCGGTGAGGTCCTCGGCGCCGTCGACGTCTTCGAGCTGCGTCCCCGCATCGGACTGGCGTCGTCCTCCCTCGCCGAGCGGATCCCCGGTGGCGAGCGCGTGGGAGACGTCGTCGTGACCGCCTCCTACGGCGTCGTTGGCCGCTGGCGCGAGAGCTACGACTCCCTCGACCACGCGCGAGCCGCCGAGCTCCTGGTGGCGCTCGGTGCCGACCACCTGGTCGACCGCACCTTCGGGACGCTGTCCGAGGGGGAGCGCAAGCGCGTCCAGATCGCCCGCGCGCTCATGACCGACCCCGAGCTCATGCTCCTCGACGAGCCGGCCGCCGGCCTCGACCTCGGCGGGCGCGAGGACCTCGTCGCCCGGCTGGGCGAGATCGCCGGTGACGTCATGGCCCCGGCCCTCGTCCTCGTGACCCACCACGTCGAGGAGATCCCGCCCAACTTCACCGACGTCCTGCTGCTGCGCGAGGGCAAGGTTGTGGCGCAGGGCCCGATCGAGATCACGCTGACCGCCGAGAACCTCAGTGCGACGTTCGGGGTGCCGCTCCAGCTCGAGCAGCGCGGTTCGCGATTCACCGCATGGTCCGCCTGACGGGCCCGCACACTGGTCTGACAAGGTTGGGCCGACACACCGTCATGGGCGACGGGGACGGAAGGGGAGCGTCATGGAGTGGTTGACCGACAACCCGTGGGTCGCGTGGGTGGGCGTGGCACTGATCCTCGCCGCCATCGAGGCTGCGACGGTCGACTTCGTCTTCGTCATGTTCGCCGGGGGTGCGCTCGCCGGTGCCCTCGCCGCGGCCCTCGGTGGCAACATCGCCGTCCAGGTGATCGTCGCGATCCTCGTCGCCGGGCTGCTGCTCTTCGTCGTGCGCCCGATCGTCAAGCGCAAGTTCATGGACGGTGAGCACGACCACCACATCGGGGCGTCCAGCCTCGTGGGGCGCGAGGCGCGCGTGCTCCAGACCGTCACCGACACCGACGGGCGGATCAAGCTCGCGGGGGAGACGTGGTCCGCCCGCGTTGCGGAGGGCGCCGAGCCCCTGCGTCCCGGTGACGACGTCCGAGTCATCGCCATCCACGGTGCGACGGCCATCGTCGCCGCCGACCGTCACTGACCTCAGGGAGTTCTCGTGATCGAGCTCGTCATCCTCGGACTGCTGCTGCTCTTCGCAGTCATCGTCCTCATGCGCACGGTGCGGATCGTGCCCCAGCAGACCGCACTGATCATCGAGCGGCTCGGTCGCTACCACAGCACCCTCGAGGGCGGCATCCACTTCCTCGTGCCGTTCGTCGACAAGGTGCGGGCCAACATCGACCTGCGGGAGCAGGTCGTCTCGTTCCCGCCGCAGCCGGTGATCACGAGCGACAACCTCGTCGTCAACATCGACACCGTCATCTACTACTCGGTCATCGACGCGAAGTCGGCGGTCTACGAGATCGCCAACTTCATCCAGGGCATCGAGCAGCTCACCGTCACCACCCTCCGCAACGTCATCGGCTCGCTCGACCTCGAGCAGACCCTGACCAGCCGCGACCAGATCAACGCCCAGCTGCGCGGCGTGCTCGATGAGGCGACCGGCAAGTGGGGGATCCGCGTCAACCGCGTCGAGCTCAAGGCCATCGACCCGCCCATGTCCATCCAGGAGTCGATGGAGAAGCAGATGAAGGCCGAGCGCGAGCGCCGCGCCATCATCCTCACGGCCGAGGGCGCGAAGCAGTCCAGCATCCTCACCGCCGAGGGCGAGAAGCAGAGCCAGATCCTGCGGGCCGAGGGCTCGGCCCAGGCACGTGTCCTCGAGGCCCAGGGCCAGGCCCGCGCGATCCAGCAGGTCTTCGACGCGATCCACCGCGGCAAGCCGACCCAGAAGCTCCTCGCCTACCAGTACCTCCAGGTGCTCCCGCAGATCGCCCGGGGCGACTCCAACAAGATGTGGATCATCCCGAGCGAGCTCACCGACGCCCTCAAGGGCATCGGTGGCGCCCTGGGACGCGGCGAGGGCGGTGGCGGCTTCGACGACGGCGACGAGGAGTGGCAGCCGGCCGAGGAGCTCACGACGCCCTTCGACGACACGGTTCTGGCCGACCCGGCCCAGGCACTCGCCGAGGCCCGAGGACAGGCCGGTGACGCCTCCCGCGAGGCCGCCGACCACGCGACGCCCCCGGCCCGGCAGCAGCCGCCACTGACGCCTCCGGCCGATGCGGTCCCGCCGCGGATGCCGCCGGCGGACCCGCCGACCGACCTTCCGACGGACCCGGCCCCTCCGCGCGAGAGCTGAGGTGGGCCTCGCCGAGGCCGCGCTCATCCTCGTCGCCGGCGTCATCGCCGGCACGATCAACACGGTCGTCGGGTCGGGCACCCTCGTAACCTTCCCGACGCTGCTGTTCTTCGGCTTCGCGCCGGTGACGGCCAACGTCTCCAACACCGTCGGCCTCATCGCCGGTGGGCTCACGGGTTCGTGGGGCTACCGGCACGAGCTCGGCGGGATGCGGACGACCCTCCTGCGGTGGGCGCCGATGTCGCTGCTGGGCGGGGTCGCCGGCGCCCTGCTCCTGCTCGTGCTCGACCCAGCTGCCTTCAAGGCGATCGTTCCCGTGCTCATCGGGCTGGGGGTCCTGCTGGTCGCCTTCGGGCCCCGCATCACCGCATGGAGCACCGCACGTCGCGGTGACGCCGAGCTGGCCCCGCTGGGCGAGCACTCCCGCCGGCGGGCGGTGCTGCTCGCCTTCTCCGTCTTCGCCACGGCCATCTACGGCGGCTACTTCGGTGCCGCCCAAGGCGTCATCCTCATGGGCCTGCTCACGACGCTCACCAGTGAGCCGCTCCAAGCCCTCAACGGCGTGAAGAACGTCCTGTCCACGATCGTCAACGCCGTGGCAGCCCTGACCTTCATCGTCGTCGCGCCCGACCAGGTCGACTGGAGGGTCGCGGGACTCATCGCCGCAGGCTCCCTCGTCGGTGGTGTCCTGGGGTCGCGGGTGGGGCGACGGCTGCCACCGAACGCGCTCCGCGCCGTCATCATCGTCATCGGTGTCGTCGCCATCGTCCGAATCCTCTGGACCTCGTGACCGCATGGTCGGTGGTGCTCGGCCTCGGCGTCGCCCTCTTCGTCGGAGCCCTCGTCCAGTCCACGATCGGCTTCGGGATGGCGGTGGTCGCGGTGCCGTTCGTCGTCGTGGCCGCCCCGGAGCTCATGCCGGGCTCTGTCCTCGTGACGAGCTTTGCCCTGCCGGTGGTCCAGCTCGCCCTCGCCCCGCTCGACATCGCCTGGCGTGAGCTGGGGTGGGCGCTGCTGGCCCGGCTGGCCCTGACCCCACTGGGTGTCGTGGCGGTGGCGATGCTGTCGACCCGGGTCATCTCGGTGGCCGTGGCCGTCCTCATCCTCGTCACCGTGGCGACCTCGCTGACGACCATCGAGGTCAGGATGAGCTCGCGCAACGCCGCCGCCGCCGGTGCTGTCGCCGGGGTGTCCGGAACCGCCACGAGCATCGGAGGCCCCTTCTTGGCCCTCGTCCTCCAGCACGAACGTCCGGACCGGGTCCGCTCCACGCTGGCCGCGTTCTTCCTGCTCGGGGCGGTCATGGCGATCGGGTCGCTGTCGCTCGCCGGTGAGTTCACCCGGGCACAGCTCTGGGCCGGCCTGGTCTGGCTACCGTTCATGGCTGCCGGCTACGCGGTGGCGGCGCCCCTGCGGCGCCATGTCGCCCGCGACGTCCTGCGACGCGGCGTGCTCGCCTTCTGCGTGCTCGCGGGCGTCAGCCTCATCGTGCGCGCCCTCGTCTTCTAACCTCTCAGGGTGCCGACCCGGATCACCGACCCCCACGACCCTCGAGTCCACGACTACGTCGGCCTCACCGACGTCGCCCTTCGACGCCGCACCGAGCCCGAGCGGGGGCTCTACATCGCCGAGTCGGAGAAGGTGATCCGGCGAGCCCTCGCGGCAGGCCATCGGCCCCGGTCCTTCCTCATGGCCGAGCGCTGGCTCACCGACCTCGGTGACCTCGTCGCGGAGGTGGAGCGAGACGGCATACCCGTCTTCGTCGCTGACCACGCGGTCATCGAGGGCTTCACCGGGTTCCACCTGCACCGCGGCGCCCTCGCCTCGATGCAGCGGCCCGAGCTGCGGTCGGTCGAGGACGTCGTGGCCGACGCGCGCCGGGTGCTCGTCATCGAGGACGTCGTCGACCACACCAATGTCGGCGCCGTGTTCCGCAGTGCGGCGGCGCTGGGCATGGACGCCGTTCTCGTGACACCGAGGTGTGCGGACCCGCTCTACCGCCGCGCGATCCGGGTGTCGATGGGCACGGTGTTCCAGGTGCCCTGGACGCGCATCGACCCCTGGCCCGGCGGGATGGACACGCTGCGGCACAGCGGCTTCACCGTCGCGGCACTCGCCCTCTCCGACGACGCCGTCGGTCTCGACGAGCTCGCCGCCGACCCACCGGAGAGGCTCGCGCTGGTCCTCGGCACCGAGGGCGACGGGCTGGGCCGACGCACGGTCGAGGGTGCGGACGTCGTCGTCACGATCCCCATGGCCGGGGGAGTGGACTCGCTCAACGTCGCCGCCGCCGGCGCCGTCGCCGCCTGGGCCCTACGCGTCCACTGACGATCCCGACCCTCTGGTTGCGCAGGGACTCGCGGTCCGGGGCCCGGTACCGGGACGCGAAGGTCGCATGACGGCGAACGTCCGGTCGGCGTCCTGGGGTCAGAGACCGTGAGCTCGAGAGCTCCACCCGGTGGCCGCGCCTACGTTGGATGCACCTGCTCGCTCAGATCCGTCGTGCGCCCCTGTGCTGGACCCCCCTCGACATCGCGGCGACCATCTGGAACGTGGGCAGCCGTCACCTGCGGACTCAGGAAGTCTGTGTGGCTTGCGCGATGCTGCCCGCGCGACCCGGGCGCTGGTTCACTCCGGGTCTGTGCGGAACCCGGAGCGCGGCATCGTGCCCCACTCGGTGCGGCGACGCAGGTACTTCACGATCCCCGTGATCCGCCAGTAGACCGTCAGCTGCCGGTAGCCGAAGGTTTCGACGACCGCAAAAGCCGTCAGCCGCACGACATCGCCGAGCGGGATGAGCTCCTTGGCGGTGATCATGTGCAGGGCGATGGCCCACAGGCTGAGCAGGAGCCCCCAGAGATAGCACGCGAGGAACAGCAGGACCGCCAAGGGCACGTTGACGGAGCCCGTGACGAGAGACAGGGCGAGCGCGAGGAGTCCAAGGCCCTCGATGACCGGTCCCAGCAGCTCGACAACGACAAAGTAGGGATAGACGAGAAGGCCCAAGGCGCCGGCTCGCGGGTTGCCGATCGCACTGCGGTGGCGCCAGAGCACATCGGCGAGGCCGCGCTGCCACCGATCACGCTGTCGACCCAGGGTCACCAGACTCTCCGGCACCTCCGTCCATGCGATGGGATCTGGCACGAACGTGACCCGAGCTTGACCGGTGCGGGTCGTGCCTCCGCCGCGGCGGAGTCGCGCGACCAGCTCCATGTCCTCGCCGACGGTGTCGCGCAGGTAGCCACCGGCGTGGACCACGGCGTCTCGGCGGAACATCCCGAAGGCTCCTGAGATGATCAGGTTGCCACCCAGCCGGTTCCATCCCAGCCGTCCGAACAGGAAAGCACGCAGGTACTCCACGGCTTGGATCCCAGCCAGCACCTGTCTCGGCACCCGGGGAGTCACCACCCGTCCGGCGCTGACGGTGGAGCCGTTGACCACCCGGATCGTCGCGCCGACCGCCACCACGTCATCCCGGCGAAGGAAGGGCTGCACGATGCGCAGGAACGCCTCGGGGTCGATCAGCGTGTCTGCGTCTATGGCACAGACCAGCTCGCCCGTCGCGCAGTTCAAGGCGGCGTTGAGGCTGTCAGCCTTGCCGCCGTTGTGCTTGTCGACCACGGTCAGCCCGGGGTGGTCGCGGGAGCGGTACAGGCCCCGCAGTGGCTCGCTGGGGACCAACTGGCGGACGACTGGGTGGATCGCCACGAGATCGTACTGTCGGCGCAGGACGTCGAGAGTGTCATCGGTGCTGCCGTCGTTGACGAGCACGATCTCGAGATTGGGGTAGCTCAGGGTCAGCAGCGCCCGGACGCTCTCGCCAACCGTGCTCGCCTCGTTGTAGGCGGGGGCCAGGATGGTCACACGGGGTGTGGCGGCCGAGCCGAGCAGCCAGGTGTCGTCCTCACCCCACGTGCGCCGGCGGTGTGACCGCAGCTCCACCACCGCGCTGCCGAGCAGGAGGCTCTGGAAACCGTTGCTCAGCACGAAGTAGCCCAGCACCGCCCAGGCCACGATCTCGAGAATGGTGTCGATCATCGCGTCCACATCGCTGCACCGGTCTCCGGAAGCTCAAGGACCTGGCGGGCCATGTCTGCGGCGATGGCATCGTCGTTGCGCGACGCCCGGCGCAGGTAGAGACGACCGCGAGGACCAAAGGATCGCAGTGCCAGTGCGGCAGCACGTCGGACGTCGAACGC
Source organism: Knoellia locipacati (assembly GCF_044791685.1). GTDB lineage: Bacteria > Actinomycetota > Actinomycetes > Actinomycetales > Dermatophilaceae > Knoellia > Knoellia locipacati_A. The sequence continues at coordinate 3,550,850 of NZ_CP087730.1, forward strand.
AGGGTCGTTCAGCGCGCGAACCAGGGCTGGGGCGGACTCCAGGTGACGGACCAGGGCGAGCCCCGAGACGGCCGCTTCCCGTACCTCCGGGTCCGGGTCGGTCAGCAGGTCGCGTAGGACGTCGACCGCCCGTCTGTCGCCAGTGGCCGCCACCAGCCTCGCAGCTCGGCTGCGCACCAGCGCGTCGTCGTCCCTGCACAGATGCCGACCGACGTCGAACAACGCCGGCGAAGCGACGGCGCGGGCAATCTCCAGCGCGGTCCCGGCACGAACGCCGGTGGCGGTCGCGAGATACGCCACGAGCGGTCCAGTCGCCAAGTACCCCACCCGAGTCAAGGCGTCCTTGGCGGCGAAGCGGCAGTCGGGCGCCGGGTCGTCGAGCATGCCGACCAAGCGATCCACGACGCTCGGGTCCGCATGGGCGGCCGCGCACCGTGCGGCGACGGCGCGCACCTCCGCTCGAGGGTCGTCGAGCAGCCGCAGGATGGTGGCACGGTCCGCGTCCAGTCGCAGCAGGGCGCGAGCACCGCGCAGCCGTCGAGGCCAACGACGGCTCCGTGACCAGCGCTCGGCCCGGGCCGTGACGCCGGCAGCGCGCGCGATCGCGGCGACCCTCACAGCCGTCGGACCCCGAACCTGGTCGCTCACCCGGGCGATCGCGGAGAGCTGGAGTCGGCGAGGTGTTCGCATGAGAAGTCGTACACACTGCCCCTGGTCGAACGTCCCTTGCTCGGTCGCGGCGATGGCGTCGACCAGACGGCCCACATGACGCGCCGCGTCGAGACGTCGGGCCGACACCAGGCACGACCCGGCGACCAGGGCCATGACAGTGCCCAGTCCGACCACCGCCTCGAGGATGACGACCAGCCGCAGCGCTTCCAGGCCCATCACCGCGAGCTCACCCGGCCAGGGCGCGGCGCAGCCGCTGCATGAGTACAGGCACGCTGAACGGCTTCGCCACATGGTCCACGGCGCCGTTGCCCAGGGCCGCGAGCGTCTCTGTCTCACCGGAGCGTGCGGTCAACATGATGACCTTGGAGCGGTCCAAGATCCCAGCCCGCCCCAGTTGCGGCAGCAGGTCGAGGCCGCTGAGCCCGGGGAGGTCGACGTCCAGCACGATCACCCGTCCGTGCACGCGCGAGGGCCCGGTCAGTCGACGCAGCGCGACTCGGCCATCGCTGATCGCAAGGCTGCGATAGCCGTGCGTCTCGAGGGCATGGCTGAGCAGGGCCACCATCGCGGGGTCGTCCTCGACCACGATGACGTCGTAGACCCCGTCGTCACCTGCGCGAACGCCGTGCGGGACAACGCGGTCACCGCCACCGGCCTTCGCCCGCACCAGAGCCTCGTCGGCATGGCGATAGACCGTGCGCAGGTCGGCTGCATTTTCCCCGTCGAACTGCGCCACCCCTGCGCTGAAGGTCAGTCGGAGGGGCGGTCCGACATCGACCGGGAACCGCTGGCTCCGGAACGACTCCAGGGCCGTGGCGATCCGAGCGACCGCGTCCTCGCGGCCCATGCCGTACATCGCCAGAGCGAACTCCTCGCCTCCCCATCTCGCGACGGCATCCTCCGCGCGAAAGAGCCCGGTGAGTATGCCGGCCAGGCGGGCGAGCACTCGGTCGCCAGTGACATGGCCGTGCGCGTCGTTGACGCGTTTGAACCGGTCAAGGTCGAGGATCGCAAAGGACAGTGGCTCGTCGAACCGCTTCGACATGGCTCGCAGCCGGTCGACTTCCGTCTCGAACTTGCGTCGGTTCGCCAAGCCGGTGAGCGGGTCACTCTCCGCCATCTGCCGATAGAGCCTGACCCGCTCGAGCCGGTTGCTGACGCGGCTGGTCAGTTCAGGCCCCACCACGGGCTTCATGACGTAGTCGTCGGCACCGGCCTCGAAGACCGCCCGCACGGTCTCCCGATCCGTGGAGGCGGTCAGGACGAGCACAGGCAGCGCTTGCCAGCGCGGGTCGGCGCGCAGCAGTCGACAGAGCTCCAGGCCGCCGATTCCGGGCATGTCGAGGTCCAACAGCAACAAGTCGGGTGGCGTCTCGACCAGCGCCTCCCAGAAGCGGTTGGGGTCCGAGAGCGTACGAAGCTGCAGCGACCGGTCTCGAAAGAGCCCCGCAAGGGCCGCGAGCAGCGCGGGATCGTCGTCCACTGCCAGCAGCGTCGCCCGGGTCTCGTGGTGGCGGTCGCCGGTCGCGGCCACTGCCTCGACCATGCGGTCAGCCGACAACGTCCTCGACAGAAAGGCGACCGCACCGGCACGGGCCGCTTCGACCCGATCGAGCGATTGCCGGCCGTCGGCGATGACCAGGACCCGCACCGCGGACGTGTGCGCGTTCAGCTCGCGCATCAGCGTGAGCTCCTCGGAGCCGTGCCCCGACATGTCGAGGAGGACGGCATGGGGTCTCCCGTCGTCGAGAACCCGGCGGGCCGCTGCGACGTCCTTGACCCCACGGCAGGGGATACCCCTCGCGCTCGCCGCCGAGCAGAGGTTGGTGCGCAGGAGAGGATCGGCACTCACCACCAGCAGCCGCAACCCGTCCACGTCCTCCGGGGGCTGGCCCGGCGTGAACGGCGCCTCAAGCTCGGCCCGCAGAACCTCGGTGAGGGCTGCCGCCCGCTCACCGAATCGGGTGGCGGTTGCGGAGTCCGCGGGCGGCACCGCGAACATCGACTCCAGCTCGCGCGCCAGCTCGGACGCGCGGTGGAAGCCGAAAGTGCCCGAGGAGCCGGTCAGCTTGTGCGCGGCCCGGGTCGCCGCGAGCCGGCTCTCCTCGTCCAACCGACCCTCCAATGCTGCAGCGACGGCGTCCTCGATCTCGTCAACGGCGGAGAGGACGGTCGCCTGCACCTGCTGCCAGATTCCCGCCAGCGACAGCAGACCGGGTGCAACCTCAGGGGGCGGCGCGGCGTCTGTCACGGCACGCCACCGAGCATGCTGGTGATCTGGGCGGGGAGCAGGGCCGGGTCGAACGGCTTGGGGAGCACGCCGGCCACGGGCAGTCCCTTCCACGGCGGCTCGTCGCTGGTGGGCAGGGTGGCCGTGAGCAGGACGACCGGAATGCCGCGGGTGCGGGCGTTGCACTGCAGGCGGGTCAAGGTCGCCGGGCCGTCCATGCCGGGCATCATCACGTCGAGAAGGATGACCTCCGGCTGCTCCGTCTCGGCCATGACCATCCCCTCGGGCCCGCTGGCGGCTGTGCTGACCTCCCAGCCGGCCCTCTCCAGGCAGGCCTGGGCGACCAGCCGGATGCTGAAGTCGTCGTCGATGAGCAGGACGCGGCGCGGGGTCACGGGACAGACCGCCCGGCGAGCACGCGACCGATCGCGTCCGCTGCCAACCTGACTTCGTCCTCGAGCCGGGCGAGCGCGGCAGTCAGGTCTGCCGCGGGGGTGTCCCCGGGAACGACCTGCTCGAGCGCGCTGCAGGCCAGCGCGACACGGTCGGCTCCGAGGTTGCCCGCCCCTCCCCGGAGTCTGTGTGCGAGTTCACCCATGGATGTCGTGTCGTCCTGTCTCAGGGCAGCACGCATCCCCTGCAGCAGTCCCGGGACGTCGTCCAGGAACGCCTCGCTCGCGGCCGGGAAGACTCCCCACCCGTCATCGGGACCGAGCGCACGAAGAACCGCGACCCTGCTGGACTGAAGAACAGCGCTGTCGACCGGATGCTCGTCCACGACCTGACGGTCGGCGAGAGCACCGCGCGTCCAGTGCGCCAGCACCCGGCCGAGCGCCTCCGGATCGACGGGCTTCGGCACGAAGTCGTCCATGCCGACCTGCATGCAGCGGGCCCTCTCGTCCTTGAGGACACCCGCAGTCATGGCGATGACCGGTGTGCGAGCACCGCCGCGCTCGCGCTCGCGCAGGGCGACCGTGGCCGCGTACCCGTCCAGGACCGGCATGTGGCAATCCATGAGGACGGCATCGAACGGTTCGGCAGCGAGCGCGCGAAGAGCCTGCTCGCCGTCGTTCACCATCACCGAGTCGTACCCGAGCCGGGTCAGCAACCCCTCCGCCACGATGCGGTTGATCTCGTGGTCCTCGGCCACCAGGATCCGGCCTCGGCGCCCGCCGTTCGTGCCCTTCGTGCCCGGGGATGCCGCGCGTACGGTGGGGGCGGGGGTGGAGGTGTCCGGGAGAGCGAGCCGCATCAGTGCGGCGAAGAGCTCGGAGGCGCGGACGGGCTTCGTGAGGTGGGCGTCGAGCAGCGGAGCAGTCGTCGTGTCGAGGAGGAGACCGACCGAGCTCAGCATGACCTTCAGGGTTCCTGCCAGCGTGGGGTCCGCGGCGATCTGGCGGGCAAGGCCCAGGCCATCGACGTCCGGCATCCGCATGTCGAGCAACACCGCCCAGTAGGGGTCGTCCTCGGCAGCAGCCTCGCGCATCATCTGCAGCGCCGCCGCGGCGGTCGCCGCCACATCCGCTCGCAGCCCCCAACCGGCCACCTGCGCCGAGACGACGAGCCGGTTGGTCTGGTTGTCGTCGACGACGAGGACCCGGCGGCCGCTCAGCGCCCCCGGGTGGGGCTGCGGCTCGGCCTGACCGCCGGCCGGCGCCGACAGCGGAACGGTGAACCAGAAGGTGCTTCCGGCCCCCACCTCGCTGACCAGACCGAAGTCCCCACCCATCAGTTCGACCAGACGCTTCGAGATGGCCAACCCCAGTCCGGTGCCGCCGAACCGACGGGTCGTGGAGGCATCTGCCTGCGAGAACGGCTGGAAGAGGCGCGCTTGGTCCTCGGTAGAGATGCCGATGCCGGTGTCCTGGACCTCGAACCGCAGGAGCGTGGACAGAGGGTCAGGGGACGGAACGGCGAAAGCCGTGATCACCACTTGGCCATCGTGGGTGAACTTCAACGCGTTGCCGGCGAGGTTCAGCAGTGCCTGCCGGATCCGGCGCGGATCACCGTGCAGCGGAGTCGGGATGCCCGGCTCGGCGAAGGCGATCAGCTCGATGTCCTTTCCGGCAGCGGCCACGGCCAACAGCGAGCCAACCTCCTCCACCAACATCGCAGGGTCGAAGTCCATGACCTCGAGCTCCGCCTTGTCGGCGTCGAGCTTGGAGAAGTCCAAGATGTCGTCGATGATCGCGAGCAGCGCCTCACCTGCCCCTCGGATTCCACTGGTGTAGAGCCGCTGGTCCTCGTCCAGCTCGGTGTGGAGGAGGAGGTCGGTGAGCCCGATCACCCCGTTCATCGGGGTCCGGATCTCGTGGCTCATCGTCGCGAGGAAGTCGCCCTTGGCGTTCGTCGCCGCCACGGCCTCGGCGCGCGAGGCCTCAACTTCCCGTGTGCGCGCCGTAACCCGGTCCTCCAGCCCTACGGTCAGTGCCACCTTCTCCACGGCGACGGCCACCTGCTGCACCAGAAAGACAGCCAGGACCGCGGCTCCGAGCCCAGCGAGGAACGCGTCATCGGACGACTGGGCGAGTCCCATGGCGAGGGCGATCGCGAAGGGCAGGTAGGGCAACAGCTCCTGAAGCACACTGAAATGGGCTCCGCTCGATTCGTCGAGAGCCGGCTGATCCGAGTGTGCGGCCACCGCCACCAGCGCCATGCCGATCATCCATCCCGTCGCCAACCAGGTACCCGTGAGAGCGGTCTCTCCATGGGCGAGCATGCTGACGTAGGCGGTGTCCGTGAGGGCAAGGGCCAGGAGACCCAGGCCGAGAACGACCCAGGTGCCCCGGGCCCGGTTCCCGACTCTCAGCCCCAGCACCAGAACCAACGAGGCCAGCACGAGATCGATGGCCGGGTAGCTGATCGAGACCACGCTTCCGAGATCGGTGCTGGTGACGTCGATGAGGTCTCCGAGGACCACGGCCCAGCTGACGAGAAGGACGCTGAGCGCGATGAGCAGGGCATCCAGAACCAGCCTCAGACGCGCGCCCTGACGCTGCTGGCCGCGCGGCAGGAGGAGGAGACCGACGGCCGCTGGTACGACATAGCTGAGGAAGAACAGGTCGGCCCAGGATGGGAACGGGTACACGTGGCTTCGGGTGATGCCGAAAGCCGTGTACATCGCTTGGCCGATGGCCCAGAGCCCCGTCGAGACCGCGAAGGCGGTCCAGGCGCGCGCCGCCGGACCGCCTCGCCGCGCGGCGAGCACGCAGGAGGCACAGGCCGTCACCACGGCGACGAGAATGCCCAGGTTCCCGACCGACTGGGCCAGCCCTGAACGGGGGTCCACCAAGGTGACCACCAGGACGAGCGCCACGCCGGCGGCGAGCGCCGTCACCAGGGTGGTCGGCCGAGCGGTGTGCAACCGTCTCGTCATCTGGTCACTCCGATGGGTCGTGGGGCGCCATGATAAGCACAGCTTCGGACGAGAAGTCCGTGGCTCGCCGAGCACCTTCACCTCTGGCGCAACCGCGTGAACCAGGCCCGCCTGCCTCGTCCTGCAGGGGCTCCTCCGGTCGTCGGTCACCCGTTGCCCTGTTTGTGGCAGCCGGCTGCACCGGATCCTGTGGGAATGCTGCCCGGTGTCGCCAGGACGCCGCCCAGGCCATGGTCCTGCCGACCGGGATCAGTCCGCCTCCTGCGGGGGAGGATCCGCGCAGGGGTTACCGCCTCGCTGGTGGCCGGCTTGGAACGGGACGACGCATGCAGGTGGGCAGAAAGTCCCTCTCACCTGCGACCCTTGGCCACGCCTTGATGCAGAAGGGAGCCATCTGCGGGCGTGGTCAGAGAGAGGGCGATCCGCAGGCAGCCGCCATCCTCTGCTGGGTCAGCGGACGAAGTGGTCGAGGAGAGTCTGGAGCTCGGCCCCCGGGTCCTGCGCCGCACCGCCGTGGACGCCGGACGGCTGGATCACCGTGCTGCGGGGCGCGCTGAGCCAGCCGAAGCGCTTGCCCGGGGTCGACAGGCTCGGTCGGCCGCCACCACCGGTTCCGGCGCAGACGTCGTCGACGACCGCGAGCGAGGCGAGCACGGCCTCGACGTCGACGTCCGGCGCGAACGCGCGCAGCCGGTCCTCGTCGACGTGGCAGGCGGCCCGGAGGAACCCGGCCGACTGCGAGTACAGGACCACGCCGACGTTGAGGCACTCGCCACGGTCGACTCGGGGCACGCACCGGAGGATGACGTACTGGTAGGGGTGGGCGCTCATGCCGCCGCCTCCCACCAGGCGCCGGCATTCTCGAGCCGCCGGGTCAGGTGCTCGACATAGGCCGCGCGCACCGCAGCGGTGTCCTCGAGGCCGGGCGCCGGCTCGAGCCACTCGTCGGGCACGAGGTCGACCACATGGGTGAGGACGTCCTGGGTCAGCACCGCCGAGGCCCGGGCGTGCGCGGCGGCGAGGTCGCCGACGACGTCCCCGAGGACGTGGTCGGAGGTGTCGAACGGTTGGGCCGCGAAGCGCGCGGCGTCAGCGCCGCGGCTGGGCCACGAGTGGTGGAACCAGATCGCCGCGCCATGGTCGATGACCCACACCTGCCGGTGCCAGACGAGGAGGTTGGGGTTGGACCACGTGCGGTCGACGTTGGCGGTGAAGGCGTCGAGCCAGACGATGTCCGCTGCCTCGTCGGGCGTCGGTGGTCGCGACCCGTCGTAGCCGAACGACCCGGGGAGGAAGTCGACCGCGAGGTTGTTGCCGGGACTGGCGTTGAGCAGGTCCTGGACCTCCTCGTCGGCCTCGTAGCGCGCGATGGCGACCGGCATGTCGATGATGGCCATGACGGGGACCCGGATCCCGAGACGACGCGCGAGCTCGCCGACGATGACCTCGGCCACGAGCACCTTGAGGCCCTGACCGGCACCGCGGAACTTCACGACGTAGGTGCCGTCGTCAGAACCCTCGACGATGCCGGGGAGGGACCCGCCCTCGCGAAGCGGGGTGACGAACCGCGTGGCGGTGATGTGGGGCAGCACGCTCACAGGCTACGGGAGGGACTAGGGTCGAGGAGCGCCCATACGCGAGGAGAAGGATGACCCAGACGCAAGGGCGGCTGCTCGGCGGCCGCTATCGACTCGGTGCCCCGCTGGGGCGAGGCGGCATGGCAGTCGTGTGGCGGGCGCAGGACGAGATGCTCGGTCGCGAGGTGGCCGTCAAGACGCTCGACCTGACCGGCCCGGACAGCGACAACGCGGGGGAGAGGTTCCGCCGCGAGGCGCGGGCGACCGCCGCCCTCAACCATCCTCACATCGTCACCGTCTTCGACACGGGCGTCGAGGACCACACGGCCTACCTCGTCATGGAGCTCCTCCCGGGACCGACGCTGGCCGAGCAGGTCCGCGACTCCGGACCACTGCCGGTCGAGGAGGTGCGGATCATCGGCGACGAGGTCGCCAGCGCCCTCCAGGCCGCGCATGACGCGGGCATCGTGCACCGCGACATCAAGCCCGGCAACATCGCCTACTCCTCCGACGGCACGGCCAAGGTCCTCGACTTCGGCATCACCCAGCTCGTCGACGAGGCCCTCGGGCAGGGCCACCAGCTGACGATGACCGACACGATCGTCGGCACGGCCGAGTACCTCGCGCCCGAGCAGGCCACGGGTCAGCGGGTGGACGCCCGAGCAGACCTCTATGCCCTCGGGTGCGTCCTCACGACCCTGCTCACCGGCACGCCGCCGTTCTCGGCGACGACCCCGGTCGCCATCCTCATGAAGCACGCCCACGACGTGCCGCCGGACGTGCGCGACCTGCGCCCGGACACGCCTGCCGACCTCGCTGCCCTGGTCGCCGCGCTGCTTGCCAAGGACCCGGCCCACCGCCCTCAGTCCGGGCGTGAGGTGGCCGAGCTGCTGCGGTCGCACCGCGCGCCGGCCCTGACGGAGGTCCTCCCGGCCGCTCCCGCCGCGGTGGCGCCGACGACGGTCGTCCCGAGCCCCGCGCCGCCCCCGGAGCGCTGGAGCGAGCCGGCATACGAGCCGGCATACCGGACCGAACGCGAGCCGGAGGAGCGTGGTTCCCGCGCCTGGATCTGGCTCCTCCTGCTCGCCGCAGCCATCGCGGCCGCGGGTATCTGGTTTGCGCTCCAGGGGAACGACGACCCGGGAGCCACCACAACGACTCCCACCCCGACGCCGTCGGTCTCCCAGTCGTCCGAGGCCCCGTCCGAGACGCCCACCCCCACGACGGAGACCCCGAACCCGACGGTCACCGTGACGACGACGCCCACTCAGTCGGCGACACCCTCGGCGCCCGCCGACACCGGCAAGGCGGTGACCGACGCGGCCTCGGCCTTCGGGTCCAGCCTGCGCGATGTGCGCCAGTCCAGGGACATCGACGCTGACGTGGCGTCCACGATCGAGGACAAGCTGCGCGACATCGACAAGGCGGTCCGCGACGAGGACGGCGACAAGGTGAGGTCGCTCGTCGGCGACATCGAGGGCGAGCTGAGCCAGGCGGCCGAGCAGGGCGAGCTGACCCAGCCCGGAGCGGCCGCGCTGGCTGAGCCGTTGGCCACACTCCGTGAGGCTGCCGAGGCGTACCAGCCCTGAGCCGGGCGTCCGGGCGGTACCGTCCGGCCCATGGATTCCGCGCTTCTCACGATCGGGCTGCCGATCCCGCTGGCCGTCATCATGTTCGGCCTCGGCCTCTCCCTCACGCCCGCCGACTTCCGCCGGGTGCGGCAGAACCCCCGGGCCGTGACGACGGCCCTCGTGTGCCAGCTGCTCGTCCTCCCCGTCATCGCCTTCGGGCTCGTCGAGCTGTTCGGGCTCTCCCCGCTGCTCGCCGTGGGCTTCATGATCCTCGCCGCGTCGCCGGGCGGCACGACGGCCAACCTCTACAGCCACCTCTTCCGCGGCGACGTCGCGCTCAACATCACCCTCACCGCGATCAACTCGCTCATCGCCGTGATCTCGCTGCCGCTCGTGACGAACTGGGCGATCGGTCACTTCGTCGACGAGGGCGAGAGCATCGGGCTCCAGCTCGACAAGCTGCTCCAGATCTTCGCGATCGTGCTCATCCCGGTCGTCATCGGCATGTTCGTCCGTCGACGCTCCCCGGAGTTCGCCGACCGCATGGACCGGCCGGTGCGCACCGCGTCGGCGATCATGCTCGTCCTCGTCGTCCTCGCGGCCATGTGGACCGAGCGCGAGAACATCTCGGACTACCTCGCCGAGGTGGGTCTCATCGCGGCGATCTTCTGCATCCTGTCCCTGTCGATCGGGTATGCCGTCCCGCGTCGCCTCGGTCTGTCCGAGGACCAGGCCGTGGCCAGCGGGTTCGAGATCGGCATCCACAACAGCACCCTCGCCATCGCCATGGCGATCACCGTGCTGGGCAATGCGCAGATGTCGATCCCGGCAGCGGTCTACGGCGTCCTCATGTTCCCCATCGCCGCCGTGTTCGGGATGATCGTGCGCAACCGCAAGGTCCTCAGCGGGAGCAGCTCAGGGGTTGCCGCCGAAGCCGCAGATCACCGCGGGGATGCACGGTGAGTGGTCGAGCACCGTGACCTCGGGATTGGCGCCCTTGCGGGAGAGCTGGAAGCGCACCCACGTGAAGTTGTTGAGCTCGTCGCTCTCGCGCCAGTGGTTGTCGGGGTCGGCCAGGTGGGTGAGGTAGTAGGTCCCAGCGGCCAGGCCGGTGATGTCGAGCTCCTGGAGCGGCGTGGACTGGTGATAGCTGTCGGCCCAGCCGGCGGCCAGTCCCTGGAGGTCGCCGTTGCACTCGAAGTAGGTGCGCGGCTGGGCCTTCTTGAGCGAGCCGGTGGCGCCGGTGAACTCGACGTCGACGAAGCAGAACGTGATCTTCTCCCCGTCGACGAGGTCCGGACCCGTGAGCGTGGACCGGACGGCGAACTCGGCCACCGCCGACTGGTGCCAGTGGTTGTGCTCCGGGTGGAAGACCGCCGCCCCCGCCGGCTGCGTCTCCACGATGGTGCCCGAGGCGTCGAGGAGCTCCTGGGTGGCGACGGTGCACTGCTCGTAGTGCGTCCCGTCGATGTCGCAGGGCTCGACCTGGTCGCCGCCGCGGACCTGGAGGTTGCCCTCCCCGACGTTGATGTGCACCGTCGTGAAGCGCAGCCACTCGCCCTGCTGGGTGTTCTGGACCTGAAGGTGCGAGGGCACCTCCTCGATGACGTCGGGAAGGACGGGTGGACCGGATGGGGCCGGGCTGCCGGCGGCGGGCACGGCCAGCGCCCCCACGAGGGCGATCGCGGCGGCGGCGACGGCGACGGCGGCGAAACGGGATCGGCTCATGTCCACTCCTCGCGGGCAGCACCGCGGCGGGCGCCGACTCGGATCGGATGCTTCCCGAGCGCCCTGGATGGGTCAATGACCCGAACGAGTCACGAGTCCCGCTCCCGATGGCGCACACGAGAAACGCCCCGAGCTCCTGACCTGCAGGAACTCGGGGCGTATCGGTGTCCGAGGGGGGACTTGAACCCCCACCCTCTATACGAGGACTAGCACCTCAAGCTAGCGCGTCTGCCATTTCCGCCACCCGGACGAGGTGTCTGCAAGCCCCGTGGGGCGGTGCCTGCAACGAGCGGGAACTTTACACGGCATACCGGCTCAAGGAGAAATCGGCCCCGCGGCCTACTCTGAGGAGCATGACGCAGACCACGAGCAGCCGCCCCGAGGACGAGGTCGTCGACATCTGCCGCGACCTCATCCGGATCGACACGTCGAACTACGGCGACGGGTCGGGGCCGGGGGAGCGGGCCGCTGCGGACCACGTCGACCACCTGCTGCGCGAGGTCGGGCTCGAGCCCGAGATCGTCGAGTCATTGCCCGGCCGCGCGTCGGTCGTCGTCCGGATCCCCGGGGCCGACCGCGACCGCGGGGCGCTCTGCATCCACGGCCACCTCGACGTCGTCCCGGCCAACGCCGACGACTGGGAGGTCGACCCGTTCGGGGCCGTCGAGAAGGACGGCTGTATCTGGGGTCGTGGAGCGGTGGACATGAAGGACATGGACGCGATGATCCTGGCCTGCGTCCGGCACATCGCGCGCGAGGGCATCGTCCCGCCCCGTGACCTCGTCATCGCCTTCTTCGCCGACGAGGAGGCGGGCGGGGTCCACGGTTCGCACCACCTCGTCGAGCACCGCCCCGACCTCTTCGAGGGCGTCACCGAGGCGATCAGCGAGGTGGGTGGCTTCAGCGTCACCGTGCCGACGGTCGAGGGCGGCGAGAAGCGCACCTACCTCCTCCAGACCGCGGAGAAGGGCATCGCCTGGATCCGGCTCACCGCCACCGGCAGGGCCGGTCACGGCTCGGTGCCCAACGACGAGAACCCGATCGCCCGGCTCGCCGAGGCGATCAGCCGTCTCGCCGCCCACAAGTGGCCGCGTGAGTTCATCCCGTCGGTCCGGACCCTCCTGGACCGGCTGAGCGAGATCACGGGCGTGGCCTACTCGGACGAGGACCTCGACGAGCTGCTCGACCACCTGGGCGGTGCCCAGGGGTTCGTCCGGGGCACGCTGCAGGACACGAGCAACGTGACGATGCTCGACGCCGGCTACAAGCACAACGTCATCCCGCAGCAGGCCCACGCCAACGTGGACTGCCGCTTCCTCCCCGGGCACGAGGAGGACCTCATGCGGACCATCGAGGAGCTCGTGGGGGAGCACGTGCAGGTGCAGGTGCTGCACCGCGACATCGCCCTCGACGCCCCGTTCGAGGGTGAGCTCGTCGAGGCCATGGTGGCGGCCCTGCGTGCCGAGGACCCGGACGCCGAGGTCCTGCCGTACTGCCTGTCCGGCGGCACCGACAACAAGGCGCTGTCGCTGCTGGGGATCACGGGCTACGGGTTCGCGCCGCTGCGGCTGCCCGCGGACCTCGACTTCGCGCCGATGTTCCACGGCATCAACGAGCGGGTCCCGACCGAGTCGCTCCGCTTCGGCGCGCGGGTCCTGCAGCGGCTCATCGAGACCTGCTGAGCCCCGGCCCCGCGACTCGGCTCGGTCGCCTCAGGAGGCTCGCGGCACGCGGATGATCTTGCGCCGCAACCAGGTTCGCGTGACGCCGCCGATGTAGATCCGGGTGCGGTGGAGCTCCCAGTGGCCGTACTCGGCCTGCTCGGTCAGGGCGCGGCGGATGTCTCCGCGTCGCGTGTCGCGACCAAAGACGAGGACCCGATACTCGTACTCGACCATCGACACATTGTGGGGCACGAGTCCGCTACCGTTCAGGACATGAGCGCCGACCCGCGTGCCGCCCTGTCCTCCCTCGTCTCCGCCTTCGAACGTCACCTGGAGGCCTGCTCCGGGCGTCGCGGTGAGGACGACCCGACGGTGGCCGCGGCCTACGACGACCTGCTCGACGCCTTCGAGACCTACGACAACGCGCTCTACGAGGCCTTCGGCGAGATGACGCCGCTCGACGTCTACACCGGTGACGACGCCGACGAGGGTGACGACGACGAGGACGACGAGGACCAGGACCTCGACGAGGACGACGACGATGACGACGGCGTCTACGCCGGTCTCGACGACGAGGAGTTCGACGACGAGTCGGACGACGGCGACGAGGACGACCGCACCACCTGAGACTGGCGCGTCCTCGCACTCCCCCGCGCCCACCTCGGGACGTCGCACGGGTGGTCCACCACTACGGTTGGGCCCATGCGACTCGCGGTGAACCTCGGCTACATGGGCCTGTCCTCCAGCGAGGACATGCTCGCCCTTGCCGCCGAGGCCGACCGGCTCGGCTACGACTCCGCGTGGGTCGCCGAGGCCTACGGCAGCGACGCGGTGACGTTCCTGTCCTGGATCGGCGCCCGCACCGAGCGGATCGGGCTCGGGTCGGCCGTCATGCAGATCCCTGCTCGGACGCCTGCGATGACGGCGATGACCGCGGCGACCCTCGACCACCTGTCCGGCGGCCGCTTCCGCCTCGGGTTGGGCGTCTCCGGTCCGCAGGTGAGCGAGGGCTGGCACGGCGTCCGGTTCACCAAGCCCCTCGGCCGCACGCGCGAGTACGTCGAGATCGTCCGCCGCGCGCTGGCGCGCGAGCGCGTGGAGTATGCCGGCGAGCACTTCACGCTGCCGCTGCCGGACGGGCCGGGCAAGGCCCTCAAGCTGACCATCCGGCCGACCCAGCAGCACCTGCCGATCTACCTCGCCGCGGTCGGGCCCAGGAACCTCGAGCTCACCGGCGAGATCGCCGACGGCTGGCTCGCGATCTTCTTCTCGCCCGAGCACTCGGGCGACATCCTCGAGTCGATCGCCACGGGGCGACGAGCGGCAGGCCGGGGGAGCGAGGACGACCCGATGGACGGTTTCGACATCGTCCCGACGGTGCCGGTCGTCGTCACCGACGACGTGGAGGCGGGAGCCCAGGCGGTCGCCGCCTACTCCGCCCTCTACATCGGGGGCATGGGCTCGCGCGAGAAGAACTTCTACAACCAGCTCGCCTGCCGCATGGGCTTCGAGGACGAGGCTGCCCGGGTCCAGGAGCTCTTCCTCGCGGGCCAGCACCGCGACGCGGCCGCGGCCGTGCCCTTCGAGTTCATCGACGCGACCTCCCTCATCGGGCCACCGGAGCGGATCCGTGAGCGGGTCGGCAGGTATGCCGATGCGGGGGTCACCACCTTGGGCGTGTCACCCTTTGCGCTGACCGTCGAGGAACGCCTCGACACCCTGCGCATCATGTCCGAGATCGTCCCGTCCCCAGCCGAGGAAGTCCCCGCACCGTGATCGTTGCCGACCCCGCCGTCGAGCTCAGCTACTTCCAGTCCGTCGTCCTCGGCATCGTCGAAGGCCTCACCGAGTACCTCCCGGTCTCGTCGACCGGCCACCTCACGATCGCCGAGAAGCTCCTCGGCATGCCGGTGGACGCACCGGCCGTGACGGCATACACCGCCTTGATCCAGATCGGTGCGATCCTCGCGACTTTCACCTACTTCGGCAAGAAGATCCTCCGCCTCTTCCTCGCCTGGGTCGCGGGCCTGCGCAGCGCGCAGGCGCGCCAGGAGCACGACTACCAGCTCGCGTGGGCGGTCATCGTCGGATCGCTCCCCGTGGTCGTCGTCGCGCTGCTCCTCAAGGACCTCATCTCCGGTCCGCTGCGCAGCCTCTGGGTCGTCGCAGGGGCGCTCATCCTGTGGAGCGCCGTGATGTGGATCGCCGAGCGCCGCCACGACGTCCTCGAGAAGTCGGGCGTGCAGCGGGGCGAGGACGCCCTGACGATCAAGGACGGCCTCGTCATCGGTCTGGTCCAGTGCTTCTCGCTCGTCCCCGGCGTCTCGCGCTCAGGAGCCACGATCTCGGCGGGTCTCATGCGAGGCATCGACCGCGTCACCTCGACCGAGCTGTCGTTCTTCCTCGCGATCCCCGCGCTGACCGGCGCCGGGATCTACGAGACGCTCGACAACGTCGAGGCGCTCAAGGCCCTCGGTGTGGGACCGATCATCACCGGCATGGTCGTCGCCTTCGTCGTCGCCTACGCCTCGATCGCCTGGCTGCTGAGGTTCGTCCAGAGCAACTCGCTCATCTCGTTCATCGCCTACCGCGTGGTCCTCGGCGCGGTCATGTTCCTCGCGCTGGGAGCGGGCTGGCTCAGCGCGACCTGAGCCGCGTCACGGCTAGAGCCACTTGACCCGCTTGAAGGTCACGAAGAGCCCCGTGCACGCCGAGGCCATGACCGCGAGGACGAGGAAGTAGCCGTAGTGCCAGCGCAGCTCGGGCATGAAGTCGAAGTTCATCCCGTAGACGCCGGCGATCATCGTCGGCACGGCGGCAATGGCGACCCACGCCGAGATCTTGCGCATGTCGGCGTTCTGCTGCACCGAGATCTTGGCGAGGTTGGCGCTGAGGACGTCGCTGAGCAGCCGGTCGTAGGACTCGACCCGGTCGGCCACGAAGTGGAGGTGGTCGTCGATGTCGCGGAAGAGCAGCCGGAGCTCGTCGTGCGGCAGGGGTGAGCGC
This sequence comes from Knoellia locipacati, assembly GCF_044791685.1. Taxonomy (GTDB): domain Bacteria; phylum Actinomycetota; class Actinomycetes; order Actinomycetales; family Dermatophilaceae; genus Knoellia; species Knoellia locipacati_A. The sequence goes on from NZ_CP087730.1 coordinate 3,566,674, forward strand.
GGGCTCGTGTGCAGCATGCGCAGCGGCGAGATGAGGGGCGTGATCGCCCGCCGGAACTCCAGGATCTCGCGCTTGAGGCGATAGATCGAGTCAGAGGACACCAAGCCCTCCGAGAAGACCGCCTCCTCGATCTCGTCGATGTCGCGGGCGAGCTCGACGTCGATCTCGCGGTACTGGTCGACGACCCGGTCCATGATCGCGTGCAGCGCCGCCATCGGCCCGAGCCTCAGTTTGGCGGGGTCCTCCTCGAGGCCCTTGCGCACCCCGGAGAGGGGGCTCAGCTCACCCCGGCGGATGGTGAGGACGAAGTGCTCGCCCACGTGCACCATGAGCTCGCCGGTCTCGACGTCCGAGGTCTCCTCGATGTAGCTCAGGGTCTTGAGGACGACGAAGACGTCGTGGCCGTAGAGCTCGATCTTGGCGCGTTGGCGACCCATGACGGCGTCCTCGAGGGCCAGCCGGTGCAGGCCGAGCCCGAGCTCCTCGTTGACGTGCTCGAGCTCCCCCATCGAGGGGTCCTTGAGGCCGATCCAGATGAAGTCGGTGGCCGATCCCGTCTCCCGGATGGCGTCGAGCTCGTCGCTGAGGTCTCCGCAGGAATCCCGGCTGCCGTCACGGTAGAGGGCCTTGTCGATGATCACCCGCGTCATTGTTGCCTACAGTGGGCGCCGTGGCTCTGCTCCTGCTCGTGCGACACGGGCACTCGACCGCCAACGCCGACGCCGTCCTCGCGGGATGGAGTGAGGGCGTCGGTCTCACGGACCGCGGACGCGGTGACGTGGAGCGCCTCGCCGGGCGCCTTGCCGACGTGGACGTGGCTCGCCTGGTCACGAGCCCGCTGCAGCGCTGTCGCGAGACCGCCGAGCTCCTGCTCCCGGGTGCGACCGCAGAGGTCGTGGACGACCTGGGCGAGTGCCACTACGGAGCGTGGACGGGCCGTCCCATCGCGGAGCTGGTCAAGGAGTCTCTCTGGCGCACGGTCCAGGACGACCCGGCGTCGGCCCGGTTCCCCGCGAGCGACCGGTACGCCGCGGAGTCACTCTCCGAGATGGCGGAGCGGACCGTGGCCGCCATCCGCCGGATCGACGAGGAGGTCACCGCCGAGCGTGGGCCCGACGCCCTGTGGGTGGCGGTGAGCCACGGTGACCCCATCAGGGCGGTCCTGGCCGACGCGATCGGGGCGGGCCTCGGCGGGCTCCAGCGGGTCCACGTCGACCCGGCGTCGGTGTCGGTGATCCGGCGCACGGGGGAGCGCGCGATGGTGCTGGCCACGAACTCGACCGGTGGCGCGATCGGTCCGGGGCTGACCCGCCCGTCGACCGTCCCGAAGGGCGACGCCGTCGTCGGGGGCGGCACGGGCTAGAGTTCTTGTTGCAAAGACTTGGCAACAAGGAAGGCTCGACATGCACGTCCCGGACGGGTTCCTCGACGCCCCCACATCCCTCGCCACGGCGGCCGTGGCGGCCGGCGGCGTCGCGCTGGCCCTCGCCCGGGCGCGGCGTGAGCTCGACGACCGGACCGCGCCGTTGGCCGGACTCGTCGCCGTCTTCGTCTTCGCCGCCCAGATGCTCAACTTCCCGGTCGGTGCCGGGACGTCCGGACACCTCCTCGGAGGAGCCCTGGCGGCGGTCCTCGTGGGCCCGTGGACGGCGACCCTGTGCCTCACCGTCGTCCTCGCGGTCCAGTCACTGCTGTTCGCCGACGGCGGCATCACCGCGCTCGGCACCAACATCGTGCTCATGGGGCTCGTCGGGGTCTGGACCGGCTGGCTGGTCTTCGTGGGGCTGCGACGGCTCGCGCGCTCGTCCGGCGTCGCGATCGTCCCGGCCCTCGCGGGCGTGGCCGCGGTCCTGTCCGTCCCGGCCGCCGCGCTGACCTTCACCGGCCTGTATGCCGTGGGCGGCCACGCGCCGATCCCTCTTGGTGATCTCGTCGTCGCCATGCTCGGGTGGCACACCCTCATCGGTCTCGGCGAGGGCATCATCACCTTCCTCGCGGTCGGCAGCATCATCGCCACCCGCCCGGACCTCGTGCACGGCGCACGGGGACTGCGGGCTGATCGCGAGCTCGAGATCCGGTCAGGAGCCCACGCATGAGCAGCGCTCCCCGCCGTCGTGTCTCCACGGTCCGTCTCGTCGTCGCCGGCCTGGCGGTCTGCGCGATCCTCGCGGGTGTGGTCTCGGCGTGGGCGTCGGGACACCCCGACGGCCTCGAGCACGTCGCCGAGAGCCTGGGCTTCATCGACACTGCCGGTGAGCACCGCAGCGCCGGTTCGCCGTTCGCCGACTACGGCACGGCCGGCGTCGACGACGCCCGCCTGTCGGGAGGCCTCGCCGGTCTCGTGGGGGTCGTCGTCGTGGCCGTCGTGGCGTTCGGGCTCATGCACCTGCTGCGCCGCCGCGGCACGGGCGACGACGACTGACGTGGGTGCGGGACACGGCTCGCACCTGCACGTCGAGGGCGACTCACCGGTGCACCGGCTTCCGGCGCACGTCAAGCTCGTCGGGCTCGTCGCCTTCGTCCTGCTCGTCGTGGCCCTTCCGCGTGGTGCCCACGGCCCTCGCGTCCTCACGCTCCTCGTGGCCGTCGGAGTCGTCCTCGCCACGCGGGTCCCGTGGCAACACGTCGCCAGTCGCCTCGTCGTCGAGACGCCCTTCGTCGTCTTCGCGCTCGTGCTGCCGTTCGTCGCGACCGGGCCACAGCGCCGGCTCGGTCCCGTGACGGTGTCGCGGGACGGGCTCGACGCCGGGCTCGCCCTCCTCGTCACGGCGACGACGAGCGTCCTCATGGCGATCGCGTTCGCGACGACGACGTCGAGCCGCGACCTCGTCCGGGCGCTGCAGCACCTGCGCGTGCCGGACCGGCTCGTGCAGATCCTCTCGTTCATGGTCCGATACCTCGGTGTCGTCGGATCGCAGGCCCAGCGCATGAAGGTCGCACGGGACTCCCGCGCGTTCCGTCCCCGCTCGCTCGGGTCGTGGCCCGTCATCGCCTCCAGCGCCGGGGCACTGTTCATCCGCAGCTACGAACGTGGGGAGCGCGTCCACCTGGCGATGCTGTCGCGCGGGTACACCGGGCAGCTGCCCGTCACCGACCCCCTGCGCGCGACGCCGCGCGAGTGGGTGCGTGGTCTCCTGCCGGCAGCGCTCGCCGTGGTCGCGCTCGTCGTGGGGTATGCCGCATGAGCACCCCCGTCCTCGACGTCCGTGGTCTCGCCTTCGCCTACCCGGACGGGCACCAGGCGCTCTTCGGCGTGGACCTCCACGTCCATCGGGGGGAGCGGGTAGCCCTGCTCGGGCCGAACGGTGCCGGCAAGACGACGCTGGTGCTCCACCTCAACGGGATCCTCGAGGCCGGTGCAGGGAGTGTCACCATCTCGGGGATGCCGGTGACGCGGGCCAACCACCTCGAGATCCGTCGACGGGTCGGCATCGTCTTCCAGGACCCCGACGACCAGCTCTTCATGCCGACGGTGCGCGACGACGTCGCCTTCGGACCCGCGAACCTCGGCCTGCGCGGCGACGAGCTCGACGCCCGGGTGCAGAGGGCGCTCACGGCCGTGGGCATGGAGGAGCTGGCCGACCGCCCGCCGCACCACCTGTCCTTCGGCCAGCGGCGCCGGGTCGCGATCGCCACGGTGCTGGCCATGGAGCCCGAGATCCTCGTCCTCGACGAGCCCTCCTCGAACCTCGACCCCGCCTCCCGACGCGAGCTGGGCGAGCTCGTGGACTCGCTCGACGTGACCGTCCTCATGGTCACCCACGACCTGCCCTTCGCGCTCCAGCTCTGCGAGCGCTCGGTCGTGCTCTCCGAGGGCGTCGTGGCCGCGGACGGGCCGACCCGTGCCCTCCTCGGCGACGAGGTGCTGCTGCGCACGCACCGCCTCGAGCTGCCCTGGGGCTTCTCGGGTTAGTCTGCGCGCATGGCGATCAGTGACTTCGACCCGCCAGAGCGATTTGTCGCCGGCACCGTCGGTCCACCCGGCAGCCGCACCTTCTTCCTGCAGGCCCGCGGTAGTGGCCGACTCGTGTCCGTCTCGATCGAGAAGGTCCAGGTGGGCATCCTCGCCGACCGGATCGTTGACCTGCTCGACTCGGTCGGGGGACCCGAGGGCTCCGACGCCGTCGCCGAGCACCACCCCGACACCGAGGCCCTCGAGGCGCCGATCGAGGACGAGTTCCGGGTCGACACGGTGAGCCTGGCCTGGGACGAGGGCCGGTCGGCCGTGGTCATCGAGTGCCACGACAGCGACCCCGAGCAGGTGCCGCCGGCCGACACGGTGCGCGTCGTCCTCGACGCGACCAGCGCGCGTGCCTTCGCCCGCCGGTGCCAGGCCCTCGTGGCTGCGGGCCGTCCACCGTGCCCCTTCTGCGGTCAGCCGCTCGACGCCGAGGGGCACATCTGCCCACGGTCCAACGGCTACAAGCGCTAGCACGTGGGCACCGACGTCGAGCAGCTGCTCGCCGCGGGGGAGGTCGAGCTCCTCGGGCGGATCCTCGGCTCGTCCAACGGTGCCGTCCTCGTCCGGGTCAGCCTCGACGGCGAGTCGCGCCTGGCGATCCACAAGCCGGTGGCGCTCGAAAGGCCCCTCTGGGACTACCCGGACGGCACGCTCGCGGGACGGGAGCGGGCGGCATACGTCGTCAGCGAGGCGGGCGGGTTCGGCATCGTTCCGCACACCGTGCTGCACGAAGGGCCCTGGGGAGTGGCAGCGACCCAGGAGTGGGTGGGCCAGCCCGAGACCACTCCGGACCTCGTGGTCGACGTCGTCCCCCCGGACTCCGTCCCCGCCGGGTGGCGCGAGGTCCTGCGCGGGGAGACGCCCGACGGCGAGGAGGTCGTCGTGGCCCACGCCGACGAGCCCGACCTCCGCACCACGGCCGTCTTCGACGCGCTCATCAACAACTCCGACCGGAAGGGCGGACACCTGCTGCTGGTGGCCGGAAGCCTGTGGGGCGTCGACCACGGCGTGAGTCTCGGCGTCGAGCCGAAGCTGCGCACCGTGCTCTGGGGGTGGGCCGGCGAGCCGATCGCCCGGACCGACCTCGCCCGGGTGGAGCGGGTCCGAGCCGGCCTCGAGACGGGCGACCTCGGTGACCGGTTGGGCGAGCTCCTCACGACCCTTGAGGTCGAGGCGCTGCGCCGGCGCGCCGAGCGGCTGCTCTCCTCTGGGACCCACCCGCTGCCGACCCCGGGGTGGCCGGCCATCCCGTGGCCGGCGATGTGAGACGCCGCCGTAGGCTTCCTCCGTGATCTCGTGGCCCACCCCCTTCCTGCCCGCCATCCCCGGACACGGAGACGTGCTCCGGCTGCACGACACGAGCTCGGGGGAGCTGCGTGAGGTCGCACCGGGTCCGGTCGCCCGGCTCTACGTCTGTGGCATCACGCCCTACGACGCCACCCACCTCGGCCACGCCGCGACCTATGTCGCCTTCGACCTCGTCGGTCGCGTGCTCCGCGACAACGGGCACGAGGTCCACTACACCCAGAACGTCACCGACGTCGACGACCCGCTGCTCGAGCGGGCCGCGCGCGACGGCATCGACTGGCGCGACCTCGCGGTGGCGGAGGCAGACCTCTACCGGGAGGACATGACCGCACTCCAGGTCATCCCGCCCCGGGACTACGTCGGCGTCGTCGAGGCCATGCCGACGATCGCGGCCCTCGTGCGGCGCACGGTCGAGAGCGGGGCGGCATACGAGCTCCAGGCGGAGGATGCCGCAGGACCGGACCTCTACGTCGACCTGAGCCACGTCGAGGACTTCGGCGCGGTTTCGGGCTGGAGCCGGGGCCAGATGCTCGCGGTCTTCGCCGAGCGCGGGGGCGACCCCGACCGCCCCGGCAAGCGCGACCCCCTCGACCCGCTGCTCTGGCGCGCCGAGCGCGAGGGCGAGCCGGCGTGGGAGTTCGAGGGCCTGCCCAAGGGTCGTCCCGGCTGGCACGTCGAGTGCACCGCGATCGCGCTGGACCGGCTCGGCGTCCCGATGGACGTCAACGGAGGTGGCTCGGACCTGATCTTCCCGCACCACGAGATGACCGTCGCCCAGGCCAGCGCCATCGGGATCCACGACTACGCCGCGGTGCACTCGCACGCCGGGATGGTTGGCCTCGGCGGCCACAAGATGAGCAAGTCCCTCGGCAACCTCGTGCTCGTCTCCCGGCTGCGGGAGGACGGCGTGGACCCGATGGCCATCCGCCTCGTCCTGCTCGGGCAGCACTACCGCACGGACTGGGACTACACCCCGCAGCTGCTCACGGCGGCCGAGGCGCGGCTGGCTCACTGGCGCGAGGCGCTCTCGGTCAACGCCGCTCCCTCGTCCGACGACACGGTGGCGGCCATCCGAGCGGCGCTCGCGAATGACCTCGACGCCCCGGCCGCTCTCGCTGCCGTCGACGCCTGGGCTGAGCGCACGTTGACGGACGGTGGCGACGAGCCGTCCGCGCCGGGCGTGCTCGCTCGGGCGCTCGACGCGCTCCTCGGCGTCCGCGTGTGACCGGCTGCGGCCCCTCGCATCGTCCGTGACGCGCCAGCCGCCTCAGTCCTCGGTGCCGCGCTTGCGCAGGTAGCGCTCGAACTCCTTGGCGATGGCGTCGCCGCTGGCCTCGGGGAGCTCGGCGGTGTCCTGGGCGTCCTCGAGGGACTCGACGTACTCGGCGACCTCGGAGTCCTCGGAGGCGAGGGCATCGAGGCCGTTCTCCCAGGCGCGGGCGTCCTCGTCGAGCGCGCCGTGGTCGATGGGCCCGTCGAGGAGGTCCTCGAGGCAGGTGAGGATCGCCCGCGTCGCCTTCGGTGACGGCGTGTGGTGCGCGTAGTGCGGCACGGCGGCCCAGACCGAGATCGAGCTGACCCCGACCTGGACTGCGGCGTCGGCGAGCACGCCGACGATGCCGGTCGGACCCTCGTAGGTGCTGGCCTCGATGTCGTGGCGGTGGCGGGTGTCCTCGTTGTCGGAGGTCGCGGTGACCTGGATGGGCCGAGTGTGGGCGACGTCGGCGAGGAGTGCCCCCAGCGTGATCACCGTGGTCACGTCGGCTGCCTGGGCGAGCTCCATGAGCTCGATCGCGAAGGCCCGCCACCGGAACGACGGCTCGACGCCCTGGATGAGCACGACGTCGCGCCCGATGGGGGTGTTGGTCGCCACGAGGATGCGCGTGGTGCGCCAGCTGATCCGGCGACGGCCGCCCTCCGACACGACCCGGGGCCGGTTGACCTGGAAGTCGTAGTAGTCCTCGGGGTCGAGTGCGGCGACCGGCTCCGCACCCCAGACCTCGGCCAGGTGCTCGATGACGCCGGTCGCGGCCTCGCCCGCGTCGTTCCACCCCTCGAAGGCCGCGATCATCACGGCGTTCTCCAGCTCCGGCAGGTCTTCGAGCTCGATCAACACGTCCTCCTCGTAGGTACGTCTCCACCCTATTCGTAGACTTCGCCCATGACGTTGCCTGCGGCGGTTCTCTGGGACATGGACGGGACTCTCGTCGACACCGAGCCCTACTGGATCGCCGCCGAGCACGCCATCGTCGAGGAGCACGGCGGGGTCTGGTCGGACGAGTTCGCCCACCAGCTCGTCGGCAACGACCTCATGGTCAGCGCCCAGTTCATCCGGGACAACTCGCCGATCACGTGGGAGCCGGAGCGGATCATCGAGGAGCTCCTCGTGCGGGTCACGGCCCAGGTGCGCGAGCACGTGCCGTGGCGGCCCGGCGCGCGGGAGCTGCTGGCTGCCCTGATCGAGGCCGGGGTCCCCAACGCGCTCGTGACGATGTCGTGGCGTTCGCTCGCCAGTGCGGTCGTCGAGGCGTTGCCGGACGACACCTTCGCGGTCGTCGTCACCGGTGACGAGGTCGAGCACGGCAAGCCACATCCCGAGCCCTACCACGCGGCCGCGCGGCTCCTCGGGGTCGAGGCACGCGACTGCATCGCCATCGAGGACTCGCCGACGGGCGTGCGCTCGGCCGTGGCGGCCGGTGTGCCCACCATCGCGGTGCCCCACGTGGTGCCCGTGCCGCTGACCCGCGGCGCAGTCCAGCTCCCGAGCCTGCGTGGACTCTCGCCGGAGGACCTCGTGTCAGTCGTCGCCGACGAGCGCCTCGCCCGTGACGCGCGGATCGAGGACGAGACGCCCCGCGTCGGCGGGTAGCGGCGGGGGAGTGCCGCCCCACTCGGGGCAGAGCTCCTTGAAGTCGCACCAGTCGCACAGCCGTGACGTGCGCGGCCGCCAGTCGCCGGTCTCACTGGCCCGCACGATCGCCTGCCACACGGCCTTGACGTTGCGCTCGAGCCCGAGCAGGTCGTGCTCGTCGGGCTCGTAGCGCACGATCTCGCCGTTGCCGAGGTAGACGAGCTGGAGCTGCCGGGGAATCTCGCCACGCTGGCGCCACAGGACGAGCGCGTAGAACTTCATCTGGAACAGCGCCTTGCCCTCGAACGCCTCGCGCGGCGACTTGCCGGTCTTGTAGTCGACGACGCGCATGGCGCCGTCGGGCGCGATGTCGAGCCGGTCGACGTAGCCGCGCAGGGTCAGCCCGTCGACCTCGGTCTCGACGTAGAGCTCTCGCTCGGCGGGCTCGAGCCACTGGGGGTTCTCGAGGGTGAACCAGCGCTCGACGAGGGCACCGGCAGCGGCGAACCAGCCGTCCTCGGTGAGGCTCTCGTCGTCCTCGATCATCGTGGCCAGCTCGGGCCGCTCCTCGACGAGGCTCGCCCAGCGCGGCTCGAGCAGGGCCAGGGCCGCCTCGGGGGTGCGCTCTGCGGCGGGGAGCTCGAAGAGGTGCTCGAGCACCTCGTGGACGAGGGTCCCGCGCGCGGCCGCCGGCGACGGCGGACCGTCGAGCTTGTCGATCGTCCGGAACCGGAACAGCAACGGGCACTGCTTGAAGTCCGCTGCGCGGCTCGGGGACAGTGCGGGGACCATGGACGACACCGTATGCCGTCCCACCGACACGTCCGCGCACCTCGCCGCGCGCCCACCCTCCTGCCGGCTTGCGTCCAGCAGGATGCCGGCCTGGCCCCCAGAGTGGCGGACGCAGGCGTGGCTGAGCGGGCGGCATACGGCTTGCGTCCGGCAGGATGCCGGCCTGGCCCCCAGAGTTGCGGACGCAAGCAGGAGGTCGGCCGTTCCGACGGGTCAGGCGACGAGGACGGCCTCGTCCGCCGTGGCCCGCGCAGCAGGAGCCGCCTGCGCGGCAGCGGAGCGCATCGCCCCGCGAAGGCGCCACGCGGCATACACGGCAAGGACGCTAATCGCGAGGTGCAGCCCGAGGAAGCCGTTCGCGAACCCGGCACCGAGCAGCGCGCCGGCGACGAGGGGGCCGAGCGCCGAGAAGGTCGTCTGGAGGGCACCGAAGATCCCCAGGGTCTGGCCCACCATGCCGCGCGGCGCCAGGGAGGCGGTCAGCGGGTTGAGGACCGGGCTGTACATCGTCTCGCCGACGGCGAAGATCCCGAAGGTCGTGACGAACATCGCCGACGCCACGCCGGGGGCGAACTGGGCCGACGAGAGCACGACCCACGAGAGGACCCAGATCGCGCCGACGGCCATGAGCAGGGTGGGCGCGCTGCGGTGGGCGGTGAGGCGGACGACGATGACCTGGAGGGCGACGATGACGATGGCGTTGACCGCCGCTGCCGTGCCGATGGCAGCGGTGTCGATGTCGAGCACGGTGAGGCCGTAGGCCGGGAGCCCGGACTCGAACTGGGCGTAGAAGCCGAGCGCGAGGGTCACGGTGACCACTGCGGTCCAGCGCAGGGCCGGGCTGGCGAAGATCAGCCGGAGCGACTCGCGCGGGCTCGCCGGCACGGACACGTCGGTGACGATGTCGCTGCCGGGGTGGACGCCCGCACCGCGACCGGCGAGGCCGATGACGAGGGACGAGATCGCGAAGCCCGCTGCGGCGGTGACGAACCCGACGTCGAGGCCCTGCACATCCCGCAGGTCGACGAGGTGCCCGGCGATGTAGGCGCCGGCCGCCATGCCCAGGGCCTCACCGGTGAACTTGTAGGCGAAGATCCGGCGACGGTCGGCGTTGGCGACCCACCGCAGCACGAGGACCTGCTTGGCGGGCACCGCCGCGGTGAGACCGAGGCCGAAGACGAACATCCCGGCGAGGAAGGCCGCGGGGGAGTCGGCGAACACCAGCGCACCGACGCCGAGTGCGCCGATGAGCTGGGACAGGACGGCGACGAGCACCGGGTCGAAACGGTCGCTCAGCCGACCCGCCACGGGAGCCGCCACGAGCGCACCGACCGAGAACAGCGACGACGCAGCAGCGGCGGCGAGGGCTCCCCAGCCCCTGGTGTCCGCGGCATACGCGTACTGGAAGGGCAGCACGGCACCCCATCCGAGCATGCCGATGGACGAGGCGAGGACAAGCAGCTTGGCGCGCACGACGAGGAGCACCTTTCCGGTGTGATGGCGGGGAAGGACCCCGAACCGCACCGGACCGGGACCCACATGTCGGCTTCGATGCCGAAGAGTTCGAACCCGAACGTTCGATATCGAAAGGTTAGCATTCGAACAACACATGCGAGAATCGGGGTATGCCCCGACGCCAGAGGTCCGCAGCGCAGCAGCACCGTGACGCCGTCGCGGCCTATGTCGCGGCCGGTGGCGAGGAGTCGGTGCAGCGGGTCATCACGGCGCTCTACGGCGTGACCAAGAAGCTCGACCAGTGGTACGCGCGCCAGCTCGCCGACCTCGACCTCACCCAGGGGGAGTGGGCCGTCGTCGCCTCGCTCGCCAAGGCGGGCGAGGCCTGCCAGACCCCGAGCCAGCTCGCCGAGCTCACGAGTGTCGCCCCGTCCTCGATGACACACCGGCTCGACAAGATGGTCCAGCGAGGCCTGGTCGAGCGCCGGCCCGACGCCGACAACCGCACGCGCACCCTCGTCTCGCTGACGCAGGACGGCTGGGAGCTGTTCACCCAGTCCATCCGTGAGTCCGACGTCGTCGAGAGCGACGTGCTCCGCGGGCTCGACGCGGACGAGCGCGGTGAGCTGGCCCGCCTCCTCGAGGAGGTCATCGCCGAGCTCGACGACGTCGACGCCTGAGCCGGCTCAGCCCTGTCGCGACGTCGCCGAGCGACGTCAGTCCTCCGGCTGGTAGCCCAGGTTCGGCGCGAGCCAGCGCTCGGCCTCGGCGAGTGACCAGCCCTTGCGCGCGGCGTAGTCCTCGACCTGGTCGCGCCCGAGCCGGCCGACGACGAAGTACTGACTCTGCGGGTGCGAGAAGTACCAGCCGCTGACGGCGGCGCCGGGGAGCATCGCCATCGACTCGGTGAGCTCCATCCCGGCCCGCTCGCGTGCACCGAGGAGCGAGAAGATCGTCTCCTTCTCGGTGTGGTCCGGGCAGGCGGGGTAGCCGGGCGCGGGTCGGATGCCGTCGTACTTCTCGGCGATGAGGTCCTCGTTGCTCAGGTGCTCGGCACCGGCGTGACCCCACAGCTCGCGCCGCACGCGCTCGTGCATCCGTTCGGCGAACGCCTCGGCGAGCCTGTCGGCCAGCGCCTCGACCATGATCGCGCTGTAGTCGTCGAGCTCCTCCTTGAAGGCCATGATCCGGTCGTGGGCCCCGAGGCCGGTGGTGACCGCGAAGGCGCCGACGTGGTCGCGGATGCCCGTCTCCTTGGGCGCGACGAAGTCGGAGAGGCACCGGTTGGGCACGCCCTCACGGTGCTGCCCCTGCTGCCGGAGCCCACGGATCGTCGTGAGGACCGTCTCGCGCGACTCCTCGGCGTAGACCTCGATGTCGTCGCCGACGGAGTTGGCCGGGAACAGCCCGACGACGCCGTTGGCGGTGAGCCACTTCTCCTCGATGATCCGGTCGAGCATCTCGTTGGCGTCGTCGTGGAGCCGGCGCGCGGTCTCACCGGTCGCGGGGTTCGAGAGGATGTCGGGGTAGCGCCCCTTCATCTCCCAGGCCTGGAAGAACGGCGTCCAGTCGATGTAGCGGCGGAGCTCGTGGATCGAGTAGTCGGAGAACGCCCGGGTGAACTGGGCCGCCGCTCGGTGCCAGTGGGAGTCGGTGCGCCCCGACCACACGTCCTTGCTCTGCTGGGCGAGCAGGTGTGGACGGAACGGCCGGTATGCCGTCCAGTCGACCGGGGTGCGTGCCTCGCGGGCCGCGTCGAGCGGGACGAGCGGGCGCTCGCTCCCCTTGGCGGCGTGGCGGGCCCGCATCGAGTCGTAGTCGGCCGTGATCCCTGCGAGGAAGGTGTCGCGCTGGGTGTCGGACAGCAGCTGGCTGGCCACCGGCACCGAGCGGGAGGCGTCCTTGACCCAGACCACCGGCCCGCTGTACTGGCCGTCGACCTTGACCGCGGTGTGGGCCCGTGACGTCGTCGCGCCGCCGATGAGCAGCGGGATGGTGAAGCCCTGTCGCTCCATCTCGCTCGCGACCCGGACCATCTCGTCGAGCGAGGGGGTGATGAGCCCGGAGAGCCCGATGATGTCGGCGCCCTTCTCCCTGGCCGTGTCGAGGATCTTCTGCGTGGGCACCATGACGCCGAGGTCGATGACGTCGTAGTTGTTGCACTGGAGCACGACCCCGACGATGTTCTTGCCGATGTCGTGGACGTCGCCCTTGACCGTCGCCATGACGATGAGGCCCTTGCTGTTCTGGGTGGTGACCCCTGACCGCACCTTCTCGGCTTCGATGTAGGGGATGAGGTGGGCGACTGCCTTCTTCATGACGCGCGCCGACTTCACGACCTGCGGGAGGAACATCTTGCCCGCCCCGAAGAGGTCGCCGACGACGTTCATCCCGTCCATGAGCGGGCCCTCGATGACCTCGATCGGCTTGCCACCTGCCTCGTCGATCTCCTGTCGCAGCTCTTCGGTGTCATCGACGACGAAGTCGTCGATGCCCTTGACGAGCGAGTGGGTGATCCGGTCGCGCACGGGCAGCCCCCGCCACTCGGACTGGGTCACCTCGGGCGCCGCCTCGCCGGTGTTGTTGAACCTGTCGGCGATCTCGAGGAGGCGCTCGGTGGAGTCGGCACGCCGGTTGAGCACGACGTCCTCGATCCGCTCGCGCAGCTCGGGGTCGAGGTCGTCGAGGACGACGAGCGCACCGGCGTTGACGATGCCCATGTCCATCCCGGCCCGGATCGCGTGGAAGAGGAAGACGGCGTGGATCGCCTCACGCACGGGGTTGTTGCCGCGGAAGGAGAAGGACACGTTGGAGACGCCACCCGAGACGAGCGCGCCGGGCAGGTTCTCCTTGATCCAGCGCGTCGCCTCGATGAAGTCGGTGCCGTATGCCGCGTGCTCCTCGATGCCCGTGGCGACGGCGAAGATGTTGGGGTCGAAGATGATGTCGTGCGGGTCCATCCCGACCTCCTGCGTGAGCAGGTCGTAGGCCCGCTGGCAGATCTCCTTGCGACGTTCGAGCGAGTCGGCCTGGCCCTCCTCGTCGAAGGCCATGACGACGACAGCGGCGCCGTACTTGCGACAGAGGCGCGCCTGCTCGAGGAAGGGCTCGACGCCCTCCTTCATCGAGATCGAGTTGACGATCGCCTTGCCCTGGGAGCACTTGAGCCCGGTCTCGATGACCTCCCACTTGCTCGAGTCGATCATGAGCGGGACCCGGCAGATGTCGGGTTCGCTGGCGACGAGCTTGACGAAGCGGTCCATCGCCGCGACGCCGTCGATCATCCCCTCGTCCATGTTGATGTCGATGACCTGCGCGCCGGCCTCCACCTGCTGACGGGCGACGGAGAGCGCGGTGGGGTAGTCCTCCTCCTTGATGAGGCGACGGAATCGCGCGGACCCCGTGATGTTGGTGCGCTCGCCGACGTTGACGAACAGCGAGTCCTCGTCGACGGTGAGCGGCTCCAGGCCGCTGAGGCGCAGGGCGCCCGGCACCTCTGGACGCACGCGGGGGGTGCCCTTCGCCGCCACCTCGGCGATGGCCCCGATGTGCTCGGGCGTCGTCCCGCAGCAGCCGCCGAGGATGTTGACCAGCCCGCTCGACGCGAACTCGCCGACGACCGACGCCATCTGGTCCGGCGTCTCGTCGTACTCACCGAAGGCGTTCGGCAGCCCCGCGTTGGGGTAGGCCGACACGAAGCAGTCGGCGATCCGCGACAGCTCGGCGATGTAGGGGCGTAGCTCGTCGGCTCCCAGCGCACAGTTGAGACCGACGACGAGCGGGCGGGCGTGCCGCACCGAGTTCCAGAAGGCCTCGGTCACCTGGCCCGACAGGGTGCGACCCGAGGCGTCGGTGATCGTCCCGGAGACGATGACCGGCCAGCGCCGGCCGAGCTCCTCGAAGAGGGTCTCGAGCGCGAAGATCGCCGCCTTGGCGTTGAGCGTGTCGAAGATCGTCTCGACGATGAGGGCGTCCGCACCACCGTCGACGAGGCCACGGGCCTGCTCCGAGTAGGCCTCGACGAGCTCGTCGAACGAGATGTTGCGGGCGCCGGGGTCGTTGACGTCGGGGGAGATCGACGCCGTCCGGGTCGTGGGTCCGAGCGCGCCCATGACCCAGCGGGGCCGGCCCGTCGCCTCGGCCACGGCGTCGCAGGCGCTCCGGGCCAGGCGCGCGGCCTCGAGGTTGATCTCGTACGCGAGGTCGGCCATGTCGTAGTCGGCCAGCGAGATCCGCTGCGCGTTGAACGTGTTGGTCTCGACGAGGTCCGCGCCGGCCTCGAGGTAGGCCCGGTGGATGTTCTCGATGATCCCCGGGTTGGTCAGGCTGAGCAGGTCGTTGTTGCCGCGCAGGTCGCTCGGCCAGTCGGCGAAGCGCTCGCCCCGGTAGTCCTCCTCGGAGAGCCCTTCCCGCTGTATCATCGTGCCCATCGCGCCATCGAGGACCATGACGCGCTCGGACAGCGCGGCCGTGAGGTCGGCCGTCGCGTCGGGGCGGTGGTCGATCACGGTGTCGGACGGGGTCGTCGCGGTGGAGGTGCTCACCCGGTCGAGTATGCCGCCGCCCTTGTAGGGTCGCGCCCATGGCCGCACCCAGTGAGACGCATTCCTCCGGTCTCGTCATCGCCCGGGTGCGTGGGATCCCCGTCCAGATCGGTCCCAGCTGGCTCCTCCTGGCCGCCTTCATCACCTTCATCGTGGGGTCGGGCGCTCCCGAGCTCGGCGCACTCGCCTACGTCGTCGGTGTCGCGTATGCCGTCTCACTCCTGGTCTCCGTGCTCGTCCACGAGGGCGCCCACGCGGCGACCGCCCAGGCCGTCGGACTCCCAGTCCACCGGGTGGTGGCGGACCTCTGGGGTGGGCACACGGCATACGACCCTCGTCTGTCGACCCCGGGAAAGGCCGCGCTCATCGCGGTCGTCGGACCGGTCGCCAACCTGGTGCTCGGGGCGCTCGCCTGGGTGGCGTCGTTGGCCGTCACCGCGGAGGTCCCCGGTCGCGTGCTCTACGGAGTCGCGTTCGTCAACGTCCTCCTCGCCGTGTTCAACCTTCTCCCGGGACTGCCGCTCGACGGCGGTCAGCTCGTCGACGCCCTCGTCTGGCGGCTCACCGGCCGGCGTGAGGCGGGTCTCATCGCCGCGGGCTGGACCGGCCGGATCGTCACGGTCGGCGTGATCGTCTGGTTCGTCGTGCTGCCCCTGCTGTCGGGGGACCAGCCGTCGCTCACGTCCGTGGTGTGGATGGGCCTCATCGCGGTCTTCATGTGGCAGGGCGCTACGGCCGCGATCCGGACGGGGCAGGCGCGGCAGATGCTCGCGCGCGGCTCCGTCGCGCAGGTCGTCCAGCCGGTGCCCGTCCTGCGACCGCACGAGGTCCTCGAGGCGGCAGCGGCGACGGCCGGCTACGCCGTGGTCCTCGACGGCTCCGGTCGGCCCCATGCGCTCGTCCTGCCCGAGGACGCGGCGAGTGTGCCCCGCGAGCGCTGGGCGAGCACACCGGTCTCGGCCCTCGCGCGGGTGCAGCCCGACCGCTGGGTCGCCGAGACGCGACGCGAGGACGACCTCACCGCCGTCGTCACCGCCATCCAGGAGACGCAGAGCCCGGTGGTCGTCGCCGTCGAGGACGGGCGGGTGCTCGGGCTGGTCACCGTCGAGGCGGTCAACCGGGCCATCGGCGGCAACTAGACTCCCCGCTCATGAGTGCGACCGGTGCCGACCTTCGACGTGGACCCTTTGCCGAAGGTGAGCGGGTGCAGCTCACGGACTCCAAGGGCCGGCTCCACACGATCACCCTGGCGCCCGGCAAGCAGTTCCACACGCACCGCGGCTACCTCCAGCACGACGACCTCATCGGCGCCCCCGACGGCTCGACCGTGACCAACACCGCCGGGTTCGAGTACCTCGCGCTGCGGCCGCTGCTCTCCGACTACGTCATGTCGATGCCGCGCGGCGCCGCCGTCGTCTACCCCAAGGACGCCGGGCAGATCGTCACGATGGCCGACATCTTCCCGGGTGCGGTCGTCGTCGAGGCCGGTGTCGGCTCCGGCGCCCTGTCGATGTCGTTGCTGCGCGCGGTCGGCGAGACGGGCCGCCTGCACTCCTTCGAGCGACGCGAGGACTTCGCCGACATCGCGATGGCCAACGCCCGCGCCTACTTCGGCACCGACCACCCGGCCTGGACGGTCACCGTGGGCGACCTCGTCGAGGCGCTGCCTCAGCACGTCGAGCCGGGCACGGTCGACCGGGTCGTCCTCGACATGCTGGCGCCGTGGGACTGCCTCGAGGTCGTCGGCCAGGCGCTCGCCCCCGGCGGTGTGCTCATCTGCTACGTCGCCACGGCCACCCAGCTCTCCAAGGTCGCCGAGGCCATGCGTGACGCGGGGGAGTGGACCGAGCCGTCTGCGTGGGAGTCGCTCGTGCGCGGCTGGCACCTCGAGGGCCTCGCCGTCCGCCCCCAGCACCGGATGCACGGTCACACCGGCTTCCTCATCACCACGCGCCGCCTCGCCCCCGGCGTGACGCCGCCGCTGCGCAAACGCCGCCCCGGCAAGGGCTACGAGGGCGCCGACGGTGATACGGATGCGGACGGGGCGACGGCCGAGGCGCTGCCCGGCGCCACCGCCGAGGAGTGGACGCCGGAGGCCATCGGCGAACGTGTCCCGTCCGACAAGCGAGTCAGGAAGGTCAGGCGCAGCGTCACGGGTTAGCGTGGAGGTGCACGCCACGCCGAGGAGGCCACGATGACCGAGTTCACCCCTCCGTCCGACCGCGATGCCACGCGTCGCCTCGAGGGCCAGGTCGCCGACCTGCGCTCCCAGGTCAACACCGTCTCGGCGCAGAACGAGCGCCTCGTCCGCACCCTGCGTGACGCGCGCGAGCAGATCATCACCCTCAAGTCCGAGGTCGACCGGTTGGGCCAGCCGCCCTCCGGCTACGGCATCGTCCTCGAGACCTTCGACGACAAGACCGTCGACGTGCTCACCGGTGGACGCAAGATGCACGTCGCGGTGAGCCCCACCATCGAGCCCGGCGAGATCGAGGTCGGCCGCGAGGTCATGCTCAACGAGGCCATGAACGTCGTCGCCGTCCACGGCTACGAGCGGGCCGGCGAGATCGTCCTCCTCAAGGAGATCCTCGACGACGACCGTGTCCTGGTGCTCTCTCGCGCGGACGAGGAGCGGGTCTGCCGGGTGGCGGCATCGCTGGCCGACAAGAAGCTGCGCGTCGGTGACGCCCTGCTCCTCGAGCCCCGCAGCGCGTTCGTCTACGAGCAGATCCCCAGGGCCGAGGTCGCCGACCTCGTCCTCGAGGAGGTGCCCGACATCGCCTACGACGACATCGGCGGCCTCGGCAGCCAGATCGAGCTCATCCGCGACGCCGTCGAGCTGCCCTACCTCCACCCCGACCTCTTCACCGAGCACCACCTCAAGGCGCCCAAGGGCGTCCTGCTCTACGGCCCTCCCGGCTGTGGCAAGACGATGATCGCCAAAGCGGTCGCAGCCTCGCTGTCGCGCAAGATCGCCGAGAAGGAGGGGCGTGAGCCGGGCGCGAGCTACTTCCTCAACATCAAGGGCCCCGAGCTGCTCAACAAGTACGTCGGCGAGACCGAGCGGCACATCCGCGTGATCTTCCAGCGCGCTCGCGAGAAGTCCTCCGAGGGCTTCCCCGTGGTCGTCTTCTTCGACGAGATGGACAGCCTCTTCCGGACCCGCGGCTCGGGCGTCTCCAGCGACGTCGAGACGACGATCGTGCCGCAGCTCCTCAGCGAGATCGACGGCGTCGAGGGCCTCGAGAACGTCATCGTCATCGGCGCCAGCAACCGCGAGGACATGATCGACCCCGCCATCCTGCGCCCGGGCCGCCTCGACGTGAAGATCAAGATCGAGCGCCCCGACGCCCAGAGCGCCACCGAGATCTTCAGCAAGTACCTCACCGCCGACCTTCCGCTCCACGCCGACGACCTGGCCGAGAACGGCGGCTCCCCGGAGGCGACCGTCGACGCCATGACCGAGGCCGTGGTCACCCGGATGTACGCCGAGGACGACGAGAACGAGTTCCTCGAGGTGACCTACGCCGGTGGCGACAAGGAGGTCCTCTACTTCAAGGACTTCAACAGCGGCGCGATGATCCAGAACATCGTCGACCGTGCCAAGAAGATGGCCATCAAGGACTTCCTCACCACCGGTCAGCGCGGCCTGCGGGTCGACCACCTCCTCCAGAGCGTCGTCGACGAGTTCAAGGAGAACGAGGACCTGCCCAACACGACCAACCCGGACGACTGGGCGAGGATCTCGGGCAAGAAGGGTGAGCGGATCGTCTACATCCGCACGCTCATCAAGACCAAGGAAGGCAACGAGCCCGGCCGGTCCATCTCGACCATCGCCAACACCGGCCAGTACCTCTGACCCCACCCCCCACTGATTGCCCGTTCGGCCGTTGCGATCCGCCCCACTGATTGCCCGTTCGGCCGTTGGGGTCCACACCCATCGGGCACTCAAGGGAGGAGCGTGGTCACCAGACCTTGCGCTCGAACTCCTTTGTGAGCCGGCGCCGCCACGCGAGCAGCTGCATCTCCACGAGGCAGTCGGTCAAGGGGTGGTTGCAGCAGGAACACCTGAAGACTGCCGTGACCCGACGGTTCTGAGCACCAGCTGCCTGACTCTGGAACCGCGAGTGGATGACAGATCCGTCGATGGCGTCCCGAGGGCTCCAGCGGACGAACCTCAGCCCCAGGTCTTCCATCGCCGTCTGGCGCACCCGCTCTCGGCCGAGCGCCTGGACCACGGAGGCTTCGCCCGCTTCGCCCAAGAGGTATTTGGCGATGCCGTCGGCCTCACCGACGATTCCGAGGTCGGGCCAAAGGGCGTCGGGGCGGCCGACGAACTCCCCGTCGGGGGTGTAGACGTTGACCTGGGGTGTGCCTGTGGGAATGCCCCAGTCAGCCATCGCCCACGCGGACGCCGACTCGAGCCAGTTCTCCCGCCGGCCGTCGACGAGCAGCAGAACGTCGTTCGACGCCGCGACGTGAGGCCAACGTCGCTGGTGCCGCCGCATGTCGAACAGCGCGTCGAGGCTGGTGAGGCCGCCCCTCACAGCTCCGTCCGCGATGGCGAGGGCATCCCGTGCATGCACCTCTCGGCAGCAGTCGAGCACGACACGCGGCACGATCAACCCCGGGATCCCGTGGCGGATCACCACGTGTTCTGGTGGTGTCTCCCCGCGATGGAACCGGCACCAGCTCACCCGTCTGCTGGTCCGCACGTCGTGCAACACGGTCATCGACACGTGTTTCGGGGGATGCGAGGGACGTGGAAGGCCGAGGAGCACGGCCTGACTCGTGTGGCTGACGACGGCATCCGGGACGATTCGGACCGCAGCGTCAATCAGAAGCCGGTGACGCGACCAGGGTGAGGCGGCCTCCCACGGCTCGCGGACGGCATACAGACCTCGCGCTGGCGACACGAGGACTCCCGCGCTCAACGCGTACTTGACTCGAGTCCGCGGTATGCCGGTCGCGCCGGACTCGCTCGGGGCGAAAGGTTGCGGCAGCGCCCGAAATGCCTGCACGGATGTTTCATCCATGGCCGGGACGTTGCAGGGTGGCGCAGCGCCGCGGAAGGGCCAATCGGCCGGCCTGTGGACAGCGGTCACGCGTGGAGCGCCCCTGTGGACGCCTGCCGAACGGGCAATCAGTCGGACGAGTGACCGGCCGAACGGGCAATCAGTCGCGCGCCGGGGCGCTGGAACTGGCAATCAGTTGGGGGACGCGGGGTGCTAGGAGACCCAGCGAGCGGCGAGGCGCCAGCTGATCATGGTCACCGTCAGGAAGAGCGTGACGACGACGACGAACGACGGCGCGGTGCCCGCTGTGGCGAGGCGGCGCAGGAGCATGCCGACGACGACCGTCGACACGACGACGACGGCGCCGAACTGCCAGGTGCGGGGTGGGGCCTCGAGGGTGAGCGAGGCGAGGAGCCAGCCGCCGGCCGTCCCGCAGAGGAAGGGTGCCGCCGTCTCGAGGACACCGGCGACAGTGATGCCGTGGGCGTGCGAGCGGCGGCCGACGAGGGCGAAGACGAGGACGGCGAGGAGGTCGAGGGCGGGCGCGAGCAGACGTCCCACGCGGTCAGCCACCGACCTTGTCGAAGAGGGAGCCCTGGGGCGGGGCGTGCATCGGGTCGACCCCGTCGAAGAGGATGCTCACCGACTCGCCGCCGTGGATCCGGGTGATCGCTTCGGCGAACAGCCCTGAGACGGTGCGTACCTGGAGCTCGGGCCAGCCCGACGGGGCGGGCACGGTGTCGGTGGTGACGACCTGGCTCACCATGGGGTGGCGGCGCAGCCTCTCGACGGCGCGGCCCGCGAAGAGGCCGTGGGTGCAGGCGACGGCGGCCTCGGTCACGCCGAAGTCCGCGAGCCGGTCGAGGAGCTCGATGATCGAGCCACCGGTCGCGATCTCGTCGTCGAGGACGATGGCGCGCTTGCCGCGCACGTCGCCGACGATCGAGTCGATGACGACCTTGTCGTCGCTCTCACGCTTCTTGCTGCCGGCGGCCACGGGCAGGCCGAGCAGCCGCGAGAACTGGGTGGCCTCCTTGGCGTTGCCGAGGTCGGGGGAGACGACGACGGAGTTGGTGAGGTCCGTCCCGCGGAAGTGGTCGGCGAGGACGCCGAGCGCGGTGAGGTGGTCGACGGGGACCGAGAAGAAGCCGTGGACCTGCGGTGCGTGGAGGTTCATCGTCAGCACCCGGTGGGCGCCGGCCGTCGAGATGAGGTCGGCGACGAGCCGGCCGCCGAGGGAGATGCGCGAGGCGTCCTTCTTGTCCGAGCGGGCGTAGGCGAAGTGCGGGATGACGGCGGTGATCTGGGCCGCCGAGGCGCCGCGAGCGGCGTCGATCATGAGGAGGAGCTCCATGAGGTGCTCCTGCGTGGGCGGGACGAGCGGCTGGACGATGTAGACGTCGCGCTGGCGGCAGTTCGCGAGGAGCTGCGCCTGCAGGCAGTCGTTGCTGAAACGCTTGATCTCGCTGCGGGAGAGCGGGACTCCGAGCTGGTCGCAGATCTGGGCCGCCAGGGCCGGGTGGGCACTGCCGGAGAAGACGACGATCTCTCGCATGGTCCGACCCTAGGCCAGAGGTCAGGTCAGGTGACGCCGCAGTTCACTGACGAGCTCCCACCGGTGCTGCGAACCGGCGGCAGACGCCCCGGGGAAGCTCGCGAAGCCGTGCGGGACCCGCAGGTAGTTGGTGAGGCGGACGTCCACGCCCGCCTCGCGCAGCGCGACGGCATACCGGCTCCCGTCGTCCCGGATCGGGTCGAGGTCCGCGGTCTGGATGAGCGCGGGTGGGAGGCCCTCGAGGTCCCCGAACAGGGGTGAGAGGAGCGGGTTCTCCCAGTCCTCCTCAGGGCTGTAGTGGTCGCGGAAGGCGAGGAGCGAGTCCCGGGTGAGGATCGGGGCGTTGGGGTGCTCGTCGATGGACGGCGACGCCATCGTGAGGTCGGTGGCCGGGTAGAGCAGCGCCTGGTGGCGGATCCAGTCCGAGCCGCTCGCACCCACCACTTGGGCGACGACGGCGGCGAGGTTGCCCCCCGCGGAGTCGCCGGCGACCGCCATCCGGTGCGCGTCCGCACGCAGCACGTCGGACTGGGCCGCGATCCACGTCGTGGCATCCACGGCATCGAGGGCCGCGGTCGGCCCCGCGTGCTCGGGCGCGAGCCGGTAGTCCACGCTCACGACGACGGCACCCACCTGGGCCGCGAGGTAGGTGCACATCGGGTCGTAGTTGACGACGTTGCCGAGGACCCAGCCGCCGCCGTGGAACCACACGATCACCGGCACGTCGTCCTGCGCGTCCCGGATGGCGCGCGGGCGGTAGATCCGCAGCGGGATCTCGTAGCCGTCGCGCGCCGGCGCCGTCCCGAACGTGATCCCCACGGCGGGATCGGCGACACCGGTGACCCACGAGTGCGGCGGAGCCGTGCGGTGGGTCTGGGCGCGTGCCTCGTGCCGCTGCTGCTCGTCCATCCGCTCGACCGGCACCCTCATCCGGTCGATCACGGCCACGGTGGCCGTCGTGAGTGGGGACATCCCGCGGTACGAGCGCATGCCGGGAGTATGCCGTGGACATGGTTGGCTAGCACCCATGGCCAGCATCGGTGTCGCAGTGGGGGTGTCATGACGGTCCGCCGGGTCATGGGCATCGAGACCGAGTACGGCATCTCGGTTCCGGGGGCCCCGGGTGCGAACCCGATGGTGCTCTCCGGTGACGTCGTGACGACGTATGCCGCGAGCCGGGGCATCCGTCCCGCGCAGGCTTCCTGGGACTACGCGGACGAGGCGCCGCTGCGCGACGCCCGGGGCTTCGACATGGGGCGCGGGACCGCCCACCCCAGCCAGCTCACCGACGTCGAGGACCCGACGATGGCCAACGTCGTCCTCACCAACGGGGCGCGCCTCTACGTCGACCACGCCCACCCCGAGTACTCCTCGCCCGAGGTGACCAACCCGCGGGACGCCGTCGTCTGGGACAAGGCCGGCGAGCTCGTCATGCGCGAGGCTGTGCACCGGCTCGCGACCGTGCCGCCCGGGGTCAACCTCTACAAGAACAACACCGACGGCAAGGGCGCCTCCTACGGCACCCACGAGAACTACCTCATGTCGCGCCGAACGCCGTTCTCGCGGATCATCTCCCAGCTCACGCCGTTCTTCGTCGTGCGGCAGGTCATGAGCGGTTCGGGACGAGTCGGCATCGGGGTGGACTCGCGCACCCCCGGCTACCAGGTGGCGCAGCGCAGCGACTTCTTCGAGACCGAGGTCGGGCTCGAGACGACGCTCAAGCGACCGATCATCAACACCCGCGACGAGCCGCATGCCGTGGCCGACCTCTACCGGCGCCTCCACGTCATCCTCGGAGACGCCAACCACTGCGACGTCGCCAACCTGCTCAAGATGGGCTCGACCTCGCTCGTCCTGGCGATGATCGAGGACGACGCCTTCACGACCGACCTCTCCGTGGCCTCACCGGTGCGCACCCTCCATGCGGTCAGCCACGACCCGAGCCTCCAGTCGACGATCGAGCTCGTCGACGGCCGCTCGATCCGGCCGGTCGAGCTGCTCCGGACCTTCCACGAGCTCGCCGCCGGCTACGTCGAGGCGAAGTGGGGGAGTGACGTCGACGCCGAGACGACCGAGGTCCTGCACTGGTGGGACCGCGTCCTCACGGCACTCGAGGGCGACCCGATGGACGCCCGTCGCTGGGTCGACTGGGTGGCCAAGCTCTCGGTGCTCGAGGGCTACCGGGAGCGTGACTCCCTCGGCTGGGGCGACCCGCGGCTGCGGGCCGTCGACATCCAGTGGTCCGACGTGCGGGCCGACCGCGGCCTGGCCCACCGGCTCGCCGCGACCGGCCGGGTCGAGGTGCTCGTCGGTGAGGACGAGGCGGCCCTCGCCATGGACGCGGCACCCGAGGACACCCGGGCGTGGTTCCGGGGCGCGTGCCTGCGCAAGTTCCCCGAGTCGGTGGTCGCCGCGTCGTGGGACTCGGTCGTCGTCGAGGTCCCGGGGGAGAGGACCCTGCAGAGGATCCCGATCCTCGAGCCCCTGCGAGGAACCAAGGCAGCGGTCGGCGACCTCGTCGACGGTGCGGCCGACATCCGCTCACTTCTCGAGTCCCTCGCCGTCGTCGACGGACCGGCGGACTAGGCTCGCACCACCAGGCACCCCCCGGGTGCGGCGGCGACACGAGGAGGACCCGATGGCCGGTCAGGAACAGATCAAGCCCGGGCGACGCGACGACGGTCCGGACGACGCCCCCGAGCCCGCCGCAGCACCCGCGGCGCAGGTCTCCGACACCGACATCGACGACATCCTCGACGAGATCGACGGCGTCCTCGAGACCAATGCCGAGGAGTTCGTGCGCGGGTTCGTCCAGAAGGGCGGCCAGTGACCCCGGCACCCGACGGCGGCGGTCTCCCCGCGGCATACCTGCGCACCGGCTCCTCGTCGTTCACGGACTTCGTCGCCGAGCACGAGCCGAGCCTCATCCCCTCGCGTCGGGGCCTGCCCCCGGGCGCCACGATCGACGCACCACACGGCACGACGATCGTCACCCTGACCTTCGACGGCGGGGTGCTCATGGCGGGTGACCGCCGCGCGACGATGGGCAACATCATCGCCAACCGCGACATGGAGAAGGTCTTCGCGACCGACGAGTTCTCGGTGGTCGGCATCGCCGGCACGGCGGGGCTCGCAATCGAGCTCGTGCGGCTGTTCCAGGTCGAGCTCGAGCACTACGAGAAGATCGAGGGCACGCTCATGTCCCTCGAGGGCAAGGCCAACCGCCTCGCCTCGATGATCCGCGGCAACCTCGGCATGGCGATGCAGGGCCTGAGCGTCGTGCCGGTGTTCGCCGGCTTCGACCACCACGAGGGCCTGGGCCGGATCTTCTCCTACGACGTCACCGGCGGCTGCTACGAGGAGCACGACCACCACAGTGTCGGCTCCGGCTCACTCTTCGCGCGCGGCGCGATGAAGAAGCTCTACCGCCCCGGCATGACCCCCGACGAGGCGGTGCGGGTCGCCGTCGAGGCGCTCTGGGACGCCGCTGACGACGACTCGGCGACCGGTGGCCCGGACGTCGGCCGCCGGATCTGGCCCACCGTCGCCCTCGTCACCACCGAGGGAGCGCGGTTCCTCGCCGACGACGACGTCGCCCCCGTGGTCGACGCGATCATCGCCCACCGACAGGGCAACGCCGGCGGACGCCGGGACGGGAGCGCCTCATGACCGCCGGTATGCCGTTCTACGTCTCGCCCGAGCAGCTCATGAAGGACCGGGCCGACTTCGCCCGCAAGGGCATCGCCCGGGGCCGGTCGGTCGTCGTCCTCGGCTACGACCACGGCATCGCCTTCGTGGCCGAGAACCAGTCGCGCAGCCTGCACAAGATCGGCGAGATCTACGACCGGATCGCGTTCGCGGCCGTCGGCAAGTACAACGAGTTCGAGAACCTCCGCGTGGCCGGTGTCCGCTACGCCGACCTGCGCGGCTACTCCTACGACCGCAGCGACGTCACCGCTCGTGGTCTGGCCAACGCCTACGCCCAGACGCTCGGGACGGTCTTCACGCAGGAGTCCAAGCCCTACGAGGTCGAGATCGTCGTCGCCGAGGTGGGGCGGGACGCCGAGAGCGACCAGATCTACCGGCTCACCTACGACGGCTCGGTGGCCGACGAGCGGGGGCTCGTCGCGATGGGTGGTGCCTCCGACCAGATGGAGGAGCGGCTCACCGAGCAGTGGCAACCGGGCCTCACCCTCGCCGAGGCGCTCCGGCTCGCCGTCGCGGGCCTCGCCCACGACCCCGCGGGTGGTCCGGACCGCGAGATCGGGGCCGACCAGCTCGAGGTCGCTGTCCTCGACCGCACGCGGTCACGGCGCACCTTCAGGCGGATCAACGGCGACCTGCTCGGCCAGCTGCTCGCTGACGACGACCCGACCGACGACGTGCCCCCGGTCGACCACGACACACCACGGCAGGCGGCCAGCAACCCCCAGACCCAGCGCCACGGCGACGGGCCGACGCCCGACTCCGACTGACAGCTGGACTGATTGCCCGCAGCGGCGCCTTACGCGTTCGCGTCGTCACTGCTGGGACCCGCCGCTGCGGGCGATCAGTCGGAGGGTGGGGACGTCAGCCCTCGACGGGCAGGTGGTCGGCCAGCCAGAGGGTCGTGGCCTGCCATGCCGCTGCCGACGCCTCGGAGTGGTGGAACATCGGCGCCGGGTTGTCGAACGCGTGGTCTGCGCCCGGGTGGACCAGGACGGTCACGTCCTCGTGGTCCTGGGTGACGGCCCGCTCGATCTCGCGCACGGTGTCGAGCGGGAGGTAGGTGTCGCTGTCGCCGAAGTGGTGCAGGCTCGGCGCCGTCACCTCGGAGGCGAGCCCGAGCAGGTTGGGCAGCGCCGAGCCGTAGTAGCTCACCAGGGCATCCGGCTTCGGGTCCGCGACCGCGGCGACGTTGAAGGCCAGGCCGCCCCCGAAGCAGAAGCCGAGCACGCCCACCCCGCCGACGACGGCAGGGTGCTCCCGCAGCGCGGCCACGGCGTCGACGCCGTCCGCGACGGCCTGCTGCCAGTCGACCTTCTCGAGGAGTGCCATCGCACGCGGCAGCCCCGCGCCGCCCTCCTCGACCACGGGGTCGCCGAGGCGGCCGTAGACGTGGGGGACGAGCACGACGTAGCCGAGGTCGGCGAGGTCCTGCGCACGCGAGCGGACGTAGGCGGTGACCCCGAAGATCTCCTGGAACAGCACGAGTCCCGGGCCGGTGCCGGACGGGGGGAGGAGCAGGTCAGCGGGAACCTCGAGGGCGATGTCGTCGGCCATGCGGACATCTTGCTCGACTTATTGCCCGTTCGCGCGCGTCCCAGCGCCGGCACGACGGGCTGAGACGCGCGAACGGGCAATAAGTCGAGGGGTCAGGCGACGGGAGCTGCGGCGTAACGGAGGTAGGGCTTGACCTCCTCGACGTCCTCGAACCGCTCGCGGGCGTCGTCGGTGGAGACGGTCGGGGCGACGATGACGCGCTCGCCGGGCTTCCAGTCGGCCGGGGTGGAGAACGGACCCGAGTCGTTGACCTGGAGGGCGTCGAGGGCGCGCAGCACCTCGTCGAAGTTGCGGCCGGCGCTCTTGGGGTAGGTGAGCGTGAGGCGGACCTTGCCCTTGGGGTCGATGAGGAAGACCGACCGAACGCTCGAGGTGTCGCCCTCGCCCGGGTGGATCATGTCGTAGAGCTCGGCGACCCTGCGGTCCTTGTCGGCGACGATCGGGTAGGTCACGGCCGAGCCGCCGACCTCCTCGATGTCCTTCTTCCAGGCCTGGTGGTCATCGATCGCGTCCACGGAGACGGCGAGCACCTTGGCGTTGCGGTCGGCCCACTCGTCCTTGAGGGCGGCGACGCGCCCGAGCTCGGTCGTGCACACCGGCGTGAAGTCGGCGGGGTGGCTGAAGAGGACGGCCCAGCCGTCGCCCTTCCAGTCGTGGAAGCTGATCTCACCCTCGGTGGTCTCAGCGGTGAAGTCGGGGGCGTTGTCGCCGAGACGCAGCGTGGCCATCGGGGAGTCCTCTCATCGGTAACACAACGTTGTCGAATCTCAAACATGCCGTTAAGTGCCGCATGCTGGTACCGCTGTACCGGATGCTGGACTCGCCCTGGGTCAGAGCGCCCCTCGCAGCCGGGTGGGCGAGACTAGGGTGGCGCCATGGAGCGACGGATCTTCGGGATCGAGAACGAGTACGGCATCACCGCCTCGTCCGAGGGCCAGCGCACGCTCACGCCCGACGAGGTGGCCCGCTACCTCTTCCGCAAGGTCGTCGCCTGGGGCCGTTCGAGCAACGTCTTCCTCGCCAACGGCTCGCGTCTCTACCTCGACGTCGGCAGCCACCCCGAGTACGCCACCGCCGAGTGCGACTCGCTCCGCCAGCTCGTCGCCCACGACCGCGCGGGGGAGCGTGTCGTCGAGGGCCTCGTGGCCGATGCCCAGGCGCGGCTGCGCGAGGACGGCGTCAACGGCGAGATCTACGTCTTCAAGAACAACACCGACTCCGCCGGCAACTCCTACGGCTGCCACGAGAACTACCTCGTCGGCCGCAGCGGCGACTTCCAGGTCTTCTCGGACACACTGCTGCCGTTCCTCATCAGCCGCCAGATCACCTGCGGCGCAGGCAAGCTCGTGCGCACCTCCAAAGGCGTGGAGTATGCCGTGAGCCAGCGCGCGGACCACATCTGGGAGGGCGTTTCGTCGGCGACGACCCGCAGCCGGCCGATCATCAACACCCGCGACGAGCCGCACGCCGACGCCGAGCAGTACCGCCGGCTCCACGTCATCGTCGGCGACTCGAACATGAGCGAGACGACGACGATGCTCAAGGTCGGCTCCTGTGACCTCGTGCTGCGGATGATCGAGGACGGCGTCGTCATGCGCGACCTCACCCTCGAGAACCCGATCCGCGCCATCCGCGAGATCAGCCACGACATGACGGGTCGCCGCCTCGTCCGGCTCGCCAACGGCCGCGAGCTGAGCGCCCTCGACCTCCAGCGCGAGTACCTCACCGCCGCATCGGCCTACGTCGACCGCGAGGGTGCGCGCGACCCCGACCACAAGACGGTCCTCGACCTGTGGGAGCGGACCCTCGACGCCGTCGAGACGGGCAACCACTCGCTCGTCGACACCGAGATCGACTGGATCATCAAGCACAAGCTGCTCGACGACTACGCGACGAGGCACGGGCTCGACCTCGACCACCCCCGGCTGGCGCAGATCGACCTCGCCTACCACGACATCACGCGGCGACGCGGCCTGTTCTACCTCCTCCAGGCACGGGGCCGCGCGGCGCGGGCGGTGACCGACCCCGAGATCTTCGAGGCCAAGGTGCGTCCGCCGCAGACGACCCGGGCCAAGCTGCGGGGCGACTTCATCCGTGCCGCCCAGGAGCACCGACGCGACTTCACCGTCGACTGGGTGCACCTCAAGCTCAACGACCAGGCCCAGCGCACCGTGCTGTGCAAGGACCCGTTCCGCAACGAGGACCCCCGGGTGGAGCGGCTCATCTCAGGGATGTGACAGGTCCTGTGGTTATGGTGGGGGCCAACCCACCCCCGCTCGATCTGAGGTCAACAGCTGTGTCCCGCGCCCGTTTCGCCCCCCTTGTCGCTGCCCTGACCGTCGGCGCCGTCGCCCTCGTCGGCTGCGGCGAGTCCTCCGGCTCCGGCGGCTCCAAGGCCGACACCGGTCCCCTGTCCCAGGTCAAGGTCGACGGCACCGACCCGGCCAAGGAGCCGACGGTGACGATCGCGCCCAAGCCGCTCAAGCTGACCGGTGAGACCAAGCGGGTCATCACCGAGGGTGAGGGCACCGCCGCCGGCAAGACCGACATGATCTCGGTCAAGGCCCAGATCATCAACGGCACCGATGGCAAGGTCGTCACGAGCACGTGGAAGGAGGGGCAGACCCTCGGCATCGACCTGACCGACAAGCAGATGCTGCCGCTCTTCACCTCGCAGCTGCCCGGCTCCAAGCCCGGTGCGCGCGTGCTCATCGGTGCACCGACCTCGTCGGTCTACGGTCCCCAGGGCAACACCAACCTCGGTCTCAAGGCCGAGGACCCGATCCTCTTCGTGGTCGACGTCGTCGACGTCGTCGCCCCGCTCAAGCAGGCCGAGGGCGCAGCCGTCGCACCCAAGGCGGGCCTGCCCACCGTGACGATGAACCCGGGCAAGGCCGCGACGATCACCATGCCGAAGACGACGGCGCCCACCGCGCTCGTCACCCAGCCCCTCGTCACCGGCACGGGCGACAAGGTCGCCAAGGGACAGACGATCAAGGTCGCCTACACCGGTGCCCTCTGGCGCAACGGCCAGGTCTTCGACTCCAATGCCGAGGGCTACCCGACGGCCATCGGCGTCGGGGCGGTCGTGCCCGGCTGGGACAAGGCCATCGTCGGCCAGCCCGTCGGCAGCCGCCTCCTGCTCGTCGTTCCGCCCGCGGACGGCTACGGCGCCCAGGGCCAGGGCGACATCAAGGGCACCGACACCATGGTGTTCGTCGTCGACATCCTCGGCGCCGTCTGACCCCCCGAACAGCCGACCACCTCCTCCCGAAAGGACCCACCCCCATGGCATTCGACCCCGCAACCCCGCGCCCCGAGATCGACTTCCCGGGCGACGCGGCCCCCACCGAGCTCGTCGTCGAGGACCTCACCGTCGGTGACGGAGCCGAGGCCACCGTCGGCGCGACGATCGACGCGCACTACGTCGGTGTCGCCCACTCGACCGGCGAGGAGTTCGACGCCTCCTGGAACCGCGGTGCGCCGCTCACCTTCCAGGTCGGCGTCGGCCAGGTCATCCGCGGCTGGGACGAGGGCATCGTCGGCATGCGCGAGGGTGGCCGCCGCCGCCTGCTCATCCCGCCGGCCTACGGCTACGGCGACCGCGGCGCGGGCAACGTCATCAAGCCCGGCGAGAGCCTGATCTTCGTCGTGGACCTCGTCAGCGTTCGCTGACCCTCCGCGCGGCGCAGACACCGGCGACCGCGCTGACGACGAACCCGGCGAGGTCCTCCTCGAGCCCGCGCCCCATCGTCGACAGCCTCACCGGGCTCTGACGCAGCGCCTCCAGCACCCCTTCCGTGCCGATCTCGACGACGTCGAGGTCGGCACGGCTGGTTGCGGCGAGCTTCGCCGCCTGGCTGCGCACGAGGGCCGCGAGCTCTCCGCCACCCGCAGGCACCGGGACGATTGCGGGGGAGAGCAGGGCCTTCCCGTATGCCGTGGTGCTGTGGTGCGAGATCCCGCGGTGCCGCTGCCTGGGGTCGGCTCCCGAGACGCGCAGCGCCGCGATGCTCGTGCCGCCGAGGACGTGCGTGGCGTGCAGGGCCTCGCAGGCAGCGACCCCGGAGAAGCCCCACGGGGTGCCGGTGCCGACGTTGCCCGGGCCCTGGACGACGACGGTGACGTCGGCGCCGACGACGTGGCGCGCGGCGAGCAGGCCGCTGTGCAGCGAGACCGCCTCGTGGTCCCCACCGAAGGCCTGCCCCACGGTGATCGTGGCGGCGACCCAGCCGGCGTCCTTGAGCCCGGCGACGGAACGGGAGAACGCCAGGGGCAGCGCCCCGCCGTCGGTCATGACGTAGGCGACCCGCGCCTCCGGACGGGCGAGGCGCACGCCGGCGATGACCGCGGGCAGCGCCGAGTGCAGGTCCGCCACGACGACCGGCATCCCCTCGAGGGTCTCGGCGTCGCGGAGCACGTGGTGGTGCGGGCTGTCCTGCTCGTCGACGGCGAGGAACATCTGCTGCTGCGGCGTGTAGCGCGCCTTGACGATGTGACCCGGTGCGTCCGGCGTGTCGGCCGGGAGGCGGTCGGGCACCGCGACGATGAACGCCAGGCCACCAGTGCCCAAACCCTTGAGCAGCGCGGAGGCGTTGAGGACCACCCGGTCGCCCGGCTCGGGTCGACCCACCATGGCCGTGTAGGCCAGTCCCCGCACCTCGGAACCGGTGTCCTCAGCGGGAGTCAGCCGGACGGCATACTCCACCGCACCCGGCCACTCACGGATCGTCTCGACGACTACGCCCTCGCGCCACTGCATCACGGGAGGCAGGCTATCGACTACCGTCGGGCCTCATGAGTGCAGCGACGGGGCCGGCCGCCAAGACAGAGCGGCTGCTCAACCTCGTCCTCGTGCTCCTCTACACGCGCCGACCGCTGGCCAAGGCCCAGATCCGCGCCCTCGTGCCGCAGTACGGCGAGACCGCCTCGACCGAGGCCTTCGACCGGATGTTCGAGCGCGACAAGGACGAGCTCCGGGCCCTCGGCGTCCCGCTCGTCACCGAGGAGATCGACGTCCTGCACGAGGACGAGCCCGGCTACCGGATCCACCAGCGCGACTACGCGCTCCCCGACATCGAGTTCGAGCCCGACGAGCTCGCCGTGCTCGGCCTCGCGAGCCGCAGCTGGGCCCACGCCTCCATGGCCGGTCCGGCGGCCCAGGCCCTGCGCAAGCTGCGCGCCTCGGGCGTGGAGCGCGACGACGCGGCCCTCATCGGGATCGAGCCGCGGCTGCGGACGACCGAGCCGGCCTTCGAGGCGGTCAAGGACGCCGTGCTGAGCCGGACCCCGATCACCTTCGGCTACCGCCGGCCGGAGCGGGCCGAGGCACAGGTGCGCACCGTCCAGCCGTGGTCGCTCGTGCAGTGGCACGGCCGCTGGTACCTCGCGGGCCACGACCTCGACCGTGACGACACCCGGGTGTTCCGGCTCTCGCGCGTCGACGGCTCGGTGCGCACGGCGGGTCGGCCCGGCTCCTTCGAGGTCCCCGCTGACTTCGAGGCGAGGGTGCTCGTCGAGCGGTCCGCGCCCCGGGGTGAGACGCGGCAGGCGCGCCTGCTCGTGCGCCCCGGCTCGGCCCACAGCCTGCGCAGGCGCGCGCTGGGGGCCACCGGGACCGATGGTGGGTGGACCGAGGTCACCCTCGACTTCCACGACGTCGACGGCTTCGCCGCCGAGGTCGCCGGTCACGGCGACGACGTGCAGGTGCTCGAGCCGGCCGAGCTCGTCGAGCGGGTGCAGAGCCAGCTGCGGGCCGTGCTCGCCGTCCACGAGGCAGGTGCCTGATGGCGACCGAGACCGCGACGACCCGCCTGACCCGGCTGCTCACGATGGTGCCGTGGCTCGTCAACCGTCAGGGGATCGAGCTCGAGGAGGCGGCACGCGGGCTCGGCGTGAGTGTCGAGCAGCTCGAGTCCGACCTCAACCTGCTCTTCCTCTGCGGCTACGGCCAGATGCCGGACGAGCTCATCGAGGCGGACTGGGAGGAGGGTCGGGTCTTCGTCGGCAACGCCGACACGATCTCGCGCCCGTTGCGCCTCGGCGTGGACGAGGCCGTGACCCTCATCGTCGGCCTGCGCACCCTGCTCGACGTCCCCGGCCTCACCGAACGTGATGCGATCGAGCGGGCCCTGGCCAAGCTCGAGGCCGCGGCGGGCACCGCCGCCGAGCCGGCCGCCCGCGTGTCGGTCGACCTCGACGACGCGGTCGACCCCGGGGTCCTGGCCCGCGCCCGCGAGGGCGTCGAGCGGCGCCGGCGCCTGCACCTCACCTACCACGTGCCCGGTCGCGACGAGTCGACCGAGCGCGACGTCGACCCGATGCGGGTCATCGCGGCCGAGGGGCACTGGTACCTCGAGGGTTGGTGCCACCGCGCCGTGGGCGTGCGGATGTTCCGGCTGGACCGGGTCGAGGCGCTCACCGTCCTCGACGAGGACGGCACGCCGCCCGAGGGAGTGGCGCCGCGCGAGCTCGGCGAGAGCATCTTCAGCGGCACCGACGCCGACCTCGTCGTCACGCTGAGGCTGCTGCCCGGCGCCCTGTGGGTGAGCGACTACTACCCCGTGGAGTCGGCGATAGACGGGGACGACGGGACCCGCACCATCACGCTGCGCACCGCTGACACCGCCTGGCTCGAACGCCTCGTCCTGAGGATGGGTGGACACGTCCTCGTCGTCTCACCCGACGACCTCAGGGAACGCGTCGCCGCCCGCGCCCAGGCAGCCCTGGCTCCACAGACCCACGACGTAGACTGAACACCGACCCTCACCGGAAGAAGGCAACTCATGTTTGGTGGCCGACTCGGCGCCCCCGAGATCATCATCATCGCGGTCCTCCTGATCGTCATCTTCGGCTGGAAGCGGCTGCCCGACGCAGCGCGCAGCCTCGGCCGGTCGGCGCGCGTCTTCAAGTCCGAGGTCGACGAGATGAAGAACGACGGCAAGGACAAGAAGTCCTCCGAAACCGTCACCGGCGAGACCGTCCGCCGTGAGGCCGACGTCGACGCGACCCGCGGTACCTCGCCCATCGAGGAGAACGCCCCCCGGACCGACAACCAGTCGGGTCCGACCTCCGGCACCTCCGTCTGAGCCGCGCCCGCTCCATGGCCCGAGTTGCGAGACCCGGTCGGGCTCGCCTGCCCCGCAGGCGAGCGCGCGACCCCGAGGGCAGGATGTCGCTCGGCGACCACCTGCGTGAGTTCCGGCGTCGGCTGTTCATCGCCGCCGCGGCGCTCATCGCGTGCACGGTCGTCGGCTGGTACCTCTTCGACACGATCTACCTGCACCTCACGGCACCCATCGCCACCATCGCCGAGCAGCGGGGCGAGGGCTCGCTCATCGACCTCAACTACGCCGGCCTGACCGCGGCGTTCTCGCAGCGCCTCAGCCTGTCGATCTGGGCGGGCACGATCATGTCGGCGCCGATGTGGCTGTGGCAGGCCTGGGCGTTCGTCGTCCCGGGCCTGACCAAGAAGGAGAAGCGGCTCTCCCGGCTGTTCATCGCGGCCATCGTCCCGCTCTTCCTCGGCGGGTGCTGGTTCGGCTACACGACCCTTCCCAAGGCCGTGGAGATCCTGCTCGGGTTCACCCCGGAGGGCGCGGCCAACCTCCCCGAGGCGGCGCTGTACTTCTCCTTCGTCACCCGGTTCATCCTCGTCTTCGGGATCGCCTTCCTCTTCCCCGTCGTCCTGGTTGCGCTCAACGTGGCCGGGGTCCTGCCGGCCCACGTCATGCTCAAGGGCTGGCGACCGGCCATCGTCCTCATCGTGCTGTTCTCGGCCGTCGCCACCCCGACGCCGGACCCCTTCACGATGCTCCTGCTCGCGGCGCCCCTCGTGGTGCTCTACTTCGCGGCCTACGGGGTCGCACGCCTCATCGACCGGCGCCGGGCCAAGGACCGCCCCGACTGGCTCGAGACCTCTGACGACGAGGCGTCGGCGCTGTGAGCGACCCGATGCGCGTCGGCCTCGTCATCAACCCCACGGCCGGCAAGAACACCGGTGCCCGCATCGGCCGTGAGGCCGCCTCGCTGCTGGCCGCCGCGGGCCACTCCGTCGTCGACCTCTCGGCGATGGACGGCCCCCACGCCCTCGAGCGGGGTCGGGCCGCCATCCGCGACAAGGACATCGACGTGGTCGTCGTCGCCGGCGGTGACGGGATGGTCCACCTCGGCGTCAACCTCGTCGCCGGGACCGACGTGCCGCTCGGCATCATCGCCGCCGGCACCGGCAACGACAACGCCCGCGAACTCGGGCTGCCGGTGCGGGACGCCGCCAAGGCCGTCGAGCGGATCACCCGCGGCGCCACCAGGCGCATCGACGCCGTGCGCCTCGTCACGGCCCGTGGCGAGCAGCGGTGGTTCGTCGGCGTCCTCGCTGCCGGGTTCGACGCCGTCGTCAACGAGCGTGCCAACGGCTGGCGCTGGCCCAAGGGGCAGATGCGCTACAACCTCGCCATCGCCCGCGAGCTCGGCGTGTTCCGGCCCATTCCCTACGTCATCGAGCTCGACGGCACCCGGCACGAGACCAAGGCGATGCTCGTCGCGGTCGCCAACGGGCCGGCATACGGGGGAGGGATGAGGGTCGTGCCGAGTGCCGAGTACGACGACGGGATGCTCGACGTGCTCATCCTCCACGAGGTCTCGATCCCGACACTCCTGCGCGTCTTCCCCAAGGTCTTCAAGGGCGCGCACGTCGACCACCCGGCCGTCGAGATCCTCCGGGGCCGACGGGTTCGTCTCGAGGCCAGGGGCATCGTGTCGTACGCCGACGGGGAGCGGTTCGAGGCTCTCCCGATCGACTGCGAGGTCGTCCCGGGTGCGGTGACGGTCCTGACGTAGCCTGACCGCATGAGCACCACGGGTCCCCATCTGGCCAGGTTCATGGACTCGCTGGGGTTCGAGCTCGACGAGTTCCAGGTGCGGGGCTGCCAGGCCGTCGAGGCCGGTCAGGGTGTCCTCGTCGCCGCGCCCACCGGCGCGGGCAAGACGATCGTCGGCGAGTTCGCGGTCCACCTCGCGCTGGCCACGGGTCGCAAGGCCTTCTACACGACGCCGATCAAGGCGCTCTCGAACCAGAAGTACCACGACCTCGTCGCCGTCCACGGCGTCGACAAGGTCGGCCTCCTCACCGGGGATGCGTCCGTCAACGGCGAGGCTCCCGTCGTCGTCATGACGACCGAGGTGCTCCGCAACATGGTGTATGCCGGGAGCAGCACCCTCCGTGGCCTGGGCTTCGTCGTCATGGACGAGGTCCACTACCTCGCCGACCGCTTCCGCGGCGCCGTCTGGGAGGAGGTCATCATCCACCTGCCCGAGTCGGTGCAGGTGGTCTCGCTGTCGGCGACGGTGAGCAACGCCGAGGAGTTCGGTGACTGGCTCGCCGAGGTGCGCGGCAACCACGCCGTCGTCGTGTCCGAGCACCGGCCCGTCCCGCTGTGGCAGCACATGCTCGTCGGCAGCTCGATGTTCGACCTCTTCGTCGACGAGACCGCCGAGCCGCGCGAGGACGGGTCGACCCCGCGCGTCAACCCCGAGCTCCTGCAGGCGATCCGGGGCGCCGACCAACGCCGCAGCGACGACGGCTGGGTGCGGGGGAGCACCAGGGACCGTGGACGGGGCCGGGAGCTGGGACGCGACGTCATGCGTGACAGCAGTCGTGACCGTGGCCGCGGGCCGGGTCGCGGTCCGGGGCGCGGCAACCACGCCACCCAGGGCCAGCGCGGAGCACACTCCGGCTCAGGGGGCCGCGAGGATCGCGGCTTCGTCCGTGGCGGTCGGCCCGGCGGGGGCGCGACCCGGGCAGAGGTCATCGCCCAGCTCGACCGCGACGGACTGCTGCCGGCGATCACCTTCATCTTCAGCCGGATGGGCTGCGAGGCCGCGGTGGGGCAGCTCCTCTCCGCCGACACCCGGCTCATCCCACCGCGCGAGGGGGAGCGGATCCGGCGCCACGTCGAGGAGCGCGTCGGCTCGCTCGCCGACGAGGACCTCGGGATCCTGGGCTACTTCGACTTCGTCGAAGGCCTGTCACGCGGCTTCGCGTGCCACCACGCCGGCATGCTGCCGCTCTTCCGCGAGATCGTCGAGGAGCTCTTCACCGTCGGGCGGATCCGGGCGGTGTTCGCCACCGAGACCCTCGCGCTCGGCATCAACATGCCGGCTCGCACCGTCGTCCTCGAGAAGCTCGTGAAGTTCAACGGCGAGGCCCACGTCGACGTCACGCCGGCGGAGTACACCCAGCTCACCGGGCGTGCCGGCCGCCGTGGCATCGACGTCGAGGGCCACGCCGTCGTCCAGTGGAGCCGCGGCCTCGACCCGCTCGCCGTGGGCGGGCTCGCCTCGACCCGGACCTACCCGCTGCGGTCGAGCTTCCGGCCGACCTACAACATGGCGGTCAACCTCGTCGCGCAGGTCGGCCGCGAGGTGGCCCGCGAGATCCTCGAGACGTCGTTCGCGCAGTTCCAGGCTGACCGCGCCGTCGTCGGGCTGGCGACCAAGGTGCGTCGCAACGAGGAGGCTCTCGACGGCTACGCCGAGTCCATGCACTGCCACCTCGGTGACTTCCGTGAGTACGCCGCACTGCGCCGGGCCATCGCCGACGGCGAGAAGGACGGCGCGAAGAAGCGGTCCGCCAGCCGCCGGGCCGAGGCCGCGATCAGCCTCGAGAACCTCAAGGTCGGTGACGTCGTCAAGGTGCCCGCCGGCCGTCGCTCCGGCTGGGCCGTCGTCGTCCAGTCGGCCCGCACCGGCAAGGGTGCGCCGAGTGGTCCGGGAGTGGTGACCGAGGACCGGCAGTTCCGCCGGCTCACCCTCACCGACGTCCCGGTGCCCGTCGAGGCCGCCACCCGCATCACCGTGCCCAAGCACTTCAACCCCAAGTCTCCCAAGTCGCGTCGCGACCTCGCCACGACGATGCGCATCGCGGTGCCGCACGACCCGCCGCCCCCGTCGGCCAAGGAGGCCGGGCGCGAGGCGGCGGAGGAGAACGACCGGATCGCCCACCTGCGCCAGGAGCTCAAGGCCCACCCCTGCCACCAGTGTCCCGAGCGCGAGGACCACGCCCGCTGGGCCGAGCGCTGGCACCGCCTCAAGCGCGAGACCTCCGGCCTCCAGCGCAAGGTCGAGGGTCGCACCAACAGCGTGGCACGCACGTTCGACCGGATCTGTGTCGTGCTGCGCCAGCTCGGCTACCTCGACGACGACAACGCCGTGACCGAGCGCGGCGAGAGGCTCCGTCGCCTCTACACCGAGCGAGACCTGCTCGCCGCCGAGTGCCTGCGACGCGACGTCTGGAAGCGGCTCGACGCTCCTGGCCTCGCCGCCTGCGTCTCGACACTCGTGCACGAGCCCCGTCACGACCAGGCCGACCCGTCGCCGCGCATGCCGGGCGACGAGGTCGCCACGGCGGTCACCGAGATGCAGCGCCTCTGGAGCGAGCTCGACGACCTCGAGGCCGAGCACGGGCTCGAGACGACCGAGGCACCCGACGGCGGCATGGCCTGGATGGTGCACCGCTGGGCCAGCGGTGAGCGCCTCGACGCCGTCCTGCGCGGTCAGGAGATGGCGGCCGGCGACTTCGTGCGGCGCTGCAAGCAGATCGTCGACCTGCTCGGCCAGATCGCCGACGCCGCTCCCGACACCGAGCTGCGCCGGACCGCACGCAAGGCCGTGGACGGCGTCCTGCGGGGAGTCGTGGCGGCCGACCGCCTCGACTGAGAGGCGCTGTGGCTCAGGGGATCTGTAGAGCGGCGAGGACCCGGTTGATCGGGTTCGTGATGCCGAAGGTCGACGCGAGCTCGCTGAGGAGCCGGGTGTCGGCCACCGATGTGGGCAGCGCGGCGTCCACGTCGGCGACCGGGGCGTCCCGCGCCACGCGCACCACCTTCGGTGCGACGTCGAGGTATGCCGTGGCCGCCTCGAGGTTGGCCCGGCGGGCTCCCTTGATGGCCGGGTCCCCGTCGTCCACCGCCCTGCGCAGCCCGTCGAGGTCCCCGTATGCCGCGATGAGCTGGGCCGCGGTCTTGTCGCCGATGCCCTTGACGCCGGGAAGACCGTCGCTCGTGTCGCCGCGCAGGATCGACATGTCCGCGTACGCGTCACCGGACGGCACGGCATACCGCTCCTGCAGGTAGGTCTGGGTGCCGAGGTCCGGCTCGCGCACACCTCCCTTGCCGGTGTAGAGCACGCGCACCGAGTTCGCGTCGTCGATGAGCTGGAGCAGATCGCGGTCGCCGGTGACGACGTCGATGGCCATCGTGCCGCGGTGCCGCTCGACCAGGGTCCCGATGACGTCGTCGGCCTCGAACCCGTCCGCGCCGAGGCGGGGGATGCCGAAGGCCGCGAGGGCATCGGCGATGAGCGGAACCTGGGGCGCGAGGTCGTCGGGGACCTCCTCGGCGGCGGTGTCGTCCGAGGCGGGGTGGGCCTGGTCCGGAGCATCGCCCGCCGCGGGCGCGGGAGCGGCACCCGCAGCGTCGGCGACGCGGTGGGCCTTGTAGCTCGGGATGAGGTCGACGCGGAACTGCGGGCGCCAATCGTTGTCCCAGCAGGCGACGAGGTGAGTCGGCTGGTGCGCCGTGACGAGCGTGGCGATCATGTCGAGGAAACCGCGCAGGGCGTTGGTCGGGTGCTCGTCCGGTGACGTCCGCTGGTCGGGGACACCGTAGAAGGCGCGGAAGTAGAGCGAGGCGGAGTCGAGGAGCAGCAGCCGGCCGGTCGTCATGGCGGCAGCCTAGTTGGGGCCTCGGCGCATCGGGCGAGGGCTCAGAACGCGCCGGCGATGGTCCCGGCCAGCCACAGGCACGCGGCCGCGAGGAGGAGGGCACCCACGACCACGTCCCACACCGTCCGGGACGACCCGCGGTTGATCCTCACGAGTCGCACCACCAGCGTGACGACGAGGACGAGCACGCTGAGCGGAGCCAGGCCGATGAGGCCGACGAACGCGGCGAGGTCCCGCGGTGTCAACGTGCAGCCGAAGCCGAGCCCTTCGCACTGGCCGCCGGGGTTCCGGTCGGGCGAGAGGACGAACCAGAGCGCCCAGGTTGCCCACAGCAGTGCGAGGCCGACGAGGACGACGGGCGAGACGAGGGAGCCCCGGGGAGCACGCGGTCCGGATGCCGTGTTCATGACGAGCATCGTGCCCTGTGTGACTAGGGTTGGCGACGTGGAGGACCTGGACCGCAAGATCGTCGAGCAGCTCTCGACCGACGGCCGCATGAGCTACACCGACCTCGGCCGGGCGCTGGGCATGTCGACGTCGGCGGTGCACCAGCGGGTGCGGCGGCTCGAGAAGCGCGGGGTCATCAAGGGCTACACCGCACGCGTCGACCACGCAGCCATCGGTGTGGCCATGACCGCCTTCATCTCGATCACGCCGCTCGACCCGGCCGCGCCCGACGACATCCCGGACCACCTGCGTGACATCCCGGCCGTCGAGGAGTGCCACTCGGTGGCCGGCGACATGAACTACGTCCTCAAGGTCCGGGTGGCCACGCCGCTCGAGCTCGAGGAGCTGCTGGCCACCATCCGTGCCAAGGCCAACGTCTCGACGAAGACGACGGTCGTGCTCTCCACGCCCTGGGAGTAGTCGCTCTCCGCGAGGCTGTGGAAAAGCTCGCGGTCCGCGCCGCAGATTTCGGCACCATCGGCGGCATGACCTTCGAGAACCTGCCCCCGAACTTCCGCGACCTTGCCCTCGACGACCCGGTGCTCCGCGCCGACGCCGTCGACCTCTTCGTCTCCCACGCCGACCGCGAGTCCGGCTGTCTCGCACTGGTGCTCCTCGACGAGGACCACCGGGTGCAGACGCCGGTCGTCATCGGCGACATGGGGTCGCCGACCCCCGACCAGATGTCGCTCGTCGTCGACAGGGTCCTGCACGAGCTCCGTCCTCCAGCCGTCGTCCTCGCTGTCGGTCGCCCCGGCTCGCCACTGTTCACCGACGAGGACCGGGCCTGCCACCAGGTCCTCACCGACGGGTGCCGGCAGCTCGGGATCGACCTGCTCGCGACCTACGTCGTGTCGGGCAGCGCGGTCCGCGAGCTGCCCGACCACCTGCGCCAGGCGTCCTAGCGGGCGCCGCCGGGCAGGGTGAGGATCTCCGCGCCGTCCTCGGTGATGGCGATCGTGTGCTCGGTGTGGGCAGTCAGGCATCCGGTGGCGCTGCGAAGCGTCCACCCGTCGGCGTCGGTGACGAGCTCGTCGGTGTCGGCCATGACCCACGGCTCGAGAGCGAGGAGCAGACCCGGGCGGAGCGTGAAGCCGCGGCCCGGCCTGCCGGTGTTGGAGACGTGGGGATCCTGGTGCATCGTCGACCCGATGCCGTGCCCGCCGAACTGCGTGTTGACCGGGTAGCCGGCACCGGCGAGCACGGAGCCGATCGCGTGCGACAGGTCGCCGATCCGCGCACCCGGGCCGGCGGCGGCGATGCCGGCCTCGAGGGCCCGCTCGGTCGCCTCGATGAGGGCCCGTCCCACGGGCTGGCCCGAGCTCCCGACGACGAAGGTGATCGCGGCGTCCGCCGCGACCCCCGACTTGAGGACGGCGAGGTCAAGGGTGAGCACGTCGCCGTCGGCAAGCGTGTAGTCGTGCGGCAGGCCGTGGAGGACGGCGTCGTTGACCGAGGTGCAGATGTGGTGGCCGAACGGGCCACGCCCGAACGAGGGCTCGTAGTCGACGTAGCAGGACTCCGCGCCGGCCCCGGCGATCATCGCCTTGGTCCACGCGTCGATCTCGAGCAGGTTGGTCCCCGGCACGCTACGAGCCCTGACGGTCTGGAGGATCTCACCGACCAGCGCGCCGGTGACCCGGCCACGCGCGACCTCGGTGGGGCTGAGGATCTCGATCATGGGGCGACCCTCTCACGGGTCCTGACGGGCGATCGGCGCCAGGGTGGCGTGGGTGACCCGGACGAGGTCGGCGGGGGTGAGCTCGAGGTCGAGCCCGCGGCGACCTCCGGAGACGAGCACGCGCTCGTGCGCGGTGGCCGACTCGTCGACGACCGTGCGCAACGGACGCTTCTGACCGATGGGGGAGATCCCGCCCACGACGTAGCCCGAGCTGCGCTCCGCGGCGGCCGGGTCGGCCATCCCCACCCGCTTCACCCCGAGGGCCGAGGCGATCGCCTTGAGGTCGAGCGTCCCGTCGACGGGCACGACGCCGACGGCCAGGCCTTCGCCGGTGTCGACGAGCAGGGTCTTGAACACTCGAGACGGCTCGACACCGAGCGCCTGCGCGGCCTCGAGGCCGAACGACTCGGCCGCGGGGTCGTGCTCGTAGGCGCGGACGGCATACGAGATCTTCGCCCGCGTCAGCGCGGCGGTCGCCGGAGTGCCCACCGAACCACCGCGGTCCTTGCGTCCCATGACGGGAGGGTATGCCGTCCGCTACTCGCGCGTGGCGAAGGTGCGCATCAACGCGGCGGCGCCCGAGAGCACGACGACGACGAGTCCGTAGATCGTCGCGGTCGTCTCCAGCCCGAGCTCGGGAGTGGCGAACCCGGCGGCGACGGCGGGCAGGCCGAACGCGAGGTAGCTGACGACGAACACGCTCGAGAAGAGCTCACCGCGCTGGTCCGGGCCGACGGTCGGCGTGATCGACCGCATGATCCCGAGGAACGAGGTCCCGAAGCCCGAGCCGGCAACCACGGCAGCGAGCAGGAAGCCGACGAGCGACTCCGCGTGGAGGGCGACCAACGTCAGGGCGGTCCCGAGGGCGAGCATCGTCGTGCCGTAGATCGTGACCTGTCGAGGGGTGCGGTTGCGCCACAGGTAGCAGCTGAGGGAGCCCACGCCGGTGAGCACGGCGACGACCGAGCCCTGCGCGAGGTGCGAGCGGCCGCCGAGGAGCTGCCCGACGATCGGCGCGCCGAGCGAGAGGTAGAGGCCACCGGTGGCCCACCCGGCGAAGAGCGCCGGTGCGCTCCGCCGGAAGGCAGGACGCGCGGCCGACGGGATGCCCACCCGGGGTCGCAGCGAGCGGGCCCAGCCCTCGTGGCGCGGTGAGGTCTCGGGCAGCGCGAGCGAGCCGAGCGCCATGACGACGTAGGTCGCCGTGAGCGTGGCGAACACGAGGGTCAGGGCACCGCCGGGGCTGGCATCGAGGACAGCGCCGGCGACCAGGGCTCCGGCGGCGAGCCCGAACAGGGGAGTCACGCTGTTGAGGGTCGCGGCCAGTCCGGGGCGCGAGGCGGGCTCGAGATCGGTGAGGGCTGCGGTCATGGTCGACAGGAGGAGGCCTCCGGCGACACCCTGCACGGCGCGGGAGACGAGGAGGGTCGCGACGCTGTCGGCGTGCCAGAAGCCGACCATGCTGGCGGCGAGGACGGCGAAGCCCACCGCCAGGACGGGCCGGCGGCCGATGTGGTCCGAGAGGGATCCGGTGACGAGCAGGGTTGCGAGCAGGGCCAGCGCGTAGACGCCGAAGATCGTCGTCATCATGCCGGCGGAGAAGCCGATCTCGCGCTGGAGCACCGGGTAGAACGGGGACGGCGCGCTCGCGCCGACCATCATGGCGATC
This sequence comes from Knoellia locipacati, assembly GCF_044791685.1. Lineage (GTDB taxonomy): Bacteria > Actinomycetota > Actinomycetes > Actinomycetales > Dermatophilaceae > Knoellia > Knoellia locipacati_A. Next base: position 3,609,935 of record NZ_CP087730.1, read on the forward strand.
ACCGACGCGAGGGCCAGGACGAACCCGGGGCCTCGACCCAGCCGTCGCCGCTCGGCCTCGCCGCGGCGGGCGGGCACCTGTTCGTCACGGTGACCAGCGCTGGTTCGGATGCTGCTGGTCGTGCTCATGGAGGGCCTCTCGGACGAAACAACGGTACGAGAGGAGTCGAACGGCGGCCGCGGCCCGCGCATTCCCCGGAACGCCCGACGGGCCTGACCCTCAGGGAGAGGTTCAGGCCCGTCGGGTGGGTCCTACATATCAGTCGAGGTCGCGCGCCGAGGCGTCGCGGCTGGCACCGGCACCGGCGAGGGCAGCGGCGTGCACCTCGTCGACGTCGGTGTTGGACCGCCACCAGTCCTGACCGGCCTCGGGCAGCGTGTAGATCGGGTCGTAGTAGACGTACTCGCGCGACAGTGCGGCAGCGTCCTCGCCCTCGATCGAGGTGCGGTAGTTCTTGCGCCAGAACGACATGCCCTTGTCTCGGTCGTAGCTGTCGACCTGGTGCACCCAGCGCTTGCCGACGAACGGCACGTCGCAGACGATGCGCGGGGTCGCGAAGCCGGGGAGGTAGCCCATGATCGAGTGCTGGAGGTGCTGGGCCTCGTGCAGGGCGAGCCGCCAGTGCTCCGAGAACGGGATCATGTCGCACATGTAGAAGTAGTACGGCGTGATCATCGCCTCGTCCTGGAGGGCGAAGCAGAGGTCGAGCAGGTCCTCGCTCGTGTCGTTGACGCCGCGCATGAGGACGCCCTGGTTGCGGACGTCGCGCACGCCCGCCTCGAGCATCGCCTTGGCCGCGTCGGCGACGAGCGGCGTCACCGACTGCGCGTGGTTGACGTGGGTGTGGATCGCCAGCGAGACGCCGCGCGAACGGGCCAGCGCCGAGACGCGCGCGACGCCCTCGACGACGTCGTCCTGGAGCCAGTGCTGGGGAAGCCCCATAAGCGCCTTGGTCGCGAGGCGGATGTCGCGGATGTTGTCGATCCGCAGCAGCTTGTCGAGGAAGCCCTCGAGGTTCTTCCACGGCATGTTGGCGACGTCGCCGCCGGAGACCACGACGTCACGCACCTGTGGGGTCCGCTGCAGGTAGTCGAGCATCGCGGCGTGCCGGTCGACCGGCTTGCCGGCGAGCTTGAGCTTGACGATCTGTGCCGTGGAGTTGCCGACGAGGTCCATGCGCGTGCAGTGGCCGCAGTACTGCGGGCACGTCGGCAGCATCTCGGCGAGCACCTTGGTGGGGTAGCGGTGGGTGAGTCCCTCGACCGCCCACATGTCGTGCTCGTGGAGGCTGTCGCGGGCGGCGAAGGGGTGCGAGGCCCAGTCGGTGCGTCGGTCGCTGAAGACCGGGAGCATGTAGCGGCGCACCGGGTCGGCGAGGAACGCCTCGGTGAACGCGGCGCCGGCGGCCGGCATCGACCTGTCGGTCCAGCTCATCTCGCTGACCATGGTGTTGAGCATCTGTGGCGGGACGAGCATCGACATCGTCGCGCGCTCGGCCTGGTCGCGCTCGAGGTCGGCGTAGAAGGCGTCAGTGAGCAGGTCGCCCATGAGGTCGCGCAGCTGCGTGACGTTCTTGACGCAGTGGGCGCGCTGCCACTGCGCGCTGGCCCAGTCAGCCCCGGTGACGTCGCGCCACCCCGGGAAGCGGGTCCAGTCGGGCTCGACGAGCTCCTTGCGCCGGTAGACGTAGGGCTGCTCGATGTTCGTCGTCATGCATGCGAGGATACGGACAGAACACCCGTCCGTCACATCCATACCGCAATATTTGTTGCCGCGTGTCGCCAGACAGGAGAACTTGCGTGTCCGCCTCGCCCTCGTCACCCACCGGGACGTCCTCGCCGCTGGGGGTCCACCGGGTCCTCGAACCGGCGGGGGAGTACCTTCCCCAGGCCGCCCGGGTCCTCGACGCCCGCCCCGAGCTGTGGGACGACGAGGTGCGGATCGACGTCGAGACGCTCAACCTCGACGCCGCCTCCTTCCGGCAGCTGCACGACAAGCACGGCGGAGACGGCTCCGCCATCCGGGCCGAGGTGCTCGACATCGTGCGCACCCGGGGCAAGATGCAGAACCCCGTCACCGGCAGTGGCGGCATGCTCATCGGCACGGTGGCGGAGGTCGGTCCGCAGTCACCCCTCGGGCTGGCTCCCGGCGACCGGGTCGCCACCCTCGTCTCGCTGTCCCTCACCCCGCTGGCGATCACCGACGGCCTCGAGCGCTGGGACGGGCTGGGGGAGCGGGTGCCGGCCGCGGGCCACGCGATCCTCTTCGGACGCTCGATCGCCGCGAGGCTCCCCGAGGACCTCGCACCCGAGCTCGCCCTCATGGTCATGGACGTCTGCGGCGCACCAGCCCTCGTGGCCCGGACCGTCGAGGCGTATGCCGGCCGGCCGCCTTCCGACACCGCCGCGCGGTCCGGGGACGGCCCGTCCGTCGTCGTGCTCGGGGGAGCGGGCAAGTCCGGCTCCCTCTCTTTGGCAGCCGCAGCCCACGCGGGTGCGACCCGCCGGGTGGCCGTCGTGCGCGACGCCACCGAGGCCGCGCTGCTCGAAGGCACGGGGCTGGCCACGCACGTCGTCGTCGCCGACGCCCGCAGCCCGCTGGGCCTCAGTGAGGCCTTGTCCAGCGCCGGTGGCCCGGCCGACCTCACCGTCGTCTGCGTCGACGTCACCGGCTGCGAGCAGCCGGCCATCCTCGCGACGGCCGACGGCGGCACGGTGATCTTCTTCTCGATGGCGACGAACTTCGCAGCCGCTGCCCTGGGTGCCGAGGGCCTGGCCGCCGACGTCACGATGCTCGTCGGCAACGGCTACGTCCCGGGCCACGCGGCCTACGCGCTCGACCTGCTGCGCGGCAACGCCGCGGTGCGAACCCTGTTCGAAGGTCGCATCGAGGACTAGCAGGGTAGTTTCGCGGTGTGGTGACGAGCATCTACATCGCGGGGACCGAAGCCCAGTCCGGCAAGTCGGCCGTCGCCGTCGGGCTGCTCGACCAGCTGGGCCGGCGAGCCGGTCGGGTGGGGGTCTTCCGGCCGATCGTTCGCGCGGGCGGACCCGACGAGCTCGTGCAGACCCTGCTCTCGCGGCTGCCCGGCACGCTCACGGTGGATCAGGCCTGCGGCGTGACCTACGACGAGCTCCACGCCTCGCCCGAGAGGGCCATGGGGCTCATCGTCGACCGCTTCCACGAGGTGGCGCGCGAGCACGACGTCGTCCTCGTCGTCGGCTCGGACTTCACCGACGTCGCCGCGCCCACCGAGTTCTCGGTCAACGCCGCCGTCGCCGCCAACCTCGGCTCCCGCCTCCTGCTCGTCGTGCCGGCGCGCGGCCACGACCCCGTCGAGGTGGCCACCACCGCCGAGATGGCCGTCGCGGCGGCCAGGGGCGTCCACGCCCACGTGACCGGCATCGTGGCCAACCAGGTCGCGCCCGACCTGCTCGACGCGACCCGCGCCGCCGTCGCCGACCGCCTCGCCGTCCCGGTCCAGGTCCTGCCGGAGACGCCGCTGCTGCGGGCCCCGACCGTGGCCGACCTCATGGACGCGTGTGCGGGGCGCCTCGTGCACGGCGACCCGGCGTTCCTCGACCGCGAGTGCATGGGTCTCGTCGTCGCGGCCATGACGATGCCGCACGTGCTCGACCGCCTGATCGAGGGTGGCGTGGTCATCGTGCCCGGCGACCGTGAGGACGTCGTCATCGGCGTCCTTCTCGCGCACCGCTCCAAGACCTTCCCCACGCTGTCGGGCATCGTCCTCAACGGCGGCTTTCCCCTGCCGCCGCAGGTGGAGCGGCTCATCGTGGGCCTCGACGTCGCGCTGCCGGTCATCTCCACCGACGGGGGCACGATGACGACCGCCACCAAGCTGGGCGCCGCTCGGGGGCGGCTCACACCGGACTCGGCTCGCAAGCTCGCCGCAGCCGTGGCCATGGTCGAGCGCGGGCTCGACGCCGAGGCGGTCCTCGGACCGGTGGCGACGGCGGGGAGCGGCGTCGTCACGCCGCTGATGTTCGAGCACCGGCTCGTGGACGCCGCGAAGGACGCCGACTCGCACATCGTCCTTCCCGAGGGAGCCGAGGACCGGATCCTGCTCGCCGCGGACACCGTCCTCGCCCGGGGCATCGCCCGGCTGACGCTCCTCGGCGACCCGGAGACCATCCGCGCCCATGCCTCACGGCTGGGAGTGGACGTGTCCGCGGCCGAGCTCATCGACCCGGCCACCAGCGCGCTGCGCGAGCGGTTCGCGGCGAGCTACGCCGCGCTCCGTGCGCACAAGGGCGTGACCCTGGACCAGGCCCGTGACCGGGTGGTCGACCCGTCCTACTTCGGGACGATGATGGTCCACGAAGGGCTGGCCGACGGGATGGTCTCGGGCTGCATCACGACCACCGCGCACACGATCCGCCCCGCGCTCGAGATCGTGCGAACCGCACCCGACGTGTCCGTGGTGTCGAGCGTCTTCCTCATGTGCCTCGCCGACCGGGTCCTGGTCTACGGCGACTGCGCCGTCAACCCCGACCCGACCGCCGAGCAGCTCGCCGACATCGCGGTCTCCTCGGCGCGCACGGCCCAGCGCTTCGGCATCGAGCCCCGGGTGGCGATGCTGTCGTACTCGACGGGGGAGTCCGGCACGGGTGCCGACGTCGACAAGGTCCGGGCGGCGACCGCGCTCGTCCACGAGCGGGCCCCGGACCTGCTCGTCGAGGGCCCGATCCAGTACGACGCCGCCGTCGACCCCCGGGTCGCCGCGACCAAGCTCAAGGACAGCCCGGTGGCGGGCCGCGCAACGGTGCTCGTCTTCCCGGACCTCAACACCGGCAACAACACCTACAAGGCGGTCCAGCGCAGCGCGTCCGCCGTGGCGATCGGCCCGGTCCTCCAGGGCCTCAACCGCCCGGTCAACGACCTCTCGCGCGGGGCGCTCGTGCGCGACATCGTCAACACCGTCGCGATCACCGCCATCCAGGCCGGCGCCTGATGACGACCGCGCGCCCCGTCCTCGTTGTCAACGCGGGATCCTCCTCGCTCAAGTACCAGGTGCTCGACGCCGCGTCCGGCGAGACGGAAGCGTCGGGCATCGTCGACCGGATCGGCGGTGCCGGACACCTCAAGCACACCACCGGGGGCACCACCCACCAGCAGGACGTCTCGTGCGCCGACCACGCCGAGGCGCTCGAGGCCGCCCGGTCGGCCCTGCGCGAGCACGGCCCCGACCTCGGCGGGATCGACCTGTTCGCCATCGGCCACCGCGTCGTCCACGGTGGGCCGAGGTTCACCGAGCCCGTCCTCGTCGACGACGACGTCGTGGCCGCGATCGAGGAGCTCGTCCCGCTCGCCCCGCTGCACAACCCGGCGAACCTCGAGGGCATCCGCAGCGCGCGGTCGTCCTTCCCGGACGTGCCCCAGGTGGCCGTCTTCGACACCGCCTTCCACCAGACCCTGCCAGCCGCCGCGCACACGTATGCCGTCCCGGCCGCGTGGCGCGACGAGCACCGCGTGCGCCGCTACGGCTTCCACGGGACGTCGCACCGCCATGTCTCCCGGCGCACGGCAGAGCTCCTCGGGCGCGACCCGAACGAGTGCAATGTCATCGTCCTGCACCTCGGCAACGGCGCCAGCGCGTGCGCCGTCCTCGGCGGTCAGAGCGTCGACACCTCGATGGGTCTCTCGCCGCTCGAAGGGCTCGTCATGGGCACCCGCTCGGGCGACGTCGACCCCGCCCTCGGCGCCTACCTGGAGCGGGTCGCGGGACTGGACCCGACGGCATACGACACGGCCCTCAACAAGGAGAGCGGGCTCAAGGGGCTGGCGGGAGCCTCGGACATGCGTGAGGTCGAGGCACGACGCGAGGCCGGTGACGCCGACGCGGCGCTCGCGGTCGACGTCATGGTCCACCGCCTCCGCAAGTACGTCGGTGGGTATGCCGTGACGCTCGGGCGCGTCGACGCCATCGCCTTCACAGGCGGGATCGGCGAGAAGAGCCCTCTCGTCCGCGGGCTCGTCCTCGACGGGCTCGGCATCCTGGGCGTCGAGCTCGACCGTCGCGCCAACGAGGAGGGCGAGCCCGAGCGGGCCGTCACGACGGCGTCGAGCCGGATCCCGGCCTGGGTCGTGCCCACCAACGAGGAGCTCGAGATCGCGCGGGCGTGCCTCGCCGTCCTCGAGGGTCAGCGGAGCCGGTAGACCGACACGTGTGAGCGTGACTCGGACGTGAAGGCCGCGTCGCTCCAGTCCGCATGCCGCGACTCGAGGGCGAAGCCGGCCAGCTGTCCCATGAGATCGAGCTCGGACGGCCAGATGTAGCGATGGGGTGTGAAGCCGATGCGGGCCGACCTGCGGTCGGGCCCGGTGGCGCCCGGGTCGAACCTCACGTGGTGGGACATGAGTCGCTGGCTCGCGGTGTCGATCGCGTCCAGACCGAGGTAGCCGTCCTCCACCGAGAAGACCTGCGCCGGCGCCGAGGGCGAGACCGACCGCAGGTCCGGCACCCAGAGCTCGATGACGAAGCGCCCGCCCGGCGACAGGTGGGCCGCCGCGTTGCGGAAGCAGGCGACCTGCGCCTCCTGGGTGAGGAGGTTCGCGATCGTGTTGAAGACGAGGTAGACGAGGGAGAACTCGCCGTCGACCCTCGTGGTGACCATGTCCCCGTGGTCGGCGGTGACGGCCTCTGCCCCCTCGGTTCGGGCGAGCTGGGAGAGCATCGGCCGGCTCAGCTCGATCCCGGCCACCGGGACCCCGCGACGTGCCAGCGGGATCGCGACCCGACCCGTGCCGACGGCGAGCTCGAGGGCGCGGCCACCGCCCGCCAACCCCGCGAGACGGTCGAGGGTCGGCCCCAGGACCTCCTCGGACCACATGCCCTCGCCGGGGCTGTCGTACGAGGCGGCGGCCTGCTCGTCCCAGAGCTCGTCCTGGCTGAGGTGGTCCAGGCGCGTGAGGTCGAGAGTCATGACGTGAGCATGTCCACCCGCGGGGGTCGCCGGCAACCGACTTCTGACCGGCGTGGAGTCTGTTGTGACGATCTTGCGGCGCGGCGCGGGGGTGGCCGCAAGATCGGCGGTGAGGTTGGTAACCTGCCGTCGTGTCTTCACGTCCCCGCCCCCTTCTCGAGCTCGACCGGGCCGATGTCCGCCGCGCCCGCTCGCTCGCGCGCTCCGTCGGCAGGCCGGTCGTCAGGATCGCCGGCCGGCACACCACCGTGTCGGTCGAGCGCGCGACCCTGCGCCTGGCGGGACTGGCCGGCGCGGACCACGAGCGGGTCCCGTGGGTCAACCACCTCGTCGACGCCGTCCGCGAAGGAGCCGGCCTCGAGCACGGTGTGACCCTGCCGGTCTGGGACGCGCTGCGTCGCGGCGTCGCACCCGACCTCCTCACCCTCGCGCAGATGGCGAGCAGCCGGTCGGTCGACTTCCGGGTCCCCGAGGGCAAGGACGCCACCGCGGCAGCCAAGCAGTCCCGCACGGCGGTGGCACACGGCATACGCACGATCGACCGGCAGCGAGCTGCGCGCGAGCGGCTCGTCAAGCGCCATGGCGACCCCGAGCAGCGGCCCTGGATCTACCTCATCGTCGCCACCGGCGACATCCACGAGGACATCCCGCAGGCCCAGGAGGCGGCCCGCGAGGGCGCCGACGTCATCGCGGTCATCCGATCCACGGGGCAGAGCCTGCTCGACTACGTCCCCGAGGGTGCGACCCGCGAGGGGTATGCCGGCACCTACGCGACCCAGGAGAACTTCCGGCTCATGCGGGCCGCGCTCGACGAGACGAGCAAGGAGGTCGGCCGCTACATCCGGCTGACCAACTACGCCAGCGGCCTGTGCATGCCCGAGATCGCGACCCTGGCCGGGCTCGAGCGGCTCGACATGATGCTCAACGACTCGATGTACGGCATCCTCTTCCGCGACATCAACCCGATCCGCACGTTCGTCGACCAGCGGTTCAGCCGCCAGATCCACGCCCGCGCCGGCATCATCATCAACACCGGCGAGGACAACTACCTCACGACGAGCGACGCCGTCGAGGCCGCGCACACGGTCACGGTGAGCCAGCTGCTCAACGAGTACTTCGCGAAGGAGGCGGGGCTCGAGGACTGGCAGCTCGGGCTCGGCCACGCCTTCGAGATCAACCCCGACCTGCGCGACAGCTTCCGAATGGAGCTCGCGCACGCGCTGCTGGCCCGCACGCTCTTCCCGGACGCGCCGCTCAAGTGGATGCCGCCGACGAAGCACATGACCGGGGACGTGTTCCGGGGCAACCTGCTCGACGGGTTCTTCAACCTCGCCGGCGCCCTCACCGGCCAGGGCATCCTGCTCGTCGGGATGATGACCGAGGCCGTCGTCACCCCGTGGATCTCGGACCGCGACATCGCGCTCCAGAACGTCCGCTACGTCCTCAACGCCGCCGGCGGGCTCACCGAGGACTTCCAGCCGCCGCGCGACGGCTTCATCCAGACCCGGGCCAGGCAGGTGCTGGGCGAGGCCATCGACCTGCTCCAGCAGATCTCCGACGAGCCCGGCAAGGCACCGCTCCTCGAGGCCATCGCCGACGGCACCTTCGGCGAGATGAAGCGACCCGCGACGGCCGGCAAGGGCCTCGACGGCGTCGTCGAGCGGGCCGACGGCTACGACAACCCCGCGATCACCCTCCTCGAGAGTGGAGCAACACGATGAGCAGCTCGCACGGCGAGGCCGAGGTCGCCGAGATGCCCTCGGTCGTCCGCCCCTACGGCGACCAGACCGGCGACGGGATGGTGCAGGTGTCGTTCACGCTGCCGATGCCCAACAGCAAGCGAGCCGAGGGCGCGGCCCTCCAGCTCGCCGGCAGGATGGGCATCGAGCCGGCGATCGTCGTCCACCACAAGGCGATCGGCGACGGCTTCACCTTCTTCGTCGTCTACGGCTCGGTCAAGCACCTCGTCGAGCCGGGCCTCGTCGAGGTGGTCGAGCGCGAGTTCCCGCTGCTCTCCGGCAAGGAGATCAACACCGCGATCAAGCGACAGCTGCACCGCAAGCTCGTGGTCGTCGGCGCGTGCATCGGCACCGACGCGCACACCGTCGGCATCGACGCCATCCTCAACATCAAGGGCTTCGCCGGCGAGAAGGGCCTCGAGTACCACCGCGAGATCAAGGTCGTGAACCTCGGCGCGCAGGTGCTCATCCCCGACCTCGTCGAGCGGGCACGAGCCGAGAGGGCCGACGCCGTCCTCGTCAGCCAGGTCGTCACCCAGCGCGACGCGCACATCCACAACACCACCGCGATGTCCGCGGCGTTCCGTGAGGCGTTCCCGGCGGGCAAGGTGCCGCTGCTCGTCGTCGGCGGGCCACGCTTCGAGGAGGGGTCGGCCGGCGCCCTCGGCGTCGACCGGATCTTCGGCCGAGGCACGACCCCCGGTGAGGTCGCGAGCTACCTCGTGCACGCCCTCGTGCCCCAGGGCACCGCCGCCACGCACAGCAAGGGAGCATGAGCACCATGACCGCAACCGTGGGCCAGCGGGTCACCCACCGCCGCTACGTCCCCTACAGCCACGCCCACTACGCCGGCAACCTCGTCGACGGCGCCTACTCGCTGGCTGCCTTCGGTGACGTCGCGACCGAGATGTGCATCCTCACCGACGGCGACGAGGGTCTCTTCGCCTCCTACAGCGACGTCCAGTTCCTGGCGCCGGTGCGCGCCGGCGACTGCATCGAGATCGAGGCGACCCTCGTCCGGGTCGGGACGCGCAGCCGCGAGCTGGAGTTCGCCGTGCGCGTCGTCGCCCGGGGCAACCCGGAGCGCGGCGAGTCCGCCGCCGACGTCCTCGACCCGCCGGTCGTCGCCACGACGGCCCGCGGAGTCGTGGTGGTGCCACCGCGCTGAGGTCGGTGACCTACGGTGGCTCCGTGCCGCCGCGAATCCCGTATGCCGTCAGCGTCCTCGGTGCGCTCGTCGCCGGCGTGCTGCTCTGGCTGGCCTTCCCCACCCACAACCTGTGGTGGCTCGCCCCGGTCGCCGTCGGGCTGCTCGGGGGAGTGACGATCGACGTCGGCGGGCGGCGCGGCTTCCTGCTCGGGCTGGTCGCAGGATGGGCCTTCTTCGTGCCCGTCCTGTCGTGGTCCGGCGTCTATGTCGGCAAGGTCCCGTGGTTCGCGCTTGCCACCCTCGAGGCGCTCTACCTCGCCCTCATGTGTGCCGTCGTGGGCTTCGTCGGGCGTCGCCTGCGTCCCCGCTGGGGCGACTCCGTGTATGCCGTCATCCCCTTGGCGTGGGTCGCCCAGGAGCTCGCGCGCGGCACGACGCCATTCGGTGGCTTCCCGTGGGCTCGGTTGGCGTTCAGCCAGGCCGACAGCCCCCTGGCCAACGTGGCGCAGATGTTCGGCGCGCCCGGTGTCACCTTCGCCGTTGCCATCGTGGGGACACAGATGCTCATGGCGCTCGACATCGTCCGGCGCCACAGACTTCAAGCGCTCGCCATCGCCGCCACCACGATCGTCTGGGTGGCCTTCGCAGGGCTGCTGGACCCTCCCGTCGACGGACGACGCGTCACCGTCGCCATGGTGCAGGGCAACGTGCCGCGACCTGGCCTCGACTTCAACGCCGAGCGCCGCGCGGTCCTCGACAACCACGTGCGCGGCACCGAGCTCGTCGCCGAGAAGGTGAAGGGTGAGCTGGGGGAGCGGATCCTGGAGCCACTGAGCCTCGTCGTCTGGCCCGAGAACTCCTCCGACATCGACCCGATCCGCAACCCCGACGCGGCCGCCCAGGTGCAGCGCGCGCTGTCGGCGGTCGGTGTGCCGGTCATCGTGGGCGCCGTCCTCCAGGAGCCGCAGCCCGATGTCTCCAACGTCTCGCTGCTCTACCGGCCCGGGGGAGCGGAGCCCGAGCGCTACGTCAAGAACCACCCGGTGCCCTTCGCCGAGTACATCCCCTACCGCTCGTTCTTCCGCAACTTCAGCGACAAGGTCGACCTCGTCACCAAGGACTTCGCCAAGGGGACCGAGCTCGGTGCCTTCCGGGTCGACGCCCCGTCGGGCGCCTACTGGGCACTGCCCACGATCTGCTTCGAGGTGGCCTACGACGGCCTCATGCGCGACTCGGTCACCCAGCCCGGCAAGGACGCCGGCCTCATCCTCGTCCAGACCAACAACGCGACGTTCGGCTACACCGCAGAGTCCGAGCAGCAGTTCGCCATCTCACGGATCCGGGCCATCGAGCACGGGCGCTCGGTCGCCCACGTGTCGACCGTCGGCGTCTCGGGGTTCATCGCTCCCGACGGCACCGTGACCGGCAAGACCGGACTGTTCACCGCCGAGCAGCGGATCGGCTCCGTGGCGATCCGCACCGACCGGACGCTCGCCGACCGGCTCGGGCCGTGGCCCGAGTGGCTCGCCCTCGGCGCACTGCTCGGAGTCGTCCTCGTCGCAGCGGGGCGAGGCCGAGGCGTTAGGGTCGAGCGACCCGATCCGGAGCAAACCACGAAGGACCACGTTGACTGAGCGTCCCATCCTCGACCGCGTCGTCGTGCTCATCCCCACCTACAACGAGCGCGAGAACCTCCCGACCATCGTCGGTCGAGTGCGCCGTGCGGTCCCTGAGGTCGACATCTGCGTCCTCGACGACAACTCTCCCGACGGGACCGGCGAGGTCGCCGACGAGCTCGCCGCAGCGGACGACCAGGTCCACGTCCTGCACCGGGCCGGCAAGGAGGGCCTGGGCGCGGCCTACCTCCACGGGTTCGCGTGGGCGCTCGAGCAGGGCTACGACGCGGTCGTCGAGATGGACGCCGACGGGTCCCACCGCCCCGAGGACCTCCGTCGGCTCCTCGATGCCGCCCGCGACGCAGACCTCGTCATCGGCTCCCGATGGGTCCCCGGCGGCAAGGTCGTCAACTGGCCGACCCACCGCAAGGTGCTCAGCGTGGGCGGCAACATCTACACCCGCGTCCTCCTCGGCATGGACGTCAACGACGCCACGGCCGGCTACCGCGTCTACCGCGCCGAGGCGCTGCGCCGGCTCGACCTCGCGAGCGTGGAGTCGGCGGGCTACTGCTTCCAGGTCGACCTCACCCGCCGGGCCGTCCTCGCCGGTCTCGACGTGGTCGAGGTGCCGATCACGTTCGTCGAGCGCGAGATCGGCGACTCCAAGATGGACCAGAGCATCGTCCGGGAGTCCCTCGGACGGATCACGGTCTGGGGCGTGCAGCGCCGCAGCGAGCAGCTGAGGGAACGGCTCGCGGCGCGCACGCGTTGGCACAGGTTGTGAACCACCCGATCGGCTCCACCCCCTACGCGCGCCGACAGCGTCGACCGCGCTGGCTCACGTTCGTGCTCGTCGGTCTCGTCCTCGTACCGGTCATCGAGATCGCCGTCCTCGTCGCCGTCGGCAGGCTCATCGGCATCGGCTGGACGCTTCTGGCCCTCATCGCGCTCACGGTCCTCGGGACCTGGCTGATGCGCCGCGAGGGGTCCCGTGCCTGGAAGGCGCTGCGCGAGGCGTCCCACACGGGGCGCATGCCGAGCCGCGAGATCGCCGACGGGGCGCTCGTGCTCATCGGCGGGTTCTTCCTGCTCCTGCCCGGCTTCGTGAGTGACGTCATCGGGCTCTTCTTCGTCCTGCCGTTCACCCGGGTCTTCGCTCGCCGGCTGCTCGAGGCCTTCGTCGCGAGCCGCGTGCTCGTGGCCATGCCGTTCACCGGTGGCGGACCTCGCTCACCCGGGGCCCAGGGCACGATCCGCGGCGAGGTCGTCGACGAGACCCCCGACTGACTGCCCGAAGGCGAGGGCACTGCCTCGACGTGGGGCAGTCAGCTGGGTGGGCCCGGACGCACGTATGCCGTGTGCCCGAGGTGGGCACACGGCATACGGCGTCTGTGGGGGGACGACCCCGTCAGGCGGACTTCTTCTTGCCCGGCTTCTCGCCGCGCGAGGCGCGCAGGAGGGTGAGGCGCTCCTCGAGGAGCTCCTCGAGCTCGGGGATGGAGCGACGCTCGAGCAGCATGTCCCAGTGGGTGCGGACGTGCTTGACGGGCTTGGCCTCGGGCTCGGGGCCACCGCCCTGGAGCTTGGCCTCCTCGCCGCAGCGGCACTCCCACACGGAGGGGATCTCCGCCTCGATCGAGAACGGAAGCTCGATGCGGTGACCCTGCGGGCACAGGTAGGTCGTGATCTGCCGCTCGCTCGGGACGACGTTCGCGTCCGTCTCCATGCTGAGGGCGCCGAGTCGGCTGCCGCGCAGGCTGCGTTCTGCCATGGGGTTACTCCCAACGAATTCGTGGATCCCGGCGGATGGGTGCGATGCGCCGGGTGTCACAGGGTGAAACGGATGAGGAACACGTGTTGTTCCGAGAGCAGCGATGATGTCGCTGCCGCCTGGCAGGGCCCGTTTCCCCCGTGTGAATGCACACGCCCACTAAGGCGTGACAGAACAGTCTAGCGGATTCAGAGGACTGCTGGCACCTCGTTGCCCGCCTCGCGGATCCCACGAGCCATGTCGACCTTGGCGAGCAGCGCGCCGCCGAGCACGAAGAACACGATGAGAGCGAGGATCGCCGGCCGGTAGGAGTCAGTGACCTGGTGCACGACGCCGAAGATCACGGCGCCGAACCAGCTCGTGCCGCGCTCGAGCGCCTGGTAGAGGCTGAAGAACTCGGCCTCTCGGTCGCGGGGGACGAGCTGGGAGTACATCGAGCGGCTGAGCGCTTGCGTGCCGCCCAGGACCAGACCGATGCCCACGCCCAGTGCGAAGAGGGCGGCCAGGGCCTTCTCGGGGACGAAGAACGCCGCCACGATGACGAGGACCCACATGGCGATGCCACCGAGGACGGTGCGCCAGGCCCCCACGCGACGGGCGACCTGACCGAAGATCAGCGCGCCGCCGAAGGCCACGAACTGGACCATGAGGAAGAGCGTGAGCATGGTCGTCTCCGAGAAGCCGAGCTCGGCCGTGCCGTAGAGGCTCGACTGGCCGATGACCGTCTGGATGCCGTCGTTGAAGAACATGTAGGCGACGAGGAAGAGCAGGGTCTGCCGCAGCCCCAGGAGGTGCCGGAACGTGTCGGACAGCTGGCGGAACGTGCCACCGATGACGCCCGCCTTCGCGGCGACGACGGGCCGCTCGACCCCACGCATCTGCCACATCCCGAGGACAGGGATGAGCGTGAACAGGCCCCACCAGAGGCCGGCCATGAGCATGCTGATCCGCACCGTCTGGCCGGTGCCGCCGAACGTGTCCTCGTTGCTGAGCATGAGGAAGTTGACGGCGAGCAGGAGGCCGCCGCCGAGGTAGCCCAACGCCCAGCCCCGCGAGGACACCTTGTCGCGGTCGTCGGGGTGGGCGATGCGCACGAGGATCGCGTCGTACACGACGAGCGAGGCACCCAGCGCGATGCTGGCCACCATGAGCAGGGCGACGCCGAGCTGCCAGTTGCTGCCCTTGACGAAGAACATCGACGACGCCGCGACGGCACCGATGCCGGCGAAGAGCGCCATGAGCCGGGCCGGGCGCTTGGTGCGGTCGGCGATGGCGCCCACGAAGATGAGCATCAGCGCCCCGACGAAGGTCGAGAGGCCGACCGTGTAGGGGTGCAGCGACCCCGGGTCGATGGGCAGACCGAGGACGTTGAGGTCCGTCGTGCAGTCGGCTCCGTCCGCCAGGCCGGGACACGCGGCCTCGGTCGCGATCGAGGTGAGGTAGGGGCCGAACAACACGGTCGCCGTCGTCGTCACGAAGGCCGAGTTGGCCCAGTCGTACCAGTACCACGGTCGCTGGTAGCGCGCCGTTTCGGCGTACTCGTCGATGGCGGGAGGGGCTGACTGCGTCGTCATGTGCCGAACTGTGGCACACGGTGCGGGCTGCTGGGGCGAGTACGTCTACTCAGCACCCGCGAGTCGCGCACTCAGCCCGACGGCAGGGCAGTCAGCCCGCGAACTCCCAGTGCCACGGCTCAGGAGTCGCCCCGCCGGGACCGGCCCAGCTCGGGTGGAACCAGCCGTAGAGGGGGGCGTTCTGCTTCATCCAGAGGTGCGCGGGGGAGCCGAAGTTGTTGATGCCGCCGCACAGGTCAAGCGCCATGCCGAGCCCATGACGGCTGGTCCCCGGACGGGCGGCGAAGCGGCCGCGCTTGGCCTTGGTGACGTACTGCTGGCTGAGCGAGCGGTAGGAGTCCGTGACGCAGATCGGGCTGCCGGTCTGACGCGCGTAGGCCTGGGTCATGGCGTTGAACGCGGCGGCTGCCCGGGGCGAGAGCATCTCGCCGGGCGCCTGCCAGAGCGGGCAGAGGGCGCTGGTCGGGTAGAGGCCGTTCGGGTAGTTCGTCGATGCCGTGCTGCACGGCCTGCCCACACCGGCGGTGGTGATCGCCGAACCGAGGACGCCCACGAGCTTGGCGTAGGCCGCCTTGGCCTCCGGCGTCTGGATGCCGGCGAGGTATGCCGCGATGGGACCGGCCTTGGCCACGTCGGCCGTGTGGGACTTGCGCAGGGCCGCCAGCTTGGCGTTCTGCGTCCTGACCAGGCCGTCGAGCTGGGCCTTCTCGCGCACGATCGTCGCCGCGGCGTCGGTCGCGGCCTTGAGGGCGTCGGCGCGGACATCGGTGAGGTGGTGCTGGCGGGCGGTCAGGGTGCGAACCTCGTCGACTGCGCGGACGCGCTGGTCGGTGAGGTAGGACAGGTCACCCATCGGGTCACCGACCTCGGCCTCCTCGGTGCGCATCGCGTCGAGCATGGCGAGCAGCTCGCCGTTGGTCCCACCCTCGGCGTAGGCCTGGAAGGCCCACTCGCGCACGATCGCCCGGGCCCGCTCGAGCCGTGCCTCCAGAACCCCGAGCTCGACCTTCGCCTGCGCAGCGGACGCGGTGGCTGCGGCCTCGGTGGTGCGTGCCTCGGTGAGCGACTCGAGGAGGGCGTTGGACTGCGTCGACAGGACGCGCAGCTCCTTGAGCGCCAGCGAGAGGCCCGTGTTGGAGGCGGTGATCTGACCCCAGATCTGCTCGGCGGCGGCGACCTGGTTCGCGAGCTCGGTGGTGCTCAGCGTGACGTCAGGGTCGAAGGAGCGCGGCCCGTCGTCGGGGTCACCGGGCCTCGGCGGCTGCCACGGGAGTCGCGGTGTCGGGGTAGGGGAGGACGTCGGCGTCGGTGTGGACGTCGTGGGTGCGGGAGTGGGGCCCGGTGGCGGCGGTGTTGTCGTCGTCGGGGACGGCGGCGGAGGCGTCGGCGTGGGCTCAGGGGTGGGCGTGGGCTCCGGCGGCGTCGGCGTCGGCTCCGGGGTGGGGGTCGGTTCCGCGGTCGTGGCGGACGCGTCGGGGGCCGGAGTCGGCTCGGCTGCCGCGACTCCCATGCCCAGCGCAACGGCGGCCGCTGCGGCGGCCACACCTGTCGCGACTCGCGACAGTCCGTTGCGTTGCATCGTGGATCACTTCCCGGGGACGCTGCGTGCGACCCCTGCGCTGACCGGGTCCTGACCCGGCGGTCGTGGAGACCAGCCTAGAGGAGGCCCCGAGGGCTGTCAGCCGTTCGGGGTGGACGCGAGCGCCTCCGTGACCGCCTTGGCGAGCGCCGCGTGCCCGGCATCGTTGGGGTTCGTGCCGCTCGCGACCATGAGGTCGGGCTGGCCCACGAGCGGCTGTCCGGTGTCGAGGTAGGTCACCCCGGTGGCCTTCGCCGCGTCGGCCACGACCGTCGTGAGGTCGTCCAGGCTGTCGGGCTGCTCGCGCAGGTCCCACCACGGGTTGACGACGTAGATCTTTGCCTCCGGCAGCGCCTTGCGCAGACCGGTGAGCGTGGCCGAGACCGCCGAGGCGACCGCCTCGGCATCGAGCCCGGTGTCGTTGCCGCCGCCCGTGACGACCACCGCCGAGGGGGCTGCTGCCGCGGCCGCACGCACGGAGTCCTTGAAGTTGGGGCAGGCGGCGTCGCCGCAGGAGCCCTCGGGACCGATGCGCAGGTAGCCCGTACGGGCGTGGCCGAGGTTGACCTCCTTGAGCCCGAGCTCACCGGCGACGATCGCGGTCCAGCGCTTGCGCGGCGTCGTCGCACTCCTGCCCTCGGCGACGGAGTCACCGAGGAAGACGACCGGCCCGCTCGCAGCCGTGGGAGTGGGCGAGGGGGAGGCGGTCCGGGACGACGTCGGCGTGGCCGCGACGTCGGAGGACGCCGGCACGGTTCCTCGGCTGCGCAGGGAGAAGCCGACGAGCACGAGAGTCAGGACGAGGAGACCGGCCAGGGCGCCGTTCTGCAGGCGGTCGTTCATGCCCGCAGTGTTCCACGCGGCATCGCGGGGATCCCGTCTGCCGCGTCTTGTCCGGTGGGTCGTCCTCATCGGACAAGCCGCGGTCGTCCGGTTGCCCGGGCCCACGGGGACGGAGAGGGTGAGGGCAGCTCGTGGATCACCGTCGTCCCACTAGGAGCACCACATGTCTCGCCGCCTCCCCAGACCGATCTCCCTCCTCGCCGTCGCCGTAGCGCTCGGCCTCACGACCCCCGCCGTCGCTGCTGGGCCGCTACCGGCCGCAGGAGCCGCGACCTCGCTGACGTCAGAGGTGAACCCGTTCGTCGGGACCCAGGACAACGGCAACACGTTCCCCGGGGCCAGCGCCCCGTTCGGCATGGTGCAGGTCAGCCCCGACACCGGCGGAGAGGGTGGCTACGACTACTCGCAGTCGTTCATCCACGGCTTCAGCCAGACGCACCTGTCCGGCGTCGGGTGCCCGGTCGTCGGTGAGCTCCCCGTCATGCCGACGACGGGAGCGGTCACGTCGACGGACCACACGGCATACCGGAGCGGTTTCTCGCACGACGACGAGGAGGCGACACCGGGCTACTACCGGGTGGGGCTCACGAAGTACGACATCGACGCGGAGCTCACGGCGACCGACCGCACGGGGTGGCAGCGCTACACCTTCCCGGCGGGGCAGCAGGCCAACGTCCTGTTCAACACCGCGAAGGCCAACAGCACCGTCTTCGACTCCGAGATCCACGTCGTGGGCGACCGGACGATCGAGGGCCGGATCCACAACGGGAACTTCTGTGCAGGCAAGGACGAGCACACGATCTATTTCTCGGCGGAGTTCGACGCACCGTTCGAGTCGTTCGGGACCTGGACCGGGTCGACCAGGACGCCCGGATCCCGTGACGCCTCGACCACCCGTGGTGGCAACGGTGCCTGGGTGACGTTCCCGGCGGGGACGACGAGCAGCGTCCTCAAGGTGGGCGTGAGCTACACCGGCGTGGCGGGTGCCCGGGCCAACCTCGAGGCCGAGACCGCGGACTCGTTCGACTTCGACGCGACCCGCGCGGCGCTGACCCAGCGCTGGGAGGGCGAGCTCGGCAAGGCCCGCATCACCGGCGGGACCGAGGCCCGGCGGACGGCGTACTACACGGCGCTGTACCACGCGCTGCTCCACCCGAACCTCGCCGAGGACGCCGACGGGAAGTACTTCGGCTGGGACGGCAAGGTGCACACCTCGGACGGCTGGACCGCACGGCAGAACTTCTCGCTGTGGGACACCTACCGTCCGCAGAACCAGCTTCTCGAGATCCTCGCGCCCGACGTGGCCCGCGACTCCTACCTGTCCATCCTCGCGATCGGTCGCGAGGGCGGCTGGCTGCCGAGGTGGGCGCTGGCCAACAGCGAGACCAACATCATGACCGGTGACCCCGTGACGCCGTTCCTCGTCGAGGGCTGGTCGAAGGGCTTCCTCGCCGGCCACGAGGCCGAGGCCTATGCGCTGCTGCGCCAGAACGCCACCGAGCGCCCGCCGGTCGACAGCCAGTACAACGGGCGCAGCGGGCAGCACTACTACGAGCGGCTCGGCTACATCCCGTTCGGCCTCGAGCTGGGCACGGACTGCGTCCACCACGGCGGCGACAACGACTGCGTGCACCCCGCCTCGGCGACCCTGGAGTACGCCGTCGCCGACGCCTCGTTGGCGATCATGGCCAAGGGCCTGGGCAAGAGCGCGGACGCGGCGATGTTCGACGAGCGAGGTCGCAGCTACCGCAACCTCTACGACACCGAGACCGGCACCTTCCGGCCGCGCCTCGAGGACGGCACCTGGCTCGACCCGTACGAGCCGGTCGCGGCGTCGAGGGCCTTCCACGAGGGTGGCGCCTACCAGTACCAGTGGCTCGTCCCGCAGGACCCGGCCGACCTGGTGGAGCTCATGGGTGGCAGGCCGGCCGCGGCCGAGCGGCTCGACGCCTTCTTCGCCTACGACAAGCTGCTCACCGATCCCGAGGGCACGGTGCGCACCGACTGGATCGAGGCGACCTACGCCTACTACAGCAAGCCGACCTACAACCCGAACAACGAGCCCGACCTGCTCGCGCCCTACATGTACGCCTGGGTCCGCGAGCCGGCCAAGACCGCGACGGTGGCGCGGGCGGCATACACGCTGTTCAACCCCGGGCCCGACGGGATGACCGGCAATGACGACCTCGGCACGATGTCGGCCTGGTACGTCATGTCGTCGTGGGGGCTGCACCCGCCGATGAGCGGCGCGAACTACTTCGTCGTGTCGAGCCCGCAGTTCGAGCGGACCGACATCACCGTCGGCCGGCCGGAGACGGGTTCGGCTCGCCAGGGCGGGACCCTGACGATCACCGCTCCCGGTGTCTCGGACGACAAGCGGTACGTCCAGTCGCTCGAGGTCAACGGCTCCCGTTCGACGAAGAGCTGGGTCAGCTGGGATGCGCTGCGTTCCGGTCGCTCGCTCGAGCACGTCGTCGGCACGGCGCCGAGCTCCTGGGGCACGCTGCCGTCCGACGTCCCGCCGTCGGTGTCGACGGCCAAGGGCTCGTCGACGGTCTCGCTGAGCATGTCGGTCAAGCCGAACCCGCTCGTCCTCGCGACCGGCGCCACGAGCGGCACGTTCGTCGTGGACCTCGTCGGTCAGGCGCAGAAGAGCCTGCCGGTTCGGGTCTCGGTGGCGACGCCGGGGGGCTGGACGGCCAGCCCGTCCGCGACGGACGTCGTGCTCAAGAGCAACGGGGTTCCGGCGTCGAAGTCCGTCCCGGTGACCCTCACGGTGCCGGAGGGCGCGTCCGGTGCTCACGAGGTCGTCGTGACCGTGTCGGCACCCGGCGTGCCGGACGTCGAGCGCACGCTCCCGGTGCGCTTCCAGGTGCCGCTCACCTGCGCCGCCGGGGCGGCTCCGTGTGCCGTCGACCTCGCGGGTGAGCGCAACCACGACGGGACCGCCACGGTGTCGGCGTCGACGGAGGGCAACTTCGACGGGGGCGGCTGGAGCTACGACGCCGCGCTGCTCCCGGCCGCCGGGTCGTGGGAGCACCAGGGCATCCCGTATGCCGTCCCGTCCCCTTCGGGAACGGCCGCCAACTTCGTGGAGGCGCGAGGGCAGACGCTGCTGGTGCCGACCGGAGCGCGGTCGAACCTGCGGGTCATCGGCGCCTCCCACGGCGGCGACGTGACGACGGCGCTGCGGGTGACCTACACCGACGGCTCGGTGGCGGACCTGCCGTTCGCCCTCACCGACTGGGCCGCCGGGTCAGGTCGCAACGGCAACACCGTCGCGATCGCGATGGGCCACCGGATCCGTGCCGGCCAGGGCGTCGACGGTCCGCCCGTCCAGCTCTTCGCCGCGTCGGGGGCGACCGACGGCTCGAAGCAGCTCCGGTCCATCACCCTGCCGGCGGACCCGCGGTTCGAGGTCTACGCGCTGACCCTGCAGTGAGCTGACCCGCCCCGTGCCCGCCGCCCTGTCCACAGGGCGGCGGGCATCGGCATGTCGTCCACAGGGACCACACCTCGGGCTGGTGACGGGTCGCCGCGGGCCTGCACCCTGCTTGACGACAGTGATGTGGACGCGGACGGCGAGGAGTGGGGCATGGCGACACGGGCACGAACGACGGTGGCCGCAGAGGCGGGGTCGGGGGCGGAGACGCCGTCCGGCGCCCGGAAGGCGGGCCCACGGGCGAAGACGGCACCGCCGGCGAAGACAGCGGTGCCAGGGAAGACAGCGGTGCCAGGGAAGACAGCGGCGGCGGCGCGCACGAAGGCAGGGGCGCCACCCACGGTGGGCGAGGACGCGGTGAACGTCGTCGAGCTCGCCGGGCGGGTGAGCGGGGAGCCGGAGGCCCGGGTGCT
Organism: Knoellia locipacati; assembly: GCF_044791685.1. Classification (GTDB taxonomy): domain Bacteria; phylum Actinomycetota; class Actinomycetes; order Actinomycetales; family Dermatophilaceae; genus Knoellia; species Knoellia locipacati_A. The sequence goes on from NZ_CP087730.1 coordinate 3,631,006, forward strand.
GCCGAGCGGCGACGACCTCGTCACGCTGCGCCTCGTCGTCGCCCGGCCAGGAGGAGGTCCGGTCGACACGATCGACCTGGCCTGCTGGTCGAGGTCCGCCCGCCGGTCCGCGAGTCGGGTGAGCGACGGCGACCACGTGCACGTCACCGGCGCGCTGCGACGCCGCTTCTTCCGGACGCCGGGCGGGGCCGCGAGCCGCTACGAGGTTGAGGTGACCACCCTGTCCCGTCGGCGGGTCAGTGGGTGAGCTTGAGGCCCACCACACCGGCGGTGCCGACGGCCCCGATGCCGACCCAGACGGCATACGCCGTCCCGATCGGCAGGTCACGCATCGCGTGGGCGAGGCCGCCCATGCTCAGGACGAGCGCAACACCGAAGACGGCGGTCGGTGCCGGTCTGGTGAAGCCCTCCGAGCGGCCGAGGGCGGTGGCCCACACGGCTTCGAGGACACCGGAGACGACAAGGACGATCCACGACATGACGAGCCACTCCTGCGGGCCGTCTTGTCGCGTTGCCGGGTACGGCACCCCTCGTCCGGGAGCCCGGATCCAGGCTCTGCCGCGAGCGTCTCACATGGGGGAGTGGGCGGCAAACCCGCTTCCGAGAGGGGCGTGGGGAGTCACAGCTCCTTCTCGTAGTAGATCGCGAGCGGGCCCTCGCCACGGCCCTCGTGGCAGTCGAAGCCGAACGACTCGTAGAGGTGCCGCGCCGCCTCGTCGTCCTCGGACGTGTTGAGGTCGACGTACGTGGCCCCACGAGCCCGGCAGTGGTGGAGGACGTCGGTGAGGAAGGCGCGACCGAGCCCCTTGTTCCGCTGGGCCGGGGCGACGTAGAGCTCGGCGATGTAGGCCTCGGTCTCGTCCGCCCAGGTCGCCACACGGAACCGGACGATGGCCAGGCCAACGGCGGGCTCGCCCGCGAGCAGCACGCTCGTGTCGCCACCGGCCACGAGGCGTGAGAGGTGCTCGGTCATCCACGCGACGTCGGGGACGGGGTCGTCGTACTCACGCTGGAAGTCCGCGTAAAGCGCTGCCGCACACTGAAACTCGTCTCGAGTGTGAACCACGCTGCCGGTCTCCACCCTTCGAGGTTATCGCCGAGTCGGTCCTCTCTGGGTGCAGACGCCGCAGACGGTGCAAGATCGTCGTGTGAGCGACCACTCGGTGTCCGCGGACCGGCTGCGCGACCTCGCGCTGCTGCGGCGGGTGCGCGACCGCATGGACCGCGAGTTCGACCAGCCACTCAACGTGGAGGCCTTGGCGCGGGACGTGCACATGTCCTCCGGGCACCTGAGCCGGTCGTTCAGGGCGGCCTACGGCGAGTCGCCCTACAGCTACCTCATGACCCGGCGGATCGAACGCGCGATGGCGCTCCTGCGTCGGGGCGACCTCAACGTCACCGAGGTCTGCTTCACGGTGGGCTTCTCGTCGCTCGGCACGTTCAGCACTCGGTTCACCGAGCTCGTGGGCATGTCTCCGAGCGTGTATCGCCAGCGGGCCGAGCAGTCCGAGGGCGAGCTGCCGTCGTGCGTCACCAAGGCCGTCAGCAGACCGGTCAGGAATCGAGAAGCGCCGCCCCTGCCGCCGAACTAGCGTCTGCGGCATGGACATCAGCATTCACCACACCTTCCTCCCGCACACCGACCCCGAAGCCTCCCTCGCGTTCTACCGAGACACGCTCGGCTTCGAGGTCCTTGCCGACGTGGGCGAGGGCACGATGCGCTGGATCACCATCGCGCCTGCGGGCAGCAGGACGCCCTCGATCGTGCTCAACCCACCGGCAGCCGACCCGGGCATCACCGAGGACGAGCGCAACACCATCGCCGAGATGATGGCCAAGGGCACGTTCGCCACGATCGTGCTCTCGACGCCCGACCTCGAGGCAACGTTCGAGACGGTGCAGGCGAGCGGGGCCGAGGTGACGCAGGAGCCCACGGACCAGCCGTGGGGCGTGCGTGACTGTGCCTTCCGCGACCCCGCCGGCAACCACGTGAGGATCAACCAGGCGTGAGGGCCAGACGGGTGCCGTGAGCACGACGGGTCGCTGGTGGGCCGGCGGCAGTGACGTCGGGGGAGTGGTCCTAGCTGGTGACGAGGTGGAACTCGTTGCCGTCAGGGTCGGTCAGGACCATCGTGCTGTCCGTCGGTCGACTGGTGGTCGGCGTGGAGGCATCGGTCCCGACCGTGGCGCCGAGGGCCGCCAGCCGGTCCAGCTCGACCTGCGGGTCCGTGTCAGCGTCGAGGGCGATCTCGAGGTGCAGCCGGTCGCGGCCGAGGCGCGGCATGAGTGGAGGCCCGCTCCACGTGATCTTCGAACCTCCGTGCGGCGACTGGATGGCCGTCTCCTCGTCCTGGTCCCAGACCAGGTGCCAGCCCAGCACCTGGCTCCAGAAGTAGCCGAGGGACTGCGACCCGTCGCAGTTGATGCCGCCGATGGCCCCGGTGCCGGCCAGGAAGGTGTTCCCGGGCTCGATGACACAGAGCTCGTTGCCCTCGGGGTCGGCGAGCACCACGTGCCCGTCCTCGTCGGTCTGGCCGATGTCGATGTGCTGTCCGCCGAGCGCGAGGGCCCGCACGATCGTCGCCGTCATCGCCGGCTCGGACTCGCTCGTCACGTCGAAGTGGATGCGGTTCTGGCCGAGCTTGGGGGTGTCGGCTGCTCGGAAGCTCAGGCGGTAGTCGTTGCCGTCCCGGGGGAGCACCACCATTTCGGACACCTGTTCGACCAGCTCCCAGTCCAGGACCTCGGCCCAGAAGCGGCCGACGTGAGCGGGGTCGTGAGCCTCGATGCTGATGCCGTGGAACCGTGACGTCGCCATCCGGCCACCGTAGGGACGCCGGTCCAGCACCTGCAACGCGATTTGCCGCGCGGCGGGCTGCGACCGCACGTCTAGGGTGCGACGCATGGACCAGTGCGAGCGGCCATGATCCTGCCCGAGGTGCGCGACCCACGGTTCTTGACCACCCGCCGCGGTGGCACCGTGAGCGACGCCGACCACCGGCTGCTCGCGCTTTGGGTCGCGGGTCAGGCCGCCTGCGTCGCACACGTCGCAGCGCACGAGCTCGGCGCCGCGGCATACGCCATCAAGGCGGTGCGTGAGACGGCTCCGGACCACGCCGGGACGGAACTCGGTCGACGCGAACGCGACTGGCAGCGCCAGCAGCTGCCGTCAGCCATCCGTGAGCTCGTGTTGGACGACCAGAGGTTGCGCAACGACAACTGCTGGTCCGTCTTCACGTGATCAGGAGGGGCTCCTTCCAGCGTCACGCATAACGCCGATAATCAACATTATGTCAAGTAGATGATGGCGCAGGGGCTCCGGCCCCGCTCCCCGCAGGGTCAGTCCACCGCCGTTGCCGACGTGTTGACGGCAGAGATGTCGACGCAGACCACCCCGGTGTTGCCGTCCGCGTCGGCGAGCACGGTCAGTCCCGGGGCGTTGCTGTCGGCGACGACCTGTCCACCCGCGGCGACCGCATCGGCGACCCGCTGCTCGGCCACCTCGGGCGCGACGTAGACCTCGACGTGGAAGCGCTGACGCGAGGCCCCGTCCTCGTCGGCGGCCTCGAGGTCTCCGAACCACAGGTTGGGCACCCTTCCCGTGGCGTCCCGGATCTCGTCGCCGGGAGTCCCCCGGCCCTGGGCCTCGGCGCTCCCTGTCAACAGGGCCGCCCACATCGGGGCGATGGTCGCGGACTGCGCCGTGTCGAGGCCCAGCTCGATGACGCTGACCGAGGCCGGGTCGGCGTCGAGCGCGTGCTCGGCGGCGATCTCGGTGATCCGCCGTGCGAGGTCGACGTCCTGCTGGGTGACCCACTCGACGACGTACTCGGTGCCATCGTCGTCGCGGTAGATCGCGTCGTCGCTGCTCAGCTTGAGGTCGACGTGCCCGCTGGCCATCGACACGCCCGGGTGGTGCCCGAGAGCGTCGCCCGCCTCGCCCACCGCGACGACGAAGCGTGCGCCGGCGGCGAAGTCGTCGACCAGGTAGCGCGCGTGCAGTCCCTGGGCCAGCTTGCGCCAGTCGGTCAGGTTGGCCTCGGCGATCTGGTCACCCTTGAGCATGTCCATGAACGGGCACGCTAGCCCTCCTCCCCCATGACTAGGGTCGACAGCGTGATGCGTATCGGCGTTTCCGGCTGGCGGTATGCCGGGTGGCGCGGAGACTTCTACCCGAAGGGCCTGCGCCAGAAGGACGAGCTCGCGCACGTGGCTCACCGGATGACCAGCATCGAGATCAACGGATCCTTCTACTCGTTGCAGCGCCCGTCGTCCTACCGACGGTGGCGCGAGTCGGTCCCCGACGATTTCGTCTTCGCCGTCAAGGGCAGCAGGTTCGTGACCCACATGAAGGCGCTGCGTGACGTGGAGACACCGCTGGCGAACTTCTTCGCCTCCGGCCCCCTCGCCCTTGGGCCCGCCCTCGGCCCGATGCTCTGGCAGCTGCCCGAACGCCTCGAGTTCGACGAGGCCTTGGTGGGGTCGTTCCTGTCACTCCTCCCCCGGACCATGCCCGCGGCTGCCGAGCTCGCCGAGCGGCACGACGACCGCGTGCCCGACGACCGGGCCTGGACGACGGCCGAGATCCGGTCTCCCCTGCGCCATGCCGTCGAGCCCCGGCATCCATCCTGGGACTCGGACCGGACTCGGGACCTCCTGCGAGAGCATGGAGTCGCCCTCGTCCATGCCGACACAGCCGGGCGCTGGCCGACCATGGGAGATGGCACCGCGGACTTCCACTACGTGCGCCTCCACGGCGAGGAACGTCTCTACGCCGGTGGCTACAGTGACTCGACACTCGACAGGTGGGCCGAGCGACTCACCTCGTGGGAAGCGGCCGGACAGGACTCCTACCTGTACTTCGACAACGACATCGACGGGCGGGCGCCGTGGGATGCCGAGCGACTCATCGAGCGGGTGGGCACCTGAGACCTGGCGTCGCGGAGCCTGCGCTCGCCGTGCCACTGGAGCGTCTCGGGCAGGATGACGTTGATCGCCAGCGCGCTGACGTCGACGTCGACGTCGCTGCCGTCGGTGTCGGCCCCGGTCACGGAATCGGACACGGTGCGCCCTCACAACAGGGGCGGATGTAGCCGCACCCGTCGCACCGCTCGTGCGAGGTCTCCCAGCGCATGAGCCGTCCGCAGTTGGGGCACGGTTCGGTCAGATCGGCCATATCGTCAAGCGTATGGGCTTCAGCGTCGTCCCTCTGGGATCCGACACGTGGGACGGCTTCGCCGACCTCGTCGACCGCAACAACGGCATCTTCGGTGGCTGCTGGTGCATCAGCTTCCACCTCGACCGCGGTGAGCGCGCCTTCGACCACCGCGAGGCCAAGCACGAGCACGTGCTCACCGACCGGGCCCACGCCGCCCTCGTCGTGGACGACGACGGCGCCGTCCAGGGCTGGGCCCAGTTCGGCGACGTCGACGAGGTGCCGGGGATCAAGCACCGTCTCGCCTACGAGCAGGCCCCTCCCCCGGCGCCGGACTGGCGGATCACGTGCGTCTTCGTGGACAGGCGACACCGGGGACAGGGCGTCGCTCGCCAGGCGGTCGAGGGGGCGATCGACCTCATCGAGCGGGCCGGCGGCGGTCTCGTCGAGGCCATCCCGGAGGCGACCGCGGGCCGTGAGGCGCCGGGCCGGTTCCTCTTCAGCGCCACCGCCGAGCTCTTCGACGACCTCGGCTTCGAGCGGGTGCGGCAGGTCGGCAAGCATGCCTGGATCGTCAGCCGTCACCTCGACGCGAGGGCGTGACGGATGGGACTGGCGCAGGACCTCGACTACCGCCACCGCGCGGCGAACCCCGTCCAGAACGCCGTGCGGTGGGCCGCCGGGACACGCGCCGGAGCGTGGGCGTCCTCCCACGTCCTTCGACACTTCGACAGCTCGGTGGGCCGACTCACACGCGGCCGTCACACCGCCGCGAGCCTCGTCACGGGAATCGCCGTCCTCAGCCTCACCACCACGGGCCGCCGGTCCAGAGAGCGACGCAACAGCCACCTCATCGCCACTCCCCTGCGCGGCGACCTCGCGCTCCTCGGCACGAACTTCGGACAGACCTCCACGCCGGCCTGGGCGCTGAACCTCGAGAGCGACCCCCGGTGCTCGGTGACCTACCGAGGGCGCACCCTGCACGCCATGGCTCGGGCCGCGACCCCGGAGGAGGTCGAGGAGGTCTTCACCCGCGCGAGCTCGTTCTACGCCGGCTACCGGCACTACCGCTCACGCATCGGTGACCGTCGTCAGGTCCGGGTGTTCCTGCTGTGCCCCCGAGTTCACCCTTGACGCGAAAGCGACTGCGGCACAGCGCTTCTCACAAGGACAGCTCGATGTGCATCTCCATCGACACGACGTCGCCGAGCTCGATCTCCTCGGCCCGACGCACCCGGTCCTTGAGCGGAACGACGTAGCCACCGTCCTTGGGCCACAGCGACGTGGTCCACGTCGTGGCACCGATCCGCAGGGTCACCGGGACCATCCCCCACCCGTAGCTCACCACGTCGGCCGCGTCGCGCACGTCGTCGCACAGCTCCTCCGGCACCGAGACGAAGTGGTAGGGCGCGGGGCCGCGCCACTCCCAGACCTCCCCCGCGAACTCCCACGTGCTCATGCGCACCAACCTAGGCGGCAAGGGCGCAGGTCACGGCGAACTCTTGACCCGGCATACCAACTCTTGACCGTCGGCCTACCCGATGCTGACGTGCAGGTTCATACGTTGGCGACCGGTCGCAACCCGCGACCATCCCCTGCCACAGGAGCTCCACATGACGACGACCAGTCGCACTCTCGCCGTGCTCGCAGCGACCGCCCTCACCGGCGGCGCCATCTTCACGGGGCAGGCCAACGCCGCCGAGGGCGAGACCCCCACCTACGGTGAGTTCAAGGCGTCCACCTTCCAGGACCTCGACCGCAAGTTCATCGTCAACGGCGACGAGCCCGTCGCCAACGACGGTGCGCTGCGCCAGTTCTACGACGCCCTCGTCGCACCGCAGGAGACCCAGGAGGACGGCCTCATCGTCAACACCGTCAACGGTGCCGACGACAAGTGGTCAGCGACCCAGGCCCTCAACCTCACCTACTGCGTGAGCACGAGGTTCGGCACCGACTACAGCCGCGTCGTCTCCGCGATGACCGCCGGCGTCGGTCAGTGGGAGGCCGCGACGAGCAAGGTGAACTTCACCCACGTCACCGCGCAGGACGGCAGCTGCACCACGCGCAACGGCTCGGTGCTCTTCTCGGTCGAGCCGACGAAGACGACGCAGTACATCGCTCGCGCGTTCTTCCCGAGCACGCCCAAGTCGGGCCGCAACGTCCTCGTCAACGCCAAGTCGCTCTACAGCAGCGGCTCATGGACGCCCTCGAACATCATGGCGCACGAGCTGGGCCACTCCCTCGGCTTCCGCCACGAGCACACCCGTCCCGAGGCGGGCACCTGCTTCGAGGACAACAACTGGCGTCCGCTGACGCCGTACGACCGCGCGTCGATCATGCACTACCCCCAGTGCAACGGCTCGTCCTCAGACCTCAGCATGACCGAGACCGACCGTCAGGGAGTCCGGGCGCTCTACGGCAGCTGAGAACCTGCTCGATTCCTCCCGAGCAGGACGACGTCACCCCCACCGGCATCCAGGGGCTTCAGCGCCGGTGGGGGTGACGTTGGTCAGCGGGCGAGCTCGAGCAGGTGGGCGCGCTCGCGGCCGATGGGCACGAACCCCTCACGCAGCAGCAGTGGCAGGGACCCGATCCGCCGTGCCTTGGTGATCGCGGTGTGGCAGTGGGCTGTCGCGGCGAGGTCGAGACGGGCGGCGAGCATCGCGGCATACACACCTCGACGTCTCGCGTGGGGCAGGACAGCGGCTCCCACGAGCGGTGCGACCTGCCACTCGAAGCCGACGCTCGCGCGACCGACCGGCTCTCCGTCGACCCAGCCCACCACCCACGCGCTGCGCGCCTGGTCGAGGTCGTCCAGCACCTCGGCGAGGTAGGCCTGAGGATCGGCCGGGACGGGGTTGCCGAACACCTCGGCACCGATCCCGATGACGGCGTCGATCCCCTGCTGGTCCTGCACGAGCGTGACCCGGACACCGGGTGCGATCGGTGGCAGCGACCCGTCGACGGCACGGGCGACGCACACCTGGTCCTCGACCGTCGTCGCGCCGGCCTCCAGCACGAGGTCCTCGAGGCCCGCGGGCGTCGAGTCGTCGCGGAACCACCACTCCGCGCTGCGTGCCCCACGGTCGAGCAGGTATGCCGTGAGGTCGGCGAACACGTCGGCGGGGTCGCGCTCGGCATGGGTCCAGTGCACGACGAACGGCCGGTCGGGTTGGTCCGGGTAGTGGCTGACCAGCGCCTCGTCGTGCTCCAGCGTGACGTAACCGCGGCTGGGGACGACGCCGTGTCGCGTCATCGCGCGCAGGACGAGCTCCGGGAACTCCGCGAACGGCTGCTCCTCGGGGTGCTGCCGGGCCGCCGGCGAGGTCACGCCTCGAAGCGGCTCGGGTCGCCGGCGCCGAGACGCAGGACCTCCGGCACCTCGCCGGAGAGGTCCACCACCGTCGTGGGCTCATTGCCGCACTCCCCCGAGTCGAGGACGATGTCGACGACGTGGTCGAGCTCCTCCTTGACCTGCCAGCCGTCGGTCATCGGCTCGGTCTCGCCGGGCAGGATGAGCGTCGACGTGAGCATGGGCTCCCCGAGCTCGGCGAGGAGGGCACGCACGACCGGGTGCTCGGGGATCCGCACCCCGACCGTCCGCTTCTTGGGGTGCAGCAGCTTGCGCGGTACCTCCCCCGTCGCCGGAAGGATGAACGTGTAGGGCCCCGGAGTGGAGGCCTTGACCGCGCGGAAGACCGAGTTGTCGACGTGCACGAAGTGCCCGAGCTGGGCGAAGTCGGCGCACACGAGGGTGTAGTGGTGCTTGTCGTCGAGCTTGCGGATGTCGCGGATGCGGTCCTTGGCGGCCTGGTTGCCGAGCGCTGCGCCGAGCGCGTAGCCCGAGTCGGTCGGGTAGGCGATGAGCCCGCCGTCCCTGAGCGTGGCCACGGTCTGCGCGATGGAGCGGGGCTGCGGGTCGACCGGGTGGACGTCGAGGTAGCGGGCCACGGCTCAGTCCTCGCGCATCGTCACGGGAGTGCCGAGCTGGACCGCTCGCGAGACCGTGCACAGGCGGTCGTGCGACTGCGCGATCGCCCGCGGGAGCATCTCGCGCGCCTTGTCGCCCTCTGGTCCCTCGGGGAAGCGCACCCGGAACGTCACCTCGAGGTCCTGCATGTGGTTGCCCTTGACCGGGTCCTTGGCCTTGACACCGGCGCCGGTGGCGGTGAACTCGGTCGGCTCGGCCCGCTTGCTCGTGATGAAGTCGACGTCGACGGCGCTGCAGCCGGCGATGGCGGTGAGCAGCAGCTCGACCGGCGTGAAGTCGTCGGTCTCACCCGAACCGATGTGGATCGTGCCGCCACGCACGTTGGTGACGTCGAACTCGCCGCGCGACGTGCGTGTCATGGTGATCGAACGGTGCCCCGTGCCCGTGCCCCCGGTCTCGGGCTGGGCGGCCTGCTGCGCGTCGGTCATGTGGTGCTCCACTTCTCATCGATGGCGCGCACGACCTTGAGGTCGCGCGCCGTGAGGGGCGTCCCGGCAAGCCGCTCGAGCTTGGCCCCGGCCAGCTTCGCGGTGTGGAACTGGCTGTCGATCTCGAGGAGGATGTCGCGCCCCACGACGCGTGAACGTTCCGGCGTGTCCTCGTATGCCGTGAGCGCCGCCTTCGCGTCCGCGCCGAGGTCTCCCTTGGCGAAGGCGACATAGCGTCGTCCGCCCTCACCGACGAGGGGTGGCGTCGCCTCGACCTCCTTGACCAAGGCGGCCAGCTCGGCCGGTGAGCGCACGATCGTCGGGACCTCGAAGTCGCACCAGTCCCCCAGCAGCCCCTCGATCGCCGCCTCGACCTTGGCCTGCGAGCGCATCGTGGAGGTGAGGGCGATGTTGCCCGTCTGGATGTGGGTCTGGACGTCGGCGAAGCCGGAAGCGGTGAGCCGTTCGCGGAGCTCGGCCATCGGCACCTTGTGGTGCGGGCCGAGGTTGATGGCCCGCAGGAAGGCGAGGTGGCGCGGCATACCGGGATCCTGCCAGAGTGACGACCATGACTGGCGCACCCGCTGTCCCCGACGGACGCATCGTCCTCGTCCGGCACGGCAAGACCGAGTGGAGCGAGTCGGGCCAGCACACCGGCACGACCGACATCCCGCTGACCGAGCAGGGCGAGGCCGACGCCGCCACGCTCGCGCAACGCCTCTCCGGCTACGACGTGGGACTCGTCCTGTCGTCCCCGATGCAGCGCGCCAGGCGCACTGCCGAGATCGCGGGCTACACCGCGGAGGTCGACGACGACCTCGTCGAGTGGGACTACGGCGCCTACGAGGGGCGCACGACCAAGGAGATCCGCGAGGAGCTCGGCTACCACTGGGCGGCCTTCGAGCACGGCGTCGTGGCGGGCGCCACGCCCGGCGAGACCGTCGAGGAGGTCGCGGCCCGGGCCTCGCGCGTGCTGCTCAGGGCGGCACCGACGCTCGCCACACGTGACGTGCTGCTCTTCGGGCACGGGCACGCCCTGCGGGTCCTCGCCGCCGTCTTCCTGCGCGAGCAGCCGCGCTTCGCCGCCAAGCTCCTGCTGGACGCCGGCTCGGTGAGCGTGCTCGAGTACGAGCGCGAGCAGCCGGCGATCAAGCTCTGGAACAGCCTGGGCTGAGGCGCGTCCCGTCCGGGGTGAGGCTCAGGGCAGGGACCAGGTGTGCACCGGCTCGTTGGTGCTCATGTGCTCGGTGTAGAGCTCGAGCATCTGGTGCAGCGCCTTGCGCCGGTCGCTGCCCCGCTCCTCGAAGCGGCGCACCGCGTCGGTCTGCCAGGTCGCACCGTTGACACCCGCCTGGGCGCGAGCCTCGATGATCCCGAGGAAGCGGTCACGCACCGCCTGGGAGACGCCCCACTCCTCGAGACCCTCGTGGGCCAGCGGCAGGAGGTGGCGCAGGACGAGCTCGTCGGCGCCGACCTCGCCGTAGCCCGGCCAGTACAGCCGCGACTCGATCCCGTCACGTGCGCCCCGGTGGAAGTTCTCCTCGCAGGCGGCGAAGCTCATCTTCGTCCACACCGGACGCTCGGTGGACGCCAGCTTGCGCACCGCGCCGTAGTAGAACGCGGCGTTGGCCAGGGTGTCGGCGATCGTCGGACCCGCCGGGAGGACGCGGTTCTCGACACGCAGGTGCGGGCGGCCCTTGACGATGTCGTAGATGGGGCGGTTCCACCGGTAGACGGTGCCGTTGTGCAGTCTCAGCTCGGCCAGCTCGGGCGCCTCGCCGGCCTCGAGCCGGGCCATCGGGTCCTCGTCGGTGGTCTCGGCCAGCAGGGCCGGGAAGTAGCGCGAGTTCTCCTCGAAGAGGTCGAAGATGCTCGTGATCCACCGCTCGCCGAAGAAGACGCGAGGGCGGACGCCCTGGTTCTTGAGCTCGATCGGGCGGGTGTCCGTCGCCTGCTTGAACAGCTCGATGCGAGTCTCGGCGTGGAGCCGCTGCCCGAAGAAGAAGGGTGAGTTCGCGGCGAGGGCGACCTGCACGGGTGCGAGGGCCTGGGCGGCGTTCCAGTGGTCGGCGAAGTCCGCCGGTGTCACCTGGAGGTGGAGCTGGACGCTCGTACATGCCGACTCGGGTGCGATCGAGTTGCAGTAGGTCGCGACCCGCTCGCCGTGCGGACCGTGGATGTCGAGGTAGATGTCCTCGCCACGCGCCACGAAGATCGAGTCGTTGAGGGCGGTGTAGCGGTTGTTGTCGCTGATCCAGTCGCCCTCGTAGTGCTCGGGCATGATCGTCGGGAGGATGCCGATCGAGACGAGGCGCGAGCCGACGTCGCGCGCCTTGGCGTCGGCCGCGTTGAGCGAGGTGCGCAGGTCCTCCTCGAGCTCGAGCGCGGAGTCACCGGGCAGCGGCCGGGGAGGGACGTTGAGCTCGATGTTGTAGCGCGCCAGCTCGGTCTGGTAGCCCGGGTCGGCGATCGCCCGGAGCACCTCGGCGTTGGCGAAGTGCGGCTCGTAGTCGCCGTTGACGAGGTTGAGCTCGATCTCGAGGCCGGTCATCGGTCGCTCGAACTCGAACAGGTCCTGGGTCAGCATCCGCTCGAAGACGTCGAGGTTCTGCCGCACCTTCTCGCGGTACCTCTGTCGTTCTTCGCGCGTGTAGCTCTGCGCGCTGACCTCAGCACCCACACCGATCACCTCACTGTTGGCTGCACCCGCCGGCCGGAAGGCCAACTCAATCACCATCCGAGCACGTCACGCGAGGTGAACGTGGACGAATCCGCGTTTCGGTCACGGCACCTGTCGGTGGACCCACCTAGCCTCGGTGACGTGCGCATGATCCACACCTCCGACTGGCACCTGGGGCGGGCGTTCCACCAGGTGGGACTGCACGACGCCCAGTCGGCCTACCTCGACCACCTGGTCGAGGTCGTGCGCGCCGAGACCGTCGACGCCGTGCTCGTCGCCGGCGACGTCTACGACCGCGCCCTGCCGGCGCCCGACACGGTCGCACTGCTCTCGGACGCCGTCGAGCGGATCATCGACGCCGGAGCTGTCGTGGTGCTGTCCAGCGGCAACCACGACTCGGCGATCCGCCTCGGCTTCGCCTCGCGCCTCCTCGAGCGATCCGGTCTGCACATCCGCACGAGCCTCGACGACATCGGCCGACCCGTCGTCGTCAAGGGTGTGGCGATCCATCCCCTCCCCTACCTCGAGCCCTCCCTCACAGCCGGTCCCCTCGGGGCCGCTGAGCGCACCCACGCCGGAGTCCTCCGGGCGGCGATGACGCGGGTGCGGGCTTCGCTGGCAGGCGGCGACCACGACCACTCGGTCGTCATGGCGCACGCGTTCGTCACCGGCGGAGCCACCAGCGACTCCGAGCGCGACATCTCCGTCGGTGGCGTCGCCGCCGTCCCGCCCGAGGTCTTCGACGGCGTCGACTACGCCGCGCTCGGTCACCTCCACGGCCGCCAGGAGGTCGCCGACGGCGTGCGCTACTCGGGCTCCCCAGTGGCCATGTCCTTCAGCGAGGCCGGGCACACCAAGGGGTCGTGGCTCGTCGACCTGTCCGCGCACCGCACGGAGGTCGAGTTCGTCGGGGCTCCGGTCAAGCGGCCGTTGGCCCTGCTTTCCGGCACTCTCGAGGAGCTGCTCTCGGACCGCCGTCACGACGCCGCCGAGACCGCGTGGTGCCAGGTGACGCTCACCGACCCGGTGCGGCCCCTCGGCGCCATGGAACGGCTGCGTGCCCGCTTCCCCCACACCCTCGACCTCCGCTTCGCCCCGACCGGCGCCGTCACGACGATGAGCGCGTATGCCGCCTCCCTCACCGAGCGCTCCGACCTCGCCGTGTGCTGCGACTTCCTCGCGCACGTCAGGGGCGGGCACGGTGCCGACGACGAGGAGCGGGGGCTGCTCGAGGAGGCCGTCGAGGGCGCGCGCCTGCACCGGTCCGCCGCCGACGGCGAGACGGGGTCGACCGCGACCCGTCGGTCGGGGGCGGCATGAGGATCCACCGGCTGCGGGCCACGGCGTTCGGCCCGTTCCCCGACGAGGTCACCGTCGACTTCGACGCCCTCACCGCCTCCGGTCTCTTCCTCATCCACGGCCCCACGGGCGCAGGCAAGACGAGCCTGCTCGACGCGATCTGCTTCGCGCTGTTCGCCGACGTTCCGGGGCTGCGAGACCGCCGCGGCGTGGTGAGCGACCACGCCGCCCCGACGGCGACTCCCTCGGTCGAGCTCGAGTTCACGTGCGGCACCCGGCGCTTCACCCTCTACCGCTCCCCTGCCCACACCCGTCCCAAGAAGCGCGGCACCGGCACGATCGAGAGCCCGGCGACCGTGGCATTGTCCGAGCACGACGGCACCGGTTGGAGGGTCGTCTCCACCCGCAACGACGAGGCCGCCGAGGTCATCCACGACGTCCTCGGCATGGGCAAGGAGCAGTTCGCCAAGGTGGCGATGCTGCCCCAGGGTGAGTTCGCGGCCTTCCTCACCGCCAAGGACGACGAGCGGCGCGCCCTCCTCGAGAAGCTCTTCGACATCTCGCGGTTCGCCGACGTCGAGGAGTGGCTCGCAGCACAGCGTCGCGAGAGCGAGGCTACGGTCACGGCCCTGCGCTCCGGGATCGACACCGACCTGGCCCGGCTCGGAGACGTCGTGGCGGCGGTGGGCGCACGCGAGGACGCCGACGCGGGTGCCACCGAGCACGCCCACGGTGCCCTGGCGGTCTCGCCGGACTCTCCCGAGGCCATCCGAGCCCGTCTCGACGCCCTCGGCGCCGAGCTCGACGAGCAGCTCTCCGAGGCGATGGTCGCCCTCGACGTGGCCGCCGGAGCAGAGGCCGTGGCGTCCACCGAGGCCGAACAGGCCCGGTCGACCATCGTCCTGCGGTCCCGAGCCGCCTCGGCCCGGTCGGCGATCGCAGCACTCGACGCCGAAGCGGACGAGCTCGTGACCGTGCGCCAGACCCACGAGGCAGCGCGGCGGGCCGCGGGGGTGCGCGGTCACCTCGACGCGGTCCTGCGCGCCGGCGCGGAGGCCGACCATCAGGACGCCTCCGTCGCGGCGGCCCGCGCACGCGTCGTCGCGCGAGTGCCCGACGCCGGTGACCCGGCCGACCTCGTCGCGACGCTGCGGGTCCACGACGACACGGTGCGTGAGCTGGTGAGGCTCGAGGCCCAGTCGGCCGCACGAGCGGATCGTGTCCGGGCGCAGCGGCGCGCCGTCGATCGAGCTGCCGCGGTTCTGGAGACGGCTGACGCGGACCGTGCAGCCGCCGAGACCAAGGTGGCCGATGCCGAGGCCGTGCTGGCCGATGCCCTCGAGGCCGTGGCGGCGCTCGACGGCGTCACGGCGGCGGCCGAGGCCTCCCGAGCCCGCCTTCGACTGGCGCAGCGGGCGGTGCGCGACGAGGCCACGGTCGAGGCGCTCGTCGACGCCGCGGCCTCGGCACGCAGCGCCGCCCAGGACGCCCGTGACCGGGAGCAGGACCTCGTCGCACGCCGGTTGGGGCAGATGGCTGCCGAGCTGGCTGAGGGGCTCGTCGACGGCGAGTCCTGTCCGGTCTGTGGATCGCACGAGCACCCCGTCCCGGCATCCGCCGCCGACCGGGTCACCCCTGACGAGCTCCAGCAGGCCCGCGACCGGCATGCCGTGCTCGTGCGAGAGCACCAGGACGCCGAGTCCGCTGCCGCCAGTGCCAAGGCGCTGCTGGCGGATGCCCTGGGCACCCTGGAGGTGGGTTCCGTGCGCGAGATCGACCTCCCCGCCGAGACCGCGGCTGCCACGGAGGCCGGTGCACGACACGAGGCCGTGCGCCGCCGGGCCCTGGGTCGCGGCGCCCACGAGCAGGAGGTGGCGAGCCTGCGCAGCGAGGTCGCCCGGATCGATGCGGCCGTGGCCACGTCGCGTCGCGACCTCGCACAGGCGACAGCCCTGGCGGAGCGGGAGCTCGAGGCCGAGGGCACCGATGCCGTTGCGACTCACGAGCTCGAGGCTGCCCACGCGACGTGCCCGTGCCGACAGACGGACGGCGCCCCGTCGACGTCCCGCAGCACGTCCGCCAGCGCAGCCGCCGCGTCGCCACCCGTCGCCGACAGCGCAACCACCCGGTCCGGACACGATGCACCCACTGCAGCCCCGACCCCGACGGCTGTCGCCGTCGCCCACGCCCACGCACGCCTGCTCACCGAGGCCGCGGCGTGGCTCGAGGCCCGGGAGCGACACGACACCGCACGCGCTCGCCTCGAGGAGGCCAGCGCGGCTGCCACCGAGGCCGCCACCGACGCCGGGTTCGACTCCCTGGAGTCGGCGACGCGGGCGTTGGTTCCCACTGCGGCGCTCGAGCGGCTCGGAGACCGACTGCGCGACCACGACCGGGCACTCGCCGCAGCACAGGCGGTGCTCGACGACGAGGCCGTCCGCGCTGCGGAGTCCGCCGCAGAGCCCGACCTCGACGCTCTCACCGCAGCGGCGCAGCAGGCGAGGACCACCTTGCTCGAGGCGCAGTCCGCCCAGACCCGCGTCACGACGGCCGTGAGGGCGTTCTCGGCGGTGCGGGCCAGCCTGGTGGCCGGACTCGACGCGGCGGGGCCCGTCCTCGAGCGCCACCACCGCGTCAAGGACCTCGCCGACACCTTCGCTGGTGGCGGCGTCAACAACACGCTCCGGATGCGCCTCAGCTCCTACGTCCTGGCCGCGCGCCTCGACAAGGTCGCCCAGCTCGCCAACGAGCGGCTGCGCGTCATGGGCGACGGTCGCTACCGCCTCGAGCACTCCGACCGGCTGGCCGCCCGCGGCGCTCGCAGCGGGCTCGGCCTGCGCGTCCTCGACCAGTGGACCGGCGTGACCCGCGAGACCTCCACCCTCTCGGGCGGTGAGGCGTTCATGGCCTCGCTCGCCCTGGCGCTGGGGCTCGCCGACGCGGTGCGCGAGGAGTCCGGCGGGTTCGACCTCGGCACCCTCTTCGTCGACGAGGGCTTCGGCACCCTCGACGACGAGAGCCTCGAGCAGGTCATCACGGTGCTGGACTCGTTGCGAGAGGGTGGCCGGGCCGTGGGGGTCGTCTCGCACGTCGGCGAGCTGCGCAGCCGGATCACCAGCCAGCTCGCCGTGCGCAAGACCGCGAGCGGCAGCACCGTCGCCGTCTCCGCCCCCGGTAGCGAGAGCGCCGCATGACGAGCGTTGCGCCACAAGGGACCTGACCTTCGCCGCTGTGAACCGGTCGCGCCGCGCGACCCCAGCAGGGTCACGCGGCGCGAGCGGACGGCATACGGGCGGGGTCGTTCAGTCCTCGAACGCCTCCGGCGGCGGGCACGAACAGACGAGGTGGCGGTCGCCGTAGGCGCCGTCGATGCGGCGCACCGGGGGCCAGTACTTCGCGAGCGGGTCGACACCCTTGGGGAAGGCCGCCTCCTCACGGGAGTAGTCGACGTCCCACTCCCCCGCCAGCGAGAGGGCGGTGTGCGGGGCGCCCCGCAGGACGCTCGTCTCGGCGTTGCCCGCCGCCCCCACGGCGTCGATCTCGGCCCGGATCGCGACCATCGCGTCGCAGAAGCGGTCGAGCTCGAACTTGTCCTCGCTCTCGGTCGGCTCCACCATGAGCGTGCCCGCGACCGGGAACGACATCGTCGGGGCGTGGAAGCCGTAGTCGATGAGGCGCTTGGCGATGTCGTCCACGCTCACGCCGGTCGCCTTGGTCAGCGGACGGACGTCGAGGATGCACTCGTGCGCGACGAGCCCGTCCTCGCCTGAGTAGAGCACCGGGTACGAGTCGCGCAGCCGGGCGGCGACGTAGTTGGCGTTGAGGACGGCCACCTCGGTCGCACGGCGCAGACCCTGGGCTCCCATGAGGCGCACGTAGGCCCATGAGATGGGAAGGATCCCTGCTGACCCGTAGGGCGCCGCCGACACGGGACCGACGCCGGTCTCGGGACCGGCCTCGGGGTCGAGCGGGTGGTTCGGCAGGAACGGTGCGAGGTGCTCGCGGCAGGCCACCGGACCGACGCCCGGGCCACCACCGCCGTGCGGGATGCAGAACGTCTTGTGCAGGTTGAGGTGTGAGACGTCGGCACCGAACCGGCCGGGCTGGGCCAGCCCGACGAGGGCGTTGAGGTTGGCACCGTCGACGTAGACCTGGCCTCCGGCGTCGTGCACCATCGCGCAGAGGTCGGTGATCGTGTCCTCGAAGACGCCATGGGTCGACGGGTAGGTCACCATGATCGCGGCGAGCTGGTCGCGGTGCGCCTCGACCTTGGCCTTGAGGTCGTCCATGTCGACGTTGCCGGTGATGACGTCGGTCTTGACGACGACGACCTTCATGCCCGCCATCACCGCACTCGCGGCGTTGGTGCCGTGGGCACTGGCCGGGATGAGGCAGATGTTGCGCTCGGAGTCACCACGGGAGCGGTGGTAGGCGGCGATCGCGAGCAGGCCGGCGAACTCGCCCTGCGAGCCGGCGTTCGGCTGCAGCGACACGGCGTCGTAGCCGGTGATGTCGCAGAGCCACCCCTCGAGCTGGCTGACGAGGGTACGGATGCCCTCGGTCTGGTCGAGCGGGGCGAACGGGTGGAGGTTGGCGAACTCCGGCCACGTGATGGCCAGCATCTCTGTCGTCGCGTTGAGCTTCATCGTGCAGGAGCCGAGCGGGATCATGCCCCGGTCCAGCGCGAAGTCGCTGTCGGCGAGGCGGCGCAGGTAGCGCAGCATCGAGGTCTCGCTGTGGTGGCTCGAGAACACCGGGTGCGTGAGGTAGTCCGAGGTCCGGTCGAGCGACTCGCCCCAGCCGGGCTCAGCGATCTCGACGCGAGCGGGCGCCTCGACGCCGAACGCCCGGCACACGGAAGCGACGTCGGTGAGGTCGGTGGTCTCGTCGACGGAGACGATGACGGTGTCTTCGTCGTGCCGCCAGAGGTTCGTCCCCTCGGCCAGGGCCGCGGCGACGAGCTCGTCGGCACGTCCCGGGACCCGTAGGGAAAGGGTGTCGAACCTGGCCCCCTCGGCCACCTCCACACCGCCGTCCGACAGAGCGGTGGCCAGCGCCTCGGCGTGCGCGTGGATGCGCAGCGCGATGGCCCGCAGGCCGCGCGGGCCGTGGTAGACGGCATACATGCTTGCCATGACCGCGAGCAGCACCTGAGCCGTGCAGATGTTGGACGTCGCCTTCTCGCGACGGATGTGCTGCTCACGGGTCTGGAGCGCGAGCCGGTAGGCCGGCGCGCCCGTGACGTCGACGGAGACACCGACGAGGCGACCGGGCAGCGTGCGCTCGAGCCCCGAGCGCACCGACATGTAGCCGGCGTGGGGCCCGCCGAAGCCCATCGGGACGCCGAAGCGCTGCGTCGTCCCCACGGCGATGTCGGCGCCCCACTCCCCCGGCGACGTGGCGAGCGTGAGGGCCATGAGGTCGGCCGCCGCCGTGACGAGCGCACCGGACTCGTGGGCTGCGGCGGCGAGGGCGCGGTGGTCGCGCAGGCGACCGTGCAGGTCGGGGTACTGGACGAGCAGGCCGAAGACCGCGCGACCTCCCGTGACCTCGCTCAGCCCGTCGGTCGTCGTGACCTCGGAGAGGTCCGCCACGACGATCTCGATGCCCAGCGGCAGGGCCCGGGTCCGCATGACCGCCAGGGTCTGCGGGAAGACGGCCTCGTCGACGAGCAGCACGGCGTCCGCGGGTGCCTTGCTCGAGCGGCGCATCAACGTCATCGCCTCCGCGGCCGCCGTCGACTCGTCGAGCAGCGAGGCTCCGGAGGTGGTGAGGCCGGTGAGGTCGCTGACGACCGTCTGGAAGTTGAGGAGGGCCTCGAGCCGTCCCTGGGAGATCTCCGGCTGGTACGGCGTGTATGCCGTGTACCAGGCCGGGTTCTCGAGGACGTTGCGCTGGATGACCGGCGGGACGACCGTGCCGTAGTAGCCCAGGCCGATCATCGACGTCAGGACCGTGTTGCGTGCCGCGAGGCCCCGCAGCTCCTTGATGACGGCGGCCTCGGAGTCGGCGGGCACGATGTCCATGGCGCCGGTCGCACGGATCGCGTCGGGAACGGCCGTCGAGGTCAGGTCGTCGAGGCTCGAGCGTCCGATCGCGGCGAGCATCTGCGCCACGGCCTCGTCGTCGGGCCCGATGTGGCGCCCGGCGAAGGCGGGCAGGTCGGTCTGGCTGAGGGTGGTGTCGGTCATGAGGTGAGGCTCCTGGCGCACTGGACGGGCACGGGCCTCCCCATCTGTCACGGGGTGAGCCGTTTCAGAGGTGCCTGATCCGTGCGGTCCTTTGCGCCTGAGAGGTTCCGGGGAGTTTGCCCCTTCGGCGCCCCGACCCCACGGGGCCGAGGACTCTCCCGCACGGTGTTTGCGGCTCGCTCAGGGTAACAAAACGGTGCGCGCCCTGGAGGGCGCGCACCGCGTGTCGGTCAGGGCCCGGCTCAGGCCAGGCGTGCTGCGCGACGGGCGCTGAGCTCGTCGTCCGGGTGAGCGGCAGGGACCTCGTCGCTGGGGCGCTCGCCCGGGAGGTGGGAGAGGTCGCCCTCGACCTCGCGCCAGACCTTGCCGACGGCGATCCCGAAGACGCCCTGACCGCCCTGGAGCAGGTCGATGACCTCCTCGTTGGACGTGCACTCGTAGACCGAGGCGCCGTCGCTCATGAGGGTGATCTGGGCGAGGTCGTCGACCCCGCGGTCGCGCAGCACCTGGACGGCGCCGCGGATCTGCTGGAGCGAGACGCCGGTGTCGAGGAGCCGCTTGACGATCTTGAGCGCGAGGATGTCGCGGAAGCCGTAGAGACGCTGCGAACCCGAACCGGCCGCTCCCCGCACGGACGGCTCGACGAGCGAGGTCCGGGCCCAGTAGTCGAGCTGGCGGTAGGTGATGCCGGCGGCCTTGCACGCCGTGGGGCCGCGGTAGCCCAGCTCCTCGTCGAGCTCGGGCAGGTCGTCGGTGAACAGCAGGCCCTGTGCCGCGATCGGCACGTGACCCTTGGGGTTCTCTTCGATGGCGTTCACGCCAGCCTCCTGCTGCTCCACGAATGCGCTGTAACTACATGGTCGTCGTTCTCTTGAGCGCGACGCTAAGGGGCGCGGAACCTCAGGTCAACTACCACTCGACCCTAACCTCACGCGTGTCGTGAGTAACATCCGTAACACTCACCCTCAACTGGAGGGTTGGTCTCCGGTGTCGAAGTCGTCCGCGGACACGTGGTCGAGGAACTCCTTGAACTTCTCGACCTCGTCGTCCTCCTGCTCCCCCGCCATCGCCACGCCGGCCTCGTCGAGGAGCTCCTCGGACGTCACGATCTCGACGCCGGCGCGCAGCGCGAGGGCGATCGCGTCAGACGAGCGGGAGTCGATGCTCTGGCCGCCCCCGCTGGCTCCCCCGTCGATCTCGAGGACCGCGTGGAAGACACCCTCCTCGAGGGAGGTGATCCGGACCCGGTCGATCGTGTGCCCCAGGTCGGTGAGGACGTTCTTGAGCAGGTCGTGGGTCAGCGGCCTCGGCGGGACCACGCCCTGCTGGGCGTAGGCGATCGCCGCGGCCTCGGCGGCGCCGACCCAGATGGGCAGGTAGCGGCTGCCGTCGCGCTCACGCAGGAGGACGATGGGCTGGTTCGTCGGCATCTCGACACGGACCCCGAGAACGTCCAGTGGCTTCACGCTCCCACCGTACGTCGTCAGGGTCGGGCCAGACCACCCTTGACCAGCGCGGCGTGCAGCTGGAGGCACAGACGCGCCACATGGGCCTGGTCGGCGGCCCGTCCACCCGCGCGGCGTGTGCTCATCGCCTGCTCAACCAGCCCGACCTCGCGGTCGGCGGCGGTGCGGAAGGGCCGCAGGTGGCGCGCCTCGATCCCGTATGCCGCGAGACCGGCCGCCGCGTGCGTCGCCTGGAGGTCCGTGGCCGAGAAGTGCCCCTCGGAGTCGGGACGCAGGACGCCAAAGCCCTCGAGGGAGGTGATGACCTCCGGGTCGAGACCGGTCGCGCTGGCGAGCTCGGCGCGGGTGAGCCGGACGGTCGGCGGGGCCTTGAGGAGGTCCGCCTCGTCGGGCACGTCGGGGTCGGGCACGGGCTCGGGGGGCCGAGGCCGAGCATCGCTGTCGAGCACCGGTTCCAGGCCCCGGTCGAGCGCGTCGAGCGACTCGCGGATGACCTTGAGCGGCCAGAACCGGTCGCGCTGGGCGCGCAGGACGTAGCGGAGGCGCTCGACGTCGCTCACGGCATACGTGCGGTAGCCGGCGGGCGTCCGCGCAGGCTCGACGAGACCCTCGGTCTCGAGGAAGCGGATCTTGGAGATGCTGATCTCGGGGAACTCCTCGCGCAGGGCGTCGAGGACCTTCCCGATGGTCAGCGGCCGGTCAGGCCTGCTTGGCGGCATAGAAGACCAGGCGGTACTTGCCGATCTGCACCTCGTCGCCGGTCTGAAGTGTCGACTCGTCGATCCGCTCGCGGTTGACGTAGGTCCCGTTGAGCGACCCGACGTCCCTGACGACGAACCGCCCCTCGGCCCGCTCGAACGTCGCATGCTGCCTCGAGACAGTGACGTCGTCGAGGAAGATGTCGCTCTCGGGGTGGCGCCCCGACGTGACGACGTCGTCGTCGAGCAGGAACCGCGCGCCGGTGTTGGGGCCGCGAAGGACGACGAGCAGCGCCGTGCCGGGACGTAGCGCCTCGACGGTGGCCTGGTCGGCACGGGTGAGGACGTGCTCGCTCTCGTGGACGATGTCGGACTGCTCGAGCCCCTCGACCGCCCTGAAGCGCATCGTCGTCGACGACTCCGGCTCACGCGCAGGGGTCGACTCTCCGGGGTGCGGGGTCGGCTCCGACGCGCGATCAGGCGTGTCGCGACTCTGGTCACTCATCTGTGCGGCTCCTCGTCTGGGCTCGTCTCTTGGAGCACTCACCCTAGATGACCACTCGAGGGATGACTAGACATATGCCCGTGCCGGGGCTGGGAATCAGCTGAGCTGTTGCTGGTACGCCTCGACGTCGAGAAGGCCGTCGAGGGCGGCCGAGTCGCTCGGCCGCATCTCGTACATCCAGCCCTCGCCGTAGGGGTCGGAGTTCACGAGCTCCGGTGAGGCGTCGAGAGCATCGTTGATCGCCGTGACCTCACCTGCGATCGGGGCGTAGAGGTCGCTCACGGACTTGGTCGACTCGACCTCGCCGCAGGCGTCACCCACGGCCACGGTGTCGCCGACCCCGGGGAGGCTGACGTAGACGACGTCGCCGAGCGCGTCCTGCGCGAAGGAGGTGATCCCGATCCGGACGGTGTCACCCTCGGCGGCACGGACCCACTCGTGCTCGGCCGTGTAGCGCAGGTCGCTGGGGTACTCGAGGTCGCTCATCAGTGGGCTCCTTCTGGTCCGGTCAGGACGTGGTGGGACTGGGAATGGGTCGAGCGTACTGAGGCTCGGAAACGCTCTGCAACGCGGACACGGTGACCTCGTCCTTGGTCTCGACACCAGCCTCTCCGCCGACGCTACGAACGGTGTTGGTCACGCCGCCGGGGATCTCCATCGCCGAAGCCAGCGTCGACCCGTCGCCGATCGCCGTGATGACGTAGGGAGCGGACACGGCCTTGCCCGAGATCGAGATGCCGCCCTCGCTGTCGGTGAAGAAGGAGTTGGCCACGATGCGCACATCGTTGATCTCGACCGCCTCGGCGCCGGCGTCGCGCAGCTCCTGGAGGGTGTCGAGCAGCATCGGCGCCGTCACACCGAACTCGGGGTCGCGGATGGTGAGCACGATGCCGGGGCCACGCGCGGCGGCCGTCCCGGTGAGGATGGCGAGCGAGTCCAGGCGCTGCTGGGCGGCTCGGCGCGACTCGGTGAGGCTCGTCGTGTCGCTCTGCAGCCGGTCCCGCGAGAAGCGCAAGGTCTGGATCTCCTCAGCCAGCCGGTTGCCGTCCTGGTCGACGGTGTCGAGGATGCGGATGAGCTCGTCCTCGCGCAGGTCCTCGAGTCCCTCGATCGAGGTCTGGCGCACCTGCGCGGCGATGGCGAAGCCGAGTCCGAGAGCGAGGAGCGTGGCGAGGACGTTGGCCTTGGTCGGTCGCGGGCTGGCCGCCCGACCGAGTCGGCGCCACGCGCGCTGCGACGTCGCCGCAGGGCCCGGGGTGGCGGGCTGGGGCTCGGTGTCGTCGTTCGTGCCGCGAGCGGCCTCGGGCGCCCCTTCGGTGGCGACGGCGTGCCGGGTTGGTTCCCGGGCGGGCTCGGGTTCGGGCTCGACGACCTCACGCTCGGGTTCGGGCTCGACGACCTCACGCTCGGGTTCGGGCTCGACGACCTCACGCTCGGGTTCGGGCTCGACGACCTCACGCTCGGGTTCGGGCTCGACGACCTCGGGCTCCTGCTCCACGGGGTCCGGCACGGCGAGCTCACGGTCGGCATCGGACTGGAGCTCGTGGTCGTGCTCGACGACCTCATGCTCGTCATCGGTCTCGACCTCGACGACCTCCGCCTCGACCTCGGTCTCGACCTCGGTCTCGACGTCGGACTCGACCTCGGGCTCCGCGGACTCGGACGCCTCTGGGGTCTCCGCCTCCTGGCGGTCGACGGGAGGTGTCGCGACCCTGCTGGGCCGGACGGGGCCGGCGGCGCGGCGGGCCGCCCGGTTCTTCTTCTTCTTCGCACTCATCGCTGGCGGCTCACGCGTTGAAGAGGTGACGACGAATCGAGGCGACGTTCGAGAAGATCCGGACCCCGAGGACGACGACGACGCCAGTGGAGAGCTGGCTGCCCACGCCGAGCTGGTCACCGAGGAAGACGATGAACGCGGCGACGACGACGTTGGACAGGAACGAGATCACGAAGACCTTGTCGTTGAAGATCCCGTCGAGGACCGCCCGGACCGCTCCGAACACGGCGTCGAGCGCCGCGATGACGGCGATCGGGAGGTAGGGCTGGAGCCACAACGGCACCTCGGGCTGGAGCAGCACGCCCACGGCGATGCCGAGGACGAGACCCAGTGCGGGGATCACGAGCTTTCTCCTTCGGGTGAGGGCGTGGCTTCGCCGCCGAGCCTATCCGCGGGCGTGGCGGCCCTGGTCCCCAGCGTCGCGGACGCCGGAACCGTGACCTCCTTGCGCACCACGGTGCTCACGCGGATGCCGAACGAGCTCTTGAGGGTCGACAGGTACGTGCCGCCGTTGCCGTCGGCGAAGGTCGCCGGCATGCGGCCGGGGTCCCCGATCGCGGTGATGACGTAGGGCCGTTTGAGTGGGCGGTAGTCGACGAGGATCGCCTCGCCGGCGAAGCGGATCGCCGCGGTCGTCGTCAGCCGCTGCCCGTTGACCGAGACCGCCTCGGCCCCGGCCTCCCACAGGCTGTTGGTGACGATCTGCAGGTCGCGGGCGATGACCTTGCCGTCGGTCGGCCCGCTCTCACCGCGCGGGTCCGCGTTGGACCCCTCGTCCCCGTTGGTGGGGGCGTCGTCGACCGTGACGACGAAGCCGGGACCACGCACGGGAACGGCCCCGGCGACGAGGGAGAGCCGTTCGACGTCCTGCGCGAGCTCCTCGCTGACGTTGCGCAGCGTCTCGGCGTCGAGTGCGGCGATCTCGGATCGCAGCGCGCCCGCCTCGGCGGCCTGGGCGTCGACCGCCTCCTGCTGCCTCTCGATGCGCTCGATGAGACTGGTCTTGGTCCGCTGCTTGGTGGTGTCGCTGCCCCGGAGCTGCATCGCCGCGATGCCCACGAGCACGCCGATGACCACGGTGAAGACGATGAGTGTCGTGGAGCGCAGACTCGTGGCGGGTGGGAGTCCGGCCTTGTCACGCCGCTCGGCGGCGGCGGCGTAGCCGGGGTCGAGCGGGCGCTCGAGCATCGAGGTGATGAGCGTCATCGACGCGTCCGGGCGACGCGCCGGGCCCGGCGACCTGGTGCTCACGGCTCGGCCCGGTCCGCGATGAGACGGCGCAGCTGCACGGCATACAGGATTCCGGCGACCCAGTAGAGGACGGTGCCCCACCAGGCGAAGCCCCAGCCGACCGGACGCATGAAGGTCGCGAGCGCGCCGTCACCGTCGGCCATGAGGAGGGCAGGGAAGGCGTAGAGGAGGTTGAAGGTCGCCGCCTTGCCGATGAAGTGCACGGGCAGGCCCGTCCAGCCGTGTCGCTTCGCGATGAGGACGACGACGCCCATGAACGCCTCGCGGGCGAAGAGCACCGCGACCAGCCACCACGGGATGATGTCGCGCCAGGCGAGGCCGAGCAGCGTCGTGACGATGTAGAGGCGGTCCGCGATGGGGTCGAGGAGCTGGCCCACGCGCGAGACGAGGCCGTAGTGACGCGCGATCTTGCCGTCGAGGTAGTCGGTGATCCCCGAGGCCATGAGGATGACGAGGGCGATCGCGTCGTGCTTCGTCGCGATCGCCCAGATGAACGCCGGCACGCCGAGCAGCCGCAGTGCGGAGAGGGCGTTGGGCAGCGTGAGGACGCGGTCGACCGGGGCGCTGTCGGTCCCCCGCACGCTCTCACCGGCAGTCATGCCCTCAGCCTATGTGCTCGTGTCTAAAGTCAGGTCATGAGTTCCACTCTCCTGACGGGCGACGCGGCCACCTGGCGACACCGGCGCACGGGCGTCAAGTGGGGGCTGTACGCCGCCGACGTCCTGCCGCTCTGGGTCGCCGAGATGGACGCCGAGCCCTGCGAGCCGGTCGTCGACGCGGTCACCGCCGCGATGAGGCGTGGCGACACCGGCTACCCGCTCGGCGACGAGTTCGTCGAGGCCGGAGCGGCGTATGCCGCGGACACGTGGTCGTGGACCATCGACCGGCACCGCTCCTCCCCCGTGGCCGACGTCATGATCGGCCTGAGCGAGCTCGTGCGGCTCGTGACCGACCCCGGCGGTCCGGTGGTCGTGTCGTCGCCGGTCTACAACGCGTTCTTCGACTTCGTCGACATGACCGGCCGCCGCGTCCTCGACGCGCCCCTCACACCCGCCGGCCGGCTCGACGCCGAGGTCCTGGACCGGGCGTTCGGCGAGGCACGTGCGGGAGGTGGGCGCGGGTCCCATGCTCTGCATGGGCCGGCATACCTGCTGTGCAACCCGCAGAATCCGACCGGCACGGTGCACACGCGCGAGGAGCTCGAGTCGCTCGCGGCCCTGGCGGCGCGTCACGACGTCACCGTCATCGCCGACGAGATCCACGCGCCGATCGTCCACGACGGCACCTTCACGCCGTACCTCACCGTCGAGGGCGGCGAGCGCGGGGTGAGCCTGCTGTCCGCGTCGAAGGCATGGAACCTCGCCGGCCTCAAGGCCGCCCTCGTCGTCAGGGGTGCGGAGTCGCCCGCGGGCGCGCGGCTGCACGAGGTGCACACGCACGGAGCGAGCCACGTCGGCCAGATTGCAGCGATCGCCGCATGGACCCGCGGGCGCGACTGGCTCGCAGGCGTGACCGCGGAGATCGATGCGAACCGGAACCTGCTCGCTCGCCTTCTCTCGCAGCACCTTCCGTCCATCGGGTATGCCGTCCCGGCTGCGACCTATCTGGCCTGGCTGGACTGCCGGGCACTCGGGCTCGGCGACGACCCCGCGGCGGTGTTCCGGGAGCGAGGGCAGGTGGCCTTCTCGCCGGGGCCGTCGTTCGGGGAGTCGGGGCGCGGGTTCGTGCGGGTCAACCTCGCCACCTCGCCCGCCATCATCACCGAGGCCGTGGACCGCATGGCAGGAGCAGTCGCATGAGCAACGCACCCGCACACGACGTCACCCGATGGCTGCTCACCGCGAGTGAGCGGGACAACCCGGACACCCGTATCGACGACGCACACCCCGGCGAGCAGGCCTGGTCCACCGGCAACCTCGTCCGGCCGCTCGTGGACGGCGCCTCGTACTTCGCGGAGCTCCACGAGGTGCTCGAGGCCACGACCGAGGGTGACCTCATCATGTTCGCCGGTTGGCGGATCGACGGCGACCAGCAGCTCACCGACGCCCCCTCGAGCCGCCTGCTCGCCGTCCTCGACCGCGCCGAGAACCGCAACGTCCACGTCCGGGTCCTCGTGTGGCGTTCGCACACCGAGCAGATCGACTTCTCCGCCGAGAAGAACCGTGAGGTCGCCGAGGAGCTGGCCGACGACGACGACGAGCACGCCGAGGTGCTGCTCGACATGCGCGTCCGGCGCGGCGGCTCGCACCACCAGAAGTTCGTCGTCGTGCGGCACCAGGACGATCCCTCCCGCGACATCGCGTTCGTCGGGGGCATCGACGTCGCCCACTCGCGCCGGGACACCTCGGACCACCACGGCGACCCGCAGCAGCAGGCGCTCGCCGACGAGTACGGGCCCAGCCCCGGCTGGCACGACGTGCACTGCGCCATCACCGGTCCCGCCGTCGCCGACGTCGAGACGGTGTTCCGTGAGCGGTGGGAGGACCCGGACCCGTTGACCCCGGCCTGGCACTCGCGCCTGCGCGACCGGCTGAGCCGGGTCAAGGACGAGCCCACGCCGCTGCCGCCGGTGCAGCCTCGACCCGAGCCGGTCGACGGCGGCACGCACGTCGTCCAGGTGCTGCGCACCTATCCGCACCGCCACCTGCGACGTGCCTATCCCTTCGCCCCACGGGGGGAGCGCTCGATCGCCCGAGCCCACCTCAAGGCCATCTCCCAGGCGCGCCACCTCATCTACCTCGAGGAGCAGTACCTCTGGTCGTCCACGGTGACCCTCGCGCTCGCCGAGGCGCTGCGGTCCAACCCGGAGCTGCATCTCATCACCGTGCTCCCCCACCGACCGGACCTCAGCGGGATGGCCGAGCTGCTCCAGCTCGAGGGCCGCTTCGAGGCGATCGCCCAGCTCGAGGAGGCGGCACCGGACCGCTTCGCGGCATACGGGATCGAGAACCACGCCGGCTGGCCGGTCTACGTGCACGCCAAGGTCGTCGTCATCGACGACTGGTACGCGACGATCGGTTCGGACAACATCAACCGGCGCTCCTGGAGCCACGACTCCGAGCTGGCGGCCCTCGTCGTCGACGAGTCCGGGACCGACCACTCCCCCTTCGCCCGGTCCCTGCGACTGCGCCTCGCCGCCGAGCACCTCGACCGTCCCCTGTCCGGGCCGGAGCACGACGCGGCGATGGACGACTGCGTCCCGGCCCCCGGCATGTTCGCCGCCTATGCCGCCGCGGGGGCCGAGCTGCAGGCATGGCGCGACGGGGGCATGGTCGGGCGACGTCCGGCCGGCCGCCTGCGGCCGGTCACCGAACCCGACATCGGTCGCTGGCCACGGCGGGTGCTCGAGGTACCGCAACGCCTGTTCGGCGACCCCGACGGACGACCCTTCTCACTCCGCCGGCGGCACGACTACTGACTTCGGCGCCCACGCGCGGAACCGATTCGGTCCGGGCGAGAGGCATGGGATATGGTTTCGTTCGCTCGCGCGGCAACGCGGGAGCGAGCCACGGGCTGTGGCGCAGCTTGGTAGCGCACTTGACTGGGGGTCAAGGGGTCGCAGGTTCAAATCCTGTCAGCCCGACGCAGTGAGGGCGGCTCTCCGACACCAGTCGGAGAGCCGCCCTCATGCGTGGTCCGCCATGGTCCGCCATGGTCCGCCATGGTTCTCCTCGCCGTCCACGACCCGCGAGCCCTCGTCACGGCATACGGGAATCCCCCGCGAGCCTTCGGCGCGGGGGATTCCGGGTTGGTGCATCAGCGGCGGGAGCGCTTCTCTCGCACCCGGACCGAGACCTCGATGGGCGTGCCCTCGAAGCCGAACTCCTCGCGCAGACGTCGCTCGACGAACCGGCGGTAGCCGGCCTCGATGAAACCGGACGCGAAGAGGACGAACCGCGGCGGGCGCGTCGAGGCCTGGGTGGCGAAGAGGATGCGCGGCTGCTTGCCACCGCGGACGGGGTGGGGGTGCCCGGCGACGACCTCGCCGAGGAAGGCGTTGAGGCGACCGGTGGGGATGCGGGTGTCCCACGACTCGAGAGCCGTCTCGAGGGCGGGCACGAGCCGGTCCATGTGGCGACCGGTGGAGGCCGAGACGTTGACCCGGGGCGCCCACGGGATCTGGACGAGCTCGCGCTCGATCTCACGCTCGAGGAAGTGGCGGCGCTCCTCGTCGGTGAGGTCCCACTTGTTGTAGGCGATGACGAGGGAGCGGCCCGAGTCGACGACCTGCTGGACGACGCGGATGTCCTGCTCGGTGATCTGGGTCGACGCGTCGATGAGGACGACGGCGACCTCCGCCTTCTCGAGGGCGGTCTGGGTGCGCAGGGAGGCGTAGAAGTCGGCGCCGCGCGTCTGGTGGACCCGGCGCCGGATACCGGCGGTGTCGACGAAGCGCCACGTCTTGCCGCCGAGCTCGATGAACTCGTCGACCGGGTCGCGGGTCGTGCCCGCCACGTCGTCGACGACGACGCGGTCGGACTTGGCCAGCTTGTTGAGCATCGAGGACTTGCCCACGTTGGGACGGCCGAGGAGCGCCACCCGGCGGGGCCCGCCGCGCTGGTAGGCGCCCACGGCCGACTTCTCGGGCAGGACGTCGAGGATGGCGTCGAGGACGTCACCGCTCCCGCGGCCGTGCAGGGCGGACACGGGCCAGGGCTGGCCGAGCCCGAGGTTCCACAGGGCGGCCGCGTCGGCCTCGGTGCGCTGGTCGTCGACCTTGTTCGCGACGAGGATGACGGGCTTGCCGGACTTGCGCAGGAGCTTGACGACGGCTGCGTCGTCGTCGGTGGCGCCGACGACGGCGTCCACGACGAAGAGCACGGCGTCGGCGAGCTCGACCGCGATCTCGGCCTGCTCGGCGACCCGCAGGTGGATGCCCTTGGCGTCGATGGCCCAGCCCCCGGTGTCGACGAGCGTGAAGCGGGTCCCGGTCCACTCGGCGTCGTAGGCGACGCGGTCACGTGTCACACCCGGCACGTCCTCGACGACCGCCTCGCGGCGGCCGATGATCCGGTTGACCAGCGTGGACTTGCCGACGTTGGGACGGCCGACGACGGCGACCACCGGGACGGCACCCTCGAACTCGTCGTCGTCGACCGCGCCGTCGGCGCGGTCGACGAGGGCGAGGTCCTCGTCGTCCAGCTCGAAGTCGTCCAGGCCAACACGCAGGGCATGCGTGACGGACTCGTCCAGTGACCCGTCGTCGGTCACGGTCTCGTCGGTCTCGGGGGTGTTCATGTCAACCATTCTCCCCCAGATCGCGCGGTGCTCGGTCCCACGCCGGTCCCACGGCGGTCGCACGCCGGGCCTGCGGCGGTCCCGGTCAGTCCCAGAGGTCGGGCGGGACGTCCGTCGGCAGTGCGATGTCGTGCCGTTCGCTGGCCGACCGCACGTGCTGGGCCAGGGAGGTCCGGATCTGCTCCGCCGCCCGCTCCACCCGGACCCGACCCGGTATGCCGTCCTGTGAGCTGACCGAGACTGGCTCCCCGAAGTCGACAACGAGCCGGCTGCGCAGCCGGGGCCAGGACGAGGCCAGGTCCCCGGTGGCGCGGGTGCCGAGGCAGGCGACGGGCACCACCGGCGCGTGCCCCTGGAGTGCCAGCCAGGCAACCCCCTTCTCCGCCTTCTCCAGGTCTCCGCGTCCCCGACCACCCTCCGGGAAGATGCCGACCGCTCCCGCACGCTCGAGCACCCCGAGCGCGCAGGTGAGGGCGGAGCGAGCACCCCTGCCCTGCTCGAGCGGGATCTGGCCGCTGAGGTGCAGCAGCGGTCCGACCCCGAGGTCGAAGGTGGAGGCGAGGACGAGGAAGTGCGCCGGCCGCGGCGACAGCCCGAACACGACGGCGCCGTCGAGGTAGCCGGTGTGGTTGGCCGCGAGGATCACCGGGCCACGGGTCGGGACGTTCTCCGCGCCGTGAGCGCGGGCGGCATACAGGGAACGGACGAGACCGGCCCCGACGAGGCGACCGAGCGTCGCCTTCCACGGAGCCGGGCCGAGGTTCTCGTGCGTCACGGGCGGTGACGATAGTGCACGTGTGCGGCACCGATGCCGCAGTCGGCGCACCGGATGCGGGCCGGCGACGTCAGCCCTGGGCGTGCCCCACGAGCGAGGCGACGACGGCGAGGACCGCCTCCACGCTCTCGTCGAAGTCGAGGTCGGACGTGTCGACGGTGACGACGCCGTCCGCAGCGACGGTGAACTGCGAGACGGCGGAGTCGTCGCGGTCCCGGCGCAGGACCTGGTCGCGCGTCGCGGCGATGGCGTCCTCGTCGGCGGTCCCGTGCACCTCGGCCGAGCGTCGACGCAGTCGGGCCTCCTCACTGGCGGTGAGCAGCAGGCGGACCGGCGCGTCGGGCGCCACGACCGTCGTGATGTCGCGTCCCTCGGCCACGACACCACCGGTCGCCTCCGCGATGGCGGCCATGCGGTCGCGCTGAGCCTGCTGGAGGATCGGGCGGACACCGATGTTGGTGGCGACCTTGGAGACCTCGGAGCTGATCGCCGTCGTGCGGATCTCGGCCGTGACATCGGTGCCGCCCACGAGGACGCGCTGGTCCTCGGGGTCGGTCGACAGCTCGAGCGGCAGGGACTCCGCAGCGACCACGACGGCCGCGTCGTCGGACAGGTCGATCCCTTGGTCGAGGCACCACCACGTGAGCGCGCGGTACATCGCACCGGTGTCGAGGTAGCCCACCCCGAGCCGGGCCGCCACTGCCTTGGAGACGCTCGACTTGCCCGAGCCGGAGGGCCCGTCGATGGCGATGGTCAGGGGTGCCGGGTCGCTCGTCATGGCGGTCAGCCTAGGTGGTGGCGGAGGCCGTGCGGTCACCCGCGCGTCGCAGTCGGCTCAGCCGTGCAGCCGCCAGCCGCGGGCCTCGAGCCCTTCGGCGAGCGAGGCCGCCGACCCCGGCACGACGTCGATCTCGGCGAGCCCGAAGGCCTGCCCGAGCCCGTGGTCGAGGTGGAACTCCTCGATGTTGGTGCCGATCGCCCCGACGTCGGCGAAGAGGCGTCCCAGCTGGCCCGGCTCGTCCGGGATGAGGACACGGACGGTCGTGTATGCCGTGGGCGCCGCGCCGTGCTTGCCCGGGATCCGCGCGTGGCCGGCGTTGCCCGCGGCGATGGCCCGGGCCAGGGTGCCACGGGCACCGGGAGCGTCGTCGTCGCTGCCGAGCGCGTCGAGGGCGGCGATGACCCCGTCGAGGTCGGAGGCCAGCGCGGTGAGGACGTCGCGCACGGCGTGCGCATTGCCCGAGAGGATCTGGGTCCACAGGTGCGGGTCGCTGGCGGCGATGCGCGTGACGTCACGCAGGCCCTGGCCGGCGAGGGCGACCGACGAGTCGGCGAGGTGCTCCAGCCGGGCGGCGACGAGGCTCGCGACGAGCTGCGGCACGTGGGAGACCGAGGCCACCGCGGCGTCGTGCTCTGCGGGGTCCAGCGTGACCACCGCGGCTCCCACGCTCGCGGCCACCGACCGGACGAGGTCGGCGGCAGCCGCTGTCGTCTCGGCGGTGGGTGTGAGGACCCAGGCCCGGCCGTGGAAGAGGTCGTGGCGGCCGGAGACCGCCCCGTTGCGCTCTCGCCCGGCCATCGGGTGCGACCCGCAGTAGCGCGAGAGGTCGGCTCCCCGCTCACGCAGCGCGCCGAGCACCGCCACCTTGACCGAGGCGACGTCGGTGACGACGGCGTCCGGCCAGCGTTCCAGGGCCGACGCCACGCAGGCCGCCGTCACGTCGGGTGGCGTGGCGACGACCACGAGGTCAGGGCTGACGTCGACCGAGGTCTCCCCCGCGCCGAGGTCGCGTGCCAGGGCCGCGTTGGTGCTCGAGAGGTCCTCGAGGGTCACCGTGCCACCGGAGCGCGTCAGGGCCAGGCCGAGGCTCGTCCCGATGAGGCCGGTGCCGACGATGTGGACCCGAGCGGCGCCCGCCGCCTCGGTCACATCCCCGCCGCGGAGTAGAGCTCGCCGACCTCACCCTTGGTGAGCCGCCGGAACTTGCCGGGCTTGGTGTCGCCGAGGCGGATCGGACCGACCTGGGTCCGCACGAGTGAGAGGACGGGGTGACCGGCCTCGGCCAGCATCCGGCGCACGATGTGCTTGCGACCCTCGTGGAGGATGACCTCGACGATGGCCTTGCCCGGCTGGCTGTCGACGACGCGGAACGAGTCGACCTGCACAGGACCGTCGTCGAGCTCGATGCCCTCGCGCAGGCGCTTGCCGAGATCGCGCGGGACCGGCCCGCGGATCTGCGCGAGGTAGGTCTTGAGGACGCCGTACTTGGGGTGCTGGAGCCGGTGCGCGAGGTCGCCGTCGTTGGTGAGCAGCAGCAGGCCCTCGGTGTCGGCGTCGAGACGGCCGACGTGGAAGAGCCGCTCCTTGCGGTCACCGAAGTAGTCGCCGATGTCGATCCGGCCGAGCTCGTCGTTCATCGACGTGACGACGTTGAGCGGCTTGTTGAAGGCGAGGTAGACGCGCGACTCGTCGAGGGTGACGCGCACGCCGTCGACGTGCACCACCTGGTCGGCGTTGATCCGGACCCCGAGCTCGGTCACGACCTGCCCGTCGACCTCCACCCGCCCATCGGTGATGAGCTGCTCGCACACCCGGCGCGACCCCACGCCTGCCGAGGCGAGGAGCTTCTGGAGGCGTATGCCGTCCGGGTCGTGCACGTCGACCGGCTTGGCCTTGGGCCGGTTGGGCAGCGCCGTCGGCTGGCTCTTCTTGGTCGTCCCGACGCCACGGGGGCGACCGGCACCACCGCCAGTGCCAGCGGGGCCACGCCCGCCCGGCGCCGGGCGGCCACGCCCACCACCGGAGGACTTCTTCGCGGGTCCGCCGCGTCGGCTCGGCGGCGGGGTCATGACCGGCCGCTCTCTGCGATCTCGTCGAGCACGTCGACCTCCGGAAGGTAGGGAGCAAGGGCTGGCAGGTCGTCGAGGGACTGCAGGCCCAGTCGCTCGAGGAAGTAGGACGTGGTCCCGTAGAGGTTGGCGGTCGACTCCTCGTCGGAGCCGACCTCCTCGATGAGCCCACGGTTGAGCAGGGTGCGGATGACGCCGTCGACGTTGACACCGCGGACGGCCGCGACGCGCGAACGGGACACCGGCTGGCGGTAGGCGATGACGGCGAGCGTCTCGAGCGAGGCCTGGGTGAGCTTGGCCTGCTGGCCGTCGAGGAGGAACTTGCTCACGACGGGCGCGTAGTCGGCACGGCTGTAGACCCGCCACCCGCCACCGACCTGGCGGAGGGTGAAGCCCCGCTGCTGCGCGGCATACCCCTCCTCCAGCTCTGCGAGCGCGGTCTCGACGTCAGGGACGGGGACCTCGAGCGCCGAGGCGAGGGCGAGCTCGGTCACGGGCTCGTCGACGACCATGAGGACCGCCTCGATGGCGCTGCGCAGTCCGCCCGGGAAGTCGCCGACGTCGAAGGCGAGCTGGTCCTGGGGCACGTCCTCGAGGACGCCCTCCTCGAGGACGTCCTCCGGCGGCGCGTCGGTCACGTGGGTCTCACTCATGGTCAGCCTCTCGCTGATCGGTGTGGGGTGGCTCGGCGTCCGCCGGGCCACCCTCGGCAGGCCGTGCGTCCGAGTCGGGCTCGTCGTCGAACTCGTCGTCGACCTCGATGTCGCCCTCCATCGAACCCGTCCAGCGCACGGTGAGCTCTCCGAGCGCCTCGGCCTGCTCGAACGTGATCGCGGACTCGCGGAAGAGCTCGAGCAGAGCGAGGAAGCGCGCGACGATGACGAGGGTGTTGTCGGCGTCGCGCACGAGCGACCGGAACGACGACACGCCGTCGCGCCGCAGCCGCTCACCGATGATCGTCGCCTGCTCACGCACGCTGACCGCAGGGGCGTGGAGGTGCGCCAGACCGACGGTGTCGGCGACCTTGGGCGTCAGGGCGCCGGCGGCGATCATCGCGAGCTGCTCGGGCGTGATCGTCATGATGAGCTCGGGGAGCAGCTTGGCGAACTGCGGCTCGAGCCCGGCCTGGCGCGCCGTCATCCGCGACGCCGTCGACATCCGCTCGTCGAAGGTGCGGGCGATGTCCTTGAACGCGCGGTACTGGAGCAGGCGCGCGAAGAGCAGGTCCCGGGCCTCGATGAGCGCGAGGTCCTCCTCGTCCTCCGGCCCGACCTGGGGCAGCAGCCGGGCCGCCTTGATGTCGAGCAGGGTCGCGGCGACGAGCACGAACTCCGAGGCCTGCGACAGGTCCCACACGTCACCACCCTTGGCCTGCTCGGCCTTGATGTGCGAGATGAATTCGTCGGTGACCTTGGCCAGGGCGATCTCGGTGATGTCGAGCTTGTGCTTGGAGATGAGACCGAGGAGGAGGTCGAACGGACCCGAGAAGACGTCGAGGTGGACCTCGAAGGCCGTTGTCGCTGCCCGTCGGGTGATGACTCCGCCGGGGGCCTCGGTCATGGTGTCAGGCTGCTCCGCCACGGGCGATGAGCTCCCTTGCGAGCTGGCGGTAGGCGCCGGCTCCCTTGTGGGTGGAGTCGTAGGTGGTGATCGGCTCGGCCGCGAGGGACGCGTCCGGGAACTTCACCGTGCGGCTGATGACCGTGTGGAAGACGCGGTCGCCGAAGTGCTCGACGACGCTCGCCACGACCTCCTTGGAGTGCAGGGTGCGGCTGTCGTACATCGTCGCGAGGATGCCGTCGACCTCGAGGCGCGGGTTGAGCCGATCGGTGATCTTCTCGATCGTCTCGACGAGCAGGGCCACGCCACGCATGGCGAAGAACTCGCACTCGAGCGGGATGAGCACGCCGTGGGCCGCCGTGAGCGCGTTGACCGTGAGCAGGCCGAGCGAGGGCTGGCAGTCGATGAGGATGACGTCGTAGTCGTCGAGCACCGGCCGCAGGACCCGCGCGAGGATCTGCTCCCGGGCGACCTCGCCGACGAGCTGGACCTCTGCGGCGGACAGGTCGATGTTGGCCGGGACGACGTCGAGGCCCTCGACCTTGGTCTGCTGGATGACGTCGCGCACGTCGTGACCGCGCTCGGTGAGCAGGTTGTAGACGGTGACGTCGAGCTCGTGGGCGGGGATGCCGAGACCCACGGAGAGGGCGCCCTGCGGGTCGAAGTCGACCAGCAGGACGCGCCGGCCGTACTCGGCCAGCGCGGCACCCAGGTTGATGGTCGTCGTCGTCTTGCCGACGCCGCCCTTCTGGTTGCACATGGCGATGACCCGGGCGGGGCCGTGGCTCGCGAGGGGCGCAGGATCCGGGAAGGTCGGCAGTGGACGACCCGTGGGGCCCACCTGGCCGGCGGCCGCGAGCTCCGTGCCCGGGAGGTGCCCGTTGCGGCTGGCGGGGGTGGTCTGAGGGTCGACCTGGGTCTCGAGGGACTCATCCATTGAGTTCACCACGGCGTCGATGTCTGACGAATCCATCTCTCTCCCGAACTGGCGTGCGCGCGGTCAGCATCCCGCTGATCGCCACGACACTATCAGCGGGCACGCGGGTGGCTCTGCGCATAGACCTCACGCAGCTGTTGCACGGTGACGAGCGTGTAGACCTGCGTCGTCGTCACCGAGGCATGCCCGAGCAGCTCCTGCACGACGCGGACGTCGGCACCCCCCTCGAGGAGGTGGGTCGCGAAGGAGTGGCGCAGGGTGTGCGGCGAGAGGTGGCCGGACAGTTGGGCCCGGTCGGCGGCGGCGCGCAGGATCGACCACGCGCTCTGGCGCGAGAGCCGGGAACCGCGCTGGTTGAGAAAGATCGCGGGTGTGCCCTTGCCCTTGGTCGCGAACGTGCCCCTCCCTCGGACGAGGTATGCCGTGAGCGCCTCCCTCGCGTAGGTCCCGAGCGGCACGAGGCGCTGCTTGCCACCCTTGCCCTCGAGCCGGACCACTCCGGCCTCCACGTCGACGTCGTCGATGTCGAGCCCGACGGCCTCGGAGATGCGCGCGCCCGTGCCGTAGAGGACCTCGAGCAGCGCCCTGTCCCGCAGCGACGCCGGCGTGTCGCCGACCGCCGCGGCGTCGAGGAGCCGCTCGACCTCGCTGACGCTGATGGCCTTGGGCAGCCGTGACGGGGGTGGTGGCGGGCTCACCGCGGCGGCAGGGTCGGCCTCGAGCTCGCCCTCGAGCGCGAGGAACCGGTGCAGCCCGCGGACGGCCACGAGCGTGCGCGCCGCGGAGTTCGCCGCCAGCGGCGGGTGCTCGTCGTCGCCCTCGCGCAGCCGCGCGAGGAACTCGCTCACGTGGCGCTCGCCCACCTTCGCGGGGTCGTCGACCCCGATCGAGGCGAGGTATGCCGTCCACCGCCGAAGGTCTCGCCGGTAGGCCTTGAGCGTGTTGGCCGACACCCCTCGCTCGACGTCGAGGTGGGTCAGCCACGAGCGCACGGCACGCTCGACCCGGCTGGCCCTCCTTGCGTCCGCCGCGTCGGTGGTCATGTCGTCACCCCGGCGGACGCAGCACAGGCGCCCACGCTTGTGTCCGCCGACGTGGGAGTCATGGCGGCATTGTGGCGGACGCTTCCAGGGGTCCGCGTCAGGCGAGCACCTCGGCCAGGTCGCGGTGCCCGAGCCCGTGCGCCTCGGCGACCGGGGCGCAGACGACGTCACCGGCGTGGGTGTTGATACCGAGCGCGAGGCCCGGGTCGCGGCGCGAGGCATCGAGCCATCCCTCGTCGGCGAGGCGGACGGCATACGGGAGGGTGGCGTTGGTCAGGGCCCACGTCGAGGTGTTGGGCACGGCACCGGGCATGTTGGCCACGCAGTAGAAGACCGAGTTGTGGACCTCGTAGGTCGGGTGGGCGTGCGTCGTCGCGTGGGTGTCCTCGAAGCAGCCGCCCTGGTCGACGGCGATGTCGACGAGGACTGAACCGGGCTTCATCTGCGACACCAGCTCGTTGGACACGAGCTTGGGTGCCTTCGCGCCGGGCACCAGCACGGCTCCGATGACCATGTCGGCCTCCATGACCTGCTGGCGGATGGCCAACGTCGAGGAGGCGAGCCCGTGGACCCGGTTGTTGTAGCGCCAGAAGCTCATCCGCAGCTTGTCGAGGTCGGTGTCGAGGAGCGTGACGTCGGCGCCCATGCCGAGCGCGATGTTCGCGGCGTTCTGGCCCGAGACACCGGCGCCGATGATGACGACCTTGGCGTTGGCGACGCCGCCGACACCACCCATGAGCACGCCGCGGCCACCTTGGGGCTTCATGAGCGAGTAGGCCCCGACCTGGGGAGCGAGGCAGCCCGCGACCTCGGACATCGGGTAGAGCAGGGGCAGCCCACCCGAGGGCAGCTGCACGGTCTCGTAGGCGATCGAGGTCGTCCGCTTGGCGACGAGCTCCTGGGTCAGGGGCTGGTCGGCGGCGAGGTGGAGGTAGGTGAAGAGGGTGAGGTCCTCGCGCAGGCGGTGGTACTCCTCGGCGACCGGCTCCTTGACCTTCATGACCATCTCGGCCTCGCCCCAGACGTCATCGGCGTCGTCGATGATGCGGGCACCCTGCGAGACGAACTCCTCGTCGGTGATCGACGACCCGAGACCGGCCCCCTTCTGGATGAGGACCTCGTGGCCATGACCCACGAGCTCGTGCACGCCGACCGGCGTGATGCCGACCCGGAACTCGTTGTTCTTGACTTCGCTGGGGATGCCGATGCGCACCGATGACTCCTTCGTCGTGGTCGCGGTCGATGTGCCGCGGTGCGAGTCTAGGACCCGTGAAGCTCTATGCAGACCTGCCCGGTCGTCGCCTCGTCCAGATCCTCGCCGACGTCGGCCTGCTCGCCTGGGTGGCGCTCTGGGCCTGGGTGGGGCGCCGCGTCCACGAGGTGACCATGGCGCTCGCCGAACCG
The DNA here is from genome assembly GCF_044791685.1 of Knoellia locipacati. GTDB lineage: Bacteria > Actinomycetota > Actinomycetes > Actinomycetales > Dermatophilaceae > Knoellia > Knoellia locipacati_A. Next base: position 3,670,254 of record NZ_CP087730.1, read on the forward strand.
GGTCGACAGCTGCAGGGCGCGGGCGCCGGCTTCCGCGACACGCTCAACGCCGCCGGTGACGGTGTCGACGACCTGCCGATCCTCGACGACCGGGTCGCGAGCCCGTTCCGATCCGCGGCCGGCGCCGGCACGGACATCGAGTCCGCAGGCACGAACCTCGTGAGCGCGGTCGAGAAGTTCGCCCTGCTCCTGGGGTGGACGACGGCGCTGGTCCCGATCCTCATCGTCGGCATCTGGTGGGCGTTCGCCCGCGGCCGCTTCGTCCGCCGGGCGTCGGCGGCGCAGCGCTTCATCGACGCCGACGACGACCTCGACCTCTTCGCGCTGCGCGCCATGGCCAACCAGCCCATGGCCACGCTCGCCAAGGTCTCGTCGGACCCCAGCGGCGCCTGGCGACGCGGCGACCGCGAGACGATCCGCGCGCTGGCGATGCTCGAGCTCAGGGACTCGGGTCTGCGGCCACCACGGACGGCCTGAGGTCCTCCGGCAGCGGCTGCCAGGACTGCGGGTCCGCGTCGACCTGCTCCCCCGACCTGATGTCCTTGACCTGGTGCGCCACGTCGCCACCACCCGGGAACCAGACGAACGGGATGCCACGCCGGTCCGCGTAGCGGATCTGCTTGCCGAACTTCGCAGCGCTGGGTGCGACCTCGCACGGGATCCCCCGGGAGCGCAGGGCCCTTGCGACCGCGGTGGAGTCGGTCCGGGAGTCCTCCTCGACGACGGCGACGAGCACCGCGGCCGGGGTCGCGCGGGACGCCGTGACCAAGCCCTTGCCGAGCAGCAGCCCGAGCAGCCGTGACACGCCGATCGAGATGCCGACGCCCGGGTAGGTGGTCTTCCCGTCGCTGGCGAGCGCGTCGTACCGGCCGCCCGAGCAGAAGGAACCCCAAGACTCGTAGCCCTCGAGCTGGGTCTCGTAGACGGTGCCGGTGTAGTAGTCGAGGCCACGGGCGATCTTGAGGTCCGCGACCATCGCGCCGGGCGCGTTCTCGAGCCCGCTCGTGATGACCGCGGCGAGCGCGTCGAGTCCCTCGTCGAGCACGGGGTGCTCGACCCCCAGGGCGCGCACGCGGTCGATGAACGAGAGGTCCTCGCTGCGGATCCCCGCCAGGGCGAGGCACTGGTCGGCCTGCTCGACCGTGCGGCCGGCCTCGACGAGCAGGGTCCTGACCTTGTCGGGGCCGATCTTGTCGAGCTTGTCGACGATGCGCAGGGTGTCCTGGATCTGCGTGGGGTGCTCGACGCCGATCCCGATGCCTCGGTAGAAACCCTCCGGAATCTTGCGGTTGTTGACCTGGATGGTCATGCGTCCGATCGGCAGCTTCGAGAACACCTCGGCGATGACGAGGGGCATCTCGGCCTCGAAGTGCGGGCTGAGCTCGCCCACGTCGACGACGTCGATGTCGGCCTGGGTGAACTCGCGGTAGCGGCCCTCCTGAGGTCGCTCCCCACGCCACACCTTCTGGACCTGGTAGCGGCGGTAGGGGAACGGGAGCTTGCCGGCGTTCTCGAGGACGAAGCGCGCGAACGGCACGGTGAGGTCGAAGTGCAGGCCGAGGGCCACGTCGCGCGAGGGGTTCTCGACGCTCTCCTCGGCGAGGCGCGTGACGCCGTAGATCTCCTTGTCGGCGTCGCCGCCCTTGCCGAGCAGCCGCTCCACCGGTTCGACGGCCCGGGTCTCGAGCGAGGTGAACCCGTGCAGCTCGAAGGTCTCGCGGATGACGTCGAGGAAGTGCTGCTCGACGATGCGCTCGGCCGGGAGGTACTCGGGGAAGCCGCTCAGCTTGGTGACCTTCACGCGTTCAATCCTTGCAGGTAGGGGTTGGTGCTGCGTTCGCGCCGCATGGTCGTCGCCGGGCCGTGACCGGGCAGGACCAGCGTGGAGTCGGCCAGCGGCAGGACGACGTCGCGCAGCGAACGCTGCATGGCCGAGCCGTCGCCCCCGGGCAGGTCCGTGCGTCCGATGGACCCGGCGAAAAGGACGTCGCCGGAGATCATCGTGCGGTCGAGCTCTTCGGGCGCGCGCACGCCGGCGGGGAGGCGCTCGAAACCGAACATCGCCGAGCCCTCGGTGTGGCCAGGCGCGTGCAGCACCTCGAGGTCGAGACCGGCGAGCGTCAGCGCCTGCCTGTCGGTCACCTCGACGACGTTCGTGGGCTCGCTCCAGGTCGCCTTCGAGCCGAACTGCTGCTGCAGCATGCCGACGATCCCGGGGCTCGCCGACCCGAGCGGGTCGGCCAGCCGGTAGCGGTCGTCCGAGTGGATGTATGCCGCCGTGTCGCCTCCACAGACGGGCGTCACGGAGTAGACGTGGTCGAGGTGGCCGTGGGTCAGGAGGACGGCGGTCGGCTTGAGCCGGTGCTGCGTGAGGACCTCTCTCAGGGTCTCCTCGATGCCGATGCCCGGGTCGACGACGACGCACTCCTCCCCCTCGGCGGTCGCGAGGACGTAGCAGTTGGTCCCGAAGGCCGCGGCGGGGAAGGCGATGGTCAACACACCGGAGAACCCTAGTCGGGTGCGCAGACGGCATACGTCCTCCCTAGACTGCGCCGGGTGACGAAGAAGCAGGAACATGACCGGGCTCGACGCCGGTGGGAGAAGCAGCAGGCGACCCTCGCGGCGCGGGCCGAGAAGCAGGCCCGCACGAGGCGCATCGCCGCGATCGTCGCGACGGTTGCCGTGGTGGCCGCGCTCGTCGGTGGCCTCGCGGTCATGCTCAGGCCCGAGGAGCCGGCGAAGCCTCAGCAGACCGCTGCCGGGTGCGAGCAGCCACCCCAGCCGCTCGGGACCGCGGCCTCCCTCGAGCTGCCCGACAAGGCCACGGCCAAGGGTGTGACGTGGACGGCCACCCTCACGACGAACTGCGGTGACATCGTCCTCGACCTCGACGGCGCCAAGGCGCCGCAGGCGGTCGCCTCCTTCATTCAGCTGGCGCGGGCCGACTACTGGCTCAACTCCCCCTGTCAGCGGCTCGGCGTCGGCGACGGCTTCAAGCTGCTCCAGTGCGGTGACCCCACGGGCACCGGGCAGGGCAACCCCGGCTACGGCTTCGGCGTCGAGAACGCCCCGAAGGACGGGAAGTACCCACGCGGGACCGTGGCCATGGCTCGCACGCAGGACCCGGTCAAGGGCAACGGCGGCCAGTTCTTCCTCGTCAACGGTGAGACGAGCCTGCCGGACGCGAATGGATACACGATCTTCGGCACGATCACCAAGGGGTTGGATATCGTCGACAAGGTCGCCGCCGCGGGAGTTCAGCCGGGCGGCGAGTCGGAGACCATCGGTGCCCCCGTGGCACCCATCAGCATCCTTCGGGTTGCGGTGACTGAGAAGAAGGCATAGCCGTGAGCGACGAGACGACGAGCAAGATCCCCGCGGACGAAACCGTGGAGGAGCCGGCCCAGGCGTCGGACGCCGTGGCTGAACCGGACACCGAGGTGGAGGCGACGCAGGAGCCGACGACCGCACCGCAGCCCTCCCCCGAGCCAGAGGCCACGGCTGAGGCGCCCGAGGAGTCGACACCGGCCACCGACACGCCCGAGTCGACGCTGGCCACCGACACCGCCGAACCGACGACTGACGCCCCGGTTGCCGAGGTTGCCCCGGTCACGGCCGAGCAGGCGCCCACCGTCGAAGGGTCCGCTGGGACACCCGAGACCGAGGCCGTCGAGACGGCTACCGCCGATGGTTCCGCAGATGCACCCGATCCCGCAGCCGTCGAGACGGCGGTTGAGGCGTCTGCGGTCGAGGAGTCTGCGGCCGAGCAGACAGGGACAGCCGACGAGCCCGCGGCGAGCGACGAGCCCGCAGTCGGTGAGTCGCCTGTCGCAGACGAGCCGGCCCCCACCCAGCAGTCTGCTCCGCCCGCCGTGGATCCCGAGCCCGCCACGTCGCTCCCCACGCCCGCCACCCCGGCGCCCGCGCCCACGAGCTTCGGGCCCACCGCGCCCAAGCCGGCGGTGCCCTCTCCGGCAGCGCTGGCGTCCCGGATGGCTGCGCGACCGGCCCCGCCGGTGTCGCCGGTCGTCCACGAGCACTCCGACTCCGCGCGCTTCGGCCGGGTCGACGACGAGGGCCACGTCTTCGTCACCGTCGGCGACGAGGAGCGTGAGGTCGGGTCATACCCCGGCGCGACGCCCGAGGAGGCACTCCAGTACTTCGCGCGCAAGTACGACGAGATCGCCGCCTCGGCCGAGCTGCTCGAGCAGCGCCTCGCCAACCCGGACGTCTCGGCCAAGGAGATCGGCGACGGCCTCACCACCCTCAAGGACCACATCGCCGAGGCCCACGTCGTCGGCGACCTCGCGGCCCTCGACGCGCGGGTCGCCGCCATCGAGACCGCCCTCGTCACCAAGCGCGAGACCGAGCAGGCCGCACGGGCGGAGGCCCGCGCCGCAGCCGCCGCCGAACGTGAGGCCCTCGTCGCCGAGGCCGAGGCCATCTCCGGCCAGGACCCCGAGCAGACGCAGTGGAAGCAGAGCGGGGAGCGCATGCGCGCCCTGCTCGACCAGTGGAAGCAGCACCAGCGCAGCGGCGCCAAGCTCGACAAGCCCACCGAGAACGCGCTGTGGCAGCGCTTCAGCCACGCCCGCAACCACTTCGACAAGGGCCGGCGCAGCTACTTCGCCCAGCTCGACTCCTCCCGCGCCGAGGCGCGCAGCAACAAGGAGTCGCTCGTGAAGGAGGCCGAGGCCCTCGCCACGAGCAAGGACTGGGGCCCGACGGCTCGCGCGTTCAAGAACCTCATGGACCAGTGGCGTCAGGCCGGCCGCGCGTCCCGCTCCGAGGACGACGCCCTGTGGGAGCGCTTCAAGACCGCCCAGGACGCGTTCTTCAACGCCAAGGACGAGGTCTCGGCCGCCGAGGAGGAGGAGTTCCGCGCCAACCTCGCGGTCAAGGAGGAGCTGCTCAAGGAGGCCGAGCAGATCCTGCCGGTCACCGACCTCGAGCAGGCCAAGGCCCAGCTGCGCGTCATCCAGGACAAGTGGGACGCAGCGGGCAAGGTCCCCCGGGCCGACATCGACCGCACCGAGAAGGCCATCCGCCGGATCGAGACGACCGTGCGGGAGCAGGAGGACAAGAAGTGGAAGTCCTCCAACCCCGAGGTCGCCGCCCGGGCCAACTCCCTCGTCACCCAGCTCCGCTCCTCGATCGAGTCGATCGAAGCAGACCTGGCCAAGGCCACCGCCGCCGGCAACGACCGCAAGGTCAAGGACCTCACCGCCAAGCTCGAGTCCCAGCAGGCCTGGCTCAGTCAGGCCGAGGCCGCCAACGACGAGTTCGGCGCCTGACCCCAGCCCCGACCAGAGAACGGCCTGCCCAGCTCCCAGAGCGGGCAGGCCGTTGTCGTACGCACGAGCTGCGCACGGGAGCCTGAGGGAGCGTGTTCGCCGCTGGCTGGGTCTGGCGGGAGCGTGGAGCGCGCTCAGCGCGCGGAGCGCGGATGGGACTGCGGCGAACGCGGTCCCTCAGGTGACCTCCGAGGGGACTGAGCGGTGACCGTGGTCAGGTCTGCGTGATGCGGTAGGCGTCGAAGACGCCTCCGACGTTCCGCACCGCCTTGATGACGTGGTCGAGGTGGCTGGGGTCGCCCATCTCGAAGGTGAACTTCAACCCGGCCACGCGGTCACGGGAGGTGTGCACCGAGGCACTGAGGATGTTGACCCCGCTCTCGGACAGCACCCGCGTGACGTCGGACAGCAGCGCGGAGCGGTCGAGGGCCTCGACCTGCAGTTGCACGAGGAAGACGCTGTTGGCCGTCGGCGCCCACTCGACCTCGATGATCTTGTCGTCCTGGCGCAGCAGCTCGGTGGCGTTGGTGCAGTCACGGCGGTGGACCGAGACTCCCATGCCTCGGGTCACGAACCCGAGGATGTCGTCGCCCGGGACGGGGGTGCAGCAGCGGGCGAGCTTGACCCACACGTCGGACATGCCCTTGACCACGACACCGGGGTCACCGGCGCGCCGGCGCCGGTTGGAGATGGCGCGGGGCATCGTGACCTCGGCGAGGTCGTCGCTCGACTCCTCGCCACCCTGCGCGGCGACGAGCCGGGCCACGACGTGCTGGGCGCTGACGTGCCCCTCGCCGATCGCGGCATACAGGCCGTCGATCCCGCTCAGCCGCAGCTCCTCGGCGACGCCGGTGAGCGACTCGACCGACGACAGGCGCGCGAGCGGCAGGCTGCGCTTGCGCATCGCCTTGACGAGCGCGTCCTTGCCCTGGTCGATCATCTCCTCGCGACGCTCGCGGGTGAACCAGTGGCGGATCTTGTTGCGGGCCCGCGCCGACTTCACGAAGGTCAGCCAGTCGCGCGAGGGTCCGGCGCCATCGGCCTTCGAGGTGAGCACGTCCACCGTGTCGCCGTTGTCGAGGCGGGACTCCAGCGGCACGAGGCGACCGTTGACCTTGGCACCGATGGTGCGGTGACCGACCTCGGTGTGCACGGCATACGCGAAGTCGACGGGGGTCGACCCCGCGGGGAGACCCACGAGCTGCCCCTTGGGGGTGAAGACGTAGACCTCGCTGGCGTTGATCTCGAAGCGCAGCGACTCGAGGAACTCGCCCGGGTCGGCGGTCTCCTTCTGCCAGTCGAGGAGCTGGCGCAGCCACGCCATGTCGTTGGCGCCGGTGTGGCTCGTCGACGGGGAGTCGGTGCCGGCCGGGCTCTTCTCCTTGTACTTCCAGTGGGCCGCGACGCCGTACTCGGCCCGCCGGTGCATCGTGTGGGTCCGGATCTGGATCTCGACCGGCTTGCCCTCGGGGCCGATGACCGTCGTGTGCAGCGACTGGTACATGTTGAACTTCGGCGTCGCGATGTAGTCCTTGAAGCGTCCCGGCACCGGCGTCCAGCGGGCGTGCATCGCGCCGAGCGCGGCGTAGCAGTCGCGCACCGTGTCGACGAGGACGCGGACCGCGACGAGGTCGTAGATCTGCTCGAAGTCGCGACCGCCGACGATCATCTTCTGGTAGACGGAGTAGTAGTGCTTCGGGCGGCCGGTCACGGTCGCCTTGAGCCGGGCGGCGCGCAGGTCGGACTCGACGCTCTCGCGGACGGTCGCGAGGTACTCCTCACGAGCGGGGGCGCGCTCCGCGACGAGCCGGACGATCTCGTCGTAGACCTTGGGGTAGAGCGTCTGGAACGACAGGTCCTCGAGCTCCCACTTGATCGTGTTCATGCCCAGCCGGTGAGCCAGCGGGGCGTAGATCTCGAGGGTCTCGCGGGCCTTGCGCTGCGCGGACTCCTTGGACACGTAGCGCCACGTACGGGCGTTGTGCAGCCGGTCGGCGAGCTTGATGACGAGGACGCGGATGTCGCGCGCCATGGCGACGACCATCTTGCGCACGGTCTCGGACTGCGCCGCCTGGCCGTAGGTGACCTTGTCGAGCTTGGTCACGCCGTCGACGAGCATGGCGATCTCGGCGCCGAAGTCCTTCTCGAGTTGGTCCAGGCCGTAGTCGGTGTCCTCGACGGTGTCGTGCAGCAGTGCCGCCGCGAGCGTCGGCGGCGTCATGCCGAGCTCGGCGAGGATCGTCGTCACCGCGAGGGGGTGGGTGATGTAGGCGTCGCCGCTCTTGCGCATCTGGCCCTCGTGGGCGCGCTCGGCGACCTCGTAGGCGCGCTCGATGACCGAGACGTCCGCCTTGGGGTGCGTCAGCCGGACGGTGTTGAGCAGCGGCTCGAGGACCGGGTGGGCCGAGGGCCGGGCCGAACCGAACCGGGCGAGGCGGGCACGCGCGCGGGCGCGGTTGGAGCCTGCGGCCCCACTGCGCACCGGGATCGGCGTGGTCTCCTCTGCCATGAACGGAGTCTAGGCGTCCCCCGCGCCACCCACGACATGCAGGGAGTGGACCGACCGCTCCCCCATCGCCTCACGGCCACCGAGGAAGGCCAGCTCCACGACCGTGGCGAGGCCGACGACGTCGGCACCGCAGTCACTGAGCAGGTCCCAGGCGGCGATGGCGGTCCCGCCGGTGGCGAGGACGTCGTCGACGAGGAGCACGCGCTGGCCGGACGAGACCGCGTCGGCGTGGACCTCGATCGTGGCCGTGCCGTACTCGAGGTCGTAGGTCCGCTGGACCGTCTCGCCGGGCAGCTTGCCCACCTTGCGCACCGGCACGAAGCCGACCCCGAGCTCGTGGGCCAGCGCGGCGCCGATGATGAACCCACGCGCCTCGACGCCCGCCACCGCGTCGATCCGGTCTCCCGATCCCGTATGCCGTGCCGCCAGGGCCCGGACCACGTCACCGAAAGCGTCGGCGTCACCGAGCAAGGGGGTGATGTCCTTGAAGACGACTCCCCGCTTGGGGAAGTCCGCGACGTCGCGCAGCAGGCTCTCGACGAGGTCGCTGGTCCCGCTCGCGTCGGTCATCGTGGGCTACTTGCGGCGCGACTTCGGGGCGCGCCTGGGCTGGTTGCGGGGGCCTGCTTGGGCGTACTTGTGGACCTGTCGGCCGGTGATGGTCGCCGACTCCTCGTCGCTCGCCATCGGCGCACCCGACTCGACGACCGCCCCGTCCGGGGTGTCGTGGCTCTCGACGGCCGGTCGCGAGGCGGATGCACCAGAGGGAGCAGCCACAGCGAGCTCCTTGGCGCGCTTGGCCTCGGAACGGGCTGCGCGCTTGTCGAGCTCGACGACCGGCGCGTCCTTCTTGCGCAGGCTCACGAGCAGCGGCGTCGCGAGGAAGATCGAGGAGTAGGCGCCGACGAGGATGCCGATGAAGAGGACGAGCGCCAGGTCGAGCAGCGTGCCGGGGCCCAGGAAGAGCGCGCCGACGACCAGCACCGAGAAGATCGGGAGGATGCCGATGGCGGTGGTGTTGATCGACCGCACGAGCGTCTGGTTGACGGCGAGGTTGGCCGCCTTGGCGAACGTCATCCGTCCGTTGGCGAAGGACTCGTTGACGTTCTCACGCACCTTGTCGAAGACGACGACGGTGTCGTAGATCGAGTACCCCAGGACGGTGAGGAAGCCGATCATCGTCGCCGGCGACACCTCGAACTTGCTGAACGAGTAGATGCCGACCGTGATGACGAGGTCGTGAACGAGCGCGATGAGAGCGGCCGCGGCCATCTTCCAGTTGCGGAAGTAGATCGCGAGGACCGCGGCGACGAGCACCAGGAAGATCACGAGGGCGCGCAGCGCCTGCTTGGTGACCGAGTCACCCCACGAGGGGCCGATGAAGGTGGCGCTCACCTGCTCCTCGGAGACCGAGAAGGTCTCGGCGAGCTCGGTGCGCACGTCGGCGCTCTCGGCGTCGTCGAGCCGCTCGGTCTGGACGCGGACGGTCCCGGTGCCGAGCTTGGAGACACGCACGCCCTGGGAGTCGTCGGCGGCGCCGAGCGCCTCACGTGCCCTGGACTCGTAGTCGTCCGGCACGGACGAGCCCGTGACCCGGAACTCCGAGCCACCACTGAACTCGAGGCCGAGGTTGAGCTTGTTGATGCCCAGACCCGCGGTCGCGATGGCCATGAGGACCAGCGACACGATGTAGAACGTCCGCCGCTTGGGGACGACGGGGATGGACCGCTTGCCGGTGTAGAGGTCGTTGCCGAGGTCGGAGAACTTGGTCATGACCGGCTCCCTTCGTGGGCCGCGACACGGGGCGGGGTCGTGAACCGGCCACGGCCGGCATACGAGGTCTTCTTCACGGCACCGAGCTTGTCCGGGTCGAGGCCCGACATCGGGTGCCCACCGCGGAAGAACTTCCGGCGCGCGAGCAGCGTGACGAGCGGGTGCGTGAAGAGGAAGACGATGAGCAGGTCGAGCAGGGTCGTCAGGCCGAGGGTGAACGCGAAGCCGCGCACGCTCGAGCTCGCCAGGACGTAGAGGACGATCGCCGCGAGGAAGTTGACGCCGTCGGCGATGAGGATCGTGCGCTTGGCACGGGCCCAGCCGGTGGCGACGGCGCTCTCGAGCGAGCGACCCTCGCGCAGCTCGTCACGGATGCGTTCGAAGTAGACGATGAACGAGTCCGCGGTGAAGCCGATGGCGACGATGAGGCCGGTGACGCCGGCCATGTCGAGGCGGTAGTTGTGCGACCAGCCGAGGATCGTGATCGCCAGGTAGGTGAGGAGACCGGCCGCGACGATCGAGGCGATGGTGACGAAGCCGAGTACGCGGTACTGGAACAGCGAGTAGACCGTCACGAGCAGCAGGCCGATGATGCCGGCCCAGAGGCCGTAGCGGAGCTGCTCGCTGCCCAGCGTCGGGCTGATCTGCTCACGGGTCTGGAGGTCGAACGAGATCGGCAGTGCGCCGAACTTGAGCTGCTGGGCGAGGTCGCGCGCCTCGGTGATGCCGAAGCCACCGGTGATGCTCGCCTTGCCGTTGGGGATCGCCTCGTTGAAGCTCGGCGCGACGATGACGCGCGAGTCGAGGGTCGCGGCCAGCTGGTTCTGTGGCTGCTGGAGCGGGACCATCTTGCGCGAGATGTCGGCGTACTGCTCGGCGCCCTCGCCGTTGAGGCTGAGCTGGATCTCGACGACGCTCGTCTGCTGGCCGCTGGGGCCGACCTGGTAGCCCGCGGCCGCGTCGGAGATCTTGTCGCCGGACACGACGACCGGGCCGAGGATGTACTTGGCGGCGCCGTCGGCGTCACACGTCACGAGCGGCTTGGTGTCGTCGTCGACGAGCTCGTCGAGCGCGCCGTCCTTGGAGCAGTCGAGCGCGGTGAAGTCCGCGGTGAGCTCGGGGGTGATCTGCTCGAGGCTGAGCGGGTCGGTGGCCGTGCCACCGGACGCGCTGGCGCTCGGGCTGGGGCTCGGGCTCGGCGAAGCGGGAGCGCTCGCGGAGGGGGACGCCGACGGCGAGGGGCTGGCCTCGGTCGTGAAGGCACCGGGGACGGCGGAGTTGTTGGTGGCCGACGGCGCGGGGCTCGCGACGGGGGCGCTCACCGACGGGGACGGGATCGGTGCGGCGGAGCCGCTCGGGCTCGGGCTGGCCGAGCCGCTCGGGGAAGCCGAGGGAGCCGGCTGCGGCGAGCCTGCGGCGATGGCGAGCACCGGGCGGAACTGGAGCTGCGAGGAGCGACGGATCGCGTCCTCGGTGCGCTTGTCGGGCGTGCCCGGCATGCTCACGACGATGTTGCGGCCACCCTGCGTGGTGACCTCGGCGCCGGCGACGCCACCGGCGTCGACGCGCTGGACGATGATGTCGCGGGCCTGGGTGATCTGCTCCGGCGAGACCTGCCGGCCGCCGGTGACGCGCGGCTCGAGGATGATCTGCGTCCCGCCCTCGAGGTCGAGGCCGAGCTTGGGCGCGTAGCTGCCGTTGCTGAACTGGTTGGCTCCGAAGAGCAGGCCCATGAGGGCGATGGCCAGCACGGCCATGCCGGCGAGGGCACGGCGCGCGAAGGTCGCGTGGCTCATCTGCGCCATGTCAGTCGACCTCGGGCGTGGCGTCGGGCTGGCGCGGGGTCTCGGGGGCCTCAACCGTGCGCTCGGCGCCGGGCTGCGTCATGCCGATCGCGCGGCGGTCGACCTGCACCTGGACCCCGGGCGCGATCTCGAGCGTCGCGACGGCGTCGTCGAGCGTGATGATCGTGCCGTAGAGGCCCGAGGTCATGACGATCGCGTCACCCACGGCGAGGGACGACTGGAACGCCTGCACCTCACGTCCACGCTTGCGCTGGGTGAACATGAGGAACGCCAGCAGCAACAGGGGCAGGGCGAGCACGAGCAGGTTGCCGAGGCCGGCACCGGAATCCATGGAGAGTCCTTCGAGTGTGGTGTGCGCACCCGCGTGGTGCCGGGCGCGTCAGCGGCCCGGTCGACGCCGGGCCGTCGAGCCAGCATAGGTGACGTGGTCACTCTCGCCAACGCGCCACACCCGCTCCCGGTGCCCGCCCGGGACCCCGCGCCGCACACCCACCCCCGCTGGGACGTGCCTGTGCGCCGCACCATGACGCAAAGACACCCCTCTTTGCTGCGCGATCGCGACGCATCGGCCCGTTGCGTCACGATTTGGGAGCAAATGGGGGTGCCTTTGCGTCCTGAGGTGGAGCAAAGACACGTCTCGGGCGAGGGGTCAGGGGCCGAGGACCTGCTCAGGTTCCGAGGCGGCCCGGGCCGTCGGTGAGGGGCAGGACGTCCCGCGTGGGGGCGTCCCGCGGTGGCGTGAGGCCGAGGTGTGACCACGCCCGGGGGGACGCGGCCCGGCCGCGCGGGGTGCGCACCATGAAGCCCTCGCGCACGAGGTAGGGCTCGGCGACGGTCTCGACGGTGTCGGACTCCTCGCCGACGGCGATGGCCAGGGTCGACAGACCCACGGGTCCACCACCGAAACGACGGCACAACGCCTCGAGGACGGCGCGGTCGAGCCGGTCGAGACCGGCGTCGTCGACGTCGAAGAGGCGCAGCGCCTCGTGGGCCGCATGGAGGTCGACGTGGCCGCTGCCGTGCACCTGCGCCCAGTCGCGCACCCGGCGCAGCAGCCGGTTGGCGATGCGGGGCGTGCCTCGCGACCGGCCGGCGATCTCACTGATGCCCGACTCGTCCGCGTCGACGGCGAGCAGGCCGGCCGATCGGTGCAGGATCGTCGTGAGGTCGCTCGCCTCGTAGTAGTCGAGGTGCCCGGTGAAGCCGAACCGGTCGCGCAGCGGGGCCGGCAGCAGCCCGGAGCGAGTGGTCGCACCGACGACGGTGAACGGCGGGAGCTCGAGCGGGATGGCCGTCGCACCCGGCCCCTTGCCGACGATGACGTCGACCCGGAAGTCCTCCATGGCGAGGTAGAGCATCTCCTCGGCCGACCGGGACATGCGGTGGATCTCGTCAAGGAAGAGCACCTCGCCCTCGTCGAGCGAGGAAAGCACCGCCGCGAGGTCCCCGGCGTGCTGGATCGCCGGGCCGGACGTGATCCGGATCGGGCGCTCGAGCTCGGCCGCGACGATGAGCGCCAGCGTCGTCTTGCCGAGCCCGGGAGGACCCGACAGGAGGATGTGGTCGGGGACGGTCCCCCGGCGCCGAGCGGCCTCGAGGACGAGCGACAGCTGGTCGCGCACGCGGGTCTGACCCGGGAACTCGGACAGGCGCTTGGGTCGCAGCGCGGCCTCGACGACCCGCTCGTCGTCACTGTCGGCGCCCGCGTCGACGATCCGCGCCGTCGCGTCGAGCGACCCGTCGTCGGCGCGCCCGCCAGCCCACTCGCCAGCGGGCTCGTCGGCTTCGACGATGTCGGACCGGAAGCCCCTGACGGTGCCTCCCAGGTCGTCCTCGCTGGTCGAGGTGGGCCTCATCGACGGCGAGGTCATCGGCCGAGCTCCCGCAGCGCCATCCGCAGCAGCGCCGCCACCGAGGCATCCGGGTCGGCGGCAGACGACACCGTCGACACCGCGTCCGTGGCCTGCTTGGCCGACCAGCCGAGGCCGACGAGGGCCTCGGCCACCTGGTCGCGCCGGGCGTCACCGAGCGGCGCGGCAGCCGCGGTGGACCCGCCGACGGGAGAGGACGGCATACCGACCTTGTCCTTGAGCTCGAGGACGAGACGCTCCGCGCTCTTCTTGCCCACGCCGGGGATCTTGGTCAGCGTCGCGAGGTCGCCGGCGCGCAGCGCGGCGCTCACCTCGTCGGGGGTCAGCACCGAGAGCATGGCCAGCGCGAGACGCGGCCCGACGCCGGAGACGGTCTGCACCGTCTCGAACATGTCGCGCTCCCCCGGCGACCCGAAACCGAAGAGCGTGAGCGAGTCCTCGCGCACGACGAGTGTCGTCGAGACGGTGACCTCCTGGCCCGTGCGGACGTCGGCGGCCGTACGTGGCGTCGTGTGGACGAGCATCCCGACTCCCCCGACCTCGACGACGATCCGGTCGAGGCCGACGTGGCTGACCCGGCCCGAGAGCGAGGCGATCACCGCGCACCAGCCTTGGCGAGGGCCTCGAGCCGGGCCGTGGCCGCACCCCGCCAGAGGTGGCAGATCGCCAGCGCGAGGGCGTCGGCGGCGTCGGCGGGCTTCGGCGGCGCGGAGAGCTTGAGGATGCGGGTCACCATCGTCGTGACCTGGGCCTTGTCGGCGCGGCCGGAGCCGGTCACCGACGCCTTGACCTCGGTCGGGGTGTGGAAGACGACGGGGATGTCGCGCTTGCCCGCGGTGAGCAGGGCGATGGCGGTGGCGTGGGCGGTGTTCATGACCTGGGTGACGTTGGTGTCGGCGAAGACCCGCTCGACGGCCACGACGTCGGGCTCGAAGCGGTCGAGCCACCCGTCGAGCTCGCGCTCGAGGAACATGAGGCGCTGTGACGGTGCGGCGTCCGAGGGTGTGCGCACGACGCCGACCGCGACCATCGTGGCCCGACCCGCGCGACCGTCGACGACGCCGAGCCCGCACCGGGTGAGGCCGGGATCCATGCCGAGAACGCGCACGCGCGCCGCCTTCCAAGAGAACCGAACAGGTGTTCGGTGCCACGCTACACAGCGTGGTGGAGGGCGGCGCGCAGCAACACGCAGGTCACTCGTCGTCGTTGAGCTCCGCCAGCACGTCGTCCGGGATGTCGCCGTTGGCGAAGACGTCTTGGACGTCGTCGGAGTCCTCGAGGGCCTCGATGACGCGGATCATCTTCTTGGCGCCCTCGAGGTCCAGCGGCACCTGGAGGTTGGGCACCCAAGAGGCCTCGGCCGAGTCGTAGTCGATGCCGGCGTCCTGGATCGCCTTGCGGACGGAGACGAAGTCGGTCGCCTCGGAGATGATCTCGAAGGACTCGCCGAGGTCGTTGACCTCGTCGGCGCCGGCCTCGAGTACGACCTCGAGGATGCTGTCCTCGGTCAGCTCGGTCTCGCCCTGCTCCTTCGGAACGACGACGACGCCCTTGCGGTCGAAGACGTAGGCCACCGAGCCGGGGTCGCCGAGCTGGCCACCGTTGCGGGTCAGGGCTGTGCGGACCTCGGCCGCCGCTCGGTTGCGGTTGTCGGTGAGGCACTCGATGAGGACGGCAACACCACCGGGCGCGTAGCCCTCGTAGGTGATGGTCTCCCAGTCCGCGCCGCCCGCCGTCGCACCGGAGCCGCGCTTCACCGCGTTGTCGATGTTGTTGTTGGGGACCGAGCTCTTCTTGGCCTTCTGGATGGCGTCGTAGAGCGTCGGGTTGCCCGTGACGTCACCGCCGCCGGTGCGCGCCGCGACCTCGATGTTCTTGATCAGCTTGGCGAAGAGCTTGCCGCGCTTGGCGTCGATGGCGGCCTTCTTGTGCTTCGTGGTCGCCCATTTGGAGTGGCCGGACAAGGTGTCTCCTCGTGCTGTGAACGTGCAGGACTCGGCGTCGATCCTATGTCGTATGCCGTTGCGCTCCGTTTGCGGTCTGCGGCGGCGTGACGTCCGCCAGGACGACGCCCTGGCCCCCAGACCTGCGGACGCAAGCCCGACAGGGGGTCAGGCGCGGCGCACGACGTCCGTGAAGAAGTCGTGGACACGGTGGTCACCGGTGACCTCCGGGTGGAAGCTCGTGGCGAGGAGGTTGCCCTGGCGCACGGCGACGGCGTGGTCCGCTCCCCCGACGTGGACGCTGGCGAGGACCTGGACGCCCGCGCCCAGCTCCTCGACCCACGGAGCCCGGATGAAGACGGCTCGCACCGGCTCCGGGCCGAGCTCGCGGATGCGCAGGTCCTCCTCGAACGAGTCGACCTGGCGGCCGAAAGCGTTGCGACGCACGGTGATGTCGAGCCCGCCGAGGGTCTGCTGGTCGCGGTGCCCGTCGAGGATGCGGTCGGCAAGCATGATCATCCCGGCGCAGGACCCGTAGGCGGGCAGTCCCGCGCGGAGCCGCTCGACCAGCGGGTCGCGCAGCTCGAAGATCCGGACGAGCTTGTCCATCGTCGTGGACTCGCCACCGGGGATGACGAGGCCGTCGATCGAGGCGATCTCGCTCGGGCGCCGGACGGTGACCGCCCGGGCACCGGCCGACTCCAGCGCGCGCAGGTGCTCGCGCACGTCGCCCTGGACGGCGAGGACTCCGATGGTGGGGTGGGCGTTCACGCCCGGAATCGTACGGGCCCGAACTGGGCGGGCCCATGCCACGTCGGCGTGGCGCCTCGGATGGCTCCGGGTGGCCGCCTCCGGGTGGCCGCCTCCGGGTGGCCGCCTCCGGGTGGGCGCCTCCGTGTGGCCGCCTCCGGGTGGGCGCCTCCGTGTGGCCGCCTCGGGGTGGCCGCCTCCGGGTCGTCGGCGCGCGGCCGACCTAGAGTGCTGGCGTGACCGTGACGATCCGCGACCGCTCGGCCGACGACCTGCCCGCGCTCGTCGCCTTGCTGGGTGCGCAACAGGCGGCGACGTCGTACCCGCAGCGGTGGCCGCTGCCGTTCCCACCCGAGGAGTTCGTCGTGCGTCCGGGCGAGCTCGCGGCGTGGGTGGCGCTCGACGGCGACGAGGTCGTGGGCCACGTGTCCGTGACGGCATTGACTGACGGCCGGATGGCCGCCGACTGGGTCGAGGCGACCGGCCTGCCGTCCGAGGGCCTGGCGGAGGTGTCGGTGCTCTTCGTCGCCGCCGACCGCCACGGCTCCGGCCTCGGCGGGCTGCTCCTCGACACGGCCCTGGCCGAGATCGCCCGGCGCGGCCTGACGCCGATGCTCGACGTCGTCGGTGAGGACACCAGCGCCGGGCAGTTCTACCGACGGCGCGGATGGCGCACCGTCGGCCGGGCCCGGCCGGCGTGGCTGCCCGCCCACCGGCCGGACCTGGCCTTCATGCTCCTCGACGACGCACCCGCGCTCCGGTCAGGGCCGCAGGGCAGTCACGACCGAGCGACGAAGTAGGCGTTGAACGGGTCGGCCTCGATGTCGTGCCTGACGACCTCTGAGAAGCCCGCCTCCCGCAGCATCTGCTCGGCGAGCTCGACACCCCACGCCGTCCCGAGCCCGTCGCCGCCCTGGCCGAGCGACACCGACATGCAGTGCACGAGCGAGATGCCGTAGAGGAAGCTCGCCCAGGGCAGGTCGACGTTGCGCTCGAGCCGGCTCGACGCGTTGATGTCGACCATGAGGAACGTCCCTCCCGGCCGCAGCGCGCGGTGGATGTTCGCCAGCACCGTCGCGGGGTGGGCCTGGTCGTGGATCGCGTCGAAGGCGGTGACGAGGTCGTAGGACCCGGCATCGACGTCGCGGGCGATGTCGCACTCCACGAACACGGCGTTGGGCAGTCCCCACTCCTGCGCCTCCGCCCGCGCCGCGGCGATGGCCTCGGCACTGAAGTCGTAGCCGCAGAACCTGCTCCGGGGGAACTCCCGCGCCATGAGGTTGATGGCGTGGCCCGCGCCGCAGCCGACGTCGGCGACGTCGATCCCGGACTCGAGCCGCTCGACGAGGCCGGTGAGGGGGACGATCGTGTCGACGAGCGACCCGTCGTTGACGGCCCGGGAGTCCTCGGCCTGGATCTCCACGAACCTCGGGTAGTCCTCGTAGCCGAGGCCTCCGCCGGTGCGGAAGCGCTCCACCACGAGCGGGAGCACCTGGCCCATGAGCCCGATGTAGCGCAGCGTGCGGGCGAAGTTGTCGGCGCTCGGCCCGGTGAGGAAGGGAGCGTGCTCCTCGCAGAGCGCGTACTCCCCCGTCTCGGCGTCGAAGTCGACGAGTCCGGCGGTGACGACCCCGCCGAGCCACTCCCGCACGTAGCGCTCGTCGAGCCCTGCGGCGTCGGCGATCTGCTGGCTGCTCGCCGGCGGGAGGGTGGCCAGCGCCTCGAACAGTCCGGTGTCGTGACCGATGCCCGCGAGGACGGCGATCGCGCCGTCGTTGAGGACCTGCACGAGGCGCTCGACGACTGCCGGCGCCTGCTGCTCGATGGTGGTCATGGTGCTGCTCCTTGGTGTCGGACGGGCCTCGTTGCCCGTGCCGACGACGCTAGGAACGCACCCCGGTGCCCCGCATCGGCCGAACCGTGCACTTCTCAGCCGCGTCCCTGGGGCAAACCCTGTATGCCGTGCTCGTGGGCCCACGCGGCAGCGGCCGTCCGTGACCCGACGTCCAGCTTGGCGAAGATGTTGGCGAGGTGGCGCCCGACCGTCTTCTCGCTGATGACGAGCCGCTGCGCCACCTCCCGGTTGCCGGCACCCCCGGCGACGAGAGCGAGCACCTCCGCCTCGCGACCGGTCAGCCCACCGGGACGCTCCGACACGGTCAGACGGGCGACGTCCGGGGCGGCGCCCAGCTCCCGGTAGATCATCAGCGCCGTCGCCGCATCCGCGTCGGCCGCCCGGTCCTTCCCCATCCCCCGCCGCGCCGTCGAGAGGTGGTCATGGGCTCGCGCCACGGCATACCGAAGTCGTTGGCTCCGGTAGTCGCGCAGAGCGGACTCGAGGGCGACCTCGGCGTCCTCGAACTCGTCCCGGGAGAGGGCGAGCAGCCCCTCGGCGTGCCTGGCCCAGGCCCGCAGTCCGGCCGTGTCGTAGATCTTGGCGGTCGAGGCGAGCTCGGCCGCAGCACTCTCCGCGAGGTCGACGTCGCCGCAGGCGAGACCGACCTCGACCGACGGCAGCAGCAGGCGCGCGCGCTCCAGCGGGCCCACCCCGTCCGCGGCAGCGCGCAGCGCCGTGGCCGCCTCCCCGGACCGGCCGGCGGCGTGGGCGAGGAGCGCCTCCCCGGGCTGGGGGTCGATGCCGAGCTCGCGGGCGCGACGGTAGGCATGCGCTGCGTCGGCCCAGCGACCACGGCACCGGAGTACGTCGCCGAGCTCCTGGAAGCCGGCTCCGGCCAGCCACCCGTGGGACCCGACGAGGGCCCTGCTGGGCCCCTCCATCTCGGCCAGGACCTCGTCCCAGCCCCCCTCGGCACCGACGAGCTCGAGCTGGTGCACGCGCGTGACGGTGGCATACATGAAGGTCCGTGACAGCGGCAGCGCCCAGCGCTCGAGCGCATCGGTCCACGACCGCATCCGGGCCCAGTCGCCGAGCTGGTGGGTCACGTGGATCACCGTGCAGTGGATGTCCCCTGCCCACCGCGGCGGGACGCCGCCCGTGATCACCTCGAGCATCGCCTCGTCCAGGGCCTGGAAGCCCTCGGCCGTCCGCCCCTCACGCACGTGGGCGAAGGCCTCGAGCACCCGGGCGAAGCAGCGCAACGCCGAGTCGTCATGCGTCCGGCCGAGGGCCTCGAGCCGCGCGGCGGCCTGCTGGGCCGCCGCCGGGTCGCCGTGGACGTCGAGCTCGTAGGTCGCGTCGACATAGGTGAGGTAGCCGTGCGTGACCGACTCGGGCAGCCCCTCGAGGAGGCGTCGCGCACGGCCCAGCCACGCCGTCCCGATGACGACGTCGCCCCGGGTCACCCACTGCAGCCCGAGATCGAGCGCCTGGCGCGCCGCCTCGTCGAGCTGCTGGTCCGCCTCGAGCCGTCGGTACACCTCCTCGTCGAGGGCCATCGACGTGGCGCTGTCCCCGAGCCACCACGCGTCCTCCGCCAGATGCCGCAGCTCGTCGAGGGGTAGGTTCGCGGTCCCCTCCCGCGCGGACGACCGGGCCGCGTCCAGCCGCTCGACCAGCGTCGCCGAGTCGCCCGCATCCACGTTCACGTTCACGTTCACGGGCAGGACGGTGACGTCGTCGGGGTGGAGGGCCTCGGTCACGGGTACCTCCGATGGAGTCGCACACTCCAGCCTACGACCAGGATGGGCGGTGGTGACATGCTTCCGGACATGAGCAGCGACGCCCACGACACCCTGGCCGAGCGGGCCGGGACCCTCGACGCCCAGCATGCGGCGACCGACCGCCGCGACGCCTTCGTCATCCCCGAGGGCGTGATCTACCTGGACGGGAACTCGCTCGGCGCCCTGTCCGTCGCGGCCCGCGAGGCCACTGCCGACGCCGTGTCGCGGCAGTGGGGCGAGCAGCTCATCCGAGCGTGGAACGAGTCGGCCTGGTGGACGGCTCCCGAACGCGTGGGCGACCGCGTCGGTGAGCTCGTCGGTGCGCCGGCCGGGTCCGTCGTCGTCGGCGACTCGACGACGGTCAGCCTCTACAAGGCGGTGCACGCGGCCGCACGATTGCGGCCCGGCCGCCCTGTCGTCCTCACCGACCCGGACTCCTTCCCCACAGACGTCCACGTCACCCGAGGGGTGTGCGACCAGCTCGGGCTCACGCTCGAGCTCGTCTCCCCCGCAGACGCCATCGCTCGGCTCGAGGGGTCGGACGACGTCGCGCTCGCGTCCTACTCGCAGGTCGACTACCGCACCGGAGAGCTGTGGGACCTCGCCGCGATCACCGACGCCGCGCACGGCGCCGGGGCCCTCGCGTGCTGGGACCTCTGCCACTCGGCCGGTGTCGTCGACGTGGGGCTGGCCGCCGGGCGGGCCGACTTCGCCGTGGGCTGCGGCTACAAGTACCTCAGCGGTGGCCCCGGCGCCCCCGCGTTCATCTACGTCGCACCGGAGCACCTCGACGCGTTCACCAACCCGATCCTCGGGTGGAACGGGCATGCGACTCCCTTCGCCATGTCGCCCGAGCACGTCCCGGCAGACGGCATCACCCGGGCCCGTGTGGGGACTCCCCCGGTGCTCGGGATCGCCGCGCTGGAAGGTGCGCTCACGGCATACGACGGGTTGGAGATCACCGACGTGAGGCGACGTTCGCTCTCGCTCACCGGGTTCTTCGTCGAGTGCCTCGACGGCCTCGGCATCGACCTGCCGGTCCTCACGCCGCGGACCGAGGCGCGTGGCTCACAGGTCAGCCTCCGTCACCCCCAGGCGTATGCCGTGGTGCAGGCTCTCATCGCACGCGGGGTCATCGGGGACTTCCGCGAGCCGGACATCGTGCGCCTCGGCTTCGCTCCCCTCTACCTGTCGCACGAGGACGTCCTCGCCGCTGCGGTCCACCTGCGTGAGGTGCTCGACGGGCACGAGTTCGAGCGTGCCGAGTTCGCCTCGCGCGCAGCCGTGACCTGACGGGGGAGAATGGACCCATGGGACGCAGAGCAGCGGTGGACGGTCTCCGGCTGGAGGCCCGCTGATGGGCCGGGTCACCTCACGTCACAAGGTTGTCCGCATCGACCTCGACGGTGAGACCACCCGCTCGATCGACACGGTCGCCGGCGAGGAACCACTCGAGGTCCGGGTCAACGGCACGACGTTCACGGTGACGATGCGCACGCCGGGCCACGACATCGACCTCGCCCACGGGCTGCTCCGGGCCGAAGGCGTCATCGCGCGTCGCGAGGACGTCGTGACCGCGCGGTTCTGCTCCGACCTCGACACCCTCAACGTTCTCAACCTCGAGGTGCCGGGCCGTTCGGACGAGCTCGCCGTGACCTCGACCCGCAACCTCGCCTCGCTCGGAGGGTGCGGGCTGTGCGGCACCACCGCGGTCGACGCGGTCGACGCCGTCATGAGCCGGCCCCCACCCGAGGTCGTGTGGGAGGCGGATGTCGTCGCCGACGCGCTCGAGGAGCTGCGCTCACGCCAGACGGTGTTCGACAAGACCGGCGGCGCCCACGGAGCCGGCCTGGCTCCCGCGCCCGGTGGCGTCGGGGCGGCTCGGCTGCTCGCCATCGTCCGCGAGGACATCGGCCGCCACAACGCCGTCGACAAGGTGCTCGGCGCCGCGTTGGTGACGGGCGTGGCGACCGAGGGTGGGCTGCTCGTGGTGTCGAGCCGGGCGAGCTTCGAGATCGTGCAGAAGGCGGCCGTCTCGGGCATCGCGGTGCTGGCGTGCGTGTCGGCTCCGTCGTCCCTGGCGATCGAGGCGGCCGACCGCCTCGGAGTCACCCTCGTCGCGTTCGCCCGCGACCGCCGGATGAGCGTCTACACGCACCCCCACCGCATCCCCCACTGAGCGCCACCCCTGGCCGCCACAATCGACCAATTGGTCGATTGTTGTCGCAGTCCGTGACCAGATGGGCGCACTTCGTGACCAATTGGTCGATTGTTGTCGCAGTCCGTGACCAGATGGGCGCACTTCGTGACCAATTGGTCGATTGTTGTCGGAGGCGTGCCGGGTTCGTCAGTCCTGCTGGACCCGTGCGCCGGACTGGTGAAGCAGCCAGAGGAACTCGTCGGCGTGGCGCCTCTGACCGCGGTTCTTGAGGTCGTAGCCCACGACGACGGGGATCTGCTCGTGGCTCACGGTGATGCTGAGCCGCCCCGTCTCCTCGGAGTCGATCCAGACCTCGGCCTGGGACAGCACGCTGTACTTGCCGGCGCGCAGGTGCGTCGTGGGCACGATCCACGTCGGCGTCGGGACGCCGGCGAGGTGGAAGCCGAGCCAGCCGTTCTCGAGGTGGATCACGCCGCTGTGGCCGTGGAGCTCGCGGTAGCCGTGCTCGGTCACCCGAGCGTTCCACCGGCCCACCGGAACCGGTGGAGGGCGGACTGGGTCGTAGCCCGCGGCCAGGGCTGCCGGCACCGTCGACGCCGGCACCCTGAGCCGCCTCGTGCCGAACCACAGGGCGAGGACCCCGAGGCCGAGGAGCACGGGAAGCAGGCTCGAGAAGAGCCCCTGCAGCTCTCTGACCCAGTCGAGCACGTCGGGGAGCAGCGGACCGTCAGTGCCGGCCGCTGCCCCCGTCGTCACGGCCTACCAGCCGCGCTCGGCCAGGCGGTGGGGCTCGGGGATCTCATCGACGTTGATGCCGACCATCGCCTCGCCGAGCCCGCGTGACACCTTGGCGATGACGTCGGGGTCGTCGTGGAACGTCGTCGCCTTGACGATCGCCTCGGCGCGCTGCGCCGGGTTGCCGGACTTGAAGATGCCCGAGCCCACGAAGACGCCCTCGGCGCCGAGCTGCATCATCATCGCGGCGTCGGCCGGGGTCGCGATGCCGCCGGCGGTGAAGAGGACCACGGGGAGCTTGCCTGCCTGGGCGACCTCCTTGACGAGGTCGAACGGGGCCTGCATCTCCTTGGCGGCGACGTAGAGCTCGTCCGCGGGGAGGCCGCGCAGGCGGAGGATCTCGGCGCGGATCTTGCGCATGTGGGTCGTGGCGTTGGAGACGTCGCCGGTGCCGGCCTCACCCTTGGAGCGGATCATCGCCGCACCCTCGGTGATGCGGCGCAGTGCCTCGCCCAGGTTGGTCGCGCCACAGACGAAGGGGACGGTGAAGTTCCACTTGTCGATGTGGTTGGCGTAGTCGGCCGGGGTGAGGACCTCGGACTCGTCGATGTAGTCGACGCCGAGTGACTGGAGGACCTGGGCCTCGACGAAGTGGCCGATGCGGGCCTTAGCCATGACCGGGATCGAGACGGCCTCGATGATGCTGTCGATCATGTCGGGGTCGGACATGCGGGACACGCCACCCTGCGCACGGATGTCGGCCGGGACGCGCTCGAGTGCCATGACGGCGACGGCGCCGGCGTCCTCGGCGATCTTGGCCTGCTCGGCATTGACGACGTCCATGATGACGCCGCCCTTGAGCATCTCGGCCATGCCGCGCTTCACCCGGGTCGTGCCCGTGTGGGACTCCGTGGAGGCTGCGGCTGTGTTGGTCTGGACGGCGCTGGACTCACTCATGCGCGCAAGTGTAGGGCTGGCTCAGTCGACCACTGCAGGGGGAAGGTCGTCGTCGAAGTCGACGGCCTGGGGCAGGGCAGCGTGACCTGCGAGGCGGAACGCGCGCACGACCTTCTTGGACCGGACCCGGCGCGCCTCACGGACCGCGTCGTTGTGGAAGCGCCGGGCCAGCTGCACGCGCAGTGCGGTGGACTCGACGCGTGAGAGCGCGAGGGCGCCGGGGCTGTCGACGTCGCGGCGCAGGTCCTCGACGGTGTCGGCCACGAGGGCCGCCCGCAGCGTCTCGGTGAGGTTGGTCTCGGTGTCCTCGCGCCCGGCGAAGGTCTGCCCGTCGAGCGGGTCGTGGCTCAGGGGGTGGTGCGTGTGCCGTTCCAAGGCCTCGCTGGCTGCGTCGGCGAGGAGCAGCGAGGTGGCCGGGTCGACCGCCCCGCTCGTGGCGAGCTCGAGCGTCGCCTCGGCGCGACGGACGAGCTGCGCGTCGAGCGCGGACACGGCACCCTCGACCTTGGCGTGGAGCCGGTCGAGGCGGGAGGCGGAGTACGAGAGGTACCAGGCCGCCGCCAGCAGCACGAGGGCCACGATCGTCGCGACCTGGAGGACGTCGATGTTGCTCATCACCCTTCACCTCTCGTCGGCCAGCGCAGGCGGCCCAGGAGCCCGCCTCGCAGGATGGGCTCGACCGGCGAGTGGTCGGCGCCCTCGATGACCGTCTCGTAGACGGCCATGACCCGCTGGGCGACGACGTTCCAGTCGAACGAGCGTGCCCGCCGCAGCCCGAGGTCGCGCAGTCGGTGCCGCTCGTCGGGGTCCCCGACGAGCTCGATGACGGCGTCGGCCAGCGCGTGGCTGTCGCCCACGGGGAAGGTCCGGCCGGCCGGCCCGTCGCCGAGCACGGCGACGAACGCCTCGAGGTCGCTCGCGAGCACCGGGGCGCCGGCGGCCATGGCCTCGACGAGCACGATGCCGAAGCTCTCACCGCCCGTGTGCGGCGCGACGTAGAGGTCGGCCGAGCGCAGGAGTGCGACCTTGTCGTCCTCCGAGACGGCCCCGAGGAACTCGGTCGCGGAGCGCGCCCGCGGGTCGAGCCCCGACGAGATCTCCTCGACCTCACCGGGTCCGGCGACGACCAGTCGGGCGCCGGGCAGGGTGTCGAGGATGCGTGGCATCGCGGCGACGATGACGTCGAGCCCCTTGCGCGGCTCGTCGATCCGTCCGAGGAAGGCCAAGGTGGGACGCTCCGACGTGCCCGACCACTGGGTCGTCGCGCCGTCCGGCGTGAACCGGCTCGTGTCGACGCCGTTGGGGATGATGTAGGCGTCACCACCGAGGTGTCGCCGCACGGTCTGTCGCGCCTCCTCGGAGACCGCGATCCGGGCGCGGATCTTCTCGGTCGAGGTCCGCAGCAGCGGGTTGGCCGCGTGCATGGCCCGGGAGCGCAGGTTGGCGGTGTGGAACGTCGCGACGACCGGCTCGGACGAGGCCCAGAGCGCCATGAGCGATGCGCTCGGCGTGATCGGCTCGTGCAGGTGCAGAACGTCGAAGTCGCCGTCCTCCAGCCACCGGCTCACCCTCGACGAGGTGACCGGGCCGAAAGTCAGGCGTGCGACGGATCCGTTGTAGCGCACCGGGACCGCGCGTCCGCACGACGTGACGTATGCCGGGAGGCTGGCTTCCGGGTCGTCGACCGGTGCGAGCACGCGGACGTCGTGCCCCTGCGCCAGGAAGAACTCGGCGAGGTCGCGGACGTGGAACTGCACTCCCCCGGGCACGTCGAAGGCGTAGGGACAGACCAGGCCGATCCTCACGTGACACCTGCCCGAGCGAGCCGGTCGAGGTCGAGGTCCTTGGTGAAGACGGGCTGCAGCATGTGCCAGTCGGCCGTGTGGGTGCGCACGGTTTCACCGAGCACGTCCGCACAGGACTGGGTCATGGCCGAGACCTTCTGGCGCGTCGTGCCGGAGCCGGGCACCTCGACGGCTTCGTGGAAGGTGATGACGATGCCCCAGCCCGCGTCGCGTCGCTCGTGCCGGATCGACACGGGGTGCAGCGGGCGCCTCCCGGCGAGGGCGAGTGCCGCGGGACCTGCGGCCATGCGCGCCGGCTCGCCACAGAAGTCGACCTCGACCCCGTCGCGGGAGAGGTCGCGGTCGGCCAGGAGCGGGATGAGCCCGACACCCTTGGCGGCCTCACGCAGGAGCGGGAAGGGCGGTGGGCCGCCCGTGAGCGGGTGGATGGTCATGCCGAGGCCGGTGCGGAAGGCGAGGAACTCCCCGAAGACCTCCTCGGGCTCGAGCCGCTCCGCCACGGTGGTCACGGGTCCGAGGTGGACCGCGCCCCAGGCGCCGGCGAGGTCCCAGTTGCCGAGGTGGCCGAGGAAGCAGACGACCGAACCGCCGGCCCCGAGCACCTCACGAATCGCGCCGTCGCCCTCGACCCGCACGCGCGCGGCGAGCTCGTCGGGCGTGAGAACCGGCAGCCGGAACGCCTCGCAGTAGTAGCGCATGTAGGCCCGCATGCCCTCGCGCACCAGCGCGTCGAGCGCGGTGTCGTCGAGCTCTGGGCGCACCGTCGCGTAGTTGGCGCGCATCCGCGCTCCGCCGCCGCGGGCGACGGTGAGGTCCGCGATCCGGTCGAAGAGCGCGTAGGCCGAGCGCTCCGGCATACGACGGATGAGGGACCAGCCGACCCGGAAGCCGGCCACGGTCACGGTGTCGGCGGCTCGCGAGAGCACGGTTCCGGGGAAGCGGCTCACGCGACGTCGAGGGCCTGTCGGCGGACCTCGAGCATCCGCTGGACGACGGTCACGAAGCTCGCCAGGGCGAGGAGTCCGAGGACGACGGTGAGGAACACTTCGGGCACGAACCAGCCGACGAAGCCGGTCGTCACCAGCACGGCGACGAGGCGCTCGGCGCGCTCGGCGATGCCGACGTTGGCCGTCATGCCCAGGCCCTCGGCACGAGCCTTGGCGTAGGAGACCACCATGCCGAGGATGAGGCAGGCCAGGGCGAGGGCCGCCATGACCCCCGGCGGCACCTGGAGAGCGCTGTCGGGGCGCAGGTGCTGCCCACCGGCGTAGAAGAGGACGAGCCCGCCGAACACCGAGGCGTCGGCCACCCGGTCGAGGGTCGAGTCGAGGTAGGCACCCCACGTGCTCGACCGGCCCGAGCGGCGAGCCATGATGCCGTCGACCGTGTCGGAGAAGACGAACGCCGTGATGACGAGCGTCCCGATGAGGAACTCGCCCCTCGGGTAGAAGACGAGCGCACCGAGGCTGACCCCGAGGGTGCCCACGATCGTCACGACGTCGGGGCTCACCCCGAGCCTGAGCAGGAGCGAGGCGAGCGGGGTGAAGAGCTTGGTGAAGAAGGGGCGCGCGTACTTGTTGAGCATGGTGGCGTCAGCCTAGTGGGCGCCGCTCACTCCCCCGGCCAGGCTGCGGCAAGTCGGGCGCGCGCGTCCTCGAGCAGGACGGGGAGCGCCTTGGTCTGGCCCACGACCGGCAGGAAGTTCATGTCGCCGCCCCACCGCGGGACGATGTGCTGGTGCAGGTGGGCGGCGACACCGGCCCCGGCCACCGCTCCCTGGTTCATGCCGATGTTGAAGCCCTGCGGGCCCGACGACTCCTGCAGGCCCCGGATCGCAGCCTTCGTGAGCGCGGTGAACTCCGCCGTCTCCTCGTCGGTGAGGTCGATGTAGAGGGACACGTGCCGGTAGGGGCAGACGAGGACGTGGCCGGGGTTGTAGGGGAAGAGGTTCATGACGACGTAGCAGTGCTCGCCGCGGTGGACGATGAGGCCGTCCTCGTCGTCGCGGTCGGGAGCCGTGCAGAAGGGGCACCCGTCGCCGGCCTCCTGGGAGGGCCGTTCCCCCGTGACGTAGGCGAGGCGGTGAGGCGTCCAGAGCCGGTCGAACCCGTCGGGGACCCCCACGAGCTCGTGCTCGGCCTCGGTCGGGATGTCGCCACCGGGCCGCTGATCCGTCATGGACCGATCCTAGACAGACGGGGTCGGGCGCCACTCCATGAGCGCGGCGGCCGGGGCCGCGAAGCCGGCCCGGGCGTAGAGGGAGCGGGCCTCGGGCGCGGCCTCGAGCTGCACGCGGGAGACGTCGTGGGTCCTGCACCACTCCTGCAGCTCTCCGAGCAGCCGGGTACCGAGACCCGCCCCACGGGAGTCGGCGGTCACGAACACCAGGGAGACGTGGAGCCACCGCGAGACCCGGCGTCGCGAGCTGGGGAGCTGGGTGACGACCGAGGCGGTGAGCACGCCGACCGGGCGACCGTCCTGCTCCTCGGCGAGGAAGGTCACCCGGTCGCGGTCGGCGAGCCAGGCGTCGGCGAAGGTGTCGAGGAAGCCCGGCTCGATGCTCGCCCCGCACTCTCGGTCGTCCTGCAGCGTCAGCGCCGCGACGGCGAAGGCGTCACGTGGCTCGGCGAGGCGGATGCGCACAGGAGCGGTGGGAGTCATGGCGCAGCCGCGGCCGGCTCAGACCTGGGCGCGGGACTCGACCGCGGCGAGCACCTCGGCGATCGCGTCCTGCACCG
The DNA here is from genome assembly GCF_044791685.1 of Knoellia locipacati. GTDB lineage: Bacteria > Actinomycetota > Actinomycetes > Actinomycetales > Dermatophilaceae > Knoellia > Knoellia locipacati_A. The sequence goes on from NZ_CP087730.1 coordinate 3,698,216, forward strand.
GCACGCCGTTCTTCTGCGAGCCGTCGCGGTAGCGGAACGAGACCGCGCCCGCGGCCCGGTCCTCCTCGCCGGCGATGAGGATGAACGGCACCTTGGACTTGCTCGCGTTGCGGATCTTCTTGGGGAACCGGTCGTCGCTCTCGTCGAGCTCGATCCGGATGCCCTTGGCCTTCATCTGAGACAGGACGTCCCAGAGGTAGTCGTTGTACTCGTCGGCGACGGGCACCCCGAGGACCTGGACGGGGCTGAGCCACACCGGGAACGCGCCCGCGTAGTGCTCGACGAGGACGCCGATGAACCGCTCGATCGACCCGAACTTGGCCGAGTGGATCATCACCGGCTGCTGGCGTGAGCCGTCGGAGGCCTGGTACTCGAGGCCGAACCGCTCGGGCTGGTTGAAGTCGTACTGGATCGTCGACATCTGCCAGGTGCGGCCGATCGCGTCACGGGCCTGGACCGAGATCTTGGGCCCGTAGAAGGCGGCACCTCCCGGGTCGGGCACGAGGTCGACGCCGTACTTGCCGGCGGTCTCCTCGAGGACCTTGGTGGCGGTCTCCCACTGCTCGGCCGAGCCGATGAACTTGTCGGCCTTGTCGCCCTCCTCGTCGCGGGTGGAGAGCTCGAAGTAGTAGTCGTCGAGGCCGAAGTCCTTGAGCAGCCCGGTGACGAAGTCGAGGAGGTGCTCGACCTCCGCGGGTGCCTGCTCGGGCGTGACGTAGGAGTGCGAGTCGTCCTGGGTCATGGCCCGCACCCGGGTGAGGCCGTGGACCACGCCGGACTTCTCGTAGCGGTAGACCGAGCCGAACTCGAAGAACCGCAGCGGCAGCTCACGGTAGGAGCGACCGCGCGACCGGAAGATGAGGTTGTGCATCGGGCAGTTCATCGCCTTGAGGCGGTACTCGGCGTGCTCGAGCTCCATCGGCGGGAACATCGTGTCGGCGTAGTAGGGCAGGTGACCCGAGGTGTGGAACAGCCCCTCCTTGCTGATGTGCGGGGTGCCGACGTAGTCGAAGCCCTCCTCGATGTGGCGACGGCGGACGTAGTCCTCCATCTCCCGCTTGATGACCCCACCCTTGGGGTGGAAGACGGCCATGCCGGAGCCGATCTCGTCCGGGAAGGAGTAGAGGTCGAGCTCGGCGCCGAGCTTGCGGTGGTCGCGCTTCTCGGCCTCGGCGAGACGGTCGAGGTAGGCCTTGAGGTCGTCCTTGGTCGGCCACGCGGTGCCGTAGATGCGCTGCAGCTGGGGGTTCTTCTCGGAGCCGCGCCAGTAGGCGGCGGCGCTGCGCATGACCTTGAAGGCGTTGCCGAGCACCTTGGTCGTGGGCACGTGCGGGCCCCGGCAGAGGTCGCCCCACGCGCGGGTGCCGTCGCGGCGGACGTTGTCGTAGATCGTGAGCTGGGCCCCACCCACCTCGACGTCGGCTCCTTCGGCCTTGTCGCCGGCCGCTCCGCCCTTGAGACCGATGAGCTCGCACTTGTAGGGCTCGTTCTCAAGTTCGACGAGCGCGTCGTCGTCGCTGATCTCGCGCCGCACGAAGGTCTGGCCTTCGTTGACGATCTTCTGCATGACCTTCTCGAGCGCCTTGAGGTCGTCCGGGGTGAACGGCTCGGCGACGTCGAAGTCGTAGTAGAAGCCGTCGCGCACGGGCGGTCCGATGCCGAGCCTGGCGTCCGGGTGCACCTGCTGCACGGCCTGGGCGAGCACGTGGGCGGCGCTGTGCCGCAGCACATCCAGCCCGTCCTGCTCCTGTGCGGTGACCGGCTCGACCTGGTCGCCGTCGGCGAGGACGTGGGCGAGGTCGCGCAGCTCGCCGCCCACCCGGGCCACCAGAACGTCACGCTGGCCCTCGAAGAGGTCACCCGCCGTCGTCCCCGGGTCCACCGATCGCTCGTCTCCGGCGACGTGGACGCTGATCTGGGCTGACACAGGCTTCTCCTGGGGTGACAACTGCGGAAGGTATGCCGTGTTCGGACGTCCCGGCACGGCATACCGATGCTATCCGCCGCAAAACCACGGGCGCGACGCAGTTCCCGGGGGCGTCGGTAGGGTCGGGCGCATTCGCCAGGCGCTGGAACGCACCCACCAAGGAGCCCTCCCTTGATCTTCATCACCGCCCGCTTCCTCGTCCGCCCCGAGGACGCCGACCGCTGGCCGGAGATCTCGCGCGCCTTCACCGAGGCCACGCGCGCCGAGCCGGGCTGCCTCTGGTTCGACTGGTCGCGCAGCCTCGAGGACCCGCACGAGTACGTCCTCGTCGAGGCGTTCCGCGACGACGAGGCGGGCGCCGCCCACGTCGGCTCCGACCACTTCAGGGCCGCGCAGCAAGACCTGCCACCGCACCTCGCCGAGACGCCGCGGATCGTCAACGCCAGCGTCCCGGGCACCGAGTGGTCCGCGCTGGGCGAGATGGCCGTCGACCGCTCCTGACGTCTGGTCGCGGAGGGCGGGACCTTCGGCACTCGCGGGGACCTGCAGCACGACCTTGACTGAACTCCTCACCACCCGAGGGAGGGATGTCGTGCCCGTCGACATCGTGCCTGCAGGTCTGACGTCGCGGGAGGCGGAGCGGCTCCTCGCGGAGATCGGGCCCAACCGGGCTCCTGAACCCCGACGGCGTGGAGTGCTCGCGCGCGCCGTGGAACAGCTTCGGGATCCGATGATTCTGCTGCTCCTCGCCGCATCCGCCGTGACCACGGCGCTGCGTGACTGGCCGGACACCACCATCATCCTGGCTGTCGTCGTCTTCAACACCACGGTGGGCGTCGTCCAGCAGTTCCGCGCCGAACGTGCGATGGACGAGATCCGCAAGCTGGTCGCCGCCACGGCGCGCGTTCGACGCGACGGCTGCACCGTGGAGCTGCCCACGGACCAGCTCGTCCCCGGTGACGTGGTGGAGCTGCTCGCAGGCGACATCGTCCCGGCCGACGCCGTGGTCGTCGGCGGCCGGGGGCTCGAGCTGGACGAGGCCCCGGTGACCGGGGAGTCGCTTCCCGTGCCACACGACGCCGGGGAGGAGGTGATCGGGGGTACCCGGGTCACCCGAGGGAGCGCCACCGCGCTGGTCACCCGCACCGGGGCCGCCAGCGGCATCGGCCAGATCGCGGCGCTCATCGCCGCCACGGGGAACCGGCCCACACCGCTCCAACGGCGACTCGCCGCCCTGAGCCGCGCACTGGTCGCGCTGGTCCTCGTCCTGACCGTCCTGGTGGTCGGTATCGGGCTGGTTCAGGGCCGGCCGTGGACCGAGATGCTCGTGGTCGGCCTCAGCCTCGCTGTCGCCGCCGTACCGGAGTCGCTGCCCGCCGTCGTCACTGTCGGCCTGGCGCTGGGCGCCCACCGGATGGCACGGCGCAACGCCGTCGTGCGCACCCTGTCGGCGGTGGAGACGCTGGGATCGGTGACCGTGGTGGCGACGGACAAGACCGGCACCATCACCGAGGGTCGGATGCTGGCGCAGGTCGTATGGGTCGACGGGGAGCGCCTCGCGGTCACCGGGGAGGGTTACGACCCCGAGGGCGCCATCGCGGCATCGGACCGTGGACCCCGTGAGACGCACGTGGAGCTGCACCGCCTCCTGCGGGACGTGGTGCTCTGCAACGACGCCGAGCTGCGTCACGACGAGGGCGCCTGGACCGTGATCGGGGATCCTCTCGAGGGAGCCCTGCTGGCTCTCGCCGCGAAGTCGGGCCCACGCCCGGAGGCCTGGCGCTCGGCCTGGAGACGGACGGCCGAGAGCCCCTTCGACCACCACGTACGCACGATGACGACGACGCACCGTGACGCACACGGGCACCAGCTCGAGGTGCTCAAGGGAGCGCCGGAGGCCGTGCTGGGGCAGCTCGAGCTGGTGCCCGCCACTGCGGTCGTCACCCGGGTCGCCGCGGAGCTGGCGGCCTCGGGGCTGCGGGTCCTCGCCGTCGCCGATCGGACGGACGGGGAGGAGTGGGCCCTGGCCGGGCTCGTGGGGATCGGCGACCCTCCGCGCACGACCGCTGCGGAGGTCGTGCGTGGGCTGCGGCAGGCCGGCATCCGGGTGGTGCTCGTGACCGGGGACCACGCCGGGACCGCGCACGCCATCGCCTCACGCGTCGGTATCGCCGACCCGCACGTGCTCCCCGTGGACGGGGTCACGCCAGACACGCTCACCGCTGACCGCTGTCGCGACCTCACCGTGGTCGCCCGTGTGAAGCCGGACCAGAAGGTCGACGTCGTCGAGGCCCTCCAGAGTCGGGGTGAGGTCGTGGCGATGCTCGGTGACGGGGTCAACGATGCTCCGGCTCTGCGACGCGCGGACATCGGGGTGGCAGCCGGGCGAAGTGGCACGGAGGTGGCCAAGGAGTCGGCCGACCTGGTCCTCACCGATGACGATCTCGCGTCGGTGACCGCCGCCGTCGAGGAAGGGCGTCGTATCTACGCGAACATCCAGTCGTTCCTCACCTTCGCCGTCTCGGGTGGTCTGGCGGAGGTGGGCGTCATGCTGGGCGGCTTCACCATCGGGCTGACCCTCCCGCTCCTGCCCGCGCAGATCCTGTGGATCAACCTCTTCACCCACGGGTTCGTCGGCGTGGCCTTCGGATCCGAGCCCCTCCGTCCCGACGAGATGTCGAAGCCGCCGAGGGCGCCGGACGAACCGATCTTCCCGCGCGCTGCGGTGGCGCGGCTCGTCGCGGTCACCCTGTCACTCACCGTGATGGCGCTGCTCGTCGGTGGCTTCGTCAGCGGCGACGAGCACCAGCGCCGAACCGCGGTGTTCCTCGCGCTCGGCGCCGGTCAGCTGGGGATAGCCCTGGCGCTGCGGGCGCGTCGAGGACAGGGTGGCGGCAGGCGTGCGCGGGCCCTGGACCTCGCGGTACTGGCAGCCACCGTCCTCCTCGTCGCCGGTCTGTATGCCGCCCCCTTCCAAGCGCTGCTCGGCACCACGTCCCTCGCGTGGGACGTGGTGGTGAAGATCCTCGCGGTGGCCGCCGTGCCCGGGCTGGCGCTTCATGCCTGGCGGCGGATGCGGAGCCGGTGAGCGCGGCACGCCCGGCCGCGAAGCGAAAAACGGAGGCGTGACGCAGCACCGGTGTGCGACCGTCACTGGCATGGACCTCGTCATCGCCAGCCTCGCCGAGCGCCCGGACCTGGCGCCCCTGCTCCGGGAGTTCGAGGACCCGTGGCCGGAGTTCATGAAGTGGGACCCGGTGAGCGACCAGTACTACTCGCGCGCGTCCACGACCTTCGCCGCGTGGACCCTCGTCGCCTGGGACGCGGCCGAGCCGGGCCGCCTCGTCGCGAAGTCGCACTCCATCCCCTTCGCGATGGGTGAGGAGATCGGGCGCACCGAGCTGCCGGACGACGGGTGGGACGGCGTCATCACGTGGGCCTGGTACGACGAGGTCGCCGGCCGCGCCGCCACTCACGTGTCCGCGCTGGAGGTCGCCATCCGCGCGGACCTCCAGGGCACCGGGCTCGCCTCGGTCATGCTCGAGGCCAAGCGGCAGAACGCCGCTCGCCACGGGTTCCATGACCTCGTCGCCCCGGTGCGGCCCAGCCGCAAGCACCTCGTGCCCCGGCTCCCGATGAAGGACTACGTCTCACGGCAGCGGGAGGACGGGCTGCCCGAGGACCCGTGGCTGCGTCTCCACGTCCGCGTCGGCGGTGAGGTCGTCAAGGTCTGCCCCCGAGCCATGACGATCTCGGGGACGCTCGCGGAGTGGCGTCAGTGGACAGGGCTGCCGTTCGACACGAGCGGCGACGTCGAGGTGCCGTTCGCGCTCAACCCGGTGCACGTGAGCGTCGAGCACGACCACGCCGTCTACGTCGAGCCGGGGGTCTGGGTCCACCACCGGATCTGACGGCTCGGCACCCACGACGTGCTCCGGTCGGCTGACACCGCCACGAGCGGCGAGGATCATTCCGGACATGGCACCTGGCGACGTACGCGCGTTCCCCCTGCACGTCGTGGCCATCGTCGTCCTCGTCCTGGGCTGCGTGTTCGCCGTCTGGCGCCTGGCGTACCCCACCGAATGTGCCTGGGTCGCACCCTCGTCCTCGGCCTGGACCGCCGCCGGTGTCCGACCGGACGTCCCCCGTGACTGCCAGCTCACCCCCGGACAGATCGTCACCGGGGCCAGCGTCCGGGCCGATTCGGTGACCCTCACCGTCGAGGACGGCTCCCGGGTCACGCTCCCCCGGAACGCACCCGGAACCGTGGTGGCACAGCGGATCGGCCGGTCCGCGTCGTCCTTCGCCTTCGTCGTCGCGCTCTTCGCCCTCGCCGTGCACTCCGTCCGCCGCCGTCCTCGGGCGACCGCACCTGCCGCCTTGGCCGTCTTCGCCGGCGGCCTGCTCGGCAGCACCCTCGCGACGATGACGGGACTTCCTGTGTCGGCGGCATTCGGCGGCGCGGCCCGGTGGCTGTGGTTCGCCAACGTCCAGGCCGCGTTCCTGCTGTGCTGGGGAGGTCTCATCGCGGCACTGCTGCACTTCCCGACGCCGCCGCCGACGCCGACGCCGGTGAAGGTGGGGGCGACGCTGTCGCTCACGCGGCTGACGTGGCTCGCGCTGCTCGGCCCCACGGCCCTGTGGCTGGTCGCGATTCTCGCGGCGGCCCTTCGCGGCCCGAGCTTCACCGGCTGGGTCCGCACCTCGGTCGTCGTCCAGTCGTCACTCACCGTCCTCGTCATCCTCGCGGCCCTGACCATGCTCGGCATGAAGGTCCGCAGGGCCCTGAGGTCCGATCCTGCGGATGTGGCCCGGCAGCAGGTGCTCTGGGTGGCCGGATCCGCCGTCGTCTCGGCGAGCCTCACCCTGGGCATCTGGATGGTGCCCGAGCTCCTCACCGGCGAGCCGCTGCTGCCGAACGACCTCATCGGCGCCCCGGGTCTCGTCAGCGTCGCCGGGCTGACCGTGACGATGCTCCGCTACCGGCTCTTCGACCTCGACGTCGTCCTGACCCGGACGATCGTCTACTCACTCCTCCTCCTCACGGCCGTCGCCACCTATCTCCTGGTCACAGCGGCGCTCGCGGCGGCCTTCGGCGCCGTGGCAGACGGGCCGATCGCGGTCGTCGGAGCCGTGGTGGTGGCCCTTGGCACCAACCCCCTCCGGGTCCGCCTCGCACGCCTCGTGAACCGCACCTTCTACGGCGACCGACACGAGCCCTACGTCGCCCTGAGCCGCATCGCCGAGCAGGTTGCGGACCGGAACCGGTCCCTGACGTCGCTGGCCGAGGACATCCGTCGCTCCCTGCGGGTTCCCTACCTCGAGATCGCTCCCGAGGGTGGCTCGCCCGTCGGCTCGGGGAACCCGGAGTCACGGGCCAACGGCGTCGTCGACCTCCCGACCGCCTGGTCCGGCGACGTCGTGGGCCGCGTCGTCCTGGCTCGTCGCGGCCGGGACGAGCGGTTCTCCCGCACCGAGCACCGCCTCCTCGACGACATCGCGCGCGAGCTCGGCAGCCGACTGCGCGCCGACCGGATGGCGCTCGAGCTCCAGAGGTCGCGCGAGCGCATCGTGACCGCGCGCGAGGAGGAGCGACGGGCCCTGCGGCGGACACTGCACGACGACATCGGCCCGACCATGGCCGCGATGGCCCTCAAGGCCGAGACCGCTCGTCGGGCGTTGGCCGACCCGACGACGACGAACGACACCCGGGGCCTCCTCGGCGACATCGCCCGGACCGCGGCCCGGTCGGCCGAGTCGTTGCGCTCCCTCGCCTACGACCTGCGGCCGCCAGCGCTCGACGAGCTCGGCCTCGTCGAGGCGGTCCGGCTCATCGCTGACTCGGCGCCCGGACCGCTGGTCGACGTGGTCGTCGACGGACTCGACGACCCCGCACAGGCGCCCCTGGGAGCGGCCACCGAGGCGGCGGCATACAGGATCGTCCGGAGCGCGATCGACAACGCGACGCGGCACGCCGAGGCGACGACGTGCAGGGTGCGGCTGGCGCGCGAGGCGGACCGTCTCGTCGTGGTCGTCGAGGATGACGGAGTGGGTATGCCGTCCGCCCACCGTCGTGGGGTCGGACTGACCTCGATGGCCGAACGGGCCGCGGAGCTCGGGGGCACGTGCACGATCGGCACGCGACCGCAGGGTGGGACTGTCGTGCGCGCCGAGCTCCCGACCACCGCGCCGTCCGCCCCGACGGCGTCACGCCCATGACGTCGCAACCGGGTGCCGCCACCACCGTCGTCCTCGTGGATGACCACCCGCTCTACCGGGAGGGTCTCGCCGGGCTGCTCGGGACGACACCCGACGTCACTGTCGTGGGCCAGGGCGGGACCGGGCGTGAGGCCGTGGACCTCGTGGAGCTGCTCTCCCCGGACGTCGTCGTCCTCGACCTCACGATGCCCGACCTCGACGGCGTCGGGGCCTGCCGGGAGATCATCGCGGCCGCACCGGGGACGGCGGTCCTCATGCTCACGATGTACGACGACGACGACCTCGTCTTCCGAGCCATGCAGGCCGGCGCACGCGGCTACCTCGTCAAGACCGCCGAACCGGCGTCGGTCATCACCGCGATCCGCACGGTCGCCGAGGGAGGGGCGGTCCTCTCCCCCGCCCTGGCGACCCGGCTGGCCTCGTGGTTCGCCACCCTCCAGCGCGAGCACGGGCCCCTGGCCCACCTCACCGCCCGGGAACGGGACGTCCTGCGCCTCATGGTGCAGGGCCGGGACAACGCCGCCATCGCGGCGTTCCTGGGGGTGAGCCCCAAGACGGTCCGGAACGTCGTGTCCTCGATCTTTGCGAAGCTGAGGGTCGCGGACCGATCGGCCGCCGTCGCGAAGGCGCGCGAGGCCGGCCTCACCTGAGGCCCGGAGTCTCGTCGAACACGGAGCTGCAAGCGTTCGGTGCCTCAGTCGGTCAGCGCCCGAGGTGGCTGACCAGCAGGGCGAACCAGACCGCTGCGCAGGGCTGCCTCGGAGACGTGCCCGGGAGGAAGGCCGGCAGGGGTGCTGCCGGCGCCCTACGGTCACAGAACGTCCCTCCGTGGCGTGACGCGCAGCGCGAGGAGGACGAACGAGGCCGTGTAGCCGAGCAGGACGAGCCCGCCCATGGCGACCGACAGCAACTGGACGCCGTACGACGCACTCAGCTCCATCAGCGAACTGGCGGCGGCAAAGGGCAGCCAGCGTCCCGCCTCCGGGAGAATCTCGATGAACATCTGCTCGACGACGGTCATCCAGATCACCACCCCGACGATCGCCGCGATCTGGTTGGGGACGAGCGCCCCGATGGCGACGCCAATGACGCCGTACACCGCCATGACCACGAACCCGCCCGCGACGGTCTGCCAGAACTGAGCGGCGAAGGTGACGTTGCCGTCCTGCGAGCGGATCAGGGTGATGGTGAGCGTCAGGGTCACGGCGAGCGTCACTGTGGTGATGACGACGCTGGCGAGCGCCAACGACAGCCCCTTCGCGACGAGGACTCGCGTGCGGCGCGGCTCGCCCAGATACGTGGAGGTGATCGTGCCGTAGCGGAACTCCTGGGTGAAGGCGAGCACGCCGAGCAGCGACATCAACACCAACGGTGCGCCGAAGCCGGTCCCCACGACGATGGCCAGAAGGTCGGGGTCGTCGAGGGAGAGCGATGCGTTCTCGTCGATGACTCCGGGCACACTCGTTGCGACGGTGAGCACCGCGAGAAGCAGCGTCGCGAGCGCCAACAGCGCCGTCGCTCGCGTGCTGCGCAGCTTGAGCAGCTCTGCGGCCAGCAGGGTCCTCATGAGAGCACCCCCTCGGCCGACAGCGGACGTTCCATTGGGGAGTGGGGATCCCGGGTGAGTCGGAAGAAGGCCTTCTCGAGGTCCGCCGTCCCTTCCAGGCCGTGCAGGACGATCCGGTGCAGTGCCGCGAGCTCCCCGACCTGCTCGGGTGTCGCGTCCACGGCGAGGTGACCGTCAGTACGGTGGTGCGTGTGGCCGGCCGCGTCGAGGGCGTGGGCGAGCCGGTCCGGGTCCGGCGTCCGCACCCACGAGCCGACGCCGGCCTCGGCCCGGAGCGCGGCAAGGCTGGAGGACCTGAGCAAGCGCCCGCCAGCCATGACGAGCACGTGGTCGGCGATCAGCTCCACCTCGGTCAGGGCATGGCTGGAAAGCAGAACCGTGCGCCCCTCGTCCGCGAGCCTGCGGAGGTAGCCACGCAGCCACCGGACGCCCGGCGGGTCGAGGCCGTTCGTCGGCTCGTCGAGGACGAGCACCTTCGGGTCGCCGAGCATGGCGGCGGCGATCCCCAGCCGTTGGCGCATCCCCAGGGAGAAGCTGCCGACGCGGCGACCGCCGTCAGCCGAGAGTCCGCACTCGGCCAGGACTCGCTCGGGCGCCTCGCGGGGCAGCCTGGATGCGACTGTCAGGATGCGCAGGTGGTCGAACGCCGTACGCCCTGGGTGGTAGCCCGAGGCCTCGAGGACCGCACCGACCTGGCGGATGGGGTCCGGCAGCTCGTCGTACCGCCTGCCTGCGAACGTCGCGGTCCCCTTGTCCGGCTCCACGAGTCCCAGCAGCATCCTCAGCGTGGTGCTCTTCCCGGCCCCGTTTGGTCCGAGCAGAGCAGTCACCTCGCCCGGCCGTGCCGCGGCACTGACCTCGTCGACGGCCGACACGTCCCCGAAGGACTTGGAGAGGCCGTGGAACTCGACGACGGCGGTCACGGCCGGCCTCCAGCGATGGACGGCTCAGGGGGCAGGGCACGTCCGATCCGGAGCGGGACCGCACACCCCACCATGAGGATCGCGAGGAAGGTCCAGTAGTGGAGCGCGACCCACAGCCCCCTGGCGCCGGTGAGGCCGAGGGCCTCACCTCCGACGTCAGTCGCGGTCAGTGACCAGATGGGAATCACCGACAGCGCGACCAGACCGCAGACGACTCGGGCCCAGCCCCGGCGGCCCGCGAGGGCGTAGCCACCGACAATGCCGATGGCCGGGACGGCGAGCGTTCCGCCGCCCATACCGCCCTGAAGCGTGGCACCGGTCCTCACGAGGTCAGTGAGGGGGCTCACGGCGAAGACGAAGGGTGAGAGGACCAACCATCGCCCGCGCGAGTTCAACGACGTGTGGCGGAGATGACCGGCCCAACCCAACAGCAACCCCGTGACCAGACCTGGCACGAGGATGAACACGAAGGTGCCGGTCCACGTGACGTTCGACGGTTCGGTCGTGACCTGAGCCATGAACCCGCGGAGGCCGCAGGCCCAAGCCAGCCCGCACAGTCCGCCGAGGGCGACCGAGCCGACGGCATTCACGCCGACTCGGGCTCGGGCATCCCCGTCTGGTGCGCTGGTGGGGCGAGCCGAGGTGATGAGTTCCATGCCGTGATGGTTCGCTCGGGCCGTCCCGGTCCGCATGGGCTGCGTCCCGGTTCGGCCCGGGAGAAATCACACCGGAGAGTCACCAGGGTGAGCCACGGCATACCCGTATGGCACCCACCACCACTGGTCGCGCGGACTGGAAGTTCCCGGGTGGAGCCGGGACCGCGCCCATGACGGCCGGGACGCCGTGCCCGCACTGTGTCCCCAGTCGGTCCACGTCCGGACGTGAGTGTGCCGGACCCGACAACAGTTACGGAGGCGCGACATGCGCAAGGCATACAACGTCCTCGGGTGGGTCATCGCAGGGTTCGTCATGCTGCAGGCCGCGTTGATCGCCTGGGGCGTGGGCGGCGAGAACCGGTTCATCGAGAACGGCGGGGTCATGGACAAGGCCCTCGCCGAAGCAGCAGAGGGCGGGGGCGAGCCACCATTCCCCGAGGCGATCGCCTTCGAGATCCACTCCCTCAACGGGATTCTGATGCCGGTAGTGGCACTCATCCTCGTCGGGATCTCGTTCGGCGCCAAGCTGCCCAAAGCCCGGCGCAACGCCGGAATCCTCTTCGGGCTCATCTTCGTCCAGCACGGGCTCGGGATGGCCATCGTCGACAGCCCGCTGTTCGGGTTGGCGCACGGACTCAATGCCCTGTTGGTGTTCATGGCGGCCCTGATGGTCGCGCGGCACAAGCCCGCCTCCGGTGTCGGCGGGAACGACGAAGCCGCTGACGTGGAACTGACCTCGGCCGGTCTTTGACATGGGCGAGGACGTGGCGGTGACACGGCCCCTGGCCCGGTTCCTGAGGTGGGGTGCCCTGGGCCTCGCCGGAGTGCTGGTGCTCGTCGTCACCGCCGCGTGGTTCTCCAGCCGACTGCCCGATCGCTACAACGTCATGTCGATGGGCACGATGGACCCCGGGATGCCGGCGGGCAGTCCTGCGGACGGCCACCAGGGGCAGGCCGGACCCGAGGAACATTCGGGTCACGGGTCGGTGGGGGCCCTTGCGCCTGACGCCGGACGCGGGCAGGCGCCGGACAGGTCCGTCAGCTCGCTCGTGACCGACCCGTCCCGCCGGGCGGACGTCGTCGTCGACCTCGTGGCCACCCAGGGCAGGGTGCGTCTGCCGGACGGCAGGGAGGTCGAGGGTTTCGCGCTCAACGGCCGGACGCCGGGTCCCACCATCACTGCCGTCGAGGGGCAGCTGGTCGAGGTCCGGGTCCGCAACGACAACGTCGCCGAGGGCATGACGCTGCACTGGCACGGCGTGGACGTGCCGAACGCCGAGGACGGCGTCGCCGGTGTCACCCAGGACGCGATCGCACCCGGCGGGCGGCACGTCTACCGGTTCATCGCACAGGCAGGGACCTACTGGTACCACTCGCACCAGGTCTCCGACCCCCAGGTCCGCGGCGGGCTCCTCGGCGCACTCGTCGTCGCCCCGAGTTCCGACACCTCGCGGGCGGTCGTGCCCGGGTCCACGGTCGACGTCATCGCCCTCTCCCACACCTATGGCGGCAAGCGAACGCTCAACGGGCGCGCGGGAGAGTCCAGGGCCGGAGCCCCACCGGGGGCCGCGGCGCGCCTGCGAGTCATCAACACCGACCCCGGTCCCATCCCGGTCTGGGTGACCGGCACGGCATACAGGGTTGTCGCCGTCGACGGACGGGACGTGCACGAGCCGACGACCGTCACCAACCGGTCGGTCTCCGTCACGGCCGGTGGGCGCGCCGATCTCGAGGTCACGGTGCCACCGGTGGGGGCGGTGCGGCTGCAGGTCGCCGGCGCCTCAATCGTGGTCGGCGACGGGTCGGCTCCTCCTCCGGCCAGCGCGCCGCGGGAGGAGGTGGACCTGTTGTCCTACGGGACCCCGACCCCGCTCGAGTTCGACGCCGGCAAGCCGACGCGGACCTTCGAGTACGTCATCGCCCGGCGACTCGGCTTCCTCGACGGCCGGCCCGGGATGTGGTGGACCATCAACGGCGGCATGTATCCGGACGTTCCGATGTTCATGGTGGCCGAGGCTGACGTCGTCCGGGTGCGGATCGTCAACGGGTCGGGCGAGGTCCACCCGATGCACCTGCATGGACATCACGCCGTCGTGCTGTCCCGCAACGGAACTCGCGCGTCGGGCAGCCCGTGGTGGTTCGACTCACTCAACGTGGAGGCTGGTGAGACCTACGAGGTCGCCTTCGTCGCCGACAACCCGGGCATCTGGATGGACCACTGCCACAACCTCGGACACGCCCGGGAGGGACTCGTGGCCCACCTCGCCTACGTCGGGGTGACGTCGCCGTTCGTCATCGGCGGGGACGCGCGCAACACCCCAGAATGAGGGCCAACCCCGCCGTGCTCCCATCGTGCGGCGACTACCGTGGCGACATGCCTGCGCTTCCCTTCGGGTCCTGGCCCTCTCCCTTCTCCCCCAGCGCCCTCACCGCTTCCACCCGCTCGCTGGACGAGGTCCGGGTCGACGGCGCCGATACCTATTGGCTGGAGTCGCGACCGTGGGAGGGCGGACGGGTCGTCCTCGTCCGGCATGTCGGCTCCACCGACGAGGTCGAGGACGTGGTCGGCGGGGAGGTCAACGTCCGTTCCCGGGTCCACGAGTACGGCGGCGGTGCGTATGCCGTCCGGTCCGGAACCGTCGTCGTCACGACGATGCCGGACCTGCGGGTCCACGTCGTCGGGGCCGACGGGGCGCTGACCGCGATCACCCCGGAGGGCGGCTTCCGCTACGGAGGGCTCGTCCTGGGCGACGGCTGCGTGCTCGTGGTCCGTGAGGACCACTCCGGTGACGGCGAGCCGGTCAACACGCTCGTGCGGCTCGAGCTCGACGGCGACAACGCCGACGGCGGGCGTGTGCTGTGGCAGGGGTCGGACTTCGTGTCGCGCCCAGCCGTCTCCGCCGATGGCACCCGGGTCGCCGTCGTCACCTGGGAGCACCCCAACATGCCGTGGGACACGACCACCCTGCGCGTCGCGTCGACCGACGGGTCGGGCCCGCTGGACTGGACCGTGGTCGCCGGGGACGAGAACGTGTCGGTGGGACAGCCGCAGTTCGACGCCGAGGGCGCTCTGTGGTTCGTCTCGGACGAGTCCGGGTGGTGGAACCTCAAGCGGCACACCGGCGCTGGCGTCGAGTCGGTGCACACCGCCGAGGTCGACCACATGACGCCGCAGTGGGTGCTCGGCCTGAGCGACTTCGCGTTCCTCACCGACGGGCGCGTCCTGGTGCACTGGTGGACGGACGGCGTGGGACGCCTCGGGGTGCTCGACCCGGTCACCGGCGAGGTGGCTCCTGTCGGGGCGGACGGTGTCGAGTTCGGCCAGCTCCAGGCCGCCGGCGACGAGATCGCCTTCACCGTCGGCACCCTCTCCGACCTGCCCGCGGTCGTCCGCGGCACCGTCGGTGGTCCGTTCACGACCGTCCGCCGCAGCCGCGACGAGGGTCTCGAGCCGGCATACGCGAGCACGGCGCAGCCGTGGACCTGGACCAACAGTGGCGGTGACGAGGTCCACGGTCTCTTCCTCGAGCCGACGCACCCGGACGCCACGGGAGCCGACGGCGAGCTCCCACCGCTCCTCGTGTTCGTGCACGGCGGCCCGACGGCGGCGACCGGGGCAGGGCTCCAGCTCTCCCGGGCGTTCTGGACGACGCGCGGGTTCGCGGTGCTCGACGTCAACTACTCGGGCAGCACGGGCTACGGGCGGGCCTACCGTGAGCGGCTGCTCGGGCAGTGGGGTGTCGTCGACATCGACGACGTCGTCACCGGTGCCCGTTCGCTGGCGGACGCCGGGCGGGTCGACGGCGCACGTCTCGCGATCCGTGGCGGCAGCGCAGGGGGCTACACCGTCCTCCGGACGCTGACGACGAGCGACGTCTTCGCCGCGGGGACGAGCTACTTCGGCGTGGCCGACCTCGAGGCGCTGGCCACGGACACCCACAAGTTCGAGTCGCGCTACCTCGACCGGCTCGTCGGCCCCTACCCGGAGGCCAAGGACGTCTATGTCGAGCGCTCGCCCGTCCACCACGCCGACCAGGTGCAGGGAACCGTGCTGCTGCTCCAGGGTGGGATCGACGAGGTCGTCCCACCCGCCCAGGCCGAGGCCATGGCCTGGGGGATGCGCGCCGCTGGCCAGGAGGTCGAGCTCGTCATCTACCCGGACGAGGGCCACGGCTTCCGGGCCGCGTCGGCGATCGAGGACTCACTGAGGCGCGAGCTCTCCTTCTACGGGCGGGTCTTCGGCTTCACCCCATCCCCCGACTGAGCGCTGACCTCTTGCGGATAGGGGACGGCTCTGGCGCCTCGAGCGGGCGCTCTGCGTCCCCTATCCGCAAGAGTCGGGAAGGGTGGAGGGCAGCCCGACAACAATCGACCAATTGGTCACATCTGGCGCGAGCCATTCGTGACCAATTGGTCGATTGTTGTCAGCGGGGGTCAGGCCTTCGTCTCGAGGGTGAGGACGAGGTGCTCGGTCTCGGGCTTGCGCGTGGCCCGGAGCCCTGCGACAACGGGCGTGCCACTCCGGTCGACGACGAAGTCGACCTTGCCCGGCAGCAGCACCGGCTTCTTGAACCACACGTGGGACGTGCTCGGCCCATTGACGGACCGGCCGAGGGCGGCGAGCACCCGGGCGGAGGTCCACATGCCGTGGGCGATGGCCTTGGGGAAGCCCATCGCCTTCGCCGTGAGCGCGTGCAGGTGGATGGGGTTGACGTCACCCGAGACCGCGGCGTACTGGCGGCCGAGGTCGCCGGGCAGCGACCACTGGGCCGCGGCGACTCCCGTGGGGATGGCCGGCGACACGGCGCCACGCTCGGCGTCCGGGTGGCCCTTGCCACGGGCGAGGTAGGTCGAGCGACCGCTCCACACCGACTCGCCGTCGACGCTGACTTCGGTGACGAGGTCGACCTGGCGACCCTTGGGGTGGTCACGCAGATTCTCGGCGTGGACGGCGACGTCGAGCACGTCCTCGGCGGTGAGTGCCCGGTGCACCGTGATCGCGTTCTCGACGTGGACCAGCCCGACGAGCGGCAGCGGGAACGCCTTGCGGGCCATGAGCTCGGCCTGCAGCGGGAAGCCGAGGATGTGCGGGTACGTGTGCGGCAGCACGTCGTCCACACCGAAGCCGCACAGCCGCTGGTAGTCCATGAGGTGCTGGCGGTCGACGGTGTGACCGGTGAGGACGAGCTCGCTGCCCGGCAGCGTGGAGCCCGACTTCTTGCCGGCCAGCGCCGCGCGGACGAAGACCTTGGCAAGCGAGGGTGCGGAGTCGAACGTCTCCTGCCGGGTCATCAGGCCCCCAGGAGCATCTGGCCGCAGACGCGGACGGTGTTGCCGGTGACGGCACGGTTGGCATCCCATGCGAAGTAGCCGATGGTCTCGGCCACATCCACGGGCAGGCCGCCCTGCGACAGCGAGTTCGTGAGGCGACCCACCTCGCGGGTGGCGAGCGGCACCCTGGCCGTCATCTCCGTCTCGATGAAGCCGGGAGCCACCGCGTTGACGGTGATGCCCTTGTCGACGATCGCCTTGTCGGCCGCGAGCGACTGGGTCATCCCGATGACGCCGGCCTTGGAGGCGGCGTAGTTGGTCTGGCCACGGTTGCCCGCCACACCGGAGGTCGAGGACACGTTGACGATGTGCCCGCCCTCGTTCATCGCGGGGACGAGCGCCTCGTTCATGCGCAGGATCGACAGGAGGTTGACCTGGAGGACCGAGTCCCACCGGTCGGCATCCATGTTGGCGAGCAGCTTGTCGCGGGTGATGCCGGCGTTGTGGACGACGATGTCGAAACCACCGTGGCGCGCCCGGGCGTGCTCGACGATCTTGGCCCCGGCGTCCTCCGCGGTGACGTCGAGCTGGAGTGCCGTGCCACCGACACGGTTGGCGACCTCGGCGAGCGGACCACCCGCGGCCGGCACGTCCACCGCGATGATCGTCGCGCCGTCGCGAGCCAAGGTGTCGGCGATGGCGGCACCGATGCCGCGCGCGGCGCCGGTCACGACCGCGACCTTGCCGGCCAGCGGCTGGTCCCAGTCGGCCGGAGCCACGAGCTCGCCGACCGGTGCACCCACGTGGAAGACCTGCCCGGAGACGTAGGCCGAACGGCCCGACAGCAGGAACCGCACGGTCGCGTCGACACCCGCGTCGGCGTCCTCGGCAACGAGGACAGTGTTGGCCGTTCCGCCACCACGCATCTCCTTGCCGATCGAGCGGACTATGCCCTCGACGGCCCGACGCGCAGCAGCCTGGGCGACCGAGGTCGCGGACTCCGGCGGGCGACCGACGACGACGACGCGACCGGCGGGTGCGAGCGTCCTCAGCGCCGGGCCGACGACCCCGCGCAGGGTCTCCAGGTCGGCCGGGGTCTCGATGGCGGTGAGGTCGAGCACGACCCCGGCGACCGACGTCGACGGCTGCGAGGCGACCGTGACTCCGGCGTCGGCGAGGAGGTGGCGGACCCGCTCTGCCACCGGCGCTTCCCCGTGGCCCGCCACGAGCACCTCACCCGGGACGAGCGAGGCGCCGAGCTTGTGGCGACGCAGGCGCGACGGCCGCGGGAGGCCGAGCGTCGTGGCCAGCTGCTTGCCGAGACCGCCGCTGACGAACTGTCCGTAGTTGAACGCCATGGATCAGGCTCCTTCGAGGATCGCGACGACGCCCTGGCCACCGGCGGCGCAGATCGAGATCAGGCCACGGCTGCCCGGGCCCTTCTCGTGCAGCATCTTGGCGAGGGAGGCGACGATGCGGCCTCCGGTGGCCGCGAACGGGTGGCCGGCGGCGAGCGAGCTGCCGTTGACGTTGAGCTTGGACCGGTCGATCGAGCCGAAAGGCTTCTCGAGGCCGAGGCGCTCGGTGCAGAACTCCTCGTCCTCCCAGGCCTTGAGCGTCGAGAGCACCGTGGACGCGAACGCCTCGTGGATCTCGTAGTAGTCGAAGTCCTGGAGCGAAAGGCCCTGACGCGCGAGGAGGCGCGGCACGGCATACGCGGGAGCCATGAGGAGGCCCTCGTCGCCGTGGACGTAGTCGACCGCCGCGACCTCGCCGTCGACGAGCCACGCCTGCACCGGGAGGTTGTGCTCGGCGGCCCACTCCTCGCTGCCGAGGAGGACGGCGGAGGCGCCGTCGGTGAGCGGCGTCGAGTTGCCGGCCGTCATCGTCGCGCCCTCGCCCTTGCCGAAGACCGGCTTGAGCTTGGCGAGCTTCTCGACGGTGGAGTCGGCACGCAGGTTCTGGTCCTTGGCGAGCCCGAGGTAGGACGTCATGAGGTCGTCGAAGAAGCCGCGCTCGTAGGCCGCGGCGAGGTTCTGGTGGCTCAGCGCCGCCAGCTCGTCCTGGGCCTCACGGGTGATGCCCCACTTCTTGGCCGTGATGGCCATGTGCTCGCCCATGGACAGGCCGGTGCGCGGCTCGGTGTTGGCCGGGGTCTCGATGCCGAGGTCCGTCGGACGGATCCGCAGCGCGCTCCTGGCCATGTCGACCGTCGTCTTGGAGCGGTTGATCCGCAGCAGCTTGCGGCGCAGCTTCTCGGTCACCATGATCGGCGCGTCCGAGGCGGTGTCGACGCCACCGGCGATGCCGGACTCGATCTGGCCGAGCTTGATCTTGTTGGAGACGAGGAGCGCGTTCTCGAGGCCGGTGCCGCACGCCTGCTGGACGTCGTATGCCGTGGTCTGCGGTGCGAGGCTCGACCCGAGGACCGCTTCGCGCGTCATGTTGAAGTCGCGGGAGTGCTTGATGACCGCACCACCGACGACCTCTCCGAGCCGCTCGCCGCCGAGGCCGTAGCGGGCGACGAGGCCCTCGAGGGCGGCCGTGAACATGTCCTGGTTCGACGCGTTCGCATAGGGCCCGAACTGCCGGGCGAAGGGGATGCGGTTGCCGCCGAGGATCGCGGCGCGGCGGGGACTGGCTGATGTCACCGGGGACTCCTGAGGTCTGTCGGGGGGCGGACGAAGTGGCCACGTGGGACGCGACACATATCCGGTACTGACGGTAGCAGGTACCTCCTTTCACCTGCTACGGTCCGATCTGTGAGCAGCACCACGGACCCCTTGCCCGGCTCCGACACCACCGGCGACGTCGACGGCACCGACGCCGCCGAGGTCGTCGACGGCCGGAGCAGCCGCTGGGACCGTCACCGCGCACAGCGGCGTCAGGAGCTCGTCGAGGCGACGCTGCGCGCGATCCGCGCCAAGGGGGCCGGAGTCGGGATGGACGACATCGCGAGCAACGCCGGCACGTCCAAGACGGTGTTCTACCGGCACTTCACCGACCGGGCCGGGCTCTACTCGGCCGTCGCGGAGCGGGTCAACCGGATCATCCTTCGCGACATCACTCGGGCGGTCGGCGACCTCAGCGCGTTCACCGGCCGCGTCTCGCAGCGCTCGGCCGAGCCGCGCGCCCTGCTCGGTGCCGCCGTCGACGCCTATCTGTCGCTCGTCGAGAACGACCCCGAGGTCTACCGCTTCATCGTGGCCGCTCCCCTCGTCCCGCCGTCGGAGCGCACCGAGACCATCGACCTCGCCTCGACGGTGAGCCGGGCCATGGGGGTTCAGATCGGATCGCTCATCGCGGCCGCCCTCGCCGGAGCCGGCCGAGGCACCGAACCCGCAGCGACGTGGGGCCATGCCGTCGTCGGCATGGTCCGCGCCGCGGGCGACGAGTGGCTGCGCTCCGGTGCGGCTGCATCAGGAACCTCGCGTGAGACGCTCAACGAGCACCTCACCGAGCTCATCTGGGGCGGTCTCTCATCGGCCTGGCCGGTCGAGGGCGCCCCCTCGGACAAGGAGTGACCGTGGACGACCTCGCCCCCGAGCGGGCTCGGATCCTCGACGGACGGTGGGGGGAGGTGCGCCGTCGGCTGCGCGAGCACGAGGACGCCTCGCGCTTCGCTCCCCCGAACGGTGAGCTCTCGACCGAGGAGTACCGCAGCCACACGACCCGCCAGCTGCTCGCCCTCACCGGCGAGGACTTCGCGTCCGCCGGGCTCGCCAAGGGCATGGGTGGCAGCGGGGACTTCGGCGCCTCGGTCACGGCCTTCGAGATGCTCGGCCACGGCGACCTCTCGCTCCTCGTCAAGGCCGGCGTCCAGTTCGGGCTCTTCGGTGGAGCGCTCGCCAACCTGGGCACCCAGCGGCACCACACGGCATACGTGCCGGGGATGCTCGACGGCACGCTCCTGGGCTGCTTCGCGATGACCGAGACGGGCCACGGCTCCAACGTGCAGCACCTCGAGACGACGGCGACCCATGACCCGACCACCGACGAGCTCGTCGTGCACTCCCCCACGTCCGGCGCGCAGAAGAACTACATCGGCAACGCCGCACGCGATGGCAGGATGGCCGCCGTCTTCGCCCAGCTCGTCACGGCCGACGGCGAGTCGCACGGCGTGCACTGCGTGCTCGTCCCCATCCGCGACACGAGCGGGCGGCCCATGCCCGGCGTGACGATCGGCGACTGCGGCGCCAAGGGTGGCCTCCCGGGTGTCGACAACGGCACGCTGGAGTTCGACTCGGTCCGCGTCCCCCGGTGGAACCTGCTCAACCGCTACGGCGACATCACTGCCGACGGCACCTACGCCTCGCCCATCGACAACACCTCCCGCCGCTTCTTCACGATGCTCGGCACGCTCGTCCGGGGTCGTGTGTCCGTCGCCGGTGGAGCGGGTGCGGCGACCAGGTCTGCCCTCACCCTCGCGACCCGCTACGCCCTGCACCGGCGGCAGTTCGCTGCGCCCGGAGGCGACGAGGAGCTCACCCTCATGAGCTACCGCGCGCACCAGCGCAAGCTCCTGCCGGCGATCGCCCGCAGCTATGCGCTCATGCTCGCCCAGAACGACCTCGTGGCGATGATGCACGAGGTGGCCGGCCACGAGGGCAGCGCCCCGGAGGAGAGCCAGCGCGAGCTGGAGGCGCGCGCCGCAGGCATCAAGGCGGCAGCCACGCGGCACGCCACCGACGCCATCCAGATGTGTCGAGAAGCCTGTGGCGGGGCGGGCTACATGGCCGACAACCGCCTCACCGCCCTCAAGGCTGACACCGACGTCTTCACCACGTTCGAGGGCGACAACACCGTCCTGCTCCAGCTCGTCGCCAAGGGGCTGCTCACCGAGTTCCAGGAGACGTTCGAGGACAACTCGCCGCTGGCGATGATCGCGTTCGCGTCGCGCTTCACGGCGTCGTCGATCCTCGAGAAGACGCCCGCCGCCGGTCTCATCTCCAAGCTCATGTCGCGGGCGCCGAGCAGCGACGAGGACGGCGCCGAGCGCCACCGCGGCCGGCAGGTCGCCCTGTTCGTCGACCGGGAGAAGCACCTGCTCGAGGGCGTGGCCCTGCGCCTGTCCAAGGCCGCGAAGGCCGAGCCGGCCGACGCCTTCCGCATCTTCAACAATGCCCAGGACCACCTCATTGCGGCGGCCGAGGCGCACATCGACCGGGTCCTGCTCGAGGCGCTGTGCGCCGCCGTCGAGGAGTGCGAGGAGGGGCCTGCCAAGGAGCTGCTCGACGACGTCACCGACCTCTTCGCGCTGTCCACGATCGAGAGCCACCGAGGCTGGTACCTCGAGCACGGCCGTCTCACCCCCGTGCACTCCAAGGCGGTCATCCACGACGTCGGTGTCCTCTGCAAGGACCTCGCCCCGCACGCGCGCACCCTCGTCGACGCCTTCGCGATCCCCGACGCGTGGCTCGGTGCGCCGGGGTTGCTCGAGCCGCTGGCGACCGGGCGGGACGCGTGAGCCACACGCCGCGAGACGTGGGAGACGTGCCGCCCAGCCGGTGGGCACTCGCCGGAGAGGGCACCCACCACTACGGACCTCGCTTCGCCGAGCTCGTGGCCGGTGGCAAGGACGTCGACGGCGAGGCCCGGCTCGCCGATGCCGTTGCCCCTCGGGGTGGCCGCATCCTCGACGCCGGGGCCGGCATGGGACGGGTGACGGCGGCACTGCGTCGGCGCGGCCACGAGGTCACCGGTATCGAGCCGGACCGCAGGCTCGTGAGTCAGGCCGAGCAGACCTATCCCGGCATCGACCTGCTCCCCCTCGACATCCTCGAGACCACGCCGGAGGCGCTGGCGGCACACGGGCGAGCCACGGCATACGACCTCGTCGTCGCGGTCGGCAACGTCTTCATCCTGCTGGCCGAGGACACCGAGCGTCGCGCCCTAGGGATGCTTCGCGACCTGCTCGCTCCCGGCGGTCGGATGCTCATCGGCTTCCACCTCACCGCCGGTCCGGCCGGCAGCCGGACCTATCCGCCCGAGGAGTTCCGTCGCGACGTCGCCGCCGCGGGGCTCGAGGTGGACCTGCACGCCGGCAGCTACGAGCTCCATCCGGCGAACGCGGAGTATGCCGTGTGGCTGCTCAGCGCCGCCGGCTCACCCGCCGTGGATCACTCGGAGGGCGGTGCCTGACCGACACTGGCGCGCATCTCGTCGGACGCGTCCCAGTCGTTGGCCTGCATGGCCGCGACCACCGTGTCGTCCCGGACCCACCACGCCCGGAAGGCTCCGGTGAAGTCGCCGCGGGTGACGACGCGGTCGTAGCCGTCGGGGCCGACGTGGCCCCAGTACTCCATGCCCAGGTCGTACTGGTCGGTGAAGAAGTAGGGCACCCGGTCATAGGGCTCGGCGGCGCCGATGATCGTCGCTGCCGCAGCCTTCCCCTGACCGATGGCGTTGTCCCAGTGCTCGACCCGCACCCGGCGCCCGAGGACAGGGTGCTGCTCGCTGGCGATGTCACCGATCGCGAGCACGTGGTCGTCGGACGTGCGCAGGAGCTCGTCGACGAGGACGCCGTCGTCCACCTCGAGGCCCGCGGCCTCGGCCAGGACCGTTCGGGGGGCGGCACCGATGCCCACGACGACGAGGTCGGCCTCGGCGAGGTCGTCGGCCGTGACCGCGGAGCCGAGGCGGAGGTCGACACCGTGCGACCGGTGGAGGTCGGCGAAGTGCTGGGCGACCTCGGGCCCGAGGACGGCGAGAAGTGGCAGGTCGGCGGTCTCGTGGACGGTGACCTCGGCTCCGGCGGCGCGGGCCGCAGCGGCGACCTCGAGGCCGATCCAGCCGGCGCCGACGATGGCGACCCTGTTCCCGGCGCGCAGGGCGTTCTTGAGCGCGAGCGAGTCCTCGACCGTTCGGAGGTAGTGCACCGGGGTAGGGGCGTCGTCGGCCATCCTGAGGTGGCGGGGCTCGGACCCCGTGGCCAGCACGAGCCAGTCGTAGGCCTGCTCGCCCGCGCTCGTGACGACGCGACGGGCGGCGAGGTCGATCGACTGGACCTCGACTCCGGGTCGGATGTCCACGTCGTGCTCGCGCCACCACGCATCGTCGTGGACGTAGGCGGAGTCGACCTCCTTGTCGCCGAGCAGGACGGCCTTGCTCAGCGGCGGGCGCTCGTAGGGCAGGTGCTCCTCGACGCCGAACACGACGACCTCGCCGTCGTAGCCGCGCTCGCGCAGCGCTTCGGCCGCGGACGCACCGGCCAGACCGGCACCGACGATGACGACGGTCATGACTTCCACCCGTTCAGTTCCATGCGTCGAGACGCTACCTGCCGCTGCACCCTCCTCACGGGGTCCACCACGGGCGCAGCGGCACGTGGGGCGAGCGTGACTCGGCGAGGCGGGTGGCGAGGACCTGGTGCAGCTGGACATGGTTGCGCTCGAACCCGCGTCGGCAGCCGGCGAGGTAGAGGCCCCAGACCTTGGCGGTGCCCTCGCCGACCTCGTCGACGCACTCGCTCCAGTGCTCGACGAGGTTCTCGCTCCAGGCGGCCAGGGTCAGGGCGTAGTGCTCGCGGAGGTTCTCCTCGTGCAACACCTCGAAACCGGTGTCCTGCATGGCGGTGATGATCCGACCCGATCCCGTGAGCTCGCCGTCGGGGAAGATGTAGCGGTCGATGAACGCGCCGGTGTTCTTCGGACGGTTGTCGGGCCTCGTGATGCAGTGGTTGAGCACCAGCCCGCCCTCCCTGACGTGGGCGAGCATCCACCGGAAGTACGCCGGGTAGTTGCGCACGCCGATGTGCTCCGTGATCCCGATCGACGAGATGGCGTCGAAGCCGGTCTCGATGACGTCGCGGTAGTCCGAGTGGCGTACCGAGGCGAGCTCACCGAGACCCTCGCGCTCGATCGCCTCCTGCGCCCAGGTGGCCTGCTCCTGCGACAGGGTGACGCCGAGGGCGTGCACCCCGCGACGGGCGGCGTATCGGACCATGCCTCCCCAGCCGCACCCGACGTCGAGCAGCCGGTCCCCCTCCGTGAGCCCGAGCTTCTCGAAGACGAGGCGGTACTTGTTGTCCTGGGCGACGTCGAGGTCGCTCGCGCGGTCGGGGTAGACGGCGCAGGTGTAGGTCATCGTCGGCCCGAGCACGTGTTCGTAGAACCGGTTCGAGACGTCGTAGTGGTGGCTGATCGCCTCGCGGTCACGGGTGAACGAGTGCCGCAGACCCTCGGTGACCCGGCGCCACCTCGGCAGGGCCTCCTGCGGCGGTGGGGGCGGCGGGGTGAGTCCGCGTCGTCCGAGGACCCGGGCGAGGTCCAGCACGACGCGCGGGTCCGGGCGCCGGAAGTGCAGCCGCTCGAGGTCGACGATCGCGTCGTAGGGGTTGCCGGGGTGCACGCCCTCGACGACGAGGTCACCCGTCGTGTAGGCGCGCGCCATGCCGAGGTCGCCCGGCGCCGTCGCGAGGTAGGAGACGGCGCGGTGGTTGGCGATGTGGAGACTTCTCGGTGCACTGTCAGGACCGAGCTTGGAGCCGTCGTATGCCGTGATCCGCACCGGCAGGGGTCCCACCACGACCTCGTCGACGAGGTCGGCGATCGTCCGGATCTCGCGCGTCGTGCTGCTCATGCGTGTCGCACCGCCTTGTCGTAGAGGTGGGGAAAGCGTCCGTGAGGGTCATGGGTCGCCTTGAGGACGGCATACGCGTCGCCGCCGTAGAGCGCGTCGAAGTCCTCACGGGAGTAGAAGGACTCCGAGTAGAGAGACTTGTGGCCGTCGAGCTCGCCGACGCGACGCTCGATGGCGCGGTTGGCCGCACCCGGTTCGCCGCCCGGGACACTCGACCAGAAGCCGACGTTGACGTAGGTGGTGCCGGGCTCGAGCGGGTAGAGGTCCCACGTGCGCTCGCCGCGAAGACGCAACGGGCACAACCAGATCGGCTCGATGGGCACGCTGTCGAGGAACCAGTGCAGGAACTCGGCGGTGTGCTCGAGAGGCACCTCGACGTCCTGGACGACTCGCTCGCGTGGAGGGTTCCCCTTGCGTGCCTCGAGCCGGTCCGAGACGTGCAGTCGCTGGTCGAGGGCGACGAGCTTCCAGTAGGCGCTGGATCTGCGCCATCGCCTCGGCCAGAGTCGCCGCAGGCGCGGGTTCTGGGCCCCGAACGCGCGTGAGCACCAGAACCAGTCGGTGTCCCAGCGCCAGAGGTAGTCGTGGGTCGTGAGCAGGTCACGCCTGGGCTCGAGGTCGTCGTGCTGGATGGAGCGGTAGAAGATCTGCTGGCCGGTGTAGTCGCTCGTCCGCCCGCCCTCGTCGGTGTGGCGCGCCACGGTGAGGTAGGCCTCGTCACGCGAGAAGACGACACCGTCGACGAAGTCCACCGGCTCGCCGTCGTGCTCTCGGGTCGACACGACCTCGCCGATCGCCGCGCAGAGGGCCTCGAGGTCGTGGAACCTGATGTGGCGCAGCGCGACGTGCCGCAGGACCGGCTCGAGCTCGATGACCAGTCGGGTCGCGTAGCCGAGTGAACCGTAGGAGTTGGGGAAGCCACGGAAGAGGTCGGCGTGCTCGTTGTCAGGTGTGGCGGTGACGATCTCCCCGGCGCCGGTGAGGATGTCCATCTCGAGGACGGACTCGTGCGGGAGTCCGTTGCGGAACGACGACGACTCGATGCCGAGACCGGTGACGGCCCCGCCGAGGGTGATCGTGCGCAGCTGGGGCACGACGAGCGGCATGAGACCGCGCGGGAGCGTGGCGGCGACGAGGTCCTCGTAGGTGCACATGCCGTCGACGACGGCGGTCCGGGTGCCCGCATCGACGACGCGGACACCGGTGAGACCGGACGTGTCGAGACCCGGTGAGCTGGACCGGGTGCGCTCACGGAAGAGGTTGGAGGTCCGCTTGGCGAGGCGGACCCGCTGGGTCGCGGGGATGGCCGCGAAGCTGTCGAGCAACCGCTGCTCCCCGGCGGTGAGCGCGGGGGTGGGGAGGGTGCGCTCCATGCTCATCACGGTACGCCCGAGACGAGACGAGCACACTGCCAAATCGCCCGAGGCGGCGACAGGGTCCGGCGTCGGGCGATGACTGTCCACAAACTGCTCACCACGGGACAGACGAAAGGCTGGTGCACGTGGCAGGAGCCCGCGCCCCTCGTGGGTCACGGCGACGTCGCTCGCCACTCCCGGTACTGCAGCGGCAGGCAGTGCGCGCAGGGGCGGTAGCCGGCTGCGCGGGCGGCATCCTCATCGGCGAAGAACACACGGTGAGCCACGTACGCGCCCCGGTCGATCCAGCGCAGGGCGGTGGGGCAGTCGAGACGGCCGAAGACCTTGGTCCGCCGATGTCCACCCAGCGTTCCGGGTGTCGGTGACGGGTACGTGGCGCCGTCCGGGCCGGTCAGGGTGTACGTGCTCACGACCTGGAGTCTTCCACCGGACCCTGCTCGTGCAGCCCAGCGCAGTCAGGGGCTGGCGCTCCGGACCGGACAGTCGTATACAAGCAGTAGGCCTCGAGTGCAGCCGAGACAACGGTCTGCAGCGAGTGGGCGACGGGAGTCTCACGATGGCGGGAATCGAAGTGGTCGTCCACGTTCCTCAGGAGAGCGGCGAGGATCTCGACGAGCTCCTCGACGTCACGGGATGGCTCCGAGACGAGTTCCTCGCCCTGGACGTGCAGGACGTCCGTCCGGTCCAGGCCACCACCGCGCCCGACGGGGCCAAGGGCGTCGGGGCCATCGCCGGCTGGCTCGCCGTGCAGCTCGCGTCCGTGGAGGGCGTGCGCGCTGTCATCGAGCTGGCACGGGGCTGGGCCGGCCAGCGGCGCCGTGAGGTCGAGATCACCATCGGTGGCGACACTCTCAAGCTGTCGGGAGCATCGGCGGGCGAGCAGGAGAGGATCATCGATGCCTGGATCGCCCGACACGCGCCCGGCTCCTGAGCTCCCGCGCGAACGCCGACTCGCCCTCGTCATCGCGACCGAGGCCTACGAGGACACGTCGCTTCGCCGTCTCCGGTCCCCCGGCCGCGACGCAGACGACCTGCGCAGCGTGCTTGCCGACCCGGACATCGGTGGATTCACGGTCACATCGGTGAAGGACGGCACCGCCCATGCGGTTCGAGTCGCCGTCGGCGACTTCCTCGCCGACCGGTCCCCCGACGACCTCGTGCTGGTCTACCTGTCGTGCCACGGCCTGGTCGACCTGCGGCGGCGGCTCTACTTCGCTGCTCGCGACACGACCAAGGGCCGCCTCGCGGCCACCGGAGTGGAGGCTCAGTGGCTCCTCGCGCAGCTCGAGGACTGCCGGGCCAGACGTCAGGTCCTCATCCTCGACTGCTGCTTCAGCGGCGCGTTCGCCACGAGCGCCAAGGGCGATGACGACCTCGGCATCGGAGAGCACTTCCTCGGGCAGGGACGGGGCCGCGTCGTGCTCACCGCGTCCCGGGGCACCGAGTACTCCTTCGAGGGCGAGCCGGTCGAGGGTCAGGCGGTCCCGGGGTCGGTGTTCACGCATGCCCTGGTGGACGGCCTCCGCTCGGGAACGGCGGACCTCGATCGCGACGGCTACGTCTCCGTCGACGACGCCTACGGCTACACCTTCGACCAGGTGCAGGCGTCCGACGCCAAGCAGACTCCACAGCGCTGGCTCTACGGCGCCGAGGGCGCGATCCTTCTCGCTCGCAGCCCGGCCGGGGTGACGATCACGCCGGCGGAGGTTCCCGACGGCATCGCCTCGGTCCTCAACAGCTCCTACCCCCAGGTGCGGATCGGCGGGGTGGACGCCCTCGCACCATGGCTGGACGACGACGACCCGGCGCGCGTGCTGGCCGCAGAGCAGACTCTCACCCAGGTGGCCGAGCACGACCGGCCCGAGGTCGCGGCCCGGGCCCGTGAGCACCTCTCCGCGCACGGCGTCGGAGAGGGTGACGGGGACAGGGCACCTTCCGGGCATCACTCGTCTGGGCCTCGCTCTTCTGGTCCGACGTCGCGCGACGAAGCCCGCGCGCGGACACTTGGGCTGTCCTCCCCGTTCCCGGCACGGGGGTCACCGCGCCCGTGGCACACCTCCCCCCTCGCCCGATACGGCGCTGCCGGTGTCGTGGTCGTCGTGGGGATCAGCACCGCTGCGGTCCTCTGGAACAAGCAGTCAGCGGACCGGAACGGTGGCACTTCGTCCACGGGCACGACGTCGGGGACTCACACCTCCGAGGGTCCGTGGCGGTTCGAGATCCACGACCAGATCTCGGACAACGACCTCGGGTGCCGCGTCACCCTCAAGCAGGGCGGCAACGATGTCAAGGTCATCCGTGACGCCCTCTATGGCGTGCACAGCTACCAGATCCCCCAGACCGGAACGTTCCAGTGGACCGTCAGCGACCCGGCCTGCCGCGTGGTCCGCCGAGCAGGCCCGGGCAGCGCCGAGCTGCCGGTGTCCTTCGCTGCCTACCGCGGTGACACCGATGCCTTCCGCGCCACCGGCCGGTTTACGGTCGAGGTGCAGGACTGGCAGGGAGGAGAGCAGTGCCTGCTCCAGCTGAGGGACCCCAATGACACGAATGCGGCCAGCGCTCTCGACATCCAGACGGTAACGAAGGAGCAGCCGAGCGTGGTGCTCGACGCGGGTG
Organism: Knoellia locipacati; assembly: GCF_044791685.1. Classification (GTDB taxonomy): domain Bacteria; phylum Actinomycetota; class Actinomycetes; order Actinomycetales; family Dermatophilaceae; genus Knoellia; species Knoellia locipacati_A. The sequence goes on from NZ_CP087730.1 coordinate 3,727,351, forward strand.
GGCGCGACACCGTCTACCTGGCGGATCTGCCCTGCGGAGTCCGCATCAGCAACTAAGGGCAGCCGAGCTGGCGAGGGTGGACGTGAAGGGACTCGAACCCCTGACCTCTCGCGTGTGAAGCGAGCGCTCTAACCAGCTGAGCTACACGTCCGGCGCCCAGTGGTGCACGGGCTGGACGAGGATACCCGTCGCCTCTCCCGCTGGCGAAATCGGGTGGGCTGCCCCGTCACGAGGACACCATGACGCGGAAACCGAAGAGGTGCCCGGATATATCCGGGACGATCAACGGTTTCCGCGTCATCACCGTGCCACTGGACGGAGCGGCGGCGGGCGCTCGACCTCAGACGCGGGCGGTGGTCCGCATCCAGCTCTCGAGGCCGTCGGGGAAGAAGCCCGGGATGCCGGAGAAGTGGAACGTCAGCCACAGGATGGTGGCGACGAACGCGATGCCGACGACACCGACGAGGGCCTTGACGACCGGGTTCTGGCGCTTGACCCACTGTTCCCAGGCCCGCACGTTGCGCTTGACGAACTCGAGGATGCGCTGGGCCCGCTCGAACTCGGTCGCCCAGATGGCCAGCCCACCGATGACGATGAGCCACCCCGGCCCGGGGAACGGGATGAGCAGCAGCCCGACGACCACGACCACCAGCCCGAGGACGAACACCCCGATCCGATAGATCCGGGCGCTCTTCGGGCTCGCGCGCAGGCGCTGGCGCCAGGCCCAGTCGTCGTCGCGACCCGCAGCCGGTCCGACAGACGACTCACGAGCAGGATCGACGCCGTCGCCGGCCGCACTGCTGCCGCGCGCCGACGAGTCACGCAGGGGTGAGTCGCTCACGGGTCCATCCCGAGGTCGGCCTCGGCGGTCCGCCAGACCTCGACGAGGCGGGCGGTGACCGGACCGGGCGCGTCGAGCTGCCGGTCGTCGACGAGGTGGACTCCCTGGACGTCACGCGAGGAGTTCGTGATGATCACCTCGTCGGCACTCTGCAGGACGTCGAACGGCAGGGTCTCCTCGACGACCTCGATCCCGGCGTCGCGGGCCCACTCGATGGCGAGCTCGCGGGTGATGCCGGCAAGGCAGCCGCTGTCCAGCGGCGGGGTGCGCAGGACCCCGTCCGTGACCACGAAGACGTTGGACGCGGTCCCCTCGCACAGCTCGCCGCGGGTGTTGGCGAGCAGCGCCTCCTCGGCCCCGCGGGAGCGTGCGTGCGTCACCGCGATGACGTTCTCGGCGTAGGACGTCGTCTTGAGGCCGACGGTGGCGCCGCGCTCGTTGCGCACCCACGGCACCGTGACCACGGCTGCGGACGGCGCGTGGGTGACGGACGGCGTCGCGGCGATGATGATCGTGGCCGGCGAGTCGTGCCGGTCCGAGCCGAGCGGGCCGGCACCGCCGGTGACGGTGATCCGTACGCGGCCGAAGGTGATGGGGTCGCCCGAGGCCAGCACTTCCTTGACGCCGTCCCGAACCCGCGCGTCGTCGACCGGCGGCAGCCCGAGCCCGGCCAGCGTGCGCCCGAGACGGCGGAGGTGTCGCGTCATCGCGAACGCCTCGCCGTCGACCACCTTGCACGTCTCGAAGGCCCCGTCCCCGACCGTCACCCCGTGGTCGAGCGCCCGCACGGACGGCACGTCCGCAGCCACGACCTGACCGTCGACCCACACCCTGATCTCACTCATGGCACGAGCATCGCAGATGGGTCCGGCGACTCCCATGAGGACATCCCCGGAGTCAACCCCGAGCCGACGGACGCACCTGCCCGCGAGCCAGCGCCATGAGCCGCTTGGCCTTGAGCTCGGTCTCCACGAGCTCACCGTGGGCGTCCGAGCCCCACGTGATCCCGGCACCCGTCCCGAAGCGCAGGACCCGTGCCGGGCCGTCGCGGTCCACCCAGAACGTCCGGATGCCGACGGAGAGGAGCGCCTCGTCGCGGTCCGCATCGATCCAGCCGATCGCCCCGCAGTAGGGGCCACGCGGCACCGGCTCGAGTTCCGCGATCGCCTGGAGCGCGGTGTGCTTGGGCGTCCCCGACACCGAGCCGGGAGGGAACGACGCGTCGAGCAGCTCGCGCCACGTCGCCCGGTCACGCAGCGTCCCGGTGACGTCCGAGACGAGGTGGACCAGCCCCGGGTGCTGCTCGACGCGGCACAGGGCGTCGACGCGGACGGTGCCGGGACGGCATACGTGCTGGAGGTCGTTGCGGACGAGGTCGACGATCATGACGTTCTCGGCGTAGTCCTTGGGAAGCATCTGCTCGACCGTGGGCGCGGTGCCCTTGATCGGGCTCGACGTCACGGTCCGACCACGTCGCACGAGGTAGGCCTCCGGCGACGCGCACGCGATCTCGAGGCATGCCTCGGGGATGTCGAGCGTCGCGGCAAAGGGAGCCGGGTTGCCCTGTGCGAGAACGTTGCCCAGCTGCTGAACGCTCACCTCGGGCTCGATGGGACAGCTGAGGACACGGCAGAGGTTGACCTGGTAGACGGTGCCGCGCGCGATCCGCTCGCGGATCTCCTCGACCCCCTCGACGTATGCCGTGTCGTCCAGGCTCGCGCTCCACTCCCCCGTGACCCCGGTCCAGTCCACGACGGAGGTGGCCGACGCGCGACGGGACACGGACGGCATACGGACGGCCGTGAGGTCACCCTCGAAGGTGATGACGACGGCCCAGAAGCCTGATGTCACGTCGTCGATGTCGTGGGTGACGGCATGGATGCCGCTCGCCTCGATGATGCCCCCGTCCAGGGAGCTGAACCTCGCCCACGCCACGGCGTCGATCGTAGGGGGTGGCACGAGTGTGAGACCGTGGCGCCGTGCGTGAGAGTGCGGCCCGGGCGGCCCTGCGGGCGATGGGCGTGCTGCGAGAGCGCGACGGTCGCTCCTGGCTCGAGCTCACGACCTCCGGGACGAGCGCGGCACCCCGGACCGTCGTGCGGTCGTTGGCGTCGTGGGAGGACAGCTTCGAGCACGTCAGCCGCCTCACGGGGATCACCGGCGAGGACCGCGTGCTCGTACCGGCGCCGCCGAGCGGGTCGATGTTCGCGTTCGCCCACGCGCACGCGGCTCACGCCGGCGCGGACGTCGTCGCGCTCGATCGCTGGAGCGTGGCCGAGGCGGCTCGCGCCCTCGCGACGTGCACCGCCGCTCACCTCTCCCCACAGATGCTGTCCTCACTGCTGGAGCGGGACATCGGGTCGCTGCGGACCGTGGTGTGCGCCGGTGCCGTGCTCCCGGAGCCCGTTCGCCGCCGCGCCGACGAGGCCGGCCTGCAGGTCGTCGACTACTACGGCGCGGCCGAGCTGAGTTTCGTCTCGATGCGCGTCGGGCCGCGGCTCAAGGCCTTCCCCGAGGTCGAGGTCGACCTGCGCGACGGTGTCGTGTGGGCCCGCAGCCCGTGGCTGGCCGAGGGCTACGCAGCCGGGCAGGCGGGTCCAATGCTCCGGGATGCGGACGGCTTCGCCACCGTGGGCGACCGCGGCCGGTGGGACGCAGCCCGGGGACTCGTCGTCGAGGGCCGTGGCGACGACGCGGTGACGACGGGCGGGGTGACCGTGCTGAGCGCCGACGTCGAGGCCGCCGTGCTCTCGCTCCCGAACGTCAGTGCGGTTGCCGTCGTCGGCCTGCCCCACCCGGACCTCGGCGAGGTCGTCGAGGTCGTCGTCACGGGGTCGGGCGAGCTCGACCTGGCGGCGCTGCGGGCCCGCGCGGGTGGCTTGGTCGACCGCGCCCACCTGCCCCGCCGGTGGCACCAGTGGGACGACCTGCCCCTCACTGCCGCCGGGAAGGTCGACCGCGTCGCGGTGCGCTCCCGGCTCCTCGCCATGTCTCGCTCGCGGGAGCGATCGTGAAGGAGATTACCCCGGTCATCGTCGCCGCCCGACGGACCCCCATCGGGACCGCCGGGCTGGCTCTGCGGAACGTCGACACGACCGGGCTGGCCGCTCCCGTCCTGAGCGCGCTGCGCGCCGAGCTGGACCTCGAATCCCCCGACCACGTGATCCTGGGCAACTGCATGGGAGCCGGTGGCAACGTCGCCCGGGTGAGCACGCTGGCTGCGGGGTTCGGCGTCTCCGTGCCCGCGCTCACCCTCGACCTCCAGTGCGGGAGCGGTCTGGCGGCCATCACGACCGCGGCGGCGTTCGTACGGTCAGGGTCCTCCGAGGTCGTCCTGGCCGGCGGCGTCGAGAGCGCGAGCACCGCGCCCTGGCGGATGTGGCCGCCCGCCAACGGCCGTGAGCCCCAGCGCTACTCACGCGCACCCTTCGCGCCCGCGGACATCGGCGACCCCGAGATGGGAGCGGCCGCGGACGGGGTCGCGCGGCGTTGGGGCATCTCGCGCGAGAGACAGGACGCGTATGCCGTCCGCTCCCACACACGTGCGGCTGCCGCTCGCGCGGCCGGCCGTTTCGACGAGGAGCTCGTGCCGCTCCCCCAGCTCGACAGGGACGAGCGGGTGCGGGACCACCTGCGGCAGTCGACCCTGGCCCGGCTCCCCTCGGCCTTCACCACAGACGGCACCGTCACCGCCGGCAACGCCTGCGGCATCAACGACGGCGCGGCCGCGGTCGCGGTGGTGAGCGAGGCGCGGAGGCGGGCGGACGGCATACCCGGTCTGGCCTGTCTCGACTGGGAGACCGCGGGGGTCGACCCCAACCTGCCGGGCGTCGGACCGGTCCCTGCCATCCGAGAGCTCTTGCGACGCAACGACATCACCCTCGCCGACGTCGGCGTCATCGAGGTCAACGAGGCGTTCGCCGCGCAGGTGCTCGCGTGCTGCGACGAGCTCGGCCTCCACGAGGAGCGGATCTGCGTCGAGGGTGGTGCCCTCGCCCTCGGCCACCCGTGGGGCGCCTCCGGTGCCGTCCTCGCGGTGCGGCTCTACAGCCAGATGGTCCGGCAGGACGGACCCGAGCTCGGGCTCGCCGCCATCGCGGTCGGCGGCGGGCAGGGCGTCGCGATTCTCGTCCAGCGCATCGGCTGACCTCCACTCAGTCCTGGCGGCGCGCCGGTCCACCGCGGAAGCGGACCACCGCCTGCGTGCGGTTCGCCACGTGGAGCTTCGTGAGGATCGCGCTGACGTGGTTGCGCACCGTCACCGGAGAGATGACGAGCTGCCGGGCAGACGACCGACCTCGTCCCCGCCGACCTCAACGTCGCCCTGCCGCTCATCGTCACGAGCGCCACCTACATCGCCGGAGGCCCGGTCAACCGCGCGAAGGACCGGCCGGTGCCTGCCGATGTCGACGAGACGCTCGCCTGGGTCGCCACCGACGACCACGTCGTGCCCGAGCGGGAGCGCTCCGTCGTCTGAGAGGGTCGGCGCCCGCGCCGCACACGGGGGCCCGAGGATCCGGGTCCGGCGTGCACCTGCGCCGGACCCGGACTGGGTACGGTCTGCCCATGGATCAGGAGACCGACGGCAACCCCCGCGACGAGACCGCCACCGAGCGCTTCGACCGCAACTGGGACGAGCTGCTGCAAGAGCTGCGCGTCACCCAGACCGGCGTCCAGATCCTCGCGGGCTTCCTGCTCACCATCCCCTTCCAGCAGCGCTTCGGTGACCTCACGGACGTGCAGCGCACGGCATACCTCGTCGCCCTGACCACCTCGGTCGTCGCCACGACCCTCCTCGTGGCGCCCGTGAGCGCCCACCGCCTGCTCTTCCGGAGGCGCGCCAAGCGCGAGCTCGTCCGCTTCGCCGACGCCGCGGCGCGGGCCGGCCTGGTCGCACTGGCGGCCAGCATCGTCGCAGCCGCCTTCCTCATCTTCGACGTCGTCGTGGGGCGGGGAGCCGCGCTGCTCGGAGCCGTCGTCGCGCTCCTGCTCTTCGTCGTCAACTGGCTCGTGCTGCCGCTGGTCGTCCGCAGCCGGCTCGACGAACCGGACCGCACCCCGACCGAGGACCGCGATTGAGGAGCGGCCGTCGCGCCGGGACCTTGTGCCCTGTGACCGGGCTCGACGGGTCACCACCATGAGCACATGGACACGCACGGATTCGAGGAGAGGGCCGCGAGCAGCGGAGGGACGCGCTCGCTGAGCACCGCCGAGTCGTGGGACCTCCTGCGACAGGCCGTCGTCGGACGCCTCGCGGTGATCCACGACGGGGCGCCCGACATCTTCCCGGTGAACTACACGGTCGACCACGGCACGATCGTGCTGCGCACGGCCGGCGGCACGAAGTACGAGGCGGCACGCAACCAGTCCGTGGCCTTCGAGGTCGACGGCTACGACCTCGAGGTGGCCGAAGCCTGGAGCGTCGTGGCGCGGGGCCGGGCCGTCGAGGTCCGCGACGTCGACGATCTCATCGCGGTGATGGGCCTCCCCCTCATGCCCTGGGCCGAGGGGTCGAAGCCGCACTTCATGCGTCTCGAGCCCGAGACCGTGACCGGCCGCCGCATCCAGGTGTCCGGCGGGGTGCGGCGCCCGTGATCGCCTCCACCACCACGGCCCTCGCCGCGGCACTGCGACGAGCGAGCTGGCGCCTCGACCGGCCCCTACGCGTCGTGGTCGGCGGCAACGCCTCCGTGCCGTGGACCCTCCTGCACGTTCTCGAGGAGTCCGTGGACGAGTTCGAGCTGTTCATGCTCAACGCGCCGCACGGCATACCGTCTCGCGCCGGAATCACCTACGTCACCCCGTTCGTGGGGCCCGGGATGCGCGGTGCACCCGACCTCTCCTACCTCCCCGCCCGGCTCTCACACGTGCCCACGCTCTTCCGCTGGCGGTTCGTGCCGGACGTCGTCCTCGTGACCGTGTCGCCCCCGCGCGGGAACGGCGCGGTCTCCCTGGGTGCCGAGGTCAACATCCTCCCGGCTGCCATCGACGTATGCCGTGCCACCGGCGGTCTCGTCGTGGCCGAGTCCCGCCCCGACGTGCCGTTCACGTTCGGTGACTCCGAGACCCACCTCACCGGGCTCGACGTCGTCGTCGCCGTCGCCGCCCCGGCGCCCACGTCCCACGCTCCGCACCCGACGACGGCGGACGTGCAGCGCATCGGTGCGAACGTCGCGTCGCGGGTCTCCGGCGGGGCGACGCTGCAGCTCGGGATCGGCATGATCCCCGACGCGGTCGTCCCGCGGCTCACCCACCACCACGGCCTCGGCATCTGGAGCGAGATGGTGTCCGACGGTGTCCTCGACCTCGACGACGCCGGCGCCCTCGACCCCCAGCGAGAGGTCGTCGCCTCGTTCGCCGCCGGCAGCCCACGGCTCATGGGCTGGCTGCACGAGAACCCACGCGTGCGGATGCTGCGGACCGAGACGGTCAACGACCCGGGACGGATCGCGGCCAACCCGGCCATGACGAGCATCAACACCGCCCTGTCCGTCGACCTGTTCGACCAGGCCAACGCCAGCCACATCGGCTCCCGGCTCCACTCCGGCTTCGGCGGCCAGTGCGACTTCGTCGTCGGCTCGATGGACTCCGTCGGAGGACAGTCCCTCATGGCCCTGCGGTCGTGGCACCCACGCGCCGGGGTGTCCTCGATCGTGGGGCTCCTCGAGGGACCCGTGACCTCGTTCCAGCACACCGCCGTCGTCACCGAGCAGGGCATCGCCGAGATCAGCGGCTGGGACGCCCAGGCCCAGGCGCAGCACCTCATCGACGACGCCGCACACCCGTCGGTGCGCGACGAGCTCTGGGAGGAGGCCGAGGGACTCGGCCTCGCCGGGGCGCCCCGGACTGTGCCCAAAGCCTTGTCCCGACACGCCTGAGACAGCAGGCTGGGCACACCGACACGGAAGGAACCCCGCGATGCTCGTCTCCGAGGTCATGACCTCCCCCGCGCTCTCCCTGCCCCTCGGCGCCACCCTCGACGACGTCGTCGAGCTGCTCGGTGGGTCCCGGATCAGCGCCGTGCCCGTGGTCGACGACGCCGGTCGCTGCGTCGGCATCGTCTCGGAGGCCGACGTGCTGCGTGAGCCGCTGCCTCGCGACCCGCGAGCACACCTCCGGGCCTCGGCCGCCGTCCCGGGAGCGTCACGCACTCTGGAGCAGATCATGACGCCGGACCCGACCTGTGTCGCGTCCACCGAGGACTGTGCCGAGGTCGCGGCCCAGTTCGCCGCGTCCGGCTTCAAGAGCCTCCCCGTCGTCGACGAAGGACAGCTCGTCGGCATGGTGAGCCGCAGCGACATCCTGCGTGCGATGTCGGTGTCGAACTCCGCGCTCGCCGACGCCGTCAACAGGGCCTTCACGTCGGCCGGGCTGCCGGCGCGAGGTTTCCTCGTCCAGGCCGGGCACGTCTCCGTCACGCCCACCGACGACGGGCTCGACGACGCGGTCGTGGCGGTCATCTCGACCGTCCCCGGTGTCCGGAGCGTGCGGGTGGGCTGAGGTCCGCCGCACCACCGGAGGGTCGCCCCAGGCTCCGGGGGCGGCGATTCCCCGGCCGGTCGCACGAAGCCCTCCGGTTCGCCGGAGGGCTTCGAGGTGTGACCGTGTCGGGCGGGCCCGATCCGGGTGGGGCGGGGCTCCTCAGACGGGCTCGAGCTCGCGGCCCGTGATCGAGTCGGGGCGGATCCGGACCCACACCGACATCGACGGGTCGCCGATGGTCCACGGCATGGGGTCCCTGCTCTCCACGTCGGCCACGACCTCGTCGTCATCGAGGATGGCGGCGACACCTGCCACCGTCACGCTCCAGCCGGACCTCGTCGAGATGTCGAAGTCGTCCACCTCGTAGCTCATCGGGTCGTGGTCGGCTGCGGCTTCGATCTTGCTGCTGCCGCTGGTGCGGAAGCAGATGTCGGTCCCGTGCATGACGTGGTGCACCGGCAGGACGACGACCTCGCCGCCCTGGACGAACGCCACCCGGCCGATGGGCGCACTGCCGAGCCGCTCGAGGCACTCGTCGGTGGTCATGACCCGGAGGCCGCTGTGGTCGGTGGCTGCATCGAGGTTCATCACGACTCCGACCTCTCGGCGTGCACGACGGCGAGCGGGCACGGACGGTCACGGTGGAGCAGGCCCTGGCTGACCGACCCGAGGAGGAGGCCGACGAAGCCTCCGTGCCCGCGACTGCCGACGACGATCATCTGGGCGTTGTCGGCCTTCTCGAGGACGGACTCGACCGGCAGGTTCCGCCGCAGGACCTTGCGGACCTCGAGCTCGGGGAACTTGGCCACCCAGGGTGCGAGGGCGTCGTCGAGGACCTTCTGCTCGTGGCTCTCGAGCTCGACGATGTGCTCGGCGCTCAGCCAGGCCGTGTCGAAGGTGTCCGGCACGTCCAGCGTCCACGAGTGCACCGCCACCACGGGTGCGGCCACCGATGCGGCGCGCTCGAAGGCGAACGCGAGGGCCGGCTCGTTGGCCGCAGAACCGTCGACGGCGACGACGACCGGTGCGTCCGCGCCCGAGGGAGCCTGCCTGTCGGCCACGACCACGGGGCACGAGGCGTGGGCGACCACCTGCGCGGAGGTCGAGCCCTCCACGAGCTCACCGAGCTTGGAGTGGTGACGACGTCCGACGACCACCAGCTCGGCGTCGTCGGACTCGGTGACGAGAACCGCCGCCGGCGTGCCGACGATCGACTCGGTGGTCACCTCGCAGCGTGGTGACAGCGATGCCACGTGCTCCTTCGCCCGCGCGACCAGCTGCTGGTCCAGGTCCTCCGGCCAGGGAACGGCAGGACCGAAGCCCGGGGAGGTGGACCACAGCATCCCGCGAGCCACGACCACCTTGAGCGGGCGGTCGAGGCGGTCAGCCTCGCGGACGGCCCACTCGAGTGCCAGCTCGCCGGCCGGGGAGTCGTCGTAGCCGACGACGACGGGACGGGGGGTCTGGGTGCTCATGGTTCCTCCTGCGCTGGATGACGGTTTCTCCGCTCCCAGCGTGTCCAACCACGGCACCGCGCCACAGGGCCCTTGGTCCCGACTGCGGATCCGCGGCCGCGGGCGCGCAGCGGGGCCCGCACGGGCAGACTCAGCGACCGTCCGGCGCCGAACCGTGCTTCGTCACGTAGATCGCGGCCTGGGTCCGGCGCTCCATGCCCATCTTGGCGAGGACGGAGGTGACGTAGTTCTTCACGGTCTTCTCGGCGAGCGACATCGTCTCGCCGATCTGCCGGTTGGTCAGCCCCTCGGCGATGTGCTGGAGGATCCGCCGCTCCTGGGGCGACAGCTCGGCGAGCCGTGGGTCCTCGACGTCGTGCCCCCACTGCTTGCGCAGGCGCGAGACCACGGCCTCGTCGAGGAGCGACTCCCCCGCGGCGACCCGGCGGATCGAGTCCACGAGCTGGGTCCCCCGGATGTCCTTGAGGAGGTAGCCCGCGGCGCCGGCCATGACCGCGGCCCGCAGGGCCTGGTCGTCGTCGAACGACGTGAGCACCAGCCCGGCCACCGTGGGATCCACCGACCTGACGTCGCGGCACACGTCGATGCCCGACCCGTCGGGGAGCCGGGCGTCCAGCACCATGACGTTGGGCCGCAGGGCGGGGATGCGACGAGTGGCCTCGGCCGCGCTGGCCGACTCACCCACGACGTCGAGGTCGTCCTCGACCTCGAGCAGCTCGCGCAGCCCTCGACGGACCACCTCGTGGTCGTCCAGCAGATAGACACGGATCATCGGGCGGCCTCCTCATCGGTTGCCGCCATCGTAGGCGGCGGCCGCCGTCGGAGCCCGTTGCTTCGTCAGAGCCTGCCGCTGCGCACGACCGCGACCGGCAGGTCGGCCTGTCGGAGCACGCCGCGGGTCACCGAACCGAGGGCGAGGCCGGCGAAGCCGCCGCCTCCTCGGGCGCCGACGACGAGGAGGCCGGCGTCGCGCGCCTCGTCGAGCAGGACCTCGTGGAGGGCGCCCCGTGGGGTGCGGGTCGTGGTGTGCAGCTCGGGGTGGCTCTGGCGCACGATGTCGGCGGCGGCCGCGACGCTCGACTGCGCACGCGCGGACTCCTCGGCGGCGCGGTCGACGCCCGGCGTGGGCCCTCCCCAGAGCTCTGCGAGCCAGGGCTCGACCTCTCGCCCGGACCAGGCGGAGACGATGACGAGCCCGACCCGGGCCGACGCTGCGGCGTTCGCGGCGAAGGCCAGTGCGCGCAGTGACGGTTGTGACGTGTCCACCCCGACGACCACGGGGCGACCCTCGCCCAGCCCGAATCGACGCTCCCCCTGCACGACGACGACGGGACAGCGCGCGTGGGCGCTCAGCGCGAAGGACACCGAGCCCACGCTCGCGTCCGGGTTGTCGGCTCGCGTCCGTCGACCGACGACCACGAGGTCCGCGCTGTCCGAGAGCGCGACGAGCTCGGCGGAGGGGTGTCCGACGGCGCCGACGCTGCGGACCTCGACGTCGTCGTGCTGGCGACGCACGAGGTCGGCACCGCGAGCGGCCACCCGTCCGACGGCCTGCCGCACTGTGGCGATATCGGGACCCGGTCCCGACGGCGGGCCGGCGGGCAGGACGGGGTCCACCGCGCTGGCCACCAGGAGGCGGGAACCCTGTCGGCCCGCCCAGGCCGCTGCCCATTCCAGGGCCGCCGCGGCCTCGCGCGTGCCGTCATAGCCGACGACCACCGTCTCGGCGGGGGCGCCGGTGCGCAGCTCGTCCTGTCTGGTGACACCTGGGTCGGGGAGGAGTTCAGGCATGGCACGACTCTCTGCTGCCGCCACCACTGACAACAGGGAACTAGGTCCCGGTGCGGTCCGGGGACGGGTCAAGGGGCACCCGCCACTCGACCCTGGTCCCGGACGGCGAGCCCGGTCCCACGCGGAAGGTGCCACCGCGGCCCTCCGCCCGGCGGGCGAGGTTGCCCAGGCCGGAACGAGTGACGCCCTCGGGGATCCCGCGGCCGTCGTCGGCCACGACGACGCTCACGTCGTCGGCGACCTCGACCGTGACGCTCACCGACGACGCGGAGGCGTGCCGGGCGACGTTGCTCAGGGCTTCGCGAACGACGGAGAGCAGCTCGGCGGAGATGGTTTCGGGCACGTCGGCCAACGGTCCGGAGAGGCGCAGCTCCGGCGAGAATCCGAGGCTGACGGCAGCGTCACCGCACAGGGTTGCGATCTCCGCGCTCAGGGGTCGCCCGCCGGGCACGCGGTGCAGGGCGAAGATCGTGTGCCGGATGTCGGTGATGGCCGCATCGAGCTCGTCGACGGCTCGCTCGAGCTTGGCCCGGACTTCCGGAGCGCTCACGGGCGCGGCGGACTGCAGCGACATACCGGTGGCGAAGAGGCGTTGGATGACGTTGTCGTGCATGTCGCGGGCGATCCGGTCACGGTCCTCGAGCAGCTCTGACCGCGCCCGGTCGGTCCGGGCACTGGCAGCACCGAGGGACACCGCCAGCCCACGGCCGAGGAGCTCCAGGTGGGGCAGGAGGTCGGTGTGCTCGTCCAGCCCCCAGTCCACGACGAGAACCCCCATCGGGCTCTCCCCCAACGCGATCGGCACCGTCGCGCGCATCCCCTGCGGTGCCCTCACCTCGAGGTGCGCCGGCTCGAGCATGGCGGCCAGCATCCTGGGGTCGCGCACGACCTCCCCGGGCGCCGCCCACTCCTGCGACAACAGCGACGGATCCGACGGACCGGGCGAGGCGGCCGCTCCCCGCGCGTCGGTGGCGCCGTCGGCGCCCGAGCCCGCGTCCGACGAGACGGCCGCCACCACCAGGTCGGACCCGTGGCGCAGCGCGACCGCGCAGCCGTCGGCCTTCGCCAACCCGCCCACGCGCCCGACGACGTCCTCGAGTACCTGCTCCTGGGGCGTTCCGCCGAGGAGCGCCTGCGTCGCGTCGGCGAGCACCTCGCTCCACTGCTGCTGCGTGCGAGCGCGCTCGTAGAGCCGGGCGTTCTCGATCGCCACGCCGGCCGCGGCGGCCAGGGCGGTGAGGATCGCCTCGTCCTCCTCGCTGAACGCCGGAGCCGACCGCTTGTCCGTGAGGTAGAGGTTGCCGAAGATCTGGTCACGGATGCGCACGGGAGCCCCGAGGAAGCTCGTCATCGGCGGGTGGTTCGGCGGGAACCCGTAGGAGTCCGGGTGCCGCCCGATGTTGCTCACCCGCTGCGGGTGCGGGCTGACGATGATCATGCCGAGCAGCCCGTGCCCGCGCGGCAGCGGACCGATCGCGGCGCGCTGCTCCTCGGTCACCCCGTGCGTGACGAACTCGACGAGCTCCTCACCACTGGGCCCCAGGACACCGAGGGCGCCGTAGGTCGCGTCGACGAGGTCGCACGCGGCGACGACGATCCGGTGCAGCACCTCGGCGAGCTCGAGGTCGGAGCTCACCGCCAACACGGCGTCGAGCAGTGAGCCGAGGCGCTCCTGCGAGAGCCTGGCACTGGCCGCCCGTGCCCTGAGCTCCTCGACGAGGTCGTCCAGCTCGAGCGACGAGAGCGGCCATCGCTGACCACCATCGGGTGCGTTGCCGCCCCCCTGGCCCCCGGTGGGCGACGCGTTTCCAGTCACCGAACGATCGTATGGGGTCACGGTCTGCTGCCGTCGGTGATCCGACTCCACCACGCCGTATGCCGTCCGCCCCGGTCCGCGTGCCTCGCGCCGCCCGGGTGGGAGTCGGCCCGAGCCGCGGGACCTCCGGCCCTGTCGGGTCGTGACCGATCGGCGTGGACTGACCGTGTGCGGCAGATTGCCGCCGGCGGAAGGAGCTCGATCATGAAGGCACTCGTCTACCACGGCCCGGGACAGAAGGCGTGGGAGGAGGTTCCGGAGCCGACGATCCTGCATGACACGGATGCCGTCGTCCGGGTCGACGCCGTGACGATCTGTGGCACCGACCTGCACATCCTCAAGGGTGACGTCCCCGCCGTCACGGACGGCCGAACGCTCGGCCACGAGGCCGTGGGCACCGTCATCGAGGTCGGCACGAGCGTGCGCAACGTCAAGCCCGGCGACCGGGTCCTCGTCTCGTGCATCACCTCCTGCGGCTCCTGCCGCTTCTGCCGTGAAGCCCGCTACGGCCAGTGTCTCGGCGGTGGAGGCTGGATCCTCGGCCACCTCATCGACGGCACGCAGGCCGAGTTCGTCCGCGTCCCCTTCGCCGACACCTCGACCTTCGCGATCCCGGAGGGCGTGAGCGACGAGGAGGTACTCATGCTGGCCGACATCGGTCCGACCGGCTACGAGGTCGGCGTCCTCAACGGCCGCGTCGCCCCCGGCGACACCGTGGTCGTCGTCGGCGCCGGTCCCATCGGGCTCTCCGTGATCATGGGCGCCAAGCTCTTCAGCCCGGCGCGGGTCGTCGCGGTGGACCTCGCCGACTCCCGGCTCGAGGCGGCCAAGCAGTTCGGCGCCGACGTGGTCATCAACCCGTCCCGCGAGGACGCGGTCGAGATCGTGAAGTCGCTGACCGGAGGCCTGGGAGCCGATGTCGCCGTCGAGGCTGTCGGAGTCCCCGAGTCGTTCGAGCAGTGCACCGCCCTGGTGCGGCCCGGTGGCACGGTCGCCAACGCAGGCGTGCACGGCGGCCCCGCAGTCCTCCACCTCGAGGACCTGTGGATCAAGGACGTCACGATCACCACCGGCCTCGTCGACACGTACTCGACGCCGACGCTGCTCAAGCTCGTCGCCAGCCACCAGATCGACCTGGCCCGGTTCGTCACGCACCGCTTCGCCATGGACGACTTCATGGAGGCCTACGACGTGTTCTCCGCCGCGGCGGACACCAACGCGCTCAAGGTCGTGCTCACGCGATGACGAGCGCCCCGTCACCGGGGCGATGACCGCAGGCCGGAGGGACGCCATGGCACGCAAGCACGCAGTGGGCTCATCACCCCGGGCCGCCCTCCGGCACGCGACCCTCGCGGTACCGCGCACCACACCGGGCGAGCAGGTCGACGACCTGCTCGCCCGCTTGCGTGGTGACCCGGTGGCCGCTGCCGAGTGCGTGGCGGTGTTCGAGGGCGAACGGCTCGTGGGTGTCGCCCGCATGGGTGCCCTGGTCGCAGCCGAGCCGGGCTCGCACGTCGTCGACGTCATGGACGCGAACCCACCGAGGGTTTCGCCCTCGACCGACCGGGAGCCGGCCGCGTGGCGAGCGGTGGAGGCGGGCTGGTCCACGGTCGCCGTGGTCGATGACGCCGGGCGCTTCCAGGGCCTCATCCCCTCCGAGACCCTGCTGGCCCTCGTCCACTCCGAGCACGACGAGGACCTGGCCCGGCTCGGTGGCTTCGGCGGTTCGGCAGCGGCTGCGCGCTCGACCAGCGTCGAGCCGGTGACGAGGCGTCTGCGCCACCGTCTGCCCTGGCTGGTCGTCGGCCTGGTGGGAGCGCTGCTCGCCGCTGGGGTCGTCAGCGGCTACGAGGAGACGCTGCGCGCGCACGTGCTCGTCGCCTCCTTCCTCCCCGGCGTCGTCTACCTCGCCGACGCGGTGGGGACCCAGACCGAGGCCCTCGTGATCCGCGGACTGTCCCTGGGCGTCGGGATCCGCCAGGTCGTCCGACGCGAGTCGATCACCGGTGCACTGCTCGGCTGCCTGCTGGGCGCCACCGCACTGGTGCTCGTCGGCACCCTGTGGCATGACGCGGAAGTCGCCTTGGCCGTGGCGCTCGCCATCCTCGCCGCGTCGCTCGTCGCCACCCTCGTGGCGATGGCGCTTCCCTGGCTGTTCCACCGGCTCGGGACCGACCCCGCCTTCGGCTCGGGACCCCTGGCCACCGTGATCCAGGACATCATCACCGTGGCGGTCTACTTCCAGCTCGCCACGTGGATCGTCACGTGAGGGCCGTCCTGCGTCGCCGCAGCATCCGCTGCAGGGCGGACCCCGTGACGAGGGCGACCGTGGTCGCCATCGCGACAGCGGCGACCAGGCCCACCTCGACCGCCGTCACGACGCCCTGCCCCTCGTGCCAGAGCGGTGTGGCGATGAGCATGAAGACCGCGAGTCCGGCGAGCCACGCGACCGCGGTCATCCCGATCCACCACCACGCCCGAGCGACGTGACGGCGTAGCTCGAGCCACTGCGCGGTGCCGATGGAGGCGAGCAGCACGGTACCGACGAGCACCACCACGAGGATGGCCGCGGCGAGTGGCCCCTCCTGCAACCGGGGCGCGGCGGCCACCGACACCATGACGACGAGGTAGGCCAGGGAAGCGGCCAGCGAGGTGAGGAGCGCGAAGCGCCTCGTGTCGAGCGCGGGCAGCTCCGGAGACAGGGCATGAGCCTGAGCGGCGCCGAGGACGAGCCCCTCGACCGCCCCCGCGACCACGAGGGCAGGGATGGACACCCACGCCGACGAGGCCGCCGTGACGACGCCGGCGACCGCGGGTGCGACGAAGCCCGCAACCTCACCGGTCACCGTCCAGGCGACCCACCGGCGCAGCAGGCGGCTCACCCGCGCTCCTCCTGCGAATCGGCCGGCTCCTCCGGCGCGGCCCCGTCCTGCGTCGCCTCCGCCTCCGACTCGGCTGCCGCATCGGACGCGGCCGCCCACGCGGCATACCCCTGCACCGCGAAGGGCAGGGTCATGAAGATGCGCTCCTCCCCCACGCGGTCGACGAAGCCGCTGCGCCGCAGGTCGTCGCGCAGCTCCTGCTTCACCCGGCTGAGCGCCAGGACGACGTCCCGTCGCTCGACCTCACGACGGAGGCTCTCGAGCGTGTCCGACGCCGTGACGTCGACCGTGACGTTGGCCTCCATGTTGAGCAGCAGCCAGCGCGTGGGCGTCGGGGCGTCGTCCACGGCCGCCAGCGCCCTGGTGATGAAGTCGTGCGCGTTGGCGAAGAACAGGGGTGAGTCGTAGCGGTAGACGACCAGACCCGGCACCGCCCGAGCCGACGGGTAGTCGTCGACGTCGTGCATGCCCGCCACCCCCGGCACGTAGCCGAGGATGCCGTCGTGCGGTCGGGTCACGCGGTGGAGCAGGTCGAGCAGGGACAGCACGATGGCCACGAGGACTCCGGGCAGGATCCCCACGACGAGCACGGATGCCGTGGTCCCTAGCGCGAGCAGACCCTCCGTCCGCCGGAAGGCGAAGATCCGACGGAACTCGGGGAGGTCGACGAGGCGGAGCGCGGCATACACGACGAGGGCGCCGAGGGCGGCCGTCGGGAACCTCGCGAGCACGGGGTTGGCCACGACCACAGCGAGGACGACCGCGACGAGCGCGGCGAGCGAGCTCCGCTGGCTCCGCCCACCACTCGCGGCGACGATCGCGGTGCGGCTGCCGCTGCTGCTCACCGGGAAGCCCTGTGCCGCACCCGCTGCGAGGTTGGCCGCACCGAGGGCGAGCAGCTCCTGCTTGGCGTCGAGCCCTGAGCCGTGCCGCGGCTCGAAGGCCCGGGCGGTGAGGATGTTGTCGGTGTAGGCCACCACGGCGATCCCCAGAGCTGCAGGCAACAGGGCACGCAGGTCGACGAGGCTGAGGTCGGGGAGCCGGAGCGAGGGCAGGTCGCGCGGGATCTCTCCGACGAGGGCGACACCGCGATCCTCCAGGTCGAGCAGGGCAACGGCTCCGGCGGACCCGAGGACGCCGAGGAGCGGCGCGGGGACGACCGGCAGGAAGCGGGTGACGGCGAGGAGGAAGGCGAGCACCGCGACGGCAACCCAGAGCGTGGGCGTGTGGACGTCGTCGAGGTTCCCGGCGACCGACCGCACCTGGGCCAATGTGCTGTCGCCGGTGACCTCGACGCCCGTCACCTTGCCGAGCTGGCTCACGACCATGAGGGTGGCGACCCCCGCCATGTAGCCGACGAGCACCGGCCTCGAGAGCAGCTCGGCGAGGAAGCCGAGGCGCAGCACCCAGGCCAGCAGGCAGAAGCCGCCGACGAGACCCGCGAGACCGGCGGCGAGCGCGGCATACCGAGCCGTGTCCCCGCCCGCCAGGGCGCCGAGGGCGACGGCCGTCATGAGCGCCGTCGTCGACTCCGGACCGACCGACAGCAGTCGCGAGGAGCCCAGGACGGCATAGGCGAGGATCGCGGCGCAGGCGGCCCACAGGCCCACGACGGCAGGCAGCCCGGCGACACCGGCATACGCCATGACCTGGGGAATCAGGTATGCCGCGACCGTGACTCCCGCGACGACGTCACCTCGCAGCCACGACCGGTCGTCGGCCCCCGAGGTCGAAGCCACGGCGGTCAGAACAGCCCGACGACGTTGCCGTCGGGGTCGAGGTCGATGGAGGCCGCCGCCGGGTGCTTGGGCAGCCCGGGCATGGTGCGCATCTCACCGCTGACCGCGTAGACGTAGCCGGCCCCCGCGGCGACCCGCACCTCACGCACCGGCAACCGCCACCCTCGAGGGTCTCCGCGCAGCGTCGGGTCCGACGAGATCGACAGGTGCGTCTTGGCGATGACCACGGGGAACTCGCCGTAGCCCAGCACCTCGAACCGAGCGAGGTCCTTGGCGGCGACGTCAGAGAAGTCGACACCGTCGGCCCCGTAGACCTTGGTGGCGACGGCCTCGATCTTGTCGCGCAGGGGTGCGTCGAGCTCGTACGTGTGACGCAGCTCGTGCGGGTCCTCACAGGCCTGCGCGACGACGGTGGCGAGGTCCGTCGCGCCCTTGCCCCCGTCGAGCACGTGAGTGGAGACCGCGACCCGTGCCCCGAGCTGCCGGGCCACCTCCTCGATGACCGCGAGCTCCGACTCGTGGTCGGTCGGGAAGGCGTTGACGGCGACGACGGGAGGGATACCGAACGACCTGACGATCTCGATGTGCCGACGCAGGTTCGCGGCACCGGCCCGGACCGCGTCGGGGTCCTCGAGGAGCATCTCCGGTGGCAGAGGACGTCCGGCCACCACCTTGAACTGCCCGGAGTGGGCCTTGAGCGAGCGCACGGTGGCGACGAGGACAGCGGCGTCAGGCGCCAGGCCCGCGACCCGGCACTTGAGGTTGAAGAACCGTTCGGCTCCCATGTCCGAGCCGAAGCCGGCCTCGGTGAGGAGGTAGTCGCCGGTGTGGATGCCGATCCGGTCGGCGATGACGGAGGAGTTGCCGGTCGCGATGTTGCCGAACGGTCCGGTGTGCACGAGGACGGGCGTGTTCTCCGTGGTCTGGAGCAGGTTGGGCATGAGGGCGTCCTTGAGGATGACCGCCATGGCCCCTGCCGCGTGCAGGTCCTCGGCGGTCACCGGTCGCCCGGCCGTCGTGAACCCGACGACGATCCTGCCCAGCCGGGCGCGCAGGTCGGCCAGCGACGACGCGAGCGCGAGCACGACCATGACCTCGCTCGCCGCCGTGATGTCGAAGCCGGACTGCCTCGGCACACCGTCGATGCGGGCACCCAGTCCCTCGACGATGCCGCGCAGCGCCCGGTCGTTGACGTCGAGGACTCGGCGCCACGAGATGTTGCGCGGGTCGATGTCGAGCTCGTTGCCGTGGTGCAGGTGGTTGTCGAGCATCGCCGAGAGCAGGTTGTGCGCGGCGGTGACGGCGTGGAAGTCGCCGGTGAGGTGCAGGTTCAGCGTCTCCATGGGGAGCACCTGGCTGAACCCGGCGCCGGCCGCGCCGCCCTTGATCCCGAACGTGGGTCCCATCGACGGCTGGCGCAGCGCCAGTGTCGCCCGGTGGCCGAGCTGCGCCAGACCCTGGGCGAGGCCGACCGCGGTGGTCGTCTTGCCCTCACCCAGGGGTGTCGGGGTGATGGCGGTGATGACGACGTAGCGGGCCCGAGGCCGGTCGGCGAGGTCCTGCTCGGCCCCCAGGTGGATCTTGGCGACGTGGCGTCCGTACGGCTCCAGCCGGTCCAGCGGTATTCCGGCGGCCTCGGCCACGGCTTCGATCGGCTCGAGGTGGGCGGCCCGGGCGATGGCCAGGTCTGAGGGAGGAGCGACGGTGGTCATGGCACCACGGTCCTCCTGAGTGGCCGCCACGTCACGGGACAAAGGGCCCCCATCCCGCTTGGCGCCCGGGACGTAGGACTCTGTGGCGGTCTCCGGCAGCGATGCACGCTGGACCCATGGGAACGCTCGCCCGACCTCCGCAGACTCGAGCACCAGTCCGCCGCGCGGACGAGCACGTCGGCTCCTGGCGCAGGCGCGTGCTCTCGGGACTGCTGCTCGCCACGGGCTCCACCGCGCTGGTGTGTGGCGGGGTCATGGCCCTCGACCCCGACGGCACTCCCCTTGGCCTGACGGCGGAGTTCCTGCAGGGCAGCCCCTTCGACGACTGGTGGCTCCCGGGCCTGGCTCTGGGCGGGTTCGTCGGGGTCGGCCACCTGGTGGCAGGCACCTCGGTGCTGCAGCGCCGGCGGCACAGCCGAGAGCTGTCCCTGCTCGCGGGAGCGGGACTCGTCGCGTTCGAGGCGGTCGAGTGGGCGTGGATGGGTTTCCACCCCCTCCAGCCGGTCTTCATGGTCGTCGGTGCCACGGTGGTCGGCTTGGCCGCCCGGCGCTGAACCGCAGTCGGTCAGGGGCCTGCTCGAGTTCCGCGGAAGCGTCTCCCGCCGCGCGGTCACGGGTCTAGCCTCTTCGGTATGTGGCCCCGTCGGCGCCCGCACGACGAGCCGGTCAGCGAGGAGGAGTCACCCGCTGCCCGCCGGTACCGCTACCTGCTGCGAACCGCCCCCATCGAGCCGCTCAAGGACGTCCACCGGTCCGGGTTGGCCACGCTCGCGGCCGAGGACCGCCAGGCCGTCCTCACCACCATTCAGAGCGAGCTCATGTCCGGCGCCCGGCTCACCCCCGAGCACGTCGACGAGGTCTCCCGCCTCACCGTCATGGGCGAACGCAGACGGGCCGGAGCGGTGATCAGCCACCTGCCCGCCGACGTCCTCCAACACCTCGCGCTCGCGGTGGGCGACGCGGGCGCGCGAGCAGGTCTGCTCGAGGGCTACGACGACTGGGACGGCAACGATCCGCCTCCGCCCACCGACGAGGACTCCGACTACCGGTCGGGCTTCGACACCGTGCGGCACTACGACATCGTCCAGGGACGTGCCGAAGGCGGATTCAGCATCTGACGGCGGGCGCATTCGGGACCCCGTCCCCACCCCCGTGGTCCGGACGTGCCCCCCGACGGGCTATGGCAGGGCGACCCACCCTGTCCTAGCGTGAGGCGGATCACAGCCGGCACCCGGCTGCCCACACAACGGAGTGGATGATCATGACCGAACCTCATCGAGCGCGGACCCGCACCCTGCGGCTCACGGCCGTCGCCGCCGTGGCCGCCCTTGCGGGAGCGTTGTCGCCACACGCCGCGACCGCGGCCCCATCGCCGTCACCGTCGTGCGTCGACCGCAGCAACAACACCTATCAGAAGCTCCTCGAGTGCGTGACCGTCGAGGGCGTGCGCGCCCACCAGGCCGAGCTGCAGAAGATCGCCGACAACAGCGACGACCCCGTCTACCCGGGCACCCGTGCGGCGGGAACCGTCGGTTACGACCAGAGCGTCGACTACGTCGCCGGTCTGCTGCGCGATGCCGGCTACCAGGTCACGCTCGACCCGGTCGACGTCACCTTCAACTTCCCGGCCGTCCTGCGCCAGCTCACACCGGCGCCGGAGGCCGCGTACGAGACCGGCGTCTTCACCGGCAGCGGCTCGGGGACCGTCGATGGTCAGGTCATTCCGGTCGACGTGAACCTCAACCAGCCGGGGCCCTCGACCAGTGGCTGCGAGGCAGCCGACTTCGCCGGCATCGACTGGAGCGGGGACATGGACATCGCCCTGATCCAGCGAGGGACGTGCTTCTTCGGCACCAAGGCGTACTTCGCCGGCCTGGCCGGTGCCGAGGCCGTCATCATCATGAACCAGGGCAACACCCCCGACCGCTCGGGCCTCATCGTCGCTGACGCCACCAGCCTCGACGACCCCAACAACCCCGGCACCGCGCTCCCCGACCCGATCACCCACGACATCCCCGTCGTGGGGGCGAGCTTCGCGGACGGTGTGTTGCTGGCGCGACCGGGCTCCACGGCATACGTGCAGGTCCTCCCGGCCGAGACACGCAACGACTACAACGTGATCGCCGAGCTGCCGGGCAAGAACACCGACAACGTGGTCATGGCCGGCGCCCACCTCGACAGCGTCATCGAAGGCCCCGGGATCAACGACAACGGCTCCGGCTCCGCTGCCCTCCTCGAGACTGCGCTGATGATGGCGAACCTCAATCCCGAGAACACGATCAGGTTCGCCTGGTGGGCCGCCGAGGAGCAGGGCCTCGTCGGGTCGGCCGACTACGTCAACGGGCTGTCCGCGGCGGAGCGTGACCGCATCGCGCTCTACATGAACTACGACATGGTGGGCTCGCCCAACTACATCTTCATGGTCTACGACGCCGACGAGTCGACGTTCGAGGCTCCCGTCCCGGTCCCGGCCGGATCCGCGGCGATCGAGGACGTCTACGAGTCGTACTACACCAAGGTCGGTGAGCCGTACGAGGACACGGAGTTCTCGGGCCGCAGCGACTACGAGGCGTTCATCCTCGCCGGGATCCCGTCCAGCGGGCTCTTCACCGGCGCCGAAGGCCTCAAGTCCCCCGAGCAGGAGGCGATCTGGGGCGGCACGGCCGGCGAGGCGTACGACCCGTGCTACCACGAGGCGTGTGACACGTTCGAGAACAACAACATGCACGCACTCGAAGTCAACAGCGACCTCATCGCCTTCGCGATGCTCACCTTCGCGTACTCGACGGAGACCGTGAACGGCGTGCCGGGCAAGAAGGTCCCCGGTCCGGCGTTCACCCTCCCGGCTCCGGCCGGCCCCGAGGGCACCTTCGCCGACGAGATCGGAGGCCTGGCCCACCAGCACGCCGGGTGAGCAACCCCGGCCACCACGACGGAGGCCCCCGACGCGACCCCCTCGCGGCGGGGGCCTCCCTCCTCGTCGGCTGCAGGTCGCGCCGCAGCCCTCGCACGGCGTCCCGACAACGGGGACCTTCGCCTCTCCCCGCCGTGGTGCCCCTCGGGTGCACTGGCATCGGAGGTGGATGCAATGAGACCGAGACGACGTCCCATCCGGACGGTGGCCCTCGCGGTGGGGGTGCTGCTGGTCCTCGGCGCCTGCGCGGCCACGGGCAACGAGAGCGCCGGGACCGCGTCCGGCCAACCGGGCTTCTGGCTCGGCCTGTGGCACGGGGCGATCAGCCCGATCACGTTCCTCGTGTCGCTGTTCCGTGACGACGTGGGGATCTACGAGGTGGCCAACTCCGGAGGCTGGTACGACTTCGGCTTCATGTTCGGCGTCTCGATCGCGTTCGGGTCCTCGGCTCGCGCGGGATCCGGGTCGGCCAGGCGCCGCGGCCGCTCCCGCTGATCACGACGAGGTGGCGGCGCGCCCCTCACGGGTGGGCGCGCACGACTTGTCTCTGGGAGCCCAGGCCGTCGATCCCGAGCTCCATGACGTCCCCCGGCGCCAGGAACACCTGGGGATCGAACCCCATCCCTACTCCCGGCGGTGTCCCGGTGTTGATGAGGTCCCCAGGCTCGAGCACGAAGAACTGCGACAGGTAGTGGACGATCGTCAGCGGGTCGAAGACCATGGTGGCCGTCGACCCCCTCTGTCGCCGGGTTCCGTTGACGTCGAGCCACATCCCCAGGTCGTTCACGTCCGGGATCTCGTCAGGCGTCACCAGCCACGGGCCGGTGGGGTTGAACGTCGCGGCCGACTTCCCCTTGGACCACTGCCCGCCGCGCTCCAGCTGGAAGGCCCGCTCGCTCACGTCGTTGGACACGCAGTACCCCGCGATGATCTCCGAAGCGGCCTCGGGGCTGTCGAGGTAGCTGGCGCGCCGGCCGATGACGACGGCGAGTTCGACCTCCCAGTCGGTCTTGCGTGAGCCTCGTGGGATGAGGACGTCGTCGTGCGGTCCGACCATCGTGTTCGGCGACTTCGTGAAGACGATCGGCTCGTCCGGAACGGCTTGGCCGGTCTCGGCCGCGTGGTCACGGTAGTTGAGACCAATGCAGAGAATCTGATGAGGACGTGCGACGGGCGCTCCTACGCGGATCCCGTCGAGCTCGTGCACCTCTCCCGACGCGACTCGGCCCTCGACCACCCCCCGGACCCGGTCGAACCCGCCGTTGCCGAAGAAGTCGGCGTCAAAATCGCGGACGACGTCCGAGAGATCGACGTATGCCGTCTCGCCAACGAGCACTGCCGGGCGCTCCCCGCCCTGTGGTCCGATACGAAGAAGTCGCACTGTCTCTCGTCCTCCTGGGATGTGTGGCGGGTCCTGGGTCTACGTGGCCGGTCGGCCTCAGTACGTCGCGCGGCCGCCGCTGATGTCATAGACGGCTCCGGTGGAGAAGCTGCACTCGTCGGAGGCGAGCCATGACACGAGAGCCGCGAGTTCCTCGGGACGCCCGAGCCGCTTCATGGGGATCAACGACGTCAGCCGTTCCAGGACCTCGGGGGCCGTGGCGGCGTTCATCGGGGTCTCGAAGACGGCAGGGGCGACGGCATTGACGATGACGCCGGTCTCGGCCAGCTCCTTTCCGAGTGACTTGGTCATCGCGATGACGGCCGCCTTGGACGCCGAGTAGGCGCTGAGGTTGGGGTTGCCGTCCTTGCCTGCCATCGAGGACATGTTGACGACGCGGCCCCAGCCCCGCTCCGCCATGCCCGGCACGAAGGCGCGGCACATGGTGAAGACCCCGTCGACGTTGACCTCGAACGTGCGTCGCCACTCGCTCGACGCAACCTCCCACAAGGGGACGTTGGGACCCACCACACCAGCGCTGTTGACGAGGACGTTCACCTCCCCGACCTCCCGGGCCATCCGAGCGACGGACACCTCGTCCGAGACGTCCACCACGCGGTCGGCTCCCGCGACCAGATCGACCCGGACAACCTCCAGCCCGTCACGCTCGAGGCGCTCGGCGCACGCCGCGCCAAGCCCACTCATCCCGCCGGTGACGACAGCTCGTCTCATGACACCCCTTCTGTCGGACGCCCTGCGTCGCGGGCGGGTCGTGAGCCGTTCACGGGTTCCAGGAGGGCACGCAGGTCCGGTCTCAGCCAAGCACCGGACTGGGCGGCGGAGAGACCGCCGTCGACAGTGACGACCGTCCCGGTGACGAAGGACGCGTCGGGCGAGGCCAGGAAGTCGACCACCGCCGCGACCTCGTCCGGTGAACCGGTGCGTCGAAGGGCGTAGCCGTCCGTAGCGCGTTCCAGCTGCTCACCACCGATGAGGCCGGGAGCCACGGCATTGGCGCGGATGCCGCGAGAACCGTTCTCGAGGGCCAGAACTCGCACGAGGGACTCAAGTCCACCTTTTGCCGCGACGTAGCCGGCCACTCCCGGTGACACGTGGCTGGCCATGACGGAGGAGACCGCCACGATGGCTCCCCCCGAAGCCATGTGCGGCAACGAAGCACGAGCGCTGAAGAAGGCGCTGTCGAGCGTCGCGCCCATAGCCGTGCGCCACATGTCGTCGGTCTGGTCCTCGATGCGGGCTCGCGGGTTGAGCGCTGCGGCGAGGACCAGCACGTCGATGCGCCCGTCGAAGCGGTGGGCGATCTCGGCGAACACCGAGTCCACCTCGCCCGGGACCGCACAGTCGGCGACAAGATGGACGCAGAGCTCGTCGGAGGGGGTCAGACTGACGCCGATGACGTCATCTCCCCGGGCCTGAAGCCTGGCCACGACGGCCAGCCCGATGGCCGAGGACGACCCGACCACCACGGCCCTGCGGCTGAACGCGTTGCTCACCTGCACATCACCGGTCCAGCGACAGGCGGTAGCTCACCCTGGCCGCCGCGAAGTGGAGGTACTCGAAGAGCACCGGCGCCCGGTCGGGCCGGATGCACGACGTCCGCTCCATGAGGAGGACCGGGTCGCCAGGCGCGATCTGGAGATGATCCGCCACGCGCTCGTCGGCCACCGTGGCCCGGACGACGTAGTCGGCACCGGCCAGTGCCACGCCGTACTTCTCCTCGAGGATGCTGTAGAAGGGCTCGTCGCGCAGGTTCTCGCGCGCGACGCGCTGGCCCAGGTCGGCGACGAAGTAGCTGTCGTCGAAGCTGAGCGGGGTCTCGTTCGCCAATCGGACCCGTTCGATGTGGACGACCGATTCCCCCGGTTCGCACCGCAGGGCATCTGCGGCCCGCTCCGGCGCCGGCACGGTCTCGATGAGTTCAACGCTCGCGCTCGCGTGGAGGCCCAGAGCTTCCATGTCCTCGACGAACCCGGTCAGCCGGTCGAGACGCGGCTCCACCTGCGGCTGAGCGACGAAGCTTCCCCGCCCGGGCTGTCGCACGATAAGGCCCTGGGTCTCCAGGTCACGCAGTGCACGCCGCACTGTCGTACGACTCACCCCGAAACGCTCCATGAGCTGGGGTTCCGTCGGCACTTGGTCACCGGGCCGGAAGCGACCCTCCCGGATGCTCTGGTGCAGCTCGGCACGCACCACTGCGTGCATGGGGCGCTCACCCTGCCGTGCGTTCATGTCGTCTCCTGCATGTTCCGGCCCGGTGCCGGGCGCCCACGCTACCGTCGGCACCTGCCCCACCTTTCCGGCTTCGGGCTCACAGGCCTGCTCGCGCCATCATGCGGTCGAGATCCTCGAGGTCGACCTTGTCCAGGGCTGGGCTGGCGATCCGCACCGTCGGGTGTGAGATGACGCCTCGCCGGCAGAGGACCTCCTTGTGGAAGGCCACGTTGTAGAGGACCTCACGGGTGAAGAGCGAGCCCATGACGTCGATCGCCTCCTGAGCAGCGTCGGCGCCCTCCGCCACGTAGGCCGCATAGGCCGCGACCACCCGGTCGACGAACGCCGGGGAGGGCATGGTCCCCACAGCGCCGCGCTCGAGCTCGTTGACCAGATAGACGCCGCCGACCCCACCGAAGACGCCGTCGATGCGGTCGCCGAGGGCCTCGATGACGCGCGACATGCCCTGGGTGGGTGGGTTGCTCTCCTCCTTGACGTAGCGCACCCCGGGCACGGCCGCGACGACATCCGCGAGAGCGGCTGCGCCGAGCGGGAACCCGACGCGAGCGTTCTGCATGATCACGGGCACCCCGACCGCGGCGACCCGGGCGGTGTGCTCGCGCACGAAGTCGGCCGAGGGTCCGAAGAAGTGCTGCACGTACGGAACCATGGTCATCACGGCCGCGACGTCGAGTGCTGCGGCGTGCTCGGCGAACATCACGGCACTGGCCGTGCTGGCGCCGGTGACGCCGACCGCGACGGGCACACGGTGGTCCACCGCTTCGCAGACGGTCTCCACCGCCTGCATGCGTTCGGCGTCCGTGAGTGTGTAGAACTCGCTGACGACCCCGGGGTACACGATCCCGTGCGCGCCGTGGCCGAGGGAGAACTCCACCTGGGAGCGGAGGCCGTCGAGGTCGAGGGACCCGTCGCCCCCGAAGGTCGTCACCGGGATGGGCAGCACCCCCCGCAGCCTCGTGTTGGTCGTGTCGTCCTCGGTTGCGTGTGTCATACCCATGAGCCGTTCTCCATCCATGTGATCACTGATCGTGCCAACGTCAACAGCCCCATGAACCCAAGTGCCACGAGCGTCAGCCGGTCGATCGTCGCGTGCTGGCGGGTGGCCCACCAGCGGCCCACCACCGTGCCCGCGACGGCGCCCGCCGCGAGCTTGGCCACGGGTTGGAGGTCCTGGAGCGACACCGCCCCGCGCAGCGTCAGCAGGCCCAGTCCGAGGACGCTGATCGCCCCGACGTAGGCCGCCATCGTCGCCGCCTGCTCCCGGGGGGAGACCCTCCGCCCGTGGACGTACATCGCCACGGCCGGACCACTCAGACCGGTGCTGGTGGCCAGGATTCCGCCCAGCACCCCGCTCGGTGCCACCCACCGGCGCCTGATAGCCAGCGTGCGTGACCCTTTGAGCCCGTACACGGCATACCCGACGAGCACGATGCCGGTGAGACCGGTGACCCACAGCGGGTCGAAGTACTCGAAGAGCACGATTCCGACGGGGAGCCCGAGGACCGAGAAGCCGGTGAGGGTCGCGACCGTGCGCAGGCGGATGCGGCCGCGCAAGCCCGGTGAGAGGAGGAGTACCGCACTGGTCACCGGCACGAGGCCGAGAGCGATGACAACGACCTCGTGGGGCGTGAAGAGGAGGAGCAGCAGGGGGACCGACAGGACGCTGAAGCCGAAGCCGGTGAGCCCGGTGAGGATGCCGGCGAGGAAGACGATCACCACCGGTAGCACCCAGCTCATTTGTCAGACCCGGCCATGAAGCCCGAGAGGAAGTAGCGGACCCCGGAGATGTAGAGAACGAACATCGGCAGGGCGGCGATGGTCAGGCCCGCCATGATCGCGGGGATGTTGCTGCTGAACTCCCCCTGGAACAGGGTGAGCCCGGTCATGAGGGTTCGCATCTCGTTGCGCTGCAGGAAGATGATCGCGATGAGCAGCTCGTTCCAGACCCACAGCGTGTTGACGATCGCGAGGGTGATCACCCCGGGCCTGGAGAGCGGTAGCGCGATCTTCCGGAAGATCGTGAGGTGGCTCGCGCCGTCGAGCTGGGCGGCCTCGAAAAGCGACACCGGGAGGCGCCGGAAGAAGCCGGTGAGGAAGTACGTCGTGTACGGGATCATCAGCCCGACGTAGGCGATCACCGCGCCCGGCAGGGTGTTGATGAGCTTGGTCTCCACCATGACGCGAAAGAGTGGGATGGCGATCGTCACGGCGGGGGCTCCGAGCATCGCCACGAACGCGATGAACGCGAGGTGCCGCCCCGCGAAGTCCATGCAGGCCAAGGCGTACGCCGCGAGCGAGGAGATGGCGATGCCGACCGTCACCGAGACGACCGTGAGGACGAAGCTGTTGCGGATCCACGTGAGGAACATCGGGTTCCCGAGGATCTGCTCGTAGTTGAGCAGGGTCGGCGACAGGGGCGGGGTGAGCTGGCTCTGCGCGTACTGGACCTCGGTCTTGAAGGAGGTCGAGATCATGAAGTAGAGAGGGACGAGGGCCGAGAGCGTGACGAGGAGAACGGCTCCGTGCTTGGTGACGGCGCCGAGCAGGTCGCGCCGGTCATGACCGATGCTGACACTCACAGCGTCCCCCTTCGGTGGAGCCAGGTGAGGAAGACGACCATGAAGGCGAGGATCGCCGCGAGCATGAGTGTCGACAGCGCCGCGGCGTTCCCGAAGTCGCCGTAGATGAAGGCCCGGCTGTAGATGTAGTACTCCATGACGTAGGTGCTCGTACCAGGACCGCCCTTGGTCAGGACGAAGACGTAGTTGAAGACCCAGTTGAAGAGCGCGACGACGATGATCCCCGTGTAGAACGCGATCATGGTCGCCATCTGCGGCACGGTCACGTGCCGGAGGCGTTGGAGCCAGTTCGCCCCGTCCACCCTGGCCGCGTCGTAGAGGTCCACCGGCAGCTGGGTCATGCGGGCGAGGAAGAGGATCACCCCGAACGCGAGCTCTCGCCACTGGACCACACCGGCGAGTGACCACACCGCCGTCTTCGGGTCCCCGAGCCAGTTCTGGGCCAGTCCGCCCAGACCCACCGCCTCGAGCATGCTGTTGACCAGCCCGTACCGCTGAAGGATCTGGCCGAAGACCATCGCGGCCACCACCACCGGCACGACGTAGGGCATGAAGATGATCGCCCGGTAGATCCGCCACCCTCGGATCTGGTCGTGCAGGACCTGCGCGATGAGGAGGGAGGTCACCACGAGGAAGGGCAGCACGACGAAGAGCTTGAGGTTGTTGATGACGGCAGCGTGGAAGATCGAGTCGTTGAACAGCGCCCGGTAGTTCGCGAGGCCGGCGAACTCCTCGGTGAAGGGGTCCTGGAAGCTCGTCCACACGACCGAGCCGATCGGGTAGAAGAACACGAAGGCCATGAACAAGGCGGCCGGCAGCATGAAGAGCAGCGCCGGCCCGGCATCACGCTGTCGGGTCCTGCGGGACGGTTCGGAGCGGGGGGCGGTTCGCACGGTGAGGTCCCCTCGTGTGGTCGGGTCGTCCTGCCCCCCGAGCCGTTCACCGGCCGGGGCGGGGACTGTGGTGCGGCTCAGCTTCCCGACCAGTCGCGGAAGTTCTTGAGCTCGTTGGCCGACGAGCTCCGCCACGAGCCGAGACGCTTCTCGACGTCGGCGGCAGCCTTCTTGGGGTCCGCCCCGGAGAAGACGGACTGCACTGCCAGGAAGCTGTTCTCGCGGTCCATCTTCGACGGCCAGAAGTTCTGGTAGCCGATCGTGGACTGGTTGCTCTGCAGCTCCCACAGCTTCTTGTCCTGCTCCGAGTTCATCTGCGAGCTGTCGAACCGGTCGTCGGCCGGGAAGAAGCCGGTGGCCTTGTACATGCCGGTCAGCGACTCCGGACGGTGGAGGAAGGCAAGGAACTTGGCGGCGAGCTCCTTCTGCTCGGAGAAGCTCGTGATGAAGAGCGGGTGCGAGTTGAAGTGGACCCGTCCGGCCAGCGAACCGCTTCCCCGCTTCGGCGGCGCCATGACACCGAGATCGTCGCCGAGGGCGGCGTGGAACTTGGTCAGGCTGCTCGTGATGGCGAAGGCGCACTTGCCGGCGAGGAACATGTTCATCGCGTCGGCGTACTCCAGCGACGTGACGTCGGGGTTGAAGACCTTGGCGTCGATCATCTCCTTGACCCAGATGAGCCACTCCGAGAACTTGGGGTCGGTGTACTTCTCCTCGCCCATGACGACGGGCAGGATCTCCCTGGCGTCGTTCATGTTCTGGGTGTTGAACATGCCGGAGAAGTTGCCGATGCCGGTGAGGTTCTTGACGCCGTAGCCCCACGGCGTGACGCCGATCTTGCGCAGCGCCTGGGCGGCCACGATCATCTCGTCCATCGTGGCTGGCGGCTTCTCGGGGTCGAGTCCGGCCTTCTTGAACAGCGCTTTGTTGTACATCAGCGGGATCGGCGCGTTGTACCAAGGCAGCGCCCACGTCTTGTCCTTGAACTTGTAGATGTCCAGTGCTGCCGGAGGCAGGACGTGCTTGAGCTCCTCGGGGTCGATCGCCCCGTCGAGCGGGGCGAGGCACTTCTCCCAGACGAACTGCATCGTGTATGGGCCCGAGTACTGATGCTGGAGGTCGGGGCCGGACTTCGACTGGCACGCGGTGCGGAAGTTGCTCGCAAGCTGCTCCGACGGCTGGGTCGTCGACTCGACCGACGTGTTCTTGTTCGCCGCCGCGAACTCCTTGATCACGCCGTTCATCCACGCGGTCATCTGGTCGGCGGACTCCACGGACGGGTTCCACCAGAACTTCAACTGCTTGGCACCCCCCGCGGAAGCCTCGCCGCCGTCGTTGGCGCACGAGGCGAGCAGCGTCGGGGAGGCGATGAAGGCACCGGCGAGGCCGGCACCCTTGAAGAACGTTCTGCGGTCGAGTGCGGGGTCAGTCATGGTGGGGCCTCTCGCTCAGCGTCGTTGCTGGAAACGTTGGAACGTTATATCGTTTGTGAACCCGCTGTCAACGACCCGCAGAGGGTCTGTTCCAGCCGGGGTCGTCAGGGTCCTCGAAGAGGACGTGCTGCGTCCTGGACGCGATGAGCCACGCCCCAGCCACCACCGAGTACTCGTCCTCGTAGGCCGCGACCACCGCAGGGAGCGAGCTTCGCGCCGGACCCGACGACCCCGCCTCGCGCCAGCGCCGGTGCAGGGACAGGTAGACCCAGCCGCGTGCCGCGTGCCGATCGAGGACCTCCACGTCGATTGTCGAGCACAGGTGCGCCGTCCTGAGGTCGTGCAGCGCCTCGCGCTCGGCGAAGGTCGTCGCGATCTCGGAGCGCCCTGTGAGGACGCGCCCGGGCAGCGAGAACACCCCGTCCTCGGTGAACAGATCCGCCAGTCGCGAGGCCTGGCCGAAGTCTGCGAAACGGCAGTAGCGGTGGGTGAGCCGTGCGCATTCACGTTCGGCCACCAGGCGTTCGAGGTCGTCCACGGGACCCTCAGCGGCCTTCGGGGAGTGTGGCCCAGTAGAGGCGGCCCTCGGCGTCGGGTGTGAGCCGGCGCTTCGGCGTCTGGTCCGCCCGCGCCGTGGTCAGCACCAGTCGTGGAAGCCCACCCACGTCGACGAGGGCCAAAGCCGACGGCTGGGCAACAGGCGTGCGCAGCACCTGTTGCAGCACCCCCTTGGTCGAGTAGCGATGGACCTCACCCGCACCCCAGACGGCGACCCACAGGTCACCCTCCGGGCCGAGGACGATGCCGTCGAACACGCCGGGGCCCGTGTGGCTGACCACGACCGCGCTCTCTCCTCCCCCGTCGAGGGCGTGGCGTGAGATCGTCCCGCGGCCGGTGTCGACGGCATACAAAGTCTGCTCGTCCGCAGCGACGGCGAGGCCGTTGGCCGCGATGTAGCCGTCAGCCAGGACTGTCGTGCGTCCGCTGCCCAGTTCCACCGACACGAGCCCCCCTCGTGCGGAGACCCGGTCCTCGGTCAAGAGCCCGACGACGAGACGGCCACCGGGCGCTGCGATCATGTCGTTCGTCCGCACCTCCGGGAAGTCCGGAGACACGGGGACGGCCGGTCCCAGGCCGCCGTCCGCATCGAGCACCCGGATGGCGCCGTCCACGGCGATGGCCCAGCCGTCCCGGTCGGGCAGCGGCTCCGCGGCCGTGGGCATCCGCCCCACCCGGTGACGCGTGGCCGCGCCCCAACCGTCGTGATGCCACGTCGACCAGCTCACCGTT
The DNA here is from genome assembly GCF_044791685.1 of Knoellia locipacati. Taxonomy (GTDB): domain Bacteria; phylum Actinomycetota; class Actinomycetes; order Actinomycetales; family Dermatophilaceae; genus Knoellia; species Knoellia locipacati_A. Next base: position 3,759,832 of record NZ_CP087730.1, read on the forward strand.
CCTGACAGGATGTCGACCCACGAGAGCCGGCGGCGGCGGGGGTCCCACCGCGGCCCTTCGGCCAGGACGTGGTCTCCGAACGGCAGCTCGGCCCAGTCCGGACGCGACACCTCCACCGTCACAGGCCGAGCTCCACGCGGGACGTCGACATCCGCTCGACACGCTCGGTGTCCACGTCGATCCCCAGGCCCGGTCCGGTGGGCACGTGGGCGACACCGTCGGCCACCGTGAGTGGCTGGTCCACCAGCGGGTTGAAGGTCTCGAGCATGACCGGCTGGAACTCCTGCACCGCGAAGTTGGGCAGGGCTGCGGCGACCTGCCACGAGGCGGCCATGCCGACGACCGTCACCACGCCCGTGTGCAGGGCCACGGGGATGTGGTGGGCCGCGGCCAAGGTCGCGATGGCGACGGTCTCACCGACACCGTTGCGCATGAGGTCGGGCTGCGCGATGTCCATGGCGCGCCCGGTCAACCACGGGAGGAACTGGTGCCGCGTCCGCAACGGCTCACCGACCGCGACCGGGATGTCGAGGACCGAGGTGAGGACGCGGTGACCCTCGACGTCCTCGGGAGCGATCGGGGACTCGAAGAAGGCCACTCCGGCTCGTTCGAGCACCCGACCCAGGGAGCGCGCCTGCGGGAGGGAGTAGCCCCACATCCCGTCCACGGCCAAGAAGGCGTCGTCCCCCATGGCCTCGCGCAGACCCACGACCTCCGCCCCGTCGGCCCTCGCGTCGAACCCCATGCACGGCTTGACGCCGAACCCTCGGGCCGCCCAGTCCGCCGCCTCAGCCCGTCGCCCGTCCGGAGACTTCTCACGCAGCCCGGTGACATAGACCGGCAGCGTGTCACGCAGCCGCCCACCAAGGAGCTCGGCCACCGACAGTCCGCACGCCTGCCCGCGCACGTCCCAGAGGGCCGTGTCGATCGCGGCGATGGCGTCCTGCTGGAAGCCGCCGATCTGGCCCCGGACCCGGAGTGTCTCGTACATGTCGAGGTACCGAGCGGTGGTGGCACACGGGTCCAAGCCGAGCACGGTCGGCCCGAGGACCTTCTCGACGGCGGTGAGCACCACCTCGGGGCCGATCGGCGCCTGCGCCTCGCCCCATCCGACGAGCCCCTCGTCGGTTTCCACGCGGACCAGTGCCGCCTCGGACCGGTCCGAGTACAGCTGGCGATGCGGGGCGAACCGGCGGTAGTCGGTTCCCGGAAGCTGCTCCCCCGGTCGCACCGCGCCGGACATGGCGTAGGCAGTCCGGGACTTGACGGCATACGCGCTGACCTTGGTGATCCTCATCGAGTGGTGACCTCCTCGTTGGGTGTGGGGCATGATGCGACCGTCAGAACATAACGTTATAACCTTTCACCCGCCAGCCCCTGGCATGACCCTGCGACGATGAGGAGTGCACCGTGTCCGACGGTCCCGTGGAATGGCTCGACATCCGTGGAGGCCGCATCGGCGTCCACCCGGGGACGGGGGCGCTGGTCAGCGCGCGGCTCGGTGAGGACGGACGTCAGCTCGTCGAGCGCCCCTCGGGGGCGGGTCTGCTCAGGGTGGCCCTGCCCGTGGAGGGTTACGGGTCGCACTACCTCGAGGCCGGAGTCCACGGCGCCCCCCGGGTGGAACGCCTGCCTGACGGCCTTCGCCTCGTCCACACCGAGCTGTCCTCGGAGCACGTGACGGCTGCCGTGCGTGTCGAGATCGAGCTCCGATCTGCCGACGAGGGACTCGTGGTGAGGGCCCGGGTCCACAATGGGAGCGACCTCCCGATACCGCAGGTGGCCTTCCCGCAGCTCCTCGGCCTGGGAGCGGTGCCGGGCAGCGACGACGCCCGCGTGGGTCTGCGTGCGAGCGCTGCCGGGCACCCCCCGCGCATCTCCCTCACCGGGTCCGACGAGACCCGGCTGCGGCTGAGCCGGGGCACGGTGTGGCCGTTGCGCCAGCTCTCGATGCGGCCCGACGACGCGTCCTTCCTCGAGACCCCCCTGCAGCGCTACTTCGGCTACGGCGCCTTCGAGTTCTCGATGAAGTGGTTCGACTACGGCGACTCCCGGGGCGGGCTCACGATGTACTCGCGAGACCCCCGGTATGCCGCCCAAGGCCTTCTCGTCGAGCGCCCTGACCGTACGCGTGACGAGGTGGACCTGCGCTGGCTGCACTTCCCGACGATCGGTCCGGGCGAGTCGTGGGAGAGCGGGGACTTCGTTCTGCTCCTGCACCAGGGCGACTGGTATGCCGGAGCCCGCGCCTTCCAGGAGTTCGCGGCGCAGGCCTACCCCTACAACGCGCCGCAGCACATCCGTGAGGCGCTGGGCATCCGGACGGTGTGGCCGGCCATCCGGCACGCGCCACCGAACTTCACGATCGACGTGCTGCCCGAGTACGCCGAGGAGGTGGCCGACGTGGAGCTCGGCCTCGCCGAGCTCTGTGTGTGGCACTGGTGGGAGAAGAACGGACTGCCGGTCATCCTCAACCCCCGTCTGGGCACCGAGGACGACCTGCGCGCGGCGCTGGCGCGCTGCACGGAGCTCGGCGTCCCGGTCTCGATGTTCGTCAGCCACCATCTCCTCCGCGACACCGACGAGACTCCGGACGAGTGGCGGCACCTCAACGCGGCCGGGCAACCGGTGCAGGACGACTGGACCTACGGCCGCGACTTCCTCCCCAGGTTCCACATCCCCTTCATGGGGACCCACGCCATGATGCGAGGTTCCCTGCTCTCCCCCGGTCTGCGGGAGGCGATCCTCGCCGAGCACGAGCGCATCCTCGACCTCGGGGCCACGTCCACCTGCTGGGACCAGTTCTGGTCGTGGTTCGAGCCGAGCTACAACCCGAGCGCCGATGGCGCCCCGGACGAGGAGGGCGACCGCCTCCTCGACGTCGGTCGTGCCATCCACGACCTCGTCCGGAGCAGGAACCCGCGAGGCACCTTCTCCGGCGAGATGATGACCGAGCAGAAGGTGCCGATGCTCGACTACACGTGGGAGTGGCGCAACAGCGCCGACCTCGACGAGGACGCACCCTTCCGCTACGTCTTCCCGCAGGTGCGTCTCAACGCCAACGTCAACGAGCACCCGCGGGGCGCCCTGCTGGCCTTCGCCGACGGGGGGCTCATCAACGTCATGCCCGGACAGATGAACAGCTACCGGCTCGCCGACTGCCCCGACCTGGATCGCACCCTGCGTCAGCTGTCCGCCCTGCGGCGGCGCTTCCTCGGCTACTTCTGCGAGGGCCAGTACCGCCACGTCGAGGGCCTCACGGCCGTCGGCTGCCATGCCCGGGCGTACTCGTGGGGTGAGCGCGTGCTCGTGGTCGTGCTGAACGCCACGGACGACGCGGTGGAGGCGAGCATGGCCGTCGACCCCCGCGTCTGGGGAGGCAGGCCCGTGACCGGTTCGCCCACGGTCGTGGACCTCGACGGTGCGACGCGAGAGGGCTGGAACGACGGGAGGTTCTCCGGAGTCGTCGAACCCGACGGCCTGCGCCTCCTCGAGTTCGTCTAGCCCTCTCAGGACACCTGTATGCCGGGCGCTCCCGGGAGCGTGACCAGCGTCTGGCTGGTCCGCGCCGTGTACGTCGGGGTGCTGATCCGGTCAATGGCGCGGACCTCGGTCACCCACTTCTCGTGGCTGATGCGGCAGCGCAGGTAGCCGCGCCAGAGGTCGGCGCTGACGAGGTGCGGATTGGCGCGCTTGCGCAGCTCGAGCCCCGCGTCGGTCTGGCCGCCGTCGCGGCCGCTGGAGACCGACGACCCGGCGAACTCCACGCCGACCGGCCGCGAGGCGGGATCGTCGAAATCGGCCAGCACGTTGAGGTGGTAGTTCCGGTGGATGTCACCGGTGAGGACGACGAAGCCGTCGACGTCCTTGTCGATGACGGTGTCGATGACCCGTTGCTGTGCGGCCTGGTAGGCGTCCCACTGCCCGGTCGAGAAACGCTCGCCCTCCGTCTCGTCGCTGTCGAGGCGGCTGAACAGCACCGTGTTGGCGAGGGCGTCCCACGTCGTGCCGCCGGAGCCGAGCCCGTCGAGGAGCCAGGCTTCCTGCTCGACGCCGAGCATCTGGCGGGCGGGGTCCCGACGCTCGGAGATGTCGCCGATCGCACCACCGGGGAACTGGGTGGTGCGGAACTGCCGGGTGTCGAGGACGTGGAAGCGCACGAGGTCGCCGTAGGTGAGGCGCCGGTGCATGACCGCGCGATGGCCACGCGGTGCCTGGGGAGGACGCAACGGCATGTGCTCCCAGAACGCGCGGTAGCCGTTGGCGCGCAGCTGGAACAGTGCGGGATCCATCGCGTCGTAGTCGTTGACGACCTCGTGGTCGTCCCACGTGACCATCCACGGTGAGACGCGGTGTGCCTCCTGGAGGTCGGGGTCGGTCTTGTAGAGGCCGTACTGCTGCCTGAAACGGTCCAGCGTGTCCGTCTGGCGGGCATAGTCCTCGGGGAGCACCGGTGTCTGCGGCGCTCGAACGGAGGTCGAGTCGATCGGGTACTCGTAGATGTAGTCACCCGCGAAGTAGACGAGGTCGGCCGGCTCGGAGGCGGCGTCCTTCCAGACGTGGTACCACCCGGCGCCCCACGACTGGCACGACGCCACCACGAGGTTGAGCGAGTCCAGTCGCGAACCCGGCGCCGGTGCGGTCTTCGTGCGGCCCACCACACTCAGGTACTTCCCGCTCCGGAACTGGTACCAGTATTCGCGGTTCGGCTCCAGACCCCGGACGTCGACGTGCACGCTGTGGGCGTGCTCGGGATGGGCCAGTGCCGTCCCACGACGAACCACCCGCGCCATCTGCGGGTCCTCCGCCACGACCCACTGCACCGGATGGGCGATCGGCCGAAGCCCGCCATCGACCTCGTACGGACTCGGCGCGAGGCGCGTCCAGATGACCACTGCGTCCGGCAGCGGGTCACCCGAGGCGATACCGAGGGTGAAGGGATCCTCGGGACCGCTCACTCCCCTCGCCACGGTCGCGTGGGCCCGGTCCGGATGGGCCGCGTCGAACGCCGCCACCACCGCCAGCCCTGCGGACCCGACGAGGAACCCGCGGCGGCGGATCTCGTGTGCGAGGACTGCTGACGACTCCGCTTCCCACCTGTCACTCATGCGTTCGATCGTAGGAATGTTGTGACGATCTCGCCATCGCTGCGCCGTGAACGCGTCGTGAACGGTAGGGACCAAGAGCCCTGTCCGGGCCCGTCCCCTGCTCCTAGCGTCGGCAGTGCAGGCGAACAAGGAGGAGCACCCACATGAGACGTCTACTGGTCCTCGGAGCAGGCACGGCCGGCACGATGATCGTCAACAAGCTGAGACGGCGACTCCCGCCCACGGAGTGGGAGATCACCGTCGTCGACCGTGACGACGAGCACCGCTACCAACCCGGCTACCTCTTCCTCCCCTTCGGGACCTACTCCCAGGAGCAGGTCGTGCGGAAGCGTCACGCGTTCATCCCCGACGGCGTCGAGCTCGTCCTCGGCGAGGTCGAGCGGGTGGCCGCTGACGACAACACCGTGCACCTCGAGGACGGGCGGACCCTGTCGTACGACTACCTCGTCATCGCCACCGGGACGACGCCACGGCCCGACCAGACGCCCGGGATGCTCGGCGAGCAGTGGCGCCGGAGCGTGTTCGACTTCTACACCTTCGAAGGAGCGCGTGCACTGGGCGACGCCCTACCGGCGTTCGACCACGGGCGCCTCGTCGTCCACATCACCGAGATGCCGATCAAGTGCCCCGTCGCTCCCCTCGAGTTCGTCTTCCTCGCGGACTCCTGGCTGAGGAAGCGCGGCGTTCGCGACCGCGTCGAGCTCGTCTACGTCACCCCGCTGTCGGAGGCGTTCACCCAACCGATCGCGGCCCAGCACCTCGGCGCCATGCTCGAGGAACGCAAGATCCTCCTCGAGCCCGACTTCATGATCGAGCGCGTCGACAACGACCGGAAGTCGATCGTCTCCTACGACGAGCGTGAGATCCCGTTCGACCTGCTCGTGACGATCCCGCTCAACATGGGCGCGGACTTCGTCCAGCGGTCGGGGTTGGGCGACGAGCTCAACTACGTCCCGGTGGACAAGGGCACCCTCCAGTCCACCGCGCACGACAACGTGTTCGCCCTCGGAGACGCCTCGAACATCCCCGCATCCAAGGCCGGCTCCGTCGCGCACTTCTCCGTCGAGGTCTTCGTCGACAACTTCCTCGAGCTCATCGAGGGCAAGCCGATGACGGGGGCGTTCGACGGCCACGCCAACTGCTTCGTCGAGTCCGGCGACGGCAAGGGCCTGCTCATCGACTTCAACTACGACACCCAGCCCCTGACCGGTCGCTACCCACTGCCGGTGGTCGGCCCCCTGGGTCTGCTCAAGGAGACCCGCGCCAACCACCTCGGCAAGCTCGCCTTCCGCTGGGTCTACTGGAACGTCCTGCTCCCCGGACGGCCGCTCCCCCTTCCCGCCCTCATGTCCATGGCCGGCAAGGTCGCACCGGCCGACACCCCACCCAAAACAGCAGCCAAGGAGTGAGCACGATGCCCGTCACCACGATCGACAACCGCCCGGTGCACGTCAACGAGGAAGGCTTCCTCACCGAGCCCGCGGAGTGGGACGAGTCCCTGGGCAAGGCCCTGGCTACCCAGATCGGGCTCGAGCTCGGCGACGAGCACTGGAAGGCGATCCGCTTCCTGCGCGACGACTACGCGACCCACGGCGAGACCCCGACCCTGCGACGCGTCACGGTGGCGGGCGGCATACCCATCAAGGACCTGTTCCGGCTCTTTCCCCAGAAGCCCGCCAAGAAGATGGCCTACGTCGCCGGTCTCCCGAAGCCGCACGGCTGCGTCTGAGCGCGGTCCCCACACCACCCACCCGAAAGGCAGCCTCGCCATGACCACCACCGACACGGCACCAGCCATCGTCCCGACCTTCGACAGCCCGGCGAGCGAGGGCCGCAAGCTGGCCATCATCTGCTCCAAGGGGAGCCTCGACATGGCCTACCCCGGCCTGATCCTCGCCAACGCGGCGCTGGGCGAAGGCGTGGAGACGCACATGTTCTTCACGTTCTGGGGCTTCGACATGATCAACAAGAAGACGATGGCCGACCTCAAGTTCACCCCGCTCGGCAACACGGCGACCCACATGCCCCAGGGCCTCGGTGGGATCCCCGGAATCACGCACATGGCCACGTCCAAGCTCAAGAAGTCGATCGCCGACCTCGACGTCCCGGAGGTGCCCGAGTTCCTCGAGCAGATCGTCGCCTCGGGTGGCCACCTGTGGGCCTGCCGGATGTCGGCGGACATGAACCACCTCAGCGAGGAGGACCTCTACGACGAGGTCGAGGGCATCATCAGCGCCAGCGACTTCATCGAGAAGACCGAAGGGGCGCAGCTGCTCTTCATCTGAGCGGCCGCCGGACCGGGGAGGCCGCAACGTGGCAGCCGGCCCGGACACCCCTCAGCCCAGGGTGGCGCTGTGGTCCGGCACGTACGTCGTGTGCTCGCGCGGCGGGCGCTCGTAGCCCCGCGGCTCGGGGCGCTCCGGCAGCGACAGGGTCGGCAGCGGCACCTCGACGTAGGGGATCGTCGACAGCAGGTGCGCCATCATGTTGAGGCGCGCCCGCTTCTTGGAGTCGGACTCGACGACGAACCAGGGCGCCTCGGGGATGTCGGTGTGGACCATCATCTCGTCCTTGGAGCGCGAGTAGTCCTCCCAGCGGGTGATCGACTCGAGGTCCATCGGCGACAGCTTCCACTGCCGCATCGGGTCGTCGAGCCGCGACCTGAACCTGCGCTGCTGCTCGGCGTCGCTCACCGAGAACCAGTACTTGCGCAGGATGATGCCGTCCTCGACGAGCAGCCGCTCGAAGATCGGGCACTGGTGCAGGAACCGTCGGTACTCGTTCGGGGTGCAGAAGCCCATGACGCGCTCCACCCCGGCGCGGTTGTACCAGGAGCGGTCGAACAGCGCGATCTCGCCGGCCGCGGGCAGGTGCTCGACGTAGCGCTGGAAGTACCACTGGGTCTGCTCGCGCTCGGTGGGCTTCGGGAGGGCCACGATGCGGGTGTTGCGGGGACTGAGGTACTCGGCGATCCGCTGGATCGTCCCGCCCTTGCCGGCTGCGTCACGACCCTCGAAGACCACGACGACGCGCTGCTTCTCGGCCTTGACCCACTCCTGCAGCGTCACCAGCTCCGCCTGGAGGCGGAACAGCTCGGCCTCGTAGACGCCCTTCCTCAGGGGCCCGTCGGGTCCCGCGGCCTTTCCCATGACCCGATCGTAGGCGCGCGACGAGGTCGTCGTCGGGGCTCGCCAAACCCGGCCCCAGAGACCCGGTGGGCTCAGGCGGTGACGAGCTCCTCGATCCGGGCGAGGGTGCGCTCCATGTTGCGCTTGGTCTGCCCGGCCATGCCGCGGACCGCCTGTCGCCCGGGCCACGCCTCGGTGCTGATGTCCCAGGTCTCACGGACGAGGGTGCCGCCCTCGACGGGCTCGAGCTCGTAGCGCCAGGTGCGGCCGGTGAAGAGCAGCGTCAGCGGGAACGGAGCCAGTGTGCGCCACGCGATCCGCTCGTTCTCGACGAGCTCGACGACCTCGTTGCGGGTCGAGTACTTCGCGCCGAGCTTCATGTCCATGCCGAAGGAGTCGCCGAGCCGGAGCCGACGACCACCCGAGCGGGCCCGCTGCACCGTCCCGGACCCGTCGATGTCGAGGTGGCGCGCAGGGTCCACGAGGAGGTCGAAGATCTGGTCGGCCGACGCGGGCACGACGCGTTCGACGCTCACTCGGTCACGGTTGGTCATGTGGCACAGGGTACGTGTGGCTCAGGTCGTGCGCGCACGGCGGCGCAGCCGCTCCATCTCCGCCTCGACCTGCGCCTCTCCCGGCTCGGGCCACAGGACGTCCCAGGCGTGGAAGATCACACCGATCCCCCAGCCGAACAGGGGGAACACCGGCCAGAAGAACCCGGCGCCGGTGAGGTACCAGACGGCCACGAGCAGCAGGTTCACCGTGACGTAGGCGATGACGTGCGCCATGAGCCCGCGTTTGTCGTTGAGCCGCTTGACGGCTCGTGCGCGCAGCTCCTCGTCCCTCGTCCCACCCACAGCGGTCAGCTCCGGTCCCGGGTCCGACATGGTGACCATCTCCTCTCACCACCAGCGTCCGTCGTGCCGGTGCCGCGCGGAGGGGCCTTTGGTCCCCTCCACCACTCGACCCTGGGAGACGACGAAGGCCCCGGTCCGCAGTGCGGTCCGGGGCCTTCGTCGTGCTGGTGGGCGATACTGGGTTTGAACCAGTGACCTCTTCCGTGTCAGGGAAGCGCGCTACCACTGCGCCAATCGCCCGTGAGGGGTACAACTCGAGGTGGAGACGGGATTTGAACCCGTGTAAACGGCTTTGCAGGCCGCTGCCTCGCCTCTCGGCCACTCCACCATTGAGGGGTGGCTAACCCTCCGAGCGGATGACCGGGTTCGAACCGGCGACCTCAACCTTGGCAAGGTTGCGCTCTACCAACTGAGCTACATCCGCACTTCGCCCCACTTGGTTTCCCTTGTGGCGTGCGGAGAGACATTAACTGATCCGGAGCGTGAACTCCAAACCCGCCTGTTTCAGCGTCCGGAACCGACCCGGATCCGGGGGATGACGAGGGTCTCGTCGTCGTTGATGGGCGTCAGAGGCCGTCGTGCTGCCTGCCGTATGCCGTCGAGGTCCAGGTCGTCGTCGACGTCCCCGTCGCCGGGCTCGTCGCCCTCATCCGCTCCCCTGTCGTCGCGGCCGGAGGTGTCGGCCGCACCTGCGGAGGCCGTCCGCTGGGGCCGTAGCCAGCCCACGAAGCGCTGCCGCAGCCCACGCTGCTCCGCCGACGGCCAGAGGTTGCGGATGGCGGCGTTGAGGGCGGCACCGATGAGCACCGCGATGGCGAGCATGTAAAGCCAGATGAGCAGCACGATCGGTGCGCTGAGCGGTCCGTAGATCGACGTGCCACCGAGGGAGGCGGCGATCGAGCCACGCACCGCGAACGACGCGACGACCCAGATGAGGAGCGTGAGGACCGCGCCCGGCACGTCGTGGGTCCACGGGCTCCGGACGGGCGTGGACACGTGGTAGAGGCTCGTGAACGCGGCGATGACGAGCAGTGACACCACCGGCCAGTAGAGGTAGGTGAGGACGTCCAGGCGCTCGGGCAGGAACTGTCCGAGCAGCGTCGGGCCGATGAGGACCAGCGGGATGGTGACGATGCCGACGACGAGCGCGACGACGTAGAGCGAGAAGCTGAGCACGCGGGTCGGCACGATCCCGCGCACGCCGGACTGGCCGTACATGATCGAGACGGTGTCGACGAGAACGTTGAGGGCCCGCGACCCCGACCACAGCGAGAGCACGAAACCGACCGAGATGAGGTCGAAGCGACCGGACGTGAAGACGTCGTCCACGGTCGGTGCCAGGGTCGAGTCGATGACGTCGTCGGTGAGGAAGCGGCCGGCATACTCCGTGATCGACTGGCGCACGGTCTCGACGGTGCCCTCACCCAGCCACCGCCCGACGTAGCCGACCCCACCGAAGAGCCCCAGCACCAGTGGGGGCAGCGAGAGCAGCGCGAAGAAGCCGGCCTCCGAGGCCAGCCCGGTGACCCGGTAGCGCAGGCACACACGGATCGTCTCGACCGTGAGCCGCGCCAAGGCCTCGAGGGCAGGGAACCGCGCCAGCCAGCGCCGGAGGCGTCGCTTCGCGTCGGTCACGGCGTTCACGCTAGCCGCCCCACCTGCGAGGACGAGTCCGTGACACGGCGGCGCGGCGGACACGAGCGGGTCACATCTGGACCGTGCCCTCGCGACCACGGACTAACCTTCGGCCCTGTGCAGACCCACGATGTCGTGAACCAGGTGCCGGACTTCTCCGGGCACAACCTCTTCGCCACCGACGCCGTCGCCGTCGAGGCGATGCAGCGGTGGGGCCGCCGCGAGGACGTCGCAGCCCTGAGCAGCCTCGGTGAGCTGGCCGGGAGCGCGACGACGCAGGGATGGGCCGACGACGCGCACCGCGACACCCCTCGCCTACGGACCCACGACCGCACCGGGCAGCGCGTCGACGAGGTCGACTACACCCGCAGCTACCACGACCTCATGCGCGTCGCCGTCGGTCACGGGCTCACCGCCGAGGCGTGGACCCGCCCTCGGGACAGCGGCGCCCACCTGCGGCGGGCCGCCGGCTTCGTCACGTGGTCACGGGCCGAGGCAGGTCACCTCTGCCCCATCTCGATGACGTATGCCGCCGCGCCGGCCCTGCGCTCGACTCCTGCTCTCACGGACCGCTGGGTCCCCCTGCTCGCCTCCCGCGAGTACGACCCGGTGCCGAGACCACGGCGGGAACGCGGGTCGGCCATCGCCGGGATGGGCATGACGGAGAAGCAGGGCGGCTCCGACGTCCGCGCCAACGCGACACGGGCCGAGGCGACGCCGGGCGGCCCGATCGAGGGCGGTGAGACCTACCGTCTCACCGGTCACAAGTGGTTCTTCTCCGCGCCGATGAGCGACGTGTTCCTCGTCCTCGCGACGACCGAGGCCGGGGTCACCTGCTTCCTCGTGCCGCGCGTCCTGGACGACGGCACCCGCAACGCGTTGCGGCTCCAGCGCCTCAAGGACAAGTTGGGCAACCGCTCGAACGCGTCCTCCGAGGTCGAGTTCGAGCAGGCGTGGGCGGTGCGCGTCGGTGAGGACGGTCGAGGCATCCGCACCATCATCGAGATGGTGTCGTCCACACGGCTCGACTGCATCCTCGGCTCCTCGGCGACGATGCGCGAGTCGGTGACGCGTGCGCTGCACCATGCCCGTCACCGCTCGGCCTTCGGCGCCCACCTCGTCGAGCAGCCCCTCATGCGCAACGTGCTGGCCGACCTCGCCCTCGAGGTCGAGGCCGCCGAGCTGCTCGGCCTGCGGATGGCCCACGCCGTCGACGCCGGGGAGTCCGAGCTCGCGCGACTCGGTGTCGCGCTCGGCAAGTTCTGGGTCTGCAAGCGCACCCCGCCGCTCGTGGCCGAGGCCCTCGAGTGCCTCGGTGGCGCCGGCTACGTGGAGGAGAACGGCCTCGCCCGCCTCTACCGCGAGGCGCCGCTCAACTCGATCTGGGAGGGCTCGGGCAACGTCGGCGCGCTCGACGTCCTGCGCGCCCTGACGCGGGAGCCGGCGACCGTGGCCGCGCTCGACAAGGAGCTGTCCGCAGCCCGCGGCCACGACCGACGGCTCGACCGCGCCATCGACGCCGTCCCCGAGCTCGTCGCGACTGCCGCCACCGAGCGAGGGCCGTGGCAGGCGCGACGCATCGTCGAGCACCTCGCAGTGACGCTCCAGGCGGCACTCCTCGCCCAGCACTCCCCTGCCGCGGTCTCCGAGGCGTTCGTCGCCGGACGGCTCGACGGGGAAGGCCACGGGTCGACCTTCGGCTCCCTCGACGACGTGGGGCCTGCCGAGGTCACCGCGATCCTCGACCGCACCTGGTCGTGACGCTTGCGACGGCTCAGGGCATGAGCGCGAGGCGCTTCTTCTCGGCCTCGACGTCGAAGTCGGCCCGCGGCCACTGCGGGTCGAGCGCCTCGAGGTGCTCGAGCACGAGGTGGGTGACCGCCAGGCGGGCGTACCACTTGCGGTCGGCGGGGACGACGAACCACGGCGCCACCTCGGTCGAGCACTTCTCGACGGCGTCCTGGTACGCCAGCTGGTAGTCGGCCCAGTGCGACCGCTCGTCGAGGTCGCCGGGGTTGTACTTCCAGTGCTTGTCGGGACGCTCCAGCCGCTCGGCCAGGCGAGCCTTCTGCTCGCCGCTGGAGATGTGGAGCATGACCTTGATGACCGTCGTGCCCGACGCGACGACCGTGGCCTCGAAGTCGTTGATCTGCGCGTAGCGCCGCGACCACTGGCTGCGCGGCACGAGGTCGTGGACCCGCACGATGAGGACATCCTCGTAGTGCGAGCGGTCGAAGACGCCGATGTCACCGGGGCTCGGGAGGGCGTTGCGGATCCGCCAGAGGAACGGGTGCTTCTTCTCCTCGTCGCTCGGGGCCTTGAACGACGTGATCTCGACGCCCTGCGGGTCGAAGGACCCGACGACGTGACGCATGATCCCGCCCTTGCCGGAGGTGTCCATGCCCTGGATGATCAGCAGCACCGAGCGGGTGCCCCCGCCCCGAGACTCCGCGTAGAGCCGCTCCTGGAGCTCGGCGAGCCGCTCCCCCATACCCGCCTGGGTCGCCTCGCCGGCGGCCTTGTCACCGTCGAACCCGGGGGTCGACCGTGGGTCGAGCGACGCGAGGTCGAAGCCCTCTCCGGCGCGCAGCGCCGCCGTGAAGGCCGCCGTGCTCGCGTCCGACGCGCCGATATCCTGGCCGACCGACTCCTTCGTGGTGCTCTTCTTCGCCATCCCGGCATCCTGTCAGCCGCCGGGCATCCCGTGGGGTGACAGACTCGGCGTCGTGCGCCTGCTCCTCGACTCGAGATCACCCTCCGCGTCCGGCACGGTCGGCGACGACGACCTCGCCCGGCTCTACGCCTGGCCCGAGGGAGGCGGCGTGCGCGCGAACTTCGTCAGCACCCTCGATGGCTCGGCCGTCGGCGGTGACGGCCGCAGCGGGTCCATCAACACCGAGGCCGACGGTCGCGTCTTCCACCTGCAGCGCGAGCTCGCCGACTGCGTGCTCGTCGGCGCCGGCACGGCTCGCGCCGAGGGCTACCGGCGTGGGAGCACTCCCCTGTTCGTCGTCAGCGGCCGCGGCCACCTGCCCGAGTCTCTCGCCACCGGCGAGGGCGACGTCGTCCTCGTCACGTGCGCCGCCTCCGGTCGCGAGCCGGCCGACGACGTCTGGGTCGAGGGCGACACCGAGGTCGACCTGCGTTCCGTCGTGGCCCGCCTCCACGACGCCGGTATGCCGTGCGTCCTCGCCGAGGGCGGGCCGAGCCTCTTCCACGACCTGCTCGACGCCGGTCTCGTCGCCGAGCTGGCCCTCACCATGGCCCCACGACTCGTCGGCGGGGACGGCACCCGCGTCGTCGCAGGCAGCCCGCTCGACGGCCGCTCGGGGTTCGATACCGAGGTCGTCCACCTCCTCGAGGAGGACGGCTCCCTCCTCACCCTCTGGCGCCTGACGAGCTGACGAGCTCACGAGGCCGACGAGCTGACAGGCCGACGTTCACCTCCGACAACTTTCGACCAATAGGTCACGCAACTTTCGACCATGAGGTCACGAAGTGACGGGTGCGGCGCCCGTCACTTCGTGACCTCTTGGTCGAAAAGTGACGGGTCAGGGAGAAGCGAGGAGCTCCAGGGCCCTGAGCCGGTTGTCGAGGCCGGGGGCGGCGTTGGTCACCATGAGCTCGTCGGCGCGCGCGTGCTCGGCGAAGCGCACGAGGTAGTCGCGCACGGACTCGAGATCCCCCACCGCCGAGTACGTCATCATGTGCCGGGCCTGGGCCGCCACGGGTGAGTCCATGAGGGCGTCGACGGCAGCGTCGTCGAGCCGGCCGGCATACGCCGGGACGCGGGAGGCGAGCGACCGGACACGCGAGCGGAGGACGGAGGCGGCCAGCGCCTCGGCGTGGTCCTGCTCGTCGGCGACGACGACGTTGAGGGCCGCGATGACGTGCGGCTCGGCGAGCTGCTCGGACGGCTGGAACTCACGCCGGTAGACCTCCACCGCCTGCTGCAGGGCGTCGGGCGCGAAGTGGCTGGCGAAGGCATAGGGCAGCCCGAACCGAGCGGCGAGCTGGGCGCCGAAGAGCGAGCTGCCGAGGATGTAGAGCGGCACCCTGGTCCCCCGGCCGGGTATCGCGTTGATCGTCGGCACGAGGCTCTCGTCGGAGAGGTAGCCCCGGAGCTCGAGCACGTCGTCCGGGAATCGGTCCGAGGCGCGCGGGTCGGCCCGCAGCGCCCGCATCGTCACCTGGTCGGTGCCGGGTGCACGCCCGAGCCCGAGGTCGATCCTCCCCGGGTGCAGCTCGGCGAGCGTGCCGAACTGCTCGGCGATGACGAGGGGTGAGTGGTTGGGCAGCATGACCCCGCCCGAACCGACGCGGATGCGCTCGGTCCGGGCAGCGACGTGGGCGAGCAGGACCGCGGTCGCTGCGGACGCGATCGAGGGCATGTTGTGGTGCTCTGCGAACCACAACCGCTCGAACGCGCCGAGCTCGTCGGCCTTCTGCGCGAGCACTACGCTGGTCTCGAGGGCCTCACCGACGGGCTGGTCGCGGCCCACCGTGGCGAGGTCGAGCAGCGAGAGCCGCGGTCCTGCTGCGCTCATGCCGAGACCGCCACGCGGGTGTCCTCGTGGGCCGGGGCCAACGGCGTGGCCTCGTCCTCGTCCAGCTCGAGCCGGGCGTCGGCTCCCCGGAAGGTGTTGGAGTCGTAGACGTCCTGGTCGAGGAGGCCGTTGCGCTTGGCGACGATCGCCGGGACGAGCGCCTGCCCGGCCACGTTGGTCGCGGTGCGGATCATGTCGATGATCGGGTCGATCGCGAGGAGCAGCCCGACTCCCTCCAGCGGCAGCCCGAGGGTCGACAGCGTGAGGGTGAGCATGACGACGGCACCGGTGAGGCCCGCGGTGGCCGCCGACCCGACGATCGAGACGAAGGCGATGAGCAGGTAGTCAGTCACGCCGAGGTCGACACCGAACAGCTGCGCCACGGTGATCGCGGCGAGTGCCGGGTAGATCGCCGCGCAGCCGTCCATCTTGGTCGTCGCACCGATGGGCACGGCGAACGAGGCGTAGTCACGCGAGACGCCCAGGTTGTGGGTCACGACGCGCTGGGTCAACGGCAGGGTGCCGATCGAGCTGCGCGAGACGAACGCGAACTGGATGGCGGGCCAGGCGCCGGCGAAGAACTTCACCGGGCTGAGGCCGTTGGCGCGGGCCACGACCGGGTAGATGACGAGCAGCACGATGGCGCAGCCGATGTAGACGTCGGCGGTGAAGATCGCGAGCGGCCCGAGCAGGTCCCAGCCGTAGTTGGCCACGGCCGAGCCGATGAGCGCGGCGGTGCCGACCGGCGACAGCTTGATGACCCACCACACGAGCTTGCTGAAGATCTCGAGCGCGCTGCGGGTGAGGTCGACGAACGGTTCGGCCTTCGCGCCCACGGCGAGGGCGGCTGCGCCGATGGCGATGCCGAGGATGACGAGCTGGAGGATGTTGAACGACGGGCTGGAGCTCAGCGACCCGCCGTCCTCGGCGGAGGTCGACACCTCGAGCCCGAGGAAGTTGCTCGGCACGATCGAGGTGAGGAAGTCGAGCCAGCTGCCGGTGCTGCTGGGTGCCTCGCAGGCCGCGGTGTCGAGCGTGGCGTTGGCGCCGGGGTTGGTCACGAGGCCGACCGTGATGCCGACGACGACCGACGCGGCCGCGGTGACGGCGAACCAGACGAGGGTCTCGCCCGCCAGCCGGGCGGCGTTCGTCACCTGACGGAGGTTGGCGATCGAGACGATGATCGCGGTGAGCACGAGCGGGACGACGATGACCTTGAGCAGCTGGACGAAGATCCCGCCTACGGTCTTGAGCGTCTCGGCAAGCCAGGCCTGGTCGAGCTGGCGCGCGAGGAAGCCGAGGACGACGCCGGCGGCGAGTCCGATGAAGACCTGCGCCCAGAAGGGCAGGCGGGGACGGCGGTCGCGCCCGGAGGCGGACGCGGGCACGACGGGGTCAGGGGTGGTGCTGGACATGAGGAGGCTCCTGAAGAAGGGGACGTGGGGGTCGGAGGCGGTCAGCGGCGACAGCGGTCGCTGGCGTCGAGCCTCAGGTCCACGTGCAGACGCCGCCACAGGGCAGGAGTCATCGTCAGGGTGCACACAGGTTCGGCAACCGGGTCGGTGGCGCCGCTATTCCCCGTAACCCGCGTTTTCGCGAGCCGGCCAGTGCGGGCGAGGCCGGCCCGGCACGCTCAGTCTCGGACGAAGCCGGCGACGACGCGCTCCCAGCGCTCGGGGTCGGTGTTCCACTCCTTGCAGTGCCGCGCCACCTGCCACTCCTCGAACGTCACGAGGTCTGGACGGTGCTGCGCCAGCGACCGGGACGGCCCGACCGGCACGAACTCGTCGTCCGCCGAGTGGATGAGCAGGATCGGGTGGCGCAGCTCGCCAGCGCGTCCCACCCAGTCGGTCTGAGCGACGTCCACCGACTCGTGCACGCCGACGAACCGCTTGCCCCAGCCCCGCCCCATCATCGAGCGGGAGAGGCTCCCCACCCCCTTGGGCAGCCGGTTGAGTCGGGCGTGGTGGTCGAGCACGTCGCCCCAGTCGATGACGGGCCCGTCGAGCACGACCCGGGACACCACGTCGGCCATGGGCGAGCGGTCGAGGAACTGCAGTACGATCGCTCCTCCCATGGACCACCCGACGAGGAGGACCTCCTCGGCACCGGACCGGACGGCATACTCGACCGCCGCCTCGAGGTCTCGCCACTCGGAGAGGCCGAGGTTGTAGCGGCCGTCGGGACCGGCGGGGACGTCCTCGTCGTTGCGGTAGGTCGGCACGAGCGAGGTCCACCCGGCCGCGTGCAGGGCAGGCAGGGCACGCAGGGTCTCCTGGCGCTGGGCCCCGCGACCGTGGACGAGGACCGCCCAGCGCGAGCCGCGCCCCGCCTCAGCGGGCACGACCCAGGCGGGCATGGGTCCCAGCTCACCGACGAAGTGGACCGCCTCCGTCGGCAGGCCGAGGGCCTGGTCCGGGGTGCCGACGTAGTAGTAGCCGTCGAAGCGAGCACCTCCCGGCGCCAGCTCGCCGTGGTCGACGCCGAGCACCTCTCGCTCGACCGTGTCGGCAGCGAGGTCGGTCGAGGTGAGGTCGCCGATCCGGACGTGCCCCTGCCCGCCGTCGAGCCAGAGCCCGTAGCGACCCGGCACCACCGTCTCGGCCGTGGCCGACAGGAGCACGCGGTTGCCCCGGACCTCGAGGATCTCGGTGTCGTCGGGACGTTGCCTCTCGGGGGTGAGGACCTTGCGGGCGAAGTATGCCGCGGCCGCAAGCGAGCCCGCCGCGCTCGCGAGCGTCGTGGTCGCCCCCACGGCCGCGGCCGCGACGGCTGCGCGACGCAGGCCGCGCGCGTCAGCCATCGAGCACGTCGGCGAGGTCGTAGGACACGGGCTCCTCGAGCTGGGAGTAGGTGCAGGACTCCGGGTCGCGGTCCTCGCGCCACCGGACGAACTGCGCGGTGTGGCGGAAGCGGACGCCCTCCATGTGGTCGTAGCGCACCTCGACCACCCGCTCGGGGCGCAACGGCGTGAACGAGAGGTCCTTGCCCGCGGCCCACCGGGAGCCGGCGGCGTTCTGCGGGGTGCGGTTGCCCTCCTCCTGCTTGGCCCACGCCCAGGGGTGGTCGTCGAAGTCGGTGACCAGCGGCTGGAGCTCCTCGAAGAGCTCCTTGCGCCGGGCCATCGGGAAGGCGCCGATGACTCCGACGCTGGCGAGGGTGCCCTCGTCGTCGTAGAGGCCGAGGAGCAGCGAGCCGATGAGGTCGTCGCCACTCTTGTGCGTGCGGTAGCCGGCGACGACGCAGTCGGCGGTGCGCTCGTGCTTGAACTTGTGCATCGTGCGCTTGTCGGGCTCGTAGGTCCCGTCGAGGGGCTTGACCATGACGCCGTCGAGCCCGGCCCCCTCGAACTGCTCGAACCACTGCCTCGCCTCGGCCGGGTCGCGGGTCGCCCGGGTGAGGTGGATCGGGGCCTTGACCGACGCGAAGGCCTTCTCGAGCTCTGCCCGCCGCACCTCGAACGGCTCGCCCATGAGGTCGCGCTCCCCCAGGGCCAGCAGGTCGAACGCGACGAAGCTCGCCGGCGTCTCGGCCGCGAGCCTCTTGACCCGGCTCGCCGCGGGGTGGATGCGCTGCTGCAGCAGGTCGAAGTCGAGCCGGTCCTCGCCCGGCCTCACGAGGATGATCTCGCCGTCGACGACGCACCTGTCCGGGAAGTTGTCGAGCACGGCCTCGACGACGTCCGGGAAGTAGCGGGTCATGGGCTTCTCGTTGCGGCTGCCGATCTCGACCTGGTCGCCGGAGCGGTAGATGATCGACCGGAAGCCGTCCCACTTGGGCTCGTAGCTGACCTCGCCCTCGACGAGCCTCTTGGAGGGCTTGGCGAGCATCGGCGGGATCGGCGGCACCACCGGCATGCCCCACTGCTCGCGCAGCTCCGCGTCGCGCTCGGCCTTGGGCCGCATGTAGTCCTCGTCGGCGCGGTCGGCGCGTCGCTTGCTCGGCTGCACGCGCGGCGGCTCACCCGGCATCTTGGGGTAGTCCGGGGGGAAGTTCAGCTCTCCCAGACCTCGCTCCACGTCGGCGTCCCAAAGGGCGAGCGCGGGTGCGATGTCGCCCATGCTCTCGCCCATGTCCGCCCAGACGTCACCGCGGTCGGCGACGATCTCGGGCACCGTGAGCACCGTGAAGTCGGCGGGCGTGACGGTCGCGAGCTCCTCCCACGACACCGGCATCGACACGGGAGCGCCGGGCAGGGGCCTGGGGCTGTAGGCCGAGGCGATGGTCCGGTCACGGCAGGCCTGGTTGAAGTCGACGAAGACTGAGCTGCCGCGCTCCTCCTTCCACCAGGACGTCGTGACGAGGTCGGGCAGACGCCGCTCGAGCTCACGAGCGATGCCGATGACGCCGTGGCGAACGTCGAGGAACTCGTGGGTCGGCCTGATCCGTGCGAAGACGTGGACCCCACGGTTGCCGGACGTCTTGGCCCAGCCGGTGAGCCCGAGCTCGGTGAGCACCTCGCGCAGCGCGAGCGCCGCCTCGACCGCGTCGGTGAAGGTGCGGCCGGGCTGGGGGTCGAGGTCGATGCGGAGCTCGTCCGGGTTGTCGTTGTCGGCCGTGCGCACCGGCCACGGGTGGAAGGTGATGGTGTTCATCTGGATCGCCCACACCGCGGCCGCCACCTCGTCGACGACGAGCTGCGCGTGCCGCCTCCCGGACGGGTAGCGGCACGACACCGTGCGGATCCAGTCGGGCATGCCCTTGGGCGGGTTCTTCTGGTAGAACTCCTCGCCGTCGATCCCCTCCGGGAACCGTTGCAGGGTCACGGGGCGGTCCCCGATCGCGCGGACCAGCGGGTCCCCCACCGAGACCATGTATGCCGCGAGGTCGCCCTTGGTGATCCCCTCACCGGGCCACATGAGCCGGTCCGGGCTGGAGAGCCGGACCTCACGCGCCCCGTCCGGTCCGTCGATCTCCATCGTCGTCGCACCCGTCATGGCCACACCCTAGTGAGGCGCCACGACACCGGAGCCGAATGCGCGAACGGGCGACCTCACCAGCGCAAACGCCTCGCCCGGCACTGGCCGCACGGAGCGACGCGAGAAGTTTGCCGAATGCTTACCCAGGACTACAGACAAAAGTGTGCGAACGGCATACGGTCTGGGAGTTCACTCCCTGCAGACCCTTGAAGGACTCCCTATGTCCGCATTCTCCCGCCGAACGTGCGCCGCCGCCGCCGCACCGCTCGTCGCCCTCCCGCTCATCGGGGCCACCGCCCTGTTCGCGGCCGCGCCCGCCAACGCCGTCTCCACCACCGTCGTCATCTCTGAGGTCTACGGAGGCGGTGGCAACGCCGGCGCGCAGTTCCAGAACGACTTCATCGAGCTCGGCAACCGCTCGTCGGCCTCGGTCAGCCTCACCGGCTGGAAGGTCGAGTACTTCTCCGCCTCGGGCGGCAGCGGAGGCGCGACGTCGCTCTCCGGCAGCCTCGGCCCCGGCAAGACCTTCCTCATCAAGCAGGGGGCCGGCGCAGGCAACGGTGCGGTCCTGCCCGAGCCCGACGCCAGCGGCTCCCTCAACATGAGCGCGACCAACGGACGCGTGGACCTGTTCGACGCCTCCGGTGCCCTCGTGGACCGCATCGGCTTCGGCACGGCCAACCTCTTCGAGGGCACGGCGACCCGTGCGCTCTCGAACTCGACCGCGGCGGCCCGCAACGCCAGCTTCGTCGACTCCGACAACAACGCGGCCGACTTCACCATCGGCGCCCCGACGCCCACCGCCTCGGGTGGCGGCGGGACCGACCCGGACCCGACGCCCACGAAGGCGACGATCGCCGAGATCCAGGGCACCGGCCCGGCCTCCCCGATGCAGGGCAGCCAGGTCACCACGCAGGGTGTCGTCACCGCGGTCTACCCGACCGGCGGGTTCAACGGCTTCTACCTCCAGACCCCGGGCACGGGTGGCGCGACCGACGCCACCCCCGGCGCGTCCGACGGCATCTTCGTCTTCGGCACCACCGCCGTCGAGGTGGGTCAGTGCTACGACGTCGCCGCGACCGTCGTGGAGTTCAGCACCCTCACCGAGCTGACCAAGGCTGCCGTGGCCCCGGCCACCGACTGCGCCCCAGTCACGCCCACCGCACTGTCCACCCTGCCGGTCACCAATGCCGACAAGGAGCAGTACGAGGGCATGCTCGTGCAGCCCCAGGGCACCTACACGATCACGAACAACTACGGCCTGAACCAGTACGGCCAGGTCGGGCTCGCCGTCGGTGACCAGCCGCTCTACACGGCGACCGACGTCGTCCTCCCGGGTGTCGCCGCGACGGCATACGAGGCCGAGAACAAGAAGAAGTACATCACCCTCGACGACGGCTCGAGCTGGGACTACATCCGCAACGAGACCGCGCAGGACTCGCCGCTGCCCTACCTGTCACAGGCCGAGCCGATGCGCACCGGGTCGCAGGTGAGCTTCGCCAAGCCGGTCATCCTCGACTACCGGTTCCAGTGGAACTACCAGCCCACCAGCCAGATCGTCGGCGCGACCGACGCCGATGACCCGGTGAGCACCGAGAACGACCGCGAGTCCACCGCGCCCGTCGTCGGTGGCAACCTCAAGCTCGCCACGTTCAACGTCCTCAACTACTTCCCCGACCTGGGCGCGACCGAGGACACCTACAAGAACTGCCCGTACTACGCCGACCGCGACGGCACCCCGGTGACGACGAACTTCTGCGAGGTCCGCGGCGCGTGGACCCCGGAGGCGTTCAAGGACCAGGAGTCCAAGATCGTCACGGCCATCAAGGGCCTCGGTGCCGACGTGATCTCCCTCGAGGAGATTGAGAACAGCTCGGCGATCAGCTACCTCCCGGGCCAGCCGCGGGACAAGGCGCTCGCCACTCTCGTCACGGCGCTCAACGCCGACGGCGGCACGTGGGCCCACGTCGCGTCGCCGACCGTGACGCCGACCAACGAGGACGTCATCCGCACGGCCTTCATCTACCGCACTGACCGGGTCATGCCGCTCGAGGCGTCGCAGATCCTGCTCGACGGGGCGTTCGCCAACGCGCGCTACCCGCTGGCCCAGAAGTTCAAGGCCCTCAACGCCGGCAGCCCGTTCGTCGTCATCGCCAACCACTTCAAGTCCAAGGGCTCCGGCTTCGACGACGGCACGGGTCAGGGCAACTCCAACCCCTCGCGCGTCGCTCAGGCCAAGGCGCTGACCACGTGGGCGAACACGCAGTTCGTCGACGAGGCGATCTTCCTCGTGGGTGACTTCAACGCCTACTCCAAGGAGGACCCGGTGCGCGAGATCGAGGCGGCCGGCTACACCAACCTGGCGAAGCAGTTCGACGACGGCTCGGCGAGCTACCAGTTCGACGGGCGCCTCGGCTCCCTCGACCACGGTTTCGCCAACGCCAAGGCCCTCAAGATGGTCACCGGCGCCGGCGTCTGGGACATCAACGGGGACGAGTCGGTCGCGATGCAGTACTCGCGTCGCAACTACAACGTGACGGACTTCTTCACCGCGACGCCGTTCTCGTCGTCCGACCACGACCCGCTGCTCATCGGCCTGTCGGTCGAGGGCCGCGGACCGCGCTGACCATCCGGCTGAGCACCTGAGCCGACGAGGCCCCCGGGAACGTTCCCGGGGGCCTCGTGGTTGGCTCATGACATGGAGTCCTCGAACCGCACGTATGCCGTCACCAAGTCCGACCAAGAGTGGCGCGCCGAGCTCAGCCCGGAGGAGTACGCCGTGCTGCGCCAGGCCGGCACCGAACGCCCCTACACGGGCGAGTACACCGACGCCAAGACCGAGGGTGTCTACTCGTGCCGCGCCTGCGGCGCCGAGCTCTTCACCTCGGAGACCAAGTTCGACAGCCACTGCGGCTGGCCGTCCTTCTACTCACCGCTCGCCGGCGACTCGGTCGAGTTCCTCGAGGACGCCTCGCTGCCGGGCCGTCCGCGAACCGAGGTCCGCTGCGCCAGCTGTGGCAGCCACCTCGGGCACGTCTTCGAGGGCGAGGGCTACGACACCCCGACCGACCAGCGGTTCTGCATGAACAGCATCGCCCTCACCCTCCGCCCGGCCGACGGCGCCGACGCCTGACCTCCCGCGGACCGTTTCCCGCCGTCCCCGTTAAACGGTTCCGGAGCAAGAGAACAGTTCTCTTGCTCCGGAACCGTTTCCCTTGCTGAAGTCGTGGCGTCAGGCGCTCTCAGTGAGCATCGCCCGGTGGACCTTCGCGGACGGCTTGCCTGGTGTCTCGAGGTCGAACCAGGTGACCCGCACGAAGATCCAGCCCTCGGCCCGCATGTCGTCCTCACGCCGCTTCTCTGCCCAGAGCACCTGAGGGTCCCCGTCGGCGTACTTGATCTTGCCGTCCACCTCGACCAGCACGTTGGTCCCCTTGACACGGAAGTCGGCCCGTCCGATGACCGTTCCGTCACCTCGGCGGACCACGAACTGCGACTCGACCTGTATGCCGTGTGAGCTGAACTCGACGCGGGCTCGGCTCTCTGCCACCGACTCGGCCATAGGGTCCACGTGGGTGATCATCGCTCGGGGTCGATGCGAACGGGACCACGTCGCGACGGCGTCCACCGCGGCCTCGAGCTCGGCCTTCGAGACCAGTCCTCTGTGGAGCGCGGCGTCAGCGGAGACGACACCCTGGACGATCCCGTGGTCCATGCACAGCTGCACCAGAGCCTCGGCCAGCGGGACGCTCCGCCCCCACGGACCCTCGACCGTCGTACTCCGTAGCGGTCGCACGCGATACGGCTTAGCCCCCGCCTGACGCTCGATCGGTCGAAGGAGGTCCGGGCGGTCGAGCCTGCATCCCCAGACCGGGAGACCATGCGCCAGCACCGCGGTCACGCCGGTGAGCGTGGCATCGGGATAGAGCAACCGGGCCCCGGCCGCCAGATGGTGCTGCCACGCAACCGAGCCGGTGTCGACGAGGGCCGTCACGGCATACAGGCCACGGGCGGGATGGAGGACCCCACCCGACCGGACCGCCTCACGCAGGCCCTTCCGCCCGATGCCCAGGAGCTCTGCCTGCCGGGTCGTGAACATGCCCGCCTGTGCGCCGGCGATCCTGCAGATGTCGTCGAGGTTCATCTCGGCACCCTCTGCTGCCGAACGCATCTGTCGGAAGAGCTCGACCTGCATCCTGTGCACAGCCGGCGTGCAGAAACCCACCTGTGGACAACGCACGATCCGGAAGCGCCCGGATCACCCGAACAAGACATCCGCGCCCCGGGCAAGGGAACTGTTCCCCTGCCCGGGAACCGTTTTCCGGGGACGGCGGGAAACGGGAGGCGGGTGGGGTCAGCGCTGGCGGGCGATGAGGTCGGCGACCTCGACGCGCGGCCCCGTGAAGAACGGGACCTCCTCGCGCACGTGCATCCGTGCCCGCGACGCCCGGAGCTCGCGCATGAGGTCGATGATGCGGTGCAGCTCGTCGGCCTCGAACGCGAGGATCCACTCGTAGTCGCCCAGGGCGAAGGACGCGATCGTGTTGGCCCGCACGTCCGGGTAGTCGCGCGCCATCTGCCCGTGCTCGCGCAGCAGGTCGCGGCGCTCGGCGTCCTCGAGGAGGTACCACTCGTAGGAGCGCACGAACGGGTACACGCACACGTACTCGCGCGGCTCCTCCCCCGCGAGGAACGCCGGCACGTGGCTCTTGTTGAACTCCGCCGGCCGGTGCAGGGCGGCGTTGGACCACACCGACGACAGGTGCGCACCGAACGCCGTCCGCAGCAGCCGGTGGTAGGCGTCCTGGAGGTCCTCGATGCGCTCGGCGTGCCACCACACCATGAGGTCGGCGTCGCCGCGCAGCCCGGCCACGTCGTAGAACCCGCGCACGACGACGTCACGGGACTCGAGCTCGGCCACGAGCTCCTCGACCTCGGCCACCATCGCGGCCCGGTCCTCGTCGCCCAGCGGTTCGGTGACCTCGAAGACCGACCACATCGTGTAGCGGATCGTCTCGTTGATCTCGCGCATCCGCGCGGGACTGGGCTTGCTGGGGGCGGGACGACCGGTGGGGGTGCTCATGCCGTCATTCTCCCGCCCGCCCCGCGAGGCCATCGAGGTGGGTGGTCGTCGCGTCCGCGGCCAGCCGTGCCGACGCGATGACCGCGGGGATGCCCACCCCGTCGTAGGCTGCGCCCGCCACCGCGAGCCCCGGCACCCGGGCGACCGCGGCGCGCACCCGAGCCACGCGGTCCACGTGCCCCACGGTGTACTGCGGCAGGCCGCCACCCCACCGCTGGACGTGGCTGTCGACGACCGTGAGCGGCGCCGCACCCACCGCCTCGGCGATCTCGCGAGCGGCGAGGTCCACCAGGTCGGCGTCCTCCCGCTGGAGCGTCGCAGTCTCGCCGGCCCGGCCGACCGACGCACGCACGTATGCCGTGCCCTCAGCCTCCGCTGCCAGCCACCCCCACTTGGCCGAGCTGAACGTCGACGCCTTGATGCCCCGGCCGTCGATCGGCGGGACGAGGAAGCCCGAGCCCGCCCAGGAGGCGACCTGCGCCGCCGGGACGGCGAGGGTGATGACGGCGACCGAGGCCATCTCGACCTCGCCGAGGGCGGACGCGGCGTCGGGGGCGTGCGGCGCGAGGAGGCGAGCGGCCGCAGGCGGCGGCACCGCCACGACCACGGCGTCGGCGTGTACCCTCCTCGGCTCGGTCGTCGGGCCCGTGACCACCGACCAGCCCTCGGCGGTGCGCTCGACCGCGCGGGCGATGACACCGGACTCGATGACTCCCCCGCGGCGCTCGAGATCGGCGGCAAGCAGCTCCGGGAACCTGCCGACCCCACCGGTCAGTCCGACGAACGGCGGCCGAGCACCACCGGCCTGCGCGTCGACCGGCGGCTCCGCGAGCAGCGACCCGCCCGCCTGTGCCGTCGCCCAGATCGACGGCATCGTCGCGCGCAGCGACAGCGACCGGGCCCGGCCGGCATACACGCCGCCGAGGAGAGGCTCGACCAAGCGGTCGACGACCGCGTCACCCAGCCGAGCACCCACGTAGTCGGCGACCGAGACGTCGCTGCCCACCTCGGGCGCGGGCGACTCGTCCCGCATCCGGGCGGCCTCCTCGTCGGTGAGCAGTCCGGTGACGTCCGAGCTGGCGAACGGCACACCGATCCGGGTGCGCGGCAGCGGATGCAGGCCACCTCGGGACCACACGCGGGCCGACGTCGTGTCAGGGGTGACGACCTCCGACGGGTCCGCGAGCTCACCGAGGAGGTCGACCGCCTCCGGGCGCAGGGCGAGCATCGCCTCGGCCCCGACGTCGACGAGGTGGCCGCCGATCGACTCGCGGCGCAGCTTGCCACCGACCCGGTCGGAGGCGTCCAGGACGACGACCCTCGTGGCCGGGCGACTCACGAGCAGGTCCCGGGCCACCGTGAGGCCGGCGACCCCGCCCCCGATGACGACGACAGTGCGTTCCGGGCGGTCGGCGGTGCTCTCGACGGTCACCTCGCCACTCTCTCACCGGCCGTCATCACATCGTGACCCGGATGAGCGGAACCGGAGACCGCACGGGAGGAGTCTCACCTTCGACAGGCACCACGCAGTGCCGGGGCAGCCCGGAGAAACGGAGAGCACCATGAGCACCCACGGTCTTCGCACCCGGCGCCTTCGGGGTCGCCGCATCGCCACCTCCGTCCTCGCCGGGCTCCTCGCCGTCGGTGCTCTCGCGGCGTGCAGCGGCAGCGCGGACGACGCGTCCACCGGCATGAGCGGCGGCACCACCTCGCAGGACTCGGCCGCTGAGCCGGGCGCCGACCCCGCAGCCCCCGCAGCCCCCGACCGTGCCGTCGGTGCGGTCTCCCCGGAGTCGGCACGGGCCAGCGTCGGGCAGAAGCTCGTCCGCCGCGCCCACCTCCAGCTCAAGGTCGACTCGATGGTCGTGGCGGCGTCGCGGATCCGGTCGATCGCGGCCCAGCAGAGCGGTGTCGTGATCACCGAGGAGCTCTACTCGGGCGAGCAGCAGGACACCTCGGGTGCGATCACGATCAGCGTCCCCGCGAACCAGGTCGACGCGACGATCGCCCTCATCGAGAAGGTCGGCGACGTCCAGTTCCGCAACAGCTCGAGCGAGGACGTCACCGGGACCTACGTCGACACCGAGGCCCGCGTGAAGTCGATGACCGCCAGCGTCGCCCGGATCCGCGACCTGCTCTCCCGCGCCTCGACCGTCAACGACCTCGTCGCCCTCGAGAACGAGCTGTCCCAGCGTCAGGCCGAGCTCGACGCGCTCACCGCCCAGCTGGCCAGCCTCAAGGACTCGGTGGCGATGTCCCCGATCTCGATCACGCTGTCGACCGACGACTACGAGCCGGTCGCGGCCGGTGGCTTCATGTCGGGCCTGAAGTCCGGCTGGAAGGCCTTCGCCGCCTCGGTGGCCGTCCTGACCACCGTGGTCGGCGCCGTGCTCCCCTTCGCCGTGGCGTTCGGCCTCGTCCTCGCACCGCTCTTCTGGTGGCTGCGTCGGCACCGGGCCGGCGCGGCCCTGGTCACCCCGGTGGCGCCGGCCGGTCCTGCTGGTCCCGCACCTCCCGCGTCAGCGCGCTGAGTGCTCGTGCACGACCTCGACGATCCTCGTGAGGACGTCGGGGTCGGCGTGCGGCGGGACGCCGTGACCGAGGTTGAAGATGTGGCCCGGGGCCTTCCGGCCCTCGTCGACGATCGCGCGGACGCGGGCCTCGAGCACCTCCCACGGGGCACCGAGGAGAGCCGGGTCGAGGTTGCCCTGGACGGCATACGAGTCGCCGAGGCGGGCGACCGCGTCGGTGAGGGACACGCGGTAGTCCACGCCCACGACGTCGGCACCGGCCGCACCCATGAGGTCGAGCAGCTCGCCGGTCCCCACCCCGAAGTGGATCCGCGGCACGCCGAGGTCGGCCACCGCGGCGAGCGCCGTGGTCGAGTGCCTCTGCACGTATGCCGTGTAGTCGGCTCGCGGGAGCGCGCCCACCCACGAGTCGAAGAGCTGGATGGCGCTGGCCCCGGCCTCGACCTGGACCCGCAGGAACGCACCGGAGATCTGGGCGAGGCGCTCGCACAGGTCGTTCCAGAGCTGCGGGTCGCCGTGCATGAGCGCCTTGGTCTGCTCGTGCGTCTTGGACGGGCCGCCCTCGACGAGGTAGGAGGCCAGGGTGAACGGCGCGCCGGCGAAGCCGATGAGCGGCGTCGAGCCGAGCTCGGCGATGAGGCGTTGGACCGACTCGGTGATGTCCGGGATCGCGTCGGCCGTGAGGTCGGGGAGACGGTCGAGGTCCGCGCGCGTTCGGAACGGCGCGGGGACGACCGGACCCGTGCCGGGGACGATGTCGAGGTCGACCCCGACGGCGGCGAGCGGGACGACGATGTCGCTGAAGAAGATGGCGGCGTCGACCTTGTGGCGCCGCACCGGCTGGAGGGTGATCTCGGTGACGAGGTCCGGGGTGCGGCAGGCCTCGAGCATGGCCGTGCCCTCGCGCAGCTCGCGGTACTCGGGCAGCGAGCGCCCGGCCTGGCGCATGAACCACACAGGGGTGTGCGGGACCGGTCGGCGGGTGGCTGCGAGGACGAGCGGGCTGTCGGAGATCACCGCGGAATCCTCTCATCCGGGCGTGAGGCGCCCGTCAGCGACGACGCCCGGTGGGATCTCAGACGGAGATGACTGCCGCGCCCGCGAGCGCGCAGAGCACGCCGACCTGCTGGATCGGGCGCAGCCGCTCCCCCAGCACGAGGCGGGCGAGCAGGATCGTCGCGACCGGGTAGAGCGACCCGAGCACCGACGCGATGCTCACCTGTCCGCGTGAGGACGCCGTCGCGAAGAGCGCGTTCGCGAGCAGGTCGGCAAAGCCGATGAGCGCGAGCTGCGGGAGGTCTCGACGAGCGGTGCCTCCCACCGACCGCAGGGACAGCGCCACGACGACGAACAGCGTCACCGACGTGGCGCGCATGCCCCACAGCGCCATGAGCAGCGAGTCCCGCGCCGCCCGGTCCAGCGCGAACAGCGCGGTCCCGAAGCACACCGCCGCCATCCCGGCGAGGAGCACCGGGCGGGGCGACACCGCCCCGGACAGCTCGGGTCCCGAGGCCAGGACGATCCCCACGACGGCGACGAGGATGCCGACCCACACCCAAGGGCTCGGCGCCTCGCCGGAGGCAACACCGAGCGCGACCGGCACGACGACGCCCATCGACGCGACGGGTGCGACGACGCCCATGGTCCCCGAGGCGAGTGCCGTGTAGAACGCCACGAGCCCACTCGCGCCTGCCACCCCGGCGAGCATCGCCCAACCGACCCACGGACCCCACTGCGGCGGATGACCCGTGGCGAGGCGGACGAGCACGATGACGGTGAGCAGGACGAAGGCCAGCCCCTGGGTCACGCCGACGACGGCGATGGCCGGCAGCCGCTTGGCGACGAGTCCGCCGAAGAAGTCCGAGGTGCCCCACACCGCGGAGGACGCGAGAGCGAGGAGGGAGAGCACGGACGCAGCCTAGGCCCCGTCACGGCGTGGCCTTCCCCACGAACCCGGCTACCCGGCATACGCTCATCGGGTGGCAACACGCTCCCTTCCCGGCCGCGAGTCCCCGGAGTTCACGGCGGCACTCGAGGCCCTGCGGCACGTCCGGCTGCGTCCCGAGGTCCGCATCACCGAGGTGCCCGCTCCCCAGCGCATCGCTCCGTATGCCGTCGCCCTCACCGCCGACGTCCTCGGCTCAGCCGGCGACGACGAGGAGCTGGCGTCCGGTCGGTTCGTGCTCCTGCACGACCCGTCGGCGCCCGAGCCGTGGGGTGGCGAGTGGCGCGCCGTGACGTTCGCCCGCGCCGAGCTCGAGCCGGAGCTCGCCGCCGACCCGCTGCTCGGCGAGGTGGGCTGGACCTGGCTCGTCGACGCCCTGGCCGGTCGTGGTGTCACGGCGACGGCCGAGGCCGGCACGGTGACCCGCGTGGTGAGCCAGAGCTTCGCCGGGCTGGCTGACCGCCCGGCGAGCGTCGAGATGGAGGTCCGCGCCTCGTGGACCCCGATCGGCCCCGACGCCGGCACCCACCTGCTCGCCTGGTCCGACCTCCTCTGCACCATCGCGGGCCTTCCCCCGCTGCCCGAGGGTGTCGTGGCCCTGCCGGGGCCCCGACGCTGAGATGAGCGCCGACATTCCCACGGCAGGCCCGTCCGCCGATCTCCAGTCCGAGCCCGAGTCCGAGGCCGAGGCCCAGACCGACGTCGACCAGCCGTCCGACGTCGTCCAGGGCCCGCCGCCCATCCCGCTCGACGAGCCGTCCGAGGGGGTGCCCCACGTCGTCGAGACAGAGCGCGGGCTGACCGAGGCCGCGGCTGCCATCGCCGCCGGTGAGGGCCCGGTCGCAGTCGACGCCGAGCGCGCCTCGGGCTACCGCTACGGCCAGCGCGCCTACCTCGTGCAGGTCCGCCGCGAGGGCTCGGGCACCTGGCTCATCGACCCCATGGGCTGCCCCGACCTCAGCCCGCTCGACGAGGCCATCGGGCGCGCGGAGTGGATCCTGCACGCCGCCACCCAGGACCTCGCCTGCCTCGCCGAGGTCGGGCTGCGTCCCCGTCAGCTCTTCGACACCGAGCTCGCCGCCCGGCTCCTCGGTCTGCCCCGCGTCGGGCTGGCCGCGGTGGTCGAGCACTACCTCGGGCTCGCGCTCGCCAAGGAGCACTCGGCGGTCGACTGGTCGACCCGCCCGCTGCCCGAGCCCTGGCTGCGCTACGCCGCGCTCGACGTCGAGGTGCTCACCGAGCTGCGCAACCTCATGGGCGTCGACCTCGCCCGCCAGGAGAAGTCGGAGTGGGCCCGCCAGGAGTTCGAGGCGCTGCTGTCGTGGGAGCCGGCCGAGAAGGTCGACCCGTGGCGTCGCACGAGCGGCATGAACACCATCCGCAGCCGCCGCGGCATCGCCGTCGTGCGTGAGCTCTGGTTCGCCCGCGACGACATCGCCCGGGAGCGCGACACCTCCCCCGGCCGGATCCTGCCCGACGCCGGCCTGGTCTCGATCGCCACTGCGGCCCCGACCTCGACGTCCGACCTGCCCAGCGGTCACCGAGCCATCGCCCGCTACGGACGGCAGTGGGTCGCCGCGGTCAAGCGCGCCAACGCCATC
The DNA here is from genome assembly GCF_044791685.1 of Knoellia locipacati. GTDB lineage: Bacteria > Actinomycetota > Actinomycetes > Actinomycetales > Dermatophilaceae > Knoellia > Knoellia locipacati_A. The sequence continues at coordinate 3,791,186 of NZ_CP087730.1, forward strand.
GACGAGGCCGACCTCCCGCAGCGCACCCTGCGCTCGGACGGCCCGCCGCCCGCCCGGTCGTGGGCCGACAAGGACCCCGTCGCCGCCGCCCGGCTCGCGGACACGCGCAACGAGCTCATGGCCTTCTCCGGGCAGCGCGAGATCCCGGTCGAGAACGTCTGCTCGCCCGACCCGCTCCGTCGGGTGGTGTGGCGACCGCCGGCGACGCGCGACACCGACGGCTTCGCCGAGGCGCTGCGGGAGCTGGGCGTCCGGCAGTGGCAGGCCGACATCGTCGCGCCCATGCTCGCCCGGGCCTTCGAGGCCCACCCCGACCCCGCCTGACCCCCCGCCTGACGCGGGGCCTGACGCGGGACCGTTTCCCGCCGTCCCCGGAAAACGGTGCCGGAGCAATGGAACAGTTCCCTTGCTTCGGGACCGTTTCCCGCCGTCCCCGGAAAACGGTCCCCCCAACCCGGCGGGTGACGGCTCTCACGCCGGGACGGCATACGTCGCTAAGCGATCGCTTAGTAGCCTGAGCGGAGCATCACCGACATCTCCGACCAGAGAGGCTCCCCCGTGCCCCGCACCCTGAGTGAGGTCGTCTTCGTCGACGGCGTGCGCACCCCGTTCGGCAAGGCCGGCGAGAAGGGCATGTATGCCCAGACCCGCGCCGACGACCTCGTCATCCGCTGCATCCGCGAGCTGCTCAAGCGCAACCCCCAGCTCCCCAAGGACCGCGTCGAGGAGGTCGCCATCGCCGCGACCACCCAGACCGGCGACCAGGGCCTGACCCTCGGCCGCCTCGCCGCGCTGCTGTCCGGCCTGCCCAACACCACCCCGGGCTACTCCGTGGACCGCATGTGCGCCGGCGCGATGACCGCGGTGACCAACGTCGCGAGCTCGATCGGCTTCGGCGCCTACGACATCGCCATCGCCGGCGGCGTCGAGCACATGGGCCGCCACCCCATGGGTGAGGGCATCGACCCCAACCCGCGCCTGCTGGCCGAGAAGCTGGTCGACCAGTCCGCCCTCTCGATGGGCAACACGGCTGAGAACCTCCACGACCGCTTCCCGCAGCTCACGAAGGAGCGCTCGGACGCGTATGCCGTGGGGAGCCAGACCAAGCTCGCCCAGGCCTATGAGGCCGGCAAGATCCAGCCGGACCTCGTCCCGATGGCGACCCGCCACTCCGAGCGCGGCGCCGGCCTCGCCACCCAGGACGAGCCGCCCCGCCCCGGCACGACGCTCGAGGAGCTCGCCGGCCTCCGGACGCCGTTCCGGCCGCACGGTGCCGTGACCGCCGGCAACGCCGCGGGCCTCAACGACGGCGCGACCGCCTGCATCCTCGCCTCGGAGACCGCCGCCGGGGAGCTGGGTCTCCCGGTGAAGATGCGCCTGGTGTCGTTCGCCTTCGTCGGTGTCGAGCCCGAGGTCATGGGCATCGGTCCGGTCCCCGCGACCGAGAAGGCCCTGGCCAAGGCCGGCCTCACCATTGAGGACATCGGCCTCTTCGAGCTCAACGAGGCGTTCGCCGTCCAGGTGCTCGCCTTCCTCGACCACTTCGGCATCGCCGACGACGACCCGCGCGTCAACGAGTACGGCGGCGCCATCGCCACCGGCCACCCGCTCGCGTCCTCGGGCGTGCGCCTCATGACCCAGCTCGCGCGCCAGTTCGAGGAGCACCCGGAGGTCCGCTACGGCCTCACCGCCATGTGCATCGGCATCGGCATGGGTGGAGCCGTCATCTGGGAGAACCCGCACCACGCCGACTACGGCCGCGACAACGGAGAGGTGGCCTGATATGACCGACACCGCCACGACCACCGAGGCAACCTCCGCGGGCACCGCTGCCCCCGCGGCCCCCGCCACCCCAGCCACCCCCGCCGAGAAGGCGCCCCGCGGCGAGGTCGTCACCCGCGCCCTCGTGCAGGACGTCGCCCTCGCCGGCGACGCGGGCACGCTGGCCCTCATCACGCTCGACAACGGCTTCGACCACACGAAGCCCAACACCTTCGGCCCCGAGGGCATCGCCGGGCTGCAGGCCGCTGTCGGCTCCCTGCGCCAGCGTGCAGAAGCGGGCGAGATCCAGGCCGTCGGCATCACCGGCAAGCCGTTCATCTTCGCCGTCGGCGCCGACCTCTCCGGCGTCCCCACGGTGAGCAGTCGCGAGCAGGCCCTCGAGATCGCCCGAGCCGGGCACGCGGCCTTCGCGGCGATCATGGACCTGCCCGTCCCCACGTTCGCGTTCGTCAACGGCGCGGCCATGGGTGGCGGCGTCGAGGTCGCACTCGCTTGCGACTACCGCACGATCAGCGCCGGCGTGACCGCCATCGCCCTGCCCGAGACCTTCCTCGGGCTCGTGCCCGGCTGGGGTGGCTGCTACCTGCTCCCGAACCTCGTCGGCCCGGCGAACGCGCTCAAGGTCATCATCGAGAACCCGATGAACACCAACCGGATGCTCTCCGGACCGGCCGCCGCCAAGCTCGGCCTGGGTGACGTCCTCCTCGAGCCCGCAGACTTCCTCGAGGAGTCGATCGCGTGGGCTGGCAAGGTCGTCAGCGGGCAGGTCACTGTCGAGCGCCCCGACGTCTCGCGCGACGAGGCCGAGTGGGCGGCTGCGGTCAAGGCCGCCAAGGGCCTCGTGCTCGCCAAGACCGCTGGTCGCTCCCCCGGCCCGCTGCGCGCCCTCGCCCTCGTCGAGGCCGCCCGGACGGCGACCCGCGACGAGGCCTTCGCCGCGGAGGATGAAGCCCTGGCCGACCTGCTCATGTCCGACGAGCTCCGCGCCGGTCTGTACTCGTTCGACCTCGTGCAGAAGCGCGCCAAGCGCCCCGCCGGCGCACCCGACAAGGCGCTGGCCCGCAAGGTCACCAAGGTCGGCGTCGTCGGCGCCGGCCTCATGGCCAGCCAGCTCGCCCTGCTCTTCGCCCGCAACCTCAAGGTGCCGGTCGTCATGACCGACCTCGACGAGGAGCGGGTCGCCAAGGGCGTGGCCTGGGTCCACGGCGAGATCGCGAAGTCGCTCGAGGCCGGCAAGATCGGCCGCGACCGCGCCAACCACCTCACCGGGCTCGTCACCGGCTCGACGTCCAAGGACGGGTTCGCCGACGCCGACCTCGTCATCGAGGCGGTCTTCGAGGAGATGTCGGTCAAGAAGCAGGTGTGGGCCGAGGTGGAGGCCGTCGTCTCGCCCGAGTGCGTCCTCGCCTCCAACACGAGCTCGCTGTCGATCACCGAGATGGCCGCGGACCTCCAGCACCCGGAGCGGGTCGTGGGGCTGCACTTCTTCAACCCGGTCGCCGTCATGCCGCTGCTCGAGATCATCCCCGGCGAGCAAACCGACGACGCCGCGCTCGCCACCGCGTTTGCCACCGGCAAGGGCCTCAAGAAGACGACGATCCTCGTCAAGGACTCGGCGTCGTTCATCGTCAACCGCCTGCTGGGCCGCTTCATGGGCGAGTTCAGCCGGATCGTCGACGAGGGCACGCCCGTCCCCGTCGCCGAGAAGGCCGTGGCCGGCCTCGCGCCGATGCCGCCGTTCGTCCTGCTCGGGCTCGTCGGCCCCGCGATCGCGCTGCACAACAGCGAGACGCTCCACCGGGCGTTCGGTGACCGGTTCCACGTCTCGCCCAACCTCAGGAAGATCGTCGAGCTGGGCAAGCCCGGCTACTACCAGCTCGTGGACGGCCGCCCGGTCGTCGACCCGGAGGTCGAGGCGGCCCACATCGCCCCGGAGAACCCGGTCCAGCTCGATGCCGCCCAGGTCCGCGAGCGGGTGCTGTCCGTGCTCGCCGAGGAGGTCGGGCTCATGCTCCGGGAGGGCGTGGCCCAGGCACCGATGGACATCGACCTGGCTCTCATCACCGGGGCCGGCTTCCAGTTCTGGAACGGCGGGCTCACCCCGCTCCTCGACCGCGAGGGCATCTCCGAGAAGATGCTCGGTCAGCGCCTCCTGCCGCCCGGCGTGGCGAGCGTCCCGGCCTGATCCGCGCCCGGTGGGCGGACGGCATACCTGATCTGCAGGTATGCCGTCCGCCCACCTTGGCCACGCGCTCAGGCTTGCGTTATCTCATATCTGACATACGCTGGAACGCATGACTGAGTCCAGCTACCTCACTCGAATCGGGACCCTCATCAGGGACGCCCGGCGCCACCAGGGCCTGACCCAGCACGAGCTCGCCGACAAGCTCGGCACGAGCCAGAGCGCTGTCGCCCGCATCGAACAGGGACGCCAGAACCTCAGCCTCGAGATGCTCGCCCGCGTCGGCGAGACCCTCGGCAGCGAGTTCGTCTCCCTCGGCCACAGCGGCCCCCAGCACCTGCGGATCGTCGGCGGCGCCAAGCTGTCCGGCTCCATCCCCGTCAAGACGAGCAAGAACGCCGCCGTCGGCCTGCTCTGCGCCGCCCTGCTCAACAAGGGCCGCACGACCCTGCGCAACCTCGCCCGCATCGAGGAGGTCAACCGGATCATCGAGGTCCTCACCTCGATGGGCGTCAAGGTGCGCTGGCTCGAGGGCACGAGCGACCTCGAGATCATCCCCCCGGCGACGCTCGACCTCGCCTCCATCGACATCGCCGCCGCTCGCCGCACGCGCACCGTGATCATGTTCCTCGGCCCGCTGCTCCACCAGTTCGACACGTTCTCGCTGCCCTACGCCGGTGGTTGCGACCTCGGCACCCGCACGGTCGAGCCGCACCTCACCGCGCTGCACTCGTTCGGGCTCGACGTCACGGCCACGCACGGCTTCTACGAGGCCAAGGTCGACCGGACCACCCGCCCGGAGAAGGCCATCGTCCTCACCGAGCGTGGGGACACCGTCACCGAGAACGCGCTCTTCGCCGCGGCCCTCAACCCGGGCACGACCGTGATCCGCAACGCGTCGTCGAACTACATGGTCCAGGACGTCTGCTTCTTCCTCCAGAAGCTCGGCGTCGACATCCAGGGCGTCGGCACGACGACCCTCACCGTCACGGGTGTCGAGTCGATCGACATGGACGTCGACTACTCCCCCAGCGAGGACCCGATCGAGGCGATGAGCCTCATCGCCGCCGCCGTGGTCACCGAGTCCTCGATCACCATCGAGCGCGCCCCGATCGAGTTCCTCGAGATCGAGCTCGCGACCCTCGAGGGCATGGGCCTGCAGTACGAGATGTCGGACGAGTACCTCGCCAAGAACGGCCACACCCGCCTGGCCGACATCACGATCCTGCCCAGCAAGCTCACGGCCCCGATCGACAAGATCGCGCCGATGCCGTTCCCCGGCCTCAACATCGACAACCTGCCGTTCTTCGCGCTCATCGCGGCCTGCGCCGAGGGCACGACGATGATCCACGACTGGGTCTACGAGAACCGCGCGATCTACCTCACCGAGCTCACCAAGGTCGGTGCCCAGGTCCAGCTGCTCGACCCCCACCGCGTCATGATCACCGGCCGCACCGCCAAGTGGCGTCCCGCCGAGGTCATGTGCCCCCCGGCGCTGCGTCCCGGCGTCGTCGTGCTGCTCGCGATGCTCGCCGCCAACGGCACCTCGGTGCTGCGCAACGTCTACGTCATCAACCGGGGCTACGAGGACCTCGCCGAGCGCCTCAATGCCCTCGGCGCGACCATCGAGATCTTCCGCGACATCTGATCTTGACGACCGACTGGGACGATCTGCGCCGCTGGCCCGACGTCGAGGCCGCGAACCTCCAGGCGTGGGACGCCACCGACCGGCTCCTCCTCGACGAGGCCGGGTCACTGCCCACAGGCCCCGACGACGTCGTCGTCATCGGCGACCGGCACGGTGCCTTGACCCTGGGGGCACTGGCGTCCGGTGCGTCCCGTGTGCGGGTGCACCAGGACGGCGTCCTCGGTGAACGCGCGCTCGTGGCGAACGCCGAGCGTCGTGGTCTCGGCCGCGACGGAGACCGTATGCCGTTCAGGCACCACCCCCTCGACGCCTCCCTCGTCGAGGGGGCGCGAGTCGTCCTGCTCCAGCTCCCGCGGTCGCTGGACGAGCTCGACGAGGTCGCCCAGCTCGTCGCCGCCCACGCGCACCCAGAGGTCCGGCTCATCGCGGGCGGTCGGGTCAAGCACATGTCGCGGACGATGAACGACGTTCTCGCACAGTCGTTCCACGAGGTTCACGCCAGTCTCGCGCGGCAGAAGTCACGCGTCCTGCACGCCTCGGGTCCACGTCCGAACGTCACCCTCTCGTGGCCGCAGTCGCAGCGCCACGACGACCTCGGCCTCACGGTCGTCGCCCACGGCGGCGTGTTCGCCGGCAACGGGATCGACATCGGGACCCGGCTGCTCCTCGACCACATCCCGTCGATGCGTGCTGCCGAGCGCGCCGTCGACCTGGCCTGTGGCAGCGGTGTGGTGGCCGCCGCACTCGCCCTGGCTCGACCGGACCTCGCGGTCCTCGCCACGGACCAGTCGGCCGCCGCGGTCGCGTCGACCCGGGCAACGGCCGCTGCCAACGGCGTCGGCGACCGCGTCGAGGTCGTCCGCGCCGACGGCCTCGAGACGGTCGAGACCGGGTCAGCGCAGCTCGTCGTCCTCAACCCGCCGTTCCACGTCGGCGCCGCCGTCCACACCGGCCTGGCCGAGCGCCTCTTCGACGACGCCGCCCGCGCCCTCGAGCCGGGCGGCGAGCTCTGGTGCGTCTGGAACACCGCCCTGAACTACAGGCCGTACCTCGACAAGGTCATCGGCTCGACCAAGCAGGTCCAGCGCACGACCAAGTTCACCCTGACCTCCTCCCGCCGCCGCGCCTGAGCGACGACCGAGGCGACCGGCGGAGGAGCCTGCATGTGTCTGTTCGCCGCTGGCTGGGTCTGGCGGGAGCGCGGAGTGCGCGCAGCGCGCGACGTGCGGATGGGACTGCGGCGAACAGATACGTGCGGGCGACGATGTGCGGCGAATCGACGCGTGCCGGCTCGTGCGCGAGTGCTCGGCCACCGCGGCTCGCTCAGTGCGCGGTCCAACCACCGTCCATGGTGAACGAGCTGCCCGAGATCGAGTCCGACGACGGACCGCAGAGGAACGCCACGAGGTCCGCCACCTCGGCGGGCTCGATGAGTCGCTTGACGGCGACCGGTGTGAGCATGACCTCCGCGAGAACCTCGGACTCGGGTATGCCGTGCGTCTGCGCCTGTGCGCTGATCTGCTTCTCGACCAGTGGGGTGCGGACGTAGGCCGGGTTGACGCAGTTGCTCGTGACGCCCTTGTCGCCCGCTTCCAGGGCGACGACCTTGCTCAGGCCCTCGAGGCCGTGCTTGGCCGAGACGTAGGCGGACTTGAACGGGCTCGCGCGCAGGCCGTGCACGGACGAGATGTTGACCACTCGACCCCAGCCCGCGGCATACATGTGGGGAAGGCACGCGCGCACGAGCCGGAACGGCGAGAGCAGCATGATCCGGTGGATCCGCTCGAACTCCTCGACGGGGAACTCGTGCACCGGTGCGACGTGCTGGATGCCGGCGTTGTTGACGAGGACGTCGACGTCGCTCGGGAGCCCGCGGTGGGCGTCGAGGTCGGAGAGGTCGACGACCCAGGGAGTGACGAGGTCGCCGCCGACGCGCGCGACGAGCTTGTCGAGCGCGTCACCGTCGATGTCGACGGCGTGGACCCTGGCGCCGGAGGCGGCGATCCGCTCGACGACGGCGGCGCCGATCCCGCTGCCGGCCCCGGTGACGAGGGCGCTCCGGCCGTCAAGCATCGCGGCGCCCGGCCCTGGGCCCACCGCGGGTGCGGACGCGGGCGACGAGGTCGGCCACCGTGCCCCAGATGCCCTTGCGGAAGAGCAGGACGATGAGCACGAAGATCGTGCCGGTGATGATGCCGATGCCGTTGAACCCCGACGACGCGAGCTGGTCCTCGAGGAGGACGACGACCGCGGCGCCGAGCGGGCCACCCCACAGGGTGCCGATGCCGCCGAGGACGGTGATGAGCACGACCTTGCCGGAGGTGGTCCAGACGAGCTCCTGCAGCGAGGCGAACCCGTGGCTCACCGAGAAGACGCCGCCAGCCAGTCCGGCGATCCCTGCGGAGATGACGAACACCATGATCTTGTAGCGCTCGACGTCGTAGCCCAGGGCCCGGGCGCGGGCGGGGTTGTCACGGATCGCGAGCAGCACCCGACCGAACGGCGAGGACACCGTGCGCCAGGCCGCGAAGGCACCGAGCAGGATGAGCGGCAGTGCGGCGTAGTAGAAGTAGAACGGGTCGGTCTCGACCAGCTCGACCCCGAAGAACGCCTTGGGGATGCCCTGGAGCCCGTTCTCACCGCCGGTGAGGTCGCGCGCCTGGTTGGCGATGAAGTAGATCATCTGGGCGAAAGCCAGTGTCACCATCGCGAAGTAGATGCCGGTCCGGCGCACCGCGAGGTAGCCCGTCGGCACGGCGAGCAGCATCGCGACGAGCGCGCCACCGAGGACGGCCACCGGGAACGGCAGGCCGCTGCGGATCGCGATGAGACCGGTGACGTAGGCCGACGTGCCCCAGAAGGCAGCGTGACCGAAGCTGAGCAGCCCGGTGAAGCCGAGCAGCAGGTCGATCGAGATGGCGAACAGGCCCCACGCGAGGATGTCCATCGCCACGGGCGGGTAGATGTACCAGGGCAGTGCGAGCACGACGAGCAGGGCCAGGAGGAGCAGCCCCGCGCGCAGGAACGGGTTGATCTTGCGGTCCGGCGCGGACGACGCCGCCGTCTCGACGCGCGTGGTCTCGGTCAGCTGGGCGCTCATGAGGCCTCCTCGCGGCCGAAGAGTCCCGCCGGGCGGACGAGGACGACCGCTGCCATGAGGACGAAGATGAGGACCTGCGCGTAGGACGGTGCGTAGGCCTGGCCGTACGCCTCGACGAGCCCGACGAGGAACCCGGCGACGACTGCGCCGAGGATCGAGCCGAGCCCGCCGATGACGACGACGGCGAACAGGATGATGATGAAGTTGCTGCCCATGTCGGCGGTGATGGCGCGGAACGGAGCCGCGAGGACTCCCGCCACACCCGCGAGGGCGATGCCGAAGCCGAACACCGGCGTGACCCAGCGCCCCACGTTGATGCCGAGGGCACGGGTGCGCTCGGCGTTCTCGGTGGCGGCGCGCACGATCATGCCGATGCGCGTCTTCGTGAGCAGCATCCACACGGCGAGGCAGAGCACCACCGAGAAGAACGCCGCGAACAGCTGGTAGCTCGACAGGCTCAACCCGCCCACCGTCACCCGCCCCTCGAGTCCGGCCGGGAGCTGGTACGGCAACCCGGAGACGCCGTAGCGGCGCTTGACCAGGTCGACGATGAGCACCGTGAGACCGAACGTGAGGAGGAAGTTGTAGAGCGGGTCGAGCCCGAGGAGCCACCGGACGAGCAGCCTCTCGACGAGGATCCCGAAGAGGAACAGCAGGATCGGCACGATGACGAGCGCACCCCAGAACGGCACGTCGAGCACGTCGAGGAGCACGGCCGAACCGACGGCGCCGAGCATGTACATGGCGCCGTGGCTGAAGTTGACCACCCCCATGACGCCGAAGATGACGGCCAGCCCCAGGGCGGCGAGGGCGTAGAACCCGCCCGTCGCCAGACCCTGCAGCGTGTACTGGATGAATGCGCTCATCGCCTACCTCTGATGACCTCTGAGAATCGTGTGGAGTGGGTTCGTCACATCGAGCAGCCGGACTCGGCGACCGGCTTGAAGGCCTCAGCAGCAGGGATGGTGGCGACGATCTTCTCGTAGTCCCACTCCTCCTTGACCTCGGACTCCGGCTTGACCTCGGCGAGGTAGGCGTCGTGGATGACGCGGTGGTCCTCGGCGCGGACCTCACCGTTGCGCAGGAAGAAGTCGTTGATCTTCTTGCCCTCGAGCTTGGCCACGACGTCGTCACCGGTGTCGGAGCCGGCCTCCTGGACGGCCTCGAGGTAGTTGTAGGCCGCGGAGTAGTTCGCGGCGTGCGCGAACGACGGGCGGGTCTTCGTCTTGGCCTGGAACTTGTCGGCCCAGTCGCGGTTCTGCTTGTCGAAGTTCCAGTACCAGGCCTCGGTGAAGGTCACGCCCTTGAACTGCTCGGCGCCGAGGCTGTGGATGTCGGTGATGAACATCAGGCCCACGGCGAGCTTGATCTGGTCGGAGATGCCGGCCTGGTTGTACTGCTTGACGAAGTTGATGAGGTCACCACCGGCGTGCATGGTGCCGATGACGTTGGGGTTGTCGGCAGCGGCCTTGGTGATGTACGTCGCGAAGTTGTCGTTCGGGAACGGCGTCGGGACCTTCTGCCCGATGGACCCACCGGCGCCCGTGATCTGACCCTCGAACGACTTCGTCATGTCCTGGCCGAAGGCGTAGTCGGGGTAGACGACGTTCCACTTCTTGCCGCCGTCCTTGGTGAGCGTGCCACCCGTGCCCTTGGCGAGCATGTACGTGTCGTAGGCCCAGTGGAAGGTGTACTTGTTGCACTGCGCGCCGGTGAGGGCGGTCGTGCCGGCACCGATGTTGATGTAGACCTTCTTCTTCGTCTTCGCCTGCGTGGCAACGGCCAGGGCCGCCGACGAGGTCGGGACGTCGAGGATGATGTCGGCCTTCTGGCGGTCGTACAGCTCCTGCGCCTTGGTGTTGGCGATGTCGGGCTTGTTCTGGTGGTCGGCGGTGACGACCTCGATGTTCTTGCTCACGGCGTCGTCGCCGTGCTTGGCCTTCCAGTCCTCGACGGCCATCTTGACGGCCTCGACGGAGTTGGGGCCCGAGAGGTCCTTGTAGACGCCGGACTGGTCGTTGAGGACGGCGAGGACGATCTTGTCGTCGCTGATCTTGCCGCTCGCCGTGGACGGACCGCCGCCGGCGCTGCCGCAGGCGGTGAGCAGGAGACCTGAGCCGGCCACCATGGCCGCGAGGGTGGTCATTCTGGTGTTTCGCATGTTCCCCTCCTGGGGTGTTGTATGCCGTGCCCGGCGGTCTGATGGTGGTGCGGTTGTCGTGTGGTCCCGTGCGTTGCGGGTGCAGTGCAGGGAGGCAGCGCGTGCTGCGCGGTGGCGCCGGTCGGGGCGCCTCGGCTACATGCCGAGGTGCTGGAGCAGCTCCTTGGTGCGGAGGCGGAACTCCTCGTTGGGGAGGCTCTCGACGATCTCCCCCTGGGCGAGCAGGTTGTGGCGGTCGGCCACGGTGCCTGCGAAGCTGACGTTCTGCTCGACGAGCAGGACCGCGACGCCCTGGCTCTTGATGTCGCGGATGATGTCGCCGATCTTGTTGACGATGACGGGGGCGAGGCCCTCGCTCGGCTCGTCGAGCAGCAGCAGTCGTGAGCCCGCGCGCAACGGCCGGGCCATCGCGAGCATCTGCTGCTCTCCACCGGAGAGCTTGGTCCCCGGGAAGTCACGGCGTTCGCGCAGCACCGGGAACTGGTCGTAGATCCGGTCCAGGCTCCACGCCGCGGTCTTGTCGACCACCGGCGGCAGGCTGAGGTTCTCGGCGACGGTGAGGGTCGCGTAGATGCCGCGGTCGTCCGGCACCCACCCGAGCCCGGCCCGGGCGCGCTTGTCGGCCGACTTGCCGTCGACCGATACGCCGTCGAACGTCACGGAGCCTCGCACGGACTTGTGCAGGCCCATGATCGAGCGCAGGAGCGTCGTCTTGCCGGCGCCGTTGCGCCCGACGAGGGTGACGACCTCGCCCGGGGAGACGTCGAGCGAGACGTCGCGCAGCGCCTGCGCCTCGCCGTGGAACGCGGAGAGGTTCTCGACCTTGAGCAGCGGGGTGGTCGTGGTCGCGTGCTCAGCCATGGTCGCCTCCTGCGTCGCCGAGGTATGCCGTGATGACACGTTCGTCGTTCCTCACGTCGTCGTAGGTCCCCTGCGCGAGCACCTCGCCGGACTGGAGCACGGTCACCTCGTCGGCGAGCGACCCCACGACGTGCATGTTGTGGTCGACGAAGACGACGGTGCGGCCCTCCGACGCCTTCTTGACCAAGGCGATCGTGCGGTCGACGTCCTCCATGCCCATGCCGGCCGTCGGCTCGTCCAGCAGCAGCAGGGCGGGGTCGTTGGCCAGGGCGAGCGAGATCTCGAGGGCGCGTTTCTGCCCGTAGGCGAGCGAGCCGGCGTGGACGCCACTTCGGTCGGCGAGGCCGACCTCGTCGAGGAGCTCCATGCCGCGCGCCTTGAAGCGATTGAGCTGCTTGCGGGAGGACCAGAAGCGGTAGCCGAGGCCGGTCGGTGAGGCCAGTGCCAGCTCGAGGTGCTCGAGCAGCGTCATCTGCTCGAAGAGGCTCGTGATCTGGAAGGACCTGGCGACGCCCAAGTGCGCGATCTGCTCGGGCTGCTTGCCGGCGATGTCCTGTCCGCGCAGCAGGATCTGCCCGGAGGTCGGCGAGAGGAAGCCGGTGAGCAGGTTGAACAGGGTGGTCTTGCCGGCACCGTTGGGCCCGACCAGGGCGTGGATCGTGCCCTCGGCGACGTCGAGGTCGACGGAGTTCACGGCGGTGAAGCCGCGGAAGTCCTTGGTCAGTGCGACCGTCTTGAGCATGGTCGTCCCGGACGAGGTCGCGGACGTCGCCGTCGTGGACGGGGACGTCGATGCGCTTGGACTCACCAGCACCTCCTTGTGCTCCGCGCAGCAGGGGTTCTGCAGGCGGTGAGGCATCACCCTAGGGGGGACACTCGTCGGCCCTCATGGTGTCCCCCACCACTGTCTGGTCAACCTCATGGCGCGACGACCCATGCGTGCTGGGTCACGGGCACCTAGGATCGGCGACATGCACGACGACGTGGATGCAGGGACGCGCCTGCTCGAGCTCCTGGCCTCAGGGGCCTCGGCCGCCGACCTCGCGGCCCTCGACGTCGACCCGCACGCGCGCGACCTCGCCCTGCGCATCGCCGGGGCCTTCGACGTCCAGCGTCGCCGCGAGCAGCAGCTCGCCGCCCTCGTCGACACGGCCGGCGAGCTGGCCTCGATGAGCGACCCGTCGGTCGTCCTCGACGCGATCGTCCGCCGGGCCCGGGCGCTCATGGGCACGGACGTCGCCTACCTCACGCTCTACGATCCCGAGAACGAGGACACCTACATGCGGGCGACCGCAGGGTCGGTGTCGGCGCAGTTCCAAGTCGTCCGCCTTGACTTCGGCGCCGGGCTCGGTGGCCTCGTGGCGCAGTCGCGCAAGCCCTACTGGACCGCGGACTACTTCGACGACGCCCGGTTCAAGCACACCAGGGCCATCGACGGTGCCGTCGGTGACGAGGGGCTCGTCGCCATCTGTGGCACCCCGCTCATCGTCAAGGACGAGTTCGTCGGAGTGCTCTTCGCGTCCAACCGCACCCCGCGACCCTTCACGCACGACGAGGTGGCCCTGCTCGGCTCGCTCGCCGCGCTCGCCGCCGTGACGATCGTGCAGGTGCGGGCCGTCGAGGAGTCATCGCGCACGCTCGCCGCGCTCTCCGAGGCCACCGAGAGCGTGGGCCGGTATGCCGCCGGCATCGAGCGAGCTGCGGCGGCTCACGACCGCTTCGCGGAGATCGTCCTCGAGGGTGGTGGGGTCGACGATCTCACCGAGTCCCTGACCCAGCTGCTCGGTGGGTGGGCCCTGCTCCTCGACGACGACGGCGTGCCCCGCAGCGTCGCCGGCTGGACGCCGCCCACCGGGGACGCCCTGCACACGCTCGCCACCGACGTCGTGGAGCGTGCCGACGGGGTCCGTCTGTCCAGGCTCGACGGTGACGTCTGGGCCATCGGGATCACGGCGACCGGCGAGCCGATCGGCTACCTCGTCATCGGAGACGTGTCGACCATGGACGACTCGGACGAGCGCACGGTCGAGCGCGCGGCCGTCGTCACGGCGCTGGTCCTTCTCGGTGAACGCAACCGCGCGGAGGCCCGTCAGCAGCAGCGCACCGACCTCGTCGCGGCGCTCGTGAGCGGCCACGGTGACGTCGGCGTCCTCGTCCCGGCCGCTCGCTCGGTCGGTCTCAACCTCCGCGAGCCGACCTGCCTCCTCGCCGTCAGACGCGACGACGGCGGCTCCGCGCGTTCGCTGGTCCTCGCGGTCAACGCCACACTCGGCGGTCAGTCCCTCGTCGGCGAGGTCGACGGCCACGTCGTCACCCTGGTGCCGGGTGTCGAACCCGGTTCTCTCGCAGCGGACCTGGCCACCCGGCTGTCCCGCAGCCACTCGGTCACCGTCGGCGCGGCTGGGCCGGTGGACGAGTCCAGCGGCGCGCTGCTCCCGGACCTCTGCGCCGCCCACACCGAGGCGGTCCGGACGGCCGAGGCGCTCGTCGCGCTCGGCCGCCGCGGCGACGGCGCGTCCGCGGCAGAGCTGGGCTTCGCGGGACTCATCGTGGGCACGCGGCCGGAGGTCACGGCATACGTCGACTCGGTCCTCGGCTCGCTCGTCGAGTACGACGACGCGAGGGGCACCGACCTCGTGGGGACGCTCGAGGCCTACTTCCTCGCCGGGTCGAGCCCGCGGCACGCCGCCACGAGCCTGCACGTCCACACCAACACCGTCGCCCAACGCCTCGAGCGGATCACCCGCCTCGTGGGAGACGGGTGGCAGTCACCGGAGCGGGCGCTGGAGCTCCAGCTCGCCCTCCGGCTGCGGCACCTCGTCGCCAGCGCCCACTGACGCGCCGCGGCCGCTGGTCACCTGCGAGGCTGTGCGCGTGCTCACCCCCAACGACGTCGCCAAGTGCGAGCAGTGGTTCGACGACCACGGACTGCCCTACTTCGTCCATGCCGGGAGCGCGTCGATCCGCCGCGCCTTCGCCGCGAGGGTGGTGGTCCTCTGGATCGGCATCGCCCTGGCCGTAGGTCTGGCAGCGGGCGCCCTGGCCAGGGCGGCGGACGTCTCTTGGCCGAACTCCCTGTCGCTCGCCGTGGTCGTCGGTGTCGCCGTCGTGGTGCTCCGCGGCGCCCGGGTGCTGCGTGTCCCGCTCATCGCGCGGTGGGCGCTCTCGCATGCCTGGGACGCCCGCTCACTTCTCGTACCCCTCGCGACCCGGGCGCTGCCGTTCCTCCTGCTGTTCATCACCTTCCTCTTCATCAACACCGAGGTGTGGCAGGTCGCCTCGTCGCTCAGCCGGCGGCTTCTCTGGTCGAGCGTTGCCGTGTTCGTGGTGCTGGCCGTGGCCTTCCTGGCGCCGTCGTTCGAGAAGGAGATCAGCCGCCTCGGCGACGAGGTCGAGGGGGATCGCCTGGTGTCCTCCTGCGCCGGGACCCCGGTGGCGTCCGCGGCGCGCGAGATCCTCGACGAGCCCCATCTGGCCCGAGAGGTCGCCGGCATCCGGCTGCGCGGGCTCGAGCGCAACAACCTGCTGCTCATGCTCTTCATCACCCAGGCCATCCAGGTGGTCGGTCTGGCGCTCGTCGTCTTCACGTTCTTCGTGGTGTTCGGGTCGATCGCGATCCGCCCGGAGGTCATCGAGTCGTGGGTGGGGCACCCCCCGACGTACGAGACCGGCGGCCTGCACCTCGTGAGCAACGAGCTGTTCTCGGTCGCCGTGTTCCTGTCGGCGTTCGCCGGGCTGTACTTCACCGTGCAGGCCGTCATCGACCAGAACTATCGGCGTGAGTTCTTCTCGCGGATCGAGGACGACCTCCAGCGCGCCATCGGCGTCCGGAAGGTCTACGTGGCCCTGCGAGCCCACTTGCGCGACCGGCCCTGACTCAGGTGTCTGCCGCCAGCTGACGGTCGACCGCGTCCGCGAGGCGGGCGATGGCCGATGCCTCGAGGATGATCGAGTAGTGGTTCGAGCCCGGGACGGCCGTGCTGCGCAGCGCCGCGGGCAGGCCCAGAGCGCGCAGACGGGCCTCGTCGTAGAGGCTCTGCGGCTCGTCCATGAGGCCCCGCTCCGCCCAGAGGAGCTCGGTGTCGACCCCCGCCTCGACCGCACGCCGGGTGGCCGAGAGGGTGTCGGGGTCCGCGAGGACGTCGCGTCCGTCGGCGCGCACCGCGTCGAGGACGCAGCTCGACCTCCAGCCGCCGGGTCCCTCGACGAGGTCGTGGTCCAGGTAGCGGCGCAGCCACAGTCCTTCGGGGCCCGCCAGCAGCGGGCCGACCGCGGGGTGGCGCCGCCAGAAGCCGAGGTGGTCGTGCGGTGAGTCGAACTCCATGGACAGGCGCGTCATCGCGGGCCCGATGACCGCCGCGAGCGCCTTGTCGACGTCGCGGTCGGAGGGCACCGGGAAGCCGAGTCCCCCGTCGACGAGGACGAGCCCGCGGTAGCGGTCGGGGTCCTTCGCGGCGGCGGAGGCGGCAACGAACGCGCCCATCGAGTGCCCGACGAGGACCGGGTGCCCGCCGAAGGCCGAGGCGATGGCCAGCGTGTCTGCGGCATGGACCGCGATGCCCCACGGGCCGGGGACGTTGCGGCTCGCCGCTCTCCCCCGCAGGTCCGGCGCGACCACGCGGATGCCACCGACGCCGTGTCGCCGGACGAGCTCGTCGGCGAGAGCCTGCCAGGCGAGGCCGTTGGCCGTGATCCCGTGGAGCGCGAGGACGACGGGCACGTCGGCGCGCGCTGCGCCCGGGGTGAGGTCGTGCACCGCCAGGGTGCCCGTGTCCACCTCCACGGTGAAGGCCGGGTCGACTCTCACGGACGCACCTCACCTCCGGGCCGCTGGGTGCCGCCCCCGGCGAGCACCGTATGCCGCCCGCTCATCTCTGCGCATGGGTTCCGGACCCACTTCCAGTCGCGTCCTGTGTGCCGGCGACGGAAGCACCAACTCGCGTCCCACGAGCCGGCACGGGCCGGGCCCTGGCGCACCAGAGCGTGCGATACCGAGATTCGACGATTCTCGGGACGCGGTGAGTGTCCGGCGCTAGCGTGACTTCCCGTACCGCTGTGCCACAGGTACCGCCGTACCGCCGAACGCCGCAAGGCCGACGTCTGATGCCCTGCACATGGGCCGCCACTCGCCGACCCACTCGCGCCGCATCGTGGGCGCACGTCCGCCATGGCCCTCCGTGCCGTGTGCGTCCCGGGCCCTCCACCGTCGGCCCGGGTGTGTGTGGGAGCGCAGAGGGAGCCCTGAACATGGCCAGTCGTCGTGTGCCGTCGTCCGACCCCGACCACCAGGCGAAGGGGATTCGCCGGTCCCGACGACCGCAAAGGCGTCGGACTGCGTTCGCGGTCGTGCTGGCCGCGCTGCTCGCGACCACCACGGCACTGCCCCTGGCCACTGCAGCTGGCCCCGGGGGCGGCCAGTTCGAGGCGACCCTGCCGGGCATCGCGCCCACGACGCCCCAGGAGATCGGTGAGGGCACGACGACGGACCTGCTCTACGCCGACGTCACCGAGGGCCTTGCCATGATGAACCCGCCGGAGGCGAACCCGAGCGGCACCGCGGAGCTGGAGTACCCGCTCCACATCCCGAAGGGACGCGGCTTCAGCCCCGAAGTGACTCTGGGCTACTCGTCCGAGGGTGGGTCGACGTGGGCCGGGCTCGGCTGGGACGTCGGCGCCCCCGAGGTCGCCGTCGACACCTCGTTCGGCACCCCCCGCTTCTGCGACGGATCCGCAAAGAGTCCCGCCTGTGGGAACGTCGAGAGCGAGTCGTACACCCTCGACGGCGACCCGCTCGTACCGAACGCGGTCAGGGCCGTCCTCGAGCCGCGCGTCGCCGACCGTCAGGACTTCACCCGCAAGGTCGAGACCAGCTTCGAGCAGGTCATCCGCCACGGCGACAAGCCGTCGAACTACTGGTGGGAGGTCCGCGACAAGCAGGGCAACATCCGCTACTACGGCGGGACGCCCGACAGCGGTGGTCCCCTCGGCGAGGCCGGGACCCTGGTCGGCATCGACGACCGCACCCGTGACGCCAAGGGCATCCTCACCGACGCGGCCGGCAACGGCGTGCGGTGGTTCCTCACCGCGAAGCGCGACATCGGCGTCAACATGCACCGCTACGTCTACGACACGGTCGAGTACAAGCGCGACACCACGGCCGCAACGGGTTGGGCGCCGCTCGCCGCGGGCGTGAGCTGCCCCGCGGGACAGGTCTGCCCGAAGCACGTCTACCTCAGCAAGATCCTGTACACCGCGGCGAACACGGTCAGCGGCGAGCCCGAGGACCCGGCGTACGAGATCCGTTTCGTCCGCTCGCCCGGCACGCGGACCGATGCCGTCCTGGACGGACGTGGAGGTGTGCTCGACCTCGACCAGGACCTCCTCGACCACGTCGACGTCGTCGACCGGGCGAGCAACAAGGTCGTCACGCGCTACCTGCTCGGCTACGACGCAGACCCGCACTTCGGCAAGAACCGGCTCCGGTCGGTCAGCCAGATCGGCTGCAACGGACTGGCGGCCTGCCCGGCGAACGGACTCAAGCACACCTTCAGCTACTTCGACGACATCGCCGCCGCCGGAAGCGGATTCGACACAGCAGCGACCTGGGAGACCGGGACCAACCCGAGCCCGGCCGGTGGCACCGCCGGCTACATCACCGAGAAGCTCAGTGGTCTGGGTGCTTCCGTGACGAACGCCGGCGACGGACGCATCTACGTCGGCTTCAACCCCGCCAGCCCGTCGAAGACGGGTTCGGTCGGTGGCTCGTTCGCGATGAACGGCGCCACCAACGAGTCCGTCATCGAGTTCATGGACCTCAACGGCGACTCCCTGCCCGACAAGGTCTATCGCAACGGCGTCAGCTTCACCGGCGGCAACGGTGCCATCAAGTACCAGCTCAACACGAGCACGCCGTCCGACGTCGGCACCGCGAACCTGACCTTCGGCGCGACCCACACCCTGGGCGGGTTCTCCGAGATGCCGGTCCAGCGCTCGATCGGCGTCCAGGGTGGCATCGAGGCCTACTTCGGCGTCTACGGCGTCTTCAACGTGGGCGGCCAGTGGAGCTGGGTCGACAGCTACTTCACCGACGCCAACGGCGACGGTCTGCCCGACCTCGTGCGCGGCACCGAGGTGCTCTTCAACCACCTCGTGTGCGCCCCCGGAGCGACGGGAGTCGAGGCCTGCCAACCGACGTTCAGCTCATCCGACGCGCTCACCCGCGTCCCGCTCTCGCCCCAGTCCGTGCCGGTGAGCGACCCCGACTTCGAAGCGATGGTCGACCGCCTGCGCGATGCCGTTCCGCCCATCGACACCGTGCGGCGCTGGACCGCCCCGTTCAGCGGCACCGTCACCATCGATGCGCAAGCGGTCCTGGGTGCCACAGGCGATGCAGCCGGAGGCTCGGTGCGGGTCGCGATCCAGAAGGGCGCCGCCGAGCTCGATGACTCCCTGCTCTCGTCGGGCACACCGTCCTGGGCTCCGGCCACGCGGACCGAGACCGTGACGAAGGGCGAGGCGATCTACTTCCGTGCGGGCTCGCGCCCCAAGGGCAACGGCGACACCGTGACGTGGGAGGCCACGATCGCGTATGCCGGTGGGTCTGCTCCCGATGCCAACGGCCTCAACCAGCGGGCGTACTCCCTCGACGACGACTTCACCCTGGCTGGTCGCCCCGGCCTCCTCACGTCGATCGGTGAGGGCGGGACGATGCACTACAGCGTCGAGATCGACAAGACCGCCGCGACCACCGACGACCTGCGACCCTCGGTGGTCCGCCGCGCCGGCGCCAACGGCGTCCAGTCGAATGCAGCCATCACCGTCACACCGACGACGCCGACCGGCACCATCGACACGCCACGCGTCAAGACCATCACTCAGACCGGCGGTCAGTGGTGCGTCGAGGACGAGAGCACCGACTTCGGCTGCTTCTCCTCCGAGGATCTGGCCAAGGCCCGGGTCGCCACGATCGGTGAGGACGAGGTCGGACGCTTCCGCATCACGGCGGACCCGACCTTCGCTGGGCCGGTCGTCGACTCGAACGGCGTCCCGACCGCGTTTGACTCGGTGCGCGCCGGCATCGCGGTCGACAGCCCGATCGACGTCACGACGATCCGGTTCGTCACGACGGCAACCCTCTGCACCCTCACCAGCGGCGCCTGTGACACGACCAAGGCGATCTACACCCCACACCCTGACATCGACATCTACCCCCAGAACACCCTCGGCTCCCCCGCCTCGGCCTGGGACTCGAACCAGGGTCGCACCGTCACCCCGAAGGTCACGGGCACCCGGGACGGGGACAACCCCGGCGGTGTCGCCGTCGTCACCGCGAAGACGTCGAGTGGGCTCGTCTACAAGAGTTCGTTCACGGTTCCGAGCGGTGCAGGCTCGATCGACGCCTCTCTCCCGGAGCTCACGCTCGTCAACGGCACGGACTACTGGTTCGACGTCACGATGCGTGATGCCGGTCTGTCTGCTCACGTCAGCGGGCTCGACCTCACGATGACGTGGACCGAGGCCTCCGTGGCCAAGTCCGAGGACGTCCCCCAGACGGTCAACTGGGCCGGTCCCCAGGGCTACTTCCCCATCGCCCACCGCGGCTGGGCTGCGGCCGGCTACACCTCGACGGGGACCCGCGCCACGAGCGCGATCGCCGAGGGTGACTTCGACACGACCGCGGGAGGCGACCCCTACGACGACAAGGCAGCGGCCTGTCAGGACCTCTTCGGCGGCGCCTGCCCGACCGACACGTCGGTCAACAACGAGGGCTTCGGCGACTACGACCCGGGTTCGGGCGGTCCTCCCGAGTTCGACGTGGACAAGGCCACGGAGAGCGTCCCGAACGCATTCGCGTACCGGCCCGTCGTCGAACCCTCGACCCTCGCCATGACGTGGGAGGGTCCGAAGGCGGAGATCTTCGCCGGCGAGGACGGCAGGACCGGTTCGGCTCGCTTCGGCGAGGACCTGCCCATCTCGACCCCAGGGACCCCCGGCACGACCCGGGCACCCAACCTCCTCGGAGAGACCGGCCCGATCTTCATGCTCATGGCCGGCATCGGCCCGCTGGGGGGCAGCTTTGCCGCCGGGTGGAGCCGCAGCCTCGTCGACTACATGGACATGAACGGTGACGGCTATCCCGACACCGTCCGTCCCGACTCGATCACCTACACGAACCCGCGCGGCACGCAGGAGTGCGGCCCGGCCTCGGCCCGCGTCTCCTGCAGCGGCGGCGGTGTCTCGGTCGTGGACTCGGCCACGACCCTCGCGGTCTCCGGCGGCTTCGGAGGCGCCCCGATCGGCATCTCCGGCAACAGCAAGGGCACCACGAACTCGACCAAGGGTGGCTCGGCCACCAAGGGCGGCAGTGCCTCCGAGACGTCGTACGGTGCCAACATCGGTGGCTCCATCGGCGGCGGCGCGAGCTTCACGAACCCCACGTCGCAGAACGAGCACCAGGACGACGACGCGCTGACCCAGGTCCCGCGCGACGAGACCATCCCGGTCCAGGAGACCATCGCCGACATCAACGGCGACGGGCTGCCCGACCGGATCACCGTGGACGACGACGAGATCCGGGTCCGCCTCAACCTCGGCCACTCGTTCACGCCGCAGTTCAGGTGGACCGTCAGCTCCTTCAGCTCGACGAACTCCTACAGCGGCTCCATCGGCGCCAGCCTCGGCTTCAACGTCGACAACGGCGGCTTTGCCGGCGGCATCGCGAAGAACTCCAACGTCGACCTGCCCAACGTGTCGTGGGAGGACGTCAACGGTGACGGACTGCTCGACGCGCTCTACAGCAAGGACGGCAACGTCAAGGTCGCCTTCAGCAACGGCACCGGCCTCACCGACCAGGCGCCCTACGGCACCCATCAGAACTCGGCGTTCAAGATCCTCGGGATCTTCGACCTCGAGGGCAAGCCGCAGATCCGCCAGGACAGCTCGGAGAGCCTCGGTGGAGGCGCCGACGTCACGATCGGTATCCCCCTCTGCCTCGTCGCCTGCTACCTCATCCTCAACCCGGGCGGGCACTACGAGAACAGCATGACCTCGTCCGACGTGGACCTCACGGACGTCAACGGTGACGGCTACGCGGACAGCGTGTCGCGGGTCAAGGACTCGAGCCAGATCAAGGTGGCCCTCAACACCCAGGGCCGCACCAACCTGCTCAAGTCCGTGACCACGCCTCTCGGCGGAACCGTGGCGCTCGACTACCACCGAGACGGCAACACGACGTCGCACCCGGACAGCCAGTGGCTGCTCGATGACGTCACCGTCGACTCGACCCGCGGCGCCGACGGCATCGCCCAGCGGCACAGCACGATCGCGTACGGCGACACCGCTCAGGACTTCATCCAGCGGACCGACCTGGGCTACGACAAGGTCACCGTGACGGAGAGCTACACGAAGTACGACCACAGCGCGAACGTCAACTCCCCCGCAACCTCGACCAAGCTGCACTCGATCGTTCACGAGTACCGCAACGACTCGGTCTTCGAGTCGGGGCTCGAGTTCCAGACCACCGTCTACGACGGAACCGAGGCCGCCGGCACCATCGCGCAGCGCACCCGGACGACGTGGGCGCTCATGGACCTCGACAAGAACGCCGCGAGTGGTGGCGGCTACGGGCCGCTCGACCTCGGTGGACTCACCGTCGACCAGCGTCTCGCGCTGCGGGCCACGCCCCAGGTCTCGAAGGTGGAACAGGACTGGTACACGGGCGGAACCCTGCGCCAGACGACCGTCATGTCCTACGCCTACGACCGGCTGGGCAACCCGACGACGATTCTCGACTCCGGCCTGCCCGGGACGACGACCGACGACGCGACCGCCACCATCGAGTACGGCAACTGCGAGACGAGCACCAGCGACGACATGAACGACTTCTTCGGCTGCGGTGCGACCGTCAAGGAGACCCCGACGAACGTGTCGCCGTACTGGTCGGCCACGAACTGCCAGACCTGGGACAGCCAGCCCGTCGGCGTGAGCGTCAGGGCCCCCGACGGAACGGTCCTGCGCTCGCGCGCCGGCCACACCGCCTACTGCGACAACAACTCGGTGACGGTGCAGCGCGAGCTTCTCGCCCCTGCCACCGGCGGTTCGCCGGCGCAGTACGCCGAGACCCGCCTGCTCTATGACCAGTGGGGCAGCTACAACCGGATCGTCATGCCGCCCGATGCGGACGGAAACAGGTATGCCGTGCGGTACGTCTATGACGACGCGAACCATGCCAACGTCTCCACCGTCACCGACTACGAGCTCCAGGGCTCGGGTGACCCCGAGGGAACCTCCCCGACCGACACGACCCGGATCTTCATGGAGGAGGACGTCGACCCGACCGGCAACGCCGTCGGACTCACGTCGACGGCGGCCTTCGACGCACCGACCGGGCGCGTCAAGACCCGCACCGACGCCAACGGCAACGTCGTCACCCACTCCTACGACGCCTACAGCCGGGTGAAGACGATCACCTCGGCCGACGGCGGTGTCGCGACCTTCGCGTACCACCCCGACGATCCGAACTACCCGTACGCGACCGTCACCCACACCGACGAGTTCAACACGGGCACGACGATCGACACGGCGACCTACGCCGATGGCTCCGGGCGGGTCACCGGACGCAAGCGCGACGCGCTCGTCCACGACCCCGCGAGCGGCGTCACCGGTCCCGGCTTCGCCGCGGAGGGTGGCTCCGACGTCGACGGCCTCGGCCGCACCGTCCACCAGTGGAAGCCGTTCCTCCAGACCGGCGCCACACTCGCGGCCTACACCGTGGACACGTCGAACCCCGGTTATGACAAGGCGACGATCACCACGTTCGACGCCCTCGACCGGGTCATCATGGAACGGCTCTCGAACGGCGCGACGACGCGAACGGCATACGCCCACGAAGTCCTGGGCACCACCGGAACCGTCGCCACGGTCGATACGACCGACCCACAGGGGCGGCACACGAAGTCGTGGGTCGACGCGCATGACAACGTTCTGAAGAGTGAGGACAAGACGGTCGCAGGCGTGGCGCTCTCCACGACCTACGTCTACGACCGTCTGGGACAGCTGCTCAGTGTGCAGTCACCGGGCAACCTCGCGACGACGCACGTCTACGACCTGCTCGGCCGCAGGACGTCGACGACAACGCCGGACGGCGGACTCGTGAACTGGAACTACGACCTGGCCGGCAACAAGACCGGGGAACAGAGTCCGGTTCTGCGCGAGGAGGGCAACGTCCGCACCGTGTTCGGCTTCGACTTCGGTCTGCTGACGTCGATCACCTATCCCGACGAGGCCCCGGTGAAGCTGGAGTACGGCGGCTACCTCGGTCATCCCACCACCGGCAACGCCGCCGGACGGATGGTCCACGTCGAGGACAAGGCACGCACCCAGAGCTTCGAGTACGACGTCAACGGACGCCTGTCCAAGGACGTCACGACGATGACTGGACCGCACCCCAACACCGGCCCGTTCACGACGACGTACGACAACGACTGGCTGGGCCGGCTCGCGAGCGTCTCCCTCCCCGAGGGTGAGGTGGTCCGCAACGACTACGAATCCGGTGGGCGGCTGACTCAGGTCACCGGCACGCGGGACTGCAGCGAGCTCGGCTCACTCACCAACGCGGTCGACGCCACGACGACTCTCATCACCGTGACCGAGTTCCCGCACGCCGACCCTGCATCGAGCTGGGCACCCACGCTGCCGTTCACCATCACCCTCGACAAGGAGCAGTTGCGCGTCACTGCCCGCACCCCCGGGACGGTCGCCGGAACGTTCGACTACACCGTCGAACGGGGCATCAACGGCACGATCCTGCTGCCGACCGCCGTGGCCCACGGGCCGGGGACACAGGTGAAGGCAGACGTTGCCGTGCCATGCCTCTACGACTACCTCGGCCAGCAGCGCTACGACGTGTATGGCCAGGTGTCGCAACGCAAGACCGGTGACGGGGTGGTCGAGACGACCTACCGCGACGAGGACACACGACGGCTGGACCGACGTCAGGCCCTCTCCCCGGACGGGTCGCGTGAGCTGATGGACCTCCGATACACGTACGACCTGGTCGGCAACGTGAAGTCGGCGCAGAACCACCTGCCCGACGATGTGTCATCGCTCTTCGGTGGCCCGACCATGCAGACCTACAACTACGACAACCGCTACCGACTGACGTCGGCCAACGGATCGTGGACCTACGCACCCAAGACGACGCGCAAGTACGCGTGGTCGGCGACGCTCGACGACACGACGAGCAAGGTGACCCGGATGACCCAGCGCGACTGGACGTTCGACACCGCTTGCACGACCAGGTGCAAGGAGGTCACCCAGGTCGCGACGACGTTCGACAAGACCGCCTACACGTACGACCCGGCCAAGCCCAACCAGGCGACGCGGATCTACGACTCGATCTCGAGGAAGGCGGACCTATTCGAATACGACTCCGACGGCGAGCAGACCAAGGTCACCAACCCGGACACCATCCGCGACATCACGTGGGACTGGGCCGGCAAGATGATCGAGATCGTCGACCACAACGCCAAGGGCACTGGCCGCAAGCAGACCGACTACGTCTACGACTGGGCCGGACAGCTGGCGACCGAGATCAAGGAGCAGGGTGTCACCTACTACGTCAACCCGTGGGTGACCGTCCGCAACGGCACGATGTCCACGAACATCTGGGCCGGCAACGACCGTCTCGCCGTGAAGATGGGTGGTGACAGCGTCTACGAGCCGAACGTCTACTACCCCCGCAAGGACCTCCAGGGCAGCTCGAACATCGTCACCAACCGCGAGGGCAAGGTGTTCCAGCACCAGGAGTACTTCCCGACCGGGCAGGTGTGGATCAAGGAGGACAGCACGATCTTCCGGACGCCGTGGCAGTTCGCCGGTGGCTACACCGATGAGGACCACGGGCTCGTGAACCTCGGGGACCGTTGGTACTCGCCGACCCAGGCGCGCTTCCTCACGGTCGACCCCATCCTCACGGATGATCCGCTCGCGCTCGTCGAGAACCCGGCCCTGACCACGTCCTACACGTACGCGCAGTCGAACCCGATGAGCTACGTGGACACCAACGGACGCCTGGGCAAACCGGCCAACCTCGACGCGGTCGACGTGCTCAGGACGATCCAGTCGCTCAAGCCCGATGGTGACCCGATCACCGCGGACCAGTCGACCAAGCTGTTGAGCTTCTTCGCCGACAACGCCGACAACGTGCGTGGCCGTCAGGCGCTGGGCTGGTTGAAGAACTACAACACCTACCAGCACCGACAGGCCAAGCTCTTCAACCGTCTCGACTCCAGGCCCGTGCTCGAGTTCGAGATCGAGGACGGCAAGCTCAAGCAGGTCAAGCTCGGCTTCGGCGTCGGCAAGCGGCTCAAGCTCATGGAGGACAAGGGTGCTGGAGCAACCCCGCAGGCGAGCAAGACCGTCGTGCAGGACCAGAAGAGCTCAGGCGGCTCCGGCGGGACGGGCGGAGGTGGTGGGAGTGGCGGCGATGCCAACGGCGTCGGCGGCACGGGCAAGGCGACGTCCCCCACGAGCACCGGTCCGGTCTCCGCGGGCGGCAGCTCGGACGCCGGTTCGGCCAGTCCCACCGGTGGCGCGGGCACGGGTACCGCGGTCACCCAGAAGTCCTCGCCGGCGGCCGTGCAGACCCAGAGCACGGAAGGCTGACGCACGCCGCACCCTCTCCCGGCCCCGACCCCCGGGGCCGGGCGAGAGTGCCGGGTAGCGGCCTCCAGCCTCACACTGCCGTGTCGTCCTGTCTGTGCCCGCCGAGTCGGTACCACTGTGGGCCCGTCCGGTTCATGGGCCACCCGAGCCCTTGCGTCGTCGCGGGATCGGCGGACAGCAGCTCCCAGCCCCGGAACGCGCTCTCGACCTCACCCTGGGACACCCCTTCAACCAGAGACCGCATCCACGTGCGCCCGAAGGCAAGCAGCAGCAGTGTGGCTCCGGGGTTCGCCAGGGCCAAGACGCCTCGGGCGTACGCGTCCCGCTGCCGCGAGCTGAGGCCTTGGAAGCAGCCGACATCGAGGAAGAGGTCGAACGTGCCGAGGCCGGTCGCAGGAAGGTCGGTCACGTCGCCCACGACGTACGTCGCACCCTCCGCGCCTGTGCGCCGGGCGGCGTCGATCGCCGCCGGGACGTTGTCGATGCCCACGGCCTTCCAGCCTCGTCCCGCCAGCAGGGCGGTGTACTTGCCGCGACCACAGCCGAGATCCAGGGCCCGGCCCAGTGGGCGGGAGCGTTCGCTCTCCTCGCGTTCGAGCAGGGAGGCGATCCCGTCCGCGGCCGTCGTCGCGTAGCGCTCCCACGGCGCGATGCCCAGCCGATACATGCGGGCGTACTTCGACATGTCCATCTCCCTGCTCCCAGCCATGACAGAGACACATGGTGGCCCCGTAGGCGTCAACCAGTGCGCGTCTCCATCATGAACGGCGAAGCGGTGGCGGTCAGCGCAGGGAGTCGAGCAGCTTCGCCGCGATGGCTTCCGGCGTGAGACCGACGCGGTCGAGCACCTGGCCCCGGGAACCGTGGTCGAGGAACTCGCGCGGCAGGCCGAAGAGGTCGACTGGCACGTCGGAACCGCTGTCGCGCAACGCCTGCACGACGTGCGACCCGACTCCCCCGGACACCGAGTTGTCCTCGACGACGGCGACCCGGCCGGCGTCGCCGGCGTCGCCGGCGAGGTCGCCCAGGACCGGGTTGACCGGCAGGGCCCACACGGGGTCGACGACGCGCACGCGAAGGCCCTCGGCGGCGAGCTTGTCGGCGACAGTGAGCGCCGTGGCTGCCATCGACCCGACACCGACGAGCAGCAGGTCCACGGCATCGGCGTCCGGCTCGGCGAGCACGTCGACCCCGGACACCGAACGCACGGCCGAGATCGCGTCGCCGGCCGAGCCCTTGGGGAACCGGATGACCGAGGGTGCGTCGGAGATGTCGACGGCTGCCCGGAGCGCCAAGGGAATCTGCTGGCCGTCACGCGGCGCGGCGAGGTGCAGCCCGGGCACGACGCCGACGATCGACATGTCCCACATGCCGTGGTGCGAGGCGCCGTCCGGCCCGGTGACACCCGAGCGGTCGAGCACGAACGTCACGCCGGCCCTGTGCAGCGCACAGTCCATGAGCAGCTGGTCGAAGGCCCGGTTGAGGAAGGTCGCATAGATCGCCACGACAGGGTGGAGGCCGGCATACGCGAGTCCGGCAGCCATCGTCGTGGCGTGCTGCTCGGCGATGCCGACGTCGAAGGTGCGCTGGGGGAACCGCTTCGCAAAAGCGTCGAGCCCCACCGGGATCATCATCGCGGCGGTGATGGCGACGATGTCCTCGCGCTCCTCGCCGAGCTCGACGAGGGCGTCACTGAACTCGTCGGTCCAGCTCCGGCCCGAGATCTCCAGCGGCAGGCCGGTCTCGGGGTTGATGACGCCGACGGCGTGGAACTGGTCGCTCTCGTCGTTGACGGCCGGGTCGTAGCCCTTGCCCTTCTGGGTGATGACGTGCACGAGCACCGGCCCCCCGTAGGCGCGCGCCCGACGGAGTGCCTGCTCCAGCGCCGCCTCGTCGTGGCCGTCGACCGGGCCGATGTACTTGAGGCCGAGGTCCTCGAAGAGGCCCTGCGGCGCGACGATGTCCTTGATGCCCTTCTTGACGCCGTGGAGCGTCTCGTACATCGCTCCGCCCACGACGGGCGTGCGGTGCAACGTGGACTTGCCCCAGTCGAGGAAGCGCTCGTAGCCGCGGGTGGTGCGCAGCGTCGCGAGGTGGTCGGCGAGGCCGCCGCGGGTCGGGGCGTAGGAGCGCTCGTTGTCGTTGACGACGACGACGAGCGGGAGGTCGCGCTCGGCGGCGATGTTGTTGATGGCCTCCCAGGCCATGCCGCCGGTGAGCGCGCCGTCGCCGATGACGGCGACGGTGTGCCGGTCGCGCTCGCCCGACACGACCCGGCCGGCCGCGATGCCGTGGGCCCACGACAGCGAGCTCGACGCGTGAGAGCTCTCGACGACGTCGTGCTCGGACTCGGCGCGGCTCGGGTACCCGGACAGCCCACCCTGCTTGCGCAGGCCGGAGAAGTCGTGGCGTCCGGTGAGGAGCTTGTGGACGTAGGACTGGTGGCCGGTGTCGAAGACGACCGCGTCACGGGGGCTGTCGAACACCCGGTGGATGGCGATCGTCAGCTCGACCACCCCGAGGTTGGGCCCGAGGTGCCCCCCGGTGCGGGAGACCTCGTCGACGAGGAAGGTCCGGATCTCCTGCGCCAGGGTCGCCAGCTCGGGTCGGGTCAGGGCCTTGAGGTCGTCAGGTCCCTGGATGCGCTCCAACACGCTCACGCGCTCTCCCTCTCGGTGCCGATGTCCATCCGCAAGAGTCTAGGTGCTGCCGCACAGGCCGCCGCTCCCCCAGGGCCCCCGGTGGCGACCCTCACACGAAACGTTCACGGGCCCCACACCTCTCCCCGCCGCGGGGGCAGGATCTTCGCGTCAGAGCCGCGGCACGAAGGCGTGCCCCTGCATCGCCTCGAGAAGCAGCCCCGCGGCCCGTCGCGCCGCCAGGAGGCGGGCCCCCTCGGCCTCGAGCGCTGCCAGCGACGCCGCGATCCCCTCGGGCTCGACGTGTTCGGCGAGGTCGACCCGAAGTCCCCGGTATGCCGTCCGCATCGCTCCCAGCTGCGCGTCGAGGTGGTGCGTGGTCACCCACGCGAGGGCGATCGGGTGCCGGCGCCACACGGCATACATGCGGTAGTCCGAAGGGCACTGGTCGAGGAGCCAGCCGACGGCGGGCACCTGCCAGCCGGGCGCCCCCGGCGGCGGGACACGATCCGGCCAGCCGGGCGGGCCCGGTCGACTGGAGCCGCCCGGCGACCCGGGGCTGGCAGCACGGCGCAGAGGAGGTGGCGCCGAAGGATCGAACATGTGTTCGATGATATCCCCCTCCAGGGCGTCTCAGGGCGGGCCACATCGTGGACCGCCCTCGGTCCATGCCATAACTGACTCTTATGCTTCCCCTAAGCAATGCCACCCATTGAGGATCGAGGACCCCATGACGAGCGTCGCCTCCGGCAGCCGCGCGCTGCGGCCACCGCGCACCGGGCGCTCCCACGGCCAGTGGGCCGTCGACGGCCGCGAGCCGCTCAACCCCAACGAGGCGTTCAAGGCGCAGGACAACGGCCTCAACGTCCGTGAGCGGATCGAGACGACCTACGCCCGCGATGGCTTCGACTCCATCCCCGGCGAGGACCTGCACGGCCGCTTCCGCTGGTGGGGCCTCTACACCCAGCGCAAGCCGGGCATCGACGGTGGGCGCACGGCCCAGCTCGAGCCGCACGAGCTCGAGGACAAGTACTTCATGCTCCGGGTCCGCACCGACGGCCAGGTCCTCTCCCCCACCCAGCTGCGGGTCCTCGGTGGGATCTCGACCGACTTCGGCCGCGAGAGTGCCGACATCAGTGACCGCCAGAACATCCAGTACCACTGGATCGCCATCGAGGACGTCCCCGAGATCTGGCGCCGGCTCGAGGCCGTCGGGCTCCAGACCACCGAAGCGTGCGGTGACACGCCCCGCGCGTTCCTCGGGAGCCCGGTCGCCGGGATCGCCGCCGACGAGATCATCGACCCGACCGCCGTCATCCGCGACATCACCTCGCGCTGGCTCGGCGACCCGGAGCTGTCGAACCTGCCCCGCAAGTTCAAGACCGCGATCACCGGGCACCCGAGCCTCGACGTCGTCCACGAGATCAACGACATCTCCCTCGTCGGGGTCGTCCACCCCGAGCTCGGCCCGGGCTTCGACCTCTGGGTCGGCGGTGGGCTCTCGACCGCACCACGGCTCGCCGAGCGGGTCGGCGTCTTCGTCTCCGAGGCGGACGCCCCCGACGTGTGGCACGGCGTCATCTCGATCTTCCGCGACTACGGCTACCGCCGCATGCGCACCAAGGCGCGACTCAAGTTCCTGCTCGCCGAGTGGGGGCCCGCGAAGTTCCGCGAGGTCCTCGAGACCGAGTACCTCGGACGCCCCCTGCCCGACGGCCCGGCACCGGCTCCCGCCAAGGGTCCCGGCGACCACGTCGGCGTCCACGCGCAGAAGGACGGTCGCTTCTACGTCGGGGCTGCGCCGGTCGTCGGCCGGGTCAGCGGCACCATCCTCACCCGCCTGGGCGACCTCGTCGAGCAGGTCGGCGGCGACGGGGTGCGGCTCACCGCACACCAGAAGCTCGTCGTCCTCGGCGTCCCGGAGGAGGGAGTCGAGACCCTCGTGACAGGCCTCGAGGAGCTCGGCCTCACGGCGACGCCCAGCCCCTTCCGCCGGACCACGATGGCCTGCACCGGGATCGAGTACTGCAAGCTCGCCATCGTCGACACCAAGGACACCGCGACGGCTGTCATCGCCGAGCTCGAGCAGCGTCTCGCCGGGATCGAGCTCGACACCCCGATCTCGTTGCACGTCAACGGGTGCCCGAACTCCTGCGCCCGGATCCAGACCGCCGACATCGGTCTCAAGGGGCTCATCACGACCAACGACGCCGGCGACAACGTCCCGGGCTTCCAGGTGCACCTCGGCGGCGGGCTCGCCTCGCCCGAGCGCGACGAAGCCGGGCTCGGCCGCACCGTGCGCGGTCTCAAGATCCAGGCCACCGACCTGTCCGACTACGTCGAGCGCCTCGTCCGCCGCTTCGTGGAGCAGCGCGTCGAGGGCGAGTCGTTCGCCACCTGGGCCCACCGGGCCGACGAGGAGGAGCTGGTATGAGCACCCTGACCCGTCACGGGACGAAGCGCAGCGAGGAGGAGCTCCGGGCGCTGGCGGTGGAGGGGGCCGCGCTCGACGACACCGATGCCGTGGCCGTCGCCCGATGGGCCGCCGAGACGTTCCCGGGGACGCTCGCGGTGGCCTGCAGCATGGCCGAAGGCGTTCTCCCACACCTCATCTCGCAGCACGCCCCCGGAGTCGACGTCCTGTTCCTCGAGACCGGCTACCACTTCAGCGACACCCTCGGGACCCGCGCCCGGGTCGCCGACGAGCTCGACGTCACCGTCGTCGACGTCCTGCCCGAGCTCACCGTCGCCGAGCAGGACGCGAAGTTCGGCCCGCGCCTGCACGACCGCGACCCCGCCCTCTGCTGCGCCATGCGCAAGATGGAGCCGCTGGCCCGCACCCTCGCCGGCTACGAGGCCTGGGTGACCGGAGTCCGACGTGACGAGGCGCCCACCCGGACCGAGACCCCCCTCGTCACCTTCGACGAGAAGCACGGCCTCGTGAAGGTCAACCCCCTCGTCACCTGGTCGCTCGACGACGTCACCGACTACGCCATCGACCACGGCGTGCCGGTCAACCTCCTTCTCTCGGACGGCTACCCGTCGATCGGGTGCGAGCCGTGCACCCGGGCGGTCGCCCCCGGCGAGGACCCCCGGTCCGGCCGCTGGGCCGGGCTCTCCAAGACCGAATGCGGGATCCACACATGAGCGCCGCCACCGCGGAACGACCGGTCTCGCCCACGAGCCGGTCCCACGTCCTCAGCCA
The DNA here is from genome assembly GCF_044791685.1 of Knoellia locipacati. Taxonomy (GTDB): domain Bacteria; phylum Actinomycetota; class Actinomycetes; order Actinomycetales; family Dermatophilaceae; genus Knoellia; species Knoellia locipacati_A. The sequence continues at coordinate 3,823,428 of NZ_CP087730.1, forward strand.
GCTCGACGCCCTCGAGGCCGAGGCGATCCTCATCATCCGTGAGGTCGTCGGCGAGCTCGAGCGTCCGGCGCTGCTCTTCAGCGGCGGCAAGGACTCCGTCGTCATGCTCCACCTCGCGGCCAAGGCGTTCTGGCCGGCACCGATCCCCTTCCCGGTGCTCCACGTCGACACGGGGCACAACTTCCCCGAGGTGCTCGCCTACCGTGACGAGACCGTCGAGCGCCTCGGGTTGCGGCTCGAGGTCGCCAAGGTGCAGGACTACATCGACGACGGCCGGCTGCGCGAACGTGCCGACGGCCTGCGCAACGCCCTCCAGACCCAGCCCCTCCTCGACGCCATCAACGAGCACCGGTTCGACGGCGTCTTCGGCGGCGGGCGCCGTGACGAGGAGAAGGCCCGTGCCAAGGAGCGCATCGTCTCGCTCCGAGACGAGTTCGGGCAGTGGGACCCGAAGAACCAGCGTCCCGAGCTGTGGAACCTCTACAACCCCCGGCACCGGCCCGGCGAGCACGTCCGTGCGTTCCCCATCAGCAACTGGACCGAGGTCGACGTGTGGAGCTACATCGAGCGTGAGGACATCCCCCTGGCGCCGCTCTACTACGCCCACGAGCGCGAGGTCTTCCAGCGTGACGGCATGTGGCTCGCGGTCGGTCCGTGCAGCCAGCCGCGCGACGACGAGCCCGTCGAGACGCGCCTCGTCCGCTACCGCACCGTCGGCGACATGTCCTGCACGGGAGCCGTCGAGTCCCCGGCTCGGACCAACGCCGAGATCGTCGTCGAGGTGGCCGCCTCCACCCTGACCGAGCGCGGCGCCACTCGCGCCGACGACCGCATCTCGGAGGCCGCCATGGAGGACCGCAAGAAGGAGGGGTATTTCTGAAATCCCCACGAAGTTCTCCGCTCGTCCCTCGCTCCGATACTTCGCGGGGGCCCCAAGACCAAGGACACCCTGAGATGAGCACGCTCCTTCGCCTCGCCACGGCCGGCTCGGTCGACGACGGCAAGTCCACCCTCGTCGGACGGCTGCTCCACGACACCAAGTCCGTCCTGTCGGACCAACTCGCGGCCGTCGAGCGCGTCTCGCGCGACCGCGGGCTCACCGCCGCCGACCTCGCCCTCCTCACCGACGGCCTGCGCGCCGAGCGCGAGCAGGGCATCACCATCGACGTCGCCTACCGCTACTTCGCCACGGCGAAGCGGTCCTTCGTCCTCGCCGACTGCCCCGGCCACGTCCAGTACACCCGCAACACCGTCACCGGCAGCTCCACCGCCGACGTCGTCGTCCTCCTCGTCGACGCCCGCAAGGGCGTCCTCGAGCAGACACGCCGCCACCTCGCCGTCACCGCGCTGCTCCGCGTGCCGCACGTCGTCGTCGCCGTCAACAAGATCGACCTCGTCGACTTCTCCCAGGAGGTGTTCGACCGGGTCAACTCCGAGGTTCAGGCCGTCGCCCGCGAGCTCGGCGTCGAGGACGCGACCGCGATCCCGGTGAGCGCCCTCGACGGCGACAACATCGCCGAACGCTCGGCGCGAACCCCTTGGTATGCCGGCCCGAGCCTCCTCGAGCTCCTCGAGGCGCTGCCGCCGGCCGACGACCCCGTGCACGAGCCCTTCCGCCTGCCGGTCCAGCTCGTCATCCGCCCGCAGGGGGCGGCGCGCGACGAAGCCCACCGCGACTACCGGGGGTATGCCGGGCAGGTCGCCTCGGGTGTCGTGCGGGTGGGCGACGAGGTCGTCGCACTGCCGTCCGGGCAGCGCACGACGGTGACCGGGATCGACCTCGCCGAGCGCTCGCTGGACGAGGCCTTCGCCCCCCAGTCGGTCACGCTTCGCCTCGCGGACGAGCTCGACATCTCCCGTGGTGACGTCCTCGCCTCGGCGGCCGACGCGCCCGAGCCGACGCAGGACATCGCCGCCGTGGTCTGCTGGCTGGGAGACGCCCCGCTGCGCCCCGGGCAGCGGCTCCTGCTCAAGCACGGCTCCCGCACGGTGCAGACCGCGGTGCGCTCGCTGGACGGTGCGCTGGACCTCGACGACCTGCATGCCGTGCCGTCGGAAGCGCTGGCGCTCAACGACATCGGTCTCGTGAAACTCCGTCTGGCCAGTCCCGTCCCCGTCGAGAACTACTCGACGTCGCGTCGGGCCGGCTCCTTCCTCCTCATCGATGCGCACGACGGCCGCACGGTCGCTGCAGGCATGGTCGGCGCGACCCTGCCGACCGCGGCCGAGGCGCCGACCCGACCGGAGGGTGACGAGGAATGGGACATCTGAAACCGGCCCTGCCGGTCGCTCTCGACCTCACCGGTCGTCTCGTCGCCGTCTTCGGTGGCGGACCGGTGACGGGTCGACGCCTGCGCACGTTCCTGGCCGAGGGTGCCGTCGTGCGGCTCGTCTCGCCATGGGCCTGCGAGGAGGTCCAGGACCTCCTCGCCGAGCACCCCGACCGCGCGTCGTGGCTCCAGCGCGACTACGCCGGAGCTGCCGACCTCGACGGGGCGTGGCTCGTGCACACCGCCACGGGCGACGCGGACGTGGATGCACGCATCCGCTCCGACTCCGACGAACGCCGGCTGTGGTGCGTCGACGAGACGGACGCCCTTGCGTCGCGTGCCAGCGTGCTCACCAGCACCCGGGTCGAGACCCCCGACGGCACCCTCACGGTCGCGGTCCACGCCGACGGTGATGCGCGGCTCGCCGCCACGGTGCGTGACGGGATCGACCTCGCCCTGCGCTCCGGTGACCTCGACCTGCGCCGACACCGGCCCCGCGAGACCGGGTGGGTGGCCCTCGTGGGCGGCGGCCCCGGGGCCGACGGGCTCCTCACCACTCGAGGGCACGAGCTCCTGGCCTCGGCGGACGTCGTCGTCATCGACCGGCTCGCACCCCGAGGCGTCGTCTCTCGCCTCCCCGCGTCGGTGCGGGTCATCGACGTCGGCAAGACCCCAGGCCACCACCCCGTCCCCCAGGACAGGATCAACGAGATCCTCGTCGAGGAGGCCGAGCGCGGCCACGGTGTCGTCCGCCTCAAGGGCGGCGACCCCTACGTCCTCGGACGCGGTGGTGAGGAGCGCCTCGCGTGCGAGGCACACGGCATACCCGTCGAGGTCGTCCCGGGTGTGACGAGCGCGGTCGCCGTCCCGGCGGCAGCGGGCATCCCCCTGACCCACCGCGGCATCGCCAAGGCGTTCACCGTCGTGTCCGGCCACGAGCAGATCCCGACCCTCCCGCCCGGAACCGACCACACCCTCGTGCTGCTCATGGGCGTCTCCACGCTGCGTGACACGACGAGGATCCTCATCGACAACGGTCGCCCCGGCAGCTGCCCCGTGGCGATCATCGAGCGGGGGTTCCTCCCCGACCAGCGGGTCACGCTCGGGACCCTCGCCGACATCGCCGACACGGCCCTCTTCCGGCGGGTCCAGTCGCCCGCCGTCGTCGTCGTCGGTGACGTCGTCGACCTCGCCCACAGCTGAAAGCGCTGGAGAGCCAGCGGTTGCACTAACCTCGCAGAAGGTCTTGAGTGAGACCCAGATCACAGTGCCGTGGTCAGAGGAGGACAGATGTCCAGACGTCAGCAGTCCCCACCGAGCCGCTTCCGACGTGGCCGACGGCTCGCCTCCAGCGTGGGGGTCCTGACCCTCACCGCCGGCCTCACCGCCGCCTGTTCCAGCGGCCCGGAGGGCACGGTCGTCAACCTCTACGGGGGTGCGTCCGCGTCGAAGTTCGACGAGCTCATCGATGCCTGCAACAAGGAGGCGGCGGGCAAGTACACCATCGTCGGCAACCTCCTCCCCAGCGACGCCGACGGTCAGCGCGAGCAGTTCGTCCGGCGCCTCGCGGCCAAGGACGACGGGCTCGACCTGCTGGGGATGGACGTCACGTGGACCGCCGAGTTCGCCGAGGCGGGCTGGATCCGAGAGCTCACCGGGGAGAAGAAGGACGCCGCCATCGATGGTGTGCTGCAGCCACCCGTCGACACGGCGACGTGGAAGGACAAGCTCTACGCGATCCCGCGCACGACCAACGTCCAGATCCTCTGGTACCGCAAGAGCCTCGTGCCCGAGCCCCCGGAGACCTGGGACCAGCTCATCGAGCAGTCGCAGGCTCTCAAGGACTCCGGCAAGCCGTTCCAGATCGGGTTCACGGCGGCTCAGTACGAGGGCTACGTCGTCAACGTCAACAACGTGCTCAACGCCTACGGCGGCACGTTCGTCAACGAGGACAGCACCGAGGTCACCCTCGACGACAAGGCGGTGCAGGGGCTGACGCTCCTCAAGAAACTGGCCACGTCCGGGCTGGTCAGTGGTTCGCTCTCGAACGCGCAGGAGCCGGAGGTCTTCGCCGACCTGCAGGCCGGCCGGTCGGCCTTCTCCCTCAACTGGCCCTACGTCCTGTCCGCGATGCGGGAAGCCAATCCTGAGGTGGCGGCCGACCTCGGTTACACGACCTTCCCCACCGTCGAGGCGGGCGAGCCGCCCAAGGTGACCCTCGGTGGCATGAACTACGCCATCAGCAGCTACACCAAGCACCCCGAGCAGACCTACGAGGCGGCCATGTGCCTCCGCAATGAAGAGCACCAGGTCAAGGCCGCGATCGACGCCGGTGACGCCCCCGTCCTCGAGAGCATCTACACGAGCAACGCCGAGTTCCGCAAGCAGTACCCCATGGGCGACGTCATGCTCGAGGAGCTCAAGAACGCGGTCCCCCGACCCCGGACCCCGGTCTACCAGAACATCTCGACGCTGGTCTCGACCAACCTCTCTCCCCCGAGTTCGATCGACCCGGAGTCGTCCACGTCCGAACTGCGTGACCTCATCGCGCAGACCCTCGAAGGGAAGGGGATTCTGCCGTGAGCACCAACGCTGCCGAAGCCGCGGGTTCCGAGGTCATCGACGAGGCCACGGAGCCTCGCGGCAACGGCCCCGACGAGGGCACCGAGATCGCCAAGAAGCGGTTCAGCGAGGGCAAGCGTGCCGAGCGCAACCTCGGCCTCAAGCTCGTCGCACCCGCGGTGGTCATCATGCTCGCCGTGACGGCATACCCGATCTTCTACGCGCTGTGGCTGTCCCTGAACCGCGCCGATCTGCGCACCCCCGATGCCAACGAGTTCGTCGGCCTCGAGAACTACGTCACCGTCCTGTCCAGCTCGATCTGGTGGCAGGCGTTCGGGATCACGATGTTCATCACCGTCGTGAGCGCCTTCTTCGAGCTCATCTTCGGAATGCTGCTCGCGATCGTCATGCACCGCACCATCGTCGGCCGTGGCCTCGTGCGCACCTCGGCGCTCGTGCCCTACGCGATCGTCACCGTCGTGGCGGCCTTCTCGTGGCGCTTCGCCTGGACCCAGGACCTCGGTTGGCTGGCCGGCGACAACGCCCCACTCACGGGCAAGTGGTCCTCGATCGCGATCATCATCCTCGCCGAGGTGTGGAAGACCGTGCCGTTCATGGCACTGCTCCTCATGGCAGGACTGGCGCTCGTGCCCGAGGACCTGCACAAGGCGGCGGCGATGGACGGCGGCTCGGCGTGGCAGCGGTTCTGGGCGATCACGGTGCCGCTCATCAAGCCGTCGATCCTCGTGGCCCTGCTCTTCCGGACGTTGGACGCCTTCAGAGTCTTCGACAACATCTTCGTGCTCACCGGAGGTGCGAACGAGACCGCGTCGGTGTCCATGGTGGGCTACAACAACCTCATCAGGGGTCTCAACCTCGGCATCGGGTCGACCATGGCGGTGCTGATCTTCCTCTCGATCGCCATCATCGCGTTCATCTTCATCAAGGTCTTCGGGGCCGCCGCCCCGGGGTCCGACGACGGCGGGAGGCGCTGACATGCAGCAGGAGACGACGAAGCAGAAGCTCACCTGGTCGATGGTCAACATCCTCGTGCTCGTCTACGCGTTCGTGCCCGTCATCTGGATCATCTCGCTCTCGCTCAAGGACTCCGCGACCCTCAACGACGGGAAGTTCCTCCCCGTCTCACCGTCGTGGGCGAGCTACCAGCAGATCTTCGACAACCCGGACTTCACGCGGGCGCTCATCAACTCGATCGGCATCTGCCTCATCGCGACCTTCGTGGCGATCATCTTCGGCACGATGGCGGCCTACGCGATCGCCCGGCTGGACTTCCCCGGCAAGAGGACGATCGTCGCGCTGTCGCTGCTCATCGCGATGTTCCCGCAGATCGCCCTGGTCACCCCGCTCTTCAAGATCGAGACCGCCCTGGGACTCTTCGACACCTGGCTCGGCCTGATCATCCCCTACATCACCTTCGCCCTTCCGCTGGCGATCTACACCCTGTCGGCGTTCTTCCGGGAGATCCCGTGGGAGCTCGAGAAGGCCGCCAAGATGGACGGGGCCACGCCCTACCAGGCCTTCCGTCAGGTCATCACGCCACTGGCGATGCCAGGGGTCTTCACGACGGCCATCCTCGTCTTCATCAGCTGCTGGAACGACTTCCTCTTCGCGATCTCTCTCACGTCGACATCGAACTCACGCACCGTCCCCGCCGCCATGGCGTACTTCACGGGCGCGACGACCTTCGAGAAGCCCACCGGGCCGATCGCGGCCGCGGCCGTCATCATCACCATCCCCATCGTCATCTTCGTGCTGCTCTTCCAGCGACGGATCGTGGCCGGACTGACGTCCGGTGCCGTCAAGGGCTGAGCAGGAACCCGTCAGGACACCAAGGAGCAGTCATGGCAGAGATCGTTCTCGACAACGTCGTCAAGCGCTATCCGGACGGCGCGCTCGCCGTCGACAACTTCAACCTCGAGATCGCCGACGGCGAGTTCATCATCCTCGTGGGGCCGTCGGGGTGCGGGAAGTCGACGACCCTCAACATGGTCGCCGGCCTCGAGGACATCACCCAGGGGCGTCTCCTCATCGACGGCGACGTCGTCAACGACAAGGCGCCCAAGGACCGTGACATCGCCATGGTGTTCCAGTCCTACGCCCTCTACCCCCACATGACCGTCGGCGAGAACATGGGCTTCCCGCTCAAGCTCGCCGGGGTCGACAAGGCGACGATCGCCAAGAAGGTCGGCGAGGCCGCCGAGATGCTCGAGCTCAACCAGCACCTCGACCGCCGCCCGGCCAACCTCTCGGGTGGCCAGCGGCAGCGGGTCGCGATGGGACGCGCGATCGTGCGCTCCCCCAAGGCCTTCCTCATGGACGAGCCGCTGTCCAACCTCGACGCCAAGCTGCGCGTCCAGATGCGCACCCAGGTCTCCCGGATCCAGAAGAGCCTCGGGACGACGACGATCTACGTCACGCACGACCAGACCGAGGCCATGACGCTCGGCGACAGGGTGGTCGTCATGCGCGGTGGTGTCGTGCAGCAGGTCGGCTCGCCGACCGAGCTCTACGAGCACCCCACCAACCTGTTCGTGGCCGGCTTCATCGGCAGCCCGTCGATGAACTTCCTCCCGGGCACGCTGGAGGGCGGCGGCAAGGTCGTCACCACGCTCGGCGAGTCCACGCTCCCGGACGAGCTGCGGCAGGCCCTCGAGAGCGCCAACGGCTCCAAGGACGTCATCGTGGGCATCCGGCCCGAGCATTTCGAGGACGCCCGGCTCGTTCCCGAGGCCAAGGGTGGCGCCCGCTTCACCGTCCCGATCGACATCGTCGAGGCGATGGGGTCCGACATCTATGCCTACTTCACCGTCCGCGGTGAGGGTGCGCACTCCGCCGACCTCGACGACCTCGCGGCCGACGCGGGCAACGACATGCACGGCGAGGGCACGTCGATCACCGCTCGGCTCGACCCGGCCGCGCGCACGGCCCAAGGGCAGGACGCCGAGCTCTGGTACGACACGTCCCAGCTGCAGATCTTCGACGGCAAGAGCGGCGAGAACCTGCTCAAGGGCGTCGAGCGCACCAAGACGGGGTCGGAGAGCAGCCAGGCCTGACCGAGCGGTTCGGGGTGGGCGCAGGGCCGCTGACGGCGGCGGCGCTCACCCCTTCTGCTTGCCCTTGGCCCGGGCGATCTCCTCGAAGACCTCCTCGGACCAGATGTGCTCGCCGAACAGCTGGTAGCGGGTTCCGGCCAGTCGCACGTAGGCGTCGCCCTCGGCCTCGCCCTCCTCGACGAACCCGCCTTCGCGGGCGAGCTCCATGACCATGGAGAACTCCTCGGCGTACCACCGGGCCGCCGCGTGGGCAGCGGTGAGCAGCACGCCTTCACGGAACATGAGACGGGCCGCCCAGGCCTCGACCATCTCGGCGAGCAGCGGGTAGCCGGCCGGGTCGTTGCACGAGACCTCCTTCCGCGCCAGCCGGTCCAGGGGGACCCGCTCGAGGAAGATCCGGCGCATCGCCTTGCGGCGCAGGTCACCGCGATGCCGTATGCCGTCCGGGCTGAGCGTCGTGCGGATCCGCGTCACGTCCGCCTCGATGAGGCTGTCGCCCAGGGCACGCACCACGGACACCCTGTGGTGCCCGTCGCGGACGAAGTACATGTCGCCGACCTGGTAGACGTCGATCGGCGGGATGGGCTGACCACGACGCACGGCCTCGGCCAGCCGTTCCCACCGGGCCCGGTTGCGACCCGACGTCGGGCGGAAGCTCGGGTCGAACTCGCGGACCTTGTCGACCGACCCGACGATGTGGTCGACCGGGATGCTCTGCACCCCCAGGGACTGCTCACCGCGGTTGCCGACGGCCTTGAGGACCTCGTCGAGGGCGAGCACCCGGTCCTCGTCGCCGCGCACCTTGCGGGCCAGACCGGACATCCGCTGCTGCCGCCGCACCTTGAGGAAGTCCGCCTCGGCGTCGGCGCGGGGGAAGCCGGTGTCGGACACCATGATCAGTGCGCCAGCTCGATGTCGAAGACCCGAACCGGGACGACGTTGCGGATGGTCGTGTCGCCGACCCGACGGTCGGGGCGTGGCTGCCCGTGCGGGTGGATGTGGCCGTGGAGCAGCCACGTCGGCCGCAGCCGGTCGAGCAGGCCGTGGAGGGCCGCGATCCCGACGTGGGGACCGTCGTCCTCGTCGCCGAGCCCCAGGGGCGGCGCGTGGGTGAGGAGGATGTCGACCCCCGCCGAGCCCTGCGAGGAGCGCCACGGCCGGTGGGCCCGCCACGACAGCCGGCGAGCACGGAGGTGGTACTCGCGCTGCGAGTACATGTTGGGTCCGGGGCGGTAGCGCACGCAGCCGCCGAGTCCCGCTATCCGCAGGCCGGCGACCTCGACCACGCGGCCATCGACGTTGACCGCACCGACGGGACGCGGTGTGGGACAGGGCATCCCGGCGTCGAGGTGAAGCCCGGCGCGCGACACCTTGGTGCTCGCGACCTGCGGGTCGTGGTTGCCGGGGACGAAGACGACAGGAACGTCGACGGCCGAGGCAACCGCCTCGATGTAGTCCCAAGGGAGGTCCCCCGCACAGACGACGAGGTCGGGTCGGATGCGGGTGAGCCGCTCCCCCACGAGGGAGTCGTCCACCTCGTCAGCGATGGCGAGGACCCGCACCATCGCCCCAGTATGCCGCTCCGGCTGGGCGGCGTCACTCAGCCGACGACGACCTCGAGACCCGGAGCCTGCACGTCCACGACCTCACCGTCCGCGTTCACCGACAGCGACACCTCGACGTCGCCGACCCTGAGCCCGCGCACCGTCATCGCGCCGAACGGAGCAGGGCTGATCGGGGAGACGGTCAGGATCCGGTTGGGCGCGTCGGCACCGAGTCCTAGTACCGCCTCGACGAGGGCACCGGAGGAGGCAGCGGCCCACGCCTGCGGTCGGCACGACGCCGGGTAGGGCTTGGGTCGTCCCATGAGGAGCTCCCCGCCGAACAGCTCGGGCCACCGGTTGCCGGTCCACGAGCCCACCTCGACCAGTGCCGAGAGGACCCGGGCGGCCTCGTCGGTGAAGCCCTCCCGGGCCAGGCCCAGTGCGGCGATCGCGTTGTCGTGCGTCCACACCGAGCCCGTGTGATAGCCGAGCGGGTTGTATGCCGGGTTGTCCCGTGACAGCGTGCGCACACCTGCCGCGCCGAGCATGTCGGGAGCCGTCAGCGTGTATGCCGTGCGCCGCGCCTCGGCTGCGCTGAGCACGCCCGTCCCGAGGACGTGACCCATGTTGCTGCCGACCCCGTCGACGGGCAGGCCGTCGCCACCGATCGCCATGGCCAGGTGGCGGACCGACGGGGAGTCGACCCAGAACCGGTCGCGCACGGTCTCGGCCATCCGGTCGGCCCACGAGCGCCACTCGTCGCCCGACTCGCCCAGGACCGACTCGAGCAGGTGCGCCGCTCCCCGAGCCGCTGCCACGGCATACGCCTGCGTCTCGACCAAGGCGATCGGAGCGTCGGCGATCGTGCCATCGCTGCGGCGCATCGAGTCCCCGGAGTCCTTCCACCCCTGGTTCGCCAGGCCCGATCCGCTCGCGTCGACGTAGCGCAGCAGCCCGTCGCCGCGCTCCGCCTCGCTGCGCATCCACGACAGGGCGGCACGCAGGTTCGGCTCGAGCTCGCGGACGACCCGCTCGTCCAGGCCCCAGCGCCACGCGTCGTGGAGCAACCGGACCCAGAGCGGGGTGGCGTCGACCGAGCCGTAGTAGACCGGAGGCAGGGTCATCCCCGTCACGGGGTCGACATAGGTGCTGCGGCGTACCTCGTGCAGGATCTTGCCCGGCCCGGACGCGGTGATGCCGTCGGACGTCGTCCCCTGGCGCCGGGCGAGCGCGCGCAACGTCCCGCGGGCGAGGTCGGTGCCGAACGGGAGCATGAAGCGGGCGGCCCACAGCGAGTCGCGACCGAAGAGCGTGAGGTACCAAGGCGTCCCGGCCGCCGCGAAGACGTCCTCGGAGGAGTCGGGGTCGGTCAGCAGGAGCCCGCGCAGGTCGGCGAGCGACTGGGCCACGAGCCGACTCGGTCGAGGGTCCTCGCACTCGACTGCGACGCCGTCCCAGTTGATCGCGTCCCAGCCGGCGTCGGTCGCGAAGACCGGATGTCCGCTCCGCCTGCTCGTCACGCTCGTCCGGAGGGTCTCCGTGCCGCCGGGGGCGACCGTGGTGGACCAGACCCACGTCGAGCCGCCGGTGCTGTCGCCGCCGTCGCTCCCACCGGCGGCCCCGCCGTCGGCCGTGAACGTCGTGGTGTGCCGCTCGTCCTCCCATGTCACGGACTGCGCCGTGGCCACGGCATCGAGGACCTCACCCGAGGCGCCTCCCTTGACGGTGGCCACGTCGGCACCGTCACCGCCGAGCCGGATCGCGACGCGCACCACGACGGGTTCGGCCGCGTGCGAGGCGAGCGTGAGGCTCTCGTGCATCCCCTGCTCGACCAGCGTCCGCTCACGGACGAGCTCGACCGTCGGGTCCGCTCCGGCGTCGCCGAGCGAGCGCAGGAGCGTCGAGACCGTCGTCGCCGGTCCGGAGCTCGCCGCTGCGAGCCACGCGGGCCGGTCCCCCTCGACCGTGACGTCCCACACCGAGAGGACGCGTCGGTCGTCGACGAACAGACCCGTCCCCGGTGAGCCGAGGTCGCCGTGCCGGTCCGACACGCTGGTGACGTTCCCCCGCACCGCGATCTCGAACTCGTGGAGCCACGGCTGCACGTAGCGCGTCATCCCCGTCCCCCATCCTCGGCGCCGCGGCGGACGCCCTCGATCACTTGACAGCCAAACGTGGTCCGGGTCACAGTAGGAACTATAGTGATTTGAAGGTTCAAATTCGACCGCCTCGGCGTGGGAACCGACAGTCGCACCGCTTCTTCACCGTCGAGGAGGTCTGCCATGGCGACACCGTCGTCCGCCCGAGCCCGTGCGACCGTCAACGACGTCGCGCTCGCCGCGGGCGTGTCGCGACAGACCGTCTCGAACGCCCTGATGCACCCCGAGCGAGTCCGCCCCGAGACCCTGCAGCGCGTCCGCGCACAGATCGAGCGGCTGGGCTACTCCCCCTCAACGGCCGCCAGCTCGCTGCGACAGCAACGAGCCGGTGCGGTGGGCATGGAGCTCACCGGCCAGGGCGCTGAATCCCTGAGCGACGCCCTGGCGCCCTTCCTTGTCTCACTGACGATCTGCGCCCCGAGCCACGAGTGCCACATCGTGACGTTCGGGTCCGACCGCGGCGGCCCGACGCTCGAGCAGTACCGCGAGATGTGGCGCGGCCGGCTCGTCGACGCCTTCGTCATCATGGACACCCACCACGGCGATCCACGCCCGGCGTGGCTGTCCGAGAACGAGATCCCGTTCGCGTCCTTCGGCCGGGTCTGGGACGACCCCTCGTTCACCGCGTGGGCCGACGTGGACGGTCGCGAAGGGACCGACGCGGCGGTGGAGCACCTCGTCTCGCGCGGCTACGGGCCCATCGGCTATCTCGGGTGGCCCTCGGGGTCCCTCGTGGGTGACGAGCGCCATCAGGGATGGGTCGACGCCACGTCGCGCCACGAGCGCGCAGACGCCACCCTCCAGGCCACGACCGAGCAGCGCCTCCCCGAGGCCATCGTCGCGGCCGGGCCTCTCGTCGAGCGGGTGGGTCGCGGTGGCGCGATCGTCTGCGCGTCCGACCTGCTCGCCCTGGCGGTGCACGAGGTCCTCCTCTCCCGTGGGCTGACCCCGGGCCGTGACGTGGGAATCGTCGGCTTCGACGGCTCCCAGTCCGCGCTCGCCCACGGCCTCACCAGCGTCGCGCAGCCCTACCGCGCCATCGCCGACGACCTGCTGACGCAGGTCCACGACCAGCTCACCACCGGGCGCCGCCACCTCGCCGGTTCGATGCTCTCCCCCACCCTCGTCCCCCGCTCCAGCTCGCAACCCTGACGCACCACCGAAACACCCCCGTCCCTGCCAACCCCGCACGACCGATTCAGCACCGTCCCTGCCACTCACCCCAGGAGAAGTCATGCACACCCCCAACGTCCGCCGCTCCCGCGCCGCCATCGTCTGCGCCGCAGGCGTCGTCCTCTCGCTCGCCGCGTGCGGCGGTGGAGGCTTCGAGGAGGAGTCCTCGGCCCCGCAGCAGTCGACCGGACCGTCCAAGCTCCAGATCCTCATCGGCACCTCCGGCGACGCCGAGACCGCCGCGGTCAAGGCCGCTGCGGACGCCTGGTCCAAGAAGACCGGCAACACCGCCGAGGTCGTGGTCGCCTCCGACCTCAACCAGCAGCTGGGTCAGGGCTTCGCCGGTGGCACGCCGCCGGACATCTTCTACGCCGACGCCGCCCGGATCGGCGACTTCGCCAAGGCCGGCAACCTCCTGGCCTACGGCGACCAGGTCGAGGACGCCGGCTTCCTCGACAGCCTCGTCCAGACCTACACCTACGACGACAAGCTCCAGTGCGCCCCCAAGGACTTCTCGACGCTGGCACTCATCATCAACACCGACCTGTGGACCAAGGCCGGCCTCACCGACGCCGACATCCCCAAGGACTGGGCCGGGCTCGAGGCCGCGGCCACCAAGCTCACCAACGGCAAGGTCACCGGCCTCGTGGTCAGCGGCGAGTGGGCCCGCCTCGGTGCCTTCATGAAGCAGGCGGGTGGCTGGGTCGTCAACGAGGACGGCACCAAGGTCACGGCGGACTCCGCCGAGAACGTCGCCGGACTGGCCCAGGCCCAGAAGATGCTCAAGGCCGGGACGATGAAGTACGCCAAGGAGGTCGACTCCGGCTGGGGTGGCGAGGCGCTCGGCAAGGGCGTCGCCGGGATGACCATCGAGGGCAACTGGATCCGCGGCGCCCTCACCAAGGACTTCCCTAACATCAAGGCCAAGGTCGTCGAGCTGCCGGAGGGACCGGGCGGCAAGGGCACGCTCCTCTTCAGCAACTGCTGGGGCATCGCCGCCAAGTCGAAGTCGCAGGCCGCTGCGGTCGACCTCGTCAAGTCGCTGACCAGCACGGAGCAGCAGATGACGTTCGCCAAGGCCTTCGGCGTCATGCCGTCGACCCAGGACGGCAGCAAGCAGTACGCCCAGGAGTTCCCGGACGACGCAGCCTTCGCAGCCGGTGGTGAGTACGGTCAGGGACCCGTCAATGCGCCCGGCTTCGACCCGGTCATGGCCGCGTTCAACACCGACCTCGAGCAGCTGAGGACGAAGGACCCCAAGGCGATCCTCGAGTCGCTCCAGAAGAACGGCGACGCCGCCCTCGGCGGGAAGTGACCATGACGAGTGATGTCCCCTCCCGTCGCCGCCGGAGGTCCTCCGGCGGCGACGGGCCCCGCAAGGGTGACGGCACGGCGGGCTGGCTCTTCACCGCCCCCATGCTCCTGATCCTCGGTGTGTTCCTGTTCATCCCGGTTCTCATGGCCTTCTACGTGAGCCTGACCAGCTGGAACGGCAACGGGTCGCCCTTCACGGGCGGGAAGAACGCGGCTTTCGTCGGAGTCGACAACTACACCTCGTTGTTCGCCGAGGACGGCCTGCGGCGACAGAACTTCATGCAAAGCATTGGCAACAACTTCTGGTTCGTGTTCTTCGTCGTACCGCTCCAGACCGCTCTGTCGTTCTTCCTCGCCGTGATCGTCAACAACAAGTTCCTCAAGGGCAAGGGGTTCTTCCGGACCGCGTTCTACTTCCCGTCGGTGACGAGCTCGATCGCGATTGCGGTCGTCTTCATCTTCCTGTTCGCCAACTCGGGAGCGGTGAACGCGGTGCTCAGCAAGCTGGGCGTCGACGGCCCCGCCTGGTTCAGCGACGCCCGCGGCCTGTTCCACATCGTCGCCAGTGTCTTCGGTATGGACGAGGCACCCGGGTTCGCCCAGTCAGAGGCCTTCGGACGGAGTATCTGGGACTGGTTCTCCGGCCCGTCGGTCGCCATGTGCGTCGTCATCATCCTCGTCGTCTGGACCACCACCGGCACCTTCATGCTGATGTTCCTCGCGGCCCTGCAGGACGTCCCGGTCGAGGTCGACGAGGCCGCCATGCTGGACGGCACCACGGGTTGGCAGAAGATGCGACACGTCACCGTGCCGATGCTCAAGCCGGCCTTCTTCCTGGTGACGACCCTCGGCCTCATCGGTACGTGGCAGGTGTTCGACCAGATCTACGTCATGGGCAAGGGCGCTCCCGCGAACACGACCTTGACGCCGGCCTTCCTGTCCTACAAGCAGTCCTTCACCAGTCTCGACTACGGGACGGGCGCGGCGATCTCGTTCGTCGTGTTCGCTCTCATCGTCGCGCTCACCTCGGCCCAGCGGTGGCTCCTGCGCGACCGCGACGTGACACCCCGGCGCAAGGCGCGCGCAGCGAGCATCGCCGCCTCCAACACCCAGACCGGAGCGAGGAAATGACCCACCGCATGCCCACGTGGAAGCTGCTGGTCTTCTACGCCCTGCTCGTCCTGTTCGCGGTCGTCTTCATCTATCCCTTCTTCATCCAGATCGCGACCTCCTTCAAGTCCAACCCCGCGGCCACGCAAGACCCCCTCAGCCTGATCCCCAACCCTCTCGACCTGGATGCGTGGAAGCGGATCTTCGGACTCGAGGGTGGCGCGGCGGTTCCCATTCCCACCTGGACCAAGAACTCCTTCCTCGTGGCCACCATCGTCACCGCCCTGCGGGTCTTCCTCGACAGCCTCGCCGGGTACGCGTTGTCGCGGCTGAAGTTCCGCGGCCGTGGCTTCATGTTCGCGACGGTTCTCGCCGTGATGAGTGTCCCCGGGGTGGCGCTGCTCATCCCGAAGTTCCTCATCGTCAACTATCTGGGCATCTACGACACCTACACGGCGATGATCCTCCCCCTCATCGTCGATGCCGCTGGCGTCTTCATCATGAAGCAGTTCTTCGACTCGATCCCCGTCTCCATCGAAGAGGCCGCCCGAATCGACGGTGCCGGCGTCTTCCGGACCTTCTGGTCGGTGGTGCTCCCCATGGCGAAGCCTGCGCTCATCACGCTGACGATCCTGTCGTTCCAAGGTTCCTGGAACGAGTTCGCGCACTTCCTCGTCGTCACGCAGGACGTCGAGAAGCGCACCCTCGTCACCGGGCTCGCGAGCTTGGCCAGTGGGGAGCTCAGCGCGGGCACGCAGTACCCGCTCAAGCTCGGTGCGGCCCTGCTCACGACCATCCCGGTCGCGATCCTGTTCTTCCTCTTCCAGCGCCACTTCACCTCGGGCGCCAACGAGGGCGGCGTCAAGGGCTGAGTCGCTGTCGATCCGGAACCAGAAGCGACGTATGCCGGTGTGTCACGTCCGCGTGGCGCACCGGTGTCGTCGTCTCCTGACCGCGTCGGTGCGCGCCGGCACAACCGCAGGGCCGAGCCGGGGTCGGTGTGGCGGTGCCACCGACCCCGGCTGAGCCAGCCCTGGCTGGCCCTATGTGCGGCTGCCCCAGGTCAGGCCACCACGACCCTGCGACGACCGGCTGCCGTGAGGAAGAGGCCACCCAGCAGAAGGAAGGCTGCCGCACCGAGGAGACCGGACACGTCGGTGCCGGTCTGGGCGAGGTTGCCCACATTCCCGGACACCACGCCGGTGATCGAGGCCCGCGTGACACCTGCACCCCGGCTGGGTGCCGAGGCCGCGTCGTCACGACCGTCGGTCGGGTCAGTCGGGGTGGTCGGGTCCGTCGGAGTGGACGGTTCCGTCGGAGTGGACGGTTCCGTCGGAGTGGACGGAGCCACCGGTCCGCTCGGGGTCGTGGTGGACCCCTCGGTCGTGGAGTCTCCGATGACAGTCACGGCGTTCCCGCCCGCGGTCACCGGAACCGACACCGGTGCGGTGACCTGGTTGCCACCAGCAGCCGAGTCCTCACCCGAGGTCGACCCCGAAGCAGCAGCGCCACCATCCGAGCCGGAACTCGAAGCAGCACCCTCGGTGCTCGAGTCACCCAGCACCGACACGGCGTTCCCGCCCGCGGTCACCGGAGCGCCCACAGGAGCCACCACCTGGTTGCCACCAGCAGCCGAGTCCTCACCAGAGGTCGACCCCGAAGCAGCAGCGCCACCATCCGAGCCGGAGCTCGAAGCAGCACCCTCGGTGCTCGAGTCACCCACCACCGACACGGCGTTCCCGCCCGCGGTCACCGGAACCGACACCGGAGCGGTGACCTGGTTCCCACCAGCAGCCGAGTCCTCACCAGAGGTCGACCCCCAAGCAGCAGCGCCACCATCCGAGCCGGAGCTCGAAGCAGCACCCTCGGTGCTCGTGTCACCCACCACCGACACGGCGTTCCCGCCCGCGGTCACCGGAGCGGTGACCTGGTTCCCACCAGCGGTCGAGTCCTCACCCGAGGTCGACGTGTCACCACTGCTCGAGTCGGAGCCTGCGCTCGTCGTGGAGTCCCTGCTGTTGGAGTCACCCACCACCGAGACCGAGTTCCCACTCACAGTCACCGGCACCGATACCGGAGTGCTGGCCTGGTTGCCACCAGCAGCCGAGTCCTCACCCGAGGTCGACGCGTCACCACTGCCAGAGCCAGAGTCAGAGCCAGAGCTCGTCGTGGAGTCCTCGCTGCTGGAGTCACCCACCACCGAGACCGAGTTCCCATTGACAATCACCGGCTGGGCGACCGGAGCCACCACTTGGTTGCCACCGAGGAGGCTCTCCGATCCGTTCGTGTCATCTGCGTGTGCCTGGGCGGAGAGGATGATCCCTCCGCCGACCACGAGGGCGATGCGCAGCCCTCGTTTCATTGATGCGTGCATGGTCGTTCCCTTCACGATTGATGCGTGGACGCCCGCGGTTGCGGGCACTGCTCTGGCGGCGCCTCACGGGGCGCCGGAGCGGCATCAATCAGGCCGAGAACCAGGGTTGAGCGCGGGACCACGGCTCAGGGTGAACAGGCGCGATGGCGCTGCAGCAGAACGGGTCTGGGGCAGCGCAAGGTCATGCGGAGTCGTCGCGAGCTCGCTGCCGCCCGACGCCGAGGACCCGGCAGACGGCACGCCTCCCGTGACACCCGAGAGACCCGACGGCGACCACGGCGTGGGCGAAGCAGGTCCTCCGCTCGCCGACTGTGTCGAGGGCTGGCGGACGACGTCGGCGGCCGTCGCCGCGGTGACGGCACGGCGGTCGTAGCCCGCAGGATCGTCGGCAAGGTCAGCGCCCGGCGCCGTGGCCGTGGCAGTCGGCCCTTGACCCGCAGCAGACACCGCACGGCTCACACCTGGTGCCGCAGCAGCGTCGCCGGGGACATGGGTCTGGGTCGCAGGGGGTGTCGTTGCCGGTTCGAGCACGTCGACGACCGCGTCGACGACGTCGGACGGCTTGGTGACCGGAGGAGCCTCGACCGTGTCCATGACCGGGGCGACCACAGCAACGACCGGGTCGATCACGGTCTCAGACGCCGGCGCGACCTCTTTCACGGTGACAACGCCGCCAGAAGCGCTGTGCGACAGGGCTTTCGTCGTCGGCGACACGATGGCCTCGGACGTCGCGTCCACTCTCTCGACGGGCTTCTCAGCCACGGTCGAGGCCGCGTCGACGGACGTGGCGACGACCTCGTCGACGGTGCCCACCGGGGCAGCGGCCGTCGTCGAGCGGACCAGCTCCGTCGTGGTTTCGGTGACGTCGGCGACCTGTGGAACCGACTCGGCGACGACGCCGAGGAGGCCCTTGTCGTCGGCCCGCGCGGAGGTCCAGGACGCGAGAACGAAGGCGAACGCGACGAAGGCGGCGGACAGCAGAAGCCGGCCGAGGCTCACGCGACGGGACCACGATTCCACTGTCATCACCCCCCACAGGTACTAGTCCGAAATGGCCTGTTCCCCACTTCATCGCAGGTCAGGGGCTATTCACAACCCCCCGGACGGGTGGTTTCTACCCGTGGGTCACTTCCGCCCACGCGGGGGTCCGACAACGCGAGACGCCGGTATGCCGTGAGCTCACGGCATACCGGCGTCGTCGTCTCCCGACGGGTCGGGCCTACTTCACGAGCGACCGCAGGACGTACTGGAGGATGCCGCCGTTGCGGTAGTAGTCGGCCTCGCCGGGGGTGTCGATGCGCAGGACCGCGTCGAAGCTCACGTCCTCGCCACCCTCCTTGGTCGCGACGACCTTGACCGTCTTCGGCGTGCGGCCCTCGTTGAGCTCGGTGACGCCGGTGACCGAGAACGTCTCGGTCCCGTCGAGCCCGAGGGACTCGGCGTTCTGGCCCTCCGGGAACTGGAGCGGGAGGACGCCCATGCCGATGAGGTTGGAGCGATGGATGCGCTCGTAACTCTCGGTGATGACCGCCCGCACCCCGAGGAGCGCGGTGCCCTTGGCCGCCCAGTCACGCGAGCTGCCCGAGCCGTACTCCTTGCCGGCCAGGATGACGAGCGGGGTGCCCGCCGCCTGGTAGTTCGCCGACGCGTCGAAGATCGTGCTCTGCTCGCCACCCTTGGTGAAGTCGCGGGTGAAGCCACCCTCGACCCCGTCGAGCAGGAGGTTCTTGAGCCGGATGTTGGCGAACGTGCCGCGGATCATGATCTCGTGGTTGCCGCGACGCGACCCGTAGGAGTTGAAGTCCTTGCGCTCGACGCCGTGGTCCGCGAGGTACCTGCCCGCAGGGCTGTCGGTCTTGATCGCACCAGCAGGGCTGATGTGGTCGGTCGTGACCGAGTCGCCGAGCTTGGCGAGGACGCGCGCACCCTCGATGTCGGTGACCGGCGTCGTCTCCATCTGCATGCCGTCGAAGTACGGGGGCTTGCGGACGTACGTCGAGTCGGCGTCCCAGTCGAAGGTGTTGCCCTCCGGCGTGGGCAGGCTCTGCCAGCGCTCGTCACCGGCGAAGACGTCGGCGTAGTCGTCGGTGAACAGCTTCTGGCTGATCGCACCGGCGATGGTGGCCTCGACGTCGTTCGGGCTCGGCCAGATGTCCTTGAGGAAGACGTCGTTGCCGTCGGTGTCCGTACCGAGCGCGTCGGTCTCGAAGTCGAAGTCCATCGTCCCGGCGAGGGCGTAGGCGATGACGAGCGGCGGCGACGCGAGGTAGTTCATCTTGACGTCGGGGTTGATGCGGCCCTCGAAGTTGCGGTTGCCGGACAGGACCGACACGACCGCGAGGTCGTTGTCGTTCACGGCCTTGCTGACCTCGTCGATGATCGGGCCCGAGTTGCCGATGCACGTCGTGCAGCCGTAGCCGACGAGGTGGAAGCCGAGCTTCTCGAGGTAGGGCCACATGCCGGCCTTCTCGTAGTAGCCCGTGACGACCTTGGAGCCCGGCGCCATCGAGGTCTTGACCCACGGCGCGACGGTGAGGCCTTTCTCGACGGCGTTCTTGGCGAGCATCGCGGCCGCCATCATGACCGACGGGTTGGACGTGTTGGTGCACGACGTGATCGAGGCGATGGCGACGATGCCGTGGTCGACCTCGGTGGCCTGGCCGTTGATCGTGATCGCGACCTTCTTGCTCGGGCGGTCGGCGCCGGAGCCCGAGTCGGCCGGCTTGGAGCCGCCGTTCTGGCCCTCGGGGGAACCCTGGGGGGTCGGGTCGCTCGCGGGGAACGAGCTGGCCGTGCCGTCGTCACCCTCCTCGTGGGAGACGTAGGTCGGGAGCACCTTGCGGAAGGACTCCTTGGCGTCCGTGAGCGCGATGCGGTCCTGCGGGCGCTTGGGGCCGGCGATCGAGGGGACGACCGTGGAGAGGTCGAGCTCGAGGCGCTCGGAGTAGCGGGACTCGGGCTGGTCGGGCCCGGCGTGCAGCCACAGGCCCTGCTCCTTCGCGTAGGCCTCGACGAGGGCAACCGACTCCTCGGAACGGCCGGTGAGGCGGAGGTACTCGAGGGTCACGTCGTCGATCGGGAAGATCGCGCACGTCGAGCCGAACTCCGGGCTCATGTTGCCGATCGTGGCGCGGTTGGCCAGCGGCACGGCACCGACGCCCTCGCCGTAGAACTCGACGAACTTGCCGACGACGCCGTGCTTGCGCAGCATCTCGGTGATCGTGAGGACGACGTCGGTCGCGGTTGCGCCCTGCGGGACGGAGCCGGAGAGCTTGAAGCCGACGACACGCGGGATGAGCATCGACACGGGCTGGCCAAGCATGGCCGCCTCGGCCTCGATGCCGCCGACGCCCCAGCCGAGGACGCCGAGGCCGTTGACCATCGTCGTGTGGCTGTCGGTGCCGACGCAGGTGTCGGGGTAGGCGACCGTCGCGCCGTCGACCTCACGGGTCATGACGGTGCGCGCGAGGTGCTCGATGTTGACCTGGTGGACGATGCCGGTGCCCGGCGGGACGACCTTGAAGTCGTCGAACGCGGTCTGGCCCCAGCGCAGGAACTTGTAGCGCTCGTTGTTGCGCTGGTACTCGATCTCGACGTTGCGCTCGAAGGCGTCCGAGCGGCCGAAGACGTCGATGATCACCGAGTGGTCGATGACGAGCTCGGCGGGAGCCAGCGGGTTGATCTTCTCCGGGTTGCCGCCGAGGTCGGCCACGGCCTCACGCATCGTGGCGAGGTCGACGACGCAGGGGACGCCGGTGAAGTCCTGCATGATCACGCGCGCCGGCGTGAACTGGATCTCGGTGTCGGGCTGGGCGTTCTCGTCCCATCCACCGAGCGCGCGGATGTGGTCGGCCGTGATGTTGGCGCCGTCCTCGGTGCGCAGCAGGTTCTCGAGGAGAACCTTGAGGCTGTAGGGAAGCGTCTCGCTCCCCTCGACCGCCGAGAGGCGGTAGATCTCGTAGGCCTTGTCGCCCACCTGGAGTTCGCCGTGTGCCTTGAAGCTGTCAGTGCTCGTCACGAGCCTGCTCCTTCCGCGCGTCATCGCGTGTGTTCGGTCCACCAAATTATCTTGACGTCAAGATACTAGTGGAGGGGCGCTGCTGTCCACCTTCCCACGCCGCCTCTCCTCGTGGGCAGAGAGATCGGACCGGTCCCGAGGCGGGCGAGCGTTCGCGTGCAGCACGACGCCGTATGCCGTCCGCTCACCCGTCGATGATGTCCTCGGCGACGTCGACGGCGCGGTCGATCGGCACGGCGAACCCGATGCCGATGGACCCGGACGCTCGGCCGCTGAGCGTGGCGATCGCGGTGTTCACGCCGACGACCTGGCCGTCGAGGTTGACGAGCGGGCCACCGGAGTTGCCCGGGTTGATCGAGGCGTCGGTCTGGATGACGCTCTGGCTCGCTCCCCCGCCCAGTCGCGCACTGCGCTCGACGGCACTGACGATGCCCGCCGTCACGGTTCCGTCGAGGCCGAGTGGCGACCCGACGGCGATGACCGGTTGGCCGATCCGCAGGGCCGATGACCGACCGATGCGGGCCGGCTCGAGCGCCTCGGGATCCGCGCGGAGGACGGCGATATCGTCGGCCTCGCTGCT
Organism: Knoellia locipacati; assembly: GCF_044791685.1. Lineage (GTDB taxonomy): Bacteria > Actinomycetota > Actinomycetes > Actinomycetales > Dermatophilaceae > Knoellia > Knoellia locipacati_A. The sequence continues at coordinate 3,845,606 of NZ_CP087730.1, forward strand.
CCCCACCACGGTGGCGTTGACGACCCGGCCGCTCGCGAGCTGGAGCGAGACCGAGAAGGCACCCTCGACGACGTGGTGGTTCGTCATGACGTGGCCGCGGTCGTCGAGCACGAACCCGGACCCCGTCGACTGTCCGGCCCGCACCTGCACGACGCTCGGCAGGATCGCCTGCGCCGCCCCCTCCTCGGTGCCCGTGGCCGCGGCAGGCACTCGGCCCGAGGGCGGCTCGACGGCGATGCTCGACCCGGACGAGGGGTCGGCGTCCGGGCCGAGCACGACGGCGACTCCGGCCCCCGCGAGACCCCCTGACAGGGCTGAGGCCAGGAGGAGCGCAGGGAGCCGGCTGCGACGCCGCTCCCGGCCGGCGGGCACAGGGGATCCGGCCGGGTCGATGGGATGCACAGGCGAGGACGGCGCGGGCAGGTTGGCTCTCAGGAAGTCGGGGCCGGCAGGTTCGCCGAGTCCGCGCCAGCGGCCTCCCTGCACCTCGAAGCCATGGTCCTCGGGTGGGCGCGGGATCGATGGATGCGTCATGGCAGCCACCGCCTCTCTGTGGTTCGGAGCGTCACGGGAGCCTCGCGAACCAGCGCAGCGACATCGCTCCGGCCCCCAGGGCCAGGAGGAACCCTGCGGCCGCGAGGTAGGGCGTGATCTCGCGTGGCTCGGTGCGCCACCCGATGGAGGAGCCGATGTCCTCGTAGACCTCGGCGAGCTCGTCGCCGCTCTCCGCGGTGTAGGCCTGACCACCCGTGCCGTCCGCGAGCGCGGCGAGGGCCTCGACGTCCACGGGGACCGGGACCAGTCGGCCCTCGATCTCGACGGTGCCCTCCTGGGTGCCGTAGGCGATGGTCGACACGGGCACGGCCGCCTCGGTGGCGGCGATCGCCGCCTCGTCGGGGCTGCGCCCGGTGGTGTTCGTCCCGTCGGACAGCAGGACGATGCGAGCGGGGACGTCGAGGTTCTCGTCGCCCTCGGCCATGGACGCCACCTGGTCGAGCGAGGTGATGACCGCCTCGCCGATGGCGGTGCTGTTGGCCATGGCCAGCCCTTCCAGCGCGCCCGCGACCGCCTCGTGGTCGGTGGACGGCGTCGCGAGCACCGAGGTCGACCCGGAGAACGTCACGAGCCCGACGTTGAAGGTGTCGGGGAGGTTCTCGATGAACGCGGCCGCGGCCTGCTTGGCGGCCTCCATCCGGTTCGGCTCGACGTCGGTCGCCTGCATCGAGCGCGACACGTCGATGGCGACGATGACCGTGGCCCGCTCGTGCGGGACCCTCAGCTCCACGACCGGACGCGCAGCCGCGAAGGCCATCGCCGCCATGGCCAGGAGGAAGGCCGCGGCCGGTGCGTGCCGTCGCCAGCCGGGCTGCTCCGGCGCAACCTTGTCGAGGAGGGGCAGGGAGGCGAAGCGGACGGCATACCGGCGTCTGCGCCGCTGCATCACGACATAGGTGACGACGAGCGCGACGAGCGGCAGGAGCAGGAGGAGCCACAGGGGCGCGAGGAGCTCCATCAGCGAACCCTTCGGTCGAGCCGGCGCGTGCGGCGCCGGGACAGGATGTAGCGGGCCAGGTCACGGACCCAGTCGGAGTCGGTGCGGACGACGACGTGCCCGGCCCCGGCGGCGCGGACCGCCTCGGCGACCGCGGCACGGTGTCGCGCGGCCAGCTCCGCGTAGCGCGCCCGGACGGTCGGGCTCGTGTGGACCTCGCGGGAGCGCCCGGTCTCCGGATCGCGCAGCACGACGAGCCCGAGGTCCGGGAGCTCGAGCTCACGGGGGTCGAGCACCTCGACGACGATGACGTCGTGCCGGGCGCAGAGCCGGCGCAGGGCCTGCTCCCACCCGAACGGTCGCTCCGCGACACCGTCGGGTTCGACGAAGTCGCTGACGACCACCCGCAGGCCCGGGCGCCGGTGTCGTCGCTCGAGTGCGGTGATCGCCTCTCCGAGCGTCGTCGTGTCGGTCCGGCGGTCGGCACGCGGCGCACCGGTGACCGAGCGCAGGGTCCGGCGGGCACTGACCCGGCCCGGCAGCGGTGCGTCCCACTCGAGTCCCGTCGGGGTCAGGTGGGCCACTCCGACGCGGTTCCCGGGCCCGTCGGTGAGCAGCCCGACCGATCCGGCGACCCAGCCCGCGACGTCGCGCTTCTCGCTCCTCGCCGTGCCGAAGTCCATGCTCGGTGTCTCGTCGACGAGCACCCACGTGTCGAGCTCGTGCTCGGCGAGGGGCCGCCACACATGGGGCTCGCCGGTGCGCGCGGTGACGTTCCAGTCCATCCGGCGCACGTCGTCCTCGCCGGCGCGGTAGCGGACGACCTCCTCGGGCTCCGAGCCGGACCCGAGCCGCGTGCCGGCCCGGTCGCCCTGGAGCAGCCCGTTGAGCCGGCGCCGGACGACAAGGTCGAGGGCCTTGAACGCGCGGTCGCCCGCCCTGCCCAGGTCCCTCGTGGGGTCAGGCATGACCGGTCGCACCCACCGAGGCGTCGTGCTGGCCGGGTGCGACCTCGGGCATCCGCACGGCGCCGAGCACCTCACCGACGATCGCGCGGGGGGCGACCCCGTCGGCCACGGCCTCGAACGACAGCACGACCCGGTGCGACAGGACGTCCGGAGCGATGTCCGCGATGTCCCCGGGCAGGACGTAGTCGCGGCCACGCAACAGGGCCAGGGCGCGACCGGCGGCGACGAGGCCGAGGGTGGCCCGGGGGCTGACGCCGAAGTCGATGATGCCGTCGAGGTGGCCGAGTCCGAAGCGGTGCGGCTCACGCGTCGCGATGACGAGCGCCACGGCGTACTGCGCCACCGCGTGGTGGACGAAGACCCGGTCGGCTGCACGCTGGAGCTCCTCGACCTCGTCGAGCTCGAGGGTGAGGTGGGCCCTCGGCGGGTTGACGCTCATGCGCTGCAGGATCGTCAGCTCCTCGACGTCGCTCGGGTAGCCCACGTCGATCTTGAGCAGGAAGCGGTCCCGCTGTGCCTCGGGGAGCTGGTAGACCCCCTCCGACTCGATCGGGTTCTGGGTCGCGAGGACGAGGAAGGGCGCGGGGAGCTCGAAGGTGCGCCCGCCGATCGTCACCTGCCGCTCGGCCATCGCCTCGAGCAGCGCCGACTGCACCTTCGCCGGGGCGCGGTTGATCTCGTCGGCGAGCACGAGGTTGGCGAAGATCGGTCCGAGCTCCGTGTCGAACGCGTCGCTCGACGGGCGCCAGACCCTCGTGCCGACGATGTCGCCGGGCATGAGGTCGGGCGTGAACTGGAGCCGCTTGAACGTCCCGCCGATCGCCTCGGCGAGGGTCCGGACCGCGAGGGTCTTCGCCACGCCGGGCACACCCTCGAGGAGGACGTGCCCGCGGGCGAGCAGGCCGACGAGCATGCGCTCGACCATGCGGTCCTGGCCGACGACGACCTTCTTCACCTCGAAGAGGGTGCGCTCGAGCGCGGGACCTGCGGCAAGCGGGCGAATCGCGCGGTCGTCGTGGTTCGTCATGGTTCGCTCCTGAGATCGCGGGTGCCCTCGCCCTCCGGGGCGGACCCACGGCAGTGGCGGGCTGGCACCACACCATCAAGGGTGTGCGATAACCGGCCGTGCGAACAGGGGAATTGGCTGAGAGAACGGTGGGTATCAGCCAGCGCGCCCGAAGATGGCGACGCACTCGACGTGGTGGGTCATCGGGAACGCGTCGAACGCCCGCAGCGACGTCAGCGCGTAGCCGCGCTCCTGCAGGTATGCCGTGTCCCGCCCGAGCGCTGCGGGATCGCAGGCGACATAGGCCACCGCGCGGGGGCCGAGCGCCACGACGGCACCGACCACGGCCTTGCCCGCACCGGTGCGCGGCGGGTCGAGGACGACGACGTCGGCGGTGGGCGGCAGCTGGCTGTGCGGCCGTCGAGAGCCTGTGCGGCGACGGCCCTTGCGTGCCCCGGCGACCCGGCCGGTCGACTCCACCCCGAACACGTGGTCGACCCGCCCCTGGACGTAGTGCACCCACGGCGTGCGCTCGACGTTGAGGCGGGCCTGGGCGACGGCGGTCGGGTCCGACTCCACGGCGATGACCTGGCCCGACGGTCCCACGGCCTCGGCGAGCGCGGAGGCGAACACGCCCACGCCCGCATAGAGGTCGAGGCAGCGCTCGCCCTCCTGCGGGTCGAGGCCGTCGACGACCGCGTCGACGAAGGTCGCTGCGGCTCCGGGGTGGACCTGCCAGAAGCCGCGGGAGCTCACGTCGAACGTCCGCGAGAGGCGCTGCGCCGCAACCGTTTCGGTGACCACCGGGGCCTCGTCCTCGTCGGACGGGACCCGGACGACCGCAGCCGCTCCGTCCGCCGGCGCCACGACGTCCACGGCCTTCTCCCCGAGCCAGTGGCCCTGCAGGACGCCGGTGCCCACGACGCGCTCGTCGGCGATGAGGCAGTCGTCGATGGCGATGATGTCGTGGCTGCGATGCCGCCTCATGCCGGCGCGACCGGACGCGTCCACGGCGAACTCGGTCCGGGTGCGCCAGCGCAGGCCGTCCGTGTCGCCCGGCACCGGTTCGACGACGACGTCCCACTCGACCCTGGCCAGCCGGCGGAGCTGCTCCTCGACCACCGAGGCCTTGAGGCGCCGCTGTTCCGCGAGCGACACGTGCTGGAAGTCGCAGCCGCCGCAGAGGCCGGGGCCGGCATACGGGCAGGGAGGTGCGACTCGCTCGGGCGAGGCCTCGAGGACCGAGACGGCGTCGCCGCGCAGGAAGCGGTCCCCGGGACCACCCTCGGTGATCCGGGCGCGCACCCGCTCACCCGGCAGGGCGTGCCGGACGAAGAGCACCCTGCCCTCGTGGCGCGCGACGACGAAGCCGCCGTGCGCGATCGGGCCCGCGTCGACGTCGACCTCGTCACCGACCGTGAGCTCGTCGGCGACCACGGGCTCCGGGGAGTCGCTCATCCCTCGCCGCGCCGCACGTCGCCGACGACGGGACCGTCCAGCCTCTCCTCCATGCCGGCGGAGGAGGCGAGCTGCCACGGCACGCTCGACACCATGACGCCGGGAGTGAAGAGGAGTCGGCCCTTGAGCCGCAGGGCGCTCTGGTTGTGCAGCGCCTGCTCCCACCAGTGACCGAGGACGTACTCGGGGATGTAGACGACGACGATGTCGCGCGGGTTGCCCGAGCGCAGGGACTTGACGTAGTCCACGACGGGCCGCGTGACCTCGCGGTAAGGGCTGTCGAGCGCCTTGAGCGGGAGTGGGAGCTGCCGTCGGTCCCACTCGGCCTGGAGCACCTTGGTCTCCTCCGGGTCGACGTCGACGGTCAGTGCCTCGAGGACCGAGGGCCGGGTGGCGCGGGCGTAGGCGAGGGCCCGCATCGTCGGCTTGTGGATCTTGGACACGAGCACGATGGCGTGCACCCGCGACGGCAGCATCTGCTGGGTGGTGTCGGACTCGTCGACCCGCAGCTCGTCGCGCACGCGGTCGTAGTGGCGCTTGACGCGCATCATGAGGAGGTACAGGACGGCCATGGCCGCGATGGCGTAGCCGGCGCCGTGGAGGAACTTCGTCGCGAGGACGACGAGGAGCACCACCCCCGACATTGCGGCGCCGACCGCGTTGATGATGCGGCTGCGCTGCATGCGTGCACGGGCACGGGGATCGCGCTCGACCGCGAGGTGGCGGTTCCAGTGGCGGATCATGCCCGTCTGGCTCAGCGTGAACGAGACGAAGACACCGACGATGTAGAGCTGGATGAGCTTGGTGACCTGAGCGTCGTAGAGCGCGATGAGGCCGGCAGCGGCGGCGGCGAGGATGAGGATCCCGTTGGAGAACGCGAGCCGGTCGCCACGGGTGTGCAGCTGGCGCGGGAGGAAGCCGTCACGGGCGAGGATGGACCCGAGGACGGGGAAGCCGTTGAAGGCGGTGTTGGCGGCCAGGAAGAGGATGAGGCCGGTGACGATCGACACGAGCACGACTCCGGGGTGGAAGCCGTCGAACACCGCCTTGGCGACCTGGCCCATCACGGTGTCCTGGACGTAGCCCTCCCCCACCGGCACGCCGTCCTGGAGGAGCTGGGTCTCGGGGTCCTCGGCGATCTTGACGTCGGTCCACCGGGCCAGCGCGACCATGGAGGCGAGCATCGTGATCGCGAGTCCGCCCATGAGCAGGAGGGTCGTCGCGGCGTTGCGGCTCTTGGGCTTCTGGAAGGCGGGGACCCCGTTGGAGATCGCCTCGACGCCGGTGAGCGCGGCACAGCCGGACGAGAACGCCCGCAGCAGGAGGAACGCCATCGCCGCCGTCCCCAGCGCACCCATCCCGGGCTCGGGAGCCAGCTCGTATGCCGCACTCTCGGCCTTGGGAAGCGTGCCGGCCGCCTGGCGGAAGAAGCCCACGAGGGCCATGCCGATCACGGTGGCCATGAAGAGGTAGGTCGGGACGGCGAACGCCTTGCCGGACTCCCGCACACCACGAAGATTCATGGCCGTGAGCAGGACGACGAGCGTCACGGCGGCAGCGACCTCGTGACCGCGCAGGAAGGTGAACGCCGACGCGGCGTTCTGGACACCGGCCGAGACCGACACCGCGACGGTGAGGACGTAGTCGACGAGCAGGGCGCTCCCGACGGTCAGTCCCGCCTTGGCGCCGAGGTTGACGCTGGCGACCTCGTAGTCGCCACCACCCGATGGGTAGGCGTGGACGTTCTGCCGGTAGCTCATGACGACCACCGCCATGACGAGGACGACGGCGAGCGCGATCTGCCACGAGTGGGTCGCAGCGAGGGCCCCGCCGGCCAGCCCGAGCGTCAGCAGGATCTCGTCCGGCGCATAGGCCACGGACGAGAGCGCGTCGCTGGCGAAGACGGGGAGGGCGAGGCGTTTGGGGAGGAGGGTCTCACCCAGTCGGTCCGAGCGCATGGCCCGGCCGAGGATGACGCGTTTGACCACGCGGCCAGAGGAACTCACGCCGCCACTCTATGCACCAGCGCGCCCCGTCGCGGTCCCGGTGGGCCGGTGTAGCGTCGGATCCGTGCACTTCGTGATCATGGGCTGCGGCCGCGTCGGTGCCTCACTGGCCAGAGCCCTCGAGAGGGCCGGTCACGAGGTCGCCATCATCGACCAGGACGAGTTGGCCTTCCGCCGGCTCGGAACCTCCTTCGAGGGGCGCCGCGTCGTCGGCGTCGGCTTCGACCGCGACACCCTGCGCGAGGCCGGCATCGCCGACGCCTACGCCTTCGCGGCCGTCTCCAGCGGCGACAACTCCAACATCCTCGCGGCTCGCGTCGCGCGCGAGAAGTTCGGCGTCGAGAACGTCGTCGCCCGCATCTACGACCCCGGTCGCGCCGAGATCTACCAGCGCCTCGGCATCCCCACGGTGGCGACCGTGAAGTGGACCAGCGACCAGGTCCTGCGCCGGCTCCTGCCCCAGGGCCACGTCCCGGAGTACACCGACCCGAGCGGTCGCGTCGTCATCGCCGAGATGCCGGTCAGCGCCGCGTGGGTGGGTCGCCGGATCTCCCAGCTCGAGCACGAGGTGGGCGGACGGGTCGCCTACGTCAGCCGGCTCGGCGAGGGCATGATCCCATTGGCCGACACGGTCTACCAGGACGGCGACCTCGTCCACTTCTCGCTCGACCGCGACCGCCTCGCCGAGGCCGAGCGCATCCTCGACGCCGCTCCCCCGGCGCACTGACCTCACGACTCAAGGACAAGCACATGCGCGTCGTCATCGCCGGGGCCGGGAGCGTGGGCCGCTCCATCGCCCGCGAGCTCATCCGCAACGGCCACCAGCTCCTCCTCATCGACCGCGAGGCCGACGGTGAGCGGGTCGCCAAGGTCCCGGACGCCGCGTGGCTCCAGGCCGACGCCTGTGAGCTCTCGGCGCTCAACGAGGCCGGTGTGGCCGACTGCGACGTCGTCGTTGCCGCCACGGGCGACGACAAGGCCAACCTCGTCGTCTCGCTGCTCGCCAAGACCGAGTTCGGTGTGCCCCGCACGGTCGCCCGCGTCAACAACCCCAAGAACGAGTGGATGTTCGACGAGGCCTGGGGCGTCGACGTGGCCGTGTCGACCCCGCGTCTCATGACGGCCCTCGTCGAGGAGGCCGTCTCGGTCGGCGACCTCGTGCGGATCTTCGAGTTCCAGCAGGGTCACGCCGCCATGGTCGAGATGACCCTTCCCGCCGGGAGCCCGTATGCCGGCACGCGGGTCGGTGACATCGCCTTCCCGCCCGACACGGTCCTCACCGGCATCATCCGCGGCGGGCACCCGATCGCGCCGAGCCGCGACGACGCGCTCGAGCCCCTGGACGAGCTGCTCTTCATCACGACCACGGAGGGCGAGTCCGACCTCGAGTCGATGCTCAGCCCCGGGACGCGCCAGAAGCGCGAGATCGACGACTGACCCCACCGCTCACCGGCGCTCCGCCGATGGACCTGCCTGCGACGCGGTGGTCAGTCCTGCTCGGAGGAACGCACCGTCTCGGGCTCGGGCTCCTGAGGAGTCGACCCTCGCACGAGCAGCCAGCCCATGACGGCCACGCCGCCGATCCACAACGGCCAGCCGAGGACGATCTTGGCGACGCCGAGCGCCTCGACCTGGGCCACGAGGTAGAGCGGGACCTGGATCGAGAGGCGCACGGCATACAGGGCGACGAGGACCCACGAGAGGCGCGAGCAGACCCGGACCATCCCGGCGTCGCGACGCCAGCCGAACGGGTCCTCCGCGGCCCGCGGGTCACCGGCCCCGACGAGGAAGCCGACGACCGGCCACCGCACGAGGATCGAGATGAGCGTGCCGACGAGGTAGCCGCCGGAGAGCAGCATCCCCGGCAGGAAGGCGTCCTCGGCCCGGCCGCTGCGCATGGCGAAGAAGGCCGCCAGCGCGGTCGCGAAGACGGCGCCGAGCACGTGTTGGAGGCTCGAGCGCTGGACGAGGCGGGCGACGGCGAGCACGACGGCCACACCGACGGCGCACCACACGGCCAGCCGCAGGTCCTGTCGCCAGCTCCACACACCGATGAAGGCCACCGTTGGGAGCGCGGTCTCGATCGAGCCACGCCAGCCGCCCAGGGCACTCGAGAGGCGGTGCCGGATGAGCTCCTCGACGGTCTCGGCGCTCGCGCGCTCGGTCGGCGCCACCTCGGGGGTCACGTCGCGGCTCACTTGGTCGGGACGATCTGGTAGGTCGGGTTGAAGATGGTCGGCTGACCCTTGACCTTGGCGATCCGGCCCTCGGCCGTGAGGAAGACGCCGGGGTCGATGCCGGCGATCCGGCGACGGCCCACCCAGACGAGGTTGACCGACCGCTCACCGTCGAACAGCTCGGCGACGAGGACCGGCACGCTCTGCTTGGGCGGGATCGTGATGCAGCGGATGCAGCCGGCGACCGTGGCCGGTCGCCTCTCGACGAGCTCACCGGCGCAGGCCACGGCGGCACCGGGGTCGGCGAGCGTGCGCTCGCGGATCTCGGCCGCCTCGAGCTGCGACTCGGTCCGCGTGAGGTCGCGGATGCGCTCCTTGAGGCCCATCACCTCACCTCGGTGATCTCGGGTCCGCGTTCGAAGGGGTTGAGGTCGTCGGTCGACGTCGGCCCGGCCTGCTCCTCACCGGGGACGTCGGGCATGGGTGCGGCCTCTTCCTGCGGAAGCCGCAGCGGGAGGAGCTCGCGCGGCGCCATCGGGTCGCTGCCGCGGACCACGACGGTCTCGCGGAACACGTCGAGCAGCGGCGCCGCGGCGTCGTCGTCGATCGCACCGCGGCCGGAGATGACACCGCGAAGGAACCAGCGGGGTCCGTCGACACCGAGGAAGCGAGCCGGCGCGAACACCGTGCGGCCGTCAGGGCCCGCACTGGGCATCCGGGTGCGCAGCTCGGTGCCGAGCGGTCCGTCGTCGAGGTCGGCCGTGCCGCCCTGGGTCTCGATGGCCGTGGCGATCTCGGAGCGGATGTCGGCCCAGACACCGCCGGAGCGGGGCGCCGCGAACGCCTGCATCTGCAGGGCGGACTCGCCGATGACGGCCGTGGCGGCGACGACGTGCTGCTGCTCCTGGTCGATCTCGAGGCGCAGCTCCATGCCCTCGGAGCCGCGGATGCGCAGGGCCCCGAGGTCGAGCCGGCCGTCGTCGTCCGCGACCTCGGTCGCGTCGAAGGGGCCGGTGCTGCGGTCGACGGGCGCGTCCGAGGTCACCTCGGCCGCGTCGCCGTCGGTGGCGGCGTCCTCGGTGGCGTCGGCGGTCGCGAGATCGGTCTCGGTCCCGGCGTCGGCTGCGGTCTCCGCATCGGCCTTGCGCCGGCGAAAGATGCTCACTGCGTGGTCACTTCCTCAAAGGTCTGTGGGGGTGTCGTGCCGAATCCCCCTGTGGATCCGTGTCCAGTGTCCCCCCGGACGCTGCCCGGGAGCGAGTCGGCCTCGGAGAACTCGGCGTGGACGTACTCCTGGACGACGAGCTGGGCGATGCGGTCGCCCACCTCGACGGTGAAGGGCTCGCGCGGGTCGAGGTTGACGAGGTTGACGAGGATCTCGCCGCGGTAGCCCGAGTCGATGGTGCCCGGGGCGTTGACCACGGTGATCCCGTGCCGGGCGGCGAGCCCGGACCGCGGGTGGACCAAGCCGACCGTCCCGGGCGGGAGTGCGACGGCGAGCCCGGTCCGGACCAGGGTCCGCTCGCCGGGGGCGAGCGTCGTCGACTCCACGGCGGTGAGGTCGGCGCCCGCGTCACCCTCGGACGCGTATGCCGGGACACGGGCTTCCGGGGACAGCCGCCGGAAGGCGACCCGAACGCGAGAAGGGCCAGTCACGAGGACTGACCCTATCTCGCCGCGCGGTTCTGGCGAACCGCCGTCGGCACCGCTCAGGCGGCGCACTCGCTGCAGATCATCTGACCGTTCTTCTCGGACGCCAGCTGGCTGCGGTGGTGCACGAGGAAGCACCGCGAGCACGTGAACTCGTCGGCCTGGCGCGGGATGACCCGCACCGACATCTCCTCACCCGACAGGTCGGCCCCGGGGAGCTCGAACCCCTCGGCCTGCTCGGTCTCGTCGACGTCGACGCTCGAGGATCGCTTGTCGTTCCGACGAGTCTTGAGCTCCTCGATGGAGTCCTCGGACATCTCGTCGTCGGTCTTGCGTGGCGCGTCGTAGTCAGTCGCCATTGCGCTCCCTTCCAAAAGTCCTTGGTCAGTTCCGGAGGCAGTTCCGGGACACTGACGGCCCTGCTTCGCCCAGTCAACGCATGGACTGTCGATTTTGTGCCCGTGCGAGCGGCGATTGTGCACCATCGGCGCGATCGGCGCCACAGCGGCCCGAGACTAGTCGCCCAAGTGCCTGCGGGTACCCGCTTCGACGAGATTGGCGAAGGCCTCGGTGAGCCCCGGCGCACAGGCCCAGGTGAGGGCGTCGCCCGGACCGTCGAACCCGCCGACGGCAGCACCGGCCTCCACGGCGACGATCCACCCCGCCGCGAGGTCCCAGGGGTTGAGGCCGGTCTCGTAGTAGGCGTCCACACGGCCGGCGGCCACGGAGCAGAGATCGAGGGCGGCACTCCCGGCGCGCCGGATGTCACGGATCTGCGGGAGGAGCTCGAGGACGAGGCGACCCTGACGCTCACGGCGCTCCGCGGCATACCCGAATCCCGTGGCGACGAGTGCCTGCGGGAGCGAGTCGCACGCCGTCGGGACCAACGGGGTCTGGGTCTCCCCCACCACGAGCTGCGCGCCGGCACCGGCCCGCGCGCGGAAGAGCTCGTCGGTGACCGGGTTGTAGACCGCCCCGGCGAAGGGCCGCCAGGCCCCGGGCACGGTCGGGTCGCCGACCACGGCCGCGACGGAGACGGCATACGCGGGGATCCCGTAGAGGTAGTTGACGGTCCCGTCGATGGGGTCGATCACCCACGTGATGCCCGACGTGCCGGTGGCGCCCCCGTCCTCCTCGCCCAACACGGCGTCGTCCGGGCGCGCCTCGCGCAGGCGGGCCAGGAGATGGTCCTGGGACGCCTGGTCCATCGCGGTGACGACGTCGGTCGCGGTCGACTTCGTGGAGGCCACCTCGACGGCGTCGGGACGCTCGTCGACGACGAGACGACCGGCCGAGCGGGCCACGTCGGCCGCGAGGGCCTCGAGCGCCGCGGCGAGGGTGTCGTCGGGCAGCGCGGGCTCCATGTCAGTCCCTGCCGCAGAGTGCGGGCCTGGCAGCGCGCAGGTTGGGGCAACAGCCGCTGGCGCAGATGGACGGCCTCAGGTCGCCTGCGTCCGCTTGGGCGGGCACGACGAGCTCGTCACGGGCCTCTGCAGCCCGCTCGTGGAGGAGGTCGACGAGCGCCTCGACGAAGAGGGGGTGTGTGCCGGCCGTGGGGACGCGGGCGAAGTTGACCCCGACGCGCTCGGCCGTCTCGCGGGCCTCGCGGTCGAGATCGTTGACGACCTCCATGTGGTCCGAGACGAAGCCGATCGGGGCGAGCACGACGGTCTGCACACCCTCTCCGGCAAGCTCCTCGATCCGGTCGTTGACGTCGGGTTCGAGCCAGGGCGTGCGCGGGCTGCCGGAGCGTGAGCAGAAGACGAGCTCGTGCTCGAGGGTGACTCCGGTGCGCTCGGCCAGCCCCTGGGCGACGAGGTGGCCGGTGCGCAGGTGCTGCTCGACGTAGAGGTTGCCGTCACCGTCCCCCGGACCGGACGTGTCGTCCATCGCGTTGGGGACGGAGTGCGTGACGAAGAGCAGTCGCGTCGTCGCGGGATCGAGGTCGGGGATCGCCTGGACCGTCTCGACGAGGTGCTCGGTGTTGACGGCGACGAACCCCGGGTGGAGGGCGTAGGGACGGATCTTGTCGATGACGAGGTCGGCCGCGGCCACGCCCAGCTCCTCGCTGGCGGCGGCGACGTCCTCGCGGTACTGGCGGCAGCCGGAGTACGACGAGTAGGCCGACGTCACGACGACGCAGAGGCGGAGCAGGCCCTCGGCGCGTGCCGCACGCAGGGTGTCGGCGACGAAGGGCTCGCTGTTGCGGTTGCCCCACAGGACCGGCACACCCGAGCCGCGGGCCACGATCTCGGCCTCCAGCGCGGCGAGCAGGGCGCGGTTCTGGTCGTTGATCGGGCTGCCACCGCCGAAGTGGTGGTAGTGCGAGGCGACCTCCTGGAGCCGCTCCTCCGGGATGTCGCGACCGGCGGTCACCCGCCTCAGGAAGGGCATGACCTCGTCGGGCGCCTCCGGGCCGCCGAAGGAGAGCAGCAGGACTGCGTCGTAGGGGGCGAGGGCGTCGTCGTCGGACGGGATCGGCATACCCACAACCTAACGAGCCACGGAACCGTCATCACGACCGGCGTGGGCTGCTTTGTGACTCGCGCTCGAAGTGGCACAGTCGAGGGTGACCTGACCACGGCCCGGGAGATCACTGATGAAGGACCTTCGTCTCATCGGCGTCCACGAGGACGGCGAGCACGTCCTCCTCTCCGACGTCGAGGGCCAGCGCTACAAGGCGCCCCTTGACGAGGCCATGCGCGCCGCGGCCCGCCGCGACCGCCCCCGCCTCGGTCAGCTGCAGATCGAGATCGACGGCGGCCTGCGTCCGCGCGACGTCCAGTCCCTCATCCGCTCCGGGATGTCGACCGAGGACGTCGCCGACCGGGCCGGGTGGACGATCGAGAAGGTGCGGCGGTTCGAGGGACCCGTTCTGGCCGAGCGCGAGTACATCGCGAACCAGGCCCGGGCCTGCGTCATCGGGACGATGAAGGTGACCTCGGGTCCGAGCGCCGGGTCGCTCACCGAGCAGACGCTCGGCTCCCGGGCCGACGAGCGCTTCAAGGAGCGTGGGGTCCCGGGCGAGCACGTCCAGTGGGACTCCGCCCGACTCGACGACGGTCGCTGGACGGTCACCGCGACGTTCCCCGCCGGTGGCCGTGAGCGCTCGGGCGCCTGGACCTTCGACCCGCGACTGCGGTCGCTGCTCGCCACCAACGACGAGGCCCGCTGGCTCAGCGAGGAGTCCCGCGGCGACTCCGCGATCCCCACCCCGCACGTCGCGACGACGGCCAACCCGTCGAGCGCGGTCTTCGACGTCGAGGCCGAGGGTGGCGTCGAGGAGCCGGCTCCTGCGCGCCGCTCGTCCTCGCGCGAGCCGATCGACCTCATGGCGGCGATGCGCGAGCAGTCCCACCGCTCACGCCGTGGTCGTGGCCGCGGCCGCCCCGCCCCCACCCACACCCCCGGCGACGACGCGCCCCGCGACGACGCCCTGCCGCTGGAGGAGCTCGCCCTCGACCCGGCCGACGCGTCGGAGCCCCCGGCCTCTCGCGGTGAGCATCCGGTGGCGGCCCATCTCGACGAGCGTGCCGACGAGGCGTCCGACGACCGCGACGACGACGCCGAGGCCGTCATCCACGATGACGTCGAGCCCACCCCGGGCATCACGACCGCCGGGGCCAAGTCACCGGCAGCCAAGCGCGAGCCCGACGTGCCCGCGGCGCGCAAGGGCTCCGGGCGCAAGTCCGGTCGCAAGAGCGTCCCCAGCTGGGACGACATCATGTTCGGCGGCGGACGCGGCGGCAGCAGCGCCTGAGGGAAGCCCCCCTGCCGCACCTGCCGAGCGCACCTCACCTCGACCTCGGGTTTCGCACACGACCCGCCCGTATGCCGTCCCCCCGCCTGGAGCGAGCACGTCCTGGTTTCGCCGCCTTCGCACCGGGCCGCCGTATGCCGTCCGCTCACGTAGAGCGAGCAGGTCTTGGTTCTCCACCTTCGCACCGGCCCGCACGTATGCCGTCCGCCCACGGGAGCGAGCAGGTCCTGGTTCGCCGCTGGCTGGGCCTGGCGGGAGCGCGGAGGGCGCCCAGCGCCCGCAGCGCGGATGGGACTGCGGCGAACCAGGACCTGAGCGCGACCCGGATCTCAGCGCGACCCGAACCTCAGCGCGACCCGGAACTGAGCGCGACCATGAACGACGCGGCCTCTGGACGGTGAAGAGTCACCCGCGCGGAGGCACCGCGCACACGTCGAGGTCGAACGGCAGGACGTCCGGGGTCGCGGAGGCGAGCCGGGCGGCGTGGCTGTTCATCCGCCGCATGTAGTGCCGCCGGCAGAGCACCTCGTACTCGACGAGGGTGTCGCTCGCGGACGCCGTGTCGCCGACGACGACCTGCTCGCCCTCGACGACCATGACCCCGTCGATGATGCGCGCGTTGTGCGTCGCTCGTGCCCCGCACCAGCACAGTGCGGCGACCTGGAGCACCTGCACGCGGTCGGCGAGCTCGAACAGCCTCTTCGACCCCGGGAAGAGCTCGGTGCGGAAGTCCGCAGTGATGCCGAAGCAGTTGACGTCGATGCCGAGCTCGTCGACGATCCGCGCGAGCTGCTCGATCTGGGCCGCGGTGTAGAACTGCGCCTCGTCACAGATGACGTAGTCCGCCCGCTGGCCGTGGGTGAGGTGCTCGACGACCACGTCCCAGAAGTCCAGGTCGTCGCCCACCTCGTGGGCGTGCGTCGACAGGCCGAGACGCGAGGAGAGCACCGAGTCACCCATGCGGTCGAGCTTGGTGAAGATGAGCCCGACCCGGGCCCGCGCCCTCTGGTTGTGGTCCATCTGGAGGGCAAGGGTCGACTTGCCGCAGTCCATCGTCCCGGAGAAGAACACGAGCTCAGCCACGAGGCGACACCCTATGACGACCGCGCCGCGACGTGGAACATCGGCACGGGGACCTCGTCGTCCGTGAGCGACCCGTGCAGCCCGATGAGAGCCAGCAGCTCCGGACGGTGGTGCCGCGAGTCGACGACCGCGTGGGCCTCACGCATCGCGACGACGACGTCACCGATGCGGGCCAGGTGCTCATCGTGAACTGCACCGAAGAGCCCTTCCGCGACGGCCTCCTCGCGGGAGAGCACCCACGCGAACCCGCCCACCCGTGCTCGCCACGTCGTGAGGACGTCGTCGACGGCGCCGGGCTCGCAGTAGAGCTGAGGAGCCCGTGGCTCACCCCCGGAGTGCCGCACACCGGCTGCGAGCTCGGCGTCGTGGGCGAGGTCGATGCGGTTGGCCATCGGCACGTCGACCATGCCGTGGTCGGCCGTGATGGTGAGCGAGCAGTCCGCGGGCAGGCCGTCGGCGAGCCGGGCGAGTGCCCGGTCGATCGTCTCGAGCTCGTCACCCCACTGCCAGGACTCGCACCCGTGGACGTGGCCGACCTTGTCGAGCTCGCCCCAGTAGAGGTAGGTGAGCGTCCGCTGGCGCGAGCGCGCGTGCGTGAGCGTGGCGTCGACCCGGGCGTCGAGCGACTGGGCGGACACGAACCGCCCTCCCCTCAGCGCGGCTCGGGTGAGACCGGACCCGTCGAAGAACCCGGGCCCGACCCGGGCGACGTCGACACCGGCGGCGGCGGCCTTCTCGAACCACGTCGCGCGCGGCTGCCACCGCTCGGGCACCGGGCCGTCCTCCCAGGAGAGCTCGTTGAGCAGCCGGTCCTCGCCCGGGACGAGCACCTCGAAGCCGACGAGCCCGTGCGAGCCCGGTGCCAGCCCCGTCCCGAACGACCCCATCGACACCGGGGTCGTCGAGGGGAAGCCCGACGCGATGCGCCGGCCCTGCCCGAAGTGCGAGCGCAGCCACGGGGCGTGGCCGCCGCGGCGGCGCAGCAGGTCGTAGCCGAGGCCGTCGACGAGGACGACCACCGCGCTGCGCGCCGCAGGCAGAACCCAACGAGCGACGTCCTCCGAGGACTCCCCCGGGACCCTGACGCCGAGCGCCGAGACGACGGACGGCAACACGTCACCGAGACCGCCCTCGCCGTAGGCCGGGGCCGGTGCCAGCGCGGGAGCCTCCGCGCCCGCCGGACGGGACCCCGGCACGCCGGGCGTCACTCGCCGAGCGACGCCGAGAGGGCGTGCGCGAACGCGATGGCCTGCCGCAGTGCCTGGTCACCGTCGGCGGTGGCCGAGACGCGCAGGGCGATGTCGTCGCTCGAGATGGTGCCGTCGTAGCCGTGGTCGGCGTCGCAACCCGGCTCACCGCACGTGGCCGGGAGCAGGTCGACGCGGCTCACGGCCCCCCAGCCGAGGGTCAGGGTCAGTTCTCGGCCCAGCGAGCCGGGCACGTAGTTCTGGGGGTCGGCGACGACGTGCGTGAGCATGACGCCGCGGACGGCGGACAACGGGATGCTCTCGGTCGTCGCGGTCGCGACCTCTCCCTCAGCGGCACCCGCAGGCGCGTCGGCGCCGCCCGAGGCCTCGTCGGCGTGGTCGTCGGCGTGGGCGATGACGAGGCGCGAACCGGTGAGGACGAGGACCGTGACGTGGCGCCGGATGACATCGCGGTCGAACGTGGTCTCGAGGTGCACGAGGTGGGAGCGCACGTCCTCGCCGGCCAGGGCCGCCGAGACGACGTCGACGACGAGCGCGGGGTAGTAGCCGGCCCGCTCGATGGCATCGGTGAGGTCCACCGGCAGAGTCGGGACGTCGAACGAGCGCTTCATGTCGCCCATTCTGCCGCACGCCGGGCAACCGGCCTCCCGCGATCGGCTCAGGTGAGCGAGCGCCGCCCCGGGTCCGCCCGGCGCGCGACGGGCGCGACGGTGAGCTCGGCACCCAGCACCTGCACGCCGCCGGGGTGGGCGTTGACCGGATTGAGCCGGAGCGAGACGACCTCGGGCATGTCGTCGCTGATCACCGACACGCGGGCGATGAGGTCGGCGAGGGCCGCGCGGTGCACCGGCGTCGAGCCGCGGTGGCCGTGCAGAACTGGCGCGGCCTTGACCGACGAGATGAGCTCCGACACGGCGACGTCGGTGAGCGGCGGGATGCGGTGGGCGATGTCGTCGAGCAGCTCGGTGGGCAGGCCGGAGACACCGAAGCTGACGACCGGGCCGAAGAGCGCGTCCTCGTCGGCGGTGACGACGCAGGCGACACCCGGGGTTGCCATCCGCTGGACCTCGAGCTGCCCGGCGGCCAGCGGTGACAGGCGCTCGTGCAGCGACGCCCACGCCTCACGCACGGCGTGCTCGTTCCCGAGGTCGACGCGCACCCCGGTCACACCGCCCTGGTGCCGGAGCATCGGTGCGGTCGACTTCACGACCACGGGGTAGCCGATCTCGTCCGCTGCCGCGACCGCCTCGTCGACCGTGGCCACCCGGCGGGACGGCCACACCTCGATCCCGTAGGCCGCGAGCAGGGCCGCGGTCTCGTCCGGGTCCAGGCGGCGCCCCTCGGGGCTGACCGACAGGACCGTCTGGACGACGTCCTCGGCGACGCGACGGTTGATGCCCGCCGGCGCCACCGGGAGCCCGTGGTCCTTGTTGCGCCACTCGGCGTACTTGGTCGCCTTGGCGAGGGCGTAGGCCGCGTCCTCGGGCATCGCGTAGATCGGGATGGCCTGACCGGTGCCACCCTCGTCCATCGAGGTCGACGAGTCGACGCCGCGCATGCCCAGGAAGGTGGCCACGCAGGTCTTCTCGGACACGCGAGCGGCCATCCGGACGGCCTCGGTGACGTCCTCGTCGTGGGCCACGATCGGCGGGATGAAGCAGGTGAGCACCGCGTCGACGTCCGGGTCGTCGAACGCGAGCGCCAGGGCGTCGCGGAACTGCTCCGCCGTCGCCTCGGAGGGCAGGTTGACGGGGCCGTGGGTGACGGTGAGGCCTCGCCCGGCGACGGCGCCCGCCGACAGCGCGCCGAGTGCTGCCGAGTTGCCGACGATGGCCACCCGCCGTCCCGACGGCAGCGGCTGGTGCACGAGCAGCTGGGCGACGTCGAACATCTGGTGCACGTTGGACACGCGGATCGTCCCGGCCTGGCGCAGCATCGCCGAGAAGACCGCGGGTCGCACCTTGGTCGAGCGGACGCGGTGCCCGGGCGGCACGCCGTAGGACGAGACACCGGACTGGACGACGATGACCGGCTTGATGATGCCGAGGTTGCGGGCGATCCGCGAGAACTTGCGCGGGTTGCCCATCGACTCGAGGTAGAGGCCGACGGCGTGGGTCTCGTCGTCGTCGATCCAGTACTGCATGAGGTCGTTGCCGGACACGTCGACGCGGTTGCCGGCCGATGCGAAGACCGAGATCCCGAGGTTGCGGCGGGCCGCCGACGCCAGCACCGCGATCCCGAGCGCGCCGGACTGCGCGAAGAGGCCGAGGTGCCCGTGCGGGGGCATCGTCGGCGACAGCGACGCGTTGAGCGAGTAGTCCTTGTCGGTGTTGATGAGCCCGAACGAGTTGGGTCCGACGATGCGCATGCCCGATCCGCGCACCCGGCGCACGAGCTCGGCCTGCAGCTCGTCTCCCTCTCCCCCGCCCTCACCGAAGCCGGCGCTGACGACGAGCAGCGACCCGACCCCCGCGGCTGCGCAGTCGTCGACGACCCTGAGGACCTTCTCCGCGGGGACCGCGACGACCGCGAGGTCCACCGGTCCCGGCACGTCGCCGATCGTGTCGTATGCCGTCCGTCCCAGGATCGCCTTCGCCTTGCGGTTGACGGGGTGGACCTCGCCCGTGAAACCCGCGTCGAGAAGGTTCTTGAGGAAGTGGTGTCCCATCGACTTCTCCGAGCGCCCGGCCCCGATGACGGCCACCACCTTGGGCCGCAGGATCCGGCTCACGCTGATCGCCTCGGCGCGGTGCTCGCGCGACATCGCCACGGCCTTGGAGCGGTCGGTCGGCTCGATGTCGAAGTGGAGGGCGACCACGCCGTCCTCGACCTTGCGGGTGACCTCGTAGCCGGCCTCCGAGAAGACCGTGAGCATCTTGCGGTTCTGCGGCAGCACCTCGGCGGTGAAGCGGGTGATCCCGAACTCCTGCGCGATGGCGGCGAGGTGCTCGAGCAGGACCGAGCCCACGCCCCGCCCCTGGTAGTGGTCGCTGACGTTGAACGCGACCTCGGCCGAGCCGGGCTCGATCCGGTCGTAGCGGCCGATGCCGATGATGTCCTCGCGCAGGGTGAGGACGAGGGCGACCCGGTCCTCGTAGTCGACGTGCGTGAACCGGTGGACGTCCTTGTCGGACAGCCGCTTGAGGGGTGCGAAGAACCGGAGGTAGATCGACTCCTCCGACTGGCGCGAGTGGAACTCGTGGATCGCGGCCTCGTCCGTGGGCCGGATCGGCCTGAGGTGGGCGACGCTGCCGTCGCGCAGCACGACGTCGGCCTCCCACTGGACCGGGTAGCCCGGCGGGAGCTCGACGTCCTGGGTCATGCCGCAATCGTGTCACGAGACCATGTGAGGCATGGATCTCATCGACGCGGTGTCGCGACGCCGGATGGTGCGACGTTTCGACCCCCAGCGAGGTGTGTCGCTCGAGACGGTCACGAGTCTCGTCCGGCTCGCCCAGAAGGCGCCGAGCGCCGGGCACACCCAGGGGTGGGACGTCCTCGCGCTCGTCGAGCAGGCTGACCGGGACCGCTTCTGGGAGGTGAGCCGCGAGGAAACCGCGACGGACCCCGATCGGCTCTCTCCATGGCTGCGCGGCGTCTCCGCAGCGCCGGTCCTGCTGCTCATGCTCGCCGACCCCACGGCATACCTCGACCGCTATGCCGAGCCGGACAAGGGCTGGACGGACCGCTCACCGGACCGCTGGCCCATCCCGTACTGGGACACCGACACCGCGATGGCCGCGATGCTCGTGCTCCTCGGGGCCGTGGACGCGGGGCTCGGGGCGCTCTTCTTCGGCGTCTCGGGGCCACGGCACGACGCGGTCAAGGCGGCGTATGCCGTGCCTCGCGACCGCCGCATCGTCGGCGTCGTCGCGCTGGGTCACGAGGCCGAGCGGGTGCGCAGCCCGTCGCTGGACCGCGGCCGACGACCGCTGCGTGACGTGCTGCACCTCGGACGGTTCGGCGCGTCGGGGACGGGGCCGTCGGAGCCGTGAGTGAAGATGGAGCGATCGCTCGCGGCCCCCTCGCGAGGCACCGACGTCACTGAGGACCAGCACCGCCCCATGGCCAAGCGCACCAACCCCCTGCCCGAGGACATCGCCGAGCACATCGTCGACATCGATGTCGGCCTCGAGATGCAGAACGCGTTCCTCGAGTACTCCGTGTCGGTCATCCACTCTCGGGCGCTCCCCGACGTCCGTGACGGGCTCAAGCCGGTCCAGCGCCGGATCCTCTACTCGATGAGCGAGATGGGCCTGCGCCCCGACCGCGGACACGTGAAGTCCTCGCGCGTCGTCGGCGACGTCATGGGCAAGTACCACCCGCACGGTGACACCGCCATCTACGACGCCCTCGTGCGCATGGCGCAGCCGTTCACGATGAGGCTCCCCCTCGTCGACGGCCACGGCAACTTCGGCTCGCTCGACGACGGACCGGCGGCCTCGCGCTACACCGAGGCCCGGCTCGCGCCGGCGGCCCTGACCATGACGGCGAGCCTCGACGAGGACACGGTCGACTTCGTCCCCAACTACGACGACCAGCTGCTCCAGCCCGGCGTGCTGCCCGCTGCGTACCCCAACCTGCTCGTCAACGGCGTGAGCGGCATCGCGGTCGGCTTCGCCACCAACATGCCCCCGCACAACCTCGTCGAGGTCGTCGGCGCCGCCCGCCACCTCATCGCGCACCCCGACTGCAGCCTCGACGACCTCATGAAGTTCGTCCCCGGACCCGACCTGCCCCTGGGCGGCCGGATCGTGGGGCTCGACGGCATCCGCGACGCCTACCTCACCGGCAAGGGCTCCTTCCGGACGCGTGCGACTGCCCGTATCGAGAAGATCACGCCGCGCAGGTCCGGCATCGTCGTCACCGAGCTCCCCTACCTCGTCGGCCCCGAGAAGGTCATCGAGCGGATGAAGACCCTCGTCCAGGGCAAGAAGCTCCAGGGCATCAGCGACGTCAAGGACCTCACCGACCGCAAGCACGGGCTCCGGCTCGTCATCGAGGTCAAGAACGGCTTCAACCCCGAGGCGGTCCTCGAGCAGCTCTACAAGCTCACGCCGATGGAGGACTCCTTCGGCATCAACAGCGTGGCGCTCGTCGACGGCCAGCCGCAGACGCTCGGGCTCAAGGACCTGCTGCGGCACTACGTCGAGTTCCGCATCGACGTCGTCCGGCGGCGCACGGCCCACCGCCTGCGCAAGGCCCAGGACCAGCTGCACCTCGTCGAGGGCCTCCTCATCGCGATCCTCGACATCGACGAGGTCATCCAGCTCATCCGCGGCAGCGAGGACACGGCGACCGCCCGGGCCCGGCTCATGGACGTCTTCGACCTCAGCGAGACGCAGGCCAACCACATCCTCGACCTCCAGCTGCGCCGGCTGACGAAGTTCTCGCGGCTCGAGCTCGAGCAGCGCCGTGACGAGCTCCAGAAGCAGATCGAGGAGCTCGAGGCGATCCTCGGCGACGAGAAGCTCCTGCACCGCACCGTGTCGAGCGAGCTCGCCGAGGTCGCGAAGAAGCACGGCACCCCACGGCGCACGGTCCTGCTCGAGTCGGCCGGCAACCCGGTGAGCACCGCGACCCCGCTCGAGGTGAGCGACGACCCGTGCCACGTGCTGCTGTCCACGACCGGCCTGCTCGCCCGCACCTCCAACGCCGAACCCATCCCGGCCGAGGGGCCGCGCGCCAAGCACGACGCGGTCGTCGCCGCCGTGACCACCACCGCCCGTGGTGAGGTCGGGCTGGTGACGAGCCGCGGCAGGATGATCCGGATCAGCGCCCTCGAGCTGCCGACCCTGCCGCCTCTCGGAGGCGCGCCGTCGCTGTCCGGGGGCGCGCCGCTGGCCGCCTACGTCGACCTGCCGCGCGGCGAGGAGCCGGTGACGATCGTCTCGCTCGACCCCGACGGCCCCGGGCTCGCCCTCGGCACGGCCCAGGGCGTCGTCAAGCGGGTCACCCCCGACCAGCCCAAGACCCACGACTGGGAGGTCATCTCGCTCCGGGACGGCGACAGCGTCGTCGGTGCGGGGCAGGTCGTCAGCGGCGACGAGGACCTCGTGTTCGTCACCTCCGACGCCCAGCTGCTCCGCTTCACGGCCAGCGCGGTCCGTCCCCAGGGCCGCACCGCCGGCGGCATGGCGGGCATCCGCCTCACCCCCCGGCAGCAGGTCGCCTTCTTCGGCGTCGTGGACCCCGGTCGCGAGGCGGTCGTCGTCACCGCCTCCGGGTCGGCCGACGCCCTGCCGGGTACACAGCCGGGCGCGATCAAGGTGACGCCCTACGCCGAGTACCCCGCCAAGGGCCGCGGCACCGGTGGCGTCCGGGCTCACCGCTTCCTCAAGGGCGAGGACACCCTCGTGCTCGCCTGGGTCGGTGCCACACCGGCACGGGCGAGCGGCGCCGGTGGCGTCGCGGTCGAGCTCCCCGAGGCCGTCGGCAGACGCGACGACTCCGGCATCCAGGGCAGCTCGGTGATCACCGGGATCGGCGCCCCTCCGGCGTGAGGTGAGCGCGGGTCCCACGCTCTGCGTGGGCCGGCATACGCGCGTATGCCGTTGGCCCCGCGTCACTTTCGCGTTACGTGATCGTGACCGGACAATCTCGGAGAAATGCAGACGGCGCGATGTAACCGCTTTTACACTGCGAGACGGATCACCCTCAGCGTCGAGGTCCACCGAACGGCCACGGCGCGTCCCCTGCAACAGATGGAGGCGGGCAATGGCCCTCAAATCTCATCGCCGTTCAGCGAAGGTCTTCGCGACCCTCGCGGCGGTCTCTCTCGGACTGGCTGCGTGCGGCGGGTCCGACGACGGCGGCGACACCGACGCGGACGCCGCCTCGGACACCAAGATCGACTGCTCGGTGTACGAGAAGTTCGGCGACCTCAAGGGCAAGGAGGTGTCGGTCTACACGACGATCGTCGCCCCCGAGGACGGCCCGCACATCGCGTCCTACAAGCCGTTCGAGGAGTGCACCGGCGTCACGATCAAGTACGAAGGCTCCCGCGAGATGGAGGCCCAGATCTCCGTGCGCGTCAAGGGTGGCAACGCCCCCGACATCGCCTACCTCCCGCAGCCCGGTCTGCTCAAGACTCTCGTGGCGACCGGCAAGGTCATTCCCGCGCCGCCGGAGGCCGAGGCCAACGTCGACAAGAACATGCCCGACTGGAAGACCTACGGCACCGTCGACGGCAAGTTCTACGCCGCTCCCCTGGGTGCCAACGTCAAGTCCTATGTCTGGTACTCGCCGACCGCCTTCGAGGAGAAGGGCTACGAGGTCCCCAAGACGTGGGATGCCCTGCTCGCCCTCACCGAGAAGATCGCGAACGACGACCCTGACGCCAAGCCCTGGTGTGCAGGCATCGAGTCGGGCGACGCCACCGGCTGGCCGGCCACCGACTGGGTCGAGGACGTCATGCTCCGCACGGCGGGTCCGGAGGTCTACGACAAGTGGGTCGCCCACGAGATCCCGTTCAACGACCCCGCGGTCGCGACGGCCCTCGCCGAGGTCGGCAAGATCCTCAAGAACCCGAAGTACGTCAACGGGCAGCACGGTGACGTCAAGACGATCGCGTCGACGTCGTTCCAGGACGCGGGACTGCAGATCCTCGACAACGGCGGCTGCTACCTCCACCGCCAGGCCTCGTTCTACGCCGCGAACTTCCCCGAGGGCACCAACGTCGCCGAGGACGGCGACGTCTGGGCCTTCTACCTCCCGGCCAAGGACGAGTCCAGCAAGCCGGTGCTCGGCGCCGGTGAGGTGACTGCTGCCTTCCGCGACGCCCCCGAGGTCAAGGCGTTCCAGACCTACCTCGCCTCGACCGAGTGGGCGACGGAGCGGGCCAAGACCTGTGGCACCGGCGGCTGCCTCACGGCCAACATCAACGTCGACCCGGAGCTGCTCAAGAACCCGATCGACAACCTGTCCGCGAAGACCCTCACGGACAAGAGCGCGACCTTCCGGTTCGACGGCTCCGACCTCATGCCCGGCGCTGTCGGCTCGGGCACGTTCTGGAAGGGCATGACCAACTGGATCACCGGGCAGGACGACAAGGCGACTCTCGACTACATCGAGAACTCCTGGCCGAAGTCCTGACCTGATCGGCTGATCGGTCACACGCCGGGGTGGGGTGGGTTCCACCCCACCCCGGCTTCCTTCTTCCTGCACCCTCACCCCCCGGAGGTCGAGTCATGGTCGCGAGCCTGCTGAGCGCCGCGCCGTCCGCAATCCCCGAGCCGTTGCTGCGCGCCGAGAGCACCCTGGGCAAGTTCCTGCTCATGTTCTTCGCGATCGCGTTCTTCGCCGCCGTGTTCGGGCTCGTCCTGTTCCTCGCCTCGCTCTTCAAAGGCCGCAAGGGCGAGCGAGCACAGGGCGCGTTGTTCGCCGCCCCTGCCGTGCTGCTGCTCGCAGTCGGCCTCATGTACCCCGCGATCCTCACGATCATCCAGTCCGTGCGCGGGAAGTCCGGGGAGGGCAGCTTCTCGTTCGACAACTACTCGGCGATGTTCACCCAGCCCGAGCTGCTCATCGTCCTGCGCAACACGGCACTCTGGGTCATCCTCGTGCCGTTCCTCGCGTCCGCGATCGGCCTGCTGTACGCCATCCTCATCGACCGCGCCCGCGGTGAGGCCTTCGCCAAGGCGCTGATCTTCCTGCCGATGGCCATCTCGATGGTCGGCGCCGGCATCATCTGGAAGTTCGTCTACCAGTACAAGCCGACCGCGCGTCCGCAGATCGGCCTGCTCAACCAGATCCTCACGATGGTCGGCCTCGACAGTCGCCAGTTCCTCCTCGATGCGCCCGTCAACACCATCATGCTCATCATCGTCATGGTGTGGATCCAGGCCGGCTTCGCCATGACCATCCTCTCGGCAGCGATCAAGGCCATCCCGGACGACATCATCGAGGCCGCCCGACTGGACGGCGTGTATGGGTTCAAGATGTTCCGGCACATCACGCTGCCGAGCATCCGGGCCGCCCTCATCGTCGTCCTCACGACCATCGGCATCGGCACGCTCAAGGTCTTCGACATCGTCCGCACGATGACGGCCGGGCAGTTCGAGACCTCTGTGGTCGCCAACGAGTTCTACAACCAGAGCTTCCGCTACGACGCCCCCGGACTGGGTGCTGCGCTCGCGGTGCTGCTCTTCGTCCTCGTCATCCCGATCGTCGGCTACAACATCGTCCAGATGCGCAAGGAGGCCTGAGTCGTGAGCACCCTGCAACCGGCGGCCACGCCCGAGTCGGTCTCCCCCGACGAGGTCGTTGCCCCCGCCACGAAGGCCAAGAAGGCGAAGAAGTCCGCCAGCGGCGACGCCGCCAGCGCGCTCACCTCGCGCTGGGCCAGCCTCGTCGCCGTGGTCATCGCCGTCCTGTGGACGACGCCGACCCTCGGCCTGCTCGTCACCTCGTTCAGGACCCAGCGGGACATCAACCGCAACGGGTGGTGGAACGCGTTCGCCAACCCGGACGCCTTCACGCTCGAGAACTACCGTCAGGCCCTCGAGCCCGGCAGCTCGGCCAGCTTCACGCAGTACTTCATCAACACGATCGTCATCACGGTGCCGGCCGTCATGCTGCCGATCTTCCTGGCCTCGCTCGCCGCCTACGCGTTCGCGTGGATGCCGTTCCCGGGGCGCGACGCGCTCTTCGTGGCGGTCTTCGCCCTGCAGATCGTCCCGCTGCAGATCGCGCTCATCCCCCTGCTCGACATCTACACGAACAAGCTCGGGTTCGGCGCCTCCTACTGGAGCGTGTGGATATCGCACACGATCTTCGCCCTACCGCTGGCGACCTTCCTCATCCACAACTTCATGCGCGAGCTCCCGGGCGAGCTCATGGAGGCGGCTCGGGTCGACGGCGCGGGGCACGTGACGATCTTCTTCAAGATCCTCCTTCCCCTGCTCACCCCGGCGATCGCGGCGTTCGGCATCTTCCAGTTCCTCTGGGTCTGGAACGACCTGCTCGTCTCGTTGATCTTCCTCGGTGGCACGCCCGAGGTCGCCCCGATCACCGTCCGCGTCGCCGAGCTCGCCGGTACGCGTGGCAGTGCCTGGTACCTCCTGTCGGCAGGTGCGTTCATCTCGATGATCGTCCCCGTCGTGGTGTTCCTCGCGCTGCAGCGGTTCTTCGTCCGCGGCTTGCTCGCAGGTGGTCTGAAGGGCTGACAGACATGTCTGCTCCCGACCGCCGACGGCGGATGAGCACGATCACGGATGTCGCGCGGGAGGCTGGGGTCTCTGTGGCCACGGTCTCCCGCGCACTCCGGGGGCTCGACCGCGTGAGCCCGAGGACGCGCGAGCGGGTCTTCAAGGTCGCGACCGAGCTTGACTACGTCGCGAGCCCGACGGCCACGTCCCTCGCCTCCGGCCGCACGCAGGTCGTCGGTGTGGTCGCGCCCTTCCTCACCCGGTGGTTCTTCGCCACGGTCGTGAGCGCGATCGAGAAGACGCTGCGCCGGCACGGCCACCACGTCCTCCTGTTCGACCTCGAGGACGAGTCGTACGACCGGCGCCTGCCGCTCTCGCAGAACATGCTCTGGAAGCGGGTCGACGGCGTCATCACGCTCAACCTGCCGATGACCGACGAGGAGCTCGAGCTCGTCGACCGCCTCGGCCTCCCCCTGGTCGCGATCGGCACCCCCGTCGCCGACCGTCCCAACGTCCGGATCGACGACGCGCAGGCGATGCGGATCGCCACCGAGCACCTCGTCTCGCTCGGGCACGAGCGCATCGCCTACGTCGGCGCGGTCCCCTCGAACGTCGCCCACATCCAGACCCCGCAGGCGCGCCTCGACGCGTTCCGTGACGTCATGCGCAGCCACGGGCTGGCCGAGCACAAGCAGTGGATCCTCGGCTCGGACTGGAGCGCCGACAGCGCCGCGCACGACACCCGCACCCTCCTCGCCTCGCCGGACCGGCCGACCGCCGTCGCCGCTGCCTCGGACGAGATGGCGATCGGTGTCATGGCCGCCGCCCGCGCCCAGGGCCTGCGCATCCCCGAGGACCTCTCGGTCATCGGGATCGACGACCACGCGCTGAGCAACGTCCTCGGGCTCACCACGGTGCGACAGGACGTCGTCGCCCAGGGTCGTCAGGCCGCCGAGATCCTGCTCCGCGCCCTCGGGGTCGACACCCCCGGCGGGACGGCGACCGAGGTCGTCGTCCCCACCGAGCTCGTCGTCCGGCACAGCACCGCGCCGCCCACCCGCTGAGCGCGGCGGACGGCGCGAGGCGCTCGTGGACTGTCGGGTGTCGCTCGGCCGCGTCGCGCCCCGTGGGAGTGCCCGCGGCCTGCAGGGGCCCGATCAGCCGTGGTGCACGTGGTCCGGGTCGTCGATCTCCTCGGGGTCGCGCAGGTAGGTCTTCTTCGCGAAGAAGAACCGGTTGACGATCCAGGTGAGCGCCCACAGCACCACGCCGATGGCGAGGAGCCAGCCGGCGATCCGGTACTGGATCGTGTCTCGCCCGGTCCACGGTCCGACCATGAACGCACAGGCGAGCGCACCCAGGACTGGCAGCACGGTCGGGGCGACGAAGTGGGGCCGGTCGATCGGGTCCTTGCGGAGCACGAGCACACAGATGTTGACGATCGTGAACACCCCGAGGAGCAGCAGCGCCGTGGTGCCGCCCAGGGCGGCGATGATGTCCGAGTCCGAGCGGGTCGCCACGAAGTAGATCAGCCCGAAGGCAATGGCCGTGGTGAAGAGGATGGCAGCCCACGGGGTGCGACGGGAGGGGTGCACCTTGCCGAGGAACGGCGGCAGGACCTCCTGCTTGGCCATGCCGTAGAGCAGTCGGCTGGCCATGAGCATGTTGATGAGCGCCGAGTTCGCGACGGCGAACATGCCGATGAACGGGAAGAGCTTGTCGAACGGGAAGTTCGGTGCCCCGGTCGCGACCACTTGGGTGAGTGCGGACTCGTTGTCGGGATTGGCCAGCTCACCCACGGGCACCAGGGCGACCGCGGTGATCGACACCAGGACGTAGATGAGCCCGGTGATGCCCAGCCCGGTGAGCATCATTCGGGGGAAGTCGCGCACCGGGTCCTTGGTCTCCTCGGCCATGTTGACCGAGTCCTCGAAGCCGACCATCGCGAAGAAGGCCAGCGAGGTGGCCGCGGTGATCGCGAAGAACGTGCTCTTGTCGCTCGGGGAGTCGAAGACCACCGTCCGCGAGAAGTCCGCCTTGCCCTGGGTGACGGCATACAGGCCGATGAAGATGATGAGCAGCAGACCGGAGAGCTCCACCATCGTCAGGACGACGTTGGCCTTGACGCTCTCACCGACTCCGCGGAAGTTGATCGCCGCGACGAGGGCCATGAACCCGAGGGCAATGAGGAGCAGCGGGGCGTCGCCCGACACCCAGTCCGCACCGATCCCGTCCCGGAGGAAGCCGGCGAACGCGTTGGAGGCCGTCGACGCCGAGGTGATGCCCGAGCACATGACGGCGAAGGCGACCAGGAAGGTGACGAAGTGGATGCCGAACGCCTTGTGGGTGTAGAGCGCCGCACCCGCTGCCTGGGGGTACTTCGTCACGAGCTCGAGGTACGAGAAGGCCGTGATCGTCGCGATGACGAAGGCGACGAGGAAGGGTGCCCACGCGGCTCCGCCGACCTCGCCGGCGACCGTCCCCGTGAGGGCGTAGACCCCGGTGCCCAGGATGTCTCCGACGATGAAGAGCAGGAGGAGCTTGGCCCCCATGACGCGGTGCAGCTCGGGCTCTCGGTTGTGGGGTGCGTCGCTGACGCCCACGCCTCCCCGGTCGTCGGTGGTCCCACTCATGTGCACGCCTCCTGGTCCGGGCCTCGGTGTCCCGACGCCTATCGGCTTACTGTGTCCCACATCACGTCTTGGAGCAACGCGTACGCGCGGCGTGCCGTGAACTCACGTCCCCGACGTCCACACCGTCAGGCGTCGATCCGCTCGCGGTCCAGCTGGGCCGACCCGCGCACGATGAAGTCCCGGCGGGGAGCGACCTCGTTGCCCATGAGCAGCTCGAAGATCCGCTCGGCCTGCTCGGCGTCGGCCATTGTCACCTTGCGCAGGGTGCGGTGGTGCGGGTCCATCGTCGTCTCGGCGAGCTGGTCGGCGTCCATCTCACCCAGGCCCTTGTAGCGCTGCATGGGCTGCTTGATGGAGCGTCCGCGCTTGGTGAGCGAGGCGACCGTCTTGCGCATCTCACCCTCGGAGTAGGTGTAGATCAGCTCACCCTTGCGGGCACCGGCTCCGGAGACCTCGATGCGGTGCAGCGGAGGCACCGCGGCGTAGACCTTGCCGGCCTCCACGAGGGGTCGCATGTAGCGGAAGAACAGGGTGAGCAGCAGGGTGCGGATGTGGGCGCCGTCGACGTCGGCGTCGGTCATGATGATGACCTTGCCGTAGCGGGCCGCGTCGACGTCGAACGTGCGGCCGGACCCGGCGCCGATGACCTGGATGATCGCGGCGCACTCGGCGTTGCCGAGCATGTCGGTGAGCGAGGCCTTCTGGACGTTGAGGATCTTGCCGCGGATGGGCAGCAGGGCCTGCACGTCGGAGTCGCGGGCGAGCTTGGCGGTGCCCAGGGCGCTATCACCCTCGACGATGAACAGCTCGGTGCGCTCGATGTCGTTGCTGCGGCAGTCGGCGAGCTTGGCCGGGAGCGAGGAGGTCTCGAGCGCGTTCTTCTTTCGCTGGGTCTCCTTGTGCAGCCGCGCGCTGATCCGCGACTTCATCTCGGCGGTGACCTTCTCGAGGAGCATGGCGGCCTGCTGCTTCTCGCCCCGCTTGGTCGAGGTCAGGGTGCCCGTGAGCTCCTTCTCGACGACCTTGGCGACGATGGCACGCACGGCGTTGGTGCCGAGGACCTCCTTGGTCTGGCCCTCGAACTGCGGCTCGGCGAGGCGCACCGTGACGACGGCCGTCAGCCCGGCGAGGATGTCGTCCTTCTCGACCTTGTCGCTGCCCACCTTGAGGCGGCGCGAGTTGACCTCGAGCTGCTTGCGGAACACCTTGAGCAGGGCCTGCTCGAAGCCGGCGAGATGGGTACCGCCCTTGGGCGTGGCGATGATGTTGACGAAGGAGCTCACCTTGGCGTCGTAGCCGGTGCCCCACCGGACCGCGATGTCGACCTCGCACTCGCGCTCGACGTCCTGCGGGCTCATGTGGCCCTTGGAGTCGAGCACCGGGACGGTCTCGGTGAAGTGGCCGCTGCCCTGGAGGCGCCACACGTCGGTGACGGACGGGTCGGGTGCGAGGAACTCGGCGAACTCGCTGATGCCGCCGTCGTGGACGAACACCTCCTCGTGCGGGCCGTGCTCCCCCGCCGTGCCCGGCAGGCCGCGCTCGTCACGGATGACGAGGGTGAGCCCGGGGACGAGGAAGGAGGTCTGCCGGGCCCGGGCCACGAGGCCGTCGTAGTCGAACTCGGCGTCCTTGAGGAAGATCTGCGGGTCGGCCCAGTAGCGGATCCGCGTGCCCGTGACCCCCCGCTTGGCCTTGCCGATGACGGCGAGCTCGCTCGTGCGCTCGTAGGGCGTGAACTCGTGGTCGGGGCTCTTGTCGGCGCTCGCGACGTCGGGGAAGTAGCCGGGCTCGCCACGGCGGAAGCTCATGGCGTAGGTCTTGCCCCCGCGGTCGACCTCGACGTCGAGCCGGGCGGAGAGCGCGTTGACGACGGACGCGCCGACGCCGTGCAGACCACCGGAGGCGGTGTAGGAGCCGCCACCGAACTTGCCTCCGGCGTGCAGCTTGGTGAAGACCACCTCGACACCCGTGAGCCCGGTGCGCGGCTCGATGTCGACCGGGATGCCGCGAGCGGTGTCCCGGACCTCGACCGACCCGTCCTGGTGCAGGACGACGTCGATGCGGTCGCCGTGCCCACCGAGTGCCTCGTCGACCGCGTTGTCGATGATCTCCCAGAGGCAGTGCATGAGGCCGCGGCTGTCGGTGGACCCGATGTACATGCCGGGGCGCTTGCGGACCGCCTCGAGCCCCTCGAGGACCTGCAGGTGGTGCGCGCTGTAGTCGGACGTCGACTTGGTCGTCGCGGCCTTCTTGGCGGTGGAGGCGGGGCTCATGCGTTCCTATCGAGGTCGTGCCGTCGGTGCCGGGCAGGGAGCAGGGACCGTATGCCGGCCGCTCGCCTCGGGTGTCCGCCTCAGGCTAGCTCCGCCCTCCGACGACCCCGACGAGGCGCGCTGTCGGGGGCGTGGGGAATGATCACGATGTCGGCATCAGTACGGTCACATCACGGGCACGTCCCACTCGGGAAGAGTCCGGCGTGTTTGACTGTTGCAACGCTTGACGCCCACGCAACCGCGTGGGCCCACTGACGAGATCAGCCGAGGAGGCCGATGTGACGACCGCACTGGCACCCAACCTGACCGCCGCGGACCGCTGCGACCGCTGTGGTGCCCAGGCCTATGTTCGCGCCACGCTCCACGTCGGCGGTGAGCTGCTCTTCTGCGCCCACCACGGCCGCGAGCACCTCCCGAAGCTGCGTGACCACGCGGACATCGTGGACGAGAGCGACCGACTGACGGAGCCGCCCACCGCCGCGGACATCGACGTCTGACCTCGTTCGTGAACCTCCTGCCGGAGGGCACCGACGTCTGGGTGCCGGCGATCCTCATTCTCGTGGGGATCGCCGGCATCGTCGTTCCGGTCATCCCCGGCCTGCTCCTCGCCGTGCTCGGCGTGCTCCTCTGGGCCTACGAGACCGGCGGGTCCACGGCGTGGACCATCTTCTTCCTCTGCCTGGCCATCTACGTCGCTGGCGTCGCGATCCAGTTCCTCGTCCCCGGCCGGCGGCTGCGGCAGCAGGGGGTCAAGACCTCCACCCTGCTCCTCGCCGTGCTGCTCGGCATCGTCGGGATGTTCGTCATCCCGGTGGTCGGCTTCTTCGCCGGGTTCGTCCTCGGGATCTACCTCGTCGAGCACGGGCGCAGCCGCGACCGGGCCCAGGCGTGGACCCGCACCAAGCACGCACTCAAGGCGATCGCGATGAGCATGGGCATCGAGCTGTGCGCCGGCCTGCTCATCGCGACCACCTGGGTGATCGGCGTCGTCGCCACCTGACGAGCCCTCGCTCATCGAGCCCTGGTCGGGTCACCCGACCAAGAACTCACCCGGGTTCGCGGCGCCCACGCGCCGAGTGAGACTCGGTCACCCGCCCTGTGGAGGGCTGGCGGGGTGGGTCAGCTCCAGCCGTCTCGGCCGCGCCGGTCCCAGCGGTCGTCGAGCTTGTCCATGAAGCCGGAGCCGCTCTTCTGCTTGCGGCCCGAGCTCGCCGGGCCGGTCGTCCCGTCGCCCCGCACGACCGCGAGCTTGCCGCCCCGGCGTGGGGGCGTGAGGGCGAAGGCCGCTGCCGCCACCATCACCGCGAAGCCGGCCGCACCGACCCACATCGTGGTGTTGATCCCCACGAGGACCAGCCCGAGGCCGAGCAGCACACCGACGACACCGACGATCCACCTGAGACGCGTGGGACCACCCCGTCGCGATCCCTCCATGCTGGAGGCGAACTTGGGGTCCTCGGCAGCGAGGGCCTGCTCCAACTGCTCGAGCATCCTCTGCTCGTGCTCCGAAAGCGGCACGGCGTCCTCCAGGTGTGCGGCGCGTCTGTTGCGCCCTCATTGATGATCTTCCACCAACGACAACGCTTGGCGCTGCGGTTTCGTTGCTTCGCCAGCGTCTGTGCTGGTTCTCTCAGGATAGGTCGCGATCGTCCCGGGCGGTAGATCGGCCCCGGTCGATCAGGCTGGCGGGACGCACGGAGCCCGCTCCGAAGCGCGCACTGGCCCGATCGACGGCCCGATCGGCGTCGCGCCAGCCGTGGTCGGCCTCGCCGAGCATCCCCTGGATCGGGGCCGACTCGACCCCGACGAGCTTCTCGAGACGCACCCCCACGAGCCTGATGCGCGCCCGCTGCAGGCCGAGGGCGTCGAACAGCGAGGTCGCCGTCTCGTAGATCTCGCGGCTCGTGTCCGTCGGCTCTCGCAGGGTCCGGGCCCGGGTGATCGTCGTGAAGTCCGAGAACCGCACCTTGATCGACACGGTCCGCCCGGTCATCCTCGCCGCCCTGAGCCGCGCCGCCACGCGGTCGCTGAGCCGCAGCAGGTGGCGGTGGATCTCGCGCGGGTCGTCGATGTCGTACTCGAACGTCTCGTCGGCGCCGATGCTCTTCTCGCGGTGCTCACGCTGCACCGACCGCGGGTCGCGGCCCCACGCGAGCTGGTGGAGGTGGTTGCCGGTCGCCTCGCCCAGTCCACGCACCAGGGTCGGCAGCGGCGTGTGCGCGATGTCGGCGACCGTCCTCAGGCCGAGCCGCAGCAGCTGCTCCTCGGTCTTCTCCCCCACTCCCCACAGCGCGCCGACCGGGAGCTGCTGGACGAACGGGATCACCTCGTCTCGCGGGACGACGACCATCCCGTCGGGCTTGGCGAGCCCGGACGCGATCTTGGCGACGAACTTCGTCGATGCGACGCCGACCGAGCACGTGATCCCCTGCTCGTCGTGGACGGTGTCGCGGATCCGGGCGCCGATCGTGGCGGGTGAGCCGAGCCGGCGCAGGGCACCCGACACGTCGAGGAAGGCCTCGTCGAGCGACAGCGGCTCGATGTCGGGCGTCACCGCGCGGAAGGTCTCCATCACGGCTGCCGAGATCGCGGCATACAGGCGGTGGTCGGGGGCGAGGACCGTCGCCTGCGGGCAGAGCCGGCGCGCCCGGGTCATCGGCATCGCCGATGCGACCCCGAAGCGGCGGGCCTCGTAGGTCGCCGAGAGGACGACCCCGCGGTTCCCGCCGCCGATGATGACCGGCGTGCCGACGAGCTCGGGGTGCGAGAGCAGCGTGGCGGAGGCGTAGAACGCGTCCATGTCGACGTGCAGGATCGTGCACCCGGTGTCGTCGGGCGGCTGGCTCGACGAGCGCTCGGGGAGGCTGAACTGGCGACGGCTCACGGCCGCTCTCAGGTACGGGTGGCGATGACGTGCAGGGACGTGCCGAGGTCGGCGAGCACGGCGAACTCGGGGTGTGACACGACCGCGCGCTCGAGGTCGAGCAGGGCGGTGCGGTCGGCGTCGGAGTCGACGAGAGCGGACGGCACGAGGTCGCTGAAGATCCGTATGCCGTGTGCCTCGGTCGGCGTCAGGCCGGCGGCCTCGACGAGGGCGAGGACCGCCGAGCGGTCGAAGCGACGCGGCACCGGGTCGGCGTCGCCCCACCGGCCGTCGGGGCGGTCGAGCGCGGCTCGTGCCTGGGCGAACTGCCCGGCGAGGGCGCGGGCGATGACGGCCGCCGAGCGCTGGGGCACGACGAGACTGAGGATGCCGCCTGGGGCGAGGACGCCCGCGATGAGGCGCAGGGTCGCCTCCGGGTCGTCGACGTACTCGAGGGTGCCGTGGCACAGGACGAGGTCGGGCCGGTCGCGCCCGACGAGCGACGCGAGGGTCTCGGCATCGCCCTGCACCGCACTGACTCGCGAGGACGCCTGGGCCTCGGCGGCGCGACGGCGCAGGGACGCCAAGGCATCGGGGCTGGGGTCGACGACGGTGACGTCGTGCCCGGCGACGGCGAGGGGGACGGCGAGCCCACCGGTGCCACCCCCCAGGTCGATGACCCGGAGGGGACGGCCGAGCTCGGCACTGCGCTCGCGCACGACGCCGTCGACGGCCGCCCACATCGCGGCGGTCCGGGGCGCCGTCGAGACGCCGGTGCGGCGCACGGTCGTCGCGTCCTCGGTCACGGATCCACCTCTTCGTCGTCGTGGCCGCGAGGCGGCCGGGGCATCGCTCGGACCAGGTCCGACGCGTCCCGCCAGCCTAGTTGTCCGGCACGACAGGAGTCGGCAGCCCCGTGGTCCGTCACGTCGGTGTCCCTGTGTCCGGGCCCTGGGAGACTCCACTGCTCGAGGTCCGGTCACTCCCGTCGGGCAGACAAGGCCTTCCGATGCCGGAAGACTCGACGCATGTTCATCACACGACTCGAGACGGACGCGGCCGACGATGAGCTCCGCACCTGGTACGAGTCCCAGCAGGCCATGTGGGGCTTCCTGCCGGACTACGCAGGGGCCTTCTCCCACCGACCCGACGTCGCGCAGGCCTGGGGAGCCCTCAACCACACCATCCGCGGAGGGATGGACCGGCGCCGCTTCGAGATCGCGACGATCGCGGCGGCCAGGGCGCGGCGCTCGACGGTGTGCACCGTCGCACACTCGACGTTCCTCGGTGCTCAGGCCGACCCGGAGACGGCGGCGACGTTCCCGCCCGAGCAGCTCGAGTCCATGCTGGTCGGGCGGCCCGTCGCCACCCCTTGAGCTCGCGAGCGGGCGCGAGGGCGGGCGCGCGTCAGCCGACCGCCTTCTTGACGAGTGTCGCGATGTGCTTCTCGTCGGCGGACGTGAGCCGGGTGATCGCGTAGGCGGTCGGCCACATGCTGCCGTCGTCGAGGCGCGCCTCCTCGTTGAACCCGAGCTCGGCGTAGCGGGAGCCGAACTTCGAGGCCGCCTTGAAGAAGCAGACCGCCTTGCCGTTGGCGTCGGCGTAGGCCGGCATGCCGTACCAGGTCCTGGGCAAGAGCTCCGGCGCGTGCTTGGTGACGATGGCGTGGATCGTCTCGGCCAGCGCCCGGTCGGCGTCGGGCATCTCCTCGATCTTGGACAGGAGGTCGGCCTCACCCTTGGCGCGGTCCTTGGCACCCTTGGCCTCGGCGCGCAGCTCCTTGGCCCGCTCCTTCATCGCCGCCCGCTCGTCGGCACTGAACCCGTCGGTGGACACCTTCGTGGTGGCGGTCCTGGCGGCCGCCTTGGTGGTGGTCTTCTTCGCAGTGCTCTTCGTGGCTGTGGTCTTCGTGGTCATGACCTCACGGTAGGACGGTGGACCGAGGGGGTGCTTCTCGATTCCTGACCGACCCTGACGGGTGTCAGTGGCCGGAGCTGCCGGGGCTGGAGTGCCAGAGCTTGCGCGACGGCGTCCCGTGCTCCGGCACGACGATCGAGGCGACCCGGTGACCGTCGGTCGTCGGCGACCCCGCGGGCTTGATGTCGGCGTAGGGCGACTGCTTGAACCCGGACGCGTGGACGAGCACCCGCCTCCGACCCCGGGCGTCGGCCTCCCGCTCCCCCGCCTCCGCGCGAGCCACGGCCTCCGCGTCTGCGGCCTCGAGGGCACGCACGACCGCGGAGTGCCCGCCGTCGCGCCACGCGTCCCACAGACCGGCGAGCTCCCACGCCCCGGTCGCCCGCACCGAAATCCCGCGAGGGCCGGTGCGCCGGACCACCCCACGCACGAGGAGCAGCCAGGAGTGGAACACGGTCGCGGCATACGGGCCCTGGACGTCCTCGAAGAAGGTCGCGTCGACCGGACCGGTCGCGTCGTCGAGGGTGAGGAAGACGACGCGGCGACCAGAGCGGATCGGCGGGGTCTGCGTGGCTACCTTGACCCCTGCGATCCACACCTCGCTGCGGCTGCGGGCGGTGAGCAGATCCTTGCTGCGGACCACCCCGAGGGCGTCGAGCATCGGCCCGTAGAACTCGACGACGTGGGCCGAGGCGTCGAGGCCGAGGACGTCGAGCTCGGCCCGCACCCGCTCGGTTCCGGTCATCTCGGGCAGGCCGGTGCCCGGGGTGAGCTCGGGCCGGTCGCCGAGGTCGAGGGTGAGCTGGACCGACTGCTCGGCGGCAGCGACCACGGGGCGAGCCGCCTGCGACTGTGCCGCCGCACGTTCGCGCACCTGGTCACTCCCCAGGGACGGTGGCGGGACCCTCCGTCGCGACGACCGGCCGGTGCTCGCCCGCTCCCACCGGTCGAGCTCACCGACGTGGAGCAGCAGGTCGCGACGGGTGATGCGGCCACGACGGCCCAGCCCGGATCCCGTGGCACCGATGCCGTGCATGGCGTCGAACGCACCGGCGAGGACGAGCCGCTCGACGACCGGACGGCTCACGGTGGCCCGTGACCAGAAGTCGCCGAGATTCGAGAACGGCTGTGCCGCAACGATGCTCGCAACCTCGGCGTCGCTGATGCCCTTGACGTCGGTGAGGGAGAGGCGGATGCCGTAGTCGCTCGCGTCGGGCAGGTCGGGGTGCACGGGGGTGAAGCCGGAGCCGCCACCGCGTCCTGCATCGTCGAGCCGCTCGATCCGGTAGGTGTCGCCCGAGGCGTTGACGTCGAGACCGAGCACGGCGATCCCCAGCGAGCGGGCGTCGTCGAGGATGAGCCGCTTGGGATACATGCCCGGGTCGTGGGTGAGCACCCCGGCGAGGAACGCCGCGGGGTGGTGGGTCTTGAGCCAGGCCGAGTGGTAGGTCGGCAGGGCGAAGGCGGCCGCGTGCGCCTTGCAGAAGCCGAACGACGCGAACGACTTGAGGACCTCCCAGATGCGGTCGACGTCGTCGGGCGCGTAGCCACGTGCACGGGCTGCCGGGCGCCACCACGCCTCGATGTCGAGCTGGCCCTGGGGCGTGCCCATGGTGCGCCGCACCTCGTCGGCCTGGGCCAGGGTCACCCCGGTCGTCTCGGCGACGATTCGCAGCACCTGCTCGTGGAAGACGACGACACCCTCGGTCTCGGCGAGGGCCGGCTCGAGTGTCGGGTGCAGCAGCCGACGCTTGGACCAGCCGTGCCGGCTCTCGAGGAACGGCGTGATCATGTCGGACTTCACCGGCCCGGGGCGGAACAGCGAGATGTCGATGATGAGGTCGCCGAAGCGCTCGGGCCCGAACTTGCCGATGAGCTCGCGCTGGCCCGGGCTCTCGATCTGGAAGCACCCGAGGGTGTGCGAGGTGCGGATGAGCCGGAAGGTCGCCTCGTCGTCGAGCGGCACCTGTGCCTCGTCGTCGAGGTCGACGTCGACGCCGTCCACCCGACGCACCTCGGACACCGCGTGGGCCATCGCCGACTGCATCCGGATGCCGAGGACGTCGAGCTTGAGCAACCCGAGGGTCTCGACGTCGTCCTTGTCGAACTGGCTCATCGGGAAGCCCAGCCAGCTCGCCTCGACGGGCGTCCGGTCGAGCAGGCCGGTGTTGGACAGCACGACGCCGCACGGGTGCAGGGCGATGTGCCGGGGCAACCCGTCGAGCCGCTCGACGAGCTCGAAGAAGGTGTCGAGCCGTGGCGCGTCCAGCCCGCGGGAGCGCAGCTCGGGCAGGTCGGCGATGGCGCTGCGGGCGTCTCGCGCCCGGATGTGCGGGAACGCCTTGGCGATCTCGTCGATCTCGATGGGCGGCATGCCGAGCGCGGCCCCGACGTCGCGGATGGCGTGGCGCACCTTGTAGGTGTCCATCATCGACACGCACGTCACCCGGTCACCGCCGAAGCGGTCGAGGATCGCCTGGTAGATCTCGGTCCGGCGGGCCGACTCCACGTCGACGTCGATGTCGGGCAGCTCGGCCCGCAGAGGCGAGCAGAACCGCTCCATGAGCAGGTCGTGCCGGATCGGGTCCACACCGCTGATGCCGAGGAGGTAGTTGACGAGCGACCCGGCGCCCGAGCCCCTCGCCGCGACGCGCACCCCCCTCGCCTTGATGAGGTCGGTCACCTCGGCGACGGTGAGGAAGTAGGTCGGGTAGCCGAGGTCGGCGATGACGCGCAGCTCGTCGTCGAGCCGGGACAGGACCGTATGCCGTTGCGCGTCACCGATCGCGGGGTAGCGCCCACCGACGGCGGCGCGACACCGCTCGGTGAGCACCTGCTGGGGGTCCACCCCGGCATCGATACCGAGGATGCCCGGCTCGGGAAGGTGGACGGCGCCGATGCCGAGGTCGGCCCGGGCGTCCTGGACGCACTCGTCGGCCAGCGCGAGGGTCGCGCCGACGAGCTGGGCGGCGCGAGCGTTGTCGCCGGTGACCTCGAGGGCCCGGACCCACATCTCCTCGCTGCTCGCGAGGTGTCCGGCGTCGGTGACCCGGTCGAGGTGGCGGGAGTCGAGGACGACGAGCCGCCGGGCGGCGTCGAGGACGTCGACCGTGCGCACCCCGTCGCGGTCGGCGTGCCGGACCGCTGCGGTGAGGACCGCAGGGATTCGCGCCTCGTCGGCGAGGCCGAGCATCCGGCGGGCATGGACCCTCGACCCGGGAGTGCCCTCCGGCCCGCCGTTGCCGACGATCTCGAGCGCGAGCGCCTCGGGTGGCAGAAGCGCGCGCCAGGCCTCGAGCCGGGCCCGGGCCTCCGTGGGGCGACGGGCGAGGACGGCGCGACCCACGTCGGAGTCGGGGCCGAGGAGCACCCTCAGCCGGCTCGGCTCGGGGTCACGAGCGGGGCTGCGCTCTCCCCCACGGCACCACCGGGCGACGAGGTCCGGCAACGTCACCGGGGTGCCGCGCTCGCCGCGCAGGTGGGTGTCGGTCACGAGCCTGCACAGGGCAGCCCACCCGAGCCCCCGCTCGATGCCCGCGCCCCGGCCGCGGGCGAGGACCGTGACCCGCGGCAGGCGGAGGTCGACGACCGCCCCACCGCGCACCGGTGTGCGAACCCGGGCCGGGGCCCGCCCCGGCACCGGCGGCTCCCCGACGGCGAGGTCGACACCGAGGACCGGGTCGATGCCGGCCCGACCACAGGCCATCGCGAACCGCACCGCGCCGTAGAGGCCGTCGCGGTCGGTGAGGGCCAAGGCCGGCTGCCCGTGCTCCGCGGCGCGCTCGACGAGGTCCTCGGGGGTCGAGGCCCCGAAGCGCATCGAGAAGCCGGAGGCGACGTGGAGGTGGACGAAGTCGGTGTTCACGGGGGTTCCTTCTCTTCGCCTTCTTGCCCCTGCACCACCGGATCCGGCCCGCCCGAGGCGCCGTGCGGTGGTCCTGGGGCAAGAAGTCGGCGGTGGCCGAGGGTTAGGCGGTCTCGCGAGCGGCGGCGAGACGGTGCACGGCCGGCTGGCCGGACGGCATACCGAGGGCTGAGGTGACGACGCCGACGAAGGTCTCGGCGGCGCGAAGCAGGTCGTCGGCCTCACGCACCGAGACCCGCAACGAGCGCGACCCGACCTCGTGACGGCGCACGGCGGCGAGGGCGAAGAAGTCGGCCCACTCACCGAGCTCGGGGGCGTGGCGGGCCAGGAGCGGCCAGAGGTCCTGCGGGCCGGTCCGTCCCTGCTTGGCGACGAGGCTTGCCGCCGCCCGCATCGCGGCGTCCTGGGAGGCGACGAAGCGGGCGGCAGCCAGCTCCGCGGCATACGCCTCGGCGAGGCACTGGCGGGACTGCTCGAGGAGCGCGAGCGCGGGACCGGCACCCATGGCGGTCAGTCCTGGGCCCGGAGCAGGACCCACGGGTCGCTGCAGCCGTCGGCGGCGTCGGAGGCCAGGTCGTAGACCCCGGTGCCTGCGGCACTGCCGGCCTCGACCCGCCACACGTGCCGCTCGGGACGCTCGCCGAGGTCACCGAGGTCGCGCCACCAGGAGCGACGCTCGCTCCAGTCGTCGAGGACGTCACGGATGACGAGGATGCGGCCGCGCCAGACGAACGCGCGCGGTCGGGGACGGAGGGCGAGCACACCTTCGGCGCTGGGCATCGCCGCCTCGACGCGCACCTCGACGGGGTCTTCGTACCGGCGCACCACGACATGGCCTCCTCAGGACAGGATGGGGTGAGGGAGAGGGTCGAACATCGTTCGAACAAATGTTCGATCTCCACACTCTACAACCGCAGGACGCGGCGACGTCAACCCCCTACGCTGACGCCATGACCGAGCCCGGCGACACCGTGTCGGAGCATGACCTCAGCGCGCATCCCTCGGTGGCTGCCGTGCTGAGCACCCTTGCGGCACACCATGTCCGGCCCGTAGTGCGCTACCTCCCCGACGCCGTGCGCACGGCCCGGGCAGCCGCCGACGCCCTCGGTGTCACGCCCGCCGAGATCGCCAACTCGCTCGTCTTCGCCGGGCGCCGCCACGACGGCTCGACCGAGCCCCTGCTCGTTCTCGCCTCGGGCGGGCACCGCGTCGACCAGGACCGGATCGCCGGGCTGCTCGACCTCGCCTCCCTCGACAAGGCCACCCCCGAGGAGGTGCGCGAGTGGACCGGCTTCGCCATCGGCGGGGTGGCCCCCGTCGGGCACCCCACTCCCCTGCGCACGGTCGTCGACGTCACCCTGAGCAGCTTCGAGCACGTGTGGGCGGCGGCCGGGCACAGCCACTCGGTCTTCATGACGACCTACGACGAGCTGCTCCGCCTGACCAGCGGCAAGGCCATCGAGGTCGACTAGACGCGAGACGGCCGCGTCGCCGGGAAGACGAGCGCCCCTCCACACTCACCGTCCCGGCCACGCGGCCACAGGACCACTCTTTCGTCGAACGGATGGGCAGGGGATCAGTACGGATACTCAGATCGGCTCCCCCGAGGTACTCACCCGCCGACGACCTGCGTCAGCGAGCGCAGACCTGCCTCAGCGGGCGCCGGTGGACAGCCCGAGGTTCTCGTGGACCTCGAGCGTGGCCGTGGAGCGGTTCATCGTGATGAAGTGCAGGCCCGGTGCGCCCTCGGCGAGCATCCGCTGGGCCAGCTCGGTCGCGATCTGGACACCGACCGCGCGCACCGCGTCGGCGTCTGCGGCCACAGCCTCGAGCCGGTCCACCACCGCCCGCGGCAGGGGCGTCCCCATGAGCTGGGTCATGCGGGTGATCTGCTTGAGGTTGGTCACCGGCATGAGCCCGGGCGTGATCGGCAGGTCGCGGTGCTGGGCCACGCGGTCGCGCAGGCGGAGGTAGCTGTCGGCGTCGAACACCATCTGCGTCACGGCGAAGCTGGCGCCGGCGTCGGCCTTCTTGATCATCACCTCGACGTCGTGGTCGAGGTCCGGTGAGGCGGGGTGGACGTCGGGGAACGCCGCGACGCCGATGGTGAAGTCACCGAGCGTGCGGATGAGGGAGACGAGGTCGGTCGCGTGGTTGAGCCCTTCGGGGTGGGCGACCCACTCGCCACCGGGGTTGCCCGGCGGGTCGCCGCGCAGGGCAAGGATGTTGCGGACGCCGGCCGCGGCGTACTGGCCCACGACCCGGCGGATGTCCTCCACCGACGCCCCGACACAGGTGAGGTGGGCCAGCGGGGTGAGGGTGGTCTCGCGGGCGATGCGCTCGGTGACGCGGACGGTGCGGTCCTGGGTGGACCCCCCGGCACCGTAGGTCACCGACACGAAGTCGGGCCGCACCCGCTCGAGCCGGCGGATGGCGTCCCAGAGCGCCGCCTCGGACGCGTCGTCCTTGGGCGGGAAGAACTCGAAGCTCACCGAAGGTCGCGGACCGGCGAGGAGAGCTGGGATCGACCGGGCTGGCATAGGGGTGAGATTAGTCGAGCACGCAGGCCGTAGGCTCGTGCCTCACACACCGTGAGATGCGAGGAGCGTTCGTGACCAGCCCGTTGGACGAGATGGACCTGCGCGCCCGCGTGCAGACCTGCATCGACCAAGAGCTGCTCACCCAGGCGACCGTCCTCGACGAGCTGGGCCCGGACGTCACCGACCTCCTCGACCGCATCGGCTCGCTGCTCGCGGGTGGCAAGCGCCTGCGCGCCGCCTTCCTCTACTGGGGACACCGCGCAGCCGGCCGGCCGGACTCCGACGCCCTCGTGCGCCTCGCCACGGCGATGGAGTTCTTCCAGGCCGCGGCCCTCATCCACGACGACGTCATGGACGACTCGGACACCCGACGCGGTATGCCGGCCGCCCACCGCGCGCTCGCGGCCGTCCACACCGAGCGTGGCTGGGGCGGCGACGACGAGCGCTTCGGCGTCGCGGGTGCCATCCTCGCCGGCAATCTCTGCCTCACCTGGACCGACGAGCTCGTCGCGACGAGCGGCCTCCCGGCGGACGACCTCGCCCGCGGCCGGGGCGTCTTCGACCGGATGCGCACCCAGCTCATGGCGGGCCAGTTCCTCGACGTCGTCGACTCGGTGCGGCCGTGGGACGACCTCCCCTCGGCCGAACGGATCGAGCGCGCGCAGCGGGTCATCCGCTACAAGAGCGCCAAGTACACCGTCGAGCACCCCCTCCTCATCGGTGCGACCGCCGGCGGC
This sequence comes from Knoellia locipacati, assembly GCF_044791685.1. GTDB lineage: Bacteria > Actinomycetota > Actinomycetes > Actinomycetales > Dermatophilaceae > Knoellia > Knoellia locipacati_A. The sequence goes on from NZ_CP087730.1 coordinate 3,889,390, forward strand.
CTGCCCGACTCCGACCTCGCCCGGCTCTCGTCCTACGGCCTCGACCTCGGCCACGCGTTCCAGCTGCGCGACGACCTCCTCGGCGTCTTCGGCGACCCGGAGTCCACCGGCAAGCCCGCGGGCGACGACCTGCGCGAGGGCAAGCGCACCGTGCTCATCGCCCACACACTGAGCGGAACCGACGACGCCGGGCGCGAGCTCCTCCGCACCCACCTCGGCACCCCGGACCTCGACCCCGCCACCGTCGACGCTCTCCGCACCGTCATCACCGACTCCGGCGCCGTCGACGCGGTCGAGCACGAGATCACCACCCTCGCCACCAGCGCCCGCACCTCCCTCGCAGCCGCCACCGGCGTCGCCCCCGACGCCAAGCAGGTCCTCGACGACCTCATCCACATCAGCACAGCCCGCACCGCCTGACCGGCCCGTCACCTCAAAGACAGCCGAGGACGCAGCAGCCCCTCCCCTGCCGCACCCACCTCACCGACGCCGTGCGTCCCACCCGTGTCATTGCGACTTCCGCGGCCAACCTGGCTCGCGAGCCGAAAGGTGAGGGAGCCGGGAAGGCGACCGGTCAACGGGAGCGCGGTTGTCCCGGTTCGCCGCAGGCTGGGCCTGGCGGGAGCCGGGAGCGCGCGCAGCGCGCGAGCGGCGGATGGGACAGCGGCGAACCGGGACAACCGCGCGACCCACAAACCAAGGCGAGCACACGGCATACGGAAGGGCTAGAAGGCGAGCTCCATGGCCCGCCGCCGCACCTCGGTCTTGAACCCGCCGCGCAGCGCGTCGATCGGCGCACCGTCCACCGGCAGGGTCGCGTCGGGGGTGAAGAGCCAACGCACGATCTCGTCGTCCTTCATGCCACCGTCGCCGAGCACGGTGAACGTGCCCTTGAGCGCGCTGAGCACGCCCTCGTCGTCGAAGAACTTCTCGGGGACGGCGACGACGTTGCGCTCGCCGACACGCGAGGCGAGCACCTCGCGGTCGTCGATGAGACGACGCACGTCCGAGAGCGAGATGCCGAGGCGCTCGGCGATGTCGGGCACGGTCAGCCACTGGCCGACGAGGGTCTCGAGCTGGGTCTCCTGGTCACTCACGGTGGCCAGCGTGCCACAGATCCCCCCACAGTCTAGTCACAGCCGCTACTCTGACAACGCCTGTCTCAGGAGTCACACAGACAACACGACGCCGGTCCCCCGTCGTCGCGGAAAGGACGGCCTCCATGGTCATCGCCCTCCCCCCGGCGACGGTGCCACCGAACGCAGTCATCCCGACGCACGTGGTCAGCCACAGCACCCCGGCCCCGCACGGCTGGACGAACTACACCGTGAGGAGCGGTGACACGCTCATCGGCCTCGCCGCGACGTTCCGCACGACGCCGCGCACACTCGCGGCCAGGAACGGCATCAGCGATGCTCGGCGCCTCTGGGCCGGGAGCACCATCCAGGTGCCGGCCCGCGCGAGGGCCGCGGCCAAGGCGGCCCCGCGCGCCACCGCACGCAGGCTCGGCACCCACACGGTGCGGGCCGGCGAGACGCTCTCCGACATCGCCGCCCGCTACCGCACCACCGTGCCGGCGATCGCCAAGGCGAGCGGCATCTCGCCGCGCTCGTTCATCTTCCCCGGCCAGAAGCTGCGCCTCTCGACCGCCGCCGCTCCGGCGCGAGCGACCGCGAAGTCCGCGGCTGCGGCGAAGTCGCGGGGGACGGCATACCGCGTCCGCAACGGCGACACCCTGCTCGGGATCGCCGCCAGGCACGGCCGCACCGTCTCGGCCCTCGTCAAGGCCAACCGCCTGAGGGGCACGACGATCTACGCCGGCCAGCGGCTCGTCATCCCGGGCACCCCCGCGCGCAAGTCGGCGCCGAAGACCCTGCCCAACACGTTCGCCGGGCGCACGTACCCCGACAAGATCGTCCGCAACGCCGCTCGCAACCGCGCGATCCTCGCCAAGCGCTCGGTTCCCACGCGGGCCCAGACCAAGAAGCTCATCGCCTCGACGGCCCGTCGTCACGGTGTCGACCCCCGGCTGGCCCTCGCGATCTCGATGCAGGAGTCGGGCTGGAACCAGCGGCAGGTCTCGGTCGCCAACGCCGTCGGCATCATGCAGGTCATCCCGTCCGGCGGTGAGTGGGCCTCGTCCCTCATCGGCCGCAAGCTCGACCTGCTCGACCCCGAGGACAACGTCACCGCTGGCGTCGTCATGCTCCGGGCGCTCACCCGGATGGCCGCGTCGGAGGACCAGGCGATCGCCGGGTACTACCAGGGGCTGGCCTCGGTGCGCTCGCGCGGCATGTTCACCGACACCCGGGCCTACGTCGCGAACATCAAGGCACTCAAGGGCCGTATGTGACACCGGCGGGGTCGAGCACCGGGGTCCACGGGCCGCCTCCGGGCAGTCCGTACACTCGTCGGGTGTCCACCGCCCCCACCGACGACCTCGTCGGCGAGACCCTCGACGGCCGATACCGGGTCCTCGAGCGCCTGGCCGACGGTGGCATGGCCTCGGTGTACCTCGCGGTCGACACCCGGCTCGACCGGGAGGTCGCCCTCAAGGTCATGCGGCCCCACCTCGCCCGGGACGAGGCCTTCCGCTCGCGGTTCCACCGTGAGGCCCGGTCGGCTGCCCGGCTGTCGCACCCGGGCGTCGTCGCCGTCTTCGACCAGGGCGAGGACGACGGACGGATGTTCCTCGCGATGGAGTACGTCCCCGGGCACACCCTGCGCGAGGTCATCGAGGCCGAGGGTGCGCTGACGCCCCGGGCGGCGGTCGACATCATGCTGCCGGTGCTCGACGCCCTCGCGGCCGCCCACCGGGCCGGGATCATCCACCGCGACGTCAAGCCCGAGAACGTCATCCTCCGCGAGGACGGCGCCGTCAAGGTCGCCGACTTCGGGCTTGCCCGTGCCGTGACGTCCCACACCGTCACGTCCTCGTCCGGGCTGCTGCTCGGCACGGTCTCCTACCTCTCCCCCGAGCAGGTCGAGCGCGGGATCGCCGATGCCCGCAGTGACGTCTACGCGGCCGGGCTCCTGCTCTTCGAGATGCTCACCGGCTCCAAGGCGTTCGACGGGGACACGGCGATCAACGTCGCCTACCAGCACGTGCACGCCGGTGCGCCGCGGCTGCGTGACCGTGACCCGCATGCCCCGGAGATCCTCGACGAGCTCGTGGCGACCGCGACCTCTCGCGACCCCGACGGCCGCCCGGCGGACGCTGCCGCGTTCGCGACGCTCCTGCGCACCGCGCGGCGCGAACTCACCCCGGCCGAGCTCGACGACCGCCCCACCGCTGCCGCCGCCGGGGCCGCCGCCGCCACCGTCACCCGCACGACCGCCCTCCCGGTCGAGCGCCCCACGACCCGGGAGCGCACCCAGCACCAGCCGGCGTCCGCGACCTCCCTGCGCGAGCAGGTCCGCGGCGCACCTCCGGCCACCGCCGGCCTCCCGGCACGCACCTCCGGTCCGCAGGGGCGCCGCCGTGCCGTGTGGCCGTGGATCCTCGTCGTCGTGTCGGCAGCCATCGCGTCGGCGACCGCGTGGTTCTTCATCGCCGGTCCCGGCGCCCCGACCATCGTCCCGGCCGTCGTCGGCAAGCCCGTCGTCGCGGCCGAGTCCGCCCTGCGCGCCCAGCACCTCGACGCGTCGCGACGCGAGGGGTTCAGCGAGACGGTGGCCCGCGGGGTCGTCATCTCGAGCAGCCCCAAGGCCAACGACGAGGTCCGGCGCGGCACGGTCGTCACCCTCGTCGTCTCCAAGGGACCCGAGCGCTACGCCGTCCCAGCCCTTGCGGGCAAGAGCCTCGCCGAAGCGACCGAGCAGGTCACCGCGGCCAACCTCGCCCTCGGGAAGGTGACGGAGGCCTTCAACGAGAAGGTTCCCGACGGACAGGTGATCGCCACCGCCCCGAAGGCCGGCACCGCCCTCAAACGCGGCAGCGTCGTCGCCCTCACCGTGAGCAAGGGCCGTCAGCCGGTCCCCGTCGAGAACTTCACCGGCAAGCCGCTGGACGCCGCCAAGGCGGCGCTGGGCAAGGCCGGCCTCGTCGTCGAGGTGTCCGGCGAGGAGAACAGCGACACCGTGCCCGCCGGCTCGATCATCCGTCAGGAGCCCGCCGGCGGCACCCTCTTCAGGGGCGACAAGGTCACCGTCGTCACCTCCAAGGGACCGGTGCTCATCACCGTCCCCGGCGGCCTCATCGGCAAGCAGTTCACCGAGGTGCGGCAGATCCTCACCACGGCCGGGTTCAGGGTGACCGAGCGACAGGCCATCCCCGGCATCAACTTCGGCACGGTGCAGGGCCTGAGCCTGCCCGAGGGGTCGCAGCAGCCCAAGGGCTCCGAGATCGTCGTGACGACGGTCTGAGGTGACCGCACGCCCCTCGCCGGTCCACGACGGCCGAGCCCGTCTCGCCGTCCTGCTCCTGCTCGCCGTGACGGCGGTCTGGGGCTCGACGTTCTTCCTCATCCGCGACCTCGTCGACCACGTCCCGTCGGCCGACTTCCTCGCGGTCCGCTTCGGCATCGCCGCCGTGCTCATGTTCGCGCTCTTCCACCGGCAGACCCTCGCCCTGAGCCGGCGTGGGCTCTCGCTGGGCGCCGGTCTCGGCGTCCTGTATGCCGTCGCACAGCTCCTCCAGACCGTCGGCCTCGAGACGACCGCGGCATCCGTGTCCGGGTTCCTCACCGGCACCTACATCGTCCTCACCCCAGTCCTCGGCGCGCTCCTCCTGCGCGACCACGTCCCCCGCGCTGCGTGGATGGCCGCCGTCATCGCGACGTTCGGCATCGGCGTGCTCTCGCTGCAGGGCCTCGCGATGGGCTTCGGTGAGGCCCTCACCCTCGGCTCGGCCGCGGTCTACGCCCTGCACATCCTCGCCCTGGGTCGCTGGTCGACGGCCTCGACCGCCCTCGGCCTCTCGACCGTCCAGGCCGCCGTCATCTCGCTGGTGTGCCTGGTCGCGGCCGTGCCGGACGGCGTCACCCTCCCCGGGACGGGCGGGCAGTGGGTCTCGCTGCTCTACATGGCGGTGTTCGCCGGGGCGGGCGCGCTCATCGCACAGACGTGGGCGCAGGCCCACCTCACCGCGACGCGGGCCGCCGTCGTCATGGCGATGGAACCCGTGTTCGCTGCTCTCTTCGCGGTCGCGTTCGGTGACGAGGCCGTCACGTGGCGGCTGCTCGTCGGTGGTGGCCTCGTCCTGGGCGCGATGTACCTCGTCGAGCTGCGCGGGAGCGGTCACGAGGAGGGCGTGTCGGCGCTCGAGGACCCGCCGGCGGAGATCCTCCACCACGACGTCTGAGCGCCTGCGGCACTTTTCGACCAATTGGTCACGAAGTGCGGACCGGGCCTGCGGCACTTTTCGACCAATTGGTCACGAAGTGCGGACCGGGCCTGCGGCACTTTTCGACCAATTGGTCACGAAGTGCGGACCGGGCCTGCGGCACTTTTCGACCAATTGGTCACGAAGTGCGTACCGGGCCGGCCACGACCGTCCGGGTCGCTCAGGAGAGGAGGTCGACGAAGACCTCGGCCGCCGCGTCCGTCCCGGCGTCGTCGACGTCGAGGTGCCAGACCAGCCGCACGCCGGTGGGCCCGGCGGCATACGTCCGTATGCCGCGTGCCCCCGCTGCCTCGACGAGCTCGGCGGGTGCCCAGGAGGTCCCCGACAGGTCGAGCATGACGATGTTGGTCTCGACGCGGTCCGGTGAGACCACCGCGGGGGCGACCTCTCCCACGGCCGCGGCAAACCGGGCCGCGCGCGCGTGGTCGTCGGCCAGCCTCTCGACGTGGTGGTCGAGCGCGTGCAGTCCGGCAGCGGCGAGGATGCCGACCTGCCGCATGCCTCCACCGAATCGCTTGCGCCAGATGCGGGCCCGCGCCATGTCCTCGGCCGAGCCGACGAGCACGGACCCGACCGGAGCGCCGAGTCCCTTGGACAGGCACACGCTCACGGTGTCGAACTCCCGGCCGTAGTCGGCGAGCGGGATCCCGGTGGCGACGTGGGCGTTCCACAGCCGGGCACCGTCGAGGTGCAGGGCGACGCCGGCCTCCCGGCTGGCGGACCGCACCTCGCGGATCGCCTCGAGCGGCTGGATCGTGCCACCGCCGAAGTTGTGGGTGTTCTCGACGACGATGAGCGCCGTGCCGACCTGGTACGGGCCGGCACCTGTGCTCATGAGCCCCAGCGGGGCCGACGGCTCGAGCCTCCCGCGGTCGGCGGCCCAGCTGCGCGAGGAGATGCCGGACAGCACCGCCGCGGCACCGAGCTCGGCGCGCAGGACGTGCGCCAGGGAGTCGGCGATGACCTCCTCGCCGGCCGCGACGTGCAGTCGCATGCCCAGTTGGTTGGCCATCGACCCGGTCGGGGTGAACAGGGCCGCCTCGTGGCCGAGCAGCGCCGCCACGCGCGACTCGAGAGCGGCGACGGTCGGGTCCTCGCCGAAGACGTCGTCGCCCACGGGCGCCTGCGCCATCGCCGAGCGCATCGCCTGGGTCGGCTGGGTGAGCGTGTCCGAGAGCAGGTCCGCGACCCAGCGACGCGGCATACCGGGCTCCGCTGCGGGCGCCACGTCCAGGCTCACGGCTCGCGGCTGAGCATCTCGGCGACGAGGAAGGCCAGCTCAAGGCTCTGCTGGTGGTTGAGCCGGGGGTCGCACACCGTCTCGTAGCGCTTGTTGAGGTCGGCGTCCAGGATCTTCTCGGAGCCGCCGATGCACTCGGTGACGTCGTTGCCGGTGAGCTCGACGTGGATGCCTCCGGGCACCGTGCCGAGCCCCTGGTGCACCTCGAAGAAGCCGCGCACCTCGTCGACGACGTCCTCGAAGTCGCGTGTCTTGTAGCCGGACGCCGACTCGAAGGTGTTGCCGTGCATCGGGTCGCAGATCCACGTGACCGCGGCACCGCTCGCCGTGACCTTCTCGACGATCGCCGGCAGGGCGTCGCGGACGTGGCCAGCGCCCATGCGGGTGATGAAGGTGAGGCGCCCCGGCGTGCGGTCGGGGTCGACGAGGTCGATCATCCGCAGCAGGTCGTCGACCTGGGCCTTGGCCGAGACCTTGACGCCGATCGGGTTGTGGATGCGGCTGACGAAGTCGAGGTGCGCCCCGCCGAGGTCACGGGTGCGCTCGCCGATCCAGATGAAGTGGCCCGACGTGTCGTAGAGGTTCCCGGTGCGCGAGTCGACCCTCGTGAGCGGACGCTCGTAGTCGAGGATGAGCGCCTCGTGCGCGGCGAAGAACTCAGTCGTGCGCATCGCCTCGAAGTCGGCGCCACAGGCCGCCATGAACTTCATGGCCTTGTCGATGTCGCGGGCGAGCTTCTCGTAGCGCTGGTTCGCGGCGTTGGCGACGAAGCCACGGTTCCAGTCGTGGACGTGGCGCAGGTCGGCGAAACCGCCTGTGGTGAAAGCCCGCACGAGGTTCAGCGTCGCGCTGCTCGCGTGGTAGGCGCGCACGAGCCGCTGCGGGTCCGGGTGGCGGGCCTCGGGGGTGAACTCGAAGTCGTTGACCATGTCCCCGCGGTATGCGGGAAGGGTGACGTCCTCGCGGGTCTCGGTATTGCTGCTGCGCGGCTTGGCGAACTGCCCCGCCATCCGGCCGACCTTGACGACCGGGACCGACGCGCCGTAGGTGAGGACCGCGGCCATCTGGAGGATCGTCTTGATTCGGTTCTTGATGTTGTCGGCGGTCGCACCGGCGAAGGTCTCGGCGCAGTCGCCGCCCTGGAGGACGAACGCCTCGCCCCGGCCGGCCGACGCCATCCGGTCACGCAGCACGTCGCACTCACCGGCGAAGACCAGCGGCGGATAGGTCGAGAGCTCGGCGACGGCCGTCTCGAGGGCGGCAGCATCCGGCCAGACCGGCTGCTGGGCAGCGGGAAGGTCGGGAGTCGCCTCGAGGAAGGTGCTCAGGTCTGGGCCGATGGTCGTGCTCACGCGTCAAGGATAGGCGCGTCTCGTGATGTGGCCTGCGGCGCCCGTATGCCGGTCAGTCGCGCTGAGTACGTCTCCTCATGGTCTGCGTCAGGCGGCGACGCCACACTGGCATGGATGTTCGATGTGAGGAGACACGCGATGAGCTCTCGAACCAGTGCGACGGCGGCCCCCGTCGCGTTCTTCCTCGTCGTCGGCCTCGGTGCCTGCTCCGGCCGGATTGCGGGGATCGGGTGCACGGGAGCCACGCGCGACACCCTGACCTCGGTCACCCATGTCGACAGGGCGACGATGACCGTCAGCCCCAGCTATGACGACTTCAACCGATCGGTGTGCGGTGGGCGTATGGAGACGAGCTCGAGCGAGTCGTCCGTGATGGAGCACTACCGAGCGGAGCTCGAGCCAGACGGATGGACGGTGCAGGAGACGCAGCGCTCCGTGCTGCAGGCGAGAAGAGCGGACATGTGCCTCACGGTCGGGGCCGAGGGCGGTGCGTCCCGGCCGACGGCCGTCTACGTCAACGCCGGGCCCTGCCACGAGATGCGTGACTACGACCCGGGCGTGCTGTGAGACCGGGTCAGGGCGCGCCGTTCTGGCCGTCCTCGAGGCCCCGGGCGAGCGCGAAGCGCACGAGCTCGACCCGGTTGTGGAGGTGGAGCTTGCCCAGGGTGTTCTGGACGTGGTTCTGCACGGTGCGGTGCGACAGGACGAGCTCGGCCGCGATCTCCTTGTAGGACATGCCGGTCGCGACGAGCCTCAGGACCTCGGTCTCGCGGTCGGTGAGCTCGGGGATCGGTCGCGTGTTCGCGGCAGGAGTGGCCTCGGCCTCGGCGCCACCGGCGGCCATCCGCCGGAACTCCCCCAGCACGAGGCCGGCGAGACCCGGCGTGAAGACCGCCTCGCCGCGGGCCGTCGCGGCCACGGCGTCGACGATCTCCTGGCCGGAGGCCGACTTCACGAGGTAGCCGGTGGCGCCGGCCTTGATGGCGGCGAGGACGTCGAGCTGCTCCCCGCTCGCCGAGAGGATGAGCACCCGGGTCTCGAGGTCACCCAGGGCCCGGCACACCTCGTCGCCGCGCAGACCCGGCAGGTTGAGGTCGAGGACGAGGACGTCGGGCCGGGTCGCCCGCGCCCGCCGCACCGTCGACGGGCCGTCGGCGGCCGTGGCGACCACGTCCAGCCCGGCCTGCGCGAGGTCACGCTCGAGGGCACCGAGCCACAGCGGGTGGTCGTCGGCGACGAGCACCGTCGTCCGGCGCGACGTCGCGCCCTCGGCCGAGGCGTCGGTGGGGTGGTCGGTCATGCGGGCTCCTCGCGGGGGACGGTGATGACGACCCGGCAGCCGGCGCCGGGTCGGGTGATGACGTCTGCAGTGCCGCCGAGGTCGCGTACCCGGCCCACGATCGACTGGCTCACGCCGAGACGGCCGCGCTGGGACGCCGAGAGGAGGTGGCCCTGGTCGACCCCGACGCCGTTGTCGCGCACGGTCACCGTGACGGTGTCGCCGTGGTCCTCGAGGAGCAGCCAGGCCTTGGCGTCCTCCCCCGCGTGGCGGGTGACGTTGTCGAGGGCGGCGGCCACGGCGGCGTCGAGCTCCTCCGCGCGGTTCTCCTCCAGCGGCACGGGACCGCCCGGCAGGGACACGCTCACCCGTTCGCCCTCGTGGGCGCCGAGGAGCAGCCGCAGGTCACGGCGGATCTCCCCCGCCACCGAGGCAGCGAGGCGTGGCCCGAGGACCTCCTCGGACACGAGCCGGCGCAGGGCACGCTCCTGGTCGGCGGCCAGCGCCCCGAGCTCGGCGCCCTGGCCGCCGATCTCGTCGCCCCGGCGGTGGATGAAGGCGAGCGTCTGGAGGACCCCGTCGTGGACGACCCGGGCCAGCCGCTCGCGCTCGCGGAGCCGCTCGCGCTCGGCGAGCACCTGCTCGTAGCGCTGCAGACCCTCACGCGCGAGGTCGACGGCCAGCCCGATGAGCCCGCCGAGCAGGAAGAGCAGCAGGATGTTGTGCCACGTACCGCCGTTCGGCGAGCCGATCTCGATGAGGTCTGCGGCGGAGACGATGGCCGCGACGACCAGCCCGCCCACGCGTCCGTGCAGCACCCCGCCCCCGACGACGCACCCCGCCGCCCACATCGTCGGCAGTGTCAGCGTGCCGGCGGCGACGTCCTCGGGGTGGTCGGCCAGCAGTGTCGCGAAGATGCCCCCGACGGCGAGCGCCACCTCGACGGCGAGGAGCCATGTCGTGCGCCGACGGAAGACGAGCAGCAGCAGGCTGAACCCCATGAGGACGGCGATGACGGTGAACGCCACCCACGGGCGCAGCATCGTGTCGTGGCGACCCCAGACGAGGACGCCGGCGTAGAGGGCCGCCGCGGGGCGAAACCAGTCGAGACCGCGGGAGAACGCCTCGACGATGACCGGCTCGGTGCGACCGGTGCGGACCGACCTCGTGGTGACACCGAACAGCGCCCCCCGGGGCCTGACCGTCTCAGCCCGCACGTTGCTCGTCGGCACCTCGGGTCCCGTCGCTGGTCTCGCCCGCGTCGAGCTCGCGCTCGAGCTCGTCGACGGCGCGGCCGGGCTTGGCGGCCTCGGCCTGCTCACGCTGGAGGATCCGCTTGGCCCGGGTGATCCGGTCCTTCATCGACCCGGCATACATGTCGACGTACTCCTGGCCGGAGAGCTCCATGAGGGCGTACATGACCTCGTCGGTGATCGAGCGCAGGACGAAGCGGTCGTCCTCCATGCCCTTGTAGCGGGAGAAGTCGAGCGGCTTGCCGATGCGTACACCGACCCGCATGACCTTGGGGATGACCTTGCCGGTGGGCTGTGCCTTGTCGGTGTCGATCATCGCGACGGGGATGACCGGGACACCGGCCTCGAGCGCCATCCGCGCGACGCCGGTCTTGCCCTTGTAGAGCCGTCCGTCGGGAGAGCGCGTGCCCTCCGGGTAGAGGCCGAGGAGCTCACCGCGGCGCAGGATCCGCAGGCCGGAGCTCAGGGCCGCCTCGCTGGCCTTGCCTCCCGAGCGGTCGACGGGCACCTGGCCCACGCCCTTGAAGAACGCGGCGGTGAGCCGGCCCTTGAGACCGACCCCGGTGAAGTAGTCGGCCTTCGCGAGAAAGGTCATGCGGCGCGGCACGACGAGGGGAAGGAAGATCGAGTCGGAGAAGGAGAGGTGGTTGCTCGCGAAGATCGCGGCGCCGGTCTCGGGGATGTTCTCCTCGCCGTCGACCCATGGCCGGAACAGAAGCCGCAGGATCGGCCCCAGGAACACGGTCTTGAGCACCCAGTAGAACACCAATGTCCCTTCCGTCGAGTCCAGCACGACTCTAGTGCACGAGCGCGGACGGCCCGACGGACTAAAGAGGAGTCGGGACGTGTTGCCGAAGACGTTCCCGGTCACGGACGACTCGTGACGTGGCACCATTTCTCCTGTCCGTCCCAGCACCCGTGAGGCAGCCATGAACGACCGTGACATCGATGCGGAGTTCGACGCGATCGTCGCCCACTGGGACGACGGCGCCGCGTCGAGCACCCCTCCGGCGCCGCGGACCGTCCAGGACATCACTGCCGCGTATGCCGCACTCTCGCGTCCCGAGGTCGACTCACCCGCCCCGGTGGACGAGCCTGCGGCCGACGCCGCCCCTGACTCCCACGCCGGCGCCGACGCCACCACCGACTCCCCCGTGGATCGGACGTCCGAGCAGGTGCCGGACACCACGAGGGACCGTGTGCAGGACGTCGCCCCGCCGATCGCGCAGGAGCCTGTGCGAGAGGTCGTCGTCCCCCTTCCGGTGCACCGCGACGAGCCCGAGGATCAGGCCGGATCCGCGCCGGAGGCCTGGCGTCAGGGGCACAGCACCGACGAGGAGGACGAGCACTTCGAGCCGCCGCCGGTGCAGCTGCCCCCGGGCGAGGACATCGGCTACTGGGGCGCGCTCCTCGGACTCGTCGGCGGACCGCTCGTCCTGCTCTGGGTGGTGCTGTCCAAGCCGTTCTACGCCGGGTGGTGGACGCTCGGGGCCATCCTCATGTTCTTCGGCGGCTTCGCCCTGATGGTCCTGCGACAGCCCAGGGACCGCGACCCGTTCGACGACGACAACGGCGCCCGCGTCTGACCACGGCAGGCCCTCACAGGGCGTGGGACCCACCACGCGACGTGGGTTCCGGTCACGTCGGCCGACCTGATCGGTGCGGCGACGTCACCCGTTCCGGCCGTCGGTGACGTCACCCGCCGACGCCTGCTCGGCGGGCTCCGTCGCCACCTGGGCCGCCTCCGACTCGGCCTCCTGCACCATCTCCTCGGTCACCGACTCGCTCGCCCGGGCCGAGGCATCCTCCGCTCGCTCCTGCACGACCGAGGGCTCCTCGAGGCGGATGTCGACCCAGGTCGGACGGTGGTCGCTGCCGGCGACGAGGTCGGCCTCCGGGATGTCCAGGGCCACGTGCGGCTCGGCCTGCAGGCCCGACGACGCGAAGATGACGTCGAGGACGCGCCGGGGCCTGATCGCCGGGAAGGTGGGGGTCATCGGCGAGACCGGGCGCATGACGCCGGCGAACGCCTTCCACGCGTCACCGGACTCGTTCTCGTTGAGGTCACCGGCGAGGACGACCTCGCCGCCGACGTTGACGGCTCGCAGGATGACCTGGGCGTGCGCAGCCCTCTCGCGGGCGTCGAGACTGAGGTGGACGCTGGCCACGGCGATGGGCTCGCGCCCCGGCGCGGCCACGCGGGCGAGCGCGAAGCCCCGGGTCCGCTGCAGGAACGCCACCCGCAGGCGCTGGTGGCGAGACTCGACGACGTCGACGCGCAGGGACGTGAAGATCGTCGTCCCACCGCTGCCGCGGTGCCGCCCGGACCAGTACATGCCGCAGTCGCGCGCGAAGTTGGCGACCCGGTGCGTCGAGAACAGCCGGCGTGGCACCTCCTGGAGGCAGAGCACGTCCGGGTCGATCGCGCGCACGACGCGCGCCGCGGCATACGGGTCCTCGAGGAAGTCCCTCGTGTTGTAGCTCGCGACCCGGATCGTGCTCACGGTGTGGCCGCCCCCACCGTCACGAGGGCGACCCGTTGCGGGCGAGGTCGGCAGCGCCGATGAGGCCGGCCTCGTTGCCGAGGCGGGCGGCGACGATTTGCGCCTCCGGCCGGTAGCCGCGACCGGTGAGCCGGCGGCGGAAGGTCTCTCGCGCCGGTCCGAGCAGCAGCTCCCCGGCGGCGGAGACGCCGCCGCCGATGACGAACGTGCCGGGGTCGAAGGCGGCCGCGAGGTTGGCGATGCCGATGCCGAGCCAGTGCCCGATCTCGGCGAGGAGCTCGGTCGAGGTCGGGTCGCCGTCACGGGCGGCTTCGGTGACGATCGGCCCGGTGAGCTCGTCGGCCCGACCGTCCACGCGCGCGGCGAGGTCGGTGGCGACCGGAGAGTTGGCGAGGATCATGGCCCGGGCCTCACGCACGAGGGCGTTGCCGGAGGCGTACTGCTCCCAGCAGCCGCGGTTGCCGCACTCGCAGCGCTGCCCCTCGGGCACGACCTGCATGTGCCCGAACTCGCCGGCGATGCCGTAGCGACCGCGGATGAGCTCGCCGTGCATGAGGATCGCGCCACCGATCCCCGTGCCGAGGTTGACCATCACGACGTCGGACTCGCCCTGGGCCGCGCCGAAGCGCCACTCCGCCCAGCACGCGGCGTTGGCGTCGTTCTCGACGAGGATCGGCGAGTCGATGCGCTTGCTCAGGGCGTCGCGCAACGGCTCGTGCCGCCACGACAGGTGCGGCGCGAAGACGACGGTGGCCCGGTCGGCGGCGACGAAGCCGGCCGCGCCGATGCCGACGGCGGTGACGTCCGGGCGCTGCGAGCGCAGCTCCTCGACGACGTCGACGATGGTGTCCTCGACGACGCGGGGCCGCTTGGAGCGGTGCGGGGTGTCGCGGCGGGCCCGGACGAGGACCTGTCCGTCCTCGTCCACGACTCCACCGGCGACCTTGGTCCCGCCGATGTCGATGCCGATCGCCAGGCTCACGGGGCGTCCTCCTCGTCGACGACGGTGATGGGTTCGGTGCGAGGTGTGCGCTCGCTCGTCGAGTGGCGCTCGGTCGCGTTCGCGCCTGCGGACTCCGTATGCCGGCTGGCCAGGTCCGCGAGGACCGTCGCCGCGGTCGTGGCGAGGTCAGCGAGCCGGCTGAGGGTCTCGGGACTCACGCCGCGCAGTGCGGTGACCGAGCGGCAGACCGGGCACCACGTGCAGGACTCGGCATCGCCCATCGCCACGTGGACGTGCTCGCCCTCCTGCTGGTCCGGGTCGTCGAGGTCCTCCTGTGCCGTCGGGCCCTCGTCCGGGCGGGGCTGCGGCCCCCGCCCCAGGGCCTCGAGCAGCCGGGTGGCCTCCTCGGCCACGGAGCCCACGGCGGCGTCGAGTCGCGCGTCAGCGTCCACGGGGCCACACCTCCTCATCACGTTCGAAGCGCACCCGGAGCATCCCGGAGCGCACACCGGCATTCTTGACGATGCAGCGTCTGAGCACCGAAGGCAACGCGATGACCCTGCGCACACCACCCACGTCGACGACGAGGTCGTCACCGCGGCGGGCGAGGTCGACGTCACCGGACCGCGCGAGCGGGAGTGACAGCAGGAGCACGAACTCCTCGCCGTCGGCCTCGACGTGCAGGCCGCCCACCCGAACCGGCGCCTCGAGCGGGGCGAGCTCGCCCGCGAGGGTCGTCGTCCGGTCGGCGAGGTCCGCGAGCGCGTCCGGGCCGGTCGGCTCCCCCGCGAGATAGGGCGCGACGAGCACGGGCGTGCCGTGGAACGACGCCGTGATCGTGGCGATCCCGGCCGACTGCGCCGCGTTCCAGGCCGCGCGCCACGGGTCGTCGTCGACGGGGATGACCCGGTTCACGACGACCGCGTCCACGGCATACCCGTGCAGTGACAGCGACGTGAGGATGCGGCGGGCCTCGGCGATGACGACGTTCTCGGGCGTGAGGACGATGCGCACGCTCGCGCGCTCGGAGGTGAGCAGGGCACGGACCTCCGCCATGTGGGCCCGCCAGGTCGCGATGACGTCGAGGACCGCGCCGTCGGGCATCGGCAGCCCTGCGGCCTTGGCGGCGGCCGGTCGCATCGCGGTGAGCAGGCGGCGCTGTGCCGGCAGCAGGCGGTCGAGGTGCCACCCGAGCACCTCGGGCAGGGCGAGGAGCCGCAACGTCTCGGCGGTCGGAGCGCAGTCGACGACGATGACGTCCCATTCGCCGCTCGTCGCGTGGTGACCGAGGGTGAGCAGAGCGCTGATCTCGTCGGCGCCGGGCAGGGCGGTGAGCTCCTCGGCCACGACGGGGTCGACGCCGACCGAGTCGAGCACGGTGAGCAGGTAGTCACGCAGGGTCCCCCAGTCGGCGGCCACGCTCGTGCGCGACCCGACGGCCTGGGCATGCAGCCGCTCCTCGACCGGCAGCGTCTGCTCCCACGAGGGGGACGTGCGCAGGTCGACGTCGAGGGCGTCGCCGAGGCTGTGCGCCACGTCCGTGGACATGACGAGGGTCCGACGGCCCACCCGGGCCGACTCGACCGCCATCGCGGCGGCGGTCGTCGTCTTGCCCACGCCACCCTTGCCGGTGACGAGCACGACGCGAGGTGGCGTCGCGGGGGCCGGTTCGGCGGGGTCGACGCGGTCGGCGGTGTCGATGGGGTGGGCTGGGCCGATGGCAGCGGTGGGGTCGGTGGCGCTCAGGCGAGGGACTCGGCGCGCTTCTTGAGCTCCTTGAGCGCCGTGTCGGTGATGAGCTTCTCGGCCTTGCGCTTGAGCATCCCGATCATCGGGATCTTGACGTCGACGGCGAGGTTGTAGTCGACCTGCGTGCCGCCCTCGCTCGGCGTGAGCGTGTAGGAGCCGTCGAGCGCCTTGAGCACCCCTGCGCGGACGAGCTTCCAGGAGACGAGGCCGGAGCCGTCCTCGGCGATCCCGTCCCAGTCGTACTCGAGGACGTAGGTGTCCTTGACCGCGCCGGCGTCGAGGACGTACTCGACCTGGTCGGCCCAGCCGTCGCCGTCCTCGCTGAGGATGCTGACCCGCTTCACCTGCTCGGCCCAGTCGGGGTAGGCCTCGAAGTCGGCGATGACGTCGAGCACGGCGCCCGGTTCGGCGGCGATGTGGATGGACGACGACGTGCTTTCTGTCATGGGCGCAGGTTACCCAACCGTCGCTACCTCTAGGATCGGAGTACGGCAGATGTCGCGTCTGTCGCACAACCGCTGGTGACCAGGCCCTGACGATGACGTCGATCGGTCGGCCGAAGGAGAGCACGTTGCACGAGAAGTCCACTCCCGCCCTCGCCCCCGCGACCACCGAGGGCAGCCTGGCTGACCTGCCCGCCCGCCATCGCCGCGACAACCCCGGCAAGGCCGTCTTCGCCAAGCGTGCCGGTTCCGGCTGGAGCGACGTCTCGGCCAAGGAGTTCGCCGACGAGGTCGACGCCCTCGCCAAGGGTTTCCTCGCCGCCGGCGTCACGCCCGGCAGCGCCGTCGGCATCATGTGCCGCACCCGCTACGAGTGGACCCTCACCGACTTCGCCCTCTGGACCGCCGGCGCCATCCCCGTGCCGATCTACGAGACCTCCTCGCCCGACCAGGTCGAGTGGATCCTCAAGGACTCCGACGCCGTCGGCGTCGTCCTCGAGACCGAGAAGCACAAGAGCGCCCTCGTCGGGGTGTCCGGCAACCTGCCGACGCTGGCCCACAGCTGGGTCATCGACAACGGTGACCTCGACACGCTCGCCGCGTCCGGTGCCGCCACCGACGACGCCGCCCTGGAGGCCGCACGCGCCGACGTCGACCGCAGCTCCACCGCGACGATCATCTACACGTCCGGCACGACCGGCCGCCCCAAGGGCGTCGAGCTCACCCACGGCAACTTCCTCGACCTCACCGAGAACACCGTCGAGAAGCTCAAGGAGGTCGTGAGCAGCGAAGGCGCCTCGACGCTGCTCTTCCTCCCCCTCGCCCACGTCTTCGCCCGCTTCATCGAGGTCCTCTGCGTGGCCTCCGGGGCCAAGATGGCGCACTCGGCCGACATCAAGACCCTCCTCGACGACTTCGCGAGCTACCAGCCGACCTTCATCCTCGCCGTGCCGCGCGTCTTCGAGAAGGTCTACAACTCGGCCGAGGCCAAGGCCGTCGCCGGCGGCAAGGGCAACATCTTCGCCAAGGCGGCCGAGACCGCCATCGCGTGGTCCGAGGCCAAGGAGTCCGGCTCGGTCGGCTTCGGCCTCAAGGCCAAGCACGCCGTCTTCGACAAGCTCGTCTACGGCAAGCTGCGTGACGCCATGGGCGGCAAAGTCCAGTACGCCGTCTCCGGTGGCGCCCCGCTCGGCACCCGCCTCGGCCACTTCTTCCGCGGCATCGGCGTGACGATCCTCGAGGGCTACGGCCTCACCGAGACGACCGCGCCGATCACCGTCAACCTGCCCGAGCGCCTCAAGGTCGGCACCGTCGGCCCGCCGCTCCCCGGCACCACCGTCCGGATCGCCGAGGACGGCGAGATCCTCGTCAAGGGCGTCAACGTCTTCGCGACGTACCGCAACAATCCGGATGCCTCGGCCGAAGCCATCCGCGACGGCTGGTTCCACACCGGCGACATCGGTGAGCTCGACGAGGACGGCTACCTCAAGATCACCGGCCGCAAGAAGGAGATCCTCGTGACGGCCGGCGGCAAGAACGTCGCCCCCGCCGTCCTCGAGGACCGCCTGCGCGCCCACCCCCTCGTGTCCCAGTGCATCGTCGTCGGTGACCAGAAGCCGTTCATCGCAGCGCTGCTCACCCTCGACGAGGAGATGCTGCCGATGTGGGCCGCCAACCACGGCCTCGAGGGCATCACCCCAGCCAAGGCGCGCACCGACGAGACCGTCCTCGCCGAGCTGCAGAAGGCCGTCGACGAGGCCAACAGCGCCGTCTCCAAGGCCGAGTCGATCCGCAAGTTCGCCGTACTCGAGGCCGACTTCACCGAGGAGTCGGGCCACCTGACGCCGTCGCTCAAGCTCAAGCGCAACGTCGTCATGCGCGACTTCGCGGACGAGGTCGATGCGCTCTACGGTGGCTGACCCCACCTCGCGCTCGACCTCCTCCACGCGCACCACCAGCATGACGTCGTATGCCGTCGTCCTGGCTGTGCTGTGGCTCGCCTGCCTCGGCGTCCTCCAGTGGAGCGTCGTCCGGTTCCGCGTCCCGATCGTGCTCACCCTCACGGTGGGCGCGATCGGGCTCGGTGTCTGGCTGTGGCGTCGCACCGAGATCCGTTCTGCCCCACCGTGGCTGGTCCCCGTCGTACTGCTGGCGTCGGTGGCTATCACGTGGTCGGTGCCGCTCTTCAGCTACCTGCGAGACGGCTCGCTGACGGCGGCGCTCGCCACCCTGACGGTCGTCGGGGTGGGCTGCGCCGCGCTCCTGGCGCGGCCGAGCGCGGCGCTGGCGCGGACGGCATACGGGCTCGCGGTCGTCGGCCACGTCGTCACGGCGGCGATCACCACGATCGGCGACCCGGCTCCGAAGATCGACGTCTGGGTGACGCTCCAGCAGGCGAGCGACGCGCTCGCCCGTGGCGAGAACTTCTACGACATGAGCTGGACCGACTCCCCCGGGATCCAGGACGCGTTCACCTACCTCCCGTGGACGACCGTGCTGCTCGCGCCGGGCCGGTGGCTGGGCGGCGACGTCCGGTGGGCGATCGCGTTCTGGTCGGTCGTGCTCTTCGTGGGCATCTGGGCGCTGGCCCGCCCGCGAGAGGGTGACGCCCCGAGCAGCGCCTGCGTCACCGCCTTCCGGGCCGCGGTGCCCGTCGCCGTTCTCGTCGTCGCACCCGGGACCCTCACCCAGGTCGACCAGGCGTGGACCGAGCCGCTGCTGGCTGCCGGCATCGTCTGGTGGGCCGTGCTCGTCCGTCGCGGCCACGCGTGGTGGGCCGTCGTGCCGCTGGCGCTGGTCTGCGCGAGCAAGCAGCACTTGGCCCTGCTGCTCCCGCTGCTACTCCTGTGGCGGCCGTTCGGCCCCCGTCGCGCCGTTGCGACTGGGGCGTTCACCGGGGTCCTCATCGCTCCGTGGTTCCTGGCCTCACCGTCGGACTTCGTCCACGACACCGTCACCCTGCTCGTCGGGTTCCACCCGATCCGGTTCGCCAACACCTGGTACCTCTACTTCCTCAACGAGCACGGCGTGACGCTGCCGTTCTGGGTGACGGGCCTCGTCGTGCTCGGTGCACTCGGGGTCGCGGCGGGGCTCATCCACCGCCGCCAGCCCGAGGTCGACGAGCTGCTGCGCTGGTTCGCGTTCGTGCTGCTGGCGGCCAACCTCGTCAACAAGCAGGCCTTCTACAACCAGTTCTGGCTCAGCGCCGCACTCGTCGCGGTCTCGCTCGCCGTGCCACCCCGGGAGCGCGCGGTCAGTCCTCGGAGCTCACCAGAGCCGCGATGACGTCCGGCCAGAGCCAGGGGCCGAAGTGGTTGACGCCGTCGATCGCGGTCACCTCGGGGCGGCCAGCCGGTTGAGCTCGGACAGCCACGCCTTCGTGAACGCCGCCCTGGTCGTGCCGAGCACGTCGACGAAGGCCCGGTCCATCGCCGTGTCGGCGGCGGCGGAGGAGCTCGTCACCGTGGACGCCTCGTGGAACCGTTGCAGGCTCGCCTCGCCGTGACGACGGGCGATGAGGTCCACGGCGAGCCAGGACGCGAGGTAGCTCGGTGCGATCTCGCCCTGGCTCGGGTCGAAGTCGGCCTGGGTCGGCAGACGTCGAGGACCCGCGCCGTCGCGCACCTCGGCCAGCAGCGGCGCCGCGAGGTCGGCCTTGCGCCGCCCCGACGCGGCGTAGCCCACGTGGTCGGCGTAGCCCTCGGTGAGCCACAACGGGGCAGCGCCGGCGAGCGAGCTGCGGACGGCGACGTGGGTGGACTCGTGGGTGAGGACGAACTGGCGACCCTCGGGCGTGAGCCGGGCGAAGGCGTCGGGATTGAGGACGATGCGGTCCCCCGTGGCACGGCCGTCGGCACCGACCGGGCCGTCGGTGATCGCGGCGACCTGACCGAGGTCGTCGGCCCGCCCGACCTGCTCGCGGAAGGCGGTGGCGTCGCCCGGCGCGACGACGGTCACGCGACGTGGCCACGGGCGCTTCCAGCGCTTCGACACCTCCGCGACGGCGCGGTCGGCCATCGCGGCGTATGCCGTGAGCGTCGCCTCGTCGAGGGTGCCGGTCACGGTGCTGGCGCGGCCCCGGACGGTGCGGGCTCCGGCCAGCGGGCTGGGCGACTCGGCGCCGGCCGGGGGTGAGGCGGCGAGGGTGGGCAGGGCGGTCGGGGCGGGCTGGGCGGTCTCGGGACCCGTCGGCCGGGCCACGGTGGCACTGGGCGCCGGGGTGGCTGCGTCACGGTCGCACGCGGAGGTGAGCACCAGCGCCGACGAGACCAGCGTGACGGCGAGGGCGCGACGGGCACGCGAGGTGCGCCACGGCATACGCAACGTCAGGTCGGTCGGGGGCACGGACCCATCGTGTCAAACGGCACTCAGCCGACGGCACGCCCGAGGGCGAACGGGACCCGCTGGGAGCGGACGGTCGCGGCGGACTCGGCCGTGACGAGGCCCGCGCGCACACACGCCGTGACGGCGGCCCGCTCGTCGGTGTCGAGGGGCAGGTCGCTGCCGAGCCCCATGGACTGGGGGTCGAGCAGGGCGGTGACCATGCAGTCACCGCAGTGCAGGTCGCGCACCGGACAGCGCGAGCAGACGATGGTCAGGCTGTCGTGAGTCAGGTCGTGGGTCATGTCATCACCTCTTTCATCGGGTTGCCACCACGCTAGGAGACCCCACCGACAGTGCCTCGCGACCGCCGCGCCGCACCGCCTCCGCCGGGCTGTCGGACCACGCACCTAGCCTCGCTCGCATGCGGATGGTCCAGGGCACGCTCGACGAACTGGGGACACCCCTGTCGGACGTGACCTTCGTCGTCGTCGACCTCGAGACCACCGGTGGCAGCCCGAGCGAGTGCGGCATCACCGAGATCGGTGCGGTCAGGGTGCGCGGGGGCGAGGTGCTCGGGGAGTTCCAGACCTTCGTCAACCCCGGCGAGCCGATCCCCGCCTTCATCTCGGTCCTCACCGGCATCACCGACGCGATGGTGCGCGACGCCCCCCGGGTCGAGCCGGCCCTCGTGGCGTTCCTCGAGTTCGCGGCCGGGTCCGTGCTCGTCGCCCACAACGCCGGCTTCGACATCTCCTTCCTGCGAGCGGCGTGCGCGCGCGCCGACCGCGACTGGCCGCGCTTCCCCGTCGTCGACACGGTGCACCTGGCCCGACAGCTCGTGAGCCGGGACGAGGTGCCCAACCACCGGCTGGCCTCCCTCGCCCGGCTGTTCGGCGCCTCCACGACCCCCGACCACCGTGCCCTCCACGACGCCCGGGCCACCGTCGACGTGCTCCACGGGCTCATCGCCCGCGTCGGCTCGCTCGGGGTGCACTCGCTCGAGGAGCTCAAGGCCTACTCCGCCAAGGTGCCCGCAGCCACCCGCCGCAAGCGACACCTCGCCGACGGCCTGCCCGAGGCGCCGGGGGTCTACATGTTCAAGGACGCGCAGGGGCGAGTCCTCTACGTCGGCACGTCGGTGTCGATCCGCACCCGCGTCCGCAGCTACTTCACGGCGTCCGAGCAGCGACGCCGCATGGCCGAGATGGTCCGCATCGCCGAGTCGGTGACCCCGGTCGTCTGTGCGACGGCGCTCGAGGCCGAGGTGCGCGAGCTGAGGCTCATCGCCGAGCACAAGCCGCGCTACAACCGCCGGTCAAGACACCCCGAGCGCACCTGGTGGGTCAAGCTCACGGTCGAGCCCTTCCCCCGGCTGTCGATCGTGCGCCACGTCGCCGACGACGGCACCCGCTACATCGGGCCGTTCGCGTCGCGCGGGTCCGCCGACGACGCAGTGGCCGGCGTCCACGAGGTCCTCCCGCTGCGCCAGTGCCTCGAGCGGCTGTCGGCCACGAAGCCCCGCTCCGCGTGCGCCCTAGCCGACATGGGTCGGTGCGGTGCCCCCTGCACGGGAGCCCAGAGCGTCGAGGAGTACGCCGCCGTCGTCGCCGAGGCGGTCGAGCTCCTCGCCGGCGACGCCCGCCGGGCCGTCTCCACCTGGCGCGAGCGGATGGACCGGCTCGCCGAGCAGGAGCGCTTCGAGGACGCCGGGGTGGTGCGCGACCGGATGATCAGCCTCGTGCGTGGCGCCTCCCGCGCCCAGCGGCTCGACCCGCTCGCACGCACCGCCGAGCTCGTGGCCGCACGGCGCAGCGAGACCGGCGGTTGGGAGGTCATGTGCATCCGGCACGGTCGCCTCGCCGGGAGCACGGTGGCACCTCGCGGAGCCGACCCGATGCCCTACGTCGAGGCGCTCCGAGCCAGCGCCGAGGTCGTGCCGGCCTCGCTCTCCCCCGCCACGGCGGCGACGCCCGAGGAGAGCGAGCGGATCCTGCGCTGGCTCGACGCGCCCGGAGTGCGCCTCGTCGACATCGACGGCGAGTGGACCTGCCCGGTCGGCGGCGCCACGGGGGTGCGCCACGAGCTCGAGCCGGTCGAGACGTCCCGTCGCCTCGCCGCGGGCTTCCGGTCGGCCTAGGCTCGCTCGCGTCGTCGGCGGTGGCATGACGCCACCGCGCTCTCGAAGCCGAGGAGTGGTGTGAGTGTCCTATCCCCCGCGTCTCTACACGGGTGAGTCCGGCGAGAGGTCGGCCTGGGTGAACCCCCTCCATGTCCCTCCCGGTGGGCTGCACGGCTTCCGCAACGAGGACGGACCGGCCACGATGCTCCTGCACTTCGCCCCCGGTGCGCCGCGGGAGCCGTACTTCGAGGGTCTGGCGCAGGGGGGCGGGGTCGCGGCGATGGCCGACGACGAGCGCGAGGAGTTCATGGCCGCGCACGACAACTTCTGGGTCGAGGAGTGAGCCGACTACGCTGCGAGACGTGATCACAGCCATCGTTCTCATCACTGCCGACGTCGACCGGATCCCCGAGGTGGCCCAGGAGGTCGCCGAGCTCGACGGCGTGAGCGAGGTCTACTCGGTCGCCGGTGACGCCGACCTCATCGCCATGGTGCGCGTGCGCCAGCACGACGAGCTCGCGAGCGTCATCGCCGACCGGCTCAACAAGGTCAAGGGCGTCACCGGGACGGCCACCCACATCGCCTTCCAGACCTACTCGAAGCACGACCTCGAGGCGGCCTTCAGCCTCGGTCTCGAGTAGACCCCCGAACCCGGCAAACCCGAGCCGGGTATGCCGTCCCGAGCCGCATCGGGGCGGCGCGGGAGCGCTGGCCCGGCCGGCGACCCATCCGCTCAGGCGGACGCGCTCAGGCGGACGCGGCCTCGCGACTGGCCGTGACCCAGCGGTCGAGCTGGGCCGCAGCGTCACCCGAGTCGATCGCCCGGGCTGCGGCGGCGATGCCGAGCCGGATGGCCTCGTGGATGTCGGCATCGGAGAGGCCGTCGGCGCCGGCCGCAACGGCCAGGGCAGTCCCCGCGTTGAGGAGGACGGCGTCGCGGGCGGGGCCCTGCTCGCCGGCGAACACGCGACGAGCCACCTCGGCGTTCTCGTCGGCCAGTCCGCCCTTGATGCTGTCGATGGTCCCGACGTCGAGCCCGACGTCGGACGGGTGCACCGAGATCTCGGTCAGCGCGTCGTCGCGCACCCACAGGAGGGTGGTCGGGCCGGCGATCGACATCTCGTCGAGCCCCTCGTCACCGCGGAAGACCGCCGCCGTCGTCCCCCGGTCCGCGAAGACCCCAGCGATGACCGAGAGGAAACGGGCGTCCGCGACGCCGACCGCGGCATACGTCGGCTGTGCGGGGTTGGTCAGCGGGCCCAGAAGGTTGAACGCCGTGGCGACCCCGAGCTCGGCGCGCGCCGGCCCGGCGAAGCGCATCGAGGGGTGGAAGGTCTGCGCGAAGCAGAAGGTGATCCCCGCGTCGAGCGCGACCTGGCGCACCTGCTCGGGGGTAAGGGTGAGGTTGACCCCGAGGGACTCGAGGACGTCTGCGGAGCCGGACTTGGAGGAGGCCGCGCGGTTGCCGTGCTTGACGACGCGCAGGCCGGTCGACGCGATGACGACCGACGACATGGTGGAGATGTTCACGGTCCCGAAGCGGTCGCCGCCCGTGCCGACGATGTCGATGCTCTCGCCCGGCACGTCGATCCGACGGGCGTGCTCGAGCATGACGTCGGCAAGCCCGCGGACCTCGGCCACGGACTCGACCTTCGAGCGCAGGGCGATGAGGAAGCCGGCTACCTGGGCGACGCTCGCCTCGCCGCTCATGATCTGGTCCATCGCCCAGCGCGACTGCTCGAGCGAGAGGTCCTCGCGGGCCAGGAGCCGGGTCAGCAGGTCGGGCCAGGTCGGGCCCGGAGGGACCGTGGCCCCCACGTCAGCGGGCCGAGCTGCGCCGGCGTGCGAGGCCGGCGATCGCCTCGGCCACCTTGATCGGGTCGAGCGGGTGCGGCACGGCGTCGTCGGCGAGCGACCACGCGGCGAGCCAGCCGTCCTGGGGGCGACCGGTGAGCACGAGGACGGGCGGGCAGTCGTAGATCTCGTTCTTGAGCTCGCGGCACAGGCCCAGGCCACCGTTCTTGGCCGCCTCACCGTCGAGGACGACGACGTCCCAGCCGCCGGCGTCGAGCGCCTCGGTCACGGCGAACGCCGTCGCGCACTCGAGCCATCGGGTGACCTCGACGTCGCGCGCGGGGCGCCGGCCGGCGGCGGCGCGCACGGCGTCGCGCGTGGTGATGTCG
The DNA here is from genome assembly GCF_044791685.1 of Knoellia locipacati. Lineage (GTDB taxonomy): Bacteria > Actinomycetota > Actinomycetes > Actinomycetales > Dermatophilaceae > Knoellia > Knoellia locipacati_A. Next base: position 3,914,122 of record NZ_CP087730.1, read on the forward strand.
TCGCTGTAGAGGAGGACCGCCACCTGGTGGACTTCGGCACCTGAAGTGGGGGCCGTCCCCGCCGTCGCGAGGTGGTCCGCGTGGGGGGCCGCGTGCGCTGAGGTCATGCCCCTCATCCTAGCCACGCGCCAATTGTGGACCGGACACCACCAAAGCCGGGGTCGGTGCAGCGCTCGACAGGGTTTGACGACATAATGACGCTCGTGGCGACTGCAGAAGCAACGACTCGAGTGTCCGGTCCGGTTCCCAGCATCCCGGACTACGGTCCGGCGACCCGTCCCAACATGGTTGCGGTCGGGACGATGGTCTGGCTCGCGAGTGAGCTGATGTTCTTCGCAGCCCTCTTCGCGTTCTACTTCTCCCTCCGGGGCAACCTCCCCGACCTCTGGGACGAGCGCGCAGCGCAGCTCAACGTGCCCTTCGCCTTCGCCAACACGATCGTGCTCGTCGTCTCCTCGGTGTGGTGCCAGCTCGGCGTCTGGAAGGCCGAGGCAGGGCAGGTCGCGCGCACCGGCTCGCTCCTCGCCGTCAAGGAGTGGGGCATGCGTGAGTGGTACGTCCTCACCTACGTCTTCGGCTCGATCTTCATCGCGGGCCAGGTCTACGAGTACGCCCACCTCGTCCACGAGGGCATCACGCTGAGCACCGACTCCTACGCGTCGATCTTCTACCTCGCGACCGGCTTCCACGGCATGCACGTCACCGGCGGCCTCATCGCCTTCCTCCTCATCATCGGGCGGACCTTCACGACCCGCCGCTACACCCACCTGCAGGAGACGGGCGCCGTCGTCACCTCGTACTACTGGCACTTCGTCGACGTCGTGTGGATCGCGCTCTTCGCGATGATCTACCTGCTGAAGTGAGGTGTCTCCCCTGCCGACTAGCCTGACCTGCTCCCCCGGACCACACATCCCCGAGACCCCGACAGGACCCACGCCGTGAACGCACTGGCCGCCCGCCGCCGCCACCCGGCAGCGATCGCCATCCTGCTCATGCTCGGCCTCCTCGTGACCGGCTTCGCCTATGCCGCGGTCGCGCCGCAGCCGGCGAAGGCCGAGACGAGCTCGGCCGAGGACGTCGACGCCGGCAAGCAGCTCTTCCAGGCCAACTGCGCGTCCTGCCACGGCGTCAACGCCGAGGGACGTGCGACCGGCAACGGCGACAAGATCGCCGGACCCGCGCTCGCCGGAGTCGGCGCCGCGGCCGTGGACTTCCAGATGGGCACGGGTCGCATGCCGATGCGCGCACCCGCGGTCCAGGCGCCTCGCGGCGAGGTGCAGTTCAGCCAGGAGGAGATCGACCAGGTCGGCGCCTACATCGCGTCCCTGGCCCCCGGTCCGGCCGTCCCGTCCGAGGAGGACGTCGACGCGTCCCAGGGCGACCCGGCCAAGGGTGGCGAGCTCTTCCGCGTCAACTGCGCCATGTGCCACAACTTCGCCGGGTCCGGCGGAGCCCTGACCCGCGGCAAGTACGCGCCCTCGCTCATGGGTGTCGAGTCCAAGCACATCTACGAGGCCATGGAGACCGGCCCGCAGTCCATGCCGGTCTTCAACGACGGCAACATCGCCCCCGAGGACAAGCGCGACATCATCGCCTTCCTCAAGTCCATCGAGGAGGCTCCCCAGCAGGGCGGGCACGCCCTCGGTTCCCTGGGCCCGGTGACGGAGGGCTGGTTCGCCTGGTTCTTCGGTCTGGGCCTGCTCGTCGCTGCCGCCGTCTGGCTCGGGCAGAAGTCCGCCTGAGCCATGCCGGCCACCGCTTCCCACTCTCCGTCGACAGGATCGATCATCCGATGAACGAGCAGGACAGCCACCCCACCGGAGGCGAGGTCACCCCCACGGGTGAGTTCGGCTCCAGTGCAGTTCGCCTCGACCAGGGGCACGTCGTCGGAGACGGCGGCATCCCTGCGCGCTTCCAGAACCCGGGGTTCGAGCCCCACGCCGTGCGTGGCGCGGACCTCGACGAGGCCGCCGCCAAGCGCGCCGAGCGCATCGTCGGCGGGCTCTTCGTCATGTCGATCCTCGGCACGCTCGGCTTCATCGTCGCGTACTTCGCGATCGACTCCGAGGCGACCGTGTTCGTCCCCGGCACCGGTCGGACCAACGCGGTCCACGTCGTCCTCGGCATCTGCATGGCGCTGTCGCTGCTCGGCATCGGGCTCGGCGCGGTCCAGTGGGCCAAGACGCTCATGAACGACCACGAGGAGGTCGAGATGCGGCACCCGCAGCGCTCGGCCGACGAGGACCGCAAGAAGTTCGTGCAGATCCTCTCCGACGGCGACGAGAACGCGCAGCTGTCGCGCCGCCCCCTCATCAAGTACGCCCTCGGTGGCGCCCTCGGTCTCTTCGCGGTCCCGGTCGTCCTGCCGCTCATCGGCGGACTCGGTCCGATGCCCGGGGACGACCTCTCGGTGAGCTTCTGGAACGGTGAGCAGGAGGAGGACGGCAAGTACCCCAACGAGCCGCTGCGCCTCATGCGCGACCCGCAGAACACACCCATCAAGGCCAGCGAGGTCACGATCGGGTCGGTCTTCCACGTCATGCCCGAGGGCCTGCTCGACCTCGAGGAGCACATCCTCGAGGCGAAGGCCAAGGCTGCCGTCATCGTCATGCGTCTCGACCCTGACGACATCAAGTCCCAGAAGGAGAAGGACTGGGGCCACCAGGGCATCGTCGCCTACTCCAAGATCTGCACCCACGTCGGTTGCCCCGTCGGTCTGTACGAGCAGCAGACCCACCACCTGTTGTGCCCCTGCCACCAGTCGACGTTCGACGTGACGCAGGACTGCAAGGTGATCTTCGGCCCGGCCAAGCGGCCTCTTCCCCAGCTGCCGATCACCGTCGATGATGAGGGCTACCTCATCTCCAAGGGCCCGTTCAAGGAAGCCCCTGGGCCGAGTTTCTGGGAGCGTGGTTCCGCATGAGCACCGACACCTTTCCTGCCGGCCGCCCCGCCGACCGTCTGCGTGACGGTGACGAGGACGTGACCCCCGCTCCCAGCGCCGTCGCGCGCAAGGTCGGAGGTGTCGCGGGCTGGATCGACGACCGGACCAACGGAGCCAAGGGCGTCAACTACCTCCTGCGCAAGGTCTTCCCGCACCACTGGTCGTTCATGCTGGGCGAGATCGCGATGTACTCGCTCATCATCTGCCTGCTCTCCGGCGCGCTCCTCACGATCTGGTTCGTGCCGAGCGCCGGCCACACGATCTACGACGGCTCCTACGTCCCCCTGCGTGGACAGCAGATGTCGGAGGCCTACGCGTCCACGCTCGACATCTCGTTCGACATCAAGGGCGGCCTGCTCATCCGCCAGATCCACCACTGGGCCGCACTGATGTTCCTCGTCGGCCTGACGGTGCACATGTTCCGGGTCTACTTCACCGGCGCCTTCCGCAAGCCGCGCGAGCTCAACTGGGTCATCGGCACCGTCATGGCCCTGCTGGCCGCCATCGAGGGCTTCGCCGGGTACTCGCTCCCCGACGACCTCCTCTCCGGCACCGGTATCCGCGCCATGGAGGGCTTCGTCCAGACGGCACCGGTCATCGGCTCCTACCTCGCCTACGCGATCTTCGGCGGCCCCTTCCCGGGTGAGGCGATCATCCCCCGCCTGTATGCCGCGCACGTCCTGCTCATCCCGGCGATCCTCGTCGGCTTGTTCGTGGCGCACGTCGTGCTCGTCGCCGTCCACAAGCACACCCAGTACCCCGGTCCCGGCCGGACCAACGACAACGTCGTCGGTCACCGCGTCATGCCGGTGTATGCCGCCACCGCGGGTGGGTTCTTCTTCATCGTCTTCGGCATCATCACGGCGATCTCGGCCCTGTTCACGATCAACCCGATCTGGGCCTACGGTCCCTACGACCCGTCGCCGGTGACCGCCGGTTCGCAGCCCGACTGGTACATGGGCGCCTACGACGGGGCCCTGCGCCTCCTGCCGGGCTGGCTCGAGTTCAGCGCCCTCGGCTTCACCATGTCGCTCAACATCGCACTCGGGGCGCTCGTGCTCCTCCCGCTGGTCTACATCGTCCTGGGCGCCTACCCATTCGTCGAACGTTGGGTCACCGGTGACGACCGTGAGCACCACCTGCTCGACCGGCCGCGCAACAACCCCACGCGCACCGGCATCGGCATGGCCGGCATCGTCGCCTACTCGATCTTCATGTTCGCCGCGGGCAACGACATCATCGCCATCAAGCTCGGCATGTCGATCAACGACATCACCTGGGTGTTCCGGATCGGGCTCTTCGTCCTCCCGCCGCTGGCCTTCTGGGTCACCAAGCGGATCTGCCTGAGCCTGCAGCGCCGTGACCGCGACCTCGCACTGCACTCCCGCGAGTCGGGCCGGATCATCCGCGGCGCTGACGGCTCGTTCCACGAGCGGCACGACGAGCTCTCGGACCACGATCGCTGGATCCTCGTCCAGCACGAGCCGGTGGCACCCCTCCAGCTCGAGCCCGAGTACGACGAGAACGGCGTGGCGCGTCCCGCGGCCCGCAAGGACCGCCTGCGTGCCAAGCTCTCGCACTTCTACTTCAAGGACGCGGTCAACCCGGTCACGCCGGCCGAGCTGGCGGCGGCCCACCACGACGGCCACCACGCGGAGGCTCTCGAAGCGCCCTTCGACTACGAGGGCATCGAAGGCGACGGCGACGGCGACGGTGGCAGGGGCGGCTTGGGTGCCGACACCGATGCCGGTCGCGGCATCGGCAGCGCCAGCCGGCTCAGGGAGTGACCCCTCCCCTCGGCCGCTGAACTCAGGCCGACTCATCGAAGCGGCCCTCCGGACCTCGTCCGGAGGGCCGCTTCGTGTCTGCGGTGAGCTCGCCCGGTGGGGCGCGCGGGACGAGCTGGCCGAGACAGCTCATCGGACTGCCCGACAGGCGGCCCGGCGGCGTCGCAGGCTGGGGCGTGGCGTGACAGGGTTGGGCCGTGGATCCCATTGCGCCCGAGGAGTTCGAGTCGATCGTCGAGGAGGCTCTCGACGACGTGCCCGAAGAGCTCATGGCCATGCTCGACAACGTCGTCTTCCTCGTCGAGGACGAGCCTCCCGCCGATGACCCGGACCTCCTCGGCGTCTACGATGGAATCCCCCTGACCGAGCGCGACGCGGGGTGGGGCCTGGGCAACCTTCCCGACCGGATCACGCTGTTCAGGGGGCCGCTCACGCGGATGTGCGACGACCTCGAGGACCTGCGCGAGGAGATCGCCGTGACCGTGGTGCACGAGATCGCCCACCACTTCGGCATCGACGACGCGGCGCTGCACGACCTCGGCTGGGGCTGACGAGGGTGAGTGAGGCACGCGACCGACGTCTTCTGGCGTGGATGGGGGCAGGGCTTCTCGCGGGCGGGATGCCCGTCCACGAGGTCGAGGAGGACGTCCGCGACCTCGCCTCGTCCCTCGGACACCCCAGCGCCCAGATCGCCTGCTCCCCGACGGGACTGATGGTCTCCCTGCGATCCGGTGAGCCGGCGACCTTCGAGCAGGTGGACGGCGGCCTGCGCCTCGACCAGCTGGCCGACGTCCTTGCCCTTCGATCCGGACTGAGCTCCGGGCGGAGCACCCCCGACGACGCGCTGGACCAGCTGGCCCGCCTTCGCGCCCAACCGCACCGCTACCGGACCTCGGGCTTCGTCGGCGGGGGCGTGCTCTCCGGGATCGGGATCGGGCTCATCCTGGCTCCGGCGCTCGCGTCGTTCCTCTTCACCGTCGTGGTGGCCCCGCTGACTCCCCTGTTCCTGCTGCTCGCCGGCCGAGGTCGAGCGCTGCGCACCCTCACGCCGTTCCTGGCGGGCTTCGCCGTGGCCCTGCTGGCCTTCCTCGCCGCGGGTCAGGGCTGGCTGGACGCACCGCTGCGCACGCTCGTCGCACCGATCGCCGTGCTGCTTCCCGGTGCGCTGATCGTCACCGGGCTGACCGAGCTCGCCGCCGGCGCCATGGTGGCGGGGAGCTCGCGCCTGGCCTTCGGCCTGGTGCAGCTGCTCCTCTTCGTCCTGGGCGTCGGGGCGGCCCTCGCCCTCGTGGGCGGACCTGACGGCCTGCTGGAGACGACGTCACCCGCGAATCTTCGATGGTGGGCTCCGTTGGTCGGACTGGCGGTCGTCACCATCGCGATCGCCCTGCTGGAGTCCGTCCCGGTGCGCCAGCTGCCGTGGCTGGGCGGTGCGATCCTGGCGACCTTCACCGCACAGTCCCTGACGCTGACGCTCGTCGACGAGCGCTGGGCCGGCGCCTTCGTCGGCGGGGCCGTGGCCGCGCTGGCGTCGACGCTGTTGGAGTACGTCCGGCCGGAGCTGCCGCGGATGGTGGCCTTCCTCCCGAGCTTCTGGCTGCTCGTCCCGGGTTCACTGGGCCTGATCTCGCTGGCCCAGTTCGAGGTCGGTCCGGGGGAGGCGGCGATTGCCCTCGTGGACGTCGTGGCGGTGGTCGCCGCCATCGCCCTCGGCGTCATTGTCGGAGCGGCCCTGGCCGCTCCGCTGCGTCAGCTCGCGCGTCGGCTGGGGCTTCCCCACCTGAGACGTCTGATGAGCACCCGACGCCTGACGAGGTGAGCACTCCGTCCCAGAACGACGGGACCGGCCTGCGTCGTCAGACGCGGCCGGTCCCGTCGTTCTGCTGCAGACCCGAGGGTCAGAGGGCGTGCGGGCCCCTCCAGTACTCGAAGACCCAGCCGATGAGCGCGGGGACGGCGAAGAACGCACCCACCGCCACGATCCACCAGCCGACCGCGAGCCCGAGGAAGATGAGCGCCGAGGTCAGCGCCAGGAAGAGCGGCCACCAGCTGTGCGGGCTGAAGAAGCCGTAGTCACCCGCGATGTCGCTGATCTCGCCGAGCGGGTCGTCCTCCGGAGGGACGCCCTCGAGCTTGCGACGGGTGATGTTGAGGTAGCCGCCGATCATGAAGCCGAGGAGCGCACCGAGCGTCAGCCCGACGACGCCGACGGGTTCGGTCCACCCGTTCCAGACGCCGTAGATGACCGCCATGGATGCGGCGAACACCCCGAGGAGGTAGCCGATCCGTTCCATCGCCAGCATGGGTCAGTGCTCCTGCTTCTTCGTCGAGGACATCGCTTCGTCGCCGAGGTCGGCCGGGCCCATGGCCCGCACCAGACCGCTGCGCTCATAGCCAGCAGGCGCGGCCTCGGGGTGGTTGAGGTCGAACGCCGGGCGCTCGGAGCGGATCCGCGGGATCGAGTTGAAGTTGTGCCGCGGCGGCGGGCAGGACGTCGCCCACTCCAGTGAGGCGCCGTAGCCCCACGGGTCGTCGGTCTCGACGAGCGGCGCGTAGCGCCACGTCTTCCAGACGTTGTAGAAGAAGGGGATCATCGAGGCGCCGAGAAGGAAGGCACCAGCGGTCGAGATCTGGTTGGCGACGGTGAAGCCGTCCTCGGGGAGGTAGTCGGCGTAGCGGCGCGGCATACCCCAGATGCCCAGCAGGTGCTGGATGAGGAAGGTCGTGTGGAAGCCGATGAACAGCATCCAGAAGTGGACCTTGCCGAGCTTCTCGTCGAGCATCCGACCGGTGAGCTTGGGCCACCAGAAGTAGAACCCGCCGAACATCGCGAACACGACCGTCCCGAAAACGACGTAGTGGAAGTGCGCCACGACGAAGTAGCTGTCGGTGAGGTGGAAGTCCAGGGCCGGGCTGGCGAGGATGACGCCGGTGAGCCCGCCGAAGAGGAAGGTCACGAGGAAGCCGATGGCCCAGAGCATCGGGGTCTCGAAGGTGACCTTGCCGCCCCACATCGTGCCGATCCAGTTGAAGAACTTCACGCCCGTGGGCACCGCGATGAGCATCGTCATGATCGCGAAGAACGGGAGCAGGACCTGGCCAGTGCCGTACATGTGGTGGGCCCAGACCGAGACCGAGAGGGCCGCGATGGCGATCGTCGCGTAGACGAGCGTCTTGTAGCCGAAGATCGGCTTGCGCGAGAACACCGGGAGGATCTCGGAGATGATCCCGAAGAACGGCAGCGCGATGACGTAGACCTCGGGGTGGCCGAAGAACCAGAAGATGTGCTGCCACAGCATCACGCCCCCGCTGTCGGGGTCGAAGATGTGCGCGCCGAACCGGCGGTCGGCGCCGAGCGCGAAGAGCGCGGCGGCCAGGGCCGGGAAGATGAGGAGCACGAGGATCGAGGTGATGAGCACGGTCCACACGAAGATCGGCATCCGGAACATCGTCATGCCGGGGGCGCGCATCGTCAGGATGGTCGTGATGAAGTTGACCGACCCGAGGATCGTGCCGAAGCCGGCGAGCGCGAGACCGAAGACCCAGAGGTCGCCGCCCATGCCCGGGCTGTAGGACGCGTCCGACAGCGGCGTGTAGGCGAACCAGCCGAAGGCTGCGGCTCCACCCGGGGTGAGGAAGCCGCCGGCGGCGATGAGGCCACCGAAGAGGTAGAGCCAGTAGGCGAACATGTTGAGCCGCGGGAACGACACGTCGGGCGCGCCGATCTGCAGCGGCATGAGCGCGTTGGCGAACGCCGCGAACAGGGGCGTCGCGAAGAGCAGCAGCATGATCGTGCCGTGCATGGTGAAGAGCTGGTTGAACTGGTCGGGGTTGTCCACGACCTGCATGCCCGGCTGCATGAGCTCGGCCCGGATGATGAGCGCCATGAGGCCACCCATGAGGAACCAGGCGAACGAGGTGATGAAGTAGAGGTTGCCGATGACCTTGTGGTCGGTCGTCGTGGCCCACTTGACGACGGTGGCCCCCGGGGACACCCGCGGGTGACGGACGGCCTCTCGCCCACGAAGCATCGTGCGGGATTCGGTTGCGGCGCTCATCTGGTCAGTTCCTCAGTTCCTCGGGCAGCTTCTGCTGCTCGCCCGGCACGAGATCCTCGCGGTTCAGGTCGGTCCCGAGCATTCCGGTCTGACCCCGCGACTTCAGGTCGGCCATGTGCGCGTCGAACTCGGCGCGGGGGACGACCTTGACGTTGAACAGCATCTGGGAGTGGTAGGCACCGCAGAGCTCGGCGCACTTGCCCTTGAAGGTGCCCTCCTCGGTCGGCACGACCTGGAACTTGTTGACCTTGCCCGGGATCATGTCGAGCTTCTGGAGGAACTGCGGCACCCAGAAGGAGTGGATGACGTCGCGGGAGGTGAGCACGAACTCGGTGCGCTCACCGACCGGGAGGTACATCGTCGGGATGGTCTCCTCGGCGCCGGGCGTGCCCGTCAGGATCGCCTGCGTGCCGACCTCGTGGACGTCGTCCTCGACGTAGTTGAAGTCCCAGGACCACTGCTTGCCGACGACGTTGACCGTGACCGCGGGGTCCTCGCTGGTATCGAGCAGCGTGGTCTGGTCACGCGCGGTGTAGAAGAAGAAGACGGCGATCATGAAGATCGGGACGATCGTGTAGAGGATCTCGAGCGGCACGTTGTAGCGCAGCTGCACCGGAAGCTCGTTGTCGTCGCGGCGTCGTCGGTAGGCCACGACGCACCACCCGATGAGGCCCCAGACGAGCGCCCCCACGACGAAGAGGGCGATCCAGGCGCCGATCCAGAGGTCGCGCACGCGCTCGGAGTTCTCGGTCACTCCGCTGGGGAGGTAGCCGTCCTTGAACTCACCCAGCTCGCATCCGCTGAGCGCCACCATCGCACCCACGGCCACAGCGGCCCACAGGGCCACTCGGCGACCGCGTGAGCGGGGGTTGAAGTGGTCGTGCTGAGGCACCGTGGCACCCTCCTGCGTCGTCTGCTGGAACACGAGGAAACACTAGTGCATGGTGCGGAGCTTCGAAGGGACGGGTGGAGTTACGGTCGAGGCGTGCTGGACGCCCTCCGCAGCCCTCTGCACCCTGCTGCCCGAGAGACCCTCCTCGCCGCTCTCGACGCCGGCTGGGCCGATCCCCGGCGCCTCCACCGGGAGGGACGCCGGGCCCGCCACCTCCTCGACCGGGCCCGCGAGAGCCTCGCCGCGTCGCTCGGCACCCGACCCGACGAGCTGTCCTTCCACCCGAGTGGCTCCCACGCGCTGCGCGTCGGGGTCGCGGGGCTGCAGCACGCCCGACGGCGCGCCGCCACGCGGATCGTCACCTCCGCGGTCGACCGGGCGGTGCTCATCCAGGAGGCCCTCGAGGCCGACCCGGACGGCACCCTCCTCCCGGTCGACCGCCTGGGCCGGGTCGACCCCGAGTCCCTGTCGATCGCCCTTCGGCCGGACGCCCCCGGCGACGCCCCGGTTGCCCTCGTCGCGCTCCAGCACGCCAACGCCGAGGTCGGGACGATCCAGCCGGTCACCGCGCTGCACGACGTGTGCCGGGCCGCGTCCGTCCCCCTCCTCGTCGACGGCACAGCCTCCCTCGGGCGCGTCGAGACGCCAGACGAATGGGACGTCCTCGTCGGCGACGCCTCGACGGTCGCCGGTCCCCCGCTGGGTGTCGTGGCCGTCCGCACGGGGACGCGGTTCGGCCTGCCGGGACCCCGCTGGGAGCCGGAGCACGGCCGCGAGGTCGAGGACCCCTGGGTGCCACTGGCCCTCGCCGCTGCCGAGGCGTGGCAGCAGTCGGTCCACGCACGCGACGAGGAGGCGATCTCGGCCCGCGCCCTCACCGACCGCATCCGGGCCGCGGCAGCCGCCGTCCCCGACGTCGAGGTGGTGGGCGACCCCGACGACCGGCTGCCCCACGTCGTGACCTTCAGCGTGCTCTACGTGGACGGCGAGAGCATCGTCGAGGCGCTCGACGAGCGCGGGGTCGTCGTGGCGTCCGGGTCGGCCTGCACCTCCAGCCGGCTCGAGCCCAGCCATGTCCTCAGGGCCATGGGAGTGCTCACGCACGGCAACGTCCGCGTCACCCTTCCGCTCGCCGCCGTCCGGCCCGATCGCGCCGACGACGTCGAGGCGCTGTGCCGCGAGCTCCCGGCCGTGGTGTCCGGCCTCAGGGACAGGCTTGGGGTGAGCGACCTGTGAGCCCACAGGTCGGGCCCGAGCCCACCATCTCCCCTGGACCGGGTCCTGACCTCGACGCGCGTGGGCTCACGTGCCCGCTGCCCGTCATCCGGCTCGCCCGCCTCGCCCGCGACCTGCCCGCCGGCAGCACCCTCCACGTGCTCGCCGACGACCCGGCCGCTGAGGCCGACATCCCGGCGTGGGCCCGGATGCGCGGCCACACGGTGGCACTCGAACGACGAGGTGGGCACACGGCATACGTCGTCGTCCTCGGCTGACCGTCAGCCGAAGTCGAGGTCGGGAGCCGTCAACGCCTCACCCAGCGCCTCGAGGTAGCGCCGGCGTGGCCACTCGACGACGCCCAGGCGTTCGAGGTGCTCGGTGCTCCACTGCACGTCGATGATGCGTCGCTCGTCCCCGTCCGCGCCGACGATGTCGACGAGGGCCGCCAGGGCCACCTTGGAGGCGTCACGCACCGAGTGGAACATCGACTCCCCCGCGAAGAGCCCACCGATCGCGATGCCGTAGAGGCCGCCCACGAGCTCCCCGTCGCGCCAGGTCTCGATGCTGTGCGCCCAGCCGAGCCGGTGCATCTCGGTGTATGCCGTGACGACCTCGTCCGTGATCCAGCGCCCCTCCCGCTCGGGGTCGGCGCAGCGCCGCATGACGTCGGAGAACGCCGTGTCGACGCGGACCTCGAAGCGCGCCCTCGACTTGGTGAGCGATCGCCGCTCGCGGAAGTCCCCGGGGAGGAGGACGCCGCGCGGCTCCGGTGACCACCACCCGATCGGCCGCGTGCCGTGGTCGCCCAGGCCCATCGGGAACAGTCCGGCCCGGTAGGCGGACAGCAGGGTGCCGGGAGCCAGGTCGGCACCTGCCGCCACGAGGTCCTCACCCTCGGTGGGCCGCAGGTGGCCCAGGGCCCACTCGCTCGGGGGCGGCTCGGTCGGGGGGAACGGGACGGTCACGGCCGTGCGGTCAGGGCCTCGCGCACGTGATGTGCGGCTCGACGTCGGCGGCCGACTCGTCTCCGTAGGACTGGGCGAGGCGGTCGAGGAACGCGGACGTGTCGAGGACGTACTCCTGGGTCCCGACCGTCTCGAGGACGTAGGTCGCGAGGAGCGAGCCGATCTCGGCGCAGCGGCGGTACTCGAGCCCTGCGGAGAGCCCGGTGAGGAAGCCCGCACGGAACCCGTCGCCGACACCGGTGGGGTCGGCCCGGCGGGTCTCGCGCGCGATGGGCACCTCGATCGGGTCCTCGCCGCGGGTGACGATGACGGCGCCGTCCTTGCCCTTGGTGATGACGCGCGTCGTCACCTGGGCCGCGATGTCGTCGGCGCTCCAGCCGGTCTTCTGCTCGGTGAGGTGCGCCTCGTACTCGTTGGTGAAGAGGTAGTCCGCACCCTCGATGAGCTTGCGGATGAAGGGTCCGTCGGCGAACGCCAGCTGCTGCGACGGGTCGGCGACGAAGGTGAGTCCGCGCGTCCGGCACTCGTCGGTGTGGCGCAGCATGGCCTCGGGGTCGTTGGCGCCGACGAGGACGAGGTCGAGGCCGCTCTCGGCGATCGGTCCGAGCTCGATGAGCCTGGCCTCGCTCATCGCGCCGGCGTAGAACGTCGCCATCTGGGCCATGTCGTCGTCGGTCGTGCAGACGAACCTGGCCGTGTGCCGCGAGTCGGAGATGTGGACGTGGTTGCAGTCCACGCCGTGACGGGTCAGCCAGCTGCGGTAGTCGCCGAAGTCCTCCCCGGCGGCGCCGACGAGGAGCGGCCGCTGGCCGAGTGCGGCCATGCCGAAGCAGATGTTGCCTGCCACTCCCCCGCGCCGGATCTCGAGCGTGTCCGCGAGGAACGACACCGAGATCTTGTCGAGCTGCTCGACGACGAGGGAGTCGGCGAACCGGCCGCGGAAGGTCATGAGGTGGTCGGTCGCGATGGACCCGGTGACTGCGATGCGCACGTCGGCAACCTACCCCGTCGCAGTCACCACGCCCCCATCCCGGCTGCGGCGCAGGCTGCGCCTCACGGCTGCGGCTCGCGGCTGCGGCTCGCGGCTGCGCCACTCCGCAGTCGCAAGTACTTGACATTGCACAGTACTGGCCATCACAGTGAACCCATGACGGCCCACGACCCGCAGATGCTCAAGGGAGTCCTCGGGCTCCTCCTCATGAGCGTGCTGTCGACCGGCGACAACTACGGCTACGGCCTCGTCACGCAGCTTCGGGCAGCCGGGTTCGAGGACCTCGCCGAGGGCAGCGTCTACCCCGGCCTGACCCGGCTGGAGTCAGCGGGCCTCCTCGAGTCCCACCTCGTCCGCAGCGACTCGGGGCCCGCCCGCAAGTACTACCGCCTCACCGCTGCCGGCCACACCGAGCTCCGTACCCGGCGCACGGCGTGGGAGCACCTCGTCCAGTCCGTGCACACGGCGACCGCCACCACGCTTCGTCCAGGGGAGAACGCATGAACACCATCGACCGGCTCCGGATCGAGTCCGCCATCCTGCGCTACGACTTCTGGCTCGAGATGCGTGGCGTGGGCGGGTCTCGTCGCAGGGACCTGCGCCGAGAACTCCGCGCCAACCTCACCGAGGCCGGTGCCGACGTGGGCACGACCGCGGCCCTCTTCGGCATCGGCTCCCCCAAGGAGCTCGCGTATGCCGCGACCGACGCCGACCCGTCCCGTCCGAGGTGGTCTCAGGGCCTCATGTGGGCGGCGGGGACCCTCCTGGTCCTCCTGGTCTGGCTGGCGATCACGAGCCTCAACCTCGTCCAGGCGGTGGAGGCCACGGGATCGACGCAGGCGGTCGACGTGAGCCCCTTCCCGTGGTTCGGCACGACCTTCACGGTCCAGTCCTCCCCCGGCGTCCTCGAAGCGAGCATCTCGCCGCTGTGGCAGCTGCTCGCCGGCCCGATGCTCGCGTTCCTCCTCGTCGCCCAGCCGTGGCGGCTCCTGCGTCGTCGACGGCCAGCCGCCCTGACCGGGGCGCCGACCGCCGGCGGCGGGCGCGCCTGACCCGGTCCGCGACCCGAGCGGGACCAGGCGTCGCGGGTCTTGTCTGCGGCAGCATCGACCCAGCAGAGTGCAGGGCATGGACACTCCCCGCTGGCAGGACGCCGACTTCACGGGCCTGAGGGCCATCGTCTTCAACTGCACGCTCAAACGCTCGCCCGAGAAGAGCCACACGCAGGGGCTCATCGACGTGAGCACCGCGATCATGGAGAAGCACGGGGTCGAGGTTGAGGTGCTGCGCCCCGTCGACCACGACATCGCCACCGGCGTCTACCCCGACATGACCGAGCACGGCTGGGAGAGCGACGCCTGGCCCGAGATCTGGGAGCGGGTCCTTGCCAGCGACATCATCGTCATCGCCGGCCCGATCTGGCTCGGGGACAACTCGAGCGTCACCAAGCAGGTCATCGAGCGCCTCTACGCCATGAGCGGCCTGACCAACGACCGGGGCCAGTACATCTACTACGGCAAGGTCGGCGGGGTGATCATCACCGGCAACGAGGACGGCATCAAGCACTGCGCGTCCAACGTCCTCTACAGCCTGCAGCACCTCGGCTGCTCGATCCCGCCGAACGCCGACGCCGGCTGGATCGGCGAGGCAGGGCCGGGCCCGTCCTACCTCGACGAGGGCAGCGGTGGTCCGGAGAACGAGTTCACCCAGCGCAACACGACCTTCATGACGTGGAACCTCATGCACCTCGCGTGGCTGCTCAAGGAGCAGGGTGGCTTCCCTCCCGGCGGCAACGAGCGGGTCAAGTGGGACCAGGGCGCGAACTTCGACCACCCGAACCCCGAGTACCGCTGAGGCGAGGCGGCTGCACCCCGGTGCGGGACGGCATACGGCGAAGGGCCCCTCACCGCCGTGGTGAGGGGCCCTTCGGTATGCCGTGGTGTCGACTCAGCTGAACGAGTCGCCGCAGGCGCAGGAGCTGCCCGCGTTGGGGTTGTCGATGGTGAAGCCCTGCTTCTCGATGGTGTCGGAGAAGTCGATCGTGGCCCCCTCGAGGTAGGGACCGCTCATCCGGTCGACGACGACCTCGACACCGTCGAAGTCGCGGACCAGGTCACCGTCGAGCGAGCGCTCGTCGAAGTAGAGCTGGTAGATGAGGCCGGAGCAGCCACCGGGCTGCACGCCCACGCGCAGGCGGAGGTCGTCACGACCCTCCTGCTCGAGGAGCGACCGGACCTTGCCGGCAGCCAGGTCGGTGAGGAGGACGCCGTGGGCCGGGGCCTCGGCGGCCGTGTCGGCGGACGTCTCAGTCTTGGTGTCGAGCTCGCTCATGGGTGACTCCTGTGATGCGTCGGGGCTCGGGTGGTCTGTGGTCCTGCACGAGGTCGCAACTGCCGGCGACCGCGATCTGTTCCCGAACGTCACCTCAGGATACGTCCACCGGGCGACATCACCGACCAGCGGACCACGTTCTGGCCACCCGAGCCGCCCTGGCGCGCAGGGTTCCGACCGGGTCGAGCAGGGCCGCGTCGAGCTGTTCGGGGGTCTCGGCGACGGCATACGTGCCGCTGATCCCGAGCCCCATCGTCTCGCGACGGCCCACGAGGACCTGCCCCGCGAGGACGACGGTGGGCAGGCCGGCCTCGAGCGCGGCCTCGGCGACGCCGGACGCGACCTTGCCGTGCAGGCTCTGCCAGTCGAAGGTGCCCTCACCGGTGATGACGAGGTCGCTCCCCCGCACGACGTCGTGGAAGCCCACCGACTCGAGGACGAGCTGGACACCGCTCACGCGTCGCCCACCGAGCAGGAGCAGGGCGTAGCCCAGGCCTCCGGCGGCACCGGCCCCCGGCTCGCGCTCGAGCCGGCGCGGGGCGCCCGACAGCAGGTCCAAGGGTTCGGGGAGGGTGCGGGCGACGATCTCGGTGAAGCGGCCGAGGGCACCCTCGAGCTCCTGGGCGACCTCGGGCGTGGCTCCCTTCTGGGGTCCGAAGACGGCGCTCGCGCCCTTGAAGCCGAGCAGCGGGTTGTCGACGTCGGTCGCGATGACGAGGTCGACCTCTCGGAGCTGCTCGCGGACCGCCAGCAGACCGGAGAGCGCGTCGTCGGGCGCCGTCGCGAGGGCGCGGCCACCGCGCGCGAGGTCGTGCGCGGGACCCGCACCGAGGGCGGCCAGCAGGCCCGCACCGGCGTCGTTGGTGCCGCTGCCCCCGAGCCCGACGACGACCCGGTCGGGCTTCTCCTCGAGGGCGGCCAGCAGGAGCTCACCGACCCCCCACGTGCTCGTGAGGGCCGGGTTGCGCTCGTCCGCGGCCAGCAGGTGCAGGCCTGCGGCCTGGGCGGACTCGACGTATGCCGTCCGCCCGCCGTCGCGCTCGACGACGAGGACCGCTCCGGGCACCTCGCGGCCGAGCGGGTCGCTCACCGTGACGGCGACGGTGTCACCCTCCAGCGAGCGGCCTAGCACGTCGATGAAGCCGGGACCGCCGTCGGAGAGCGGGAGCAGGGTCAGCGCGTCCCGTGGTGCGGTGTCGTGCCAGCCGGCGGCCATCGCCTCGGCCGCCTGGGTCGCGGTGAGGGTTCCGGTGAAGCAGTCCGGGGCGATGACGACGTGCACGGCACGCACGGTATCGGGTCCGTGCGGGTCGGTGGAACGGCCGAGGGCCGGCCACCGTGTCGGTGACCGGCCCTCGGGCTGGGTTGCTGACGGCTCAGGAGAGCGGGCCGTCGTGGTCGTGGTCGTCGTGCAGGCCACCACCGCTGAGCGTGCCGGCGCCGACGGGCTCGCCCTCGACCTGCTGGCCGGGGGGCGAGGCCGGACGGCCCTTGCCGCCGTTGACGTCCGCGGTGCTCATCGCGTAGGTCACGACGGCGTGGGCCATGGCGTCGGAGTTCTCGTCGACGGCCGTGACGTTGACGTTCGCGATCGTGTCGCAGGCCTGGTGGTAGCAGGCGTCGTAGGCGACGCCGGCGGTGCCACCGAAGACGGCCGCCTGCTCTGCGGTCTTGACGCCCTCGGCGCCGGTGAACAGGCCACCGGCCGGGATGCCCTCGGCGATGAAGGGCCCGTAGTCACTGCGCCCGGAGAACGGCGTCTCCTCCGACGGGAGGTTCTGCGAGGCGAAGTAGTTGTGGAACAGCTCCTCGATGGCGCCCGAGCCCTCCGGGCCCTCGGCGGCGCTGGGGCCGACCGGGAACCGCGAGTTGTCGCCGTCGTAGACGAACCGGACGTAGTTCGGCGAGCCGACCATGTCGAAGTTCAGGTAGAGACCGATGTCGGCGAGGCCCTCCGGGTCGTTCTCGACGAGGTCGGCGACGTAGTGCTCGGAGCCGAGAAGACCGAGCTCCTCCGCACCCCACCAGCCGAAGCGGACGGTGTTCTTGGGCGTGGCCTTGGCGAACTGCTCCGCGACCTCGAGGAGGGCGCCGCTGCCGCTGCCGTTGTCGTTGATGCCGGGGCCTGCGATGACGCTGTCGAGGTGGGCACCGGCCATGACGATGTTGTCGTCGTTGCCCGCGGCCGTCTCGGCCAGGACGTTCCACGTCTGACGGATCTCGGACTCGGTGTCGGTCTTGACCCGCACGACGGGGGCCTGGAGGGAGGCCAGCTCCGCGCCGACGGCGTAGCTCGCGCCGACGACGGGGATGGTGACCCCGGGTCCGCCGAGGGTGCCGGCGACCGCGGCGGTACGGCCCGGCTGGCCCTCGTTCATGACGATGACGGCCGAGGCCCCGGCCGCCTGGGCGAGCTGGGCCTTGAGACCGAAGTTGCAGGTACCGCGCTGGACGAGGGCGATGTTGCCGGCGGGGAACCCGGCGAAGGCGGATGCGTCACAGGCGGAGACGGTCTGTCCGGCCGGCGCGGTCGGCGGCAGCGTCAGCTGGACGGCCGTGACCGGGGCGGTGACGTTTCCGGAGCCGGAGTAGGTCATCGTGGCGAAGTCGGTGCCGACCACGTATGTCCGCGGCGACGGCGACAGGC
Organism: Knoellia locipacati; assembly: GCF_044791685.1. Classification (GTDB taxonomy): domain Bacteria; phylum Actinomycetota; class Actinomycetes; order Actinomycetales; family Dermatophilaceae; genus Knoellia; species Knoellia locipacati_A. Next base: position 3,931,955 of record NZ_CP087730.1, read on the forward strand.
GCTCCATCTCGGCGGGCGAGTTCTCGCGGTAGAACGGGAAGTCGAACTCCTGCACCGTGGGCGTGTAGCCCGCGGCAGTGAGCCGGTCCACGACGTAGTCGCGGGAGGCGGCGTACCCCGGGGTTCCCGAGGCGCGGGTGTCGTCGTTGGCATCCGCGATGGCCTGGAGGTTCTCGAGGTGCTCCATGACGCCGGCCGAGGTGACGGCCTTGCGCAGCTTGGCAGAGGTGTTGTTGGCGGGGTCTGCACCGGCCGGCGCGGACGCCGCCAGCACGAGGGCCGCTCCGCCGGCCGCTGCTCCGAGCCGGAGCCACAGGGCGCGTGTGAGGTCCTGTTTCTTCACGTGTGGTGCCTTTCAGTGACGGCCACCTGCCCCATTGCAGGTGGTCTCATGGCCCGAGCGGGGCTCGGGCCATGGTCACCGTAGGGGCGCGCGGCACGCCTGCGCCAGACCTCCGTCAAAGATCATCCGGAAACCACCCCGAACCGCCTGCCCCTCGGTCCGGTGGCGGGTCGGACAGTCCCGTGGTTGGGTCGAAGGACCACGACCTCCAGGAGACACACCCATGCGCCTGCGTCACCTCGCCCTTGCGGCCCGGGATGCTCATCGACGGCGACGACGCGGTGACCTCGTTCACGAGCCGGGGCTTCGACTGGGGCGGGCACTGGACCTCGCTCAGGGACTACCAGCACAGGGAGATCCGCCAGCCATGAGCTGAGCACACCCAGCGGCTGAGAAGGCGGGAGGCGCACCGGCGTCGGTGACCCAGCACACCGGCATACGATCGTGCTCGTGACGACCACGCCTGCCGCTCCGCTCCCCCTCCTCGTCCTCGGCCAGGGCCGCGACCTGCGCTCCGAGCGGGGCGTCGAGTGCCCCGGTGACCTGCCGTCACCGTCGGACCCCGGCCTCGTCGCGCGAGCCCGGGCGGCCAAGGAGGCACTCGGGGACAAGGTCTTCGTCCTCGGGCACCACTACCAGCGCAACGAGGTCATCGAGTTCGCCGACGTCACCGGCGACTCGTTCAAGCTCGCCAAGGAGGCCGCCGCCCGGCCGCACGCACCGTGGATCGTCTTCTGCGGAGTCCACTTCATGGCCGAGTCGGCCGACATCCTCACGAGCGACGAGCAGACGGTCATCCTCCCCGACCTGGCCGCAGGCTGCTCCATGGCGGACATGGCCGCCATCGCCCAGGTCGAGGACTGCTGGGACGAGCTCGTCGCCGCCGGTGTCGCCGAGGACACCGTCCCCGTCACCTACATGAACTCGTCGGCCGCGATCAAGGCGTTCACCGGGCGTCACGGCGGCACGGTCTGCACCTCGTCCAACGCGAAGACCGCGCTGGCCTGGGCGCTGGACCGGACCGGCGGGCTCGGCGGTTCGGGCAAGGTCCTCTTCTTGCCCGACCAGCACCTCGGCCGCAACACCTGGACCCGTGACCTCGGTGGCTCTCTCGAGGACTGCGTGGTGTGGGACCCGCACCGCCCGATGGGTGGGCTGACCGTCGAGCAGGTCACGGCCGCCCGGATGATCCTGTGGCGCGGTCACTGCTCGGTCCACGGCCGGTTCACGACCGAGGCGGTCGCGGCGGCGCGTGCCGAGATCCCGGGCGTCAAGGTCATCGTGCACCCCGAGTGCCGGCACGAGGTCGTCGAGCTGGCCGACGAGGTGGGCTCGACCGAGAAGATCATCCAGACCATCGCCGCGGCACCGGCCGGCACCGCCTGGGCCGTCGGCACCGAGCTCAACCTCGTCCAACGACTGGCCCAGATGTTCCCCGAGCAGCGGATCGCCTTCCTCGAGAAGAACGTCTGCTACTGCTCGACGATGAACAGGATCGACCTCCCGCACCTCGTCTGGGCGCTCGAGTCACTCGTCGACGGGCGGGTGGTCAACCCGATCCGGGTCGACGCCCAGGTGGCGGCCGATGCGAGGCGCGCCCTCGACCAGATGCTCGCGCTGCCGGGTGAGACCTCGAAGGACTGACGCACCGACGGGGTCAGGTGATCCGGACCCACGTCCGAGGGCCCGGGAGGCACCCGTCGCTCGGGCTCGTCGTCCTCATCTGACCCCCGGTGATGGTGACAGAGGAGAGGATCAACGGGCAGCTCGGTTGCACGCCCGAGTCGGGCAGGAAGACGGGTGAACCGTCCTCGCGCAGCGTGACGCGGCCCCGCTGGTCGGGGTCAGTCAGCCCGTCACCGTCGTCGTCGAGGACGTACCGGAGAAGACCACTGCGCCACGGGTCGCCCACGACGAGCAGCGTGTGGGTCTCCACGTGCAGCCAGACGCCGTGGAGGAAGGGTGATCGACTTCCGGGGCCCACCTCGGAGAGGGCTCGGGGAGACAGCTCTCCATCGAGGTAAGGCGCTGGAGAGATCCGCTCCAGCGAGAGCTGATCCGGCTCGTCCTCGCCCGTGCAGGAGTTCTTCGGGAACGTCGCCAGCACCACTCCCGGGCTGACTGTTCGGAGGTGCAACGGCCGGTCGCAGCCCTCTTCTCGCACTGTGTAGAGGTCGCCGGATCGTGACACGACATGAATGGGAAGCTCGCCCGCGAGGTAGCCGCCCGCAGTGGAGTAAGTCCCTACTCGACCGTCGGCGGTGAACACCCAGACCCAGGGGCTCTCCGGCACGTTCTGCCACGTGCCGACGATGTCGGCCGGGATCAGGGGCTGGTCCGACGTCGGCGCGCCCGCCGGGCTCGGCGTCTGCGAGTCGTCCGCGGAGAGGGCGAGCCCTCCGGCGATGGCAGCGGCCACCACCACGGCCGCGGCGGCCAGCCCCCACCGCCGTCGGGCCGGGGGAACCACCGGCGGCCCGCCGCGAAGTCGCGGGGCCGCCAGGGCGCCCATCAGTTCGGCCTCCAGCCGGGCGATGTCGCCGTCGGTGACGTCCAGGTCGTCGACGACGTGATGCAGCGCCTCGCGCGTGCGTGCCTCCACCTCGCTCACGGCGCCACCTCCATCCGCTCGTGCAGGGCGGCCAGCGCCCTGCTGGCATGCTTCTTGACCGAGCCGACGGACACCTGCAACAGGTCTGCCGTCTGGCGCTCGGTGAGGTCGAGGTAGTAGCGGCACACGATGACCTCCCGCTGGCGCTGCGGCAGGTCGCGCACCTGCCCGGCGATGCGCATCGAGGCCTCGTGCGCGAGGGCCTCGGCGTCGACACCTGGGCGCGACACGAGCTCGGGCCGCAGCGGCTCGGTGTCCACGACCCGCCGGGCGCGTCTGCGGTGCACGGAGCGGCACCGGTTCACGACGGCGGCCCTGAGATAGGCGTGCATGGCCGACCGGTCACGCAGGGAGCGCCAGTTCCGGTGCAGCGAGAAGAACGCGTCCTGCACCGCCTCCTCGGCAGCACCCCGGTCGCCCGTGAGGGCGTAGCCGAGGCGGACGAGGTCAGCGCAGTGTGCCCGGAACAGGACGGCGAGCGCCTCGTCGCGGCCGAGCTCGGCCACGGCGCCCGGAGCACCGGACCCTCGCTCACCGACCGACCGCAGAAGTGGACTCACACCAGCAGAGTCGCACCGCGGAACGGAAAGGTTGACCGCCTCGCGGAATTGGTCCGCGCATGGTCACCCGGGCACCGCCAGAGGTGGCCATGACGGGTCAGGACGAGGAGCCCGCGACCGGTCGAAGGGCCGTGAGACCGCCGGCAGCGGTCAGGCGATCCGCCTCCAGATCTGGGTCGCGCCTGCCGGCAGGCATCCGCCGCCGGCGGGGCCGGTCGTCGTGGTCATCGTGTTGTGGAGGATCGACAGCGAGGCGAACGCCAGCACGCAGGCCGGCCGCTCCGTCGAGGCGTCCGGGCGGAACACCGGCGGGGCCGTCGGGGACATGACCACACGGCCCTGCTGGTCCGGGTCCGACTTCCCGTCGCCGTCGTCGTCGAGGGTGTACCTCAGGACGCCAGTTCTCCAGGGTTGTCCGATGCCGAGCAGCGTCCCGGACTCGACATGGAGCCAGACTCCGTCGACGAGGCTGGACTGCGGGAGGAAGCCGGGCTCCTGCGACGGGGGCGGCGTCGCGAGCTCCCCGCCCAGGTACGGATCGGGCGAGACTCGCTCGAGCAGGATCGCCTCGGGGGCCGGACCCAGGTCGGGGTCGCACGTGGTCGCCAACGCCCAGAGTTCGACGGCCCCCGGACGCCTCTCCCTGATCCGTACCGTCTCGTCGCACCCGTCCTCCGAGTGGACCGTGTAGACGTCACCGGACCGGGAGAGGATCCGGCCGCTGACGTCACCGCCCTCGAGGTAGTCGGCGGCTCCGGGGTCCCTGCCCACGCCACCGTCGGCCGCGAAGACCCAGACGCCCAGGCTGTCGGGCACGGCTCGCCACGCACCCACGAGGTCGACAGGGACCAAGGGCCGGTCCGACGCCGGTGGCCGGGTACGACGCTCCACCGCCACGCGGTCGTCCCCGGACACTGCCAGGACGCCCGCAACCGCGGACGCCGCCACGGCAGCGACCACCAGACCCCACCGGAGACGCCACCGACGAGCTCCGTCGCGTTCTCGCGGGCCGACCAAGGACGTGAAGAGCTCCTCCTCCATCCGGGCCAGGTCGTCGTCGGTCACGCTGAGTCCGTCCACGACGTGGTGGAGGGCCTCACCCGTGCGTGACTCCACAGGGTTCGGCGCGACCCCTCCCTGCTGGCCGTCCAGCGTGGCCAGCGCGCGATCCGACTGCTTCTCGACCGAGCCGACGGACACCTGCAGGAGGTCTGCCGTCTCCAGCTCGGTCAGGTCCAGGTAGAGACGGCACACGATCACCTCGCGCTGCCGCTGGGGCAGCTCCCACACCTGCTCCGTGAGACGCCATGCGGCCTCGTGCGCCAGGGCCTCGGCATCCGCCCCGTGCAGGACGGCACCGTCAGGTCGCAGTGCCTTGGAGACACGAACCCGGCGCACGCGGCCACTCTCGATGGAACGGCACCCGCTCACCACGGCAGCTCTCAGGTGGGAGCGCATCGCCGAGCGGTCGCGCAGGGTTCGCCACTTCCGGTGCAGTGCGACGAACGCACGCTCCACCGCCTCCTCGGCAGCGCCCCGGTCACCCGTGAGCGCACACCCCAGTCGGACGAGGTCCGTGCCGTGAGCCCTGATGAGCACCGCCAGCGCCTGCTCGCGATCGAGCTCGGCGACGGAACCCGGTTCCCCGGGCCCCCTCTCGCCGGCCGCTCGCAGGAGAGGGCTCACACCTCCAGAGTCCCACCGACGCGCCGCTGGGCCACCCCGCTGGCAGAAATGGCCCCTCGCTGGTCACCCGGGCCCCACTGCACGTGACGCCCTCGGGTCAGTCGGGATCAGACAGCGACAGGTCAGGTCGAGACGAGGCCGTCCGGGCCGACGTGCGGGTTGTGAGCTGTCGGCACACGCTCGCCCTCGGGCGGCGGCCCGGGCGGCGTGCCGTCACCGAAGGGACGTCCGCCGAGCGACTCACGCCCGTGCGGCGTCGCCCATCCTGCGAGGTCGGGACCGGCCGGGACCACCCCGGTCGGGTTGATGTCGCGGTGGACCTCGTAGTAGTGGCTCTTGATGTGCACGAAGTCCGTCGTGTCACCGAAGCCCGGCGTCTGGAAGAGGTCACGGGCATAGGCCCACAGCACCGGCATCTCGCTGAGCTTCTGCCGGTTGCACTTGAAGTGCCCGTGGTAGACGGTGTCGAAGCGTGCCAGTGTCGTGAAGAGCCGCACGTCGGCCTCGGTGATCGTGTCGCCGACGAGGTAGCGCTGCGAGGAGAGTCGCTCCTCGAGCCAGTCCAAGGCTGTGAACAGCCGCTCGTAGGCCGTCTCGTAGGACTCCTGTGTCCCCGCGAACCCACAGCGGTAGACCCCGTTGTTGACCTCGGTGTAGACGCGCTTGTTGACCTCGTCGATCTCGGTGCGTAGGTGCTCGGGGTAGAGCTCCGGCGCACCCTCGCGGTGGTGCTCGCTCCACTCGCCCGAGAGGTCGAGGGTGATCTGCGGGAAGTTGTTGGTGACCACTCCCCCGCTCGGAACGTCGACGACGGCGGGGACGGTGATCCCCTTCGGGTAGCCGGGGAACCGGGCGAGGTAGGCGTCCTTGATCCGCGGGATCCGCAGCACCGGGTCGAGCCCGTCCGGGTCGAGGTCGAAGGTCCACGAGTCCGAGTCGTGCGTCGGTCCGCAGATACCCATCGAGATCGCGTCCTCGAGCCCGAGGAGCCGTCGCACGATGATCGCGCGGTTGGCCCACGGGCACGCGCGGGCGACGACGAGCCGGTAGCGGCCGGCCTCGACGGGCCACTGCTCACCGTCGCGCGTGATCCGGTCCTCGATGTATGCCGTGTCGCGGTTGTACTCGGCCTCGACGTAGGTGCCCGGCTGGGAGCCGGTGCTGGGGTCGGCGCGCATGCCGTCAGCCCCGCCCCATCGCACCGAGACGGGCCAGGAGCGCGGCCTCGGCCACGCAGACGTTCTCGAACTCACCCAGGTGGAGCGACTCGTTGGCACCGTGGGCCCGGGTGTCGGGGTCCTCGACCCCGGTGACGAGGATGGCGGCGTCGGGGAAGCGCTCCGCGAAGGCTGCGACGAAGGGGATCGAGCCACCGACGCCGATGTCGACCGGCTCGGTGCCCCAGGCGTCGGCGAAGGCGGCACGCGCCTGGTCGTAGACCGGACCGCTGGCGTCCGCGGCGAAACCGGCCCCCTGGTCGTCGAGCGTGACCTCGACCCTGGCCCCCCAGGGCGCGTGCTCGCGCAGGTGGGCCTCCAGCGCGGCGAACGCGTCCGCCGGCACCTCGTCGGCGGCGATCCGCATCGACAGCTTGGCCGAGGCGGTCGGCACGAGGGTGTTGGAGGACTTCTCGACCGATGGTGCGTTGATCCCGATCGTCGTGAGCGACGGCTTGGTCCACATCCGCGAGAGCAGCGAGCCGGAGCCGATCGTCGACACCCCCTCGAGGAGGCCGGACTCCTCGCGCAGCCGCTCCTCGGAGAAGTCGAGGTCCGCAGCCTCGCCCGCCTTGAGCCCGGCGACGGCGACGTTGCCCTCGTCGTCGTGCAGCGTCGCGATGAGCCGGACGAGGGCGGTGATCGCGTCGGGGACGGCGCCGCCGAACATGCCCGAATGGACGCCGTGGTCGAGCGTGGAGACCGTGACGACGACACGGATGAGGCCACGCAGCGTCGTCGTCAACGCGGGGGTGCCGATGTCCCAGTTCATCGAGTCGGCGAGGACGATCGCGTCGGCGCGCAGCTTGTCCCCGTGGCGCTCGAGGATGGTCATGAGCGAGTCGGAGCCGACCTCCTCCTCGCCCTCGACGAACACGGTGACCCCGACGGGCAGGTTGCCGGCGTGCGCTCGAAGGGCAGCGACGTGCGCCATGATTCCGGCCTTGTCGTCGGCTGCGCCGCGGCCGTAGAGGCGGCCGTCGCGCTCGGTGGGCTCGAAGGGCGCGCTGTCCCAGTCGGCGTCGTCGCCCGGGGGCTGCACGTCGTGGTGGGCGTAGAGCATGACGGTGGGCGCACCCTCGGGTCCGTCGACGTGGGCGATGACCGCGGGGGCACCGCCCTCGCGCACGATCTCGACCTCGAGCCCCTCGGCCCGGAGCAGCTCGGCCGTCGCCTCGGCCGACGCGTCAACGTGCGCCTGGTCGAAGGCCGGGAGCGACACGCTCGGGATGCGGGTCAGTGCCTCGAGGTCGCTGCGCAGTTCGGGCATGAGGCCGCGGATGGTCTCGCGCAGGGCGGAGAGCTGATTCAGGTCGGTCGAGTTCGTGGAGTCGGTCACGCGTGCGACCCTACTCAAGCCGAGCACGCGACCGAGGACCCAGCCGGACGGCATACACTCAGCCGGTGTTCGGACGCAGCAAGACCACCAACGAGAAGCTCGCGGAGCAGGCCGCCCTGCCGGCACGCGAAGGCGCCAAGAACCGTCCCACGCCCAAGCGGCGGGAGCAGGAGGCGGCGCGCAAGCGGCCCCTGGTCGAGACCGACCGCAAGGCGGCGCGCACCGCAGACCGGGCCAAGCGTCGCGAGCAGGTGGCCAAGCAGCGTCAGGCGATGCTCACCGGCGACGAGACCTACCTGCCCGCGCGCGACAAGGGCCAGACCAAGCGCTTCATCCGCGACTACGTCGACGCCCGCTGGGGCATCGCCGAGTTCATGCTGCCCGTGATGCTCATCGTGCTGGCGCTCTCGTTCGTCCGCCAGCCGTGGGCGATGCTCATCGTCTTCGCTCTCGTCTACGGCCTCATCCTCGCGGCCGTCGTCGACACGTTCCTCATGTGGCGCCGGGTCAGGAAGAAGCTCACCGAGAAGTTCGGTGAGGCTGCGGTCCAGCGCGGCGATGGCTTCTACGCCGCGATGCGCGCCTTCCAGATGCGGCGCACCCGCATGCCGCGCCCGGTCGTGGCGCGCGGCGAGTACCCCGCCTGACAACCACTTAGACGGAGACGTCGAGCGGCATCGGTCCGTAGACCTTGTCGCCGTCCCGGTGCAGCGTCACCGCGGCGATGCCCGCCTCGGCGAGCTCGCGCCACACCTCGCCGAACCAGTTCTCGGCGTCGGACTGCGTCGGGAACGCGGTCTCGGTCGTCGGCTCGCCGGTGACGGCGGCGCCGTCGGCGTCCTCGTAGGTCCAGGTCCAGGCCTCGGTCACGACGGGTTCTCCTCTGGTGGGGCGGGGGTCCCGCTCACCCTGACGGTCGGCTCGATGACGACCTCCGAGGTGAGCGAGCTGGCGATGAAGCAGCCCTGGTGGGCTTCGTGCATGAGCTCCTCGAAGCGCGCGACGTCACTGCCGGGGGCCACGACGACCTTGGGTCGCAACGTGATCCGGGTGACGCGCATGGGGTTCTCGCGTCGTGGCATGAGCCCCTCGGCGTCGTCGGTGTAGCCGAGGACGTCAAGTCCTGCCGACGCGGCGACGTGGAGGAACGACAGCATCTGGCACGAGCTCGCGGCGAGCACGAGGAGCTGCTCGGGGTTGGCGCGGGTCGGGTCCCCGCGGAAGTGCGGGTCGGCGCTCAGCGCGAACGCCGCGTCCGCCGGCGGGACCGCTCCCTCGTGGTTGCGCGTGTATGCCGTGTAGCCGCCGGCCGTGGACCCGCCGGAGCCGTCCCAGGCGAGCGTGGCGCGATAGATGTGGTCGGCCATGGTGCGCGCCCGTCAGGCCTCGCGGACGCCGACCTCGACGAACGGCGGCTTGGTCACCGTCGCCGTGACCTCGCGGCCGCGCACGTCGATGACGACCTCGTCACCGATCGCCACGGAGCGCTCGAGCTGGGCCAGCGCGATGCCCTCCTTGCGGGTCGGGCTGAACGTCCCGGACGTCACCTCCCCGACGACCTCGCCGTCCTTGAGCACGGAGCAGTGCGCCCGTGGGATGCCGCGACCGGTGACGACGAGCCCGCGGTTCAGGCGGGAGGTCTTGGCGGCACGCTGCTCGGTGAGCGCCTCCTTGCCCCAGAACGCCTCCTTGTCCCAGCCGACGGCCCAGGCAGCGCCGGCCATGACCGGGGTGATCTCGGTGCTGAGGTCGTTGCCGTGAAGCGGGTAGCCCATCTCGGTGCGGAGGGTGTCGCGCGCGCCGAGACCGGCCGGCATACCTCCCTGGTCGGCGACCGCGGCGGCGAGCGCGTCCCAGAGACCGGGGGCAGCGTCCCAGGTCGGCACGAGCTCGTAGCCGCGCTCACCGGTGTAGCCGGTGCGGCAGACGATGACGGGCTGCCCCTCCCACTCGGCCTCGGCGAAGGACATGTAGTCGTGGTCGACCGGCAGGCCGAGGGCGGTGAGCACCTCGTCGCTGAGCGGTCCCTGGACGGCGAACACGGCATACGCGTCGTGGAGGTTCTCGACCTCGATGCCCTCGGGGGCAGCCGCGCGCAGCATCTCGACGACCGCGGTCGTGTTGGCCGCGTTGGGGATGAGGAAGACGTCCTCGTCGCTGCGGACGTAGGCGATGAGGTCGTCGACGACACCGCCGTCGTCCTGGCAGCACATCGTGTACTGGGCCTGGCCCGGGCCGATGCGGCGCAGGTCGTTGGTGAGGCACGTGTTGACGAAGTCGACCGCGCTGACGTCGCCCGCACGACCGCTCACCCGCGCCTTGCCGAGGTGGCTCACGTCGAAGAGGCCGACCCGCTCGCGCACCGAGGTGTGCTCGGCGACGACGCCGCCCCCGGGGTACTCGATCGGCATCTCCCAGCCGCCGAAGTCGGCCATCTTGGCGCCGAGGGCGACGTGCCGGTCGTGGACGGGAGAATGCAGCAGATCGGTCATGTGCGCACGCTATCGCGCGGCCGTGACGACCGTCGCGGCTAGGGTGCCACGCGAAGGGGTGACGATCTCACCCGCCCGCAACGACGCCAGGAGTGACCGCAGTGCCCAGCCTGAACCTCACCACCCGTGACCTCGCGACGCTCAAGGTCGACGCCCTCGTCGTCGGCTCCGTCTCCACCGCCTCGGGTGCCGGGCTCGCGTCCGACCACGGCCTGCCCAAGGCCGCCGCGAAGCACCTCGACGCCGTCCTCACCGACCTCGAGGCGAAGGGCAAGCCGGGCGAGGTCGTGCGTGTCGTCGCCGTCCCCGACGTGGCCGCCACTGCTGTCGTCGTCACGGGTCTCGGCGCGGCCGACGACGTCACTCCGGACGTGCTGCGCGCCGCGGCCGGATCGGCCCTGCGCTCGGTGGCGACGAAGTCCTCGGTCGCCGTCGCGCTGCCGGCCGCCGACGAGGCCGCGCTCGCGGCTGTCGCCGACGGTGCGTATGCCGGCTGCTACAGCTTCGACGCCACCTCGACCAAGGCGTCGACCGGGGCGAGGAAGGCCGCTCCGGCCAAGGCCGCAGGTCCCAAGGTCACCGTCGTCTCGACCCTCGGTCAGGGCAAGGGTGTCAAGGCCGCCGTCGAGCGCGCCGCCGTCATCGGCGCCGCCCGCGACCTCGCGCGCGACCTCGTCAACACCCCGCCGAACCTCCTCACGCCGCAGACCTTCGTCGAGCGCGTCAAGGCCGCCGTCGCGGCGTCGCCGGGCAAGGTCACCGTCTCCGTCCTCGACGAGAAGGCCCTCGCCAAGGGTGGCTTCGGCGGCATCGTCGGCGTCGGCCAGGGCTCGGCCAACCCGCCGCGCATCGTGACGATGACCTACTCCCCCAGCGGGCGTGGCGCCAAGGGCGGCTCGGTTGCGCTCGTGGGCAAGGGCATCACCTTCGACTCCGGCGGCCTGTGCATCAAGCCGGCCGGGAGCATGCTCACGATGAAGTCCGACATGGCGGGCGCGGCGGCCGTCGCGGCGACCGTCCTCGCGGCCGCCGAGCTCGGCGGACCCGTGTCCGTCACCGGCTACCTCTGCCTCGCCGAGAACATGCCGAGCGGCACCGCCCAGCGCCCCGGCGACGTCGTGACGATGCGCAACGGGACGACCGTCGAGATCATCGACACCGACGCCGAGGGACGCATGGTCCTCGGTGACGGCATCTGCCTCGCGAGCGAGGCCAAGCCCGACGTCATCGTCGACATCGCCACCCTCACCGGTGCGCAGATGGTCGCCCTGGGCAGCCGGGTCGCCGGCGTCATGGGCAACGACGACGCGTTCCGCACGGCGGTCGTCGAGGCCGGCACTGCCGAGGGCGAGGACTCCTGGCCCATGCCGCTGCCGCGCGAGCTGCGCCCCGGACTCGACTCGGTCGTCGCGGACATGGCGCACAAGGCCGACCGGTGGGGCGGCATGCTCACCGCCGGACTCTTCCTCCAGGAGTTCGTCGGCGAGGGCATCTCGTGGGCCCACGTCGACATCGCCGGCCCGTCGTTCAACGAGAAGGGCGCGGACGGCGCGATCCCCAAGGGCGGCACCGGCTACGGCGTCGCCATGCTCGTGCGCCTCATCGAGTCCCGCACCGCCTGACCGCCCTCCTGACGCACTGATTGCCCCATGCGGCGCCGGAAGGCGCCGCATGGGGCAATCAGTGTGTGCTTGTCAGACGGACTTGCGGCGGAACATCTGCTCCCGGCCGGAGGTCTCCGGGCCGTGACCGTGGTCGACCTTGGACCGGTCCGAGTGGTCCGACACGTCGGCTCCACCGTGGGCGTGCTTCTTGTCCAGGGCCTCTCGGAACTTCTTCTTCATGTCCTCGCTCGGGGTCGGGCGCGGACTCTTCGAATCGGACACGGGGCCTCCTGGATCGGTGGTGCGGTCACCCTCACTCTCGCACGCCCTCAGCCCGCCCTGCCACACGCTTCTGCGGCGCATGTCGGCCAACCGCCTGACCTGGACCATGAGCGGGTGTCATCGTGTGCAGATGTCCGCGGGCGCGAGGTGGGACCGGGTGACGCTGGGACCCCAGCGGCGCCGGCGTCGCATGCTCCGGCGCCTCGCCGAGCTCGACCGGCTCGACGCCCGGTCCGCCTCCGTGGACAGCTCACCGTGGCGACCCCCTTCCCAGGCCATGTATGCCGTCCCGCCGGTTGCGCGCCGACGTCGCCTCACCCTCCTCCCCCTCGTCGTCACGGTCGGCGTGACCGCCGGACTGCTGTGGGTTCGGACGGCGGCGACCGACCAGATCGACCACGTCGCCAGCCTCATCCCCGTGTCGGACGCACGGCCACCCCTGGCGGCCGACGCGACCCTGGCCAGGCTGGCGCCTCAGCCGATCTCCCCCGGTGGATCGAGTGGCTTCACCTTCATGATGGAGAACGACCTCGGCGCGGCGGCCTACGACCCGTGCCGCCCACTCCATCTCGTCGTCAACGGCGAGGCCGCGCCAGCGGGGGCCGACACCATCCTGCGCGACGCGCTCGCCATGGTCGCGCCGGCCGCCGGCCTCCACGTGGTCGTCGACGGACCCACCGACGAGCGGGCGCAGGAGAAGCGCCCGGTGGTCGACCGCGGCCGCTACGGCAACCGGTGGTCACCCGCCCTCATCGCGTGGACCACCCCCGCGAGCGACCCCCGGCTCGATGGGGCGACGGCCGGCATCGGTGGCAGCCAGGCGATGACCGACGCCACCGGCCGGCTGCGCAACGTCACCGGCATGGTCCACCTCGACGGACCCGACTTCACCCAGATGCTGACTCGGCCCGAGGGTCGCACCGAGGCCGTGGCGGTCGTCGCCCACGAGCTGGTCCACCTCTTCGGCCTGGGTCATGTCGAGGACGACGGCCAGCTCATGGGGGCGCGCTACGAGGGCCAGGCCGGTCTCGGTGACGGGGACCGCCGCGGGCTCGCCCGACTGGCGGCCGCACCCTGTGCCCGCGGGGTGTGAGACCCCTGCTTCAGCGTGCGGGTCAGCGGCGACGCTGGCGTGAGTTCCAGTCGCGCATGCGCTGCGGGTAGCCGGTCTGGTTCACGTCGTACGTCGGCAGCTGGAGCTCGGTCGCGAGGCGGAAGCCGTCCTCGCGCGACGGCACGGCGCGGCGCATCCACTCCCCGTCGTGCGCGATGAGGATGACCGTCGTGGCCGTGACGTTGGTGGCCGGCTCGACGAACGCCTCGACCCCCCGCCGGGTCGTCGCGAACTCCTGGAAGTTCGCCCGGGCCCGGCGCAGGTCGTCCTTGGAGGGCGCACTCGCACCCGGTGCAGGAGCTCCCCGCTTGCCTCGCCTCCACCACGCCATGGGCCCACGATACGGGCGAGGACTGGGCGCTCGCTGTGACTCGCCAGGGTGGGCGGACGGCATACGGGATCGCCTGGAGGTCCCTCGGACCTCCTGTGACGCGGGCCACGGCGCAGTGACAGGATGGGCCGGAACTGGCGCGACGTCGACGAGACCCGATCGGCGGGCGCGCCCTGATGCCACAGAGGGAGCAGCACCGATGCCGGCCACCGCCGAGGACAGCTACGACGTCGTCATCCTGGGAGGCGGGAGCGGCGGCTACGCCTGCGCCTTCCGCGCCGCCGAGCTCGGGCTGCGAGTGGCCCTCGTCGAGAAGGCGAAGCTCGGTGGCACGTGCCTGCACGTCGGCTGCATCCCGACCAAGGCACTCCTGCACGCCGCGGAGGTCGCCGACAGCGCCCGTGAGAGCGCACAGTTCGGGGTGCGGGCGACGTTCGAGTCGATCGACATGGCCGGGGTCAACGCCTACAAGGACGGGGTCGTCGGTCGCCTGCACAAGGGCCTCATCGGGCTCGCCAAGGCGCACAAGGTCGACATCGTCGAGGGCACGGGTCGTCTCGTGGACCGCTCCACCGTCGAGGTCGACGGCCGCCGGGTGACGGGCAAGCACGTCGTCCTCGCGACCGGCTCCTACCCGAAGTCGCTGCCCGGCCTCGAGATCGGTGGCCGGATCATGACGAGCGAGCAGGCACTCCAGCTCGACCACGTCCCCGACCGCGTCGTCGTGCTCGGCGGCGGCGTCATCGGCGTCGAGTTCGCCTCGGTCTTCCGGTCCTTCGGCTCCGAGGTCACCGTTGTCGAGGCGCTCCCCCGGCTCGTCGCCGCCGAGGACGAGGCCGTCTCCAAGGTCCTCGAGCGCGCCTTCCGCAAGCGCAAGATCACCGCGAAGACGGGTGTGAAGTTCACCGGCGCGACCCAGGACGGCGACGTCGTCACCGTCTCGCTCGAGGACAGCACGAACATCGAGGCCGACCTGCTCCTCGTCGCGGTCGGGCGTGGTCCGGTCACCGACGACCTCGGGTTCGAGGAGGCCGGTGTCACCCTCGACCGCGGTTTCGTCACGACCGACGACCGCCTCCGGACCAGCGTCGAGGGCGTGTATGCCGTGGGAGACATCGTCCCCGGCCTCCAGCTCGCGCACCGCGGCTTCCAGCAGGGCATCTTCGTCGCCGAGGAGATCGCCGGGCTCACGCCCGCGACCATCGTCGAGAGCACGATCCCTCGCGTCACCTACTGCGACCCCGAGATCGCGTCGGTCGGCCTCACCGAGGCCCAGGCCCGCGAGGTGCACGGCGAGGTCGAGACCTACGAGTACAACCTCGGTGGCAACGGCAAGTCCCAGATCCTCCAGACCCAGGGCTTCGTCAAGCTCGTGCGCTCCAAGGACGGGCCCGTCGTCGGCGTCCACATGATCGGCGCCCGCATGGGTGAGCAGATCGGCGAGGCCCAGCTCATCGTGGGCTGGGAGGCCCACGCCGAGGACGTCGCACCGCTCATCCACGCCCACCCGACCCAGAACGAAGCACTCGGCGAGGCCCATCTGGCGCTCGCTGGCAAACCGCTGCATGCTCACAACTAGAGTTGACGCACGCCACCGTCGATAGGAGAACAGACACCATGTCCGAACGTGTGACCATGCCCGCCCTCGGCGAGTCCGTGACCGAGGGCACCGTCACCCGGTGGCTCAAGAACGTCGGTGACCAGGTCGAGGTCGACGAGCCGTTGCTCGAGGTCTCGACCGACAAGGTCGACACCGAGATCCCCTCGCCGGTTGCCGGCACCCTCCAGGAGATCCTCGCCGAGGAGGACGAGACCGTCGCCGTCGGCGCCGACCTCGCCGTCATCGGCGACGGTGCCGCGTCGGGTGGCGACTCCGGCGCGCCCGCCGAGCAGTCCGGCGACGAGCAGGTCGAGCAGGCCGCTGAGGCTCCCGCCGAGTCCGCTGCCGCGAGCGACGACAACTCGGGGCAGTCCGGCGACGGCGACGCCGTCGACTCTCCCCAGCAGCAGGACGAGGTGGCCGCCGCAGGTGACGAGGGTGGGCAGGAGCCGGCAGCTCCGCACACCGATGCTCCCGCCGATTCCGCGCCGGCGCAGTCCGCTCAGTCCAGTGGCGGCGGTGGCGGTGGCGGTGGCGGTGGCGGCACGACCGTGACCATGCCCGCCCTGGGCGAGTCCGTGACAGAAGGCACGATCACCCGCTGGCTCAAGGCCGAGGGCGACGAGGTCGCCGTCGACGAGCCCCTCCTCGAGGTCTCGACCGACAAGGTCGACACCGAGATCCCCTCGCCGGTCGCCGGCACGCTGAGCAAGATCCTTGTCCAGGAGGACGAGACCGTCCCGGTCGGCGCCGACCTCGCTGTCGTCGGTGGCGGCGACGGCGGGTCCCAGTCCGCCCCTGCCGCCGAGTCCGCCCCGGCCGCCGAGCCTGCTCCGGCGCAGGAGCAGGCAGAGGCACGCGCCGAGAAGGAGGCTCCAGAGCAGGAGGCTCCCGCACAGGAAGCCCCCGCACAGGAGGCTCCCGCGGAGTCCGAGACCCCGGCGCAGGAGGACGCGAGCCAGCAGCAGGCCGCACCGGACGAGCCGTCCGCGTCGGAAGGTGAGGTGGCCCAGGCCGCAGCCCCGGCTCCGGCCTCCGCCCCTGCGGCCCAGGCACCTGCTCCCGCCTCCACGTCGGCCTCGGCCGCTGACTCCGGGTCCGGCGACGAGTCCCAGGACGCCTCGGCCTACGTCACCCCGCTCGTGCGCAAGATCGCTGCCGAGAACGACATCGACCTCGCCAGCGTCAAGGGCACCGGCGTGGGTGGACGCATCCGCAAGCAGGACGTCCTCGCGGCCGCCGAGGCCGCCAAGGCTCCGGCCGAGGCACCCGCGGCACCGGCTCCGGCCGCTGCGGCTCCGGCACAGTCGTCGGGCTCCAAGGCCGCCGCGCCCGAGAGCGGGCTGCGTGGCACGACCCAGCCGATGACGCGGCTGCGCAAGGTCATCGCCAAGCGCATGGTCGAGTCGCTCCAGACGTCGGCACAGCTCACGACGGTCGTCGAGGTCGACGTCACGAAAATCGCGCGACTGCGCGACCGCGCCAAGAGCGACTTCGCCCGACGCGAGGGCACCAAGCTCAGCTTCCTGCCCTTCTTCACGCTGGCCGCCATCGAGGCGCTCAAGGTGCACCCCACGGTCAACGCGAGCATCGAGGGTGACAACGTCATCTACCACGGCAGCGAGAACGTCGGGATGGCCGTCGACACCGACAAGGGCCTCCTCGTGCCGGTCGTCAAGAACGCCGGAGACCTCAACATCGCCGGCCTCTCGCGCAACATCGCCGAGCTGGCGGAGCGCACCCGGACCAACAAGATCACGCCCGACGACCTGGCCGGCGGGACGTTCACGATCACCAACACCGGCTCGCGCGGCGCGCTCTTCGACACGCCGATCATCAACCAGCCGCAGGTGGCGATCCTCGGCACCGGCGCGGTCGTCAAGCGACCCGTCGTCGTCAAGGACTCCGACGGTGGCGAGACCATCGCCATCCGTTCGATGGTCTACCTCGCCCTCTCCTACGACCACCGGATCGTCGACGGCGCCGATGCCGCCCGGTTCCTCACCACGGTCAAGGAGCGTCTCGAGGAAGGCGCCTTCGAGGCAGACCTCGGGCTCTGACCTCCATGACACAGCGCATCGCCGTCGCCGGCTCGACCGGACTGATCGGGGGTGCGCTGTGTCGTTCCCTGCGTGAGCGGGGGGACGACGTCGTCCGCCTCGTCCGTCGCCCCTCCGAGCACTCCTCCGAGGTGCAGTGGGACCCTGCGTCCCGCCATCTCGACCCGCATGTCCTCGACGGCGTCGACGCGGTCGTCAACGTCGCCGGGGCCAGCCTCGGAGGCCGCCGGTGGTCACCCGAGTTCAAGGCCGAGCTCATCCACTCGCGCACCGACAGCACCACGGCACTGGCTGAGGCGATCGCACCGAGCGGACGCCCGATCCACCTCGTCAACGGCTCGGCGGTGGGCTACTACGGCGACCGTGGTGACGAGGTGCTCACCGAGGAGAGCGAGGGCGGCTCCGGCTTCCTCAGTGACCTCGTGCGCGCGTGGGAGGGGTCCACGGAGCCGGCCAGGGCCGCCGGCGCACCGGTCGCCCTCGTCCGGACGGGCATCGTCCTCGCCGCGCAGGGCGACGCCTTCAAGCCGCTCCTGCTGCTCACCAGGCTGGGCCTCGGCGGGCCGTTGGGCAACGGTCGGCACTACTGGTCGTGGATCACGCTCGCGGACGAGGTCCGCGCGATCCTGCACGTCCTCGACAACCGGCTCGAGGGCGCGGTGAACCTTACCGGACCGGACCCGGCCACCCAGCGCGAGATCGTCGCCGAGATGGGCCGTCAGCTCCACCGACCCACGCTGCTCCCGGCACCGGCGTTCGCCCTCCGCGCTGTCCTGGGCGAGATGTCGAGCGACATCCTCTCGAGCCAGCGTGCCCTCCCCCAGCGCCTGCTGGCCAGTGGCTTCGAGCACGAGCACGCCACCCTGCCGGACGCCGTCCGGTGGATGCTCGCGGACGGTTCCTAGGTGTGATGTCCATAGAGGTTGTCCCGCCCTGCGGCGGTGAGTCGGGCTGACAGGTGAAGGCCTCCGGTTGTGAAGTGGAGCTGTCGAGGAACCGCTTCACCAACCAGGAGGCCTTCGTGTCCCACGCTAACGCGACCCTGACCCCGATCACCCGACTGCGCTTGGCGCGCCTGATCGTTGATGCCGGCTGGACGTACTCAGCGGCCGCGACGATGTTCATGGTCTCGCCGCGTACGGCCAAGAAGTGGGCTGACCGGTACCGCCTCGAAGGACCAGCCGGGATGGGCGATCGCAGCTCACGGCCGCACCACAGCCCGACCAAGACGCCCAAACCATTGGTGCGAGCCATCGTGGGCCTGCGGTGGCGCCACAGGCTCGGGCCGGTACAGATCGGCGGTCGGCTCGGGATCCCGCCATCCACGGTGCACGCCGTGCTGACCCGGTGTCGACTCAACCGGCTCTCCCGGATCGACCGGGTCACCGGCGAGCCATTACGCCGCTACGAACACGACCACCCAGGATCACTGATCCACGTCGACGTCACCAAGTTCGCCAACATCCCCGATGGCGGCGGCTGGCGCTACGTCGGCAGAACCCGAGGCCGACGCAACAAGGAGGTCACAGCTCAACGAACCGGTGAACGCGGCCACGCCTACCGACCACTGATCGGCACCGCGTACCTGCACACCGTCATCGACGATCACTCCCGTGTCGCCTACGTCGAGATCTGCTCCGACGAGAAGGCCACCACCGCAATCGCGGTCCTGCAGCGCGCGGTGACCTGGTACGCCCAGCGTGGCGTCACCGTCGAACGGGTCCTGTCCGACAACGGGTCGGCCTACAAGTCTCACGCGTGGCGCGATGCTTGCGAACAACTCGGCATCACCCCGAAGAAGACCCGTCCCTACCGACCACAGACCAACGGCAAGATCGAACGCTTCCACCGCACCCTGGCCGACGGCTGGGCCTACGCACGCCAGTACGACTCAGAAGACCAACGCAGAGCCGCGCTGCCCCGATGGATCCACTCCTACAATCACCACCGACCCCTCCGCACTCGGAGGCAAGCCACCGGTCACCCGACTGACCAACCTCCCTGGACATCACACCTAGGCGACGCGGACGTCGTGCACCCGCCAGCCGGCGCGCGTGCGGACGAGGTCGAGGAGCACGGGCGCGGCCGCGACGGCGGGCCTGCTCACCTCGCCCGACGGGCCACGCACGACGTGCGCGCCGGTGTCGATCCGCGTGCGGAGGGTCACCGAGTCGTCTCGCTCGGCGACCACCTCGGCTCGGCGGACCACGAAGCTGAGGCCGACGTAGCGTTGGCCCGACCGCTGCACCCCCGCCAGCACCGCAGCGTCGCGGACCCAGGCCGGTGACCCGGGCGCATCGACCTCCACCAGTCGGGCCGCGACACCGGACGACCAGGCGTCCGCCCTCGCATCTGCGAGGACCTGAGCCAGGGCCACCGGGTCACGGGACGCGGCGTCGGCGGCCATACGCGGATCGGCCCCTCCCCCGTTCGCAGTCCCTGCGTCCGCCACTCCCCCGTTCGCGGCCCGTGAGTCCGGTGCTCCCGAGTTCGCAGTCCCGGCATCGCCGGAGACACCTCCCGCCGACGCCTGACCCGTCACGGTGCCCGACGATGAGGTGGCACTGGCCTCGTCGCGGTCTCCCCGCCAGGACAGAAAACCCAGCACCAGCGCACCGACGACGGTCACGACCGCGACCCACGGGAGGATCATCCGCAGACCGTGGACTGCACGCCGCGCGATGGCCCCGGCCCCGGCGCTCGGGCCCGCCGACCACGCACGATCGCCGAACGCGCCCAGCCCGCGCAACCCTCGGCGCACCCACCCGTGCGCCTGTCCGCTCACCCCGGCCCCGGCAGCGGGTCGCGCCGCGGCACGGATCCGTCGGGTGAGCAGGCTGACGTCGGTGTCTGCTCCCGCCTCCTCGAGCGCGAGGACGAGCGGCTCTGGGTCCGCACTCCCGAAGACGGCCACGGCCAGCTCGTCGGCGTCCGGCCGGTCCTCGGGACGCGTGCGCAGCGCCCGTTCGACCGCGTCGGCGAGCAGGTCAGGCACGCCGGGCGCCCGGTCGCCCAGTCGCCCACGCAGGACCGCCGGTCCGGGCGCCTCCCCGGTGAGGCAGAACCAGGCCAGTGCGCCGACGGCGTGCACGTCGGAGGCCGGGCTGGGCAGACCTCCGGCCATGACCTCCGGCGCCACGAAGCCCTCCGTGCCGCGCAGCTCCGCCAGGCCCTCGCCGACGATCCGGGCGACACCCAGGTCGGACACGAAGGGGCGGCCGTCGAGGTCGAGCAGCACGTTGTCGGGCGACAGGTCGCCGTGGACGATCCCGACACCGTGGAGCCTGGCCAGCGTGGCGGCCACCGGGCTGAGCACCGTCACGACTTCGCCCGGTCGCAGGTGCCCGCGGGCCCGGACGACCGAGCCCACCGTCCCTCCGGCGAGGTGGTCGAGGACGAGGGCGACCTCGCCACTGGGCAGTGCCAACGCCTCGTGCAGGCGCACGAGGTGCGGGTCCCGGATGCGACCGAGGATCGCGAGCTCGACGAGCGCGTCGTCGACGTCCACCGCCTGCACGACCTTGACCGCGACGCTCCGACCGTCCGGAGCCGTGGCCGACCAGACGGTGCCGGTCCCACCGTGGCCGATCGGCTCGACGACGTCGTAGCCGGGCAGGCTGGGAGCGGCGTGGTCCACGATCCGGTGGCGGCCGGCATACCGGGTCGTCGCGGTGAGCTCCGAGGTCTCCATGGACCCACTCTCACCGACATCGCAGACACGGCCGAGAGCTTTTCCACAGGCCCGGCTAGGGTCACCGGATGCCCGCCTCGCAGCCCACGATCCTCGCCACGTCCGGTGGCTACCGCCCCGCCAGCCGCACCTACCTCGAGTTCGACGCGCTGGTCCACCACGCCGTCGAGCTCTCCGGCGCGCAAGGACGCCCGAAGGTCGCCTTCCTCGGCACCGCCGGCGGCGACCAGCGCTACTTCAACGACCACGTCCACCAGGCGGGTCGCGTCGCGGGCTTCGAGATCTCGACGGTCGACCTCTTCCCGATGCCCAGCGTCGAGGACATCGCCGAGCACCTCCTGGCCCAGGACGTCGTCTGGGTCAACGGTGGCTCGGTCGCCAACCTGCTCGCCGTGTGGGGCGTGCACGACGTCGGCACCGCCATGCGCGCCGCCTGGGAGGCCGGTGTCGTCCTGTCGGGTGTCTCGGCGGGATCGATCTGCTGGTACGCCGGTGGCACGACCGACTCCTTCGGCCCCGAGCTGCGGGCCGTCACCAACGGTTTGGGGCTTCTCCCCTACGGCAACGGCGTCCACTACGACTCCGAGTCGCGGCGGCGGCCCCTCGTCCACCGGCTCGTCGCTGACGGCACCCTCCCCGAGACCCACTGCACCGACGACGGCGTCGGCCTCGTCTACCGCGGCACGGAGCTCGTCGAGGCCGTGTCCGAGCGGGACGGCAATGGCGCCTACGTCGTCACGCGCCAGGGGGACGAGGCGGTCGAGGAGCGGATCGAGCCGCGCCGCCTCCCCAACCCCTGAGCCTCAGCGAAAGCGTTCGGCCGTCTCCTGCAGTCGGATCCTGTGCCTCTGCCAGTAGTCGGCGTCGCCGTCGGGCATGTTGGGAGCGCTCGGACGCATCCCGACGGCTCCGTCGACCGTCTCCCTCAGGATGTCGGCGTGGCCGGCGTGGCGAGCCAGGTCCGTGATGACGTGCACCAGGAGGAGGTGCAGCGGGACGTCCCGACCTCGTTCACCCCACCACGGCACGGTGCCCGTGGCGTCGAGGTCGAGCTCGTCGATGAGCGCGTCCGCGTGACCAGCGACCCGCTCGTGCAGCTCGAGGATGTCGGCTCGTGACTCGGACTCCGTGGCCCACAGGTCGATGTTCGGCTCGTCGTCCATCGCGGCGTACCACGCGGGAAGGTCCGGCAGCGGCCGCCCGAAGCACTCACCGAAGTAGCCGGCCTCGACTCCGGCGCAGTGCTTGACCAGTCCCAGCAGGTTGGTCCCGGTGGGGGTCATCGGTCGGCGGATGTCATAGTCGTCGAGCCCGTCGAGCTTCCACCGCAGGGCCTCGCGCTGGCCGCGCAGATAGCGGTGGAGGACGGTCTTGGGGTCGTCGGCCATCAGGACTCCTCGGACCGGGGTCGGGTGCCGGGGGTGATGACCTCGACGACGCGGCCGTCGTCGGCGCTGGTGCGGGCCGCGTCGATGACGGCCAGCGTGTGGACGGCGTCCATGGGGTCGACGGGCAGGGCCGCCTGGACGTCGGCGGCTCCGAGCGCCGCACCCACGGCGCGGTAGTAGTCGACCTGGGTCGCGGCTGTGGTCCGGACCGGCTCCCGCTCGTCCGCGCGGTAGAGCCAGCCGCAGTGCTCCGCGTCGGCGTCGGCGGTGTCGGGGAAGACGTTGACGTCGTTCTCGAAGTCGTTCTGGACGTAGGCCGCGTCGCGCCCCAGCAGGCGCACGCGCGGACCCGGGGCACCGGCGACCGAGGTGGCGCCGAGGTGCGTGGTCACGCCCGACTCGTGACGGCATACGAGGAAGGCGTCGTCCTCGGCGGGAGTGGTGTGCGACTCGACCGTGGCGAAGACGGTCGCGACCGGACCGAAGAGCTGCACGGCCATGTCGACGAGGTGCGAGTGGAGGTCGAGCAGGATGCCTCCGCCCTCGGTCGGCGGGGCGTTCTCGCGCCAGCGGTCCTTGGCCACCGGGCGCCACCGCTCCCAGCGAAGCTCGCACCGGAACGGTTCTCCCGCAAGGCGATCGGCGACGACCGTGGCGAGCGTCGCGAACTGGTGGTCGTAGCGCCGGTTCTGGAAGACCGTGAGCGGGACCTCGGCGCGGGCGGCGGCGTCGACGAGCCCAAGGGCGTCGTCGGCGTCGACGGCCAGTGGCTTGTCGACGACACACGGTATGCCGGCCGCGATCACCTTCTCGGCGTGCTCCACGTGGCTGCCGCTCGGCGTCGCGAGCACGACGACGTCGAGCCCATCGACCCGCAGGAGCGCATCGAGGTCGTCGACGACCAGGGCGTCAGGGAAGTCCGCGGCGACCTCCGCCCTGCGCTCGGGGTTCGAGGTGGCCACCGCCGCGAGCTCGAGGCCCGCGTCACGGATGAGGGGGGCGTGGATCCCACGTCCGGCCGATGCATAACCCGCCAGTCCGACTCTCACCATCCACCGGACCCTAGTGGGCAGCGGTGTCGGCGGTCTCCCCGACCGGCTCGACCGCCTCGTCCCTGCTCCCCGTGCGCCGGTCACCGGCCAGCCGGGCCGGCCACCAGACCGCGGGACCGATGTCGTGGGCCATCGCCGGTACGAGCAGGCTGCGGACGACGAACGTGTCGAGGATGACGCCGAACGCGACGATGAACGCCACCTGCACGAGGAAGACGAGCGGCAGCACCGTGAGCGACGAGAAGGTCGCGGCGAGGACGATGCCGGCGCTCGTGATGACGCCACCGGTGACCGCCAGACCGACGAGGATCCCGGGTCTCGTCCCACGGCGCACGGACTCCTCCCGTACCCGGGTCATGAGGAAGATCGAGTAGTCGATCCCCAGTGCCACGAGGAAGACGAAGCCGTAGAGCGGGATCGCCGGGTCGCTGCCACCGAAACCGAGGAGGTGGTCGAAGACGAGGGCCGAGACCCCGATCGTCGCCGCGAACGACACGACGTTGGCCACGACGAGCAGCAGCGGCGCGACGAGCGAGCGCAGCAGCAGGCAGAGGACGAGGAAGATGACGACGAGGATCGCGGGCACGATGACGCGCAGGTCGCGGCCACTCGCCTCGAGGACGTCGAGGTTGATCGCGGCCTGACCGCCGACGAGGGCGTCGGGGCTCACGGAGTCGAGCGAGGTCCGCAGCCGCCGCACGGTCTCCTCGGCCTCCGCGCTGTCCGCGGCTCCGGTCGCGGTGCCCTGCACGAGCTGCAACCCGTCGACCGGGTCCGCCTCGGGAGCCGGCTGACCGGGGACGGGGGGCGTCAGCCCGACGTAGGCGGACTCGATCCCGGCGTCGGCGTCGAGGGCCGTTCTCACCGCTTCGGCCTGCGCGTCCGGGACGACGACTTGGATCGGGCTCCCCGCGCCCGCCGCGAAGTGCCGCTCGATCGCCTCCTGCGCGTCGACCGAGTCGGTGGCGACGAGGAAGGTGTCCTTGATGGTGACGCCCTCGGCCTTGAACGTCGGCGCGAAGGCCGCCGCGGCGAGCAGTGCAACGAGGGTGAGGACCCACGTGCGGCGGGGATGGCGGCCGACCAGCCCTGAGACCCGTCCCCAGAGCGAACGGGTGCCGACGGCGTCCTCCGCGTGGCGGTGGTCGATGCGAGGAGCAAACGGCCAGAACGCCTTCCGCCCGAAGAGCAGCAACACCGCTGGCAGGAACGTCAGCGACGCCAGGAGGGCTCCGGCCACCCCGAACGCCCCCACCGGACCCAGGCCCGCCGTGTTGCGCAGCGACGCGAGCATGAGGCACAGCAGTCCGAGGATGACCGTGGCGGCGGACGCCACGATGGGCTCGACGGAGCCCCGCCACGCCCTGCGCAGCGCCACCCAGGTGCTCTCGTGCTCGTGGAGCTCCTCGCGGAAGCGGCTCACGAGGAGCAGCGCGTAGTCGGTGGCCGCACCCACGACGAGGATGAACATGATCCCCTGCGACTGGCCCGACAGCTCGATCGTGCCGTTCTCGGCGAGCGGCCGGACGACGAGCACGGCCAGGCTCAGTCCGAAGATCGCACTGAGCAGGACGGCGATGGGCAGGATCGGGCTGCGGTAGACGACGAGCAGGATGATGAGGACGACGACGAGCGCGACGATGAGCAGCACCCCGTCGATGCCGGCGAAGGCCGCGGAGAAGTCGGCGACGAGCCCGCCCGGACCACCCACGCTCGTCGTCAGGCCGGTGCCGTTCAGGGCCACTCGTGCCTTGACGCGGACCTCCTCGGCGGCCGCAACGATCGGCGCCTCGCCGTCGACGACGTCGGAGACCGCCGTCTCCCTGAGCGGGATGATGACGAGGGCCGCCCGCCTGTCCTCGCTCGGGACGGGGACGATCTGTGCCCCGGAGACGATGTAGTCGCCCAGGGTCCTGTCCATGCCGGGCAGCGGCACCGACGGCAGCTCACGCCCGAGCTGGAGGAGCGCGAAGCCGTCACGCTCGTCGAGCTCGCCGCCGTCCGGCTTCTCGGCGATGAGGAAGAGCGGGATCTCCGGCTCGTCGCTGAACCGGCTCACGGCCTCGAGCACCGCGGTCGACTCGGCGTCGGTCGGCAGGAAGGAGGCGTTGTCGTTCTTCTGGACCTCCGAGAGGCGTCCCGTCGCCGGTCCGCCGACCGCACCCACGGCCAGCCAGCAGAGCAGGACGACGAGAGCCCCGAGCAGCATCCGTCGGGGTCGGCGCGATCCGGGCTCAGCCCTGCGGTGCCTCACGGACCTCACCCTAGGTCGCAGCAGCGCTAGAGGGAGGCGAGACTGGAGGTTCGCGCACGGCATACGGTGGGGTCATGCGTTTCGTGCACCTGGGCTTCGCTCCCGACTACGTCGACTACCTCGACGGCTGGGAGCGCCAGCGCGAGGTGCACGCCGCCGTCGCCGAGGGCCGCGAGCCCGACACGACCCTGCTGCTCGAGCACGCGGCCGTCTACACCGCCGGCAAGCGCACACTGCCCGAGCAGCGGCCGTTCGACGGCACGCCGGTCGTCGACGTCGACCGCGGCGGACTCATCACGTGGCACGGTCCGGGCCAGCTCGTCGGCTACCCGATCGTCGCGCTTCCCGAGGTGCCGATCGACGTCGTCGCGCACGTGCGCCGGCTCGAGGACGCGATGATGCGGATGACGCGCGAGTTCGGCGTCGAGACTGTCCGGGTCGAGGGCCGCAGCGGGGTCTGGGTCCTCGAGGACGACCGCGGACCCGACCGCAAGCTCGGCGCCATCGGCGTGCGGGTGAGCAGGCGGACGACGATGCACGGCTTCGCCCTCAACTGCGACGCCGACCTCTCGTGGGCCGACAACATCGTGGCGTGCGGCATCGCCGACGCGGGTGTCTCCTCGATCAGCCGCGAGGCCGGTCGCACGGTCACCGTCCAGGACCTCCTCCCCTACGCCGAGAAGCACCTCACCGACGTCCTCGGCTGAGTCGCGTCCACGACGGAACACGCCCGGAGCCAGCGGAGAACCGCCACACTGAGGATGTGGACAACCTCCCCGCCATCATCCAGAACGCCCCGGAGTACGCGCCGTGGGCCATTCTCGGCGCATTGGTCGGCACAGCCATCGGGTTCTGGGCCAACAACCGCGATGGTGTGGACCTCCCCGACCCTTGGGCGTTGGGCGGCATCGGCATGCTCGCGGCGGTCACGATCCGCTGGCTGGCCCTCGGGTGAGCTAGCCGGAGTGGTGCTCGGTTCCGGAGCGGACACGACGCGCGGCAAAGCGACGACCGAGCGAGCAGACGGCTGGCGCTCGCAGCCCATGCCGTGGAAGCAGTTCTTGGACGCCGCGCACGGTGCCTGCCCCGCAGTCACCCACGTCCTCGGCTGAGTCGCGTCAACGACGGCTTCGTATGCCGCGCGCTCCCCTCGCGCGGCCCCTGGTTCGGCCCGCGCCCGTCGAGGTAGCGCAACACGCCGCGCTCGGTGACGGGCGATGTGCGTTTCTCGCTACCTCGACGGGGTGCCACCCCGTGACACCGGCCGGATGTGGGGGGTGTCTCACCCCCGGCGTACTCTGGAGCGCGTGACTGTCGCACCCGAAGGACGTCGTCTCCTGCGTGTCGAGGCCCGCAACGCCGAGACCCCGATCGAGCGCAAGCCCGAGTGGATCCGCACCACCGCCAAGATGGGCCCGGAGTACACCCAGCTGCACTCGATGGTGAAGAAGGAAGGCCTCCACACCGTCTGCCAGGAAGCCAGCTGTCCCAACATCTTCGAGTGCTGGGAGGACAAGGAAGCCACGTTCCTCATCGGCGGTGACGTCTGCACCCGCCGTTGCGACTTCTGCGACATCGCCACAGGCCGCCCGACGAGCCTCGACCTCGACGAGCCCCGTCGCGTCGCCGAGTCGGTCCAGCAGATGGGCCTGCGCTACTCCACCGTCACCGGTGTCGCGCGCGACGACCAGCCCGACGGTGCCGCCGGCCTCTACGCCGAGACGATCCGCCAGATCCACGCCCTCAACCCCAACACGGGTGTCGAGATCCTCCCGCCCGACTTCGGCGCCAAGCCCGAGCTCGTCGGTCAGGTCTTCGACGCGCGCCCCGAAGTGTTCGCCCACAACCTCGAGACGGTGCCGCGGATCTTCCGCCAGATCCGGCCCGCGTTCACCTACGAGAAGTCGCTCAAGGTGCTCTCGATGGCGCGCGACGCCGAGCTCGTCACCAAGTCCAACCTCATCCTCGGCATGGGCGAGGAGGACCACGAGGTCGAGCAGGCCATCGCGGACCTGCACGACGCGGGCTGCGACATCCTCACCATCACCCAGTACCTCCGTCCCTCGAAGCTGCACCACCCGATCGACCGGTGGGTCAAGCCCGAGGAGTTCGTCCACTGGAGCACGGTCGCCGAGGACATGGGCTTCAAGGGCGTCATGGCCGGACCGCTCGTCCGCTCGTCGTACCGCGCGGGTCGCCTCTGGGCCACGGCGATGACGAAGTGGGGCCGCCCGATCCCCGAGCACCTGTCGCACCTCGCACAGGCCGCCGGCGACCCCGCCCGCCAGGAGGCCGCGTCGTTGGTGGCGCGTGCCGAACGGGCCGTATCCTGATCCTCGAGAACTCGCTCGCACCGGCGCGCAGCCCGCGCGCCACACCCTGACGCAGGAGCACGCACCCCGTGGCCAAGGCCAAAGAGACCACCGCAGAGAAGAAGCCCGGACGGTTCGCCGAGATCCGCCAGGGCTATCGCGCCGTCAAGCAGATCGACCCGAAGATCGGGTGGTTCATGCTGCTCGCCGCACTGGTGACGTTCGCCGTCATCGTCGGCATCGGCTTCCTGCTCGGTGGCCTGTGGCGCTGGTACCTCATCCTCATCGCCATCCCGGCCGCACTGCTCGCGGCGACGTTCGTCATGAACCGCCGGGGCAACAAGGCCATGTACGGCATGCTCGAGGGCCAGACCGGTGCCGCCGGCGCCGCGCTCCAGAGCATGGGCCGCCGCGGCTGGTACGCCTCGACCGAGCCCGTCGCCATCGACGCCAACCGCGCCTCGAAGCCGAGCGACCTCTCCGGGTCCGCGATGGTCTTCCGCGCCCTGGGCCGTCCCGGTGTCGTCCTGATCGGCGAGGGCCCCAAGCAGCGCGTCCTCAAGCTGCTCAAGGCCGAGGAGAAGAAGGTCAGCCGCGTCGCCCCCGGCGTGCCCGTCCACCTCTGGGTCGTCGGTGACGGCGACGACGAGGTCAAGGTGAGCAAGATCAGCTCCAAGCTGACCCGCATGCGCCCGGTCCTCACCAAGGACGAGGCGTCGGTCGTCAACAAGCGGCTCAAGTCCCTCGGCGGCCTGCGCAGCGGCGTACCCGCCGGCATGGACCCGACGCGTGCCCGGGTCGACCGCAAGGCCATGCGCGGCAAGTAGTCCCACGCCCGCCTGTCGGAATCCCCTCGCCTCGCGAGGTTGGCCGGGTCTAGCGTGCGGCGTATGCCGTCCGCTCCCACCCTCGCCGCGTTCGCCGGGGCGTCGCTGCTGCTCATCCTCTTCCCGGGCCCGTCCATGCTGTTCCTCGTGGCCCGGGGCGCCGCGGGTGGACGTCGCGTCGGGGTGATGTCGGCGCTCGGTGTCGGGTCGGCAACGGCCACGTTCGTCCTGGCGACGGCCCTTGGTCTCACCGCCGTCCTCGCCACCTCGGCGCTGGCGCTGTCCGTGCTGAGGTTCGCGGGGGCGGCCTACCTCGTCTGGCTGGGGATCGGCGTGCTGCGAAGCCGGGCCACGACGTCCGCGCCCGAGGCGCCGCGGCTGACGGTTCGGCAGAGCGACTGGACGAGCTGGCGACAGGGCTACCTCGTCGGCATCGCCAACCCCAAGGTGGCACTGTTCTTCCTCGCGTTCTTCCCCCAGTTCCTCGACCCCGCACGCGGGTCGATGACCGGGCAGATCCTCGTCCTCGGTGTCGTCTTCGTCCTCATCGGGCTCGTCTTCGACACCAGCTACGGGGCGCTCGCCGGCACGATCTCCACCCGGATGGCCCGGCGGCGGGGACGCAAACGCTCGGCCAGGGGCAAGGTCGCGATCGGGCTGACCTACATCGGTCTCGGCGGCTTCACTGCGGCCACCGGGTCGCGCGCGCTCTGAGGTTCAGCGACGTGCGATGACCGTGCCGGCGGCCGCGTCGTGGAAGCCGCGCCCGTTGCGGTCACTGAGGACCGCCGGCACGAACAGGCAGAGCAGGGCCGTGCGGATGACGACCTGCAGCGGGAACGCGCCGGGTCGCACCTGCAGCACCTGGAGCCCGAGCAGGGCCTGTCCCGGCGTGGCCGCGAACGCCGTGATCGACAGCACGTTGAGCACCGCGAGGAGCCCGAGCGGGACGAACGACTGCGCTCCCCCGGCACCCAGCTCGGCACCGAAGGCGACGGCGGCGAGCAGCTGCACGAGCACCCAGTCGACGAGCAGGCCGAGCCCGCGCCGCCACAGTGGAGCCATCGACCCGGGTCCGGACGCCGGCATGCCCAGGTGCTCACCGGCATACGACTGCGGTTCCTCCGTGCTCACCCGAGGACTGTATGCCGTCGCCAGATGGACCGTTCCGACGGGTCGCCGCGCGCTCTGGCAGGGTGTAACACCGGTGAAACATTCGGGTCATGGCCGAGAAACCGCGCACCTCTAGGGTTCTCGACATGTCCGGGCACCGCCCGCCGTTCCCTTTGCCTAGGAGGCCCCACTTGTTCAGCTCTGCTGACGAGGTCCTGTCGTTCATCAAGGACGAGGACGTCAAGTTCGTCGACATTCGCTTCTGTGACCTGCCCGGGGTCATGCAGCACTTCAACGTGCCGGCCGAGTCGGTCGACGTGGACTTCTTCACGAACGGCCAGGCCTTCGACGGATCCTCGATCCGTGGCTTCCAGGCCATCCACGAGTCCGACATGAAGCTCATCCCGGACGTGAAGTCCGCCTACCTCGACCCGTTCCGTGAGCACAAGACGCTCATCATGAACTTCTCGATCGTCGACCCCTTCACCGACGAGCCCTACAGCCGCGACCCGCGCAACATCGCGGCCAAGGCCGAGGCCTACCTCACGTCGACCGGCATCGCCGACACCGCCTACTTCGGTGCCGAGGCCGAGTTCTACGTCTTCGACGACGTGCGCTTCGAGACCAAGGCCAACGCCTCCTACTACTACATCGACTCCATCGAGGCTGCGTGGAACAGCGGTCGCGAGGAGGAGGGTGGCAACAAGGGCTACAAGACCCGCTACAAGGGTGGCTACTTCCCCGTCCCCCCGGTCGACCACTTCGCCGACGTGCGCGACAACATCTGCCTCAACCTGGACAAGGTCGGCATCAAGGTCGAGCGCAGCCACCACGAGGTGGGCACGGCTGGTCAGCAGGAGATCAACTACCGCTTCGACACGCTGCTCGCGTCGGGCGACGACATGATGAAGTTCAAGTACGTCGTCAAGAACACGGTGTGGCAGGGCGGCAAGACCGCGACCTTCATGCCGAAGCCGATCTTCGGTGACAACGGCTCGGGCATGCACACCCACCAGTCGCTCTGGAAGGACGGCGAGCCGCTGTTCTACGACGAGCGCGGCTACGGCGGTCTCTCCGACCTCGCCCGCTGGTACATCGGTGGCCTGCTCAAGCACGCCCCCGCGGTGCTCGCGTTCACGAACCCGACGGTGAACTCCTACCACCGTCTCGTCCCGGGCTACGAGGCGCCGGTCAACCTCGTGTACTCGGCGCGCAACCGCTCCGCCTGCGTGCGCATCCCGATCGCCGGTGACTCCCCCAAGGCCAAGCGCATCGAGTTCCGCATCCCGGACCCGTCGTGCAACCCGTACCTCGCGTTCGCGGCGCAGCTCATGGCCGGTCTCGACGGCATCCGCAACCGCATCGAGCCGCCGGAGCCGGTCGACAAGGACCTCTACGAGCTCCCGCCCGAGGAGCACGAGGCCATCGAGCAGGTCCCCGGTTCGCTGCCGGCCGTGCTCGACGCGCTCGAGGCCGACCACGAGTTCCTGCTCGAGGGTGACGTCTTCACCCAGGACCTCATCGACACGTGGATCGAGTGGAAGCGCAAGAACGAGGTCGACCCGATCCGCTTCCGTCCGCACCCGCACGAGTTCGAGATGTACTTCGACATCTGAGCAGCGAGGGCGGAGGTAGGGGCCGACGAAGGAGGCACCTGCCGGAGCCCGAGGTGCCAGATGGCGAAGCGAGAAGTCGACATCTGAGCACATCCGCAGGTCAGAGGCCTAAGAGGCCCTCTGAGTCCGCAGCGAGTCCGCACGAGCAGCCGCACTTGTCCCACGGCGCCCGTGCGGACTCGTCTGCGTCCGGCCATGCGTGGCCGCCGGTGAGGAGAGCGGGCGCCATCGCCGGGCGAGGTCTGGCTCGGACCGCCTGGACGTCGACCCCGGTGTCGACGTTGTCGGCCTTTCCCAGTTCAGCAATGGCCCACCGTGGTGACGGTGGGCCATTGCCACTGACGAGAGCGTCAGGTACTGCCGAGGTCAAAGGTCAGTTGTCGACCTTGAGCACACCACAGACAGCCGGGTCGGTCGCCTCGGCAGGCAGGTTCGGGTCGAGCTCGCTGGCACCCGCGCCCTCGAAGTCGTAGATGCCGTTGCCGTTGTAGTCCACCCCGTGGATGACGAGGACCCCCTCACCCTCGCGGATGGAGTCGGCGATCTGCTTGGCGGTGCCGCCGCCCCCGGTGTAGCCGGTGCCGGCGACGCGGGTGAACGCGATGTTGTCGCGGCTGTAGTGGTAGGAGCCGTCGTCGGAGACGGGGAACCGGGTGACGTCGAGGAAGCTGGCGGGGGTGGTGTCCCCGGTGGTGTTGAGCGAGACGACGACCGGTCCGTAAGCCGGGATGCCTTCGACGGTGTTGATGCGGCCGTCATTGTTGTCGTCCAGGGCCAGCGTCGGGCACTCGTTGAGCGCCTCCTGCCCGTAGTGGATGTGCTGGGCGTGTGGGGCGTCAGGGGTCAGGCCGTGGGCGTGCACGTCGATGTTCTGGATGTTCTGGTTGCGCACAGTGGCAGTGGCAGTGCCGGACGCGCCGGAGCCGTTGAGCTCGTCGAGCTGCGCGCTCAGGGTCACGGTTCGGTCTGCCCCACGACCTGCCGGGCTGGGGTGCGCCGAGGCCGAACCGGTACCGAGCGACGCAGCCGCAACGAGTGCGAGTACCGAGGTGCCGAGAAAAGCCGTTGTGGTTCGCTTCATGATTCGCTCCTGGGGGATGTGTGACCAGGGAGGCGATCTCGGTGGTCCCTCTCTGTTCGGAGCCGCACGCCCGCCGGATTGGCGCGCGCATGAGCCGGTCCGGTCACCCGGCCGCAGTTCGGCGGACAGAGCGTGCATGGCAGCAGCCAGAGATGACGTGGACCCGGGCCCCGGGGTGCTGCAGCTCTGGACCGTCTCGTCGCTCGCGAGCCTTCGGGCCGCGAGGGCCGGCGTGAGTCGACCGTGCCATGGCACCGTCGGCTCGACGTCCGTGGGTGTCAGCAGGTGTGAGCGGGGTTCCACATCGAGATGCCCTGGTGCATGCCGGGGTTGTGGGTCTGGTCGAAGCCCATGGACTGCGCACATTCTCGAACATGCTGGCCGTAGGTGTCAGCGTCAGTGGGTGCTGCCGATGCCGATGCCGATGCCAGAACCACCCCCAGGACAACGGATGCTGCAGCAGACGCAAATCTCAGTGCGAAGCGTGTCATGTGACGTTCCTTCTGTCCGTGAGTGGTTGGTGCCGGGGTCGATGACACAACCCTCCTCGCCCGACCCACCTCACGCAGTCGCATTCCCATGAAGGTTCCCTGAAGATGCGTGGCCCCCGCCAGGACCCTCACCCCAGTCTGCCCCTACGCCCCTCCCGGACTCCGATGGGAGCAGGCACTCACCCACCGCACTCGGCGAGCCCCCTGCTCATGGTCTCTCCGTCCCGGACGAACGTCTGCACGCCCCAGAAGTTGTTGCCTTCCGGATCGAGATGGCCGCCCACCTCGACCAGCCCGCAGGTCGACGTGTCGGCCGGGTTCGTGCACTGGATCTGCACTGACCGTAGTCCTCCGCTGTAGTACGACAGGTACGCCAGGCTCGGATCGAGCGGGTCCGTGGCGACCTCGTGAACCCAGAGGTCACCCAAGCCGAACGCGTTTGCCGGGTCGTGTGCCTCCGGAATGGCGAACGTGTCGATGGCCGGGTCCGCTTCGGGATAGGTGGTGCTGATGTCGCTGTTGAACATCAGGTGGAAGGCCTCATGAGGCGAGCACACGGCGACGATCTCGTCGACGAAGGCCCCTGAACCACAGAACGCGTCGTCGGGATCGACGTGACGGTTGACGAGGACCACGGCATCCCAACCAGCCAATGCCGCCTCGTGCGCCTTCTCACCCGGGAAGCACGCCTCCTCAGGTGCGCTCGGGTCACCCGACGGGCCGCGCTGAAGCACCAGAATGCTCTCCTCGCGCAGGCGCAGGATGCCCGCCGTATCTTCGCCTCGGCTCCTGACTCCTGGCGCGTCCTCGAGGCGACGTCCAGTACGACCGCCTCTGCAAGGACGCCAGCCTCCTGCGCGGCGAGATCGGCTCGCTGCCGGCCATCCAGCTCGGCGATGGTGTCGACCAGGACATCCCTCGGGCGCGCGCGTTGCTGGGCGCCTGACCCGAGGCTGCGGAGGCGCTGGCGAGCGAGGACGCTCCGACGACCGACGGCCCTCAGACGCGCGGGTCCTCCTGCGGTTCGGACCCGCCCCAGTAGAGCCACTCCCACCCGTCCCCGGTGCGCCCGAACACCCCTGTCGTCCAGTAGGGCACGTCCTCGCTCCCCTTCCGTCCCGCGACCCGCACGTGTCCGAGCACCTGGGCCCAGGCGACGTCCCCCCGACTCCAGACGGTCACGGTTGCGGGAACCCAGAGCCTTGCAGTGCTCGCGATGTGTTGCGCCACCGGGACGACCTCCTCGGGCCCGTACATCAGCTCCTGCAGATCCGACCCTGCGACCGCGACGTCAGCGGCCCCGAAGACCGAGGCGACGTCGCCGCCGGGAGTCGACATCGCGGCATACGTCCGCTCGACGAGGGCGCGGATCTCGGCGGTGGTCTTCTCATCGGTCGTCACAGGAACGAAAATAGACCCGTCGGTTTCCCCTCACATCCCGTATGCCGGGACCTTCGGCCCGTGCCAACGGCGGCGTCCGCGGCGGACGCTGGAGGGAGCCGAGACGAAGGAGGAGGCCATGCGAGCGCTTCCAGGTGACCACATCATCCTGGCCCCACCGTCCGTGGACGGGACGCTTCGCGAGGGCGAGGTGATCGAGACCCGAGGTGAGGATGGGCAACCGCCGTACGTCGTGAAGTGGAGCGACGGCCACGAGGCGCTCATCTACCCCGGCCCGGGTGCGGTCCTGCGCATCCTGTCCGCTGAGGGTTCGGAGCCCGTCGCGACCCCACCACCCGCGGCAGCGGAACCACCGCCGGAGCACGCTCCGTCGGGGGTCCACCTCCACGCCAAGGACTGGACCGTGCGGATCAGCGTCCTCGGCGACGACGACGACGCCGAGGCACGAGTGGTGCTCATCGCCGACTCGCCGCGTCACCTCACGGCCCACGGTCACAGCCGCCGCAGCTCCAGCGACTCTCCGGTCCCGGAGATCGGTGACGAGGTCGCCGTCGCGCGAGCCCTGCGGCGCCTGGCCGACAGGCTGCTCGACACCGCGGCCGACGACATCGAGGACCGCACCGGCGAGCACGACGTGACGCTCCGCGCCCGTTAGCCCGATGAGAGCTGGTCGGCGAGGTCCGTGAGCGAGGCGCACGTGAGGTCGGGAGCGGTGAAGTACTCGGGGTACGGACCGCCGGTCCGGCTCACCCATGCGGTCGCCAGGCCCGCCCGAGCCGCCCCGTCGACGTCCCATGGATGCACCGCCACGAGCATGGCCTCGGCGGGGTCCACGCCAGATTGCTCGAGCGCGTACGCGTAGGCACCCCCGGCGGGCTTCCAGACACCCGCGTCCTCCACGGACAGCAGGGCCTCGAAGTGCTCACGGATGCCGGCCCGCTCGAGCAGCCCTTCGGCGACCGAGGCTGAGCCGTTGCTGAGCGTCAGGAGTCGGATTCCTGAGCTGGCCAGCGCCCTCACCCCCTCATCGACGTCGGGATGAACCGGCAGGGCCGCAAAACCCTCCATGACGTGCGCCACCGCGTCCTGGACGCCGCGGTTCAACGGTTGCCCATGGAGGGTCACCCGCAGAGACTCGGCTGCCAGCAGAGCGAAACGTCCGCTTGCGTCGACCGCTGTCAGGGCGAAGCCGTCGCGCAGCAACCCGGAGAACCAGGTCCCGGCCAAGTCCCGCACCGCGCCGACGTCCTCGAACCTCTGGCCCATGGACGACATGTCCGACAGGGTCTCGTTGACGTCGAAGACGAGCACTCGCGGCCGTCCTGGCCTGACCGGAGCCAGACGGTGGTCCTGTCCCGCTGCGGTTCCCGCGGCACTGTCGGCAGGGGTCATGCACGTCACTGTATGTCGAGGCACGGCGCCGTGCTCTCACAGGCGAGACGTGCCGTCGTAACCGCCCTTGGGCGCGCGCAGACCGAAGAGTGCTCCCACCGTGGGGGCGACGTCGACGGTGCGGGCCACCTCGGTGCGCACCTGCCCGATGGCGATCCGCCGCGAGCCGCCGCCGACGAAGAACGGGATCGGCTCGGTGACGGGGTGCCCGTGGTTGCCGGGGATGGGGTTGGAGTACACAGCCGGGTCGCTGAACCGCCAACCCGCCTTGCAGTAGGCCACGACGTCGCCCGCCTCCGGACCGAGGCGCAGGTCCGCGGGGAGGTGCGTCGACAGGACGCCGGGGACCGCTTCGACGACCTGCCGGAGCCGTGCCACACCGTCGGCCCGTCCGGCCTCTGACCCCGTCCAGTACAGGAGGTCGGCACCACCGTTCTGGGAGATCACCACGTTGCCGGCCAGGAGCGGATCTGCCTCGACCACCGGCGCGAGGGAGATGACCCTGGTGGGCACCGACCAGTCCATCGAGTGGTCGGCGAGCACCACGATCACGGAGCTCTCCCAGCGGCCGGTGTCCTTCAGGTGCTGCACGAAGCGCCCCACCTGCTGGTCGGTGGAGCCCAGCGCCGCAGAGCGGGCCACGTCCAACGAGACCGACCCGGTGAGGTCGCTGTGGCCGACCCGGTCGATGTCGCCGAGGTTGGTGAACACGAGGTCGGGGTCGACGCTGTCGACCATCGAGATGAGCGCGTCCGTGGTGAAGGCGTCGGGTGCGTGGTTGGTCCCGGGCACGAGTGGTGACGGCTCCCAGCGGTACGTCGCCCGGGTGCCGAAGATCCCGTACAGGTACGCCTTCGACAGCACCGTGCCGGTGCGGTGGCCGGCGGCGTTCAGCCGCTCGAGAACCGTGGGGAACCGTAGGTCGGTGGGGCGGTCGAGGTCACGGACCACGCCCTCGAGCCGGTCGTGGACAGCGTTGGCCGGCACACCGCTGCGGTCGGGACGCACGCCCGTCATCA
This sequence comes from Knoellia locipacati, assembly GCF_044791685.1. Taxonomy (GTDB): domain Bacteria; phylum Actinomycetota; class Actinomycetes; order Actinomycetales; family Dermatophilaceae; genus Knoellia; species Knoellia locipacati_A. Next base: position 3,968,831 of record NZ_CP087730.1, read on the forward strand.
TCATGACGTGGTTGGGGATGGTCTCCATGACCGGCAGCGACCTGGCGTTCGGGTACCAGGTGCCTCCCTCTCGGAGCGCGTGCAGGTTCGGCGTCAGTCCGGCGGTGATCTCGTCGGGGCGGCAACCGTCGGTGACGAGGACGTACACGCGAGTGCGCCCCACCGCCGCCGTGGACAGCGGGGCTCCCGCCGCCGCCGAGATGACCACCACGCCGAGGGCTCCGGCCGACCGCAGGACGCTGCGCCGGGACGGGCTGCCGGCACCCGGCATACGGGATCCGGGGTTCATCGCGCCGCTCCGGTCGCCCGGGCCAGCGTGTTGGTCCCGACGGCCACGCGCCAGCCGGTCGACCACGTGGACGTGGCCGCGCGGTCGGCACGGTCGCTGACGACGTACCAGTCCATCTGGGCCTCCCGCGCGGTGATCGTCAGGACCGAGTACCCGTGGCTGTCGAAGTCGAGGTGCTTGACGTGGCGGTTGCTCGTCATGATCGCATTTTCGACGGCGAGCGAGCTCGTCCTCGGCGGCGAGCCGGTGATGTCGTCGAGGTTGTTCGAGGTCACGGAGGTCGCCACGAGCTCCACACCGGCGGTGCGGCTGAGCGGGTAGGTGCCCGGGTCGACCGGCAGCTCGCACGCCCACCCGGAGTGGATGTCACCGGTGAGGAACACCGTGTTGGCGACCCCACGGTCGGCGATGAAGTCGATCAGCTCGCGACGGTCGGCGGTGTAGCCGTCCCACTGGTCGACGTTGTACGCCACCCCGTCAGGGGGCAGCAGCCCGGTCATGTCGACCACCGGTCCCGCGACGTGCTGGTCGAGCGGCGGGAAGAGCACCGGGCTGACCATCACCGGGTTGCCGACGAGCTTCCACACCGCGTCGTTCTCGACGAGACGGTCCTTGAGGTACTGCATCTGCGCCTCCCCGGTGATCGTCCGCGACGGGTCGGCGACGGCGGCCATCTCCGTGGGCTCGACCTGCCGGCTGCGGTAGCTGCGCAGGTCGAGCATCGTGAGGTCGGCGAGCCGACCGAACTGAAGGTGCCGGTAGAGCTGCGCTCCGTCACCGACGGCGGCCGTCCCCGACATCCGCACCGGCATCCACTCGTCGTATGCCGTCCGTGCCGCGGCCTTGCGCGTGGCCCAGTCGCCGTCGCCGGACTGGTGGTTCTCGGCGCCGTCGCTCCAGGCGTCGTTGGCGCTCTCGTGGTCGTCCCAGGTCGTCACCCACGGCGCTGCGGCGTGAAGGGCCTGCAGGTCGGGGTCGGTCTTGTACTGGGCGTGGCGCTGACGGTAGTCGGCCAGCGACACCATCTCGTGGACCGGCTCGTGGGGCCGGATGACCCTGTTGCCCTGGCCGTGGGCGTAGGTGCCGGTGCCGTACTCGTAGAGGTAGTCCCCGAGGTGCAGCACCGCGTCGAGGTCGCCGCGGACTGCCAGGTGGCGGTAGGCCGAGAAGTACCCTGCCTCCCAGTTGGAGCATGACACCACGGCGAGACGGAGCCGGTCGGGTGAGGCGGTCGCTGCCGGCGCGGTGCGGGTGCGCCCGACAGGTGAGTGCGCGCCGCCCAGGGAGAAGCGATAGAAGTATGCCGTTCCAGCGGCCAGTCCGGCCGCGTCCACCTTGACGGTGTGGTCTCGCTCCGGGCCCGTCACGGTGGAGCCCTTCGCGAGAACGCGGCGGAAGTCCGGGTCGGCGGCCACCTGCCAGGAGACGGTCACACGGGGCCCGGCGCCGGACCCCGGCAACGAGGCGTCGGTCGGGGTCACCCGGGTCCAGAGCAGGACGGCGTTCGGGAGCGGGTCACCGGAGGCGACGCCGTGACGGAACGGGCCGGATGGGGCGCGCACCTCGGGCACGGACCTGCCCGTGGCCAGGGCCGATGATGCGGTCGGCCCGGTCGCCCAGAGGGCGCCTGCGACGGCGGCTGAACCGGTGAGGAGAGTGCGTCGTTCGATCATGGTCACCCACCGTGCCGATCCATGGTGACGAACGGGTGACGGACGGGTCAGAGGATGTTCACCTGACGTTCAGTCGTCGTCGGAGTCGAAGAGGTCCTGCCCGTCGATGGTCTCGGCCGTCTCGTCGATGGCCTCGACCGTCGCGGTCGGCTCGGCCTCGGCGGTGGGGCGACGGTCGAGGTGGACGCCGGCGATCATGCACCGCACCGACCCACCGGCGAGCTCGATCGTGGGGATGTCGACGGCGAGGATCTCGCACGACTCCTCGATGGCCGCCACCTGGTCGGGACGCAGGCTGCGCCTCGCCCGAGCCGACATCGCCATGACGTAGCGGCGCCTGCCCTCGGCGGTGCGTCCGCAGAGCTCGACGGCGTTGCCTGCGAACTCCCGGATCTGCTCCTCGGTGAGCTCGACGATCGTGCGACCGGTCACGGAGAGCCGCTCACGGACCTGCTCCCGGCGGACCTCGTCGTGGATCATCTCGAGGGCGATCATGGCGACGTCGGTGCCGATGCACGCGATGACGTTGGTGTGGTAGACCGGCACACCCTCGGAGTCGACGGCGTCGAAGGCCATCGGCTCGTAGCCGAAGTCGGTGCAGAAGCGCTCGAGCACCGCGATGTCGGCCCGGTGGCTCCGCGCGGTGTAGGCGACGCGCGACACGTGGTCGAGCACCATGGCGCCGGTGCCCTCGAGGAAGATCCCGTCCGGTTCGAGGCCGGAGTAGTCGACGATCGCCTGGACGCGGTAGTCCGACTTGAGCATCTCGAGGACGTCGGCACGACGCTCGTGGCGCCGGTTCGAGGCGTACATCGGGTAGACCGCGACGTAGCCCCCGGCGTGGGTGGACAGCCAGTTGTTGGGGAAGACGCTGTCGGGACGCGTGTGGTCCTCGTCGGCGAAGACGTGGACCGTGACGCCGGCGGCGCGCAGGGCGTCGGCCAGGGCATCCATCTCGGCCAGGGCCGTGGTGGAGACGGCGACATCGGACTGGCCTGCGGGGACGTCACGCTGGAAGGCGTTGTCGGCCGCCGTGGCGGGATTGGGCAGGAACCGTTCGGCACGGATCAGCACGACTGCGGAAGGGGCCTGAGCACTCACGGACGGAATGTAGTCCATGAGCCCCGCCGCACTCGAACTCCCCCGGGCGCCCCGAGGCCCGGACCCCGTGCCCAGGGCACGGAGCTCGGGCCCAGGGCACGGAGTTCGGGCCCGGCCCGGTAAGCGCGCCAGGCCCCGGTCGAGCCTAGAACCCGCCCCCGAAGTCCCCTCCACCGAAGTCGGCGCCGCCGAAGTCCCCGCCACCGAGATCCGAGCCACCACCCAGGTCCGACCCTCCGGCCTCGGTGGTCTCTCCACCGGCACCGCCCTCGCCACCACCGGCTGCCTCGCCGCCACCATCGGCGGCGCCGGCCTCGCCGGCCTCGCCAGCCTCAGCCGCTTCGGGCGACGAGCCGTAGTCGTCGAACAGCGCGTCGGCGATGGCCGTGCCCACGACCACACCGGCGATCGTCCCCATCATCGACCCCATGAGGGTGCCACCCATGCCCGCGCCACCGAAGCCGCCGCGACCGAACGTCCGCTCCATGGTGCCGGGCTGGCGCATCTCGGCCCGGGTCGCCGCCCGGGCGAGGTCCTGGGGCTCTGCGCTCGTAGGCGCTTCCCCCTGCGGCGCGTCCTGGGTCAGCCCGGTGAGCACCTGCTGCCGCTGGTCGGGGGTGAGACGCGCGAAGGCCTCGGCGTGCACCTGCTCGAGCGTCTCGGGCGGCGCGGTGCGCAAGAGGTAGCGGTAGCGGGCGATGGCCCGCGCGTCGTCACCGCCCTGGACCTGACCAGTCGAGCCCTCACCCCGGAAGTGCTGCGGCTGCTGGCCCTGACCAGAACCGCCCTGTGACCACGACCCACCTCCGGATCCCGGTGCTCCGCCCTGTCCCTGCATGCGCGGCTCACGGCCGAGGAGCCTGTCGAGGAAACCCATGTCCATCCTCCCGTCGTGCCGCGTCGTCGACACGGCGTCACGTCCAGCATGCCTCACGCGGGCGCGTCAGCGGGTGAGCGCGAGCGACCCCAGCGCGACGAGCCAGCTGACGAAGCTGCCCACGAGGAAGTACTCGGTCACCTGGTCGATGCCGTCGCCCTTGATCGTCGCGTCGTCCTTGGCCGACTGGAGCTCCGGGAACCGGATCAGGCCCTTGGCGGCGATGACGATGCTCGCGGCGGTGACCTGGCCGGCGAGACCGAGCCCGAGGATGAAGATGCGCTCCATGGGGCCGAGCAGCCGCCCACCCTTGAGCCTGTCGGACGGCTCGCTCTCTCGGCCAGGTCTGGTGCGTCCGGACGGCCTCATCGCACCCACGCTCACGAGGACGAGCCTGACGATGACGTTGCCGGTGGCGAGGTTGGCGACGAAGAGGCCGGCCACGAGCAGCAGACGGTCGACCGGCTCGTCACCGGCGAACGGCAGGTCGGCCCAGGCCATCCACTCGGCGAGCGGGCCGTTGGCCGTGGAGGCGAACCCCGAGGCCGCGACGAGCGCAACCGCCGCGCCGCCCAGGACGAGAAGAGCCTCGGCATGCCCCCCACCGCGGCGCAACGAACGCTCGGACAGCGCCACCCACCCCACCAGGGGCACGATCGACGCGGTCAGGGCGACGAGGTCCGCGGCACCGGTCAACCCTGCGAGCAGCCCGACGCCGATCGTCGTGACGGCACCGATCGGGACGGCCGCCGCACGGACCAGCCTGGAGTCGACGGCGCGGAGCAGGTCGGCGACACCGACGCCGAGCAACCAGACGGCGAGCCACGTCATGGCAGCGTCCTCAGCAGCTCGTGGCAGCGCATGATGACGGCGAGACCGTCGGCCCGCACGCGCTGCGAGACCGCCGAGGGGCTGATCCCGTCGGCCTCGGCGAGCTCACGTTGTGTCATCCCCTCGAGCAGTCCTCTCAACAGTCGCCCCGATCTCTCCGACAACGAGCCAACCATGTGGTCCTGACACTGCAGGGCCGCCTCCACCGCGACGCTCGTCCCCATCTCGTCCTGCTCTCCCTCGGCGAGCCGGTATGCCGTGTGGACGTGGGCCAGAGCAGCCCGCCGGGCCTGGTCCTCCACGGCGACGATGGCCTCACGGGCCGCCCACCAGGCCGGCCCGTCCTTGATGCCGCGCGCCTCGTCGAGGGTGGTCGTCGTGCCCCGTCCGAGGCCGTAGCGGGTCTCCGCGTGCGGGCGGAGGGCCAGCCGGGCGCGCAGGGCCGCGTCAAGGGCGGAACCCAGGTTCGGGTAGACGCCCTGGAACTCGTCTCCCACCGTGATCTCGAGAGGTTCGAGGTGCTCGACCCGCTCGTTCGTCTCGGCGAGCGCGGCCTCGATCGCGCGGTGGAGGCCACGTCGGTCCTTGCTCGCCCGGGACTCCACGACGTCCCCGATGAGGACGACAGGTGGACGCTGAACTTCGACCATGTCCAGATCATACCTTCATCCTGAGCATATTCAGCCTTTTCCTTCACTTCGGCCATGTGAAGCCATGTCCTCAACGCCTCCACCTCCGGTCGTTCCTGCGAGTCCGTCCGCGCGCCGACCCCGTTCGGGTCCAGAATGGGAGCACGGACCCGAGGGGTTCGTGACGACGGGGCCACCGGTCCCGGGCCGCGAGGCTCCCGCCGCCAGACCACAGAGTCGTGGAGGCGTCATGAGTGGCATCACATCCCCCATCCCCACCGCGAGGATCGTCGTCGGGATCGACGGGTCCGCGCACGGATGGGCGGCGCTGGCGTGGGCCGCCGAGCTCGCTTCGCAGCGGTCACTCTCCGTGCACCTCATCCATGCCTTCGCGCCGGACATCCCGATGCTCGGCTTCGGCAGCACCGACCAGAGCTCGATCAAGTCCGAGGGTGAGCGGCTGCTCGCCACCGCACGGGCGAGGGCCCACGCGGTCGACCCGACGCTCACGGTGACGACATCACTGCCCCCGGGCTTCGCCTCACCCGCGCTGGTCAAGGCCTCCCACGACGCCACCATGGTCGTCCTCGGGGCCGTCGGACACGGACTGCTCAGCCGGGCGACGATCGGCGCGGTGGCCCAGCAGGTCGCTGCCCACGCCACCTGTCCGGTCGTCATCGTCGGGCACGAGGGCCACAGCGAGACGCCGCACCACCGGGTCGTCGTCGGCGTGGACGGCTCGGCGCCGTCGGCAGCCGCTCTCCACACCGCGTTCGACTACGCCGCCTCGCGACAGGCCGAGCTCGTCGTCGTCCACGCGTGGGAGGCCAAGGGACCCGAGGACCCGACGCTGCAGACGGACTCGAGCTGGCCGGCATACGAGAGCGACCTCGAGCAGAAGGTGGGCCGGGAGATCGCGACGAGCAGCACCGCACACCCCGACGTCAAGGTCCGACACGAGGTCGTGCGGAGCTCGCCCGTGGCCGCGCTCATCCAGGCTGCCGACACAGCCGACCTCGTCGTGGTCGGGGCACGCGGCACCGGTGGCTTCCCCGGGCTGCACCTCGGCTCAGTCTCGAGCAGGCTCCTCGGCCGGACGGCGTGTCCGCTCGTCCTCGTGCACCCGCGGACACTCTGACCTCGCGGGAAGGCGCGCGGTCGCACCGAGCTGGTCGAGGACGAAGGCCCACTCCCACGCCACCTGCTCCCACGCTGCGTAGCGTCCACTGCGGCCACCGTGCCCGGCCGACATCTCGGTGCGCAGCAGGATGGGTCGCGTCGCCTCGTCGTTGGTGACCGTCGCCCGCAGGCGAGCGACCCACTTCGCCGCCTCGGTGAAGAACACGCGGGTGTCGTGCAGGCTCGTCGTGGCCAGGATCGCCGGATAGGCCTGTGCCGCAACGTTCTCGTAGGGGGTGTAGCCCTTCATCACGGCGTAGACCTCGGGGTCCTCGAGCGGGTTGCCCCACTCCTCCCACTCCCCCACGGTGAGCGGCAGGTCGGGCCGCAGGATCGTCGTGAGCGCGTCGACGAACGGCACCGCGCCGTGCGCGACCCGGAAGCGGCCGGGCGCGAGGTTGAGCACCGCGCCGACGAGCAGGCCCCCGGCAGAACCGCCCTCGAGCCCGAGGCGGTCCGGAGCCACCCAGCCGAGCTCGACGAGCCGGTCGGCGCAGGCGACGGTGTCGGAGAAGGTGTTGGGCTTGGCCAGCAGCTTGCCCTGGTCGTACCAGTGCCGACCCATCTCGCCGCCGCCGCGCACGTGGGCGGTCGCGTGGACCACCCCGCGGTCGAGCAGGGAGAGCCGGGCCACGGAGAAGTAGGGGTCGCTCGAGTGCTCATAGGCCCCGTATGCCGTGAGCAGCCCGGGGTGGGTCCCGTCCGGTCCGAGGTCGGCCCGGTGCACGACCGAGATCGGCACCCGGGTGCCGTCCGAGGCGGTGGCCCACTCGCGGCGCTGGACGTAGTCGGAGAGGTCGACGTCACCCAGGACCGGCTGCTGCTTGAGAACGGTGCGCTCCCCGCTGACGAGGTCGAGCTCGAGCACGGTGTGCGGGGTCACGAACGACTCGTAGACGACCTGGACGCGGGTCTGACCGGGCTCGGGGTTGTCTCCCAGCCCGACGGCATAGATCGGCTCGTCGAAGGAGACCGGGACGGGTGCGGCATACCCGGACTCGTCCGCGGCGTCGACGCGCAGCACCGAGAGCGACGTCAGCCCGTCGCGCCGCAGGGAGAGCACCGCGACCTCGTCGAACGCGTCGACCCCGAGGAACCGCTCACCCTGACCGGCCGCGAGCAGCGGACGCCACTGCTCGTGGCTCGTCGCGTCGAGCGGCGCCCAGGCGAGGTCGGAGTCGGGGTTGTCGGTGTTGTGGACGATGAGCAGCCGGTCGGACGCCGGCTCGACGTCGTACTCGACACCGTCACGCCGGGGTGCCACCACACGGAAGTCGGCCTCCGGCGTCGTCGCGTCGAGCAGGCGGACCTCGGAGGTGGTCTTGGACCCGAGGGCGAGGATGACCCACCGGTCGTCGCGGCTGGAGCCGACGCCCATCCAGAAACGCTCGTCCGGCTCGTCATGGACGAGCACGTCGGTGGCCGGGTCGCTCCCGACCACCCGTCGCCAGAGCTGGTGGGGCCGCCATGCGTCGTCGACGCGCGTGTAGAAGATCGTGCGCCCGTCGTGGGAGAACTCGACGCCGTAGCCGATGCCGGTGATCGCGTCGTCGAGCGTCGCGCCGGTCTCGAGGTCGCGCACGACGAGGTCGAAGCGCTCGTCGCCCGTGGTGTCGGTCGCCAGGGCGAGCCGGGTGTGGTCGGGGCTCACCGTGAGGGCGCCGATCGCGAAGAACTCCGAGTCGCCGGCCTCGACGTTGCCGTCGACGAGCACCTGCTCACCCTCGGGCGTCTCGCCCGGAGCGATGACCGGGCGCTGCGACGGGTCGGTCACCGGCACTCGGGCGTGGATGGCGTACTGCTGGCCCTCGACGGTGCGCGAGTAGTACCACCACGGACCGGACCGCACCGGGACCGACAGGTCGGTCTCGAGCACCCGGGACTTGATCTCGCCGAAGATGCTGTCCCGCAACGGTTGCAGGTGCGTGGTGCGGGCGTCGGCGTAGGCGTTCTCGGCCTCGAGGAGGGCGAGCACCGCGGGGTCGTCGCCGTCGCGCAGCCACTCGTAGGGGTCGACGACGCGGTCGCCGTGGTGCTCGCGCACGTGCTCGCGCGTCACTGCCCTCGGCGGAGTCGGCGAGGCCTGTGCGGTCTGTTGCGTCGGCTCAGCCACCGGTGAGGCACCTCGGGCCCAGGAGAACCTTGAGGTCGCCGAAGAGCGACTCGGTCGCGTTGACCCGCAGCGCGTCGTCGAGCTTGATGAGGGTGCTCCTGCCCGGTTTGGTGAGCTTGAGGTGGACCTCGGTCGTGCCGGGGTGGTTGGCCAGGACGCCCTTGAGCTCCTCCATCCGCCCGGTCGTCGCACGCAGGGTGTCGAGGGTGACGACGACCGGCCCTCGCGGCCCCTCCGTGAGCTCGGGCAGCGTGAGCTCCTGCGCATAGATCGACACGGAGTCGTCGCGACGGTTGACCTTGCCCCGCACGACCGCGACGACGTCCTGCGAGAGCATCGTCGACACGGTGAGGTAGGCGCTCGGGAAGAAGAGGCACTCGATCGCACCCTCGAGGTCCTCGACGGTCGCGATGGCCCAGAGATCGCCCTTCTTGGTGCGCTTGACCTGGAGCCCGGTGATGAGGCCGGCGACGGTGACCATCGAGCCCTCGGGCTTGCCGTCCTCGGCGCTCAGCGTCGCGATCGCCGTGTCGGCGTGCTGCTGGAGGACGTGCTCGACACCGAAGAGCGGGTGGTCGGAGACGTAGAGGCCGAGCATCTCGCGCTCGAACGTGAGCAGGGTCGACTTGTCCCACTCGACCGTGGGGACGGGGGTGAGCCCCATCATCGCGTCGGGACCGCCGGCGTCGCCGTCGTCACCGAAGGCGCCGAACAGCGAGTCCTGGCCGATCGCCTCCTGCCGCTTGACCGAGACGAACGCGTCGACGTACTCCTCGTGGATGCGCAGCAGCCCGGCGCGCGTCTCGCCCAGCCCGTCGAAGGCGCCGCCCTTGATGAGCGACTCGATGGTGCGCTTGTTGCAGACCACGGCCGGGCACTTGGAGAGGAAGTCGCGGAACGAGGTGAACGCGCCCTTCTCCTCGCGCGCGCCGATGATCGCCTCGACGACGTTGTGGCCGACGTTGCGGATGGCAGCCATGCCGAAACGGATGTCGGTGCCGACGGCGGCGAACCGGGCGACGGAGTCGTTGACGTCGGGCGGGAGGACCTTGATGCCCATCCGCCGGCACTCGCCGAGGTAGAGGGCGGACTTGTCCTTGTCGTCGCCGACGCTCGTGAGCAGGCCGGCCATGTACTCGGCCGGGTAGTTGGCCTTGAGGTAGGCGGTCCAGTACGAGACGAGCCCGTATGCCGCGGTGTGGGCCTTGTTGAACGCGTAGTCGGAGAAGGGGACGAGGACGCCCCACAGCGCCGCGATCGAGGCCTCGTTGAAGCCCTTGGCCTTCATGCCCTGGGAGAAGGGGACGTACTCGGCGTCGAGGACCTCCTTCTTCTTCTTGCCCATGGCGCGGCGGAGGAGGTCGGCGTTGCCGAGGGTGTAGCCGGCGAGCTTCTGGGCGATCTCCATGACCTGCTCCTGGTAGATCACCAGGCCATAGGTCGTGCCGAGGATCGGCCCGAGGGCGTCGATCATCTCCTGCTGGAGCTTGCCCTTGAGCATCGGGTCGAGCGGCGTGAGCTCCTGCTTGCCGTTCTTGCGCAGCGCGAAGTTGGTGTGCGCGTTGACGCCCATGGGGCCGGGTCGGTAGAGCGCGAGGGCCGCGGAGATGTCCTCGAAGTTGTCCGGCTGCATGAGCTTGAGCAGTGTGCGCATGCCGCCGCCGTCGAGCTGGAAGACCCCGAGCGTGTCGCCGCGGGCGAGCAGCTCGTAGGTCGCCTTGTCGGTCATGTCCTTGGACAGCGCGTCGAGGTCGAGGTCCTCGTCGCGGTTGGCCTTCACGTTCTCGATCGCGTCGTCGAGGATCGTGAGGTTGCGCAGGCCGAGGAAGTCCATCTTGACCAGGCCGAGCGTCTCGCAGGTCGGGTAGTCGAACTGGGTGAGGACCTGCCCGTCCTGGAGCCGCTTCATGATCGGGATGACGTCGATGAGCGGCTCGCTCGACATGATGACGCCGGCGGCGTGGACGCCCCACTGGCGCTTGAGGCCCTCGAGGCCCTTGGCCGTCTCGACGATCTCCTTGAAGTGCGGCTCGGTCTCGACGAGCTCGCGGAACTCCTTGCCCTCGCCGAAGCGCGGGTGCTCGGGGTCGTAGATGCCGGACAGCGGCACACCCTTGCCCATGACGTCCGGCGGCATGGCCTTGGTGAGCTGCTCGCCGACGTTGAACGGGTGGCCCATGACCCGGGCCGAGTCCTTGACCGCCTGCTTGGCCTTGATCGTGCCGTAGGTGACGATCTGCGCGACCCGCTCGGCGCCGTACTTCTCGGTGACGTAGCGGATGACCTCGCCGCGCCGGCGCTCGTCGAAGTCGATGTCGAAGTCCGGCATGGACGCGCGCTCGGGGTTGAGGAAGCGCTCGAAGATCAGCCCGTGCGGGATCGGGTCGAGGTCGGTGATCTTCATCGCGTAGGCGCACATCGAGCCGGCACCCGAGCCACGACCCGGACCCACGCGGATGCCGTTCTTCTTGGCCCAGTTGATGAAGTCGGCGACGACGAGGAAGTAGCCGGGGTAGCCCTTGGAGACGATGACCTCGATCTCGAAGTCCGCCTGCTTCTGCGCATACTCCGGTATGCCGTCCGGGAACCTCTCGCGCAGGCCGGTCTGGACCTCCTTGATGAACCAGGAGTCCTCGCTCTCCCCCGGCGGGCAGGGGAACTTCGGCATGTAGCGGCCCTCACCCTCGGTGAAGGACACCTCGCACATCTCGGCGACGAGGAGGGTGTTGTCGCACGCCTCCGGCAGCTCGCGCCAGATGTGGCGCATCTCGGCAGCGGTCTTGAGGTAGTAGCCGTCACCGTCGAACTTGAACCGGTTGGGGTCCATGAGGGTCGAGCCGGACTGGACGCACAGCAGGGCGCCGTGCGCCTGTGAGTCCTCGGGGTAGGTGTAGTGGCTGTCGTTGGTCGCGAGGAGCGGGAGGTCGAGCTCCTTGGCCAGCCGCAGCAGGTCCTTGATCGTGCGGCGCTCGATCTCGTTCTGGTGGTCCATGACCTCGCAGAAGTAGTTCTCGGCGCCGAAGATGTCGCGGTAGTCGCTCGCCGCCTGCTTGGCCAGGTCGTACTGGCCGAGGCGGAGCCGGGTCTGGATCTCGCTCGAGGGGCAGCCGGTCGTGGCGATGAGGCCCTGGCCGTGCTGGTCGATGAGCTCGCGGTCGAGGCGCGGCCACTTGGCGTAGACCTGGTCGAGCGAGGCCTGGCTGTCCATCTGGAAGAGGTTGCGCAGGCCGTTGTTGTTCTTGGCCAGCAGCGTCATGTGAGTGTAGGCGCCGGAGCCGGAGACGTCGTCGCCGGGACGGGTGCGCTCGTCACCCCACTTGACGCGCGTCTTGTCGGTGCGGTGGGTGCCCGGCGTGACGTAGGCCTCGAGCCCGATGATCGGCTTGACGCCGGTCCCCTGGGCCTTGCGCCAGAACTCGTGCGCCCCGTAGAGGTAACCGTGGTCGGTCATCGCGAGGGCCGGCATACCGAGCTCGGAGGCCCGGGTGAAGAGATCCCCGATCCGAGCCGCTCCGTCCAGCATGGAGTACTCGGTGTGGACGTGCAGGTGGACGAAGCTGTCCGTGCTGTCCGGGGCTGGGGAGGAGGTGGGCGACGACATCGTGGATCATCCTAGGTCGCTCCGGCGACAGCCCCGAACGGCTCGCCACGGTGTGGCGGATGTGACCCGTGTGACTGGCGGAAGAGCCCCGAGGGACGCCGTCAGAGGCGGTCGAGGGCGTCCTGGAGGTCCTGCGGGTACTGGCTCTCGAAGGTGACCCACTCCCCGGTGCCCGGGTGCTCGAAGCCCAGCCCGACGGCGTGCAGCCACTGGCGCTCGAGCCCCAGCTTCTTGGCCAGCGTCGGATCGGCGCCGTAGGTGAGGTCACCGACGCACGGGTGGCGCAGCGCCGAGAAGTGCACCCGGATCTGGTGGGTGCGCCCTGTCTCGAGGTGGATCTCCAGCAGGCTCGCGTGGCGGAAGGCCTCGAGGAGCTCGTAGTGGGTGACGGCGTGCTTGCCCGACTCCATGACCGCGAACTTGTAGTCGTGGCCGGGGTGGCGCCCGATCGGGGCGTCGATCGTGCCGACGAGCGGGTCGGGGAGGCCCTGGACGAGCGTGTGGTAGGTCTTGTCGACCGTCCGCTCCTTGAAGGCCCGCTTGAGCAGCGAGTAGCCGCGCTCGCTCTTGCAGACGACCATGAGGCCGGACGTGCCGACGTCGAGCCGCGACACGATGCCCTGGCGCTCGCTGGCGCCGCTCGTCGAGATGCGGTAGCCGGCCGCCGCCAGGCCGCCGAGGACCGTGGGCCCGGTCCACCCGACGCTGGGGTGCGCGGCCACGCCGACCGGCTTGTCGACGACGACGATGTCGTCGTCGTCATGGATGATCCCCATGCCCGGGACGGGTTCGGCGATGACCTCGAGCGTCGGGCTCGGGTCGGCGCTCGGCAGGGTCACCTCGAGCATGTCGCCACCGTGGACACGGTGGGACTTGCCCACGCTCGCCCCGTTGACGCTGACGCCTCCGTCGGCCGCGAGGTCGGCGGCGCGGGTGCGCGAGAGCCCGAAGAGGCGCGCCATCGCGGCGTCGACGCGCTCGCCCTGGAGGCCCTCGGGGACGAGGACGGTGCGGCTGTCAGACATCGTCGCCCCCCTCGCTCTCGTCGTCGTCCTGGCCGGCTTCGTGCCGGCCGTGCGTCACGCCTTCGAGGGGTATGCCGCGCAGCGCGAGGACCGCTCCCATGCCGGCAGCGACGACGATCGCGATGTCCGCGACGTTGCCGATGAACAGCCCGAAGTAGTCGATGAAGTCGACGACGTGGCCGCGACCGAACCCCGGCGCGCGGAAGATCCGGTCGATGAGGTTGCCGATCGCACCACCGAGGAGCATGCCGAGGGTGACGGCCCAGCCTCCGTGACCGACCCGGACGGCGGCCCGGCCGACCCAGACGACGATCGCCAGGGCCACGAGGGTGAGCAGCCACGTGACACCGTCACCGAGGGAGAAGGCCGCACCCGCGTTGCGGATGAGGTTGAGCCGCAGCAGCGGGCCGAGGAGGTCGCGCGGCTCCCCCGGCGTGAGGGCGCCCAGCGCCCACACCTTGGAGCCCTGGTCGAGCACGAGCGTGAGGACGCCGACACCGATGAGGAGCGCAAACAGCCGCGACCGGCCCTGGCGTTCTTCCGGGGCCGGTGCGGGGGTGGACTGGGGGCTGGAGGTCAGCGGCGTTCCTGTTTCATCTTGCATGTCATGCATAGGGTCGCACGAGGTGCGGCCTGGAGGCGAAGTTTGCCGATCGGCTGGCCGCAGGACTCGCACACTCCGTAGGTCCCGTTGTCGAGCCGCTCGAGCGCGTGCTCGTTCTGGTGGAGCATCTCGCGGGCGTTGTCGGCGAGGGCGATCTCCTGCTCGCGCTCGTAGGTCTTGGCCCCGGCGTCGGCCTGGTCGTCGCCGGCGCCGTCACCGGAGTCACGCAGCAGGTCGGACAGCTCGGACTCGGCCTGCGCGAGCTCGGCACGCAGCTGGGCGACGTCCGCCTCGATCCCGGCACGGACCTCCCGCAGCTCCTTGGCGGTCCACGGTGACTCATCCTCTTTGACGACGAGGGAGACCTTCTTGGTGGCCTTCCTCGCGGGAGCCTTCGTGGCGGGAGCCTTCGTCGCCGCAGCCTTGGTGGCGGGAGCCTTCTTCGCCGCAGCCTTGGTGGCTGGAGCCTTCTTCGCCGCAGCCTTGGTGGCGGGAGCCTTCTTCGCCGCGACCTTGGTGGCGGGAGCCTTCTTCGCCGCGACCTTCGTGGCCGGAGCCTTCTTCGCCGCAGCCTTGGTGGCCGGAGCCTTCTTCGCCGCGACCTTCGTGGCCGCAGCCTTCGTGGCCGGAGCCTTCTTCGCCGCGACCTTCGTCGTCGAGCCCTTCTTCGCGGTGGCCTTCTTCACCGCCGCGGAGGCCTTGGCACCCGCCTTCTTCGCCACCGCCTTGACGGAAGCAGCCTTGCCGGATCCAGCCCTGGTGGCCCCCGAGGGAGCGCGCTTGGCAGCCATGCCTGTCCTCACTCGTCAACAAAGGTCGGGCCCGGGGGGCTCGACCACGTGCGGCGAGGATAAGCCCTGATCAACGGCACCACAACGCAAAACGCCAGACGACCTGCGACGGCACCATCCGGCATACGGCCGCCTAACACGCCGAAGGGCACCCGGTCGGACCGGGTGCCCTTCGTGCGAGCTGGGATCAGTGACGTGTCACTGGTTCTGCTTGGCGGCTTCCTCGACCTCGACGTCGACCGCGGTGTGGTCGAGCTCCTTGAGCTGACCCTCGATGTAGGTCTTGAGGCGACCGCGGTAGTCACGCTCGAAGCCGCGCAGCTGCTCGATCTTGCGCTCGAGCACCGCACGCTCCTCGCTCAGCTCCTGGAGGATGGCGGCCTTGCGCTGCTGCGCCTCGTGGACCATGCCCGTCGAGCGCTCGCGGGCCTCGGTGATGAGCTCCTCGCGCTTGCTGTTCGCCTCGGCGAGCATCGTGTCGTGCTGCGTCTGGGCCGTGCTGATGAGCTCGTCGTGCCGGGCCTGGGCGGTGCTGATGAGCTCGTCGTGCCGGGACTGACCGGTGTTGATGAACTCGTGGTGCTTGGACTCACCGGTGGAGATGAGCTCGTCGTGGCGGGACTGAGCCTCACGGAGGAGCTCGTCGCGGCGGGACTCACCGGCGGAGACGTGCTCGTCGTGCAGACGCTGGGCCAGCGCCAGGACGCCCGCAGCCGAACCGGCACCGGCACCTGCGCCGGCGAGCGCTGCGAGGTCGCCGGCCTGCCCTGCGTCGGGCTGGGCACTCACCTTGGCGGCGCGCTCCTGCGCCTCCGACTCGGCCTTCTCGGCCGCGGCCTGGGCCTTCTGGATCCGGTTCTGGGCCTCGCGCTCGGCCTCCTCGACCCGCGCACGCAGGGTCGCGATCTGCTCGTCGGCGCTGCTGTTCGCCTTGTCGTAGATGGCCTGCCGGTCCTTGGCGTTCTTGGCGGACGCAGCCTCGCGCTCGGCACACTCACGGTCGCGCTCGGCGGCGATGGAGTCGCGCTCCCCGACGAGCGAGTCACGCTCGCCACGCAGGCCGTCGCGCTCACCCACGAGGGAGTCGCGCTCACCGACGAGGGAGTCGCGCTCACCGACGAGGGAGTCGCGCTCACCGACGAGGGAGTCGTGGCGGCCACGGAGGTCGGCGATCTCGCGCTCGGACTCGGCCAGTGTGCCCTCGAGCTCGCGCACCCGCGCCTCGAGCTCGTTGTTGCGCCGGGAGAGGCCGTCGACCTCACCCTGGTCCTGGGAGAGCTGGTTCTTGCCCTCGAGCTCCTCGAGCTCGCGCACCCGGGCCTCGAGCTCGGTGTTGCGTCCCTCGAGCCTGGCGATCTCGGCGGAGCGGTCGGGAGTGACGGCGGCCGGCGCCGGCATCGCGGCGGTGACGGGCTCGAGCCCGCGACCCTGCCGGCAGTCGTTGAGCTGCTTGCGCACCTCTTCGTCCGTCTTCGTCATCCGACGCATCTCGGCGACGATGTCATCGAGGAAGTCGTCGACCTCGCGCTCGTCGTAGCCGCGTCGGAACTGGGTGGTCGTGAACGTCTTGTTGAGGACGTCCTCGGGCGACAACGCCATGTCAACTCCTCTGTATCGATCGGTTCAGGGTGCCCTGTGCCGCAGAGGACACAGGGGCTCAGCGATCCAGCCTAGAGGATCGCAAGAAGAAGGTAGAGACCGAGCACCAGGACGAGAAAGCCCAGGTCGATGGAGGCCCCTCCGAGGCGCAGCGGCGGGATGACCTTGCGCAACGCTTTGAGCGGCGGATCGGTCAGGGTGTACACCGCCTCGGCGATGACGAGCACCACCCCGCGCGGCCTCCAGTCGCGGGCGAAGACCCGGATCCAGTCGAGGACGAGCCGCCCGAAGACGACCAACAGGTAGAGCCAGATGATGAATTTGAGCGTCGAGAGCACGGCGTCCATGGCGACAGTGTGCGTGAACGGCCTGTGGGTCCGCTGGGCCGGGGGTCAGCTCTGGTTGAACAGGGTGCGCCCGGGCACGGCCACGGACTCCTCGGCATTGACCTCGACCGTCGACGGCGAGAGCAGGAACACCTTGGCGGTGACGCGCTCGATGGCGCCGTGCAGGCCGAAGACGAGACCAGCGGCGAAGTCGACGAGGCGCTTGGCGTCGGCGTCGTCCATGTCGGTGAGGTTCATGATGACCGGCGTGCCCTCGCGGAAGTTCTCGCCGATGGTCTTGGCCTCGTTGTAGGTGCGCGGGTGGATGGTCGTGATCCGCGAGATCCCCGACGCCTCCGTGGTCCGCACGACCTGGGCCACGCTGCGACGCGTGGTCAGGGGCGTGACCTCGGCCGGGCGCTCACGCGTCTCCCGGTCATCGGCCGCCTCGTAGTCGTCGGCCGAGTCGTACTCGTCGTAGGCCTCGTCGTAGTAACGGCCCTCGTCCTCGGCCAGCCCGAGGTAGACCATCGTCTTGCGCAGCGCGCCAGCCATGAGTACTCCTTGTGCGAATCGGCGGTCACCATGACCGTGTTCGTGAAAAGAAGTTACCCAAGTGACGGACGGGAACCGAGTATTGCCGTCCCGACACGCAGGTGTGTCGCTCCCTCGGCAACGGCCTCCTCGAGATCGGCGCTCATCCCGGCCGAGATCCACGTCGCCTCCGGATGACCTGCCCGTATGCCGTCCGCGACCTCCCGCAGCCGCGCGAAGGCCGGCCTGGCCTCGGCACCGAGCGGTGCCACGGCCATGACACCGCGCAGCCGGAGCGAGCCCGCCTGCGCGACGAGGTCGGCGAGTTCGGGCACCTGCGCCGGCGCAGCGCCTCCCCTGCCGTCGGCGTCGTCGAGCGCGACCTGGAGCAGCACGTCCAGCCGCCGGCCGTGCCGGTCGGCCGCGCGGTCGAGGGCCGTGACGATCTTCGCCCGGTCCACGGACTGCACGACGTCGGCGTAGGACGCGACGTGGGCGGCCTTGTTGGACTGGAGCTGGCCGATGAAGTGGACGGTGACGTCGTCACGACGGTCGAGCTCGGCCACCTTGGTGCCGGCCTCCTGGTCCTTGTTCTCGCCGATGTGGCGGACGCCGAGCTCGACGAGGAGGTCGACGTCGCTGACGGGGAAGTACTTCGTCACGACCACGAGCTCGATCTCCGCCGCATCCCGGCCGGCCGCGGTGGCGGCGCGCTCGATCCGGGCGTGCACCTCCGCCAGGCGGGCCGCCAGCTCCTCGCGGCGTCCGGTCACGACGCGCTCCGCACGATGACGCCGGCGAACCGTCCCGTGGTCCCGTCGCGGCGGTAGGAGAACAACGACCGCTCCTCGCGCGCGCAGCCCGGGACCCACGAGAGGTCCTCGACGCCGGCATCGCGCAGCTGCGCCACGACTCCGGCGGCGACGTCGATCGCCGGGGTTCCCGTCCACGACACGGCGCTGGCCTCCGGGCTCACCGAGGCCGCCGCCTCGCGCATCTCCGCGGGAACCTCGTAACAGCGACCGCACACGCTCGGACCGACGACGGCCGCGATCCGTCGCGCACCCAGGTCACGCATCGCCTCGACCGCCTTCGCCACGATCCTGCCCGTCATGCCGGGGCGCCCCGCGTGGACGGCACCGATGACGCCGGCCTCCTGGTCGGACATCAGCACCGGCGTGCAGTCGGCGACGAGGACAGCCAGGGCGAGGCCGGGCTCGGCGGTCACGAGGCCGTCGACGGCGAGCGGACCGGCAGGCTTGTCGGTGACGGCGGCGACGTCGCTGCCATGGCACTGGTCCATGAAGACGAGGCGCGAGACATCGACGCCGAGCTCGCGAGCGACGCGAATCCGGTTCTCCCGCACCGCATCCGAGGCATCGCCGACGTGCCCACCGAGGTTGAGGCCGGCATACGGGGGTTCGCTCACCCCGCCCGCGCGGTCGGTGAACGCGCGGCGGATCCCGCCCAGGTCGTCACGCCAGAAGAACACGGGTCCACCGTAGACGCGCCGAGGGCGACCGGCCACGGCCGGTCGCCCTCGGGGTGCGCGCAGGTCAGCGCGCCAGGTGCAGGTGCCTCACTTGAGGAAGTCGGGCACGTCCAGGTCGTCGCCGTCGTCGAAGGTCACCGTCCGCGGCGGCGCCGGACGCTGCTCGGCCTCAGCGCTGCGATGCGCGTGAGCCGAGTCGCCGGGCTGGCGCACCGGCTCCGCCGCCCGAGCGACCGGCGGGACCGCCGAGGCCTGCACCGGCTGGGGCTCGACGTGGACCGGGCGCTGCGCCCCGTTGCCGTTCTGCGGCGCGGTCTGTCGCTGCGGCGGGGCCTGGGCCGGGGACGCCTGCTGCTGGGCCTGGGCTGCGGCCTGCTGCGCCTTGCTCGGACCCTGGATGCTGCCGATGCCGCGCTCGTCGGGGCGCTTGGCGGGCGTGCCACCGTCGAACCCGGCGGCGATGACGGTGACGCGCACCTCGTCGCCGAGGGCGTCGTCGATGACCGCGCCGAAGATGATGTTGGCCTCGGGGTGCGCGGCCTCCTGGACGAGGCGGGCGGCCTCGTTGATCTCGAAGAGGCCGAGGTCGCTGCCACCCTGGATCGAGAGCAGGACGCCGTGGGCTCCGTCGATGCTCGCCTCGAGCAGCGGGCTGGAGATGGCGAGCTCGGCGGCCTGGACCGCGCGGTCCTCGCCACGAGCCGACCCGATGCCCATGAGCGCCGACCCGGCTCCCTGCATGACCGACTTGACGTCGGCGAAGTCGAGGTTGATCAGGCCCGGCGTCGTGATGAGGTCGGTGATGCCCTGGACACCGGACAGCAGCACCTGGTCGGCGCTGCGGAACGCGTCGAGCATCGACACGGCGCGGTCGCTGATCGACAGCAGCCGGTCGTTGGGGATGACGATGAGGGTGTCGACCTCCTCGCGCAGGCTGGCGATGCCGGACTCGGCCTGGTTGGCGCGACGGCGCCCCTCGAAGGTGAACGGGCGCGTGACGACGCCGATGGTGAGGGCCCCCAGGCCCCTGGCGATGCGCGCGACGACCGGGGCGCCACCGGTGCCGGTGCCGCCACCCTCACCGGCGGTGACGAACACCATGTCGGCGCCCTTGAGGACCTCTTCGATCTCCTCGGCGTGGTCCTCGGCGGCCTTCTTGCCGACCTCGGGGTCGGCGCCGGCGCCGAGCCCGCGGGTCAGCTCACGGCCCACGTCGAGCTTGACGTCGGCGTCGCTCATGAGCAGTGCCTGCGCATCGGTGTTGATCGCGATGAACTCGACGCCCTTGAGACCGACCTCGATCATCCGGTTGATGGCGTTGACACCACCTCCACCGATGCCGACGACCTTGATGACGGCCAAGTAGTTCTGTGGTGTTGCCACGGTGTGGGCCTTCCCTGAGAGTGCTGAGTTCGGTGCTGGTGTTCGAAACTGCGTGGTCCGACGCCCTGCGAAGTCTCGACCTGAAGTCAAGAGTCACAGTTTGGTCACGACTCGATGGTGTGACGCTAGGCGTCCGTACGGCGTCATGCAACGAGCGCGCGGGCGTGTCGTGGCCGAGTCCGGACCATTCTTGCTCAACAGGACCACGTGGGTCACATCACCCCCACCAGCCCCAGGGGTCACGCCGGGCGACGGCTTACTTCGCGCTCGGGGACGGTGACGGACCGCCTCGCGTCACGGGCGTGTCGGGGGCGCTCACGTCGATGACCTCGGGCTTCGTCGGGACCAGTGCGCGCAGGATGGCGAGCTTGCGGTCGGCATCGTCCGCCCCACCCCACACGACCTCGATCCCGCCGAGCGTGAACGAGACGAGGTTGGCCGTGCTCACCTCGATCGCGGACACCTGGCCGGCGAGGTCGGGCGGCAGCGTCCGGACCATCGAGAGGGCGGCCTCGAGGGCCTCCTTCGTCGTTCCCTTCGACGACGCGGCCCTCACCAACGGGACGCCGGGCGGCGGAGCGGTCACGGTGTCGTACGCGACACCTGTCGCATCCACAACCTCAAGTCGACCCTGAGGGTTTCTGAGCACGAGAGCAGCCTGCCTGGCGACGACCCGGACGCGCAGGGTGGCGGGCCAGCCGCGCTCGGCCGAGACCTCGGCGATCGTCCTCCGGCTGCGCACGCGGTCCTCGACGTCGTCGAGGTCGACCCGAGCCAGCGGAGTCCCGTTCGGGACCGCGACGAGACGGGCGACGGCGGCTCGATCCGCGCCCGTGACGCCCGTGACCTCCACCGTGCGCACGGCGAACACCGGGCTCCAGAAGGCGAGCCACCCGAGACCGGCGACGAGGGCGAGGGACAGGACGGTCCAGAGTCCGCGCAGCCAGGGGCGCCGTCGTCGCTGCAGTGCGCGCTCCCGGAACCGGGGGTCGGCCTGGGGCAGGCCACGGGTCGACACACCCACGCCGCTCACCGCTCCCCCAGCGCGCTGAGTACGTGGGTCGCCAGCTCGGTGACGTCGCCGGCACCGACGGTGAGCACGAGGTCGCCGTCGGTCGCGACCTCGGCCAGCCTGAGGGCGATCGACTCGAAGGTGCCGCCGACGGTGACGTCGCGCTTCCCGGACAGCTCTCGCAGGGGCGCTGCGATGACCTCGCTCGTGATGCCCTCCATCGGCTGCTCCCGGGCGCCGTAGACGTCGAGCAGGACGACGGTGTCGGCCGGCGCCAGGCCGTTGGCGAAGCCGTCGGCGAAGTCGCGGGTGCGCGAGTAGAGGTGCGGCTGGAAGGCGACGTGCAGCCGCCCGCCGCGTCGGCGCGCGATCTCGGCAGCAGTCGAGACGACGGCGGCCACCTTGCCCGGGTTGTGGGCGTAGTCGTCGACGACGGTCACCCCACGCACCTCGCCACGCACCTCGAACCTGCGGCGCGCCCCGTCGAACCCGGCAAGTCCGTCGAGGACGCGCACGGGGTCGGCCCCGAAGCCCTCGGTCGCGGCGAGGTACGCCGCGGCGGCGTTGAGGGCGTTGTGCGCGCCCGGTGTCGCGAGGTGCAGCGTCTCTCGGCTGCCCCCTCGCAGCGCGAAGGTCGTCGTGGTGCCGATGCCCTCGGCGTCGGTGTGGTGCTCGGAGAGCCGGAGGTCGGCCGCGGCGTCGAAGCCGTAGGTGACGACCCGGGTGCCCGACGCCGCCACGCGTGCGGCGAGACGCGCCGAGCCGGCGTCGTCCGCGCAGGCGACGAGGAGCCCGCCCGGACGGAGGGAGGCCGCGAACTCGGCGTAGGCCTTCTCGACCTCGTCGAAGGTGCCGTAGAAGTCGAGGTGGTCCGGCTGCACGTTGGTGACGATCGCGACCTCGGGCCGGTAGACGAGGAAGGAGCCGTCGCTCTCGTCGGCCTCGACGACGAAGACGTCGCCGTCGGCCCACGCGGCGTTGGTGCCCTGACCGGTGAGCTCTCCGCCGGAGGCGAACGACGGGTCGAGGCCTGCACCCTGCAGGGCGACCGTGAGCATCGACGTCGTCGTGGTCTTGCCGTTGGCTCCGGCGACGGCAGCCGGACGCGAGTCCTGCATCGTGGCGGCCAAGCCCTGGGACCGGTGCAGCACAAGGCATCCGGCCTCGCGGGCGGCGGTGAGCTCGACGTTGGACTCGGGGATGGCCGAGGAGATCACGACCGTGTCGACGTCGCGGACGTTGGCGGCGTCATGGCCGACCACGACGTGTGCACCGAGGGCCCGCAGGCTCTGGAGAACGGCGCTGTCCTTGGCGTCGGAACCGCTGACGTCCACACCGCGCGCCAGCATGATCCGGGCGACGGCGGACATGCCCGCGCCGCCGATGGCGATGAAGTGGACCCGGCCCAGCGTCTCGAGCCCGGGGACCTCGCTCGCGAAGTCGAACCGGGGGTTGCGCGACATCGTCAGACCTTCCTGGACGCGGCGTCGGCGACGAGGTCGGCCAGCAGCTCGTCACCGTCGCGCTCCCCCACCGAGGCCGCGGCCGCGGCCATGTCGGTGAGCCGGGCGGCGTCGCGCAGCAGCGGGACGAGCGTCGTCTCGACCCAGGCGGAGCTGAGGTCGGCGTCCTCGACGAGCAGTCCTCCTCCGGCGGCGATGACCGTCTCGGCGTTGAGCCGTTGCTCCCCGTTGCCGATGGGCAGCGGGACGTAGACCGCCGGCAGCCCGACCGCCGTGAGCTCGCAGACGGTGTTGGCGCCCGAGCGTGCCACGACGATGTCGGCGGCGGCGTAGGCGAGCTCCATCCGGTCGGCGTAGGGGACGACGACGTAGGGAGCGCCGGCGTCGGCCTCCTCGACGGGGAACTCCTTGCCGACACCGGTGATGTGGAGGACCTGGACGCCCGCCGCCCGGAGCGTGGACATCGCGCCACGGAAGGCCTCGTTGATCCGCTGCGCGCCGAGCGAGCCTCCGGTGACGAGGACGGTCGGCCACTGCGGGTCGAGGCCGAACGTGGCCAACGCCTCGGCACGGCGGGCCTTGCGGTCGAGCAGCGCGATCTCGCGGCGCAACGGCATACCGGTCACGGTCGCGCCCGGCAGCGACGTGCCGGGGAAGGTGACCGCGACGTGCGTCGCGAAGCGTGAGCCGAGCTTGTTGGCCAGGCCGGGACGCGCGTTCTGCTCGTGGATGACGACGGGTATGCCGCGGCGTCGCGCCGCGAGGTAGGCCGGGGTCGAGACGTAGCCACCGAAGCCGACGACCACCCGAGCACCGGACGAGGTGAGGGCCGCGTCGGCGGCCGCCACGGCGCGGCGAAGCGACCCCGGGAGCCGAAGGAGTTCGGCCGAGGGCCGGCGTGGCATCGGCACCTTGGGCACGACCTCGAGGTCGTAGCCGCGGGCCGGGACCAGGCGCGCCTCCAGCCCCTCTGCGGTGCCGAGGGCGACGATGCGCACGTCGGGCTCGCGGCGGCGCAGGCAGTCGGCGAGAGCCAGCAGGGGCGAGACGTGACCGGCCGTGCCACCGCCCGCGAGCAGGACGGAGCCGATGGTCGACGGCGCGCTCATCGGCTCGACCGCCGCATCGGGAGGACCGCGAAGGACCTCTTCACGAGCGAGGGGCGTCCCGAGAGGGCCTTGGCGCAACCGGGCTCGGCCCGGGCGAACGAGAGCAGGATGCCCAGGGCGAGCATCGTCGTCACGAGGGAGGACCCACCCGAGGACACGAGTGGCAGCGGGACGCCGATGACGGGGAGCAGTCCGATGACGGCGCCGACGTTGATCATGGCCTGGACGATGATCCAGCTCATGATGCCGGCCGTGGCCACCCGCACGAAGAAGTCCGAGGACCGCATGACGAGCCGGTAGCAGGCGAGGGCGAGCACGACGAAGAGCGCGAGCACCATGATCGTGCCGGGGAGCCCGAGCTCCTCGCCGATGATCGCGAAGATGAAGTCGTTGTGCGGCTCCGAGAGCCACTCCCACTTCTCGCGGGACTGCCCCAGACCGACGCCCGTCCACCCGCCGTCGGCAAGGGCGTAGCGGCCGTGAATCGACTGGCGGGCGGCGCCGAACTGGTCGGTGTCGCGCCCGAGCCACACGTCGAACCGGCCGAGGCGGTTGGGGCTGGTGATGACGAAGGTGGTCGCCACCGCCGCGAACCCGGCTGCGGCGAGGGCGAACCAGCGCCCCGGGACGCCGGCGGTGAAGAGCACGCCGGCGACGACCGCCGACATGACGAGGACCGTGCCGAGGTCGTGGCCGAGCAGCACGAGACCGATGGCGAGCATCGCCACCGGAAAGACGTAGGGCACCAGCGCGTGGCCGACCTGGGCGAGCCTCTTGCGCTTGGCGGAGAGGATGACCGCGCCACTGAGCGCCAGCCCCACCTTGAGCAGCTCCGAGGGCTGCATCGTCACGAAGCCGAAGTCGAGCCAGTTGCGGTTGCCCTGGACGTCGACGCCGAGCGGTGTGAAGACGAGCAGCTGGAGGACCAGGCCGACGACGAGCACCGGCAGCGACAGGCGCTTCCACATCGGCACCGAGAGCCGGGACGCGACGAGCAGGGCGATCCCACCGATCACCGCAAACACCATCTGGCTGATGACGATCGAGTAGGCGGAGCCGGAGTCGGTGGCCTGGAGCGAGGAGACGGTCGAGGCGGACAGCACCATGATCAGCCCGAAGCCGACGAGCACCGTCGTGACCCCGACGAGGACGTAGTAGGTGGTGACGGGACGGTCGAGGCGCTCGAGCCACCCGGGGACGGCGCCGAAGCCTCGCTCCGTCCTCGACCCGGTCATGCTGCTCACGGACTCACTCCCCCGGTGCTGCTCGGCGGAGCACCGCCTCGGCGAAGGCGTCTCCGCGCGCGCCGTAGTTGACGAACATGTCCATGGACGCCGCGGCGGGCGCGAGCAGTACGACGTCGCCCGGCTGGGCGAGCGACGTGGCCTCGGTGACGACGCGGTCCATTGCTCCAGTGTCCGTGTCGGCGACGTCGACGACGGGGACATCGGGCGCGTGTCGGGCAAGCGCGTCGGCGATCGCCGCCCGGTCGCGTCCGAGGAGGACGACGCCCCGCAGCCGGCCCGCGGCAGACCTCACGAGGTCGTCGACGTCGGCGCCCTTGAGGAGGCCACCGGCGACCCAGACGACGTGCTCGTATGCCGTGAGCGACGCTGCGGCCGCGTGCGGGTTCGTGGCCTTGGAGTCGTTGACGTAGCGGACGTCGTCGATCGTGGCGACGTGCGCGATGCGGTGGGCCTCGGGTCGGAAGGCCCTCAGGCCGGCCCGCACCGCCCCGGCGTCGACGCCGTGGGCCCGCGCCAGGGCGGCCGCGGCCAGCGCGTTGGCGACGAGGTGCGGCGCGACGTCGGGCGCGTCACCGCGCAGGTCCTCGATCGAGGCGAGCTCGGCGGCGGCGTGCCGGCGCTGCTCGACGAAGGCCCGGTCGGCGAGGACGTCGCCGACGACACCGAGCATGGACGGGGCCGGGGTGCCGAGGGTGAAACCGACGGCGCGACAACCCTCCTGGACATCGGCCTCCTCGACGAGGCGCTCGGTCTGGGGGTCGTCGACGTTGTAGACGCACGCGATCTCGGTGCCCTCGTAGACCTTGCCCTTGGCCGCGAGGTAGGAGTCGTAGTCGCCGTGCCAGTCGACGTGGTCGGGCGCGACGTTGAGGCAGGCTGAGGCTTGGGGCCGGATCGAGTCCGACCAGTGCAGCTGGAAGCTCGACAGCTCGACGGCGATGGCGTCGAACGGCTGCGGGTCCATGACCGCCTCGAGGATCGGGGTCCCGACGTTGCCGGCGCTGATCGCCCTCTCGCCCGCGGCACGCAGGATCGAGGTCAGCATCTGCACGGTGGTCGTCTTGCCGTTGGTCCCGGTCACCGTGAGCCATGGCGCCGCGCCCTCGAGCGGACGCATGCGCCACGCCAGCTCCACCTCGCCCCAGATGGGAACCCCGGCCTCGGCCGCGGCGACCAGCAGGGGCTGGGTCGGCGCCCACCCCGGTGAGGTGACGACGAGGTCGACGGGGTCGGACGGCATACGGGAGACGTGCTCTGGACCGAAGCGGAGCTCGGCGTCGAGGATCTCGAGGATGCGGGCGCGCTCGGCCATGGCGGGCGAGGAGTCGGGAGCCGAGCCGTCGACGACGACGACGTGGGCGTGCCGCTCGAGCAGGGCGTCCGCGGCGGCGAAGCCGCTCACGCCGAGACCGGCGACGAGCACGCGAAGGCCGGCCCAGTCGGCCTCGCGATGGGTGAGGTGACTGAGCCTCGCGAGCCGCTGGGTGATCTCGTCGGTCATGCCGCGCCCACGACCCATTCGGCGTAGAAGAGGCCCAGCCCGAGCGCCACGAAGAGGCCGGCGATGATCCAGAAGCGGATGACGATCGTGACCTCCTGCCAGCCGAGGAGCTCGAAGTGGTGCTGGAGCGGGGCCATCCGGAAGACCCGTTTGCCCGTCGACTTGAACGACGCGACCTGGATGATGACCGACAACGTGATGGTGACGAAGAGGCCACCGAGGATGACGACGAGGAACTCGGTGCGGGTGACGATGGCGAGTCCGGCTAGAAGGCCGCCGAGCGCCAGCGAGCCCGTGTCACCCATGAAGATCTTGGCGGGCGAACCGTTCCACCAGAGGAACCCGAAGCAGGAGCCCATCGCCGCTGCGGCGACGATCGCGAGGTCGAGCGGGTCGCGGACCTCGTAGCACTTGATGCCGGCGTTGGTCTGGCAGTTCTGGTTGAACTGCCAGATGCCGATGAGCACGTAGGCCGCGAACGTCATCACCGAGGCGCCGGTCGCGAGGCCGTCGAGGCCGTCGGTGAGGTTCACGCCGTTGCTCGTGCCGGCGATGATGACGTTGGCGAAGAGGATGAAGAGGAGGACCCCGACGATCGTCCCGGCGAACGCCAGGTCGAGGTTGGTGTCACGGACGAACGAGATCTTCGTCGAGGCCGGTGTCCGGCCGCGGTCGTTGGGGAACTGCAGCGCGAGGATCGCGAAGATGACGGCCACGAGGGTCTGCCCGAAGAGCTTCTCCTTGGACCGCAGGCCGAGGCTGCGCTGCTTGCTGATCTTGATGTAGTCGTCGAGGAACCCGACGAGGCCGAGCCCCGCCATGAGGAAGAGGACCAGCACCCCGCTCCAGCTCGGAGCCGTCCAGAACGCCAGGTGGGCCATCCCGTATGCCGTGATCGTCGCGGCCACGATGACCGCGCCACCCATGGTGGGAGTGCCGCGCTTGGTGTGGTGGGACGTGGGGCCGTCGTCCCGGATGAACTGGCCGTAGCCGCGCCTCACGAGCACCTTGATGAACATCGGGGTGCCGAACAGCGCCACGACGAGGCTGACCACCGCAGCGACGAGCACGGCCTTCACTGGGGGTCCTCCTGGGGGGCGTTGTCGAGGGTGGTCAGTCTGTCTCCGAGCCACCGTAGACCTGCATCGCGGCTGGACTTGAACAACACGACGTCCGGCGGGGCGACTTCCGATCGGAGCAGCGCCTCCGCCTCGCCGGCGTCCTCGACCCAGCGGATCCGGGTGCCCGGGACGGGTGCGACGTCGGCCATGGGCCGCGCGGTCGTGCCCACGACGACGAGCTCGTCGACGCCGCGGCGCTGCGCCTCCGCACCGACCTCGGCGTGGTCGCCGTCGGACCCGTCGCCGAGCTCGAGCATCGATCCGAGGACGGCCCAGGTGCGGCGGCCGCGACCCATGACCTCGAGGGCCGCGAGGGCGGCGCGCATGGAGTCGGGGTTGGCGTTGTAGGCGTCGTTGACGATCGTCACGCCGTCGGGGCGCTCGGTGACCTCCATGCGCCACCGGCTCACGACACCCGCGCCGGAGACCGCGGCCGTCACGACGTCGAGCGGCAGTCCGCACTCGAGCGCGACCGCGATGACGGCCAGCGCGTTGCCGACGTGGTGGCGCCCGACGAGGCGCAGCGTGAGGGAGGCGTCGCCGACGGGGGTGACGGCCCGGAAGCTCGCCCGCCCGTCGCTTGCCACGTGCACGTCCTCGGCCCGGACCGTCGCGTCGGGGGCCTCGCCGACGAGCACGACGCGCGCGTCGGTCCGGTCGGCCATGGCGCGCACGACCGGGTCGTCGGCGTTGAGGACGGCCACGCCGTCACGGGGCAGTGCGGTGACGAGTTCGGCCTTGGCGCGCCCGATCGCCTCCCGAGAACCGAACTCGCCGACGTGGGCGGTGCCGACGTTGAGGACGACACCGATCCGAGGCGGGGCGATCCGGGTGAGGTACTCGATGTGTCCCACCCCGCGCGCCCCCATCTCGACGACGAGGAAGCGGGTCTCGTCGGTGACGCGGGTGACCGTGAGAGGGACGCCCACCTCCGAGTTGTAGGACCCGACCGGCGCGATCGTCGGCGCGCTCGCCGCGAGCACCGTGCCGAGGAGGTCCTTGGTGCTCGTCTTGCCGGAGGAGCCGGTGATCCCGATGACGGTGAGGTCGGTCGCGCGGTCGAGGACGGCGCGCGAGATGGCGACGAAACCGGCCTGGACGTCGTCCACGACGACACAGGGCAGGTCGTCGACGGGGCGGCTCGTGAGCGCGGCGACGGCTCCGTTGTCGCGGGCCGCGGCGACGAACCGGTGGCCGTCCATCCGCTCACCGACGCGCGCGACGTAGAGGCTGCCGGGCTCGGCCTCGCGCGAGTCGGTGACGACGGCACCGGTCACGACCGGCGCCTCCGCGGAGGTGGTGAGCCCGTGGACCGAACCGCCGGTGACCGCCGCGATCTCGGTGAGCGACAGGGCGATCACGACGTCCCCTGCTCGGTGCTGCCGGCCCCGAGGGCGGCTCGCAGCTCGTCACGGTCGTCGAAGGGGTGGACGACACCCGCGACCTCCTGCCCGGTCTCGTGGCCCTTGCCGACGACGGCGACGACCGAGCCCGGGCCACCCTCACGGGCGAGCCGCACACCCTCGCGGATGGCCTCACGCCGGCCCTCGACCTCGACGAGCACCGAGTCCGCGCCGACCGAGCGCGCGCCCTCGAGGACCGCGGCACGGATGGTGGCCGGGTCCTCGTCACGCGGGTTGTCGTCGGTGACGACGACGGCGTCGGCGAGCCCCGCCGCCGCCCGTCCCATGCCGTGGCGCTTGCCCCGGTCGCGGTCGCCACCGGCACCGAGGACGACGACGAGCCGCCCGGTGGTGGCCGGCCTGAGAGCGGCGAGGGCTGCCTCCACGGCATCGGGCGTGTGGGCGTAGTCGACGACCGCGAGCAGGTCCTCGGCAGCGTCCGCGGGGGCGACCTTCTCCATCCGGCCGGGAACGTGCGGGTCGGTGAGGATGGCCCGGCTCACGGCGTCGGTCTCCTCGCCGAGGAGGACCAGGGCGACGGCCGCCATGGCGGTGTTGGCGACGTTGAAGTCACCCGGCAGGGCCGAGCGCAGGTCGAGCTCGATCCCCCTCCCCCGCAGCATGAAGCGCGACGGGTCCTGCGCGTCGACCTCGACGGTCCAGTCGGCCTCCCGGTCCGCCACGGTCGTCAGGGTGGTCACGGGCACGCCCGACCTCTCGACGAGCCGTCGGCCCCAGATGTCGTCGACGCAGACGAGCCCGCGCAGCGAGTGCTCCGGGGTGAACAGTCTCGCCTTCGCACCGAAGTAGTCCTCCATGTCGGCGTGGAAGTCGAGGTGGTCCTGGGACAGGTTCGTGAAGAGGGCGAGGTCGTAGACGACGCCGTCGACCCGGTGCTGGCTCAGGGCGTGGCTCGACACCTCCATGACGCAGGTGTCCGTGTCGCGCTCCTCCATGACGGCCAGGATCGCGTGCAGGTCGGTCGACTCCGGCGTCGTGCGCACGCTCTTGACGTGCTCGTCACCGATCCGCGTCTCGACGGTGCCGATGAGACCGGTGCGGTGCCCGAGGACCCCGAGCGCACTCGAGACGAGGTATGCCGTCGTCGTCTTGCCGTTGGTGCCCGTGATCCCGACCATGGTCAGGCTCTGGTCGGTCGTGTCGTAGATCCGTGCCGACAGGGCGCCGAGCACCGACCTCGGGTGTTCCACGACGATCACGGGGAGAGTGACCCCCGCGTCACGCAGACGCGCGACACCGTCGGCGTCGGTGAGCACCGCCGCCGCACCGGCAGCCACGGCCTGCGCCGCGAAGTCGGCGCCGTGCGCGCGGGCTCCCGGCAGGGCGGCATACAGGTCACCGGGCTGGACGGCACGGGAGTCGAGGGTCACTCCGGTGACACCCACGTCGAGGCCGGTCGAGTCGTCCGTGGGTGCGCCGGCGAGCAGCGCGAGCTCACGCAGGCTCGAGCTGTCGCGGGAGGCGGGTCGGGGTGCAGACACGACCAGTCAGACTACTTGGAGCCGCGACGTGCCTTGTCACGCAGTGTGTCGGGGTTCGACGCGGCCTCCCCGGGGGTCACCGACAGTGTGATGGCGTCCTTGGTCGTCCCGGTCGGCGGGACCTTGAGCTCCTGGAGGGCGTAGGTCATGACGTCCTGGAAGACCGGGGCGGCGACGGTTCCGCCGTAGATGCTGGCGCTCGGTCGCTGCAGGATCACGGCTACCACCAGCTCGGGGTCGTCGGCAGGGGCGTAGCCGATGAAGCTCGCCGTCTTGCCGCTGTAGCGGCCCAGCCGGGCGTCGTAGAAGTCGGCGGTGCCGGTCTTGCCCGCGACCCGGTAGCCGGGAATCTGGGCCTGTGGCGCGGTGCCCTCCTTGGAGACGACGCCCTCGAGCATGGCGTTGACCTGGGAGGCCGTCTGCTCGGACACGACGCGCGTGCCCGGCTTGGTCGCGGCCCTGGTGAAGGAGCCGTTCTCGGCTGTCGTGCCCTCGACGAGCGACGGGGTCATCCGCAGGCCGCCGTTGGCGATCGTCTGGAAGACCGAGGCCGCCTGGATGGCCGTGACCGAGAGTCCCTGACCGAACATCACCGTCGAGCGCTGCGTCCCGCTCCACTTCTCGGCCGGCGAGAGCAGGCCGGCGGACTCACCGGGGTAGCCCATGCCCGACTTCGACCCCAGGCCGAACTTGCGGTAGTACTCCTCGAGCTTCTTGGGCTCGAGGGTCTCACCGATGAGGATCGTCCCGATGTTGCTCGACTCGGCGAGCGTCCCCGCGACGGTGCGGTAGAGGGTCGGGTGGTCGTGGCTGTCCTTGAAGTTGGCGTCGTAGCGCTGCATCCGGTTGGGGATGATGACCGGCTGGCCGGGCGTGACGAGCTTCTCCTCGAGCGCGGCCGCGACGGTCATGACCTTGGCGGTCGAGCCGGGCTCGAACACGTCGTTGAGGGCCTTGTTGACGAGGCTGCCCTTGGCGCTCGCGATGTCGTTGGGGTCGTAGGTCGGGTAGGACGCCAGGGCGAGGATCTTGGAGGTCTTGGCGTTCATGACGACGGCCGTGCCCGACTGCGCCCCCATCCGGGCCATCTGCTGCGCCAGGGCGTTCTGGGCGTACCACTGGATGTTGGAGTTCACCGTGAGGGTGACGTCCTGGCCATCGTCGGCCTTGACGCCGCCCTGGCGCCCGCCGGGGATCTTCGAGCCGTCGGGGGCCTTCTCGAACACCGAGTAGCCGGCCTTGCCCTTGAGGGCCTGGTCCATCATCGACTCGAGGCCGCCGCCGGCCGCGCCGTCGTTGGTGACGAAGCCGACGAGTGAGGCCGAGGTCGGCCCCTGGGGGTAGACACGCTCTGGAACGGCCTCGGCCGAGTCGCGGTAGATGCCCGGGATCCCGAGGTCGGCGATCCTGCGCCAGGTCAGGGGGCTCACCTTGCGGTCGAGCACCTGGTAGCGACCGCTGCCGCCGAGCCGGGGGCGCAGCTCGTCGGCGGACTTGCCGAGCAGCGGCGCCAGCGCACGGGCGGCCAGGTCCACGGCCGCACCGCTCGAGGCGGGGTCGCAGGTCTTGGTGCTCTTCTGCTTGTAGGTGCAGACGGCGGTGGGGTCGGCCACGACGGTCTCGCGCGCCCGGCTCGAGGCGAGGACGACACCGTCGGAGGACGTGATCTTGCCGCGCAGCGCCGGGATGACGACCTTCTCGGTGCGCTGCTCGAGCGCCTGCGCCGCCACGGCGGAGGAGTCGAAGCCCTGGATGCGCAGGAGCTGGGCCGCGAAGATGCTGAAGACGAAGAGGACCGCGATGGTCATCCCGCGCATGCGGCGCCTCGGGTTGCCCGGTGAGCGCGTGGCCCTGGGGCGCGCCGGCGGTCGCCTCGGCGGACCGGTGCGCCGCGAGGTGCCCCTGGCCGAGGAGGCCCGGGACGAGGAGGCCCGGGACGATGTCGCACGCGAGGCCGTCGCGCGCGACGCGGCCGCCGTGGTCGACGCCTTCCTCGGCGTGGCTCCCTTGGGCGTTCCGGCCTTCGGCCGACCGGAGGCCGGAAGGCCCTCGCTGGTGCGGCCCTGGCTGGTGCGGCCCTGGGCCGGGCGGCCTTGGGACGTGGCACGCCGCGGCGCGGATGCGGAACCCTGGGCCGAGGGTCGCTGCGTGCGCGTCGCACCTGCCGCTGGAGGCTGCCGCTTCTTGGCCGGACGGGCTGCCGGGCGCGCGGCACCGGACCCACCGGACCGCCGCGGCTCACGCCCGCGCGGCGGAGGGGGCGGGGTCCGTGGGGTCACGGCGTCGTCGTGGGAGTCGGGGTGGCCGCCTGGCTCGGCGTGCGCTGGGTCGCGGACGACCGGGCGGAGGGCGAGGCCGAGGGGGTGGACGGTGGACCGGTCCGCGGCGTCGGCCGCGCGACGTCGGAGGCCCGAGGCGAGGGCTTCTTGGTCGACGTCGTCGTCCGCGTCTCCCCCGTGCGGGCGTCGACGCTCGTGGTCGTGACCTCGATGCTGTCCCCCTTGACCGTCGTCACCGTCGTCGTCGTCACGGTGCCCACCGTCTCGACCGTGGCCTGGGGAGTCATGGCCGGGCGGGCTGCCGCGGCAGCCGAGCTGCCTTGTGTGGCAACAGTAAATTCCTTCTGGGCCGTGGCCCCCTCCGCCACGCCGAGCACCTTGCCGTCGCTCAGCCGCAGGAAGGCCGCGGTCTCCGACGGGACCATCCCCATGTCGAGGGCGCGCTGGGCCAGAACCGCCGGAGCGCTCTGGGCGTCGATCGCGTGGCTCAGCGCCTCCTCGGCGTCGGCGAGCTGGTTCGACTGGTCCTGGAGGTCGCCGAGGACGAACGACCCCTTGGCCATCGAGGTGTTGAGCATGAGGACACCGAGCAGGCCGGCGACGAGGAGCGCAAGGCACGCGGCGACGAACATCGGCTGCCCCTGCTGGGGCTGCTGACGGACGACGCTCAGCGGCTGGGGCCGGGTGGGCCTGGCCGGCGAGCGGTGGAGTGGACGTGCGGTGGCGGTCGTGGTCATCGCCGGGCCCCCTTCGTGGAACGTGTGCGTTCTGCGACCCGCAGTCGTGCGGAGGCGGATCGAGGATTGGTGGACTGCTCGTCCGCGGGGGGCTCCTCGGCCCCTCGGGTCAGCAGTCGGAGGTATGCCGCGTGCTCCGGGAGCTCGACCGGCATACCGGGTGGTGTCGTCGAGGTGGCACCGGCGGCCAGGGCGCGCTTGGTGATCCGGTCCTCGAGCGAGTGGTAGGACAGGACGGCGATGCGGCCGCCGACGGCGAGCACGTCGATGGCGCCGACGACGGCGCGCTGCCACGCGCCGAGCTCGTCGTTGACCTCGATGCGCAGAGCCTGGAAGGTCCGCTTGGCCGGGTGGCCGCCCGTCCGCTGCGACGCCGCCGGCACCGCATCCCGGAGCAGCTCGACGAGACGCGCGGAGCGGGTGAACGGCTCGGCCTCGCGCTCACGCACGATCGCCGAGACGATCCGCTTGGCGAAGCGCTCCTCACCGAAGTCGCGCAGCACCCGGATGAGCTCGCCGGGAGCGTAGGTGTTGAGGACCTCGGCGGCGGTGATCCCGCTCCCCTGGTCCATCCGCATGTCGAGGGGCGCGTCCTGCGCGTAGGCGAAGCCCCGATCGGCCTCGTCGAGCTGCAGCGAGGAGACACCGAGGTCGAACAGCACCGCCTGCACCTGCGTCAGCCCGGCGTCCGCGACGACGTCCGCGATCTCGTCGTAGACCGCGTGCACACCGCGGAACCGGTCACCGAAGCGGGCGAGACGCTCCCCCGCGAGCGCGAGGGCCTCCTCGTCGCGGTCGATGCCGATCACCGTGGCCTCAGGACAGCGCTCGAGGAACGCCTCGGCGTGCCCGCCCATGCCGAGGGTGCCGTCGACGAGCACCGACCCCGGCGTCGTGAGTGCCGGGGCCAGGAGGTCGACGATGCGGTCGCGGAGCACGGGTACGTGCCGCTCGTGCGCGGCTCCCCGTGACTCCATCTGGCTGCTCCTCGTCTCTGCTGCGTGGGTGTGACTGTGTGGTGGTGCGGTGGTGTCGGGCGGTGGCGTCTGGTGGTGGGGTCGATCCCTGCGGTGGTGCCTCCCCGGCCCCTGGTCCCCATCCGTCCGGGGCCCGGCACGGGGGAAGTCGTGTCGGGAACCGGTCGGCTGGAGGCCAGGAGCCGGGGTGAGGTCACATGAGTCCGGGGATGACCTCCTCTGACTGCTCGGAGTAGGCCTGCTCGGTGCTGGCGAGGTAGTCGTTCCACGCCTCGGTGTCCCAGACCTCCACGCGCGACCCGGTCCCGATGACCGTGCATTCGCGGGACAGCCCGGCGTACTGGCGCAGGTGCGCGGGGATCGTCACGCGTCCCTGCTTGTCGGGGATCTCGTCGCTGGCGCCCGAGAGGAAGACGCGGATGTAGTCGCGGACGGCGCGGTTGGTCGTCGGCGCCTCCTGCATCTGCTGGGTCACCTTCGTGAACTCGTCCATGGGGAAGACGTAGAGGCAGCGCTCCTGACCTCGGGTGACGACGAGGCCGGTCGAGAGGCGCTCGCGGAACTTGGCGGGGAGGAAGAGACGGCCCTTGTCGTCGAGGCGCGGCGTGTGAGTACCGAGGAACACCGCGCTCACCTCCCCATTCGCTTCGACCCGTGGGCGACACTTCTCTCCGGTTTCCCCCACTTTACTCCACCTTTACTTGAAATCAAGTCGTTATGGAGATCTGTAAGGGCTTTTTACGCAGGTCAGAGCCGGTGGTGCAAAGTGGGGCACTTCCACAGTCCGAGCCGATGCAGCGGCGCTGGAGAGCCACGGACGATGCCCGTATGCCGTGTCCGTACCCCTGCTCGTACCTGCACGTTCGCTGTGAACTGCGTTTTCGGGGCCGAGGCCCTCCCCCGGTGGAGCGTTGTGGGGCAAGATCGAAGACCCCGGCGGCGCAGGGCCACGGGAGCACTCATCCCAGGAGAAGCGGTGCCGGCACACGACGAGGTCCACCAGACCCACGAGCACGTCCGCAGCGATCGGGCGCCGCACTCCGGTGCCGCACTCGACCAGGTCCTCCAGGTCGCCAGCTCGTTGCAGAACGCGATGAACACCGTGATCGAGGGCAAGCCGGCCGCGGTGCGGACGGCTGTCATCGCGCTGCTCGCCGAGGGCCACATCCTCATCGAGGACGTCCCGGGCGTCGGCAAGACGATGCTCGCCAAGACCCTCGCCCGCTGCATCGACGCCTCCGTGCGCCGGGTGCAGTTCACCCCGGACCTGCTGCCGAGCGACATCACCGGCGTCAGCGTCTTCAACCAGGACGTGCGCGACTTCGAGTTCCGCCCGGGCGCGATCTTCGCCAACGTCGTCGTCGGCGACGAGATCAACCGTGCCTCGCCCAAGACCCAGTCGGCGCTGCTCGAGTCCATGGAGGAGGCGCAGGTCACCGTCGACGGCACGACGTACGCGCTGCCGCGTCCGTTCATGGTCCTGGCGACGCAGAACCCCATCGAGATGGAGGGCACCTACCCCCTGCCCGAGGCACAGCGTGACCGCTTCATGGCGCGGATCTCCATGGGCTACCCGTCGGCGCGCAGCGAGCTCGACATGCTCGACCAGCACGGCGCCGGTTCACCCCTCGAGGCGCTCCACCCCGTCACGGATGCCGTGACCGTCAACCAGATGATCGAGTCCGTGCGACAGGTGCACGCCTCCCAGGCCCTCAAGCAGTACGTCGTCGACGTCACCCAGGCCACCCGCACGAGCTCGGCGCTGCGTCTCGGAGCCTCCCCCCGGGCGAGCCTGCACCTGCTCCGGGCGAGCCGCGCCCACGCCGCGCTCGCCGGTCGCGACCACGTCCTGCCCGACGACGTGCAGTCGATGACCATCCCCGTGCTCGCCCACCGGCTCATGCTCACCGGCGAGAGCCAGCTCGCGCACCGCTCCGCGGCCGACGTCCTCACCGACCTGCTCCAGCGCGTCCGCGTGCCGGCACCGACCCGCTGAGGTCCCGGTGCGCCGGTTCCGCGAATCCCTGACGACGCGAGGCGCCGCGTTCCTCGCGTCCGGGATCGTCCTCGTCCTCTCCGGCCTGGCGCTGGGGCAGCACGATCTCAGCCGGATCGGCACGGCCCTGTGCGCCCTTCCCCTGCTCGCGGGCATGCTCGGCCGGCGCCACGACCTCGCGCTCGTCGTCGAGCGTGAGGCGCGCCCGTCCCGGGTGACGATCGACGAGCCCGCCGTCGTCGGCGTGACGATTTCGAACCCCTCGATGTCCCGCTCGCCCGTGCTGCTCGCCGAGGAGCACCTCGACTACTCGCTCGGCGACCGGCCCCGGTTCGTCGTCCCCGGACTTCCCGGTGGCGGCGAGACGCACGTGGAGTATGCCGTCCGCGCACACGCCCGCGGTGCGCACCGGCTCGGGCCGCTCGGCGTGCGCGTCCAGGACCCCTTCGGTCTCACCCTGCGCCACACCTCGATCAGCAGCCACGACGAGCTGCTCGTCCTCCCTCGCGTCGTCACCCTCGCCGACGGCCGGGCGCTCGGCCGCGGGCTCGGCGCGGAGGGATCGGTGCCCCACCGCGTCGCGCTGCACGGTGAGGACGACCAGTCGATCCGCGAGTACCGCGACGGCGACGACCTGCGGCGCATCCACTGGCCCGCGACCGCCCGCACGGGGGAGCTCATGGTCCGCCAGGAGGACCGACCCGCCAAGCGGCGCGCGGTCGTCCTGCTCGACACGCGTGCCCGGGCCCATGGTGGCAGCGGGCCGGCGGGCTCCCTCGAGTGGGCCGTGACGATGGCGGCCTCCGCCGTGAACCACCTGCTCGACTCGGGCTTCGCCGTGCACCTGCTCACCCCGGACCCGGGACAGGAGTCCGGGGTGCGCGAGGACGGCGCCCTCGACGCCGCCCTCGAGACCCTCGCCCGGACCGCGCCGTCGGACGAGTCGGGCATCGGGAGCATGCTCCACGCGGCGAGCGGCGCGACGGCGCAGGGCGGCCTGGTCGTCGCCGTCGTCGGTGCTCTCGACGACGACTCGTCCCGCGCCCTGTCGTCGCTGCGCCAGCCGGGCGGACCGGGCCTCGCGTTCGTCGTGGACGGCTCGGCCTTCGGCCGCGGCGGCCAGCCCGGCGGCGGGGCCGACCCCGGGGCCACGACCGCGGCCCTCGCCGGTGCCGGGTGGGCCGCGCTGCCGATCACGCCGGACCTCGCCGTGGGCGACGCCTGGGCGGCTGTCGCCGGCTCGAGGCGTCTGGTGGGAGCGCGATGAACCGCACCCGTCCGGTCGAGACAGTGCTCGCGGCGCTGGCGAGCTTCACCGTCGCGCTCCCGCTGCTCACCCTCTTCGACTCCAACGCGTGGATCCGCCCCAGCCTCGTCGTCATCGTGACCATCGCGCTCGTGGGCCTGGCCCTGCGGTCGTTGTCGGCCTCGGCGTGGCAGGTGGTCCTCGGCCAGCTCGTCGTGGCGTTCCTCGTCGTCTCGTGGCTGCACGGCCGTGGCCACCTCTACGTCGGGCTGCTCCCGGGTCCGGACACGGTGAGGTCGTTCGGGATCCTCCTCGGCGAGGCCCAGCAGACCGTCATGGCCTTCTCGGTGCCGGTGCCGACCGAGCGCGGCGTCATCGTCGCCATCACGATGCTCGTCGGCCTCACCGCGCTCGCCACCGATGCGGTCGGGGTGACCCTGCGCCTGCCGGCACTGGCAGGACTCGGTCTCCTCACGGCATACCTCGTCTCGGCGACGAACTCGGGCGAGGGGCTCTCCTGGACGTACTTCGTGCTCCCCATCGCCTTCTGGCTGGGGCTCGTGGCGACCCAGGGCATCGCCACCGTCCGGCGGTGGGGCACCGCCGTGCCGCTCGGCCAGGGTGGCGCCGACCGTGACCCGGTGCTCGGCGTCGCGGGCACGGCCCGCCTCCTCGGCGCCGCAGCCCTCGCGATGGCCGTGGTGCTGCCCATGGTCGTGCCACACCTCCCGACGACCTACCTCGCCGACGGTCTCGGCCGCTCCGACGACGGGCGCGGCGGTGGGTCGGTGCGGCTCAACACGACCTTGGACCTGCGCCGGTCGCTCGAGAGCCAGTCGCAGGAGCCGGTCATCAGCTACACCACGTCGACGACCACCCCGGCTCCGCTTCGCGTCGCGATCCTCACCGACTACCGCCGCGGAGAGTGGAGCACGCGCTTCAACGCCGACAGCATCGTCGACGGCGGCGTCGAGCCTCCGGTCGGGTCTCCGGACGTCAAGCGGACCGCGGTCGAGGTCGAGGTGACCGAGAACCGGCTCCAGGCTCCCCAGATCGCCCTGCCGACCCCGCTGCGCTCGGTCGACCTCGACGGGATCCCCCTGCGCACGAACTTCGTCGGGGGCTACGAGGTCGACCGGTCGACCAACGACTACTCCGTGACCTACAGCGAGCTCGCGCCGGTCGAGGACGACTTCGCGGGAGGCGGTCCCGACCCGGTGGGCTCGGAGCAGGGCCTCTACACCGAGCTCGACAGCGACGGCATCCTCCGCCTGAGCGAGCTCGTGGACACGGTCGTCCCCGCGGACGCCACCCCACTGGAGACCGCGCGACTGCTGCAGGCGCACTTCCGCAGCAGCCAGTACACCTACTCGCTGCAGCTGCCCACGCCGACGGACCCGGTCTCCGGGCGCACGATGATGTCGGACCCCCTCTCCAACTTCCTCGTGTCGCGCACCGGCTACTGCGTCCAGTTCGCCTCGGCGTTCGTCATGGCCGCCCGCCTCAAGGGGATCCCCGCCCGGATGGCGATCGGCTTCCTGCCCGGCACGTTCGCGAACGGCGGCTACACCGTGCGCGCCGCGGACGCCCACGCTTGGCCCGAGCTGTGGTTCTCGGACATCGGCTGGACGCGGTTCGAGCCCACGCCCAGCGGGCGTGCCGGGGCCGCACCGGTCTACAGCCTCATCCCGAGCGAGGCCGCCCCCACGTCGAGTGCCACGGCGACCGCGACGACCGCTGCACCCTCGCCCACGCTCAGCGAGCGGCCCGACAGCGACCAGGGTGCGGTGCAGGACAACACGACGACGCTGCCCGGGCCACTGGCCTGGGTGCGTGAGCACGCGCTCACGATCGGCGTCGTTCTCGGTGTCCTGCTCTCGCTGCTGCTCCTCCCCGTGGCTGCGTGGCAGCGACGACGGCGGCTGCGACTCGAGGCCCGCGACGACGCCGAGAGGGTCGAGGCCGAGTGGGCCTCGCTCATCTCGCGCCTGGGCGACATCGGCATCGTGCCCCCCTCGGGCAGCACCCCCCGGCAGGCGGGAGCACGGCTCACCCACGACGCGATCCTCACGGGCGAGTCGAAGGCGGCGATGGGCCGCATCGTCGACACCCTCGAGCGGGCCCGCTACGCCCCTCCCCACGCGGCGATCGACGACGTCAGCGACGACGCCAGGGCCGTGTGGAAGGCGGCGTTCTCGG
Organism: Knoellia locipacati; assembly: GCF_044791685.1. GTDB lineage: Bacteria > Actinomycetota > Actinomycetes > Actinomycetales > Dermatophilaceae > Knoellia > Knoellia locipacati_A. Next base: position 4,008,670 of record NZ_CP087730.1, read on the forward strand.
CGCGCCAGCGCAGCGCGCGTGCGCGCGCCTACCTCGTCCCCAGCGACGGGGTGCGCCAGTGGAACGACGTCAGGGACGCGATGGTCGACTGGCCCCGACGGGCGTGGCTGCGGCTCCGCCGCCGCTGACCCAACTCCCCCGACGCGCACTTTGTGACCAAGAGGTCACGAATGGCACGCGCCATATGTGACCTCTTGGTCGAAAGTTGCCCGCAGGCGCGCGTATGCCGTGTGCCCAGGTGGGCACACGGCATACGTCGTCGTGGGGCCGAGACTCAGTCGAGGTAGTCGCGCAGCGCCTGCGAGCGGCTCGGGTGACGGAGCTTGCTCATCGTCTTGGACTCGATCTGGCGGATCCGCTCGCGGGTCACGCCGTAGACCTTGCCGATCTCGTCGAGCGTCTTGGGCTGTCCGTCGGTGAGGCCGAAGCGCATCGAGACCACGCCGGCCTCGCGCTCCGAGAGCGTGTCGAGGACCGAGTGCAGCTGCTCCTGGAGGAGCGTGAAGCTCACGGCGTCGGCCGGGACGACCGCCTCGGAGTCCTCGATGAGGTCACCGAACTCGCTGTCGCCGTCCTCGCCGAGGGGGGTGTGCAGCGAGATGGGCTCGCGGCCGTACTTCTGCACCTCGACGACCTTCTCGGGCGTCATGTCGAGCTCGAGCGCGAGCTCCTCGGGAGTGGGCTCGCGGCCCAGGTCCTGGAGCATCTGGCGCTGGACGCGGGCCAGCTTGTTGATGACCTCGACCATGTGCACCGGGATGCGGATGGTGCGGGCCTGGTCGGCCATGGCGCGGGTGATGGCCTGGCGGATCCACCACGTCGCGTAGGTCGAGAACTTGTAGCCCTTGGTGTAGTCGAACTTCTCGACCGCGCGGATGAGGCCGAGGTTGCCCTCCTGGATGAGGTCGAGGAAGAGCATGCCGCGACCGGTGTAGCGCTTGGCCAGCGAGACGACGAGTCGCAGGTTGGCCTCGAGCAGGTGGTTCTTGGCGTTCTTGCCGTCCTGGGCGATCCACCACAGCTCGCGCTTGAGCTTCATGTCGATCTTGTCGCCGGAGTTGAGGCGCTCCTCGGCGAACAGGCCCGCCTCGATGCGCTTGGCGAGCTCGACCTCCTGCTCGGCGTTGAGCAGGGCGACCTTGCCGATCTGCTTGAGGTAGTCCTTGACCGGGTCGGCGGTGGCGCCGGCGGTGACGACCTGCTGGACCGGCGCGTCCTCCTCATCGTCGTCGCGGAGCACGAAGCCGCCGGCGCTCTCGGGCACCGCGTCGGCCTTGGCCTTGCCGTCGGACTCGCCGTCCTCGTCGTCCTCGGAGTCGGCGGCGTCCGCGTCGGCGACGACGGCCGGCGTCGTGTCGACCTCGGCGGCGACCTTGGCCAGCTCGGCCTCGTCGACGTCCTCGGGCTCGACGTCCTCGCCGTCGACGTCGGCATCGCCGGTGGCCTTGGTGGCGGCGGCCTTCTTGGCGGCGGCCTTCTTGGTCGCCGGGGCCTTCGCGGCAGCCTTCTTCGCCGGGGCGGCTGCGGCTGCTGCTGCCTTCTTGGTGGTCGCGGCCTTGGCCGCGGTCTTCTTGGCGGGTGCGGCCTTCTTGGCGGGGGCCTCGTCGGTCGCCTGACCGGCGGCAGCCTTCTTCGCTGGGGCGGCCTTCTTGACGGGCGCCGCCTTCTTGGCGGGCGCGGCCTTCTTGGTCGTCGCCGACGTCGTCTTCTTGGCGGTCGCCTTGGTGGCGGCCACGGCGCGGTCCGGCGCGGTCATGACGACCACGATGCCCTGGCCTGCGAGTGCCTTGAGGACGATGCGTCCCCGGTTGGCGCGCACGCCGGCGGCCACGATGGCCTGCGAGACCTGCTCACCGGACACCGTGCCGGTGGTGCGCCCGGTGCGGACGAGGTCCTGGAGTGCGGGGTGGGTGAACTCGGCGGGGAGGGGCGTCTCGGGGGCGTTCGTGGACACAGGCGACACCGACAACCTTTCGTCACGGGAGGCGCTCGGCGGTGCTCACGCGTGGGCGGAGCACGGACCGGCTGGTCTGTTGGGTGCACCTTCTGACGTGATCCACGGGGGCGAGGATCGGCCGTTGCTCGAAGGGTGCATGGACAGTATAAATCGCCGCGGCCCCCCTGCCCTATTCCAGGGGGTCGCGGCGATTCATCCGGAGTGGGGTGCGATCAGCTCTTGACGGCCAGGACCGCACACGGGGCGTCGAGCAGGATGCGCTGCGCGTTCGACCCGAGGATGAGCTTGCCGACGGGCGTGCGCCGCCGCAGGCCGATGACGATGAGCTCTGCCTTGAGCTCCTCGGCGACCGCGATGAGGTCCTCCGCCGGCTCGTTGCCGCGGATGAGCTGGCGGACGGTCACGCCGACGCCCTGGCTCTTGAGGTCGTCGCCGAGGCGGCTGAGCTCCTCGGAGTCGTCACCCGCACCGTCACGACCGGAGTTGATGACGACGAGGTCGGTCTTGCGCAGGAGTGCTTCCTGGCCGGCGCGGGCCAGAGCGGCTGCGCCTTCCTTGGTCGGGATGTATCCCACGACGATGGCCACGAGTGTCTCCTTTGGTCAGCAGGTCAGCCGGATGGCTCTTGGCTGGACGCTACCGGAGATTGTGACGCAGGACACGCAGGCCCGGCGCGGTGATTGGGAGCCCGTCGCGGTGGGACCGGTCACACCCGGCCCGAGGCCAGCGCCTCGCGGATCACCGCGCCCACCTGCTCGATCTCGATGAGAAACCCGTCGTGCCCGAACCTCGACGAGATGCGCCTCAGGGTGGTCCCCGGACGCAGCGCGGCGATCTCCTCGGAGAGGCGCTCCGGGTAGAGGCGGTCGGTGTCGACACCGGCCACGACGAGGTGCCCGCCGAAGCGGCCGAGCGCCGCCGCGACCCCACCACGGCCGCGACCGACGTCATGGCTGTTCATCGCCTCGCTGAGCACGAGGTAGGAGTTGGCGTCGAAGCGGCGCCCGAGCTTGCCGGCGTGGTGGTCGAGGTAGGACTCGACGGCGAAACGGCCGCCGCGGTCCAGCGGCTCCTCCCCCGCCTGCGCCTCGCGGCCGAAGCGCTCCGCCAGCTCACCCTCGTGGCGGTAGGTGACGTGCGCGATCCGCCGCGCGATCCCGAGGCCATCGCTCGGGACGACCCCTCGCTCGTAGTAGTCGCCGTCGTGGAAGGCCGGGTCGGTGCGGATGGCGAGCAGCTGCGGCTGGCACCAGGCGATCTGGTCGGCGGTCGCGTATGCCGTGGACGCCAGCACGATGCACGCCGCCACCCGCTCGGGATGGGTCGTGGCCCACTCGATCGCCCGCATGCCGCCCATCGACCCGCCGAGGACCCCGGCCCACGCCGCGATGCCGAGCCGGTCGGCCAGCAGCGCCTCGACGGTGACCTGGTCACGGATCGTCACGGACGGGAACCGGCCACCCCACGGGCGGCCGTCGGGTCCGTCGCTCGACGGCCCGGTCGTGCCCTGGCAACCACCGAGGACGTTGCTCGCGACGACGAAGTGGGTGTCGGTGTCGAGGGGCCGCCCAGGGCCGACGAGCCCGTCCCACCACCCGGGAGTGGGGTGGCCCGCCCCCGACGGGCCCTCGACGTGCGAGTCGCCGGTGAGGGCGTGCTCGACGAGGACGGCGTTGTCGCGAGCGGCGTTGAGCGTGCCCCAGGTCTCGTAGGCGACCGTGACGTCCGGGAGGGTGCCACCACGCTCGAGCTCGACCGGGCCGAGGCTCAGGAACCGTCGGTCGCCCGGGTCGTCACCGGGGCGCCAGAAGGACGCCGTCGGGAGGTCGGTGATGGTCATCGGGGGTGCTCCTCGGATCGCGCTTGCCCGCCGGTGCCGACGGGCCGTGTCTTCACCCGGGGCACCCCACCGCGAGGAGGGTTGCCGCCCAGCAAGCCGGGGCTTGTCGCTGGGACTCATGACCTGGCCCGAGTCTAGGTCGCGCGCACCACCCGCGGGGAGCCCTGTCCGCACCGTGAGAGGGCTCAGGCGGCGAGCCCGGGCCACGGGCGCCGCGGCCGGAGCTGGACCTCGATCATCTGCGAGAGCAGCTCGGCCAGCCGGTAGTGCGGCTCGACCCGCAGCGCCCGGGTCACGGCATCGCCGGCGATGGAGCCGTCGCCGACACCCCAGGCCACGCACGCGGTCATGGTGCAGACCGCCGCGGCCTCGTGCGGCCACGTGTCGGGGATGCGGGCGCCGAGCCCGAGCAGACGTCGCAGCACCGCCTGGGACTGCTCGCAGGTGAGCGCCGGACCGGCGACGGCGTGGGTGCGCAGGAGCTCGCGCGACCCACCGTCGACCTCGTCGAGCGGGAACATCACCGGCGACATCCACGCGACGAGGGCGTCGCGCCACTGCTTGTCGACGAGCGAGCACGCCATGAGGGCGAGCTCCCGGTCGGACACGGCGAAGGTGTCACCGCGCTCTCCCGGTGGCGCCAGCACCCGGGCCCACAGGTCGGGGACCCGGTCGACCGACGCCAACCGGTCCCGCACGCGCAGCCGGACCTCGTCGAGACCGTCGGCGGCCGAGTCGTCCTCGCCGTCGGGCTCGGCGTCGTCGTCCTCGACGTCGTCGTCGAGCTCGGGCTCGGCTGCGTCGAACCCGAGCTCGAGCAGCCCGTCGGGGTCGACGTCGTCGCAGAACGCGTCCCAGAGGTCCGAGAGGGCGTCGCCGACCCCCTCGCTCACGGCAGCGTCCTCGAGCACCAGGGCGCCGAGCTCGCTCCGGCTCGCCAGCGGGGCGCTCCCCCGGGCGATGAACTCGGCCACGGCCGGCACGGCGGCGTCGTCGGGCATCGGGTGACCGTCGACATGGTCGGCGAGCAGCCCGTCGAGCTCGTCCGCCGGCCTGCAGCACCACCCCCACCAGCGGCCGTCGCGCACCACGACGTGGTCGATGATCCCGACTCCGGCGTGGAGGAGGCCGCGGTGCAGGGCGCGCAGCAGTGACCGGGACTCTCCGGCCACCGTGTCGTGGCCGACGAGGAGCGCCATCTGCGGCTCGATGCGGAGCAGGCTCTGGAGAAAGTGGTCGGCCGTGCCGCGCACGTCCTTCTCGGGCGGGAGGTCGACCCTGGCCACGGGGCCGACGATCCTGTCGGTCACGAGGACGACGGCGACGCACTGCTCGAGGCGGTACCCGAGCTGGTGGGGCAGCAGCGCCAGCAGCTCGTCGGTGGTGGAGATCTTCACTGAGGTCATGACCCCAGCGTCAGGAGGGGCCCACCTCCTCGGGAAGGGTCAGGTCAGGCACCTGTGGACGGCGGACGGCATACGGGATGCCTGTGGAGGACGCTCACGCACGAGGCGAGGTGGAACCGCCACGAGCCCCGTCGTCGACGACCTCTCCCGGCACGGCTGCTCCGCCCGCCGCACCACCGGCACCGTGACCCGAACCGCGGCCGGTCGAGCGCTCCCACTCGAGGAAGGCCTCGGTCTCGGTGACGAGCTCGGCAGCCAGCCACGACCCGACCACCGCGTCGTCGGCCAGGCCGAACGCCCCGAGGATGCCCTCGGGCAGCAGGTCGACGGGCGAGACGAGGTAGCCCGCCGCGCCCAGCATCATGAGCAGCCGGCCGACGGAGGTCCCGGTGTACTCACCAGAACGCACCGCCCGCACGAGCCGCGGGACGGCCTGGGCACGCTCCACCAGGGACGGGCCGCCGGGGCGAGTGGCGATGCGCACCGCCGTGGCGAGACTTCTGAGCGTGGTGACCTTGGACGCCATCGCCATGGGTCAGGCCTGCGCGATCTGCGCTGACGCCGTGGGGAACTCGCGCCGCGCGTTGTCGGAGATCCGCTTGAGGAGCCAGCCGTCGAGGCCGGCACCGACGACGCCACCGACGATCGGGACGTTGCGTCCGAAGCGCGAGAACGTCTTCTTGCCGGCCGTCGAGAGCAGCCGGAACCCGATCGCCTTGTTGACGACCATGAGCGCCGGGCCGGGCAGTCGCTGCGCGGCGAGGTTGGTGAGGCGGCCGCCCGGGGCGACCATGCCGGCCTTGGCGAGGAGGTCGTCGGCGTCGGCGCCGACGAGGGTGAGGAGCACCGCCGTGCGAATCTGCGGCTGGGCGATGTCGTGGCCGCGCAGCGACGCGACCGCCCCCGTCATGCGGGTGGCGAGCAGGTAGAAGCCGAGGACGTTGGCGGGCAGCGACACCGGCAGCGTGATGAAACCGCCCAGGCTCGTGACGAAACCACCGGCCGCGGCGAGCTTGAGGTGGCTCTTGATGACGTCGTCGACGGCCGCCTCGACGTTGCCGTTGTTCTTCTTGAGGGCGGAGGCCGCGACCTTGGCGGCCGAGTCGAACGGGCCCTTGCCGTCGATGCCGGTGTCGAGGAGGTTCTCGACCACCTTGGCGGTGGAGTTGCCGATGAACCCCTGGTCCTTCGGGGCCTCCCGGGCCTGCTCGAGCGCGGACTTGGTCTGCGCGATCTGGTCCTTGGCGTCCTTGGCGTCGTCCGTGCCGAGTCCGAAGAGTCCCACTGTGACCTCCTGTGGCGCCCGGGCTGCCCGGCCGCCGTTGCGAAGCGTGTGTCCGTCCGCGGTCGCGAAGTACGTCTGTGCGCGGCCGCGAAGCTGCTGTCCCGACCGATCCTGCCACGTCAGAGCGGGTGCGCCGCTCGCGTGCGGGGGTGTCCTGACCCTCACCTAGGCTTCGCCCCATGCCCGTCCCCGGCGGCTCCGCCGACCTCGTCGCCGCCGTCGTCCACGGTGGCCGCGCCGCGCTCCTCGGCGCCGACGTGCGGGTCGTCGGGTCGCTCGAGGACGTGGCTCGCGAGCTCTCCGGCGTGGAGACCGCCTCCCGACCGCGGTGGGTCTGGTGGTCCGCCCGGTATGCCGGCGAGCTGGCTTCCGCGGCAGCCACCCCGATCGCTCGGGCCTGGGACCTCGCCGAGGCCCACCGGATCCTCCACGGGGGCTGGAACGCCGAGCCGGGACGCGTCTGGGCTGCGGCACACGGCATACCCCTGTCGACGATGCCGACCCCGTCGGCAGGTGACCTGTTCGACTTCTCCGCCGCGGACGAGGTTGCTCCCGACGAGCTCGTGCGCCCCGACGGGCACCTGCGCGCCGATGCCGCGTCGGGCTGGCTCGAGGGCGACGACCGCCTGATCCGGTGGGCCGAGGCGGCGCTCGACTGCGCGGTGCGGCAGCGGGAGCGGGCGCAGTCGCTCGGTGCTCGCACGGTCGGGACCATCCACTCCGAGTCGGCGGCCGCGCTCCTGTGCCTCGAGCTGGAGCGGGGCGGGCTGCCGGTCGACCGGCCGGTGCTCGAGCGGCTCATCGGTGAGTTCGCCGGCCCTCGTGCCGCGTCCGAGGAGGCCGCCGCGGCCGCTCGCCGCGAGCGCGACGCCGAGGTGCTGCGCCACGTGCCCGGGCGCGAGTCGACCGACCTGCGCAACCCGCAACAGGTGCGCGACATGCTCGCCGGGGTGGGCGTCGACGTTCCCAACACCCGCAAGTGGGTGCTCGACGCCTACCGCCAGGTGCACCCCGTCGTGGAGGCGCTGCTCGCGTGGCGCAAGGCGGAGCGGATCGCGACGACCTACGGCTACCGCTGGCTCGACGAGTGCGTCGGGCCGGACGACCGCCTACGCGGTGGCTGGAGCGCGTGCGACGGTGCCGCCGGACGGATGACCGCCGAGAACGGCCTGCACAACCTGCCCGCCGCGCTGCGATCGGGCGTGGCGGCGCACCCCGGGCACGTCTTCGTCCGGGCGGACCTCGGGCAGATCGAGCCGAGGGTGCTCGCCGTCGTCTCGGGTGACCCGGCGTTCGCCGAGGCGACGCGGGCCGACGACCTCTATGCCCCGGTCGCTGCGCGGCTCGGGGTGGAACGACCGGTCGCCAAGGTGGCGGTGCTCGCGGCGATGTACGGCCAGCGCAGCGGCGCCGCCGGTGAGGCGCTGCGCGGGCTGGAGCGGGCCTACCCGGTGGCGATGGGTCTGCTCGACCGCGCCTACGAGAGCGGGGTGCGCGGCGAGCCGCTGCGGACGTTCGGGGGACGGCTCATCCCGACCGGGCGGTTCCTCGCGCAGTCACCCGTGGGCGCGAACCCCGCGCTCGACGCGGCCCGGGGCCGCTTCGCACGCAACGCGATCATCCAGGGCGCCGCCGCCGAGCTCTTCAAGGCGTGGGCCGCGACCGTGCGGGCCCTGGGCGGGCCGCTCGGGGCCCAGATCGTGCTGTGCCTGCACGACGAGCTCATCGTGCATGCGCCCGCCGAGCGCGCGGACGAGGTGGCCGCGCTCGTCGACCGGGCGCTGGCCGACGCGTCGCGGCGCTGGGCGGCGGGGGCGCCGGTGCGGTTCGTCGCGGACACCTCCGTCATCGCGCGCTGGTCCGACGCCAAGGACTGACGCGGGGCCCGGACATCCGGTCCGGGAGCGGGTCGAAAGGAGAGAACTCGCCGTCGGTGCCTCACGGCATACGGCGTGTTCTCTCCTCTCGACTGGCCGACGTGGGCGGGGTCAGTCGTCGCTGACGTTGCGGAGGAACTCCTCGATGTCGGCGCCGAGCTCCTCGGCCGACGGGAGGTCCTCGGCCTCGGTGGCGAGCAGGCTGGGCCGCTCCTGGCCCTCGATGAACGCGTCGTACTGCTGCTCGAGCGCGTTGACGATCTGGCCGGCCTCGGCGTTGTCGGCGAGCTCGGAGGCGATCTCACGGTTGTTGACCCCGGCCTTGGCGATGAGGTCGTCGTTGGGCAGGTTGAGCCCGGTGGCGTCGGTGATGGCGTTGAGCGCCGCGAGCGCACCCTCGGCCCACTCGGCCTGCGCGAGGTACTGGGGCACGTGGATCGCGAAGCCGAGCGCGTCGCGACCGGCCTCGCCGAGCCGCAGCTCGAGCAGCGCCGGGAAGCTCGCAGGTACCTGCACCGTGCCGAACGGCGACTCCTTGTCGCCGACGAGCCGGGGGTCGGTGGCGTGCGCGGTCATGCCGACCGGGCGCGTGTGCGGGACGCCCATGGGGATGCCGTGGCTCGTGACGACGAGGGTGACCCCGAGGATCTGGATGAGCTGCCGGATGGCCTCGATCGTCCGCTCCCACTGGAAGTCCGGCTCCGGGCCGGTCAGCAGGTAGTAGGTCTGGCCGTCGCGGTCGTTCATCCGGTAGAGCACCATCGACGGGTCGGCGTAGCTCTCCCACCGGTTGGTGTCGAACACCATGGCCGGCCGGCGTCCGCGGTAGTCGAGGAGGGCGTCGACGTCGAAGGTGGCCACCCCCTCGGCGTCGGTCGTGTCGACGAGGTGAGTGCCGAGGATGCGCTGGATGTTGCCGGCGTCGATGAAGGCGCCCAGGAGCACGATGAGGGCGCCCGGCTGCCGGGTGGGCGACGGGGCATCGATCTCGAAGCGGTAGAGGTCAGACGGGTTCTGCACGGGAACAGCCTCTCAGGGGGGTCACGTGTTCGGTCAAACGTGTCGGTGGTCGCGGAGATTCCCGGTCGGCGCTCACGGTGTCACGGCGGCGATGGCGTTGCGGACACGCTTCTCGCTCACGGGGTGCGCCGTGCCCAGTGACTGCGCGAAGAGGCTGACCCGCAGCTCCTCGATCATCCACGCGATGTCGGTCACCTCGGGCGCACCGGTGGCCGTCGGCGGGAGCGCGTCGAGGAGGTCGGCGTATGCCGTCTCGATCGAGTCGACCTGCTCCAGCAGCTGCGACTCGCGCGAGTTCGTCGCGGCCCTGTCGAGCCGCTGGAGCATCGCCCGGAGGTAGCGCTGGAGGTGTGGCAGCCGGGCGAGGCCGCTCGCCGCGACGAAGCCGGGGCGGATGAGCCCGTCGAGCTGGGCCCGCACGTCGGCGGTGGTCGCGGCGAGGCTGCGGGCGGCCGCCCCCGACCCGATCGCGTCGAGCCGCCGCCGGACGTCGCCGGCGAGGGCGAGCACGGGCTCGACGGCCTCGATGGTGACGAGCACGCGGGTCACGACGTGGGTGCGCACGGCGGCGTGGGCTGTCTCGAACTCAGCCTTCGTCCGGACCTCGCCGGGCACGTGCTCGGCGACGATCGAGTCGACCGCGGCGGCGAGGCAGTCCTCGAGCAGCGCCGGGACGGAGCCGTGCGGGTTCTGGCCCAGCGCGAGCTTCTGCGCGTTGGTGAGCCGGGCGAGGACCCGCTTCCACGGAGCCGTCGTGTTGAGCAGGAGCAGTCGCCGGACCCCTCTGCGGTGCGCGGCTCCCGCCGTGCCCGGGTGGTCGAGGACGCGGAGCGCGACGGAGGCGCCCTCGTCGACGAGCGCCGGGAATCCCTGGACCGTGTGCCCTGCCGACCGGCCCTCGAAGGTGCGCGGGACGTCGTCGAACGTCCACGCGGTGAGCCCGCTGCGCTCGATCGAGGCACCGGCCCTGGCCATGCGCTGCCGCACCGCGCCCTCGGACTTCGGCCGGAGCTCGTCGAGGTCCTTGCCGCGGGCGACGACCCGGCCACCTGGGGCCTCGACGGAGAACGTGATGCGCAGGTGGTCCGGGACGCGCGACCAGTCCCACTCCCCCGGCGGGACGGTGACACCGGTGCGCGCCCGGAGCACCCGGGCCAGCTCGTCGGTGAAGGCGGCCCCGGACGTGGGGTCGGCGGCGGCCAGGGCCGCCCGGGCGTGGTCGGGCGTCGGCACGAAGTGGCGGCGGGTCGCCTTGGGCAGGGACTTGAGGAGGGCGACGGCGAGGTCCTCGCGCAGCCCCGGCACCTGCCAGTCGAACCCGTCCGCGCTCACCCGGTTGAGCACCGCGGTCGGGACGTGGACGGTGACCCCGTCGGCCGCGTCGCCCGGTGAGAACTGGTAGGTGACGTCGAGCTCGACGTCGCCCTGGCGCCACGTGCGCGGGTAGTCACCGGCCGACACCGTGTCCGCGTCGTCACGGGTGAGCAGCTCCTCGGTGAAGGTGAGGAGGTCGGGGCGCCGGCGCTGCTCGCCCTTCCACCAGCGGTCGAAGTGACGCACCGACGTGACGTCCGGCGGGATGCCCGCGTCGTAGAACTCGAAGACGACCTCGTCGTCGACGATGAGGTCGCGGCGGCGGGCGCGCTCCTCGAGCTCCGAGAGCCGTTGCAGGAGAGCGGTGTTGGCCTTCCAGAACCTGTGGTGGGTGTCCCAGTCGCCCTCGACGAGGGCGTTGCGGATGAACAGGTCGCGGGCCTCCTCCGGGTTGACCCGGCCGTACTGGATCGTGCGGTCGACGACGAGCGGGACGCCGTAGAGGGTGACCCGCTCGGACGCGATGACACTCCCCTGCGACATCGACCACCGCGGCTCGCTCACGGTGCGCTTGACGACGTGCGAGCCGACCTCCTCGGCCCACAGGGGGTCGATGGCGGCGTTGACCCGTGCCCACAGGCGGGTCGTCTCGACGAGCTCGGCGGCCATGACGACGTCGGGCTGCCTCTTGAAGAGGCCCGACCCCGGGTTGATGCCGAAGCGCGAACCGCGCGCGCCGGCATACTCACGCTTCTGCTCGTCCCGGACGCCGACGTGCGAGAGGAGGCCGGCGAGGAGCGCGCGGTGGACGACGTCCCAGTCCGGCTCCCCTCCCTGTGCGGCGGTGCTCTGCTCGGGGTCGATGCGTGCCTGCTTGCAGGCGCTGCGGAGCTGCTGGTGCAGGTCCTGCCACTCGCGGATCCTCAGGTAGTGGAGGAACTCGGCCTTGCACATCCGACGAAAAGCACTGCCGGACAACGCTTTCTGCTGCTCCTTGAGGTAGCGCCAGAGGGCGTGGAAGCCGGCGAAGTCCGAGGTCTCGCTCCTGAACCGCGCATGCTGCTGCTGGGCCTGCGCCTCCTTGTCGACCGGCCGCTCGCGCGGGTCCTGGATCGACAGCGCGGCGACGATGACGAGGACCTCCTTGGTGCAGCCGAGCCGCCCCGCCTCGATGAGCATCCGTCCCATGCGCGGGTCGAGCGGGAGCCGCGCAAGCGTCTTTCCGTATGCCGTGAGCCGCCTCTCGCCCCTCCTCCCCTGCCCGTCGCGCAGGGCACCCAGCTCGTCGAGGAGGCGGACGCCGTCGGCGATCTGCTTCGGGTCGGGTGCGTCGACGAAGGGGAAGCGGGCGATGTCACCCAGGCCGAGCGACGTCATCTGGAGGATGACCGCGGCGAGCGAGGTGCGCTGGATCTCGGGCTCGGTGAACTCGGCGCGGCTGTCGAAGTCCTCCTCCGAGTAGAGGCGGATCGCGATGCCGTCGGCGACACGGCCACACCGGCCGGAGCGCTGGGCCGCGCTCGCCTGCGAGATGGGCTCGATCGGCAGCCGCTGGACCTTGGTGCGCTGGGAGTAGCGGGAGATGCGGGCGGTGCCCGTGTCGATGACGTAGCCGATGCCGGGCACGGTGAGCGAGGTCTCGGCGACGTTGGTCGCGAGGATGATCCGGCGTCCCTTGCCGCGGGTGAAGACGCGGTGCTGCTCGGCTGCCGAGAGCCGGGCGTAGAGCGGGAGGATCTCGGTGCTCGGCAACCCGAGCGCCTGGAGCGCGTCGGCGGCGTCACGGATCTCGCGCTCGCCCGAGAAGAACACGAGGATGTCCGTGGCGGTGTGACCGGGAGGGGTCTCGGTCCACAGCTCGGTGACGGCGTCGCAGACCCCGGTCACCTGGTCGCGTTCCTCGGTGACGTGCCCGCCCTCTCCCCGCTCGACGAGCGGCCGGTAGCGGACCTCGACCGGGTAGGTGCGGCCCGACACCTCGATGACCGGCACATCCCGGACGACCCTGCCGTGGGCGTCGGTGGAGAAGTGTTCGGCGAAGCGTGCCGGGTCGATCGTCGCCGAGGTGATGACGACCTTGAGGTCCGGCCGGCGCGGGAGCAGCGACTTGAGGTAGCCCAAGATGAAGTCGATGTTGAGCGAGCGCTCGTGGGCCTCGTCGATGATGATCGTGTCGTAGCGGCGCAGGTCCCGGTCCCGCTGCATCTCGGCGAGCAGGATGCCGTCGGTCATGACCTTGACGCGGGTGCGGTCGCTCGAGTGGTCGGTGAAGCGCACCTGGTAGCCCACGAGGTCCCCGAGCTCGACCTCCATCTCCTCGGCGATGCGCTCGGCGACCGAGCGGGCCGCGATCCGACGGGGCTGGGTGTGCCCGACCTGACCCGTCGCACCGAGGCCGAGCTCGAGGCACATCTTGGGGAGCTGGGTGGTCTTGCCCGATCCGGTCTCACCGGCGATGACGACGACCTGGTGGTCGCGGATCGCCGCGAGGATGTCGTCGCGGCCCTCGACGACCGGGAGCTGCTCGGGATACCTCAGCCGAGCGGGGTCGACGGGGCCCCGGTCGGTGAGGACGGATCCGGGCTCGGGCACGGGCCCAAGGATAGGTCGGGCGCGCGCCGGGCTTCGCCTGACTTCTCAGGCGCCGGCCCGCTGCAGCAGCAGGCGCCACGCTTCCGGACCACGCTCGAGGTAGTCGACCGAGAACGCACCGGGCTCGCGACCCTCGAGCTGGCGCAGGAGCGGCAGTGGGTCGTGCGGGGCCACGAGGACCAGTCCGCCACCGGGCTGGACGGCGTCGAGGGCGCCGAAGATCGTCGCGTGCCGGATGGCGTGCGGGACGGTGCGGGCGTCGAGCTCGGGGTACTCGGGGCCGTCGCTCTCGCCGCAGGCGCAGCCGCCGCCGCAGCCGCCGGTGGCGCTGGCGGACGACGTCTCCTGCCTGACGCCGCCGGTGTCTCCGTGGGCGTGATGGCCGTGGAGATCATGGCCGTGGTCATCATGGCCGTGGTCGTCATGACCCTCGTGCCCGCCGAGCAGCTCGTGCATGCCCGCGAGTGCGTCGGCGAGCGACACGTCGGATTTGCCGGCGAGCAGCGGCAGGATCTGGTCGTTCTCCTTGGCCAGGTGGCTGTCGAACGTCACGGCAAGCGCCCGAGCCTCGGCGGCGGCGTGGACCCGGTCGCTGGCGGACCGCAGCGAGCCGACGAGACCGAGAATGAGCTGGTGCTCGACGAGCATGGCGTCGACGAGGAGGCGGGCGCGCTCGTCGGCGTGGGCCAGCGGATACATCGCCGACTCCTCCGCCTTCGCGTGCGGCACGAGGTCGTGCTCGGCCCACTCGACGAGGTGGTCACGGGCCAGGAGCGCCGACGCGTCGTCGGGCGCGGCGGCGATGCGGGTCACGTGTCCTGCGAGGGTGCCTGCCATCTGGGCGTGGTGCTGCTTGACGGCTTCGACTGCGGACGAGTCCTGCTCGCTGCTCGCGACGACGACGGTGTTCACGGGGGCCGACCTCCTTGCTGCGCCGTCGCCCGGGTGGCGGCGGGCCTACATCTTTAATACACTATTTTCCGTGAATATTTCTCACGCTGCCGCCTCCCTGGCCGACCGGATGGCGGCCGGCTTCGGACCACCACCTGCGACCAGGAGTCGAGTCCACGAGGCGCCCGGCCGGGCCTCGTGGACCGTGCTCGAGAGGCTCGAGGAGCAGGACGCGCCCATCACGGTGGCGGCGCTCACCGAGGCCACCGGCCAGCACCCCAACACCGTGCGCGAGCACCTCGACACGCTCGTCGCCGCCGGCCTCGTCGCTCGCACGCGCGCCGAGACCTCCGGTCGCGGTCGCCCCGCGTGGCTGTATGCCGCGGTGCCTGCTCCCGAGACCGGCTCACCCGAGTACGCAGCCCTCGCCACCGCCCTGGCGAGACAGCTGGCCCGGACGAGCGACCGGCCCCGCGACGACGCCGCAGCGGCCGGTCGGGACTGGGGCGGGCAGCTTGCCACCGGCGTCACGCCCCGACCCCGCACCCCGGCTGCAGCCCGCCGAGGTGTCGTGTCGTTGCTCAAGAGCCTGGGATTCGCGCCGACCACGAACGCGCGGGCGACAGCCGTGAGGCTGCGACAGTGCCCGCTCCTCGAGGCGGCCATCGAGGAGCCGGAGGTCGTGTGCGCGGTGCACCTCGGCATCGTCCGTGGCGCACTCGAGGAGTGGCGCGCCGACCCTGCCGGGACCACGCTCGTGCCGTTCGCCGAACCCGGAGCGTGCCTGCTGCACCTCGGCGGCGCCCGGCCACGGGAGTCCTGAGTGCTCGTGCGTCGCCTGCCCTTCCTGCTGCCGGGTGCGGTCGCCCTCGTCCTCGGGCTCGACGCCGGGCTGCAGCTGCTCGACGTGCCGGCGGTGCCGGTGTCGACGCGTCTGCCCGACGTGCACGGGATGCTCCTCGTCCTCGGGTTCGTGGGGACGCTCGTCGCGGTCGAGCGCGCGGTGGCCCTGCGCCGACGCCCGGGCCACATCGCCCCTGCCCTCCTCGGAGCGGGTGGCCTGCTCGTCGTGCCGCCGACCACGGCCCGTCTCGGCCAGTCCCTCCTCGTCGCGGGAAGCGTCGCACTCGCCCTCGTCCACGTCGCCCTGTGGAAGCGCCGGCGTGATGACGCCGTCGTCGTCCAGGCGCTCGGTGCCGTGCTCGCCGCCGGCGCAGCCCTGCTGTGGCTGGGGTCGGTGCCGGTCCCCCGCCTGCTGCCCTGGCTCGTCGGCTTCGTGGTCCTCACCATCGCCGGCGAACGTCTCGAGCTGGCGCGGATCGACCTTGCCCGCGACGAGCCGGTGCTGCTCGCGGGAGTGGGCCTCGCCCTGAGCACCCCTGCCACCCTGCTCTGGCCCGCCGTCGGTCAGCCGGTGTTCGGGCTGGTGCTGCTCGGGCTCGTCGGATGGCTCGCCACCCACGACGTCGCGCGCCGCACGGTCCGCTCCACCGGCCTCCCCCGGTTCGCGGCGGCATGCCTCCTCGCCGGCTATGCCTGGCTCACGGTGGCCGCCGGCGTGCTGGTCCTCGCGGGTCCGGTCCTGGACGGACCGGCGTACGACGCGCTGGTGCACACCGTCTTCCTCGGCTTCACCATGTCGATGGTCATGGCCCACGCGCCGGTCATCCTGCCTGCTGTGCTGCGCGTCCCGTTGCCCTACCGCTCGGCGCTCTACGGTCCCGCTGCGCTCCTCCAGGTGTCCCTGCTCGTGCGCGTCGCAGGTGGTGACGCCCGTGGCTGGGAGCCTGCTCTGCGGATCGGCGGCGCTCTCAACGTCGGTGCCGTCCTCGGCCTCGTCGGCGTGCTCATCTGGTCGGCGGTGTCAGGACGGGGCCGGCGCGGGGTGAGCGACCGCGATGACGAACCGGTGCCTGCCACCGGACCCCCTCTGCCGCCGCGCTCCACCGCCCCTCTCGAGGTGGTCCGGTGAAGGCCGCGAGCCCGAGGGTCGGGTGGCTCCTGGGCGCGAACGCCGGGGTCGTCCTGTGGCTCTCGGCCCTGCTCGTGACGACTCTCGTCCACCCCTTCGTCCCCGAGTCCCGCTGGCTCATGGTCCACCTGCTGCTCCTGGGCGCCGTGACCAACGCTATCTGCGTGTGGAGCACGCACTTCGCCCACGCCCTGCTCAAGAACGCCCCGACGTCACGCCGGGCGGAGGTGGTCCGGCTCAGCTGCCTCAACACCGGCGTGACCGTGGTCGTGGTCGGGATGGTCACGGCCACGTGGTCCGCCACGCTGGCGGGAGCGGTGGTCGTCGGCGCCGCCATCGCCGCACACGGGATCTCGCTCGCTCGGTTGGCGCACCGCGCCCTCCCTGCTCGGTTCGCGACCTCGGTCCACCACTATGTCGCCGCCGCCTGTGCGTTGCCGGTCGGCGCCGCGCTCGGCACCCTGCTCGCGCGCCATCCGGCCGAGGCTGTGCACGGTCGGCTGCTCGTCGCGCACGTGGCCGCCAACATCCTCGGCTGGGTCGGGCTCACCGTCGTCGGCACCCTGCTCACCCTGTGGCCCACGATCCTGCGGACCAGGCTGGCCGTCGGCGCCGAGCGCACCTCGAGACGTGCGCTGCCCGTGCTCGTCGGCTCGGTGCTCCTCGTCGTCGTGGGCGCCGCTGCGGGGCTCATGACCGTGGCGGCCGCCGGTGTGCTCGGCTACCTCGCTGGCGCGCTGTGGGCGTTGCGTCCCGCTCTCTCCGCCGCGAGGACGAAGGCGCCCCAGTCGTTCGCCGCGTGGTCGGTCCTGGCTGCCGTCGCGTGGCTCGTCGTGAGTCTCGGGTGGTTCGCGGCACTCCTCGGCACCGCGCCCTCGTGGTTCGACGCCGGGGAGCGCGCCCACCAGGTGACGACGCCGCTCGCCGTCGGCTTCGCGGGACAGGTCCTCCTGGGCGCCCTCACCTACCTGGTCCCCGTCGTCCTCGGAGGCGGCCCGGCCCGGGTGCGAGAGCTCGGGACCGTTCTCGAGCGAGGAGCGGCGACCAGGGTGGTCCTGACCAACCTCGGGCTGGCCCTGTGCCTCGCCCCCGTGCCCAGCCTCGTGCGCGTGGTCGTGTCGATGCTCGTGCTGGGCTCCATGGGCTCGTTCCTCCCCCTCCTCGCGGTGGCCATCCGGCGATCGCGCCGTCCGCTCGCGCCACCCCCGGCTCGGCCCGAGCGCCACGTGCCGGAGCCTCGCTCGGTCGTGCGCGCACGGCATACGGGAATGGCGGCAGTCGGTCTGGCCGCGGTCGTCCTCGCGACGGCAGCGGGAGTCGCCGCCGACCCCACGGCTCTCGGCGGGGTGGGCCGCTCTGCCGCCGGCGTCGTCGCCGCGACGGGCGAGACCACCACCCTGCGCGTGGAGGCGCGAGGGATGCGGTTCCACCCGGCGTCAGTGTCGGTGCCGGCCGGCAACCGGCTCGTCGTCGAGGTGGTCAACGAGGACAGCGACGTCCACGACCTCGCTCTCGAGAGCGGAGAGCGCAGCGGACGCCTCTCCCCCGGCGCCAGGGGGAGGGTCGAGGTGCCCGTCGTCGGCCGCGACCGCGACGGCTGGTGCACCATCGCGGGGCATCGACAGATGGGCATGCTGTTCGCCGTCGACGTCACGGGCCTCGAGGAGCCGAGCGGTGGGTCGAGCGGTGGGTCGAGCGGTGGGTCGAGCACCGCGACGACGGGCGGTCACGACCACTCCGGCACGACGCCGAAGGCTGGCGCGGCCGCACCTCGGCTCGACGTCATGGCGGAGCCGGCGTCCGGCTTCCGGGCCCGGGACGCGGCCCTGGCACCAGCACCCGTGGGCAGGGTGCACCGGGTCGACCTCACCGTGAGCGAGGTCGAGCGCGAGGTTGCCGTGGGGGTCCGCCAGACGCTGTGGACGTTCAACGGCACCGCGCCCGGCCCGGTCCTGAGGGGCAGGGTCGGCGACAGGTTCGTCATCACGCTGCACAACGCGGCGACGACGGGCCACTCCATCGACTTCCACGCCGGGGCACTGGCCCCCGACGAGCCGATGCGCACCATCGCGCCCGTCGCGACGCACACCTACACCTTCACCGCCACGAAGGCCGGCGTCTGGATGTACCACTGCAGCACGATGCCGATGTCCCTGCACATCGCGAACGGCATGTTCGGTGCGGTCGTCATCGACCCGCCCGGACTGCCGGCCGTGGACCGCGAGTACCTCCTCGTGCAGTCGGAGGTCTACCTGGGCGCCGAGTCGGCAGACCCGGGCAAGGTCGCGGCAGAACGCCCCGACGCCGTGGTCTTCAACGGGTTCGCCAGCCAGTACGACCACGACCAGCTGCCGGCCCGCCCGGGTGAGCGGGTGCGCTTCTGGGTGCTCGACGCCGGGCCGAGCCGCCCGTCGTCCTTCCACGTCGTCGGCGGGCAGTTCGACACCGTCTTCAGCGAGGGTGCCTGGCTGCTGCGTCCGGGCCAGCCGGGGACGGCAGGTGGCGCGCAGTCACTGGCCCTCCTGCCCGCGCAGGGCGGCTTCGTCGAGCTCGTGCCCCCTCAGGCGGGCCACTACCCGTTCGTCTCGCACATCATGGTCGACGCCGAGCGCGGCGCCCACGGCATCCTCGAGGTCACCTCGCCCTGAGCTCCACGGGGACCTCCGTCGCCTCCCGCTCCCGGCGGGCGGCCTGTTCCTGTCGCTCCACCCGCCGCTCGAGGGTGTTGCTGACCTGCTTGGCGACGGTGGGGGCCTGCTGGATCGTCACCCCCGCGACGAACATCCGCTGAGCCTGTGGCCCGCTCGCGCTGGCCATCCTCCAGCTGTCCAGGAACGCCCCGTCGACCGCCCGCAGGGTCGCGTTGCGGGCCTTGCCGGCCACCGAGGTCGCCGGCGGAAGTGGGCGCGGCACGACCGGGCTGGGACGAGGCCTGACCGCGAGCCCGACCTTGGTGCGCCAGCCGTCGACCCAGTCGTCGAACGTGGTGCGCGCCCCCGCTCCCAGCCGGAAGCCCATGGTGGGGTTGGCGGTCTTGCCGAAGACGCGCCGCCCGCCCGTGGCGACGGCCCTCGCACCCACGGCGGAGCCCGCGACGAGCACCGAGCCGAGGGCCGTCACGGCGGCGCCCAGCACGTTGGTGCCGACCTCCTTCCACGAGCCCTCGTCGTAGAGGACGAGGAGTCCCACCTGCGTGAGCGTGCCCACCGCGGCCCCCGCGGCGCCGACGAGCCTGAACCGGCCCGGCAGCACTCCGCCGACGAGGGCAGCCGGCCTCGAGGCCGCGCCACCGGCCACCAGGGCGCTGTATGCCGTGGGGTCGTCGAGGGCGTCGCGGGCCAGTGCGCGCAGGGTCCGGGCGCACGCGCGGTCGGCCTCCGTCTGGCGCATGGCTGCGACGGCGTGACGACGCTCGGCCTCGGCGATGACGGCAACCTCGGCGTTCATCGCCCTCTCGAGGTCCTGCTGCTCGACGGAGTCGACGGCGACACCACGCCGCTCCATGAAGGTGTCGTGCCGGCGCCATGCCTCCCTGTGCGAGGCGAGCGCCTCGCCCACCGTGTGCTGCGCCTCCTCGAGCTCGTCGGCGAACGTGCGCAGCGACCGGGCCGCGCCGGCATACCTCTCGATGACCGCCGCGATGACCGGCGGAGGGGCCTGCACCGCGGACTCGAAGGCGTGCCCGGACGGACTGTCCCACCGGGCGCCGGCACGCAGGCCGAGGAGCACGGTGTTGATCGCCGCGAGCCGCGTCGCTCCCCCGCTCAGGACGTCCGCGAGCCCTCTCAGCCCTTCGGGTCGGCCTTCGAGCGGCAGGAGGGTTCGGCTCACCGCGGCCCGCCACCCAGGGACCGACCGACCCTCGCCTCGGTCTCGACGTAGGCACCACCCGCGATGGACGCCTTGTCGGAGAGGTCGGTGAGCTGCTCGACGAGAGCGAGACGCTGACGACGCCAGCCCTCCATGAGGTGGGCGAAGGCGCCGCTCGCCTCACCCGGGCCGAACGCAGCGGTGTCGAGATCGCCATCGCCGGCGTCGGCCAGCTGGGCGGAGACGTCGGCGAGCGACACCCCCAGCTGGGCGATCCACCCGGCGTCGATGTGCAGGGTCGTCATGAGCCGACGGTAGGGCGAACCGCGAGAGCGGCCGCGGAGTTGTCCACAGCCCCTCGCGGCCCGCCCCTCGCGTCCCGGCGGGTCCGGTCAGGTGGACTTGGCTGCGGTGAAGCCCTGCTCGAGGTCGGCGAGGATGTCGTCGATGTGCTCGATGCCCACGGCGAGGCGCACGAGCCCGGGCGTCACGCCGGCGGCGAGCCGGTCGGCGTCGGGCCCCTGCGAGTGCGTCGTCGTCGCGGGATGGATCGCCAACGAGCGCACGTCGCCGAGGTTGGCCACGTGCGAGTGCAGCCGCAGGGACTCGACGAAGGTCCGTCCGGCCTCGGCGCCGCCGACGATCTCGAAGGCGAGCACGGCGCCCGACCCCTTGGGCGTGTACTTCTGGGCGAGCTCGTAGTAGTCGTCGCCGGGCAACGAGGCCCACCGCACCGACTCGACCTGCTCGTGCCCCTGGAGGAACTCGGCGACGGCCCTGGTGTTCTCGAGGTGGCGGTCGATGCGCAGGCTGAGCGTCTCGATGCCCTGGGCGATGAGGAAGGCGTTGAACGGTGCGACGGCCGGACCGAGGTCGCGGAGGAGCTGGACCCGCGCCTTGAGGATGTAGGCGAGGTTGGCGCCGAGCGCCCCGCCGACGCCGAGGTCACGGGCGAAGACGAGCCCGTGGTAGCTCTCCTCGGGCGTGTTGAAGTTCGGGAACTTCTCGGGGTCCTTGCCGAAGTCGAACGTCCCGCCGTCGACGATGGCGCCGGCGATCGTCGTGCCGTGGCCACCGAGGTACTTCGTGGCCGAGTGCACGACGATGTCGGCGCCGTGCTCGAGCGGACGCAGCACGTAGGGAGTCGCGACCGTGTTGTCGACGATGAGCGGCACGCCCGCCTCGTGTGCCACGGCTGCCACCGCCTCGATGTCGAGGATCTCGATCTTGGGGTTCGAGATCGTCTCGCCGAAGAAGAGCTTGGTGTTGGGGCGAACCGCTGCTCGCCACGACTCGGCGTCGGCGGGGTCGTCGACGAACGTCACCTCGATGCCGAACTTGGGCAGCGTGTGCTTGAGCAGGTTGAACGTCCCGCCGTAGAGCGACGGTGACGCGACGATGTGGTCTCCGGCCTCGGCGACGTTGAGGATCGCGATGGTCTCGGCGGCCTGGCCGGAGGCGACCAGCAGCGCTCCGACGCCACCCTCGAGCGAGGCGATGCGCTGCTCGACGGCGTCCTGCGTCGGGTTCATGATGCGCGTGTAGATGTTGCCGAACTCCTTGAGCGCGAACAGGTTCGCCGCGTGCTCGGTGTCCTTGAAGACGTAGGAGGTCGTCTGGTAGATCGGCAGTGCCCGCGCCCCCGTGGTCGGGTCGGGCTCCTGCCCGGCGTGGATCTGACGGGTCTCGAAGGACCAGTTCGGGGTTGCGGAAGTGGCGTCGTCGGCCATGGCCTTGCTCCTTGTGTGCCGTGCTTGCGGACGCCGGTCGGCGTCGCGCCTGGTCTTCACCCGGGGCACCCCACCGCGGTTGGAGGGTTGCCGGCCAGCGAGCCGGGGCTTGTCGCTGGCACTCATGACCTGGTCCCAACGGTAGCGGCGCGTGGCCGGCATACGACATCACCGTCTCGGGAGGTGGACGGCCTCGTCGTGACGGCGGACGCGGGCATGATGGGGGCATGACCTTCCACGTCGACGAGTACAAGGCGGCCCCGGGTCGCTACCGCGCCGGTATGCCGTTCCGCCGGGTCGGGCGATCCGGTCTCGACCTGCCCGCCATCTCCCTGGGCCTGTGGCACAACTTCGGTGACGACGTGCCGCTCGAGCGGCAGCAGGCGATCCTGCGTCGCGCGTTCGACCGGGGCGTGACGCACTTCGACCTCGCGAACAACTACGGGCCGCCCTACGGCAGCGCCGAGCGCAACTTCGGCACGCTCTTCGCCCGCGACTTCCGGCCCTACCGTGACGAGCTGATCATCAGCTCCAAGGCGGGCTACGACATGTGGCCCGGTCCCTACGGCCAGGGCGGTGGCGGTCGCAAGTACATCCTCGCGAGCGCCGACCAGTCCCTGAAGCGCATGGGGCTCGACTACGTCGACATCTTCTACAGCCACCGCTTCGACGAGACGACCCCGCTCGAGGAGACCATGGGCGCGCTCGACTCCCTGGTGCGACAGGGCAAGGCGCTCTACGTCGGCATCTCGTCGTACTCGGGTCCGCGCACGCGCGAGGCCGTCGAGACCCTCCGCGATCTCGGCACTCCCCTGCTCATCCACCAGCCGTCCTACTCGATGCTCAACCGCTGGGTCGAAGAGGACCTGCTCGACGTCCTCGGTGAGACGGGCGTCGGGTGCATCGCGTTCTCACCGTTGGCGCAGGGGATGCTCACGAGCAAGTACCTCAAGGGCGTCCCCGAGGGCTCGCGCGCCTCGCAGGGCAAGAGCCTGTCCCCGGACCTGCTCACCGAGGAGTCGCTCAAGCACGTGCGCGCGCTCAACACGATGGCCCAGAAGCGTGGTCAGACCCTCGCGCAGATGGCGCTCGCCTGGCTGCTGCGCGACGAGCGCGTCACCTCGGTGCTCGTCGGCGCGTCGAGCGTCGAGCAGCTCGATGACAACCTGCTCGCCGTCAAGAATCTCAAGTTCAGCGACGACGAGCTCAAGGCGATCGACAAGCACGCGGTCGACGCCGGGATCAACCTCTGGGAGACGTCCTCACGCGGTTGAGCCACCAGATGCCGAGCACCGGCAGGACGAGCGGCACGTAGCCGTAGCCGGAGCCGAAGTGCGACCAGACCGTCTTGTCCGGGAAGGCGCTCGGGACGGCATACGACAGCGCCCCGACGACGAGGACCCCGACGAGCTCGACGGTGCACGCAAGGAGGGCGACACGGGTCGAGGCCCGGTCGCCGCGGGCCATGCCGACGGTGGCGACGACGTAGATGAGTGCGGCGAGCGCGGACAGCAGGTAGGCCAGCGGCGCCCGGTCGAAGTACTCGACGATCTGGAGGATCGAGCGACCGGTCGCCGCGAGCGCGAGCACGCCGTAGACCACGACGAGGATGCGTCCCGGCCCGCGGCCCGAGTGGGTGGCGGGGGTGGTGTCGCTGTCGGTGCGGGTGTCGCCGGCGTCAGGCATACAGGTCCCAGATCTGCTGGAGGCGGAGGGTCATGACGACCACGGCGAACGCGCCGACGCCCACCGAGGCCATCGCCCAGCGCGTCTTGTCCTTGATCGCACCCAGGGTCGTGATGGCGAGCACCAACGGCAGGGTGGCGAGGTAGGCGATGAATGTCGCGCGGTGCCCGTCGAGGTCACCGATGCCGACGAGACCGCGGACGAGCTGAACGAGGACACCGACCTCGACCAGCGTCACGAGGGCGAGGAGCCAGTTGTCCATGAGCCGGTCGAACAGGGCGTAGGCGAGGGCCACGAGCATGAGCAGCGCCGCGACGGCGACGAGCACTTGGGTGAGCGGGAGGAGCACGGCGGACAGCCTACGTCGCACGGTTTGGTTGGATGACGCCATGACTTCAGCGCAGATCGGTGACGTGCGCATCGAGTACGTCGTCGACGGTCCGGACGACGCCGAACCCATGCTCCTCATCATGGGGATGGGCGCCCAGCTCGTGGCGTGGCCCCAGGACCTCGTTGACCTGCTCGTCGACCAAGGGTTCCGGGTCATCCGCTACGACAACCGCGACCAGGGTCTGTCCTCCTTCACCGACGCACCTCCCCCGAGCCGAGGCGACATCGCGCGTGGGCTCGCGGCCCGTCGGCTGGCCCGGGCCGACTACACGCTGGGTGACCTCGCCGACGACGCCGCGGGCCTGCTCGAGCACCTCGGCATCGCCTCGGCCCACGTCGTCGGCGCCTCGATGGGCGGGATGATCGCGCAGGAGCTCACGGTGAGCCGGCCCGAGATGGTGCGGTCGCTGTGCTCGATCATGTCCAACACCGGCCACCGCCGCCATGGCCGGACCTCGGCCAAGCTGCTGCCTGCCCTCGTGCGCCAGATCCGGGCGAACCCCCCGAGGACGCGTGACGAGGCGATCGCGGCGAGCGTCGAGGCGTTCCGCGTCATCGCCGGCAAGGACTTCGACGCGGACGAGATGCGGCTCATGGCGCAGGCGCACGTCGAGCGGGGCACGGTGACGTCGGTGAGCCGGGACCGTCAGCTCAACGCGATCAACGCCTCACCGGACCGCACGGCCCGGCTGCGGACCATCACGGTGCCGACGCTCGTCATCCACGGGCTGCGGGACCGGCTCGTCCTGCCGAGCGGCGGTGTCGCGACAGCGAGGGCCATCTCCGGGTCACGGCTGCTCATGTTCCCCGAGATGGGGCACGACCTGCCTCGCGGGCGCCGGGCCGAGATGGCCGAGGCGATCACGCAGAACGCACGTCGCTCTGCCGACCCACGGTGAGGGCGGCCGCGGAGACGGCGACGGCGAAGACCGCCACGAGGGCACCAGCGCCCACGACGGCCGAACGGGGCTCGTCGGCGAACCTGCCGAAGGCCAGCCACGACAGGCCCCACACTGCGGCGGCGGCAACACCCCACCGGGTCGGCTCGGCCCGCATGAGCGCGACGGCGACCGAGGTGACGAGCACGAGGGCGAGGACCGCGGCCACCACCGCGCCGCCGCTCGTCACGTTGACGCCACTGCTGCCGAGCGCGGCGGCGATGTTGGCGAAGGTCGCGACGGAGACCCAGCCGAGGTAGAGGCCGACCGTGAGGCGCACGAGCCAGGTGCCGATGGGTCCGGCAGCGTCCTCGCTCGTCGAGGCGAGCTCGAGGGCGAGCCGGGCGAGCACGAGCAGCAGCGCGAGGATGACGACGACGCTGACCCAGATCCAGCCCTGCTGGGTGACGAGCAGCCACGCGGCGTTGAGCACCATCGAGGCCGCGACCATCCATCCCGTCCGGCGGGCGAGCTCGCTGCGACCGGGGCCCGGGAGCCACTGCCACACCGTGTAGGCAGCGAGTCCGAGGTAGATGACCGACCAGATCGAGAACGCCGGGCCCGCCGGGGCCAGCAGGGTCGCGTCCGCCGCCAGCGACCCACCCGACGACTCCTCGACCCGGGTGCCGATCACTCCCACGCCGACGAGCGTGCCGAGCACGCAGAAGATCTCGGCCAGGGTCACGGCGATCTGGCGCGGGCGGTCCGATGTCGTCATGGCCCAACCCTGCCACCCGAGGCCGTCACCGGAGCCCCTCGCCACGCCCTCGGTCCCACGCTCATCCGGCCGCCGACGGCGCCGAGGCGCAATATCCGCCTGACGGCATAACCGCAGGTAGGGGACGTGACCACCTATGCTCCGGAGGTGACCATCTCCCCCGCCGCGCATCCAGCGGCGCCCGCTGTAGCGGCCCTGCTCGACGCCGCTGGCACCCTCAACGAGATCGCGCTGCGCTCGATCCTCCGCTCCCACAGCGACGAGCACGGCGTCGACGACACCGTCGTCGACGTCGTCCTGCCCTTCCTCCGCGAGATCGGCCTGGCCTGGGAACGCGGTACGCACACGGTCGCCCACGAGCACTTCGCCAGCCAGATCGTGCGGGGCTGGCTCATGGGCGAGGCACTGTCCGGCGGTTCCGACCCGGCGCCGCACGCGGGCCCGTCCCCGGTCGTCCTCGCCTGCCCACCCGGCGAGCGTCACGACCTCGGGCTGCTCTGCTTCCACGTGCTCATCACCCGAGCGGGGGTGCCCTCACGCTTCCTCGGCTCGGACACTCCCCTGCCGGGTCTCGGTGACGTATGCCGTGTCGTCGCCGCCTCCGGTGTCGTCGTCGCGGCGACGCGTCGCCGCTCGTTCGAGGCCCACGGTGGTGCGCTGCGGATGCTGGCTCGCCACTACCCGCTCACGATAGGCGGCGCGGGAGCCGACGCGGAGATCGCCGGACGCGTCGGAGCGACCGGGCTGTCGACCGACATGCGCCGCTCGGTGAGCGAGTTCGTCGACTGGCACGCGCGCATCACGGCCGCCGCCTGACCTTCCGCCGCTCGTCCCTGGCGGGTTGACTCGACCCTCGACGGACAGCGAACCCTTCCTCGGCCGGTGGCCCACGCCATCGGTGCCGGTGTCGCTGGTTTCCGACGTCGCTGGTGGTGGTCCGGAATGACCGTTGCCTCAACCAACTGTGTTGCGTCATGCGACAACTCACGTTGGTTCGGGCAACATACTGCCGGGAGACAGGGTGACTCGGCCCCGTTGACGCCGGTCGACACGCGGAGCGCACCGCATGGATGTCCCGCGTGTAGATGCCGACCGTATGGATGTCCCGCGTGTGGATGCGACCGTATGGGTGGCGACCGTATGGACGGCGACCCGGTTGCATGTCGACCCTGTGGATGACGCCTCGGTGTCAGCGCCGACACCGGGCAGGCTCTCCCCATGGGACGTGAGAGACACCTGTTCGCCGACGACCAGCGCCGTGAGCCGATCCACCACCGGGAACCGGGCTTCTCCGCACGCTGGGAGCGCGTCGACAGGGACGATCCGCGCAACCTGCCGATCCTCCTGCGCCAGGCATCCAGCGCCGTCGACAGGATGATGCTGCGAGCGCTCGCTCCGTGCGTCGAGCCGACGCTCGGCCGGCTCAGCCAGCGCACGATGGTCGACGTCGACCTGCTCCTGCGCGTCGCAGAGCGAGTGACCACGCCGACGCAGCTGGCCGAGTACCTCGACCGGCACAGGTCCACGGTCGGACACCGTCTCGACCACCTCGAGCAGGCGGGTCTCGTCAGAAGGGTCGGCCACGCGCGCGAATCCCGACGATGCGCCGTCGTGCTCACCGAGGAGGGCACCGACCTCGCGCGCGCCATCGAGTCCGTGCTGGCGGACCTCGCCGACGAGATCAGTGAGGACCTGCCACCCACGCGGTGGGCGAGCCTCATGCACGACCTGTCCGCGCTCTCCGACGTGCGGTGAGCGCGGACACGAGCCGACGTGGGCTCAGCCCTCGAGCGAGTCCTTGACCGCGGCGACGATCAGGTCGACCTCGTCCTCGGTGATGACGAGCGGCGGGGCGAGACGGATCGTCATGCCGTGGGTGTCCTTGGCGAGGATCCCGCGCTCCATGAGGCGCTCGCACAGCTCGCGGCCCGACGGCCCGCCGGGGGTGACGTCGAGCCCGGCCCACAGCCCGCGGACCCGCACCTCGTCGAGGCCGTGGCCCACGAGGGGCTCGAGCCCGGCGAGCAGGCGGTCCCCCAGGCGGCGCGCACGGTCCTGGAACTCGCCGGTGGCGAGCAGTCGGCACACCTCGTGCCCGATCGCGGCAGCGAGCGGGTTGCCGCCGAACGTCGAGCCGTGCGAGCCGGGAGTGATGACCCCGAGGACGTCCTTGTTCGCGGCGACGGCGGAGACCGGGTAGAGGCCACCGCCGAGCGCCTTGCCGAGGATGTACATGTCCGGCACGACACCCTCGAGGTCGCACGCGAACGTCGTGCCCGTGCGTGCGAGACCGGACTGGATCTCGTCGGCGACCATGAGGACGTTCTCCTCGGAGCAGAGCGCGCGCACGTCGCGCAGGAAGCCCTCCGGCGGGACGACGACGCCGCCCTCGCCCTGGATCGGCTCGAGCAGGACGGCGACAGTGAACTCGTCGACCGCGGCGCGCACGCTCTCGATGTCGCCGTAGCGGACAGCGCGGAAGCCCGGCGTGTACGGGCCGTAGTTGTCGTGGGCAACCTTGTCGTCGGAGAAGCTGATGATCGTCGTGGTGCGGCCGTGGAAGTTGCCCTCCATGACGATGATGTTGGCCTGGTCCTCGGGCACGCCCTTGACCTCGTAGCCCCAGCGACGGCTCACCTTGATCGCGGTCTCGACGGCCTCGGCGCCGGAGTTCATCGGCAGGACCATGTCCTTGGCGGCGAGCTCGGCGAGCGCCTGGGCGAACGGCCCGAGCTGGTCGTTGTAGAAGGCGCGGCTCGTGAGCGTCAGCGTTCCGAGCTGCTGGCGGGCTCGCTCGACGAGCTGCGGGTGAGAGTGGCCGAAGTTGAGCGCCGAGTAGCCGGCGAGGCAGTCGAGGTAGCGCTTGCCGTCGACATCGGTGACCCACGCGCCCTCACCGCTGGCGATGACCACCGGCAGCGGGTGGTAGTTGTGCGCGGCGTAGCGCTCGGTGGTCTCGATGTGCTGCTCGGTGCTCACGGCCGGGGTGGTGCCGGTCTGCTCGGGCGTCATGGCGGTTGTCGCTCCTTCGTCGGTGGTCGCGGACAGCGTATCCGCGCCCGGTCAGGGCTGACGACGCGCCAGCGTCCACGCCCCGGGGTCGTCGAGGTGACCCTGCGAGGTGCGGGTGAAGACGAGTCGGTCGTGCAGCCGGTTGCTCCGCCCTCCCCAGAACTCCACCTCGTCACACACGATGCGGTAGCCGCCCCAGAAGTCCGGGAGCGGCACGTCGTCCGCGCTGCCCCGGTCGGGCCAGCGGACGGCATACGCCTCGTATGCCGTCTCGAGCTCCGCGCGTGAGGCGACCGGTTGCGACTGGCGCGAGGCCCAGGCGGAGATGCGCGAGGCCCAGGGGCGGCTCGCGAAGTAGGCAGCGACCTCGTCGCGGTCGAGGAGCTCGGCGCGTCCCCGGAACCGGATCGCGCGGTACATCGACGGCCAGGTGAGGGAGGCGGCGATGGCGGGGTTGCCGGAGAGCTCGGATCCCTTGGTGGACAACGTGCTCGTGAGAAATCCGGGGCCGCGCTCGTCGAAGTAGCGCATGAGGACGGTGCGCACGTTGGGGACGCCGTCGGAGTCGACGGTGGCCACCGACAGGGCGTGCGGCTCGGGGACGTCCGCCTGCGCGCGGGAGCGCTCGACCGCCTCGTCGACCCAGAGCCTCGCCTGGCGCCAGGGGGTGTCGGCGACCTCGTCCTCGGAGAGGCCGGTGCCGGTGTAGTCGATGCGGGTGACGTCGTTCACGGTGTC